>CAVVHH010000001.1:0-57345 GCA_963748005.1 uncultured Pseudomonadota bacterium
CAACCAAGACCACCAAACCGGCTGCTGCCGACAAGGCACCGGCCACCGCACAGGATGTCATCGACTGGCTGCGCGAACGCATTCGCACGGGTCGTTTCGTGCCCGGTCAACGCCTGATCGAAATCGATATCATCAGGGAAACAAACTCCAGTCGTACCCGCGTGCATGATGCCCTGCAACGGCTCAAGGCCGAGGGCCTGATCACCATCGAGGAATTCCGCGGCGCGTCGGTAAAACGTTTCAGTCATGACGAAATCCGGCAGATCTATCGCACCCGCATGGCGCTGGAAGGACTGGCCGCAGGCGACTTTGCGGCCGCCGATGCACCCAAGCTCAAACAGAAACTGAAGTCGCTGCAAGACCAGATGAATGCCGGCGAGTACAGCGGCGACCACGAACGCTTCGCGCGTCTGAACGATGAATGGCATCGCCTGATCATCGAGGGCTCCGGCAACACTCACATCAACGTGTTCCTGGAACGCCTGCGGATTCCCATTTACCGCCTGCTGTTCACCACCTTCTACAACGCCAAACGCATCGACAGCGCCAACGCGGATCATCGGCTGATCACCAAGGCCATCCTCGAAGGACGCGCCGAAGACGCCGAAAAACTGATGCGTGCGCATGTGTCAAAGGGCCTGGATGCGATTTCGCAACTTGATCCGGCTTTTTTTTCCTGAATATCCGTGATCCACATTCGTTGAGCCAGTCTCATCTGCCGGATGCCACTGACATTTACCACGCTCGCTTTGGATGATGCAGCTCACAACTTCTTGCTCTTCACCACCCAGCCGTCAGTACGGCACAGCGTACAGTTGTCGCCGACAAACCACGCACGCGCCGCAGCATCACCCTTCAGCTGCCAGTCCAGCCACTTGACTGCGATCTGGCCGAATTCGCCGCCATTGATATGTCGATATGCATCGGAATGTCCCACGCCTTTCTTGTAGGCACGGAATACTGGAATGTGATTGATGGCATCAAAGTCAGCATTGGCATTGATGAAAGCAACATCACGCTCATCACCGCTGATATAGGCAATTGGGCTGTGCAGCTTCGGCAGAGTTTCCTTGGTGGCGCTGGCGCCGGCCAGTGGCGGTGAACCAGGCGGAAATGTGCCGCTGTTCAGGATCATGGTCGTGACTATGCGTGGATCCTGTGCAGCAGCAATCGCCTGCACACCGCCACAGGATTGCCCCGCAACAGCGACCTTGGTCATATCAAGCTTGTTCTGATACGCGCTGCCCTGCGCAACATTGATGCGGCCCGCCCAGTCGATGGCATCAAGCAATTGCGTGTACTGCGTAGCGGCAGGACGCACCGGATCAGGACCACTGGCGGTTTGAGGTGGATAACCTGGTGGCAGCTGCGAGGTCGCACCTTCGAGATACTGCGGACCAATGGGTCCAATGGCCACCACCAGATAGCCATGACTGGCAACCTCGGTCAGAAAGTACCGGAATCGATTGCCGAAGTTGGCGCAGGCGCCATTGCCCCACACCAGTATGGGCAGTTTGTTGCCGGCAAATTGCTGCATGTCGCGCGGCCGATAAATGGTGTGCGTGGGCAGATTGATGTCCATCACCATCTCGGCCTTGTACGGGCCGGAGCCGCCCTGCTCGGCTGCTGCAGTCGCAGCGGCAACCTCCTGCGGAGTCATGCCCGGATTGTTGTCAGCGGGTCGGGCCTGTTGCGCCTGCAGCGCGCCTGTCATTGATATAGCAATGCCAAAGGCCACCGTGATTATCAAACGACGCATATATCCTCCCGCTGACGCTCAGCAACATTATTCGACCAGGTTGTAGCAGCTATACTCACTGTCGCACTGGCAGATCGAGATACGACAATTGCGTGCCGGCGGACTGCAGAGTAATCCGCTCGCCCGCGAGTTGTTCATCGCGTGCGCGCTCACGATGGTCTGCGCCGGTGATCGTCAGCTGGATGCGATGGCCTTTCCGGAATACATACGAAGTCGGCATCATTTCAAATTGCAGCGTTACCGCTTCGCCCGGCGCCAACAGGGTTTCATCTTCGCGATAGGCTCGATGCCAGGTCGGCACGGGCAACTGATATGGAGAAGGATTGAGTGCACGCAGCGACGCCTTGAGACGGCCTTCGGTGATGACCTTGATGCCACCGTCCGGCGCGACATCTTCAAGATAGGCGAACAGGTTTGCGTCCTTGCGATCTGCGCTGACCTGCAGCTGCACCTGCGCGCTGCCAGTCACTTCGACATTGCGCTGCAGCGCTTCGCCTGCAAACGACAGGCCTGCATCTTTCACATGACAGGGTTGTACAGTAGATCCTGAACCTGCGTCCGGACAGGCAATGGCGGTATTGACGACAAACTCTTCTCGCACAGCACCCTTCGGTGCTGCCGTTGCCAGCTGACGATTACTGCCTGGATACCAGCGCTGCAGGCTGGTATTACTCACCGGCCATGTATTGACCGCATGCCATGTGCCTGCAATGGGCGTGTTGCTCATCACATCAGCCGATGAATCATCCATCGTGAAGTAATGAATTTTCGGTTCGCTGGCAATACCGGTATCAATACCCTTGAGGTGATAATCAAAAAAGCGGTGGATTTCCTGTGCCATTGTGAAACCGGGATTTTCACAGTGTTTCCACGGGCCGATAAGAATTTTCGATCCCGGCATGTTCAGTAAAGTCACCAGACCCTGATCGCGGAATTCATCAAACCAGGCACCCTGGATGTACAGCGCCACTCCCGAACGCCGCAGTTGGTCGGCATAGCTGCCGGCACTGCCCTCCGCCCAGAAGCGACTGGCCACCAGCGATGACCAGCTGTCGCGATACGGCATGGCTTTCCACATGTCGAACAACACGGTGGATTGCTGATGCTCTTCAGCTGCCTGCCGCAGGAGCTTCTTGTCGCTGTCACCATCGACTGGCGCCACCTGCATGTCTTCTTCAATGGTCCGCTGTGGACCAGTGCCCCATTGCGCGAATATCCCACCACGCCGCATGGCGTCGTACTTGCTCCAGGAAAAGCAGCCGGCAAATGCGGCTTTCAAATGTGGCGGCCGGACAGTAATGGCGTGCATGGCCGCATCACCGGTGTTGGAACAACCATAGATGCCCACTACACCCGTCGACCAGGGCTGAGCCGCCAGCCATTCGGTGACCTCGTAAGCGTCGTAGGCTTCGACGCGATCGTGATAACCACGCCGGCTGCCGAACGACTGGCCATTGCCGCGGCGCGCCACCTGCACCACCACGTAGCCATAAGCCGTCAACTCAGGGATGGCGCGATAGCCGCTGGCGCGTGGCCCGGTGCCATCATTAGGTTCCTGAGTGGCCGACAGGGTGTGATGCCAGATCACCGGGAATCGTTGCTCCACCGGCTTGCCGTCTTTTGCAGGCCTCACCACCCGTACCGCCAGACGCACACCGTCGCGCATCGGCAGATAGAAAGTTGTCGCCGCTTGTTCAGTGTACAACTTCGCGGGTTGATAGTTGCCGAAGCTGCTGATTGTCTGAGCCTGGCTCATGGACATACCCAGCAGGACACTCAGCAGGCCGGCAATACGCATCACATGGATAGTCATGAATGAACCATTAATGAGAGCAGTGGTTTCAGCAATAAAAGGGTAGCGCCGCTCACAACGGCACTGCCCAATGCGCCGCCTCGGCGCGGCGCAGGCACAGCGACTAGAACCGCTTGCCGATTGACAGGGCAATCAAACGGCCCACCGGGCTGGCCGCATTGGGATCAAAACCGCCACCGCCATTGGTACTGGGCGCAATGTTGACAAATGGAGGATCGCTGTCGAACGCATTCGACACATCCAGACCGATGCGGAAGTTTTTCAGCAGACCGAATGATGTGTTGTCCTTGAAGTCGTACCCCACGCGCATGTCGAGCGTGGTGTAGGCATTCACTTCCTGCACCGGATTGGCCAGATCGTTGGTATAACCATTGGTGTAGTTGACATTGGCGCCAGCATTCCAGCCCGTGCCATTGGCCCAGTTGACTGTGAACCGTCCACGGAACTGCAGAGGGTAGTTGATGTGATTCAGCACATCCAGTGACGGCGCCGTTGCAGTCGCCGCAGTGAAATACTCGGTGAAGTAAGTTCCGGCGAGGCCGAAACCGAAGGTGCCGAGGTTATCAGTCACCAGCTTGTAGCGGACATCGAAGTCATAGCCGCGCGCCAGAGTAATGGCCTGATTGTAGGGACGACCGTCCACAAATACATTGGTCGCCAGCACATTGGCCGCGCTGCCGCCGTTGATTGTGCGACCTTCGTTGATGTAGCCCTGCAGCATCGCGGTGAAGGCAGCGCTGCCCGCAGGGTCAGTGGGACGACGCTGATACACCGAGCTGTATGCAGTCGGGTTCTGCAGAATGGACAGATTGCTCAAGTAGGAAATGACCTGATCTTCGTAGTCGATATCAAAGTAATTGATGCTGAGCGTCAGCCCCGGATTGAACGGTGCAGTCCATTCCGCACCCACCGACCAGGTGGTTGCAGTTTCAGGCCCGAGCGCCGTGTTGCCACCGTTGATGGCGGCACCCTGCACAATGCCACCTGCTCCGCCATTGGCAGTGGGATCGGAATAGTTCTGCAGGAATATTCCCGGTGCCGCAATGGAACGCAACTGCGACAGACCCGGCGCGCGGAATGAGGTGCCGTAACTGCCGTGCATCATCAGGCTGTCGATGGGGCTCCAGTTGATGCCGTACTTCGGATGCGAGGTTTTGCCGAAGTCGGAATAATCTTCAGAGCGCCCCGCCACGCTCAGATCGAGACTGCGAATGCCCGGAATGGCATTGCCCTCGCCCACGACGGGAATCGCCAGTTCGGCATACATGGACTTCACGGTGCGATCCGAGAACACTTCGAGCGGCCGCGGCGCTGACACGCTGCCGGTAATCTGCCCGCCCAGCAACGACAGATACAGCTCGCCTGCGCCCACCGCCAGACCCACATCGCCACCGGGTAAGGTGAACAGACGGCCATCGGCCTTGATCTCGAAATTGCGTTGAATACTGCGACCCGGCGCAACGGAAATCTGGTCCGTGAAGGAATCCAGCAATGCCTGACTGTTGACGCTGGTGCCAAACGGATTGAATGCAGTCGCCGGATTGGAGCTGGCCAGCGCGGCATTAAGCAGCGTGGTGTTCAGATTGGCGGTGCCATTGTTCTCTTCCTTGTCGCGACCATAGCTGACCAGTGCTTCCACTCGCCAGTCGTGTGGCAATTTGATGTCGACGCCACCGAGCACATGGTAAGTCTCAGCAAAACCCTCGCTCTGGAAGCGTGAATTGGTTGCACCATAGTCCTTGGCAAATGAATACTGGACTGTTTCAGATGTGCCAGCAGGCGCAGTCGCCGGACGCACGTAGAAAGCGTTCGTATTGGGTACTGTAAGATTCAGTGCCGGACTGGGCACGGTGCGCACGTAGTCGCGACGTGCAAAGTAACCTTCGCCAAATACACTGAAGGTGTCGTTGAACTCATGATCGAGGGTGGCAGCAAAGGTGTTGTGATCCTGCTCGGGAATCAGATCGAGATTCTTGATGTTGTCGCAACGATTGGCGGCGCCCGGCACCAGTGTCGCGGGTGTGACTGCGCCGGCCGGAATTGGATAGGTGATTGCCGCGCCACCAGTCGGAGTGATCACCACATTGCCGGGGTTGCACTGGGTAACACGATTGTCCGAGCCGCCGTTGGCGCGCAGATCGGATTGAAAGAAATCGCGATCCGGACCGTGCAGCGCACTGTGATAGCCATTTTCAAACGCCAGCATCACCCGGCCAGTGCCCCAGCCAGCGTTCCAGTCCGTGCCGAAAATCGCGCCGATCTGCCGGTCGTCGTAATTGTCGGCAACCCCATAGCGCACGTTCACGTCAAAGCCGTCGACCTTGCGGCGCAGAATCAGGTTGGCCACACCGGCGATGGCATCGGAACCATAAATGGCCGACGCACCATCGGCGACGATTTCAACGCGCTCCAGCGCGATGGTGGGGATGACATTCGGATCGGGCGCCGCGCCCGTGGTGCCATTGGGAGGAATGCGATGACCATTCAGTAATGTCAGCGTGGCAAACGGGCTGATGCCCCGGATGTTCACCGAGGTACCGAAAGTGATGTTGCCCGCGCCGCCGTTACCTGATCGTGACGACTCGGTAATGCCGAAGTTCATGATCTGCGGCGTTTCCTGCAGGATGGCCGAGGTCGTCACCCCTGCAGAATTCTCGATGTCCTCGCGACCCAGAGCGATGACCGCAGAGCCGGTAGGCGCGATGCCGCGGATATTGGTGCCGGTAACCACGACCTCTTCGAGAATCTCATTACTGGCTTCGGTCCTGGCCTGTGCGCCGGCCGTTGACGTTGTCTGGGCGGTTGCTCCCAGTGACATGGAAAGCAGTACGGCTATCGAGCCGCAATATTGTGTCCTGGAAATCATGTGTACCCCCGGTCAGAAACAATGACCCCACGCCATTTTGTGGCGAGCCTAAACATTGCCGGCAATCTTTGCAACAATATTTTCGTTAATCCTCCGCAGCGGCCGGAATTGCCGGCCGGCTCACCCACCCAGAACATTAGTCTTGACGTTACGGTTTTTCCCTAGTGTAATCGCTTTCATCCTGCTGACAAGCAGCAACATAATGAACACTCAGATTCATCAGAACGGGGGATAACGCTCATGGCCAGTCATACCAGTACCTTGCGGTCTTTTACTCGACGGCGCTTCTGGCTATGTACCTTGCTGTGCACCACGGCACCGCTGTCAGGTCAGGCGCAGGACAGCACTGACAACTTGCTCGGGGAGGTCATCGTCACCGCCGAGCGTCGCGCACAGAATCTGCAGGACATTGCCATTTCGGCCTCTGTGTTCACGGCCGAGGATCTGTCCCGCAAGGGCGTGACCAATATCAATGACATCCAGCAGGTGGCACCCTCCATCGCCATCAACACCTTCAACCGCTCCACCTTCATCAACATTCGTGGTGTCGGCATTGCGCAATCCGCCCCTACATCCAGCCCGGGTATTGCCTACTACATTGATGGGCAACTGATCCCGCACGAACAGTTCATCGGGCAGAGTTTTTACGACATCGATGCCGTGGAAGTGCTGCGCGGCCCGCAAGGCACGCTGACTGGCCAGAATTCCACGGGCGGCGCCATTTACGTCCGTACGCCCGCACCGGTGTACGACCAGTACTCCGGTCTGGTTGATTTGACGCTGGGTGATTACAGCAAGGTTCGCGCGATTGGCGCGCTCAATGCCGGCTTCAACGACAACGTCGCGTTGCGTATCTCCGCCGTTCACGATGAGCACGACAGCTACACGACAAATATCGGGCCCAGCCCCAGCCAGCCCGGCAATGCCTCTCTGAATGCGTTCCGGGCCAACTTTGCCCTGCGCTCGGACGACGAGCGGCTGAACTTCAACCTGCGCTATGACTATTTTGATTACCAGACCGACAACAATGCGGTTAAACGCCGCAACGATACCGTCTCGACAGATCCATTTGTGATTCAGGAAGACGCTATCTCCTTTCTCAACCAGAAAGGTTATCGCCTGTCGGCGGAGATCCGCTATGACCTGACGGACAGGATGCAGATCCGCGCGCTGAGCTCGTGGCAGGACGGTTATACCAAGGATCAGACCGATGGTGACCGCACCGCTACCGCGCCACCGCGCCCACCTGCCGCCAATGTCGGTCGAATCTCGTACGCCAGCACCACCTTCAAGACCTGGATCAACGAGATCAATCTGCTGTCCACAGGTGACGGCCCGCTGCAATGGGTGATAGGCGGCTTTTATATGGATGAGGAAGTACCGGTCGATCTCTTTCGCGACAACAACAATACCGTGAACTTTGTGTCTTCGACTTCGACGATCCAGACACGCGCCGACAACAAGTCCTTCTCACCGTTCGGACAGGTGAACTGGTTTGTTTCGAAGAATCTGGAACTGCTGGCGGGCGTTCGCTACAGCGAAGACACTCAAGACTACACCCGCTTTGCGGTGCCCGGTACCGGCTTCACCCTGCCATACCTCAGCACGGCGGAATCCAGCGAGACCACCGGCAAACTGGGTGTCAACTATCACTTTGACGGTGGCACCCTGGTCTATGGAACAGTATCCAAAGGCTACAAAGCCGGCGGTGTGAACCTGACACCCAACACCCCGAATTTCACGCCGGAAACTAATCTGGTGTACGAGATTGGCTTCAAGACGGATGTCATCGAAAAGAAACTGCGCGTGAATGGCGATGTGTTCCGCTCTGACTATCAGGATATTCAGTTGTCGAGTCTGGTTGGCGGGTTGCCTGTAACGCAAAACGCAACTTCCGGTGAATCCTGGGGCGCAGAGCTGGAAGCCACGGGACAACTGAACCAGTTTGGCTTCAACGTCGGTGTTGGCTATCTGCAGGCCGAGTTCTCCAACTCGGCATGTATCTCGGATACCAACGCAGCAGGCACCGATCCGGGTTGTCCCACCAACCTGCGTCTGGTGCCCGAAGGCCGGACCCTGCCCTTCTCTCCGGAATGGACCATCAATGCCGGCATGCAGTACGAGATCCTGCTCGGTGCGGACAGGTCGCTGACGCCTCGCGTGCAGTGGTCGCATCTGTCGGAACAGAATGCAACTCCCTTCCCGAGCGCGAATACCATCGTGCCCGCGCGCGATGTGATGGATGCCCGGCTTACCCTGGACTGGAACGCAAGCCTCAAACTCGAAGCCTTCGTTAACAATGCGACCGACGAAACCTACATTGCATCGCAGATTCAGAACTCATCCAGCGCAGATGGCGGTGCAATTTACGGTGCTCCAAGAACCTATGGTCTGCGTGCAGTCGCCAAGTTTGGCAAATAGGAATTTGCCTTGAGCCATCAAGGGTATCAGCTGACCAGAAGCCTCGTTGCCGTGGGTTTGCTGAGTACCATGGCAGCGCTGGCGTTGGCCCAATCAACGCTGCTGCCTGATCGATGGTGGGCACCCGGCGCAAACCGGGTGTTGCCATCCATACTCAACTATGAGAACGCCGATGGCATGGTGCAAACCCTGCTGGCAGGCGATCCGATACACACTCAGGATCATCCATTCTTTGCACCACTGGGAGCCAACGGTCGGGGCTGTGTGACTTGTCATCAACCTGCAGATGCCATGAGTTTGTCGGCAGCCACTGCGCAAGAGCGCTGGCAAACGACGAGTGGCAAGGATCCCTTGTTTGCCGCTTACGATGGTTCCAATTGCCCGACCCTGCCGCAGGCAGACCGCAACTCACACTCGCTGTTGCTGGAGCACGGGCTGATCCGCGTCCAGCGCCCATGGCCACCGCACGACTGGAGTGACAAGCACGTAAAACCTGACTTCAATATCGAAGTAGTACGTGACCCCACCGGCTGCAACAGCGGCAAACAATATGGTTTGCAATCCAGCGCACCGTCCATCTCTGTCTACCGCAGACCACGCCCTGTAGCCAATCTCAAATATCTGGTGGCGATGGGGTTTGCTTACGATCCAAAGCAAGGCATGCCCCTGCAGCTGGATCCGGAAACCGGACAGCCCGTATCCGGCAATCTGATGGCAGACAACCGCGTGCCCACATTGCGTGCGCAAATGGCGGATGCTGCTGCCACGCATCTGGAAATGCCTGGCAAGTTAAGCGAATCACAACGCAAACAAATCGAAGATTTCATGCTGCGTGTGTACAGCGCGCAGGTGCGGACAGAAAATGGTCTGCCACTGGATTCACTCAGCGCACGCGGCGGACCGCAGACCCTGATGGAATCCTCGCCGGGCCAGCTGGGCAGCATCGGCACCCCGGTGTGGGGCAAGGAGTTCGGTCCCTGGGAGAAAATCAGCGCAGAAGACAAGGCCAAACTGCCGGCCGACCAACGCGAGTTGCTTGAATCCATAACACGCGGCGCCAAAGTGTTTCGCGACCGCATGTTCCTCATCACTGACAGTGCCGGTATCAATTCACCCATAGGCTTTGGCAATCCGGTCCGTAACAGCTGCGTGTTCTGTCACAACATGACCCAGATGGGCAATGATGTAGCTCCCGGGCAGGTGGATCTGGGTACGACGACGCTACCCTTCGCCGATCCCGCGCCACATCTGCCACTGTTCAAGATCACGTGTCTGGCAGCACCCCATCCGCACTATGGACGGGAGATTTATACCTCGGACCCCGGCTATGCATTGACCACGGGGCGGTGTGCAGATGTCGGCAAGATCACCCTGCAATCATTGCGCGGTTTATCGGCGCGCGCACCGTATTTCTCGAATGGTTCCGCCCGCACACTGCGTGATGTAGTTGACTACTACGATCGACGCTACTCGATTGGCTACACCGAACAGGAAAAGCAGGATCTGGTGAATCTGATGAAAGCGTTATGAAGAAGCCAATCCGATGCTTGGTCCGATTGATGGCAGCCGCCATGTGCAGCGTTGTCCCGGTTCTGGTGCACGCTGAGGAAGTACGCTTTATCAGCTGCCCCATTTATCGTGACACCGACGCCGGCAAGAAATCCGGTTGCTGGCTGACCGACGATCACGTTAGCGGAATCCGCTATGACGTCAGCGCATCACCCACCAAGCCCGACTGGAACTACCAGATTCTGGTCGAAGGCAAGGTAACCTCCACGCAGGACCAGGCCTGCGGCGGCGTTACGCTGGATCCCGTGCGCGTATCTGTCCTGGAAGGCAGTTGTCCACGCCACATGCTGCCAGCCGAAGGCTTCAAGGGTCGCGTATTCGTGTTGCCCAAGCGCAATGTCGATCCAGTATCAACAGAACGCAAGCCGCCACCACCACCCTATCAAAGCACCACTTTCAATTTGTACTTTGACTTCAACAGCTCATTTATTGTCTACCAGTTCGATGACTATCTTTTGGATAAAGCGATTACCTGGATACGTGCCGCCAGACCACGTCGTATTGTGGTAACTGGTTACGCCGATACGAACGCACAGCATGTGTCGGGACATCAGATTGCCGAGCGCCCGGAACTGGCCCAACAGCGTGCAGAAAAAATCGGGGCAGCTCTGGTACGACTGGGGATAGACAAAGTCCTGATCAAGACAGCCTGGAGCACCCAGCCGCAAGCAAGCGTTTCTGACGGATCCGACGGGTTGATCTGGCCATCACGACGCCGCGTGGACATCCGCGCTGAACTCTGAGCCACAAATCTCAGGCACTCTCGCGAGCAATAATACGAAAACCAACATCAATATGGCGTTGCGGCACCTTTTCGCCTGCTGCGCGTCGACGCAATACAGTGACGGCCTCGCGACCAATACGTGCACCATCCACGTCTACAGTGGTAATCGTGGGACGCATCTCACCTGCTATCTGCAGATTGCCGAAACCTACTACGGAAAGATCGCCGGGCACGCGAACTCCAGCTGCCTGCGCTTCCACGATCACACCCTGTGCCAGGATGTCAGACCCGCAGACCACCACATCCGGACGTTCAGTCATGTTCACCAGATGTCGCCAGACCAGTCGTGCGTGCCCGAATCGCGTGGGAATGGGCGTAGTAATTTCCGCTGGTGACTCCGCGCCTGCACTGGTCCACTCGCGCACAAAACCATCGCGTCGTTGCCGCGCACGTGGCGCATCGCCAACCACCAGCAGCGGTCGCTGATAACCGCGACTGCGCAGAAAGCGCGCCAGTTCCACGCCGACATCCACGTGCGAGAAGCCCACTGCCACGTCAATCGGGTCGCGTGGCAGGCCCCAGGTTTCAATGACGACCGGGCAGCGCTCCTGCAGCAACTTGCGCGTCGCCGGATTGGTGACGATTCCAGTGAGAATGACGCCATCGGCGCGACGCGCAACCGCGGCGCTGATCAGCTGGTCCATGCGCTGGTCGCCGGGACCAGTAAGACCGAGCATCACAATATTCCCGTCCCGGGAAAGCTCAGTGGCCATCTCCTCGATGGTGTCATTGAAAATCGACTGCATCACTTCCGGTACCAGCACTGCCACCAGCCGGCTGCGATTGGAGGCCAGGCCACCCGCGAGAGCATTGGGTACATAGCCCATACGCTCCACCGCAGCACGAATGCGTTCGGCAGTACGCGGCGCCACAATCGATGGATTGTTGAAGTAGCGCGAAATGGTTGCAGTGGAGACCCCCGCACGGGCTGCGACATCCTCGATTTTGGGAATGGCTTTCTGTTTTGCTTTCATCAGGGAACCTCTGAATTCATCGGCCAACATACAGCAAAAAAGTATGCAAGCGCTTTCATTTTGGGCTAATCTTGTGTCATGAGTTCTGACTTTGATCCGCTTGCGCCGGAAGACTTCGACAGTCCGCACGCCGTGTACAAACAACTGCGGCAGCACTGCCCTGTAGCACACAGCGATGCCTGGGGTGGTTTCTGGGCGCTGATGAAACATGCCGACGTATGCGCAGCAGCCACCGACAGTCGCCTGTTCATCACCTCCAGACAGAATGTGGTGCCCAAGGTGGCGTTTACCGGACGCAGACCGCCGCTGCATCTTGACCCGCCGGAACATACGCCCTATCGCCGCGCACTGGCGCCCCTGCTTTCGGAGCAGCGCATCGCCACCTTTGAACCCTTGGTGCGACGGATATGCAGTGAGCTGCTGAGTACCATGGCAGCCAAGGGTGGTGGTGACATCTGCGAAGAGTTCTCCGCACGTATGCCGATTGAGGTATTTGCACACTGGATGAACTTGCCGGATTCGCAGGTCAGCCAACTGGCGGAGATTGGACGTCGCTACAACATCGCAGTGCAGTCCAATGACGAAGTTGCCACCAGGGAGACCAGTCTGAAACTATATGAAATGGCGAGCGCAGTAGTTGCCGAACGCAAGGTTAACGCGCTGGATCCCGGTGAAGATGCCACCAGCGCACTGCTTGCCGTGCGCGTTGATGGGCAAGCGCTGCCCGACGAAATGATTGTCGGCACCATCCGGCAGGTGCTTGTCGTCGGCATCATTGCCCCGACCGTGCTGTTCGGGTCAATGGCCGTGCACCTGTCACGCGATCAGGCCTTGCAGTCCAGACTGCGCGCCGATACGTCGCTGATTCCCGCCGCTGTGGAAGAATTTCTGCGCCTGTACACACCTTATCGCGGCTTTGCCCGTACTGCGATAGAAGATGTCACGCTGCACGGCCGCACCATTCCAAGCGGTGAACCCATCGCGCTGGTGTACGCGTCGGCAAATCGCGATGAAGACATCTTTGCGGATGCCGAATCTTTCCGTCTCGATCGACCGAACATGACAGACTCAGTGGCGTTCGGACGTGGTCCGCACTCCTGCGTAGGTTCGGCACTGGCGCGACTGGAGATGCGTGTGGCACTGGAAGAACTGCTGAAGCACACCCGCGGCTTCCGGGTCAACGGACCCATCGTGCCCACGCGCTTTCCGGAAATCGGCGCGCTCAAGGTACCGCTGGTTTTTGAATAAGTCGCAACAGCAGCACCAGCAATGCGGCCATCAGCAATGCACCAACCACAAGCAGTGTCGGCCCCGTAAAGCCACCGGTCACTTGCCGAGCAATCCCCATGACTTGCGGCATGACCAGACCCCCAGAGCTGCCCGCGATATTGATGGCAACGATGCCGACCGGTAGTGCTGCAGGCGTCATCGTTCGTGTCGGCAGCGCCCAGAACGTGCCCTGCGCTGCGCCCAACCCAAGCCCGGTGACCAACAGTCCCAGCAATGCCAGCCAGCCGTTACCGATCTGCCAGGCAAACAACAGCGCCATTGCAGCACTTAGCACTGGCAATCCCGTATGCCAGTAACGTTCTCCAGTTTTATCGGAATGCTGAGAGTTGAAATAAATGCCCAGCCCCACGCCCACCCAGGGTAACGCACCGACCACACCGATGGCCGTCG
This sequence comes from uncultured Pseudomonadota bacterium, assembly GCA_963748005.1. Lineage (GTDB taxonomy): Bacteria > Pseudomonadota > Gammaproteobacteria > Steroidobacterales > Steroidobacteraceae > CAILZL01. The sequence goes on from CAVVHH010000001.1 coordinate 13,867, forward strand.
CACTCAGATCGGACATCGAACCAACAATCTGTGGCAACCAGAAAATGATGCCGTAGGCACCGCATAACAGACAAAACCACAACAGTGCCGAGATCCACACAACGGGCTTCCACAACATCGACCAGTCATTCTGGCGAGTGCCGGTGCGTTTGACCGTAGCGTGAGTGGCCAGCCAGTCTTTTTCAGCATCAGTCAACCATGCTGCGTCACCGGGTCGATCCGGAAAATATCCCAGGGCCAGCAGCCCCATCACCAGCGTCGGCACGGCCTCCATGACATACATGTATCGCCAGCCCGAGACACTCATCGGGTTGGCAACGCTCATCAACCAACCCGACAAGGGACCGCCAACGATGATGGACGCAGGAATCGCCAGCATGGGCAGCGCAAAAATGGTGGCGCGCTCACGCTCCGTTGCGAACTGCCCCAGATACATCACGATGCCGGACACCAGACCTGCTTCACCGAGCCCCATCATTACCCGCAATACATATAACTGCAGCGGTGTGGTGATAAATGCCATACCCAGTGCACAGCCACCCCATAGCAGTGCGCAACCGGCGATCCAGCGACTCATGCCCAGGCGCTGATACAGGAACAGACTGGGGTATTGGCCGGCCAAGTACCCGATAAACAGAATTCCCGCTGCAAGGCCGTACTGGGACGCTGACAAGTCGAGTTCCACATTCATACCGGCCGCCGCAAAACTCATATTGGACCGATCCAGCGAACTCAGCAGCATGAACAGGATGCACGGCAACGCCAGGCGAATTCGCATCTTGCGGCCGATCGACACTGCTGCCTGCTGATGATCCAGCGCAGTAATTCTTGTTGAACTCATCATCCAACCCCGGTAAAAAGAAAGCGCTTACAATTCGGGCAGCATACCAATTATCAACATTGTTCGGAGATTCAATGCTCGGGGGTTCAATGCAAGGAATCGTGCTTGCCACCGGTGATCTGGCGCCAGACCGTGATGATCCGGATCGCTGCTTTGACGGCACGCGCACCACACTGCACAACGCCGAACTGGTATTTGGGCAACTGGAAACCACTTTCGCCGACTCGGGAACCCGCCTGCCCCAGGCACGACACGCCGTGATGACCCGCCCGACTGCGGCCGCAGCACTGGGTCGAGCCGGGTTCGACATCATTTCCATGGCCGGCAACCATTGCATGGACTGGGGCAGCGACGCCTTCAAGCAGACCATGGACACGCTGGGTCGGCACAACATCTCGGTGGTCGGCGCCGGCATGAACATCGCCGCGGCGCGCCGCCCGATGATCAAGCAACTCGCTGACGGCACACGCGTAGCGTTCCTGGCGTATTGCTCAATTCTGCCTGCAGGCTACTGGGCCGAAGAGCGACGGCCAGGCTGCGCCCCGATGCGCGCCCATACGCTCTATGAGCCGATTGAACACGATCAACCCGGCACACCGGCACGCATTCACACCTTTGCACACCGTGAAGACCTGGCTGCAATGCAAGCCGATATACGTGCTGCCAAAGCCCAAGCCGATGTAGTGCTGGTCTCGCAACACTGGGGAATCCACTTTGTACGCGCCACTATCGCTGACTATCAACGTGAAGTGGCACACGCTGCCATTGAAGCAGGTGCTGATGCGATTCTCGGTCACCACGCGCACATTCTCAAAGGGGTGGAATTCATCAATGACAGACCCGTGATCTACAGCCTGTGCAATTTCGCCACTGATCTGCGCATGGATGCCGAACATGCCAGTCGCAAGAGCTTCAAGGAAATTCAGGCACTGGGTGAAAACTGGCATCCCGACTTTGACAGCTTGTACAACTTTCCACCGGCATCGCGCTGGTCAATGATGGCTCGACTGCACATCGCATCCGGCAAGCTCGTTGAAACTGCCATCCTGCCGCTGTGGATTGATCGCGATGCTGTCCCCCGGCTGCCTGCACGCGATGATGCTCACTTTCAGGAGGTCATTGACTACCTGCGCTCTGTCACCAGTGAATCTGCTCTCAATGCAACCTTTACTGCTGTTGATGATCGTGTCGTACTTGAGCCGGTGTCATGACTCGCACGACGCGCGTGTCACTTGAATGGATCGTGCTGCTGTACTTTCTCAGCTATCTGCCCAATATCCTCATCACCAAGCTTGTCACGAGCGCAACCAATGCTGACCTCGGCCGGCCGCCGACTGGTCTAGAGACTCTGCCGGCAACGCTGATCATGAATCTGGTCATGACGTATGCCTTTATCTGGTTGTCCGGCTGGCACCGGGATGCCCACTCCGCGCAGGTTGCGGGTCAGCGATTCCCCATCCCCACGCGTCACACCCTGCTTTCCGGCGTCGGTACGGCGCTGGTGCTATTTACTGTACCTCTGTCGTTTACATTCACCAACGTCAGCATTCCATTCATTCAATTGCTCATGCGCGGCGACATTCTGTTGATCGCGCCATTGGTTGACCTGCTTTTCAAGCGTCGCGTCCGTTGGTGGAGCTGGATCGCCCTGCTATTGGTCGCGCTGGCACTGCTACTCGTGATCCGACAACGTGGCGGCCTGAAGCTGCCGCCGCTGGCATTGCTGACCGTGGGGCTCTACACCCTCGGCTACTTCATCCGCCTGTTCGTCATGACGCGAGTTGCAAAATCCAGCGACCCCGCTTCAGTACGCCGCTACTTCACTGAGGAAAAACTCGTGGCGCTGCCCATAGCGGTGTTATGGCTGGCCGGACTGTCAGCACTGGGGCTGGGCAATCAATCTGGAGAGCTGGAATGGGGATTCATCAAGGTATGGAATGATCCCATCATATGGCCGCTGATTGGCATCGCGATCACACTCACCATCGTCTCGGTATTTGCAGCAATGATCCTGCTGGATGCCCGCGAGAACACTTACTGCGTGCCGCTCGAGCGATCGTCAAGTCTGCTCGCGGGCATTGTCGCCGCCTACCTGCTGAACTGGGGCTGGGGCCTGCCCGCACCCACAGATATGGAGGTCATCGGCGCCGGCTTGTTGATCGCCGCAATTGTGTTGCTCACCGTTGCCCCCAGGTATTCACGCTCATGATTGACCAAACTCGCGGACTCAGCACAGCTCTCGCAACTCATGTATCGCAAGCACAGTATGCGAATTTGCCTGCTGCAACGGTGCTAGCTACCAAACGCGCCATCCTCGATGGCTTGGGCGTCATGCTGGCTGCCAGTGGCACGAGCGCTGAAGTCGTGCCCTTCGTCAAACTGGCGCGCAGCTTGGGCGGTACGGGTCGGGCCAGCATCCTGGGTCACAATGATCGCGTCAGTGCGCCGATGGCGGCTTTTGCCAATGGTGCCATGGCCCATGCACTTGACTATGAAGACGCGTTTGATGCAGCGCCTGTGCATCCCAATGCATCTCTGTTGCCGGCAGCACTCGCCATTGCTCAGGCATATGGCCCCGTCAGCGGACGCGACTTCATTGCTGCGGTCGCCACTGGTTGTGATCTGGTGTGCCGAATGGCGCTGGCGCTGCGACAACCGATGGAAGTTGGCGGCTGGTATCCACCCCCTATTCTCGGTGGGTTTGGTGCAGCTGCAGCCGCTGCCCGACTGCTACGTTTAACTCCAGCGCAGACACGCGATGCATTCTCGCTATTGCTTTGCCAGAACACCTGTCCTGGTGAAATCAAGCACAGCGCTGCCAGCGTTATCCGGGCGATACGCGAGGCCTTTCCGGCACAGGCCGCAGTTACTTCTGCGTTACTGGCGACTGAAGGCGTCGCGGGGTTTGAAGCCCCCCTGGAAGGCAAGAGCGGTTTCTATAGTCTTTATGCAGGCGGACATTTTGAGCCAGATGCCCTGCTTGACCAGCTTGGCACGCACTGCTGGATCGAAGAACTCTCATTCAAGAAATGGCCCTGCTGCCGGGGCACGCACGCGTACATCGAAGCCGCGCAGCGGTTGCGGCGTGAGCATGATCTCGATACAAACAACATCGTAACCTTGCGCATTACTGGCGGCCAGGTACAGCGCATGCTGTGTGAGCCCCTGTCGCAAAAGGCTGCGCCCCAGACCATCATCGACGCGAAATTCAGCGTTCCATTCTGCACAGCAGCGGCGCTACGGCACGATGAGGTGTCACTTGACAGCTTCACGCCAGCAACGTTGCGTGACACCGAGCTATTGGCGCTCACGAGACGCTGTGAATTTCTTCTGCGACCTGATTGGGGTCATGAACATGCCGCTTCGGGCAAGATTGAACTCGTGCTGCTCAATGGCCGGACCCTGAACAAAGAAATCACCAGAGCACTGGGGCATCCCGATCGACCCATTGATACCGCGGCGCTGCGCGCAAAATTCATCGATTGCGCAAGCCGCGCTGCAACACCGGTGGCGCCTGCTGTAGCCACAACGCTTGCTGATCGAATCCTGGCACTTGAACAGGAGATCGATATGGACTGGATGACTTTGAGCGTAATGTCATGATTAACTGATTTTCAGCCATCCGGCCATTCTGCTTGCATTGCTGTCAGATAACTGCGGACGTGTTTTTGCCGCGCGATTGCGCGGCCAGACGAATAATCGCATTGGAGGCGCCATAGCCGGCATAACCGCGCCGCTCGACAACTTCGAAGAAGAAACGCTTGGCGAACGAGCGTGAATACAGCTGGAAATATTCCCCAACGGCATCGCGGTCGTACAGGGTGTTCAAATATTTCCATGCGCTGCAACAGCTCGTCATCCAGCCCGAATCGGGCGGCCAGATCGCTGGGACAGTAGTTGGCCAGTGCGTGGTGCTCTCCAGAAATGTCGGTATCTTTCCCGCAATGAGATCATTTTGTCGATACGTTCAGATCGGCTGGATCATCATCTCGATGACGCGCTGAGTAACGGCCGGGTGATCAAAGTCCTTGATACGTCCTTTCTCCCACTCGCCAATCGCGACGCAGGATTCGATAACGAACTTGCAGCGCTCGTAGCGGCGATCTGTATACCGCCTGAAAGCCTCCTCATGATCATCGTACTTCGCAAGGCATTCGGCGAGCACAACTCCGTCCTCGATCGCCTGTGCCGCACCTTGGCCGAGGTGCGGTAGAAAGGCATGCGCTGCGTCGCCAATCAGTGTGATTCGTCCTTTGTGCCATGGCGGCGGTGCGATCATCCACTCGATTGGTCTCAGTACGATGCCGTACGGATCATTGATGTATGAGTCGCGCACCGCCCCGGTCAATCCGCCGAAACCAGCCAGTTGTTCGCGAAGAACACTGGCAAGCGTGTCATCAGCTGGACGGTTATTTTTGTCCCACTGCGTATTGTAGAAAAGATAAGCCAGGTCTGGACCGATCGGCACATAACCTGCCATGCCCTGCTGGCAGTGCTGGAGAATGATTCGATCGATTTCCATAAGACCGGGAATTTTCCTGGGGATATTCACTCGGAAGGCTGACTGTCCGTTGTAAGTCGGTTGCAATTCGTTCTCGAGCACATAACGACGCGTTTGAGAATATGTGCCGTCAGCACCAACAACGATATCGAACAACCCCATTGCGCCGTCGCGGAAGACTACCTTAACTCCGACTTTTGTTTCTTCCAGCTCCCTGATGGTCTTGCTGTACTCGATTGTCGTACCGACCTCGAGAGCCTTTTTGGTAAGTATCTCGTGCAGGCGGGGACGGGTGATTCCGTTCATCGGCGGGAGGCTGGATCCAGGAATCGTGGCGCCCGGGATTTCGCGAATCAGTTTGCCCTCGGCATCCAGGAGCCTGCCCCAGGCAGTAGTGGAATATCCCGCCTGCAGACACGCGTCGGCGCAGCCGATTGCATCCAGAGCTCGCAGCGCATTGACTGGCTGAATGATGCCCACGCCAAACACGGAGGAGTGGAGATCAGCCCGCATCTCGATAACCTTTACATCGAATCCCTTGCTGCGCAACGCGATTGCGGTGGCCAGTCCCCCGATTCCCCCGCCAATGATGAGGACGTTACTTTTTTTCATACGGAACTCCTGACTTAATCTTCATGGGTGCTGCCATCCAGCTGAACTGGGTCATGCTTCTTATATAAGATACCATTGGGTTTCCTTAGTCAATAGGGACAAGCAAAGCCTGTTTCGGCGACTCACAAGGTGTGATGGAATCCCGGAAGCAACATTGATTTCGCCCAATCCAGTCGAGCGGATGGGTTGAATACGGCCCTGGCGTTCCCGGACGAACAGCACAGGCGCCAGACACACAATCGGGATGCGCTCTAGCTCGCCCTTGGTGGATCGACCAAACGAATGTCATCGCTCATCGCCGCGCGAACGGCAAATCGGGAGACGATAATCCCAATGGACCCACCATAGAGTGTCTTGAAGACGACAACCCACATCAGTGGCCATGTCGGCGGAGTCAGGCGGGGCAGTACCAGCACATGAAGACCAACTCCAATCGTCGTAACAGCAAAGGCAACCATGAAACTTCTGTAAACCACGTTAGTTGGACGGAATTTGCGGACGGTGGTAATCGGTTTGAGGATGCCGTGCCGAATTCGCCATCGAGCCAGCAGAGTAGGTACCAGCGTCCCAGTGAGCGCGATCATGAAAGTCTGCGGGAGCGCATCAAGGATGATGCTTCTGGATCCCCATAGCGCAACTGATACCTGACCGCCAAAAAGTGCCAGTGCGAAAACCAAACTGAAGATGGCGCCGATGGTCAGGCCGATCATACCCTCGGTCAGAACATATTTTTTCTGCACCAAAGACAACATCAATGCTTCACGATTTGTGTCGGACCGGGGTGTGTTCCTGCGGGGCGGACCTTGGTTTTTTCACGCTGCGCTCCGTGCTCCCCCGAGAAGTCTGAGCTCGAGCGGACGGTGAACTGGAAACAAACGTCTTCCCAATCGTTTCATCAATCGTTGCATAGACCGTTTCCATGTTCGGCTTTACGCGTGTGAGCAAGGCGCTCATCAGGTGCAGACCGCATGTTGCGCCGTAGAGCATGTCCGCCAGCAAGTGTGGCGAAAGATCGACTGCAAACCTGCGTCGCTCAATCTTCGAGATCGACTGAATGAGGGAGTCCCGACTCTTGCCGACACCCATTTCCAGAAAGGTCTGCGCCAGTCCCTTGATACCCATGCTCTCACTGATGGCAAGCCGACATAGATTGACATGTCGTTCGGACAACACATGGTTGGCGATCACTCTGAGCCGCAGTCGCAACTCATCGACGCTATCCCTGGCATCCACCGCGAATACCCCGTCAGGCCAGATGTCAGAGGAACGAACCAGGCTTTTAAGAAGCGCCTCCTTGTCGGCGAACAAGCGATAGAGCGTTTTCTTGGACATGCCAACAGCGGCGGCGACGTCCGACATGGTCACCTTTTCGTAGCCGCGTTCGCCGAACAGCTTTTCAGTTGCCGAATGGATCTCTGCCTTCCGTTCATCGGTTGGCATGACCAAGGGCCTTCCTCTTCGCGCCATTTTATGCCCCTATTGACTTAGGATACCTAATGGTATCTTATTTCACAAATTACGATACCACATGGTGTCAATAATATCACGGCAGCCGTGATCGATAAAACCAGCACCCTTCCGGCGAAAACGTCCGGGCGTGCCACTTAGGAGGATATTCTAATGTTTCGAGACCACATTTCCCTCTCGACCGCCCGTCATGATCACGCCCTGCTGTTAGCGCCTCTGATACTCGATCCTGTCGAGAAGACTGCGCAACCGGTGCCGGATCTATTGAGAAAAGACAATGGAAGAGCCAAGCAACTAACTGCGGCTGTCACCGTGCTGTTGCTGTCTCCGTTGTGCGTTAAGGTCGGGAGCGCCCAGCAAGTTCAGGTTGCAGCCAACGCAAGAGCAGCGGCCTCCGGGGACACGTACGCCGGGCTGGAAGAGATCGTCGTTACGGCACAGCGGCGCGAAGAGAGCTCACAACACGCCGCCATCGCAATCAGCACGCTCGGCGGCGATTCGGTCAGCGATGCGAACATTACGCGTCCCGGCGGACTGGGCGCCGTAGTGCCGTCGTTGCAAGTTCAGGACGGCACCGGCCCCTATTCGCTGTTCTACGTTCGCGGTGTCGGCAACTTCGCCGCTAATGGCCTGTCGGATGCGGCCTTGGCTTTCAACTTCGATGGCGTCACCGTGTCCCGTTCCGGCACTTCGGGCTTTTTCTACGATCTGGAACGCGTGGAAGTCCTCAAAGGTCCTCAAGGCACCCTCTACGGCCGCAATGCCACCGGCGGTGCCATCAACGTCATCAGCAAAAAGCCGGTGCTCGGCCAGTTCGGCGCCGAAGCCGCACTGCAGTACGGCAACTACGCAGCATTTCGCGCCGACGGCATGCTCAACCTACCCGTGGGGGACAACGTTGCACTGCGCGCGGCTGTTTTCAGCACCCAGCATGACGGCTACATGAACGATCGCTCGGACGACCAGGATGACCTAGGCGGTCGCGTGTCGTTACTCTACTCGCCGAGCGATTCACTGAGAGTTTCCGTGGTAGCGGACTATTTCAAGCAGGGCGGCATCCTCAGTGGTGGCACGGTGATTGGTGTGACAAATCCTGCGGTGGCGACGCCCCCCAAGTTCAGCCCCAGCGATCGCATTGGCCTGTTCGCCCCGGAGACGACAGCGTACCTCGCGACTCAGCTCAATCTCGTCAGTCGCCGCACCTTTGCACCGTTCACGAATATCAGCAATGAAGACAATGTCTTCTGGGGGGTGTCGGCGACTATCGACTGGACAACGCCGATTGGCACGCTCACGGTCATTCCCGCTTATCGTGACAGCAGCATCGACTACACCAGCTTCGCTGTCGGCACCATGTTGCGCGAGAATAGCCATGACAAGCAAACCAGCGTGGAGGTTCGCTTGGCGTCGCCCACCGACCAAACCCTGCGGTATGTATTGGGCGCATTCTATTTGCATGACCCCAACGAGGTGCCACGCTTCGATGTAAATCAGCAATCCATTGCAACTTTCCAGAGCTACAAAGCAAAAACAGACAGCCAGGCAGCTTTTGCCAACCTGACGTACGCCCTCATCGATGAGGTCCGCCTGGCCGGTGGGGTGCGTTACACCAAGGACAATAAGTACTTTTCTGACGCCAATTCGGCTACCAACTCCATCATCTGCACCGCCCCCGGATTCACGCCCTGCCCGAATGCAGGCGTGCTGCCCTACACCCAGATGACGCCAGTTCCACCCCAGTTCTTCAATCCCAACGGCACGATTACCACGCTGTCAACGATCACCAACAACAACTCGCAGGGGTACAGCCGCACAACCTGGCGCGCAGGGGCTGATTGGGACGTTACTGACTCCAACCTGCTGTACGCAAGCTACGAGACTGGCTTCAAATCCGGCGGATTCTTCTTCTCGGGTGACCCCGACAATTTCTACGACCCCGAGACCATTGATGCCTATACCCTCGGCTCCAAGAACCGCTTCCTGGATGACCGACTGCAGATCAACGTCGAGCTGTACCACTGGAAGTACCATGACCAGCAGATCAGTCACTTGTCGCTGGATTCGCTAGGCACGCTCATCTTCCCGACGGAAAACGTCGGCATGGCTACGTTCCAGGGTGCGGAACTCGACCTCCAAGCGCGGCCCTTCCGGCACACATTGATCAGCGCTGACGTGCAATATAACGACGCCGTCTACGATGACTTTATATATAAGACGCCAAATCTGAATGGTGGCTTCTTCAACGGGACCACCTGCCCCAATGTTGGCACACCGGGTGCCGTATATACGGTGAACTGTTCCGGCAAGACGCCGCCGTATGCGCCTGAATGGAGTGTTTCAGCAGCCGTGCAGCAGACCATTCCGCTCCCGGGTGGTGGACGCCTGGTCGGTGACGCGCGAGTTCACTACCAGACTGAGACGCTCACCGGCCTGGAATTTCTGCCTGTGGAGTATCAGGACGCTTACTCGATATGGGATTTTGACCTGACGTATTCCACTGCGAATGACCGGCTCTCCATCGGGGCGTTTGTGAACAATGCCTTCAATGAGACGGTAATAAGTTACTCATTCCCTACTCCTCAGAGTGGTTTCGCAACCGGTATTCTGCAACGCCCGCAGACCTACGGCGCTCGCATCGGAGTGCGATTCTGAGATCAGCCGTGACGCCGCGGCGAAATCCGCGGCGTCACTGAACTTGTGTGCGCACAGCGGTCATCCTGTCGATCGCTATAGAGAGTGAGTTGTGATCTCCAGTTGAATAAGCATAACGGACATGATTGAACATCCATGCCTTGGAAGTACCGACCGGATGCTCAACCGTTTGACGTTGTATTCGCATGGCATCAGGCGTGCGTTCTGGTCGCTCCCACATCCGGTGAAGCACATCCTCGTGCTGCCACCGACGTATGATCTTTCTTCTTCGTCGTTAGCTGACGGGCGGCGTGTTCTTGTAGCGTGATTGTGCGGCTAGACGAATGGGCGCATTGGCAGCACCATAGCCGTCATAACCGCGGCGCTCGACAATTTCGAAGAAGAAACGCTTGGCGAACGCGCGCGAATACAACTGATAGTACTCACCATCGGCATCGCGGTCGTACAGGATGTTAAAGTTTTCCATGCGTGTTAGCAGTTCATCATCCAGCCCGAATCGGGCGGTCAGATCATCATAATAGTTCGCCGGAATGGGCAGGAATTCCATGCCGAGCGCCTTGAGGCGTTCTGCCGAAGAAAAAATGTCGTTACAAGCAAAGGCAATGTGCTGCACTCCGGCACCCATGTAGGCATGCAGAAAACGCGAAGACAGCGTTTGCGCAGCGGCCGAACCATTCAATGTAATGCGGAAGCTCCCGTCCTCGGACTGAATGGCCTGGCTCAGCACCAGCCCGACCGGATCGGCGATCTCGATCTGCGGAGTCTTCTTCACCTCGAACAGCGACACGTAGTAAAGCAACCATGACAACATCTCTTCGTACTGCATGGCCTGGGTGATGTGATCCACGCGCTGCAGTCCGGCACCTGCAGTGTTCTTGCTACTGTCATCCGCAAGCGGCAGGAAGTCAGTGGACCACACCGTCTCGGTCTGATCGGTGCCGATGAAGTAATTCAGCGCACCACCCACACCGCGCACAGCGGGGATCTGCATTTCGCCTGGACCAACCGGCTGGGCGAACGAACTGATTTGCAATTGCTGTGCGCGCTGCATGGTGGCCGCCACGTCATCCACTCGCAGCCCGATCGCACACACCGAAGCGCCGTGCACCATGTCATGTGAATGCGCAAAGCCTTCTGTCTCGCAATTGATGAGCAGATTGATATCGCCCTGTCGCCAGCGGGTCACGGCCTTGCTGCGATGCTTGCTGATGGCAGAGAAACCCAGCGAACGCAGCAGCTCGCCCAGCGGCGCGGCCTCTTCCTCACTGGCGCAGAACTCGATGAACTCGACGCCGCGACAACGCGATGGAGAAGCCAGATTGGAAGGCTTGTCTGGCTGAAGCTTCTGCCGCACCTGATCCTGCAGCAGTATCAGCGAACGTTTACCATCCACCGCTACAGCTTCGGTGGAGCCGGCGCGAAAGCGGTCATTGAAGATCTCCAGCGACAGGATGCCGTCGTAACCAATCTCGGCAAGCGTCGCTACGTATTCGACCAGCGGCAGATCCCCCTGCCCCGGCATGCAGCGAAAATGCCGGCTCCACGACAGCGGGTCCATGGTCAGCACCGGCGCATCAGCGATCTGTACCAGGAATATTTTTTCGGGATCTATCCAGCGCAGGCTGTCGATGGGCACGCTACGCGCCAGTGAATGAAAAGTATCCAGAATCAGGCCGATGTTGGGATGATTAACCGCTCTGACCACCGCCCATGCGTCACGGTGATCCCAGATATGCCGCCCCCATGCCAGCGCTTCATAACCCACACGCAGACCACGGGCGGCGGCGCGATCGCCCAGTTCGCGAAAATCATCAATGATGCGATTGCGATCGGGTAGAGAAGCCGGCGACACATTGGAACAGATGAGCACCAGATCCGTGCCCAGTTCCTGCATGACATCGAACTTGCGTTCCGCACGATCAAATACGCGCTGACGCAGCTCCGGCGGCATGCCTTCAAAGTCACGGAAGGGCTGGAACACCGTACATTTCAATCCGAGGTCGCGCATCATCTGCGCCACTTCGCGCGCCGAGCCCGGATAGGACAGCAAATCGTTTTCGAATATCTCCACTGCCTTGAAATGCGCAGCCGCTATGGCGCGCAGTTTTGCATCCAGCGTACCGCTTACTGAAACGGTGGCGATTGAATGCAGCATGTAAACCTCTGTTAGTCTGCGTCGGTGTCCAGCTCGACGCGACGCACATCACCGACGATGAAGATATACGACAGCGCACCGATCAACGCCAGCACGGCTATGAACAGCAATGCGCCGACAAACGACCCGGTCTGCCCGACAATGACACCGATAACGATTGGTGTCACGATGCCAGCCAGATTGGCGCACAAATTGAACAATCCACCGGTCAGACCGATAAGCTGCTTGGGCGCAACGTCGGTAATCAATGTCCAGCCCAGATTGACCATACCCTGACCGAAGAATGCCAGCGACATGATGGCCACGACCGCGACGTTGCTGTCGACGTAGTTGGCGCCCACGATGGTCGAGGCCAGCAACAACCCGGTAATGATCGGCAGCTTGCGACCTAGATTTGCGTTGCCAGTGCGTTTTATCAGCTGGTCAGACACATAACCGCCCAGCAACACACCGACCGAGGCAGCGATGTAGGGCAACACCGCGAACACGCCCACCTTCAACCATTCCATATGCCGTTCGGTGGCGAGATAACTGGGAAACCAGGTCAGAAAGAATACCAGGGTGGAATTGCCCGCAAACTGGCCGATGGACGCACCCAGAATCTGGCGCTTGCGCATGAGCAGCCCCATGTTGCGCCATGAAAACGGTGTCGTGGTGGATTGCCTGCTCAAGCCGCCGCCCGCTTCGATGTAGTCGAGTTCCGCCTGGTTGACACGGCGGCTTTCATGCGGCTCGACATACAGCTTCAGCCAGATCAGCGCGAACAGCACTCCAATTGCACCGGCAATGATGAACAACATTCGCCAGCCGAAAGTCGCCACGATCCAGAACAGCAACGGGCTCAGGAACGCCAGACCGAAATATTGGCCAACGGAAAACACACCATTGGCGCGCGCGCGCTCGTGCTGCGGAAACCAGGTACCCAGTACCCGGCTATTCGCGGGAAAGCACGGTGCTTCGGCCACCCCCAGCCCCAGGCGGCACACCAGTAATGCGCTCAAACTGGAGACCAGTCCCTGCAACAGGGTAAACACCGACCAGAATGTCACGGACAGGAAGTACACCATGCGGGTGCCGAACCGGTCGAGCAGCACGCCGCCCGGAATCTGGGCAGCGGCATAGGTCCACGAAAACGCCGAAAACAGCACGCCCATGACGGCTGCACTCAACCCCAGCTCCTGGGTAAGCGCCGGCGCCGCTACGCCGAGCACCGCGCGGTCCAGATAATTGATGACAGTACCGGCGCTGATCAGTGCCAGCATCCCCAGGCGAACATTCGTACGTTTCATTATTTGTTGTGTCCAATGGCCATGTAGTCTGCCAACCGGCTGTCGCTGCGTTCGCATTCCATGCACAGGATGCGCGAACCAGTTGCCGGCTTGCAGCCAAATGAGTATCCTTTGTTATACTCACCAGTTAGTACATAAATGTCAATAACACCGGGCAGACCAGAATTTTGATCATGAATCCCCCACTTCAGCCGGGTAATCAGCACAAAAACCTGACCGGTACCATCCACACCGGCCTGATCGGTTCGGGAATCCAGGCGTCTGGCAGCCCGCGACTGCATATGGAAGAAGCACGGCAGCTGGGTTTGTCATTGCAGTATGAATTACTTGACCTGGATCAGGCACCCGAACGTGAGGGTGCGCTGGAACGACTATTGCTGGCAGCAGAACAACGCGGCTTTGCCGGCGTCAATATCACCTATCCCTGCAAACAACGGGTCATTCAATATCTGCACGGGTTGTCGGATGATGCTCGGGCTCTGGGCGCCGTCAATACCGTGGTATTTTCCAGCGGCAAACGTATTGGCTACAACACCGACTGGCGGGGCTTTGCTGCGGGATTCAGGCTGGGCCTGCCCGGGGTAAAGCTGGATACGGTCACGCAACTGGGCGCGGGTGGGGCCGGATCGGCTGTAGCCTATGCCATGCTCGATATGGGCACCCGACAACTCAATCTGGTCGATACAGATCAGGCCAAGGCACTGACACTTGCCGACACCCTGGCCATGAAATTCGGTCCGGGCCGCGTCAATGTACTTCGTGATGCCGCCCGGGCGCTGTCAGGCTCCGATGGTTTGATCAACACCACCCCGGTAGGCATGAGCAAATATCCCGGGTTACCCATACCTGCATCGTTGCTGCGCCCGTCATTATGGGTTGCCGAGATCATTTACTTTCCGCTTGAAACCGCATTGCTGAAAGCTGCACGCGCACTGGGATGTGCCACGTGTGATGGCGGTGGCATGGTGGTATATCAGGCCGCCGAGTCCTTTGAACTGTTTACTGGTGTGACGCCTGATGCAGCCCGCATGCTGCACTGGTTCCGGCAGCACATACAGACCTGAGGCACGGAAACGCCGGTGTAATCCAGTCGTCGCACAACACAGCTGGTTTGGCTTTTATTGACATGTACTATCTAGTTCGTTAGAACGCATTCGATAATTCGCGGGGCGCCATGAAAACGGCCGATGGGACGTGCGTCCACCCGACGAATTCCTGACCTGTTACGAGATTGCTTGAGGTATTCAATGGCTACCGAATTGAAAGAGGCTGCACGCAAGGAAATCAGCGATGTGGCGCGCAATGAGATTGATGCAATGCTGGTGCGTGCGCGTGAAGCCATGCGCATCGTTGCCAACTATGATCAGCAACGAATTGATCGTCTGTGTCAGGCGCTGGGCTGGGCTACTGCCAATGAAAAGACCTTTGGTCGTATCGTTGAAATGAGCATCAAGGAAAGCGGCCTCGGCGATCCGGAAGGTCGTCATTCCAAACGCATGAAGATCATGGGCGTGTTGCGCGATACCCTGCGGCAGAAGAGTGTGGGTGTCATTGAAGAGATTCCCGAGAAAGGTATCGTCAAGTACGCCAAGCCTGCGGGCGTGATTGCCTCATTGGTGCCCACTACCAATCCTGAACTGACCCCGCCCTATACCGGCATCTATGCACTGAAGTGCCTGGACGCGGTGATTTTCTCGCCGCATCCGCGTTCCAGGAAAACCACCTTCGAAATGGTACGGGTGATGCGCGAAGCCATCAGCCGTCAGGGCGCGCCGGCCGATCTGTTCCAGTGCATCGAAAATCCCAGCATTCCCGGCACGCAGTACCTGATGGCCAGTTGCGACCTGACGCTGGCGACCGGTGGCCAGCCCATGGTGCGTGCGGCCTACAGCTCCGGCAAACCTGCTTACGGCGTAGGTGCAGGCAACTCCACCATGGTGATCGATGAAACCGCGGACATCGACATTGCCGCGCGCAACACACGCATGTCCAAGACCTCCGACTTCGGCTCCGGCTGTTCCGCTGATGGCAACATCCTGATCGACTCGCGCATCTACGATGCTTTCGTCGCCGCACTGGTCAAGGAAGGTGGTCAGCTGCTTAACGCCGAACAAGCCAGGATGGTTGAAAAAGTAATGTGGGATGCAGAGGGTCATCGACTCGCCGACACCGTTGCCTGCCCACCACAGGTCATTGTTGAACGCGCCGGCTTCATTATCCCTGCCGATCGCAAGTTTCTCATCGTCGAGAACGACAAGATCGGTCCCAAGCACAACTACTCGCGTGAGAAGCTGACAACGCTGCTGGCCGTGTATCGTTACAATGGCTTCGATCAGGTACTGGACATGGTGCGGCAAATTTACGAGGTGGGTGGCAAGGGCCACTCCTGCGGTATCTACTCACATGACGATGATCACATCGATCGACTGGCGCGCGTGGCGCCGGTCAGTCGCATGATGGTGCGTCAGCCGCAGTCCAAAGCGAACGCAGGTTCATTCACCAATGGCATGCCCATGACCTCGAGCCTGGGGTGTGGCATCTGGGGTGGCAACATCACCAATGAAAACATTCATCTCAAGCATTTCATGCAGACCACCTGGGTGAGCCGCCCTATTCCCGAAGATCGCCCCTCGGATCAGGAACTGTTCGGCGAGTTCTACAACTCGGAGACGCTTTAAGTCATGAAAGATACAGTTGCCAAACACCTGGTGCGCTATCTGGAGAACCGTGGCGTACGCCATATCTTCGGATTGTGCGGCCACACCAACATTGCCGTGCTGTCAGCGCTGGCGGACAGCGAGGTTGAATTCATCAATGTGCGCCATGAACAGGTTGCTGCGCATGCGGCGGATGGCTATGCGCGCGTCACTGGCAAAGCGTCGGTATTGCTGACGCATCTCGGCCCCGGATTGACCAATGCTGCCACCGGTGTTGCCAATGCGGCGCTGGATTGCATTCCCATGGTGGTGATCGCCGGTGACATTCCTTCGCACTACTACGGCAAACATCCGCATCAGGAAGTAAATCTGCATGCCGATGGCGCGCAGTACGAAATTTTCCGGCCGTTCGTGAAACGCGCTTGGCGTGTGGACAGTCCCGAGCTGTTTCCGGAAATTCTGGAAAAAGCCTTCATGCTCGCGGAAAGCGGCCAGCCCGGACCGGTGCTGGTTGACGTGCCGATGGATGTGTTTTCGGCTGAAGTCGATTCGTCATTGTTCACGCGTCTTGAGGCCGGCACGCGGCAGCTGCGCAAACCTTCGATTGATCAGGACACCGCAAAACAGATCGTGCGTTCACTGGGTGAAGCCAAGCAGCCGTTAATCTATGTCGGTGGCGGCATCGTACTGGCGCAGGCATGTGAAGAACTGCGTGCCTTTGTCGATCACATGGGCCTGCCGGTGGCGCACAGCCTGATGGGAAAAGGCGCCATGCCGGACGATCATCCACTGGTGCTGGGCATGACCGGCTTCTGGGGTACTGAGCTGGTGAACCAGACCTGCCTGTCAGCCGACTGGCTGCTGGGTCTGGGTACACGCTTCAAGGAAGCCGACTGCAGTTCCTGGTATCGCGACTACACCTTCAACATTCCGCCGACCAAACTCATTCATATCGACATCGAGCCCAGCGAGATCGGCCGGAACTTCCCGACCGAGCTGGGCGTGGTGGCGGATCTGAAATCAGCATTGAAGGTACTGTTGCAGGTTGCCCGCGAGCTGTATCCGCAGGGCCGCAAGCCCGGCAACATTGTCGAGCGCATTGCGAACTTCCGTCGTGAGTTCGCGACCAGCAACAAACCCATGCAGCAAAGTGATGCCTTCCCGATGATGCCGGAACGTATTCTCGCTGAAGTGCGTGAACTGCTGCCGCGCGATGCCATCATCACCACCGATGTGGGCTGGAACAAGAATGGCGTGGGTCAGCGGTTCCCAATCTATACGCCCGGCAGCGTGCTGACGCCCGGTGGTTACGCCACCATGGGCTTCGGTCCGCCGGCCGCGATTGGCGCCAAGATCGCCAATCCCGACAGAGTGGTTATCTCCCTGGTTGGCGATGGTGGCTTTGGCCAGAATCCTGCCGCACTGGCGACTGCTGCCGAACACAATCTTGCCATCGTCTGGCTGGTCATGAACAACAATGCCTTCGGCACTATTGCCGGCTTGCAGAAGGCGCACTATGGCATTACGCACGGCACCACCTTTAAAGGCAGTGACGACTGGAGCAATCTGAAGCCGAACTATGCCGAGATCGCCCGCGCCTATGGCTGCGAAGGTGTACGCATTGAATCAGCCTCGCAGCTGGCGCCGGCCTTGCGCAAGGCGTTAGCGGCCGGTCGTCCTTACGTGCTGGATGTGCCGATGAAGAACAATCCAACGCCCACTACGGGCCACTGGAATATTCTCGACATCTACTCGCCCGGCAAACATGTCTCGCACGTGGCTACGGATTGAATATCACACATGAGCATCGACATTCTGGTCAGTGAAGTGGGGCCGCGTGACGGCCTGCAAAGTATCAATACGGTAATGCCGTTGCCGGCCAAGCGTGAGTGGATTACTGCGCTGGCCAATGCAGGCGTACGCGAGATCGAAGTCGGCAGTTTTGTTTCACCCAAGCTGTTGCCGCAGCTCGCAGATACTGCCGAGGTGGTCGCGCATGCGCTGACCATCCCCAACCTTACCGTCGCCGCCCTGGTACCCAACCTGCATGGCGCGCAATCCGCCATCAAGGCCGGCGTACACAAGATCACCATTCCGTTCTCTGCATCGGAAACGCATAGCATGAAAAATGTGCGACGCACGCATGCACAGATGCTGGACGAGGTCAGGAACATCGTTGAGCTGCTGCGCTCGCTGCCTGCATCACAGCGGCCCAGATTCGAAGCCGGCATGTCCACCGCGTTCGGATGTACCTATGAAGGCAAGGTTTCACCGGACAAGGTAGTTGAGCTGGCCGACGCGTTACTGCAGATCGGTGTCGATGAAGTGGGGCTTGCCGATTCCGTGGGTTATGCCAATCCAGCACAGGTAAAAGATCTGGTCACACGAGTACGCAATGCCATCGGCGATATAGCGTTTGCCGGACTGCATCTGCACAACACGCGCGGCCTGGGCCTGGCCAATGCCATGGCCGGACTTGAGATTGGTGTAACAACGTTCGATAGCTCGCTGGGTGGACTGGGTGGTTGTCCGTTCGCGCCCGGTGCGTCCGGCAATATTGTCACGGAAGACCTGGTGTTCATGCTGGAAGCGATGGGCTTGAAGACGGGCATCAACCTGCCACGATTGCTTGCTGTGCGTAAAATTCTTCAGGAAGCGCTGCCGGGCGAACAGGTTTACGGATTTACACCGGATGCGGGCCTGCCGATTGGCTTTGAGCCTGCCACAAGCTGAACCATGCCCAGAACCCTGTATCTGCTGAATGGACCCAATATCAATCTCCTCGGACAGCGCGAGCCGGGGCTGTATGGCCATGAAACACTGGCCGATGTGGAGCAGCAGTGTCTCGCGGTCGCATCCCGGCATGGCTATGAACTGATCAGTCGCCAGACCAATTTTGAAGATGAAATGGTGGGCTGGCTGCAGGAAGCGCGCGTGGCTGCGGCTGGCATCGTGATCAACCCGGCCGCATTCAGCTATCACGCGATCAGCGTTCGTGAAGCATTGGCAGCGTGTGACTGCCCTATCATCGAAGTGCACATTACCAACATACATCGCCGTGAACCGTGGCGTGCAGAATCCATCATGACTGCAGTGGTGACTGCGATGATTACCGGCATGGGCATCGATGGCTACTGGCTGGCGATGGAATACCTCGTGAATCGATTGGCAACGCAGAAATAACTACAGCTCATGATCCCGAACTTGAAGACTCTCGCTTGCAGTGTGCTGACAGCCAGTTCGGTCAGCTGCCTCGCCGCCAATCTGCCGCCTGCACCTGATCCATCGAGCATCAGTAACAAAGTATTTCCGGCAGGCGATCACCGCGATCTGGTGGTGCGCACCTGTGCGGTGTGCCATCCACCTGAACTGGTGGTGGCACAGAAACGCACCGCAGACAAATGGGACGAGATCATTGCACGCATGGTTGATCATGGCGCGGTGGCAACAGACGACGAACAGGAGCTGATTTTTCAGTATCTGGTGAAGTTCTTCAGCAATGACGCTGCCGAAGCTGCCCCACAGGCCGCTGCAAAGTAAATTGGCTTATTCCGTCAGCGACTGCCATCTCCCGCTTCGCGCCGATTCAAACAGTGCTTCGATGGTGCGTAGCGTGTCCAGCGCGCCCTCAATCGGCCAACTCGGCACAGGGTCACCCAGCAGAAAGCGCGAAAAGCGCTCGACCTGCAGCATGTATTGATTTACCGGTTCGAAACTGAATGTCTCGGTCGCCAGACACCCGACGCTGGTGGCATCGCCAAGCTCGATAGCACATGGAGTGGGTCGACCATGGGCATAAGGAAAATTGCAACGCAACCAGCCCGTTGCACCCAGCACCGACAGCTCCTGATAGGTCGCCCAGGAACTCGGCCCGGACTGTGAAGCAACAGTAAGCGTGGCGTAACGATCACCGTAGTCGAGCAGCGCGCTGGTCAGGCGGTCAATACCAAAGACGGGATCGCGCTCAAGAGCAGATACCACGCGCACTGGTGGCCGTTTGAAAACCATGTTGCAGGCACTGATCGCGTACGAGCCAAGATCGTAGAGCGCACCACCACCAGCCACGGGGTTGTTGCGAATATCGGCCGGATCAAAAAACTGTTTCGCCAGCGTGGCATGCACTGCACGCACCGGACCGATGACATCACCGGTGATCAGCTCGTCCAGCTTTGTCCACTGCGGATGATTGCGAAACCCGAAGCCTTCTTCGATATGTCGCCCGGTGCGGTCGCGCACAACACACAGCTGCGCCACTTGCTCAGAGGTCAGACACAGTGGTTTCTCGCACAGCACATGCTTGCCTGCTTCAAGCGCACGCACCGACCACTCGAAGTGCAATTGATTAGGCAACGGGATGTAAACCGCGTCGATGTCGGCATCGCCAAGCAAGGCATCGTAGCTTGAGTACACGCGTGGCACCGACAGCACCTGCGCCGCTGCTCGCCCCTTGTCAGCATCGCGTGAGGCAAGGGCCAGCAAGGTGGCGCTCGGCGCTTCGTGCATCGCCGGCATGGTGCGCTGGGTTGCAATCGCTGCGGCGCCGAGCACACCCCAGTTGATGGTGTTCTTCACGACTTCAGATCTGTCAGCCCTGGCAGAACGGCGCCATGCCCATTACGGATTTGAGCCCGCCGACGATCAGTTTACGGAACTCCACCGAGCCGGCGAATTTTGCATTGTCGTTGGCGAAATCCAGAGCGTCGTGGCCCAGCGTGGTCACCCACACCTTGCCGCCATCGTAGTACTGACACCAGGCAACGGGATGAAATGCGCCATGACCGGGATGGCCACCCACCACAGCTGGCAAACGCGGTGCTTGCGGTCCAGCACCGGGTGGGAAACCCGGAGGTGGTCCACCTGGACCGGGAGGGCCACCCTCGCCACCGCGGCGCTCTTCAGCCGGATTGAACGACTTCTCATCGATGGTGGCGAGAAACCGTACCTGGGTGGGGAACGGAATCAGGTTGTACCACTCGTCCTTGAAGTGCCAGCGAGCCGGCAGATCCTTCGTGGACACATCCTTGTTGTTGACCATCACCACATCGCCTTCACGATACGGACCGTGGTCGTAGAAATTTGCATTACCCAGCAAGCCCTCGTAGTAGGGCCAGTTGTACATGGTGCCAAAGGCGTTGTGGATACCGACGAAGCCACCACCAGCGCGCATGTACTGACGCAACGCCGTCTTGCCGTTGTCGTCCAGATTGTCCCGTGAGGTGCTGAAGAAGATCACTGCCTGATAACTGTTCAGACGCGTCATCTGCGTCATGTCTTCCGTGTAGTCGAGCTTGATGCCCATTTCGTCGGCAATCTTCAGCATGCCCCGCTGTACCACATTGTTGTCGGCCAGCGGTGGATTCAAACCGGGAGGCAGTGGCGCACCCAGGTCAGCGTGGCGCGGACCCGCGGTGTGGGTATACAGCAGCACACGATACTCAGTGGCCTTGGGACGCGCCCAGTCGTGATAGCACTTTGGATCAATGCCACGACACACGCCGTAGTCGTAATTTCCGAGCCGATCGTTGATTGCGCCACCAGCATTGCCGGTTTGTGCCTGCACGGCGCTGCTGCAAATCAGCAGCAGTGCCAGCTTGAGGCCGAATGAAAATTTCATTGTCGTGTTCACCTTGCTATCACCACACGGTCTATTGCGGCAACGCAAATACCGTAACGGCATCGCTGCTGATCGGACTGTCCAGGAAGCTGCCGCCCGTCGCTACAATCGCCACATACTGCTTGCCGTTTTTGCCCTGATAAGTGATTGGCGTTGCATGTGCAGAAGCATCAAGCTTGTAAGTCCACACCTCAGCACCAGTCTTCGCATCAAAGGCGCGAAAGCGCGAGTCATCGGTACCACCGATGAAAACCAGACCACCCGCAGTGGTAATCGGGCCACCTACGCTGGGCCTGCCAGTTTTGGCCACTGCAGCGGGTACGTTGTCGCTCACCCCCAGCACTGACTGCCAGGCAATCTCGCCGGTGTTGATATTGATTGCCGCCAGCGTGCCCCAGGGGGGCTGCTGACACATCAAACCTTTGTCACGATCGGCGAATCGCCCGGTGGCAGCCCCGCCCATACTCAGCGAACCATCGTCGCGTGGCGTCAACTGTTCAACCTGGCCCAGATTGTTGATATTGATAAAGTAATAACCCAATGTCGGATCGTACGAACCGCCGCCCCAGTTACCACCACCCTGTCGCCCGGGGAAACCAATCGTCGGTGTTTTGTAACCCAGGGGCAGATACGGTCCACCCATGCGCATCTTGTTGGTCTCGATCCAGTTGCGGCAATAGGCTTCCAGCTCGGGCGTGACAGTGGCGACATCAGCCATCGAAAAACTTTGCCGCGCCAACGGCGGTGTCTTGACCGGGAAGGGCTGCGTCGCTGAAACCTGTTCGCCGGGTACATCACTGGCCGGAACCTTGCGCTCTTCAACCGGATAGATGGGCTTGCCGGTCACGCGATTCAACAGGAAGAACAATCCCGACTTCGACACAATGGCGACCGCAGGAATGGTCTTGCTGCCCTGCTTCACGTCCACCAGTGTGGCCGGTACGGAGGCATCCATATCCCAGACATCGTGGTGCACGATCTGGAAATGCCAGAGACGTTTACCGGTATTCGCGTTCAGCGCCACCATGCTGGTACTGAACAGATTGTCGCCAATGCGATCGCCACCATAGCGGTCCCAGGTCGGCGCACCGACCGGCATGTAGACAATGCCGCGTTGTGCATCGACGGTCATCATGCCCCAGACATTGGTGCCCGAACGCTGCTTCCAGCTATCGCCTTGCCAGGTATCGTTGCCGAATTCACCCTTTCTGGGCACGGTATGGAAGGTCCATACCAGTTTGCCGGTGCGCACATCCCAGGCACGAACATCGCCGGCCGCACCCAGTGCAGGGCTTTCCTGCACGGCTGCACCGGTAATTACCAGGTTGCGATACACCAGGGGCGGCGAAGTCATGCCGTAACCGCCGAAGGGCGATGGTGTGGCTTGCGCAGGCACTACATCCGGGGTCTTCAAATCGACAATGCCCTGATTGCCAAACCCTTCGACAGGCTTGCCGGTATTGGCATCAAGAGCAATGAGCTTGCCATCACGGGTACCAAACAGAATCTCGGCCGGCGACTTGCCATCGCCAGGCCAGTACTCCACACCGCGCAAGGAGGGCTGACCTGTGCCCGGCGTCTCGTACACCCATTTCTCTGCGCCGCTATCAGCATCCAGCGCGACTACACGCCGGTACGGCGTTGTGATGTACATCGTACCGTCGATAACCAGCGGTGTGGTTTCAGAAGCACTGAAGCGACTGGCCGCACGCCGTCGCACCGGCGCGGCACCTTCAGCAATGCGTTGTGCAACCTCTGCAGGAATGGGATCCGGTTGCGGTGCTGCGGCATTCGCCGGACGCATGTGATAAGTCCAAGCCACCTGCAATTGTGAAACATTGCTGGTATTGATCTGGGTCAGTGGCGAATAACGTTTGCCGCCTGAATCACGGCCGTAAGTCGGCCAATCGGTGTCACTGTTTGCGGCACCCGCACAGGTGACCAGCAAGGCGCTGCTGATTGCCACCAATGCCTGATGAATTCGCGTCATGTACAGCCCCAATAAAAAACCTCCGTCATTCATCATGACGGAGGTCTTGTTAACGGTTGACTACCACTTCTTCTTCAGACCGAGCGAAACCAGACGACCGAGCGGACTGGCCGCATTGGTGTCGTAGCCATTGGCGACGTTGAAGAAATTGGGCTTTTCATCCGTGACGTTCTGGACATCCAGACTGATGGTAAGGTCCTTTAACATACCGTCATCCTCGAAGTTGTAGGCCACATGAAGATCACTCGTCACAGCTGAGCCAATCGGCTGGCCACCTCCAACCGGAGAATTGACGGAGTTGTTGACGATCGCCCACGAAGGATGTCCCTGGCCCGCGGTGTTACTCCAGTTCTTGTAAGGTCCGGTGTAATTAAACTGCAGGTTGGCGCTGATCGCATTGCGCTTCCAGCCCAGATCCAGGTTGGCGGCACGTCCGATCGAGGGGAAGGTGGTATTGAAACCGCTGGTGTTCAGGATGTCGAACTTTTCGCCACCCACCCCCAGCGACTCTTCCATCTTCAGCTTTTCGGACCACGACAGGTCGGCACTGAAGGTGCCGATACCGGTGTCGAACGTATAGCCGATCTCGGCGTCAACACCATTCGCATACAGGTTCAACGCATTCTTCTGCTGGAAACTGTAGAAGAAGTAGGTTGCTGCAGGTCTTACACCGGGAGACAGACCCGCCGTCATGGCATCGATCTGTGCGCTGGTTGCACCAGTGGGTGCCGGGTAGAACGTGTAGGAATAAGCCAGACCCGCTGAATTGGCGGCAACCACCGCTTGAGGTGCCGTGACAGCGCCGATGTACTCGGAACTCCAGAATGTACCGCTGACCTTGAGGCCGGGCACCGCTTGCAAGTTCAGGTCAAACCCCACCGAGAAGGTCTTGCCTTCCTGTGGCTTGAGATCCTTGTTGCCGCCATTGATCTGGATACCCGTCAGGGAACCGCTATTGAGCAGGCAGCCATTCGAGGTCGGCGTACAACTTGGATTCAGGCTCAGCGCCCGCAGAGCGGCCAGCTGACCATTGGGGTCGGGGAACGAATTGGGCAACAGCACCGTACCATTGAATGCGTTGTAACTGGATTCGGCCGTAATGCCTTGCTCGTTACCACGGCTGGTCAGGGCCGGGGCAGTGAATGACGTGGCATAGTTGCCACGCAGCTGGAAGCCATCAACAATCTTCCAGGTCATGGCGTACTTCGGATTGGTGGTGCTGCCGAAATCGCTGTACTTGTCATAGCGACCGGCCAGATTCAAATCCAGGCCAGCAACGAACGGAATGGCATTGCCGGCGCCCACAATGGGAATCAGCACTTCAGCAAAGCCCGACGTCACATCGCGTCCCAGTTGCAGGTACAGCGACGTGGAGTTTTGCGAGACAGGTCCGGTGTTGCGGGCGCGTTGTGCTTCTTCAGCCATCGCATACTTGATGTACTCGCCACCCACGGCAGCGCGCACCGAACCGCCCGGCAAGTTGAACAGCGAACCATCAAACTTCAAGGTAATGTCGTTCAAAGTCTGGTGCGCCGTTTGCAGCGTGGTCGAATCGATCAACGTGGCGCGCACTGCAGCCGAAGTCCGGTTGCTTGATGCAGGATTCCACACGTCCAGGGCGTTGGCGGTCGTTAACGGCAATTGCAGCACAGCCGTGGTGGTGCCTGGTACCGAGTAGGTGGTTGGATTGCCGTTGGCATTGGTGGTGCCATTCAGTGCCATGAGCGCGCAACTGGTACACAGGCCACCAATAACCTGCGAGCGCGAATCGTCCTGACCCAGGGTCATGCCCAAAGTGGCCAGCCAGTCGCCACCCAGTTTCTGCTCAGCACCTGCACTTACGAAGAAAGATGTAGCACCGGACTTGGTAACCGCACCCGGTCCCAGCAGTTCATCAGCCTGCCAGCGCACATATTGAGTGTTACCGATGCCCGAAGCGCCAGTGGTGTAGAACGGGTTGACCTGACTTGCCGCCGTATAGTTGCTCGGCAGGGGCAGACCTGCGGTGGTGGGCGGCGTGGCGCCCGGTCCGAAAGCCGCGGCGGAAATATTGCCGCGGGCATTGGCGGCCTTGATGTTCTGCTTGGAGTAGACCACATCGGCGCTGACTGACAGCGTGTCAGTCACGTCGTGGCTCACCTTGACCATGAAATTGTGACGCAGACTTTCCGGAAGCAGATCGGAATAGGTGGATAAATTGCAATTGCCGTTGTTGGCAGCAGTCGGCAAGGTCACGCCGGCCGTGTAGGGATAGGGAAACAACGTAGCCGAATTGCTGGCGGCCGCAATATTGGCCACGCCGCAGGTATTGGCCAGGAAATTGCCACCCTCCTGATCTCTATGATCAGGATAGATAATGTCCTGACGATCAGCGCCAGCCAGTGCGCTCTTGTGGGTGTAGTTGTAGGTCACGAACACCGAGCCACGATCCCACGAGTCGCCCCAGAGGAAACCTGCATCCTGGCTGTCGTAGCCATCGGCAACGCCGAAATTGCCACTGAGCTCAAAGCCCTGGTAATTGCGGCGGGTGATGAAATTCAACACACCGGCTACGGCGTCGGAGCCGTAAGTCGCGGAAGCACCGTCGGGCAGCACTTCAACGCGTTCGATGGCCAACGGCGCAATGACGCCGGGATCGGCCAGAGTGTGATTGATGCCGGACAACGGCAGACGATGCCCGTCGACCAGTACCAGCGTGCCGTTGCTGGCGCTGGCGCCCAGGCCGTGAATGGTCGGTGCGAAGGTGCCGGCACCATCGGCGCTACCGAAACCACCCTGTGCGGCGTTGCCAAAGCCGGTAACGGCGGGAACGCTGGACAGCAATTGCTGGATAGTGGTGGCGCCGCTCTCTTCGATCTGTTCGCGACCGACGGTGATCAGGTTGGAACCGACCGGTGCAACGCCGCGGATGCTGGTGCCGGTGATGACGACTTCTTCGAGCTCAACGGCAGTAGTTGCAGCACCCTGAGCGAAGGCGGCAGTACTTACCGTCATGCCGGCGAAGGCTACACACACGGCTTGTGTCAGCGTAGTGCGCATACCCTGATTAAGCAGCAACGCGGCCAGTTTGGTGTTTGTCTTCATTGATTCCCCCACTAGTAATAAATGCTCTTCAAAGAACCACCCGGCGGCTCTTCTGGATTGCCCCGTCAGGAGCAGGTTCATGCCCCATCGGTAGCTGGCTATCTCGGCACCTGACCACAACTCCAACGGTTTTTGGACCGCCGGACGTACCAGTTCGTACCTCCAACACTACACGTACCGGTTAGTACACGTCAATACAGTTTTCAGAAAAGGCTCGGAACAACATCTTTGAGCGGGCAATGACAGCGCTAGCTACACCCGGCTACGCACGGCCCGCTGCGAGTAGTGGATGTCTACCAGATGGATACAGCTGGCACGAGAGCGGCAAGGGTCCCACTCGATGACACATGCATCCCGCGAAGCCAAATTCCGATGCACGCAACCGCGTCATCGTCGCTGTATAGAAACTACACTGCCTGTGTACCAGGGGAAGAAACTGCTATTAAACGCGCAAGCCGCGGGGAAACCCCGAAGGGCTTGCGTGTTCCCGTGGGTAAAACTGCGCTACACCGAATGAATGCAGCGACGCCGGTTCAATCGACGCTAGCGCCCAGACTTGCGCTGTGGCGTGCTCGCAGCCGCTGGCTGTTGCTGCAGAAAACGCAGTACTGCATCGACGATCATCTGCCGGTGCCACTTGCGCAATGAAGGTTCGGAAAGATTGCAGTCAAACACCGCGCCGAAGGTGTAGCGATTGGAGGCGCGGAAAAAGCACAATGCACTGATGACCAGATGCACATCAAGCGCACTGACATCCTTGCGGAACACCCCCTGCGCGCGGCCACGCTCCAGAATGGAATTCAGTCGATCGATGATGGTGGCGTTGCGTTTGCGAATGGTGGGCAACTCGCTGAGGCTGCGGGCTCGATGGATGTTTTCCACGCTCACCAGACGAATGAACTGCGGGTGGTTTTCATCATGATCGAAGGTCAGTTCGACAATCCTTCTGATGGCGTCCATCGGACTCATGCTGTTGACGTCCAGCTCGGCTTCCTCCATGCGGATTTCAGAATAGGCGCGCTCCAGCACCGCACGATACAGCTCTTCCTTGCTGCGGAAGTGGTAATAGATCATCCGCTTGGAGGTGCGAGTACGCTCGGCGATGGCATCTACCCGCGCACCGCTCAAGCCATGGTCGGCGAACTCCTCCATGGCCACGGTCAGAATTTCTTCCCGGGAATCACTAGTTTTTTCGTCATTGATGGTCTTTTCCGGCACCGGCTTGTGCTGCCTGGCGGCCTTCTTGCCAACTGCGCTTTTTTTTGCCACTTGTTGTACTCCTGAGAATTCTCGAGACACTGTAACAATTATAACCGCGGTACTGGCTTGCCGCCTGCTTGAGTCCGGTCAGCACCTGTGCCACCCATCATCACTCCGGGCAATCACACCACAACTCCCGCCCTTGTAACACGTCTTGAAGTTATTGACGCACTGGTTCGTACACATTAGCCTCGACGCGTTCTCCGGGAGCGATGTCGTGACCGGCTTCTTTGAGCAATGGGATATCCAGCCGATGTGCCCAACTGTCTTGCGTTTCGCTGAAACGGCTGCTCAATGGCCCAACCGGGCCTCGGGCTCGCGCTGACCGGCACGCGCTTCCGGGAGCCATTGAGCCACTGGCAGCCATCAAGAAAACTTCAGAGAAAATGATATGAAAGAAAAAATCAATGGGGATCTTGAGCAGTCTGCACAGCTACAACCAGCAGGTCTGGAAGAGTTTGTGACAGGCAAACTGTCACGCAGAAGTTTTGGCAGATTACTGGGCATGCAGGCGGCACTTGCTTCCACGGTGCTCTCGGGCTGTGTGAGTAGCAGTGAAACCAGGGACGCTACTGCAGCGACCACCGCCCCCCTGTCGGGCCCGCAGCCACTAAAGCGCAGCGCCTTCATTGCAACGATTTCGGACTACTTCAACTGGGTGCACTCGTCTGAATACGTAGACATCTACAAGGCAGTGCAGCCCACGTTCATTGACGTGACCCTCAACGCGACGCCATACGCCAAGCAAATCGAAACAGCGCTGGAAGAAGCGCTGATCAGCAACTCGGAAGGATTCTTTCATCCCGATGCATTGATGACCCGGGAAGATGCGGCAGACATATACGTCAAGGCGTTCAAGATTCCGCTGTCTTCCAGCAATGCGCTGACCGGCTTCAGCGATGCCGCCGCCATCAGCAGCAGCAGGACAGCCAGTGTCAACGCCATGGTGGCAGCGGGATATATGAAAGGCATCAGCGCGACGAAGTTTTCGCCGACCGGCACGATCTCCGGCAACGAAGCGAAGGCAATCTTGTCCAGCATAACCTCATCGCGAGTCGCGCCGCCGCAGGTCATGTGCAAATCCGGCACCACTGCACCACGTCGCTACATCAGGATCTCGACGCCCACCGAGGGCGCGGTGATTTATTACACCTTCACCTTCGATGGCACCGAACCGCCTGACCCGCTCTCGCCGGCCGGCAAGGTGTATGACTTCACCGCCGATGGCGTACTGCAATTCGTCAATCCACTGAACTCGACTACCGATTCGCGCTTTTATCGACTCAAAGCCGTGGCCAAAAAAGATGGCTTGACGACCAGCGCTGTACAGGAATTTGGCTGGAATATCGTGCGTCCGCAGACGGGTGCTTTCCAGGCCAGGCTGGTGCAACTGGGAACCGCCAATACGCCCACCATCTGGAAGATCAACAACCCCGCCGAGTACTTCCAGGCCAATGTCTACTACATCGAAGGCAGCAAGCGAGGCCTGGTGTTCGATGCCGGCGAGTACAGTTATCAGAAGGCCAACCTGAAGACTTTCATCGATACGTTGGCTACCAAACCTTATGACGTGATCCTGGGCCATAGTCATCCCGACCACGTAGAGCAGATTTACAACTTCACTTCGGCCGGTGTCACCCTGTATATGTCGGCCATCGAAAAAGCCGGGTTGATGGCTTCCAGCAGAAAGGACTTCCAGAACGCCGGCAACGCTGCGACGGCAGTCAATGACGGACAGGTTCTGGATCTCGGCAATGTGCAGATTACGGTTTATCAGATTCCCGGCCATACCAATGGCCTGAGCACCATCATCATCAACCAGACCGGCTGGGTGTATGGCTCCGACATGTGGGGCTGCAATCGTCCGCATACTGCGGACACTACGCAGTATCAGAACGTCAAGGTGGATCTGTTCCTGTCACTGGTTCAGCAGATTATTGCCAATTATAAGAAGAGCAGTATCAGTGGCGAAATTGTCCAAGTCACCAATGCCCACCAGGAAACACCCGTGGGCATGGAATGCGTCAGAAATTTCGAGAAATGTTTCCAGCAGTTGATTGATGAAGGTAACAGCGTCGCCAAACCGTCGATACGCGGCGGCAGCAAGGGCGGCGATCGCATGAGCATCGTTGGCGACATGTGGCGCGACAAGAACTGGATGGCCATCGGCCCCATCGGCAAGTACGCCGCACCGGTTGACTACCTCAGCAAGCCCACCACCGCCTATCAATGCGGCGCCACGATTGACTACAACGCCGCCGATGGTTTCAGGAAGTACTCGGTGCTCAGCAACGTCGAGATCAAGGGGGGCACATTGGTCGGCGTGGATGTTTTCTGGGCTGCACCTGCCAATGGCATTGCCAACAAACAGTCCAACAAGTTCGATCCCTGGACCTACAACTACACCATCAGCGTTGCAGCTGGCACCCACAGCATCGTCATCAAGCCTGTTGCCATGTCGAACAAGATCAGATCGATGAAGGTCAACGGCGCACTCCTCAACGGGAGCGCCACTGTCACCATCGTCGTGGCGGATGGCAGCAAGATTGCCGTTGACATCGTTTCACCAGACGGGACTTCGACGAGCAGCTATACGTTTACAATTAAATCGTCGTAGTTTCCTGGAATTGCTTCATTGCTGATGATTCGCATGTATTTAGTGTTTGATCTGCTTGGAGTCGGGTGAAGCGGCAACCCCACGGAAATCAGCGGTGGTCAACCATGAAAAATACGCTTATAAATAGGGCGACTTTCGATAACTAACCCATCTCATTCCGGGGCCGCCTTGATCACCACCGATATCACACCGGGCCGCTATCGGCATTTCAAAGGCATGGAATACCAGGTTATCGGCGTTGCATTGGATTCCGAAACCATGCGACCTGTGGTGGTCTATCGCGCGCTGTATGGCGAAGGCGGCCTGTGGGTGAGGTCACTGGAAATGTTCACCGAAACGATTGAGCACAATGGCGTTGCGCAGCCGCGTTTTCGGCTGATTGCAGCACTGCAGGAACAGGCGACCGGTGGTTAACAACTCATCCGCATCGCAAGTCGTCGCCGAGACATCGCCCGCGGCAACAGCGGTCTGGTGGGTATACCTGCTGGGCTGTACCGACGGCCGAACCTATGCGGGCATTGCCCTCGATGTGCAAGCCCGATTTCGCCTGCATCTTGCCGGCAAGGGTGCGAAATTCACACGATCCAATCCGCCCCTGAAAATACTTGGCGCACGGGCCTTTACCGAAAAGGGGGATGCACTGCGTGCTGAATTCGCGCTGAAAAAGCTCAACAAGGTGGGCAAAGTGAACTGGGCACGACGCTGGCCATCTCAACTTCCATAGATCACAAGGACAAAATGTAGCGAGCGCCGAGCACCACCCCCGCAACCACGACAATCCACGCCGACGACTGGATCAAATCAACAAACTCACTGCGCCAGTTGCGAAAGATGCTGATCGCGTAATAGGCCGTCAGACCAAACAGGGTCACCGGTGGCAACCAGACCTTGGCGGTTTCCAGCACCTTGTGGAACGTCCAGGTGCTGCCCCGCGGCACCTGCAGGGAAAAGCTATGCCGCAGGTAGTAGTAAGCGAGAATGGCGCAAAGGGTACCGACCAGACGACTGGTATGCTCACCGACCTTGATCGCCACCACTTTTGTATGAATCAGATACATTCCGCCCGCCAACAGCGTCAGGCTCAGAAAAAACAGCACCGTTTCGCGCAACACTTTCGACTCCTTGATCAGTCGATTCCGATACTTCAGATAACCATGCGTACAAGCGTAACAGCCGGCAATCAGACTGCGCAAAGCGGTGCCGCCAGCCGGCAACACTAGTCATCCGTGTTGCCTGTGACGCACCGTTTAATCCACCGAAGTAGCCGCTTGTCGGCTGTGCCACCTGCTTCACAGCCGGCCCATTTTGACAGTGCATAATGCCGTGCATGATTACGGAGCTGCCATGACCCCCGCAGACAAGCGCATGCTGGACCTGCTAGACCGCTGGCTGGCCAGCATCGAGCTGCACATGAAATATCTTGATCTGGACGATGCCAGTTATCGGCAGGTACAACCGTGGCCGGAGCACGACCGCCCTGCCCGCTGGATACTGGAGCTCGCACAACAGAAGGCTCTGCAGCTGAAAACGTTGTGCAAAGCCCACATCGCCAGCGATGACGCCTCCTTCGCCGAATCACTGGAATTGATGGGATTCCTGGCCAATCTGGTTGGCATGCAGAACATCAAACGCTTCATCCCGCTGGCGGATCAGAGCCGCGAACAGGCGATCGCGCCAAATCCGGATTCTGCGACGACCCAGAAGGCCACCAAGGCTGCACCTGTTGCCAATGACAACACTACCCGGGAGCTTCCCAAGCTCAACCCTGACCATCGAGCCAAGGCTGAAGACAACACTCGGGAAATGCCCAAGCTCAAGCAGCCGACTCGCAAGCTGGCAACACCTGCTCGTGCCGTAGCAGAGCCGTCACCGAAGCGTGCCACCGCCAGGATCGGTACCCAATCGGCTGTGCAAATCGGTGCCGGCGCACAGGAAGTCGTGGTCGCCGATGCCGTTCGGTTGCTGAAGTGGGGGCGCGAATGGCATGAACTGACGGAACTGATTGCCAGAATGGCAGAGCGGCCCGGTCCCACGGAAATTCGCCGTATCTTGCGTACCCATAAATCAGTTATTGAAGCCCAGCTGCGAAGCTAGCGTCAGTTCTGGAGCCACGCCTCAAGACACGCCCTCAGCCCCCACATCCTGCGCGCCACTGGCCGCGCCTGGGGATTCCGCGGTGTCGCATTCGTGCACATCAAAAAAAAGGCCGGGCAATAAAGCACCGGCCAATCAGGGGGATTCGAGCAAAACAAACCTTGCTTCACGGATCGCGATTAACGCGTGATCAGACTGGAAGCTCATCCGACCATGCCACTTGGGAAAGGTTCCTGCCGTGGCCGCAGCGTTATGCTGTGGTGCACAATATACGCAATGCTGCAGTGCAATACAAGTCTTTTTTTCGTCTCAGTCGAAAATAGTCTAGACATGTAAGCCACTGAGCCGAAACAGAAATATTCATTTCACCGTCAAGGCAGGGATTATAGCAGTAAATTTACAGCTTTGGCAGCAAAATAATACGAGAACGAGTGATTCGATCGTGCCAAGTGCGTCGTGACGGGTCACGGTACATTGCCAGTAGTCCCGTAACCCCAAGCAATGACAATCCCTGCCCAAGATATTTGAGAGCGTCCGAAGCCAATTGCTCAGCAATGCTCATTGCCAGCAAACATGGCAACCAGGGCAGGACGCTTGCCCAAAGCCGCTTCAGTGACTGAGTCCACGTCAGCAACGCACCAGAATCGTTTTCAAGCCGCAGCTGCCATGCACGCATGCCCACCGTCTGACCGCTGCGTGACCAGAAGAAACCAAAAAACAGCATCCAGATACTGAGCATCCAGACCCAGTAGACACTGGTCCAGAACCAGCCCACTTCGCTGGGCGTCATGGCTTTGGCTCCAAGATGATTAAGCAAGGGCACGAATAAAAGAGTGCCAAGCAGCAGCAAACCCAACACGACCAGCGAATCGGAAATAGTTGCGCCCAATCTGCGCAGCAACCCCGCAGGTGGCCTCGCATCGTCCACTGACTGCTGCATCATCTATTCACTCCGATCGTCCAAATGTGGCTACTGGTGGTGTGGCACTTGTCATCGAACTCGCGCGAGGGCAATTGTTGTCACCAGCGCCAGAATTCCGGTCGGCCCCCAGGCAATGACCAGGGGGTGCAGGTTGTAGACCGCGCCTCCGTTCGCCAACAGCTTGGCCAGCAGGGCAAACGAAGCACCGATCAGAATCCCCACGACCATTCGCGCGCCCATGCCGGTGGAGCGCATCGGCCCGAACGAAAATGGAACCGCAAGAACCACAATCACTAGTAACGTGCAGGTCCGGGCCACACGTGTCCAGAACGCTGTCTGATATTCCCTGGACTCGAGCTGATTTGCCTCGAGGAACCGGATGTATTTCAGCAGCGCCGTGCCGGTCAGCGTTTCGGGATCAGCCACAGCCGCTCCCAGAAACTCAGCGGAAAGTTTGGTCTGCAGTGACACAACAGGCTGCTGGGTGGCCACAACATGATCACCTTCAAAGCAGCTTTCCACGTAACGTCGCAGTTGCCACGACTGCCCGTCACCCAGTTCTGCTGAATCTGCCCGGCCCACACTCTGCAAGCGACGTTGTGCGTCGAACCGCAGCACGTATACGCCACGCAGCATATTGGCATCACTCTGTTTTTGCACCGACAAAAATACATCACCATCCTTGGCCCATAGGTCTTCGCTGCCAATAGCGCTGTACTGATTGGTCTTGGCAAGAGTCTTGTATTGATCGGCGAATTGCTCTGCAGGAGGCGCCACATAATCGCCAACGATCCACGTTATCACCGTCAGTACGACACCGGCCGTCGCTACCCAGCCAGCCAGACGAAACACCGAGACGCCCGAAACACGCATGATGATCAATTCACTGGCGCGCGCCAGATTGCCCAGTGCCAGCAAAGAACCCATCAGCGCCGCAATGGGCAGCAAGGAAAAGGCCTGTTGCGGCAGGCGGCATGCAACCACAATTAGTGCATCAAATACGCCGTAACGCCCCGTGCCCAATTCATCAGTCTGAGTCAGGAACAAGTACAGGCCAATCAGGATCAGCAACACCGCCATAACCAGTGCCGTATAGCCAAGCACCGCACGAATGATGTAACGCGACAGCACCCGCATGACTAGCCCTCCGCCTGCTGGTGCACCGGCCGCCAGCGCAGGCTACCGACTCGCCACCACTGAAACAGCGCATACAGGCTGGCAATAACGTGCACCCACCACATGCCCAACCATCCCGGTGTCTTGCCGCGACTCATCGAATCAGCAGCAATGACGAGCAGTCCGCTGTAGAACAAATACATCAGAATAAAAAATCCAACTCGCGCATAGCGTCCCTGACGCGGCCGCAGCCGCGCCAGCGGCACGGCCAGAACCGCCAGCACTAGCACCATCAGCGGTGTCGACATGCGCTGCTGCACTTCAGTACGATCGCGCAGATCTGTGGATTTCAGCAGCTGTGAAGTCGGCAGCATGTCCCGCCTGCTGCCAGCGCTTTCGACATCAGGCAGGCTGATGGGTATGCCACCTTCGGCGAACTGAATGATGCGGAACTCGCTGCTGCCCGGTGTGCCTTCATAGCGCTGTCCGTCGTACAGCACAAAGGTCTGTTGCTGTTCGCCGATGCCGCGTTGCACGGCGCGTCTTGCCGTCCAGATTTCCAGTTTCGGACCAATGGCACGCTCAGCGTAAATGTTCCTCAGCACGCCTTGATCATCAACAGCCTCGGCATAAAAGACAATTCTGCTGGAGCCATTGAAGCTGACAAACTTGTTCGCCGGCAGGCGTGCAAAACGCGCATCACGAATCGCCTGACTGCGAATATCCAGCGCCTGCTGTGCCGATTGCGGCACCACCTGAAACGCCAGCCAGCTCAGCAGGCCCGCAGCGATCAGCGCCAGCACCAAGACCGGTTTCAGCAAGGCGCTGTTGCCGAGACCACAGGCCTGCATGGCCGTCAGTTCGCTTTCGTGATACAGGCGGCCCAGCGCGAGCATGACGGCCAGAAACAACCCGATCGGAATCAGCACCACCAGTTGCTGCAGCGATGTCAACCACAGCAACACAAACACGACTTTGCCAGAAAAGCCGCCGGAAGCCGCGCGCGACAGTACGCTGGCCAGCTGGTTGGACAGCAGAATAACCAGCAACACCAGGGTGACCGCCACCCAGGCCTGCAGTACTTCGCGAAAAATGTATCGTTGCACAATCCGCATTCGAGGTTCCGTTCAAAGGGCACCGGTATTGGTGCGACCCACTCACAAAATAGGTTCGCGCCCGCTACACTGGGCGTCTGTGCCCCAGGGCATTGCCCAAGTTTAGCGACGCTTACACCAAGGTAAACAAGATTATGGAATTGCATGCCGTTTCCGCTTCCGTGACTCGTCAGCGTACTGATTGCGCCATTGTCGGCGTCTATGAAAAGGGCCTGTTGAGCGCCGCTGCAACCGAGCTGGACACCAGGGTGGGCAAACAGTTGTCGCGCCTGGTCAAACAGGGCGATGTACGTGGCAAGCTTGGCGAAACCTTGTTGTTGCCCGAACCCAAGGGCGTGAGCGCTGCGCGCATCCTGCTGGTAGGCCTCGGCCCCAAGGACAAATTCGGCCGCAAGCAGTATCGCAAGGCGCTGGGCGCGGCACTCAGCGCGGTAACCAAAACCGGCAGTGTGCAGGCTACCAGTTATCTGTCACAGGAAACCGTCGCGGCCACCAATGCCTATTACCTTGGACGCTGCACCGCTGAAGTGGCGGCATACAACGCCTATCGAATTCCCGATCTCAAGTCCGCCAAGAAGCCGCCGCCCGCTGCATTGAAAAAGCTCAGCATGGCCGTTCTCGGCACGCCCGAAAAAGCACAGGCCGAAAAAGGCTTGCAACAAGGCAGCGGTATTGCCAGCGGCATGGCGCTGACCCGCGATCTGGGCAATCTACCAGCTAACATCTGCACCCCCACATTTCTGGCCAAGACCGCGCAACAGCTGGCGCGTGATCACCGCGGCAGCCTGAAAGTGCGGGTACTGGATCAAACCGAGATTCGCAAACTCAAAATGGGTGCGTTCCTGTCGGTCACTGCGGGCTCCGCAGAACCGCCACGGCTGATCGTGCTGGAATATTACGGTGGCAAAGCCAAGGAGGCGCCGGTCGCGCTGGTCGGCAAGGGCATCACCTTCGATACTGGCGGCATTTCCATCAAACCTGCGGCCGCCATGGATGAAATGAAGTTCGACATGTGTGGCGCAGCCACGGTGCTGGGTGTGTTCAAAGCTGCAGTGAGCCTCAAACTGCCGGTGAATCTGGTGGGCGTGATTGCCACCTGCGAAAACATGCCCAGCGGTACCGCCACCAAGCCGGGTGACATCGTCAAGAGCATGTCAGGCCAGACCATTGAAGTGCTCAACACCGATGCCGAAGGCCGCCTGATCCTGTGCGACGCCCTTACCTACGTACGCCGCTTCACGCCCAGGGCAGTGATCGACATTGCCACCCTCACTGGTGCCTGCGTGATTGCACTGGGTAATCAGTATTCCGGGTTGTTCAGCAATGACGATGAACTCAGCACCGCACTCAGCAACGCCGGCAAACGCGCCGAGGATGGCGCCTGGCCCATGCCCATCGATGAAGAATATGCCGACCAGCTCAAGAGCAACTTCGCCGACATGGCCAACGTGGGCGGCCGCGAGGGTGGCGCGATTACCGCTGCGTGCTTCCTGGCCAAGTTCACGCAGGGCCTGAAGTGGGCACATCTGGACATCGCCGGCACGGCGTGGCTGTCCGGCGCTCATAAGGGCGGCACGGGACGCCCGGTGCCGCTGTTGATGGACTACCTGATCAACAGCAAGTGACCTAACAAATGACGTGCGCCGATCGCCTCTCCCGGTTGCCGGGAGAGCGCCAGGGCAGGTGCATCTAAACAACCAAGCGATATGCCGCCAGTCGAATTCCACATTCTCAGTGAAGCCGGTGACACTGCACGCCTGCGTTACGCCTGCCAGTTGGTCGAACAGGCATACGAGCACGGTCTGCGTTGTTATGTGTATGCAGCCAATGATGATCAGGCCAGACGCATGGACGAAGTGCTATGGACGTTTCGCGACCAGGCGTTTATTCCTCATGAGGTACACAGCGTCAGCGCTCCTTCGCACTCACGCGTCATGGCCTTGATCGGCAGTCATTCGCAAGCGCCGCAGGAATTTCAATCAATGCTGGTCAACTTGAGCGACGCGGTACCTGAGAACCCGGACAGGTTTGCCCGCATCTGTGAAGTAGTGGATGCCGATTCGCAGCACAAGCAACTGGCGCGGGAGCGATACAAGCTGTATCGAGAATTAGGCTGTCAGCTGGAAACAAAGAACCATTAACACACAGCCACTCGCAGACTGTGACCCGGCACATATCCGCTCATTCGCACGCGGGCGCTAATCGACATACGCCAGCGTTGCACGATAAGCATCGAGCTCGCGTTGGTAATACGCGACGTCGGCTTCCAATTTCGGAATTTCGGTACTGATCACACCCCTTCTTTCCGCCATCTGCTTGGTATCCAGGAGCAGCTGCGCGAGACGCTCGCGCGGAGTGGCAGGATTGAGAACCTCGATTCCGATGCTGACCATGTTTTCGTCTATGCGATGCAACTCCTGGCGCATCGATGCAAGCTCGCCTGCTGCGCCGGCAACGCGCGAACGCAACGAATAGAGCTGGCGTCCAGATTGGTAGGCAGCGACGAAGTCGCCATCCATATCGGCCGGGCATATTCCGCTATAGCCGTTACCGCGCTCACCCACCAGGAAACCATTGGCTGGTTTGCAGAATTCGCGCAGCCCCTGCTCACGTCCCGCCTGATACTGCATCAGATTCGGTGTCACGCCATATTTGCCACAGGCCTCGCGATGCTGGCCAATACGATTACCCGAGTATCCAACGACGCCGTCTTCGTAACCCATCGTTTGCCAGTCAAGCGCCTGACACTCCGCTGCACTCATGGATGAACAACCACTGACCGCCAGTGCGGTGAAGGACGTAAATACGAGCAACCAATTACGTGCTCCGCAGGCTTGCATAAGAACTCCGTCGGCACAACACAGACCATGCCGCGAAAGCTAACTCCACACACACGAATTATATGTGAGGTGGTTCACAGTCAATGAGCGCACCTGTGTAGTGTGGTTTTTAGCTGGTGATCAGTTCTCAGCGCACGTTGTGGCGCGAGTTATTAGAACGCATGCAGCGTGAGAAGGCGCAGCGGACAACGGCGCTGATCACGTCGATGAACACTTGGGCGCCACTATTTGCCCCGGGTCATGCAAGGCCAAGTGTTGTCCCAGGGCCTTCCTATCTTCGCTACCACCGGTCGCGC
Source organism: uncultured Pseudomonadota bacterium (assembly GCA_963748005.1). Taxonomy (GTDB): domain Bacteria; phylum Pseudomonadota; class Gammaproteobacteria; order Steroidobacterales; family Steroidobacteraceae; genus CAILZL01. Next base: position 52,989 of record CAVVHH010000001.1, read on the forward strand.
TTCTTGCTACCCCACTCTGAAAACTGGACGTTGGCAGGCGGGTCAGTAGACTCCGCGCCGCGTAATTGACGCATTATGGAGACACGCAGAATGCTAATTCTCACTCGCCGCCTTGGCGAATCCATCATCATCGGGGACGACGTAGTCATGACAGTGCTTGCCGTAAAAGGCAATCAAGTCCGCATCGGTGTAAATGCGCCAAAGGAAACCCCGGTACATCGCCAGGAAATCTACGAAAAGATCCAGCAAGAGAGGCAATCAGGCATCAAGGACGCAAGCGACGTAGGATAGTCTGCGGAGATGTGCGGACGCTTTATTACAAGGGATCAAGCCGCAGTGGAGCGCGATGAAAAGCCACACCGGTGGAAACCTCAGAAGTGGTTCCCGGATTCGTATGACGTTGCACATGGTCAATGCGTTCCGATTGGGCGCTGGACTGAAGGCGATCGTGAGGAAGTCCTAACGCGCTGGCGTCTCGTTCCCTATTTGGCACAGAGCGTCGCGCAGAGGTACAGCACAATCAACGCACGAGTCGAGATCATGGATCCACAGCGAGTTAACATGGTCGATGGAAATACGGCAGGCGTTGCATCGTGGTCACCAATGGCTTCTAACAGGCCGTTGAAAATCTCCCCTTCAAATTCAGCCTGAAATAGACTTCACGGGACGATGGTTTTTGGTGAAGGGGTAGTTGATGCGCGGCTCGGATGTGATGCAAGAGGCGTTGTTTACCACGGTACATCTGGACCGGTATGTGCCTGCGGATCATCCGTTGCGAGCGATGCGCAGGCTGTTTGATGACGCCCTGCGCAAACTGAATGGGCTGTTCGAGTCGATCTACGCAGATATTGGACGGGAGTCAATTGCCCCGGAGAAGCTGCTGCGGGCGCAGCTGCTGCAAGTGCTGTACAGCATCCGCAGCGAGCGGCAGTTGGTGGAGCAACTGAATTACAACCTGCTATTCCGCTGGTTTGTCGGGCTGGCCATTGACGATGCGGTGTGGAACCACTCGACCTTCAGCAAGAACCGGGATCGGCTATTGGAGCACGAGGTGATTCCAGAACTATTTGCCGAGGTGGTCAAGCTGGCGGGCCAGCGGGACTTGTTATCCACCGAACACTTCAGCGTGGATGGTACCTTGATCCAGGCCTGGGCCTCGCAGAAGAGCTTTGTGCGCAAGGATGGCAGTGATGAACCCCCTGCGGGCGGCGGTCGCAATGCCGAGCGGGATTTTCACGGCCAATCACGCAGTAATGACACCCATCAATCCCGCACCGACCCCGACAGCGGCACTGCCAAAAAGAGCCGTGGCGGCGAAGCCAAGCTGGCCTTTCTCGGCCACAGCGTGATGGAGAATCGCCACGGCCTGATCGTCCGCGCCCAGGTCAGTGCGGCGCACGGCACTGCTGAGCGTGATACGGCGCTGGCGTTACTGGCCAGCCTGCCGGGACAGCGGCGCAAGACCGTCGGTGCTGACAAGCTGTACGACACCAAAGACTTCATCCGCGAGTGTCGCGCCCTGAACATCACGCCGCACGTCGCCTGCAATGACAAACGACCCGGTGGCTCGCAACTCGATGAGCGCACCACCCGCCATGACAGCTATAAAGTCAGCCAACGTCTGCGCAAGCGGATCGAAGAAACCTTTGGCTGGGGCAAGACCATTGGCTTGATCCGGCAGGTGAAAGTCAGAGGACTCGACAAGGTGAACCTGATTTACCAGTTCACGTGTATGGGCTGGAACCTGGTGCGGATGCGGAATCTGATGGGAGCGAGCGCATGATGCAGAGGCAGCAGCGGCTTGAATCGATCGGCACGCAAGAACTGACACCGATGCAACCCGAAATCCACTGAAGAATGCAGCTCGAAATCACACCACCGACAATCACAGCCCAATTTTCAACAGCCTGCTAAGAGTGACACATGAAGAATAACGGAACCATTTGTCCGCCTGAACGATCGAGACGTATTCGGCTTCGCGGCGCTCTGGGATAGTTCGGTTGCAAGGGTAGCACTCGGGTAATTCCAGATGATGCGCTTGTTGCGTGCCCCGTATCGAAGGCTGTGAACTCGTCGAAAACAACAGCCCCGAACTGATTCAGCCAGTGAACATGCAGGCACTGCTGTTTCACAGATGCAAAATGGTGCTTTGCTAGGCTGGCGTGATTGTCATACGTAGCTGGCCTTACGGATGACGCTGGCGCTCAGCCGTCTGTACTACGTCGACCTCGCCCAACCCGACGCTCACTCGGAGGTGCTGACAATAAATGAACAGACACTCCCAACTCTACAGCCCGTCTGGCTCCGCGCCGTCGGTCAGGAAAGTGCGAGTAACGACAGGTGCAATGGATAGAAGTACAGCCCGGTAGCGGGAGCTTGGGTGCTTCTGCGCATAGGAAACGCCCGTACTTGATCTGTTTACTTGCCGTGCAACTATGTGAGTCCGATACGATTTCAACCGCTCTCCAAGGATTGCGGATCGTTATGTGTTGCCTTTCGCGCAACCCGTCCAAAGAGTCGTCGCTTGATTTACCACGCAATTTGTTTATCGAATGCACAATGAAGCCCATCAATCCATTCATCTGGCCATCTGCCCGGTGTATTTTTGATTGAGATTTCTGCGATGTGCTGCGCGGCCTGATGTCAGTCTTTAATGCCATGACATGTTTCCCCAATCAGCGGAAATGTGCGCAACTTGGAATCGGATAGTCGCGCTTCAAAACTCATCGCGCCGAGAAAACGCAATCTATAAAATGCAAACAGTCCAAACCACTGACCCCGGTAGTTCGGGTCGTGGAGACGATGCAACTGGCGTTGTGAACCAATATAAACTCAGGTGAAGGCAGCTCATCCTGTTACGGAGCCGCCATCGGTGCAGCTGACTGAATTAGATCCGCATCACGGCAACTTCGACTCGGAGTCGTTATGACATTACGCCTTCTTTGCGGGCAGCTCAAGAAGTCCAGATATCCGGCGGGAAATCGCTGACGTCGGCGCCCTGATGGAGACTCGGCGAAGAACCACCAAGCCCTGGCGTTGCATTGCGGCTTCTTCTGTCACAGGACAAGCAGTAGCCACTGGACCAGGGGGAGATCAGGGCTTGCAGCAAGCGGTCCTTGCTCGCTGCCTGCGCGACTCAACGGCGGCCCGTCACAGCTGCGTGAGCAGTTGCTGGACGGATGAATCGTCTAGATGCTTGATTTGATCGGGGCGGTGTCTCATGACGATGCGCCCTTGCAATTGCGCGCCGGACTGAGTACTGATGCGACTCGCGTGCAGATTACCGAGCACCTTGCCGGTGGCAGTCACGCGGATCAGGTCTATGGCCCAGAGGTCACCATTGACCTCACCCTCGATAATGATAGCTCTGGCACTGATCTTGCCGACTACGCGTCCGCTGGGTCCGACGGTCACATCGTTGTGGTGAGTAATAGGCCCCTTGACTGTGCCATGAACCACCAGAGTACCCGAGCCATCCAGCGTGGCCGAAACGGCTTGGCTGCCCGCTGTGGGTTTGAAATTCCTCGCCGCTGACTCCATGACCGACTTGGGCGGCTTAGTGGACGCTTCCGGTTTCCTGCCACGGGAAAGCATCAGGCACGGCGGGTCGCACGAGCGCGCGCAACCCGTTCCCCACCAGAGCGACCCTGGTCGGCCTTGTCGGAGTTGACATTGGCTCCGCCGTTTATAACGGCGCCGTCCAGTATGGTGATCGAAGGACAATAAATTGTACCGCGAAGCCTCGCCGACGCTTGCAGGATCACCGACACTTCCGCATGAATGTCGCCCACAACCACTCCCTCGACGCGGACTGCCCTGGCATGGATGGCGGCTATTACGCGCGCTGCGGGTCCGACAGTGATAGTGGGAGCCTGCACTCTTTCACCAACGACGGCACCGAGAATAACGAGTTCTTCCTCGGTCACGAGTTCACCTTTCAGCTCCGACTTCGCGCCTAGCAGCGAAACACGTTGCGCGTTTTCATTGCGAGTATGGTTCATAAGCAAGCACCCACCCCGAAAGCAAGCCCCATCGCGACTGGTGATCGACAGTTTCAATCGTCCACTTGGCCGGACAATATGGGAAGGGATCGCGAACCTGCGTGATGCGGGTCACGAGCTGTGGCGAGACATCTCGACCACTTAACAATTTTGTTACCCGGCAAATGATTTTGGCGCCATCGATGCCTCCCGCTGTTTCCAGCGTCTTGTCGTTGCTGGTTGCTTGGTCGGTCGCTCCTGGGTCCAGCCAAAGAGAGGACTCAAGGCTAGTCGTAAGACCATGCGCTAGTGGCGGAAGACTGGGTTAAAACCGCTGGTTTACCGGGTGTTTTGCAGCGCCTATGGACGCTCTTGGA
>CAVVHH010000002.1:0-3616488 GCA_963748005.1 uncultured Pseudomonadota bacterium
GCTTTCGGGCACATAGGTTACACATCGTTCCGAGCACATAGGTAACACTTTCAGGCCTTTGCGGGAGACACGCAAATGCCATGGCGGGAGTGTTGCAGAATGGATGAGCGAATGCGTTTCGTGGCCCGATTGCTGGATGGGGAGAAGATGGCGGCCTTGTGCCGCGAGTTCGATATCTCCCGTAAAACCGGCTACAAGATTTTCTCGCGCTATAAAGACTGCGGCTTGCAGGGGTTGAACGACCGCTCCCGCAGGCCCTCTCGGCACGCCAATCGCCTGCCTTTCCAGATCGAGAAGCGCATCGTCCAGCTCAAAAAGGAATATCCCAGCTGGGGTGCGCCGAAGATCCGCGAGAAGCTCAAACGTTGCCACAGCGATCTGTCTGTGCCGGCCATCAGCACTGTACATGCCATCCTGGATCGACATGGCTTGGTCAGTCGAGGACGCAGGCCGCGTTACAAAGCGCAGGGGACCGCGCTGGCGCATCCCGCAGTGCCTAACGCTTTATGGTGCGCAGACTTCAAGGGCGAGTTCATGCTCACCGACCGACGCTACTGCTATCCGCTGACCATTACCGACTTCGCCAGCCGGTACCTGCTGTGTTGTGACGCCCTCAGCACCACTCAAGAAACCTACGCTTTCACTGTATTTGAGCGTGCATTTAAGGACTTCGGACTGCCCTTGGCCATTCGCACCGACAATGGCGTGCCGTTCGCCAGCCGCAGTGCCTTTTTTGGCTTGAGCAAGCTCTCCGTATGGTGGTTGCGACTGGGGATCGGCATCGAACGCATCCAACCCGGCAACCCTCAACAAAACGGCCGGCATGAGCGGATGCATCTGACTTTGAAAAAAGAAGCCACTCGCCCGGCCGGCAGAAACTTCCTCCAGCAGCAAGCCAAGTTCGATCACTTCACGCACCAGTACAACTTCGAGCGTCCACACCAGGCGTTGGGTATGAAGTATCCGGCAGAGCTTTACAGCCCGTCGCCGCGGCCCTATCAAGGCGTAGGCGAGCTGAACTACCCCTTGCACGACCGCACGATCACGGTCACCACCTGTGGCCGCATCTGCATTGGCCGCAGGAAAATCAACCTCAGCCAGGTCTTCGCCGGACAAAATGTCGGCATCAAGGAGGTCAGCGAAAAAATATGGCTCGTAACCTTCATGCACTATGACTTAGGGTTCTTCGATCACGAGACAGGGCGGGTGGAATGTGCAGAGAATCCCTTCGCTGCTAAAGTGTCACCCATGTCTCCGGTATAAACCGTTACCCATGTGTCCGGAATGGACCTTGCTTGAGTGGCGCGCCCGGAGAGACTCGAACTCCCGACCCCTTGGTTCGAAGCCAAGTGCTCTATCCAACTGAGCTACGGGCGCACCCCTAGAAGTGTAACGACAATTTCAACGAAGTGCCCGGAGAGATTGCGTTGCGACGTCCACCCATCATCGAGCCCGGATCAGCCCGGCTGCCGGGAGTCGTTCCGGTGATTTGCTTGCACTCCCCTCCCTGATGCGCTGTGAGCCCATCCCCCGTGGTGGCCTGGGCCGGTCTGGCTTATCTGCATCGGGCTCGTGGATGTGCGTGCTGAAAGTCCGCTTGATCGGCGGTTTTTCGGGCTGTAGTTCACACCGACCGGGTGTTTGCCATTAGTCAAAACGGGAATTACACGGCCTGCATCTCGTTTCACGGTGCAATCGGTAAGGGACGCCCCGAGCAGCAATGTGTTGTTTTCCTGCTCACATTTCACGACTCAGTTGATGGACGCTGCGCTGGCGAACATCTATTTTGGCAACAAGGCCCGGATACTCGTCAATGAATCCCGGTACGGGACCACCGACCGGGATGAATGGAGAACATGGTGCGAAAGGTGTCGGAGTCAGTCAACTGCAACCACCGCGCGTTCAAAGCAACGTGTGGTGTGGCTATGCCGTTGCAGGGCTGCATCGTGCCAGGCATCGCGGGTAATCCATCATGACGCCGGCACAGGGATGGCTTGCGATCGGCGCGCTGCTGCTGATCGTGATTGTCCTGGCTGCTGCCAGCGTAGCGTTCAGTCGCCGTCTTGCGCGCACGCTGGCTGACAAGCTGAAAATCGAAGCGCGTTATCGCACCGTGGTCGAACAGGCCGATGAAGGCATCTTTATCATCGAGCTGCACAGCGGCCGTATTCTCGAAGCGAACCGCGCGCTGCAACGCCGCCTGGGATACAGCGAGCAGGAACTGCTGGGTCTGCGCCTGGACGATATCCTGATCGAGACGGTGCCGAGTCTGGATACCGGCGCTATTGAACGGCTCACCAACACGCGTTCGCATGTGCGTACGCTCAAGCACCGCTGCAAGAACGGCCAGCTGCTGGATGTCGAAGTTACCGCCAGCCAGCTCGAGATAAATGGTTGCAAGGCGTTGTGCTACATCGCCCATGACGTTACCGCGCGCAAACGGATTCAGAAAAAGCTGTTGCGCAACCAGCGTCGCCTGGACTATCTGGCGCACCATGATTCACTGACCGGGCTGCCGAACCGGCTGTTTCTGCGTACGTATCTGGAAGAGGTCATACAGGCGCGCGCTGCGCATTCCGGCATTGCCGTGATGTTCCTGGACCTGGACCACTTCAAGGATGTCAACGATGCACGCGGTCATGATATCGGCGACGCGCTGCTGGTCGAGGTCGCCAGACAGCTGAAGGGCCATGTGGGTGAGCGCGGTATCGTGGTGCGACTGGGCGGCGACGAATTCGTCGTGGTGCTGCGCGATGTGAGCGACCCCAAAGCGGCTGCCAAAGACGCTGCAGCGATACGCGAAATGCTGGCGGGCTCGCCGGACGTCACGGGGCGTGCAACCGGCGCGTCAGTCAGCATTGGCATCAGCCTGTGTCCACATGATGCCCAGGACGTCGGGGCGCTGATGCGTCATGCCGACCTCGCCATGTACAAGGCGAAGGCATCCGGACGCGGCAACGTGCAGTTTTTCCAGGACGAAATGAATACGCAGATGCGTCGGCGTCTGGCGATGGAACGCGCCATGCGCCGGGCACTCAAGGCCGGCGAATTCATTGTGCACTATCAGCCGCTTGTCGAAGTCGCCACGCGGCGCATCGTCAGTCTCGAAGCACTGCTGCGTTGGCAGCACCCGCGCATGGGTTTGATTCCTCCTGGCACTTTCATTCCAGTCGCCGAAGAAAGCGGCCTGATCCTGCCGCTGGGAGAACTGGTACTGCGTAACGTGTGCGAACAGCTGGTGCGGTGGCAGGCCGAAGGCGTGCCGGTTGTGCCGGTGGCGGTGAACTGGTCGGCGATTCAATTGCAGCGCCAGAACGTTGTCGAGGTAGTGCAGCGTGTGCTGCGTGAAACCGGGGCAGACTCCAGGCTGCTGGCATTTGAGATTACCGAAGGCGCATTGATGCACGATGTGGACAAGCAGGCTGGCAACCTGCAGTCGCTGCGCGACATGGGCGTGCGCATACAGATCGATGACTTCGGTACCGGCTATTCCAGCCTGAGCTATCTGCGGCACCTGCCCATCGATACGCTCAAGATTGACCGCAGCTTTATCAGCCACGTGGATGTCAATCCGGCCGATGAAGCTATTGTCAGTGCGGTGTTCGCCATGGCCAGGAGCCTGGGTTTGCGTGTAGTCGCCGAGGGCGTGGAAACGTCAGCGCAGCTCGACGTGCTGAATCGTCATGACTGCGAGATTGCCCAGGGCTTCTTCTTCAGCCGACCGCTCTCCAGCGATCGCTGTCGCACGCTGCTGCAGGAGCTTGCTGTGCGCCCGTCGTTTACCGATACGCTGCGGCTGCGCATGCGTAGCGGCGTGCCCGTCGTCGAACCGCCACGAAAGATACGGGCTTAGGACGAACGGCACGTCCGTGAATCAGGACGGCGCTTGCAGTCTGGTTTTCATCCGACATTCCGAAGAAGTCGGCTGTAAAACCCGACCTGCAATAAAGGTCTCTCTCGCCAGTTGACTCAAGCAAGCGCCATCCAGCCCGGAGTCTGCTAACCATCTCGACCTGTTGTAATGTTTCCCGTCACACGTCACGATGCGCTCTTCCGTAACGCCGACAACCTCGTATCCTGTGCAGTCGCGATAGAACACCAAGCTACTCACCAGATTGCTTCCCGGGGGACCCATGGACTTCGCACTGACCGAAGAACAGCAGATGATCCAGCAGGCGGCGCGTGAATTTGCGCAGGCGGAGATTGCGCCGGTCGCTGCAAAGCATGATGCCTTGGGTGAATTTCCGCGCGACACTATTGCCCGCGCCGGTGAAATGGGCTTCATGGGCGTGGAAGTGCCGGAGCAGTACGGCGGTTCGGGACTGGACACCATTTGCTATGCGCTGGTGATGGAAGAAATCGCAGCGGCCGATGCGGCCCACTCCACCATCGTCTCGGTGAACAACTCGCTGTATGCCACCGGCATCCTGACCTATGGCACGGAAGAGCAGAAACAACGGTTCGTGATTCCGGTGGCCACTGGCAAAGCCATCGGCTGTTATGGCCTGACCGAACCACAGTCCGGATCGGATGCCGCCGCCATGCGAACGCGCGCGGAGTTGACGGCCGATGGTTCTCACTATGTCATCAACGGCAAGAAGGCATGGATCACTTCCGGGCCGGTGGCGGATTACATGGTGATGTTTGCCGTCACCGATCCGCAGAAAAAAGCCAAGGGCATTACCGCTTTCATCCTCGATGCCAGCCAGCCCGGTTTCATTCGCGGTAAGACCGAACCCAAGCTGGGCATTCGTGCTTCGGCCACCTGTGAGATTGAATTCGAGAACTACAAGTGTCCGATTGAGAATCGTCTGGGCAAGGAAGGCCAGGGCTTTGCCATCGCCATGGACATTCTCGATTCCGGCCGCATCGGCATCGCTGCGCAATCCGTCGGCATTGCACGTGCTGCATATGAAGCGTCATTGAACTATGCACGCGAGCGCAAGGCGTTCGGTTCTGTCATCGGCAGCTTTGAAATGATCCAGCACAAACTCGCCGACATGAAATGCAAGCTGGAAGCGGCGCACCTGCTGACGATGCAAGCTGCCTGGAAGCGCCATCGCATCAAGGGCACCAGCGAACGCTGCACGCTGGAAGGTTCCATGGCCAAGCTGTTTGCCTCGGAAGCCGCCATGTTCTGTGCCCATGCCGCAGTGCAGATTCACGGTGGCATGGGCTATTCGAAGGAACTGCCCATCGAGCGTTATTTCCGCGATGCGAAAATTACCGAGATCTACGAAGGTACCAGCGAGATTCAACGCATGGTGATTGCGAGGCAGGAGACGGGGTTGCGGTAGTTCAGAGGCGCTTCGACTTCGCTCAGCGACCGGAATTCGCATCTCCGGTCGCTGAGCGAAGTCGAAGCGTCATGCAGCTTTAAGTAGGTTGGGCTGCGAAGCCCAACGTCCTGATCTGAATAGATGTTGGGCTTCGCGGACTCAGCCCAACCTACACCTGCTTGTTCATTCAAAACACCCTCACCCCAACCCTCTCCCTCAGGGAGAGGGAGCAACAGGACTAAGCTGCGCTGGCCTGCGCTGCTGGCGCCGAACTGCGAATCAGATGATCAAATGCACTAAGCGAAGCCTTTGAACCCTCACCCATGGCGATGATGATCTGCTTGTATGGCGTCGTGGTGGCATCGCCGGCGGCAAACACGCCCGCAACTGAAGTCTGACCCTTGGCATCCACTTCGACTTCACCGCGCGGGCTCAAGGCCAGTGTGCCTTTCAACCAGTCGGTATTGGGCAGCAGACCGATCTGCACGAACACGCCTTCCAGTTCGACGCGATGTATTTCCTGGCTGCCGCGGTCGCGGTAGCTGAGTGCATTCACCTTGCCATCCGCGCCGTGAACTTCGGTGGTTTGCGCCGACACGATCACGCGCACGTTGGGCAGGCTGCGCAATTTCCGTTGCAATACTTCATCGGCGCGCAACTTGCCGTCGAATTCGATCAGGGTGACATGGCTGACAATGCCGGCCAGATCAATGGCTGCTTCCACACCCGAGTTGCCGCCGCCAATCACCGCCACACGCTTGCCCTTGAACAACGGACCATCGCAGTGCGGGCAGTAGGCCACGCCCCGACCGCGATACTCGCGTTCGCCGGGCACATTCATTTCTCTCCAGCGCGCACCGGTGGCAATAACAACAGTTCTGCTTTTCAGCGCTGCACCACTGGCCAGCTTCACAGTGAACAAGCCGTTTTCATCAGCAGGCAACAATGCATCGGCGCGCTGCAGGTTCATGATGTCAACTTCGTAGCTCTTGACGTGTTCTTCAAGTGCAGCCGCGAGTTTCGGACCTTCGGTTTCTTTCACCGAGATGAAGTTTTCAATGCCCATGGTGTCGAGCACCTGACCACCGAAACGTTCAGCCACCACGCCGGTGCGAATACCTTTGCGCGCGGCATAAATCGCCGCTGAGGCGCCGGCCGGGCCACCACCTACCACCAAGACGTCGAAAGCGTCTTTTGCATTCAGCTGCTCGGCCGCACGCGAGCCGGCATTGGTATCCAGTTTGGCGAGGATTTCTTCCACCGTCAGACGGCCATTCGCAAACGGCTGACCATTCAGATATACCGAGGGCACTGCCATGATCTGTTTGCTGTCCACTTCCTGCTGGAACAATGCGCCATCGATCATGGTGGCGCTGACATTCGGGTTCAGCACCGCCATCAGATTCAACGCCTGCACCACGTCAGGACAGTTGTGGCAGCTCAATGAAATATAGGTTTCAAACTTGAACTCGCCCCCATCATTGGGCTTGAGGGACTTGATCTGCTCGATCACTGCCTCTTCCACCTTGGGCGGATGGCCACCGACCTGCAGCAGCGCCAGCACCAGCGAAGTGAACTCGTGGCCCATGGGAATGCCGGCGAAACGAATCTTCATGTCCGAGCCGACACGATTCAGGGCAAACGACGGTTTGCGTTCGCTATCGTTGTGCTGCTCCTGCACGACGATGTTGCTCGACAGCGAAGCAATGTCCTGCAGCAGTGCCAGCATCTCGCGCGAGGCATCGCTGTCATCCAGCGAAGCCACGATCTCGATGGGCTGCGTTACCCGTTCAAGGTAGGTCTGCAACTGTTGTTTGAGATTCGCGTCGAGCATGAAACACCTTGCATTTATCAAAGAGGGCGAGGCGTGCCTCGCCACTACGGTCGCCCTGCCCCCTCTCCCATTGGGAGAGGGTTGGGGTGAGGGCGCATACCAATTTGCTCACCCTCACCCTGCCCTCTCCCTGAGGGAGAGGGTTTCAATCAACATCAAAACGAACTTAGATCTTGCCGACCAGCTCCAGCGATGGCGTCAGGGTCTTGGCGCCTTCATTCCACTTGGCCGGGCACACTTGACCCGGATGGCTGGCCACGTACTGGGCGGCCTTGAGCTTGCGCACCGTTTCCTTCACATCGCGAGCGATGGCGTTGTCATGTACTTCCAGCGTCTTGATGGTCAGGTTCGGGTCGATGATGAAGGTGCCGCGCAGGGCCAGGCCTTCTTCAGGAATGTGCACACCAAAGGCATTGGTCAGCTTGTGCGTCGGATCGCCTACCAGCGGGAACCTGGCCTTGCCCACAGCCGGGCTGGTTTCATGCCAGACCTTGTGCGAGAAATGGGTATCGGTGGTGACGATGTACACCTCGGCGCCGGCCTTCTGGAATTCGGCGTAGTTGTCAGCCGCATCTTCGATTTCGGTCGGACAATTGAAGGTGAACGCAGCCGGCATGAAGATCAGCACGGACCACTTGCCCTTGAGGCTCTGCTCGGTCACTTCAACGAACCTGCCGTTATGGAAGGCTTGGGCTTTGAAAGGCTGTACCTGGGTATTGATCAACGAACTCATTCAAGTTTCTCCATGGATAAACAAGGCTACGGGCCTCGTGGGTATGCACCTTAAAGGGCTGCCGTGGCAGTATCCAATTGATAGAAACGTGTAGCTCCATAGGAAATACCTATCGCAGTGCACAAAACCCGCGGCCGGCCTAGGTCTGCTGCTACCATACGCGCCCTTTTTGCCCACCCCTGCCCCCTTGTCCGCACAAAAACGCCCTCATCGGCCGGTTCTCGGTGTGACCCTGAAGCTGGTCTCGATACTGCTGTTCACCGGCATGCAGGTCTGCATCAAGTATCTGGGCGATGGCGTACCCATGGGCGAAACCATCTTTCTGCGCGGCCTGATTGCGGTGCTGGCGCTGGCGCTGCTGGCCCGCCAGACACTGGGCTTGCAGGTGCTGAAAACCGATAACTGGCAACGCCATGCACTGCGGTCACTGGCCGGTACGCTCAGCATGTTCTGTCTGTTTGCCGCACTCACCATGATCCCGATGGCCGAAGTCAACGCCATCAACTATTCCGCACCCATGTTCGTCACGCTGCTGGCCATGGTGTTTCTCGGCGAACGCATTCATGTATTTCGCTGGACCGCGCTGGGTCTGGGTTTGCTGGGCATGCTGGTCATCGTGGGTCCGCATATGACGTTTGGTGGCGGTCACGCCAGCGGCTTCCTGGTTGCCTTGGGCGCCGCGGTGTTCTCGGCACTGGCCATGGTGTTTCTGCGCAGCATGAGTGGTGGCGAACACGCCATCACCATCACCTTTTATTTCATGCTGACGTCGGCGGTGTGCGGCCTGCTCACCCTGCCCCTGGGCTGGTTGATACCCACGGCACAACAGGCCGTCATTTTATTGTTGCTGGGTTTGTTCGGCGTCGGTGGGCAGCTGTTGATGACCTATTCCTATCGCTATGCCGAAGCATCCACCATTGCGCCACTGGACTACACCAGTATCGTCATCGCTGCATCAGTGGGCTACTGGCTGTTCGACGAACTGCCCAGCCCATCGCTGTGGTGGGGTGCGCCGCTGGTTATCGCCTCGGGACTGATCATTTTCTGGCGTGAATATCGCCTGCACAAACTGCGGGTCGTGACTCAGCCGCCCAGCAGTTCGTCCACCGCTTCCCAGTAGCGACGGCCGCTGGGCTGCGTGATCACGCGCACCACTCGCTGCCGGGTAAACTCACCCAGCGTCGCCAGGCTGCGTTCTTCATGGCCAAAGCCGGTTGCCTTGATGCCCGTTAACAGGATGGTGCTGCAACCCAGCCGCTGAAAGTTGTTCACATGGACCACGCCAACCTCGAGCCGGCGACTGACGTCGTCGGCCACTGCCGCGTTCTGGGTGAACACCGCCGCCAGCAAACCGAAATCGGAGTTGTTGGCCATCGCAATGGCTTCATCTGCCGTACTGAACGACATCACGCAGGCCACTGGTGCAGCGACCGGCTCACGCACAATCGTCATGTGCGGCTGTACGTTGGCCAGCAACGTGGGGGCCACGAAGTAACCCTGGCGCAGCGGCGCGGTGGTCGGCACGGCGGCACGCGCCACAATGCGCGCCCCCTGCTCGCACGCGGCTTCAATGTGTCGCAGCGCAGTCTGCTGTCGCTCACGACTGCTCATGGGACCGATATGAGTGGCCTGATTGGCGCCATCGCCCACCCTGAGGCGCGGCACGGCGTGTGCCAGTTGCCGCAAGAAGCGGTCATGAACATGTTTCTGCACCAGTATTCTGGGTGTCGCCGTGCGCGCTTCGCCGTGATTGGAGAATGCGCCCTCCAGCGTAGCGCGCAACGCCTGATTCAAGTCGGCATCATCGAACACGATAATGGCGTTGCGACTGCTCAGCTGCAGAATTGTCGGCACCACCTTGTCCGCAGCCGTACGCAGCACCGCTTGTCCTGCCTCGGTGGTGCCGGTAATCGATACTTTGTTGACCAGCGGATTGCGCACCAACGCCTGCCCGATCTCTTCACCCGGGCCCAACACCAGTTGCAGCACACCACTGGGGAATATCGGCGCGATAAGTTCAATCAATCTGATAATGGCCAGCGCACTGCCGCAACTCGGTTTAAGCACCACGGTATTGCCCGCCACCAGCGCCGGCGCCAGCTTGGCGCCTGCATACAGCAGCGGACCGGCGGTAGGGGTCAGCACTGCGACCACGCCATAAGGCTCGGCATGAATCTCATCACGGTAGTTGCCACCATCAACCAGACCGTGAGGCAGTGTCACCGCTGCGCCGCCGAAATAGTTGAACGACTGGATGCATTCTTCGACGTCAACGTTGCGCGCATCAGACAGCAATATGCCGGTCTGCATTGCAACCAGTTGCGCCAGCTCCTCACTGTTCTGGCGGATCACCCGCGCCGCTTCATTGAGCATGCGGCTGCGTTCGCTCACCGGCCGCCAGCGCCAGTCACGATCAAAGGCGGTTCTTGCGGCCTGCAACGCCGCCGCCACTTCGGCCTCGCCACTACCCTGCACAATGGCAATGCAGCGATCGGTCGCCGGATCGAATGCCGGAAACTGCGCCTGCTCATGGCTGGAAGACCACCGGGTAGTTCGTAACAGGGCTTGTGCAGCTGCGCCGCGTGGTGCGAATGCGGTCTGCTTTCCGGAAGCAATAGCCATCGTCGTTAATGCCTTTGCCAGTCAGGAGCCAGAAATGTGGCGCGATCAGGAGCGCAGGCAGACTGTGCGCGTCGTGATGCGATGCTGAAATCGGTACAATCCGCGTGCGCTCGTGAATGCAGGCAAACGCCTATCGGTAAACCAGTGTGGAACTGCATTGCCCTGTGCCAGCACCGGGGCGACAGCGCAGGATTTGTGCAACGACTGAGAAAAATATCGCCATTCGGCGCGGAAAATGATCATGGCAATTGATACACGCCGCCGCAACTTGCTGCACACCAGCCTGTTGACGCCGGTGTTGTTTTCACAATACGCAGAGCCTGCCACTGGCAAACCCGCCCCCATTGCCGCAACGCGCTCTGGCCGCATCGAAGGCGCGTTGCTCGACGACATCTACGTATTCAAAGGCATCCCGTATGGTGCCAGCACACGCGAACGACGTTTCCTGGCGCCGCAGCCTCCCGCACCGTGGAGTGAGCTGCGCGCGGCGCATGCCTATGGGCCGGCCTCGCCACAGGCCAGCATCAACGAACCCAGCAGTGAAGACTGTCTGTACCTGAATGTCTGGACGCCCGGCTTACGCGACGGCGGCAAACGACCAGTCATGGTGTACATCCACGGCGGCGAATTCAGCGCCGGCTCGGGGTCCAGCACGTTGTATGACGGTGCGCACCTGTGCCAGCACGGTGATGTGGTGGTGATCACGCTCAATCATCGCCTGAGCGGTGTGGGTTATCTGTATCTGGGCAAGCTGGGCAATGAATTCCCGGACTCCGGCAACGCCGGCATGCTGGATCTGATTCTGGCGCTGCAGTGGGTGCGCGATCACGCACTGGAATTCGGCGGCGATCCGCAGCGCGTCATGGTGTTCGGTCAATCCGGTGGCGGTGCCAAGATCGCCACCCTGATGGCCATGCCCGCCGCGCGCGGCCTGTTTCATCGCGCCGCCACCATGAGCGGCCAGCAGATCACGGCGGCCAGTCCGCGCGCCGCCACGCAGCGTGCAGAGACCGTGCTGCAAGCTTTGAAGATCAAACCCTCAGAGCTGCACAAGTTGCGCGACCTGCCGCTGGAACAATTGCTCACTGCATTCAAGACGCCCGACCCTTCACTGACAGGTCGGTCAATTTACTTCGGCCCCGTGCTGGATGAACGCAATCTGCTGAGACATCCGTTTTATCCGGATGCACCCGCACAATCCGCACACATTCCCATGATCATCGGTAATACGCTCGAAGAAACCCGTTACTTCTATGCCAGTGATGCCAGCCTGCAGAAATTGAGCTGGGAAGAACTGCCGGCCCGGCTTGCCGAGGCCGTGTACGTGGACATTGATGTCGACGTCGTCATTGCCGCGTATCGGCGCTGGTATCCAGAATATTCACCAACGCAAGTGTTTTTCTCGGCAAGCACCGCAGGCCGCTCATGGCGCGGCGCAATCATTGAGGCTGAATTACGCGCGCAGCAAGGCGCACCGGTGTATGCCTATCAACTGGATTACAAATCGCCGCTGGATAACGGCAAGTGGGGCGCGTGCCACACGCTCGACATTGGATTGGTATTCGGCAATCTTGATGCTTCCGAGTCACTGACTGGTACCGATGCCAACGCGCAGAAGGTCTCTGCGCAACTGCGCGATGTGTTTATTGCTTTCGCGCATCGAGGCAATCCGAATCATCGCGGCTTGCCGGAATGGAAACCCTATCATCTGCCCGCACGCGAAACGCTGGTGGTTAATGTGCAGTCAAAAATGGTGAATGATCCGCGCGGTCAGGAACGCGAATTGTTCAACAAGGTGCCTTACGTGCAGCGGGGAACGTTTTGAGATGAATAATGCGGATTGGTAGGTTGGCGCTGAACGTAGTGAAGCCCAACACATCCGTCAAACATTGAAATTCACACAGATGTTGGGCTTCGAAGACTTAGCCAAACCTACGCGCTCAGACGTTGCAGATTTCATGTCGGCGCGAGACACACAGTTCCCACCTCAGATGCCGGATATACGACTGCAAGTGTTTCCTGAAGCCAAAGAAAAGATCACCTCTGCTGCTTGCAGGGGAGCCCATACATGAATTGTTAGGGTGCAATTTTCTGCGTCCGCTGATCTGCTGACATCGCGAGAACGCAATCTTCTCTGAGCGCAAAATGAATGTCGTAGCTTTCACGCTCTCCCGTCTGCAGTGTGACGTTGTTTGAGAATCTTGACGTATAGCCCGCCCTTAGACAAATCGTGGCTTCGTGCGGATTGCTCCACTCAATGCGCTCGACCGTGAGATAAAGTCCACTCAACACAAGTTGTCTATCGGACTTCTCACCGCGCTGGTACACAGCAGAAATTTCGCTAAAGTTGCCGGCTAACGGACCTTCTCCTTTGCTCGTTTGACCAACGATTTGCACTCCAAGCGCTGGAGATGCAATGACGACTTCAGGGGCGTCGTGCGCACACGCAGTCAGCAGGGTCGCGGAGGTGACTAGCAGTGGATAGGAGAACAGACGACCCACGAAAACGCCCTAACTGAAAGTAGAAGCCCGTGTTACGGGCCCTAATTGTCCCTTTGCAAAGGGACTTAGTACTGTATGTGGGCGCGGTGTCATTCCTGTTTCTCCTTGCGATCAACGGCTTATCGCCCTTGTAGCCGAACGTATTGAAAAAAGCAAAAGGGACTTGTCGACTGCAGGCGGCACGTCCATGAGTGAGTACCTCGCTGCCGTCACAGCTAAGCGACTGGTAGTTCCGACTAAGGTATGGCCAGCATTCTCTGGCGACCGCTGCCGTATTTCAGCCACAATGGCGCACACCACTCCATCGGGAATGCGACATGAAACTACTATCGACGTTGCTGGGCGCCCTGCTTCTGCCGCTGACGACACACGCGGCACGCATCACCGATCCGCACATACCGGAAACCGCGCCGGAGCGTATTTCCGAGCATGTCTATGTTATCCAGAGCTGGCCGGATGTCGGTTTCATCGTTGGCAACAATGCAGTGCTGGTAGTCGATACCGGGCTGGGTCCGAGCAACGGCGCGATTGTTGCGAAGCACGCTCAGCAGCTGGCCAAGGGCAAGAAGCTGTATCTGGTGACCACTCACTTTCATCCCGAACATGCCAGTGGTGAAGGCGGTTTTCCCGCCGATACTGTCATCATTCGCTCGCGCGCTCAGCAGGAGGAGCTGAACAATGATGGTATTCGCATCGAGGCGACTTTCCGGCAGCGTCCCGGCTTCGGCGAGCTCATGCCGGAGAACATTGTTCATCCCAAGCCTGGTGTTCTCTTCGACAGTGAACACATGCTCGATCTGGGTGGTGTACACGCACGCATCGTGCTGGTGGGTCCAGCGCATACCAAGGGCGACCAGATCATCTGGGTGGAGGAAGACCGCACGTTGCTAACAGGTGATATGGCCATCCGCGATGAAGCACCGCGTATGACCCAAGGCGTCACTGCTGCGGTGTGGATCGGCGTGCTGGACAGACTCGCAGCATTGAATCCACTGCATGTGATACCCGATCATGCCGAACCCGGCGATGCCGGGCTGATCAAGGCGCAGCGCGAGTTGCTGCTCAAACAACAAGCTGCTGGCCATTAGGCATGGTCTGATGAACGTCATGCCCGCGTAGGCGGGCATCCAGCAAGCAATTATTCAACTGGGTTCCCGCCTTCGCGGGAACGACGGCCTTGGAGTTAATCAGGCCTTTCCTGGAGCGCCTGACGAACACGGACAATGTTTCGGCTGGTGAGGAGCAGGTTGAGGTGTTGCAGGGAGCGTGCGAGGCAGGAGCCGAGCCGCAGCCTCCATGGATGGATTCACGGCGGTCCCGGAAACACTTCAACCTGCTCCTCACCAGCAGGTGATGCGATCACATCCAGCTACTTGAGCTGACAAATATCCAGCACCTTCATGTCGGTGTAATCCAGGTTCTCGCCACCCATGGCCCAGATGAAGGCGTAGTTGCTGGTACCCGAACCCATATGGATGGACCATGGCGGGGACACCACGGCTTCGTCCGGGGCCAGCACCAGGTGCCGCATGTCATCGGGCTGACCCATGAAGTGCATGACGCGCTGATCGCTCTTCAGATCGAAGTAGAAATAGACTTCGGAACGACGATCATGCAGGTGCGGCGGACAGGTATTCCACACCGAGCCGGTCTTGAGAATGGTCAGTCCCAGCAGCAACTGGCAGGACTGCACGGTGGCCGGCACGATGTATTGATAGATCGTGCGTTCATTGGAAGTTTCCGGCGCACCGCGTTCCAGCGGCACGGCTTTATCGATGGCGATGTGCCTGGTCTCGAAACGCTGGTGTGCCGGTGTGGACACAATGTAGAACTTGGCCGGATTGGCGGCATCCCGCGACGCGAAATCCACATTCGCAGAACCCATCGCGATGTAGAGACCATCCTTGGGCGCCATCTCGTAGCGAGTGCCGTCGACCGTAATAGAACCCTTGCCGCCACCGACGTTGATCACACCGAGCTCACGACGCTCGAGGAAGGGCTTGCCCACTGCGGAAGCAGGCTCGGTTTGCACCGGTAGTGTAATTTTCTTCGATACCGGAGCCGCACCACCCACCACCATGCGCTCGAAATGCGAGTAGCTCAGATTCACTTCGTCGGCCACGAACAGATTGCTGAACACATAGCGCTGGCGCAATTGCTCGTTGGAAGCGCCGATCATGGAATCGGGCGCAGTGGCGTAGTAGATCTTGCGGTAGAGAGTCATCTGAGCGGTTCTCCGGAAATACGACAATTGGTCTTGCGCAGACTCAGCGTGCCAGCCAACCGCCATCCACAGGCACAATGGCGCCGTGCATGTAGTTGGCGGCGGATGAAGCGAGGAATATTGCGGTGCCACCAATGTCTGAAGCATCACCCCAGCGACCCGCGGGAATGCGCCCGAGTATTTCCCGGTTGCGATTCTCGTCCGCACGCAAGGCAGTGGTGTTATTGGTCGAGATGTAACCCGGTGCGATGGAGTTGACGTTCACACCCTTGCTGGCCCATTCATTGGCAAGCAGGCGCGTGATGCCGGCGACCCCGCTCTTGCTGGCGGTATAAGCCGCGACGCGCAGGCCACCCTGGAACGACAGCATGGACGCGATGTTGATGATCTTGCCCTCGCCTTTGGCAATCATATGCCGGCCAACGGCCTGACTGAGAAAGAACACCGACTTGATGTTGATGTTCATGACTGCATCCCAGTCTTCGGGTGTGTAATCGACCGCGTTGTTGCGACGGATGATGCCGGCATTGTTGACCAGAATATCCACGCTACCGGCCTGCGCACGTGCATCAGCCACCAGCTTGTCGATGACGCTGATGTCGCTCAAATCAGCGTGCAATGAAAAACAGCGGCGCCCCTGCTGCGCAATCAGCGCTTCGGTTTCGCTCATTGATGAGCGCGCCACCGCCACGATGTCGGCGCCGGCACTGGCCAATGACACGCAAATAGCCTGACCGATACCGGTGTTGGCGCCGGTAACCATCGCAACCTTGCCTTGCAGCGAAAACAGTTTGTGCAATGCATCGCTCGTGGGCATGGGAATCTCCGGATCAGATGTGGCGTGCAGTATAGCCAGCAGCGGGAAAAAAGGTAACCGGTGTCATTATGATTTTTTGCGGCCTGAAGCCGGATAGCTCCGCCATGATTCAGGCGGCAGGCGCCTGTGTGGAATTGCGCGTCACCAGATGCGGCACGACAAACGATGCATCCTGACCGGGCTGGCCATCAGGTTGCATCAGCTGCGTGGCGGCGAGCCGCGCCATGAGCCGGATGGGCAGGCGGATGGTGGTCAGCGGCGGCCAGATACGGGAAGCAATGGGACTGTCATCAAAGCCGACCACCGACAATTGCTCGGGAATGGCAATGCCCAGCCGGTGCGCGGTCTGGTACACCCCTGCTGCCATTTCATCGTTACAGGCAAAAATAGCCGTGGGCCGGTCGCGCACTGACAGCAACATTTCTGCCGCCTGCATACCGGATTCAAAAGTGTACCCACCACCGACGATCAATTCGGGCGGCACCTGAATACCACGTCTGGCCAGTCCTTCCTTGAAGCCTTCAAGTCGTTCGATTGGACTGCGATGGCCTTCCGGCCCCGTGATCACCGCAATGCGCTTGTGCCCCAGCGCAGCCAGATGCAGTCCCGCCTCGGCGCAGGCATCACGGTCGCTGGACACTACGCGATGGGTGGCCTGTTCAATACGCACGCAGGCAATGCTCACGTGCGGACACTCGAGTTCAGCAAGCATGGCCAGCAATCCCACATGTTCCGACAACGGCGGCAGCAGGATCACACCATGCAACTTGTGTCGCTCCACGAATTGCCTCACGCTGCCGATCAGATCCGGACTACGCCGTTCGCAGGGATGCACCACCAGCTCAAAGCCCGAACCGCGCAGGGCATCCAGTACGCCGTACTGCATGTTGACCACGAACTCGGCGTTGGGATTGTCGTAGACCAGTCCGATCAGAAACGACTTGCGGAATGCCAGTGCACGCGCCTGCGGATTGGGAGAATACCCGGTCTGCCGAATGATCTCGTTTACTCGCTGGCGCGTTTCTTCATGCACGAACGGCGACTGGTTGATCACTCGCGAAATGGTTTTTTTCGACACGCCGGCGAGACGGGCGATGTCATTGATGGTGGCATTCTTGCCGCGCGGCTGTGGCACAGCTGCAGACTGATCAACACTGGCACGTTTTGCCTTGTTTGCCGACGTACCGCGTTTTTTCTCCATCATCGCCAGCCACACCCGTAGTGAACATCAATTCCTGCAATGTAGTGGATCACCGCTGACGATGCCAGCAGTGATGGCCCCGCTACTTGAGTAGAGCCGGCAACCACAGGGACAATGCCGGTATATACGTGACCAGCAGCAATATGAGCAATTCCGCAAAATAGAATGGCCAGATAGTGCGCATGACTTCGCCGACACTGATCTTGCCGATGGCGGTGCCGAGAAACAGCACCGAGCCGAGCGGCGGAGTGACCAGACCATGGCCGGCATTCAGAATCAGGATGACTCCAAAGTGCACCGGATCGACGCCGTATGCCCTTGCGACCGGCAAGAAAATGGGCGTGGCAATCAGGATCAGCGGCGCCAGATCCATGAATGCACCCAGCACCAGCAGAATCGCATTGATCATCAGCAGCACGGTCCAGCGTTCGCTGGCCACTGACTTCAACCACTCCACGGTTGCCGCGGGTACTTCCAGATAGGCCAGCAACCAGCCGCACGCACCAGCCGCACCAATGACGAACAGGATCAAGCCGGTAGTACGCGCCGCAGAAGCGCAGGTTTCTATAAAACTGCTCCAGGTCTGATGCCGATACACCAGCGCGGTCACCAGCAACGCATACACCACTGCAATCGAGGCGCTCTCAACAGCCGTGAAAATGCCAGCGCGGATACCCACGAAGATCAGGGCCACCAGCAACAGTCCCGGCACCGCACTGATGAAGCGCGTAAACACTGCCGCCCAGCCGGGAAACAGATCAGGTGCATAACCGCGTTTGATGGCAACAGAGCGGGTCACCAGCATCAACGCCACCATGGTCAGCAGCGCCGGAATGATGCCGGCGGAAAACAGGTCAATGATCGACACGGCGCCGCCCACCGATGCTGAATACAGAATCATGTTGTGCGAAGGCGGCACCAGCAGTGCCACCAGTGCCGCTGAGATCGACACATTCACGGCAAAATCACGATCGTAACCACGCTTGACCATTTGCGGGATCATGGTGCCGCCAATGGCAGAAACATCCGCCAGCGCCGAACCCGAGACACCACCGAACAGCAATGAAGCAACAATACTGATCTGCGCCAGCCCACCGCGCAGATGTCCCACCAATGAAGCCGCAAAGGCAATCAGGCGGTCGGAGATGCCGCCACGCAACATCAGTTCACCGGCAAATATGAACAATGGAATTGCAATCAGGCTGGGTGAACCCACGCCCGCCGCCAGCTGCTGAACCACCACAATAGGCGGGATATGCAGCATCAGCACCGTCACCAGTGCCGATGACGCCAGGGTGATGGCCACGGGCACGCCCAGCAACAACAGGGTTGCAAACACGGTAAACAGAATGGCAATAGTCACGATTCAAACCGCCGTAGCTTTATTCTGGGTTGTCTCAAGCAGCATCCGTTCGCATGCAAACAGCACAATCAGGGCGCCGCCAAAAGACAACGGCAGATACAACACACCTTGTGGCAGCTGCGCGCCGGCAAGTTTGACCGCCCAGGTATCCAGCACCATCACCGTGCCATACCAGGCAAGCACCGCACCAATCGCCGCAGTGATCACGTGCGCAATCAGCTTCATCACACGCCGCAGCTGCGGCGCTGCGCGCTCCACCAGCACCCTGAAGCCGAAATGGGCTCCATTTCGTACCCCGACCGAAGCACTGAACATCATGGCAATGTTGATCAGCAGCAGCACCACCGGCTCGGTCCAGCTGGGCGAATCGTTGAGCACGTAACGCGCCACTACCTGCCAGCCTTCAACCAGCACCATGGCTACCAGAGCCAGACCGGAAATCGCCAGTGCAGTATTGGCCAGCCACGTCAACCCACCGCCCGGATTAGTTTGTTGTTCTGACATCATTAAGTCTCGGCATTAATTGCGGCAAACATGCTGCGCAATTCCGGTTTCTGAAGATAGTTGTCCAGTATGGGCTGGGCGACTTTGCGGAATGCAGGCCTATCCACTTCGCTGATGCGAGTCCCCGCTGCAAGCACTATCTGCCTGGCACGCTGTTCGTCTGCATCCCACAGGCCGCGCATGTGTTGTACCGACTGTGCAGCAGCGGTCCGCACCAGTTCCTGATCATCAGGTGTCAGCGCATCAAACCGCCGCGCCGACATGATCAGCAGGTCCGGCGCATAGGAGTGTTCGCTCTGCGTCCAGTATTGCGCCACTTCAAAGTGCCGACTGGACTGGTACGAGCTCCAGTTGTTCTCGGCGCCATCAATAAGATGGGTTTGCAACGCGGAATAGGTATCGCCATATCCCAGCGGCGTGGGATTGCCGCCGAACGCCCGCACCAGCTCGATGAAAATATCCGATACCGGTACCCGCAGCTTCAAGCCATGTAAATCGTGTGGCTCATGGATATCGCGCTGGTTGTTGTAAAAACAGCGTGGCCCGGCGTCATACAGCGCAAGACCGACCAGATCACGCTTGCGCATGGCCGCCAGCACCTGTGTTCCCACCACACCATCCACCACGCGACGCATGTGCGCGGTCGACTCGAACAGATATGGCAAGGCGAGCAACTGGGTTTCGGGCACGGCATTGTTGACCGCGCCTATATAAACACGCGTCAGATCGATCA
The DNA here is from genome assembly GCA_963748005.1 of uncultured Pseudomonadota bacterium. Taxonomy (GTDB): domain Bacteria; phylum Pseudomonadota; class Gammaproteobacteria; order Steroidobacterales; family Steroidobacteraceae; genus CAILZL01. Next base: position 19,813 of record CAVVHH010000002.1, read on the forward strand.
CGCCATAACGCGCCAGATCCACCGTGTCGTTTTCGCGGCCCAGCTGACCGGAATGCATGATGCGCAGACTCAGGCGTCCCGATGATTCGCGTTGCAGGTACTCACTCATCCATTGCATGGCCACAACGGTCGGATAGTTCGCTATGTGTACATCAGCCGCTACCAGTTGAGTGGCGACAGTGGCGTTCGCGCCGGCGCGTGTCGCCAGCAGACCCGCGCCGATGCCAAGCAATGCTTCACGACGATTTACCGGTGCCAGGGCAAAGTCACTGTGTTTGCTCATCGTTGCGCCCCGGTTACATAGGCGGCCGCCGGTACAATGCGGCAGCCTATTGAATCGATATTGTGAAAATCAACACGCGCCTGCTGACCGATGCGAATGTCATGCACGCCAGTAGTAGCGCCAGTGCACACATACTGGCCTGTTCGTAACGGATGACCGCGTTGCGCACACAGCGACAACGCGAACCTGAGTGCAGCCAGCGGCCCACCGGGCACCGACACTGCCGAACCGCTGCCGACCTGTTGTCCATCGATGAATGTTGCGCAGCGCAGGGTCGACCAGTCGCATGCCTGCCAGTCCGCAATGGCGTTCCCCACCAGCAAGCCGAAGTTGTTGCCGAAGTCCGAGGCCGTCACCACCGGACCAAGATCGTTGATCGCCGCCAGCGGACTGCTGGCGATTTCGACACCCACGTGCAATGTCCCCACATAACTGGCGGCTTCGGCTTCAGTCCATTCGAGTTGATTGGGCGGCACATCGCGCGCCAGGCGAAACACAAATTCCGCTTCCACCGCGGCGAAGCCACCGGCAAATACCGGACAACTCATCACGCCGGCACCAGCCGGTCGCAGCAGGCTCTGGAAAATCGGTCCCACCAGACGCTCGGCACCAAATTCGGCTCGTGCCGCTGGCGCCACCAGCCCCACCTTCCAACCGACGATCGGTTCCGGCCACAGGCGGATCGCCGCGTCCTGACAGGCATAGGCCTGGGCCGCGGAGGCCGGAATCACCCCCGGGTAAGCCGGCAACGACTGGCCAGCCAGTCGGGCACTGACAAATCGCTGGGCGATCCCGGCGGCATCGACGCTTTGAGAGTTATCGTTAGGCACGTAAGACTCGCACTGGATGATGGAGATACTGTATATAGGTAACCGGTGTCATTTTCAAGACAATTGCGACATTCACTGGGTTCTCAAAGCGCTCAGCAATGTGCCTCAGCGCCCTTTTTCCACACCGAAGCTGTAACGAGTGCGCGACCGCAACACCTCTCCGGGCCGCAGCACGGTCGATGGAAAATTCGCGCGATTGGGACTGTTGGGGAAGTGCTGCGTCTCCAGCGCCAGTCCATACGCTTTCAGAAGGGGCGTACCGCGCGCGTCCCTGAGCTTGCCATCGAAGCCACCACTGCTATAAAACTGCATGCCGGGTTCGGTGGTTGTCACCCACAAAACTCGACCTGTGGTCGGCTCGCTCAGTCGTGCCGCAAGTACAAACGCATCGGGCTCAGGCTTGTCCAGCACGAAATTGTGGTCGTAGCCATTCGCCAGCACGATTTGCGCATGATTGGCAGCAATGCCGTCCCCAACCCGCATCGGTTGCCTCAGATCAAACGGCGTGCCGTCGACCGAGGTAATTTCTCCGCTGGCAATTTTTCTGGAATCCATTGGCGTATAGCGGCTGGCATTGATGGTAATGGCGTGGTTCGCCGCGCTGCCTTCGCCGGCAAGATTGAAATAAACATGATGCGTGAGATTCACCACGGTGGGCTTGTCGGTACGTGCCACATAGTCGAGCGTCAGTTGATCGTGACCGTCCAGCGTAAAACTGACGGTGGTGGTGAGCGTACCGGGATAACCGTTTTCACCATCGTGGCTCACGTAGGTCATGCGCACACCAGCATGTTCGTTGGCTTTGAAGGACATCGCTTGCCATACCTTGGTGGAAAAGCCGCCAACCCCACCGTGCGAGGAAATGCCGTCGGCATTACTGGGCAACGCATGGCGCACGCCATCAAGCATGAAGCCGCCGCCGTCAATGCGATTGGCGAATCGGCCGATCAAACTCGAAAAATTTGGCCGCGCTTCGTAGGCACTCAAATCCTGCAGCGCCAATACCACATTGCCAATCTTGCCCTGTCGATCTGGAACATCGATTTCGGTTATCACTCCACCATAGTTCAGAACCTTCACGATCATGCCGTGACTATTGCTGAGCGTAAAAACCTCAACCGCCTGACCGGCTGCAGTGACTCCATACGGTTGCTGCGTAACTGCAGCAGCCATGGCGTTGGGCGCCATACCCAGCCATGCCAGGACACCAAGCCATGCATTTAACTGCCTCATAAATCGCCCAGTCGCACCACGTTGTTGAGCATGGTGACTTCCGGAGCGTCGGCCGTTAACGCAATTCGAACCCTCAGCCTGGTGAGTGAACCTTGCGGCAGCGTCATCCTTACGCGAGCAGTTCGTGGCAACAGGTCGCGCGGCGCCGCGAGAGCTGGAATCGCTGCACTGCCGAGCACCTTGCCATTCGCGTCTTCCAGTTTGGCAATGCCACCCGGAGCGTCGATGGCGCCGAGGCTATGCACGGTGACTTCCACGGTGTTGCCATCGATGCGGATATCCTGCACGCCGATGCCGATGTCGGCGCGACTCTCGGGCGCCGTGATTGGCGTGACCAGGGTGAACTCCAGCACCGTCGTCGCACGCGGCGCGAAGCTCACCGGGATCGAGCGACTGCGTTCCAGCGTCGCCGAACTGGTGACAATATTCGTATCAGCCCTATCGGTGCCCTTGCTGTCGATGCCGCTGACCTGCTTCCACTGGCCAGCAGCCACATTCCACGTCGTCATGGTGGCCTGCAACGGCTTGTCGCTGATGTTGTAGGCGATCACCTTGAAATGATCGAGGGTGGCGCCGGGTACCAGAATGGCCACTTGCTCGGCCGCACCCGGCTGGGCGAAGCGCCAGCTCACGGTATTGCCCGGATACGTCCAGTTGCGTTTGAGCGCCACCCCGCCGAGGCGTTCACGCTGCAGAATTTCACTGGGCTGATCCACACGATCGGACCACCAGTGACCTTCGGTGTACATGTACATGTGCTGCGACTTGTCGCGAATCGCATCGGCGTGCAGTGCTTCAAGCCAGCGCTTGTCCCCTGTCATCTGCCAGGCAGCGTAGCGGTTGAAGTCGGATGTCGAGGTTGGGGCTCTGGCAGCCAGGGTCGCGCCCCAGTCTTTGCGATGGCCGAGTACATCCAGCACATTTTCATTCATCTCGGCGAGCGAACCCGGGCCTGAGGTCGTCACGCGACTCAGCAATGGCCGCAAATATTTATCATCGCCGCTGAAACGATAGGCCGCCCACGCGGATTGCAAGGGCGTGCTCGCACCGCCGCCATCACCCACACGCTCGGCATCGCTGCGCCAGTTGATCTCGTTGGGAAACGACCAATTACCGTCGGGACGTTGCTTTCCGTGCGCGAGTATGCCATCGACTACGCCCGTGACCAGTGAACGTGCCGCGGGGCTGGCGTTGTACAAGCCCATCAGGATGGGCGCATGCATCACCGTGAAAGAATATGGCTTCTGCCATTCCCAGGGTCCTTCGCGATAAATCTTGTTGCCGCCATACCAGTTCGACGCAAAGTGCATGTGACCGGCTGGATTGGTGAGGATCACACCTTGCAGCGCTTTTACCGTTGCCATCAGCCGTTCAATCGTCTGCGGCTCGCCCCAGTTCAGGTAAAGGCGTTCGGCATCGCTGTTCAGTCCTTCTTCGTAGACATGCAGTTCATCGGTGGTGATGGTGCTTAGCCCATGGGTGATCATGCCGTTGTGGTAGGCGGCATCGGACAAGGCGCGCAGCGATGCATTCAGCTTGTCGGGCTCGACACCCATGAGCGCCAGCCCCGGCCATTGTTGAACCAGATCGGTATCGTCAGAAATGCCGCCGCCGAAATCACCATAGGGTACCTGGCGATTGTCGATCCACCAGTTCACGAACTGACGTACCAGCTTGAGATCCTGCAATTGCCTGAAGGCCCACAGTGGCACACCGGATGGTGCAACCTGTTGTGTGAAAGCTGGCGACGATTGCGCGTAGTAGCTGATGTCCTGCCAGTAGAGACGACCCTGGACGTTGTCCGGATCCACTCGCAACAGATCGGATATGTCGCCATACAGACGTCGATACAGTGCTTCACGCTTGGATGCGGTGTGCTCTTCGACCAGGAAACCCCAGTTGTCCTTCGCCTGATTGAAGCGATCGGCAATATGTTCGATCTTCGCCTGCGCGCGTTCCTTGAAGACCAGGCGAATATTCATACCATCAAGCGAATTGGCGCCAAAGTCCGATGCCGCCGAAGCCATCGACAGGTACAGGCTTTGCTCGCCGAGGATACGGTCACGCAGATCAAGCCACAGGGTACGTGCCTGACCGGGACGCACCGACACCGAGACATCGATCATGTCGCGCGCCGGCCAGATTGGATCCTTGATACGAATGTTGAGTGGAATCAGACCATCCCTGCCCGCAGTGACCTTCAGCGCCGGGATATCGATGGCGACGCCGTCCAGTCCATCATGTGCATTTTGCCAGCCGTAATTCCATGCGCGCGCCACCGGACGTGCCGACAATGCTTCGTCAAAACCGGAGGGAATCAAAATGTGCACGATAGGTGCTGCGCCGGTAACGCGCTGTGCAGCAACCGTGGCTGCTGCGTTGCCTGATACAGCAGCGGCGCGAATTTCCGACGGCAATGCCACAACGGTGCTGCGCTCCTCCAGTGGATAGCGGCCATTGATGAATTCTTCCAGTGACTTCAGATTGGCAAAGGCCGGCGCGGCATTGGCGTCAACGCGGTAACTCAGCTTGAATGTACCCTTGGGTTCCTGACCGGCGCTCACGTCATACGCCCAGATTTCCTGGATCGGTGTCTCCTGAACCGTATTACTGAAGCGCAGCTTGCCACCCTTGTGTGGTTCGAAGCTGCTGATCGAATGCACGACGCCCTGCGGACGCCTGTCGAGCAGCGAATAATCAGAGTCGTTAGCAGCTTTGTCACTGGCCGAATAATTTAATGAGCCATAGGCAGCGCCGCGAATTTCCACACGGTTCACCACTTCTGCGGATGGAATCGTCAAATCGTAGTTCTTGCCACCCTCCACATACACATTCCAGTCTGGCAGCTCAAAGTAATCGTCCCGCCCCGGCAAGCGCGAACGGTTGTACACACCCGGCCAGGTGGTTTCGTCAATACCATCCACACCTTTGAGCATCTCTTCCTTGATGTCGCGTGCGGTGGAGAACTCCACCTTGCGGATGCGGGTCGATTCGGCGCCTAACGCAGGCGGCGAAGCACTGTCCCATCCATAGCGATGCAACCACGCCTGCCGCAACGCGCTGTCAACCGGCCTGTCGCTACCTGTCGGCTCACGACTGGTTGCGAGCGCCTGCACATCTGCGGCCGACAACATGCGATCGTAAATACGCAGCTCGTCGATATCGCTGCCGCGCATGAAGTGGTAGCGGCTCTGCACCTGGTGCGGCGAAAGCACCCGGCCAGCCAGACCGAACTGGTCGAGACCGGAATCAAGATCAGCAGATTGATCTTGGCGCGCCACTTCGCGCCCGTCCACAAACAGACGCACACCGCTGGTTTCATCCCAGGCGAACGCGATGTGCTGCCACGCATCCGCCGCCGGCAGTGAGGTTGACTGAAAAGACACTCGCACCCGTGCCAGATTTGTGTCGGTGACGAAGGCATCGAAACCGTGGCCGTTCCAGTCGATACGCAGGAAGGCCATATCCCAGCTGCTATGATCGACAAAGCCGACGCGAAAAATATTGAATGGCGCTTCGCCCACCTGCGTGCGTGAACGCCAGAAGAACGACAGCGTGCCGCGCCGCGCATAAATATTCTGCGGCGCATTCCAAGCTACCACGCCATCGTCATCCCACTGCGCAGCGCCGCCACTCTTGCCGGTCTCGACGATCCGCACGCCGCTGAGAAAATTCGGCACGGGATCGCCCTGCGCCTGATCGGCAGTGAGCAACTTGTCGGCCGACATGCGGAACAGCAATCCTGCGGGGAAAGAAGTGGTCTGCGCCAGTACCCAGTCGCTGACCAGCGTGGTCAACAGCATGGCCAATAGCAGCGCCTTACCGCACATTCGCAAACCTTGCTTTGTCATATGAGCCCTTTGTTATGTGTTGGCCGCGCTACTTCACTGAGCATACCTGCCCTTTACCCCCGAGCAGCGCTGTCAGCGTACGTCATGGCAGCAGCACATCGCGCAATTCCGGAACACTCTGCCATAGTCCCTCGGTGATCTGCGCCGCAAACAGGGCTGCGCCTTTCGGACCCAGATGCGTGTAATCAAACTCAACGGTGGGACGCGATGACGGCACAAAGGTGGTTTCGGTGGTCGCGGCCTTGGCTGCAGAAATGGTCGTGCCTTTGCGCGCTGCTTCCACCAGCGCATAGGGGGCCGGAATCTGCGCCAGCTCCAGTGACAGTACCGGGCCAAGCGCCTGCACCGCCGCCATCGAGGTGCGGTGCAGATCCACCAGCGGCACGCCCAGTTCCTTCGCCACTGCCTCCGTAGCATCCGCCCATGGTTGCAGGTCATCCAGCAGCTGACCATTGCGAAAGCTGCGCCGCGTCAGCGGTGTCACCAGCACCGGCACCGCACCGGCATTGCGTGCCTCACTCACATAACGACGCAAGTTGTCTGAAAATTCCGTTTTCAGATCCGTGGAACGCCCCGGCTTGCCGGGCTGATCGTTGTGACCAAACTGGATCAGCACATATACACGTGTGAATCCTGGCGTTTGTGCTTCGTTCAAAACCAGTTGCCACGAGCTTTCGGCGCGATAGCTGAAAGTGGAGCGACCACCTCGCGCCATATCGATACAGGCTGCAAATGAGGTGACATGACGTGCACAGAACTCGCCGCCCCAGCCACTACCCACCTGAGTCGTGGAATCGCCGACCAGAATGATCTTCATCGCATGAACCGGTTTGGTGGCGTTGCGTGCTTCGGCATCCCTGACGGCAAGGGGTATGGACTCCGGCACCGCACTCTGCGCAACAGTCACCTTGCCCATCAGCACAGAAGCCAGTGCACAGGCAATGCAGATCAATATTTTCATTGGGCAGAGCTCCCGATCCAGGCAATGTCGTGGTGAAAAAACTCTGCCGGCGTCCAGCGCGTGGCTTCACTGTCCGTCAGCTGATGACTGTATGGCGTGCGCGCTGCTGAATTGGCGCCCACACCCGTTGAACGATATTCGGCATAGAAAGACGTGGGCAATGAATGTGTCTCGCCCGGATGCCACTCACGCCACCCTGCTGCAATAACTGGCGCGCGAATATCGGCATCCAGAAACACCACTGTTGAGTAACCACGCCAAGGACGTCCCAGCGTGATCTCACCCGCTCCAGCTTCTGCCGTCAGCAAACAATGATCGAACACATAGCCGCTGTCCTCATCGGCAGCGTTACGGCTTTGCGCGGTGTACATCACTTCCGGATGAGCCAGCCCATGTAATTGGCATCGCTCAAAGTAGGCTTTGGCATTGCCAAATATGAAATCAACATGCCCTTCGATATAGCAGTCTGAAAAGTACTGTCGCGCCATTCGCCCGTCCGGACCCTTGTTCGCATAGAGCGTGTCCTGATGCCCCAGCAGCCGGACACCTTTCAGTACGGCACGATCGCCAGTAAGCATCAAGGCCACTGCCTGGGACGGCGGATGCTCGGGATTCAACCAGTAATCATTCTGGATAGTGAGATTACTGGCGCGGAAATCATCACCCGACGCACTGACGGTGTAGGACTTGCTGGTGCTGCCGGCCTTGAGGGCGCTGTCACCAAACACGATGACTGCTTCCGTTGCCGCCTTGCCATTGCCGCGCAAATGCACGCCTCGCTTGGTAATCAAAATTTTTTCGCGATAGGTGCCGGGTGCGATCTGGATCTCGCCACCTGTATCCGGCAGTGCATCAATAGCAGACTGAATGGATTGATACTCTGCCTGCGCGTCCTGCGCCACCTGCACGACATGAGCTCCGGCAATATCAACCAGAAACCAGGTCAGCAGCAACATTCTGAACACTGCGTTCATGCCAGCGCCCGATACTGAAAATTGCGGAAGCGGACCGTTCCCTTGCCAGCCGCATACAACCCGGGCCTGAGCATCAGAAAGCCACCACGTACGTTGTGGTGGTAGCCGGAAACCTCCATGCCACGATCAAATCGCTGCCAGCTGACATCATCCGTGCCGAGATGGAAACTGACAATGTGGTGCGAATTGCGCAGGCGCATTCTCAATCGCCGGCCATAGCTGTGCGCGGGGCGACCACGCTCAAGTCCATACTGATGCGTGATGAAAGTGCGTGAATCAAAACCAAGGCCGCAGTACAGCTGGTGATCATAGAACAGCACCAGTCCCGCGCGAGTATCCGCATCAACTTCGATATCACATTCGATTTCGTAGGCCTGATCACCGGTGGTCAGCAGCAACGGTGAGGAGTCCTTGGGCGAGCTGCCGCTTGCCTGCAACAGCAGTGCCCCAGACAGCACTTTGAACCGCTGTCGTTCGTCGATTGCGGGATCAAAGAACTGCCACTGACGGCCATAACGATCCTGAGAGAAATCATCAGACAGGGCCATACCGTGATCCGATGATGTGCCACCCTTTGGTTTGAGCAGCGGCTGCGACAGATCACCACCGCCTATGTCGAACCAGCCATCATCGGTCCACGTAACGGGCGCGAGCAACATCTGTCGTCCCAGTGTCCAGTAACCGTTCTCATAGCCGTGATACACCGCCCACCAGTCACCGGCTGGACCCTCGACCAGCGTGGCGTGGCCACGTGACCACCATTTCTCACTGACAGAGGTCGTGCGCACCAGCGGATTGCGCGGATGCTGCTGCCAGGGACCTTGCAGCGATGTCGCGCGCGCCGCAATCACCATGTGGCCGGTGGGAGGACCGGCGGTACCGCCCACAGCAGTGAGCTGATAGAAATAGTTTCCGTGCCGGGTGATCTTCGGTCCTTCGGGCGAGAACGCCTCAACATCCCACTCTGCCGGATAACGCCAGGGATCGTAGACATGCTCGATCTGTCCCTGCGTTGTCAGTCCATCATCGGAAAGACGAATGCGGTCGCCACCACTGAGAAACAACCAGCGCACACCACTCTCATCCACCGCATGACCGGGATCGATATGTTGCCCCAGGCCAAGATCAACAGGTTCACTCCACGGACCTTCCATCCGCTCCGACCAGATGACGTAGATGGAATTGTGCTGCGTATGCTTGGCAGCAAAGTAAATGAAATAGCGACCGCCATGCCGACACAGCTCGGGCGCCCAGATGGAGCCAACATTGGTGTGCAGAGCCGCGTTGCGCGGTTGCCAGTTCACCAGATCACGCGAGTGCCAGATCAACAGGCCCGGATAAGCGGTGAAACTGGAAAATGTCATGTAGTAGACGGAACCGACCTTGAGGATGGACGGATCGGGGTGATCGCCGGCGAGGACCGGATTGAGGAACCGTTCATTGCCGAGATCGGCACGACGCTGACCTTCGATGCCGCGTGCCCACTGTGCCGTTGGCGTAGCGACCTGTGTAGCCATAGCGCTTGCGGGCAGCGCGCCATACAGCGCACCGGCGCCTAACGTCTTGAATGCATCACGACGATTGATAGATTTCATGTGCAGCGCTTGCGCAATAAAGCCGTCGCTCTGTCAGGACGCAGCGGCCGAACCAGACTGACAGCGCGCAGCCAGTTCGTTGAGAAACATCTCAAGATTCGTATAGCCATCCTGATTGCTGAGCGCGGCAGCATCGCGCGCATCTTTCGGATCAAGACGATGCTGACGCTCCCACTCATCACTCATGCCGTCATGATCGGCATCCGCATAAGGCTCACCCGCTTTCAGCTCCGGCCAGCCGCCGACCTGCTCCTGGGTATCAATCAAGCCGCCGCTGCGCTCGCGAACCGAAGTAACAATGCGCGTGTCGACGCTGTCACGCACACAGGCACTGCCGGATTTCTGCAGTACCTGCTGATAGGCAACATCGGCAGAATCGGTGCGAACCGGAGCCGTGTCAAATGCGGCTGCAGCACGATACGCCGGATTCCCGACTTTCATCTTCACCAGCGACCATGGGTCCGGCGGCAGGGCGCCATCCATCCGGTTGTCAGCAAAAAAAGCGCGCGCGCCACTGCTGTTTTCTTCAAATGCCACAGAATCCGATTTCGAGTCCGGACCACGCAGATAGTAGTTGCCAATAAAGTTGTAACTGGCCACAGCATCGGTGTCGGCGTTGTAACCTGAGTAACTGCCACCCCAGTTGTAGAACACGTTATTGCGGAAATCCATCAAGGGACCGCGTGGATCATTTGCTGCGCTTTCATAATTGCCGGGGCGCGGCATGCGCGCACGATGATGCGCCCACAGGTTGTGATGAAAACTGTAACGCGCACCGTTCGAGCCGCGCACCAGGCTGCCATAGCCATGCTCACCCTTGCTGTGCCGTGAATGATTGAGCGACTCGCCAATCAGCGACCACTGAACCGTGACACGATCCAGTGGCAGTACGCCAGGCTTCATTTGCTGCGACACCGAAAGGGTTTCGTCCACGGACCAGCTGGCCGAGACATGGTCCAGAATGATATTGCTGCCGGCATTGACCGACACTGCATCGCTTTCAATTCGGCTGGCATCGCCGAGACGCACCCGCAAATAGCGCACGATGACTTCATTGGCCGCAATCACCAGGGCGTGATCACGCAGAGTAATGCCGTCGCCCGGTGCGGTCTGTCCGGCAATCGTGATAAATGGATTGGTTATCTTCAGGGCACTGTCGAGGTGAATGGTCCCGGCAATGCGGAACACAACGGTTCGCGGACCCGCGGCTTCAACCGCTGCGCGCAGTGAACCCGGACCACGATCCGCCAGCGTGGTCACTTCAACAACCCGCCCGCCACGACCACCTGCAGCCTGTGCACCAAAGCCTTCCGCTCCCGGAAACGCGGGCAGATCGGCGGCAGCAAGCGTCTTGCTGGCGATGAATCCGGCGACAAGCAGGGTTGTCAGGAACGGACGAACCATTGCATCCACGAACTTCAGATACATGCGATTGCCCGTTGTGCCGTTTATCAGGAGAACAAGACCGGCGATCCAGTAATCGCCGGCTTGACTGGCTACTGCTGTTACAGCTTGACGCGCACACCCGCTGTAAAAATGCGGCCGGTACTCGCGTATTGCTGCACAAGCTTCACGTCCTGATACACCCACTTGCGGGTGGTTTCATTCAACAGGTTCTGCGCCTCCAGCGTAACACTGAAGTGTTCATTGAAGTCATAGCTGAATGATGCATCCACCTGAAGGTTGTCCTTCACCGCGCGGAAATCCAGCATGGCGGGTGCATTGCACGGCGCACCTGCGTTGGTGGTAAGCCCGGGTGAACAGCTGCCGGACGCCAGCGGGAAGAGTTCCATGTACTCCTTGCGATAGGCACCGGATATACGTGCCTCCCAGTTATTCGTCGAGTAGTAGAGCGTGGCGTTGTAGGCATCCGGTGATGCATTCAGATACGGCGCATTGCGTGTTTCACCGGTATTGGCGTTGACGATGTACGCCAGATTGGACTCCAGGTGCGTGTAGTTGGTCTGCACGCCAAAGTTGTTCCATGGAGCAGGCAGGAAGCTGAAGGGCTGCTGCCAGGTCAACTCGTAACCGCGAATGTAGCCGCCAGGCGCATTGCGTTGCTGGGTGATCAGGAACTGACCGCCGTTGTTGATGTGCGATTTCAGCGCAGGATCGGTTATCGACGCGACATAGCCATCATAGGCATCGCCCTTGAGAGCGTCTGACAGGGGCCCACTGGAACGAACCGACTGCGGATTATTGAGAATATCCTTGTAGAAAATCGCGGCACTCAACAACGCCTCGTTGGAAAAATACCACTCCACGCTCAGGTCATAGTTGTTGGCCTCGAAGGGATCCAGATACGGATTGCCCAAGGTGATGCTCGGATCACTGGTGCAGAATCCATTTGCACCGCTGGTGCAACTGGTCGGCAGTGTGCCTGTGGTGCCCGGGGCTGAGTTTGGCACCAGATTCGACAGCAAGGGTCTTGCCATCACTCTGGCGACGGCCAGGCGGGTATACAGATCCGGCAGCACGGCATACGCCACATTGAATGATGGCAGCGGCGTGGTGTAACTGTTTTCTGCCGTGATGAGTTGCGCGCCACCGACCGCATTCACGTAACCACTGGAGTCCACATCGGTTTTTGCCATGCGCAAGCCGACATTGCCGAACAGCTTGTGACCGCCCGGTTGAAAATCAAACGCCAGCTCGGCGTAGGCGGCAGTATCTGTTTCCACCACCTTGTTGGTGCTGCCCACCTGCTCGAGCGCACGCCAGTCGCTCCATTTGTTGACACAATTGCAGGTGATATCAAATGCCGAATTGAAAGCATCCCAGTTGGGGGCAAACCAGCTGGTGGGCGTGCCTGCAGATAAATTCAAACCCTCGCCAAAGGAAACCATCTTGCCCAAAGAGGCCACACTCACGCCGGCTTCTCTGGCGGTGGGATTGATGGCTTCAATGGCCTGAGTGCGGCGACCCTGAAAACCTTCAAATGAATAACGACGCCATACTGCGCCGGCATTCAAGGTCATGGTATCGGCAAAATCCCAGGAATAATCGAGTTTGGCGGTGTCGAAGGTATTGACGGTCTTGTATTTGAAGACGCGAATGGTCGATAGCCCCTTCACCGTATCCCAGTTATTGATGTTGGCCGGATCAAAGCCCAGCTGCATGACCGGCATGTCACTACCGGAGCGTTCGTCGTAAACGAAGCCATCTTGGTCCACGGCATTGAGTTCGATGAGCACGCCCGTGCTCTTGAAGATGGAGCGTGAAGTACCCGCCAGACCACGTATCCTCATGGTGTCCGTCAGGGTCTGATCCAGACTCAGCGATACCTGCGAGAAAGTGGTCTCACTGTCGGAACCATCCGCAGCATTGCGCCAGTCCACATTGTCGATTGCCATGTAATTGGCATAGGTCTGACCATCCGGTCCGGTCAGCACTGATGAGTCACGCAGCTGCATGGTGGGACGACCGACCAGCCCCGCCCAGCCATTGATGCTGTTGGGATTCGGGGCATATCCCGGCGACGATGGTGCGTTGTAGTAGTCGTATGGTTCCAGGTTGTATTGGTTGAAACTGAAACTGGTGCCGGGTACCAGAGTGCTCCCGCCGCAATACACCGTTGCCGACGCAGTACACACCGGATACAAGGCACGGCGCTGCGCCAGCGTCAGGGAGGCGGGATTGGTCGCTGCAGCCAGGTTGTACAGATTGCGGTTGCCGCCCACCGTGGTCAGCTCATAGGCGATTTCGGTGTTGTCGTAGGTGCCATACAGCGAGTCCAGCTTCAACTCGGTACGATCACTTGGCCGCCACTGGATGGTGTTGGTCAAACCCAGGCGCTCGTAGCTCATGTCCCGATGACTGAGCGTCGGCAATGTCGGATAAATCGTCAGCGGATTGATTCTGGCGTATGCGGCAGGATCGGAACCACAACCAACGATGGCTGCGGAAGGCGCAACATTCGCGCAATTGCCCACGCCTCCCGCATTGGTACCCACAAAACCGGTCGGCCTCGCAAAGCCAAACGTGTTGGGCGTAATCCCCGCGTGCTGCGAATTGCGATAGGTATATTCAAACTGACCGACATTGCGGTTGTAGCGATCCACGATCGAATCGCGCTCACTGTAGGCCGCAGAGAACAGCACCCCGAGCGTATTGTCCATGAAGGTGTCGGCAATCAATCCAGCGATACGCGGGCTGGTTGACGCTCCGTTCTCGTAGTAAACGCCTTCAGCAGACATCGTGGCGGTCAGCTTGCCGAAATCCAGCGGTTGACCCGTGGTAAGACCCACCGTGGCACCCAGTGATCCCTCATCGGTGGATGCTGAAGCGGACTTCTGCACCTTCAATGAACTGAACAACTCCGAAGCAAAAATGTTGAAGTCAAAGCCGCGGGTACGATTGGGGCCGCCATCCGAATTGCCACCACCGGAAGTGGCCAGCGCATCCATGCCGTTGACAGTGGTGGTGGTAAAGTCGGGACCCAGACCGCGCACCGTGATCTTCTGACCTTCACCATTGTCAGACCGACCCAGTGAAACACCCGGCAGACGCTGGATTGCCTCCGCGAGGTTGCTGTCAGGAAAGTCGGCGATGTCTTCGGACTTGATTTCGTCCACCATGACGCTGGAGGTGCGTTTGGTCTCAAGTGCGCTGGCCAATGATGCACGGAATCCGCTGACCACCACTTCGGCCAGTGTGGCATCCGTCTCACCCGCTGCGGTCTGGGCGAATGCCGCGGTTGAACTCAGGGCCATTACTCCAAACAGGCTCAGGACGCGGCGCACTGCCCCGACGTTCAAATTCGTGTTCTGCTCAAACATCTGCTCAACCCCCATGCTTTATCGAGTTCATGCGGCAGAGATCCGCCTCTATTCAGAATGACACCGGTAGCAATAAAATCAAAACGAAAATCGAAACAATACTTAAAAGTCGAATACCAGGATCTGGATAGGCCGAAATTCCCGCCTATTGTCGCCTATTTTCACAGCCCCGGACATCAAGGAAAGGACGGAATCAGGTTATCTACGTGTTCTATGGAATCAATGACACCGGTGGCATCCTACACTCAGAACTTGCGCGCCTGCAACTGCAAGCTGAAGAAAATCGCCAATGGATGCCGTGTCGATGACCGGCAGGGCGTATGTCAGCAACTGGTTGCCATGACAGGAATAAATTTGCCTGCGCATCTCACTGAATCGTCCTGTATGCGCCATCGTGATGAATACAACCGCGCTGCCCCTGTTCCTGACAGACTGATAGTTACTCTTGCTTCACGATACCCATATGCGTCACCAAGAATTGCCCATCCTGCTCCTCTGCATCACAACTGCCGTGTCTGCCGCGCACGCAGCTGACTTCACCACCTACTCGGGCGAGCAATTGTTTCAGCGACTATGTGCGTCTTGTCACGGCAGCAGCGCTTTGGGCAATGGGCCCGTAGCGGCCTCGCTCAAGGTCGCCGTCCCCAACCTGCGTGAACTGGCGAAGCGCAATGGCGGCGAGTTTCCGTCCCAGAAAATCGAAGGCATCGTTGACGGTCGCACCGCGCTGGCACCCCATGGCACCCGCCTCATGCCAGTGTGGGGCAACGAATTGTTGCGCGAGGAAATCGGTAATCCTGAAGCTGAAAAAGCCGAGGCCGAACTGATCCACAAGATTGTCGAGTACCTGCGTGGTATTCAGGGTCAGCCGGTCAGCAGCCCGAAAGTGGATTAAGTCCCGACGATCGTCCCGATCGCAACACAGTCACCGATCACTTGCGACCGCGCGGCGGTCCCTTGCTGAATATTTTCGTCGCAGGACGTCCGGCGGGGCGAGTGGCGCGTTCGTGGGGTGAACTGCGCTGCGCATGCCCGCTCGTCATGTCACGCGCCGGGCGCCGGTCGTCGGCAAAGTTCTTCTTGAAGCCGCCGCCTTTGAAACCGGAGCTCTTGAAATCGCTGATTGCCTTGCCCTTGAAACCGCCGCGTTCAGGCCGCGAGCTCTTCGCGGGATAGCTGCTGTTTTCGGTACGTTCAACCACGCCCGGACGCTGTAGAGAGATGCGCAATTCCTGACCGGCCACCCAGACTTTCTTCAGGTGTTGCAGTACTTCCTTGGGCATGCCTTCCGGCAGATCTACCGTTGAATAGGTATCAAAGATTTCAATGCGGCCAATGAACTTGCTGTCGATACCGGCTTCATTGGCGATGGCGCCGACAATGTTGCCCGGATTGACCTGATGCTCGCTGCCCACCGCGACGCGATAGGTTTCCATTCTCACGTCGCCATCGCTGCGCGGACGCTTGGGCGGGAAGTCGCGCTCTTCAGGTGCACGCTCGAGGCGTGGTGCATGCTCGGCGTCGGACTCAAAACGCTTGATGCGCTCTGACTTGCGTTCACGAGTCGGCTCGGCAACGGCTTCGGCTTCGAAGGACTTTTTCTTGAACTCGGGCTTCTTGAACTGCGCAGCGGGATGCGCAGCAGATTCACTCGATTCAGGGCGTGGCTTGCGCGTGGCGCGCTCCTGCTCGCGCGAGACATGACCCTCAAAGCTGGGCTCAGAACGCGCTTCGCTACGCGGCGCTCTGGCTGCGCGCGGCGCGTCACGATCGGCAAAGCTCTGGCTTGAACGCTCACGTGGTCCGGTGCGCAACAACAATGGCGTCTTGCCCTGCGCCATCCTGGCCAGCGCTGCCGCAATCTCGATGGCAGGAACGTTCTGTTCCTGCTCGAACTGTTCGATCACTTCCCGGAACAGCTCCAGTTCGCCGTTCTCCAGCGTTTCGGTAATGCGCGCCTTGAAACGCACGATGCGTTGATTGTTCACATCTTCGACAGTCGGCATTTCCATGTGCTCGATGGGTTGGCGCGTGGCGCGCTCAATGGACGACAGCATGCGACGTTCGCGCGGTGAGACAAACAGGATGGCTTCGCCGCTGCGGCCGGCACGACCGGTGCGGCCGATGCGATGCACATACGATTCAATGTCGAGTGGAATATCGAAGTTCACCACATGCGAGATGCGCTCAACGTTGAGACCGCGTGCCGCCACGTCGGTGGCGACAATGATATCGAGCTGACCATCGCGCAGGCGCTGCACGGTGCGTTCGCGCTGCTGCTGCGGAATATCACCGTTCAAGGGCGCGACGGCATAACCGCGTGCTTCAAGTTTCTCGGCCAACTCTTCGGTCATGATCTTGGTGCGCGCGAAGATGAGCATCGCATCGAAGGTTTCCACTTCGAGCATGCGCGTCAGGGCATCCAGCTTGTGCAGGCCACTGACCATCCAGTATCGCTGACGGATGTTGGTCGCAGTGGTGGTCTTGCTGCGGATCAGCACTTCGGCAGGATCCTTCAGATAGGTCTGCGCAATGCGTTTGATCTGCGGCGGCATGGTGGCCGAGAACAACGCCACCTGACGTTGTGCGGGCATCTGCTGCAGGATCCATTCGACGTCTTCCAGAAAGCCCATGTTGAGCATTTCATCGGCTTCATCCAGTACCACCATGCGCACACCACCCAGATTGAGTGTGCCGCGCTTGAGGTGATCCATGACGCGACCCGGAGTGCCGACCACCACGTGCGCACCACGGCGCAAGGCGCTCAGCTGCGGCTGATAGGACTGGCCGCCGTAGATGGGCAGCACATGAAAGCCGGGCATATGCGAGGCGTACTTCTGAAAGGCTTCGGCCACCTGAATAGCCAGCTCGCGGGTCGGCGCCAGCACCAGCGCCTGCACGGCGCGATTCGCCACATCGATGCGCGACAGCACGGGCAGGGCGAATGCGGCGGTCTTGCCGGTGCCGGTCTGGGCCTGGCCAAGCATGTCGCGGCCGGTGAGCAGGGTGGGAATGGTCTGGGCCTGAATCGGCGACGGGTTTTCGTAGCCGACCGCTTCCAGCGCCTTCAGCAGGTGTTCTGGCAGATCCAGATCGCGGAAGCTGATGGGGGTCGCGGAAGTTTCTTGATCGGACATAAGAGCCTCAATACCGTCGGCAGGCCGACGAACGGAAAAGGGGGCGACTTCTACGCTGTTGGTGGCCAATTGTCACGCATTGATTGCCCTGCCGTCCCGGTTATTCGGCAGGAGAAATGCTGTGGCTGCTGGATCAGCCGGGCACCTGGCGCCTTAAAGCATGCCGCCAACGTTCAACAGTGCCAATACGCCCATCACGGCAAAGATGATGGCGCAGGTGACGTGAATCTTGCGCACGGGTATGCGCTGCGTCAGCCACTCACCAAACATCACCACCGGCACATTGGCCAGCATCATGCCCACCGTGGTGCCCATTACCACCCAGACCAGCGACTGATACTGCGCCGCCAGCGCCACAGTGGCGACCTGGGTCTTGTCGCCCATCTCTGCGAGAAAAAAAGCAATCACGGTTGCCGCGAATACGCCCAGCTGGCTCGTCGCCGGCTCATCGTCATCAAGCTTGTCAGGAATCAGCGTCCACACCGCCATGCCAAGGAAGGACAAGCCCAGAACCCAGCGCAGAATCGTCGGACTCAAGGCCGTTGCCACCCAGGCACCAACCGCTCCGGCAAAGGCATGATTGACAATCGTGGCGATGAAAATGCCCAGCACAATGGGCAGAGGACGACGGAACTGGGCGGTGAGCAACAGCGCCAGCAACTGGGTTTTGTCGCCCATCTCAGCCAGCGCAACGATGCCTGTGGAAACAAGGAAAGGATGAATCATCAATAACGCTCAACTGGAACTCCGGCCGGAATACCCATGATCGCACGCTCCCCGGCCAAGCAGAGGCATACGACCAAAGGTCTCGGCAGATCTCGAAGTTCCATTTGCGATCCACCTGCGCCATGCCCGGACGGGCAAGTCTGTTGACGCAGGTCAAGCTGACTGCAGATGTGCAGCCGCGAGAGCTTACTCCCCAATGACGGCGCGCATTGTAGCGGTGGGACTCGGCGAATATCAGTGTTTTTTATGCCGGACGGGCGGGTGGCGCGGTGGAGTCGCGAATAATGAGTTCGTTGCTCAGCAACTCCACACGTCGCTCGCTCTGCACGCCGCGCGCGCGTTCCGCAGCCACATTGATGAGCACCTCAATCGCCAGTTCGGCCATCTCCTTGATGGGCTGGCGCACGGTGGTCAGACTCGGCCATACACAGCGCGCCAGCGGCACATCGTCAAAACCGGCCACTGACAGCTGCGCAGGCACACTGATGCCCATGTCATGCGCCACATGCAATACACCGGCAGCCATGTCGTCGTTGGCGGCAAAAATCGCGGTCGGCCGTTTCAGTTGAGTGAGCAGGCGTCGCGCGCATTCCACGCCGGAGTCAAAAGTATTCATGCCCTGCACAATGAAATGCTCGTCGACCGATACGTCGAAATCCTGATGCGCGCGCAGAAAGCCGTCGACGCGTGCCCGCGCCGACACGTGTGCGGGATGACTCTGGATAAAACCAATACTGCGATGGCCAAGATCCAGCAGATAACGGGTCAAATCGTAGGCGCCTTGAAAATCGTCGGCGCGCACGATGGGGAACTGGGCATGCCGGTCAACGGAGCCGGTACATACATAGTCCACATTGTTAGCGTCCAGAACCTCATGCAGGGCCTGCACATCCGACACTGGCGGAGTCAGTACCAGACCGTATGGACGACGCTCACGCACCATAGCCTCCACTTCGCCAATGAAGCTGGGCAAGTCATAGCGGCAGGGTTGCAGCAGCAGGCTGTAACCCAGTTTCTTGCAGCTGCGCAGTGCGCCTTCCTGCACACCGATCAAGTAGCTGTCGCTGGGATTGTCATACAGCAACGCAATGAGATACGCCTTGCGCCCGGCGAGATTGCGCGCGGAAAAATTCGGCCGATAGTTCAGTTCGTCGATGACCTGCTGGACCCGCTGCATCATCTCCGGGCGTACATTGGGTTCGCGATTCACCACTCGCGAAACAGTCTTGATCGACACCCCGGCCCGCTCTGCCACATCATGGATGGTGGTGACGCCACTGCGTCCCGCACCCATGGTGCGGGGACTCTCTGCACTGCCGGCAATGTCTTCGGGACGGTTGTTTTCTGATTTCTTGTTCACGGCGCTTCCGGTTGTCGACAATGGCCAACCATTCTACTGCCTGCCGGACAAATGAAACACCACTAGCGCGAGACGTTTTAGCGGGCGACCAATGTAATCTCGCCATGTACGCGTATGTCGCGCGACGAGCTGCCGACCTGGATGGCATAGCGCCCCGGCAACACCAGCCAGTCGCCGGCATGGGCGTCGTAGTGTGCGAACGCGTGATCATCCAGCTGCAGCGTCACCGTACGGCTTTCACCCGGCTGCAATTCAACGCGGCCGAAGGCTTTAAGCTCACGCACCGGACAAGCCTCCTGACACTGCTGATCCGACACATACACCTGTACAACTTCAGCACCGGCACGACTGCCGGTGTTTTTCACATCGACGACGATGGTTGCGCGCTCACCAGACTTGACCAGCGCCGGTACCTGCAGATTGCTGTAAGCAAAGCTGGTGTAGGACAGGCCGTGACCAAACGGGAACAACGGCTCCAGCTCTTTCTTGTCGTAGTAGCGATAGCCCATGAAGATGCTCTCGCCGTACACCGCATCGCGCAAGCCCGGGTAGAACAGATGCGAGGGCGAATCCTGCAAGCGCTTCGGAAAGGTCTCCGGCAACTTGCCGGAGGGATTGATCTTGCCGAACAGAATATCGCCCAATGCCAAGGCACCTTCCTGACCAGACAACCACGCTTCAACGATGGCCGGCACCTTATCTACCCATGGCATTTCAACTGGTGCGCCGTTGTTCAACACCACCACCGTGTTGGGATTGACTGCTGCCACCGCCTGTACCAGTGCATCCTGTTCGCCATGCAGGGCCAGCGTAGTGCGATCGCGTCCTTCGGTTTCCAGTGTTGAACCCGAGCCGACAAACACCAGCGCCACGTCGGCATCGCGTGCGGCGGCGACTGCTGCCTCAATGCTGCCACTGGGCGGCCGCACTGCCACGCGCAGGGAATGAATGAGATAGCCGGCTCCGGAATAGGTGATGTTGATTGGATAAGACTTGCCTGCGGTCAATGACACCTTGGCCCGCCGCAATTCGGTCGGGAAAAACCCCACCGACTTCGAGTTCACCGCCGGCATTCCGGAATCCAGCAGAACCTTGCCGTCGAACTTCAGCGTGGCATTCGCCTTCGCACCCGGCAGGGTCAGTGAGCCGTCGCCAAGTGAGCGGATGTATTCGTATTCGAACTCATACTCTCCAGTGCTACGCGCCCAGAAGTAACCGTCCCAGGTCACGGACAGATTATTTTTACCCTGCAGGTTGACATCGTTACCCAGCAGGATGGCGCCAAAATTCCGCTCAGCACGCGTCTTGGCTGGCTTGCCGGCAAAACTGGCATTCGCATAGTAACGGGCCAGCAACCCCTGCTGTTTACGTTGCCGGTCCGTGCTCAAATCACGACCGTCGAGGATGGGGGTGTAAGGCTCGTTATCAACGCCCTTTTCATACACGATGCTGGTCTGCGTACTGACATGGGTCTTGATGGCATCCAGCGGCGATACCAGAGTGGATGGAATCACCTGCGCGCTGCCACCGCCCTCCATTACCACTGCATCCGCATTGGGACCGATGACGGCCAGTTTGCGCACCCCGGCATTGAGCGGCAGCACCTGGCGTTCATTCTTGAGCAAGGCAATGCCCTGCGCAGCAGCGTTGCGCGCCAGTGCGCGATGCGCGACGGTGGAGACTTCCGATGAAGGTTTGAGATCGGTATCCAGCGCGCCGACACGCGCCATCAGTCGCAACATGCGGCGCACGGCGTCGTCCAGTGTCGATGCTTGAACCTGAGAGTGCTGGGCAGCGTTAAGCAAAGCAGCACCGAAATTCCTGGGCGGTCCGGGCATCTCCAGATCTAGGCCCGCGTTGACGGCAAGGGTGGAATGCGTGCCGAACCAGTCGGACATGACCACACCGTCAAACCCCCATTTGTTCTTGAGTGTCTGGCGCACCAGCAAATCATGCTCGGACATGAACGGGCCATTGACCCGGTTATAAGCCGTCATGACGGTCCATGGCCTGGCGTCCTTCACCACCATCTCGAACGGCCGCAGATACAACTCGTTCATGGCGCGCGCATCCATGACTGAATTGCTGTTGTTGCGTTCGGTCTCCTGCTCATTGCCGATGTAGTGCTTGGCCGAGACACCCACCCCCACGCTCTGGATACCCCGCACAAAACCGGTACCGAGTGTGCCGGTCAGAAACGGATCTTCACCATAGGTTTCAAAGTTGCGCCCCGACAGTGGCGCACGCACCAGATTCAGATTGGGACCGAGCAGTACATGACTGCCCATCGCCCGGGTCTCCTGGCCAATGGCAGCGCCCACCTGTTCCAGCAGCTGCGGATTCCAGCTGGAAGCCAGGGTGATGCCGACCGGAAATGCCGTTGCTTCGTCACCATCATTGGAACGCACGCCATTCGGACCATCGGCGAAGCGCATGCTGCGGATGCCGAGCCGTTGTACAGCTGCGGTGCTGAAAGTGCTGGCACCCGCCAGCAGTGACACTTTTTCCTGGAGACTCAGTTGGCTGAGCAGGGCTTCTATGCGCTGCTCCACTGGCGAGGTGACTGTCTGAGCGGCTGCCCCACTACCGGTTGCAACTGCAATAACCGAGACCAACAGCAAAAAACGACGCAATAATGCAGTGGTCATGGTCACTCCCTCAGCAACTGGTTTCAGTTTGAAACTTTGTATTTTTCCGTCCGAGCATCCTGGATCACGCCCTGCCAATTGAGTCCATAGCCAAACCCGTAAGTGTGGCCTTCCGAATCAAGGTAACTTTGCATGTCATGTGGCACGTCTTCCAGCTGGGCTTCCACAGTCTCCATGTTCGCGGGAATCTGCAGTGGCAACAGGGCACTGGGCTCATGAGCGCCGGTGAGTGTGTCCAGCACCGCCTGATCCTGAACACCAAACGTCACTACAATGGCATCTGCCAGCTGTTCAAACTCGGCGAACACGGCAGGATTCTCAACATGCACCGAGACAATGACGGGTTTACCGCGCATTTTCCTGAAGGTGTCCTGCACCAGGGCAAGGTCACTGGCATTGGCAGCGGTTGATTTTTTACCCTTGTAACTGCGGTTGGTGAATTTCTCGAATGGATCGCCGCCGGCAATGCTGGGATCGCGAGCCGTTTTTGCCGTGTATTCACGGTACTGCAAACTGATGGGCACATAGCCATTACCGCCCTTGCCAGCGTCTTCAACGCTGTATCCCGTTCCGGATCTGGCGTTTTCAATAAACACCAGGGCAAAGTCCGCCTGATCCGGATTGTCTGTCACAGTGAAATATTTTCTGACCCCATCAAGACTGACCGGGTAGTCGAAGCTGGCCGGCGTCGCTGCCACACCAATGCCGGGAGTCGCAGGCTTGAGCCGCTTGGGTACGTACACTGTCTTGCCCTTTGGCACCGGCAACAAGTGCGCCTTGTTCTTGACCAGAACAATCGACTTCAGCTGCGCTTCGTAGCCAGCCTTCATGAATTCCGGCTTGCCAATGGTTGTCTTTGAGGCCTCGATATTGAGGTAAGGATTCTCGAACATGCTGGTGCGAAAAATATTCTTCAGCAGACGTACGGCAGATTGTTCGAAGCGAGCGCGCATGAATTGTTCGCCGTGTTCTTTGACGCCGATTGCGTAGGCTTCCAGTACCGGGCCCTTCTCGTTGTTGCCGCCGAATTGATCCACGCCCGCCATCAGCACTTTGTAATGACGATCGGCAACCGTCTGTGTCTCCATACCCCATGACCTGCCGGAAGCTTTTTCAACGCCGGTTTCATCGGCAGTGACTCCCCAGTCCGTGCAAATGACCCCGTCGTACTTGTATCGAGCGCGCAGCAGATCATTGATCAGGTATTCACTGTAGCCATTGCCGACGTTCTCCTTGTTCGTGGTGTCCTGCCCATAGGAAATGGTGTAGTAAGGCATGACAGCTGCCGCCATGGCGGTCTTGCCCTGCAACTTGAAGGCGCCTTCCACAAAGGGTTGCAGATGCGTCTGGAAATTTTTACCGGGATATACCGCGTACTTGCCATAGCCATAGTGCGCATCGCGGCCCGCTTCACCAGTACCACCCCCCGGCCAGTGCTTGACCATGGCATTCACACTGCCATAGCCCCAACCGTCGGCAATTTCCCGATCACCACTGGATGTCTGGAAACCATCAACATAGGCTCGAGCCATGTCGGTTGCCAGATCCGGATCCTCGCCGAAGGTGCCGCTGAAGCGGCTCCAGCGCGGTTCGGTGGCCAGATCAACCTGTGGCGAGAGCGCAGTCGTGATCCCCAGTGCGCGGTATTCCCGTGCGGCAATGTTGCCGAAGCTTTCCACCAATTCGGGATCAAAAGTTGCAGACATCCCCAGCGAACTTGGCCACATTGAAATCTGGCCGCCCGCTCCTTCATTGAATTCAGCCGTTGCAACAGTGCCATGTCGGGGATCGGAACTGGTATTCACCGGAATGCCCAGACCCAGCCCCTCCACCAGCGCCTGTACATTGTTGTTCCAGCGCGCCGCAACCTCCGGACTCTCAACCGTTGTTATCAACACGTGACGGAGGTTGTCTTCAGTCAGGAACTGCTTCTGCTGATCAGACAGTTCAAACGGCTGCGCGCCACTCTCAGGAAATGGCTTGCCGTTATAACTGCTGATCGCCGCACCGCGCGTCATGGCAGGAATTGACTGATGACGACTGTACAGCATCAAACCGGCAATCTGCTCCACCGACATCTTTTTTGCCAGATCCTTCGCGCGCACGTCGGCCGGCAGTCGCCAGTCTTCGTAGGTATCCAGCCTGCCGTTCTTATTGAGATCCTTGAATGCGAACCGATCCACCGTCAGCACTTTCACGCCTGAAGATGCTGCATAACCCAGTGTTGCGCCTGCCGGATTCCTGACGATACGGATACCGTCGCTCTCACTCTCGGCCCATTTCGGGCCGCAACCGGACAAGCCAAGCAGCATCAGGGCAAAAACGAATCCCCGGCTCGTATGGCGAGTCAGCAATACCGATGAAGTCGAAATCACGGGATGCCCTCGAATCCTTCAGAGTTGTTATAGAGGCCGCGACAACACTGGTCAGGCATCATTTCCCGACCACAGATGTGGCAATACTACCTGTCGATGGGTTTGTTGGTCACCAAGTTATCAGCCCCCTGATTGACGCCGCCCGCCCGACGCCCGGATCACTTGCGCTTGAATGCCTGTGCCAGCGCATCGGCCATCAGGCCGCTGCCGACACTGGCCGCCGGCTCGGGTGCTCGTGGCGGCTTGCGCTGCTGATCACGATTGCCCTGCGTGCGGTCGTTGCGGAACGAAGCAGGTCGTGCGCCCACCTCACCGGCAGGTTGGCGTGGCGCACTGTCATCCAGACGCATGGTAAGCGCAATACGCTTGCGGGCAGCGTCCACTTCCAGCACCTTGACCTTGACCACATCACCCGCCTTCACGACTTCGCGCGGGTCCTTGATGAACTTGTTCGACATCATCGAGATATGCACCAGTCCGTCCTGATGCACGCCGATATCGACGAAGGCGCCGAAGTTGGTGACATTGGTGATCACGCCTTCCAGCACCATGTCCGGCTTGAGATCGGCAATTTCTTCCACACCTTCCCTGAACTCCGCCGTCCTGAACTCAGGACGTGGATCGCGACCCGGTTTTTCCAGTTCCTTGAGAAGGTCGCGCACTGTCGGCAGGCCGAACTTGTCATCGGTGTACCTGGCGGCATTCACGGCCTTGAGCACGCCGGCATCACCCATCACCTGTCGCATCGACTTTTGCAGATCGGCCAGAATCCGTTCAACAACGGGATAGGCTTCCGGATGCACTGCCGAAGCATCCAGCGGGTTGTCGCCATCGACCACGCGCAGGAAGCCGGCGGCCTGTTCAAATGTCTTGGCGCCCAGGCGCGGTACTTTCAGCAGTTCCGCACGTGACTTGAAGGCACCATTCTGATTGCGGAAATTCACCACGTTCTCGGCAATGGAGGCCGACAGGCCCGAGATGCGCGCCAGCAGTGCCGGCGATGCGGTATTTACATCCACGCCCACCGCGTTCACGCAGTCCTCCACCACAGCATCCAGCGAACGCGCCAGCCTGGTCTGGCTGACATCGTGCTGATACTGACCCACACCAATCGACTTGGGGTCGATCTTCACCAGCTCGGCCAGCGGATCCTGCAAACGGCGCGCAATTGACACGGCACCGCGCAAGCTGACATCAAGTTCAGGCAATTCTTTGGAGGCCAGCTCCGACGCGGAGTACACAGACGCGCCCGCTTCCGACACCACCAGCTTGGTGAGCTTCAGATCCGGCAGCTTCTTGATGAGCTCGGCGGCAAGCTTGTCGGTTTCGCGCGAGGCGGTGCCATTGCCGATACTGATCAGGCTGACCTTGTGCTTGATGATCAGCAATGCCAGTGCGTGCAGCGCACCATCCCAATCATTGCGTGGTTGATGCGGATACACCGTATTCGTATCCAGCACCTTGCCAGTGCTGTCCACCACCGCCACTTTCACGCCGGTGCGAATACCGGGATCAAGCCCCATGGTGACATGCTGGCCCGCAGGCGCGGCCAGCAACAAATCATGCAGATTGCGGGCGAACACGCGAATGGCTTCTTCCTCGGCGCTTTCGCGCAAGGCGGTGAACAATTCGCTTTCGATCTGCCAGGACACTTTCACCTGCCAGGTCCAGCGCACCGTCTGCGCCAGCCAGGCATCTGCGGCGTGACCCTGATCATTGATGCCGAAACGCGCGGCGATTTTGCGTTCGCAGGCATGCACAGTGGTCGACTTGGCATCCTCGGTCAGCTCTTCGGGCAATTTCAGCGCCAGACGCAGCACTTCCTCGGTGCGGCCACGGAACAAGGCGAGTGCGCGATGCGAGGGAATGTTCCTGATCGCTTCGCTGTAGTCGAAATAGTCGCGGAACTTGGCGCCTTCCATTTCCTTGCCTTCTGCAAGCCTGGACACCATCACGCCGTTCTGTTGCATGTGCTCGCGCAGGTTGCCCAGCAAGGTCGCGTCTTCGGCAAACTGTTCCATCAGAATCTGGCGTGCGCCCTCGAGCGCCGCTTTTGCATCCGGCACACCGGGGTTCTTGTCGCCCAGATCATTGGTGAACTCGGGCTTCAGATATTTGGCCGCTTCGACTTCCGGGCTCAGCGTTGGGTCAGTCAGCAAGCTGTTCGCCAGCACATCCAGACCCGCTTCGCGCGCAATCTGCGCCTTGGTGCGACGTTTGGGCTTGTAGGGCAGGTACAAATCTTCCAGTGTCTGTTTGGTCTCAGCGGACTCGATGCTGGCCTTCAGTTCAAGTGTGAGTTTGCCCTGCTCATCAATACTTTTCAGGATGGCGGTACGACGCTCTTCCAGTTCGCGCAGGTACAGCAGGCGCTCCTGCAGATTGCGCAACTGCGTGTCGTCCAGACCATCGGTAACTTCCTTGCGATATCGCGCAATGAACGGCACGGTAGCGCCTTCATCCAGCAACCCGACGGCGGCAATCACTTGTGCAGGCTTTACGGACAGTTCTTTGGCGATACGCGCTTCAATCGAGGGCAGCATGACAACCTGGGAGATGAATAGACCGGGCGCGCACTATGCAGAAAGCAAACATCGCCAACAAGACTTGCAATCCCGGAAATCCTGGACGTAGGGGCAGGTATAAACCTGCCCTCCTGATGATCAGGAAAGACGGGTTACAAACCCGCCACTGCAGCACCCATCGTCAATGACGCAGATCGATGCGCTGGTTGGTAGGCACACAGAAAATGTCGATGGGATTGCTGCGACCCCGCAGGGTCAGCGGCGGCAGCGCCAGGATAGGCGTCGATGCATCACCCTGGCTGTCCAGAGAAAGTTTCAAGGCATTGGAAAACAGTACCTCACCGGCACGGGCACGCTGACTGAGGCGGGCTGCAATGTTCACTGTGTCGCCAATCAGGGTGTAATTCATGTATTGCTCGGAGCCCATGTTGCCGGCAATGACCTCACCTTCATTGATGCCAATGCCCAGCCCGGTGTCAATGCCATACCGCCGTTGCCAGTGTGCCGCCAGCTCATTAAAGCCGGACAACATCTCGCATGCGGCGCGCAGGGCACGAATCCCGCCATCTGTCTGGGCGATGGGCACACCAAAGCCCACCATCAACGAATCACCGGCCATATTGAACACCGTACCATCGTAGCGAAACGCCGCCGCGGTCAACGCCGCAAAGAATTCATTCAGCAGTTCGAACACCTGCGCGGGTGCCAGTTGCTCGGCAATACCGGTGAATCCGCGCATATCAGCAAACATCACCGCAGCACGCGCGCGCGCTCCCGCAGTCAACGTTGCCATATCACCGTCCATCCGGGCGATGATTTCGTCCGCCAGCTGTGCGGAAACATAGCGACGAAACACCGCACGCAGTTTTTCGTGGCTGTGTTCTGCTGCCTGGGCGCGTTCCGTTATCCATTGATTGAAAAACTGGCGCTGCTTCAGAAGTGTCTGCAAGCGCGCCAGAATCTCTGCATGGTTGGTGGTGCGCACGAACACGGCGTCCACGCCGGATTCATAGGCCGACTGGCGCCAGATATCGTTGTCGGCCAGCGCCGCCTGGGGCAGAAGCGCCGTCTCAGGCTGCAGGCGCAATTGCCTGCAGACCTCCAGCGTCTCAATCTGGCTCATATGTGTCACCACCAGCGGACAGATGGCCAGCTGCGGGTGGGTCAACAATTCGGCTGTCGTGCTGACAAAGGTGCACTCCTGCCCCAATTGCGTCAGCCAGTTACGAATGCGTTCGCGAGTCGGTTTGCGTACCGCCAGCACCACACAGGGTGTATTTGCCATTGCTGAGAAAACTCTGCGCCAGTTGTTGTCGTTTATTGGTGCCAGAGTTTGGCGCCAGCATGGCGTGCGCGCAAGCAGACATCCCCGCAAACACGTGACTTATGAAATGTGATTCAGCAACAAACCGTCACTGCAACATCCCGCGCGAGCCGCCGGCCCGCAAAACCCCGACCACCACCCCTTCAATGACCAGCGACTGCTCACGCATATCCACCTTGATAGGCTCGAAATCTTCGTTCTCCGGCATCAACCACACCGTCGAACCCACCTGCTTGTAGCGCTTGACGGTCACATCCTCATCGAGTCGCGCCACCACCACCTGCCGGTTGCGTACCTCGGGCGTGCGATGCACCGCCACCAGGTCGCCATCCATGATGCCGATGTTCTTCATGCTCATGCCATGCACCTTGAGCAGGTAGTGCGGCCGGGGCCGGAACAGCTTGGGATCGATCTGGTAATGCGCCTCGACATTTTCCTGCGCCAGGATAGGTTTGCCCGCAGCCACCCGGCCGATCAGCGGCAGTCCGGTTTCCTCCCGCAATTCGTCCTTCAGCTGAATACCGCGCGAGGCCCCCGGCAACAATTCCAGAACCCCCTTGCGGGCCATGGCGCGCAAGTGCTCCTCCGCCGCATTGGCGGACTTGAACTTGAACGCATGGGCGATTTCCGCCCGGGTCGGCGGCATACCCGATTCACCAATGGAATCCTGGATGAAACGCAGAATCTGCGACTGACGCGGCGTGAGATCGTCGGACATGGCACAACCCCGGATCGAGAAAGGGAACAAAAGCGGATGCCGTGTCCTTGGCAAAATAAACAGGCTGGCTT
Source organism: uncultured Pseudomonadota bacterium (assembly GCA_963748005.1). Classification (GTDB taxonomy): domain Bacteria; phylum Pseudomonadota; class Gammaproteobacteria; order Steroidobacterales; family Steroidobacteraceae; genus CAILZL01. The sequence goes on from CAVVHH010000002.1 coordinate 49,205, forward strand.
TATATACAGCAAATGGAAAAATATGGCAAAGAATCTTGCGGTGCGTCGCAAGCTGTGGACGACGCAAGAAAGTCACATTGACTTCGGCCCCTGCCTATGTCGTGATGTTCAGGAGCCGCAGCTCTGTTGTCTCAACGAAGGAGCACATCAACCATGAAATCACATTTCAAGATCGGGGTTATTGCCACGGTTTTGCTGACGGCATCGGTCGCAATGGCTGCCACTATGGCGCTGGTTGCCAAGCAGCCAGATCCAAAGGGCGGTGTCCTCTACATATACAGTTACACCTGCAGCAACGGCGCCAAGGGTACTTTTTCGGTGTCGGCTGCCAACGATGGCGCCGCACAGAAGCTGGCAGAAAAACAGGCTCGCGTTGTTTGTGAAGAGATCTAGGCTGCTGACAACCGCAGCCCAGCGCAACGCAACGGTCTCCTCATGTAGGCAAGCAGGTCATTTAAGAACCTGCAATAGGCTGCAAATCACCCGACGCCGCCATCCAGCGGCCATTTGCGGAATCAAGCAGTTAAACAGGTGAAACCCGGCAGCGCTACCGAGGTTACGCGACTTGACGAAATCTGCCGGAACGCGCCGCCCGTCCGGACCTGCACACCGCTAGTCGGCTGTACCCGCCAGAGCCGAAAGCCGCACCTTAAAGTCACGGCCCATGAAACAGGCCAAGCACTTCACCGCCAGGCATCGGCAACGCGGCTTCACGATGATCGAGCTGATGATCACGGTGACGCTCGTGGCGGTGCTCGCCAGCATTGCCGCGCCGAGCATGCAGGCCTATGTACGCAACAGCCGGATAAAGAGCGCCACACAGGAGCTGCTGCGCTCATTACAGACAGCGAGATCCGAAGCGACCAAGCAGCAAGCCAATGTAGTGATGTGTATGTCGGCGGCCCCCACAGCCAGTACTCCCACCTGCTCCACCGGTTCACCCGCAGGCTGGATCGTATTTGTGGATACCGACAACAACTGGGATCACGCAGCCACGGAGTCTCTGCTGGAGGCCCACACCATCAACAGCACCAAGCTGACCATTCGCAGTGACCAGAACGCCAGCGTCAGTTATGCGGGCAGTGGTTTCGTCAACAGCACTGGCGGCACAACGACACAATCCATCGTGATTTGCGACAGCCGCGGCAATGTGGATAGCAATGGCGGCACCAGCAGCAGCGCCACTTCAGTTGCTCGCGGCCTGATCATCTCGCCTGCCACCGGCCGCGCGTATATCACCACAAAGATAGGTGATATCACGACCCGACTGGGACCTACCTACATCAACGCCAGCTGTCCATGACCTTCCATTCTGGCAGGACCCACTCAATGTATGCGCCCACCCACCCTCCGATGACCCGCCCTCGCCACATGCGAGGCCTCAGCCTGGTCGAAGTGATGGTCGCCCTGGTGGTCATGGCAGTCGGCATGCTGGGCATTGCCGGTCTGTACGTCACCACGCTGCAAGCCAAGACAACCTCCCTGTCACGCATGAAGGCCGTGAACTTTGCCTATGATCTGGCCGACCGGATACGTGCCAATCCGACGGCAGGCGCAAGCTATGTGCTGGCCTCCAACGGTACGACAACAACCACCAATTGCTCATCAGCAAACTGCACTCCAGCACAGATCGCTGCTGCCGATCTCGACCAATGGCATGCGGCCGTCACCAGCGCCAGCTCGGGCTTACCGGGCACAGTTACGCGCAGCGTTTCGCGCACCGCGGCCACGGCCACCACACCGGAGATGTACACCATCCAGCTCAACTGGTCTGAAATGAACAGTGGCACGCTGAGCTATTCGCTGCCAGTTCAAATTTGCGACCGCACGGCGACCACCACATGCAGACCGTAATACCTCATCGCTGGCGTCATAAGCAGCTTGGTATCAACCTGATCGAAATCATGGTTGCCATGACCATTGGCCTGTTTCTGGTGCTGGGCGCCACGACGCTGTACGTCAACAGCAAGAAGACCGCCGATGTGGATGACTCCATCGCCCGCCTGCAGGAGACCGCCCGCTACGCCATGAGTGTGATCGAAACCGATGTACGCATGGCCAACTACTGGGGCATCAAAAAAGACGGCGCCGATTTTGAAAACAAGGACAGCAACCTTGCACTGCCCGCCGGCACGAACTCAAGCGCACTCGGCACCAGCGCGGCATCCAACTACTGCGGATCAGTGTATGCCACCGATACCGAGCGTTACCTGGATGCCACCAATAATCGCTACACCTTCAACTGCACAGCAAACGCACCCGGCGCCAGCACCTCGGCAGATACGTTGACAGTACGTCGAGTCAGCACCGCTGCTACCCCGGCCAGCGGCACTCGGTTGCAGGTGTGCTCGACACGCAGAACAGCCACCATGACCAAGAGTGCTGCAACAACCTGCGCCAATGGCGAAATCCACAATGTGATGGTGAATGGTTACTACATCGATCAGGGTTCGGACCAGAGCAGTTCCGTGCCTTCCCTGCGCAGAAAAACGCTGATTGATGGTCCCGATTTTCAGGATGTGGAAATCATTCCCGGCGTCGAAGACATGCAGATTGAATTCGGCTGGGACAACTCCAACACAGACGCTGCTGGCGTAGTGCGATATCTGCAGCCAGAGGATGTCGCCCTATTCAACGGCACCGCACCGGCCGGCCGGATCGTCTCCGTACGGGTCTGGTTGCTGATACGCGCTGAAACGGCCGACTCAACCTACCGGGATACCCGAACTTATAGCTATGCCGACCGGACCGGCACTGCAGTCAGCAATCTGAATACGGTTGGCGCGCGCACCGCCCAGTACGCACCCAACGACAACTTCCGCCGCCTGCTGGTGTCACGAACCTTCTTTGTCCGCAATGCCACCGGAACCTGACATGAAACAGTCATCGCTCAAATCACAGACTGGTGCAGCCCTGATTGTCGCATTGATCCTGCTGGTGGCACTGACACTGTTGGGCATTGCCAGCATGAACACCGCCAGTCTCGACCTGATCATGGCAGGTAACGAGCAGTACCGTAGCCGGTCATTCGTGACTGCCGAGGCGGGTGTGGAAGCCGCCTTGGCCGGCGGCACCTTTGACACGTCCACCGATTCCTCAGGATCCGGCACCGCTGGCAGCGATTCATACGCCTATCAGATTACGCGTCCCAATGGCGGTGCACTGGAAGACCCGCCTCCTGGCTACAGCACTGCCGAAGGCTCTACCACTTTCAAGACGGTTTATTTCCGCATCACTTCCAACGGCACTTCGCAACGCGGCGCCAAGTCGGCCAGCGTGCAGGAAGTGTATGAGGTCGTGAAATCAGGTGACACCACCACCTGCGTCACCTCAATTGGTGGCTGCACACTCAATTAAGCACCGCCAGGCTCTACACGCCCGGCATTCGAGGACCTTGACAATGCGTATCTCAAAACTGACCTGCCTGCTGATCTGCACCACGCTCACCATGCTGTGTGGTGCGGCCGCATGGGCAGATGACACCGAGGTATTTTTCGGCACCTCGGTCAGCGGTGCCACGGCGCAGCCCAATGTGCTGCTGGTGCTGGATACCTCCGGCAGTATGGATACCAATATTGTCAGCCGAAACGAATTCAACCCGTCGGGAACCTACGCGAGTAGCGGCTGCTCGTCCGGCTATGTCTACTATCAGGACAGTTCCTCGACCAGCACACCCACCTGCACTGGTACCAACAAGATTGACGTTGGCAATTTCAAGTGCGCCCCAGCCACGACCTCTTTCAGCAGCAGCGGAAAATACGTTGGTAACGCCATTGGCTGGCGGCTAAGGAACGGCTCTTACTCATGGAGGCCCAACATTACTAGTGCGGCCCTCTACATCACCTGCGAAAACGACGACCTGACGGTAACCGATTCACTGTATCCAAGAAACAATTCCAGTTCCAGCTCTGGCGATGCATGGACGGGCGGGACCATCAACAACAACTACTACACTGCCAGCAACAATCCAACCTATACGTCTTATGTTTTCTACAGCGCAAAGTACGTCGAGTATATGAATGATCCAGCCCAGATCGACTACACCGGTACCCGCCTGGGTGCCGTCAAGATAGCGTCCAAGAGCCTGATTAATTCTTTGTCCGGGGTGAATGTAGGCATCATGCGCTATAGCACCAGCGGTTCTGGTGGCTATGTCGTTCAGCCCCTGCAAGACGTCACCACCGGCGCAAGTTCCCTCACGGGCACCATTGATGGCTTAGCGGCCAGCGGCAACACACCGCTATCGGAAACACTGTATGAGGCCTATCTGTACTACAGCGGCGGTACCGTTAAGTACGGTGATACTTCTACACCCGCCAAGAGCATTGACACGTCTCGCACCGGCAATAGCTCCACTAGCCATACTTACAAAGAACCGATTACCAATTCGTGCCAGAAGAATTACGTCGTATTCCTGACCGACGGCTTGCCCAATGGTGACACCAACGCGGACTCCTTGATCGAAGGGCTGAGCACCGGGACTGGGAGCGGGAGTTGTTATCCCAGTGAATCAAATATGTGGTCGACGCTGGGGTACTCCTCCACCCCCAGTGGTGCAAACGGTGGCGTCTGTCTCAAAGAGTTATCACGAGTCCTCCACACGGCGGACATGTGGACAACCACGCCGGACAACGGCACCCAATCCGTCACCACCTACTTCATCGGCTTTGGCGATGACGTGGCTGGTGGTGCCCCGCAAACCTATCTGGCTGATGCGGCTCGCGCCGGTGGCGGCACCGCCGAAGTCGCAGACGATGCCGACACGCTGGCCGCCGCATTCGATAAGACCATCGGCAATGTGTTGAAAACCAACGCAACGTTTACCTCGCCCAGCATCGCAGTCAACGCCTTCAATAAGACGCAAGTCCTCGAAGACATGTATGTGGCCATGTTCAAACCCTCTAAGACCATCCACTGGAACGGCAACCTCAAGAAGTTCAAGTTGCGCGACAGCATGATTGTCGGACGCGGCAGCACCATGAACTCGGTGGATACGGTAAGTGCCGTAGGCTCTAACGGCTTCTTCACCGACCAAGCCAAGGATTTCTGGCAGCAACTCACGGACACCAACCCGGACCTTACTGCCAAGGGCGGCGCTGCCAACATGATTCCCGCCGCCAACGGAAGTCCCGGGCGCAATGTATACACCTACACTGGCAGCAATACCCCTACTGGCTTGCAATCCCTATTAAGCACGCCGTTCTCCACCAGCAACACGGCTTTGACGGATGCTGTGCTGGGTACGGGTACCAGTACTAGCGCCTGCGGTACCAATTGCCAGACCCTGATCAACTGGACCCGCGGCGACGCCAGTGGCGATAGCAGCGGCACCGACACGCGGCACATCATGGGTGATCCAATTCATTCCCAACCAGCCGTGGTGATTTATGGCAATAACTCGTCTGCAACGACAACCCTGCAGAAGCTGAATGATGCCGTGGTCTACGTAGCCACCAATGATGGCTTTCTGCAGGCAATTGACGTAGTTACTGGCGAAGAACGATGGTCATATATCCCCCAGGAAGTTCTCAGCGACCTGAAAAATGTATATGAAGACCCGGTTGCTACCGCAAAGCATTACTCTCTGGATGGCGACATCCGCGTGCTGAAATATGATGTAGATGGTGACGGCATCGTGGAGCCGGCCAGCGGTGATCGCGTATTCCTTTACTTCAGCCAGGGTCGCGGCGGTGACAATTATTACGCACTGGATGTAACCGATAAGGACAGCCCAAAATTCATGTGGAGCCTTGACAGTGCGACGCTGCACAAGGTCAACAAATCCTGGTCCACACCGACTCTGGGCAGGGTGAACATCAGCGGCAGACCCCAAAACTCCCAGAAACTGGTACTGATTTTCGGTGGCGGCTATGACGATGCCGAAGATGCACAGGGTTATATCTCTGGCGGCGACACTTACGGCAGTGCCGTGTATATGATTGATGCCGTCAAGGGAACACTGCTGTGGAGTGCCGGCAATACCTCAGATACCAGTGCGGACCTGCAGCTGTCGGCAATGACTCACGCCATCCCCAGCAACGTTTCGGTGCTGGACACTGATGGCGATGGCTTCAGTGACCGCATGTATGTGGGCGACGTGGCGGGCCAGATCTGGCGCTTCGATATCACCAATGGCAATGCCAGCAGCAGCCTGGTTGCCGGCGGCGTCATCGCCTCGCTTGGCGAAAAAGGTCAGGCCACCCCCACCAACGGCGATATCGTCAACAACCGCAGCTTTTACAATGCACCCGATATCTCGAAAATAATCGTCACCGGCAGCGCCAACTATTACAACATTGCCATTGGCACCGGCGATCGCGGCTTGCCCAAGACCAACACGACCACACAGGACTACTTTTACAGTATCCGCGACTACAACCTGTTGCCGATATCAGATTACAGCACCGTGAGTGCCATTAAGAATTCCAACCTCATCACGGTGACTGGCTCAAGCAGTTCGAGCTCTTCAAGCAGCTCGAGTAGTTCCAGTGCATCGACCATCTATGGCTGGAAACTGGCGTTAGACGCTACGGAAAAAGCACTGGCACAATCCGTAACTGTCAATGGCGTGGTGCTGTTCACTACCTATATTCCGAACAACACCACAACTACATCGTGTGACCCCACCACGGGCAGCGCACGCGCCTACGCAATGACCGTAGCCAGTGGTAACAGGTACTTCACCAATTTGTTCGAGACCTTCGCTACCACGGGTCTGCCCTCCCAGATCAGCATCGTCAATGAAGACAATCTGGTAAAGACTCTGGAAGGCGAAACCACTTCTTCAACTAGCACCAGTAACAGCAGCTCGAGCTCATCAAGCGTTACCGGCCCAACTGGAACCTGCCTGTCGGGTGTGAACATCATGAGCAGTTGCGTTGACTTCGGCAGCCGCGTAAAGACCTTCTGGCGAGACTCGGGAGCCCCCTGATGCGACCATGCCGCTCAAACCACAGAGAATCGCCGGTGAGAACATGAACAAACGTCAACACGGTGTCACGCTGATCGAACTCATGGTCGTGGTAGCAGTGGTGGCCATTCTGGCCGCCATCGCTTATCCGAGTTATCACAATCAGGTTCTGCGTGCGCACCGCGCCGAGGCCAAAGCTGCATTGCTGCAAGTACAAGTGGCGCAGGAAAAGTACTTCCTGCAGAACAACACTTATGCTTCTGCCTTGAATGCCGCCAATTTTGGCCTGGGATACACGTCGACAACGCCCTATACCACCAACAACTACTACCAGCTGAGCCTGGGCAACTTTACAGCAACTACGTATACCGTCACCGCAACCGCAAAAAATGGCCAGGCCAGCGACACTCACTGTACCACTCTTACTATTGATCAAACCGGATCTCGCGGCGGTACCAATAGCGACTGCTGGTAAGGAGAGCCTTATACAGCGGCTCGTGAATGCGGCGCGGGTTTCTACTGATACTAATCGGTATAAAACCGAAGTAACCGGTCAGACGAGTTGGACAAGGCGAGATCTGCCACCGATGTTCGAACCGGTCATCGCCCCTATGTGTCGCACCGTACAGACGTGACTGAACAATATCTTTTAACGTAAGTCTCATTCCTGTATTCTTTCCGGCACTCTTGCTTGACTGGGTTTATGACTTGGTGCAGGCGCTCAAGACGCCGTCTTGAGTCGAGTAGCTGATTTCACCGTTACCTTACCGCTGTTAAAGAGGGACAACCCAATGAACAAGACCTTTTCCAACACCCTGAAGGCTGGTGCTGCTGCACTGGTATTGCTGACCGCCGCTGGCTGCCAGACCAAGGAAATCGAAGCAGCCGCTGCAGCGGCGCAGAAGGCACAGCAGGATGCAGCTGCGGCCCAGACATCTGCCAATGCTGCCGCGACTGCTGCCAACTCTGCTGCCAGCGCTGCTGCAGCCGCCAAGTCGGCTGCTGACAATGCACAAAGCACTGCCAACCAGGCCCTGCAGGCCGCTCAGGCTGGCCAGGCTTGCTGCGATGCGACCAACCAGAAGCTGGATCGCATGTTCAAGCAGTCTGTATCGAAGTAATTTGGTTGTTTGATGTTTGAATTAAAGGCCGCAGTTTCTGCGGCCTTTTTTATTCTTACCAGCGGAAGCCCAAGTAGGCCACCAGGTAAAGCAGGTGTAAGAAACCATCTACTGCGCCAGCTTCACCTCAGCAGGGACTCCCATATTGGACTGAAACACCCGTTCGGCGTCCTGCCAGTCCAGCTGTGCCGGACGTTGCTGGGTGGCTGCTACAAACATGCGGGTAATACTGGTCAGGCTCTGATCAGAGCCTGACTGACGGGCTTCAGAGGCATGAACCTCCATGTACAGCTCGCCCTCCAACCAGCCCATTTTGTGGGGTTGATCGATGATCAACACAGGCGTTCCCACCGGTACTTCCTTGAAAAAATATTCAATATTCTCAGGAAACATGCGGATACAACCGTGGGTGACATCCATGCCGATGCCGGTGGGTTTGTTCGTGCCATGTATCAGGTAGGCACCACCGGGAATCGCCAGCCGCATGGCAAATTCACCTAAAGGGTTGTCCTTGCCGGGGGGCACCGCTGCGGGCAGATACTCGCCACGGTCCGCGTGTTCCTTGCGCACCGAGGCCGGCGGATACCAGGTCGGGTTCATGCGCTTGTCAGCAATACGAGTCTTGCCGAGCGGCGTTTTCCAGTCCATTTTGCCCATGCTGACCGGATAGGTCTGTACTTCGGGTGCTTCGCCCGGTTTCGGCTTGGGGTAATAGTAGATGCGGTGTTCAGCAACATTGATCACGATGCCCTCACGCGGAGCATCCGGCAGGATGTAGCGGGTGGGAATGAGTATTCGCTTACCCTCACCAGGCACCCACGGGTCCACGCCCGGATTGGCCGCGACGATTTCTTCATACCCGATGCTGTACTTGCGTCCCAGATCCAGCAGCGTGTCTTCATAACGAGTCGTAACGTATACAAGCTCGCCCACGACCGAATCGCCATCTGCTGGCAGCGGATAGGTTGCGGCCAGGGCGCTCCCGCCCAGCACCAGCAGCAACAAACCCAACACGTTGCGTAACATCATCACGTACTTTTCAACTCCATGCGATGAATGGCTAAATCCGCACCAGGGCCGAACCCCAGGTAAACCCGCCACCGAAGGCCTCCAGCAACACCAATGAGCCCGGCTTGATGCGACCATCGCGAATACCCGTATCCAGCGCCAGCGGCACCGATGCTGCCGACGTATTGCCTTGGTCCTGAATGGTGACGATTACCCGTTCCATCGGCAAGTCCAGCTTCTTGGCAATGCCCTGAATGATGCGCATGTTGGCCTGATGCGGCACCAGCCAGTCGATTGCGCTCTTGTCGAGCTTGTTTGCGGCCAGGGTTTCATCGACGATGCCCCCCAGTTTGTTCACAGCCACCTTGAACACTTCGCTGCCCTTCATCTGAATGACGCACTGGCTGTTGGCATGTACGTTCGGATTGAAACGCTTGGAGGGCCCGGTGGGGTAGTACAGCAAGTCGGCGTAATCACCGCTGGCATGCAAATGGGTCGAAATGACGCCCGGCTCCTTCGCGGGCTTGAGTATCACCGCACCCGCGCCGTCACCAAACAATACGCAGGTATTGCGGTCGCTCCAGTCCACCAATCGCGTCAGGCATTCCGCACCGATCACCAGCGCGCACTTTGCATCACCCAGACGCACGAACTTGTCAGCGATGCTGAGCGCATAGATGAAACTGGAACACGCGGCCTCCACCTGGATGGCCGGCGGACCGAAAACGCCGAGGCGCTGCTGCAACAAACAGCCGGTATTGGGAAAGATCTGATCCGGCGTAGTGGTGCCGATCACGATCAGGTCAATCTCGGCAGCCGTTACGCCTGCAGCCTGCATGGCGCGGCGCGCGGCATGTTCTGCCATATCGCAGGTCGTTTCGTTCTCAGCCACAACATGGCGACGTTCGATGCCGGTGCGGGAGCGAATCCATTCGTCGGTGGTGTCGACCAGCTTTTCCAGATCCAGATTGGTCAGCACCTTCTCTGGAAGGTAGGAGCCCGTGCCGACTATTTTCGAATAATTCATTGCACCTGTTCCTGCAATAACTGACTGACTTGCGAGGGGACACCCTTGCGTGCCTCAACAATGGCAACCCGGATGGCATTCGCAAAGGAAGCCGCATCGGCATTGCCATGACTTTTGATCACCACACCGTTGAGCCCCACCATGCTGGCACCATTGTGCCGACCGGGATCAAAGCGCTTTTTTATAGCTTTCAGTACCGGAATCGACGCCACAAAACCAAGTCTGCGCAGCGGTGTCCGAGTGTATTCGGTCTTGAGCGTAGCGCCAAACATGCGTGCCGCCCCCTCCATGGTTTTCAGCGCCACATTGCCGGTGAAGCCATCGGTCACTACCACATCGACATCGCCACCGAAGATATCGTTACCTTCAACGAAGCCAATGTAGTTGAGCGTACTCCCCTGCAGCAGCCTGGCCGCTTCCTGCACCAGCTCATTACCCTTGATGTCTTCGGAGCCGATATTGAGCAACCCCACCCGTGGCCGCGGCATGCCGTGGAGATCGGTAGCGACCACGCTGCCCATCATGGCGAATTGCAGCAGGTGTTCTGGCGAACAATCGGCATTCGCGCCGAGATCCAGCATGTGCGTATGGCCATGGTGCGAGGGAATGCGCCCCAGAATGGCGGGACGATCAATACCGGGGATAGTCTTCAGGACAAATCGCGCCGTTGCCATCAGCGCGCCAGTGTTGCCAGCACTGACACAGGCATCAGCCGTGCCTGACTTGACCAGATCGAGCGCCACGCGCATTGAAGAGTCCTTCTTCTTGCGCATCGCATCCTGGGGCTTTTCGCCCATTGCCACGACCTGGCTGGCGTGATGCATCCGCAGACGATCGGCAAATGCGTCGCGTCGCCGTGCCAGCAGAGGCGCAACGATGTCTTCTTGACCTACCAGAATGAAGTTGATGTCCGGCTGCTCAGCGAGCACTTCCAGAACGGCGGGCACCGCCGTCGGCGGCCCGAAATCGCCGCCCATCGCATCGATCGCTATTGTCAGCTGCCGAGGTAACTGCGTACTCAAGGGACTGAGGGTCCGAGGAGGGGCAGAAGCGTGGGCACATGCAGGACATGCATGCACCCCGCGACGCTACTCAGCCTGCTTGTCTTCGCGGCTTTCGATGACTTTCTTGCCGCGATAGAAACCATCGGGGGTGATGCGATGACGAGTATGCGTTTCGCCCGAAGTTGCATCCACCGACAGCGTGGGTTTCGACAGCTTGTCGTGCGCGCGGCGCATACCGCGGGTAGAAGGGGTTCTACGGCTCTTTTGAACTGGCATGATCGTTACTCTCTGCAAAATTCCAAATCGGGACTACAACGGGACCACGCAGTCCCCTTCAATCAATCAACAATGTCCATTCAGACGTGCGACTGTCATTTACTTGCGCAACAAGTCACGCAGCTGACTGAACGGACGCTGCGCCTCATCGCCTTCGCCTGACGTCGCTGGCGCAGTCGCCCTGGATTTCACGGGCGACTCAGACAACAACAACCCCAGTTGCGGCGCCACTTGCACGCAGCTTTGTTCATCTGGATGCCTGGCGATCAGCGGCAGCGCCAGCAGCAACTGCTCTTCAATCAGTTCCAGCACATTCAAGCGCGAAGCATTCACAATCCACGGCTCATATGACTCGGGCACCAGTGCCAACTCAGCTTCGGTGGCCACCAGCATCAGCTCGAAAGTCTCCAATACCGGTTGTTGCATGACACCCATACAACGCTGGCAGATCAGCTCGACGGTAGCACGCAGCTCGCCATGTACGACTGGTCGCTGATCCTGGACACCAAACTTCAACCTGATCGAACCGCCGGGAGTGGCCGACACCACCACATCAACCAGACGTTCAAATCGGACCCCGCTAAACTCGCGCTCCCAGGTCAGGCCGCCGTGCGCCAGCACCGTTGCATCCACAATCCACGGCGTGGAGTGAATGGTGGGTTCGGCCGGGGGTCTCGACATGGGGCGCGTATCATAGGTGTGCGACCCTGCCCTGTCAAAAACTTCGCAGGGCTTAAGCCCTTGTATTTTCTGAAGGATCAAGGTCGCTCAGCCCTAAAACCACCCAGGACCAACGCATTGAACCCATCACGATCTGTACCATCCAGTCTCACCCGACTGGTATTGGCCTCTACCTCCCCGTACCGCCGCCAGCTCCTGGAGCGGCTGCGATTGCCTTTCACCGTGCATTCGCCAGGCATCGATGAAGCGCCATTGGCCAATGAAGATATCACCAGCCTGGTGCATCGGCTGGCCAAACTCAAAGCCGAAGCGGTGGCCGAGCGCTATCGCGACAGTGTGATTATCGGCTCCGATCAGGCGGCGGTGCGCGGTGCCACCATGCTGGGCAAGCCCGGCAGCGTCGATGCCGCCATTGCGCAACTCAAGGCCGCCAGCGGTGCACAGGTCGTGTTTCATACCGCCGTGCACCTGATTGATCCGCAACATCAGCGCCACGAAGCTCATATTGATGCCACAGTCGTCAAGTTCCGCACCCTGAGCGACGAGGAAATCGTCCGCTACGTGGCGGCCGAAAATCCCCTGGATTGTGCCGGGGCGTTCAAGGCCGAAGCGCTGGGCATCAGCCTGTTTGAGCGCATCGATTCGCAGGACCCGACAGCTCTGACCGGCCTGCCATTGATCTGGTTGTCCGGCGCGCTGCGCCGTGCGGGGTTCTTGCTGCCGTAGGGGCCGTTCGCGAACGGCCCTCTTATCCAAGTAACCCAAGGAAGGGTCGCTCGCCAGCGACCCCTACGGCGAGCCGCCTCCACCCTTCTTCGCCGCTGCCTGCAAACTGGTCAACACCGCATTCAACTCCTCGCTGAGCGGCGCGGTGATACTGAATTTCTCACCCGTACCGGGGCGGGCAAATTCCAGCGAATGGGCGTGCAGGAACATCCGGCGCAGGCCATATGCACGCAGCGCTTCATTACCTTCCTTGTTACCGTACTTTTCGTCGCCCGCAACCGGGTGGCCCGCATAGGCGGCGTGGACTCGAATCTGGTGGGTGCGGCCGGTGCCGATCTCAATGGCCATCAGGGTGGCCAGCTTGCCGAAATGCTGCTGCGGTACAAAGGTACTCAGCGCGGATTGGCCATCTGCATGCACTCGCACCATGCGCTCGCCACCCTGCTTCTGATTGGTCAGCAACGGCAATTCAATTCTTTTCTTGCCCAGCTCCCAGCGCCCCACCACCAGCGCCAGGTAACGTTTGATCATCTCGCGTTCACGCAGCGCCGCGTGCAACTCGCGCAAGGCGGCGCGACGCTTGGCGATCAGCAGGACACCACTGGTGTCACGATCCAGGCGATGCACCAGCTCCAGCTCCGGCAACTCCGGTCGGGCAGCCCGCAAAGCTTCAATCACGCCAAACGCCAGACCGCTGCCACCATGTACGGCCACCCCGGCGGGCTTGTTGACGATCAGCAGATCCTTGTCCTCGTGGAGGATCGAAGCGCCGATGAATTGCTGCAGCGACGTTGAAGGCTTCGCCTGCGCCGGTTTTTCGTCAATGCGCAGCGGCGGAATCCGCACTCGATCGCCCAGCACCAACCGCGTTTCCGGCTTGGCACGTTTACCATTCACCCGCACTTCGCCCTTGCGCAGCACACGGTACACATGGCTTTTCGGGATGGTTTTAAGCACCCGCATCAAGTAGTTGTCTAGGCGCTGCCCGACATCACCCTCGCCGGCTTCGACATAGCTCACACCCTTGCCGGGCGTGGCACCCGCAGCGGGTTCCGGACGGTTTGCGGCGGGCTGTACAGGATCATTCATTCAGTGGCTACCTGGGCACTGCCCGCAATCATCGACATGCTGTGCAATCAGCACGTAACTCACAAACCGCTCACCCAACTTAACGTAAGCCGTTGATTGCACGGAAATGCACTGTTATAGTCACTACGCTTTCGTTCATCAGCGACTTGCTGGCCAGCGCCATCAAGCGCTGCTCTGAACGATCAAACGCGGCCACCGGCCTTTCCAGCCCGACTCAACACATTACGACGGCTGTTCAAACGGGGGCCGCATCTTAGTTGGTTCTGACATGACAGGCCATCTGGGTTAAATCCAGGGCCAGTCAGAACCATCGCTCGGCCGATTGGAACGCTGACGCCAAACCCGCAACTCGGGCGTTGGGTCAGTGACACAAGCGCACCGGGCGGGCCGCAAGATTCGGCAGGATTACTGCGGTGATGGAAGGATTATTGGCTCATGCAGCCGCCTTCGATCATCGGCCGGTTGACACCGGCGTAGAGCGCTCCTGGTGGAGCCCTTTGTTTGAGCATTGAACTGAGTACCGCTCGTTCACCGTCCAGACACCGGACCACCCGGCGTGATCCCAGCATCCTCCCGCGCATCGCACCCGCCTGCCGCTCTTCCACGGCCCCCATCTACGCGAGTAGGGGACCATGAAAAGAATGTTAGTGAATGCAACTCAAGAGGAAGAGTTGCGCGTTGCTCTGGTTGACGGACAACGTATTTATGACCTCGCCATCGAAATCCCGTCACGGGAACAGAAAAAAGCCAACATCTACAAGGGACGCATTACCCGCGTCGAAGCCAGCCTCGAAGCCTGCTTTGTTGACTACGGCGCCGACCGCCACGGCTTTTTGCCGCTGAAGGAAATATCCAAGGAGTACTTCAAGGACGGCAGCAACCACGGCAGCCGCAACATCCGTGACATGGTCAGTGAAGGCCAGGAAATCATGGTGCAGGTGGAGAAGGAAGAACGTGGCAACAAGGGCGCCGCCCTGACCACCTTTATCAGCCTGGCGGGTCGCTTCCTGGTACTGATGCCCAACAATCCGCGCGCCGGCGGCGTCTCGCGCCGTATCGAAGGCGAGGATCGCGAACAGCTGCGCGAAGCACTCGACAGCGTCACCCTGCCCGAAGGTATGGGCGCCATCGTGCGTACCGCCGGCGTCGGCCGTTCTGCCGAAGAGCTGCAATGGGATGTCAGCAATTTGCAGGAGGTCTGGAAGGCCATCCAGGAAGCCGCCACCCGCCCCGCCCCATTCCTGATTTATCAGGAATCCAAGCCGGTGATCCGCGCCCTGCGCGACTACCTGTCGGATGACATTGGCGAAGTGCTGGTGGACAGCCCGGCGGTGTTTGCCGAGGGCCAGGACTACATGCAGCGCTTCATGCCCAACAGCCTGCGCAAACTGAAGCTGTATGAAGACGAAGTACCGCTGTTTACCCGCTTCCAGATCGAAAACCAGATCGAATCGGCGCACGCCCATTCGCTCAATCTGCCCTCAGGCGGCTCGATCGTCATCGACCAGACCGAAGCCCTGGTGTCCATCGACATCAACTCGGCCCGTGCCACCCGCGGCAGCGACATCGAAACCACGGCGACCAACACCAACCTGGAAGCTGCCGACGAAATCGCCCGCCAGCTGCGCCTGCGCGACATTGGCGGCCTGATTGTCATCGACTTCATCGACATGGAGTCCACCAAGAATCAGCGTGCGGTGGAAGATCGACTGCGCGATGCGGTCAAACAGGATCGCGCCCGCATCCAGATTGGCCGCATTTCGCGCTTCGGTCTGCTGGAACTGTCGCGGCAGCGCCTGCGTCCGTCGATCACCGAAGCCACGCATCACGCCTGCCCGCGTTGCGGCGGCATGGGCCGCATTCGCAGTGTGGAATCACTGGCCCTGACACTGTTGCGCCTGATCGGTGAGGAAGCCCGCAAGGATCGCACCGCCAAAGTCATTGCGCAGCTACCGGTTGATGTCGCCACCTTCCTGATCAACGAGAAGCGTGAGTGGCTCAACGAAGTCGAAACCAAGACCAAGGCAGAAATCATCCTGGTACCCAACAAGTACATGGATACGCCTGCCTACGAAATTCGTCGCCTGCGCGACGATGAAGTACCGGCGGATGAAAATCGGCCTACCAGCTACCAACTGGCACAGCAGCCTACGGTGGATGTGGATGCCGTTGCCAATCGCGACGAACACCAGCCGGTCACTCCGCAAGCGGCCGTCACCACCATCATGCCGGCCGCGCCTGCGCCCATTGCCAGCGAGCAACCGGCGGCGCAAGTGCAGCCGGAGCGTGTTGGTATCTTTGTCGCGCTGTGGCGTTTCTTCTTTGGCGGCGCAAGCAGTGACACGACCGAGAGTGTTGCAGCCGCCAGCAGTACACCGGCGCGCCGCCCAGAACGCCATGAGCGTCCGCAACGCGGACGGCACGAGCGCAATGATCGCCGTGGTGGTCGCGGCCGGGATCGCGACGACAAACGCGAAGTTCGTCGTGATGACAACCGTGCCATTAGTACCCGCAATGAAGCGCGCCCAGAGCAGCGTACCGAGCCACGTCGTGATGATCGTCACCGCGATGAGCAACGCCGTGAGCAATACGCCCAGCGGCAGCGCGAACAGCAGGAGCGGCGTCGTGAACGCGATGCACAACGTCCTGCACCGCCCACCGCGCCCACACAGGAAGGCGTTATCAGCGCTGAACCGAACGCGCCGACCAATACGCACCCCAATACACAGGCCGATGCCTTCCCGACAGACGGGCAGCAGCAAGGTGAGCAACGTCGGGGTCGCCGCAATCGACGCCGTCGAGGCGGGCGCGGGCGCGGCGGAGATGGCCGACCATTCAATCCCAACGATGGCACCAACGGAAATGTCGCAGTGCAAAGCGGCACGTCCAGTTCCGGCACATCCACTTCTGACCATGTCACCGCTGGCGACAATCGTCCGGCAGAAGCCGATTTCAACGCAAACGTAAACAACGCGGCGAGTCGCGAATCCACACATTTGCCGCCTGCGCACTTCGAATCCGCCGAGCGCCCACCGGCTCCATCAGAACCGCCGGGCGCATAGTGGGTTTCGCGTATGACATTGCTGTTTGGTTAAATTGTCGTTGCGTCGCTGTCCAGTTCAAGACATTGTCCAGCTCTGCAAGAACACAATAACAACGCAAGTGAGTGAGTGGCCAATTGGACGTTGGTCACTCCCTGGATGATCACCATCGATACGACAGGTAGCAATCGAATAACTATAAAACGGGCACACGCAAGTGAACGACGTACGGCCTTGATGGCGCACATCCTCACTCCAGTGACTGATCAAAGCGCTGGTACGGACACAGGCCGGCCCACAGGGTCGGCACTGCCCGCTTGCATCGCACCGCGCCAATCGGGATCCTAACAGCCTGTTGAAAAACTCAAAGTTATAGCGTGCGGCTGATAAAATGCACGGCACCGAATCATCAAGCGGAACAACAGCATGCGCGGAGCCGATGTCAGTCAGCCTTCGTTGTTCATCACCAAGACGGTGGAGGATTTTGTGCCAAAGGAGCATCCGTTGCGGGCAATCCGCAAGCTGGTGGATCAGGCATTGAAGGAGCTGGATGGGAAATTGGAGCGCTTGTATGCCGATGAGGGACGGACCTCGATTGCGCCGGAGCGCTTGATCCGCGCCTCGTTGTTGCAGGTGCTGTTCACGATTCGCAGCGAGCGGCAGCTGGTGGAGCACATCCGTTTCAATATGTTGTACCGCTGGTTTGTGGGGTTGGAGATGGACGATGCGGTGTGGCATCACGCCACCTTCAGCAAGAACCGGGAGCGGCTGCTGGATGAGTCGCTGATGACGAGCTTGTTCAAGTTGGTCTTGAAGATCGCGCAGCGGCATCGGCTGTTATCGGCGGAACACTTCAGCGTCGATGGTACGTTGATCGATGCGTGGGCCTCACACAAGAGCTTCAAGCCCAAGGACGGCAAGGATGATGACAGTGAGTCTGGTGGCAAAGAGCGGGACTTTCGCCACGAGCGGCGTAGCAACCAGACGCATGAGTCGGGCACGGATCCGGATGCCGAGCTGATGCGCAAGGGCTCAGGAATGGAAGCCCGGCTGCGGTACGGCGTGCATCACCTGGTAGAGAATCGCAATCACTTGATTGTCGATGCGAAGGTCGAACCGGCGGCAAGCGTTCACGAGCGCGAGGTGGCGCTGACGATGCTGAAGAAGGCATCGAAGGACCGCCCCATCACCGCAGGCAGCGACAAGGGCTTTGACACGCGCCAGTTCGTTGCGCAATGTCGCGAACACGACATCACGCCACATGTGGCGCAGAACACCGCCCGTAAAGGTGGCTCGGCCATTGATGCGCGCACCACGCGGCATGCAGGCTACGAGATCAGTCAACGCAAACGCAAGATGATCGAAACCACCTTTGGTTGGCCCAAACAATACGGCGGGTTGCGACGCATGATGTATCGCGGCATCGACAAGGTACGCGGGCAGGTGAAGCTGGTGACTTGCGCCTTCAATCTACTGCGAATCAGCCATCTGGTGCCGATGGAGGCGCTATGAGGAACGGTGCAACCCTCAAACCGCTCAGAATCGCAACGCTGCCGGCGAAAATCGGTAGCGGGAATGGAAAAACCATCGGCACAACGGTTCTTCAATATCCGATGCCATGCGGTATCGGTGGTTTTTCAACAGGCTGCTAATGAAACATTCACTCGATTCGTCGTCACTCGCAGAACACCTGTTTGAACTGGACAGTATCCGTGGACTCGCGGCCCTCGCGGTACTCATGGAGCACATCACCAGCGCCTTCGATTGGTCCCTCGACACCTCGTGGATCAGATGGCCATTGATCAATGCCTTGTTCGATGGCGGTGCAGCGGTAACCATCTTCTTCGTGTTGAGCGGCTTCGTACTGAGCCGACCATATGTCCGGCGTGGCGAAACGACGCCGCGCTCGCTCGCCACCGCGAGCTTCTACACCCGACGCGTCACTCGCGTCTGGCTGCCGTGGCTGGCCGTTTTTTTCCTGTCCCTTCTTATCAAGGTCACGGTATTCACCGCGCCTGACACCAGCCCCGGCATATCGGACTGGCTTGCGGCGTACTGGCATTCGGAAACCAGCCTGCGCGACATCCTGCTGCAGTGCCTGTATTCCATGGATTCCATAGAAGAGGCTCCGTTACGACTGTTGCCCCAGGACTGGAGCCTTGGCGTCGAGATGCGAGCCTCTTTGCTGATGCCGCTGTTCATACTCATGGTGAATCGCAGCTCCTGGCTACTGCTGTTGTCGGGAGCCGCATTACTGACCACACTCAAGACCGGACAACTGTATTTCTCTTTCGTCATCGGTGTCTTGCTGGCGCGTCATCTGGACTGGATCAAGGCTCAGGCAGAAAAGCTGTCTGCCACGCAGTACTGGCTGGCGATGGGTGCCGGTATTGCGCTGTACCAAAGCCGGCTTCTGGTCAGTCACATGGTGCCGATTGATGTGCCGGTCGAAAAAATCATCTGGAGCATCACCAGTATAGGCAGTGCCGCAATTATCGCGCTGAGTCTGCGCAGCTCACTGGTCAGTCGATTTCTGAAGCGGCCAGCCGTGCTGCAGATAGGCAAGATTTCCTATTCCATCTATCTTGTGCAGATGATAGTTCTGATCTGGCTCGTACCGACGTTGCTCAGCGAGCTGAATCACCTTGGAATGACGGAGCCATTACCTGAGTTTCTGGTGATCGTCGTCATGAGCATCACCCTCACGATGACAATAGCCTGGTTCAATCATCGCTGGGTGGAAGTCCCCTGTATTCATCTTGGGCGACGGCTGACGAATCTTGCAAAAAGATCACCGGGGCTAACTCAGCCCAGCAATCCGTAAGCAGCATCGCCGCCCGTTGCCGGGCGTCACTCTATTGGCGCAATTCTGCGACTGTCGCACCGTTGTCTACGGTGGTCGCAGCCCCATTTTGCAGCGCAATGGCAAAGCCACCTGCCCCCACCGGTACGTTCCTGCAATTAGCTACCCGCCGAATTCATTATTCACGGAGCGCCTCAGTCAGTTACCAGTCGGATCTATTCCACTAACGCCGAGCAGCGATTTGCTCCGGGCAGTGTTATCTTGGATACCGAAATCACGGATTCGGGTCCGCATCGCAATGGACGGGGCGATGCTGCCTCTGTAACCCACCTTACCCCGATCAGTTCAGTGCCAGGTCACCCACAGTGGTTCAACGAGGATATACAACGCCTCGACGAGCATGACCGGAGGCCCGGAATTGCGCGATTCAATGTAGTTGCGCCAGAGGTTCCTGGTAAGAGCGAATGTTGAAGCACGCAATGACGACGTCATCGGCCGGCAAGAATTCCAGCGATTTTCGACCCGACATCAACGGTCTTCGCGCCATTGCAGTTGCCGCTGTCGTGCTGTTTCATTTCAATGTGCCGGGCTTCAGCGGCGGATTTGCTGGTGTAGACATCTTCTTTGTCATTTCAGGCTTCCTGATGACAAAGATTATTGTCAGCAAACTGATAGCTGGCTCGTTTTCAATACTGGATTTCTATCGCGCCCGCGCCAGGCGCATTCTTCCAGCTTTGGCGGGCCTATGTGCATTCATGCTGGCCTTCGGCTGGTTATCACTTGATCCGCGCAGCTATGCACCGATGTCGCTTCATGCTGCCTCCAGCTTGTCCTTTGTCTCCAACTTCATCTACTGGCAGGAAGCCGGCTATTTCGATAGCGTTGCGTCAGAAAAATGGCTGCTGCACACCTGGTCTCTGTCGGTGGAGTGGCAATTTTACCTGCTGTTTCCACTTGCCATGTTTGTTGTATGGACAGCAACCAGAAAACGCCGGGATCTTCTGCTTGCCATCGCGGCAACATTTTTCACCTCACTGGCCTTGTCGATCATGGCGTCGTCACGACATCTGGAGTTTTCCTACTACCTGCTGCCAACGCGAGCATGGGAGATGATGGCAGGCGGGCTTGTTTATTTTCTCACGCCATACTTCAGCCCCAACCCAACACTCTCGCGAATTCTCGGGTACAGCGGACTGCTGCTAATAGTCATCGCAGCATCCCAGTTTGACTCCAGGATCCCATGGCCAGGCTACTTTGCAGCCATACCAGTCGCAGGCGCAGCGCTGATCATATTGGCGCAGGACACCGGGTCCCCCATCTCAAACAATCCGGTATCTGCCTTGCTTGGCAACGCCTCTTACTCAATTTATTTGTGGCACTGGCCAATTGCAGTATGCCTGACGTTCAGACAACTGCAGGATGACTGGCTATCGAGGGTAATTGGCATGGCCACTGCGCTCATGCTTGGTTATCTGTCCTATCGCTGGATTGAGCTACCATCGCGGTCAACCGGACGGACGCTCAAACCGAAAACCGAGTCGCTGGCCTACAGTGGTTCCGCCACAGTCCTGATTTGCCTGGCACTGACGGTTTATTTCGCCAATGGACTCACCGATCGGTTGAATAACGACGAGAGCAACTATCTGGCCGCAGCGGCGGCGAAAACGGATTGGCAACATCCCGGCAATAACTGTGCAAAACGGGACAACATCGTCTATTGCGAACGTAAAGGGTCAAGCACTGAAACCACCATGTTCATCGGTGACTCCATCGCCGAGCAATGGTATCCGCGATACGGTGCGCCGCAGTCGGATTATTCACAAACCATACTGTTTGTTACCCGATCTGGGTGCCCGCCCATCCGCAATCTTGATGGCTATCCTCCTGGCAAGCACTGCAGCGAAGCAACCGATCTGATATGGAAAGCAGTTCGTGACAGGCAGCCGCAACGACTCGTCATATCCTCGGCGTGGTGGCCAAATTTTTTCTATCCTGATGGAGCCCTGCGTGGCGAAGACTGCATCCTGGAATCCGGCAGCTGCATGCCGATTACTACGAATGCCCACCTGCAACAGGCTTTCAGAGTGCTTGAGTCAGATATCCAGAACGCCATTGCCAACGGGACACGCGTATTCATCATCGGCCCAGTCCCCACCGGCAAGATCGACTACGCCGAAGCGAGACAGTCTCAACTTGCCAACAAGCAGCTTGTCATCCCCCTGACCAAGACGTGGCAGGACATGCCCGGATTTGCCGATGACAAACAATCGTATCAAGCAGGCTTGGCTACGCTGGACGATGCAAACAGCGCGACACCCGGGTTCAGGCCTGAGAACTCCGGCAATTCTCCTCCGGGAAGCATATTGGGCCTGCTGACTGGTATCGCCAAGCGTACTGGCGCAATGCTTGTTGTGCCCGCGAACTACATGTGTCCCGAACAACGCTGCCCGCTGACGGACAACTCAGGTGTTCCAATTTACATGGACTACGCACATCTGCGTGCTGAGTACGTCAAATCCACAGCATTGCTTTGGATGGATAGCGCAATTGGAATCGGAAACTCACCGTACTGAGGTAGCGTGCTCGGGAGCATCGTGCAGGTCGTCATCACATGCCATCCGCTGATGTGTCATCTATTCAGGTCTATGACGTGGGAGCTGAGCCCTGAACAAGCGCAGGGGAAAATCCAGGCGCGTAATGGCTTTACGCAGCTTGAGCACAAATCCACGGAGCTTACCGGAAACACACGGGCCGGATAACACACGGGCCAACTGCCGGGCTGCTGAATTCTATCAGTGCCTGACGATGCCTTAGAGGATTCAGCATCGAAGAAATGGCGTCCCCAAGGGGATTCGAACCCCTGTTACTGCCGTGAAAGGGCGGTGTCCTGGGCCTCTAGACGATGGGGACGCTGGCCTAAAACTCGAAATCTGGTTGTAGGATCTGGTGGAGCCAGGCGGGATCGAACCGCCGACCTCTTGCATGCCATGCAAGCGCTCTCCCAGCTGAGCTATGGCCCCACAACGAGGGGGCGCAATTTAAGGGAACGAACTATGAGTGTCAAGGAAAACACCACGGTGACTGAGTGCGACCAACAAAGCTCAAAGCGGTCATTCGCTACAGAATATCGTGCTACTGCAACATGAAGAAAGTCCGCGTCACTCAGAGCAACTGGAGACAGCGACCCTGGACCGGGTGACTTCATTGAAGAACAATACCCCGGGCAGGCTGGCCAGCCGAGCCACCACATGCTCGACCAGCGACATACTCACCGCCACTGGCGCAGCAACGCCGATCAATCCCATCAGCACCACATAGCCTGCATCCTGTACACCGATACCACCCACTGTGATGGGCAGCATCACCACAACCCATAATACCGGAATGACCAGCAACAGATCCTGCCAGCTCAGATCCACACCGCAGGCATAAGCCACGGCCTTGGCAAACCCTATACGGACTGCGAACAGCACGACGGTTGCGACGGCCACTTCCATGACCAGCGGCGCCTGATGCCGATACGCCAGCGAAGCTTCGGCGATCTCCGCGACGCGATGACGCAGACGCTCCGGCACCAGCGGCAAGAACATCTTTCGCACCCTGCGACGAATAATCGGCTGCAGCGCAATGGCGACCAATACCACCGCAATTGCCGTCAGCACCAGTACGAACCGGACAATGTGCTCCGGAACACGATCATGCGCCAGCAACCCCACCGCCAGCGCCCCTGCGACAAGCGTCGCAATGGCCAAGGTCGCACGATCCACCAGTGTTGCTGCGAACACCGGTGCCGTCGGCTCGCCGGAGCGACACAGGGCGGCGATGCGCACCGCATCGACACCGATGAATCCCGGGAGGAATGCGCCGATGAAGTTCGCCGCCAACTGCACCTTGAATAGCGCAAGAAAGCCAATGCTCACACCACGTCCGGCCAACAGAATCTGCCATCGGTAGTTGGTGATGATGCGATCCAGTATCGCAATCACCAGCACCATGGTCACCCAGCCCAGAGACACGCTGCGCAGTACATTCCACACGGCATGCCAGTCGGCGAAGCCGATCACCAGCGCCAGCAATCCGACCGAAATCAGTATTCGTATCAATTTGGACATTAACTTCCCAACAGATTCGTCAGACGTACGTGCGCAATCACACCGGCAGTTCGCCGTAACGCTGGCGCCAGTCGCGTCCAAGTCGGGCGCGCCGCAGGCGTTCGCGCACAATTTGCGCAAGGCTTGCCCGGCCCTCGCCCGGCAACCGCCGCAGGAATTCGTCGCTGATCCTGCAGATATGAAACGGCGAATCGCCGCGCCGATTGAGCGCCCGTCCCGACACAATTCCCCAATGACAGGCTGTGAAACCCAATTGGCGGGCGCTGCTGACCGCTGCTTCACTGCCGACATACATGGGAAACGCCAGCTGCTCAACCCTGGCTCCCGGCAGGTGCGCCTGAATCATCTCACGCGAAGCGGCCAGATCCTGAACAAATGGCAAGGCCGGGCCGCGACGCGGCGCTTCTATCTCCGGATCACAGCCGGCAAGCGCAGCCGGCCGCGGCCACTGTGGAACGAAGCGACTTTCCAGTGTATGCGACTGAAACTCTACCAATCCCGAGGCATGAATGACTTGTATCTCCTGCCACGTCATCGGACGTGCCTCGACGTCATCACCTGCAGCAGCGTCGGCGTGCAGACCCGGGGCGATGAATGCAACCGCCCTGGCATCGAACTCTCGCAGCAGCGGAAATGCCACGTCATGAAAATTGCGTGGCCCGTCGTCGAATGCCAGCACGACCGATCGCTGGGGAACATCGCGCGTGCCCTCCAGATACTGCACAAGCTCGCTGGCGCTCAATGTGGTGTAGTTATTGTGGCGCAGGAACCGCAAATCGGCGCGGAATGATTCGGCGTCAACGACGTGGTAGCAGAATACCGGCACGCCTCCCAGCGGCTCACGCGGCCGGGGCGCGGTGACAAACTGAGGCAGATCGCCGTTCCACCACGCCACCAGCTCCGGCACATTCTTGCGCCAGGCATCCTTAAATTTTTTCCGAAGACTCATGCTTGCTCTCGCCGCCACCAGCCAGCTCACGATAGCAGCCCATGAGCACTTCGACATGATGCTCCAGACTGAAACGCCCGGCCGCCGCCCTGCCCTGCTCCCCATAGGACTGCATCACCGACGGATCACGCAACAATCCAACCACCGCCCCAGCGAAGGCCGCTTCGTCCTGTGGTGCAATCAGGCGACCGTCCACACCATCGGTAATGACTTCAGGCAGACCGCCCACCGCATAGGCAACAACGGGCCTGCCGATCGCCAGTGCCTCTATCGCCACCAGGCTCAAGCCCTCCTGCAGCGACGGAACCACGACAATGTCCGCCGCTGCCATCAACTCCACTGCATCGTCGTGGTGCCCGAGCAAGCGCACATTGGCCTGCAAACCCAGCTCGCGGATGAGTCTCTCCACTACCGGCCGTTCCGGGCCATCGCCCACCAGCAGCAATACAGCTTGCGGTAGAGCCGTCACGACGCGTGACATGATGCGCAGCAAGCCACGATGTCCCTTGATGGAGTACATGCGCGCCACCATGGCAATGACCGGCTGTTGTTCGCTGATTTCCAGGGTTGCACGGCGCGATCGTCCAGCTGAACTTGCCCTGTTACGCAAGTCCTCCAGCTTCAGTCCGTTGTAGGCCACGCGCCATCGAGATTCGCGCAGGTAGTAGCCCCGGACGGCCAGCTCGCCAGCGGCCCGGGACACGCATATACCCAGATCCTCCGGCCCGGCCAGCAGGCGATGCAGCAAACCGACTGTCCTGCCCGGATAGTTCATATCATGCAGGTGCACGATCACCTGCACGCCCATCATGTGGCCAACCGCCCGTGCAATCAGCGTGGCTTTGAATCCCGCAGCATGAATGATCCGGCAACCACGCTGTCGCACCAGACGTGCAACACGAAACACGACAAACGGATTGGCACGACGCGCCGACAGAAAAATCGGTTCGATGCCGGCCTTCCTGAGTGCGTCAGCGGCCGGGTGCGGTTCTCTGAGAAAGCACACCGTCAGATCAATGCCCGCCTGTTTGAGCGCCGGCAAGACATTCAGGAAGTACACCGTGGCCCCGTGGGCCACGCCTCCTGCATAGCCGAAGTGGTCGCCCAGCATCAAAATCGGTGGCACGCTCCCAGCGGACACACCGCCCGCCAGAGCGCGTTCTTTGACTTCCGATTCATTCACCCTTGACTGCTCCTGATCCGCAACGGCTGGCAACCTGCAAGCCATACATTACAAGTTTAATTACGACGCTGCCGAACATAACCTGACTCACCGTCTCTTGGACCGACGACGACTGTGGTATATGTTCGTGTCGGCCATTTGCTTCGTGGTTTCGTTACGTCATGTCGCCATTCAGCGTCCGTTCCCCAAAACACGCAATCGCGGTGCTACTTGCCGCGTTGCTCCTTTTTGTCGTACTGCTGCTCAATCTGCCGTTAACTTCACTGGTTGCAAGACTGCAGGAAAACGCGCTGGCCAGCCAGTTGCTGTCGCACAAGCGGGTCGTCGCGGCCATCATTGGTCTGCTGGCCCTGGCCATCGTGGCATGGCTGTTCATGAGCCGTCGCTTCCACTACCTGCGCGCCGCAGGGATTGCCATGTTATTTGCGGCTGCCGGCGGCGGCGTTTACGAATTCCAGCAGGCGTATCCACTGGCCAACCTGTTCAGTCTGGAGAGATACCGGGACAACGTCACCATCCTGCTGGGCAGGGACATTGTCTTGTCCAGGTATGACCCGCAATCGACGCTGCAGCTGCAACGTAAACCAATCCTGCGCGCCCGATACCCGGCTATCGACGTGCACTTTCACCTTGAGTCATTGCCCGAATCGATCGACGCTGAACGCCTGGTCGCCGCCATGGACGCGGCCGGTATCGACAAGGTCGTCAATCTCGGCGGCCTGCCCGGCATGTTCGAGCACTTCGCCAGGGACTTCTACGCAAAATATCCCGACCGCTTCATCATGTTCGTCAAGCCCGACCCGGGCGCGCTAACCCACGAAAACGGTGTCGCCGAACAGGTGGCATGGCTCAAGAAAGCAGCTCGCATGGGCGCGCGCGGCATCAAGGAAAACAAGTCCTTCGGTCTGGGACAGATAGACAGCAACGGGAAAGTGGTCCCGATTGACGATGCCCGGCTTGATCCCTATTGGGAACTGGCTGGCCAATTGGGCATACCGGTGCTCGTGCACACGGGCGAGCCTGTTTCTTTCTGGCACCCGATCGACGCCCATAACGAACGCTACGAGGAACTGCTGGAGAACCCGGGCTGGAGCCTGTATGGCAAGAACGTACCCTCGCAGCTGGAGCTGATGCAGCAGCGCGAGCGCCTGCTGGCACGCCATCCTCATACCAACTTCATCGGCGCGCACTTCGGCATGAACCCCGACAACCTCGCGTATGCCGCATATCTGCTGGACAAATATCCCAACTACTACGTGGACATGTCGTCGGTGGTACAGGAGCTCGGCAGGGAGCCGTATTCCGCGCGCCGCTTTTTCATCCGCTACCAGGACCGGATCCTGTTCGGCACCGACGGCGGCTATGGACTGGACAAGGACGGGAACGGCTGGACACCTGAACGCATGTTCCGCAGCTATCTTGAGTTCCTGGAGACCGACAACGAATACATCGAATACCCGTTGTTCGGACTGACCAAGCAAGGCAACTGGCGCGTCTATGGCCTTGACCTGCCGGACGAGGTGCTGCAGAAAGTTTATGTAACAAACGCACAGCGGTTGATACCCGCTCAGACAGACGTCATCGCAAAACTGGATGCCCTGGACACGTCAGACGGGTCACAGCAGTGACGCTTTGCAGGTTGTCGTTTCAATAAAATCCCAGCACATGCAGTACCGCCACGATATCCAGGGACTTCGCGGCATCGCCGTGCTCGGCGTGTGCCTGTTCCACCTTGGTGTCACCGGTGTGTCCGGTGGCTATGTCGGGGTCGATATTTTCTTCGTCATCTCCGGATTTCTCATTACCGGAATCATCGCGCAGGACATCAGCGCTGGCCGATTCTCGTTCGTGCAGTTCTACAACCGGCGCATGAAGCGCATTCTGCCGGCATTTCAGCTGGTCGGAATGTTGACCTTGCTGGCGGGCTGGTTCCTGATGTTGCCAACATCGTTGCTGGTCCTGACGAAGAGCCTGATCGCCAGCTCCCTGTACGCTTCCAACATCTACTTCTGGCGCGAAACGACCGGTTACTTTGGCACCGCGTCCGATGAACTACCGTTGCTGCACAACTGGTCACTCTCGGTCGAAGAACAGTTTTATCTGATCTGGCCGCTGACGCTGGTGCTGCTGCTCCGATGTGTCCGCAGCAAACACGTACCGTTCGTGGTAGGCGTCATCATCGTCGGGAGTTTTGCCCTGGCTGAGTGGGGCGCCGGATTCAAGGCTACCGGCGCGTATTTCCTGCTGCCTACACGCGCAGGAGAATTCCTGCTTGGCGCGCTATTGGTGTTCCTGCCCGAAGGACATTGGCGAGGTAAACCGATCGTCGCTCAATCGCAGGCGCTGCTGGGCCTGATGCTGATACTCGCGCCCAATGTGCTGCTGAATGCATATTCACGTTTTCCCGGTCTGAATGCCTTCTGGCCGTGCCTGGGCACTGCGATGGTCATTGACTCCGGTCGGCGCGACGGCACTGTCGTAAAGGCCCTGCTGAGTTTCAAGCCGCTCGTCCATGTCGGCACGATTTCCTACTCACTCTATCTGTGGCACTGGCCTCCCGTTGCATTCCTCCACTACTTCGACATCGAAATCACCGGCGTACAGAAAGTCGGTCTGTTCTGCGGCGTACTGCTCCTGGCCAGCCTGTCATGGCGCTTTGTCGAAGAGACACTGCGCAAACTGGACTGGCATTTTTCACGAACCGTACTTGTGTTCGCGGTGCTGCCGCTGCTGGTGCAGGCCGGCGCATATGTTTTCATCACCTCGGAAAAACCGGCATTCCACGGGCTTGCAGAAGAAATATCTTCACCCGATGCATGTCGGGAATTGCGCGGCACAAACTTTCCGGCCTCGTGCCGAATCGGTGACCAGGCACGGAATCCCACTTTTGCCCTGTGGGGTGACTCGTTCGCAGATACTCTCTGGGCCGCGATAGATACGGTAGCGAAGCAGGATCAGGTCAGCGGCTACCGTTTCATCATGCACATGTGTCCCTCGATAACCGGCACGATCTGGGACGATCCGCAGCGCATTCCAGCAGCAGACTTTCCGCAGTCATGCCGGGATTTCAATACTCGCACGCTCGACTACGTGCTCCAGACACCCGAGATCCACACGGTCATTCTTACCAGCAGCTACCTGTGGTATCTCGACGCCACAAATGCGGAAGGCAAGCCAATTCTGGCTGCCACCCGACAAGGCAGCAGCGTGGCCGATGCATTCCGGGACATGCTTGAACGACTGACTGCCGCGCACAAGAGGGTCATCGTCGTAATGCCGCACCCCGGCGACAAGGATCAGTTCAATGCAGCGCTGCGCCGGGCTTATGTTCTCGGCACGACGGCCTCACTTTACTTGCCCGGCCCGAAGGTGCCACCGGACGCGCTCACCGCCATGATCGAAAGCCTGCCATCAGGCATGAACATTGATCGCGTCTATCCGCATCTGATGATGTGTGACGCCAACAAGTGTCGTGTCTTTGACGACAGCGGTGATCTATATCTGTCCGACGGAGCGCATGTCACCGGCAAAACGGCCAGCGCAATCGTGGCTAGGTTCCCACCGGGTTGGGATCGTCCGCAGCAAAACACGGAGATGTCACCCTGAACCAGTTTCTTGCCCCTGACCATCTGGCTTCGCAAGCCTCATTCTGGCCACGGCAATTCAAGATGTCACCGAGGCGTCATCTCGCCCTCTGACGCAGTTCTGAATCGCGATAGCGCTGCCAGAATACCGGGACAAAAAGCAGTGCCACCACCACCAGCGTGAACGCGGCGTAAGCCATATCCCCTTCCCGGGCGATGATCATGGCTTCGAATGGCAGCAACAGATACGCCATGGCTACATGGAAGGCAAATACCTGCAGTGAATAGCGGCCCAGCAATCCCACCCAGGGGATCTCCCACCGTTTCGGCAGGCGTGAAATGAGCACAGTCAGCGGTACCAGCAACGCAACCAGGTTGAGCACCCGCAATTCGCTCAACTTGTTCACGCCATGATAGGCGTCGTAGGTGCCTGCTATCCAGCCGTGCCGCAACAGGAACAAGCCCACAGCGATGCCCAGGGACAACAGCAATATTGCAGGTCGCCTCGCGAAGCGCAGCCATGCAGCCCCATTGCCTGGAAAACCGATGGCCAGCCCGATTACCCAGACCAGTTGCCAGGACAGAATATTGATGTATCCATACCGGCAGTCGCCACACAGCTCGTCCGACAACCACGTCACGGGATTGCCAACATGAAGTGACAACCACCACAAACCCAGGCTGGCCACCACAACCAGCCATCCCGCGCCACGCCGGAACGCCAGAACAGCCAACGGTGAAATCAGGACCAGCAAGGCATACACCGGCAGGATATCCATGAGCACCGGCTCATGCAGCAGCAACAACGACATCAGCGCGTAAAACACTGCATTGCCATGCAGCGAGAATGGCCGAACCATCTCATCCAGCGGCACCGCGTGCAGCGGCGACAATACGATCAGGAGAAAGATGAATACCAGCAGGGCAAGATGATAGCGATAGATCAGCCATGCCCTGGAGAGACTCTTCATCCACAGATGCTCGTCCCGGTTGGCGATCTGGCCGTAGATGCGGCCATACAGGAATCCGGACATCATGATAAATCCCGGCAACGCCGACACAAAACCCAGGGGTTGATCCGTCAGTCTGGAAAACAGGCCACCGAAGTGATCAAGCGTCATCATGATCAGCAGCAACCCGCGGATGGAGTCAACGCGACCATCGCGCAACGAGTTGTGTGTTGCGGACTTCAAGCCGGCGATCTCGAACTCTGCCTGCGACTCATTCGGTCAATCGTCCCTGTCGCGTATTTCGTCCACGATGAAAGTCGGCCGATGCTTGATCTCATCATATATCTTGGCGATGTATTCGCCGATGACACCCAGACTGATCATGATGAAACTGCCGATGAACATAAGTGTAAAAATGATGGTGGTAAAACCGGAAACGGCATCACCACGCATCCATGACAGCAGGGCGTCAGTGCCGACCGCAGCACCGAGCAGGAAGGTCATCACACCGAGCACGCTGACAATGCGCAACGGCGCGCTGGTGAAACTGACCATGGCGGTCAATGACAGGGCAATCAGCGAATGCAGTGTCCAGCCGCTGGCGCCGCTCTGTCGCGCTGCCACGTCAAATTCAAGTGTGACCTGTTTGAATCCAACCCAGCTGGCCAGGCCGCGATAGAAGCGGCTGCGTTCCGGCAAGCACTTGCTGATGATGTCCACCACGGCACGATCCAGCAGCTTGTAGTCGGATGAGTTCTGAACGTTGATGCCACCCATGGCCGTGATCAGTTTGTTCACCACGAAGGCCCTCGCGGTTGCCAGCCATGGCTCGTCACCACGATCGCGCTTGACGCCATGCACGATTTTCGCGCCCTGCTCCCAGGCACTTACCATGTCCGGGATCAGGGAGGGCGGATGCTGCAGATCGGCGTCGATGGTAATCACTGCATCACCCCTGGCATGCTGCAAGCCTGCCAGGAGACCGGCTTCCTTGCCGAAGTTGCGGGACAGACGGATTGCGCGCACGGCAAACCCGGCATCCACCATCTCAGCCGCACGTTTGAAGGTATCGTCACGACTGCCATCATCGACCACCACAATTTCAAACCGGTACGGCAGCGCGCCGGCAACCTCTGACAGGGTACGTATGGCCGCCTGAATGCCCGCCGATTCATTGAAAGCCGGCACCACAATGCTCAGAAGTTTGTTGCTGCGCTCGTTCACCGATGTGTTCCTCTGCGGCTACTGTAGCCGCGACCTGTCGAGATCAGCATATGAGCTGGGCGCGATCCGGTTTGCGGTCAACAGTTTCGTAAAATCCTCACTCATCAAGGCCTGCAGCTCGCCTTCCCAGTCATGATAGGCAGCCAGCCTGGGTTCCGCCTGTGCTGCAGGATCGTTCCAACCGGGATGACACATCAATTCGTAATCCTGGTCTCTCGCCAGACGCGCGAATCGCCACTTGAAATATTCATGATTCAACCGCCCGCTCGGTCCCAGTCCGATCAGCCCGGGCTCAGTGCGCGACGGTCTTGGCAGTAAAACACGGATTGTTGCAAAAACCGAACTGCGGATGCAGCCTGCCAGACTCAGCTTCGGCCCCCACTCCGCACGTGGCGCACGCACGTGACCGATGCCGAACTCATCCGCCAGCGCACGAACCTTCGAATACAGCGCAGGCAACATGTGAACATGCTCGTGCGAGTTGAGAAAATGCAGCGTCAGTCCCAGATCCAGACACTGCTGTATCTGTGCCCGCCATTCCTGCAGGACCACATCGACCCCAATCTGGCCGCGCAGCACGGCAAACGCAAATTCGCCTTTGGCAGGAAACAGACCGTGCCATTGTTGCAAGGCCGCCTGCATTTGCGCAGTCAACGGCACACCCAACGTTGCGTTCAGATGGACTCCCACGCTGACCGATGGCAACGCCCGGAGCCTGTCCACCCAGCGCGCCAGCGCGGGGCCATTGGCCATGACGCCCGTTGCGGTCACGACGCCGCGCTCCATGGCATCAATGATGCCGCGCGACACCTGATCGAAGTAGCCGAAGTCATCGGCATTGATGACCATCCTGATCATCCGATTGTCTGTCTGCGCAACATTCATCGCCGGAAGGTCCACAGGTAGTTGACTGCAAAATTCCAGATCAGCACTGTGCCGGTTGCAAACAGCTGCGCAAGAAGATAGTACATTCCGAGCTGCAGATTAAGCAGCTTGACGATCAGGGCGTTGATGACGGCGCCCAGCAGGGCAACCGTCATGAATTTTGGCAGTGCATCTGTATGTGTCCTGTCGGAATCAAAGGTAAAGCGCCGGTTGAGCGCATAATTCACCAGCGCACCAGCTGCAAAGCCGATGCTGGTCGCCACCAGCACCGGCGTTG
This sequence comes from uncultured Pseudomonadota bacterium, assembly GCA_963748005.1. Classification (GTDB taxonomy): domain Bacteria; phylum Pseudomonadota; class Gammaproteobacteria; order Steroidobacterales; family Steroidobacteraceae; genus CAILZL01. The sequence goes on from CAVVHH010000002.1 coordinate 82,055, forward strand.
CAGCAAATTCGACCAGCCCCCACAGGATCGAGTAGTGCGCAGCCGTGCCGCAGAGTCCCACCGCCGCAAAACGCATGAAGTGATGGAAAGCGCTGCGTGACAACAAGGCTGAAATCATGGCGAAACTCCCGATGGAGTCGCCACGGTATCAGGTTCGTACACAACAAAATGGCCCACCGCGGGATCATCCCGATACACAGGACGCCATCCCGGCAGAGGTTGCTGTTCGATGAGCATCCCGTTGCTGCCAACTGCAAAATACGGCGCCAGTGCCGCTGCCAGCGCGCGGTTGGCGCCGGTGAGATATTCCGGGTGCATCAACAGATAACGCACATTGCGTTCACGCAGATAGCGCAGGAAACCTTCCAGCGTTGTTGAATCCGACATGAGCACCACGCCAACCGGCCGCTCCACCAGCCAGATCAGGCCATGAAATTCGCGCGTCTCACCAATCATGATCTTTTCATTGTTGGTGAGCGTGTTGTTCAGCCAGTCAACAAACCGGAGATACGAAGGCGACGCTTCCATCAGTGCGGGTGGGCGGTGGTATGCGCCATTGGCAACCGTCCATCCCAGCGTGGCAAGAACCGTCACCCATACAACACTCTGGGCGGTGCGCAGCGCCAGGCCGGGACTGGTGATACGCAACCACGCCTGCCACGCAGCATGCGCTGCGAAGGCAATCCACACCGGCACCAGCGGCGCGAGATAGCGAATCTCCGGAAACATGGTGTCCCAGCTGAAAAACGCCAGAAACGCCGCCGACCAGAAAAACACCAGACAGGCATCCCATGATCTGCGTCGCAACCACCACCCGGCCAGTGCCAGCGCAAATACACCGAAACCGACCCAGCGATAACGCGGTATGCCCAAAGATGGACCGAGCGCCGTCGGTATGACATTGCGCAATTCATTCACGAACCCGCCACCCAGCCGCCCGGCAACATCAAGCAAGGAATGAGTGCGGAAATATTCAGCGGCGGTCGGCATGCCGTTGCGCTCGATGGTCGTGACACCATACTGATCGTAATGGATGTTCGATTGCTCGCCGCCAATGTCCGTCCAGCGATCGATCCACATGATGTGCGAGTTGATGCCTTCATAAAAAGGCGTGCCGTAGCCGATCAGATTGCGCACCACCAGCGGCGAAGACACCAGCGCGGTTACAGCCAGAAACAGCCACACGCGGCGATCAGCGACAAACCGGGCGCGTGTCCACCACAAACCTGCGACTACCACTGCAACCCCCATGAGCACGGCCGGCGACTTGGCCAGATACGCCAGCCCCAGCCACAGACCGGCAAGCGCAAAACGTGTGGTTGCCGCAGGCATTGCATCGCGTGAATCCTGTGGCGCTGCGGGCTCGGTCAGGAGCCACCAGGTCCACAGCGTGCACAATACAAACTGCATGTCGTTGTCGACATGCGAACTGGCAACCACCAGTGAACTGCTCATGGCATACAGGACGCCCGCAATCAGCGCCGGCCCCTGACCATAACGACGCATGACCATCCAGATCAAGGACAGCAATACGGCCAGCCCGGTCATCAGATCAATGACCTTGGCGATCATGAAGAAACCGGCAGTGCGCTCGGCAAACGGCGCGAGCATCAGCATGTACAGTGGATGGCGTTCCGTGATGGGGAAGGTGCCGGTGAAACACTCGCGCAGGAAGCCCCAGAAACCACCGTGTTCGGCGATATACAGCGCATGCGCCAGGTAGCCGGAGGTATCCTGCCAGCGCGCAGAAGTAGCCTGCAGCAACTCACCAGAGGTCCAGATCAGAAACCCGGCAACCAGCAGTGCGACCGTCGCCCACCAGCCACGCGTGCCGGATATGCGACCAGTATTCGCATCACTCATGCAAGCCTTCCTGCAAACAGCAGCCCGGAACCTGCTGTAAGCCTGGGCACGTACATCATGTCTGGCGATCGGATCTCTAAATGAATGAGGACGATATTACACATGACCCTGCATAACTGTGACTTGAATGACATAAACCAGCCCGACTAAGCACCACATAACCCGATAACACCGCACCAGGCAGCAGGCATAAAAAAACCGCGCGTGGCATTGCTGTCACGCGCGGCTCATTTTTACTTGTTATCAGCGATCCAGATTCATGGACCCCAGGAGGGCCATCTCACCCGTCTGGTCGCCGTAGTTATCAGTTGCCGGAGCATCCTGACCCAACTGGCCACCCTGGCCACTGACACCATTCTGATTACCGTTATGGCCCCAGCACTTGACCAGATCTGACGAGAAGTGGACGCATTCGAAGAAGCCGCCGCCAGTCAACTCCACCGGGGTGCCCAAGACCAATGTCGAACGTGCATCGATACTGGCAGGAGCACCGAGATCAATCGCGGGCATGGTGTTGACATTCTCACCATTGTTGTCGCCGAAGTCATTCGTGTCATCGCGACCCAACTGACCATAGGCATTGAAGCCCCAGCACTTGACATCGTTGTTGTCCAGCAGCGCACAGGTCTGACGATCACCGCCTGCGATCTGCTTGATGGTACGACCCGTACCCACATCGATTACGTGAGCGGCCACTTCATTCGGCGCATCGCCGATACACGAATCCGTCTTCAACGGTGCCACTTGTTCGCAAACAGCCGGATTGGCGGGCGCATCGTTGCCACCAGCGACGGCAAGCTGACCCCAGCCATTGTTACCCCAGCACTTCAGCGTGCCATTGGCCAGCACGGCGCAGGCATGTCCGCTGGCGGCAAAGGCCTGCAAGGGCTCTGCACCCAGCGGAATGGCTTGCAGGTTATCACCCATTTCATCGGCTTCGTTGCCGCGGGAATTGGTATCACCCTGACCCAACTGGCCCCAGGTGTTCTCACCCCAGCACTTCAACGACTTCACGGAGGTGCTGGTGTTCTGCAGGATGGCACACGAGAGGTAACCACCATAAGCAACCAGCTTGACCGCTTTCAGGTTGGTGCCCAGGCTCACCGCCGTTATCTCATGACCCACCGCGCCACTGTCGCCACGGCTAACGGTATCGCCCACACCCAACTGACCTTCTGTATTAAGTCCCCAGCACTTGATCGAACCATCGGCAAAGCGGGCACAGGAATGCGCAGCGCCCGACTCGATTTCCACCACGGTGCCCGAGCCCAGATCGATGCCATTCATAAGGGCAACATCATTGACCGAGGTATTGCCTACATTAGTATTGGCAGTGTTGCCCAGACCCAGCTCGCCATTGTCATTGAAGCCCCAGCACTTGACCTTCTGAGTCAAGGCAGGATTGACGATACGCGCACACGTGAAGGCCTCACCTGCAGTCAGCTCGATGGCTTTCCAGCCTTCACCGTCTGGACCGAGTTTGACGACCGGAAGGTTAGTACCCATCTGATTGGGCAATACACCACGAGGACTGGTATTTCCCAGGCCCAGCTGGCCCTTGTCGTTGCTACCCCAGCACTTCACTGCGCCATCGTCATAGCGTATGCAGGCGTGATAGCCACCGGCGGCAATCTTCCTGCCGGTGTTGAACGTCCACGTTTTGCCAGCAAAAGAATTGCCTGCAACGTCCTTGATGGCCGTGGTCAGCGTGACGGTATAGTCGGTGTTGAAAGCCAAGCCTGCAGTTGGCGGCGTGAATACCACCTTGTTGCCGCCTGTCACTGTAACGCTTGATCCGGCCCCACTCACATCACCGCTCGGGCCCGTCACCTTAAAGCTGCTGACACTGACCGTATTCGTATTCAGTGTTTCCGAGAATGTCGCGGTGATTGTGCCATGCACATCGGCACCCACGGTGGTGTCACGCGGATACTCGCTGCCGACTGTGAATGTCGGTGCGGTGGTGTCATTGTTGCCGCAATTAACCGTGACATTCGTGACGTTCGCACCGCCGATGGTGCCGGAACCGCCACCAGTCACCGTGCAAGTCTGTCCAGCCGGCGTACCTGCCGGCACGGTCGGGTTGGTCAGAACGGTCACGGTATAAGTTGCACCGCTGGTTACGGCGCTGGCGAAAGCAGTGAATGCTCCATTGGCGCTGACCACCTTGTCCTCATTCACGCCGTTGACCGTCTTGCGCAAAGTCACACTGCCGCCCGTCGCAAGATTCGAGACCGTGCCGGAGATGGTGTATGAATTGGTAGTGCAAGTGAAGTTGGCATTGGTAATCGCAGCGCTGGTTACAGTCCCCGTAATGCTGGCAGGGGTGCAGGTCTGGGTGGGATTGCTGGGTTGCTGGAACACCGTGACGTTGTAAGCGCCGCCGCTGACTACCGGCGTAGCGAATGTGTATGCGCCGTTCGTTGTAATCGACTTGTTGTCGGCGCCGTTGTTGCGCAATACCAGGCCTGTGCCAGACAAACCAGAGACGCTGCCACCAACGCTAAAGCTCGCAACACTGGAACTGCTGGAGCTGCTCGAGCTACTGGAGCTGACGGAACTGCTGGAGCTACTGGAACTGACAGAACTGCTCGAGCTGCTGGAGCTGACAGAACTGCTGGAGCTGGAAGACGCAGGTGGTGGAGGACTGCTACCACCGCCACCGCCGCCACAGGCGGCGAGCGTGAGCACCGCCAGGCCCATCAATGAGTTTCTGATCAATCCGGCAGCTTTCATTGCAATTGCTCCATACCTGAGATGTGTTACTAGCGAAAATTTCTGAAGATCGACTGTATTAAGTCAAGCCTTGTTGCGGATGCACACGATAGCGGTGGAACCTTTGCAGGCCAGACCGAATCTGTGATGTAGCTCATACTATCCGAAACACCCGCGATACTTAGTGTGAACTACATCACAATTGCTGCTGGCCGGGCGACTGATTAGACAAAACGCGTTGGGACATCCCCTTATCAGCGCAGGACACAATTTCAGTTACCAGCAGATGATTTTTCGAATATCGGTGCACTGATGTCCGAACGTGAAACTGAACGACACAGTCCATAGCCACTGGAATCAGCGTCTTACTGATGAGGCCGCCAGATAGTGCGTACAACTCGGCTCAGTTTGAATGGCACTTGCTTAAGGTAAGACTGCCACTTGTAGGCCGTACGGGCAGTGTTCCTTGCGTGCCCGGCAATCTCTACATCCCTGCAGGTCGGGTTTTACACCCGACACTCCGAAGAAGTCGGGTAATGCTGAAGACAGCTAAACCCAATGGAATGGACCTACAACAGAAGGCCTCTCGTGCAATAGGGCTCAAGAAAGCACAGACGTATCAGCGCTGACTGCAGGCTGTCGTCTCACTGATGAGATGCCAATGCTAGGTGCACGTAATAGCCACGTTACTCGCATCGGCACTGCCGATGGTGCCGGAACCATTCTTCACCACACACGTCTGCGAGGTGTTTGCCGGCTGACTCAGGACCGTCACACTGTAAGCAGCACCGCTGGCGACCGGAATCGGGAAGATGAATGAACCACTGGCGGACACGGTGAGCGTGTCACCACCATTGTTTTGCAACACCAACGAGCCCTTCAGCCCGGTAATCGTGCCACTGACCCGATGACTTTCCGTGGCACAAGTAACCTTAACGTTCGTCACATCGGCAGTTGCGGTGCCCCATCCGTCAACGACCGTGCAGGTCTGGCTGGGGCTGGAGGGTTGTGTCAGCACGGTGACACTGTAGGCGCCGCCACCGGCAACTGGTTCTGGAAAAGTGAAGGCTCCGTTGGAGGATATGGTCGCCGTGCTGACATTGTTTTGCAGCACCACACGGCCGCTGGAAGCGAGGCCCGTCACTGTGCCGCCAAGCTGGTAAGTGGCAGCCAGAGACGACATGACACTGGCAGCCGATGAAGACGTGGCGCCAGTGGCGCCTTGCTCTGTATTTCCTGCTTCACGGCTGCAGGATGCCAGCACCAGCACGACAGACCCCAGTACAAGACGCCCAAACAATCCCGCAGCTTTCATGCATTGCTCCATATCTGAAACACCAACACTTATGAACATAAGAAAGAATCAACTCAAGAGTCAGAAATCGTTGTGCAGCATCAAGCCTGATCGTTTTATGCACACTGCTTCGAACCATTCACTATTCGAGGATTATCAACCCGGCTTGCAAACAGGTCTGATCATCAGGACGCTTCGACTCCGCTCAGCGACCGGAATCAGCGGCTCCGGTCGCTGAGCGGAGTCGAAGCGTCCTGGAGCTTTTTTCAGATGTATTCAGAAGCCGCGTTAACAATGGTATCTAAAACTCCCGCTTGACGCAGTGTGTGAATGGTCACCCTGGCGACGGATTCCGAAGTTACACTAGGCAAAGCAGCATGAGGCTTTCATTTAACGATGCACAACCTGATCACTGGCGCAACCGGATTCACTGGCGGACATCTGGCGCGCACCCTGCAGCGTAGTGGACAACAGGTACGGGCACTGGTACGTCCCGGCAGCAACACTGCGGACCTGGTCAAGGCCGGCATTGAAATCTTTGAGGGTGAACTGACGAAGGCCGATGACGTACTCGCCGCCACTGCGGGATGTGAGCGCGTCTATCATATTGCCGCGGTCTTCCGCACTGCCGGGCATCCTGACAGCCATTACCGCGAGGTCAATGTCGGCGGGACATTGAATGTGCTCAACGCCGCAAAACATCACGGTTGTGAACGGGTCATTCATTGCTCCACTGGCGGCGTGCATGGGCATATAGAGCACCCGCCGGCGGACGAGAATTATCGTTTTCAACCCGACGACATTTATCAGCGCAGCAAGCTCGAAGCCGAGATGGAAGCAGTGGCCGCCATCAAGCGCGGTCAACCGGTGAGCATCTTCCGACCGGGCGCCATCTATGGCGAAGGCGACCTGCGCTTTCTGAAGCTGTTCCGCGCGATACAGAAGCGGCGTTTTGTCATGATCGGCTCGGGCAGGACGCGCCTGCACATGGTGCATGTGGATGACATGGTGCAGGGAATCATGCTGTGCGGCTCATCACCGGCCGCACTGGGCGAAGTGTTCATCATTGCGGGACCGGAAGCGCCGACGCTGAATGAGATCGCTGGTACTGCAGCGGACATCATGCATGTACCGCCACCCAGCCTGCACATCCCGGTGTGGCCGGTGTACACGGCCGGGTGGCTGTGCGAAATGCTGTGCGTACCTTTCGGTATTGATCCGCCGCTGCATCGGCGTCGCGTCGGTTTTTTCACCCATCATCGCGAGTTTGATATCAGCAAGGCGAAGCGATTGCTGGGCTATGCACCCGTTGTTTCAGTGCGTGCAGGTATCGAGCGCACGGTAAACTGGTACGCGCAGCAGGGTTATCTCGATCCTATCAAATGAACGGAAAAGCCTTGTTGCTAGACTGGCTTACAACCAGATCTGCCCATCAGGACACTTCGACTCCGCTCAGTGACCGAGTCGCTGATTCCGGTCACTGAGCGGAGTCGAAGTGTCCCCAGACAAGTACAGTTCCGCTCAGCAGCCGCGTACACAGTAAAGACCGCCTCATGCGCAAACTCTAGTATCAATCAGCGCTTCCCTATCGGAACCTGCGTTGCTCGAACCACGCATCGAGGGCCATGACAGCTTGATCTCTGTCAGCGTCGTTCCAGCCAAACTCCGGTGCGGCAATCGCCGCACAACTGCGCAGAACTTCAATGCCGGGGTGTCCGGGTTCACCGATGCCGAGGCGACGCAACACCAGATCATCCAGGGTCAACGCCATCTCGTTGCGAATGGCGTGAATGATTTCTACGCCCCGCACCTCGGAACTCGCATGGATGGGTGCAAGCCACCCAGACTGCTCCAGACCCAATCCGGCTACCGCAAGCCATTGTTCGCCATAGCGCGCCACCAGACGCGTGCGGACGTCAGGATGCAGTTCGGCGGACTCGGTAGCGACATCATCAATCGATTTGTCGGGCTGCTGCGCCGGTGGCATTCGCCGCAACTGCTGCTGTACGCGCTGCAATACCGATTGCGACAACAGTGGCGCGCTGGTGAGCTTCTCGCCGACCACCACCACCAGGCCATCAAGGCCCGTTTCGTGCAGGCCAGATAAAAGCAGTGGCGACTTGCCAGGCAGTTTTGCTGTCGGCGCGTCTGTCGGCAGCAGGCCCCAATGCACCAGCGCCACATCTGCCATTGAAATGCCGGCTCGCGGCGCGACGCGCGCACATTCCTCGACGAATTGAGCCACGGCCCCGGTGGGCGGAAGCGCTGCATCGGCGGGATCGCGCACCGGCACATAGTCCGTGCCAATCATGGTGACGCCCCGCCATGGCACGAAGAACAATTCGCGGGTCGCGCGACGCAAGACTGCGGAACGATCCGCTGCCTTGGTGTGCGAACTCAGCGCTACTGCAGCCTCCATACCCAGCGATCTGCGCAACACCACATTGAGGCCACCGAGCCAGGCACGGGGCAGTCTTCGTGCAACCGGTAGTTTGCCAAGCAGCCACTGACAACCGGGGCCGGTGGCATCTACGACCACGGCCGCACGGATATCGAAGGTGCGCCCGGACTGACGATCCAGCGCCGTCACGCCATTTATCGCATGATCATTGCTTCGGTATTCGAGCGCCTCCACACGATTGGCCACGACTGCGCCTGCGTGTGTCGCCAATAGCAGGGGTTCGAGGGTCAGGCGGGCGGCATCCAGCGCCACCGCATCCCACCACAGTCCGCCCGCCAACGGCCGAACATCGGCAAGCGGTGCGATATGGCTCAGACAGGCATCTGCACTCAACAGCCGACCATGTGACAGCCGGGCAGAGGCGGTAACGCCCAGATTGCGATCGGCGGACACCACATCGTTGGCCAGCAGCGCCGGACCGAATATCCATGGACTGCGCGCGCCGCCGGCATGCAGTGGCATTACACAGGGCAGTGGCTGGACGAAACGCGGCCAGCGTCGTGCGAATTCACGACGCGCCCGAATCGACGAACGCATGCGCGCGATGTCCAGATGCTGCAGATAGCGCAGTCCGCCGTGCAGGATTTTCAGGCTGTTGGCCGACGTCGCCGCGCCGAAATCATCGCGCTCGATCAATGCCACCTTGTACCCGGCTTGTGCCGCGCGCAGCGCCACCCATGCGCCGTGAATGCCGCCGCCGACGATCAGCAGATCGAAGATCCCGGCCTCGAGCAATGCGACATCGCGCCGCACGCTCTAACCTTCCGCAACACGCTGGTAGGCAGCGCGCAGCTTTTCTCTGAATACGGGTAATGAATATTCGCGTTCGGCTTTGGCGCGCGCTGCCACGCCGAGCGCTTGGCGACGAACCAGATCGCGTGCCAGTCGGCTCAATCCTTCGGCCATGGCTTCAGCCTCTGGCGCCACCAGTTCGGCACAATCGGCATCCAGGGCCTGAGTGTGCGACCGAATGTTGGTGGCGAGAATCGCCTTGCCGGATTGCATGTAGGAATACACCTTCATCGGTGTGTTCTGACCCAGCGTCCGGGGCGACACCAGCACATCGGCCTGGGCCAGATAGGCATTCAGGTGCGACACCGGTCGCGCGCCCAGAAAATGCATGCGCCCGGCGATGCCCAATGCCTGCGCGCGCGCCGTGTAGTGCGCAACATGGTCGGAGCGGCCACCGATCACCACCATGTGCAGATCAAGATCAGGATGCAGGCGCGCCATGCCTTCCACCAGCAGATCGATGCCTTGATACTTTTCAAGATTGCCAACGTACAGACACAGCACCGAGTCCTGACCCACGCGCGCGCGCAAGGAATCGATTTCTCCACCTGGCTGCGCATCACCCCCCGTTGGTACATCCGGAAGTGGCACATCCGGGAGCACTATCACGCTGCGTGCATCGGGCTTCCACGGCCGGACTTTGGCAGCCAGGTCTTCGCACACTGCCAGCACCGCGCTGGAACGCATCACCGCGCCGCGTTCGAACAGCGACAAAAAACCGCGCAGCGGTCGCAGCACGCGCCACTTGTCGGTGAGCTGATCGGACAATGACGAGTCCATGTCGTAGATCAGCTTGCGTTTTGAGAACAGATTGAACACGGCCGCCGGAAACACGGCTTCCTCGACGGCGTGCACCACGTCATATCGTTCGCGAAACAGCTGCTGCACCATGCGCGTCACCAGCCACACATCGCACACCAGCTTCTGCCAGGAAATACCGATGGGTACGGCACCGATGCCGGGTGGACGACCCGCCCGCAACAAGCGCATGCCCGGAACGGTGATATCGGCGCCATCGTGGTACACCAGCAAGTCGACTTCGTGGCCAAAATCGCAGAGGGTCTCGGCCAGCAGGCGCACAGCAATGGGCGTGCCTCGCTCCTGATAGAAAGGTTGCGGTGCCACCAGCAGTATTTTCATGTCCGCCAGTCTATCCCGGCTTCCGGTTCATGCGCAGGATCGCGGGCGAGCCGGCCAGTGCGGTCAATCCCAGCACTCGAAACAGCGATTCTGCCCAGCGCAACGGCGCGACGGCCTTGCCGACGCGATGCACCACCATCGGCAGCAAGAATTGCTTTACTTCCCTGCCGAACACGAAGCCGTGCCGGGCGAATTCCGCGCACAACTCATCGCGCGAAAAGCTGGCATAGGTGCGAGTGTTGCCCTCAAGCGATTTCTTCAGACCAAACAGCCAGGGCGTCAACGCATTCAGACCCGAGTTGCAGGGGTAATCCAGCACCACCGCGTGACTCGCCACGCGACACATTTCCCCGACCAGTCGCTGCCAGTCGGGCACGTGTGACAGCAGGCGCACGGCAATGACCAGATCAACGCCGCGATCCGCCAGTGGCAAGGCAAACAGTGGTGCGTTGAGGTATTCACAATCGCGATGACCATGCAGCTCGCGCAAATTGCGTTCGCACGCCGGATCGGTGCCATGCACCGTCACCTGCCAGCCCCACTCACGCAACGGACTGACCAGTTGCCCATGGCCGCCGCCCACATCAAGGGCGCTGCCCGGTGGCAGATCCTTGAGGGCACGTCGCACTGCATCGGTCTGCACGCTCAGCAGGTAACGACCGGCCGAGCCACGGAACCGGCTGGCGTAGGCAGCCGACGAGGTTTCGATATCCGGCGTCTGATCGTTGTTCGCGCTCACGAGTGTGTCTTTCTGAGGCCCCACCTTGCTCATGCGCAGCGCCAGTTGGCTATGGAAGAATCGACCCATACTTTCACGTGTGCCATAGGGCCTGACCTCAGCAGACGTGGCAGCGAGCAATCTGGTAAGCAAAACACGCCAGGGCGCATCCTCGGGAAGCTGCCCATCGAGCCAGAATCCGGTGGCGCCGACTCGCTGCTCCGCATCTGGCAAAGGCAGTGGATCGGTTCCAGGCAACACCGGCCGGCCCTGCGACTCGGCCAATTCAAAGACCTTGGGTCGCGGCCAGAAGTACGGCCGCCCCGAATTGTCCCCCGCGAAGAGCTGCTGGCTGGCCGCGTTGCGCAACGCGCTGGCAACCAGCTCACCGCGACGACCCAGCCACTTGCCGACACCCCACGGCAGCACAGCGATTGCCTGCACCTTACGCACGGCTTCAAGAGTTGCGTCGAGAGATTGCCGGTCGGCGATCCGCGTAGTCGTTCCGAGTGCAAGCACCTCGATCCCCTCGGTCGTGACGATCTGGCGACCGGCTACCACGATCAGGCTGGCGTCAGAACTTGTGGCACGCAGACAAACCGCTTCGCCGGGAATGCGCGATAGCAACCAGTCTCCGCACTGTTCAGGCACCGGCTTGTCGGCAACGGACTGAAACCAGTCCATCTGCGCCATTTCCGTCAGCAGCAATACACCCTGCCAGCGAGCTGCGTGCAGTTGCTTCGCGGCAGTACTGAAATTGCGGGCTGCGGCATCGAACAGACCAGCGACATTCGCAACCGGGTGCACGTGCACATGGGCATCTACCAGAATCATTGCTGGGTTCCGGATCGAAGCGCCTTCTGACGGTCATTAACCATGGCTGTTGTAACGAAGTCGATCTTCACCGGCACTTTGTATGCCGCCAGCTGCTCGCGGCAACGAGTGCGAATGGACCTGGCCGCCTGCTTGCTATCGGCGCCTTCAACCAGCGCGACGCGCGCAGTAACAATCTGGCCCAGCAGCACATGCCGTTCACCGCTGACCACGGCTTCGCGTACCTCGGGAAGACTCAAGATCACCTGCTCGACTTCAGAGGGAGCCACCTTTTCGCCACCCACATTGATGACTTCCGATGACCGTCCGCGAAACCTGATCCATTCACCGTCAGTGTCCACCAGATCGCCGGTGCAATACCAGCCATCGGCATCGACGGGTGAAGGCGCGTTCAGATAACCGAGAATGGTGCCTTCGCTGCGCACCCACAGCACATCGTCCACTACTCTGGTTTCCACACCGTCGCGTTTGAGCCGCAGCCACAGGCTGTCCTTGCCGCGCGATTCGCTGCGCGGCGCCCCGAGCTCGGTGCTGCCGTACTTCTGCATGATCTGCAGCGCAGCAAAACGTTCGTTCAATCGGGCCAGCGTGCCGGGATCCATGGGCTCCGAGCCATAGGTGATGATTTTCAGACTTGCCAGACTGTAGTCGGCAGTCTCCGCCAGACACAACAGGCGCAGGAAGCTGGGTGAGGCGGGTAGCACTTCAACGCCCGCGCGATCGATCAGGGCGCAGATCGAGGCGGGGTCACGGCTGCGTGTCACCACCAGCACACCCCCACTCGATAGCGTGTAAAACAAGGTATCCATACCAGCGACGTGATCGAACAGCAGGAACCCCAGGGTTCTGAAGCGCCGGCCCGCTTTCTGGAACTTGGCAAGAAAGCGTTCCAGGCTCTGCACAGCGGCCTTGGGTCGTCCGGTGGAACCGGAGGTGAAGATGACTACGCCTGCGTCCTGATTCGCACGCAACCGGTCAAGCAGCTCATGATGTGCAGGTTCGGCCTGCGCCTGCCATTCGTAAGCACCGTCGTCGTGGATCTCCAGCAAACCACTGGCGCAGCAGTCCTTGAGATAAGGCTGCGGATCGCGATCCCGGGGAATCAGCGCTGCGACTGCACCACGCGCAAACAGGGCCAGCAATGCTGCGATGGAGTCAATCGAATAATCGGCGCGCAGGCCAACCACAGCGCCGGGATGAACATCCAGCTGTTCCATGCGGGACTGCCAGACGTCAAACGTGGTTAGCAAGTCATCATAGCTGTAGGTCCTGCCATCGCAGTACAAACAAGGCATGCCGGCAAAGCCGCGCAACTTGTTCAACAGCAGATTGAAGCGACTCATGGCAGCGCCACGCCTGTCAACTGATTCCGCCCAGGAAGAGGGTCTGGCCGGTGATGAAGTCGCTGTCCCGGGAGATGAAGAAGTCGATGACATTGGCGATGTCGCGATGTTCACCCATGCGCTTGATCGCCTGGGTGCCAATCAACGCATCCATCTTGTGCTTGGGCACGGTACGGATCAGGTCGGTCATTACCGGGGTTGGGCCAACGGCATTCACGGTCACATTGAAGGGCGCCAGCTCGCGCGCCGCAATGCGCGTGAATGACTCGACCGCAGCCTTCGATGCGGCATAGCCGGCCTCACCTTCGAGATTGAGTGGTGTTGCCACGGTCGCAAAGTTGACGATGCGGCCGTATTTGGCCGACATCATGACTTTCGCCACCTCACGCATGGCGATAAACGTGCCAAAGACATTGGTTGAAAAAATGCGCTGCACAGTCGACAGTGGCGTCAAGGCCAGATGATTCATGGAGGCAATGCCGGCATTGTTGATCAGCACCGCAATGCCACCCAGCTTTTTCTGGACATCGCGAATCATGGCGATCATCGCCTTTTCATCAGCAACATCGGCAAGGTAGTGGTGATAGTTGTCCGGCATCGGACCATCGAACGCCTCCCGGCTGCAGCCGGCAACGATGTAGCCCCTGGCCAGATAGTAATCCACGAGATACCGGCCAATCCCCTTGCGCGTGCCGGTAATCAACATGACCTCAGGCATTGGCGGCACCCACCTGCTCCTGCAGGAATGCGCTCAACGTACCGACGGTGCGGAACGGGCTACTGCGTCGCGACATGGCCAACTCGTCCGCCAGCACCACCTGCTTGCCGAACACATCTTCCGCCTGGCGCTCGATGTCCGCGATCAGACGCACCAGCGTCAGCGAGTCCACCCCCTGATCGCCACCGAACAGCGGACTGTCCGCCGTCACCTTGCGCAGCTGGTCGTAGCCCAGCTCATCAGCCAGTTCTTCGACCGCTGTTTTCACGACTTCAAATGCTCTGTCACTCATCTACCGCACTCATCTTTGATTCACGACGTTGAAGGATAACCTTTGCGGGATTGCCCTGGATGATGGAATTCGGCGGAAAGCGGCGATTGACCAGGCTGTTGGCAACCACGATCGAGTTCTCGCCGATCACCGAGCCATCAAGTATGACCGAATTGGCGCCAATCCAGACATTGCGTCCGATGCGGATCCCGACTGACGTATGTCCCTGCTGCTCAAGGGGCACACCAAGCGTTTCATACCTGTAGTTGCTGGCAATCACCACCACATTCGGACCACAAATCACGTGGTCGCCCATCTCGATGCCACCGGCCCCTGCCGATATGAAACATCCCGTGCCGAAACCGCAATGATTTCCCGTAACCAGGGGCCCGTCGGTTACCTTAATCTTGGTGAACGAGCTGACGGTATTGCGTCGACCCAGTTGCAAGTTCGGCGATAGCTCGACTTCCGCACGGGTACTGATGCCGGTTCGCCAGCGCACGAACGCATATAGCGATACCACGAACGCCGGCACCAGGAACCGTCGAACGATCAACCCCATGCTGCGCAATCCGGATGCAGCAACAGGCTGCCCTTGATGACTCATGTCTTGCTCAACTGTCTTCACCGGTTAGAATACTGCCACGCAATAATTACGCTATCTGGACCAAAGTCACACTCTTTGGCCCATTAGGTCGGTATCTTGCATAACTCTTGCACCAGCCGAAAAGGCAATCCCGTACCTTGAGTGGAAGAATGGACAAGGTTTCCCCGTGACAGACCCGACACGCCCCCGGCTTTCCATCATCGTGCCGTTTTACAACGAAGAAGAAAACATCAGGCGCATGCACGCAGCCATTGTAAGCGCCATCGAACCACTGGCGATGCCCTTCGAAATGGTGTTTGTCGACGATGGTAGCAAGGACCAGACCGCGACCTTGGCCGTGGATATTGCCCGCACCGACCCACGCGTGCGGTTCGTCCGCTTCCGGCGCAACTATGGCCAGACACCCGCCATGGCCGCTGGTATCGAGCATGCCCAGGGCGAGATACTGATTACCATGGACGGCGATCTGCAGAATGATCCGGGCGACATTCAAAACTTCCTGAGCAAGATCGACGAAGGTTATGACATCGTGGTGGGCTGGCGCTTCAACCGCCAGGACAAACTGATTTCGCGCAAGATCCCGTCGCGCATCGCCAACCGACTCATTGGCAAGGTGACCGGCGTGCCGATCAAGGACAATGGTTGCTCGCTCAAGGCATTTCGCGCGTCGCTGATCAAGAAGATCCCCCTGTATTCCGAAATGCATCGCTTTATTCCCGCCATGGCATCCATCGCTGGTCCACGCATCGCCGAAATCAAGGTACGCCATCATGCACGCCAGTTCGGACAGTCCAAGTATGGCTTGTCACGCATCTACAAAGTGCTGCTCGATCTGCTGGTGATCAAGACGGTGTCGTCCTTTACGTCGCGACCGCTGTTATGGTTCACGCTACTGGCCATGCCGCTGGCGCTGATCGGCTCGCTGGTGCTGCTGGACGCGCTGTGGTTCTGGGCGACAACGACCGGCCCGATGCCGCTGCCAACCGCCGGCACCGGCCTGTTGCTGCTGATGGCCTCCGGCATGCTGGTAGGCAGCGGCGCAATCGGCGAATTGATCTACAAACTTGGCGATATTCGCGAACAGGAATTTGCTGGCCTGACCCAGCGTGTCTGGGGCGCGGACCCGGCTGGCGAGTAAAGTGCGGACACTCATGCAAACAGACAACACCCCGGTTGAGATTTCCGTCATCGTGCCGGTCGGCGCGCGACATGCGGACGCGGAAAAACTGCATGCGGAATACCGCCAGGGCCTCGACATGCTCGGCCGCAGGTATGAAGTGATCTATGTTCTGGATGGCCCGCAGCCCGATTTTGCGGCCGGACTGCAGCAACTATTACAACAGGGTGAACGCTTCACAGCGATCAGCCTGACACGCACGTTCGGCGAAGCCACCGCCATCATGGCTGCGTATTCGCGATGTCGTGGCGAGATCATCCTCACCCTGCCCGCCTACCACCAGATCGAGGGCTCGGAAATCGGCAAGCTGGTGGCGGCACTCGACAATTGTGACCTGGCTGTGGGACGTCGCTGGCCGCGTGCCGGCGGCGCTCTTGAGAAGCTGCGTCGCTGGGCATTCCATGGCCTGCTGGCGCGCGTCACCAAGCTGAAGTTCAACGATCTTGCCTGCGGTGCACGCGCGTTCATCAGGCAGGTGCTCGAGGAAATTCACCTGTACGGCGATCAGCACCGCTTCCTTGCGGTGCTGGCGGATCGTCAGGGATTCCGGGTTACCGAAGTCAACCTGAAACAGTCGGCCAGCGACCGCTTCGATGGTGTGTATCGCCCCCGGGAGTACGCGCGTGGCTTTCTGGACATTTTCACCGTGTTCTTCCTGGTCCGCTTCACCAAGAAGCCGCTGCGCTTCTTCGGCATGATGGGTATCACCACCTTCGGGCTTGGTGCATTGTGGACAGTGGTACTTGTCGTCCAGCGTCTGTTCTTTGAACAGGCTCTCGCTGATCGCCCGGCTTTGCTGCTGTCGTCGCTGCTGCTGGTGCTGGGGCTGCAACTGTTTGCACTCGGCTTGCTGGGCGAGCTGATCATCTTTACGCATGCCCGCAACCTCAAGGACTATCAGGTGGCAGAGGTCACGCAATTTTTGGTGCCCGTCGCAGCGCCCGACAATACGCCGCAACACTCGCACACGGCAGCCGGGTGAGATCAGGAACAGCCCGACCACTCTCCATAACTTGAGCGGATTTCAGAAATGAGTTGGACACCCCAGATTGCGGTCATGGTCCCGTGCCTGAACGAGGAAGCGGCCATCGGCAAGGTCATCGCGGACTTCCGCACCGCCTTGCCTGGCGCAGTGATATTCGTTTACGACAATGGCTCCACCGACCGTACCATCGAAGTGGCCACCGCGGCAGGCGCCATCGTTCGCAAGGAAACGCTCAAGGGCAAAGGCAATGTCATGCGCCGCATGTTCGCGGACATTGAAGCCGACATCTATGTACTGGTGGATGGCGACGACACTTATCATGCAGCCAGTGCTCCCGCGCTGATTGAGCGCCTGCAGACGGACTGCCTGGACATGGTCAATGGCGCCCGTGAAGAAAAGTCCGAACTTGCGTATCGCGCTGGTCATCGCTTCGGCAACCGGCTGCTGAGCGGTCTGGTGGCCTGGTTCTTTGGCGAACGATTCAATGACATGCTGTCCGGTTATCGCATCATGTCGCGGCGCTTCGTGAAATCCTTTCCGGCACTGGCCAGCGGTTTTGAAATCGAAACCGAACTCACGGTGCATGCCTTGCAGCTGAATCTGCCGATTGCGGAAGTCATGACCCCGTATCGCGAACGCCCGCCGGCTTCGTCCAGCAAACTGCGTACGATTCCCGATGGCATCCGCATCATGCGCCTGATCATGCGACTGATACGTGAGGAACGGCCGCTGGAGTTCTTCTCAACGGTTGCTGTTGTGCTTGCGGCCATTGCCATCGGGCTTGCGGTGCCCATCGTCAGTGAGTACCTCAGGACAGGCCTGGTACCGCGCGTGCCCACCGCAATCCTGTCAACTGGTCTGATGCTGGTGAGCTGCCTCAGCATCACCTGCGGACTGGTGCTTGCAACAGTGACTCGCGGTCGCATGGAAGCCAAACGACTGCAATATCTGAACATACCCATTCGATCAAAAGGTCCGAATTGACAGACGTCGCCGGCACGTCAAGCCACACTGTGCGTTCGCAATTCCTGCGGTTCGCGCTGGTCGGCGTCGCCGGTTTTGTCGTTGACGCGGCAACACTGCACGCCGCAATAAGGTTTCTTGGCGCCGGTCTCTATGTTGGCCGGGTGCTTTCCTACCTGATGGCAGCAACTGCAACTTGGGCGCTGAACCGTCGTTACACCTTTGTTGACCGGGGTAACTCGCGCTTACTGCACGAGTGGCTGAAGTTTCTGGCTGCCAATGCCGTGGGTGGCGTGGTGAATTACCTGACGTACGCCGCGCTGGTCAAAGCGTCCGCCCTCGTAGCCACATGGCCGGTACTGGGCGTGGGCGCAGGCTCCATTGCCGGTCTCGTTGTGAATTTCACCTTGAGCCGGCGATTGGTGTTCAGCAACAGTAAACGCTCCAGATAATCAACTTGCCTTGCGTTCGCACCGCCATGCGCTCACTTCACTGCCTGGCGGCAGCGCGATAGCCGAACAGGCAGCGGCTATGACCTGCAACGCTTCATGGGTTACGCCGACAGGGTTGTCGATTTTTCTGTCCTCCAGCACTACCACTGTTGTACCGGGCAGCTCGAGCACCTTGCGCGTCGATTCAGCGGTACCGATTGCACGCCCGCCCGTGCGTCCGTCGATGCCGAATTCAGCGGCAGTGTCGGTTTCCAGCACAATGCTGGCATTCAATTCATAGTCGTATCTGCCCAGGTAGTAAATCGCCTTCATCGAATTCGATGTAACCACCCGATCGGCGCTATCCACCTCCGGTTGCAACACCGGCACGACTGGCCGCCAATCGGGCTCTGCGATGTATGAGAGCCCTTCGTCGGGCGTCATTCGATGCAGTGCCAGTTTTGCCAGCCGCTGCCCCTCTTGAGAAAACGCCAGAACCAGAGCGGCAAGCAGCCCTAGTCCAAACATGGATGCCTTGCCGTTCCACGCCGAGTTGCGCAGCAGTCTCGCCACGCCTGTTATCGCGCAAGCCCACACGACCGCGAAAAACGGCAGGACGTAGTAGATGTAACGCACCGACTTCGCCGCCGCGATGGAATGCACAGCCAGCGCCGCCAGCACGATCAACACACAGAACAGGCTTAGTCTGCGGTGCGTCATGATCGCCAGTACGGCAGCCACCGGGAACATTGGCCACAATAATGGCATGCTCTGGGCGAAGTCGAGCAGATAGTACTGCGGACGATTGGCAGTCCATGCGGCCCACAGCGGAACTTCCCCCATGCGCGAGCGCACGTCCAGTTTGATGAACAACACAACTGCAAGCAGCGCCAGCAACCCACCAGCCATAGCGATACGCAATGGATAGTGGACAACGATAGTTCTAACACGCAGCCAGTGATCGGCCACCACCAGTCCGGTGACACCGCACGCTATCGCAGCAACCGCAACCAGCGTGGTCGATTGAAAATGCCATGCCAGTGGAATCAGTAATACCGCGCCGATGGTCCATGCGATGCGGGTTGCAGTAACACATTCGGGCTGCACCGCCTCGTAAGCTGCGATGGCAATCAGACCGATCAACACAGCGTGCACCATGTAGAAGCGCGCAAAGACCGCAAGCTCCACAGTCGAAGGAATCAATGCCAGCACCAATGCCATCGCCAGGCCAGCCAACAAGCCCGCCCGGCGCGTA
Organism: uncultured Pseudomonadota bacterium; assembly: GCA_963748005.1. Taxonomy (GTDB): domain Bacteria; phylum Pseudomonadota; class Gammaproteobacteria; order Steroidobacterales; family Steroidobacteraceae; genus CAILZL01. The sequence goes on from CAVVHH010000002.1 coordinate 101,622, forward strand.
ACCCATGCCGCCATCAATGCAACCAGCATGAGGGTAGCGATCAACGAGGGGATGCGCGCCGCCACCAGATTGTCACCGAATGCCTGCAGCGAAGCCGCCACCATTCTGGTGAACATTAATGCCCGTGTATATTCACCATGCGCAATGACCGGATGTCCCTCAGTCAACATGCCTCGCGCGGCCAGGAAGTGCAGCAGCTCGTCATAGAGCGGTACATGTTCCATAACTCCGCTTGACGCAAGGCACACCAGCAACGCCGCAATGCTGGCAGCAAGCAGCACGTGGCCATAACCGCCCCGAAGGTACCATGAGGACTTGAAGTCATGCATCACGGCACCGCAGCGGCATCCGAGCCGACCTTGATGACATATACATCACCGCTGTGAAACAGGACGCGTTCCGCTGGCGGCGAACGCAACACAAAGCCCAGCTGTTCACCACGTGCGCGCAGCTTGCGTGTGAGCTGATCGAATGGTTTGAAGTAGTCCGGCCTGGTCCACACCGAAGCGTCGGTAATCATCACATTGACGCCATAGGGCAATAACGCAGCGTCCATGTCCTGAAGGCTGGTTGCGTACGCGGCACGCAGCGAAGCCTCGATTCTCGGCACGAGCTGACGGTAATACCCCAGCATGAAGGGCAAGGATATTTCAGTCGATACCAGCACCGACCTGCGGCTGCGTAACGGCACATAGTCAGCCAGGTCGGGATATGCGGCAACCAGTGTCTCCTTGGGTAACTGTGCAATGAACGCGTAGGTACGCTCCATGTCAGCGTCGCGTGGCTGACGAAGATCGCGCAGCGCCCCGGGCAACAAAGCAGCAGCCACCAGCGCTGGCGCCAACAAGGCAATGGCCCAGCTAAGTCGGCTGCTGGCCAACACGCCACGACTCTCTGCGCGCTCAAGCAACGGTTCCACAAGTGCATAGGCAGCGGCTGAAAATACCAACACTGCAAAGCAGGCCAGACTCCAGCGCGAGTGCCGATTCGGCAGATACAGCGTAAACAGCATCTGGCGGCTGATAAACCACACGACCACACCGACGCCCGCCATCACCCAGCCAGCCGCGGGAATCGATTTCAAACGCCGTGCCCACATCACCACCAGCAGCGCAGCCGACAGTAACAACAAACTGTAAATCGACCAGCCCAGGGCCAGATGATGGTCATTCAGCCAATCACCATACAATGACATGCCAAACATCGGCAGTCGTCCACCGGGATAGAACTCCGCCATCGAGCGTGCCTCTTCGCCACTCACTGTCGGACCGATGCCTTCCGGCACCCTGGTGCTCAATGCGACGATGAGCAACGCGGCAATTCCCAACACGCTATTGCTGATCCATGCTGCCGGCATCCGACGTTCGCGCTTCAGATCGCTGGCGAACACGAGTGCGGCCGTCAAGCCCTGAACCACCAGCACCACCGGGTAAATCAATGCGGCAAGCAACCAGGAGATGCCCACCCATTTGTAGCGACGTGTCACTAACGCCCACAAGCACAACAGCATCAGTGACAGCGCAAAACTGCGCTGCAGACCGGCTGGAGACATGATGTCGGTAAGACGAAGTGGCAACAACATCAATACTGCCGCCACGGCGCACAACCCGCGCAACTGCGGGCGACTGTCACCTGCGGCGTTACCCAGACACCACGCCAGCCAGGTACTAATCAGCAACAGCACAACTGCGACCCATTCACTGGCTGTCTGCAAATCCATAAATTGTGCAAGTATCCGGTACAGCGTGCGGTAGCCCCAGGGAGCCGCCGAGATATCACCAAAATACGCCACACTGAGATCACCGGGAAACAGTGACGGATCAGCAAACCTGTACATCCAGAAAAGATGCTGGGTCATGTCGTCGTTAAAAACATCGGGGCGCAGCAAGGCAGGACCCATCCACAATACCGCTGCAACAAGGGCGCAACAGAGGGCCGCCCAACCCAGTACATTGACTTGATGCTGTGATACCGGACTGCTGGAAGGAGTCTCTTTCATGGTTCCTGACGATCAGGCGGCCTTTGGCTGCAGGGCGAGCCGCATACGCTCTGCAGCAACGAGACCGGAAAAATACCAGAACAGGTAGCTGAGACAGGGGAATACTTCGATTTTTGAGTAGAAGGTTGCAAGTGTGACCAACGCCACCACACCGGTCCACCCTGCGGCAATTGCGCCGTGCACAGTCTGGCTATCTCGAGCAACCACTTTGCAATCCTGAAAAATGAGCCAGTAGATTCCAAGCACAGCAACACAGCCAATCAAGCCAATTTCCAGTTCGAATCTGGAGAACGCGGTTTGCAGGAATGGCCGAAATGTCGCGCCGTACCGCCCCGAAAAGGCAGACCCCAATGATGATTCAGAGGCATTCCCGATGCCGTAGCCAAAAGCCAGAGCAACAGGATCCTTTGACAATTGCTTCAAGGGTACGATTAACGCATCGAGACGGCCAACTTCTGTTGCAGTTCCGACATCAACATTCCCCCCTGCAGAAAGGTATTCTTTAAGGCTGTCTTTATTCGAAAAAAAGTCTCCCAGAGAATTGCTGTATTGCCGGTCTTTGTTGAGTGCGTCATACACAGGGACAAAAATAGCACCAAACACGATCAGCAAAGTCATGCCGACAGCAAGACGGCGAATTCGTGTGTGCCGGGGTGCTGAATAGAAGAATGCCGTCAGCAATGCCAGGGGCAAAAAAGCCACCATAGCTTTTGTTTCATTGAGAGTGGTTGGAATCAGCACAATGATAAACAGCAGAATCATTCGCGACGTCGTCAATTCGCGCCGCTCATGGAACGCCACCAGCAGGCAGACAACACTCACCAGAAATATGCACAGGGTGCCCGCATCCCCAAGCGTTCCTGTTGTCCAGTCGCCTGTAATCGCCACAAATCCAAAAGAGTTATCTCCCGTATTGATGCGTTGACGAATGGCAATGGGCACTTGAATCAGGCTGATCGCCAGGAGCAGGCGTAGCTGCTTGCGAAGCTCATCATCTGAATATCTGTAGACCATTGGGATGAAAAACCAGGGCAAAGCACGCAAGTAGATTCTCAAACCGGCTATGATCGGCCAACTGTCAACGGCATTTACGATGACACCGCAAAACATCACCATCACCAGAACCCCGAACGCAACCCAGTACGCTGGATGAACGAGTTTGAACCGGCTGCGTACACCGGCAACAATCACATAGACCAAAGCGATGGCCCCAATCAGCTCGAAGAGATTTGACATGCCGCCTGGAAGCACTTTCCACTCCCTGAACCGGTCTCCTTGCGCCAGAAAGTTCACAACTGTGACAGAGAGAATCATCGCCAGCGTCAACGCCTGCATAAACCTTCCCAGTGCTTCATGAACGCATCTTGATGATGTGCGCCGGCACGCCGCCGACTATGGCGTTATCCGGCACATCCCGGACGACAACCGCATTGGCACCAATAACCACATTATTCCCGATGGTGATGCGCCCCAGCAGCTTGGCCCCCGCGCCCACTTCGACATGATTGCCGATCTTCGGTGCCCCGAGTGGATCGCTCATGCCGCTGTTGCCAGTGGTGACGCCATGCCGGATCAGACAGTCATCACCGATTTCGGTGGCGCCATGAATAACAATACAACCGTGGTGCTCGATGACCAACCTGCGCCCAAGCTTGGCCGTTGATCCGATGCTGATTCCGCAGAAAATCTCAATCAGCTTATTGAGCACCAGGTACGCAATGGTCCAAGGCGCTCTCAGCACCTTGTTTCGCACCACAAATCGCGCGTGCCCAAATCGATACACCAGCAGCGCCCAAAAGCCGAGGGCAAGTAGCCGCTCCCGCTGCGATTTCAGATCTTCCAGTATCAGGTTCATATTTTGGTCGTATTCTTCAAGTAAGGCGCTCCACTAATTGAGCCTGCTTTTTTCCTCAAACCGCCATTGGCCCAAATCTCCCGCGTCGGCCAATTCTGACACTTGTACCGTCACGATGGCACGGTGCTACGCTTCACCACGTCGCGCCATGTACGCCGCATGTTCCGGCAATGACGAGCGAATCGCCACCGCCAATCCGGGAGCGAATCACAGCTGCGATGCCCGGCCCGGCCCATCGAGCCAGATTGGAAGTTTCTTGAGTTTGTAGTCGTGGGGTCAAGTTATGTCTAAATCTCCCAGTCATTATCGTGCCAGGTTTGTCACTTGGTTCGGGGCTGCCCTTTTGCCAATGCTTGCGACGGCACAGATTGCACCCAGCCCGCCACCGCTCCTGTGCGCCGGCAACAATTGCGCGAGTTCCAGTTCAGCGGCCGCGCCAGCTTCGTCCGGGGCATTCAAGTTTCATCCTGGCACATACGCCTGGGTAGGTACCTACAGACCCATCAGCACGACGGGAAAGCAATTAAATCTCGATTTCATCAGTAGCATCTGCAGCAATACGAACATCGCGGGTGTTCATATTGAATCGGAATGGGCGGGGCTCGAAGGCGCGACAAAGGGGGATTACTCGGCAGGATTTGCGGCACTCGATCAGTTAATTTCAGCTGCCCGCGCATGCGGCAAACGCGTTGATTTGGGCATCTCGACGCTGCACTTTGGATCCTGGCCTCCCGGACAGGAAAATACCATGCTGCCGGCCTATATCATCAACGGGAGCCAGTATGGCTTCACACTGTTAACCGGCTATGGTCAGGTGCGCGGTTTCACCGCGCGGATCTGGCAGCAGACGACAATGGACGCACTGATCGATTTGGTAAAGGCCTACGGTACGCGCTACAACTCAAACCCTTATTTCGAAATGCTGACTTTCGGCGAATCGGCGCTCAACGTCGAGAACAGCGCCAACGGCTACAGCATGGATGCCCTAGAGACGCAGGTCAGAAGGTTACTCGCCGCGGCGCGTAGTGCGTTTCCTACGACTCAGGTTCGATGGCAGGCCAATGACTTCTGGCCTGACTCCCGCATGGTGGCAATGTTGCAATTTGCGAAAGCACAGCAGCTTACCGTTGGAGGTCCTGATACCCGCATGGATGATGTAACTCAAGCGGATCGGGTGTTTGTGGGCAAGGACGAATTTGGCGCCCGTGTGTTTGAAGATTTGCGCGGCACGCTGCCGTGGACAGCTGGACTTGACGCCCCCGAGATGGAGCTGTGGGATGCCAACACTCTGTACGGAAACATCATTAACGGCTATACGGCTACCAGAAGCAAATACAAGAACCCATCGACGGGCGCTTACGACGGTGCTGCGTTTGTGATGCCGACCATGAAAGCCAGCTACATATTTGTGGCTAGTGCGGACTGGGTGACCTATGGCTGGAGTTCGTACTGGCTGCCGAAGATTAACGCGGTCTCGGGCCGTACATACTGGGGTACGTCAGCACAGACGCCGTGTCCCACTGCGTTCGTGAACGGCTGCAACAGGAACTAACCAATGAAATCCACCTTGTTCCTTCTGCCTCTGCTCGATTGTTAGCTGGTTGGACACTGCCCCGGTCAATGCCGGGACAGTGTACACGTCATCACCCAAGGACTTGAGCGAGCGGCACGACGCGCCACAGCAAGAATAAAACGGTCAATGGCGACCGGCCACACCGTCATGCCCGGCGCGTTTGCCAGCGACCGCCAACCCCACAATTACTCCCCTGTTCCTGCAACTCCGCCACCGTAAGCCCCTCCTCTGCTGCATTACAGGTTGAGTCCGAATCCGCCCGATCACCTTGCAAATTTGCGCGCTATGTCTGGCTGGTCCCATGCCCTGCCTGCATAATGTCTCTTGGGCAGGGCTGTATGGCTGAGGGCGGGACCGCACCACGTTTTCTGGAGCACCGCACTTGGCAGCTGACTTCCTTGGCCTGAAGGTAGGACTTGCCCGGGAGTAGCTCATTGATTCGATCACGTCTGCTTGGCGGCATGGGTCTGGTTTTGGCAGCCGTATTGGTAATTTGGCCGGCCTGGTTCAATGGCCAGCCTTTCTTTTACACAGACACTTCCGCTTATATCCGGGGCGCCGACGCCGGAATCGAGAAGATTACCGGGATCAGCACGCAATGGTCGGTGCCACAGAGCATCTCGCCGACAGGTGCGATCGCCCCAAAGGCCACCGTTGAGACGAACATGGCCGGCACCGCCTCGCCCGGTACACTCAACAGCGCGCCGACACGGCTGCCTGACGTTGTCCTGGCCGGTCGCTCCGTCTACTACGGTGCCCTACTGTATGTCGGCTATGCCGCGGGAAATTTCTGGCTCACGGTTTTGGTGCAAGGAATGCTCGTCACAATGGTCACGGCCATGCTTCTTCACAGCCAAGGCCTACTTCGTCCGCAGCACTTCTCCCTGGCAACAGTACTGCTCTGTCTGACCCCCGCTTCGCTCTATGCCTCACTACTGATGCCAGACATCTTTGGTGGTGTAACGGTAGCTGCCGGCGCCGCTCTTCTGTTTGGATTGACGTCAGCCCGACGCTCAGTGACAGTCTCATGGTTCTTTTTACTGACCGCAGCGCTGTTGATGCACAGCTCGAATGTCGTAGTCTGTGCGGCGATCTGGGCCATCGCAGTACTCGCCTGCCTGCTCACGCAATGGCGACCGGAAACTCTGCGCGGCTTTGTGCTGGTGCCGCTCGCGATCCTGGTCGCGTTGTCCGGCGAAGCGGCTTTCGCAGCGGGTGTCAGACATTTTCTGGGCGATGCGCCGATCCGTCCCCCGTTCCTGATGGCGCGTGTAATTGGGGACGGTACCGGCGAAAAATACCTCCGGTCCCATTGTGCAACCAGTGACTTCACTGTTTGCCGATTCGTGGACCGCCTGCCGCTGACCGCTGACGAATTTCTCTGGCTTGAAGATCCTCAGCGCGGCGTATTCTCGGTCAGCGATGCAGTGACACGACGTGCTCTGGCCAATGAGCAGGCACGTTTCGTGTTGGCAGCAATCGCAAACGATCCAGTAGGTCAGATCAAGGCATCCCTGCGCAATAGCTATGTCCAGTTGATTGCCCTCGGCGCGTCAGAGTTCAGTTATTGGGATGGCGACAAGCCGAACTACGCAATCAAGCTACCCCGCGAGACATGGGCATCGATGCAGAAATCGCGTGCCTTCCTTGGACAGATTCCCGTTAGCGCGCTGACCTCCATGACGGTTGTGACAACTGCACTCGGTGCTTTTTACCTGCTGCTGACTCTCGCCTTCACCCTGGTGCGGCGCAGGCCATTGGACCCCGCGATGCGCCTGGCACTACTGGTTGCGGCCGGAGTACTGTTAAATGCGATGGTCTGCGGCAGCATGTCGGAGCCCCACAATCGCTATCAGGCACGGGTCATCTGGCTCATTCCGCTGGTTGCGCTGCTAGTCGATCTGGATGCTCGACGTGAGTGGTGGGAACGGGCATTGTCACTGTTTCGCCGTTCAGGGAGCCAGTCCCCCTTGCCTTGATGCATGCGTTAATCGCCCACCCACTTTGGCTGCCATTTCACCAATGAACCCTACCGTCCTGCGTACTCGTTTCGCACTCACGCCTGCATTGATTGCCGGAACAATAGTGCTTCTCAAAGCTGGGTTGCTACTGCTCGTGCTGCCGAGAATCGAAGCATGGATCGCCCCTAGCTATGGTCTCGGCTTTTCTGACGACTACGATGTTCTTGCCCGCAACATAGCTTCCGGCTACGGATACCGTTTCTTCCCCGACACGGCTCTGACCATGATGCGCGAGCCTGGCTATCCACTGATACTTGCCGGACTCTTTTATATGTTCGGCTACGGCATCAGCGTAGCCCGCATCGCGAACCTGGTGTTCTCGTTCTTTGCCGCACTGAGCCTGAGTCGCCTGACAAGAAAAGTATCGGGCGACGAGTGGGTCGCACGGCTGGCGCCCGCACTGTTCCTTCTCCATCCCGGCATCGTGCTTTCGGAGGCGCGCGGTGGGGTCGAGAATCTGTTCATCATGTTGTTGCTGTTATTCATGGAGGCGCTATACCGTGCGCTGTCAGGAAATCGTTGGCGCGACTACGTAGTCGCTGGTCTGCTATTGGGAATCTCAGCAACGGTACGCAGCACCGCGCTGCTGTTTCCCGTTTTCCTGGTGGGCTACTCCCTGTTTTGGCTGCGTCGCCAGCAGTCAGTGCCCAGTGTCCTATTGCGCTTCGCTTCCCTGATGGCTGCGGCTGCTCTTGTACTCACTCCATGGACAGTGCGTAACTACCTGTTGACCGGTGCCGTCGTGCCGACCGCCAGTGTGGCGGGTGTTTCCGCATATGCCGGCTACCATATTTGCACTCACCTGTCATTCAACAACACATTCTATGCCGCCGATGCCGACGCAGGCATCGCGCGCACAGCAATAGCACGCGAGGGTGGATTGAAATTCAAGGAAATGGGAAACCATTACTACCTCTATTTCTACGATACACACGACGAACTCGCTTACAACCATCTGCTGACTCAACGCCTGAAGGAGCGTTACGTGGAATCACCGCTGCTGTTACCGACCTGCGCGTCAAAAAATCTGTTTCATTTCTGGTTTTCTGGAAGGACCTGGCGAGTTACCGCGCTCAACATCATGGTGCAGCTCCCCTATATGCTACTGGCGGGCATCGGATTCTTCTTCGGCCTGCGTAGCGAACGAAAGGCCCTATACGCACCCCTAATCCTGTTCGTCGTCTATACGCTGTGTGTCTATGTGCCGATATTGGCCCAAGCCCGCTACAGCCTTCATCTGGTGCCATTCCTGTCAATTCCCGCTGCCGCCACATTGATGCGCTGGTGGCAAGGCCGGAAATCAGCTCCAAGCTCAGCCAACGGCTAATCGCGATCTGTTGGCGCCATGCTCTTCAACTCGCTGCAGTTCCTCGTCTTCTTTCCGCTGGTGACACTGGCCTATTTCCTGCTGCCAGGTCGTCTGCGTTGGCTGCTGCTACTGGGAGCGAGCTGCTACTTCTATATGGCGTTCGTCCCTTACTACATCCTGATCCTGGCTGTCACAATCCTGATCGACTACTTCGCAGGGGCGTGGATCGAAGACTCCACGGGACCTCGACGCCGTGCACTACTGATCGTGAGCATCTTGAGCACCTGTCTCGTGCTGTTTTTCTTCAAGTACTACAATTTTGCCATCACCAATTTCAACGCTTTGGCAACATTCCTTCACTGGAACTATTCACTCAGCTCGCTGGCCATCCTGCTGCCAATCGGACTATCGTTTCATACCTTTCAGAGCCTTTCCTACGTTATCGAGGTCTATCGTGGCCACCAGAAAGCCGAGCGTCACTTCGGTATCTATGCGCTCTACGTGATGTTTTATCCACAGCTGGTTGCCGGACCGATCGAGCGACCACAAAACCTGCTGCATCAGTTCCGTGAGACACACCGCTTCCAGTACGACAAGGTTCGCTCCGGCTTGCTGTTAATGCTGTGGGGTTTCTTCAAGAAGGTCGTGGTGGCCGACCGCGTTGCGCTGTACGTGAATGCCGTCTACGGCAACGTGGATCAGCACAATGGCTTCACTCTCGCAGTGGCAACAGTATTTTTTGCGTTTCAGATCTATGCCGACTTCTCCGGCTATTCAGATATCGCAATCGGCGCCGCAAGGGTCATGGGCTTTGATTTGATGCTGAATTTCAACCGCCCCTACTTTTCCAAAAGCATTGGTGAATTCTGGCGACGCTGGCATATTTCGCTGTCTACCTGGTTTCAGGACTATGTCTACATTCCACTTGGTGGCAATCGCGTGGCGATTCACCGCTGGTTTTTCAATCTGCTTATCACCTTCATCATCAGCGGGCTGTGGCATGGCGCCAACTGGACTTTCATTGTCTGGGGTTTGCTGAATGGCTTGTATCTTGTCGCGGGAGTTATCCTGTCTCCGGCTTTGCCAAAGGGATTTCCGACATTGGCGAAGGTATTGACCACCTTCCTGCTCACGTGCGTAGCGTGGGTCTTTTTTCGCGCGGAGAATCTTGCCGACGCGCTGCTGGCACTAAAGAAGATTGCTGTCGACCACGGCCCGCTTTTCACGGCAGGTACCCGCGATTTTATACACGGAGTGGTAGCCATCCTGATGCTGTTGGCCATCGACTACGTGACCCGGGGACAGCGATTCGAAGATTTTGTCGTAAATCGAGCCATGCCCGTGCGCTGGACAATCTACCTGCTGCTCATTGCTACCATTGCAACCATGGGAGTATTCGGTGCCTCACAGTTTATCTACTTCCAGTTCTGAGGATGTGCGACGCTTTACGCTCAAATTGGTGCTAATGGCAATAGCCTTGGTGCTGATGGACCGGAGTGCAGGCGCATTAGCCCAGTATCTTTTCCTGCGCACAACTGACGGTGATACCGGGGAGCAAGTGAATGGGCTGCTGACAAGTCGTGCGCCAGTGGTAGTCTTCGGCTCGTCGCGCGCGGAAAGTCATTATGTACCCGAGGTGCTGGAGTCGGAGCTGGGAGTCAAGGTATTCAACGGAGGCTACAAAGGCTCCAACGCGCTTTACGACTATGGAGTACAGCAGCTGACATTCCGCAAGTTCTTGCCGCGCGTTGTGATCTACGATTTCTCGGCAGTAGCAGTCGCTCGAAGCGATGCCGATCCGTTTGAACGACTGGAGCCACTCTACCCATTCCATGATGACCCAGCAATCTGGAGCATGATCTCGGAACGCGGAACGCTGCAGCGCACACTGTTTCTGTCGCACTTGTATCCCTATAACTCCAAGCTGCACTCACTGATACTGTTCAACATCATCAAGAATCGCCCAGGCGCCTCGCAAGGCTACGTGCCGCAGGACTCCGTGATGCCTGACCGGGCACCAGGGACGTTGAACTGGACCGAACGCCGTTACGACCCGCGATTGGTAACTGCCCTGCGCGAACTCCTGGAGTCGGCCGCAAATCGTGGCTCACGAGTGATCGTCGTTATTTCCCCACATTACTCCTTGGGCAGCTACGACATACCGACGGAAATTCAGTCAGTCCTCGACCGGTACGGCATTCCCGTTCTGGACTTCAACGGTCCCGCCTTCACCCAGTTTCTTGACCACCATCTTTACAGAGACGAGAGTCATCTCAACGATACCGGTGCACGCTTGTTTTCCAGGGTGCTCGGGGGAAAAATTGCATCCATGGATTTGCTCACGCCGCCAGCGTCGGCAGGCGGGTGAGAAGTATTGGTCGAATTGCCTGTCCTGCGAAGCATGGTGCTCCAATGTTGAAATATTGGGACATGGGCACCCTGCGCTGAGCTGGTCCGCCTCGGCTGGATAGTGAGACCCGGTCACCCCCATCTGCTATTTTGTCGGCTTGTTAAGCTTAAACGGTCCCTGGATGCCGTGAGGAACGAAAGTGCAAGCCACCCTTAGAATCGCTTTCATCAAGTCTGGAGATTTTTCTCATGTAAACGCCAGGGTGCTGGATATGCTGCACGCGCACTTTCCGGAGGCGATTGTCGATGTATTCGATACTCAGGAGCTACCAGCCTGTCGTGGGCGCTGGCTCCCAGTGTTCGGACTGCAGGCACTGCTGCACTACGGTCCCAAGGCCTGCCGCGGATTAAGTGCAGTCCGGCGCTACGCCCAGCGCACCCCTGCTTTTTTTGCGGCAGTACGCTCACAGCTGACCAAGCGTCTGCAGTCACACAAGTATGGCTTTACGATCCAGACTCAGTCGATCGTAGATGCCAGTCAGCCAGGAGTTCCCCATTTTGTTTACACGGACCATACCCATCAGACGAATCTGTATTACCCGGGTTTCGATCCCGCCGATTTATATTCAGCTGAGTGGCTAGCCAGAGAAAACAGCATCTACGCCAACGCCAGAGTCATCTTTACCATGAGCCCGCACGTCTCCAGATCGTTGGTAGAACAGTACGGAACAGATGTTTCTCGCGTGCAATGTGTGGGCATCGGCAGTAACACCGAGGCCCCGCGAGAAGAGTTACTGGACAACGCACGTTACGCCCGCAAGGAGATTATTTTTGTTGGTATAGACTGGACCCGTAAGGGCGGGCCTCAGCTTGTGCAAGCCTACGAAAAAGTGCTACGACAGCATCCTGATGCCAAGCTGACTGTCATCGGCTGCTCCCCCAGCATCGATCTGCCAAATTGCCGGGTGCTAGGCCGACTGCCTCTTGACCAAGTTGGTCAGCACTATCGTCACGCGTCGGTATTTTGCATGCCCACCCGGAACGAGCCTTTTGGCATCGTGTTTCTCGAAGCCTTTGCCCATAGGCTGCCGGTGGTCGCCAGCAATATCGGGGCACTCCCCAGCCTGATTCAGGAAGGAGCCAGTGGCTATATGGTGCCGCCGGACGATATAGATTGTTTGGCTGCCAGATTAATCGAGCTGATTTCCAATCCTGAAAAAAGCCGCTCATTCGGCAACGCAGGCTATCAATACGTCACGGCAAATTTCACATGGGAACGAACGGGCCGTCTCATATCTGAGCGTATACGCCGTGAAATTGGTGATGCTTGAGCATGGCAAGCCCGATGTGACCAATTCATCTATGCAGATGCTATTGAACGATACACCTGCAGGGTCTGGTCTGCGATGCGATCCCAGTCATGGCGATCAACTACCCAGCGACGGCGCGCATCGCTTGCGACCGTATCTTCGGGCGCATCGGCGAGTTGCGTCATCGCGGTGGCCAGCGCATCAACATCCCCCATTCTGAAATAACACCCCGCATCCAGATCCAGCTCCAGATTCGCTGGAATATCGCTGGCCAGAACCGGTAATCCGTAACTCAACGCCTCCAGCAAGGCGATAGGCATGCCTTCGTGCGCTGAAGGAAGGATAAAACCACCCGCGTGCGAATAAAGCTGCGCCAACGCGGCGCCATTGAGAAACCCGGTCAACACGACGCCATTCCCAATGTTGCTCTGGACCTTTTGCGAATACGGACTATTGTCCAACCCGCCCACCAGGGCCAATTGCCAATTGCGGGGCTGACGCGCCCGATAGGCATCAATCAAATCCATCTGCCTCTTCTCCGGCGCAACACGGCCAACATGCAGGAAGTACTCGCCGGGCTTCAAGCCAAAACGAATGACATGATCAAATTCACGCAATGGTTCGATTGGAATCACGCCATTGGGAATCAACACCGAATCGTGATGGTATTTTTCCCGGATCAGATCGCACATGGCTTTCGAGACCGCGATGCGCGCGTGCGAACACGTCATGCCGACACGTTCCCCAGTCTGCAGTATCCAGCGCGCCAGTGGGCCCCACTTTTCGTGCTCATAATTCTGGCTATGGTAGGTGACCACCACCTTAAGGCCCAACAGGCGCGCAATTGGAGTCACGATTGCAGGACCGATCGAATGAATATGCAGGATGTCGGGCCGGGCGAACCCTGCGTACAACACGCCCAGCACCGAATGCACCAATGCCTCCAGACCAGCGCGGCGTGGTGACCACAGGCGACGCAACTTGATGGAACCGAATGCATCTACGCCTTTTGGAACGAACGGCGTGCGCACCAGCGCCTCAACGTCGCAGCCCAGCGCCGCAAGACGCTTGTACAAATGTTCAGCGTGAGTTTCAACACCACCCTGAACATTGGGCATCCCGCGGATGCCGAGTACCATGATTTTCAGGATGCGCTCCTCACGAGGTCGGTTGGACAGCCGCACGCAGACGACCTTCAAGTTCCGGCACGCCAAGCTCACGATAAATTCCAAGAATCCGTTCGCGATACCTGGCAGCCGTGAACTCGGTTTCAATCCAGGCTCTTGCCGCGCGCCCCATGTCGGACACCTCATCGTCGGAACGATCAGCCATGGCTGTCAACGCGGCGGCTAACGAACCAACATCCCCGCTAGTGAATCCGAGCCCGGTTACATTCTCGCGAATCAGTTCCGGAATACCGCCAATGCGTGCGCCGATGACTGGCTTCCCCATGGAATAGGCCTCCAGCACCGAGAGCGGAGCATTCTCGTACCACTCCGATGGCAGGATGACCGCACGTGCACTACGAATGGCATCGTGCAGCGTTTGCCCGGTGAGGTATCCCAGGAAAGTAACGTCGGCCTGCAATTCCAACGCCAATGCCTGCAATTCACTTGTTTGCGGGCCGGTGCCGGCCAGCAGCAGGCGCGATCGCGAAGCGGCTACTGCCCGGATCAATGTGGCCAGTCCTTTCTCTCGTGACAACCGCCCAACATATGCAAACGCCTTTCCGGGTTGATATTGCGGCACCAGGTTGTCTATATCGACAAAGTTGGGCACGTGCCGGAACTTGGCTCGCGGCAGTCCCCATTCCACGAATTTCTCGATATAAAACCGGCTTGGCACAACAAAACAGTTGACGTTATCCAGGTAAGAACCCAGCAGGCGATGCAACATCGCTTCGGCAAAAATGATAGCGCTCATCGGCAGCGAGCCCTTGATGCAGCGATGCGTCACCACGTTGAAGAGCTTGCCGCCACGGCAACGCTCGCAGATGCCATCGCTTGCCAGCATGCTGTATGCCGGACAGGCGATCTTGAGGTCATGCAGCGTCAGCACGGTAGGCACACCCCGCTGCCGCAGCAACCCAAGAATAGAGGGTGAAATGTGGTGATAGATATTGTGCCCATGACAAATATCGGGACGTATTTCGTCCAGCAGCCTGCTCAGCTTGCGGCGCGCTTCGAAAGAGTAAATGACCTTTGGCACTCGAGTCAGTTTTTCACGCAGCGAATAACTGGCGCCGAACTCGAGCTCGTCGATAAAATGACTTGACCACGGTGTCGGCAGATTTTTCGGATGCTGCATCGAGAAGGGCACCACGCGCCACCCCAGGGCATCGAACATGCGATTATGTTCGAGAAATACCGTTTCGGCTCCGCCTCGGTAGTAGTAATAGTTATTGACGGAAAGCAAGGTCGCCATTTCGTATTCCGTAATTATTCAGGTATTGCCAGCGCTTCAGCGTCGGATGCAGTCCCGACGGGAACCTGGCCGGTTTCGAGCAGCCTTGCCAGCGTCACCGAATTTTGTAGTGAATGCTGCCGGGCCGCATATTTACGTGCGCGTTCAGCGAATCCACGCAACTTGTCAGCGTCTGTGACCAGAGATCGCACCGCCTGCGCCAATTCAGGCTCACTACCGGCATGTATGCCGATGCGCTCGTCATCCAGCACCCGGTCGGGGTTTACGTTCAAGCTGACAACTGGCACCTTGCGCATCCATGCCTGTATGAAGGTATTGGGAAATCCCTCCTGAACGCTGGTATTCACAAACACCTGCGCCTGTTCGAGCTGCCGGTTGACTTCATCCTGGGACAGTTTGCCCAGATACGTCAGATTGGGAGTTGCTCCGACGGTTTGCATCAGAGTGTCACACCATCCGCGGGCTTCCGAGCTGGCCGGCGCACCGATCATCACAAATTGCACATTTGCCAAATCCTGCAGCGCCATTGCCAGACGAACGAATGCATCGGGACGTTTGATTGGTTTGAGATTCGCCACCCACAGTACCTTGATGGGATCGGCCTTTTGCCACGTCGCGTCTGGCAGTGGATGGAAGTTGGGAATAACCATGTCGGCCACGCGCGAATAATTGGACTTGAGCAGAAGCGCCTGATCGTGCGTCTGTGTCACGATGTGGCTTGCATGTCGAATGCCGTATTCGATGCTGCGCCTTTCCAGAAACCGGCGCAGCGGATTGCGGCCGAAAAAACTGTTATCGCGGCTTACATCGCTGTCGTGTGCAACATGCCACAGCATGCGCACCCGGTGTCGGCGAGCGTAATGCGCACATATTCCCGTATATCCGCCCGCCACGCGCTGGTAAATGACCTCGGGACCGATGGCGCGCAATGCCCTGTATAGCGGCATGGCATCCATCAGATAACCAAGTCTGGGCACGTGGCCCTGTCTGCCAATCTGTATGGCGCGATAGGAGCGCTTCCATTCATCTGGTTCTATGTGGTGCGCCAGATAGTAGAGCTCGAATTTTTCCGATGCGGCCAATGTATCAAGCAGCAAACCGATCTGATACTCCGCGCCGCCACCGTGCTCGAACGGATTGACAACACACAGCTTGCGCCGCCGGCTACCCAAGTCCTTCATACCCGCACACCCGATGCGACGTTCAGCAATGCACGCTCCACCTGATCGGCGATCCTGGTGTAGCTGCGATGCTTGAGCACGTATTGACGCCCCCTTTCCCCCATGTCGCGCGTCACATCAGGCGCATTCAACATCCTGACTATCGCAGCCGCGAATGCCTTTTCCTCATAAGGAACACAGTAGCCGCCGCCGCTTTGCTCAATAACAAGCCGCTGTTCCGGATGATCATTGGCCACCACCGCTTTGCCCATGGCCATGTACTCCACCAACTTGGTCGGCGATGTTGAATTGAGAACCGGCGTCGGGAAGAATGGCGACACGCACACATCCGCATCTCTTACATACTGGAGCGCTTCGTGCTGGGGTAACTGCCCAACCATCACCAGTGATGACGCAACGCCCAATCGCGCTGCTTCATCAAGCAGCACCTTTTCGTCTCCAGGGTCGTTGCCCTTGCCCACCAGATAGAGCTTGACGTCGGGTGCCTGCCGGTGAACTTCAGCCAACACGCGAATGATGAAGTCCATTCGCCTCACTCTTCCCAGCGTGCCCAGGTACATAAAACATCTTTGATTCTGCGGAATGACGTTACGTGTATGGGCGCTCCCGGCGCTCACAATTGCCTCCAGCCTGACCCCCATTGGCACTGGCGTCATTTTTTCGATTGGTATGCCCTCAGCAGCAATGTCGCGGCGCATTTGCTCGCTCTGCACAAAGATGTGATCAGCGCGTGGCAACAGCATCTTGTACAGGATGAATTTGAACGCCAGCCCACGTATGCGATACAGTCGTGCAAAGCGTTCCGAAGGATCCTGCGCCCGGTACAAATATTCCTCAGGAAACGGATAGGATAGCCAGTAGACGAAGCGCTTGCCATAGAGCCGGGCGGCAAGCACTGCAAATATCCCTGATATGAACTTGTCCTTCACCTCGATCAGATCGTAACGTCCAGTTCGCATTCTGGAAAACAGCGACAGGTCATGCAGGATACCAAGTGCATGTTTTCGAGTACGATGATAGAGCGAATCGCCAAGGTCGGTCGCCCCCACCCAGACTGTGCCGCCACTCCAGGAAACAGCATGGGAACTTGAACAGGAATGTTCACTCTGCAGTATCCAGTCGATAACATGTCCTCTGCCAGCAAGCTGCTCACCAAACAGTGCCACTACGTCAACTCGAGTCGGCGGGAAGGTGTCCGACGACACTACCAGCATGCGGACCTTTGCTGTGCCACCCGATGCATGTGACTGGTCCGGAAGGCGCGAAGTGGTGTTGGTCGGCATCAGCATTGCTCAGGCACCAACCTGCGTAGCGACTGGCTTCAGCAAACCAATACGGCGAAGCAGGCATGCCTGTCGCTCACCCACCACCGTCGCCAGAATGGTGCGATCGACCTCCGAAAGCGCCGGGCTGCGTACATAGACCCATCCAACCACAACAAACATTCCGACGCCGATGATCAGCTGCACCAATGCGGGCAACGGCAGTAACTTCCTGATCGCGAGACACAGGCCAACAGCGCCGCCCCACACCGCAGCAGCCGCCATCAACGCCCCCCGGGCGTTGATCCACACAGCGCGTCGTCGCACATGCCACCAGATAAATGCATTCTTCATCATCTGCGCCGTACCACTGGCGATTGCGGCTCCATATATGCCCATCACTGGCACCAGCATCGCCATGGCCGCAATGTTATAAATGGCAAACAGCTTGCTGGTCAGGATAACTCCCACCTTCTCTTCGTATTGCGCCACCAAGGTAGCTGGGTCCGCAACAGCATTGATCGTCGCAAAGCCCATTATCAGTGGCAGCAGCCAGGAATGGTCGATAAATTTCCCCCCGAATATCACCTGTACTATTTCGGCGTGATAAACAATGCTGTACGCCAGCGCTGGCCACTGCAGCATCAGGTCCATGTTGAGAAGGAATGAAAAGTATTGCGGCACTTTTCCATCCGCCTCGGATCTTGGAATCGAGAAGAACATCGGCTGGATTACGTTCTGAAACAGGTTTAACGGCAGTGCGCCCGCCACCATCTGCCGCAATCGGGTATAAAACGCGTACGCGCCCACCGACGCGGTATCCATAAAAGCCGCGATGAAGAAGCTGTCGAGCGTCGAGTACATCAACAGCACGCCAGCATCATTGAAATTATTGAACAGTCCGTAACGGACCAGTCTGCGACGTTCTTCCCGGTCCGGTACGTAATCTCCAGCCGTTGCCTGGTCAAGACAGATCCGCCGATACGCCAGACGCATCGACAAATACGCAACCGCGTAGGCAAAAATATCCACGGATACCGCCGTCAGCAAGTCAAGTTTGCCGAGGACAAACAAAGCGCTATAGGCAATCAGCTTGACCAGGGACAAGATCACCGTTGAACCCACGGCGTACCGATGCAGCATGTGCGCGCCCAGCGCCAATTGCAGGATTGACGACTGGAAGTGCAGCAGAATCAGAATGCCAAATACCGCAAATATGCCGCGCTGACCGGCCAGCTTGAATACTGGCGCCGCGTAGTTCCAGCACAGCAGTACCACGCCCAGAACCAGTACGCTGGTGATGAAACGCCACGAAGCAATGCTCCGTACCAGCCAGGCAGCCGCCACCTTGTTGCCAGCGCGAAGGTATTCCGGTTGGTAGCGTCGCAGTACCTGTTCCAGGCCCAGCGAGGCCACCGTTCCAACAACAGGAATGAAGGCATAAAGCAGACTGAAAACACCAAAATCATGTTCCGTCATCGCCCGCACCAAGATGACATAACCCGCAGCTGTGGACAGCTGGGACAGAGTGCGAAATGTCACCGTGTCGATCAACGACTTACGGGCTCTACTATGGCCATACAGGGCTTCGGTCATTTCGCAATTCCGCCGGGCAACGCAATTGACGTCAGAGAGCGCCTACATCTCTCACACAAGACACACCTGCAGCAATCCAGCGGCAATCGCATGATCATCAACACTCCTGCAACTGTGCTGCGGCGCATTCTGCCCGAAAACCAAACGGAAGAATCTTTGCACGCCGAGGCGCGCCAATAGCTGTGAGGGAGAGGTAAAATGCGTACTCGTCCGAATGTCGGCGGTGAAACATGGGCGGTATGATTAAAAAATGCATATTGACTAATCGACCACCCGGAAAGCTCGAACCAGTTCACACTAGTGGGCGGCCGTTTGCCACAGAATTATGTTTAGTGGAAACGGCGTTAGTGCTCTCGAATTCATCCTTTAGAGACAACTTGACGTGCAAGCAAGTGATTTTGCGTTGAGCGAACCAGTTTACTTCAAGAGGAACCTGTCCATCGGGCTTCTGGCGGTAGCGGGGACCTTCATTCCCACGATTATCTCGGGGCTCTCCCTCTATGGCGCTGCCGTGGTTTACCAGGAACCATTCAACCAGCCGTTCCAGATCATGCTGATGTTCGTCATCGGATTGTCTGTGCTCCTGATGTCGCCGGTGCACAATCTGCCGCAACATTTGACCCGCAGCCACGTGCCGCAAGCGATGAAAATCATCGGCCGCTGGCTGGCGCTGCTGTTCGGATTGATGGTCATCGGATTTCTGACCAAACTGACCAGCGACTTTCCCCGTCGGGTCGTGTTGACGTGGGCTGTCGTTGCCCCAATGTTGATTGTGGTGGCGGACTTTGGGTATCAGCGCTGGATGCGCCGATTGCTGCGCCATGCTTCCCATCGGCGACGGGTGGTGCTGATCGGGTGTAACGAGGCAAGCATGTCCCTGGCGGAACGGATTCGCAGCCATCCTGAACTTTGCATGTCGGTGGAAGGATTCTTTGACGACCGGAGTTCCGAACGCCTCGGCAATCCGGAAAATGTCCAGCTGCTGGGCGGATTCAGCAATCTTGCACAGCAGGTGAGGGCACGTGGCGTGGAAGTAATCTTTGTTGCCCTGCCGGTGCGCCATCTGCAACGTGTTCTGGATCTGCTTGATGATCTGCGCGACACGACAGCGTCGATCTACTATGTGCCGGACATCTGTGTGTTCGACCTGATTCAGTCAAGAACCGGCGACATCATGGGCATACCCGTGGTCGCCATGTGTGAAACACCCTTCTACGGGCTACGCGGCCTCAGCAAGCGGCTGCTCGACATGAGTGTTGCTACTGCCTTGTTGATACTTGGGCTGCCAGTGTTGTTACTCATTGCGCTGGCCGTGAAGATCAGTTCGCCAGGACCAGTGCTTTTCAAGCAGCGTCGGTACGGGCTCGATGGTGAAGAAATCACTGTCTACAAGTTCCGCAGCATGAAGGTAACGGAGGATGGCCCGGAAATTCGGCAGGCCACCAAACGTGATTCACGTACCACTGCTGTTGGACGCTTGCTGCGCCGCACCTCGCTGGACGAGCTGCCACAATTGATCAACGTGCTCCAGGGACGCATGAGTCTCGTTGGGCCGAGGCCACATGCGGTTGCCCATAACGAAATGTATCGAAAGCTGATCAAGGGCTACATGGTGCGCCACAAGGTTTTGCCGGGGATTACCGGACTGGCCCAGGTCAATGGTTGTCGTGGGGAAACCAGGGATGTGGCCGAAATGGAAGCCCGCGTACACTATGACTTGGAGTATCTGCGAAACTGGTCAACCTTGCTGGACTTGAAGATATTGGCGCTCACCGCCGTAATCATCTTCACCGACAAGCGTGCCTACTAAGCCGCGAAACTGTATCAGGCACCGTAATATCCGGAGCCCATCGATTCGCTTGCCCGATTGAGCACAACTCCCGCGACCGTGTAATCCGCCAACAACCCCGCCGCTCGCTCCAGACCATCCCGCGTGGTGCCTCCTTCCGCCACCACCAGCAACGTAGCATCGACCCGCGGAGCGATGATCAACGCGTCATCGGTATTCACCACCGGTGGCAAGTCGATCAATACCAGTGGATTGGTGGAGATGTTCTTGATGTAGCCGAACAATTCTTCCAGATAACCCGTTGCCAGAAGCTCAGACGCGTGTGAAGTGGACCGAGTCCCACCTGCCACCGCCAGGTTTTCGATACCGGCAAGCGAGAAAAACAAATCCTTGGCCGGCAGCTCACCACTGAAAAAATCGCAGATTTCGTGCTTCGGAGCGACACCCAGATAACGGCAGGTGCTGGGATTGCGAAGGTCCAGATCAATCAGGAACACTTCGTAGTTGCCTTCGCGAGCCAGATTGATGGCCAGATTCAGGGCGGTGACCGATTTGCCTTCACCCGGACCGGGGCTGGTAATTGCCAAGGTCGACCATCCATTGGCGCGACATCGCTGAAGAACTCGTGTACGCATCATCCGGTAAGGTGGCGCCCCGGCCACCGACATGCGCTCATCCACTCCCGGCACAATGATGTGTCGCTGTGTACACAACGACACATCGTACTGAAGCACGTCGAACTTGACGCGTTCTGCAACTGCGGCTCTGCCAGCAGTCCGGGTCACAACGGCATTGGCACGAGCAGCAGCCTGGACATCCTGCATCGACCGCGCGGCAGCCGCCGACTTGTCCTGGGTCAGCTGCTTGGCTCGCTGTATGGCATCAACAATCGTCATGCTGAGGTCTCTCCGGGGAAGTCGGCTCTATGTCCGATGTACATAGGCTACGATCAGCCCCACGGCAACGGCGGCCAGGAAATACGTACCCGCGACGGTACCCCAAAGCAAGCGTCGTTGTCGCCGATTGGACGGGTTGTGCAGCCTGGGTATTGCGCCAATCAATGGCAGGTCGACAATACCTGTCACATCCTCCGAAGTCCGGATCGTTGGATCGGCGCTTTCCCGGAACGCAGCCATACCTACCGCCAGGCCGCCACCCAGAACGATGCCAAGCAGCAGGATACCAAGACGGTTCGGTGAATCTGGCCTGCTCGATACGAATGGCTTACGTATCAACGTATAGCGTTCTCCTTTGGCCTGCGATTCCAGGCTCTTGGACATCTCGGCCTCGCGCAATTTGGTCTGAATTGTCTCAAACTGATCCTTCAAAATATTGCGATCACGGGTCAGTTGCTCGTAGTCACGTTCCACGCTGGGCGTCATGGCAATGCGGCTTTCGTATTGTGCCATTTGCGTCTGTGCGCGTTCGGCATTGGCCCGCAATGCAGCCAGATTGATACGAACCGCATCCAGCTCCGAGGAAACCCGCAAGTAGTCGGGATTGTCCGGCCGGACATTTTGCGGATTGCCCAACTTGGCTTGCTCGCTTAGCGCCTCAATGGCCCGGGTTAAACGCTTCACGTCCGGGTGATCGGGGGTGTATTTCTGCTGTGCCTCGGCCAACTGGGCACGCAATGTTCCCAGTTGCGTAAACAAGTCCCCGCCCTTGGAGGTGATGAGCGTCGGACTCATCTGGCTTAGCTGCAGCTTCAACAGAGACTCCTGCTGCTCCACCAGGCGCATCTGGCTCCTGATCGAATCAAGCTCGCGCTCCGCCCGGTCAACCCCGGATTCATTACGCTCCGTCAATTCCGGCAAAGCACCGCCATATCGACCCTTGAATTCGGCAAGGCGTTGCTCGGCAACACGTATCTGCGCCTCCAGCTCCTTGGACTTCGCCGCCATGAAATTGTAGGTGTCGGTTGCCTGCGCCGTACGTGCCTCGCGATTCGCTGTCAGGAACAGGTCGGCAAGATGCTGCGCAACTTCGGCGGCAATCTTCGGCGAGGCGTTGCTGTATTTGATTGAAAATGCAGAAGAAACCACCAGAGGTTCCAGAGTAACGGGGTCAACCTTCTGAATGGTGGTGTCGCTGGCAATCCGATCGGCCTTGTCGCGTACAGACAATTGTGGGAGATCAGGATACGGATCAATCTGTCTGACCACTCCCTCCAGACGCTCCGCAGTCATGACATCCCTGCGGACCAGCTCGATCTGCTGGTCCGCATAACTGACCACAGTGGTCTTGATCAGACTGGGATCGATCGACGATGCCTCCAGCAAAATCGTTGCCGTGGAGGAATAAATCGCCGGCAAAGTGAATGCCAACAACAGGGCTATCAGCAACGCCGCCGGGATGATGGTGGCCAAGTACTGCCAGCGCCGGCGCATCACGCCCACATAGTGGCCCAGCGTCAGTACCTTTTCGACTCGTTCCACCATTCAGCGCCTCATAAAAACAACAAAAACAAAACCTTCGGAAAACTCACCAATTGTCGCGCCCGGGTGGTCCCAAGCCCCGATAACCTATCCCCAGCGTCAGCACGTCGTTCCGGCTTGTGGCACCACTACCCACAAACTGTTGCCAGTAATGCGAATATGCACCAGTTAAATACCAGGTCCGGGTCATTTCCCAATTCAATTGCAGGTATCCAGTGGCGTAGTCCCTGTTGAGCGAGGTGACCGAAGTGGTAACTCCACCTATCACCCGATTACGGAAACCACGCACCGCAACCAGATAAGTCCAGCGCGGACTGAAATTCCGGTAGTACTGCAACCGCACTTGGTCAAGCGCAGTGCGTGCACCGCCGCTCGACGGGCCGAACGTGCGTCCCATATTGAGCCGCAGATCGCCCAGTTGCCACTTGCGCCTGAAATTGAACTCACCACCCCAAGTAGTCGAGGTATCGTCCGGCAGGCCAGTCAGCTCCACCTTGGTCTTTTCAACGTTGAACGCCAGCCCGGCGAAATAGGTTTCCGACCATTTCTTATCAAGCATAAAGCTCACGCCCTGGCCGGTGGTCACATTCGAACCATCATCAGTGCGATAGTTCGCTCCATAAACGCCCGCGGCCAGCATCGTTTGCGGGCTCCAGTTCCAGAACAGCGAGCCCTGCGCTGATGCGTCGCGGTAATCCACAATTGAACCGCCGGCATCAGTGTTGCTGTCCATGGTCTGATAAAACAAATTCACTTCGGTGCCAAAGCGCTCTGAAAAGCGATAGCTAAAACTGGGCCGTGCCTGAATACGGGTACTGACTTCTGACAGCAGTGTAATCCGTCCGGTCGAATCCACCGTGGGATCATTTGGATCAAATTGGTCATATTCCGCGGAGGTCTGTTGTGCGTTGTAGCTGTTCTCCCGGGAGTAGCTGGCAATCAAGGTCCATTCGCCACGCAACGAGGAATAATGGCTGTTCAGATCGGCATAACCGTTGATGTTGCGCAGCTCCGGGCGACTGGAGTAGTCGTAGTATTCAACCCGAGGACGGAACTCGGTGATGTTACGTGGGCTGCGCACGCCGAAAATGCCGCCAGCGTAGGCCAGGTAACCCGTGGCCGACGATGGATTCTCCGTCGCCCATTCTGGGTTGGTCTGATGTATGCCCCCCGCTTCGACTTCCGGGATGAAGTAGCCGTCCGCCCCGAGAGCCGTGCCGGCGGCCCCAATGGCAACGAGAGGCAATAGCAGTGCGAAGCGTGTGATGTACGGGGAGTGCTTATGGAACAATGACGACATCGCCGCTCTCCAGTAGAACGTTTTGCTCCACGGCTCGCCCCTTGCTTACGTCCCCATAGTGGAACGACAGCCGTTGTTGTTTTTGACCCGACCCGCGCAGAATGATGACGTCATTCACCGCTGCGTACGGTGTCATTCCGCCCGCCAGCGTCAGCGCCTGCAGCACATTCAGCTGCGGATTCATCATGAATGCTCCCGGCTTGTTCACCTGGCCGATGACATATACCTGATTGCCCTGCAGACCAATCACCGACACGGTGATGACCGGTTCCGGAATGTATTTCTTGAGCAACCGCTCGAGATCCGCCTGGACATCCATCGCCGTCCTGCCGGCAGCGACGATTTCACCGGTCAGAGGAAAACCTATTTTGCCGTCTGGGCGCACCACGACCTTGCGGAGCAGGTCAGGTTCCTTCCAGACGGCCACCTCAATTTCGTCTCCGGCATGAATCCTGTAGTCCGGCACCTGCTGCGCGCTCGTCGCCCCCGCCCACATGAATGCCAACAAGCAAGTCCCGAGGGTGACAAACAGTCTGATCATCCCATTTAACCCGAGCTTGCCTTTGCCACACATATCCTCGCTCCCAATAGCAAACAACGTTGCCGCAAGAATTGAAATCACGAACATGCCAAGCGCTGTATATTGGATAAGCAACAGCCTCAGGGCAACCTACAGCCAAGTGCGGAAGCCACTTTTATTAACCATAATCAAGTAGCAACGCCAAGTTGCTAAGAACTCTATCACGTATTCTTGAAAATGGATGAGTAGACCACCGTTCCTATTCGTAGGAACGTACTGACCGCCTGCGGCCAACAACGATCGCCACCAGCGGGTTTGTGTTTAGTCACGTGATGGGGAACCTGCGTGAAGCGAGCGCAGGCAGGTTCGACTGGGATCAGCAGCAATTTGGTCCAATGTACATGGCCATAGACGTAACAATTTACCGGCCACACCATCCCTGGACGGAAAATTCGCTAACCAACGCTCGCAGAAACGACGGGCGAGCGGCTGCTTTCAATTCCGCTTTGGTTCACAGCCACAATTGCAAAGTGCCAAGTGCCAGAGGGCAGATTGTCGACAACATACGCGCTGACTGAGGGGTTATCGATGACAATCGTCTGGTCCAGATTGGCCGCATCGGCACCATATATTATTTTGTAGCCCGCCAAGTTGACCTGATAAGAACCATCCACGTTGGACTGCGGCGCGGCCCAGGACAATGCCACGCTGGAGCTGGACGCGGCCGATGACGAGGAACCGCCGTTATCGCCTGTCGGCAATGTTGATGCTGACTTTGCTGTCGAGTTTGATGCTAACGTTGACCGTGACGACAGATTCGAATAGCTGTCATCACACGCGGTGAGCCCGAGTGCCGCCACGATGATTGAAGCTACCGCGACTCTGCGCCCGGCGAGACAAAGTGTTTGCAAGTTCACGCTTTACTGTTACTCGTTTTCCAAAGACCCATAACCTGAGCCTGATGGCAAGGGCAACGCGCCCGCCCTCCGCGGAGCCAACCGCCGGTTGCCGTACATCAACGAGTAAAACAAAGGTTTAACGGCATCTGTCCCAAGACTGGGTAGGCCGGCAACCCCGCTATCCAACGTTGTAAGTGCGTCAGGACCGGAAGCTTTGCGTCGCCGCCTTACGGCGGTTTTGCCCTTGAGCTGTGTACGGAAGTAAAGCGTAGGTGGGCGCCTACTACAATTGTCTATAGTTGCCGACAGACATCACCGTACTCTTAACTTCCAGGAATCGGGTTCCCTACGTGACAGGCGCCGTCACCCCGATTTTTCTCGATCTGCATTGAGAGCACGGAAGCGCTTCTGCTCAAGCGTAGTCCCGTCGCCCCAACAAGCGCTTGATGACGCTCTTGGGCGCGCGCTGCCCGGCCAGATCCAGTTCATCCTGAATCGATCAGATTCTTTGCAGGGCCGTCTGCGAGAGCCGCATACCTGCCGCCTTGCCAAAGTTCTCGTCTGCCTGCTGAATATTCTTGGTGCCCAAGATCACCGTGGACACCTCCGGGAACGATGGCGGATAAGCGATGGCACCCCGCGTCATGGTGCCTGCCTCCTGTTCGAGGAACCGGAAACGTTCCACTTGCTCGACGGCACGCACAATCTCTTCCCTGGACCATCGACTACGTTGATCATTTGCATCCGTAAACTTGGTATCCCGATTGTATTTTCCGGCCAGAAAGCCCTCCTTGAGTGAGGACCGAATAATGATGCCGGCACCGTGGTCGCGAATCGCTTTCAGAGAACCAATGAAAGGATTCGGTTCGAGCAGATTGCAATGCAGCTGAATGACGTCAAGGCCTTCCCGACTGAGCGCATATTCAATATCAGCGATTGAATTCGCTGATATACCTACATAGCGCGCTTTACCCTCCCTTTTTGCAGCGTCAAGCTCGTCGTAGAGCGGCTCGTCCTGCTCTCGCGGTACCCAGTGAATTTGATACAGATCCACGTGATCCGTACCTAGCAGGCTGTTGAAAATTGGGCTGTGATTGCCGGTAGTGTGATTTCGAGCTGCATTCTTCAGTGGATTTCGGGTTGCATCGGTGTCAGTTCTTGCGTGCCGATCGATTCAAGCCGCTGCTGCCTCTGCATCATGCGCTCGCTCCCATCAGATTCCGCATCCGCACCAGGTTCCAGCCCATACACGTGAACTGGTAAATCAGGTTCACCTTGTCGAGTCCTCTGACTTTCACCTGCCGGGTCAAACCAATGGTCTTGCCCCAGCCAAAGGTCTCTTCAATCCGCTTGCGCAGGCGTTGACTGACACCATAGCCGGCATGGCGAGTGGTGCGATCATCCAGCTGCGAGCCACCGGGTCGTTTGTCATTGCAGGCGACATGCGGGGTAATGTTCAGGGCGCGACACTCGCGGATGAAGTCTTCGGTGTCGTACAGCTTGTCAGCACCGACGGTCTTGCGCCGCTGTCCCGGCAGGCTGGCCAGTAACGCCAGCGCCGTATCACGCTCAGCAGTGCCGTGCGCCGCACTGACCTGGGCGCGGACGATCAGGCCGTGGCGATTCTCCATCACGCTGTGGCCGAGAAAGGCCAGCTTGGCTTCGCCGCCACGGCTCTTTTTGGCAGTGCGGCTGTCGGGGTCGGTGCGGGATTGATGGGTGTCATTACTGCGTGATTGGCCGTGAAAATCCCGCTCGGCATTGCGACCGCCGCCCGCAGGGGGTTCATCACTGCCATCCTTGCGCACAAAGCTCTTCTGCGAGGCCCAGGCCTGGATCAAGGTACCATCCACGCTGAAGTGTTCGGTGGATAACAAGTCCCGCTGGCCCGCCAGCTTGACCACCTCGGCAAATAGTTCTGGAATCACCTCGTGCTCCAATAGCCGATCCCGGTTCTTGCTGAAGGTCGAGTGGTTCCACACCGCATCGTCAATGGCCAGCCCGACAAACCAGCGGAATAGCAGGTTGTAATTCAGTTGCTCCACCAGCTGCCGCTCGCTGCGGATGCTGTACAGCACTTGCAGCAGCTGCGCCCGCAGCAGCTTCTCCGGGGCAATTGACTCCCGTCCAATATCTGCGTAGATCGACTCGAACAGCCCATTCAGTTTGCGCAGGGCGTCATCAAACAGCCTGCGCATCGCTCGCAACGGATGATCCGCAGGCACATACCGGTCCAGATGTACCGTGGTAAACAACGCCTCTTGCATCACATCCGAGCCGCGCATCAACTACCCCTTCACCAAAAACCATCGTCCCGTGAAGTCTATTTCAGGCTGAATTTGAAGGGGAGATTTTCAACGGCCTGCTAGGGTTCGTAACTGCTGATCAGGCGTCTTAGTCAGTGATGGCTCTTGCCCTGAGTACTTGGTTGCAACCGGCCATTTGTCACGCCGGCCCGTCAGAAACTCCCCCAGCACCGCCTCCGAGTCACCATACACTTGTGCGGTATCCACGAAGTTGCATCCGAGCTCTTCAGCACGCGCCAGGGCTTGTAATGAATCCTGCTTGCTGACGCCGCCATAGGCGGTGCCACCAATCCCCCAGGCGCCAAAGCCAATTTCCGATACAAACAGGTCTGTCCTGCCCAGACGGCGATAGGGCATGCTACCCACCTGTTATGACGGCGCGGGCGGTGGCGATGGCTCGCCTAGCGAGGGCGCCAGGCGGGTACGGCGATAGTTAACCCAGCCTAGCAGCGCCAGCGCGCCCAATGCGCCTGCGCCCGTCGTCAGAAACTCCCGGCGATACATCCACTGCGACACCACACGACTCCTCATTCAATTAGAACCTATCTCAAAACCGTTTGAGGAGGATACACGAGGCGGCGAGCTGCACGAAACCAAGGAAGTTCTTGGGATGGTATTCCCAGCGGACGAGTATGCGACGATGCCACTGCATCCAGGCGAAGAAGCGCTCGACGATCCAGCGCCGCTTGTAGCGGCGCAGTCGGCGCCCATCTTGCGTGGGCGCGCGGCTGCGGTTGGAACGGTGCGGCGCGATCATCTCGATGCCTTCAGATTTCGCAACTGCTCATCCAGCGGATCGCTATCGTATGCGCGGTCACCAATAAGATTCTCCGGCTTGGCTTCGATCATGTAGAAGTCAAACCTCAGCTGCACCAGCGCACTTCATGATGGTTCGCGGCATGCGTGCTAACCGAGAGCGGCAACCCATGGCGATCCACTATCGCCATGATTTTCACGCCTTTTCCGCGCTTGGTTGGTCCGATTTCCGCGCCACCGCCCTTGGCCATAACGAATGTCGCATCGATGATAGCATTCCGATTCATCAATCGCGCACTGCTCGCGCAAGCTCGTTGGCAAAGTCAGTCAAGCGCCCGCGCAAAACTTCATTGCTGACACCACGTCTGAAAGCGACGATGCACAGTTTTGTAGTTCGGATAGCACTGCGGCAGCATGTGCCACTGCGCGCCGGTATTGAGAATCCACAGAGCCGCTTCAAGCACTTTGCGTGCTGGAACCGGTTTGCGACCAGCGACGTTCAGCGGGATAGCTCTCCTCCGGAAAATGCTCCCGGATACGTTCCCACTGTTCATCGGTCAGGCGGATCATCTGAGCAATTCTAAGCTCACTTCACTCGCATTTCGATTTTGAGATAGGTTCTAATCACATTTACACGCTTACCCGGCTCTCCGGGCAACGTCACGCCAATGCTGTGCGAACCGCTTCTAATTGCCAACGTAACGCCTGGCCACATTAGCACGCAAGATTAAGGGCAGTTCGTCACTCTTCGTCATCAGGGCCGAATGCTATGCTGAGAGCCCTGTATGTGACCACCTGTACCGACCAAGTGAACTTCGATACCCGCCAATTTCGTAGTGCGCTCAGCGCTTTCGCCACGGGCGTCACGATTGTGACCACCCAGGATGCCGATGGGTCGGATGTTGGCATGACCGCCAATAGCTTCAATTCAGTTTCCCTGGATCCGCCGCTTATTCTGTGGAGTCTGGGCAAGTCGTCCCTGAGTCTGCCTGCCTTCATGGCGGCAGAACATTTTGCGGTACACATCCTGGCATCCGATCAGGAATTGCTGTCCGGCCGGTTTGCAACACGTGGCGAAGCCAAGTTTGCGGAGCTATCTATAACGCGCGGATTGGGCAATGCGCCTCTGATTGCCGGTTGTGCAGCCCGCTTTCAATGCAAGACTGCCTTTCGATACGAGGGTGGCGACCATGTAATCCTGGTGGGCGAAGTCAAACAGTTCGATCACTCACCTCGCACGCCACTGCTCTACCACGGCGGACGTTACGCGCTTGCAATACCCAAACTCAATGAACAATCGCTGCCTGCAATTAGCAGCGAACCGGACAGCAGTTTCAGTCAGGACTTCCTCATCTACCTGCTGGGGCGCGCGCATCACCAGTTATTTCTGGCCTTGCGCCGCGAGCTGCAGCAGTCTGGCCTGAATGAAGATGGCTGGTTCGTACTCAGTCTGCTAGGCGTATCGGACCATCGCACTCTGGACGAGCTGGGCCAGCTGTTGGCCTACACTGGCAAACGTATCAGCTACGAACTAGTAGCTAGCTTGGCGGCCCATGACTATGTGATGCTCAAGGGCGCCTATGACCCCCAGGTACGCGTATCACTCACCGAGCGTGGCCGCCAAGCCGTGATTGAACTGGTCGCGGCTGGCAAGGCGCATGAAGACCATGCCACGCGCAACATCGATCCCAGTGAGCAGCTGCTGCTGAAGCAGATCCTGCGGCGGTTGATCGCGGACACGGATCCGGGCCCGAAATTGCCCTGGAGTCCAGTCGCCGGACCGGACGAGTAACCGGCTGCCTAACCTCACAGTTTCCGACCAAAGTTCTATCGATTCAGCTCGGCAAGCGGCAAAATAAGCAGAAATTTAGCTGCGCAGGTCGCGACTGTGGCCGCTAGAATTGCTTCTTACCATTTATCTACGAAAGACAAGACAAGCCTATGAGCGACTCTGATTTGCTTTCTCGCATTCGCCGCGTACTGAAGGACCACGGTCGGCTGAGCAAGGATATCGACAGCCTGCCGCCGGATGCCGATCTCAATCAGGCGGGAATGACGTCCCATGCCAGTGTTAACGTCATGCTGGCACTGGAAGGTGAATTCGACATCGAATTTCCCGATGCCATGCTCAGGCGCAATATATTCAGCAGCCTGACTAGCATCCAGGTTGCCGTTGAAGAACTCACCGCTGCCTGATCGTATATGTCCATCTACGGCAGGATACGCACGGCTACGCATCTGCGCCGTGAGTTACTTGCAGAAGGCTGGCAATTTTGCGCCACCGATCCCGGAAACATAACGACACCTGAGGCGCTGCTTATACTGCCTCAGGATTGGCTGCCTACCACTGTCCCCAATACTGTAGCCAGCGCATTACGCCAGACTCAGCGATGGAGCCTGGACAGCCCACCTCGTAACTTTGACGCAGAGGACTGGTGGTTCCGTCTCGAATTCCGAGCCCAACCAGATCAGCCTCTTGAATCTACTGTCCTGTGCATTGGCGGGCTTGCCACCGTGGCGGATGTCTGGCTTAACGGAGAGCATCTGTTGCACTGCGAGAACATGTTTCGCAGCCACCGTATCGACGTCGGCACCCGCCTGCGAACTGAAAATCAGCTACTGATCCGCTTTGTTGCACTGGACACATTGATTGCCATCAAGCGACCACGTCCGCGCTGGAAGGCGCCGATGATCCAACATCAGCAATTGCGCTGGTTACGCACCACGCTTCTGGGTCGAACTCCAGGTTGGTCTCCACCAGTCGCGGCAGTTGGCCCTTGGCGGGAGATATGGCTAGAGCGTCAGAAACTGGTGCGCATTGACTCGCCTCCACACATGAAAACTGCTGTTGAGAATGGAGTGGGCGTGATTGAGATCGCCTGCAACATCAAGCCTCTGGGTGAGGAAATACGAATTGTAAGTTGCCAGTTGAGCCTCACTCGTGGGACGGTCTGCGCTACTACGCTATTAGAAAGCCAGAACCATCACAATTTCGAGGGCCATCTTGAAATAGAAAAACCTTCTCTATGGTGGCCCCACACTCACGGCGATCCTGCTCTGTACAAAGTACATTTACGTATTCTGGTGGAGCTTCGCGAACAAACTCACAGCATTGATCTGGACCTGGGGTCTGCCGGATTCCGCAAAGTTACACTCGATACTGCTAACGGCAATTTCGTAATTGCCCTTAATGACGTGCCAGTATTCTGCCGTGGTGCCTGCTGGACGCCCCCTGACGTCGTGGCGCTGGATAGCAACACCGAATTACTCGAGCGAAACATTCGGCTGGTTAGAGAGGCCGGTATGAACATGCTGCGCATCAGCGGGACGATGGTTTATGAAAACGATGAGTTTCTCGATTTTTGCGATGATAATGGCATCCTGCTTTGGCAAGACATGATGTTCGCCAACATGGACTATCCGGAAACGGAAGAGTTTCTGGCAGAAGTAAATGCTGAAATCACGCAAGTGACTGAGCGCCTTGGCCCCCACCCCTGCCTGACTGTGCTGTGTGGCAATAGCGAAGGCGAGCAGCAAGCAGCCATGTTTGGAGCCACTCGTGACCGCTGGAACCCGCCTCTATTTCACCAACACATCCCGACTCTGTTGGCAGACTTGTTGCCGAACATCCCCTACTGGCCATCAAGCGCGCACGGTGGTTCATTTCCATACCAGAATAACGTAGGCACAACCTCATACTATGGCGTCGGCGCATATCTCAGGCCGTTGGAAGACGCTCGCCGCAGTGAAGTGAAGTTCGCGACCGAATGTCTGGCATTTGCAAATGTCCCCGAGGACAGCTGTATCGAAAAAATGCCCGGTGGACTTGCACTAAGAATTCATCATCCGCAATGGAAAGCCCGCACACCTCGCGACCTGGGAGCTGGCTGGGATTTTGAAGATGTACGTGATCACTATCTCAAACTTTTACATGGTATTGATCCTCTCACGCTCCGCTATGCTAACCATGAACGGTACTTGGAACTAAGCCGTATCATCACCGGCGAAGTTATGGCCTACACCTTCGCAGATTGGCGACGCAAACGATCTACCTGCCGCGGCGCGTTGATCTGGTTCCTGCAGGATCTTATCCCCGGCTCAGGCTGGGGAATCATCGATGCTAATGGCAACCCGAAAGCCGCCTATTATCATTTGCGACGCGCTTTACAACCTTTGACTGTATCCATCAGCGATGAAGGATGTAACGGATTGACGTTGCATCTGATAAATGAAACAAGCGATTTATTTAGAGGCATTCTCGAAATTTCGCTCTACAGAAACAGTGAAATCATTATTGGAAACAGCAAACAGTCGATAGTAGTCAATCCAAATGACGCACTTGAAATACCCGCTCTCGCGGCATTCGATGGTTTTTCAGACATGAACTACGCTTACAGATTTGGCCCCACTTCTCATGATATTGTGATCGCCACATTAACCGACGTATCGGGAAACAAGGTTTCTGAGGCAGTTTATTTCCAGAACCGCACAACACGCGTTCTTGAATCCGACATAGGCTTATCTGCAATAGCGCATCCCGTACCCGGCACAGAGAAAGAAATGGAATTGCGCATAATAACGAGGCGTTTTGCGGAATCCGTATACGTCAATGTACATGGATGCCGCGTGCAAGATAATTACTTTCATTTATCTCCGGGTTCTGAGCATCGAGCAAGAATCTTCACACCAACCATTCTGCAAACACCCTTAGGCACAGTTCGCGCCCTGAATTGCACTAAATCCATCCCAATAGAAATCTGTCTTGCATACCATCGTTAGTCAGCCACGGAATATTCGATCCGAACATTCCTTTCGATGCAGACTTACGGCTCCGTGACTGGCTCCAACATAGTAGAACGAACGTTCAATGGATACCTTTCTCTAATATGCGACCCGAAATCGCCTATGGTTGAAGATCTTATATTCCCGGAACCCGCACTCTGAGTACCATTTCACGATTTATGCTTTTGATCGTGTTAGCATTTGCCATGTCTGCTCTGCCTGCTAATTTATTGTAAATTCGGAACATTCTGATTTTTCTAGAGCACATACGCATGCATACCGCTTTCAACACCTCAAGTGCAAATACATTGTTAAACGACACGCAGCGCATTGCTAGAGATATTTCTGCGCAACATGCAGCAGATGTCGACTCAAAAGGCCGCTTCCCAAGCGAAACAATATTGGCATTGAAAGGAGCGGGGATCTTATCGGCAGCGGTGCCCAAGAGCCTTGGTGGCCCCGGATGCAATATGCGTGAACTTGCCCACCTTTGTTCAACAATCTCCCAATCATGTGGCTCCAGTGGAATGATCTTAGCCATGCACTTTATTCAAGTCGCATGCATAGCGCGGCATGCCGAGAAATCAACTGCGCTAACTACCTATCTTCGCGAATTAGTTGACAAGCAATACCTACTCGCTTCAATGACTTCTGAAGTCGGAACGTTTGGCGATACTCGCTCCAGCATATGTGCAGTGGTACTGGATAAAGGCCAATTTGCGCTTAACAAGGACGCGACAACCGGTTCATATTGTGCCCATGCCGATGCCATTCTTGTAACTTGTCGTCGTGCGGACAACGCGCCAAGCAATGATCAAGTTCTGGTATTGGTACGGAAAGAGGATTACAAACTGGAACAAACTACCTCTTGGGATACGCTCGGCATGCGCGGCACCTGCAGTCCCGGCTTCCGATTGGAATCGCACGGTCCAGAAAACCACATGATACCCGGCTCATTCGCTGACTCATCCGCACAGACTATGGTGCCGTACTCGCACATTCTATGGTCGTCGCTGTGGTGGGGCATTGCGGCGGATGCAGTCGCCAAGGCAGCCAGTTATGTGCGTGCAGAGGCACGCAAGAAGCCCGGCACGATTCCGCACACCGCCACTCGCCTGGCTGAGGTGTCGACGCAGCTGCAGGCGATGAAACACAGCTGGCTGACCTTGGCGACAGAGTTTGATCAGTTGCCAGATGGCAAGGCCGGCATGGACGAACTACTCAGCATCGGCTGGGCGCTGAAGATGAACAACCTCAAAATCAGTTGCTCTGAAGCCGCCCCGCAGATTGTGCACAAAGCGCTGCAGATTATCGGCATCATGGCCTACAAGAATGACTCCAAGCTCAGCCTGGGACGGCACTATCGCGATGTGTTATCCGCATCGCTGATGATTTCCAATGACCGCATTGCCGCCAAGAGCGCCTCCATGCTGCTGGTCCACAAAGACAGTTGATCTTGATCCGCCACGCATTGCAACAGATCACTGAGGACTGCGGCGATAACTTGGACTTCCAATGAGCAAGACCTTCGACAGTGGACGGCTTTATGACGATCTGGTGCGTCATGGCTTGATTATCCCAGTGGGTGTACCTGGCGCGTATGGCCGAGGGGCCATCTTTGAAGATGTGATCGAACGCTTCAATGCGCTAGTCACGGATCTCGCCAAGAACGATGGCGCCGTCATGCGCGCCTACCCGCCGCTGGTCAACCGCAAGGTGATCGAGAAGCACGGCTACCTGGAATCCTTTCCGCATTTGTGCGGCTCGGTGTTTAGTTTCAGTGGCAAGGAACTCGAGTCCCGCACCATGGCCGCCAAGGCCGCGGCCGGTGAACCCTGGGGCGAGCACCTGCATCAGACCGACCTGTGCCTGACGCCGGCGATCTGCTACCCGCTCTATCCGACCCTGTCGGGCGCAATCCCGGAAGATGGTCTGCTGTTCTCGCTGCTTGGCTGGGCCTACCGGCACGAGCCTTCCCCGGAGCCCACCCGGCTGCAGTCCTTCCGCATGCGGGAATTTGTACGAGTCGGCACGGCCTCGCAGGTCGTCGCTTGGCGCGATATGTGGCTGCAGCGCGGTCTGCAACTGCTGCGCTCGCTGGGCCTTGAGGCGCAATCCGATGTCGCCTCCGATCCGTTCTTCGGCCGGGGTGGCAAAATGATGGCCGCCAATCAGATGGAACAGAAACTGAAGTTCGAAGTGCTGGTCCCGGTCCTCTCCAAGGAGCACCCAACAGCCTGCTGCTCCTTCAACTTCCATCAGACCCATTTTGGTTTGAAGTGGGACATCAAAACGGCATCCGGTGAAACCGCCAACACCGCATGCCTAGGTTTTGGTCTGGAACGCATTGCTATCGCCCTATTCAACACCCATGGCTGCGATCCGTCGAACTGGCCCACCGACGTCCGGACACTGCTCTGGCCCTGATGAGCAATACCTGCACGGACCCCACTGCCATGAGCCGACATACTGTCATCCCAAATCTCGACGCTGCCCAGTACGAGCGGCATGCGCTGCACAGCAGCAGCCTTTGGCCGGAAAAGAACTGTTACGCCGACCTCTGGCTGGAACTGCTGCATGCGCTGAAGCTGGAACCCCGGGCGATGCTACCCTTCACCCTCAGCGTGGATTTTGAGGGCGATCAGTGGACCTTCTTCAAGCCCAGCCATGATGATCTGCGTGATCTGTATGGGCTCGACGTACAAGAACTGACGGTCTGGCGGCCGCTGCTCGATCACGCCGTTGAGCATCTGTCCGCCGGCAAGCTCATCAGCACTGAAGCGGATGCCTTCTGGTTGCCGGATACCTCAGGTACTGACTACCGCACCAAGCACTCCAAGACCACCATTGTGCTTAATGATCTGGACATGACCAACCAGCGCTTGGGCTACTTCCACAACTCTGGCTACTACCAATTGCAGGGTGAGGACTTCATCAAGACATTCCGGCTCGATGTCGCACCGGATCCGGCCTTCCTGCCCCTGTTTGCCGAATTCATCCGCATTGACCGTCTGATCCACCGGAGTGAGCAGGATCTTGGGCAACGGTCACTGGCATTGCTCAAGAAGTATATGCAGCGCCTGCCTGTCAGCAATCCGATCGAACGATTTTCCGTGCGTTTTGCCCGCGAATTGCCAGCCTTGCAAGAGAGGGGCATGGAGCACTATCACGTATGGGCATTTGCCGCCACACGGCAGCTCGGCGCGGCCACTGAACTTGCTGCAAAACATCTGGAGTGGCTAAGCGGTCTGGGCCTGATTGAAGCCAATTCCGCGGCACAAATGCTGACGTCCATTTCAAACGCTAGTAAGACATTTATTCTCCAGGGAGCACGTGCGGTAAATACCAAACGTGCTCTTGATCTTGAAGCCATCTTCGATCCCATGATCCATGCATGGCACGATACTATGCGGCAGCTTGCTGACTGACCATACCGCCACTCAATCCGACCTACATTAGCCATGATCATCGCCGAGACCTGCCCAGTGTTTGGCACTATGAATATGGTGGAACCATTCCCGCGGGGTTGCAACAACCAGAAATCCCTGACCCGACCCAGCATCGGTTGACTCGTGAGATACTCGACGAAAGTACCGCTGATGCATCCGTACTTCAATGTGCAAGCCGTGTAGTGAAAGTGACCTGCTGGATACTGTACCCGCCCGCTGGGTCTGTTCGCTGCTTGCTAACGCATGAGCCTTCGTTTTGTAAAATGAAATTGAGCTAAAACAGAGTAGCAACCCTTACAATGTCGATTGCACGGCAATTTCTTAAGTTCGCGTTAGTAGGAGCGGTCGGCACGGTGGTGCAATACGCCGTCTTATGGGAATTTGTCCAGTTCCTATCGATTTCCGCACCGGTGTCTTCAGCAATAGGTTTCGCACTTGGCTCCGTCGTCAACTACGCTCTCAACTACCTGTTCACCTTCGCAAGCAAAAAATCGCACATCGAAGCTGCCACCCGGTATTACCTGATCGTTGCGGTAGCCTTTGTTATTAATTACGGGCTCATGGAGTTTTTGATTTCAGGGCAACACTGGAACTATTGGCACGCGCAGCTTCTTACCACCAGTATAGGCCTTTGCTGGAACTTTTCCGGGAGCCGGTGGTGGGCTTTTAGAATCAGCATGGTGTAGCAACGAACGATGCGCAATGTAAGCAGATATTGCGCCAAAACTCATCTTTGTTCTTATATTTTAGATTTTAAATCGCAAGGAATTAGCTTCATCATGGTCGTAATTGTACCGCTGCCACCGTTAACGGAAATCGAGCTTTTGTGGCGAACAATTTCGTCATCAACCTCACGCAGCTTTTTTATCTCTTGGCCGTGGATTCGAACCTGGCTATCTTGCTTACCGGCGCAGATGAACCCTCAGTTAATGACCATCCTTTTTTTGAGCGCTTCCACTCCGAGCTCATAGACAAGCACTTTGATGAGGGCGTAGTTCAGATCATACGTGTACGAGCAGGCAGCACAACGATCGGGGCTTTGTACAATTTTCTCCATGATAAAACCGTTTCTGTCTATCAAACCGGGTTCAACTACTCACACGTGCAATCACCAAACAAGGAGTCACCTGGACTATTGACGCATGCAATGGCAATCGAACACAACTGCAGGCTGGGTTACAGACGCTATGATCTGCTGGCGGGTGACAGTCAGTACAAAAAAGCATTAAGCAATAGCTCGGAGGAGCTGTGGTGGGGGCATATTCAGCGATGTCGATTTAGGTTTTACATTGAGAAAAAGCTGCAGTATATGTGGCGTCGTCTTCATGACTACCGCAACTAGAGGATAAACAAGAAATGGCAAATGCGGAAACTGCAAGAGTCGCCGCCGGATGGCGTACTCGGCTTCTTAGCGAAGTCAAACGGCTGGCGAAAGAGCCTCCGTTTCGCGCCTTGATCCGGTTGGCACTGCTGAGCATTCCAACATCGGTTCGCACCAAGGCGAAATGGGAACTCGGTCCACGGCCCAACTATCTACTGGGTGTATTGAACGCCGCCGATCAGGCTGTGCGCGAGGGCGTGAACACTATAGCGGTAGTAGAGTTCGGTGTTGCGGGAGGAAACGGACTTGTCGTGCTGGAGCACTGGGCACGGAAAGTTGCGCTGGAGACTGGAGTTCGCATCGTCGTTTATGGATTTGACACGGGCACGGGTCTTCCTGAATCCTGCGGTGATCACCGCGATCACCCTGACAAGTGGGCGGCCAGTGACTACGCGATGGACGTTGAAAAATTGAAGCGTCGTCTCAAATCAGACACCAAGCTTGTGATCGGAGATACTCGTGAGACGGTGCCGCAATTTGCCAAGGAACAGACGATCCCGATTGGATTTGCGGCAGTGGATGTGGATCTCTACTCTTCTACCGTAGCGGTGCTACAGTTGTTCCGCGGTCCGAACCGGAACATGCTACGTCGCACCTATCTGTATTTCGACGACGTGGCAGATCCACAGGCAAGTTTCCTGCACCGCTTTGCTGGCGAACTCCTCGCGATTGAAGAATTCAACGATACGTCTGATGACGTCAAAATTGACGTGTGGCGAGGGCTGCGCGGAGGCCGGATTTTTCCTGACTCCGATTGGATAGAAAAGATGTATATCGCCCACGATCTAACCGCGATCAGCGCGACCCGTCTGGCTCGGGCACCCCTCCGCGACTTCGGGCTGGTAAGGTAGTACCAATTAGAGGGATACAGTAACAGGCTTGCAGTTCAGGCTAGCCAAGAGCCGGAAGCGCTCGCTTCCGGCTACAGAAGATGGGCTTAAACTGGCCGGCGTATCCTGCCACCTATTTCTGATAGACCGTAACGACCCCACTTGCAGGAATGTTGGAGACCAGCGGGTTGCCAGTGCCAATCGTGATATCGCTCCGGTTAACCGAAAGGGCACTATCCGTGGTGTACTGGACGCCGTACGTTCCAGCAGGCAATCCATTCACCGTGAAGTCACCGCCGCTGCCTGCGATCAGTGACACAGCATACTTGCCATTGGTATTGATGAATGCAAGGGGACGGCGCGAGGAATCATTTGATGTTACCTTGATGC
The DNA here is from genome assembly GCA_963748005.1 of uncultured Pseudomonadota bacterium. Classification (GTDB taxonomy): domain Bacteria; phylum Pseudomonadota; class Gammaproteobacteria; order Steroidobacterales; family Steroidobacteraceae; genus CAILZL01. The sequence continues at coordinate 141,341 of CAVVHH010000002.1, forward strand.
GCGTTGCGCCGAAGCGCGCATGGCGCCAGATTTGGGCGAGGGCCCGTGTTTTCTGTGCAAGCTCAACATGCGGCGCCTGGCCTGAGAGATGTACATACAAATAATTCCATCCGCTCGTATAGGAATCCGGGTCAGAGTCAGGAGCGGCAATGCTCCATTGCTGCCAGGCCGACACATTCGCCTGCGTAAGATCGCTATATAGAGTCGACACATCGGCGCCGCCTAACTCCAGCATTGCGGTCGTAACGCCAATTTGATTGGCGTATGAAAGGATCGACTGCAACAGAGAATCCGCAGGAGAGTCGTAACGATGATAAGCGAGCGTTGTAATGCGGGAGGACGCGCCTGGAACTGCGCGCGCCGCAGTCAAGTAGCTTTGCGCGTGTCCAGCACTGGTAGTCGACGGCGCGATGATCTGTGGGGCATATCCGGCCGTCTGTAAGCGGGCGCCAGCTGCGGCAATCGCTTGCCCAACCTGCGCACCAAGCCAACTACTGGTAGTGTCCGGCTCCAGCATGATCTCGAGCGCATCAGGCTTGATATTGTACTTCGCCTTCAGATGATCAAATACGGCGAGGATGAACTCTGCATACTCATCTGGCGACGTCGCGTGGTTCAAATTGCCAGCACTACCTTGCGGGTTGAAGTCGACGAAATTGAAATTGATGAAGAGCTTCTCACCTTTCGCCGCGAGAAGGGACTGCACCGGCAAGATAAAATTATCAACCTGATAGTCAACAAAACCGAAATGAAAGCCCGCGGCGTTCAGCGAATTGGGATCGGAATTGTCGTTAATCTTGCGGTAACGGCAAACACGGAAATCCTGGTAGGTATCCTGACCGCCGGTGAAGCGCGCCCAGCAATCAGTATCGCTCTCCATGCCTGAAAATCCTTCGAGGCGAATGCGGTTAATGCCCACGTCGCTGACAAGCGAATTCATAATCTCATCGCGATAGGCCAGCCATGAACCGTCAAATTTGTTGCCCGATTTGTCCTGCTCCCAAGTTCGGGGCGTCGCTTCCCAGCCGTTCAAGACCTGGTAAAGCTGGGTGGAATCAACAGTAATCAGCGAGCCGCTCGGAGTGGAGGTGGAGGTGGAGGTGGAGGTGGAGCTTGATGTTGATGTTGATGATGTTGAGGCTGAGCTAGAGGTGGAGCTAGACGTTGAGGTGGAGGTGGAGGTGGACTCGTCGCTGCCCCCACAACCGCTGAAGACTGCAGACGTCAGCACTGATAAAACTATCAGTATCATGCTGCGCACGTTCGGATCAACTTTCCAACCGATTGCGTGACGCCGTCCGGACTGTGAGATGGTCATATGGCTTGTATCGACTACTATAAGCCACAACTTACTCGCGTTGCCCCAGCATGACAATCCCCTGAATAGTGCGGCCCCAATCTGACCTTATCCCGATTCTGCTAACACGTGCCTTATTACGCTGCAACCCTACGTAATTGCCGAACTCTGCTGCCAATCCCAACTTAAAGTAGTGAAATGGCGACAGTTAGCGCGTAAATTCACTTCACGCAATGTTTCTTGATCACTTGGCTAATCCAGCTTCCGCAAACGTTCCAAGTGCGGAATCACAATCTCGATCAACCTTTGCCGCGATCCAAGCGACGTGAATGTGTGATCCGCATTGGGAACAAACTCAATACCAATGCGTTGACTGTTTACCAGCCGCCTTAATGAAAATTTACCTTCCCCCTGCAACACACCCAATCCTCGATCGAATTCTGAGAACACAAATTGTACGCTGACAGCTCGCTGGGTCAGCTTGGTCAGGTTTTGCATTACGTCATCGTGCATCGGCACGTTCAGCAGTCTGCCCGCTTCTCTGAATCCAGAAATCACTTTCAACTGCAGCGATGCCATCAGCACCCTCGATACCCCCGCCACATCAACCCGCCCATTCAACACTTTCTGCCAGGAGTCCCTACGGAAAAAGTTTCTTTTGTAACGATTCACATCCGACACCAAGCGATGGGGCGGCAGTGACAATGACATGCCCTCCTGATAGCGATAAGTCAGCGGATTGATCAACACGATTCCACATACACCCAGCCCAGCAGACGCTGCCCGATAAGCGTGGTATGCCCCTGAACAGATGCCCAGCAGAACGCATCGCTCAAACCCTAGCAACTGCAGACTCTCTACGATCTGTACCGTATCTTCAGCACTTTGCTCTGAATACACGACATTCTCCGCAATTGACGACCTAGCAGGGCTATCACCTACACCAGACTGGTCTACTCTGATAACCGTATGACCGGCAGCGGCAAGCTGACGCGCTAGAGATACATAAACGCGGTTAGGACCAATGCGGTGCACCGTGCCTGCTGTCAGTAGCACAATCGTGAGGCATCGCCCTGAGTTGACCGGAACTTCAACCAGAGACCGAGTCACAATACTGAACAGGCGACGCTCCCGCCCCAGCCAGACCACCTGTTCACGCACCCCATCCGATGCAAGCACTGCCTCATGGCGCAAACCAGCACTCAGCGGATTGTCTCGGCGCTCTGCACCAAGTGCACTGTCGCAATCAATTCTGGCTACCAGCTTATCTAACCATTCCTTGCACTGAGACCATAAGTTCACAGGGATCACTGTCTCATGCGGTTGCTGCAACAGGCCAACATAGTCTTCTGAAAGGATCTGCTGCAGATCTACTGACGACACCTGCACCCGATTCAGGAATTTGACTGGAGCCGGTCGATCCACCCGGTTTATCACCAGCCAGTGGGGGACACTGGCCGACGCAATCTGCATCAAGTCCACGTCCTCGACGGCCTTGACCGTGTCTGGTGAAAGTGTGAGGCCGCCGCAATCGAAACCATTCACGTCTTGAACAGCAATACCGTCCTGGGCATCGGCGGCGGCTTTCAGAACACGCAATTCACGCAAATAGCGCTTGCCCTGGATCACAGCATCAAGAGCGATGATACCGTGCACGTCATTGCGACGCTCCGCCACCTGCACGGCAAGCGGTACACCCAGCCTCATGCCAACCAGAACAATCTGGGCCACGGTCGATTGTGTGCGGACTACCTCAATCGCTGCATCAATTCCGTCCAGCCAGCCCTGCCACTCCCCTGCCTGACCATTGACTCCCGCGGAGTCCCCGGACCCAATGTAATCAAACCGCATAACACAGAATCCAGAATCAGAAAGTAGCTCTGCCAGATGTCGCAATCCCCGAAAAGCACGGATATATTCATCACCAAGTGGATTGCATATCACGACACCCAGCGTTGGTGCTTGCCGCCCAACCGGTTTATGCAGCCAACCAAACAGTTCTCTGCCAGCGCGATCTTGAAAATAATGCGGTCCCAATGACTACTTTCCTATTGCTGCCAATCCCAGTTGAAGTCCACACCTGAATCAGCAACTGATATCAGAATATGTTGCAGCGCGAGAGCTGAGCACTGGCGTACCAAACACAGTGCAACCTAGATTGCCGCACTACTGCACGTCAGGCAACGACTCACCTTGATTTTTCAGTAGTTGAAGCGGGTTTTCAGGGCAAGAAAACGACGTTCGTATATATGATATATCACCCACTCCAGAACGAAACATGCACCGATCATCAAAGTCATCAGGAACAGCGCCAGCCAGAGTCGTGATGTCGTCAACAACCCATGGGTTGCCAACCACGGCACCGCCACGCCGTCGTAGAGTGGTTTATGAATCACGTATATTCCATAGGAATACTTGCCCAGCGCTCTAAGTGGCATCCATGAAAACACTTCCGCAAGCATAGCTGTCTGGCCAGCGTCCTTCTTCCGTTCAGCTAATATGACAGACAGCACCACCAGTCCAAACACCACCGCTAACAACGTATAACCAAAGGTCTGGGTTTCGTACTTTGTTCTTGGATATGCTCCTTGGACAATAAGCAAGCCGACAGAAAACAGCAATACTGCCCATATCATGGGAGTCCATGGCGAAATTCCGGAGACGATCTTCCATAGGTTGTGATTCCGTTCGATGGCAGCAACTAGCGCCCCGACGGCCAGGGCATCCATTCGGCAAATGGAAATGCTGTAGACCGCCTCTTCATTGATACCCAATCCCAGCAACCCACAGCGGATACCAAATGCCGCAATGATCAATACCACACAGAATGTCGCAATTCGTTGTGATGAGTTTGCCCGTATCACCAGCGGCCACAACAGATAAAACTGCTCCTCAACTGCCAAGGACCAGAAATGCGGGAACGCACCCGGCAACTCTGCAAATGGATGTATCCAGTTGGATAGGAACAACCAGTACCAAATAGTTGAACCACCGTGACCTGCTTCCACAGATCCAGCACCACCCCCGAACATGACGCTTGCAACCAACAAAAGCAGAAGCGCACCGTAGTACATGGGAAAGATTCGTAATACACGCCGCATATAAAATGCGCGGTAATAATTAGCAGAAGCTTTTGTCTCGAGCAGGATCCGCGTGATCAGATAGCCACTCAGGACAAAAAATAACTCAACTCCGACCCAGCCAAGGTCCATACCCAGCTGAAACAAATATGCAATGGAGTCACGTGGCGCTACCAGCATCCCAAAATTGTGCGCCAACACCATCAGAATCGCCACCCCCCTGATCCCATCAAGGGCAGGCAGGTGGGTACGTTGCTTGGTGCGCAGAGGCGCACCAGTTGGTACCTGTGTCGGATGCATTGGCTTTTACTTTCTTCTTTGGATCTTTGGATTAACTGCGATGCCCCATCGCATAAGACACCACCATCTAACGATTCGCGCTGTACACAACTCTTCTAAATGTAGTCAGTCCGCCCCAGCAATCGCTTGATTATGCTTTTCGGGGAACGTTGCCGACTCAGATCCATAGCATCCTGAATGCGCCAAATCTGCTCCATGGTCGCGACAGTGAGTCGTCGCCCAGGTGCCCGGGAAAAATTCTCCTCAGACTGGAGCGAACTTTTCGTCCCCAGCACAACGGTCGAGACCTCCGGAAACGAAAGTGGATAGGCAATCGCCGCCAAAGTCATGCTGCCGGCGTCCCTTTCCAGGAACCTGAAACGCTCCACCTGATCCAGTGTTGCTGCCAATTCCTTGGCCGCCAACTGACTTCGCCGATCATTCGGGTCAGTAAATCGAGCGCTTCGGCCATACTTCCCCGTCAAGAATCCTTCGCGGAGCGAGGACCTAACTATTACCCCCATCTCTCGCTTCCTTATATTGTCAATTGACAGCAGAAATGGATTGGGTTGCAGAAGGTTGAAAGGAATCTGAATCACGTCTATGTCAGGCTGCCTCGATGCATAATCAATGGCCGACACCGTGGATGCTGATACTCCCACAGCTCGAGCCTTGCCAGCCTGCTTAGCTTTGCGCAACTCCTCATAAAGCGCCGCACCTTCAGAGCGCGGAACCCAGTGCAACTGGTACAGATCCACATAGTCTGTTCGCATCGTACGCAGTTGCTGATCCAATACGGCAGTTAATGACGGAGCCTGCCCCGAATACTTTGTTGCAATATGCCATTTGCTTCTGCGCCCTTGCATGAACTCGCCAAGCAGGGTTTCAGCATTGCCGTAAACCTGCGCAGTATCCACAAAATTACAGCCCAGTTCCTCGGCACGTGACAATGCATCAACGGCATCCTGCCTGCTCACAGCTCCATACGCCATGCCGCCGATTCCCCAAGAACCAAAGCCTACTTCGGAAACCTGCAAACCGGTCTTGCCGAGGCGCCGGTAGACCATGCCATTTGCATGCCTGACCGCTGCTGCCATCGGTCCAGGTACTGCCAGCGAGCTGTCAACCCGGGTTCGTCGCCAGTTGAATCCTCCCAGCGTCAGCAAGCCAATTGCACCCACCGCAGACAGCATCACCATCCGGCGTGTTGTACGCATAGTGTCCTGCTCATTAGTTTCCACGGTGATTCAAGATGAGACACACCAGAATTGCCCACAGCTGTAAGGCATGATTTCCGCATCCTCCGGTGCGCCCGAGTGAACGCCAAATTGTCCCGAGTCGTGGTCTTACCCATTGCCACCTCGGGATTGAGAGGCAAAGCCATAGCAATACTTGGCGTTATGCGCGATAATTATAACCAATAACTCCGGAACCATTTTTACAACAATCAATCAGGCTGCGCGGTTTCCGACACAGACTCAATGAGTACCGGTGGCAGATGCATGTACTTCGTCGCTCTACGCTTCGCGTCGATATCATCAAATATCCACCGAGCCTGCTCGACCGAGATACTCAGAAATCGGGCCAACTCCTGAGCCTGCACTGCATGGTTATGTGCCCACAGTGCGATGTCCATCTGCTGGTATGGCAGTGCGAAATAAAACTCATCCTGACCTTGCTGCAAACTATAGGTATCAGTGGTAGGAACAGCATTACAAATCCGCTCTGGCAGCCCAAGATGTCTTGCCAGAGCATAAACCTGCGACTTATACAGGTGCGCAATTGGCTTGACATCAGCGGAACCATCACCATTCTTCACAAAAAAACCCTGATCGTACTCCAGTCGATTTGGAGTGCCCACTACAGCAAAGTTCAGGCGATCAGCATGAAAATACTCCAGTGTTTTCCTCAGCCGTTGTTTGAAATTCGTGGCAGCAACAATCTGCAGGTACTCGCGTAGCGGCAGACGGTGTTCCTGCCGACATCCCATCGAGTTCTCAACTATCAATTTGAATCTGTTGAACTGTCCTTCTGAACCTCCGGCGATTACGATCTTCATTCGCCAATCCCGTCCATACTCCGGGACAACACGCCTGACGGCTTCATCGCGCCACTGATAACAGCCGATACCGTCAAGCGCCGGTTCAATATCAGCCACCAAGTACTGGACTCCCAGATGGTCAGCCAGCTCGATACCGCGCGCCGTGCTGTCGGGAGAAGAATCCCGCTCGGGCAACATCAGGGCAAAGACTCGCCCTGCGCCAAGCGCTTTGACCGCAAGGGCCAAACATGCTGAGCTGTCAATTCCGCCAGAAACCGCAACCACCAGTCCGCGCCGATTCAAGGTGCGTGAAACAATCTCACGCAGGCCCTGCGAAATGCGTTGAGCCTCCGCTTCCGCATCAATGTTGAGGACGCTCCATTCCAGAGAATTCCTTGGTGCACTCATAATTGTTCTCGGCTTGACAGACTTCTACGCGACAACTTGCCATTTTCGGTTTTTGGCAAGCTTGAAACAATATTGATCACTTTCGGTACCTTATACAGTGCCATGTTCGCACGACAGAATTCCTGAATCTGTAGAGTGCCGATAACCGCATTGTCCTCGAGCACTACAAAGGCATGGATAACCTGGCCCAGCAATCGATCATCCGAACCAACAACTGCGGCCTCCTGAACCCCCGGACATTCCTGCAGAACCTCTTCAATTTCCACCGGACTCACCCGATGGCCGCCCACCTTGATCATGTCGCTACGCCGGCCAGCGATGTACAGATAACCCTCTGCGTCAACACGACCAAGATCACCTGTCTTCAACCACCCTTCGGATACTACCTGCCGGCTAGCTTGCTCGTTACCCCAGTACCCCAACATAATGTTGGGTCCACTAGCCCATATCTCACCCGTTTCACCAACTGGCATATGGTTTCCATGCTCATCACGTATCTGTATCTGAACGTCACGAATAGGTATTCCCACTGATCCAATCTTGTCAACCAGCCGCTCAGGTGGCAGATAAGTGAGTCTCGCTGTAGCCTCGGTTTGACCGTACATCACAAACAGAGAAGTGTGGGGTAACTGCTCGCGGAGAGCCTGCATCTGCCGTGCAGGCATCGCCCCACCAGCCAGAGTCACATAGCGAAGACTGGACAGTTCGAACCCGGAAAAGCCAGTCCTGGCGAGCAACATCGAGAACATTGAAGGCACCCCGGATAAACCTGTTGCCCGACTTGCCTGCACGGCCTGCAGGACAAGTTGTGGAAAGGCCAGGTTCCGAACAACCACCAGCGCAGCTCCGGAAACTACGTGTGAAGTAATCAGCGAATTCCCGTAAGCATAGTTGGGAGGCAATGCAGTTACCACCCGATCAGCTGATGTCAGCCCCAAGTACTCAGCAATCGCCAGCGCATTTGAAGTCAAATTCCGATGGCTAAGCGTTACACCCTTCGGATCACCAGTTGACCCTGAGGTATACAGGATGCATGCGGGCGCCTGTTCAGAAGATTGAGCGAAGCGGTCTTCTCCACCTGCCAAACTTGAATTTTCAAGTAAGAATGGATCATGAAAATCGCCATCTGCGAGCAGAACAGCAGCCTGATGCCCGGCACTCATAATCGCTTGGTACACCTCTTGGTTGTGAGGTTCCGCAATTACAACCACTGGCTGACAGTCAGCAAACCACTTCGAGTACTCGCGTCTTTTTGCGACAGAGCTAAGCGGAACAGCGATGGCTCCCACATGCATCACGGCAAGAAATGCAATCAGATAGGCAGATCCTGATGGCAGAGCAAGTGCAACACGATCTGCACCCTGGACTCCCATTTTTCTGAGCCTTACCGATAAGCGCAGAGCTGCATTGCAAAGCCCCCCATATCTCAAAACCCTGTCTTCGTCCCACAGCACCGGTGCGTCCGGCGTCACCTTGGCGCGTTGCGACGTGTAGCCCCATATTGAAAAATCAACCTGAGTCACGAGATCCCGACGGATTGTTTCCGCGCCAGAAAGGCCACGATACTGTTGACCGAATCCAGATTGGCTGGAACCATTTCCTCGTCCGCCACCTGAATTCCGAAACTTTCCTCAACGAACGCGATCAGCTCGAGAACTCCAGTGGAGTCGAGAGTACCCGCCTGTATCAATGAAGCCGAATTTTCCAGCTTGGTCTCATCGTCAGTAAACAGGTAGTTGGTCAGAATGAAATTACGAATTTTGCTTTGGATCGACATATAGGGTTTATCAACCATTGGAGGGACGGCTTTGCACGGCAATTGTCATGCGAACCACGACTACTTGCTGAGAAACAGATCATGAATCAGCATCGTCGATAGGATGGCCATAAAAGCCATATTGTCAGCAAAGCCTATGGCGCGCCCAGACTGACACTTCGCTACCAGGTGTGATACGGCCTTCGGGTTAAAAATGCCAACATCCGCGATTCTTGATGGCCTCAGCAGCGATTCAACCAACTGCGTTGGACGTCCATCGGAAAAGAATGCCTGGCTGTCCGGTGACCGATAGGGCTGCTTGACCCTATTAGCCACTTGAGCCGGCAGCACATCCTTCATCGCCTGGCGCAGTACAGCTTTTTCGTGCAGGCCTCGCAACTTGTACGACGGCGGCAGGCGATTGGCAAACTCGACGACGCGATGGTCAAGAAATGGCACTCGACATTCCACAGAATTGGCCATGGCCACCCGATCCCCCTGCGACGCCAGCAAGTATCCAGACAGCAGCACCTTTGCCTCGATGTATTGATCGCGACTCAAGCCAGGCCAGTGTGAGAACTGCGAAGGTAATACCGACTCCAGATCCGCCTCACCTACCCCCGAATTCGCAAGCCCGGCGGCGTCGGATGACAGGAACCGGAACACCCTAGCTGTCGTGTCCCATCTTTGTCGATGTGCATAGTGTGGACTGCCTGTGTCGGCCAGCTCCTTGCCGAAGAAGGACTTTGTGTAGGCCGGCGTGCCTACCGGGGAGTTCTGCAGATAGGGATACAGACGATCAAACAATCGCGGACGACAGGCAGAATTTGGTTGACGGGACCAGAAGCGGCGTATCTTTGCTTCCTTGAAAACATCATAGCCGGCAAATATCTCATCAGCACCTTCACCAGACAGCACCACCTTGAACCCTGCGTTGCGTACTGATGCCGACAGCAGCATCAATGGCACGGGCCCTGACCTTACAATGGGCGTTTCACAATGCTCGATAACCGCCCTGAATGACTCGGCGATGTCGCTCTTGGCACATGCGACCGAGGTATGCTCCGTGCCAAGATAGCTGGTCATTAACTGCTGATAGGGACTTTCATCAAACTCTGAGTCTTCAAAAGTCACAGAGAATGTGCGCAGCCGCATATCTGATTGCCGCCGGATCAAGCTTGCGATAATCGCTGAGTCCAGCCCACCGCTCAGGTAAGCACCAACCGGGACGTCCGCCCTCAGCTGGAGCCGCACCGCATCTTCAAGGAGAAACCGCAGCTCATCTGCCGCGTCCTGGAATGATCCACGGTAGAGTTCATCGGCAGACGGGAACAACCAATCCCAGTACTTGTGCAGGGAAACTCCCGCTTCAGTACAGATCAGCATGTGTCCAGGCGGGACAGCCGCAACACCGCCAAATACAGTGGTTTCACCGATCGTTGTCCACAGTGCAAAAACCTGTGACAGCCCACGATAGTCAAAGCCAACGGCTTGCCTTGTCACCGCCAGCAGGGACTTTACTTCCGAGCCAAACAGCAAGCGGTTACCATCCCGATGATAAAAGAGCGGCCTGATTCCCACCCGATCACGGACCAGAATCAATTTTCGCGTCTTTGAATCCCACAGAGCAATCGCAAATTGGCCGTTCAAATGCTCTACAAATCGCTCACCGTACTCCTCATACGCATGCACGATTACCTCCGTATCTGAGGCCGTACGAAACACATGCCCAACACGCTTGAGCTGATCCCGCAATTCTATGTAGTTGAAAATTTCCCCATTGAAGACCGTCCAGACGGACTGGTCCTCGTTGGCAATCGGCTGATCACCGGTCGCAATATCAATAATGCTCAATCTGGCATGCGCAAGCCCCACAGAACCGCTCTCGAAGTATCCATAGCCATCCGGTCCACGATGCTTAAGCGTATGAATCATGGTCGTCAAACACTCACGGGTCACTGGCTCGCCGTCGTTAGTCAATACTCCCGCGATTCCGCACACTCTAATGATTCCAAGTAAGGATCGGCATATCCGAACAATAAAAGTAAAAAGCGAAAATCCGCCGAACGTTGCTAATAAGTTACACTAGGAGCATAAGATCTTGGCGTAAGCGTCCAACTGCTCATTCTGGCGTTGTATAATTCACGAAGTGGCAGCATCAAGAAGTGAATTCAGCCAACGGCCTATCACCACACACCATTACTTGAGCTGCCTGAACTCGCCTTGTATTAACCGAGACGACTCTTGAACCTTGCTTGGCGCGAGTATAATTGATTGCCAGGCCAGCCCGGAGAGGCTATTTCACTGCAAGTCAGTTATGGGTAGATTCCTTGCAGCACAAAAAGAAGTCACGACTGAGCCGTGGTTGGCGCCACAATTCTAGCCTTTCCATGACTAATGAGTGCATAAGCAAACGCCGCGCTGCTATACAGATAATATATCTGATGCATCATAAACGCTCTTAAGGCGAACAACACGCCACGCAGTCTAGCGAAAAATACAATAAACTCGGCATTGGCCATCATTGTAATGCCAAGCACCGACGCCACCGCCAATACATTAACCAACCCGATTACCCAGCCAAGCAACACCAAAAGCAGAATCCCTGACAGGCCTGCACGCAACCTCTCTGACATCCCGACGTTCAAATCGTTGGTGAGCTGCTTACGCTCAAACATCAAACGGCTCCAAGGAATCGCGCGCCTGAAAACCTCCGTATGAATGAGATTCACAAAACGCCAGACTTTAAGATGTGTTCCCTGCAATTCCGGATTAAAAACAATCCGGTAACCTTTTTCCGTCAGCCGATACCCCAATTCAATGTCTTCGATAGAGGGCACCTTATAGCGATCTACATCAAATCCACCAACCTCAAGGAATTCCTTGCGCCTGACCGCGCCACAACCAGCCCAAAATGTGTCTGGATGTTCGTTGGCGCGCCGGTGATAGTATCGATGCACCAGATTTTTGTACTGGGAAAGAAAGTTCTGGGCCGCCGGATTGCTGTCATAACAACCAAACACCGCAACACATCCAGTGCTGATGATTGATGCCTGCAATGCCTTCCCTGCGTTCTGCAACACCACCACATCCGAATCGACAAACCACAGATAATCACCCCCCGCCACACTGGCGGCCAGATTCCGAGCGCCACCCGGACCCATGTTCTTCGGCGTCTGCAATAGGCGTATACCCGCAAAGCTGCTCACCAACTCTCGACTGCGATCAGTTGAACAGTCATCGACCACGATTAACTCATCAACCAAGCCAGCCTGAAGCATGCTGAACAATGGCGCCAGCGAAAGCGGCAGCAGCTTCTCTGCGTTATATACCGGCATCACAACACTGATACTAGGTCTTCGGCTGCCCTGGACTTGTTGGCCAGTCATTACGGCTCCTGGTACGATATTCAAGCGCCGCTTGGCGCGGATTTAATAGCCAGAACATTCAACCCAACAGAACGGCATCAACAGAACCGACGCCATTTCCGATCAACTATGCGGGCAACGCCTCCAGCTTGAAAATCAGTCGGCGCGCCTGTTCGGTGTAACACAAGTACAGGGTCACGCCACTGAACCACTTTTTGAGATTTTTCCGGGCTTATAGTGATCACGACGAGTAACCTCGTCAGCCTTTATTTCTTCGTGGTACTCCTGTTCGGTATTTACAGCCATGTAATCAACCTCCTCACCCAAGAGTCTCCGCCCCAGCAGAAGCCCCATCTCAATTGAGTGATCTGCATTGTTGTACCGGAACGTTCCACCTCTGCCAACGATGCACAACCCAGGCATCGTGCCCAGCCACTGGCGAATAAGTTCAATGTTCCCCGCATAGGTCAGATCATAGACAGGATATGCATACCCTGTTCGAATCACATTCCAGCCAACCACTTCGTCACGCTTCACGAACTTGAGTTTATCAACAAGATCGGTAACACAACGCTCTACCAGCTGTGCATCTGCCATATTCCAGATCTCATCACCGATTGTGCAGAAGCACTCAAGCACCAGAGAAGTATGATCATCGTCCGGGACCATGGCCTTGCTCCAGTTTTTTGGCTCATGCAGACGACCAAAAATAATGTCTCGATCCTGGACATACAGCCAAGTATCTCTCGACACCTGTTTACGCTTCAGCTTTACGTTGATTGTAACCAGATCTCTGAATTTCAGAACTTTTGCCGCTTCGAGCACTTTCGGCTCTGCCTTAGGGGTAATGATCTGCGCCAGCAGCCCCAGAGGAATCGTTGAGACCACATCCGTTGCACGAATCACCTGCTCACCCTGGGCGGACTCGTAAATCACATCGATCTGATTTGGCCCATGATAGACAATACCTGTGACACGGCTATTGAGCGCTACCGCATTGCCTTGGGACGCGATATCCTCTGCCATTCTCTCCGTAATTCGCATGTAGCCATCCCTTGGATACATGAACTCTTCAACCAAGCTCTTGGCCGACGAAGCACGAGCAGCAAGCGCCTCCTGCACTACGGTCCAGATGTTCAAGCCTTTGCTACGCTGAGACACCCAGTCGGCTGACAGCTGATGACATGGCAGACCCCACAGCTTCTCCGTGTATTGCTCAAAAAACATCTTGTACAGCGTCTTGCCAAACTGAGCCTTGTAAGCATCTTCGATATTTTTGATCGGCTTATCCAGCAAGCCATAGCGAACCGCCGCATCAACAAACGTAAAACCAGCACTCAGAATTTTGAAAAATCCAGTCTTCTTGACAACATCGCCAAACTCTACCGGGTAATTGTAGTACTCACCGCCATAGTAGATTCTGCTGATGCGCTCGACCATGACAATCTCGTCAGCCATGAGGCGACGAAACCAATTATTTAGGTATTCATTCTTGGTGAACCACCGATGACCACCGAGATCAAACTTGTACCCTGCATCTTCCACAGTTCTACACAACCCACCCACATAACTGTTCTTCTCCAGAACTGTCACCTTGGCTCCATTGAGAGAGAGCTCGTGCCCCGTAGCAAGACCTGCCGGCCCAGCACCAAGTATCACGACATGCTTTTGGCCCACGTGCGAAGTGCTCATTGGTCGATCGCCCGGCGCCGACGCGCTAATTTGTTGTAGATACTTCCCAGAAGCGTAGCCAGCGCATAACAGATCAGAAACAATCCGATTGCTCCCGCGATGCTTCCCATAAAGCTCACTGAGTATCCGGGTAGGTATTGCCCCAGCAGAGCAGCATGCTCACTTTGATCTGCAGTTCCTCTGATGACCAACCAGTTGGTCATCAGAAACAATTGCAACGAGAATGTCGCGCCTACTGCAACACCAAGTGCGTGCGCCTGAATTACAAAAGTCGGCACACGCATCGACTCAACGGCATATCCGGAATTCAGATATCGCTGCACTCGAGAGACCAGCGATCTGGCATACGATTCATACATGACCCACCCGCACACCCAGCCATACAGGGCCGCCCACAGCGCACCCACCCAGGCCCCTCCCCATGTCACCGAGTATCCGGGAAAGAAGGTCCCCAGTATCTGCAGCGTCACACCAACATTCGAGCCGCCGCGAAGCAACAAAGCTACTGTCGCCATAAATATGACGCCAGCAGACACAGTCGCAGCTATCCATGCAGCAATTCTTGCATTTAGACTAACAACTCTTTGGAGCAGCGCATTTTCCTCATCACTGAGGACCCCAGTAGAGCTTGTCATCGCTTGATCAATCACAGGTCTGCTCCTTGGCGTCGCTCGATTAGAGAAACCATCAGAAACACAACATGTGACAGATTCCATCCGAAACCGAAGATAAAACCAGTTGCCGCACCAACAAAAAATCCGTAGAACGCACCTATGCTGCTCCCTAACCATGTCACGCTGTAACCCGGAAAATAATTCGATAACAGCTGCAAATGCGTACCAACTGGCTCACCCGAATCATTACCACGCAGCACTAGGACGATCGTTGCGAGAAACACTACAAGACCCATTACCAATCCGGTCGCCACGACCAATGCCCGGACATCAAACCGTGCGAACGCCGTGCGAATGATCATTGCAGAGCGCTGTTCACTTTGACTTGTCATATTCCCTCAACCGATTGCCCATTAAGCCAATGAATTGAATGCACACAGCGTGGTCTGAGCCCATTCCGTGTAATTCTAGCCAGAACTGTATCCAAAATCGTGACTGCATTCATGTTTCTTAATCTCCGCAAGAGAACATTCATCCCATCGTCCAATGAAGTCATTCGACCCGACCACCTCCGCTTTCAGATATATCATCCAGTCTCACTACCTTGTAGCTGCCGTTGTCAAACAATGCAGCGCCTGCGGAACTGTCCGAGTACAAGACGGCGTAAGTCGCCCCATACTGGCGACCCCGATCACTAAGTTCTAGCGAATTCTGGCGCCTATAATTTGCCTCCATGCTCGCCAGTGCATCAAACCCGCCGCCCTCAGTTGGCCCGTAGAGACTCTGAATTCTCCGATACCAGGCACGAAGTCCACCGTCACTAAATGGAATGCTCGTGAAATCAACTACCACAGCGCGGCCAGCCACCAGCCGAAACGATTCAAGCGACGGCGGTACAATCCAGATTGATCCCAACGGCGAATTCTGTGCTGCCCATCGGCCAATCTCATAATCCGCTCCATGCTGGTCGTCCAACGTAAGCCGTGGCAGAAGCTCACGAATGCTGGTCCTCGTGTCCGGTGCAACGAGTACTACCAATCCCGCAATGCACGCAACGGGAATCAGAACGATCATTATCTTTCCATCGCGCTCTTCGCTTCGCCAACTCAATACGGTTGCGAACAGCGTCATTCCAATCATCATACGCATCATTGGCAAGTAACTAGCCGACTCCACCAACAACACCACCGATAGCACAAGTAAAAAGGCACTCAGTAAAACCCGACGCTGCTGCCACCGTACAAGAATGGGCGCTTGTGTCATGTAAAAATATCCAAGCACTGCGAACAATACCAGTGGCTGTGCTTCTCCCGTCGCCAGCACTGGCATAAAGATGAGCATGCTCTCGAACGCATTGACGGTCTGAACCCGATCCACAAATCGCGCAAACAGCAAATAACCAATCCATTTGCACAGCAGTAGATTCCTGAACACTTGCGCTGTCACTGCGGTCCGCCATTCCAGCCCATCCACCAACAGCACTCCCGCGCCACAGATCAGAACAGTCAACAACACCATGCAAATCAGCTGCATTGTCACCATACTTGCCGGCCGTGTTCTGGTGCCCCACTGATATAGAAACAAGATACTTGCAACGAACAGCAATCCATTCAGTATATGCAGACGCGGGAATTCGCCGAAAAAGTAATGATGCGGTGCGCGAAACTTCGCAAGAATTGCGACGAACTCCTGATCGGAGATCGCTCCGGCTGATACGTTAAGCATTGGCAAAAACCAGGCATTGCCAACGATAATCAGGAACACAATTATCGATCCAGAAAGTCGCCCCCAATTGGTCTGTCGGCGTTGTGCCTGCCAATACTCAATCCCTTGAACCAGCACGACAGCAGCGTACGCAATAGCGCCAATTTCCACACCGATCAGCGGATGCATCATGGAGCTCAATCCAAACATCACCCCCGCCGTTACGTACCGCTCGCTCAGTAGCAGCGTCACACCCATCAGGGCCAGCAAAATGGCCAAGTTCGCCGGCTGGAAGCTGTCAAACCGCAGGTAACCGGCGAGCCCAAGTGAAAAGCCGTCGTTAGCCACTACCATCAACGCTGCCAGCAACCCCGGAAGTACTCCTACCCCAAGTAGCCGGCGCGCGGCCCAATAGGTCAGGAATGCCAACCCGGCAGCCGCCAGCAGTGACATGACCAGCACCACCATCCAGATTGGCAACAGTTTCGAGCCTTGAGCCAACATCAGGCAGTAGTAGAATCTCGGGCCGAAGCCAATGGCGCTATCGACATAGAAATCGCCCCGCAGGTAGGACGGATCCAGTAACCTTCCCACCAGAGTCAGCTGCTCGACTTGATTGCCAAGACCAAATTGGTATCCAATCAAAGGCAGCATTGCCACAAGACAGAGCGCAGCAACTGAACGCCATTGAGTTACGTTAAACCAACTTGAAACCTGCTTCATATGGCGACATCCACCTTTCAACGCCGATACGCCCGGGGACCAAGCGTGACTCACTTGCCGCACCCACAACGGGAATACTTGACCATCATACTGACCGGTGCCAGCGGCTTCATTGGCAAAGCCGTGCAGCGGGTCGCAGCATGCCGCATGGACATTCGAGTCATTCCGCTAAAACTCCCCGACGCAATTGAATTTCTGCAAACCCTGCCCGCCTATTCCGCTGAAAAATACGCGGTAATCCATCTGGCGTGGCCCACGCCGATCAATAGAACACGCGATGTAGCATCGAATGATAGCGACTGGATAACGTTTACAAACCAGAGCCTGCAGCTTCGCCTTGCCGCTGTTAGTCGGACTGCCTGGTTCATCGGCGCCGGAACCGGACTGGAAAACTGCCCCCCGGAACAAATGGCCAAACTCGGCGAGGTGTATGCGTCATATATGCGTAACAAGCTAGAGATTCGCCAGATCCTATCAGAAGGCAATGCTCACCAGTTTTCCTGGGCACGTCTGCATTTTATGTTTGGCCCCCACGAACGCCCGAATCGATTCGTACCCATGGCCATCAATGCCGGATTAACCGGCATCCCACTGCCGTGTGGTGATACGAACCGCCGGCGCAGCTGGCTTCATGTCGATGATGTGGCCTCCCTATTAATTGATTTTGCGCTTGATCCTTTAGAGGGGACCTGGGACCTCGCCAATCCACGACTGCTCTCGTTCAAACAACTGCTTGCCGTCATTGAACAGGCTATTCACAAAGAAATTACATTGACGCAGAACCCCTTGCGCACCAATGACGATCTTCTGGAAAGCATCCCCCTGGCCAATCCAGCCCCTATATTGCCAGACGAAAGTTCAGTAGATGCCCGTCTGCTTGTAGGATTACAGCGTTATTCGTTTTGGCTGAACCAAGGACTCAGTGAGAGCGATCATGCTTAGTAGCTCGCCAATCAATTCCTGTCGCATGTGCCATGCACCACTATCAACCATCGCGCTAGATCTAGGTGCACAGCCCATCTCCAACCGACTGCCAAGAACGCAGGCGGAGTCGCAAACGGCCGAGCGTTTTCCCTTGGCGGTCGCAGTATGCGAATCCTGTGGCTTACCCCAACTGAGCCACAATCTCGATGCAACAGCCCATTTCCATGATGATTACACCTATCTTTCCGGCACTTCCGCCACCTGGCAACGCCACTGCAAATCTTATGCAGAAGACATCGTAAATCAGTACCAACTTGGGACAAATGATCTTGTTGTGGAAGCCGGCTCCAATGACGGAACTTTGCTGAAGGAGTTTATGGCTTTGGGCTCGCCGGTACTTGGCGTTGAGCCTTCCGCCAATATCGCACGTATCGCCAAAGATAATGGCATCAACACCCTTAACTGTTTCTTCGATGGCAACTGCGGGCAGGAGATTCACAAAAGGTTTGGCACTCCGAAAGCTTTCATTGGGAATAACGTCCTTGCACATGTACCTGACACCCATGCATTTCTCGAGTCAGCCGGGCGCCTGATTGGCAACAACGGATTTCTGTGTTTTGAGTTTCCCCATTTTGTCAACATCTTGACTTCGCGTTACTTTGACACCATCTACCACGAACACTACACCTACTTGGGCGTAGGACCGTTGTGGCATTGGGGAATGAAGCACAACATGAAGATTGTGAACATCTCCCCACAACCCACTCACGGCGGCTCCCTCAGAGTTGTCATGACACACGAATCCAGTACTTACACCGCAATCAGTCTCGACACCCAAGCTGAATTTCAGATCGAGCGGGACCTTTTCGGGCTGCCGTCTTGGCTGTCTCTCGAACAGTGGCTGCAGCACTGGCGCGATGATATGCGCCGACAGCTAGGTCAGTTCAGGCGCAAGGGTATGAAGGTGGCGGGCTTTGCAGCGGCCTCCAAGGCCACCGTACTTTGCAACTTTCTTGGCATATCCGCAGAAGATATTCACTATTGCTGTGATAGCAGTCCCTTGAAACAAGGCCGTTTCATACCAGGCACTGGCATTCCGATCATGGCTCCCAGCCATCTCAGCAACGACCCACCCGATGTCATCGTTGTGTTTGCCTGGAATATCTATGAAGAAATTGCCGCAGTCATCTCCCGCCTCATTCCTGGCCCTGTTCTGCTTCTGAGGCCCCTGCCGGACCTTGAGATATCCCGCATCAATCCATAGGAACTACCCATGCGAAAAATTATTTCGGTTGTTTCACCGATTTTTAATGAGGGAAAGGGCCTTGAAACCTATTATACAGAAATCCTTAAAGCCACATCTAGTCCGCGATTTTCGCAATATGAGCTGGAATTCATTCTGGTAGACAATGCCTCGACCGATGACTCAGCGGTCTATCTGGAAAGCATCGCGAAACGGGATAGCCGTTTCAAGGTAATTTTCAATGCCCGAAACGTCGGTGTATACCTGTCATCGTTTAATGCCTTGCGTTTTACCCACGGCCATGCCGTCTTCATCATGGTGCCTTCCGACCTTCAAGATCCACCCGAACTCATGGAACAGATGCTCGCCAAATGGGAAGAAGGCCACCTGCTGGTGGCTGGTCGTCGCTTACAGCGCGATGAATCAGCGCTTATGCGTAAAACGCGGTTGGCCTTTTACAATCTAATCGCAGGTATTGCAGACCAGCATATGGAACCCGGCGTCGGTGAATATCAGTTGGCAGACCGACGCATAGTAGACGAACTACTCGGCATTCCGGATGCTGCCCCCTTCGTCCGTGGCATGCTGGCAGAGCTGGGATACCGCCCATACATCATTGACTATGAATGGCAGCGCCGCCGATGGGGCAAGTCCAGTTTCAGCATTTCCAAACTTTTCAGGACTGCGTATGACATGACTTTCTCTTTTTCCAGATGGCCGCTGCGGGTCATCATGGTCTTAGGCTTTATTATTGCCGGCCTGAGTCTGCTGTTCGGATTTGGCCAGCTCATCCTGATTTTGATCGATGGAAAGGTCGCTGGGCGGGGAATCAGCACCATCATCATCGCGCTGTTTTTCTTTTCCGGCATGAATGCGGTCTTTCTCGGTATTATTGGTGAGTACGTTGGCCGGATCTATCACCAGACGCGGTTCGGACGCCGAGTCGCCATTAGCCGGGTTCTGAACCTGTCGGAGGGACAGAATGACCCTCAACCTGAAACACCTCGTTCGACTGTCCGCACTTCAAGTATTGAAGGATAGATAACCAGCACACCGGATTCCCTCACCTGCAACGACACGGAGCCATCCTGATCCGTGGTGATTCCGGGAGTTTGAAAGCCGCTCCCGTCATTAGGCGCAAGGCTGGCCCTGCACTCAGACTTCTCAAGCCCCAACACCCGAATTTCGCCCGGTCTGGTGATGTGCACCACCACAACTATCGAGCCATCGCGATTCCTGAAAGCTGTTACATGGGAATTCATCCACAAAATTATTTGACCACGCAGTGCCGACCTTAAGTTCGGTTGAACGGGACCACGGTAGCAGGCACCCAACCAACGAGCGTAACGTCATGAGAAGATGTGCGGGAGTGTTCACGGATGTGTGCCGCCCGACAATACCCGTTGAACCTGAATGTACGGCATTGCTCCGGAACTGTCCTGCGAATGCCCGCCCATGTATGTGGCATAGTTCAACGCAGACAGCGTCAATGGCGACTCCACCATTACCTCCGCCCAGAAACCCCGGGGTCGCTGATATGCTGACAGTCGATAAAAAGCGACCGCATGAAAACATTGCTGGTGCTGGCATAACTTGAGGAGGTGCAGGCACTCGAGGTTGACTCATCTGGCCGTGCCGAGGATGATTGAATCGATCCCGCAGAAGATCAACTGGTCGGCGAGCTACCGGATATACCACCACTGGTGGTTGCCAAAACCAATAGGACGTCAATTCATTGCCAGCCCCGGGAACACCGAAGATGGCGAGGCAATCCCGGTCATGGAAGTCATTCCGGTCACAGTTTTTCCAGCCCAGTGTCACGTTCGCTTCCGAATTTCCGTATCGACAAAGCATAATAATAATGCCGCCTCCTTGGTCAACATAGCAAATCAACCCGGCGATTTCATGGCTTATCCTTCCCTACTCGATGCCGTTCGCGGTCACCATGTCCTCGTCACCGGACACACTGGCTTCACCGGCGCGTGGCTGTGCCTTTGGTTGAAGGAGCTGGGCTGTGAAGTCACCGGTCTGGCACTCCAGCCCTCAACATCGCCCAATCTCTACTCCGCTATTGGCCTGCGTGCACGAGTTGCTAACAGCCACTATGGGGACATCAGAAACCTCGAAACAGTTCGCCGAGTTTTTGAGGCTGCACAACCCTCAATTGTCTTCCACCTTGCTGCGCAACCATTGGTCAGGCAATCCTATGCCGATCCGATGGAAACCTTCTCAACCAATGTCATCGGAACCTGCCATGTGCTCGAAGCCGCACGTCACTGCAGCTCAGTAAAGGCATTGGTCAACGTGACCACTGACAAAGTCTATCGGCATACTGGCTCAGGCCATCCGTTTGTAGAAAACGACCCCTTGGGAGGCAATGATCCCTACAGCGCATCCAAAGCCTGTGCAGAACTCATCAGCCGCTGCTATCAGGAAACGCTTGCGGACCTCGGTAATGGCCTAAAGATCGCTAATGTTCGTGCCGGCAACATTATCGGCGGAGGCGACTGGTCTGCGGATCGCATCATTCCTGATCTGATTCGTGCTGCCACAAATCAGAGCACTTTGCGAATCCGCAATCCGGATGCGATTCGCCCGTGGCAACATGTGCTCAGCGCCTGCCATGGTTACCTGCTGGCAGCGGGCCATCTGCTCAGCGGCAAAGCTCAGCGGGCGGAAGCATGGAACATCGGCCCTCAATCAGCCTCCCCATGCACGGTCAGAGAGTTGGTTGGCTTGCTGCTATCGCATCTTGACCCAGTACATATCGAGTATGGTTCCGACCCGCTTCCCGAAGCTGCCACGTTGCTGCTGGATGCGTCACGTGCCACCACAGTACTGGGTTTCCAATCATGCTGGTCGACGCCGGATGCCGTAAGAGAAACCGCCCGCTGGTATCAGGCCTATATACACGACCCCGAATCCGCGCTGGAGACCACGCTTGCACAGCTCAACGCTTACCGTGCTCTTCTCGGTACCGATTGGCATTCATTAAATCAGGGATCTTGAATCATGAAATTAGTGGTCCTGGCCGGAGGCAGTGGCACCCGACTGTCTGAAGAAACCCAACTGAAACCCAAACCCATGGTAGAGATCGGAGGCAAACCGATCCTCTGGCATATCCTCAAAATCTATGACCACTACGGGATACGTGACTTTGTCATCTGTCTCGGTTACCGCGGCTGGGTCATCAAGGAGTATTTTCAGAATTACGCGCTGCATCGGTCCGATGTGACATTTGAAACCAAGACCGGAGTGATGAACTTCCATCGTACCGACAGTGAAGACTGGCGCGTGACACTGGTGGACACTGGTGAACACGCCATGACCGGTGCCCGTATTCGCAAGGTATTGCATCATGTTGAAGACGAACCGAGCTTCTGCCTCACCTATGGCGACGGGCTTGCCGATATCAATATCCAATCGCTTCTTGCCTTCCATCAATCACATGGTCACTTGGCAACGGTGACTGCGGTTGCTCCTCCTGGTCGATTTGGTGCACTGAAATTCAGGGACAATGCGGAACATATTGTCGGAGAACTCATCGAAAAACCGGCCGGCGACGGCGGGCTGATCAATGGCGGATTTTTTGTGCTCTCGCCAAAGATCCGGGATTTTATTGGTGCAGGAGAAGATGAGATCTGGGAGCAGGGCCCGCTGTCTCGGCTTGCCGCTGCTGGCCAACTTGCTGCATACCGGCATCGGGGCTTTTGGCATCCCATGGATACCGTCCGTGACCGCAGCGTGCTTGAATCGCTGTGGCACAGCAACACACCTCCTTGGCGATGCTGGTAGCCGCGACCTGTCTTTACCCCTGCGACCATACCGGAGTGCCTGTTATCCCATGGATTTCAGTACGCCGAGGTCTTGGAAGATATCCCTGTCCAGGACCGCAGCAATCCCCGCCATAAGCACAACAGCCAGCAACGCCTCATAAAGAGGATTCACGGCCATCACTGCAACGGACACAGCAATACAAACCGTCGCAGTCAATGGCCGGTAAAGCACATCAGCCATTCGCAGTGACACAAGGCTCACTACCCGTGTCCTGACATACAGCAATACTGTCAAGCTGCCTGCCACCGCCGCCCATGCCGCACCGACTTCCTCATATGCCATGGTCAAAACGCTACCGCCTATCAGGACGGCCACTAGTCCAAGTAGCTGCGCCTTGAGCACGTCCGCCTGTCTGCCCATGCCAATCAAGGTCCATCGGAAGTGACCTGACAGAACCGTGATCGGAATAATCCACACCATAATCTGAAAAACCGGCACCGAATTTACGTACTTTGGCCCAAACAGCCCCAGCAGCAATGGCTGCGCGCCTACCGCCAGCCCCAGCGCCCCGGCACAAGCTCCCCAGCAGCTGATACGCATGGACCGTCTAAGGGTCTCAACCAAGCGCGCCGGCTTTTCTGCGAGCACTCGTGTCAACAGGGGATACAAGCTGAAGTGATACACGAGACTTAATGCCAGCAGTGACAGGGTAATTCGCTGGGCGGCCCCAAACCAGCCGGTTTCATCGCCACCAATCATGGTGCCGACCAGAAACAATGGCGCATATTGCGCCGCCGACCACACCAGCTGCGCCAGCCCGATCGGCATGCTTTCCCCCACCAGAGAACCGGCCCGATGTGCATTCATACTGGACACCCAAGCGGCCGCAGTGGGTGTATTCATTGTCAAATACAGTAAGGACGCACACCCCACAGACACGGCTTCAGCCAGAGCAATCCCCGTCAGCTGTATCGGCTTGCCCACCACCAGCATCACCAATCCGGTGAAGCAGATCGCACGCACCACCTGGGCGGCAACCACCGCATTCATTCTGCCAGTCGCTTGCAGTAACCATTCTTGATTAAATACTCCAAGCAGCAGCGCCAGCGAAAACAGCAGCGCCACCTCAGCGTGAACCTGCAACGTCCCAAAATAGACTGCGAGCAGAAAAAATACTGGAATGACGGCTATCGCAAGCAGCAGCCTAGCCATCATCACCTCAACGGCAAGCAGCCCTGCACTGGCACCATCGCTGCTGCGCTTTACCGCAACCGCTCCGACGCCGCCATCCACCGCCATGGCAAAGATCGCAGCCACACCGACTACGTATTCGACCAGACCGTAATCATCCGGCGCTAGAACACGGGCCAGATACCCGTATGCGACGAAACCGATCACCCGGGTGGAAATCTGGCCCAATATCAGGGCGAGCAGACCCAGCACTCCAGAAGATACTCGACCCGAACCGGTGCCAACACGGCCAGAGTCGCGGGCTTTGTCCGGCAAGGAAGCCACTAGCCGCCCGCTTGTCGCGTTGCCGTTCGAAGCTCCGACTTAACCCCACCGCCAACAGTGACAATTTCGCCCTCGACAGAACACGCGTGGCGTCGCACTGGCCTTAATACCCCACAGGCGCTGGTACCGTCGCCTAGCGAAAATGCCAAATTGTGCCATGGGCACACGAGCTTGCCGTCTTTGATCCAGCCCCCCGCCAGATCACCTCCCATGTGTGGACACTTTCTATCCATGGCAACAATCTCCCTGTCAGCCAGCCGGGCGACACAGACATGCTCCGAAACCGCCTTGACAGTGCCAATCGGCAATTCTTCGAGCGAAAACGAGCTGCCAACTTTCTCAACTGCAGTCTGTCGATCCATATTCTTGTAAGCAGCCGCGTCACGTCCGGACATTTGCCCCCGCCTCGTCAGCTTCGAGTAGACCCTAGCGAACTGGTACCTGAAAAAGCTCCACTGCAGATTCTGCGGCCAGGCAGCCAACCAGCGAAATCCTCTGGCAGCAAGTCCACCATGCAGATAGTAATGATAGTGTCCATGCGGGTAGTGCGGCTTGGATGCAGTAATACGAAAGCTGATGACGTAGCGGGTGGCATCGGTGACATTGAGTTCCGATCCATGCAGGTGCTCACTATGGAATATCACCGCATCGCCCGGCTGCAGAGCAAATGTCATCGGCTCGGTAAGCTTTACCCCCCATGTGATGTAACCCTTCTCAAAATCAAAGTGTTTCTGATATTCCCGGTCATAAACGGTCAGGCCATTACCATGCCTTACCGGACCGATCGCTGCCCACACATTGATGACATTATCAGGACAATCCACCCATGAATCCCGGTGCGGGCTATGGGCAGTGATCTTGCCATCACCATAACTCTTGGTGAACTTAGCAAACTGTCCCTGGTGAGCCGCTGCCAGCTTGAACGGAATATGGAAGCGCACATTGGGACTGCATTCGAAGTAGTACTGGGATGCGCCGGGCAGAACCGTCGGGACCAGCCGGGTCAGGCATGCCTGGGATGCAGCGTACACAGCGCCGTACACGGCATCAGTAACGCCCGGGAGTTCTTCGGGCGTGACAATCTCATGGATACGCTCAAATCCGACCTTCCTGATCGATTCCGCTCGCTGTTTACCAATCGCAGCGGTAATACCCTGGTATGTGGCGTCCACCAGCAGGTCAAACACCCCTGCCTGCTGTAGCACATTTTTTAGAACCACGACTTCACCATTCAGAACTCGTTCTGCAAAACTACCGGGTGCCACGTCAGTTGCAGATTTACTCGATGCCATGTGATCCACCATTTCGAGTCGTTAACGCAAAAAAAAACATAAAACCTAGTGACGCCTTAGCAAGGTTCTGAGCAAAGCTCGCCCCTGTATATAGGTACGCGTCGACAGTCCCAAGACATTTCTTCGCAGCACATCGCGCTGCAGATAATATGTATCCAGACGTGGAATCCGCTGCTGATCCACCACGTCGGGCAAGTAGCCCAGACGAGTGGTAAAACTTGCAGCGTACCGTTGTGCAGCAAGGCGCGCCACGGTGTCATTGTAGTGCCCGTAAGGGTAGGCCAGGTATCGTGGAACCACCCCTACCTTCTCGGCAATAGCGCGATCAGTCTGCTCGCATTCGTCAAGCACCTGCTGGGGACTTAGACTTCGCAAATCCGGATGCGTGACGGTATGACTTTCGATCGTCATTCCGGCATCGTGACATGCCTGCACCCCTTGCCAGTCCAGCATAGGATACTGAATTGGCCAATTGGGCCAACCAATGTCGCCCCCCACACTTCCCGTTGTCAGAAACAGATGGGACGGAAAACCATGATCCTTGAGTACCGGTAAAGCATTTTCCTGGACGGTTCGTATGCCATCATCAAACGTCAGTGTCACGCCTCGGTCCAGCTCAAGCAGTTTGGCATATGTGACCACCGGCACATTTTGTCGTGCCAAGGTTGCGACCAGATCAGCAAAATGTGTCGTCGGATAGGACAAGACAGAACCGCTATCGTCGATACTATGAAATGTAAGTACAGCCTTGAGCATTTGTGATTACTTTGGATTGCAGTCGCGAGTCATGTATTGGATGTATCTGACAGCCATGTCCGGACCCAGCCGTTGGCAGGAATCCGCGCTTGGCCAAGGCTTCCGGACATCACTCACCATATGCCAAGCTGAACACCCCTGACCCCGGCATGCCAGAAGTCGGCCACCATAACTAGAGAAACTGAGATGCACATCGGAATTGAGGCATGTACATGGGCCAATCGCCGCGGATATGGTCGATTTACGCGGCAACTGGTCGGAGCCATGATAGCAGGACATCCGGAGCATCAGTTCACTCTGGTGGTCGACAGCCATACTGCCGCAACGCATGAATTTCCGACCAATGCCAACCTCTGTGTCGTGCCAACGACTCACCAACCGACCCGAGCGGCAGCCGCAGACAGCAGCCGGAATCTCATGGACATGTGGCGTATGAGCCGCGCCATTGCCAGCGCCAGATTTGACGTAATGTTATTTCCCACCCGTTACACATTTGTACCGGTACTAACCTCAACACCAGTCGTGCTGACCATTCACGACGCTACCGACGCACTGCAACCCGACAAGCTGTTTCCTAACTGGAAAGCCAGATTGTTTTGGCGATTGAAGTCCTGGCTTGCCATTCAAACTGCCAACCACATCGTCACCGTATCCCATGATGCCAAGCAGCAAATCTCCTCGGCATTCGGGCTCGACCCCGACTCGATTGAGGTCATCAGTGAAGGGCCGGATGCGACTTTCAAACGCTCCAGCACTCTCGACGAAGCACAGGCCATCCGCACCCGGTATTCGCTGCCGCCTGACGCTGCTTTGATGTTGTATGTTGGCGGAATCAGTCCCCACAAGAATCTCGACACCCTGATCCGTTCGCTGGTTGCACTGCGCCAGCTTGAGGTCCCGAATTGGCATCTGGTATTGGTGGGCGACTATAGCGGCGACTCCTTTCTGGGTTGCTACCAACATCTACAACAACTCGCACAGTCTTTGTCTCTGACCTCCCAAATCACCTTCACCGGCTATGTGCCGGATGAAGACCTGGTGTCCTTGTATCACACAGCGACATTGCTGGTTCTACCCTCGAAAGGTGAAGGCTTTGGGTTGCCGGTGCTGGAAGCGATGACCTGCGGTTTACCGGTTACCGCCAGCAACAGCACTTCAATTCCAGAGGTGCTGGGCGGCGCTGGCCTACTGTTTAATCCAGACTCCGACCAGGACATCGCCCAGTGCATGGGCCGGCTGCTCAGTGACCGGGATCTGCGCCAGCAGCTGCGCGAACTGGGGCTTGAGCGCGCTACCCACTATTCATGGGAGAAAGGTGCCGCCACGATGATCCAGGTGCTCAGACAAGCGGCTGAACATGCATGAGCACCGCGCTGAGATTCTGCCTGGCAACAACCTTTTACCCCCCCTACCACTTTGGTGGAGATGCCATCTTTGTCTATCGACTGGCCAGGGCGCTGGTGGAAGCAGGCCACCAGGTGGATGTTATCCATTCGGTCGATGCCCACGCCATTACCGGAGCAAGACCACAGAACAGCTTCCCTGAATTGCCGGGAGTCAGACGGCTGCCGCTGAAATCCGGGATGGCAAGGCTCAATACGCTGCTTGCACATCAGGCAGGGAATCCAGGGCCGTATCATGCCGAACTGTACAAGCTGTTAGACAATGACCGATACGACATCATCCATTTCCACAATATTTCCCTGCTGGGCGCTCCAGGCGTATTGCGCTACGGACGCTGCGCCAAACTGTACACCACCCACGAATACTGGCTCATTTGCCCGACCCATGTGCTATTCAAGTATGGGAGCCATGCCTGTGAGGAAAAGCACTGCCTCTCGTGCACCTTGCAGACCAGACGCCCACCCCAACTTTGGCGGTTCTCGGCCCATCTTCAGTCCTGCCTTGCACATGTGGACAGACTGCTCATACCAAGTCAGTTCGCCCTCAACAAGCATCGATCCGAGGGCATCACTGCTGCCATGACGCTGCTACCCAGTTTTGTGCCTGTACCCGAACATCTGCCCGATGTGGCCCCGCAGGAGCGTCCCTATTTCCTGTTTGTCGGGCGTCTTGAGAAACTGAAAGGCGTGCAGGACATCCTGCCGGTCATGCGGCACTTTCCCAATGCACGTCTGGTTATCGCCGGCGCTGGAACCTACGCCGACCATTTGCACAAACTGGCGCATGACCTACCGAATGTGGAATTTCTCGGTGCGGTGCATCCTGACCAGATCGCGAATCTGTACCGTGGTGCCACTGCCGTCGTCGTGCCCTCGCTATGTTTCGAAGTGTTTCCGCTGGCACCGGTTGAGGCGCTGGCTTATGGAGTGCCGGTCATCGCACGGCGAATTGGAGCCATCACTGAAGTGATTGAACAGAGTGGTGGTGGACTGCTGTTTGAATCCCAGGAGGAGTGTCGCGCGCTCATGGAACAGCTACTGCGCGATGCGACCCTCCGCCAACAGCTCGGTGAAAAAGGTCGGCACCAAGCGCTCTGCGAATGGACTCAGGAGATCCATATGAACCGTTACTTATCCATCGTGGATGAAACTCTAGAGAACCACAAACATGTCTGATTCTGAAAGCCCCCTCCTGTCGGTGGTGGTAACCGTTGTTGACGGCCGCGATGCACTCATACAGTGCCTGGAAGCGCTTCGAAACCAGGAAGATCCACCGGCCATGCAGATCGTCGTTCCCTATGACGACACCATTACAGACATAGCATCGCTTGCAGGGAGTTATCCCGAAGTACTGTTTGCAAACCTTGGAAAACTGCACCCAGACACCCTGCCACTGAACGAATTTTCCCAACATGCTGTGTACGACAGGCGGCGCGGTAGAGGTCTGCGGTTTGCGGAAGGCCAGCTGGTTGCCATGATAGAAGATCGTGCCGCACCCGATTCCCATTGGGCACGCGCCATGGTCGATCTACACGCGGAGAACACCTATGCGGCAGTCGGCGGCGCGATCGAATGCGGCACCACCGACCGTATCCGGATGGCGCTGTTTTTTTGCGACTTCGGCCGCTTTCAACCCCCGGTGTCTTCTGACAATCCGGAGTATCTGACTGACATTAACATCTGCTACCGCAGGACGGCGCTGAGCAGCGTGGCGCCGCTCTGGCAGGACCGCTACAAAGAAGCCCAAGTGAACTGGACACTACGCCGTCACGGTCATGCGCTCCGGCTTTCAGACCGACCAAAAGTCACGCTGTTACGCCGGGTGATGTCTGTGGCGCAGATTGCTCGGGAGCGGATACAGTGGGGTCGCGTATTTGGCCAAGTACGGGGAGCGGAAACCACTCGCCTCCACTCCGCGCTCTGGGCGGCGGCTTCACCCATCGTTCCTACGGTGCTGTTCATCCGCCACTTACGCCGACAACTCAACAAGCAACGCATGGTGCGTGAGTTCGTGCTAGCCATTCCGTACACCCTGCTGTTTCTGCATTGCTGGGTAATCGGCGAGTGCTTCGGCTACTGTGAAGCTGCCATCAAGCGACGCGCGCCGACTACCAACGAATTGCTGGATCATGACACGCCGAATTCAAGCACCTGAGTACCCCAGTCCGTGACAGTGAGATCAACCAGCGCTGACTGCCGAACAACTGCAAGCCACCAAACCACATTGTGATGGCAACACGGTATGCTTAGCGCACGCGACTGAGGGACTTACCTGCCCCGAGCCAGTAACCAATCACTTCGCCCAGTGTCCACGACAGGACAAATACTCCGATCAGGGGTAAGGACGGCCACAGATGCTGCAAGTGACGGCCCTTGCTGACGATGGCGCGTACAGTCCGTATAAACAACACGGGTGGCAGAGCAAACGCCGCCAAGCCAAACAGCACACGGCCACCGATGCCGCGATCTACCACCCGCATGCCGGCATAGGACCTTGCATACAGATAACGCTGCGACAGGTATTCCAAAAAGCTGAAGTGCTTCTTATGTCCCACTACAAGATCCGGAAGGCAGATCAGTTTCACCCCGCCCGCGCGCAGCGCATCATGAAGATGATTCTCCCATTTACCTTCATCAAAGACATCGGCAAACTTGAGCAGGACTTCCTTCTTGTAGCCGATATTGTTTCCCGGTAGCCAAGTTGCCTCTCCGGCCGGCAGCGGCGGCAAGCAGGCACTGTATTCGCAGAGAAATGAGGCCCATTCAACCAAATCGTCCGTAGCCAGATTGTCGATTGGTCCACCCACCACATCGTTGCCACTTCGCAGCCCGGCAAGCAGTTTTGTCGCCCAGTCCGGCGGGACAATTACGTGATCCTCGATAACGGCCACCGCTTCAGCGGTGGCCAGCCGGAACGCGGCAGCACGCATCATCGGGATGGTTGCATCAGCCGGGACCGGCACCACCAGCACATGGGGAAATTGCTGCCGGACCACGTCACGAAGCGATGCGCCAACCCGGTCAACAACGATGACCTCGATTGGTGCTCCCACCTGCTGCTCCAGGGCCTGCAAACACCCTAGCAGGTCGTGCAACCCATTAACCGATGGAATAACCACTGACAACGCAGGCACATTCACCACAAGTATTCCTCCACATCACAGTTGTGCCATCGCGCGTGGCGCGCTGTATGGCTGCAGCTCAGCATGTTGACTATACTCCAACCGGATTGATCCAAGTCTTTCGGATTCAAACTCAACAAGAGACAAACGATATGCGTATTGGTGTGGTTGGTGCGGGAACGATTGGCCGGGTACGGATTGACACAATTCGCGCCAACCCTGCTACCGAACTTGCTGCTGTATATGACATATCGCTGCAAGCAGCACAGTCAGTGTGTCTTGGCACCCAAGCCAAACCATGCTCAGACTTGATAAATTTTCTGGATACTGACATGGACGCTGTCATCGTCGCTACGCCACCTCATCTTCACGAAGAGGCGTGCGTCGGTGCATTTTCTAGAGGCCGGCATGTACTGTGTGAAAAGCCACTGTCCAACACGGTTGAGGGTGGTCAGCGAATCGTCCATGCGGCTATCCAGGCCGGACGGATTCTGGCCGTAGGATTCAACCTCCGCTACTACCCACATATCAAGTTTGTGCGCGATGCCCTCAATGGGGGGCTGATCGGAAATATTGACCACGTACGAGTGTTTGGCGGACATAACGGCTTGCACAACTTCAGAGCAGACTGGCAATACAAAGCGCCCGAGTCTGGTGGCGGAGCAATGATGGATATCGGCATCCACATGACCGACCTTGCCCGCTATGCATTGGGGGACATCACCACTGTATTTGGCGTAATGTCAGAATCGGTATGGCAGGTACGCGGATCCGAAGACAATGCCATTGCAACATTTGTCAGTCCGACCGGCATCCCTGCTTCCTATCACGCCACCTGGTATGAATGGCAAGGCTATCGCACCTTTCTGGAAGTGTATGGTTCGAAAGGAATGGTGCGTGGCGCCTATGCACCCATGCAAAATCTGCTGATCACCGGCGAGAATTCGTCTGGCAAGCGCCGTGTCGTGAAACGCTATTACCCGGAAATCATGATCAGGGAGAAGCTGCGCAGCTGGAAGTCGACACTGCGCCTGTCGTTTGTCGAGGAGCTGCGGGATTTCATTGCCATGACCCAGGGACACTACAATGTCCCACTGGCTGATGGTCACGATGGACTGCGGTCACTCGAAGTGGCGGCCGCTGTCCGGCTCAGCACCAGCACTCGGCAGGCAGTTCATCTGCCGCCGTTGGCGCGTATGCGTTAAACCACAAAGCATGAATTAATTGTGCCGATGTAGTTGCTCGGCCAAATCAGGCTGTGGGTTTAGGAAGTTGCGGCCTGCTGGGCGTCCCAGCAGTTCTGCACTGGCACGATGATGTACTTCATCGATCAGTATTTATTCTGGCCGCTCTGCGACCGCTCCACATCATCAAGCCGGTGCCACCCAAAGCCACCAGCGCGAGCCCACTGAAAACAATCACGGCGGTCCAAAGCGGTCCGCCAATATAACCGGCATGAATGTCAACCATCCATCCGCTCAGTGTGTAGATGGGATTGATGCGCTCTACGACCTGTGCCGGCAGGTCTGCGCTGCGCACCGCGATTGTTTCGGTGGCGCGACTGTTCGGTGCTTGCATGGTGAGCAACCAGGGGGAATTGCCCCGAGGAACTGAAATGCGGAGGATCTGTCCCGCTGGCGAAAGTACCTGCGCGACCGCAACCGCCGCATCAGCGTCCAACGCCAAGCCCTGCGCGGGCGCCAACTCTACCTGCGCAGACTGAAAAAACCTGCGATAGAGTGCCGCGGCAATGTCGTAGCTTGTGAGATATATTCCAGTCACGGCGATGATGGCAACGGGAACGGCCGCAACAATACCGACCCAGTGGTGCAATTGGGGTATGAGCCGAGAGGAACGCCGCCAAGCAAAACCCGTCAGCAGGGATTTCCGCAGCGTCCATATCACCACACCACTGGCAGCCAGAACAAACAGGCACATCCCGAACACGCCAACAATCTTGCTCCCGACAGCTGGGATCAACAGCGATGCATGAATGCCATGGATGATGCGAAGCGGAGACTGTCTCAAGTCGCTGATGCCCAGCACATTTGCACTGGCCGGATCGAGCCATACGCGCATCAACTCACCCGCCGGCCCGGATGCGTCAATGATCAGAGGTGACCCGGTGGCTTTGGGTGGACGAATGGTGGTGAGTAAATGCCCGGCGCCCAGTGCAGATTGCGCGCTCAAGATGTGGTCATTGTAGGGCTTCTGCAGGCCGGCAGTAACCCTGTAACGCTCCGGTACCATCTGCCGTTCAAGGGAGTCAGCAACAACAAGCACGACCCCAGTCAAGGCAATCACCACCAAGGGAGCAAACACCACCACGCCGATCCACCGGTGCCAGCCCATCAGGTATTGCCGAATCGTCATGCCTTGCCGGCCTTGATCACAGGGAAGCAGCGGATGAAGTGCTGAAGTTGTGCCATGGGCAGGCAATCATCACAGTTTGTCCAGCCTTAAGGACGGGTGGCTGGCAGCAATGCCATCATACGATCGAATAACCAATCCGCAGTGACCTGATCCACCCGCAAACAGTTCTGGCCGAGACCTGCGTCATCCATGAGCGCCCCTACTTTGTCCTTGCGTCCGACCCGATAGTCAATACCAATAACCTTGCGCTCCTGGGACAAACCGAAAATGGCTGCATGAAAGCGCATGGCTATCACAAGATCTAATTTCCGAATCAAGGCAACCACCGCATCGAGAGACGCATCTCCCTCCCATATCCGGAAGTCCACATGGGCGGGCAATCGTCTGGCGATACGATAGGCACTACGCAGGTCCGACATACCAAACTGAATCGCATTCATCGGAAAAAAAACAAACCGTGGCTTGACGAAGCTAGCTTCGTTAATCCGCACGATGGCATCCGCCATGTGCTGGTCAAAACTCGTCTCCACGCGCCGGGTCAGTTGCTCCTTCTCCTGTTCCGGGGCGCCTTCGGTATATTCATGACGTATGGGACGGATATTGATACCAATCAGCTGTCCTGGTTGCGAATCACCCAGCAACCACGCCAGGCTGGCATGATCATGCTCAGTCAGCCCGGTCAGCTGCAGTGGCCGGGACCTTAGGTAATCGAACGCCGGGTCCTGTCCCAGCACCACATCCTTGCCGGCCAGAATAGACGACTCCGAGTCTTTACGAGTCCGCACTGAAACTCGACTGGCCAGCAACGCCAACTGCCGTCCAATCCACTTGGAAGGAGACAGCACCCACGGACCAGTACCGATGCCTTCAATAACGAAAGGCAACCGCTTGCAGCGGGCCCGGCTTACCGTATAGAGATGCTTAACCAGCTGTTTTGGCAGATCCATCATAGGTCCACCGGCGAACACCACCGCATCGATATGTGGCATCAAGGTCCGAATCTCGGCGAGCGTGTACTCCCGGACCTCAACACTTACCGGTGAATCAAGCATGGCTACCAGATGCTGAGTATGTCGGGTACGCTGGCTCACCAGAATCGCACTGACAGTGTGATAACGCTGATGAAGCCGCAGCAACACGCCGCCAAGAATTGCGGTATCGCCAATGTGTTCGCCACCATACGCCCCGATCAGCAATACTCTCGGCAGAGATCGGTCCGGCTCCAACTGTGTACTGTTGTGCCGCGACTCGGTCACCTTGGCAAGGCCCCATGCAGTCAAAGCACGCAGCCCCTCTGTAGCCACTTCCGCAACATCGATCAATCTGCGCTGCAACTGAAACAGCCGCCGCCCCATGAATGACTCGAGCGCTTCCGCTAGCGTCGCCCGTACTTGCCACTCCAGCCAGTGGGTCGCCACTGTGACCAACTGCATCGGCTTGCCAGCACTTGGTCTCATGATCGATGCTTGATGCAACGCCGGTGTGAGTAATTTCCCGAACAGGGAGTCCCGAAAGGCGCGGTAGACCGACAGACGTTCCCGCGTCAGGATGCTGCGGTCTTCCTCGAGGAGCCGATAGGTCAGGAAATCCCACAGAAACAATCGCTCTGTTTCGTTCAATTGATACTCAGCCGGAGCCGGTCCATTGAGCGGCAATACTGCCGGAATCAGCAACGGATCGACTCCGCAGCTTCGGGCAGCGCCCAACCATCGTTCCAGACCATACACGCGCGTGGAACCGGCCAGGATGACCCAGCGGACGCTAATCCCCGAATCGGTTAACCGCCGTGACACACGTTCAAGCTCGCCAAGGTCCTGGAGTGTACAGGCGAGCTGTTTGCTACCCTGCAGACCGAGCCGGATCTCAACATGCATCCGGATACCACGGGACTGGCAACGTTGCCTCAGCGCCTCAATGGCGCCAAGGTCATCCCATCGGCACTCGTCGAACGCCAGGATCAGTCTGCCCGGCTGACGCAAAGCAAGCAGCAGCGAATCCAGGACAAAGTCTCTGGCTGCCAGCGTGCTGGAATTAGAGCTTCGCACCAGCAGCTCGCTAGGCGCCCAGCCCAGCGGTATATGAATGCGGCCGGTTGCCGTGTCGGCTCCCTGGCCTGCAACCACCTCGTCCCATTGCGGATCATCGAGTGAGATCACCACGTCCGAACCGGCAATTCCCTCCACTCCAATTTGCACCATTGTCGATTACCTACCCGAATACTTGCTTTAACCCCGTGACACTAACCTTCCGGCATCACCCAACACAATACAAACGCGATCATCGTCACGCACCCAACAGGAACATGAAGGCCCGTGCGCAGTCCCCTGAAGTGACTCTGGTATAAGAGCAGCTCAAGCAATGGCGCCCCTGTGATCGACAACCATTATGACAAACAAAAAGTCTGACAGACCCATCAATGTCGGCCCGGCATTCATCCTGCCCCCCTACCGCGAACGATGGCTGACTGCTGATCCTGCTCCAGCGTTTGATGGGGGGATGCTGGGATATGTCATCCTCATCACACTGCTGGCCTTGACGTTGCGACTCATCAATCTTGATAGCGGCCTGTGGTATGACGAGATCAGGACGCTGGTGGAAAGCGTACGTCAACCCATAACGGACATCGTAACGGTCTTTCCTGGCGATAACCAACACACCTTCTTCTCGATACTGTCCCACATCAGCATCACCTTGTTCGGCGAATCGGCCTGGTCACTTCGATTACCGTCATTGCTGTTCGGCACAGCAACGGTTCCCATGCTGTATTTATTCGCCCGTCAAATCACTGGAAAAACTGAAGCAGTGGCAGCCGCTCTGCTGTTGGCGGTCTCCTACCATCATATCTGGTTCTCCCAAAGTGCTCGAGGCTACGCGATGCTTGCCTTTCTGGCGCTGTATAGCAGCTGGCTGCTACTCAAATGCCTGCGCACACCCACGCTGTCCCGGTTCGTGCTTTATGGTGTCGTCGCCGCGACTGGCATCTATACCCATGCAAGCTTTGTGTTCGTTCCAATCAGTCATTTCTGCATCTGTCTTTTTGTACTTGGCATTCCCGCTCAGTACGAAAACCTGTGGCAGACTTGGCGGGCCCCATTGCTGGGGTTCTTCACTGCCTTCCTCTTGTGCGCACTGCTATACGCCCCGACACTTTCAGAGGTACGGGAAGCCGTGGTCCGGCAGCCGGCTGCAGCTCCTTCAGAAGCGACCACGGCCTGGGCACTGCTTGAATTGCTAAGAGGCCTCAAGATAGGGTTGGGCAATTCCATTGTGCTGGGACTTGGCGCGCTGATTTTCCTGTTGGGTACCCTGAGCTATGTGAAGCGGAATCTGCTGGCTGCTGCGTCGTTCTTCCTGCCTTGCGCACTCACCATCGGCGCAGCCATTTTGCTGCACCGGCCGATCAGGCCTCGCTTTCTGGTATTTGCCGCCGGATTTTTTGTATTGGTAGCGATCCGGGGAGCCAGCGTGTTGGGTGAGCAGCTGCAGCAGCGTATGCAGGGTGTGCGCATGCCACACCGGTCCTTCGCATTGGTGCTGTATGCCCTGATCGCAGTGGCTTCCGTCGCGACACTGCCCGGACTGTATCGCTACCCCAAACAGGATTACGAAGGTGCCCTGCACTACCTTGAGTCGGCGATACAGCCCGATGACCAGATTGTGACAGCCGGTGGCGCGACCTTTCCCTACCAACGCTACTATCGCAAGGGCTGGCCTGGAGTCGAATCACTGCAAGCGATGGAGACTCTCCCCAGCACCACCGGATCTGTTTGGGCCGTCTATACCATGGAATCCTATATTGAGCAGGCGCTCCGGTCGCACCTGCATGATGCGTGTATCATGCCCAAGATTTTTTCAGGCACTGTGGGTTCAGGCGACATTACAGTATGCCGCCTGTCACCCTGAAGTCATCTGGACTGGATGTTAAGTTCCCGACAATTCGGACGCGCCAATGATCGAAGAAATTCTCAGTGATGGACCCGCTCATCTTGCCCACGAACTCAGCGTCGTTGTGCCTGCTTTCAATGAAGGCAACCACGTCGCGCAGCAAGTACACGAACTACGGCAGGCTCTGACTAAAATCGGCTGGCCTTTTGAAATTATTGTCGTTGACGACGGCTCATCCGACTCGACCGCATCGGAAGCCGACGCTGCGGGCGCACTGGTGCTGCGTCGCGCAGTAAACCGCGGCTACGGCGCCTCGTTGAAAGCGGGCATTGACCGGGCCCAATACGACTGGATTCTGATCACTGATGCCGATGGCACCTATCCTGTGGAAGCCATTGCGGAATTGCTGAAACTGGCTGACCACAGTGACATGGTGGTGGGTGCCCGGCTGGGTAGCTCGGTGAAAATTCCCTTGGTGCGACGACCAGCCAAATGGTTTCTGACGCGACTGGCAAGCTATCTCGCCGGTCAACGACTGCCGGACATCAACTCGGGCCTTCGGCTGATGCGAAAATCACTGGTCAAACGCTACGAATCCCTGCTTCCGGATGGCTTTTCCTTTACCACCACGATCACGCTTTCTGCCACCTGCAATGGCCACGTCGTTAACTATGTACCGATCAACTACGGTGCGCGATTGGGAAAATCCAAGATCCGGCCGCGACATGCTTACGATTTTACCCTGCTTATTCTGCGCACCATTGTACTGTTCAACCCCCTGAAGGTATTTATTCCGCTTGGCTTTGCGCTACTGGTGGCCGCCATCGCCAAGTTTGCCTTTGACGTATGGATCCGTCACCTCGACTCCAGCTTCCTGCTTACGTTAATCGGACCTTTGATCATCTGGTCACTGGGTCTGTTGGCCGATCAAAACATACGGATCTCGAGACCACACCGTTGAAGCTTGCAATCAAGACAGTGTTGAGTGTCACGTTGCTGGCGACGCTCTTCATTCTCATCCCGTGGGACCAGATGGTGTCGGCGTTCCGGCGGATGCCCCCGGGTTTGTGGCTGATCGTCGTGGTCGGCTTCGTCCTTGGGCATTGGGCTGGAAGCGAGAAATGGCGGCTGTTCGTCAATCTTGCCAGGGGCAATCTCAACAAGCGCGATGCGGTGCGCTGCTACAGCGCCGGCCTGTTTGCCAACCTATGCCTGCCGAGTATTGTGGGTGGCGACATCCTGCGCATGGGCATGGCCGCCAAGGCCACCCGTCGCCCCGCTGCAGCGCTGTGGGGGGGTGCCCTGGATCGCGTCACCGATGTGGTGGCGCTGTGCCTGCTGATCACCACCGGCGCTGTATTGATGGGTACGCGCAATGATACCTGGCAGGCCAAGACCTTCCTGACCCTTACCCTGGCTGCGATCACGATCGCCATACTGGTGACACCGATCGTCCTGCGCCGCCCCATGGCTACCTGGCCGGTCAGACTGCGGCGTCCCATCAGCCGCAGCCTCGTGGCGATCCGGCATGCCACTCGTCAGCCCGGCATAGCCTTACTGGGGTTGCTGCTGTCACTCAGCATTCAATCCTGGTTTGTGCTGCTCAATGCGATACTGGGCAATGCAATTGGCATTGCCGAATCGCCGGCAGTATGGTTGTTCGTATGGCCCCTCGCCAAGATTGCCAGTCTGGTGCCAATCAGCCTGGGTGGCTTGGCAGTGCGGGAAGCCAGCCTTGCGGCGCTCTTCCTGCCCTTCGGGGTTCCTGCTGCACTCAGTGTCGTATGCTCATTGCTGTGGCAGACGGTACTGATCATCGGTGGACTGATCGGGGGCTTGGTCTGGTTACTCCTGCGGAAATCAGCACCCAGCAACAGCAAAGCAAGCCCAATTGCGATGTCCCAATCCCCAACCATCAGAAAATAGCCATGAAACTACCAACGGTTGCAATCCTTGGAGCAGGCCCAGCCGGTCTCGGTGCGGCACACCAACTGCGCAAACTGCAGCGCGCAAACGTACTTGTGTTCGAACAGCACCCCACCTTTGGTGGCAATGCCGGGAGCTTCGAGTTTGGTGCACAACGAGTTGACTATGGCAGCCACCGACTTCACCCCGCCTGTGACCCCATGATTCTGGCAGACATACGCGCGCTACTTGGCAACGATCTGCTCGACAGACCCCGCCACGGTCGCATCGGCCTTCGGAACCGATGGATTCATTTCCCCCTCAAACCCGCAGACCTGCTGATGAAGCTGGACAAGACATTCGCGATGGGGGCCCTGCGCGACATGATTCTCAAACCTATGAGACGCCGATCAGCCGGTCTCAGCTTTGCCGACGTCCTGTCAGACAGCTTGGGTCCGACCATCTGTGAACATTTCTACTTTCCATTCGCGTGGAAGATGTGGGGGCGGTCGCCCCGCGAGCTTTCCGGAATTCAGGCGAGGCGCCGGGTTTCCGCAGCCTCCTTCTCCAAGCTGTTCCGCAAAGTGCTGTCGGCGGTCCCCGGATTCAAGCCGGCAGGAGCTGGTCGTTTTTATTATCCACGGCACGGCTATGGCCAGATCTCGGAAGCGTACGCGCGGGCGGCCCAGGATACGGGCGCAAGTATCCATCTGAATAGTTCGGTGCGAAAACTGACGCCCCCCACCAGCGAAAACCCACAATGGCAAATCACAGTCGAGTCGCCCTCAGGCATCGTCACGCAGTCAGCTGACTACATTTGGTCAACCATTCCCATTTCAGCACTACCGAATCTCATTGAAGCACCCATCTCACCTGAGGTGGCCAGCAGCCTCGCGGGGGTCAGCTATCGTTCGATGATCCTAGTATACCTGCAACTTCCCATGTCCCAATATACGGAGTTCGACGCTCATTACCTGCCAAGTCAGGACATACACATCACCCGGCTGTCCGAACCTAAGAATTACTCTGATCTGTTACAGCCTCGCGAGACTACCGTGCTGTGCGCTGAGTTACCCTGCAGTCAGAATGATCCTTGCTGGTCCATGACTGACGCTGAACTGGGCGATCTGGTCATCGGCGATCTCCTGCGGGCCGGGCTGCCGTCTGTACCCCAACCACTGAGCATTGCCACACGCCGTCTGAAACAGGCCTATCCCATCTATGTGTCCGACTACGAACTCTCTCTCAGAACACTGGAGAAGTGGCTTGAGCAGTTTCCGAGTCTGCTCAGTTTTGGCCGTCAGGGCCTGTTTGCACACGACAACACCCATCACGCTCTGGCCATGGCACATGCAGCCGTAGACTGCCTGGGTCCGAACGGATTTGAGTCGACCAAATGGGGCACTTACCGCAAAATATTCGAATCCCATGTGGTAGAGGACTGACGGACCATCCTCAACCAACCCAACCTGCATCTACCTAAAGCACAAGCTTTCTTCATCCCATGAAGTCATCGGGATGTGCTCAGCAACAAAGCCTGTCAAGGTGTCAACCGTCCAGCGGGCGCGGGTGCCGCGCACCTAATTCTTACCACGCGGGCAGTTCAAACATTCTGAAGTCGTGATTCTCGTACCGGACCGTTAGCCCGTTCATATCCTCGATGCCCTGCCATGAAATGTAGGATGGATACTCGTCTGCTAACACATGCGCAGCACGAACCACCACCAGATACCGGATGTCGTTTAACTTGAATGCTGATAGCAAGTCCTCCTTAACCGAGGACTTAGAGAAGCCTAACGCAGATCTCTGGGCAAGAAACGCCAGTGCCTTGGGTTTGGCGAAAGCGATCCTTGCAGCGGGTTCCGTGTTGCTCTGGATGTACGCATATAACAACTTACAGTCAGCACAGAATGCGCCGTTGTCTCCTTCCGTTGAATCCAACCGGGTGGTCAGCCCACCTCGATCTGCCCGCACATTCAGCAGCCCCATGTAAATAACTACCAGAATCAACAAACCCTGGGACATCACCTTTTCGTTCTTGACTACCCTGTGGGTAACCGAAATCACTGAGGCGACCGCCGCAGCCAGCAATACAGGAAGAACCGGCATCAGCAGGCGAGGTTCCGGATACACCGGAAGCAACACCAGACCGCTCAGGTAGGCCCCGGCGTACCAGAGGGGCAACGGGATCGCGGCCATCCAACGAACCGATAGCCAGCCTGCTCCGGTCTTCGAAAGTCCGGTTTGTGCAAACCGGACAATTGACCAGACGAAGCACACCATGATGATGATGCTGATAACCCACGACATCCCGAACGGCATCGACCAGAATGCCGAAAACGATTGCCAACAGGCCTGCATCCGTTGCGCCACACGTGTCAGGAATCCAGACTCCTGCGACTGGATCGACGAGGTGGTGATTAATTGCGTTGTATAACTAGCCGTCAGGTTCAAACTCTGAATAACAAACGCACCTGCCGCAAACACCGCAACCGCAGGGACTGTCCGAATCAGAATCGCCCGGCCAGACAGCAAGTCACGGACCAATAACACCACCGGTAAAACCATACCGATGGTTCTGGTTGAATAGGCAGCAATCATCGCCATACCGGTCATGACGGCCAGCAGTATTACCCGACGGTTGCTCACCGCAGCATCTCGCACCTCCGCTAGATACAGCGCCAAAAAGGAGAAGATCAGGAAGGCCGGTTCAGACAGAATTACCTGCCGATAGATCAGAACCATTGGGTGCAGTGCAAACACTGCGGTCGCCACGAGCGCAACGGTCGGTCCATATAGCCTGGCCAGCACCAATGCCAACAAGCCAATCCCCCCCATAAGCAGCACGAACTCGCTCGCCTTGAGCGCAATCAGGTCGAACCCGAACAGCGCGTAAACGGGCGCTAGCAAAAACGGTAGTCCGGGCTGGGTCACCGCCGGTCCAATACCCGGCACCTGATCGTTAAAGAGGTAGCCCGTCTGCCCGTAAGGTTTGCCGCTGACCAGATTCTCGGCATGGGCAAGATACTGGGCCCAGTCGTCGCCCCAGTAATGGTCATCATGGAGTGTCAAAAATCCGGCGTACCCATACAGAATGGCGACCAGCACGATGCCCTGATATAGGGAAACTCTCAGCGCTGACACCACATCTCTCCCAGGGGTTGACGAATAAACATCCCGGCTAAGTCGCCTTTTGTGACCGCGCTGATTTCTGGTCAAGCCACCCTAATCACAACAGCAGCCTTGTATCGGACAGGACCCGGTGGCCGCAGTCACTTGAATTTATTATTGCAGTTAGCAAACATTATAATCGAGAAGAAAATCACACAATCCAGGCGCTCAGTTGAACGACTATTGCCAATCTGAGTTGATGTGGTCTTTACAGCACGAACCCCGTTAGGACACCCATGAAGCTGCACGACGCAAAACGAACCCTGGTTACCGGCGGCGCCGGGTTTCTTGGCAGCCACCTGTGCGAACGACTGGTGAATAGAGGCTATGACGTTGTCTGTGTCGACAATTTTTTCACCGGCTCGAAAGCCAATGTTGCGCATCTTCTCGACCAAGTAAACTTCGAGCTGTTACGGCATGACGTAACCTTCCCGCTGTACATTGAGGTAGACAAGATATTCAACCTTGCCTGTCCAGCGTCACCCATCCACTATCAGTACGACCCTGTTCAGACCACCAAGACCAGTGTCCACGGCGCAATCAACATGCTGGGCCTTGCCAAACGCATGAATGCCACGATTTTTCAGGCCTCGACCAGCGAAGTGTATGGAGATCCACAGGTTCATCCCCAACGCGAAGACTACTGGGGCCACGTCAACCCCATTGGTCCCCGCTCCTGCTACGACGAAGGGAAACGCTGCGCGGAGACTCTGTTCTTCGACTATCACCGACAGCACAGTCTGGATATCCGGGTCGCCCGGATTTTCAACACCTATGGCCCGCGGATGCATCCCAACGATGGCCGCGTCGTATCAACCTTCATCGTTCAGGCCCTCAAGGGTGAGCCTATCACTGTCAATGGCGAGGGCTCCCAAACAAGATCATTCTGCTACGTCACCGATCTGATTGATGCCATAGTCAAATTCATGGAGCTGGAAACACCATACCCCGGCCCCTTGAATATCGGTAATCCTTCCGAATTCACCATCTGGGAACTTGCCGAAGAGGTGATACGCCTGACCGGGTCACGCTCAAAAATCGTCTCTGCACAGATGCCGACTGATGACCCTAAGCAGCGCAAGCCAGATATCACTGCTGCAACCTCCCGACTGGACTGGCAGCCAAAAGTAGCGCTGTCTGAAGGCCTGAAATCCACTATCGAATACTTTGACCAGCTACTTTCAGAAAAACCCCGAGCGAAGTCGTAGAATTCTGGTATTCGCTGCAGTTACAAGCCAAAGCTCGGACAGTCGGCATTGACCGCGCTATGGGCATTCGCAACGATTCTACAACATCAGGAATGAGCCGGAATTTACTCAACCGAAATTGCATGACAAGAATATACTCAAGTCGATAGCACACTTAGCTAGAACCTATCTCAAAATTAACTGCCGTGCATAAAGATGTAGAATCGCGCATATGCTGAA
The DNA here is from genome assembly GCA_963748005.1 of uncultured Pseudomonadota bacterium. GTDB lineage: Bacteria > Pseudomonadota > Gammaproteobacteria > Steroidobacterales > Steroidobacteraceae > CAILZL01. The sequence continues at coordinate 185,096 of CAVVHH010000002.1, forward strand.
ATTAAGCGATGCACATTGGGCAAGGATACGGCAGCACTTTCCCGAGGAGAGCCTTGAAGAAAGTCGCCTGGCGCGCAAGCCAGTGCCTGCACGCAAAGTTCTGGAAGGCGTGTTGTGGATTCTGAACACCGGCGCGCAATGGCATCTGCTGCCCCAGTGCTATCCCAACTACAAGACGGTGCATCGGCGTTTCCAGCAATGGTGTCGGGATGAAGTATTGCGCGCGGTGCTGACGGATCTGGCCAATGACCTGCGCGAGCAGGGGATGATCGATGAACGCGAAGCGTTCATTGATGCCACGTTTGCCAGTGCCAAAGGCGGCGGCGAGGAAATTGGCAAAACCAAGCGGGGCAAAGGCGTGAAAATCATGGCGATTGTGGATCGCCATGGCTTGCCCTTGGCGGTCAGCACGCATGCCGCGAACCATCACGAAGTTACGCTGGTGCAGCTGAGCTTCGACTTTTACATGATCGAAGCGAAGCCGGAGAATCTGATCGGCGACAAGGCCTATGACTCCGACCCCCTGGATGAGCAGTTGCGCGAACAGGACATCGAGATGATTGCGCCGCACAAGACCAATCGGGTGAGACACGCCACGCAGGATGGACGGCGCTTGCGCCGTTATCAGCGACGCTGGCTGGTCGAACGCTTCTTCGCCTGGTTGCAATGGCAGCGAAGAATCCTGTGTCGATGGGAGTATTACGCGCAAAACTTCCTCGGCTTTGTACAGCTCGCCTGCATAAATATGCTACTCAGGCGAATTTGAGATAGGTTCTAGTATTAATAGCTAAGTGTACCCACTTGGTTCCATTCAAATCACACAGCACTGATACTTTAAGTGCAGACATTAATCGATCAGGAATGCTCAGTCCGGCTCAACCATTTGTCTATCTGCTTGCATATTTGTGCGTACTCTACATTCGACCGCACGAATTCCTGCTGGTATTCAGAGGAGTTCCGTTACAACCCGCCTTACTTGCGGTTGCCTTCTTATTCTGGTTAACGCGCCAGCCAAAATCCTTTACCGCACCACAGTTTTATCTGGTTCCGCTACTGGCTTTTATTATGAGCTTTTCGGTACTACTCACCGGATGGGTGGGAGGTGCATTGATTACCCTAGAGGACTTTCTGCCGGTAGTGCTGCTTTTTTTTATGATTTCCACCAGCCTGGACTCCGTAGGAAAATTTCGCTCTACTTTCTTTGTGCTGACCGCGTGCGCCACCTTCATGGCTTTCCATGGCATCAAGCAAGCGCAAACAGGCGTCGGCTTTACCGGCGCAGAAACAATCGATGGCAGAATTACTTATTTAGGGTTTCTCGGGGACCCTAACGATTTGTCAATGTACTTCTTGATGACCCTGCCGTTGTGCATGTATCTCGCGCTATCGAGTAAATCCGTCTTGCTGCGTTACCTGTATCTAATTGGAGCGGGTACGATTATCTACGGGGTATACCTATCTGGATCGCGGGGTGCATTTCTTGGGTTGGCGACAATGCTCGCATTCTACTTTTACCGCCGCCATGGGATCACAAAAAGCATGCTGCTAATTCCAATAGCGTTGATTTTCCTAGCCGCGCTAGCCCCGGGACGAATGCTCAATATCTCCTCTGATGAAGAATCAGCCGCTGGGCGCGTGGAAGCATGGGGAGCCGGTATTGAAATGCTCAAGTCATCCCCACTTTTTGGGGTCGGAAAAGGCAACTTTACAGACCACCACAACTTAACTGCGCATAACTCATTCGTCCTTGCTTTGGCAGAGCTCGGCCTTATTGGCTATTTCGTTTGGTTTGCCAATGTCGGGCTGACTTTGCTAATGAACTGGAAAGTCGCTCACTTGGTTGCTGATACTCCATCAGCAGAAACTAAAATATCTCAAGTAAATTCAACAAGAGCGCGGCTTGGTAGGGCATCGCTAGCCAAGACGTCCACTCTACTTGGACAAGGCCCCATAACGACACTATCTCATTCTGATGCAGACAAGATCGCGAACGCGCTGCTTTACGCCTCCATCGGCGGCATTGTCTGCACTCTGTTCCTTAGCCGCAGCTATACACCCTTGCTGTATGCACACTTTGCACTAATTGTTGGGTGTTCAATCAACAAACTCGATCGAAAACATCCACCTCCTGTTGTCACCTGGCGCGACAACGCGGCGCTATTGTTAAAAATGTGCGTCGCGTCTGTACTCATTATCTGGTTGGCCGTTAAATTCTTATCATGACGCCAGCCTTGCCCACCAACTCACTCGCTCATCAGCCCGGCAGGAAGGCTCGGCTCATTGAGGCAATGCCGTCACTGGCAACCTCACCCATTCTCCGTAAGCTTCATAACCGCGCCCGCAAAAGTTTGCTGATTCTCGCCTATCACCGAGTTCTACCACCGGAATACCTTAACGACTTTCCATTTGACCATGGGCTTGTCAGCGCTACACCAGAGTCTTTCGAATGGCAAATGCAGCTAATAAAGCAGCAAAGGACACCAGTCACACTCGATCACGTTGCAAAGTACATTGCAGGCGAAGAGGATCTTCCGGAAAAGGCGGTTGTAGTCACTTTTGACGATGGTTACTCAGACAACTACACCTATGCGTATCCGATTCTCAAAAAACTATCCATCCCCGCCACTATTTTTCTTACAACCGGTTACATCAACACTCGCAAGCTTCTCTGGCATGATCTAGGGCCTTACACGGTATTACGCAGCACCAACCTTTCTGTTCCGACGAATAGCGGCAACATTCAACTGAACAGTCGTTCCTCCGAACGAGATCGCCGTAACGCCACTCGGCGATTTTTGTCATACCTCAAGTCCATTCCCCACAAAGAAGCCATTTGCGTTCTCGACAACTTATCAGCAAGTCGCGGAATCACCCTACCATCCGGTGATCAGGACCGAGCAGCCATTCTTTCCTGGGACCAAGTCCGTGAAATGCACGCCAATAGCATCACATTTGGCTCACACACTGTTAATCACGCACTACTTAGTCGATTAAACAGCACTGAACTCTTTAACGAATTGCGCAACTCCAAGAGGGAAATCGAGCACCAAATCGGCACTAATTGCGATTTCTTTGCATATCCGGCCGGCAAATCTATTGCATATAACTCCAATGCGACAAAAGCCGTTGCTTCTGCTGGATACAAGCTCGCACTGACTTACTCTGGCGGGACCAACTGGCTGCCGCAGCTTAAGCCTTTGCTCCTAAAAAGGCAGGGCATCGAAATGACTACGTCACGCGATTATTTTAAAGCAATGGTCAATCTTCCGGAGTGGTTTAAGTAGCATCACTGAAAGGGCCTGCACCGCACTTCCAGACCGCAGGCTGACTGTAATGACCACCTTTAGTCGACAGGCATTTGCCAGCGTAGAATACTGTGCACCATCAGCTCCTTTAATATTCGAGAACAGGTAATGACTGAAAAACAACTCCGTGTAGGCATTGTTGGTTGCGGCAAGATTGCTGATGCTCACGCGTTTGAAATTAATGCAACTGACGTTGCGAGAGTTGTAGCCGTCTGCGATCGCGAAGCATTGATGGCGCGACAGCTTGCCGAGCGATTTAACATCGAAAAGTTTTATGATGACCTGCAGACTATGCTCAGGGAATGCCAGCTTGATGTATTACATATCGCCACGCCCCCGGATTCACATCTACATTTGTGCAGAATTGCATTTGCCGCCAACTGTCATGTTTTTCTTGAAAAGCCACTCGCCCTCACCGCTACAGATGTTGAACAGATTTATACAGAGGCAGATCGATATGGCCGAATGGTGGCTGTAAACTACCTTTACAACTGGGAATCCCCATATCTGTCCTTACAAGAGCACATTGCGAATGGCCGCCTGGGTGATGTTGTTCACATTGAAAGCACCTATGGTTACAACCTTGCCGGAGAGTACGGTCTTGCGGTTCTCAGCGACCCTTATCATTGGGTACATCGCTTGCCAGGCAAGCTGTTCCAGAATGTGCTGGACCACGTACTGTGCAAAGCAGTTCCTCTTATGGGTAGCGATACTTTTGAAGCAACCTGTTTTGCAATTCGATCAAGACCCGCAACGGGGAATGCAGTAATCGATGACCTTCCAGATGAGCTTCGCATGATGCTCCGATGTGGAAAAGTTACCATGACAGCCTGCATCAGTGCGCATGCCAGACCAGTCACACATACTATGAGGGTATTCGGCACTAAAGATACTTTTGAACTCGATTTCGTATCTAGAACCTGCACTCCGATAGTACGTCAGAAATACCCGAGTTCCATCGGCCGGCTAGTCTCCTCATTCGATCAAACCAAGTTATTGTTCAGAGGTTTTAGAAACAATCTTCGAGCTTTCCGTCGCTACGAATTCTCTTTTTTTTATGGAATGCGTCTGTTGCTACGCTCATTCTATGAGTCCATTCATTTCGGATTGCCTCAACCCCAGAATCGTGAACTCATCATCAGGACGGCGCATGCTATCGATCTTGTTATAACGGCCGCACGACCGTTGAACAAAGTAGTTTGAAGTGGCTTAATCTATGACCGTACTATTAACAGGCGCATCTGGTTTCCTGGGTAGGCGAATTGCCTACTATCTTCTAAAGCAGACTAAAGACGAGCTTCGTCTTTGCACTCGATATGGCCACAGCTCAGCGCTTGATGCACTAATAGATGAAGTAGACGCCGATGTAAAACGCGTCAGGCACGTACCTGTCAATTTGCTTGACCCGTCTTCGATCCGAACTGCACTTGAAGGCGTTGACACCATTGTTCATGCAGCCGCTGGCACTAAGGGTGGAGTTGCCGACATGTTCTTGAACAGTGTAATTGGAACAAGAAACCTTCTGGAGGCGATCAAGAATACCTCCGTTAAAAGAGTACTGCTGGTTAGTTCTTTTTCCGTTTACAAAACCGTTGATCTGCCCAATAAGTCTGTCCTCTCAGAGGACACTGAAACCGAAACAGTTGGGATCAAGAAGGGCGGTTATGCTTATACGAAAGTTCAGCAGGAACGGCTTTTCCTTGACCTCCAATCAGAGATCAACTTTGAATCAGTCATCGTGCGGCCTGGGGTTTTGTATGGGCCAGGTGGAGGAGCGATGTCTGCTCGTGTCGGCATCAGGGTGCTGGGCGTCTTTGCCAGTCTGGGCAACAAAACACCACTACCACTCAACCACGTTGATAACTGCGCCAGTGCGATTGTATACGCTCTGAAACATGCACCCTCAGGCGCTATATACAATCTTGTGGACGACGAACTACCTAGCTGCGGTCAGTATCTGAAACTGTATCGTAAGAATGTAGAAAAGCTCAGGACTTTTAGAATTCCATACTTTTTGCTGCTGCTTGGCTCAAAATGGCTGTCCACTTATAGCGCTCGCTCGAAAGGGCAGCTACCTGCAGTATTGACACCCTATGTCGTCAAATCAATGTACCGCCCACTCCGATATGACAATACCGCCATCAAATCTATCGGCTGGAAGCCAGCAATCAATACAAATGCAGGGCTTCAAGAATTCTTCTCTTACCTGAGAGGAAACCAGCAATGCTGAAAGGCGCCATTTCCCTCCTCACAGGCCACAAAATCAGATATCGGGGCCCAAGAGATCATAATCAACTGTTCCTGACGTTCGATGATGGTCCGCACCCTACACATACACCTGCATTGCTGAACGTGCTCGACGCTCACGGAATTCATGCGGTTTTTTTTGTCGTCGGACGTGAAGCCACCACACACTCAGAGGTCCTCAGATGTGTTCTTGAAAAAGGGCACACTCTAGGCAACCACTCTGTCTCCCATCCACGTATGGATTTAATATCTGACGCTGGCAGACACATTGAGTTCGATGGCATGAATCGATTTCTGCAGGAGCTTGACGGAAAGCCGACCCATTTCATCCGTCCGCCATATGGCGGGCTTTCTCTGAGTTTTCTCGCGCACTTGATGCAATCAGAACACAGAACCTTAATGTGGTCCCGGGATAGCCTCGATTACAAGTACTCCGCGAGCCAGATAGTTGATCACTTCAAAAAGCTACCCCCCAATGACGGAGACATAATACTTTTTCATGATGATGGCGGCGCTGCTGCGGAATCACTTGCAACGCTTATTCCAATATGGCTGTCATCTGGTTATTCGTTTGGATCACCTACAAGTTTAGCTTAACTGATTCTCCAAATTCCTCTTACCAACTCAAGAAATTCTCATGAGTCTCGCCAGACTAATAGCAAAAGCTCTCAGAAAGCGACCAGGCGAGCTGGTTCTATTTTCCTGTCCGATCCAAATGATACAACAAAAAACCTTGACCAGGATTCTCGACTCGGCAAGTTTTGCACTACATTCTGGCAAGAGTATATCCCCACTTGCTATTTCTCAGATTCGTTCATACCTGAGCGGCCGTACCCAACTTTCGGGAAACTATTTCGGCCTGATACTACACGCGCAGAATGACGAGGAACTTACCTCACTTCTTCATGTTAATGAGTTGTCCGAAATTGGAACCACCATATGCATTCCATTTGAGAGAATAACTGATTCTAAAGGAGACCATCAAGGCGACCCTACAGCGTTGACGTGGACAACAACTCACATGGCTATCGCTGCGGGATTTGAAATAGGATGCAGCCTTGTAAATTCTGACTTGTTGCTATCCTTGGATTCCAGTCGTCGACGGACTGAACTGAGCAAATTACGAAGACTTACCGAGAGTCATCTGCAGAACCGAGTTCATGCAGTATCTTACCCACCACAAAATGATCAACGAGTGATTCAGGACCTTGCCGCCGCCGGATACAGCGTTGGTTTAGTAGCTGGAAGCGGCCGTAATTTTCTTCACGATTTATCGCCACTCACACTTTGTTACAGAACCATCAACTAACTTGCATACAGATTCACCTAACGAGTGTTTGACTAACATTTTGCATTGAATCAGCACTGGGCCTCCAAGAGCATATCATTCCTGATGGCGCCGTGCGCAAGCAACAATACGTCGCCTATTCGAGAATTATTAGCATGCGAATTGCCTTTGTAACCTCCGTCTTTCCAGTACCTTGGGACCATACTCGTGGACGGCCGGTTTACGAAACAGCCCGCGCGCTTTCTATGAAAGCCGATGTGCACGTATTCTTCTGTCGCGCCACCTACCCACAGAAGACCTGGCTACGGCCAAGGGGATTCATCGATGGAAAATTGCCTGAGCACTACAGGCTTCCTGATGTGACGATGAGCACTCTTGAGTATCCTGCCCTTCCTGTTGTTTCCAGGCCCCTGAATGGATATGTCAGCGCACACTCGCTGTTTCCCGCCATACGCAATTTTGCTCCTGATGTTGTATTGGCATATTGGATATACCCTGAGGGCTATGGCGCTTTACGCGCATCCAAGTGGCTAGGTACTCCGTGTGTAATAGGTGCTCGAGGGTCGGACATCCGTGTTCGTGATCGCATAAGCTCGTACTTCACGAGGGTCGCACTACAAAATGCCAATCATGTATTAACCGTTAGTAACGAACTTCGATCTCAAGCAATCAATCGTTATGGCGCCAACCCAGAACACGTAACGACAATCCAAAACGGCTGCAACACAGAGATGTTCCGCGTCCGCGATAGATCAGCCACGCGACAGTCTTTGGGCCTCAAGATTGGAAACAGACTGATCACGTTTGTAGGTCGCGTCGTAGAAGCCAAAGGCGTTTCAGAACTCGTTCACGCCTTTGCAGACCTCTGTAAGGAAAATGCAGATCTACAACTGGCGATAGTCGGAGACGGCGTTTATATGGACTCACTCAAAGCACAAATTCGCGACTTAGGTATCGCCAGTCGTATACAGCTACCCGGCGCCATGTCACCGTCGCAAGTAGCGCTGTGGATTTCTGCATCAGACCTTGTGTGCCTGCCCAGCTACAGTGAGGGATATCCGAATGTACTAGTAGAGGCACTAGCAAGCGGCATTCCCGTTGTGGCTACTGATGTGGGTGGAGTACCGGAAATAGTAGACCACGAATGCGGCATTCTCGTGACAACAAAGGACCCTATCGCTCTTCGACACGGGCTCCAGTCTGCTCTTGATCGATCATGGGACCCAATCCAACTTGCGTCCCGGTTCGGAAAAAGCTGGAGCGACGTTGCAGACGAAACACTGCAGGTATGTAATCAGGTTTTAAACTCGGGACGCAGATCGAGGCAGTAGCGACTCGTACAGATTCAGATAGTTGTCTGTCATGCTTGAAACCGAGACACAATTGATGGCCCAAGCTCTCGCATTGTGACCTAGAGCTTGCCGCCTGTCTTGATCACTCGTCAGTCCACTGATAGCAATCCGAAGTGCGGAATGATCGTTAGAAGGCACCAAGAGCCCTGTCACACCGTCCTGAACAATTTCTGGATTACCTCCAACCGCCGTCGCCACAATCGGCAAACCTACTGCCGCCGCTTCCAGTAGAGCAATTGAATGCCCCTCGGAAAGCGACGGCATTGCGAATACATCGAAAGCCGCAAGTATTTCCGGAATATCGTTGCGTTCGCCCGTAAATACAACCTGGTGACTGATTCCAAGAGCTGCAGCTTTCTCCTGCAAATGCTGGCGGAGCTCTCCATCTCCGACCAAAATCAGGCGAAAGCCGGGATACTCTCTACATAAAGGCGCTACCGCCTGCATCAGCAACGCATGGTTTTTCACTACGGCTAAACGTCCGACCGCACCCACCACAAACCATTCATCTCTAAGGCCCAGTCTGCTCCTAGCCATTTGCTTGGTTAAGGGCCCCTGTGCCTGATAGCGGCCCACAGGAATTCCGTTCATGATCACGGCCGCCTTCCTGTCAGGGACGATGTTGTCTCCAACAAACCGGATTCTGACCTGATCACTCACCATTACTACCACCGCGGTTCGTAGCAAAGAAATTCGAAACAGCTTCTCCCGCCGGTCTGCTGCATTCTGCGCACCCATGTTGTGACGGGTATTAACAACTATGAAGCGTCTCCAAGCGAATAAAGCCGTCATACAAGTGTAGTAATTGGCGACTGGATTGTGCGTATGGATCAAACGATACCCACCGCTTCTAGCGACATCACGAAGCTTGCTCAATACTGCAAAATCAAGTCCTTTTCGCTTTCCGCCACAACTAACTCTTATCCCGGCATCGAAAAGCTCTTTGGCAAATGCCCCCTGACTAAACAAGCAAAACACCTCCACAGACCAGCCCCGCCGATGCTGCTCTAGTACCAGGTCGCATACCACCCGCTCCAGCCCGCCTCGATCGAGCGACTCGACCACATGTAAAACCCGATTTCTGTTTAACATTTATAAGCCTATGATTAAGCTTGCTTTATCTGATTAAGATATACTTTATCAGTTATGAATCATAAGCTATCTGTCATTAGCGGCGCAGCACTGTCGACCGCTGGGAATGTCATTGAATATGCCTTGGGAATGCTCATAAGTGTAGTTATTGCGCGCTCGCTTGGGCCAGACAGCTTCGGCTCATTCAGCTATGCAGTATGGTTGGCCGGTACCCTCATTTTCTTTGCCAATCATGGCATTCCTGTTACCACGATCCGCTTCACAGCGGACGCCTGCGGCCGCGAAAATTATACTGAAGCAAGACTTATCGGTAAGCATCTTAGCAAACTACAGTGGCTGAGCCTTGTCGTAACCGTTGGCATCCTTCTCGCATTGTTGGCAGGCTATCTCAGGAACTACTGGGGAAATTCTACAATTGTAGTTGTTGTACTTATTGCAATTGCGGTAGTTGCGAAATCACGCTTCATGTTTCTTACAAGCGTTGCCCTTGGTTATCAACGGTTCAGAACAACTGCCGCGGCACCTTCAATTGCCGCATTTACATATCTCCTTCTAACTGGAATCGTTTACCTATTTTCGCCCTCATTAGAGTTTTATCTGGGATCGTATGCCGGTGGAATGGTCGCCGGCTTCTTGTTTCTGTTCCTCGCATTGCGAATGTACACTTCCAATTCATTTTCAGTCTCTCCTGATTTGAATCAGGAAAACAAAAGTGAAATAAACAAACAGTTATACCTAACATCTGTATTAGCCATGTTGACACTATTGGCCAATCGCACCGTTGAAACTTTTCTTCTCGGCTTTTTTGGCAGCGCAAAAGATATTGGCTTTTTCGCCATCGCTGGAACTCTCACCAAAGGCGCCGTGGATATTCTTTCTTCCGGCATGCAATCTATCCTGATGCCAGTTTTAGCACATAGATCAGCAACACGTACCGCAGCTCAAGTATCTCCAATGTTCAATGCTGCAATGCGCTATTACTGGTTTGCGGGCCTTATTATTGCCTGTTGCGGATACTTTCTCGCAGAACCAGCGATTCTCATCATTTATGGGCGGAATTATGCTCCCACTATAGTTCCACTCCAACTGACAATTGTTGGCGCAGGACTTGCAATTTTTGGATCCGTTCTCGGCGCACTCCTAACCACACAGAATAGACAAAATTTCCGGGTTCGAATTGCCGCCTGGTCCCTTGCAATCAACTTACTACTTGGATTGTTGCTAGTTCCAACTTTTGGTCTTTTAGGTGCATCCTTAGTTTTTTTCATAACCAGGATAGGAAGCTCATTGATTGCTCTTGTCTATTTCACCAGAGCAGCAACTATCAATATCCAGTACACACCTTTGATACGAATGCTGGCGGCGTGGTCATTAAGTCTTGGGATAGGTTTTGTTCCCTACCTATTTATTGATACGGCGTGGACAGGCTTTGTTTCAATTGCTTTGGCCCTCATTCTTGGGCCAACGTTCAGCATCCTGTTTAAGTGCTGGCACCAAAGTGACTTCGAACTAGTTTCGACCATTGTTGAAAAACTACTTCCAAATTCACAGCACATTGCCAAAAGCATAGTAAAAAAAGGCCAAAAATGGAGTTATCGGCTTGACAAGTAAATCGCTCAACTCGCTAGGTGACGCTGCCCCTCTCACTGACGCACTTATCATAAACTCCTCTGACAGTGGACATACCTCGAATGACATATAGTTTATGTGGTTTCTTGTTAGGTTGACGTCATGCTGCGTGAAGTCATAGTAGGTAAAAACTCCGCTGTCTGGAGATCTATCTGCCGCCATCCAGATCTTTCACTGCGGGTCTCATGTGCCATCAGCCACAAGGAAGTCCCTAACTTCCGGTTCGCCCCAAATGACAGAGTATGGGTATTCGCGTATTCCCGCCATTCAATAGATAATCTGCAGATGCTAACGACACTTGCATCTGTGAATGTCGCAGAAATTGTCTATGTCACATCCTCCTCGACCATTGTCTCCAATATAACCAGTTGCTATGAATACCCCCGAGCCAAGCATGAAGCTGAAATCTTGGCCAGCAAGATTCCCAATTGTAAACTCCTTACACTTGGCCTCGTCGCTAAGAATACCGACACCCTTCCAGCAGGATTGAATGCGGCCACAACTCTTGATCAACTAGTTGAATTTATTCTCAACCCAACCTGGCCTGATCAGCAAACTAATAGACTATTGTTCAGAATGACGACGGCAGCATTTCGTAGCCACGCAGAGCGAGCGCTGTTTCAGCTATACGGAATGCTCATGAATATTTTCTCGCCTTACCCCTGCCTGCTTCGTCCTTTTGACTTTGTACTTCGCAGTTTTGGCTATCGGTGGTACGGCTATGTATTTCTGAGTAATAAACTATGGTCACGTATGACGAAGTAATTGTCGGATCTGGATTGTCCGCACTAGGTACCATTCTCGGCATTCCTGACAATCGCCGCACTCTTGTTCTGTGCGGGCAGCACACTGGATACTTCGAATACTACAATGCTTCGAGCCCCACACCCTGCGCATATCATGGACTCGGCGGACTTGGAGAATCCTGGCACGGGGTAATTCCGATGGCGTGGCGCACAGCCGAGCTACCGGTTGAAGAAGTGATATTTAAGAAAATTTTCAGACACTTCTATCCAAACACTGACATTGACCGTTGTTTACATTCCAAACAGCTATTTGTTCCGTGGCGTCCCATTCGCCCAGCCAGAGAACTATCCATTATCCAACAGCAGCGGAAGAGCGCTCTGCGACTGGTACATGAATCAGTTTCCTCTCTTCGGCGCAACGAGCAGGATATCACCGTGGTCACGGCGACTGGCGAATACACAGCAAAACGCGTATGGCTAGCTGCGGGCCCCCTTCACACACCGCGCATAATCAGCCAGTCCATCGGTACTGACATTTCACGCGGTACAGTTTCAGACCATGTGGTTTGCTACCTTGGTCAAGTTGATTCCTTTGCAGCAACAAAGCCAACCATTACGAAATCGGGAGTTTTATTTCCTGCATTTTATGGCGAATCCACTAGCACTTTATATACCCTGCGACCCGCGAGATTTTCTTTCAAGACGCTAGATGCAGGCATCGAGCAACGAGCGGCATTTGGCCTTCCGACTGGTGGCGTCATCAGAAAACTGTTTCGCAGCATGTCTCCCGGACTTCTCTCAGAAGCTATCTACAATCGTACAGGACTGTTTTCACAAGCCAGCTGCTATAGCCTCTACGCGCAGATTCACGTACCCGATGCTTATGAATTTACCAAAAGCCGGTATCCACTGAAACCCATACGATCTGCAATTGACACAGCGATAGTTAAAGCTACACATATGCAGCCGTTCAACAATGTTTCGCACTCCAAACGAAAAGACATTTTCCTTCCCGGGATTCATCTGCACTCCTCAATCGACGCAAAGGCATTGTCGGCCCATGATATAGACACACCCAAGAGCGCTGTACAGATAGTCGATGCATCAGCAATAAGCTCGATAGGACCAGAACATCACAGTTTCCGTGTACTCTGCAACGCAACACGCCGAGCAACGGAACTCTGTAATAACAACTAAAGATTCTCGCCAGATTAAAGCCACTCAAAATTATGTAATCACGCCCATCGCTAGCAAGTAACTGTAGTTAATATTCGTCTTCGTCCGCCCCTGTAATAAATAAGTTATCACTGGTTAACGAACTCATCTCTCGGCCCAGACCAAACACCTGCCTGGAGCCTCGCTCCATGAAACCTGATGCTTTCAATCCGCTAGCGACTGCCAAATTCCCTGCATATTCCAAGGAAACAGCCCTGTGCGTAGGGTATTCGCGCCCACCGAAGAACAAAGCTGCAGAAAAACAGCGGCCGATGATCTTGCTATCCATCGAGCCAATCCAAAAGTCACGCACGAACACAACATTGTTGTCGTCTTGACATGCAAACCATGCCACCATATTTCCTTCTCTTTTAAGAATCAAATACCTGACCCCCTGATCAAATCCCTCTGATCGCCACCGCAAGAACTTCTTGTCTCTTGATGTGACCAGTAGTTGCCGTCTGATCGCAGACGTATTTTTCCAGAATTGTGTAAATTCGTCAGTCGCTATATCAGACCATTCAGCCGAGAGCCCGCTTCTTTTGACTTGCCAATATCTCGTCAAGCCAATACTTTTGTCCAAGAGACACCCAACCACCGTCGCCAGTACGCCCTGCAACCTTGTCCGCAGATAGTACTCATACCGCACAACCGCGGCGTACCTCTTCATTGTCGCGACTTGAATGAATCCGACTCGCCGAAAGGCAGCGACTGCTTTTTCGTTTGGGAACCCATACGTAAACCAGAACTGCTCATCAGCTCTCTTCTTCATCGCTCTCAACAGCAGTAGCGCTGGATAAGCCGTTCGATGCGCTTCATCCACAACAAAATCTGCGGCGATCCCTACCATGACGTCTCGATCACCAAAGCATGCCAACCGACGACCAATAGTAACCATGCCAACTACCTTACCCTCAGCGAGTGACCGCAAGGCAATGATCTCGGGATCACTCCACGGACAGGCCTGGTAGAACCAATCATACTTGCTATCGAAATGCCTTTCGGTCGCCAGATTTCGAGATAACAGATTAACAACCTCTGTCTTATCTAGCCCAACAATGAAACCGCCTGTTTCATATAGCGGCTGGTTACTCATATTGGAAGTTAACAACCTCGAATTACACGTAGCACGTCTTCGAAAAGATAATCTCGACTTGGGACCACAGTAGAACCAATTATTTCGTTCGCAATATGCAACATTCGTAGAATACCTACAAAAAAAAGCCTCACGTTAGTAACGTGAGGCGACAAGTATGACAAATAAATAGCGGAACAGGATAGCTTAAGAAAACACAACTAAGCAGGTCCGCCCTCTAGCAGGCTGTTGAAAATTGGGCTGTGATTGTCGGTGGTGTGATTTCGAGCTGCATTTTTCAGTGGATTTCGGGTTGCATCGGTGTCAGTTCTTGCGTGCCGATCGATTCAAGCCGCTGCTGCCTCTGCATCATGCGCTCGCTCCCATCAGATTCCGCATCCGCACCAGGTTCCAGCCCATACACGTGAAGGTGTCAGTTCTTGCGTGCCGATCGATTCAAGCCGCTGCTGCCTCTGCATCATGCGCTCGCTCCCATCAGATTCCGCATCCGCACCAGGTTCCAGCCCATACACGTGAACTGGTAAATCAGGTTCACCTTGTCGAGTCCTCTGACTTTCACCTGCCGGGTCAAACCAATGGTCTTGCCCCAGCCAAAGGTCTCTTCAATCCGCTTGCGCAGGCGTTGACTGACACCATAGCCGGCATGGCGAGTGGTGCGATCATCCAGCTGCGAGCCACCGGGTCGTTTGTCATTGCAGGCGACATGCGGGGTAATGTTCAGGGCGCGACACTCGCGGATGAAGTCTTCGGTGTCGTACAGCTTGTCAGCACCGACGGTCTTGCGCCGCTGTCCCGGCAGGCTGGCCAGTAACGCCAGCGCCGTATCACGCTCAGCAGTGCCGTGCGCCGCACTGACCTGGGCGCGGACGATCAGGCCGTGGCGATTCTCCATCACGCTGTGGCCGAGAAAGGCCAGCTTGGCTTCGCCGCCACGGCTCTTTTTGGCAGTGCGGCTGTCGGGGTCGGTGCGGGATTGATGGGTGTCATTACTGCGTGATTGGCCGTGAAAATCCCGCTCGGCATTGCGACCGCCGCCCGCAGGGGGTTCATCACTGCCATCCTTGCGCACAAAGCTCTTCTGCGAGGCCCAGGCCTGGATCAAGGTACCATCCACGCTGAAGTGTTCGGTGGATAACAAGTCCCGCTGGCCCGCCAGCTTGACCACCTCGGCAAATAGTTCTGGAATCACCTCGTGCTCCAATAGCCGATCCCGGTTCTTGCTGAAGGTCGAGTGGTTCCACACCGCATCGTCAATGGCCAGCCCGACAAACCAGCGGAATAGCAGGTTGTAATTCAGTTGCTCCACCAACTGCCGCTCGCTGCGGATGCTGTACAGCACTTGCAGCAGCTGCGCCCGCAGCAGCTTCTCCGGGGCAATTGACTCCCGTCCAATATCTGCGTAGATCGACTCGAACAGCCCATTCAGTTTGCGCAGGGCGTCATCAAACAGCCTGCGCATCGCTCGCAACGGATGATCCGCAGGCACATACCGGTCCAGATGTACCGTGGTAAACAACGCCTCTTGCATCACATCCGAGCCGCGCATCAACTACCCCTTCACCAAAAACCATCGTCCCGTGAAGTCTATTTCAGGCTGAATTTGAAGGGGAGATTTTCAACGGCCTGCTAGGAAACTACCGCATGTGTTCCGTTCGCAAAGAAGCGCACAACGTAACTATTTCCTGCCACGGTTAGCGTTACCTGATATTCATTACTATTTGGCTGCTGAACGGAAGCAGCAGACACCCGACTATTGGCACTCAGGAGCTTGATACTGGTGTAGTCGTTGGATGCATCTATCTGCCTTAATTGATACACAGACTTGGACACCGAACCGACACCGTTCAAATCTACCACTGTCAATCCAGTACCAGCAGTGGAGTACAGATCTCGGACTTCCAGCCGAACTCCCTTTGGAGTGCTAATGGTCGCTATTCCTGAAGCGATATTTGGTGCACCATCCACATTCAGACGCCAAGTTTTAGTATCCACACCACTGGTAACCACTCGATCAAACACTAGCACCACTTGTAAATCATCCATCCACACGTACTCACGTCGATAGGTGGAACACATGTTCCAATACGGCTGAGCATTGATTGAAACATAGTAGTGAGGTACTGATGCGCTCAGATTGCTCTCATTAAACAACACCACCGGGTACTGCCCGCCAGAAACAGATTTGGCCGACCCCAGAGTTACGATGTTCGAGAAGTCAGACGCAATCGCACTTCCTGCTTCTGCAGCAATCCCTGATGTTCCAAATACTTCCGGATCCATGGCCAGCCACTGATCGTCCTGCGCCCACTGAAACCCAGGCTGATCGACATTTGCATGCGAATATCCGGGGGAATCCCCTCCCGACCATGCAGTTCTCGAATGAAACATAACTGCGGCACGACCGGCAACCGCGTTATTCCAGCCACGGGCTGAACGAAAATGTGTCATCGCTCCGCCCGGCGTAGGCAGGACCAGGCTGCGATCCGTCTTAGCGGTCACAGCCAAGCTTGGCGTATTGGATAGGGACCAATAGAAGTTCACAAAACCCTTGGATGTTCTACTCCAAAAATTTCGGCCATCGGCCGTCACAGCAGTGCTAGCCAGAAGGGTCTTGGCTACGCCTGCTTCTACGGCCGCACCTGACATATGGATCAGCTGATACCACAGACACCATGTTGTTGAATGAAACGGTGCAGTTGAATCTGCGGCCTCGGAACCAATCGAGAAAAAACTTCCGTTGTGTGGACGCAGCTGATACAGCGCCAGATTCAGCGCATCTCTGGGCGTGAACGACAATCTTCCAAGATAATTTGACCCGGTCACATTATCGTACTGCCGGAGCGCCCACAGCGAGTTCCTGATGTAAGCGGAGTAGTAATGCCCCTCGGTGGCCTGCGGACCGGAGTAGAACGGCGCGGTATACTTTTGCACCATGGTGCTTGAAAGGCTTTCAAACTTGGTGCGCCACGTCGCAGCCTGAGTATTCCATCCTTCCCCACAAAGCCCGGCAATACATACCGCGAGGTGCCGATTGTTCCAGTAGTTGTTGTGTGGGTCACCATAAGGCCAGAACGTGGCATCCTGCCCTTCAGCATAGACCATCGCACCATTTACAAAGTTGGCAACTTCATTTCGTTCAGCTGGCGTGAAGCGACTAAAGCAACAATCAACCACCAAGGCCGTATTCATCATCAGCTCTTCAATGTGCTGATACTCGTCTGACGAGATTGGAGAACCCGTAGGGTTTTTTCGCACCAACGTCAGGCACTCATTCTTTGCCAGATCCATCATGGCCGTATCCGCCGTCAACCAGCCGGCCACCGCAAAATTCCATGCAGGCAGATCTGAGTAAGAGGATCGAGCAGAAAAAGCCGTACGCATGAGCGTAATGAATCCCAAAGGCTGCCCTGCAGAATTGCTGGAGGACCCTGTTGCAGACGGATCAGAAGAAGAAATCAGACCCTTCAGCCTAGTGACATCTGGCTGAAAGAAATATGGACGAGCAGCAAACCCACTGGCACCAACGCCACAAGATCCGGATGCTGCGGCTGTGCCACCTACCACACCCAATCCAGTAGGTGGACAGGGAGCAACCTGTGATTGTGCGACCAAGGGCAACACTATGGTCGAAGCCCCCAGCGATACCTTGAAAAACTCTCTTCGCTTCATAGTGGCCTGCCCCAATAAATTCAGTTAGCCGGGACGATTACGAGATGTGACCGTCTAGTGCACGCAGGTGCCAAGTATCCCCGCACACTCACAAGCACTCAATTTGTCTCTGTGTACGGACGTCAAAGTCAAAATAATTTAGCGCAGAACTTAGGAACGGGAATGACGCCGACTTAACGCAACTAGCAATCGGTCAACAACCTCCTTCACCCGATTATCCCACGTCATTTCCGCAACGGACGCGACACGCCTAGCCTCCGCCTCAGGTGACTGTACCTCAATAGACTGTTCAATGGCCTTCAGGAAAGACTCCCGTGTATCCGCGATCTTCACATAATCTGCAAACCGTTCGATTTCAGGGTTTGATACTGCTACCACCGGACGGCCCGTTGCCAGATACTCCCTCAGTTTCAGCGGGTTGGCATTCTGTACCTGACGGTTTTGCCGGTAAGGAATGATCGCCACATCGAACGATTTTGCCCAAGCGGGCAATGTTTTATACGGCTGACTACCGACCAGAGTCACATTAGGCAATGCCATCAACCCAGAAACATCCGTGCTGACGTGACCGATGAGCAAGAACGACCAACCCGGACGCTGGTGTGCCAGCCAGCCAATCAGCTCGACATCGATCCAGGCAGCAAGGGATCCAAAGTATCCGATTACAGGTTTGCTCAGGCGCACCGCCACCTCGGGAATGACCGTGGCAGGCAGCCTGGCTTGCCCGAACAGGGCCACATCCACGCCATGGGGTGCAAACACGGTGTGCGGATTCAGCGCTGATTTGCGCTCCAGTAAGGCAGGCGGCGCGACAAACAGCAGGTCGGCAATCTTGCTCAAGGTTTGATCAGCCACTTCGATGCGTGCCACATCGACCCCCGGATGCGCGGAATAGTCATCGATGCAGTAGTACACGCACAGGTCCTCACCCAGCTTGTTGGCCATGAACCCGGGGTGAGGTACCACAAACCAGGATATGACCCGCTCGAAACCGACTGCCCGGCGTGCACGCTGTACCGCCCAGACCCCGAACCATTTGTTCAGCAGCGCTACGCCAGGAATGCCGCGAAAGGGTATTTGCGGCACCGTGCAATGCCAGAGGTTCGGGCCAATCCGCCGGGGCTTGCGCATGGCTTCCGCCAGCTTTCTGAATAGCCTTCTGATGTCACGCCCCGAGCCACTGGGCGGACGCATGCCCGGCGAGTCCACATACAGTACCGGTACATGCTGAACCAATCTCTCCGCCACATGGTGACTGCTGGTGCGATTCTCGGCGAACCACTCATTGCCAAAATAGATGACTCCATACCCCTGGAGCCCGCTCAGATTACCGTCTGTGGTCATCATGGATTCTCGGCTGATGGCTAACCCTATCGCTCCGTGCGCTTCCAGCTGCCCCGGTAGCTGCCAGTCAGGTAGCGGAAAAATCCAACCAAGAACGCGTAGTTGAGCAATCCGAACAGCACCCCTCCCTTCAAGAGCCCCGGCATGCGGATACGGTTGCGCAACATGAACAGCGTTGCCAGCGATACATACCCAGCGATCTGTAGTGCAAACAGCGTTGCAAACACCGGATGGCCCCGCTCAACAAAGCTCGCAAATAGAATCAGGATCAGCAAGTGGGGAGTGAACCATCGCAGCACCTTGTGGGAAAGATAACAAAGACTCAGTGCCATCGAGCCCCCCAACAGAAACTGTGGATACCGGAACAGCGCCTGATAGTTGCCAATGCCGATTCGTACCCGCCGGCAGTACTCGGCAAGCATGTCGCCCGGCGCCTCCTCAAACGCCACCGCGCTGGGTTGATAACGCAACCCCCAGCCGGCCGCTGCCACACGCATGGCGATGACAAAATCGTCGCAGATGGTATCTGCCGGAATTGGGATATAGCGATGGCGATACAGTGCATACACCCCGCCGTTGGCCCCCAACAGCCCCCCGACACTCGATTCCGCCAGCTTCAGTCGACGCTCAATATTCCAGTATTGGTGATCGGCATTACTGCCGGACCGAGCAGCCTGAAGAATCAGCTCGCCACACACTGCGTGAGTGTGGTCGTCGAGCCCCGCCACCAACTGAGCGATTGTGTCCGCCGAAAATACCGTATTGGCGTCAGTGAACACGAGCACGTCCGCCTGAGCCTGGACAACCAGATCATTGAGCACACTGGCTTTACCGCGGTTCTCGACAAAGTCGATCACCCGTACCCGGGGATCAGCGAACTGTGAAGCCACGGCCACCGTCCCGTCTCGGCTGCCATCCGAACCTACCAGGACCGATAACTGTTCCGGTGGGTAATCCTGATGCAGCAGATTCTCAATGCGTTCCCCGATACATCCTTCCTCATTGTAAGCGGCGACAATCACTGCCACAGTGCGCGGTGAATCCACCGGACCATCTTTCTCACCATGTGGCGCACGCACCGGATCGGCATCGCGACTGCGCCGCCCAAACAGGGCAACCATGCAGATTGGATATATCACATAGGCGTAAGTCAGCAGCGCGATTGCGATCCAGAACACACTGCGCATCCCGATCCCGCTCAACGCGCAGATCCAGATGCTTGCGGTGTTGCAACCGTGCGATATTTCGGCCGCGGAATCAGGTAGTCGCGATACTGCCCGGGGTTTCCCTCGCAACCCGCTTCGGCCGCTTTCACGATGTTGTACATCTCGCGCGCCGTCACGTAATGCAGGCTGTATTGTTGTCCATCGTTGTAGGCCTGCTGCAGGTATTGATACATCTCCTGCACAGGTGGCCCGAGCAGCGCGTCTGAATCACGATCCTGAGTGCCATGGGTATGGATCTTGATGAAAATCCATTCCGGCTTGCCTTGCACATTGATACCGGTCTGCACCCACGAGTCGATTCGATTTCGGGTTGGCGGATAGGTGGCGCGAATATCCCCATTCTCAATCGCCGGCACCGGTAGCACCCCCCACATCAGTTTCCAGCGCAAACCCAAAGGCCCTTGAATGATCATGAGGTCACCGCTAGGTTTCCCTCCGACCCGAACCGGGGTGCCCCGATCATGGGACTTGGGGTGATGCGGATCGTCCGTAGCGTAGTAAATAGAGTTGATAGTTGATGTCTGAGTATCTGAAGGGGCACTGGGCAGGGTGAAGTCGGCATAACACCCTAATTCGCGTAACACCTGAAGCTCGTTGTTGACACCGCACCAACGCCCATCTGGTCGGGAGTTATCCAGCGCCCAGTTACCATGGATGAATGACCAAAGCGGACGATTGGTATCCGGCGCCAGCGGCAGGGCATCATGGACGTGGACCAACCGCTCCAGAAACTCCGTCAGATTGGCCCTGAGACCCTGCTCCGTATCATTGTCATGATGCAGGTGAATTTCGATCTCACCAAATCCTAAGGCACACAGGTTGACCAGCTTTTCGAGATGTTCTTCACGATATTCTTCTGACGGGAAGAAAAAGCTGTGCTGCGGACTGCGGCCATCGGCATCCACCATCGAGCCACACATCTTAGGGTAGCCGGTGACCCATTTGTCGACGCGGCTGACCTCCTGCTGGTAAGTCGCCCGTCCCCAACGGGGCTCATAGTGATCGACAAAACAAAACATCACATGGGTGGTTTTACCTGCCGTTGCCTGCAGACGGCGTCTGCGCACGCGCAGATGACGCACATAATCAGCCCACCAGATGCCCACATGACGCCGTTTCAGGCCTAGTGCTATGAGTGCTCCATAGCCCACCAATGCAACACTGACCATCCAGAATGTAATAACCATTATCAGTTGCCATACCCGATGCAGAAGCAATGCCAGTCATCCACCGGCGACCGCGATGATAAACACTACCGTCCATTACCCATGATGTGGGCCGACAACTACCGGCCTACGGCCGTGGGCCAGCAACCAACCCAGATGTGATCACAGTGCCGGGAGCGTCGAGCCATAGCGCAGTCTCACCCAACCACGATTTTCGCTGTACCAGCCCTGAGACAACACATCTTCTTTTCGACTGACTCGTAAGTACTCAACACTTAGCGAAAGTAACCGGGTTGGCTGCCACGCGAGCCTTACCTCGGATTTCCATTCTTGATTATCCCCGAGTGACTGTACAAAATCAGTGCGCAAGTAGTCTGCTGACACCGATAGGCGCACCTTGGGGGTAATCGTTCGGGTTATTTGCAGCAACCCCGAATCCCGACGCTGATCCAGCGTCGGCTGCTGCTCGTAAATGTCAGCATGGTGACGCGCGCCGATCAAAAAGCTGGTGCGCGGCTTGGCAATCGTCAACTCCAGTGACACGTAGTTGGTTTGGAAGGCCAGTGAGGTCTGGGCACCAAAGACGTTGCCGCTGTTCGGCACATTAAGATTCTGCTGTACGCGAAACGAACTGGCCGAGTCCGTCAGCTCATGCCCCCCTGCGAGAGCCAACGATGCACTGCCGGTGAGGCTTCGGCTCAGTCTAATCCGCGCCAGAATCCCGGGGTCCGTTATCCCGAACTGTTTCACGGAATTCACTCCGAAATCCACTACCAAAGTTGTTCTTGCAGCCGCTAAGTCGTAACTGGCAAAGGTCTCCTGCGTGTCGACGGCGTCGTCCGCAGCCGCCGTATAGTCGATACGTTCGATCTGATGATTCAGCGATATGCTACTGACCCCGGACAGCATATTCTGTGCCTGCGCACCGTACATGTAGCGGTCACTGTCCAAGGGCTGCAATTCATGACTCTCGCGGGAGTATCGCCCGAACACTGACAGCTGAAAATTCTGGCGCACGATGAGGCCGATATCCGGCCCGGTCGAAAACAGATTGATGTTCTCGAGATTCCCGGGATCACCGGCGCGCAATTGGTCAGCCCTGGCTTGGCCGAAGTTGTCTTCGACGGTCCACCGCACGCGGCCCGGCACCAGCTGGGCAACAAACACCCCTTGCAGATAACCGCTCAGATCTGCAGGGTAGGTGTCGTCGAAGTACTTCACGTAAGCAAGATCTGCCATGGCATCAGTGGTGGTACGACTGGTGACAGAGGCGATCGAAAAGTCTGCACCGACGGAACCCATGGTTTCCGATTGCTTGGTTGTGGCACTCAGCGAAATATTGTCGGATGCGCCTACCCCCAGCGAGACTCCGCCATATGCCGCTGCATGCGCGGACCCACCCGCCCATAACATCATTCCGAGCAGCCCGGCCACTCGAGTGCTAGCATCTCGCATCATAAGAAAGCTCCGCAGAGGTTGATCGCCGGCGCAGCAAGTATTGATCACTGCGCGCCTTGCGCGTAATCACCATAACCGTAGTACGCCGAAAACACGTCAGCTTCGCTCTTGTTGAGAATGACGCTCACCGGTTTATTCTCGGGAATCGATTCTAGCGCTTCCTTTGCCGCCTCCCGCAACGTTTCACCGGCACTGATGACCAGCACCACCTGACCCACATAGCCGGCAATTATCCTTGATTCGGCCGTGATCATCAGTGGCGGGGAATCGAACACCACCACATGCTGGCGCCCCCTTGCAGCCAACCGCGATACCAGCTCACCCATTCGATTGCTGGCCAGCAGTTCCGAAGCATTCTCGGCCACTCCCCCTGCAGGCAGCAGCGTCAGGCGTTCGACGTCGGTTGCCACCAGCAATTCCGAAAGATCCATCTCAACGTCACTTCGCAAGTAATCGACCAAGCCAAGGCGGCTGTCGATACCCAGCGCCTCGCTGAGATGGCGCTTGGCTACATCCGCATCGACCAGCAGCACAGAGAGATCTTTCTCGCGCGCCAGACTCAAGGCGAGATTCAAGGAGGAAAATGTCTTGCCCTCGCCGGGCAAGGCACTGGCTACCATCAGTAGATTCAGGGGCTCTGTCTGTTGTGCGGCATCACCCATGATTGCCGCCACCAAAGGCCGCTTGATCTGGCTGTACTGCGCCTGCAGTCGACGTTCGCCATCCTTGTCCGGCAACAGCCCGCCCGCCTGCAAAGCTGCACGATCCAATCGAATCTGGGTTCTGGGCACTGACACTGCCGAAGCAACGGCGGACCCAGCGTCGGCGACCGGCGGCAGAGGCCTGCCGATCGTTGTCGGGACATTGGCTTGCCCCGGGCCGGTTCGCACAGCCCCCTTCTGAATCTTTTGCAGCGCCTGTTCAACTAGACTCACGTTGTCTCCTCATGACTATCTCGCACTGTCCCTAACCGATTCGCCCCAAGACCGGATATTTCCAGCTAATGACCGAAATCACCAAGGCCACGAAAACGAGCCCCCCAAGCGCCAGAATCCAGTACCTTCTGTCACGCACCTGCCGCTGTATCCGGGCCTCACCGTAGGCGGCGGAAACAGCACCCAGAATTGTCACGCCGGCCAATCCTTTCAGGCTCTGCAGGGTGTAGTAGACGGGTGACAGCAGATTGCGTGCCATCGTCCACGCCAGTCCGGCCCCGATTCCAACCACCAGCACCGCGATACTTAACAGAGGTTTGGGCAATGAGACCGGTTTGAAATCTGCTGTCGGAGGATCGACCACCTCAAAGCGCACCGAGCCACTGGCATCAGCCTGTTCACCGACACGCGCTTTTTCCAATCGATCCACTAGTGCATCGTATTGCTGCTTAACCACGCCATAGTCACGATTGAGCTGCGCGTACTCGGCCTCCACCTGAGGCACCGTATCAACCATGCGACGCAATTCATCCACTTTCTGCTGCCGGTCACGCAACTCGGACTGCGCGGTCGCGACTTCGATGGCCACCTGATTCAGAGATAACTGAATATTCTGATACACAGGGTTGGAACTGGCACCGGTAATCGCTGCAGCGTTGGGGTCGCCGCGCCGCAGCGCGGCGAGTTCAGACTCACGACGGGCCTGCAATTCAGCGAGCGTTTGGCGCGTAGCAACGACATCCGGGTGTCGGTCGGTAAATCGCAGCAACAGTTCATCCAGCTTGGCCTGCGCTTCTTTGACGCGCGACAGGGTATCCCCGCCGGTTGAGATCGAGGTGCCATTAACCCCCACCGTCCCGCCACCGGATGCCGCAACTGGAGCCTCGCCGCGCAACTGCTGCTGCAACGCGTCCCGTCGGGAATTCGCGGAATTCAACTTGGTCTGCGCCTGCTTGACCGCATCCAGCTCGGCTTGCAAACGACTGAAATAATCGGTCTGCTGCCCCCCCCCGACTGGGTTGGCATCAACCCCACGTTCTTTTTCTTGAACTCGGCCAGACGCGCTTCAGCGGCACTCAGCCGCGATTCATATTCCCCGATTTGTGATTCAAGGAACCGCTGCGCCTGTTGTGCACCTTCCCGCTTGCCACCAAGCGTCTCGGTCACGAAGCTGTCCAACAGGAGCGCGACGACCTTCAGAGCGCGATTCCGATCCGGATCCTTGTACCTGATCGTGTACATCTTGCTGGGATTGCGCGCGTTCTGAGCGGAGGGTTCTGCCGCATTGACTTGTACAACGAAAATATTCTTGCGCAATTCTTCGCGGGTATCGGCGCGATTCTGGTCCGACACATCCCCAGCTCCCAGCCCAACCTTCTCGACCACCGAGTTCAGGCTGACATCATTGAGCAGAGTTTGCCGGACCAGTGCCAGCTCAGCATCCACATCCTGCTGCACAGCGAGATTCTCGATCACCGGTTTGAGTGACGTCGAAGGGTCCACAAATACTCTGGCCACTGCTTCATACCGGCTCGGTATCCATAACACCACTGCCCATCCCAGTAAACAGACCAACCATGCGATGATCAGTCCAGCACGCCGAAACCGCCACATACCGCGTGCTTCGTCCATCAACCAGCGCAACGTCTCTTGCATCGACTACACCTTAGAATCTGGACTGCGGAACGACAATGACATCACCCGGCTGCAGCGGCAGGTTGTACTTCATGGAGCCATCATTGATCAGATCATCCAGGCGGATCTTGGTCTCGATGTCCTTGCCATTAATCCTTCTGACCAGCTTGGCCCGGTTGCCCGCCGCAAAGGTATTCAAGCCGCCCACCGCCAGCACCGCATCGAGTACCGTCATGCCCTCCCGGTACGGCAGCGACTGAGCCTTGGCCACCTGACCGATCACCTTCACCTGGCTGAAGGAACTGACCGCTTGGGTAACGATGATATTGACCTGCGGGGTGCGGATGAACTCGGACAGCACCACCTCGATATCCCGGGCCAAGACGGACGGAGTCTTGCCCACCGCCACCATGTTCTCCACCAGCGGGGTGGAAATCTTGCCATCCGGCCGCACCGGCACCGTGGTCGAATATTCTGGATTGCGCCACACATAGACCTGCAGCGTATCCCCGGGACCAATGACGTAGTCATCCCCCACTTTCGAGGCCGGTAGCCCGGAATCCTCCACCGGCTCGCTGAGCGTTTGCGTCATGGCAGGCCAGGCGATCAATTGCATCAGCAGCAACGTGATCCATTTCCGCGGCGATGAGTTTCTTGAAATGAACACCTTTCCTCTCTTGATCTTGCAATCAGTTCGCTCGGTGCGGGAACCCGACCATCCCAATTGGTAAAGGGTAACAGCCCGCGCGATCCGCCGCGAACCTGCACCACTCATTTTTGTGACGTCATCCCAGTAAGCCAGGAACCAAAGATACAACATAATGAAATCAGTGCCTGCGCTGCAGGGCAGGCATGAGATCGGCAAGCAGTTGCCGCATGAGCACAGTTCCCCGCACATTCCACCTGCAGGGCAACCACGCCGCATACCGCGCGCGCCCTCAGCCGTTCGACCGCCGCCCACGACTGCGCCACACGTACCGCTGAAAACAAGCGATCGCCGGCAAAATAAGTAGTCCAGAGAAACGAAGCACGCCCGGTTGCGTCAGCGAACTGGACCTCACGCACCCCCTCGGCACCATTGGCACTGCCAGTCTCGGTCCGGACAACCGTGAAGGCCCGGTCAGAATTGCCGTACCCATCGGGTTAAGCCTGCTGCGCCAATACACCGTAGGTCGCGCGGTAAACAGCCACCACGCCGTCTCTTTGCATGTTCTCCCTGATCTCGAAGCTTGCCCCGCGAAACCGGGGCCGCCAGTCTGAATCCGTTGCAGACGCCTGCGACCAGCCCGGCGGCGCAACTAGCGGGACTTCAACAAGGTCCGCACCGGCCATGCGCCCGGTGATCCACAACACACTGGGAAATATCAGTGCCAGCAATGAAACCAGCACGGCACCCTGCGCAGGGATACGCCAACCGATCATGCCCAATGGCCCCGACGGGGCAGCCGTATTCTGCGGCCAACGACCCGCATAGAAGAAAAACCCGACCATGGCCAGCGCGAACAGCGCCAAGCCAAACCAGTAGTGACTGACTCGGACCAGGTAGTGGGTCATGTCAGTGAAGTAGCACGCCAGCACAATCAGTTACACCCGCAGCCAATTGGTGACCAGTGCAATGCCAACTGCCAACAACACCAGCCGCCAGCCCTGGCGGGCCCGATGTAGCTGTGCGAAGAACGTCGCCACCGCCACGCCGACGATCAGAAAATGCAAACCGCTGCAACCATCACTGATCTCGAATGAACCTGAGCGGAGGTGGATAAGATTCCCGTCAAACGTCGCGCTGACCCGGGTCAGAACCAGCAACAGCCGATTCATCCATACCGTAAGGTTCTGGAGAACGGGAACCGCCGCCTCCCACACCGGAATGGCAAAATACAACAACAGGATCGGCGCAAGCAGCCCACGGGCCATTCGGGCACCCAGTACAGCCCAAATCAGCGTCCAGAGAAGTATCGGCAGTAAGGCCAGCTGCGGCCGCACTGCAGGTGCCGCAGCGGCCAGCATCCACAGACACCACATGATGGCGTGCACCAGCACTCCGGCAGGTGCCACACGAACCTCAAGCTGCGAAAGTCCCTCCCTGATATCCAGAATCCACCAGATCACCACTGCCAGCAGCAGCCAACCATGGGAGTAGGTATCGCGGTCGACATCGTTCCAGACACCAAACAGCTGCAGCGTGGTGGCGCCATAAATCGCCGCCGCCCAGCCCATTAGCAGCAGCACCTGTAACGCAGTGCGCAACGCCACCCGCTGCCACCATTAAGAAACTTCCGCAATCTGCGTTGCCATGGTCATCCTTTGCCCGCTTCCGCAAGCTGGTAATTGGCCATCAGGTCATACGAGGTTGGCCGGGACACTCCCAGAAGTTCCGCACAGCGGGACATGTTGCCGTCGGCGAAGTGCAGTGCACTAATTACGGCTTGATGCTCTGATCGCGTGCGTATTTCGCGCAGATTGAACACCATTTGTGTCTCCGCCACCTGATTGAGCCGAGATCGCAAGCACCGATTACCGGGCCTTCGGCCAGTAACACCGCTGCCTTGATACGGTTCTCGAGTCCACGGACGTTGCCCGGCCAGGTGTAGGCCTCCATCGCCGCGACGGCATCCGGTGCGAAGCTGCGCTTGGCACTGCCACCCATCGACGCCAACCGGCTGAGCACCGTGTGCGCCAGTACTGCGATGCCGCGGTGACGCGCCCGCAGTGGTGGCACCTCAATTCCCACTTCGGCAATGCGTAAGTACAGATCCTCACGGAACTGCTGCGCGCGAATCATCTCTGACAAATTGCGATGCGTGGCGCACACCACTCAGACATCTACGGCTATTTCCTGCCGACCACCGATGCGTTCAATGACCCGGCTCTGCAGAAAACGCAGCATCTTGGCCTGCAGTGCTATGAACATATCACCGATCTCGTCCAGAAACAGCGTTCCACCACTGGCTTGCTCCACCTTGCCGATAGTCGGTTTTACCGCGCCGGTGAATGCGCCCCTCTCATGCCCGAACAGCCCGCTTTCCAGCAATGCTTCCGGTATGGCGGCACAATTGATGGCGGCAAACGCACCTGCACGCCACGGGCTTAGCGCATGCAGAGCACGCGCCGCCAGCTCCTTGCCGGTGCCACTTTCACCAGTCACCAGCACCGACACTTGTGCCGGGGCAACTTTTTCGATGCGACGGCATACGGCCACCATCAGCTCGTCCGTGGCCACGATGCCTGGAATTGGCACCGCTGAACGGATCTCGCGCAAGGCACGGTTCTGGGCCTCGAGCGCATGAATGTGAAAAGCCCGCGAAACAATCAGCTTCAGCACCTCCGGCTCCACCGGCTTGGCATAGAAGTCGTACGCTCCCTAGGCAATCGCCTGTAGCGCATTGTCCCGATCATGATTGCCGGTCACAACAATGACCTTGGTGGTCGGTGCTGCCGCCAGAATGTCACGCAGCGCCACCATCCCTTCGCTAACCCCTGCTGGATCCGGGGACAAGCCGAGATCCTACAACACCACAGCGGGTTCAAAACGCCGCAGCGCGGCTAGCGCCGCTGCTCGGGTATCCGCCAGTACTACCTGGTGGTCAGAGAAACACCACTTAAGCTGCTTCTGCAGCCCGAGGTCGTCCTCGACAATCAGCTGACAGGGGGTAGTTTACTCAGGGCAGTCCGCTCCTGCAGTGGCCGTCTCGCCCGTTACAGCGTTTGCCAACGGCACCTGTAAAACAAACTCGGCCCCGACGCCAGGCTCACTGTGCACATTAATCCCGCCCCCCATTGCCAACACACATTCCCGGACCTAGTGGGCACCAATGACCATGCCCTTTGAACCCTTGGTGCTGTCGAACGGCTTGAACAGATGCTGACGAATGAATTCCCTGCTTATACCCATCCCGGTGTCAGTGATGCGAAACTCCAGCAGCGCACCCAGCCTGCGCAGCCGCACCGCCACACTGCCTGATGCGGGCGTGGCATCCTGTGCATTGCGTATGACATGCTCCAACGCAGCCACAAACTGTTCGCGGTCACACGGCACCTGTTCATCGCAACACTCTATGTGCAACACAGGTACGGGACGATGTTGCATGCAACGCTGCGCTGCTGTGTCCAGCAGTTCCGAACCCTTGCAAGGAGCGATTATTGAGCTGGTCTGGCGCCGCGTCATCGCTTCGATCAGCCGCGTGACACGCTGCGACACATTGTCGACGGTGACCAGCATGTCATCGATGAACGCCGGATCAGACCGATGCTGTCGGGCATTGCTGGACATGAGACGCAATTGTGCCGCTGAATTTTTCAGATCATGCATGGCGTACCCCACCAGCCGATTGAAGGCCTCAAATTGGCGACCGGCGGTCAGTTGCTCGTCAGCCCGTTGCTGCGCCACATAGGTAGCTACATGACCGCCCACGGTCTTGAGCAGGTCATGGTCTTCGTAGGTCATCTCAAACGGTTCTGGTGGCGCCTGCAGCACAACCAACCCCACCAACTGACTGAGTTCGATGATGGGTAAGATTGCCCGCACGCCTGTCAACGACGTAAGCGACGCAGGCATGGATAGGTTGTCATAGAGTGCTGGCAGTCTGGCATGCTTATGAATATCCACCACCCACTGCGTGCGGGCCAGAAACTCGGCGAGCGCACTGTCTATTGGCAGGTCGGGCAGATCCATGCCGCTGAGTATCCCCTCCGGCCACACCGCCACCGGCAAGAACTTGCGCTGCGCCTCATCACGGAAAAAATACACTCCACCGGGACTTTCGATCAGGTCCGCAATGGCCTTCACCGCCGTGTGATGGCATTGTCGCGGGCACCATTTGCCAGCGTCGCGATGAAACACTGCCACTCGATCCGGTAGTCATATTTGTTCTTGAATAAATGCTTGGCGATGACTATCCGCAGATGTCGATGGATCCGGTCCGAGAATACCAGCCAAACGAGCAACCCTGACGCGAGCAGGACCAGCAGCAGATCCAGCGGCAACAACCACTCGTTACCGAACTCACGCAACAGCACACCCCCTGCTGCCACGCACAGCAGGTACAGGCCAATGGCCAACAGCGATGCTGAGTAGAACACCACATGACATGAAACAAAGATTTCCCTGGACCAGTAGCCACTGCGGCGCATCACCACCAGCACCAGAGGCACTATGAAAACGCCCATCCAGCCACGCCACGCCCAGCTTGCCGGAGCCACACCCCGGAGCATCTCGATCTGCGCAAAATAGAAGACGTCAAATACCGACAAAATGCCCAAGGTTACTATACTATCAGCCAGCCCAGCGAATGACGCACCGTCAGGGACCCCAGCAACAACCCCCGATTCACCCAAAGCGCTACCGTTGGCAACACGGCGGTGACGCTGCTGACGGCCACGGTCAGCCCCGCCATGACCGTGGCCATGCCACCCCACAACGCCAGCCCCGTGCGGATGCTGCGCGGCAGACCTGACCAAAGTACTGTGATGCCGCAGGCCACCAACATGGTACGGTTCAATGGCTCGGACCGGGCATGACGCAACTGCAGCAGCACGAGCACACTGAACAGCGTCGCTGTGGCGACGTAGCCTGTCAGGCCCAGACTGTCAGACAGCGGGCCGCGCATCACCACTCATTCGCAACCATAAGTTGCCCACACCAAGACACGCAGCGTGTCCCGGTTGCTAGGTCATCGAGCCCCCTTGCGCCAGACAATCACCTCGACTGTCTGGATCAGCACGCCAAGGTAGAAAAACAGCGAGTGATTCTTGACGTAGTACAAATCGTACTGCAGCTTCTCGATTGCATCGCGCTCCGACGAGCCATAAGGGAAGCATAGCTGTGCCCAGCCGGTGACACCGGGCTTGATATTGTGGCGTTCGCGGTAAAATGGAATGCGGGCGCTGAGCTCGTCGACAAACTCAGGGCGTTCCGGCCGGGGTCCGACAAAACTCATCTCGCCACGCACCACATTGAAGATCTGCGGCAGTTCATCGATGCGGGTCTTGCGTATGAAAGCTCCCACGCGCGTGGCCCGCGAATCATTTAAGGTTGCCCACTGTGGCTTGCCATCGCGCTCGGCATCCTCGCGCATGCTGCGAAACTTCAGCACATTGAATGTGCGCCCATTCTGACCGACCCGTCGTTGTCGATACAGGATGCTGGCAGACCAGCCGTCGTCAATCTTGATCGCGAGGATGGTCAGCAGCATGAACGGCATGGTGACAACTGCCAGTATCACACTGGCAACCAGATCCAGCAGACGCTCGAGAAATGCGTGAATCGGACCCCGCCTGAATCCGTCCGAAAAAATCATCCAGCTGGGATTAAGGACATCCAGGCGCAACGTGCCGGTTTCCCGCTCCAGAAATGTCACCAGCTCGGTAATCTCCACGCCATCAAGGCGGCAGTCGAGTAACTGATCCATCGGAAAATCACGGCGCCGATCATCCATGGCCACCACAATTTCGTCCACCGAATGTGCTCGACAAAACTCCTGCAAGGAAGTAGCTGCAGGCAGCAGCGGGGTTGTCAGCTCCGACTGCGAGATATCATCGCCACAGCGAATGTAGCCGAGCACTACGAAGCCGCGCCGATCCGCGCGGCGGCGCAGGCGGGCAATACTAAGCGCTCGCGATCCGGCGCCATACACCAGCACCCGCCGCTTCAGCCAGTTTTCGCTGACGGCAAACTCCATCGCCACCCGGGTAAGCATGATGCCCAGCAGCGCGCCAGCCGCAGCGTACAGGAGCACCGTTCCGGACAGCCGCAAACCCGAGGCAAGTAACCAGACGTTCAGCAATGCACACAACATCCCCGCCATCGTCATGGCAACCAGCACACGCAGGAAAATGCCGAGCAATCCGGATCGCTGGCGAGCGCTGTACAACCCCATGGCACCAACACAGATTGCCCCCATCAACGCAAATACCACCGACCAGGCAACGTCGGCGTGGTCGGCAGGCGCGGCAGAGAAGCGCAGCGCCAAGTTGAATGCCGACAGACCCACCAAGAGATCAGCCAGGCCCAGGATGGCGAAATGAATCTGCCAGTGATGTCGAAATAACTTAATGACCACGTATCGAGATTCCTTACCTACTGGCAATCAACGTACCCATGGTTCTGATTTAGACTAGTTCAGCCAAGTATTGCGCAGCAACTTGAACAATCTTAATAGGGTTAACACCCCTCCCCCCGTGATGCGGTGCACATTGCCGTGCAAGAACCCGATGGCAAAGAAAAAGCCCTTGGACGGGGCTCAATTATGAAGTGGCGTCCCCAAGGGGATTCGGACTCCTGTTACTGCCCTGAAAGGGCAGTGTCCTGGGCATCTAGACGATGGGGACGCTGGCCTCAAACTCTGACTGTGATGTTGGTGGAGCCAGGCGGGATCTAACCGCCGACCTCTTGCATGCCATGCAAGCGCTCTCCCAGCTGAGCCACGGCCCCACAGCTAGGGAGGCGGGGGGCAAAATGTATTGAAGCAATTCTGCGCTGTCAAGAAATCATTGTGTTACGGCGTTGTGCCGCAGCTATTAGGTGATTGCCCAATGATTCGACACCATATTCCGCTTGTGATTGCCGTTATTTGGGCGTTCGGGCTGCTGCTCGCACCAGTGGGCTCTGCGTCGACGCTATGGGCGCATGAGCTAATGAATGCGGCGCACGCTCCCCTGTTCATGCTGCTCACCGCGGCAATGCTTCTCTGGCTTCGTACAACCGCGCCGCGTGCATCTGTGGCCATGCAGCACCTGACTACCTTCCTTCTGGTGATATTCGTAGGAGGCGCTGGGGAACTGGCACAAGCTTTGCTCACCTCGGACCGCGAAGCCACCTGGCGCGATCTGGTGACCGATGGACTGGGAGCCATCATTGGTCTCGGACTGATGGCCTGCGTGGAACCCGAACAGAGAGTCTCAACCAAACTGAAGACACGTCTGGCCGTACCGGCCGCCTGCCTGGCGTCTTTCGCGGTGATTCTGCCCGTCTGGGGAATTGCCTTGGCCTACTGGCAGCGACAGCATCAGCTTCCAGAACTGCTTACATTTGATTCTGCCCAAAGTAGTCTTATCACACTGGGCAGCAGCACGAACCTGCGGGTGGTGCAGAGAATGACATCTCTCGGCTCGTCAGATACGCATCAGGCGCTTGAAGTCCTCCCTCAAGAAGCGGCTGAGTGGCCGGGGATAACGCTGAAAGAACCGTGGCCTGACTGGAGCGCCTACAAGGCACTGGAAATCGTGGTGGAAAACCCGAATCCTGCTGCCTTGACCCTGCAAATCCGCATCGATGATGTGAGGCACAATCAGCGTTATGAGGACCTCTTCAACCAGAGCGCGTTACATCCCCCCGCTGTCAACAACTGCATTAAGGCTCGGCATTGAGCAAATTCGATCGGGGCCAGTGCATCGAGAGCTGGATCTGCATCACGTCAGTCAACTCATCCTGTTCCAATCTGGTTCAGATGATCCTCGTCACTTTGTCCTGCACCGCATACGGCTGGTCGAATAAAACTCATGTGGCCTGATATTGCTGGGCCCGCCTGAGCCGGGCAATTACCCGGTCACGTCCTACCAGCTCAGTGGTGGTATCTATTGGTGGTGAGACGGCCGTACCGCACACCGCCACACGCAATGGCTGGGCCACCTTGCCCATACCCACGCCAAATCGCTCAGAGAGAGTCGAAATCACATCATGGATGGCTTTGGCATTCCAGCTGGGCAGGGCCGCCAAAGATGCTTCCAGAGCCTCCAGAATCGGCCTGGCATCAGACGTGAGATTCTTCTTCGCAGCCTTGTCATCGTAGTGTTCGAACTCCCGGAAGAAATACAGGCCGGTCTGCGCCATTTCCTTGAGTGTCCTGGCGCGCTCACGCAGGATATTTGCCACCCCTTCGAGCAGCATCTGATCGTAGGTCTGCACCCCCAACCGCGCCAGCTGTTCACGCAAGCCTGCTGCGAGTACTGGCGCGGGAGTTTTCATGATGTGTTGTTGGTTCAACCACAACAGCTTTTCTGGGTTGAAAGCAGAGGCCGACTTGTTCACGTCCTTGATGTCGAACAACCGGATCATCTCATCCAGCGAAAAAACCTCCTGATCCCCATGGGACCAGCCGAGGCGCACCAGGTAGTTGAGCAGCGCAGCCGGCAAGTAACCCTCTTCCTGATACTGCAAGACACTAACGGCGCCGTGGCGTTTAGACAGCTTGGCGCCATCCGCACCTAGGATCATGGGCAAGTGCGCATACACCGGAGGCGTCGCTCCGAGCGCACGTAACATATTGATCTGGCGAGGGGTATTGTTCAGGTGGTCGTCGCCGCGCACCACGTGGGTAATGCCCATATCCCAGTCATCGACCACCACGCAGAAGTTGTAGGTGGGCGTACCGTCGGAACGGGCAATGATCAGATCGTCCAGCTGCGCGTTATCGAATACGACTCGACCATGAACCTGGTCATCGACCACCACGGTGCCGTCCAGCGGATTCTTGAAGCGGATGACCGGATCTACGCCGGGCCGCGAGTCCGTACGATCACGCCAGCGTCCGTCGTAGCGCGGATTCTGCTTGACTGCCATCTGGGTGGCGCGCAGCTCCTCCAGCTCTTCCCTGGTGCAGTAGCACCGATAGGCCTTGCCTGCTTGCAGCCACTGGTCAATGACCTCCTTGTAACGATCCATGCGCCCTGTCTGATAGTACGGACCTTCGTCGGCAGTCAGTCCCAGCCACTGCATCCCATCCAGAATGACCTGCGTAGCTTCGGGCGTGGAACGCTCGCGATCGGTATCTTCGACGCGCAGGATGAACTTGCCGTTGTGGCGACGGGCGTACAACCAGGAGAACAGCGCGGTACGGACACCGCCGATATGCAGCATGCCGGTAGGACTGGGGGCGAAACGGGTGACGACGGTCATGGATTGTAGTTCTGCGTCTGGGCAAGCCGGACTTCAGCCCGACATCCTGAACCAAGACGCGGGGCAGCGGCCCGACCCACACGTAGGTGGGGAATGGTGACACTGCAGGAGCAATTGTTACCACGACCTACAGGGAAATGGTGGGCGGTACAGGGATTGAACCTGTGACCCCTGCCGTGTGAAAGCAGTGCTCTACCGCTGAGCTAACCGCCCATACTTAAGAGCCCGGCATCATAAAGTTCACCACCAATGTGGTCAATCGAATCTTGTGCCGACGTTACCCTTGCTGCGCTCGTTGACGGATCCAGGCGACACAACCTATGGGCATCGTGCGCTGGATGCTCATGCCCGCCACCACGCCAGAACTCCCGGTCCCGATCAGAGTCAGCCCCAACCGCGCAGTCGCATTCAGCGTCGCAACCGCATGAACGGGCGTTCAACGGCATGATAGGCAATTATCGCAGCCGTCAGGGCGAGCACCAGATTGAGCGGAAAGGCGGCCAGCGGCTCGGTGGAACCACGATTCAAAAACAATTGCTGGAACAGATAGAGTGAAAAACTCACTCTACCCAAGGCCACCAGCGCCGGGGCATTCAATACCGTATGCAGCCATCCGGATTCGCGGCTAACAGCTGCATCGACCAGAATCATGATCATGGTCAACTTGAATGAAGAAAACAGCAGATCGACAAGCCCATAACCTGAGAAACGATTTATCAGAACGATCAGCACCACCAGCAGCACGACAACCGCAGAGCGCATCAGCATACGGTAAGCTGGCACAAGCACCAAGTCGTTACGGATCAATGCCAGCAAGCAGCCAAAACCCAGAGCGTCGGCGATTGCCGGGAATACCTCCAGATCCCTGAAGTCACTTTCCGCGTCAAAGGTCAGCCGCATTGCCGCCCTGACCAAGGGTGCAAGCAATATCACGCCGAGCAGGACATTCCTGAGTTTGTTCTTGGCGCCACCCATAACGACGAAGATAGCAGGCCACAGTAGATAGAACTGCTCCTCAACTGCCAACGACCAGAGATGGCCAACCCCCCAGCTTGCACCCGGAAAATAGTTAACGGTGAAGGTGAGGGCCGTTACCCAATCCGCCGGTTTCAACACCATGTATCCAGCCTGCACGAAACCGAACAGCACGATGAGATATGCCATGTAGGCCGGAAGAATCCGCAAGGCACGCCTCAGGTAGAAGTGTCGCAAGGACACCGCGCCGGTTGACTGCAGTTCCCGGCACAACAACGAGGTGATCAGAAAACCGGAAATTACAAAGAAAACCTGCACGCCGAGAAACGCGTAGTTTCCCAGCACCCGTTCCAGCCCCAACTGCGGGAAGGCCTGAGTTCCTCCCAGGTGCCCGAGCAGTACCAGTGCAATTGAAATGCCGCGCAATCCGTCGAGCGACCTCATGCGTTGTCCGAGCGCGGCCACTATGGGGTCTCCCAATGAAATGCGGTGTTACACAGCTTGCGCAAAACGACTACTACCCGAGTTCAGTGAGCTGCATCCCCACCAATCAAATCGAGTAACTCGGTAGTCCTGGCCAGCATCAGTGCCACATTGCCACGGCTTTCCACATTCAAGCGAATCAGCGGTTCGGTGTTGGATGAACGCAGGTTGAAGCGCCACTCAGCGTATTCGATCGACAGACCATCCGTGTAGTCCACCGCCAATGCGCCCGGCTTGTAGTAATCCTCAATCTTCTTGATGGTGGCCTTGGCATCCGCCACCTTGCGATTTATTTCACCACTGGCCGGAAATGCCGCAATGCGTTCACCCACCAAAGACGACAGGCTCTGGCCCGACTCGCACAGCAACTGCGTCACCAGCAGCCAGGGCACCTGCCCGCTGTCGCAGTAACCAAAGGCGCGGAAGTAGTGATGCGCGCTCATCTCGCCACCATAGATGGCATCGTGCTGGCGCATCACGTCCTTGATAAAGGCATGCCCTGACTTGGACTGCACGGGCACACCGCCCAGTGATTTCACCATCTCCAGCGTTGCCCAGGTCAGGCGCGGGTCATACACAATGCGCGCACCCTTCTCACGCTTCAGGAACATCGAGGCAAGCAATCCGACGATGTAGTAGCCCTCTATGAATTCACCGCGCTCATCGAAAAAGAAACAGCGGTCATAGTCGCCATCCCAGGCGATGCCCAGATCGGCTTTGTGTTCCTTGATGGCCTTGATGGTGGAGGCACGGTTCTCCTCCAGCATCGGATTGGGCACACCGTTGGGAAAGCCGCCATCGGGATTGTGATGAATCTTGATGAACTCGAACGGCAGATACTTTTCCAGACTATCGATGACCGCGCCGGCACCGCCGTTACCGGCATTGACCACCACTTTGAGCTTCCTGAGTTTGCTGACGTCCAGGTAGGAACGCAGGTGCTCGATGTACTTGTTCCAGGTATCGAGCTGGCGCAGCTCACCTTTACGCGCCGGTTGACTGTACGCATCGGCATCCGCAATTTTCTTGATCTCCAGCAGCCCCGTGTCGCCGCTGATCGGCCGTGATTGCTCACGCACGAACTTCATGCCGTTGTAATCAGGTGGATTGTGGCTGGCCGTGACCATGATGCCGCCATCCATTTTCATGGCGAAGGTGGCGAAATACACACCTTCGGTGCCACACAGACCGATGTCGTATACATCCACGCCAGAATCCAGCAAGCCGCGCGTCAATGCTTCGCACAGCTGTGCGCTGGACAGACGGATATCGCGCCCGACAACCACCTTCCTGGGTTTCAACCACTCGGCATAGGCACGACCAACGCGATACGCGACCTCAGGATTGAGTTCCGAGGGGATGCGCCCGCGTAAGTCATAGGCTTTGAATCCGGCGATAGGAAAAGGCATGGTCAGCAAGGCTCCCTGATCAATTGCGATTGAATAGCTGGATTGTGGCGACTGAGATCGCTGCAATCAATGCAAATTGCTCAATCACTTGATACCGGCGTGCGTTCGCGCACATCGACCAAAAAACAAGGCACACGAAGTTCGTGCACCTGTGTTTTCACTTGAAGTAGACGGACTCGCCTGCCACTACTGCCCTAGCCAAGATTGGTGGGTTTATCACCGTGTCGGCCATACACATCTTCGAAACGCACGATGTCGTCTTCGCCCAGATAGGTACCGGACTGCACTTCGATGATGTGCAGCGGGATCTTGCCGGGGTTGTCGATGCGGTGCTTGGCCCCAATGGGAATGTAGGTAGACTGGTTTTCTTCCAGCAGAAATACCTTGTCATCGCAGGTAATGCGCGCCGTACCTGATACCACTACCCAGTGCTCGGCGCGATGATGATGCAGCTGCAGCGACAGGGTCGCTCCCGGATTGACCACCAACCGCTTCACCTGGAAACGCTCGCCGGAATCGATGCTGTCGTAGCTGCCCCAGGGCCGGAACACCTCGCGGTGCAACGAGGTTTCATAACGCCCCTGTTTCTTGAGTTCGTTGACCAGATTCTTGACGTCCTGCACGCGGTCCTTGGGGGCCACCATTACCGCGTCCTTGGTCTCGACGACCACGTGATCCTTCAGGCCAACGGTGGCAACCAGACGACTGGTGGAATGCAGGTAACAACCGTGTGAATCGCTGACCAGCACATCACCGACCGTCACGTTGCCCGCTGCATCAGGCGGTATGGCTTCGTGCAGAGCCGACCAGGAACCCACATCGCTCCAGCCCGCATCCAGCGGCACCACCACCGCCTTGCTGGTTTTCTCCATCACTGCGTAGTCGATGGAATCGCTGGGACAAGCGGTGAACTCGGCGGTGGGAAGACGCGTAAAATCCAGATCGTGCTTGGCAGCAGAAAATGCCGCCACGCAGGCCGAGTGCATGGCGGGCGCCAGCTGCTTGATCTCATCCAGCAGGGTGCGCGCCTTGAACATGAACATGCCGCTGTTCCAGTAGTAACGACCGGACGCCACGTATTCCCGGGCGGTTTCAATATCGGGTTTTTCAACAAACTGAGCTACGGGGTAGTCCGGACCGGCACCTTCGCCGCGGCGAATGTAGCCGTAACCGGTTTCAGGCTTGCTGGGTACGACGCCAAAGGTCACCAGCTTGCCCGCCTCAGCCGCTTTCAAACCCACCTGTACAGCCGCCTGAAAGGCCTTTACGTTGCGAATCACATGATCGGCGGGCAAGACCAGCAGTGCCGGGTCCGAAGCGCCCTCGCGGGTCGACAGTGCGCTTAACGCGGCAACCGCCACCGCCGGCGCGGTATTGCGCCCGACTGGCTCCAGCACAATGGCACTGGCCGGGGTTTTGACCTGACGCAGCTGCTCGGCAACCAGGAAGCGATGACTCTCGTTACACACCACCACAGGGGCTTGCACACCTGGCACCCCTGTCAGGCGCGCCAGGGTTTCCTGCAACATGGTGCCCCTGCCGACCAGTGACAGCAGTTGCTTGGGGTAAAGCTCACGGGACAGGGGCCACAGGCGGGTACCCGAGCCACCGGAAAGGACGACGGGGATCAACATTGCGATTTCCTTTGCGGCATAAAAAGCGATGAGGGCGGTTCGTGGATCAACCATTCCCTTCGGTCACGAACCGCCCCTACAAATGGGCCGAGAGGTTGTGTCTTGTGTAGGGGCCCGTTCGCGAACGGCCCTGCTTAAGACCTACAATTTCAGGCGGCCGGACGCCTCAAGATACTCGATGATCTTTGCCACGCAATCATCGACATGCAACTTTGAGGTATCAAGCACAATCTCGGCCGCTTCCGGGGCTTCGTATGGGGAGCTGATACCCGTGAAGTTCTGGATCTGCCCCTGTCGGGCACGGTTGTACAGTCCCTTGGGATCGCGGCTTTCGCAGACTTCCAGTGAGGTGCTGACATACACCTCGATGAACTCACCCGGCTCCACCAGTTCGCGCACCAGCCGGCGATCACTGCGGAAGGGTGAAATGAAAGCCGTCAGCACGATCAG
The DNA here is from genome assembly GCA_963748005.1 of uncultured Pseudomonadota bacterium. Classification (GTDB taxonomy): domain Bacteria; phylum Pseudomonadota; class Gammaproteobacteria; order Steroidobacterales; family Steroidobacteraceae; genus CAILZL01. The sequence goes on from CAVVHH010000002.1 coordinate 225,342, forward strand.
GCCCGCGTCCACGAACAGCCGCGACACCTCGCCGATGCGGCGCACGTTTTCGACGCGCTCGCTATCGGAGAACCCCAGATCACGGTTCAAGCCATGGCGGACATTGTCACCGTCCAGCAAGTAGCTGTGGTAACCACGGCGAAACAGCTCCTGCTCCACCGCATTGGCGATGGTGGACTTGCCAGCGCCTGACAGGCCGGTGAACCAGAGGATGCAGGGCAGCTGGCTCTTCTGGTTGGCGCGCTGCTGGCGGTTGATTTCCAGACGTTCGGAGTACACATTGCCGTGCACTTCATGCGCCTTGACCGTCGCGCTGCGGCGGATCATGCCGGCGCCGGCCGTCGTGTTGTTCAAGCGATCTACGACGATGAAGCTGCCGGTCTCGCGGCACAGGTCGTACACGTCATAGGCCACGGCATGATTCAGCGCGATCTTGCACACCGCAATTTCGTTGAGCTTCAGCTCTGCGGCGGCATGACGCGACAGGTCGTTCACATCCACCCGGTATTCAATGCGCTGCACCGTGCCGCGCACATACTGATTATTGATCTTGAACTCGTACTGCTTGCCGGGCAGCAGCGGCTGATCCGCCATCCAGATCAGATGAGCATCGAATTCACGCGCCACGGTGGGCGCGCGATCAGGGTGCACCAGCAAATCGCCACGGGTGATATCGATTTCGTCTTCCAATGTCAGCGTTACTGCCATGGGTGCGACGGCTTCGGTGAGCTTGCCGTCATACGTGACAATCTCCTTGACCTTGCTGGTCTTGCGCGACGGCAGCGACATAACCTGATCGCCGACCCGCACATGTCCGGCCACCAGTGTGCCGGCATAACCGCGAAATTCGGCATTGGGACGACTCACATACTGCACCGGGAAACGCAGATCGTCCGACAGATCATCGCTGATATCGACGGTGTCCAGGATCTCCAGCAGGGGCTGACCTTCGTACCAGGGCATATTGGTGGAAGGCTTGACCACGTTGTCGCCCTTGAGCGCCGACACCGGCACCACACGTACATCCTGAATGCCAAGGGTGCGCATGAAATGGCGGCATTCGGCCGCGATGTTCTGGAATACCTTCTGGTCGTAATCCACCAGGTCCATCTTGTTCACCGCCACCATCACGTGGCGAATGCCCAGCAATGACACGATGAAACTGTGCCGACGGGTCTGCACCTGCACGCCGCGCGCCGCGTCCACCAGAATCATGGCGAGATCGGCAGTCGACGCACCGGTGGCCATATTGCGGGTGTACTGCTCATGGCCCGGCGTATCGGCAATGATGAACTTGCGGTGTTCGGTATCGAAGTAGCGATAGGCCACGTCGATGGTGATGCCCTGCTCGCGCTCAGCCTGCAGGCCGTCCACCAGCAGCGCCAGATCGATCTGCTCACCCTGCGTGCCCCAGCGCTGGCTGTCGGCTTTCACCGCCGCCATGTGGTCTTCGAGAATCTTCTGCGAATCGTGCAGCAGCCGGCCGATCAGCGAGCTCTTGCCGTCGTCGACGCTGCCGCAAGTGATGAAGCGCAGCAGGCCCTTGGTTTCCTGACGGCTGATGAACTGTCGTACCTGATTGGTTTGCATGGGGACGGCCGACATCAGAAGTACCCTTCTTTCTTCTTCTTTTCCATCGAACCCGACTGATCGTGGTCGATGGCGCGGCCCTGACGTTCCGACGTGCGGCTTTCCAGCATCTCGCCGATGATGGCTTCCAGCGTATGCGGCCTCCGAGTACATGGCGCCGGTCAGCGGATAGCAACCCAGCGTGCGGAAACGCACCTGCTCCATGGTCGGGCGTCTCGCCGGGATTCAGCGGAAAGCGGTCATCGTCGATCATGATCATCATGCCGTCGCGCTTCACGATCGGGCCGTTGCTTGGCGAAGTACAGCGGCACGATCGGGATGTTTTCCTGGTGGATGTACATCCAGATATCCAGCTCGGTCCAGTTCGACAGCGGGAACACACGAATGCTTTCGCCCTTGTTGATACGGCTGTTATAGACCTTCCACAGCTCGGGACGCTGGTTGCGCGGGTCCCAGCGATGATTGGTGTCGCGGAACGAAAACACGCGCTCCTTGGCGCGCGACTTTTCTTCATCGCGACGCGCTCCGCCGAAGGCCGCATCGAACTTGTACTTGTTCAGCGCCTGCTTCAGCGCCTCGGTCTTCATGATATCGGTGTACTTGCTGCTGCCGTGGGTAAAGGGGTGATCTTGCTGCCCACCCCTCCTGGTTGATGTGCACCAGCAGATCCACGCCCAACTCGCGGGCGCGCTGGTCGCGAAACTCGATCATTTCGCGGAATTTCCAGGTGGTATCGACATGCAGCAACGGGAACGGCGGCTTGGCCGGGTAGAACGCCTTCATGGCCAGATGCAGCAGCACCGAAGAATCCTTGCCGATGGAATACAGCATCACCGGGTTTTCAAACTCGGCGACCACTTCGCGCATGATGAAGATGCTCTCGGCTTCGAGCTCTTCCAAGCTGGGTCAGACGGCTTTTCAGGACAGAGGACGTGGCTGGGGACATGAATGGTCACAATACCATTACAGAAGTGAATTGTGACGCCGGGCTGGCTCACCCTGCCAAGCGAATGGCTATAAGGATATGAAACCGGAAGTTATTTTGGCGGACTTGCGTAGGGGCCGCTCGTGAGCGGCCCTCCAAGCAGGGCGGTTCACGAACCGCCCCTACGCGTAATAACTCCGATACCAGTCCACAAAGTTCTTGATCCCCACTTCCACCGACGTTGCGGGTCTGTAGCCGACATCGCGCACCAGCGCTTCCACATCGGCATAGGTGTCCGGCACATCGCCCACCTGCAAGGGCAACAGGTTCAGCTCCGCCTTCTTGCCCAGGCACTGTTCCAGAGTCTGGATGTACTTCATCAGCTCCACCGGCTGGTTGTTACCGATATTGTACAGGCGGTATGGGGCATTGCTGGTGCTCGGGTCGGGATTGTTGCTGTCCCAAGCCGGATTGGGCTGGGCAACTCGATCCATGGCCCGCACCACACCATTGGCAATGTCGGCCACGTACGTGAAATCGCGGCGATGATTACCGTAGTTGAAAACGTCGATCGGCTTGCCGGCAAGGATGTTCTTGGTGAACAGAAACAGCGCCATGTCCGGGCGTCCCCAGGGACCATACACGGTAAAGAAACGCAGACCCGTCACCGGCAGTCGGTACAGATGGGCATAGGTATGCGCCATCAGTTCGTTGGCCTTCTTGGTTGCCGCATAAAACGACAATGGATGGTCGACATTCTGCGTAACCGCAAACGGCATCCTAGTATTAGCGCCGTATACCGAGCTGGTCGAAGCGTACACGAGATGCTCCACACCATTGTGCCGGCACCCCTCCAGAATATTGGCAAACCCCACTACATTGCTGTCGATGTAGGCCAGCGGATTCTGGATCGAGTAGCGCACACCGGCCTGGGCCGCCAGGTTGATGACCCGCTGGAACTTTTCCTGCTTGAACAACCCGGCAATGCCTTCCCGGTCCGCGAGATCCATCTTTACAAAGCGGAAATTCGGATGTTGCTTGAGCTGCGCCAGCCGCGCCTCTTTCAACGTGACTTCGTAGTAATCATTGAGATTATCCAGCCCGACAACCTCATCGCCTCTCGCCAGCAGGATCTGGGTAGTGTGAAAGCCGATAAAGCCAGCGGCGCCGGTCAATAGAATTTTCATAGGTACTCGTATCGAAGCAAACTGCAGATTTACCGACCAATGCTCCAGGCAAGATCGTCACTCCCTACATCCCTGTAGGTTGGGCTGTCCAGCCTAACTGCCAGATTTGTTGGGCTGGACAGCCCAACCTACCGCGTCAACGCAGACACGGAAACACACCTTCCAAAAAAATTACAACCGTCCGTCCACCAGTTTTTTGTCGAAGACATATTTGATATCAAACAGCACGTGCTCGCGTTTGGCCAGCGCCCGTACTGCTGCAATACCCATGTCCTTGAATTCCTTGTGACCCACGGCCATCACGATACCGTCATAGGTATTCTTGTTGAGTTTCTTGACCGGCTTGATGCCGTACTCGTGATCTGCTTCCCTGGCATCAATCCAGGGGTCAAACACATCGACCTTGGCGCCATACTTCTGCAATTCGGTAATCACATCCACCACTTTGGAGTTACGCAGATCAGGGCAGTTTTCCTTGAACGTCAGCCCCATGACCAGGATGCGTGAACCGTTCATATGGATGCGCTTTTTTACCATCAGCTGCGCGACGCGCTCGGCCACATAAATCGCCATGTTGTCATTGACACGACGGCCAGCGAGGATCATCTCGGGGTGATAGCCGATTTCCTGTGCCTTATGGGTCAGGTAGTAGGGATCCACGCCAATGCAATGACCTCCCACCAGACCGGGACGGAATGGCAGGAAGTTCCATTTTGTGCCGGCTGCTTCCAGCACCTCCTCGGTATCTATCCCCAGGCGATTGAAGATCAAAGCGAGTTCATTGATCAGCGCAATATTTACATCGCGCTGAGTATTCTCAATTACCTTGGCAGCCTCGGCCACACGAATGCTGGCGGCCTTGTGCGTACCGGCAGTAATGATGCTGGCATACAGCGAATTGACAAAGTCCGCCACTTCCGGGGTCGAACCAGAGGTAATCTTCTTGATGGTCGGCAGGCGGTGTTGCTTGTCGCCGGGGTTGATGCGTTCCGGACTGTAACCGCAGAAGAAATCCACGTTGTACTTAAGTCCGGATACTTCTTCGAGAATAGGGACAGCGATTTCTTCCGTACAGCCGGGATAGACGGTGGATTCATAAACAACAATATCGCCCTTCTTCAGCACCTGACCCAGCAGCTTGCTGGCGCCTTCGATGGGACTCAGATCGGGGCGGTTGTACTTATCGATGGGCGTAGGCACCGTCACGATGTAGACCTTGCACTTCCGCAGATCCTTGAGGTCAGTCGAGAACGTGAGCATCGTCGCCGCTTTCAGCTCCCTGGCATCTGTCTCCAGCGTCGAATCGCGCCCGGACTTCAACTCCGCAACGCGAGATGCCTTGATGTCAAACCCGACGGTATTGAAGTGCTTACCGAATTCAACAGCCAGCGGCAGCCCGACATAGCCCAGACCGACCACACCCAGCTTGCAATTACGAAGACTGAAACGCGCCATACCAATCCCATGTGCAGGTAACAACAGGCAGCAAGAATGCCATGGATAAGCCTCCGAAATGGAGACCTGTATCACTCAATGTGAGTGCAGGCTCGGGAACGGCCGGCCGAGTTTCTATTATGCACTGCGCCCGATAGCCAGATATTTCAAACCAAACTGCTTGACGAAACCGGGGTCGTATAGATTACGTCCATCGAAGATCACCGGCTGCTTCAACGCCACCTTGATGGCGTCAAAGTCAGGGCTACGGAACTCCTGCCATTCGGTCACGATGGCCAGGGCATCGGCACCCGCCAGGGCATCCGGAGCCGACTTCGCCAAAGTCAAATCAGAGCGTTCCCCATAGATGCGCAGCGTTTCGTGCATGGCCACGGGATCATAGGCGCGCACCTTGGCGCCCGCCTGCCATAACGCTTCCATCAGGGTACGACTGGGTGCCTCACGCATGTCATCCGTATTGGGTTTGAACGACAAGCCCCACAGGGCAATGGTCTTGCCCTTGAGGTCACCCCCGAAATACTTGCTGATCTTGGTGAACAGCACTTCCTTCTGACGATAGTTGACCGCCTCCACTGCATTCAAAACTTCGGCCTCATAACCATTGTCACGCGCGGTGCGCGACAGTGCCTGCACATCCTTGGGAAAACACGATCCACCATAACCGCAGCCCGGATAGATGAAGTGGTAACCAATGCGCGGATCTGAACCAATGCCGCGACGCACTTTTTCGATGTCAGCCCCCAGCCGCTCGGCCAGATTGGCCAGCTCGTTCATGAAGCTGATCTTGGTTGCCAGCATGGCATTGGCGGCGTACTTGGTCAGCTCCGATGAGCGTACATCCATCACAATCATTCTGTCGTGGCTACGAGTAAACGGGTCGTACAGCGCCTTGAGGAGCTCGGCAGTGCGGGGATTATCAGTGCCCACCACCACACGATCCGGTTTCATGAAATCAGACAGTGCCGCGCCTTCCTTGAGAAACTCCGGGTTGGATACCACATCGAATTCCAGACTGACGCCACGCGATTTGAGCGTCTCCAGAATCTTCGCCTTCACCTTGTCCGCCGTGCCCACCGGTACTGTGGATTTATTCACAACGATGCGGTAATCGGACAGGTGCTTGCCGATAGATTCAGCAACTGCAAGAACGTACTTCAGATCCGCCGAGCCATCCTCATCCGGTGGCGTACCGACGGCAATGAACTGGAACAAGCCGTGTTTCACGCCTTCCTCGGCATCGGTAGTGAAGTTGATGCGCCCGGCCGCCAGGTTCTTCTTCAGCAGTTCTTCCAGACCTGGCTCAAAGATCGGCGACTCGCCGCGCTTGAGCATGTCCACCTTGCGCTCATCCACGTCCACGCACAGGACATGGTTGCCGGCCTCGGCGAAACACGCACCGGTCACCAGTCCTACATAGCCGGAGCCGAAAATTGTCAGACGCACAGGTATGCCTCAATTGCAGAAAGGCACGTAGCTTAACGGACGGCCCACAGGACATCAAAGCACGCGAGTCACATTCATGCACCTGTATTCTGCTGAAACCCGCGAGACCGTTAGCGAAGATTCAGCACGGCAAATGCGGGCCACAATCCGAAAGGTCGATCGTCACAACGCTGACAAACCGACCACGCGGGAAGCCAGTTGTCGTCGGTACTGTCAGCGACGCTGCCGCCAGATCTCATACGTTCCAGTGTCGCTCTGATCAATCCTTGGTTCTTCACGCCGTTTGAACACCAGATTGCTGCCAAACACCACGTAGTAGCAAGACAGACCCGCCATCCAGCACACAAGCAGCAAGCCATCCGTCAACCCCAGCAAGAATCCGCCCACGCCAAATCCCGCAAGCACTGCCGAAGATGCAAGAACAACTTGTGCCACTTGTCGTGAACTCAGGCCAAGCCGCTTCAGAATATGATGCAGATGCTCTGAATCTGCATGAAAAGGCGAACGTCCTGCCCGCACGCGACGCAGCATGCTACTGAACAAATCGAACACGGGCAGCGCAAATACCCACAGCACCACCATGGGCGTTATCGCTCGATCCGCTCCTTGGGACAGGTCCACACTTAACCATGCGAGCGCAAACCCCAGCATGGTACTACCTGCATCACCCATGAAGGCGCGCACATGGAAAGTTCGTTTGGAAGGCCAATTGAAAATCAGAAAACCAAACACCACACCAATCAGATTGGCGATCAGTGGCAGTGCACCACCTGCCCCCCCCATGAGCGCCGCAAACCCAAGAAAAACCAAAGCTATCAGCGCCTGAATACCCGCTACACCATCGCTGCCGTCAAACAGGTTAAAAGCGTTGATAGCCGTCAACACCAGCACAAGGGTAAAGATGGGCGCGAACCAGCCAAGCTGAACAACATTGCCGAACCAGACCCATCCAAGATCAGATGCAACTAGATCCGCCCCGTAGATCATCAGGACGACCGCGCAGGTCTGCGCAAGAAAGCGTACCGATGGCGGCAAGTCATAACGGTCATCGACTGCCCCGACCAGTACCAGAATGACCACTGCAGCCAGAAAGAAAGGGTATTTTTCAATCAACCCCGGCTGCAGCACGCAGCCGATCAGGATACCGGCCAGCATGGCCAAGCCGCCAATGATCGGGATATCACCATCGTGACTCTTGCGCCCACCGGGACGATCAATCAGCCCGATGCCACGCGCAAATGGCCTTAGGGCAAACATGAACAGCACTGTGACAAGCAGCGGCAGCAGAAAATAAGTTGCCTTGAGCATTTCCCCCGACTCCCTCTTATTGTTCCTTCATCATGCTTATGAGCTTCAAAATAGGCGCTTCCCCAGTCAATAACCCCGCCAATCAAGTCCAGCATCTCTCAGGGGATCCCGATCAGACTAGAGAATTTACCTGGCGCCGAGCACAATTTGGTACTCACGTTCGGTGCGCATTGTGCACCGTAACTCAGGCCACCACAATCCACTAAAATCCAAACCTCTTCCTGCACACCAAGCAATACCCAACAAATCTGTCACCCACCCATACTCCACATTGGCCTCTGAGATGCGAGCTATTTTCTGGCAACGAGCGTGTAATGGACAGGCGCCAGGAAACGGTCTTCGTCCTCGAGCGCGGTTAATTCCTCTATCTCAAATTCTTTAAACAAAGCACGCAAGCCATGCTCAGTAAACCGCCAACAATCGGGCAACGGACCATGGATCCTAAAATTGAATGGCGTTGACACCAGCGCAAAACCACCCGGCCTGAGAATCCGATTTATCTCGTCAACAGCATGGAAAGGCTGAAGTGTGTGCTCAAGCACTTCAGTACACACCACCACGTCAAATTTTCCGCCTGACAGAATATCGGCGTTCTCCTTCGCAATATCAGCTATGTAGGTTGCTCCAGACTTTGGGTTGATATCGAGCGTCTCCACCCTTGCTCTTGGAAAATAGGGTTTTGCACCTTCGTGCTCTTGAGGCGCGATATCAAGCACCAGTAAGCCCTCTGCATCCAGCCGTGCGCCAGCACGCTCCAGAAAATGCGACACATTGCTGCGCAGCATTCTGAAATACTTCTTGTCAAGCTCCGACACTTCACGCTTTTCTTGTTTCACTGACCACCCTCCATCAAATCTTCTCAAGCAAACTCTCTAGCATGTGCGCATCAAAAACGGGGATGCCGAGCTGTTCGTGGACACGCTTACGCTCGGCATACGAATCATCAATAAAAATGGCGTCTTTGTGGATTATTTTTTCATGTTTTTCTTCTTTGTTCCGAATCCATATCAGCTCATCAAACAAACCACTCAATCGACAGCTCTTCAACGTCCTGTGCAGATCATTTTTGTGCTTTGTGATGAGATGTACCTGGATACTTCTATTTATGCACTGGAATACAAAAGCCATGACTTTCGGATTAACTTTGCCATCTACAATGACCAGATCATCCAAATCCAAATAGACGTGCTTGTAGCTTATATTGTGCGAGTACCCATTGTGCAATGCCCGATCAATAACCATCTGACAGTTATTCTCGATCACATCAACTTCACCACCAATCGCATCGAACAGGCTCAATAGCGGCATATTTATACCCATGCAACGCACCAAACCCATGGTCCCCGCAATCCGAGGGGCTATTTCCATTAGCACCAGCTCACCGTCTTTACGCTCCTTCAACTGAAAAAACCAGGCGCCACGAAACTGCAAACTTGCATTAATTCTTGCGCCATACAAACCAAATCGCTCATCACGGGTAGCGACAGAATTTACACTGATACCGTTTGAGATTCGAGCTCGTAGACGCCCTCTACAGAAGCGCAGCTCACCATTTTTATCTGTAAAGCAATCGACTGTATATTCCTTGCCAGGCAGGTGCTCAAGAATCAACAGTGACGGGTCCCTCCGGGAATAGAAGACTATTTCTTCCGTTGTTCTTGCTGTCTGGATGCCACGCGAACCATTCCCAACTTCTGGTTTCATAAAAACCGGGAAGTCTCCCGGGACGACCTCTTCGACACCTGCAAAAATCCTTGGCGTAGGGACGACATCCTTGAGCGCTTTGTACGTTTTGAGCTTGGAAGTCGCGATTTCGCATGTAGCCAAGGGCGATGTGACCAAACAGCAGCTCAACCTGCCTGCCGCCTTTGCCTGTGCCAATTTCAGCAGTACGTTATCGTGTGCTGGCATGATGAAATCAATATCATGCTCGTTTACCACGACCTGGATCTTCTCTACGAAGTCAGGTTGATTCACAAAAGGCAGGCCACTTATGTATTGCTCATAGGCATATTTGCCATGGTCGTCGATCGAAGATCCACCGATGGGATTAAAATGCGTTGAGTACTGTAGTGACTTGTGGATCTCCAAACCAACCTCTGATCCACCAGGAAAAACAAGGACATTCTTCTTCATAGCTTAAGGGTTCGCTGAAATTTTCTTGGTTTCTCTACACATGTTCCCGACGATATGACCTCAACATGTGAAAAACAAGCGGCCATACCCTGGACAATTGCCCACAAGCAGCAGCTGTCGTGAGCCGCCCAAATATACAGACTTTTAAGCAACAGCCAGAGAAGAATGAATGCCCTTTCGTGACGAACCTCGAGGATGATGAAGGTAAAAGATGCGTTGTCAGCAACCCTCAAGCTAACGCCTCTACTCCTGACTTCATCCAAGTCAACGGTGGTTACCAACTGGTAAGTGCTGCCTACACACCAAGCGCCCTTGATACAAGTTGAGGAAGCTCAGCAAGACGAACCCGAGCCATTCGCTCCGACTCCGGAGCCCCGGAATCAATAAAGTAGCCAATTCCATCGTGTTCGCCATTCTTGATAGCAACGAACGCCACATCATCTCTTAACCCCTTATAGCTCTTCCCATTGACTGAGTACCCAAAATTGCTTCCGATATCGTTTGGGTATGTGAGCATCACAAACAAATCCATGCCGCGATTATCCACCTCAAAGAGTGGCGTCCCATCTTGCGCAACAGCAGACGACAAGACGCCCTGCGCCCTGATGGCCATCTCCCGCGATTCGCAGACGACAACAAAATCGCGAGACATCAGCCGTCCAACCCTGAGAAACGGCACCCCGATTTTCGACAGAAAGCTCTCGTGATGTTTCAACCGCCAATAGAAAGTATTGGACTGATGCGGATTTTGATGCAGTCCGGTTGCCAACATTATTCGATAGGAACCGAAATTGTTCATGAGTCGGCCGACGATCTGGTCATACATTGAGAAGATGTCGAGTACCGGATCTACACCAGCAGGAACGTACCACTCCGGATTGCGCGCACCCCCCGTATAGACTGCCGATGAAAACAGATAGTGGTGCTGAATATGTGCACCGGCGTTCAGGAACAAGCTCGCAAAGTTCGGCCGAGTCCTGCTGGTCTGATTGATAAACACATCAGACAGCAGCAAATCGAGGAACATTGCCTTGTACCACGGATGGCGCCGAGCGCCAAATGCCAGCTTCAGATAAGTCGAATAGTTAATTGCCCGTGCATTCAGCGCACTACCCGCCAGCAACCAGAAAACTGAAGACAGAGTAAGTCTCGCCTGCGCATTGTCATTCACGGCCTGAGCGATCGCTCCATAGAGCTTTCGAGTCAGGAACGAGCCAGTCACCGGAGTGGCAGTCCACGGGTCAGGGATGAAAAACCCGGCATTACGGGTGCGGTTCTTGCCATTGATTGGGCTGACAGCGCCGACTTTCAGGCCCTTGTCTTCAAGCTGCTCCCATATCTGTGACAACTCGACCTTCGTTATATCACCCAACCTGAATACGCCGTGCTCCGCCAACGTCAAACCCGTGTGTGCCGTAACCCACTGGATCCAGGGTTCAATATCCTCATAACGCTGCTCAGAAGTTGTTTCAGCAATACCGTACCGGGCAATAAGGCGGGCGAAATTCGGCAATTTCCCCTGCTTCACGTATGCCTGTACAAACTCAAAATTTATTTCATTGAGTTCGATCAACAGTAAGTGTTTTTCCGTCATCAGCGCACATTGCTCCAAAGCTGATTGTAATCAGCCAATATTTGTGACGATATTCTATTCGCGTCGAACTTATTCTCAACCATGCGCCGGCCAGCCATCCCCATTTCATGCAAGCGTTCCGGATTGCGAATGCACTCAAGCATTCCTTCAGCCAGACTTTGGCTGTTCCTGGCCTCCACCAGAAAACCATTCACCCCGTGCCGGACCACTTCAGTACACCCCGGCACATCGGTCGTCACAATCGGCTTTGCCATAGCCGCAGCCTCCAGCAGGGACATCGGCGTTCCTTCTCTGTAGGAGGGCAGCACCACCACATCCGCCTCGGCGAGGTAAGACCTGACATCATCGACCTGCCCTACCCAGGTAACGCCGCTCTCGGTGGCCGCACGGGAAGTTTGCTCTTCCGTCAACGATGTGGGATTGCGTAGATCCACGCCCCCCACCAGAACAATCCGCACTTGCGGCGCCACAGCCCGGACCAATTTGGCGGCCTCGAAAAATTCATTTACACCTTTCTCCCTCAATACTCGTGCCACCATCACAAACGTGAGCCCCGGAATAGTCCTGCTTGTCACCTGCGGAACGAAGGAATCGCTATCAACCCCGGAGCCGGCAATCAATCTCGCCTTTTCGGGCGAAACGAGCTTGTACTTCAAGAAGACTTCTCGATCCACAGAATTCTGAAAATACACACAGTGCGCAAAACTCAACGCTACACGATACAACCCCATGGTCAACATCCGTACTGCAAAGCCCGCAGTGGTAAACACGTACCCAAGCCCGGTAATGGTGGCAACTCGCACGGGAACCCGGGCAGCTGCAGCAGCCAACGTTCCGAATATCACCGGTTTAATGGTGAACGCATGAACGACCTGCGGCCTGACCTCACGAAACATGCGATAGAACGCGAGACACAGGCGTAGCTCCTCAACCGGATTTGCATGCTGCACCGATAGCGGCAGCCGGATATATGGAACCCCAAGTGACTCTATTTTTTCCTCGTATCCGTCACCGCCGCTCCCCGCAGCAAATGTGTCGATTCCTTTTGCCACCAACGAACGCAGCAAATGGCGGCGAAAGTTATACATCGTCCACGAGCATCTCGACAAAACAACCACCCTGGCTACGGCTCCTTCTGAGCCATCGTTCTTGTTGTTCATTGATGAATCCATGACAACAAGTCACCCGGAAACAGTCGATATGCGACGCGGCTCATTCAGCCAGGCCTGGAACATCAATACGTCCCAGATGTGGTAGTGCCACTGTCGCTTACCGGAAAGATGCTCACGCCATGCTTTCTGGATTGGCTCTACCGCGAAGTAGCCTTCGCGACGCAACCGTTCAGGCGCGAGCAATGACTCCGCCCAATCACGCAGCGGGCCACGCAACCAGTAATCCAGTGGAACACCGAAACCTGTTTTTGGCCGGTCGACCAGTTCGCGGGGCATGTAGCGATACAACAAATTCTTCAACACAGCTTTGCCGTTACGCCCGCGCAATTTCATCTCGAGCGGCAAGGACCAGGCAAACTCAATAACACGATGATCCAGGAGTGGCGCGCGCACCTCCAGGCCAACCGCCATGCTTGCCCGGTCCACTTTGGTCAGAATGTCGTCCGGCAGGTATGTGAGCGTATCCAGCAACATCATGCGATTGAGAAAATCGTCGTTACCATCCAGCTGTACCGTCTCATTGAGAATTGTTGTGGGTTCTTCGGCATTCAACACGACCTGCTGAGGCGCTGACCAGTGCGAGACCAGCTGTCGATACAAAGCCTGCGGATCATGAATCGCCAGCACAGCTGCCAGCCTGTGCAATCTGTCGCCGGGTGCGGAAACCCTTAGGCTCTGCGGCAGGAGCGGATAGATTGCAGTCATTACCTTATCGAGGGTTTCGGCAGAGATACTCTGAATGCCTCGCGCTGAAAGTTGCAACAACCATTGCGGCAGGTGCGAGGTCTTTCCCCAGATTTTCCGCCACCAGACATAGCGGTTATAGCCGCAAAATCCTTCATCGCCACCGTCACCTGACAACGCAACCGTCACATTTCGCCTTGCCATCTGGCAAACGAGATAGGTGGGAATCTGTGACGAATCCGAAAATGGCTCGTCGTAAATGCCCGGCAACTTCGGGATCACCGCAAGTGCATCCCCGGGACTCACATAAAGCTCCGTGTGATCGGTCCCCAGATGGCGGACCACGGCCTTGGCTTGCGCGGCTTCGTCGTAGCCGCGCTCGTTAAAGCCGATCGTAAAGGTTCGCACTGGCGCCTTTGCCTGGGCCTGCATCAAGGACACAATCAAGCTGGAGTCGATGCCTCCCGATAGAAACGCACCCAGCGCCACGTCCGAAACCATCCTCAAGCCAACTGCATCGCCAAGCAACCCGTCAAGCTCATCGGTGGCTTCTTCCAGTGATCCGCGGAAAGGAGCTGATATAGCCGAAGCCTGCTGCTGAGCCGCCGACCAGTAGGAATCGAGAGATAACTGACAAGGCCCATCGGAGCGAACACCGACTCTCACGATGTGCGCTGCTGGCAGCTTGTTCACGCCCTCGTATATCGACCACGGCGCCGGCACACAGTTATGACGCATATAGAGCGTCAACGCAGGGCGATTTACTGTCGGCTGCCAGCCCGGAAACTCAAGCAGCGCTCTCAATTCAGAACCAAACACAAAACCGCCACCGACAAACCCGTAATAGAGCGGCTTCTTGCCAAGCCGGTCACGAGCCAGCACCAGCTGCCGCTCCTGCGCATCCCATACCGCGAACGCAAACATGCCGATGAATTTCGGCAGGCTGGCATCAATTCCCCATTGATCAAAGGCTGCCAGTATGACTTCCGTATCGCTGTGACTCCGGAAAACATGCCCATGCGCCACAAGGGTCTTCCGCAGGCGTTCGAAGTTGTAAACCTCACCATTGAACACGATGGTATAGCGACCGCTATGGGACTGCATGGGCTGCTGCCCGGATTCCGAGAGATCCAGAATGGACAAGCGGCGATGCCCGAGACCAACACCGCACCCTTCTTCGTACCAGTAGCCGGAGGCATCTGGTCCACGATGAACCAGTGCATCTGTCATAGCACGAAGCACAGCCTGACTTGAACCGGCCACACCCCGCTTGATAAAGCCCGCTATTCCACACATGGCTGAACGACACACACCTTGCTAATGCAGTCCACGGAACCAGCAGGAGGCGCTCTATACCAACAGAAAATCATATATATTCCAGAGGCGGAATCACTTAAAAACATACTTTGCATCCACACTGAGTTCAACAATCAATCATACTGCAGATCCCATCGTCTTATGGGCCGAGTGAGGAAGAAGCATTCGCCGGAGTTTAAGCTTGAGGCAGTGCGGGTCTTGCGAGCAGGCCAGCACACCGCGAGCGAACTGGCGAGACGCTTGGGCGTGACAGAAGAGGTCCGGTTTGGGTAGGAATTACCATGTATTTTTGGATGTGATATTAGATGGACACCAATTTATTTTTTAAATCCGACCGCAACCCAGTACGGAGGCTTTTCACTGAACGTAATGTTTTCCAAACCGGAGCTAGCCATCATTGCAGTGATTTGTCGTCGGGAAAATCTTTGCTCAAGGCGCGTACCAAAGCGATCTAATGCATCCGTGCGCATGGTATACAAAGACTTGTCGCGATAAAAACTGAGTGGAATCGAGCCCACCCGCATTCCCAGTTTTTCAAGAAGCCAAGCCGTGCGCGCGAGCGGCCAATATAAAGTGATCGCAAGAAGCTGACTGGTGAGAAAACGGAATCCGTGTGGCATGACACTCACCACGCGGCGAATAAGATCAGACATTTTCCAGACGACGCGGAACCACGGTGGCCGGTTATCAAAGTCATAATATAGATAGAGCAAAAACGGCGCGCCGGACCTTAGTTTTTCCACACAAGACTTGATTCCAGCCAAAGTCTCGGGAACGTGATGAAGAACGCCGAGCGAGTAGCCAAAATCCATGGAGTCGTTTCCGAGCGGCGTGGTATCTACGGAAGCGAGATGATATTCGCAGTTCTTTTCTTCTTTCAGGTTGCCCTTGGCCACAGTCAAAGCCAACTCACTGGCATCAATCAGATGCAGGCGGCCTACACGCGGTGCCACTTTTTTGGCCCAGCGGCCGCTGCCGCAACCCAAATCAAAGCCAACGGATTCAGGATTCAACTGCTCCCAAGGAAAGATATGGAAGTAAGTCTGGAACAGCTCTTCATGCTCCTGTGGAGACAGCGTGGACTGATCCATCCGCGCCCATTCGTCACCAAAGCCTGATACGGTTTTTGCGTCTGAATTTGACATAGAACAATTCTATCTGGTTCACTGAAAGTGAGTAAAGAAAATCGGAGCAGTCAAGATGAAAGTACTGTGCTTACAAAAGTACGGGCCGCAGATGGCGACCTATCGATACCGTTTTGCTCAATACACCTCGTACTTTGAAAAGCACGGCATCAAATACCAAGTACAAAGCCTAATTGATGATGGTGAACTGCGCGCCAAATTGAGATCCGGCCGCTACAACGTTCTGCCACTTTTTGTGTCTTATCTGCGTCGTATTTTTTGTTTGTTATCCGTGGCCAAATTTGATTTGGTCATCGTGTACGTCGAGGCCTTGCCGCAGCTGCCGTTTTGGTTTGAGTGGTTTTTGTTTTTAAGCCGAACGCCCTATGTTTATGATCTGGATGATCCGGTGTACTTGAATTATCAGCGCAGTGGAAATCCCATCAAAAATCTACTCAGAAATAAGATTGGCTGCGTAATGGCCCGCGCCCACTGGAATTTTATGGGTAGCCCAGCGCTGACGGAGGAAGCTAAAACACATTCTAGCCATGTCGAGTTTATTCCAACTGTGGTCAGCCTTAAAAATTATCCGCATTTGAAAGAATACGAGACAAAGCCCGGCCCCTTGACCATCGGGTGGATGGGGTCGCCGTCCACATCCTTGGAGCTTCTACCGCTGATGAAAATTTTCGAACCCTTCACCAATACGGGACAAGTACGCTTGGTGTTTGTCGGTGCCGCCCCGATGCAGTCTGTACTAGGCTGTGAATTGCGCGAGTGGAAACTCGAACGGCAGCAGGCAGATCTGCTGGAGTTTGATGTAGGCATTATGCCGCTGGACAATACCCCATGGAATCGCGGCAAGTGCGGTTTTAAACTTTTGCAGTATATGGGAATGGGAATTCCAGTCATAGCGTCGGCGGTCGGTGCAAATAACAACATTGTCACCCATGGTGAAGACGGGTTTTTAGTGAGCTCAGAGTCAGAATGGTCAGCAGCCATTACAAAATATCTGCAGGATCGCGAAAAGCTCAAGCGTATGGGTGCTGCCGCTCGCAAGAAAATTGAGCAGAAATTTTGCCTGGAGGTTTACGGCGATCGCTACTGTGAGTTACTGAAAGAGGCAGTAACTCGCGGCTGAGAGCAGCTCACTTCAAAAGCAGCAATTTCCACACTCCCAAGGCGAGCCCGCCAAAGGCATGACGCCAATATCGCATGACTGAATGGCAGCAGCCTCCCCGGCCTCGGTCCATGGCATGGCGACAAACGATACGCCAGGCAGCTGGATAATCGCCCCAATGACCCGCAGCTCAATCGGCAGACTGGCCGAAAGCTTCGCCAAAGGCGCCGCCAACATCCGCAATTTGTGCACCGTACTGGGGCTGCCTATCCAGACGACAACCAGCGGACGATTGCCATCGATCGAACCGCTGGTTCTTTTTTGTGGGTAACGCAACAAATCAACAACCGTAGGCAACAACTCGACGCGCGGGTACAGACTTTCAACTGTTCACATCGAAGCTCAGAAATTTTGAGCCTTCATCGCCTCCTCACGAACCAGCTCGAAGCGCACTTCATAGCAAGGCACCAGCCAGCAAAGATTCTCCTCATAGAACTCTCGCAGGTACATCGTTGAATTGAATACAGTCTCGGCAATTTTCTTTAAGCCGTGTCGTAGATAGCGGGGTGGGTAAGACTTGAACCCCAGATGCACTGACTGCAAAACCAGCCCTGACCGGACGCCGTAATCGGGCATGGTGCGAGAAAACAGCCGCTGCCGGCAAAAATAGGCCATCGTATAGAGCCCGAAGGGCGTTTTATGCGTTGGATCCGAGTAGTAGAAAGGGTTGGAAAAGTGAGGAACCACCACCGTCAATCGCGCACCGGGAGCCATAATGCGGGCCACATCCTTCAGCAGCGTGGGCAAGTCGGCCACATGCTCGAAGAAGTGAGAGGTGAAAACAGCATCTGCACAGGCATCCGGCAGGCTTGCAAGCACCTCGAATATGTCCCCGACCATGTCCACACCATGGACATCAAGCATATCCACCCCAATGGACTTTGGATCGACTTTGCGTGGACCACAACCCAGCTCAAAACAAAAATGCTCGCCGGCTCGCGCACGGGTGGCAACGTCCATGCGATCAATAATGGCCATCGCTACGCTCCCTCCGGTTTTTCAGAAACACTGGCTGCATGTTGTCGATATCTCCACAGAAGTCGATAGGCCTCGGTAACTGATGAAATCTCAGCAAATCTGCCAGCCAGAAGCAGATGAACGCTGCGCGCCAGCGGTTCGAGCACAAAAGTAAGGGCAGTGGTCAAGGCCCGCTCCGCGAATGAATAGTTCTTGCTCGCATACTGCAACCTGCTGCGCAGCATGTAGAACAGCCTCATGGCTTTAACCCGGCTTGATGCCCCACCCCCCAGATGGAATGCACGAGCATCCGCAAGAAATGTGCTGGCATAGCCGGCCTTGCTGGCGCGCAACGAAAAATCCACTTCCTCAAAATAAACAAAGAATCGCTCATCCAGACCACCCAGAGCATCCCACAACGCTCTGCGAACAAGGAAATACGCCCCGATAACCTGATCAACATTGCGAGTATCGCCATGCGACCACTCACGCATCAAGTGACCAGTAGCAGGCCAGACACGATCAACGCCAAGCGCCTGGGCCAGGAAGTGCCGGAACCGCGGGAATCTCGCACAAGTGCAACCCACACGCCCGGACTCGTCCTCCAGCGGAATACTGACAATTCCGGTTCGCGCATTCTCGGCCATATCCATCCACAGCAAAGGCACACTCAAGGAATTGCCAAACAACCTGGTGTCCGGATTCAGCAGCAGCAGATAGTCACCCCGCAGCCCGGCCGCCCCCTGATTGCAGGCGGCCGCAAAGCCACGGTTGACCCTGTTCTGGATAACCACCAACGGCAATCCATTGTCCGTCAAGTTCAGCTGTGAACCGTCGGCAGATGCGTTGTCAACAACCACAATGCTGGCCAACTTCCAGCCATAAGGAACTACAGCGTTCCGGATCGAGGCCAGACACTCACGCAGCAGGTCGCCGGTATTCCAGTTGACGATTACAATATCAAGCGATCTCGGGACTGACATGGATAACCGTTAACTCAGATTGGAATCAATGCGTCGGCGCTAAAGGCATAAAGATACACATATACAGGAATGCATATGCCTAAATACAGACGCGAAAGCTGTCCGCGCGCATCACGCAGCAACACGGTGCAAGCCAGGTACAGCATCCAGGAAAGGTTAAACATTTCGTGCATACGATGCGAAATGATCGGAAGATTGCGCATGGCCACGAACACTATCAGGCCCACCAACTGCATCCAGAGCCAGAATCGCTGCTCAGGCGTACTGCGGGCAAAAAAGCCCACAGCAAAGAACGCCAGAAGAAACACTATATCCAGCAGTGTCGGAAGGTTGAACAGATTAACCGGGGCGTCACCAAAGCTACTGGTGTTGCTGTAAACGTCGATAATTATGAAGACAATTGCGAGATAGGGGATAAGCATCATCATGACGATACCGACCAGCACTACGAGCGTACTTGTTCCCAGCCAGAAAAACCGCTCGATACGCAGGTAGCGTTGCGGGTCTGTCTTCAGCAACCGCCATGCCAGAGTGAATGGCACCAGCACAATCGCCGAGTAATGGGTGAGTGGCAGCAACACGAGCAACAGCCAGAATAATTTGTCCTGCGCACGAGATATCGCCAGCAACCACACGCTCAATGCGAGCGCTATACGAATCTGGGTAAATTCGTGCAAGGGAGCAAATCGCACCAGAAAGAAGACCAGCACCAACACAAATGTCAATGGACCGATGGACAATCGCCGCAGAGCAAGACACTTCAAGTAGAAAGCCAGCATCGCCAAAGACGCCATAACCGCTACGTCACTGGCCAACAATCCAGCCAGCGGCATGGAAAGGATGGCAAATACCGGTTCAAAACGTTGCGCGATTATTTCGTCCAGGTTGAATCCGCGCAGGATTGCGAAGTAGCCGGCGTAGCCCTCAAAATCGCGCGCCAGACCTACGAAAAGCAATGCCAAGGTTCCAAACAAAAGCGAACTGATCAGCACCACTGCATGGCTGACCCCGGCAGATCCCGACTTTCTTAGACTGGATTGCACACGCGCTTGAGCCCGGCCGAATGTCGCTTTGTTACCTACGGTTGACACGATTATTTAGAACCTATCTCAAATTCGCCTGAGTAGCATATTTATGCAGGCGAGCTGTACAAAGCCGAGGAAGTTTTGCGCGTAATACTCCCATCGACACAGGATTCTTCGCTGCCATTGCAACCAGGCGAAGAAGCGTTCGACCAGCCAGCGTCGCTGATAACGGCGCAAGCGCCGTCCATCCTGCGTGGCGTGTCTCACCCGATTGGTCTTGTGCGGCGCAATCATCTCGATGTCCTGTTCGCGCAACTGCTCATCCAGGGGGTCGGAGTCATAGGCCTTGTCGCCGATCAGATTCTCCGGCTTCGCTTCGATCATGTAAAAGTCGAAGCTCAGCTGCACCAGCGTAACTTCGTGATGGTTCGCGGCATGCGTGCTGACCGCCAAGGGCAAGCCATGGCGATCCACAATCGCCATGATTTTCACGCCTTTGCCCCGCTTGGTTTTGCCAATTTCCTCGCCGCCGCCTTTGGCACTGGCAAACGTGGCATCAATGAACGCTTCGCGTTCATCGATCATCCCCTGCTCGCGCAGGTCATTGGCCAGATCCGTCAGCACCGCGCGCAATACTTCATCCCGACACCATTGCTGGAAACGCCGATGCACCGTCTTGTAGTTGGGATAGCACTGGGGCAGCAGATGCCATTGCGCGCCGGTGTTCAGAATCCACAACACGCCTTCCAGAACTTTGCGTGCAGGCACTGGCTTGCGCCCCGGGCGACTTTCTTCAAGGCTCTCCTCGGGAAAGTGCTGCCGTATCCTTGCCCAATGTGCATCGCTTAATTTCAGCATATGCGCGATTCTACATCTTTATGCACGGCAGTTAATTTTGAGATAGGTTCTAGTTCTAAATTCGCACGATGCCAGTTGCCTGCAGCAATCTATTTGACCATTTTGTTGCCGAGATGCGTGCATTGAATCCAGTCCGCGCATGCGGCCTTAGACGGAACGTGTTATGTAGATAGCGGGGATCGCTTCTGCCCAGTGATGTGATCCTAAGTCCGTTTATCCACGCAGACCAGGTAATGCTAAGCTGGTCGCGCCTGGCCCCATGACGATACTCGTGCCACCAGGTTCCCATGGTTTTATCTACAATTGGCGCATTGCGGCGAACCAGCACATTACACTCAAAAAGCCCAGCGTGAGCCGGGAAGCCAGAAGCTTTGTAACGATGCATCTGGCGCCGCAATGTCAGCACATCCGAATGCCCACAATCGGCACACACCATAGCTTCATCATATAAGCAATCACGAAACGGATGTTCGTAAATCGCCAGATCCGCCTCACGTTGCTGACACTCTATAACCAACTGATGGACGTCACCGACTATATCTATCGAGCTGTCGACATAGACACTGAAATCGCAATCGTGCAACTCCGTCAACTGATGCGGGTTCATCTTCACGTAGCGGTTGGTATCCTTGGCATTAAGCCCGGTAAACGCCGCTGCGTGGATCTGCCAAGGTTCCGGTATCGTCTGCGGTAGATCCGTCCAGCAATGATAAGTAAGCCGGTCATCGATTTGACTCGGCGAACTAACCCGATCGTAGCCGCCGGTCACGCAGGTATAGACGGCGATTTTCATAAATTGATTTTCTGCTGCTGCGACCATGCCAATAGACTTAAGATTGGCCATAGCTGTGCAGAGCAGTCTCGGCGCCCGGCACGATGATCAGCAAATACCTCTCGCACACGTTCCATTTGTAGCAGGTCACCACGGGAATTGCCCTCCAGTAGATCACCCGCCCATTCCAATAACTCCCCACGCAGCCACGTTGCCAACGGGATTGAAAATCCCTGCTTTGGTCGGTCAACCAGCGCGGCTGGCACGTGACGATAGAGTACGTCGCGCAAAATCCGCTTGCCCCCCTTGGCATCAACCAGCCAATCCTCAGGCAGAGAAGCAACAAATTCTGCGATACGATGATCCAGCAAGGGCGCCCGACTCTCCAGACTGACAGCCATGGTAGCGCGATCTACTTTCGCCAGAACATCGTCGGGTAGATAGCTTTCGCTGTCTTCAAGCATAGCCGTCCGCAAGAAGCCCGCCCCGGGAGCATGCTGACGCACAATCTTCGGCGAAGACTCCTTGATCATGAGGCTGCCCGCTTCCCGGTTTAGCTCGCTCAACCGCCCGGCGAGGTCTTGAAAATCCGGCGCCGACAACCAATGCCGCAGGGTGCTCACGCGTGGACTTAGCATTCGACCTGCTGAAAACTTTCGCTCAACTGACTCCATGAGAGCCAAGGGGGCGAACCCCAGAAGGCCAGCCAGCGCACGGCGGCAAGGCAGGCTGGCAAGCTTCGAACCCAATTGGTACTTTCGGTACCCGCCGAAAATTTCATCGCCTCCGTCACCCGATAGGGATACCGTAACCTTACTTCTGGTCATCCTGGCCAAACAATAGACCGGGATCTGTGAAGAATCCGCCAGAGGTTCGTCGTATATTTCCGGCAAGAGTGGAATTACATCAAGGGCATCCTGATGACTGAGATAGAGCTCATGGTGATCGGTGCCCAGGTGCGCAGCCACTACCTTGGCGTGCTGTGCTTCATTAAACCTGTTGTCATCAAAACCAATCGCAAATGTTTTTACCGAATGAAGCGACTGGGCCTGCATGAGCGCCACTACCATGCTGGAATCGACACCGCCGGAGAGGAAGGCACCAAGCGGAACATCTGCCTGCATCTGCCCTTTGACAGCTTGCGACAGCAGTACCTCCAACTCTCTGCTTGCATCGGTAAATGATCCCTTGAAACCATTCCTGACACCGTTTTCCAGAACTGCCGCAGATGACCAATAACGGTGTACCCGCTCCCAGCGAAAAACATCTTCAACGGATCGACTGGCATCAGCGAGACTGAGAGTCAAGATCTCCCCAGCGCACACTTTCCTCGTGTTTAGATAGATGCAATACGGCGCCGGAATGTAGCCGTAACGGAGCAACAAGGAAACCGCCTCAGGATCGATTTCCGGACGGAACGACGGGTGAGCCTTGAGCGCCTTCAGTTCCGAACCAAAAACAAATGCACCACCATGCCAACCATAGTAAAGGGGCTTCTCGCCAAAGCGATCCCGCGCCAGCTGCAAGACACGCTCCTTGCGATCCCACAGCGCAATTGCAAACATTCCGACGCAACGCCGCAGCGCCTCCTCCAGGCCATGCTGCTCGACAAGCGCCAGCAGTACTTCAGTATCGGAATGCCCACGAAAACCATACCCCATCGTCGCCAGCTGGTTCCTTAGAGCGTCGTGGTTATAGATTTCTCCATTAAATGCGATCACGTATCGCTGCGAGACCGAATCCATCGGCTGATGGCCAGCCGGAGACAAATCCAGAATTGACAGCCTCCTGTGTCCAAGCGCGATACATCTATCGAACCACTCACCTTGGTCGTCCGGACCCCGATGACTGATTGCGGAGAGCATTCCCTGCAATTCCACCTTTTGCTGATCGCGTTCTGTCGACCCAAGAACAAATCCGGCTATTCCGCACATGAGATAGGCACATCCTCTTTCCCCACTTTCGTTGGGAGAACCTGCTATTGATTGCTTGCAAGAATGATTTTTTTCAGCCTGCGGTAAACATTCTCAGTATCCAGTTTCTCACATGCAAACTGATGTGATCTCTCGGACAAAGAGCGTCGGAAGGAAAAATCCTCGCAGGCAACCAGATGAGCAAATATCTCTTCCGGGGTCGTTGCCTGAAGTACTGGCGTATCCCGCCCCCAAAGCCCCTCGAATACATCCGGCCTCCCATTGGCAATCAGAGGCCGTCCGGCAAACAAGGCATAGAAGCCCACGGCCCCCATCCAATGGTGACCAACCTGATCGATGCATACATCGCAATCATAGTAGTGATTCAAGAGCTGGCTTAATGGCATCTGGGAATGCCAGATCACATTTGCAGAAAGCCCGACTTCATCGCAAAGAAGCTTGGCAAGCCTGATGTCTTCTGGGGGACCTTTCTCAAAAAAATGCACCTCAATATCGGAATTCCGTTCTCTGTAGCGCCCCAGAGCCCTGATGATCTTGTCATTCCCCTTATACTCAAATTCGCTTCCTGAAGGAGGACGAATATTGAAGCGCACCGGCACCAGAATCTTCTTTATTGCGCCCTCCTTGACTGGCTGGTACATGATGCCAGTCGACGAAAAATTGACATCAAAGCGCCGGATCACCTGTACCTTTGGGTTTCTGCCTGCTACAGACCTGATTATCCTGTCGCCCGTCGAATTCAGGCCTTCGGGAAAGTACACCACCACCTTGCACATCGCCAACCCGCTTCTCTGCCTGAAAGTACGAATAAGCTGAAGCAGGCAGGCCACCGGAAAAAGCCACTTTCGCCGGATAGACGCAGCCAGACTCAACGTTCCCTCATAGCTACACAAGACATCTATGTCGCTGCCACTCGACAGGGCGATCAAGAGCGCATTTTTCGGCATTGAAGATGCGATTGACAACCCGTAGTCGTTCAAAAAAATCACGTCACGATCGGCCAGCTCTGCGGCAACAGCACGGTAGGTCAATGGCGCAAAGGCATGCCCGGCCAGACTGTAAGAGCGGGTGTGCTCAACGACCCATTCTGGATACGGATAGGAAACGTCCTTGGAGTACTGGTGCTCCGGTCGCATCAGAAAATTGGTTTTCTCCGCTTCAACTACGTATTTGACATCAAATCCATCGCGAACGAACTTCAGCGCATACCCCATAGGCATGGCATTCATACTGCCGACAAATCCTATTTTCGGCATCCTGACGGTGCTGGTTTGCCCATCTGGCGCCGGCGATCCGGCAGGCATCTGCGAATCCTCGAATGATTCAAGCATCTATCAACTCACCGACTGAACAGAAATGAAAGGACGCGTCGCCGCACGACCGTCGAGCCAGCGGCAGCACCGGCAGTTGCGATTAGCCATGACACCGTAATGCTGATGGCCTGCTCAATCCGGCTAGCCGCATGGCTTGCAGCGGAAGTGACAAGCCACGCAGCAACACACGACGTAGCAACGATTGGCATCACGTCAACCCAAAGCCATTTGACATGCAAGCCGGCTGCAAACCTTCCATGGACGACGGGCACCCAAACGATGAAATACAGGAGATTTGCGAATAACCAAACATATCCCGAGCCAACACCACCGCCCGACCATGCACCAAAGACAAGACATGGAACCAGAACCACCAGAAAAACCACACTACTGATCATGTGGAGCCGGACATCGCCTTTCGCATACTGCAGATAGTAGGGAAATGCTGCCAACGCAAACACCCCGTTGCCCAACGCATACAGCGCCAGTATCTGCTTGGAGGCATGGACTATCTGCAGATCACCCGTCCACGCATACAATATTTGCTCCGCAAAAAATGCCAATATGAAGACAACCGGAACCGCGACGACGGCAATCATCTGCGTGGATGCTCTGTATATATCTATCAGCTGCTCCTCGCTTCGTTCAGCATGAAGTCTTGCGAGCCTGGGTAACAATGCGCTGCTGATGGGAACGGTCAGGATGATAACGCCGCCAGCCACTAGAACAGCCAAACTAAAGTATGCGTACTCCGTCAGCGACAGCATCTTCGATAATACAAGCTTGTCTGCTTGCGACACCATCGACCAGATGGAACCAAGAAACGCCATCTTCATTGAAAAACCAGCAACGCTCCGTACAGAGTTCCATTTCGGTCTTACCACATGCAAGTCTCCCGGCAGCAAGCGATAAGCAAACCAGACAAGAATGACGATCTCAACAAAGGCAAGAACCAGCTGAAACGCAAAGAAATCAGATGGCTTTGTTCCCACAAGTTCAAAGAATGGAATAACCACGACAAACCGCACGACAGCCACGGCTAAATTGAAAGTGGATAGCCAAACCAGTCTTTCGAACCCAACGATGATTCCACGATAGAGACCGCCAGCCCATCGAAGGGCGACAACCACGGCCATTATCGACACAGCGTCACTAACCTCCTGGAAAGAAATATTTGTGTCGCCCAGCCATGAATCAGCAACAATGCCCGACATGAGGAACAAAGATCCGCCGGCGACAAGAGCAATACTCCAGAAAAAGAACTCCATTGCTCTTATTATCCTGGCCAGATCCAAAGCAGGAACCACTCCTCCTTTAAATCTGGCGACCTCACGCGTGGCCGTGGGGATAATGCCCATGTCAAGTAGCTGGAACCACCCACTCAGAACGGAAAAAAAGCCGACCAATCCGTACGCCTCGACACCCATATATAGAACATAAAAGGGCACCATCACAATGCCTAACAAGGCAACTGAAATCTGGCTGACGAAATTAGCCAACATGTTCCGTCTCAACGACATATCAGTCACTTAGGGATCTCTACAGCCCGCTCGCGGAACTTCGTTGCATTGTTCTGACGCTGGCAATTCTCTGGCCCAGATTTGACTCCATAGAGCCGGCGAGCAACATACTGAAACCCTTGCCCCAAGCCGCGGACATACGAGACTGCAATGTCATCGCGTCACTATGAGGAAAGCGGATTGCGCACAACTTCAATAATGGACCACTGCTCGGATTCGGTCATCGCAGGATAAATTGGCAGACACAGAACCTGTTGAGATATCAGCTTTGCGACAGGCAAGTTGGCCGCCTCAGCCGAGGCAAGACCGCGGTACATGGGCATATCGCTGATAAGCGGATAGAAGTATCGTCGAGCGTAGATACCCGACTTGCGCAGTCGGTCATATAGGGCGTCGCGGTCTACTGGATATCCATTACCAATCAGTATCGGAAAGTAAGAATAGTTGTGCGCTATGTCGTCACTACGGCGCAAACAGGTCACCCCAGTCAGGCTACCGATCGCCTCTCTATAGCGCAGATCCAGCACGCGTCGAGCGGCAATCACCTCGTCAATATATTTCAACTGCAAGATTCCGAATGCAGCATTTATTTCGCTCATCTTCCCGTTGATGCCAGGGGCCGTAACGGTAACCTCATCCGCAAACCCAAAGTTCTTCAGATAATCAATCCGTTGTTTGGTTTTGGCATCAGGACAGACAATCGCACCGCCTTCGAAGGTATTGAACACCTTCGTTGCATGAAAGCTGAGCACAGACAAGTCTCCATATCGCAGAATGCTTTGATTGTTCAGTCTAACCCCAAAGGCATGCGCCGCGTCATAGATGACCTTGAGCCCGTACCTATCGGCAATATTCTGGATTTCGGCCACTGAACACGGCGTGCCATAGGTGTGTACGGGGAGGATCGCCGTAGTGTGCGGCGTAATGGCTTGCTCAACCTTGCCCGGATCGAGGTTAAAGGTATTGGCCTCAATATCCACAAAAACCGGCCTCAGGGCATTCCAGAGCACCGAATGTGCCGTAGCAACAAAGGAATATGGGGTCGTGATGACCTCGCCGGTAATACGCAACGTCTGTAGGGCGGTTACCAAGGCAATCGTGCCATTGGTAAAAAGCGATAAATGTTCCACTCCAAGAAAGTCGCAGAGCTCCTGCTCAAGCTGCTGATGAAAAGGCCCATTATTCGTCAGCGTTTTACTGTCCCAAATCTGCTGCAGATAAGGAATAAACTCATCCAATGGTGGGAGGTGAGGCTGAGTAACAAAGATAGCTTTCTTCACAACAAATACTCCGCTCACTGCCTCAACACTGTCGAAAATCGGTCAGTGAGAACAGCAAAATCGACTTTTAGAACACATCGCTGACAGCACTGAAGGACGCATCAAAACTCAAGATGACCCAGACAATCAGCAACAGATCCCAGTCTCATTACTTAGGGATCTTCTGATTAACCCGTCATTTCGACTGCAGCGAGAAATCTTTCCGTTCCAGACATTTGCAACGTCAAGCACCCGCAATATTCCTCCCTTCGGTCGAAATGACAGCAGCAGGTTATTCAGACCTTCCTCAACGAGGTTGCCAGTACCCACATCAGGGTTATCAAAAACCAAACCTATGCCGGGAACCGCGTTCTTTCATCGTGTCATTGGCCCGGCATCTGAGCACACACAAGACCCAAGACTATATCCATCAGATGCTGTTCCAACACCAAGTGCTGAATAGGTTGGCGCAAGATCAAGCCAAGTCTGATCGTAAACACACGAATCGGTCCCGTGATTGCGACTGTACATCGCCAAGCTGGGCTAAGTGACCCGGCTACGGCCTTTAAATCCAGACCACATTAACCAGGCCATCATCGACAAGACACCACCCACCAAGACGGATACCACGCAAATCATCGCGCGCTTCGGACTTGACTTCTCTTCAGGCACCTTCGCGGGACTCAGCGTTCTGAACACATACTCGTTGCTTACCCGCGCCAGCATCAGATTTTTTGTCTGCTCCTTAATCAAACTCGACAACACCGTTTTCATTTCAGCGAGATTAGTTTGAGACATTCTATCCTCAAGATAGCGGATGCTGCGTTCTGCCTCGATGCGATCCTGCTCCTGCAGATGCGTATTCACCGACGCAACCAGCTGATCCAACCAAGCCTTGGCAAGGATTGGCGAGTAATACTCGACGCTAATCGTGATGAGATTCGTCTTTTTGTCTTGAACAACTGAAACGCGTTTAGAGAACGACTTATATAGCTCCCACCCGCCTGGCTCGGCAGTCTGACCTGCGTCGGCATCGTAGTCCCTCACCCACTTACCTTGCTTCACATCATAGATTGATGGGTCAATAATCAACCCATTCGTTTGCCGGTTCCAACCCTTGGCGGCAAAGACGGCTAGTTCGAGTTTGTTATTTCGAAT
The DNA here is from genome assembly GCA_963748005.1 of uncultured Pseudomonadota bacterium. Taxonomy (GTDB): domain Bacteria; phylum Pseudomonadota; class Gammaproteobacteria; order Steroidobacterales; family Steroidobacteraceae; genus CAILZL01. Next base: position 254,236 of record CAVVHH010000002.1, read on the forward strand.
GAATTGTTCCTGAAATCCCCAAGATTTCAGCAGTTCCATGGCCGCAATAACCTTCTCCCCATCCGCCTGTCCTCCGATGTCGATTCCAGCAAGTGATGCCAAACCACCAAACTGGCCAGCCAAGCGCGACAGCGATGATGTCATTGAACTCGACGCAGGCATCAATACAACCGTAGCTTTGTATTGGTTAGGCAGCCGCAGGGAAACCCCCACAGCAACAGCTGCACATAACACCATCGTTGCCAATATCCACCACTTGCCGGCCCACAAAATCCGCACGACTTCAATCAGATCTATCTCTTCTCCTGAACGATCAATAGGAGAAATATCTGGCTGCGGCGCTATCGCGCGATCAGCAGGTTTTGCGAGATCTGATTTGAAGGTTGCATCGTTCATAAATCTTTCAAGTTGGATTACTGATGGCAGTGAATCAAGCAACGGACTCAGAACGAATTCACCGCAGCCACCGCGATCGCCGCGTTGTAAATAATCTGTGTTACTGCCTGCCAGAACGGCAGCGCTGGCATGCGCTCGGTGTCCAGCGGCACAACAATTGTGTCCCCCGGTTTCATATCCACCCCATTGGTGAACCAGCGGCCACCAGCACTGGTAACGACGCTGCCATTTGCACGCACTACGTAAATCTGCTTCTCGTCAGCCTTGCGGGTCACACCACCGCTTTGCGCGATGTAATCCGCACGTGACAAGCCCTTCTGGTACAGGTGAGATGTGGTGGTCTGCACTTCGCCGATTACAGTCACTTCCTGTCGTTGACGGGGCACTATCAACTCATCACCATCGCGCAACACAATGTCCTGGTCTGACCCGGGTTGACTGGCAATCACTTGATCAAGGTCGATAACCAGACGACCGACGGCTTTTGAAGCCTTTAATTGCTCCAGCAGAGATTGCCCGATCGACAGCGATTGTGACGCACCAGCCTGATTGGCCTGAGCGCCCTGCAGGGCAAGCGTGGCCAGATCACTTTGCATGCGCGTGGCTAACAGGTCGAGTTGCTGCTGTTCCTTTGCCTTCAGTGCTTCGCGAGTGAATACAGTGCCGGCAGGGAATGCATACTCCGTTAGCCCGCCTGCGCGCGAAACCAGCGAGCGCAATGTCTCGCCTCGCTGAATCGGATAGGTTCCCGGAAACCGTACCTCCCCACGTAGCGTAACCTGTTCGAGGTCGCTCCAGGATGGCAGCTCTTTGATGTTCAGAAAATCGCCGGGCTGCAATTCAATATCTGCGCTGACCACGCCTTCGGCGATTGCGGCCAGATCAACGTTGATCGTTTCGGTCTTGCGCTTCCCGTCCTGGCCAACTGAGTAGCGTGTCAGTTCTGCACTGCTGACGTAAGCAGCATCTTGCAGATTGCCGCCGGCGCGCAGCAGATCGCTAACGCGCATGTTCGGTTCCAACGGATAATCACCTTTGACCTTGATGCGGCCATCAACGCGCACGACTTCAGTCGGACGTGTGGCCAGCGACTGCAGTCGCAATTCCGACAGTATCGGTTGAATAACGCGTGAGCGGTCCTGCTCAAAATCAAACACGGTGATCTGATCCCTTGGCATCAATACGACGTCCGCAGCACCCGTCGGATCCTGCAGGGCTCTGCCCAGATCTGCGGATAATATCGCCACGCGCCGATCCGGTGGCAATTCACGGCGGATCAGTACGTAGTGCAGATCCGCATTTGGCTTGAGATCATCCACTGAAGTAATCACATTGCTCAAGCGCAAGCCTTCGCGCCACGCAACCGATCGCGGCGAATACAGATGACCGGAAACCGTGATACCCGAATCCAGCGTCGGCCGCACTCTGAATATCGTCAAGGAATCACCATCATGCAGTGCTTGGGCGCGGCTATTGCCGTCTGCCAAGTTAACGTCCATCACCACACGTCGCGATTGCTCATTGATGCGTGCCAGTTCTGCCCGGGTGAGGTCTGATTGCGGCGTCAACCCACCGGCCAGCTTCAATAAATCAGCCACAGTCTGCTTACCCTTCAATTCATAAATGGCGGGACGACGCACTTCACCATCAATGGCCACAGTGGCGCCCACCGTCGGAACATAAATGACATCGCCGGGCAACAATTTGGCTTCGTTGCTGGTGTCACCGTTCAACAGCAGATCGTACAGATCGAGGGTACGGATTACCGTACCCTGCCGTTTTAGCTGGATATTGCGCAGCGAGCCGATAGGTTTGACGCCACCGGAGGCAAACAGCGCCGCGATGGCGCCACTCAGACCACTGACGGTGTAAGAGCCCGGAAAATTCGCCTCCCCCAACACAAAGACGCGAATGGAACGAATTTCGCCCATTGATACGCTGGCGCGTACGCCAATCATCTGGCGCGACACCTGGCTCTCCAGCGAAGCCTGAACGGCATTAAAGCTTTGGCCGCCGACGCTTATGGGCCCCAGCTCGGGAAAATTGATTCGGCCATCACGCCCCACAACCAGCCTGGTCGTCCGGTTCTGGCTACCGTACAGCTGCACGACCAGTTGATCGCCGGGCCCCACCACATAGTCGGCGGGCACCGGTACGTCGGTCACTGGCGAGAACGTTGACGGCGCCTCGTTGAACAAGTCATAACCGAAAGGTTTGAGACCATCGGCGCCGGGTCGTTTCAAAGGCAGCAACGACAGTTTGAGTTTCAGGTTAATGAAGGCGGGATCGGCGTTTACTCGCGCGGTCGCCTGTTCAAGCGTCAAGCCTGCCAGTGGCATGCCAGCAAAACCGGGTAGTAGCAGAGAACCGTCAGGGGTCAGTTGGTACGGATTCTTGCTACGCACCAAGTTGATTAACTCGCGCAGCTTGGCTTTTTCCAGCTCGGTAAGCGGCACATCAGGTTCAGGCGCTGGAATCGTTACTGGTTGTGCACCTTGGGCACCCTCTGTAGCCCCCATCGGGGTGATCACGGTCATGGGGCCCGGAAAATCGATATCAATCAGTAGCGTCTCTTCCCCCTTCAATTTGGGCGGCTCAAACAATGCCATATTTCTTCGATTGGTCTGAAGAGTCGTGCGCTGACCGTTGGAGTTTATGTTTTGTGTGTTATTGCCCGTCGAACTCGCGCCGGTATTGCCGGTATTCAGTCCACCCTGGCCGAGGTTTGGTAAGCCCCCCTGACCAAGACTCTGCAGGATCGTCTGCTGCGTGGCAGGATCCAGGCTGTTGAACATCTGCATCTGTTCGGCAGTAGGCGTGACCGTTTGCGCGGTAACGGACAAGGAAACAATGACCATCATCAAATTGAAAGTTGCGACTACAACACGCCGCAAACCAGAGCTCACTGACATCGAAATACCCGCCATTCGTGAAACTTTCACTCGCCCTTTCCCTTGCTTTATTTGTTATGAAATTCGGCGGCGATTCTAGGGGCGGGATGCACCTGCCGCAACTTAATTAAAAGAACTGGGTTTGCTCCCAGCCCAGAGTCTTGCCTACGGCGGAAACTTGAGTTTCCCTGTAAATCCGGCTGCAGTCGGACCACCTCATGAGTAATGCTTTTCCAGCCACTGCCTGTAGCTACCATCCATCACGCCGCGCCACCAGGGTTCATTGGCCAGATACCAGGCAAAAGTGTCGCGCAGACCCGCATCGATGCTGACTTGAGCCCGATATCCGAGCTGGCTTTCAATCTTGCCGCAATTGATGGCATAGCGGCGGTCGTGGCCGGGGCGATCCTTAACGTAGGTAATCAGGTCGGCACTGGGTCTGCCGCTGGCCGCTGGCGCATTTGGGAAACGGGCTTTCAATTCGCCATTCCCGGCAAAGGTCTCATCGGCGATCGCACACAACCGTTGTACCAGGTAGATGTTCTCGGCCTCGGAGCCACCACCAATGTTGTACACCTCGCCGGTCTGGCCTTGTTGCAACACCAGCTCAATACCACGACAGTGGTCGGCCACATGCAGCCAGTCGCGCACATTCTTGCCGTCGCCATAGATCGGCAGCGGCTTGCCTTCCAGAATGTTGACGATCATCAGCGGGAGCAGTTTTTCCGGGAAATGATACGGCCCGTAGTTATTCGAGCAGTTGCTGGTGGTGACCTTCAGACCGTAGGTGTGGTGATAGGCGCGCACCAGATGATCGGAAGCTGCCTTGCTGGCCGAATACGGTGAATTGGGAGCATAGGGGGTGGTTTCAGTGAACGCCGGATCGGATGGCCCAAGCGAACCGTAAACCTCATCGGTAGACACATGGTGGAAGCGGTGTTCAGCAAGCCTGCGCTCATCCAGCCAGACCTTGCGAGCAGCCTTGAGCAGGGAGTGCGTGCCGAGCACATTGGCGGTGATGAATGCGTCCGGCCCGTGGATGGAGCGATCGACATGCGACTCTGCGGCAAAGTGCACCAGCGTGTCGATGTTTTCGTCGCGCAACAGCGATTCAACCAGTTCGGTATTCCCGATATCGCCGTGCACAAAACGCAGCTCGGGGCGCTGGCGTATGCCGTCGAGGTTGGCCAGGTTGCCGGCATAAGTCAGGGCATCCAGCACCACCACCCGGTCACCCGGATGCTGTGCCAGCCAGTGATGCACGAAATTGGAACCAATAAAACCGGCGCCGCCGGTGATCAACAAATTCTTCACACCGAATCTCCCAAACATACCGCCGCAGGGGACGCTTACAGGGGGCGGTTCGCGAACCGCCCCTACGCATCTACAACCGTACCTGCGCCATCACTTCACGCAGGCGCACGCGCCAATGCACTGGCGGCAGGCCCAGCGCCGCATAGGTCGCAGACTTGTCCAGCACGCTAAAAGCCGGGCGACGCACCGGCGTCGGGTATTCGTGCGTCGCTATGGGCGTGACTTCCGGCATGGACTTCACCACGCCCGATGCCACTGCTTCCTCGGCAATGGCGACCGCAAAGTCGTACCAGCTGGCCACGCCTGCGTCGGTCCAGTGAAAGGTTCCCGCCAGGTCAGGCCGAGCCACGAACTGCCACAGGACTTCAGCCAGCGAGTGCGTGCAGGTGGGCGTACCCACCTGATCTGCAACTACCCTGACCGCGCCGCGCTCATTCATCAGGCGCAGCATGGTACACAGGAAATTCTTGCCTGTGGCGTCATACACCCAGGCAGTGCGCAACACCAGCGCCCGTTTCCCCAGCACTCCGCGAACCGCCAGCTCACCATCGAGCTTGGTCCGGCCATATACACCCAGCGGCGCAGTAGCCGCATCGGGTGCATAGGGAATGGACTGACTGCCGTCAAACACAAAGTCGGTGGATACATGTAGCAAGCGAGCGTCGGGAAGCTCCCGCACCGCCTGCGCAAGATTACGCGGTCCCTGAACATTGCCCAGCTCCGCGGCGGCTGTTTCGCTTTCGGCTTTATCCACCAAGGTATACGCAGCGGCATTGATCACCACCTCCGGCCGGAAGGATTCGATCACCTGCCGCACACTGGCAAGATCACCAATATCCAGTTCGGCACGAGTTACCGCACGCGCCTGTACATTCGCCGGTACTGCAGCGATCAGCGCACGTCCGAGTTGACCACCAGCGCCAATGACCAGCACCCGCAAAGGCGCTACGGTCATGCGAACACCTCAAGTTCGGCAAGCCCGGCTGCACCAGCGTCCCGTGCAGCCAGTTGCGGCCGCACACCGGCTGGAATCGGCCATTCGATACCCACTGCCGGGTCATCCCAGCGAAGTGTGCGTTCATGCTGAGGCGCATATACATCAGTGCACTTGTACAGGAAGTCCACGTTATCGGTGAGCGCCAGAAAGCCGTGCGCAAAACCCGGCGGCACCCACAGCATGTGATGGTTGCTGTCATTCAGTTCGACACCCATCCACTTGCCAAAGTTTGGCGAACTGCGGCGCATATCAACCACCGCGTCATACACTGCTCCGCGCGAGACCCGCACCAGCTTGCCCTGAGTGTTGTGGATCTGATAATGCATGCCGCGCAATATCCACTGCGAGGAATGGCTGTGATTGTCCTGCACGAACTGCGCGTGGATGCCGGCAGCAGCGAACTTGGGTTGCGACCAGCTCTCCAGAAAATAACCGCGTGCATCGCCAAAGATCCTGGGCTTGATCAGTACAACTTCGGGCAGTGCGGTGGGGATGAATTCCATAATCAGTTTGTTTCTCTGAGCCTGTTTTCATGAAGAATGTCAAGCAGGTAAGCGCCATAGCCCGACTTGCCAAGACCCGCGGCAAGCCGCTGCAACTGCGGCGCATCAATATAGCCAGCGCGATAGGCAATTTCTTCGGGACAGGCCACCTTCAATCCCTGACGACTTTCCAGCGCCTCGATAAACATGCCGGCCTGCAACAGAGATTCATGCGTGCCGGTATCCAGCCAGGCCACACCTCGCCCGAACAGCTCGACGTTCAGTGTGCCACGTTCAAGATAAGCCTTGTTCACATCGGTGATTTCATATTCGCCGCGTGCCGACGGCTTGAGACTGGCCGCAATATCGACCACATCGTTGTCATAGAAATACAGACCCGTAACGGCATAGTTGGATTTCGGCTGCCGGGGCTTTTCTTCGATACCCAGAGCCTTGCCCTGCTCGTTGAAATGCACCACTCCATAACGTTCCGGGTCTTTGACGCGATAGGCAAATACCGTGGCACCGGGTGTATTCACCGCGTTTTGCAACTGCCCGGATAGCCCATGTCCATAGAAAATATTGTCACCCAGCACCAGCGCGCACCGTTCACTGCCAATGAATGACCGACCAATGGTAAACGCCTGCGCCAGACCATCCGGACTGGGTTGTTCCGCGTACTGGAGATTGATACCCCACTGATGGCCATCGCCCAGCAAGCGGCGATACAGGGGCAAATCAAAGGGCGTGGAGATCAGCAGGATGTCACGAATGCCGGCCAGCATCAGGGTCGACAGCGGGTAGTACACCATGGGCTTGTCATACACCGGCAACAACTGCTTGCTGACCCCCAGCGTGACTGGGTGCAAACGGGTGCCGGAGCCGCCGGCGAGAACAATTCCTTTCATTCAATCTTCTCTTTTACCGAAACTGTTGACGGGTTCTGATCATACCCAAGACGATATCCATTGCGCGCATTCTTGTAGGTCGGGTTTTACACCCGACTTCTTCGGAATGTCGGGTGTAAAACCCGACCTGCAAAGATGCAAGGAATATCAAGCACGCAATAGCATTGCCAACGACCTATTTGTGCCACTTGCTTACATGACCAAGCAGTCCCTGCAACGCTGGCGCTGACTCTGCGGCCAGCTCCGGCTTGTCCAGCACCGGCACCAGCGAATCGGCCAGTTTTTTGCCCAGTTCGACCCCCCATTGATCGAAGGCATTGATGCCCCAGATCACGCTTTGCACGAATACCTTGTGTTCGTACAGGGCAATCAACTTGCCCAGGGTCTTGGGACCCAGACGCGGAAACAGCAGCAGGGAGCTGGGCCGATTGCCCGGATGAATCTTGTGTGGCGCCAGACGCTCAATTGCCGCTTCATCCAAGCCGCGTGCTTTCAGTTCCGTGCGCACCTCACCCTCTCCATAACCCAGCGCAAAGGCCTGTGCCTGACCAAAACAGTTGGCCAGCGCCAGGTTCTGTTGTCCCTGATAGTCGCTGGACGCATTCACCGGGGCAATGAAATCCAGCGATACCCGCGCCGTGCCCTGATGCAGCAACTGGAAGAACGAGTGCTGGGCATTCGAACCCGGCTCGCCCCACAGTACAGCGCCGGTGTCGCACTCAACAGGCTTACCATCGTACGTCACGCGCTTGCCGTTGCTTTCCATGTCCAGCTGCTGCAAGTAAGCCGGGAAGCGATGCAGCCGTGAGTCATAGGGCAGCACAGCGTGGGAATCCAGCCCCAGAAAATTGCGGTTCCACACACCCAGCAAACCCATCAGCACCGGATAGTTGTTTTCGAAGGGCGCCGACTGGAAGTGTTCATCCATGATACGTCCGCCCTCCAGCATCAGCTCGAAGTTGTCCATGCCGATGGCCAGCGCGATGGACAGGCCCACAGCCGACCACAACGAGTAGCGTCCGCCCACCCAGTCCCACATGGTGAAGCGATTCTGCGGTGCGATCAGGAAAGCATCGAGCGCCCTGGCGTTGGTCGAAACCGCCGCAAAATGGCGCGACACCGCACCCGCCCCCAGCCGATCCACCACCCATTGCCGCGCCAGCTTGGCGTTGCTCAATGTCTCCAGCGTGGTAAAGGTCTTTGAGCACACCACAAACAAGGTACGCGCCGCATCGAGCTTCTCCAGTACGTCGGCCAATTGTGAGCCGTCGATATTGGAGACGCAGTGCAGACTGATGTTGCGATGGCGGTAGCGCGCCAGCGCTTCGGTGGCCATCACGATACCCAGATCGGAACCACCGATACCGATATTGACGATGTCGGTGAAGTGCTTGCCGGTAAAGCCGGCAACGCGCCCGGTATGCACCCCATCAACAAAATTGCGCATGCGCTCCAGGTTGGCGCGCACTTCGGGCATGACATCCTTGCCATTCACCTGAATGCTGCGCCCGGGACCGGCGCGCAGCGCCGTATGCAGCACCGCACGCTGTTCGGTGGTGTTGATGATCTCGCCTTCGAACATGGCGGCAATGCGTTGGCGCAGGCCGCGCGCTTCAGCCAATTTCAACAGACCCTGCAATATCGGCGCGGTAACTCGCTGTCGCGAGAAATCGAACAATAGATCCATTTCGCACCGCGAAAACTCGGTGAAACGTTGCGGGTTGGCCGCGAACAGATCGCGCAGATGCAACTTTCCATCGGTCTGCAAAAGTGTATTGAGTGCCTGCCATTCCGGCGTTTGGAGGAGTGATGTCATTGGTTCTGTCGCTCCAGGATCACAAAACTGTACGCATAGGCGTGACGCTCGTCGGCAGGATAATCCTCACGCTCCAGCTCGCGCCACTGCTGCGCGTTCAGCTCGGGAAAACAGGCATCACCCTCTACCTGTGCATGCACCCGAGTCAGATATACACGCTGGGCTGTCGGTAGCGCCTGACGATAAACCTCTGCCCCGCCAATGATCATGGCTTCGTCGACTGCGCCCGCAGCAGCAATGGCGGCAGGCAACGAATCAACCACCAGACAGCCGGGCAACGACAGCCCCGCTTGCCGCGTTATCACGATATTGATACGCCCGGGTAACGGCTTGCCGATGGAGTCGAACGTCTTGCGGCCCATGATCACGGGCTTGCCCATGGTCAGCGTCCTGAACCGCTTCAGATCCTCGGGCAACCGCCAGGGCAGGCCATTGCGCTGACCAATCACGCCGTTATCAGCCACGGCGACGATCAGCGACAGGCTCACTTGCCGCCCCGTTTGCCAGCCTTTTTCTTTTTCGCAGCTTTCTTGACCGCCGCCTTGCCGGGTTTCTTGCCGACGGCCTTCGCTGCGGCACGTGCCTTGGCTCGCTTGCGCTGGGCGCGCTCCTGCGCCAGATGCTGTTCGATGGACAGTTCATCGAGCATGGTGCCGCGACAGTTCTGCGAACCGCAACGACAGTTGTACAGCGCCAGATCTTCCGGCGTGTCTGCCTCACTCCAGGTCAGCTGATAGTCATAGCCCAGCTCTTCATTGGCTTTGATGTCACGCGTGGTCTCGATAAAGATGCGATTGTCTTCGGTGATGGTTTCGCAATTGGCATCGCAGCGATGATTGATAAAGCGCGCATCATTGCCCTGATGCGTGCCATCAATGACGGTCTTGCGGTTCACTACAAACAGGAAGGTGTGCCCATCATCATCACGTTTTTGCCAGAAACGCCGGTCGGCTTCGGCATGGCTGATGCGCTCACCGAGATATTCATACACCCGGGTGCCGTTCCTGATCGGCTGGGCGGCATACACGCCGCGACCGTGAATAGGCGAATTACGTACCTCCACCAGTTCGGAATGAATCAGATTTTTATTGACCGGTTTCCTTGCAGGGGCTTTGTTTCTGACGGTCTTGCTGCTGTTGCGTTTTTGCTTGCTTGCCATGTGGGTGCTTGGTTGATTGCCGAACGGATATGAACCGATATGTCAGATGGCCACCGCCGCCTTGATGTGCGGATGTGGGTCGTAGTTGCTGAGCTCGAAATCTTCAAACTGGTACTCAAATATCGAGGCCGGGCGGCGCTTGATCGTGAGCGTCGGCAGGGGACGCGGTTCGCGCGACAGCTGCAGTTCGGCCTGTTCGAGATGATTCAGATACAAATGGCAATCGCCGCCGGTCCAGATGAAATCGCCCACCTGCAAGTCGCATTGCTGCGCAAACATATGCGTCAGCAGCGCATAGGAGGCGATGTTGAATGGTACCCCGAGAAAAATATCGGCACTGCGCTGATACAGCTGGCAGGACAACTTGCCATCCCCCACCCAGAACTGGAACAAAGCATGACAAGGGGTAAGTGCCATCTGCTCCAGCTCGGCCACATTCCACGCATTGACCAGGATGCGGCGCGAATCCGGATTGCGGCGAATCAGATCGACAGTACGGCTGATCTGGTCGATATAGCCGCCATCGGGCAATGGCCATGCACGCCACTGGCGTCCATACACCGGACCCAATTCGCCCTGCTCATTGGCCCATTCATCCCAGATGGATACATTGTGATCTTTCAGATACTTGATGTTGGTATCGCCGCGCAGGAACCACAGCAGCTCGTACACGATGGAGCGCAGATGCAGCTTCTTGGTAGTCACCATGGGAAAGCCATCGGCCAGATTGAAGCGCATCTGATGACCAAAGATTGAACGGGTGCCCGTTCCGGTACGATCGGTCTTTTCCAGGCCCGTGTCGCGCACCAGGCGCATGAGGTCGAGGTATTGCTTCACGCTTCAACTCGTGTCCGTTGCATACCGACATAGTTACCGCTGGGACGATTCAATCGATAGGCACGCACCAGGAAGTACGCGCCGACAACAATCATCGGCACACACAGCAACTGCCCTTCGGTCACCCACCCCCACAGCAGATAGCCGCGATTGGCATCGGGCACGCGCACGAATTCGACGGCGAAACGGAAGATGCCGTAACACATCAGCCAGAGGCTGGTCGCTGCCAGCTGGGGCCTCGGCTTGCGGGTAAACACCCACACGATGGTGAACAGGACCATGCCTTCCAGAAACGCTTCGTATAGCTGCGAGGGATGCAGCGGCGTGCCATTCACAACGAATGCCCAGGGTACGTCGGTGGGCTTGCCCCATAGTTCGCCATTGATGAAATTGCCGATGCGTCCGGTAAACAGTCCCAGTGCCGGCAGAGGCGCGGTGAAATCCAGTGCATCGGCGACGCTCCTGCCCCGACGCCGCGCAAACAACGCAATTGCCAGCATGCCGCCAATGATGCCGCCATGAAACGACATCCCGCCTTCCCAGATACGCAGCACGCGCGACGGTTCACGGATCATGTCCTCGAGACCGTAGAACAGCACCCAGCCCAGCCGTCCGCCGATGATCAGGCCCATGGCGGCGAAAAAAATCAGATCATCGACATCGATGGCTTTCCAGGTCGACCCCGGCTGTGCAGCACGCCAGCGCGCCAGATACCAGCCGCCAAAGATGCCGATGACATACATCAACCCGTACCAGCGAACGGCGAACGGACCGACGGAAAAGATGATGGGGCTGATTTCTGGATAGGTAAGCATGAACTGACAATGTTAGGGCCTGTCAGTGAATGATGCCATCGTTCCCTCGACCCCTCACCCTGCCCTCTCCCGCTGGGAGAGGGTTATCTCGCAAACCATGACACATAAGTTCCCTCTCCCCTTGGGAGAGGGCCGGGGTGAGGGTAGTCTTACTCCGCGACCACACGCGCAATAAATGCCTTCAGATAGCGCGTTTCCTCAATGCCCGGATGAATCGGATGATCCGGCGCCTGCCCGCCGACCTCGATGATTTGTGCATGTTTGTTCAAGTGCCGCGCGGCACGCTGGATGGCATCGATCAACACATCACCATGCAGGTGGTAGGAGCATGAGCACGACACCAGCAGGCCATCACGTTCCACCAGCTGCATGGCCAGCTGATTAAGCCGCTTGTAGGCCGCCTCGCCCTTGGGGATGTCTTTCTTGCGCTTGATGAACGCCGGCGGGTCGATGATGACGATGTCGAACTTGCGCTTTTCCTGATGCAGCTTTTCCAGCACGTCGAAGGCATCGCCCTTGAGCGTGGTGACCGTGAGATCATTCGCCAGGGCGCTCTGATTCACATATTCCAGCGCCTTGGCGGATGAATCCACACAGGTAACCTCGGTCGCACCGGCCTTGCCCGCCGTCAGTCCCCACGCACCAAGGTAACTGAATACGTCCAGTACCTTGGCGCCCTTGACGTACTTGAGCAGCGCCTGCCGGTTGAACGCCTGATCGTAGAACCAGCCGGTCTTCTGGCCCTCCAGCACCGGCACACTGAAGGTCACGCCGCTTTCCTGCAGCTGCAACACCTCGGGCACCTCACCGAATGCCGTATCCACATAGGACTCCAGGCCTTCCAGCTCGCGTGCGCCGCTGTCGTTCTTCCACAGCATGCCCGCGGGATTGATGGCCTGCTTCACCGCCGCGACGATCTGGTCCTTCATCGCTTCCATGCCGGCGGTGCTGATCTGGCCCACTACCACATCGCCAAAGCGATCCAGCACCAGACCGGGCAACTGATCAGACTCGCCGTACACCAGGCGATAAAACGGCTCAGCAAATACCCGCTCGCGCAGCGACAACGCCACTTGCAGGCGATGCACGATCAGGCCCTTGTCACCCGGCGGATGCTGCGGATCGCGGCCCAGAATGCGCGCACAGATCAACGCCCGTGGATTCACATAGGCAAAGCCCATGAACTTGTCGCGCGCTGACATGACCTGGCACAGCTCGCCCGGCTTGAAGCCGGTCAACGGCGTTGCGGCAGTATCGACTTCGTTGGAAAACACCCACAAATGACCGGCCGACAGGCGGCGATCTTCATTGCGCTTCAGACGCAGGAGGGGCAGTTCAGCTTGTTCTTGCATAGGAACTCACATGCAGAATCCGCAGAGGCTTGGTTCAGAAAGATTTTCCAGGGTCGTCGCAAACATGGGTTCGACGCACTGCGTCGAACGGGTTTGTCTTGGAAGGCAAACCCCGGCTTGCAGCGCAGCAGGATAGTGCAGCGTTGCAAGTTTGCGCCGAAGCCTCCATGGATGGATTCACGGCGGCCCTGGAAAGTTATTCTGAATCGAGACGCTGCCATCTGATGAGGCATTTTAAAAAACAAAGGGTCAGGCATGCCTGACCCCTACCTGTGTTTGCGGGGCGACTCCGCCCCGAATCACATCAACCCTTGCCGCGCGCCAGGTATTCACCGGTACGGGTATCGACACGCACCACCTCACCTTCGGCGATGAACAGCGGCACACGCACCACCGCACCGGTTTCCAGCTTGGCAGGCTTGGAGCCGCCCGTGGCGGTATCGCCGCGCATGCCAGGGTCCGTCTCGACGATCTTCAATTCCACATGTGCCGGCGGGGTGACTGACAGCGGCTGGCCATTCCACAACATGACGGTGCAATTCATCCCATCCTTGATCCACTGTGGCGTGTCGCCCATGGCTTCTTTGCCGGCGGTGTACTGCTCGAAATTGTCCGGCACCATGAAGGTCCAGAACTCGCCGTCGCTGTACAGATACTGCATTTCGGTTTCGACCACGTCCGCGCCTTCCACCGAATCGCCCGACTTGAAGGTGCGCTCGACGGTACGGCCGGTTTTCAGGTTACGCACTTTCACCCGATTGAACGCCTGGCCCTTGCCGGGTTTGACCATTTCGTTTTCAACAATGGTGTAGGGGTCGTTATCAAGGATGATCTTGAGCCCGGATTTGAATTCGTTTGTGCTGTAGCTAGCCATGTCGGCACCTTAGGTATCTGAAGCAGCGTCTGAAGCGTGAATGTCCAAAAATTGGCCAGACCCTTGACAGTCGATCTGGTAAAAAGGCCGGCGATGATAGCCGCTAGCCCACCATCCGACCAGCAAAAACCGGCTGCCAACCCGCCTGCCACATTGCCGCGCTGGCAACATGCCCTGGCCCAGGCGGTAACCGATCCGGAAGAGCTGCTGAATCTTCTGCAACTGGACCCAGCCTTGCTGCCAGCCGCGCGGGCGGCTGCCCGGCTATTCCCCTTGCGTGTGCCCCGCAGCTTTGTGGCACGCATGCAGCGCGGCAATCCAGCTGATCCCTTATTGTTGCAGGTCCTGCCGCTCGGTGCGGAATTGCAGGAAATCCAGGGATTTAACGCTGATCCCGTGGGCGATATCCGCAGCCGCATTGCCCCCGGCGTACTGCACAAGTACCAGGGCCGAGCCCTGCTGATCGCCACCGGCGCCTGCGGCGTGCATTGCCGTTATTGCTTTCGACGCCATTTTCCCTACGGCGCGGAAACCGCCAGCAGTGATCACTGGCACACGGCGCTGGCGGCCATTCGCACCGACCCATCCATTCACGAAGTCATCCTGAGCGGCGGCGACCCGCTCAGCCTGAACGACCGCCGGCTGCGCGAGCTGACCCGGCACCTCGAGCAGATTCCCCATGTTAACCGGCTGCGTATTCACAGCCGCCAGCCCATCGTGCTGCCCGAACGCGTGGATGCCGGGCTGCTGTCATGGCTGCGCGGCCTGCGCCTGCAGAAGGTGATGGTGCTGCACGCCAACCATGCCCGGGAACTGGATACCAGCGTCGCCAGGGCCTGTCAGGCCTTGCAGGACAGTGGCGTGACCCTGCTGAACCAGTCGGTGTTGCTAAGGGGCATCAATGACTCGGCCACGGCGCTGATCGACCTCAGTGAATCCCTGTTTGCCGCCGGGATACTGCCCTACTACCTGCACTTGCTGGATCGAGTCCAGGGGGCAGCGCATTTTGAAGTTCCTGAGGTACAGGCCCAGGCGCTGCTGCAGCAGCTCACTGCGACCTTGCCCGGCTATCTGGTACCGAAGCTGGTCCGGGAAATCTCCGGTCGCACATCCAAGACTCCCGTCCCATTTTGAGCAAACGCTTGTTGTTAGTATCAGACCCGATTTAGGTCGGGCAGCCCGGTGCTGACCCGCAGCTGACTTCTAGCGCAAGAGGGTTGCCGTGTTGGATTCGTCCGAGAACAGTGCCGTGCCGATGGTCATCCTGGCTCGTCATCAGGATCACGTTGAGTTCATCAACAGCACGTTGCGCAAGGCCGGCCATGCAGTGCACTGCCACTGGGTGAGCGAGCTGAGCGATCTGAGTGAGACCCTGGCCCAGATCAATACCCATATGGTGCTGGCCATGGTCGGTGCCGACCCCGGCGAAACCGTCACGCTCCTGCAGGCCCTGAAACAGTTTGCGCCCAAGGTGCCCGCCCTGATCGTGCGCGAACAACTTGACGAAAATGTCATCGCGCATGCCATGCAACTGGGCGCGCGCGATGTGGTCACCTTGAGCAATTCCCGGCGTCTGCAAGCCGTGGTCACCCGCGAACTGACCAGTTTCCGCGTCGAGCACAAGCTGGCCACCACCATCAATGCAGCTCACGAATATCGCGGCCAGCTCAAGAATCTGATGTCCGATTCGGCCGATGCCATCGCGCATGTCCAGGAAGGCATTCTGGTGGACCCGAACCCGGCCTGGCTGAAGCTGCTGGGCCACACCGACATCGACGTCATGAATGGCCAGCCCTTCATGGACTTTTTCGACGCCGACAGCCACGCGACGCTCAAAGGCGCGCTGGTAGCCTGCCTGCAGGGCAAGTGGGCCAATCATGGTTTGAAAGTGTCGGCGCGATCCGCCAACGGCACCTCGCTGTCGCTGGAACTGCAGTTGCAGCCGGTGGAAATTGAAGGCGATCCGGCAGTACAGCTGCGCGTCCCCGCTCACAAGTCGGACACTCGCGCCCTCAACGAACAGATGCGGGATGTACTGGAGCGCGATGCGAGTACCGGATTCCTGCAGCGGCGCTTCTTCATCAGCAGGCTGCAGACCAGCTTGCAGCAACCTCTGCGCGGCGGCGTGCGTGAACTGATCTGCATCCAGCCGGACAAATTCACTGCGCTGATGGATGAACTGGGCCAGACGCAGGTGGAACACTTCGTCGCGCAATTCGCCGACCTGATCAAGGAACACCTGCAACCGAGCGACGTAGCCGGGCGCTTCGGCGACTGTCAGATCTTCGTGCTCGCCGAACGCGGCACCCGCAGCGATGTGGAGGCCTGGTGCGCCAGCGTGACGCGCAAGATTGCCGCCCATGTATTTGCGGTGGGCGACAAGTCCGTGCATTGCACCTGCACCATCGGCATCGGCTTGATTGCCTCACAGGGCGTCAATCTGGATGTGGTGATCAAGGACGCGCTGCAGGGCGTGCAACAGGCGCAGCAACAGGGTGGCAATCGCACTGAAACCGTCGATCATCTGGATGACGACACGCGCCAGCAGGCCAACGACAAGATCTGGGTGCGGCTGATCAAAACCGCGCTGATGGAAAACCGGTTTCGCCTGTTGCAGCAACCCATCGTCACCATGAGTGGTGAAGACAAGGGCATGATGGATGTGCTGGTGCGCATGCTGGACGAACAGGGCAAGGAGGTGATCCCCACCGAGTTTCTCGCCGCTGCCGAACGCAACGACCTGATGAAGAACATCGATCGCTGGATTATCGGCGCCGCAATTTCCTTCTGCGCCACACGCAAGGTGCAGAAGCTGTTCGTGCGTCTGTCGAAGGATTCGGTACTGGATCGCTCGCTGCCTGTGTGGCTGGAAAACCAGCTCAAGGCTACCCGTGTTGATCCGGGCCGCATTGTCTTCGAGATCAGCGAGCAGGTCGCCACCGGTTATCTCAAGCACACCCAGGAACTGGCGACGCAACTGCGCAATACCGGCTTCAAGATTGCACTGGAACACGCGGGCAAGGCGCGCGAACCCGTGCAGCTCATGAACAGCCTGCCGCTGGATTACCTGAAGATCGACGGTGCGCTGATGCAAGGCCTGGCAGTGGACATGGCCGTGCAGGAACAACTGCGCGTGCTGGTGGATGCGGCCAAACTCAAGCAAATCAGCACCATCGCCGAGCGCGTCGAGGATGCCAATACCATGGCGGTGCTGTGGCAACTCGGACTTGAATACATCCAGGGCTATTTCATCAATCAGCCGGAACAGGTCACGCTGGGCTGAACCGGTCGCGTTACGGCCCTCTCAGAACCTGTTCAAAGTCTCACTGAAGGGCGCATCGCTGCTTTCTTTTGCGCCGTTCCGTCTTGCACTGCATCCGTTGATCGAGACCTTGAACCGGTTCTCAGGCATTGGCGACGCTCTCCTTCTGCAGGATTGCATTCAGCACCTCACTGAGCTCGTCGACCGTGTTGGGCTTCATGATCATCTGCAGCACACCAATGTCCTGGGCACGCGCCATGGCGGCGGCATCCACGTAACCGCTGGTGATGACAAACGGCAATTGCGGCCTGGCCGCCAGCACCTGTTCGGCCAGCTCCAGCCCTGACATGCCCGGCATGGCCATATCGCTGACCATCAGATCGAAATCGTCCGGGTTGGCCCTGAAGGCTGCCAGCGCCTGTTCAGGCGCGTCGCAGGCCGTTACACGATGCCCCATGCGCTGCAGGGTCCGTGTCATCAGGAATACCAGCGACTCTTCGTCGTCGACATACAGAATGTGCGCCTTGCGTGTCCCCGGCCGGGCTGTGGTCCTGGGCTCATCCACCACCGGCATATCATCCTGCACCGGAAAATACAGGGAAAATGTCGCGCCATGACCCGGCTCGCTGTCCACGGTAACCGCACCCTCGATGCTCTTCATGATGCCGTGCACGGTAGCCAGCCCAAGACCGGTGCCCTTGCCGGTGGCCTTGGTAGTGAAGAACGGATCGAAGATCCGTTGCTGCATATCGCGGTCGATACCCTTGCCATGATCGGACACTGCAATGCGCACATACCTGCCCGGCTCCAGTTCAGGAACCTCATCGGCATCTGGCATCCCGATATTCACCACGTCGACCAGCAGCTGGACAATGCCATCGGCTGCTGCGGCCGCATCGGCAGCATTGGTCAGCAGGTTGATCAGCGCCTGATGTACCTGGCTGCTGTCGGCCGCCACCGCGGGAAGTGTGTCCGGAATGCTCAACTGGATCGACACCTTGACGGGCAACACCGCACGCGCCAGACCCAGCACTTCATCCAGTACCGGCCGCAGGTCAGTGGCGTACTGCTCCTGAGTTGACTCCTGGACACTGCTGAACGAGAGGATGCGGCGCACCAGTTCTGCAGCACGCGCCGCGGCCTTGTCGATTTCCTGGACACTGGTGAGCATCGGGTCCGCAGCCGGCAAGTCTTCGAGCAACAGCCTGGCATTACCCGCAATAGCCATCAGCAGGTTGTTGAAGTCGTGGGCAATGCCGCCCGCCAGAACCCCAAGCGCCTCCAGCTTCTGTGAATGCAAGCGCTGTTCTTCCTTGCGACGATGGTGCGTGGTGTCCAGGATCACACCAACCTTCACCTGTCTGCCAGTCGTTTCGTCCGCGTATACGCGCCCGCGGCACAACAGCCAGCGATCCTCCTCGCCCGCCAGGGCCAGATGATACTCGCTGGTATGCATCTGAGCCCCGTCATGCATCTGCACGCCGGTGGCCAGCTGTTGAAATTCTTCCCGCACCGTTTGCACGTCGTCGGGATGCATGACTGACAGTAAGTGTCTGGTAGTGAGCACCGGGTCGGTGACGCCCTGGAGATTCCACAACCGACGAGCGGTTGCGTCCATCTCCACCACACCCGAGGCCAGATCGATCATCAGCACGCCCATGTCGCCGGCCTCCAGAGCGGCATGCAACTGCAACTGCGAGGCGCGCAGGCGTTCGTCGGCACGCTTGCGTTCGGTGACATCCGTGAGCACCCCACGCCATAGCGTGCTGCCATCCGTTTCACGTGAGGGCACGGCCGCCAGGGCCACCCAGCGTATCCCGCGATGCGGCGTCACTATGCGGTACTCAACACCCACCGGCTTCAGTTCACGTGCAGCACTATCAATCACCCCGCGCATCCTTTGGTGGTCTTCCGGATGAATCATGGCGAGCAGACTCGCAGCATCTTCCCGCAATGATTCAGGGTCGAGGCCGACAATGTCCCTGAAGGAAGGACTGGCGTAGTTGAGCTGTCGACGCTGATCAGGCAACACGCGCATTTCATGTACGGCGCCTGGCACCGCTGCCGCAACAAGTTCAAACCTCGCCTGCAAGGCCAGCCGTTCCTGCAGGGCGCGCTCGATTTGCCGCTGTTCGCTGCAGTCATGGATGGTAATTACCACATTGAGCAGTTCGCCCGATGGATCGCGCACTGGCGCTGCGCTCGCTTCGATGGGTACCTGCCGTCCATCCGGGCAATACAAAACCTGCCGTGCGCCTGCATGCACGGTGGCACTGGCGACACGCACGCGGTCGACAAACGACGCGGACTTGCCTCCTGTGGTGACGTCACGGATATCGACCACGGCTTCAAATGGCTGGCCGGTCACCTCCTCAATATTACGTTTCAGCAACTCAGCGGCCGCCCGGTTCAAGTACCCGATACGGCCCTGCGGATCGGTGGTAATGATGGCGTCGCTGATGTTGGCAAGCGTCGAGACGTATAACCGTTGCGAGGCGGCACTACGCCGGCCGGAGCGGTGCAATGCCTCCAGCAGCAGGCAGATGCAGACACTGAGCACAACGAATGGAATGGTCCATGTCAGCTGCGGCACGCTCAGGCCGGGATACGTCGCCCTGCGCAGCGCCACAACCACCGACCCTGCAAAAATCACGCAGATGAAGGCGCTGAGCATTCCCGGCCAGAAGCCGCCGACGACCGCGCTGACCACCACCGAAAACAGCAGCACGATGCTCAGCGGAAAACCCGGTAGCACGCCCAGCGCGCGCAGCCCTCCAACCAGCAGCAGGGTGAACCCTGCCGCGAACAGATAGACCTGCCACTTCGGCCGGTCGGCGAACAGCAATCGTTCGAATAGTTGTTGCATACGTCCATGCCCCCGTGCCCGCACTTTCCGGGCGACGCTCGCGGTGCGGCAGCGCGGGCAGCAGTTTCAATCTATGCCTGCGCCGAGCTGAGTGCCAGCTGTATATCGCGCTGCCGGTTGCGTTCGCGCTGCATCATCACGATTCCGGCCACCAGCACCCCCAATGCCACCAGCGACACCATGATGGTGGCCAGCGCGTTAATGTCGGGGCTGACGCCCAGTCGCACTTTGGAAAATATCACCATCGGCAATGTGCTGGAACCCGGCCCGGATACGAAACTGGCAATGACCAGATCATCCAGCGAAATGGTGAAAGCCAGCAACCAGCCGGAAATCAGTGCCGGTGCAATGATGGGCAGCGTAATCGACAGGAACACACGCGCCGGTCGGGCGCCCAGGTCCATTGCTGCCTCTTCCAGCGACCCATCCAGCGTTGCCAGACGCGATTGCACGATCACCGTCACATACGACAGGGTCAGGGTGATGTGCGCAATGGTGATGGTAGTGACGCCGCGGCCGGCCGGCCAACCGAACATCTGCTCCATGGCCACGAACAGCAACAGCAACGACAGGCCGGTGATCACCTCGGGCATCACCAGGGGCGCAGTAGTCATCCCGGACAGCAGCGTGCGGCCTTTGAATTGACCGAAGCGTGCCAGCGCCAGTCCCGCCAGCGTACCCAGGATCGTGGCGCCGGTGGCGTTAACGGCGGCAACGCGCAGCGATAGCCATGCGGCGTCCAGAATCTGGTCATTCTGCAGCAGCTTGCCATACCACTCGGTGGAGAACCCGCCCCATACCGTAACCAATCGCGATTTATTGAAGGAATAAAACACCAGCGACAGGATGGGGATGTACAGAAACGCAAAGCCGAATACCAGCGCGGACAGCCGGAACCAGGAGCGCGACTTCATACGTGCCCCGCCTGCGCTTCGCGCGACTGCACCCGCTGGAAGTAGACGATCGGCGCCACCAGCACCAGCAACAACACAATGGCCACGGCACTCGCCACCGGCCAGTCGCGATTGTTGAAGAACTCGGTCCACAACACCTTGCCGATCATCAGTGAATCCGGCGGTCCCAGCAACGCGGGAATGACGTACTCGCCAACCGCCGGAATGAACACCAGCATGCACCCGGCGACAATACCCGACATCGACAACGGCAAAGTGATCGTGAAGAAAGCACGCATGGGCCGGCAACCCAGGTCCTCAGCTGCTTCAAGCAGGGTCAGATCCATCTTCTCGAGATTGGCATATAGCGGCATCACCATGAACGGCAGGTATGAGTACACAATGCCCAGATAGATCGCGAAGTTGGTCTGCAGCATGACGATGGGTTCGTCGATAACACCCAGCCAGATCAGGAAGTTGTTCAACAGGCCGTTGTTCTTGAGAATGCCGATCCAGGCGTAGACCCGCAGCAGGAACGAAGTCCAGAACGGCAGGATCACCATCATCAGGAAAATGCCGCGCCAGCGTGCATCGGCGCGCGCGATGGCATAGGCCAGAGGATAACCGAGCAACAACGCCAGCAGGGTGGACAGCGCCGCGACCTTGATGGAATTGATGAAGGCCAGCACATACAGATTGTCTTCCCACAGATACAGAAAGTTGCCCGGATTGATATTGAGCCGCAGGTCGGCGAGCCGGTCACCGGTCCATTGCAATAGCGGCTGATACGGCGGCATCGCAATCTGCGTTTCCGAAAAGGAAATCTTCAGCACAATCACGAAGGGAATAACAAAGAACAGCAACAGCCACAGATACGGCAGCGCGATCACCAAGGTACGCCCGCGCACGCCCCAGCGTGCCAGCCGCGCCTGCGTCCAGCGATACGGTGGCAGGCTCTTCAGGGCACGCAACGCCAGTTGCACCCCGGCACTGAAGCCCTCACCCTGCGGCGACTGCGCACGACTGGGTTGCGGAGTGTTGCTCATGCGCTGACCACCACGGGACTGGTGTCATGCCAGTGCAGGTACACCTGCTGCTCCCAGGTGATGTTTTCGTCGTCGTGGCGCCACATATTGGGACGCGTCACACGCAACAACCTGCCGGATGCCAGTTTGACCAGGAACACCGACATGTCGCCCATATAGGCAATTTCCTTGACCACGCCGCGCGTCCAGTTTTCAGCAGTCGCTGGCTGTTGCATCGACAGCTGGATTTTCTCGGGACGAATCGCCACCCATACCTTGGCCTGCGGCGCCGAGCTGATGCCATGCGCAACGAATACCGGCGTTTCGAGTTCCGGACAGGCAATACGTACGTGGTCCGGCTCATCGGCGGTCAGGTGCCCTTCAAACAGATTCACCGAACCGATGAACTCCGCGACATACTTGCAGTTGGGGAACTCATAAATATCCTTGGGTGTGCCCACCTGCACGATCTTGCCATGGTCCATCACACCGATGCGTGATGCCAGGGTCATGGCTTCTTCCTGATCGTGCGTCACCACCACAAAGGTCACGCCCAGCTGTTCCTGGAGGTTCACCAGTTCGAACTGGGTATGTTCGCGCAGCTTCTTGTCCAGCGCGCCCAATGGCTCATCCAGCAGCAACAACTTGGGTTGTTTGATCAGTGCACGCGCCAGCGCCACACGTTGCCGCTGACCGCCGGACAATTGATGTGGCTTGCGCTTGCCGAACTCCGACAAGCGCACCAGCTTGAGCATGTTGGCAACACGATCGGCAATTTCAGACTTGGCCAGGTGTTCCATCTTGAGACCGAAGCCGACGTTCTGTTCCACGCTCATGTGCGGGAACAACGCATAGGACTGGAACATCATGTTGACCGGCCGTTCGTAGGGCGGAATGCCGGCCATGTCGAGGCCATCGATGAAGATCTTGCCGCTGCTGGGCTCCTCAAAACCCGCGAGCATGCGCAGCAAGGTGGTTTTGCCGCAGCCCGAGCCACCCAGCAGGCAGAACAATTCACCGCGATAGATGTTCAGCGAAACATCATTGACCGCTACAAAGTCCCCGAAGCGTTTGGTAACGCGTTCTATGCGAATGTACGGCTGTTCGTTCGGGTCATTCCAGGGTTTGCGTACACAGGCAGAATCCAGAGCTGTAGAGGCCATGTCAGAGTCTCGATACGAGCAATGAAAAAGGGGCGTGATGAATCACGCCCCTGCATTCGGATAGAACCAGCCGCCGTAAGGGCGCGATTTGGCGCGCCCTGCCAACAGGATGGTTCCAGCCATAGCGTTACTTGCCAGTCTGGAAGCGCGTCCAGGTGCGGGTCAGCAGCCGGTTGTAGTCGTCGCCCACCGCCAGTTCAGGTGACAGCTTGGCTTTGACTTCGGCAGGCGGATAGACGCCCGGGTCACTCTTCACCGCGTCATCAATGAACTGTTCCGACGCCAGATTGCCGTTGGCATAGTTCACGGCATTGGAATTGGCCGCCGCGACTTCGGGTGTCATCAGATAGTCCATGAACAGGTGGGCATTCTTGGGATGCTTGGCATCGGCCGGAATCGACATCATGTCGAACCACATGATGGTGCCTTCCTTGGGCACCGAGTACGCCACCGTCACGCCGTTCTTGGCTTCGCCAGCGCGATCGCGCGATTGCAGCACATCGCCGCTGTAACCCACCGCAATGCACAGGTCGCCGTTGGCCAGATCCTCGATGTACTGCGAGGAATTGATCTTGCGCACATAGGGACGGATCTTCATCAGCGTATCTTCAACCGCCTTCAGATCATTCGCATCCTGACTGTTGGGGTCCTTGCCCAGGTAGATGAGGACAATGCTGCGGATGTCGGAAGCGGCATCCAGAATGGAAATGCCACAGCCCTTGAACTTGGCAGCCACCTTCGGGTCCAGCACCAGCGACCAGCTGTCCACCGGTGCATCGGGCATGATCTTCTTGACCTTCTCGACGTTATAGCCGATACCGTCGGTACCCCACATGTAGGGCACGGCATGTTCGTTGTTGGGATCGTGCAGGGCGACGCGCTGCATGATGGCCGGGTCCATGTTGCCGATATTGGTGAGCAGCGCCTTGTCGAGTTTCTGGAACACACCCGCCTTGATCTGGCGTTCCATGAACTGGGCCGACGGAATCACCAGGTCGTAGCCGGTGTTACCGGCGAGCAGCTTGGTTTCCACCACTTCGTTGGAATCGAACACGTCGTAGTTGACCTTGATGCCGTACTTGGCCTCGAAGTTCTTGACCGTGTCTTCGGCAATGTAGTCCGACCAGTTGTAGACGTTGAGTACCTTCTCGTCGTCCATCGCCGGGCCAGTCGCGGCAACTGGAGCCGGTGCGGCTTCTTCCTTCTTGCCGCAGGCCGCGAGCATCAATGCGGCAACGCCCAGACAGGCGAGCTTGACGGCAAGCGAGGGAGTCAGATGTGACTGAACAGACATGGTGATGCCTCTTTATCAGGGATGGGGATAACGCGAGCGTAACGCAGTGTATTCGGCGGGCCAAGAGGTCAGGAGATTTATCTTGCAGGTCGGGTTAGCGGACTTATCGCGTGTACCCGACATTCCGACTCACATGGACACGGGGAGCGCCAGTCGTGCATGGAACATGTTATCGGCTGACCTACACGTTGAGCAGCAGATGCTCACGTTCCCAGGAACTGATCACACGCAGGAAGGTTTCATATTCGGTTTCCTTCACGGCGGTGTAGGCCAGCACAAACCGCTCGCCCAGCAATTCGATCAGCGGTTGTGATTCGCGCAACAAACGCAGCGATTCTTCGAGATTTCTTGGCAACGAGTAAGGCAGGTCATAGGCGCTGCCAGTCACCGGTTCGCTGGGCTTCAGACTTTCGAGCATACCCAGGTAACCACAGGCGAGCGACGCAGCGATGGCCAGATAGGCATTGGCATCAGCACCGCCAACGCGGTTTTCGACGCGCCGCGCATCCGGACCGGACACCGGCACCCGCAGGCCGGCGGTGCGATTGTCGTAACCCCATTGGGTATTGATCGGTGCTGCAAGATGGCGCTGGATACGTCGATACGAGTTCACATTTGGTGCAAACAGCGACATGGCAGCCGGCAGATATTTCTGCAGGCCGGCGATATGCGCAAAGAACAGTGGTGATGCATTGCCATCGGCATTGCTGAAAATGTTATTGCCGGTGTTCTTGTCCACCACGCTCTGGTGAATATGCATGGCACTGCCCGGTTCGCGCGCCATGGGCTTGGCCATGAACGTAGCGTACATCTTGTGGCGCATGGCGGCTTCACGCGCGGTGCGCTTGAACAGGAATACCTGATCGGCCAGCGACAGCGCATTGCCGTGGATCAGGTTGATCTCCATCTGCGCCGCGCCGTCTTCGTGGATCAGGGTATCGATCTCAATGCCCTGGGCCTCGCAGAAGGCATACATGTCGTCGAACAGCGGGTCAAACTCGTTGACCGCGGCGATGGAGTACGACTGACGACCGATCTCCGGCCGACCTGAGCGACCCACCGGCGGCTTGAGGGGGTAGTCGGCATCGATATTCGGTTCAACCAGGTAGAACTCCAGTTCCGGGGCCACCACCGGCCGCCAGCCACGATCCTCGTAAAGCGCCAGGATCTTCTGCAGCACATAGCGTGGCGCCATCGATACCGGCGCACCATCGGAGTAGAAACTGTCATGAATCACCTGTGCTGTGGGTTCCGCGGCCCAGGGCACCACATGCACGGCATTCGGATCACCCTTGAGCACAATGTCGATTTCGGCCGGGTTGATGGCGCGCTCGTCGGCCGGATAGTCGCCGGTCACAGTCTGCAGAAAAATGCTTTCCGGCAGGCGCATGCCCTCGTCTTCAGCAAACTTTTCCGCCGGCATGATCTTGCCGCGTGCCACGCCGGCCATGTCGGGAATCACCGCCTCGACTTCGGAAATTCCATGTTCTTTGAAGAATGTATGAATCTTGCTCATGCTGCGGATTCTCTGCTCTTGCTATTCAGTTCTGTGCCGCGTGTGCGTACGCCGCTTTGCCGAAGGCGGCAAACAGCGCCACCGAAAACGGGTTCTGCATGGCCTTCCATTCCGGATGCCACTGCACACCGATGGCAAAGGTGGGGGCATTGCGCACACTGAAGGCTTCCACCACGCCATCCGGCGCACTCGCTTCCACTTGCAGACCGGGCGCCAGTTCGCGCACGCCCTGCCAGTGCAACGAGTTCACATCAATACTGTCGCTGCCGGCAATGCGTTGCAGGATACCGCCCGATGCGAGCATGACCGGGTGCGACGGGCCGTATTGAACATCCAGCTCGTCTGCTTCGTTTTCACGATGGTCGCTCAGGCCCGGCACTTCGTGCAGCCGGGGCCACAGCTTGCCGCCATAGGCCACGTTCATTTCCTGAAAACCCCGGCAAATGGCCAGCAGCGGCATGCCGGCCGCGACAATTTTCGGAATCAGCGGCAAGGTGGTGGCATCGCGCTGTGGATCATGCAAGGTGCCGGGTTCGCCGGGCTCACCATAGTGATGTGGCTCGATATTCGACGGGCTGCCGGGCAGGAGAATGCCGTCCAGCTGGGTAATCAGCGCATCCAGACGGTCGCCATATCCCAGTGATGGAATGACTACCGGTACGCAGTCGGCGCCCTCCACAATCGCCACCAGATATTTTTCACCTACGCAATGAAAGTAATGGTGCCCCAGCAACTTGCGGTCCGCGGGTACGCCAATCAATGGTTTGTGTTGCGACATAGACGATGGTGAACAGAAAATCCTTGCCGCATTTAAGCACAGTTAGCGGCGTGAAAAGCAGCGTGAAAAACCTATTTGCGGGTTAAAAGGTTACGATTTGCTCATGACCGACAAATCGAGTGCGACAACGCAGAATTACTACCAGGCCACCGCCAATGACGCCCCGACATTTCCCACCCTGCACGGCGCAACCAGCGCCGACGTGTGTGTCATCGGCGGCGGTATTGCCGGCTGTTCCACCGCCCTGCACCTGGCGCAGCGCGGTTACCGGGTGGTGTTGCTGGAAGCGGACAGCATCGGCGCAGGCGCATCCGGCCGCAGCGGTGGACAGCTTCTCCCCGGATACTCCAGCGGCCAGGCACCATTACAGGCGCAACTGGGGACATCAGGCGCCAAGCTGTTGTGGGATGTATCGGTCGAAGCCGTACAACAGACCGAACAGCTCATCCGCGAACACCACATTGACTGCGATCTGCAGCACGGCCATCTGGACACCGCCATCAAGCCGCGCCAACGCATTGAACTGCAACGCTACGTGCGCGAGCTGCAGGAGCATTATCAGTACGGCAGCCTGCAGCTGCTGGAGCGTGCGGAACTGCGCGAGTGGCTGGCCACGGACCGGTATTGCGCCGCCGTCCATGACAGCGCTGCTGCGCACGTACATCCGCTGAACTACACCTTGGGCCTGGCACGCGCCGCAGCCGCCGCAGGCGTTGTTTTTCACGAACATTCTGCCGCGCTCGGCATCAGCGGCGACAAGGCACTGCAAATCACTACGGCGCACGGGGTTATCTACGCGCATCAAGCAGTGCTGTGCTGCAACGCCTCTGCAGGCCAACTATCCCGCACGCTGGGTCAGCGCATCATGCCGGTGGGCACTTATATCGTGGCCACCGAAGTATTGGGTGAACAGCGCATCCGTGACTTGATCCGCCACAATGTGGCAGTAGCCGACACCAACTTCATCCTCGATTATTTCCGGCGCTCCGCCGATCACCGTCTGCTGTTCGGTGGCCGGGTCAGCTATTCCGGACGGGACTTCGGCAACACCGCTGACGCCACGCGCAAACGCATGCTGCAGGTATTTCCGCAGCTGTGTGACACGCGTATCGAATACAGCTGGGGCGGCATGCTGGACATCACGCTCAATCGCGCACCCGACTTCGGCCGCCTGCAGGACAACGTTTATTACCTGCAGGGCTTCTCGGGGCATGGCATGGCACTGGCCGGCATGGCCGGCAAGCTGGTGGCCGACACCATCGCCGGCCAAAGCGAACGCTTTGATGTATTCGCCCGCCTGCAGCATCGTCACTTTCCCGGTGGCGCATTACTACGAACACCAACACTGGTGCTGGCAATGCTGTGGTATCGGCTGCGGGATCTGCTTTGATTGAGGTGGAGCCAGAAATTGAACGTCATCATTCCCGCATCACTTGATCTGCGCAATGACCCAGGCGCGCGCCGCTATCTGAAACACGAAGTGGTCACCGTGCGTTTTGCCGACCAGCCGGGCGCCATTAAAAGCCGCGAGGGCCTGAATCACTATGCGCAAGGCGACGCCCTCATCACTGGTTCAACCGGCGATCACTGGAGCGTGTCGCACGATCGCTTTGACGCCAAATATCAGGCAGAACCCGGGACCACGCATGGCGAAGCGGGTCGCTATCGCAACAGGCCGTTGCCGGTGCTGGCGGTTCAGCAAACCACTGCGTTTGCTGCTGAACGTGCAGCGGATGGCGACATCATTCATGGGCAGGCGGGTGACTGGCTGGTGCAGTACGCACCCGGCGATCATGGCATTGTTGAAAATGCCAAGTTCATCAGTGTGTATCGATTGGTCGAATAAGCGGATAACACCCGGACAGACTATCCGGTATAGACACAGCCGCTGGTGCAGGTCTCATGCACCACCACCTTGCTGAGCAGCGGCAGTTGTGGTTTGACTTCGTTCCAGACCCAGCGCGCCAGATTTTCGCTGGTAGGATTCTCAAGACCGGGGATGTCATTGAGATAGTGATGATCGAGGCGATCGTAGGTTGGCTGGAAAATCCGCTTCACGTCCGCAAAGTCCATGATCCAGCCAGTCTGTGCATCCACCTCACCGGAGACATGCAGTTCGATACGAAATGAATGGCCATGCAGGCGTGAACACTTATGGCCTGCCGGTACATTCGGCAGGCGATGCGCTGCCTCGATGGTGAAGATGCGGAAAATATCCACGTGGTTGTTTATTCTTGATGTAGGGCGGGTTAGTAACCCGCCATCAATAAATCAAGCGGCTTTGCGCTTCTTGGCGACGCAGCTGCACGTGCCGCAAGTGCATCGCACCGCACCGCAATCCGTGCACACGGAAAAATCCACCGAGCCGAAGTGACGACGGCAGTTGGCGCAATAGGGCTTGAGCTTGGCGGTACGCGCGGCGCGATAGGCGTCCACGGCGTTTGCCGATTCCTGGATCACATCCGGTTCGCCGGCACCCAGATCCTTGC
This sequence comes from uncultured Pseudomonadota bacterium, assembly GCA_963748005.1. Classification (GTDB taxonomy): domain Bacteria; phylum Pseudomonadota; class Gammaproteobacteria; order Steroidobacterales; family Steroidobacteraceae; genus CAILZL01. The sequence continues at coordinate 283,363 of CAVVHH010000002.1, forward strand.
TGACGATATCGCGCCGGAAGGTGGTCATTGACATGCTGGTGATCTTGAACAGGCGCATCTGTTCCTTGGCAATTCCCATCTGCGCCAGGGGGTCATAAATGACCACGCCCAGTTTGGGATGAAAACGCACCTGAAACGGATCGCCGCTCATGGAAAACCAGCCTGAGAACTCTGTGTCGAATACTTGGGAATTTGAAGCTGTAATTTTGCGGCAATGAGGCCGTCATGGCAATGTGGCGCGCTCGGTCGGACACCTCGGGTCGGTTTTTCCCGGGAAATTTCCACTTCCGGAATGACGCTTTACGGGTGCCCCTTACCTGTTGCTGCGCAGCAATGCGCAAGGATGCGCAGATCACACCCTGGTTATGGCAAAGCAGCAATGGATTTTGGGATTGCGCTCGAAGTCCTTGGGCAGGGTTTCGCGCGTCCAGTCCTGAATCTGGAAATCCTTCAGCCCATGCCGATCCAGCTTGAAGCGGGTGAAGTTATTGGAGAACACGATGATGCCCCCCGGCGCCAGCAAAGCATTGGCCCACAGAATCAACTGCACGTGGTCGGCCTGCACCTCGAAGTCGCGCGCCATGCGTTTGGAGCGGGAGAAGGTGGGGGGATCAATAAAAATAACGTCGTACAGGCGTTGCTTCGCCTGCGCCTCGTACTCCAGCCAGTGCAGGCAGTCGGCCTGAATCAATTCGTGCTCTGCAGCATCCATGTCATTGAGCTGCAGATTTTTTTCCGCCCATTCCAGATAGGTGTACGACATGTCCACCGTGGTGGAACTGATTGCGCCACCACCAATGGCGTGCACCGTCGCTGCGCCGGTATAGGCAAACAGGTTCAGAAACCGCTTGCCCCTGCACAATTCACCCAGACGCTGGCGTGTGATGCGGTGATCCAGGAACAGGCCAGTATCGAGGTAGTCGCTGAAGTTCACATAGAAGCGATGCGCACCTTCACTCACAACATGAAACTCGCGCTGTGTATCCAGCTTTTCATACTGCGAGTGATCGCTTTGCTGGCGACGGGTGCGCACATGAATACGTTCACGTGGCAGTTCCAGCACCTCCGGTAAAACCGATAACACCTGCATGCGCCGCATACGCGCCGCATCGCGGTTGATGCTGTCCGGCGCGGCGTATTCCTGCACATAGGCCCAGTTGATCGCCGGGTCTTCGGCCGACCCGTACAGATCAATGGCAAAGGAATATTCGGGCATGTCCGCGTCGTACACCCGATAACAACGGATGCCGTTCTTGTTGGCCCAGCTACGTGCATTCTTCAGATTCTTGCGCAGGCGATTGGCAAACATCTCCGCACCCGGCGTATTGCGCAGGTCGGCAAATTTTTCTTCGGCTGTAGGCCGCGACTCGGGCGTATTGAAATGTGCCGCTTCAATATCAAACCGCAACAGACGGCATTCCAGCGCGCCGTTGTACAGCGTATGGCTACGCCTGGCATTGATACCCAGCTCCTTGGCCAGCGGTGGATTGCCGGTAAAGATGGCCGCTTTCCAGCCGGTAAATTCGTCGCGCAGCTTCTGCCCCAGCAATGCGTACAGCGCCTTTAAGTTCTCCTGATCGCCGATGCGCTCGCCATAGGGCGGGTTGCAGACCAGCAGACCTGGTGCGCCCGCCGCACCTGCATCTATCCCCTCTCCCTGGGGGAGAGTCACTTCATCTTTACCCTCTCCCTGAGGGAGAGGGCGGGGGTGAGGGTGCTTCTGGGCAGCTTCATTGCGCAGTTCACTCAACGCCCGCTTCTCGAAGTGCACCAACCCACGCAAGCCAGCGCGTTCCGCATTCTCCAGCGCTGCGCGCACCGCAAAGGCATCCTGATCATAGCCACGCAACACTGTGCGACCTTGCTTGCCCACCGTCGCACGTTGCGCCACTTCATCCAGCAGGTGCTGCCACAGTTCCGCATCATGACCACCCCAGTTGACCATGCCCCAGTGAACCTGTGAGCTGGCACGCAACCAGCCGGGTGCAATGTCACAGGCCATCAGTGCCGCCTCGATCACCAGCGTGCCGGAACCGCACATGGGATCCACCAGCGTTGCCCCTTCCGCCGCCAGTACCGGCCAGCCTGAACGCAGCAGAATCGCCGCCGCCAGATTTTCCTTGAGCGGCGCCGCCACACCCCGCGCGCGATAACCACGCCGATGCAGTGATTCGCCGGATAGATCGATGCTCACCGTTGCCTGTTCACGATGTGCGTGTACATTGATGCGCACATCGGGGGTCTCCATGTTCACCGAGGGCCGTTCGCCGAATTTCTCGCGGAACTGATCGACAATTGCATCCTTGGTTTTCAATGCACCAAACTGCGTGTGCTTCACACCCAGCGAGCTACCCTGAAAATCCACCACCAGCGTGCCAGTCGGCGTCAGATGCTTCGACCAATCAACACGGCGCAAGCCTTCGTACATGGCGTTGGCGTCATGCGCCGCCACCTGCGTAATGGGCATCAGGATGCGACTGGCTACCCGCGACCACAGACAGGCGCGATACGCCGTTTCCAGTGTACCGTCGAACTCCACGCCCGCCTTCATTTCCCGCGCCCGTGTCGCGCCGAAGGACTTCAGCTCAGCCGCGAGCAAATCCACGACCCCTAGCGGACAGGTGGCGAAAAAGGACTGGGTTTTGATGGGCGTCGGATCGGTCATACTTGTCATTTAAGGGGCAGTCTACGCGAGCGGCTAGAAGGCCGGGCGTTATACAGAACCAAGGTATGCTGTGTCCAAGTATGAACAGTTAGAATGCTTCGCATTGGCGCATGCAAGGAGAAGCACCCTGTGGACAGATTCAAACCACCGCTTCGATGGCCACCTCTGAGGAGGCGAAACGCTGGTCTGCGTGCACTAGACGCGATTCGTCGCGCGTGCCACCGCTGGGTCAGACCAGTTGTCATCGTTTTGTGTACGACTGGCATTGGATACTTCCTATACCTGAAAAGAGAAGACCTCCCAGCGACATCAATTGTCTACACTCCACAGATCATTGAAAATCTGCTGCCCAGAAACCCACTTTGGACGCGACCAAAAGCCGCGCCAAATGGATCAGCGTGGCCAAAGGAAAGCAATTACGTTACCGGTTATCCGCGCCTAAACGTATTTGGTCGAGCGGCAGTAATTGCAGACAACAGCGGTAACAACAACGACTTGTTCGGAAAGCTGATAGATCTTGATCAGCAACCAGTAACCGCTGTTCGAGTGTTTTTTGTGAAAGCAAAATCAACTATGACACTCCAATCAGTTAAACCCGGGCATTACGACATCCGCTATATGAATCTAGATACCGGGAGGATCAGGCAGTCCAACAAAGTCGAAGTAACTGTTAAAAAGACATCAAGGGGTGAAGAATACATGGGATGGACTATCGGTCTATATGACATCGTCAATGGAAACACGTATCACAAAGACATTTCGGAGAAAGATTTCTAGCTTCGCCGAAACATAAACGACTCACCTGATGCTTGCCCATCCGATGACATCAATGCTCCATATAACTCCGGCCGCCGATCCCGAAACACCCCCCAAGCCCGTCGATACTCGCGCATCGCATCCAGATCAAAGCTGGCAGTCAAAATTGATTCCGTCACGCGACCAGCTTGATCAATCACCGCACCCGTGTGATCGGTGATAAACGACGATCCGTAGTACTGCACCGTCCATTGCCTGCCCTGCTCCACCCCAATTCTGTTTGAAGCAATCACCGGCATGATGTTGGCAGCGGCATGGCCCTGCATGGCGCGTTGCCAGTGCGGTTGTGAGTCGATGCTGGGATCTTGCGGTTCGGCACCGATGGCGGTGGGATACAACAGCAGTTCAGCGCCCATCAATGCCATGGCGCGGGCGCATTCGGGAAACCACTGATCCCAGCAGATGCCGACACCAATCGTTCCATATCGTGTTGGCCACACCTTGAAGCCGGTATCGCCGGGCGAGAAATAGAACTTCTCGTGATAGCCGGGGCTCTCGGGGATGTGCGCTTTGCGATACACGCCGAGCAACGTGCCGTCGGCATCGAGCATCGCCATCGAGTTGTAGAACACATTGCCGGCTCGCTCGAATACGCTGACGGGCAGCACCACCTGCAGCTCCTTTGCCACTGCCTGCAGGCGTTGCACGGCAGGGTTGTCGGCAATGGGCAGAGCGAGATCGAAGTATTTGGTATCGTGGTCTTTGCAGAAGTATGGCGTTTCGAACAACTCCTGCAGACAGATTACCTGCGCGCCGCGAGCATGCGCTTCGCGCACTATACGTTCAGCAGTGCGCAGGTTGTGGGCGCGATCATTCGTGCAGGCGAATTGAGTGGCGGCGACGGTGATGCGCATGGTTGACCTCGCACGTAGGGGCGAGGCATGCCTCGCCCGCATTTCAATTCAACAAGAAAGGCGACCCATGGGTCGCCCCTACATTAGACAAACGTCAGCAGAAATATTCCCACGGCCAGTCGATACCAGGCAAACACAGTGAACTTGTGAGTCTGGATATAACGCAGCAACCATTTCACGGCAATGAAAGCCACAATGGCCGAAACAACAAAACCCACGCCGAGTGCCGTCCAGTCCTCACTGCCGATCTCGCCGTTCTTGATAACTTTCAGCAACTCATAACCCGTCGCGGCAAACATGGTGGGAATACCCACCAGGAACGCGAACTCGGTGGCCGCCGGCCGGGAGGTAAGACCCGCAAGCAACGCCGCAAAAATAGTAGCAGCGGAGCGTGAGGTGCCGGGAAACACGGCCGCAAGTATTTGCCCCAATCCAACAACCACCGCAACCTTCCATGTAACCCGTTCATCAACTCCATGATGACTCACGTAGCGCTCCACCAGAAAAATCACCAGCCCACCAATGATCAATGCCCATGCCACCGGCGCGACCGTCTCCGGCAACTCCAGTCCCATTTTTTTGGCCACAAAGCCACCAACCGCTGTGATCAGAAATGACACGCACAGCTTGACCAAGTAGTCGCGATTGTCAGGTTTGGCAAAACCCAGCAGCAAATCCCACAGACGCTGCCAGTAGATCAGCACCACCGCAAGAATTGCGCCGGCCTGAATGGCGACGTTGAACAGATCGGAGCGATGTCCCAGCCAGTGTTCGGCAATCAGCAGATGACCGGTGCTGGAGATGGGCAGGAATTCGGTGATGCCTTCGATGATGCCCAGCAGAATGGTTTGCAGCAGTTGGTCCATGAGTTACTCAATTCAGCTTCAATGAGATTCGGAGCACCCTCACCCTGCCCTCTCCCTGAAGGGCGAGGGTAAGAACGAGAGCAGCAATCAGTCCAACATCCCTCTCCCTGAGGGAGAGCCTTCTTCTCTACTCCCTCTCTCTGTGGGAGAGGGTTGGGGTGAGGGCTCTCGACCACACCACAACGAACAACACGCCCAGCAACGACAAACTCACCACCGGCCAGTTACCGCTGCGTGCATATGGCGTCAATCCGGTACGCGGCTGCACTGTGCCGGTAAGCACCGCGGACTTGAAACGCGGCAAACTTGCTTTGATTCTGCCATCGGCGCCGATCAGCGCAGAAATGCCGTCATTGGCGGCGCGCACCAGGTCGCGCCCCGCCTCCAGCGCGCGCATGCGGCTGATCTCCAGATGCTGCGGCGGCGCGCTGGAATCGCCGAACCATGCGTCATTGGTGACATTGACCAGCAAGGTGGCTTCCTTCAATACCTCAAGCTGCTCCGCGCCGAAACCGTCCTCATAGCAGACTGTCACAGCCAGTTTCTGGCCGGCTGCCCGCAACGCCGGCTGATCAGCCGCACCGGAAGCAAAGCTGCCATAGCGCAGATTCAGGAGTTGCATCGAGCCGCGCACAATCTCCGGAAAGTATTCCGCGAACGGCACCAGATGACGCTTGTGATACCACTGCACCTGATCACTCAGGCTGAGCACACCGTTGTAATAGGCATCCTGCTGCTGCTCGTAGTGCAGCAGTCCCATCACCAGATCGCTGTTGGCGGCATGTGCCTGGGTCCACAACGGCCCCAGGTAGTCGGTCAATTCATGGGCCAGATCCGGCAACGCGGCTTCTGGCCAGACAATCAAACGCGTACCGAAGTACGGCGTCGCCAGATCGCGATACAGCGTCAGCGTCTTGTCGCGCCACTCCGGACTCCACTTGTGATCCTGCGGCACCGACGCTTGCACCACAGCCACCGGCACTGGCCCGTCAACCGGACGGGTCCACTCCCGGTGTTGCAATGGCCACGCCACCAGCCACGGCAGGATCAGCACGGCAGCCGCCCACGCACCCTGCCGCCGAGTGCCCAGCATGAGGGTCACGAGTGCACCGGCACACAGCGCGCATAGCAGACCGAGGCCATACACACCGACTACTGGTGCGAGGCCTGCCAGCGCTGAATCGATCTGCGCGTAACCCAACGACAGCCAGGGGAAGCCACTGAGAAACCAGCCGCGCCACCATTCCAGCAGCAACCATAGACCAGGCAGTCCGACCAGCCAGCGCAGCGCGCCGGAACGCGGCAACAGGCGTGCCTGCAGATAACCAATCAGCGCCAGATACGCGCCCATGATCACCACCAGCCCAACCAGCAACAGCAAGGCCACCCAGATTGCCTCGTGGCCGACGATGTGAATGCTGTGATAAATCCAGTAGGTGCCGGCCAGGAAGGTGCCGGCATGGAACCAGAAACCAATGGCGGCGGCCCGCTTTGCTGAAGCGTCCTGCCAGGCAAGAAACAGCCATGCGGGACAGAGAATGGCCAGCGGCCACACACCCAGCGGTGCAAATGCCATTGCCAGCAGCGCACCGACCGGAAATGCCAGCGGCAGTGCAAACCGATTCACAACCCGCAATGAAACCTTCACGAATTCCGTAACTCTCAAGAGTGCAATCGCCGGATTATCACACAGCTGTCATGACATGCGCGTTATCCAGTACGCACCGACACGCCGCACCGGTATATGCTCACAGCACCACCCCGAGGAGTCACCCATGAATCCTTATGCAATCGAAGTACGCGACATCGACGGCAACACCGGCACGCTGGCTCCTTATGCAGGCCGCGTGCTGCTGATCGTCAACGTCGCGAGCAAGTGCGGCTTCACGCCGCAGTACGCGGGGCTGGAGGCGCTGTATCGTCAGTTTCACGTGCGTGGCTTCGAAGTGCTGGGGTTTCCCTGCGATCAGTTTGGTCATCAGGAACCCGGCAATGAGGCAGAGATCAAGAATTTCTGCACTCTCAACTACGACGTCAGTTTTCCGTTGTTCGCCAAGATCGAGGTCAACGGGGCGAACACGCACCCGCTGTATCAGTATCTCAAGCAGCAGCAGCCCGGAATACTGGGTACTGAGGCCATCAAGTGGAACTTCACCAAGTTTTTGCTGGATGGTCATGGCAAGGTCGTGAAGCGTTACGCGCCCAACGACAAGCCTGAAGATCTGGCGAACGACATCGAAGCCCTGGTGAGCAGCAACCTGTGAGCCAGTTGCGCGACAACACTACGCTGGGCCGCTTTGAGCTGGATGTGCCGGGTGGCACTGCATTCATCAACTACTGGCTACGCGGTGAGACGATAATCATGCTGCACGCAGAAGTGCCCAGGGAACTGCGCGGACAGGGCTTCGGTGCGACACTGGTGAAAGAGGCACTGGAACTGGTGCGCAGCCGGAATCAGACCGTCAATCCGCGCTGTTCCTTTGTGGCCACTTATATTCACCGGCATCCGGAATATCAATCGCTGTTGGCAAAGTAAAGGCGCTCAGGTCTTGCGGTCGACGATCACATAGTGCTTCTGCATCGGCTCCAGCACCGCAAACACGCCTTTGAAACCGGCGGGAATCACCAATGATTCGCCGGGTCCTGCTTCCACTGCGATGCCCGCATCATCCGTCAGACGACAGCGACCCGAAGTAACAAAGAAAAACTCGTCCTCGGTTGCGCCCATTTCGATACGCCAGCTACCCGCCTCGCAATTCCACACACCAGCAAACACCTCGCCGGAGGCATTGGTGAAATGATTCCAGGTAGTGCGTCTGGGATTGCCCTGCACCAGACGCTCGGGACGCGGGTAGTCATATTCGGGCGCAGTCTGTTGCTGTTCGAAGGCAATGATGTTTGGCATGGCACGATTCCGATGAAATGATTTGCAGTTGTACAGATCAACCCTGAGTCGAATGGCGATTAGTCAAGATGTATTCGAGAGATTCTCTCTGCTTGTAGGTCGGGTTTTATACCCGACTTCCTCGTAATGTCGGGTATAAAACCCGACCTACGGGAGCCGGACGTACCTTGAGTAACGGCCACCAACCCCAAATCCGACAGGCTGCTAGTCACGCGCCTGCATGCGGGTACTGAACTCCATCGGCACCATCGCGGTGTCGGTGATGATCTGCACCTGACCATCCTGTATCAGACACTGCACCTGCAGGCCACGCTGCGCCAGTGCCGCCAGAGCCTTGCTGCTGTCGCTATCCACATTGACTACCGTCAAGTTCTTGCAGCGCGCCAGGGCCTGGCCCGTCCTGTCCCACCACACCTGCGCGCTGTTACCGCTGTAGGTGTAAACAAATACTTCACGCGCGCGGCCACAGGCGCGCCGAATCGCCTGCTCATCGGGCTGACCGATTTCAATCCACAACTCAATCTGCCCGGTGAGATCCTTGCGCCAAAGATCCGGCTCTTCGGAACTGAGTCCCTTGCCAAACTCCAGCCGCTCGTGCGCATGCAGTGCGAATACCAGCAAACGTATCATCACGCGTTCGTCGGTTTCCGATGGATGCTGCGCCAGCGTCAGCGCATGGCTTGCGTAGTAGTTGCGATCCATGTCGCTGATCTGCAGATCAGCCTTGAACACGGTGGATTTGAGCGCCAAGTGAGTTCCAGGAAATGATTGATGGCAAGCCGACCGACGACGCTGCAATGGCCTCGATCAATAGTGAGGTGGCCGCTCTTCATCTTCAGTGTAAGGTCGCTGCTGGTGAGTCGCTTCGTCAAAGCGATGCGCCAGAGCGACCAGCCGCGCACGTAATTCCTCCAGCTCGCGCTGCTGCCGGTACACCACATCACTGAGATCGTGATTGGCGCGCTCCAGATACGCGATCTTCAGCTCCAGCCGTTCCAGCAATTCGTGATTCATGACCAACATGCTTCTGTGGAGGACCGGCACATGATAGTTCAGAATGCAGCGTATTGCGCCCGGCATTCGGTTGGGCAGCCGCTCCATCCGCACGGTGTCCCCCAGAATCATGAAATCCACTCAACAAGAATCAGCGTTGCCACTGCATCGGGGACAGGTATGGCGTCGCGCCGTGGCACTGGGGCTGCTGTGTGTGACGCTGGCCATGCTTGCCCAATCTGATGTCCTGCATATGGCGCTGCTGGAGTTGCTGGAGGCCTGCCAGGAAGTCGTTACCGACAATCCGGTAACCGGCGCACTGCTGTTTGTCGGATTTGCGGCGCTGTCGGCCATGCTGGCCTTTGTCTCGGTCGCAGTGATCGTGCCGGTGGCGGTGTACACCTGGGGCGAACCGCTCAGCGCAGCGCTGTTATGGAGCGGCTGGTTGCTGGGCGGTGTGATTTCCTATTGCGTCGGTCGCTTTCTGGGTCGGCCGATTGTCACCTGGCTGACCGCCAATACCAGCCTGTTGCAACTGGAACGCTACCTGCGCCGTGATTCAGCATTTTACCTGGTGCTGCTGTTTCAGCTGGCGCTGCCCTCGGAGATCCCCGGCTATGTACTGGGTCTCATGCGTTATCACCCGGGCCGCTATCTGTTGTCCCTGGGTCTGGCCGAGTTGCCGTATGCACTGCTGACCATCCATCTTGGCGCCAGTTTTGTGGAACGTCACAGTGGTGTGGTGTTGTGGCTGGGACTGCTGTTGCTGGCGCTGAGCATTTCGGCGTTCATGCTGCTGCGCAGGCGGCTCACGGCGACCGGCACCCAGGCTCGCCACTGACACGGGCCTCACATAACTGCACCTTGCTAGCAACCCTTGCGCCCCAGATCTTCGAGCGTACGTAACCACTTTTCCCGCCTGCGGTTATCCGGATGTTCAATCATGCCGATAATGCTGGATTGAATGGGTGAGATGCCAACGAAACCCAGAATGTTGCGCTCCAGACTCTTCAAGCTGTGGGCGCCGAAGTACCAGCGGTAAATCAGCGCCGGCATGCCCATGGTCACGACAATGCGTGCGCTCTTGCCCTTGAGCAGCTTCTTCCACATCGGGCCGGACTCCGGCGAGGCAAACGCAAAGCCCGGCCGCGCGATCTGCTCGAAGAAGGCCTTGAGGATGGCCGGCATGCTGCCCAACCACAGCGGATAACAGATCACCAGATGCTCGGCCCAGGCGATGGTCTGTTGCGCAGTCATGATCGAAGCAGGTGTCGCACCTTGCTCCCACTCCTGCTTGCTGTGCAGCAGCGGAAAATCCAGCCTGGCCACTTCGATCAGGCGCGTTTCATGTCCCGCAGCTGCAGCGCCGCGTGCGTAGGCTGCAGCGAGGGTGTGTCCGAAATGGGATTGTGAGGCATCGGGATGCCCCTGAATAATCGCAATTCGTTTGGTCATCGACGCGCCTGCAGCAGCCATGCAATTGTGCGCGCACGATCACATCGGCGCATAAAGGGCGCAATACGGACATCCGCCAGTGCCGATGTTATCGGCACGTACAGAGGCTGCTATTCAGTCTTCTTCGGGCGGCTCGATATCGCGGGGTGTGGTCAGCCGCAGCAACTCAATGCGGCGGCGATCGCCGCGCAGCATCTTGTACTCGAACTCATCGATCACCACGCTTTCGGCACGGCGTGGCAATCGGCCCAGGTGATTGAGCAGCAACCCACCGATAGTGTCGTATTCCTCATCACTGTAGTCGGTGCCGAAATATTCGTTGAACTCGACGATGCGGGTCTGGGCACGCACCGTGAAGTGACGGGCATCTTCCCGCGCAATATCCAGCTCGTCGTCAATATCGTATTCATCGCCGATGTCACCGACGATCTGCTCCAGCACATCCTCAATCGTGACCAGTCCGGCCGCGGTACCATACTCGTCCACCACGATGGCCATGTGGTGGTGAGTGGCGCGAAACTCCTTGAGCAACACATTGAGGCGCTTGCTTTCCGGAATGAACACGGCGTTGCGCAGACATTCCTTGATGTCGAAATGCACATCATCTTCATGCACCGTGCGCAACAGATCCTTGGCCAGCAGGATGCCGAGCACTTTCTCGCGATCGTCATCGACCACGGGATAACGCGAGTGACCCGACTCGATGACCGTGGCGAGAATGTCCTTGACCTCATCGTCACGGTTGATCACCACCATCTGCGAACGCGGCACCATGATGTCGCGCACCTGCTGCTCGCCGACCTCCAGCACGCCCTGCAGCATGGCGAAGTCGTCATCATCGACAATGCCGCGATCTCTGGCATCTTCGAGTACTTGCAGCAGCTCATCGCGATCGCGCGGTTCACCGCTCAGCGAATCGGCAAGTTTCCGAATCCAGCGACCTGTCATGCCTGTGTCGCGTTCCGAATCGTCGTTCATGTTCCTGCTCATATGTCGGCGTGATCAAGCTGATTCGTAGGGATTGGCAAAACCAAAACTTTCCAGAACAGCCACCTCGCAGGCTTCCATCACCTGCGCATCGCGATCGTCCTCGTGGTCGTAACCCAGCAGATGCAACACACCATGAATCATCATGTGCGCCCAATGTGAATCCAGCGTGACGCCCTGCGCACGTGCCTCGCGTTTGACAATGGGCAAACACACCACCAGGTCACCCAAACTGGGTATTTCGCCCGCTACTTCGGGCATTTCACCCGCCGGAAACGACAACACATTGGTGGCATGATCTTCATCGCGCCACTGCCGGTTCAGTTTGCGGCTTTCGGCAGCGCCGACAATACGCAATGACACCTGTACGGGTGGGACAGCGCGTTTGCGTCCCTTGCCGGCATGTTTGGCATGCGCTGCATGATGCATCTCGTAGGCAGCCTGCGCCCACCGTGACAGGCGATTGGCACTGGGCACGCCGTCGCGACTGACTGCGTTCTGAACGTCGAGCCGCAGAACTGGCGGCGTGACCTTCACCCGAGCTTTTCTGGCTGTTTTGCTGGCGGCACGGACACTGGCCATGGTCAGCTCCCGTCCTGGTTGGCATCACGCGTATCAATCTCCTGCTGACGTCGTTCGTAAGCCTGCACGATGCGTTGCACCAGCGGATGCCGCACCACATCCCTCGAATGAAAATTGGTGAACGCCACCCCTTCCACACCCGGCAGAATATCCATCACATGCCGCAGTCCCGAGGTTTGATGCCGCGGCAGGTCGGTCTGCGTGATATCGCCGGTCACCACGGCCTTGGAGCCGAAACCGATGCGCGTCAGGAACATCTTCATCTGTTCGATGGTGGTGTTCTGTGCTTCATCCAGAATGATGAAAGAATCATTCAGTGACCGGCCGCGCATGAACGCCAGGGGCGCCACTTCAATCACATTGCGTTCGATGGCCTTGCCGACGCGATCAAAGCCCATCATGTCGTACAAGGCGTCGTACATGGGTCGCAGATAGGGATCGACTTTCTGCGTGAGATCGCCGGGCAGGAAGCCCAGACGCTCACCCGCCTCCACCGCCGGGCGCACCAGCACAATGCGACGTACGCGATCCGACTGCAGCGCATCAACCGCACAGGCCACGGCCAGATACGTCTTGCCAGTACCCGCCGGACCAATGCCGAAGGTCAGATCGTGACTGCGGATGTTGGCCAGATACTGGCGCTGATTGGCGCCGCGGCCGCGCACACCACCCCGCAGGGTGTGAATCACCGGATCCTGTTGCAGCTCGGCGGGGTCATACAGCACTTCGGTGGTCGTTGCACCGCCGACCACATCCTGAATGCACAGGTGCACGCGATCCGGTGTCAGCTCTTCCTGCGCCGACAGCTGGTCGAGGTTCTTCAACACGTGCAGTGCCTGGCCCAGCTGTGGCTCCACACCGATGAGCCGCAGCATCGCGCCACGCCGGCGAATTTCCACATTCAGGCGCGCTTCCACCTGCCGCAGGTTTTCATCCATCGGGCCCACCAGGTTTACCAACCGGGTGTTGTCGGAAGACTCCAGTGACAGCTCACGAGTGGTGGCTGCAAGCGTGGTGAGGGGTGCGTTCACAAAGGTGTGATGGTTACTCTGACGTAGGTCGGGCTTTACACCCGACATGGATGAATCGTCGGGTGTAAAACCCGACCTACAAGAATGGATTTCACGCGCACGCCCATCACCCTGCTGCGACTCGCTGCGCGTTGACATCTGATTGAACAAGGCCGCCAGGTAACCACCGTCCCCGCAGCGAATTGGGTTTGGCCTCGGTCACCAGCACATCGGCAAACTGGTTGATAAGTTCCGGCGGTCCATCGAAATGCACCCAGCGCATGTTCTCGGTGCGACCGGACAACACTTGCTCATTCTTCTTGGAATAGCCGGTCACCATCACGCGCTGCACCGTGCCCACCATTTTTTCGCTGATGGCAAAGGCCTGTTGATTAAGGCGTGCCTGCAGGCGCTCAAGACGCTGCTGTTTGTGTTCATGACCGACTTCATCCAGCAACGACGCTGCCGGCGTGCCGGGACGGCGACTGTAGATGAAGCTGAATGACTGATCGAACCCTACCGACGCCACCAGATTCATGGTGTCTTCAAAATCCTTGTCCGTTTCGCCGGGGAATCCAACGATAAAATCCGATGACACGCTGATATCCGGCCGCACTTCGCGCAGCTTGCGGATCTTCTGCTTGTATTCGCTGGCCATGTGCCGACGACCCATCAATGACAGCACGCGATCAGACCCGCTTTGCACCGGCAGATGCAGATAGTTGGCCAGCTTGGGCACATCACGATACGCAGCGATCAGCGCTTCATTGAATTCCACCGGATGCGAAGTAGTGAAGCGAATGCGTTCAATACCATCAACTTCGGCGACATGCCGGATCAGCGTTGCCAGATCACATTCCTCACCGTCTGACATTTCACCGGCATAGGCGTTGACGGTCTGGCCGAGCAGATTGATTTCCTTCACGCCCTGCGCCGCCAGGGAACGCACTTCGCTCATCACCTGATTGAAGGGACGGCTGACTTCTTCACCGCGTGTGTAGGGCACCACACAGAAGGTGCAGAACTTGCTGCACCCTTCAATAATGGACACGAACGCGGTGGCGCCTTCCGCACGCGGTTCAGGCATGCGATCAAACTTTTCGATTTCGGGGAAGCTGACATCCACCTGTGAGCGGCCGGACTGCTTCAGCGCCGTGATCATTTCCGGCAGGCGATGCAATGTCTGCGGCCCGAATACCAGATCAACGAAGGGTGCTCGCGCGGTGATGCCCTCGCCTTCCTGACTGGCCACGCAACCACCCACGCCAATGATGGTGCCCGGACGTTGCTGCTTGAGTTCGCGCCAGCGACCCAGCTGCGAGAACACCTTTTCCTGGGCCTTTTCCCGGATCGAACAGGTATTGAGCAGCAACACATCGGCCTGCTCGGGATTGTCGGTCAGTTCATAACCTGCAGCTGCGTTGAGCACATCCAGCATCTTTGCTGAATCGTATTCATTCATCTGGCAGCCAAAGGTGCGGATAAACAGGCGGGGCATCGGGTTTGGGACGTTGCGAGGGAAAACGGGCGTCAAGGATACGGGCGGGGGCCACCTTTTCCAACCGGATTGCTGAACGCCTGATCAGCGGCATTACGGGCCGCTACCCCGCGCTCCGGACAAGTGAATTTTTATTGATATAAATCAGATGGTTATGCAGATTCGAGACAACGGTATCGCAACCACACCCTTACCAGTGCCATTGATGGCGCAGCGCCAACTGCAGCAGCTGTTCGGTCTGGTCGGGCGCCAGCCCCTGGCTTTTGCGTGCAGCAAAATAGCTCTGTACGCGCAACCATTCGGCGCTCAGCTGCCACCCCTGACCGAAATCGCGGGCAATACTCACCGTCATTGCGTGTCCGTCATCATCGTTGTTCCAGGGTTTGAACCCGCGGAATTGTGCAGTGCTGAACTCTTCGTAGCGTGCGGAGCCGCGCCACTTGCCTGTCTCATAGCTGCCCAGCACGAACCATGCATCCATGTCCCAGCCCTTGCCCCATGCGGCCTGCGGCCCGATATAGGTGTCCCCACGCAACACCTGTGACAACAGTGTCCAATGATCATCTGGTTGCCAGCGCACGCCCAGTGCGTTGAAGCGGGTGAGCCAGGCATACACGCCATTTTCCCTGGCGGCGGGATCACCGCGATTGTCGTAGTGGTACAGGCGCATTTCCAGGGCATCGGCATGATTCCATTCCACACCGGCGTAGTAGCCGGCCCGGCCGTCAATCTCGCGAAACTCGCGGATTTTCTCGCTTGGTTTACCCGGCGTTGGCAGGTAGCCAAACAATCCGGTCTGTCGATCATGTGGCGCCCAACCGCGATCGGCGATCACCACGCCAATAGGGTCGTTCCAGCCATATACGCCGGCCACAAAGCCCACATCGCCCTGGTAACCCGAGGCGGCGCCCAGCCAGCGTAGTTCGGTTTCCACGCCGATGGCGCGCAGCTCCTCGCCATACCAGGCATTCAGCGCCGAGGGCGTAACGGTATACACCGGAGTCCACGCCGGCCCGCGATGCTCCATGGAGAAGCCCGGATAAAACGCGCCCAGTTTGCTGCTCCAGCGCCAAGGTCCCTTTGGAAACGGTCGATATTGCAAATACAGTTCGGTCGCATCGACCGCCGCACCATGGCCATCGCCATAGGACACCAGGTCCGCGTGGGCAGTCAGTGTCTCCGCCAGCCGGTAGCGCGCATCCATGTAGGCGATGCCCAGACGCAGACCATCGTGCTGTTCATCAAAACGGGTGCGCCCCAAACCACCTTCCACAAACGATGGAGTGCTGTCAGCGGCGACGGCGCGCACATCCAGGCCGATGCGTACATCCAGCGGTTCGCCTGCATGACTGCTGCAGATTGTCAGCACCCATATACTGACGGCTCGAAATGAGAATTTCACTAACGCCATGTCAGTACGCCCAGTCGGAACGACGCGCGCGCGGATAAGGACTGCCGCGCAAGGGCTTGGTTAATTTGAATTCGACACTCTGCGGCGCATTCTGAGAACTGCCGGATTGGATCTCCAGCTGCCGCGACCCCACATCGGCGTCAGCCAGCAAGGGGCTCCAGATGGCAATCGTGGCTGGACCACTGTTCACGTTGTTCCAGACTATCCTGCCACCCGCATCGGTCTTGCCGTACAAGGGCACTGCGGTGACAAAGATGTAGGCCACCATCTCGTCGTGAATATTGCAGCCCAGCACCACCAGTCCCGGTTTGTCGAACAGCACGGGCGGATTGGCGCTGCCCTTTTTGTAGAGGGATAGCTGGAAGGACTTGGCAGGCGAGAACGAATACACCTGGTGACTGACCGTATCCGAGTTCGGAAACGCCACGTTGGCGCCCACCGGCACCACCAGCAACTCCGGGACAAAACGCATGTTCACCTGATCCATGGTCATGCTGAGTTCGCGCGACGAGCTGGGTGATGCACCGCGACGCTGATCGCTGAGCGTTACCACCACCTCAGGGACCGGCTTGCCGGTGCGATCCAGCACGCGCACCTCAACTGACTCAGCCCATGCTGGCTGCAGCGCGAGAAGCGCAGCCATGCACGACAGCAACCGTCCAGCATGGCAACTGACGGCTGCACAGGCTGCTAGCAAGCGAACAGGGATACCACTGAACATACAGGTTGCCGATATGCCTTCAGGAATGATGCGCCTTTCGTCAATCATAGCGCCCGTCCCCAGGATGTTTTCGTAGGAAATTTGCAGCGGGCAGCACCCATCACCCCTGATATTCGCTCTTTTTGGGCGAATTCACCGGCCTGATATTGGCAGGTGTCTGCGCTCCGGTCCAGATGCAAGAGCCACTCGACCAGCCGCGACTCCTTCATTCCGCGCCGGGCCGTCGTTGCAATCAATAAACCAGCAAAATAGCGGAAGCTTTGCATACCCAGCACCACAAACCCGGCGACGCGCATGCGCCGACAAGGACTGCAGCACACCAGCTTCTGCTCTGTGTCGGAATGGTTGCTGAATACTTGATAGTTGTCAGTAAAAGAACCGCCCGTGTCGGGTACGCCGTCGCCAGAGACAACGTCAGGCCACACTGAGCCTGTTCACTCAAGTATCAGGGCCTGTTACCAGGTAATGTGTATAAGTTTGATAAATTTACGACTGGGCAGACGCGGCAGTCACTTGGGCAAGTCCATGGACGTGCCCGTATATGGTGTCCAGATCTGATTCTGGCCCAGCAATGACACGCCAATGAAGCCGCGGACCTTCAGCGTGCCGTCGGCGCGTAATTCGATTTTGCATTTGTAAGTCTTGCCATCGGCGGGTTTGTAAATACTGCCACCGGACCACCGACCCTCCCCGTCGTACTTGAGTCCGCTCATGATGACCTGCCCGCGTAATGCAATCCCGCGCTTGGCCGGATCTGGATTATGGCTATCCAGCTTGCCTGGCTCGTTGCCACCCACAATCCGTCCCTGCAATGTGCCATCGGCCGCCTGCGAGATTTGAATAATGCCGTCCCTGGGCTCAGTCAACCAATTGCCCATTACCCTGGTCTGCGCATCATCGGCAGCTTGTGCGGGATTGCCGAGCGCCAACGCCAAACACGCCCAGTACAGCAATTGCACGACACGATTCGTCTTGCTCATGATTCCCCCGTGTATTGGCAGCCCTCATGTGTAGCCTAGACCTCGTTCCGCTATAGTCGCAAGCCAGTACTAATACGACCACGCCGCTCCATGCGCAATCACCTTGCCACCGCCACCAGTCCCTACCTGCTGCAGCACGCAAACAATCCGGTGAATTGGTACCCCTGGGGCGAAGCCGCGCTGCAACGCGCCCGTGATGAAGGCAAACCGATACTGCTGTCGATCGGCTATTCGGCCTGCCATTGGTGCCATGTCATGGCGCATGAGTCATTCGAGAACCCCGGCATCGCTGCAGTAATGAACCAACACTTCATCAACATCAAGGTGGATCGCGAAGAACGCCCGGACCTGGACAAGATCTACCAGCTGGCACAACAGGTACTCACCCAGCATGCGGGGGGCTGGCCGCTGACCATGTTTCTTGGCCATCGCACCCAGCAGCCTTTTTTTGGCGGGACCTATTTTCCACCCCAGTCGCGCCATGGCATGCCTGGCTTTGCCGATCTGCTGGTGCGCGTGGCTGAGTATTATCGCAAGCATCAGGCCGACATCGAGCAACAGCATGCTGCCCTGCAACGCGTATTTGCCGATCTCCAACCCGAACCACATGCACAGGGCGAACTGCACCCAGCACCGTTGCAACACGCACGCGCGGACTTGGAGCAACGGTTCGACGCACAGTTCGGCGGCTTCGGCACAGCACCCAAATTTCCACAGGCGCGCGCACTGGATTTCCTGTTGCGGCATTGGCGCGCCAGCAGCGGCGACGAACAGCCCGACCTGCATGCCCTGTACATGTGCGCCCTCACGCTGACCCGCATGGCGGAAGGCGGCATCTACGATCAACTGGGCGGCGGCTTCTTTCGCTATTCGGTGGATCAATACTGGATGATTCCCCACTTCGAAAAAATGCTGTACGACAATGCCGAGTTGCTGCGCGTGTACGCACAGGCAGCCGTCGCCACCGGCGATCCGTTGTTCCGCCGCGTCGCACGCGAGACAGCCAACTGGATGTTGCACGATATGCGCTCCGCACAAAGTGCATTCTGGTCGACCCTGGATGCGGACTCGGAAGGCCATGAAGGTCGCTACTACGTCTGGAATCGCCAGCAGACTGAGGCCGCTCTGAACGCCAATGAACAAGCAGTGTTTTTTCGCCGCTTTGGTCTGGACGGTGCGGCCAACTTCGAAGGCCAGTGGCATCTGCATTGCCATCGCAGTGTCGAAGACATTGGCACCGAGCTTGGCCTGACTGCTGATGCCATCGAACACGAGCTGCACCATGCGCGACAAATATTGCTGGCGCTGCGCGCTCAACGCATCGCCCCCGGACTGGATAACAAGATCCTGACTGCGTGGAATGGCCTGACCATTGCTGCACTGGCGCAAGCCGCGCGCGCCCTGCAAGAGCCACCGTTTGCAGACGCCGCGTGCTCAGCCATGGATCAGTTGCGCAACCATGCATGGCAGGACGGTCGGTTGTTCGCGGTACAGGCCGGCGGCGTGACGCAATTTCCCGCCTATCTTGATGACTACGCATATCTGCTGGACGCCTGCATTGAGTTGCTGCAAACCCGCTGGCGCAGCGCGGACCTGCAATTCGCACAGGCTTTGGCAGATATGCTGCTGGCACACTTTGAAGATGACATGCGCGGAGGCTTTTACTTCACCGCCGATGATCACGAACAACTCATCCATCGACCCAAGTCATTCGCTGACGACGCCACACCTGCCGGCAACGCTATTGCCGCGCTGGCATTGCAACGTCTGGGCTGGTTACTGGGTGAAACGCGTTACCTGCAAGCCGCGGAACAGACTTTGCGCGCCGACTGGGCAGCGCTGGAACATCATCCATCTGCACACGCCACATTGCTCGTGGCGCTGGAAGAATTCCTGCACCCGCCGCAGCTGGTGATTATTCGCGGCGCGATGCAGGAGGCGCAGGAATGGCAGCAGGAATTGCACAAGCTGTATCAGCCGGGACGCCTGGTGTTTGCCATTGCAGCTGATGCTCAGCTGCCTGAAGCACTACGAACCAAGGCCACTCAATCAACTACCGTGGCATACGTATGCCAGGGCATGAGCTGTAGCGCACCTGTCAACTCGTTGGCCTCATTAATCGCAGTAACTCGCTAGCCCCCTCTCCCTAAGGGTAAGGGCTGGAGTGGGGGTGCCCACTCGCAGCCAGCGTCTCCCGCAATTGCATCAACAACACACCGTGCTCATGCAATTCAAATTGTGGCGCCTGCGACCAGTCGTAGGCCCAGGGGTGCGCGGTGCGAAGTTGCGGCGTCTCTTCCGCATAGCGCGGCACCACGTGAGCATGCAAGGCCGGCTCCATATTGCCAAACATCGCATAGTTGATGCGCAATGCACCCGTCACCTTGAACACCGCATCGCCCAGCGCAGCCATGTCTTTCAAGAACTGCTCACGATGTACTGCCGTCATATCGTTCAGATGCGGCACTACCGGATCAGGCAGCAACAAACTGTAGCCGCGCAGAAATTGCGCCATCCCCAGCACTGCCCAGCCAGACCGCATATGGGTGATCAGCGCGGGATACTCGCCATTGCGACAGTCCGCAACCATGCGGTGAATGGCGGTCTGTGAATCTGTGTTGGGCATGGTGACGCCTGTAAAATTTATCAACCCATTCTAACGGTGGAGACGAGCCCGTAATCGAACGTGTCTACCCGATTGCCCCACATCAGCGTAAATGCTCATCGAACAGCACGCATAAGAAGCTCAAGTGGAGCGGATTCAACCAACCCTACAACACAGACAGGTTCAACGATCAGTATGACATGCTTAATGAGCGGGCGAAAACGACCCTAACCGGCCGGTCGCATCGCCTGAAAGCAGTTATTCAGAATTTACAAAGTGGACGTTCAATACCTTCTAACCTTTGGCCCGGCGCTGTTTACCCGCTTGGTACAAGGGTGCGGGCAGTATTGATGAGGCGGCGAATTTTTCTTGTGGGGTTGCGGGGAGTAAGTGAGCAGGTGAGACGCAGTAAAGACTGAACATGCCAATCCTCCTCCGCTTTGAAGCAATTATGGCGAGATCTTTGCTCGCCTCACTGGCAGTCGAAATCGTCGCCGGTCGTGGAGTGGCAAAGATCCGGCCAGCCGCGGGCGCGCCAGTAATCCACAAAGCCCGCCTTACGCATGAGCGTCTTGAACCGTTCTGTCTTGCGAAGCGGCGCGTACGGGGGAGCCCAAAATAAACCGACAGCGGAACCGGAATATTCAGCGTCGACCAAGACCTCAAAGTTATCGAGCGCGCGATCAGGGACCCCTGTGTAGAGATAGACAAATCCGAGCTGTCCATTGCTCAGGCTCGTTTGAGGCGAAGCAGCTCGCGCTGGCGCGGTGCGCAGCAGACGCACGGCTTCCTGCAGCACTTCCGGACGATAGATCCCCGCAGGAAACTCCCGCAAGGCGTCCGCGGCTTCGCTATAGCGTCCCATCGATGCATAAACCTGCGCCAGAGTAATGCGGGTTAGAGACGTTGGGGGCAGTGTTTTAAGAATTGCGAGGGCTTCGTCGTTCCGTCCGTTCAACCAGAGAACCAGTGCGGTGACCCGGTTGAAATTCGGAACCAAAGGCTCCTGCGCTCGCAGGCGCAGACGCATCGAAAGTGAATCCTTTAATGTTCCAAACAGTGCAAGCGCCACGCTGTACGAATGGAGAGCGTCCGGGTTACCCGGATTTAGTGAGAACGCCTGCTTGTACAAAGCTTCCGCCTGAACATACTCGCCGCGGTTTCGTCGCACTGATCCCAGTGCGGTGTATCCATCGATGTTGTTGGGATCGAGCCGGGTTGCCTGTTGCGACGCGGCCTCTGCCTTTTGCAGCAAATCCGCTGCTAAACGGCGTAACTCATTGTTCGAGCCATTCATGAATGCAGCTAGATAAGCGGGTGTCACGGCGTAAGTCAGACCCAGCAATCCCCATGCGGGAGCATAATTCGGATCGCGGGCGACAGCCTGTTCCAGCAATTTGGCCGCCTCTGTCAGTGGACCTCCCGGTTCGCGCGGGCCGCGCCCACGCACCAGTGCCTTGGCTCGAAGATAATCCTGATAGGAATCGGTATCGGCGGTGCGGTTGGAGACGAGGCTCTGGCCCTCTTTTAGACCCAGCGGCACGCGCAGCGCGCCGGCTATGGCTGTGGCGATCTCTTCTTGTATGGCGAACACGCCTTTGAGTTGCCGGTTGTAGCTTTCGGTCCACAGATGCGTGCCGTCATCGGCCTTGACGAGCTGCGCGGTGATGCGGACTTCGTTCCCGTCCTTGCGCACCGAGCCTTCGATGAGATGTGTCGCGGCGAGCGCCTGGCCGATGGCGCGCAAATCCTTGTTCGCGCCTTTGAACTGAAATGCCGACGTGCGCCCTACAACGCGCAGATTCGGCACTTTGGCAAGCGCCGCGGTAATCTCCTCAGTCATGCCGTCGGAGAAGAATTCCTGTTCCTTATCGGACGACAAGTTCACGAACGGGAGGACGGCAACTGAGATGCTGTCGGGCGGAGTCATGGCAGCTTTGGCGGCAGACGGGTGAGGCTCAACAGTGGCCGCAAACGGCTCGCGTTCGGTCGGCTTCACAGACGCAAACATGACGCCGGCGCCGACAAGCAGGAGCACAACGAGAATGCTCATCTCCGCCGGACTGAAATACGTCAGCCCGCGATGGCCGTGATACCAGGCGAGCACGAGCGCAACTAAGAACCCCAACGCAAGCACGAGAAGAAGAACTTGGCCGACTATCCCGGGCCACTCATAGGCGTGGGCGATGAGCTCCTCGGCATGTGCAAGCGCGAGTGCGGCCGCGAAATAGCCCAGCCCCCACTGGATGACCTTGTGTTCCTTGATGCGCTGCCAAGCATGAGCAATAGTGATCAGTCGAGAAGAATGGTCCTCATTTGAGGACCGAGAATCGGGCGTCAGCGTTGCCGGGGCCTCGACGCTGGGTGCCGAAGTCTCTGTACCGTCCTCACCATTGGGAGCTCGTTCCATCAGAATTGGATATTAGCCCCGCGAGGGTCTGAAGGATTGGTATTTCAATGTTCGTTATACCCAGCAACCCTATCCGCCGGAGCGTGAATTTGCGTGAAAGAGGTCGGGTGTCGGTAATTCGGCATTTCTAAGCAACGACCCTCAACAAGGCATTTGGTGTCGGGAACCGTCGATCCGCCGGCATTCCTGGGACAATCATGGAATGCGTTGATGGTGGGTTACGCGGAAGGCCGCTAATCCACCCTATGTCGGAACACGCACCCACCGCTAATGGAATTCTTTCCTTCGGTTCCCTCCACGGATACAGGGTCATTTCTGCTTTAGGGGCGAGCATCACGGCCTCCGTGGCGACGACATACGGGTATGTCGCCGGAGATCAGTTGTCTGTAAGCGTCATAGATTGTTGGCTGACGATGATGCGGCGCCCCTTGTCGTGTATATCCTCCGCTGGTCGAACAAGAAGATGGGGGGGGGTAGTAGTCATGCAAAGCTTTGTCATCACGAAAGAGACCATCGCGGCGCTTGCCGGCATGTGCACACTGCTCGCTCTGGCCACACCCGCCAGCGCAGCAGATCAAGCCCTCAAATCCCCCGAAGTCACCCACACCAGTAAGGCCCCCACCGGCTACACCGTCACTTTCCGCTACGCCGAGGATAGGAAGAATAAACGCGCTTTTGTGCACAGGCCAGCCCGACAACGCATGGCGAATAGGCTTCATCCCGGCCAGCGCCTAGCCCCGCCGGGCCTGGTTGGTTCGATATCCAGAGAGATCAGCACCTCAAAGCCAATGGCTTTGCGCCTGACCCGATTGCCTTCCGGACCTTCAGGCGAACGCACCCGGCACGGCGCTCGATTCACCTGGCGCTCCTTGCTCTTCCCTCAATGAAGTTACGTAGCGGGTGACGGCGCCGGCGGCCCACGCGCCTGCCGCTCAAGGTGTTCGAGTATTCGATTGATGGTCAGCGGGTCTTCGATGCTAGCAATCACCTTGGTCTTTCCGCCGCACTGCTCGCAGTGTTCGATGTCGATCCGGAACACCCGCTTCAATCGCTGCGCCCAGCTCATTGACCGGCAACGCTCGACTTCCCGAAAGAGCAGCGCTTTCTCCGGGCAGTGGCGTGCGTAACCCGCCGCATCAGCAATAGCACGATCCCCGTGGGTCAATACCGCTGACGTTCTTCGCATCCTTGCGATCCTGCAGTGTTATCACTCTATCGGTTGTCGAATAGCGGCACCTTTTTCTCGCCACACCATCATCAAAGCGGCCACTCGAACGGCTGGTATCGGGAGAATTGGACTCGACGTGCGAATGGCAAGTTAGGGCCGAACTGAGACAAACTCAATCCATTTTGCTTGACCTCAATCCCCCCGCCAGTTCTTCAGCAGAGTATTGATCGCCACCATGATGACCACGAACAACAGCAGGTCGATGATCTGGGTGGCGAGCTCGGAGAAATACTGACCGATGAATCCGCTCAGCCAGTAAACCATGGTGGCCGCAACGGCGACCGCAGGTAACAAGGTCATGGTTCCTCCACATCCGGCTGAATTACTGCTACCTGACTATGTCGGCACTCATTGCTCATAGAAGAAACCCCCGTCAGAGAGTCCTGTTCGGGGGTTCGGGTATGCATACAAAGCACTGAGCTACTGACAATCAGAACGGAATATCGTCATCGAACTCGCCGTCTTCAGCGGGAGGTGGAGATGGCGCCGAGCTGGCGCGTTCCGGCGCGGCACGACCGCTGCCGCCTTCCCCACTGCCACCACCTGCACCGCCGCGCCCGCCCAGCATCTGCATGTCGCGACCGACGATTTCGGTGGTGTAGCGATCCTTGCCTTCCTTGTCCTGCCACTTGCGCGTGCGCAGGCTGCCTTCGATGTACACCTGCGAACCCTTGCGCAGATATTCGGCAGCGATCTCGGCGAGCTTCTCGAACAGCACCACGTTGTGCCATTCGGTGCGTTCCTGCTTTTCGCCGGATTGATCCTTCCACTGCTCAGAAGTGGCCACACTGAAATTGGTCACAGCCTTGCCATTGGGCATGTAGCGCGTTTCCGGATCCTTGCCGATATTGCCTACCAGAATGACTTTGTTGATGCCGCGTGCCATGAGTGCTCCATGAAACCGTGACAGGGAAGCTGCCACAAAAAATTGTATCGGGAAAAATCGGGAGGAGAATTGTAAGCCCAGCAGCGGTAAAGATCAGGACTTCGTTGCGGCGGCGGGCGCCTCCGGCGCGAGCGCCGTTACTGTGGCCCATGCCAGCGCCACCAGAGCGCTGCCCCAGAACACACCCGACACCCCGAAGCGCGCCAATAACTGCCCGCCCAACATCCCCCCAGCCGCCGCACCGAGGAACTGG
Organism: uncultured Pseudomonadota bacterium; assembly: GCA_963748005.1. Taxonomy (GTDB): domain Bacteria; phylum Pseudomonadota; class Gammaproteobacteria; order Steroidobacterales; family Steroidobacteraceae; genus CAILZL01. The sequence continues at coordinate 308,488 of CAVVHH010000002.1, forward strand.
CAGGTCGCGAACACACCCATGGCGGCACCGCGATCGGCAGACGGTGCCGCTTTGGAGAGACCGGCCGGCAAACGTGCTTCAAGAAAATTGAACACCGCAAAGAACACCGTAAAGGCGATGAACACATACCAGCTACGGGCAAAAAACACTGCCATGACCACCTGTGCGCACGCTGCCACCAGCACCCCTGTCACGACGACGCGCTGCGGTTGCGCCGTGCGCTCCGAGACCAGAATCAGCGGCACCGTACCCAGGAATGACGCCAGGAACACGCCCAGATAGATCTTCCAGTGCTCGCTCTCGGCAATGCCCAGGCTGTGCAGCAGCACCAGCGGCACGGACAGGAATGTAGCGGTGAGAATGAAATGCAGGCCGAATACCCCGGCGAAGTACGCACGCAGCTGCGGCAGCGCCGCCACTCGCAGTGTGGGAATGCGTGTCGCCGCCGGATCAACCACCTCTTCGCCCTGCGCCGGCACGGCAAACTTGAGCAGCGCCAGACCCAGGATCGCCAGCACGGCCATGACCCAGAAAATCCCGGGCACGCCCACTACGGCTTCCAGCAAGGGCGCGGTGATCAACGAAATGACAAACGAGGCGCCAATACTGATGCCGATAAACGCCATGGCGCGCGTGCGTACCGCCTCACGGGTGAAATCGGCCAGCAGCGCCGTCACTGCTGCCGACATCGCGCCTGCGCCCTGCAACGACCGCGCCAGCACAATCATCCACAGCGAATCGGCCAGTGCCCCCACCACCGACCCAAGCAGAAAAAGCAACAGCCCAATCGCGATGATGGGGCGCCGCCCGTACCGATCCGACCAGCGCCCGAAGGGAATCTGGAATACCGCCTGGGTCAGCCCGTATGCCCCCATGGCCACGCCAATCAATGCCGGACTGGCATCCGGCAGTTGTGCCGCATAGATGGACAACACCGGCAACAACAAAAAAAGGCCCAGCATGCGGGTGGCATAGATGCCCGCCAGCGCGGCCACGATGCGCCGCTCGATTGCGCTCAAACTGACCTTGATAGTCCCCGCATTCAGGGGCGGTTCCGCCACAGTTTCAACCTGAGCCATATTTTTGGACGACGCCCTATAGGGTCTGTTAGCCATCATCTAATCGTTGCGACGGAGGTCAGAAAAGCTCAGGACGCGGCGCACCGAACGCGGTGTACCCATATCTAATAAAACATGGGTACTCAAGCGAGGTGCCCCGCAGGGATTTCCTTTGGTCACAACAAAGTCCTGAGCTCCCCATTCAATCAAACATGGGGCCCCGTCCCTTCGGGTTGGGCCCCAGAAAGCGCCATGCGGCGTTGCTCGTCGTTTATTTGGAACAACCAAATCTCACTCCTCGCGCCTAGCCTGGCGCTTTCTGGGACTCCAACGCAGCGATCAGATGATGGCTAACAGACCCTAAGCCCTTTGCCTCACAATCGTATAGCTGCGTATAGTACCAAGCCCGGCCGACTCACGCTGTCCCGGCATCATCGCACTCCCCAAACTTTGACCACCCCACACGTTATTCATGTCTGAGATCCGCATTCGGGGTGCGCGCACCCATAATCTGCGCAACATTGACCTTGATCTGCCACGCGACAAGCTGATCGTGTTCACCGGCCTGTCAGGCTCCGGCAAGTCATCGCTGGCCTTCGACACCATTTATGCGGAAGGCCAGCGCCGCTATGTCGAGTCGCTGTCGGCGTACGCACGGCAATTCCTGTCGATGATGGAAAAGCCGGATGTGGATACCATTGAAGGATTGTCGCCGGCCATTGCCATCGAACAGAAGTCCACTTCGCACAACCCGCGCTCTACCGTCGGCACCGTCACCGAGATCTACGACTACCTGCGTCTGCTGTATGCCCGCGCCGGCACGCCGCGCTGCCCGGACCATCACATCGACCTGACCGCACAAACCGTCAGCCAGATGGTAGACCAAGTGTTACAGCAGCCAGAAGGTACGGCGCTGCTGTTGCTGGCACCGATGATTCAGGAACGCAAGGGTGAACATCTGCAGGTATTCGACGAACTGAAAGCGCAAGGCTTCGTGCGCGTACGCATCGACAATCGTGTGTATGAGCTGGATGCGTTGCCCAAGCTGGATGGCAAACGCAAACACAGTGTCGATGCGGTGGTGGATCGCTTCAAGGTGCGCGCCGATATGGCGCAACGCCTGGCGGAATCGTTCGAAACGGCACTGCGCTTGTCGAACGGCACCGCGCGCGTCGTGGAAATGCTCGATACCGACAGCAAGAAAACACCCAAGGAATGGGTGTTCTCGAATCGCTTCGCCTGTCCCGAGTGTGGTTATTCGCTGGCCGAGCTTGAGCCGCGGTTGTTTTCGTTCAACAACCCCTCAGGTGCGTGCCCTTCATGCGATGGCCTCGGCGTGCAGGAGTTCTTTGATCCCGCACGTGTCGTGCACCACACCGAGCTGTCGCTGGCCGGCGGCGCGGTGCGCGGCTGGGATCGCCGCAATGGCTATTACTTCCAGCTCATTCAATCGCTGGCCAAACATTTCAAGTTCGATGTGGAAGCGCCCTACAAGAGTCTCCCGTCCAGCGTGAAGAAAACGCTGTTGTACGGCAGCACCGATAAAATCGATTTTCGCTATGTCGATGCCAGGGGTGGCATCACCCGTCGCAGCCATGTCTGGGAGGGCATCCTGCCGAATATGGAGCGGCGTTATCGTGAGACCGAATCCATGGCGGTGCGCGAAGATCTGCGCAAGTACCTGAGCACGCGGCCCTGCAACGATTGCAACGGCACACGCCTGAATCGCGCTGCATCCAATGTGTTCGTATCGAACCACGCCGTGCCGCAGATCACCGCCATGAGCGTCGGCAAAGCACTGGCGTTCTTCGATGCGCTGACGCTGCCCGGCTGGCGCGGCGAAATCGCCGGCAAGATTCGCAAGGAAATCGCCGATCGGCTGCGTTTCCTGGCCAATGTGGGACTGGAATATCTGACGCTGGATCGCAGCGCCGAAACACTCTCCGGCGGCGAAGCACAACGCATTCGTCTGGCCAGCCAGATCGGCTCGGGCCTGGTGGGCGTGATGTACATTCTCGATGAGCCTTCCATTGGCCTGCACCAGCGTGACAATGATCGCTTGCTCAATACGCTGCTGCATCTGCGTAACCTGGGTAACACGGTGATTGTGGTCGAGCACGACGAAGACGCCATCCGTCACGCCGATCATGTGGTGGATCTTGGTCCGGGCGCAGGCGTGCATGGTGGTCAGGTGATTTCACAAGGCACGCCCGCGACACATCATCAACGACCCGAATTCGATTACCGGTCAATATCTCTCGGGCAAGCGTTCGATTGCCGTGCCTGCGATGCGCACGCCGATACAGAAGAGCAAATCTTTACGCGTAGTAAACGCTACCGGCAACAACCTGCATGGCGTGACGGTGGATTTTCCCATCGGTGTGATGACCTGCGTGACCGGCGTTTCGGGCTCGGGCAAGTCCACGCTGGTCAACGACACCTTATTGCAGCATGTAGCACGACAGCTCAACGACAGCAGCGTCGATGCTGCGCCCTGCGACGCCATCGAGGGTCTGGAACAGATCGACCGTATTGTCGATATCGATCAAAGCCCCATCGGCCGTACGCCACGCTCCAATCCGGCCACCTATACCGGGGTGTTCACGCCGATTCGCGAAATCTATGCGCTGACCTCTGAAGCGCGCGCACGCGGCTATGAAATGGGCCGTTTCAGCTTCAACGTCAAAGGCGGACGCTGCGAAGCCTGCGAGGGTGATGGCGTCATCAAAGTGGAAATGCATTTCCTCCCCGACATGTACGTGCCCTGCGATGTATGCAAGGGCAAGCGTTACAACCGCGAAACGCTGGACATTCACTACAAAGGCAAGACCATCAGCGAAGTGCTGGACATGACCGTGGAAGATGCGCTGGCGTTTTTCCAGGCGGTGCCCAGCATTGCCAGCAAACTGCAAACATTGATGGACGTTGGGCTGTCCTATGTGCGTCTGGGGCAGAATGCCACCACTCTGTCGGGCGGCGAGGCGCAACGCGTCAAGCTGGCCAAGGAGCTTTCCAAGCGCTCAACCGGCCGCACACTGTACATTCTGGATGAACCCACCACGGGTCTGCACTTCGCCGACATCGAGCAGCTCTTGAAAGTACTGCACCGGTTACGCGACGAGGGCAACACCGTGGTGGTGATCGAACACAATCTGGACGTCATCAAGACCGCCGACTGGATTATCGATCTGGGACCGGAAGGCGGCAGCGGCGGTGGTCAGATCATCGCCACCGGCACACCGGAGCAGATTGCCGCATTTGCCGGTTCACACACCGGTCATTATCTGGCGCCGGTACTGGCGCGTGCAGTCAAACCCAGGGCAAGAGCGCGCGCATAGCTTCAGGGGGAATGATTACCAGCGCTGCCACGCATTTGCTTCGAATCGAAATACTGTTTGATTTCACCGTTCTCCAAACGCTCGCGATACTGTCCTGCGGAACACTCCCTGACCACCGAACGCCAGAAAGCAATCGCATTGCGGTTGGTCTGCGTCTCGGTCACTTCCCACCGTCCGGCAAAGCGTTTGAAAATCAGCTGCACCGCTTCGCGACCGACACCCAGCCGTCGCTGGTTTGCCGCGACAAAGAACTCCGCCATGCGAAAGTCGATCTGGCCGCGCTGCAGGGGCGATGGCTTACTCACCACCGCAAACCCGACCGGGCGATCGTCCTTCATGATCACCAGCGGACAGGAACCATCATCACCGAACCAACGCGCCAGCATGTCGGGTTCACGATCACCAAACTCGCCACGCACCGGGAATATGCCGGTGTTCAACGATACCGCCATCAGGGAATCGAGATACTCGGGAAACACGCCCTCGATCCAGCGCCTGCCCTCGGGCGAATGACGCGCATCTCGCAGACTGACTGGCACGGTCGGGACTCCTTGTATTGGCGACAGTAATACCAAACCAAAAACAAAAGGGCGGATGAACTTGCGCTCATCCGCCCTCTCATTCACTAAATCAAACTGCTGGTGCAGTTCGATTACTTGGCAGCTTCAGCAGGAGCAGCAGGAGCGGCTTCAGCGGCAGGAGCAGCACCTTCAGCAGGAGCGGCTTCAGCTGCAGGAGCAGCTTCAGCAGGAGCGGCAGCAGGAGCTTCGGCGGCAGGAGCAGGCGCAGCGGCTTCTTCCTGCTTGGCACAGGCTGACAGGGCGAGAGCGGCAACCAGGGCGCTGATAACGAGCTTTGCGTTCATGTGTGACTTCCAGTTATTTAGTTGAACCAGGTTCTAGTGCAGGCGACGCATTGAAACCATCTGTCTCTTGCGTCGCGCCGCGCGATTCTAGTGAGTTTCAATCTGGTTTTGAACAGCAATTCCGCAACCGCCGCACGAAGGGTGAATACTTATGCGATACGAGCAAAACCTTCACGTAATTTTTACATTCATCGCGAACCCTTCAAACACACACCCTCTGCTTTGCGCGTTTCTGTTCGGTGTTTGCGCAAAACCCATCGGTTGAAGAACACCTGAAAAGTAAAAGGCCGGGCATTGCCCGGCCTTTCATCAATCCATCCAGCAGAATTGAATCAGCCTTCAGCCTGCTTCTTGCGAGCGCGTGGCTTCTTCGCCGGAGTGGCTTCGGTTGCGGCATCCGCAGTCTCGGCCTTCTTGGCGCGCTTGGCCTTCTTGGCCGGCTCAGCGGCGGGTTCGGCAACCACCGGCTTATCGACCAGCTGCATCAATGCCATGGGTGCGGAATCGCCCGGACGGGGATCCATCTTCAGGATGCGTGTATAACCACCGGCACGTGCCTTGAAGCGGGGTCCGAGGTCTTCAAACAGCTTGGTTACTACCGCTTCATCGCGCAGGCGGGCAAAGGCCACGCGGCGATTCGCCTGGCTGTCGCTTTTACCCAGGGTGATCAGCGGCTCCACCACGCGACGCAGCTCCTTGGCCTTGGGCACGGTGGTACGGATGGTCTCGTGCTGCAACAGCGACGCAGCCATGTTCTTCAGCATCGCGCTGCGATGCGAGGAGTTGCGGCTCAGTTGCCGACCGGAAAGTTGGTGACGCATGGTTCTTCTCTAGAGACTGATCAACGTGACAGGCGCCGGACACTACCGACGCCGATCCAGACTTCAAATGATGCTGCGCTCGTCTTCGCGACGGAGGCTGACCGGCGGCCAGCTGTCCAGACGCATACCCAGGCTCAGGCCATGGCTTTCCAGCACTTCCTTGATTTCGGTAAGTGACTTCTTGCCCAGGTTCGGCGTACGCAGCAACTCCACTTCGGTACGTTGCACGAGGTCGCCGATGTAGTGAATGTTCTCGGCCTTGAGGCAGTTGGCGCTGCGCACGGTGAGTTCCAGTTCGTCCACCGGACGCAACAGGATCGGATCGAACAGCTCTTCGGCGGTCTTGCTGGCGCCTTCTTCCTGGCCCTGCAGATCAACGAATACCGACAGCTGATCCTTGAGGATCGAACCGGCGCGACGAATCGCTTCTTCCGGATCAATCGTGCCATTGGTTTCGATGTCGATGATCAGCTTGTCCAGGTTGGTACGCTGCTCAACACGTGCTGCTTCGACCGTGTAGGTCACGCGACGCACCGGGCTGAACGAAGCATCCAGCTGCAAGCGGCCAATGGTGCTGGTTGAACCTTCCGCACCCGCCTGGGTGGCCGGACGGTAGCCACGGCCTTTTTCAATCTTCAAGGTCATGCTCAATTCGCCAGCCTTGGTGAGATTGGCAATGACCAGACCCGGATTGATGATTTCAACATCGTGATCCAGTTGAATGTCGCCAGCAGTCACCGGGCCAGGGCCCTTCTTGTGCAGACGCAATTCAGCGGAATCGCGTGCGTTCAAACGCACCGCCACCTGCTTGAGGTTCAGCAGGATGTCGACGACATCTTCCTGCACACCTTCAACGCTGGTGTACTCGTGCAGTACGCCATCGATTTCAACTTCCGTAATGGCGGCGCCCGGCATGGACGACAGCAGCACACGGCGCAGGGCATTGCCCAGCGTGTGGCCGAATCCACGTTCGAACGGCTCAATCGTAACCTTGGCATGACGCGGCGTGGTGGGTGTCACCTTCACAACGCGTGGCTTCAGGAGTTCAGCACCGAATGCCTGCATGGAACATTCACCTATATTTAGAAGAGCAAACGGCAACCCGCCACAATGGACAGGCAGCCGAACCGCGAATTACTTCGAGTACAACTCAACCACGAGGTTTTCGTTGATATCGGGCAGGATGTCACCCCGGTCAGGCAGCTGCTTGAGCACGCCAGTGAACTTCTTTTCGTCCACTTCAACCCATTCCGGGAAGCCAACCTGACCCTTGATCGTCAAGGCGTTCTGGATACGCACCTGCTTCTGGGCATCGCCGCGCACGGTAACCACGTCACCGGCTGCACATTGATACGACGGCACGTTAACCACTGCGCCATTGACGGTCACACCCTTGTGGCTGACCAGCTGGCGCGCTTCCGAACGCGTAGACGCAAAACCCATACGATAAACCACGTTATCCAGACGGCCTTCCAGCAGCTTCAGCAGGTTCTCACCGGTAGCGCCGGGACGACCAGCAGCGCGGGTGTAGTAGCCGCGGAACTGACGTTCCAGCACCCCGTACATGCGGCGCAGCTTCTGCTTCTCGCGCAGCTGCAAACCGTAGTCCGAGAGGCGGGTCTTGCGTTCACCCTTGACGCCGCCGGGCGGTACTTCGAGCTTGCACTTGGATTCGAGCGACTTGACGCCGCTCTTCAAAAACAGGTCCGTGCCTTCGCGGCGGGACAATTTGCACTTGGGACCGAGATAACGAGCCATTTCTAATTCCTCACACCCTAAACGACGGCAGCCGGCGCCCCGTGTAGATTAATTACACGCGACGCTTTTTGGACGGGCGGCAGCCGTTGTGCGGAATGGGCGTGACATCCGCAATGTTGGAAATCTTCAAACCACAGGCGTTCAGCGCACGCACTGCGGATTCGCGACCGGGGCCAGGGCCTTTGACGCGAACTTCGACATTTTTCAAACCATGTTCCTGAGCGGCAACACCGGCCTTTTCGGCGGCCACCTGGGCAGCAAACGGGGTGCTCTTGCGCGAACCACGAAAGCCCGACCCCCCGGAAGTGGCCCAGGACAGGGCGTTACCCTGACGATCGGTGATCGTCACGATCGTGTTGTTGAAGGAGGCGTGAACATGGGCAATGCCATCGGTCACGTGCTTCTTCACTTTCTTGCGGGCCTTGCCCGCCGCCGCGGCGCCGGGCGCCTGCTGTTGCTTGTTGTCAGCCATTAGATTCTCATGGGCTTTCGCCCAACTCTCCATCGGAGTCGCTATGCGACTCCGTAAATGTAGCGGCGCGTCGCGCCGATCAGAACACCTGGGCTATCAGCCCTTGCCCGGAGGCGCATTCATCTTGATCGCGGCCTTGCGCGGACCCTTGCGGGTACGGGCATTGGTACGCGTGCGCTGGCCATGCATGGGCAGGCCACGACGGTGCCGGACACCCCGGTAGCAACCCAAGTCCATGAGTCGCTTGATATTCATGGACACTTCGCGGCGCAGGTCGCCTTCCACCGTCAGTTTGGCCACCTGGGTACGCAACGCGGTTACTTCCGCGTCGGTCAGGTTCTTGACCAGCGTTTCAGCTTTGACGCCTGCAACTTCGCAGGCCTTGCGAGCCTGGGTACGACCAACGCCATAAATATGGGTCAACCCGACCCATACGTGCTTGTTCATTGGAATATTGATGCCAGCTATGCGGGCCATCTTGACCTCTCCCGGCTCGAAAAGCGCGGAACTCTAAACTAAAAAGGATGTGAACTCAATCCACCAGCCAAACCAATGGCGGGCAGTTAACCCTGACGCTGCTTGTGGCGGGCGTCCGAACAAATGACATACACGATGCGCCGACGACGCACGATCTTGCAGTTCTTGCAGATCTTTTTGACCGAAGCTCGTACTTTCATGACCTTTTCTCCACTCTCCGGCGCGCCCCGCCGGATCAGCGTCGCATGCCATCAAAAACAATTCGTGCCGAATCCGCTAGTCCTGCTTGCCGTAGCCACGCAGATTGGCCTTTTTCATCAGGCCCTCGTACTGGTGCGACATCAGATGTGCAGCTACCTGGGCCTGGAAATCCATGATCACCACCACCATGATCATCAGCGAGGTGCCACCGAAGTAGAATGGCACACTGAACTTGGCAACCAGGAACTCCGGCAACAAACACACCAGCGTCACGTAAATCGCGCCCCACACGGTCAACCGGGTCAGCACCTTGTCAATGTATTCACCGGTCTGCTGACCGGGACGAATACCGGGGATGAAGGCGCCAGACTTCTTCAGGTTGTCCGCCGTCTCCCGCGAATTGAACACCAGTGCGGTGTAGAAAAAGCAGAAGAAAATGATCAGCACACCGTACAGCAGCATGTGAATCGGCTGACCGGTGGACAGCGCGGCCGAAGCCTGCTGCAGGAAGTTCTGCACCATACCCGGCTCAGCGGCATTGCCGAACCAGTTGGCAATCGTGGCCGGAAACAGCAACAGACTGGAGGCGAAGATCGGCGGAATCACGCCGGACATGTTCAGCTTGAACGGCAGATGCGTGCTCTGACCCATCATCATGCGCCGGCCCTGCTGCCGCTTGGCGTAGTTCACCTGAATGCGGCGCTGGCCGCGTTCAACGAACACCACGCAATACGTCACCGCGATCACCATGGCGAACAGGAAGAAGGCCACCAGGGCATTCAGCTCGCCATTGCTCACCTGCTGCAGGGTGCCACCGATTGCAGTCGGCAAGCCGGCAACGATACCCGCCAGAATGATCATGGAAATACCATTGCCCAGGCCACGCTCGGTGATCTGCTCACCCAGCCACATCAGGAACATGGTGCCGGCCGCCAGCGTCGCAGTGGCAATGATGATGAACTGCGGGCCCGGATTGATGACCACACCCTGCTTCTGGAATGCAGCCGCTGCGCTGGCACCCTGCAGGACGGCCAGAACCACAGCGCCGTAACGGGTGTACTGCGTCAGCTTGCGCCGCCCGGATTCGCCTTCCTTCTTGATCAACGCCAGTTGCGGCATCACTACACCCATCATCTGCACGATGATGGAAGCGGAAATGTAGGGCATCACGCCCAGTGCAAAAATCGACAGGCGTTGCAGCGCACCGCCCGAAAACATGTTGAACATGTCGAGCAAGGTGCCGGACTGTTGTTCGAAGAATTGAGCCAGCGCGGCCGAGTCGATGCCCGGCACTGGAATAAATGTGCCGACTCGATAAACGATCAGCGCCCCCAGCAGGAAAAACAGGCGCTGGCGCAACTCGGCAAAACGGGTAATGTCGCCGAGCGCTGCCAATGAAGCCGGATTTTGTGACTTGGTGGCCACGTATTGCTTGCCAGGTGCAGCGGATTACTCCGCGGCCTCCGCCTCGAGCTTGCCGCCGGCGCCCTGCACCGCTGCAAGCGCGCCCTTGGTCAGGTGCACACCGCGAACCGTATACGCCTTGGCCACGTCACCTGAGGACACGACTCGGGCACGCAGTACATGCTGCGGAATCAGGTTGGCGGCCTTGAGGGTTTCAACCGTCACCACATCACCGGCCAGCTTGGCCAGTTCGCTCAGACGCACTTCAGCCACCGTTGTGGCCATCTTGGAGCGGAAGCCCACTTTCGGCAGACGGCGTTGCAAAGGCATCTGACCGCCTTCGAAACCGACCTTGTGATAACCGCCTTTGCGGGCGCGCTGCCCCTTCACGCCACGGCCGCAGGTCTTGCCCTGACCGGCAGACGCGCCACGACCAACACGCAGACGCGTTTTGCGTGCGCCGGGTGCGGAAGTAATGGAATTCAGTTTCATATCAACCTCAATGCCTATTGAAAATCCGGACAGCAAACTGTTCAGACTTCCTCGACCTGCAACATGTGGCGGGCGGCGACGATCATGCCGCGCACTTCAGGAGTATCGACCAGCACCCGGCTGTCGCGAATTTTGCGCAGACCGAGACCGCGCACGGTTTCGCGATGCGCTTTCAGCTGACCGAACACGCTCTTCACCAGAGTGACTTTTACTTGCTTGCTATTGGCCATGATGCTCAGCCCACAATTTCTTCGAGACGCTTGCCGCGCTTGGCGGCCACTTCATCGGGTGAACGCAGGGCTTCAAGGGCTGCAACTGTCGCACGCACCACGTTGATGGGGTTGCGCGAACCGTAGCTCTTGGCCAGCACGTTACGCACACCGGCGGCTTCGAACACCGCGCGCATGCTGCCACCCGCAATCAGACCAGTACCGTCGGATGCCGGTTGCATGTACACATTGGAAGTGCCGTGACGGCCCTTGGCTGCGTAGAACAGTGTGTTGCCCTTCAGGCTCACAGTGATCATTCGCTTGCGTGCCGACTGCATGGCTTTCTGGATGGCGACCGGCACTTCCTTCGCCTTGCCGTAGCCAAAACCAACCTTGCCCTTGCCATCGCCGACCACAGTCAGCGCGGTGAAGCTCATCTGGCGACCACCCTTGACGGTCTTGGCGACGCGATTGACCGCGATGAGTTTCTCGATGAACTCGTCGGCGGATGCGTTGGTTTTTTCAACTCTTGCCATTGCGATTCCTCAATGCCTACTAGCTGGGCCGTAGCGCTTAGAACTGGAGCCCGTGTTCACGCGCGGCATCCGCCAGCGCCTTGACACGACCGTGATACTTGTAACCGGAGCGATCGAACGCGACCTCGGTAATGCCCTTGGCCTTGGCAGCCTCGGCAATGGCCTTGCCCACTGCGGCAGCGGCATCGCTGTTACCGGTGTACTTGACGCCTTCGCGCACGGCCTTCTGCACCGTCGAAGCAGTCGCCAGGACGCGCGATTCGGGATCGAAAATCTGGGCATAAATGTGCTGCGCGGTGCGATGCACCGACAGGCGCATGGCCTTCAGTTCGCGAATCTTGGCGCGCGAGCGCGTGGCTCGCCGCAAACGTTGCACTTTCTTGCTCATGATCTCTTGCCTAGCTTCGTGTGAACCGGAACACCCGCGTGCGCCGGCCTCACATCCTAAAACTGTTCATTTCAACGCAATCCCGCCGCACTACGGCTGGCGTGATTACTTCTTCTTCGCTTCCTTGATCTCGATCTTCTCGCCGCTGTAACGCACACCCTTGCCCTTGTAGGGTTCTGGTGGACGGTAGCTGCGGATATCCGAGGCAACCTGACCCACCTTGTGGCGATCAATGCCCTTGATGAGGATTTCCGTCTGGCTCGGCGTCTCGATGGTGATGCCCTCGGGAGCGGGATAAACCACCGGATGCGAGAAACCCAGCGTCAGGTTCAGCGCCTTGCCTTGGGCGGCGGCGCGGTAACCCACGCCCACCAGCTCCAGCTTGCGTTCGAATCCGGCACTCACACCCACTACGTAGTTGGCCAGGTGCGCACGGGTCGAACCGGCATCCATATTGGTCGCCTTGTTCTCAACCACCTGCTGCACCTTGAGCGCGTCACCCTCCTGCACCACGGCCACACCGGGACGTAAGGAAAGGCTCAGGCTGCCCTTGGCACCTTTGACGGTGACGGATTCAGCGGTAATCGTTGCAGTCACGCCCTTGGGCAGAGTGATTGCTTGTTTGGCAATTCGAGACATAGTTGCGACTCTCTAATGCATTCAGCGGTGAGCGTTGGGCTGCGTATCGATTAGGAAACGATGCACAACACCTCACCACCATGACCATCCTGACGTGCCTTGCGGCCAGTCATCACACCCTTGGAGGTGGACACGATGACAACGCCGAGACCACCCAGAATGGTGGGCAGATCATCCTTACCCTTGTACACCCGGAGACCAGGCTTGCTGACGCGCTCAAGGCGGTCGATAACCGGGCGGCCTTCGTAGTACTTCAGCTGCACTCGCAGCGTCGGCTTGCCGTCATCTGCGGTCACTGAAAAATCTTCGATATAACCTTCATCCTTCAGCACGCCGGCCAGGGCGAGCTTCATCTTCGACGAAGGACAGCTGATCTCGGTCTTGCCCGAAGACTGGCCGTTGCGTATGCGGGTCAGGAAATCCGAAATAGGATCCGTCATGCTCATTTATGTGTGCTCCAGTGGTTCCAGCTGTTACCAGCTGGCCTTTCCGAGGCCCGGGATGTCGCCACGCATGGTGGCTTCACGCAGCTTGGTTCGGGACAAACCAAACTTCCGGTAGTAGCCGCGCGGGCGGCCGGTGATTGCACAGCGATTCCGCAATCTGCTGGCGCTTGAATCGCGGGGCAGCGCTTGCAGCTTGGCCACCGCAGCTTCGCGCTCCGCGTCGCCGGTCTTCGGCTGGCGGATGATCTCTTTCAACTCAGCCCGCTTGGCGGCATAGCGCTTGACCAGCGCTTCGCGCTTCGTCTCACGGTTGATCATCGATGTTTTAGCCATTGCCTGCTAACCCCTGCCGGTTACTTACGGAACGGAAAGTTGAATGCTTCCAGCAACGCGCGACCCTGTTTGTCGTCGGTTGCCGTGGTGGTGATGGTGATATCCATACCGCGAATCGCATCGATCTGGTCGTAGGCGATTTCCGGGAAGATGATCTGTTCCTTCACACCGAAGTTGTAGTTGCCGCGACCATCGAACGACCGGGCCGAAACGCCGCGGAAGTCGCGAATACGCGGCATGGCGATCGTGATCAGACGATCGAGAAATTCATACATGCGTGCGCCACGCAGCGTGACCTTGCAGCCGATGGCCTGGCCGTCGCGCACCTTGAAGGTGGCAACCGACTTGCGGGCCTTGGTCACCAGCGGCTTCTGGCCGGTGATCTTGATCAGGTCGCCCACGGCGTTGTCCATGATCTTCTTGTCGGCCACGGCTTCGCCCACGCCCATGTTGACGGTGATCTTGGTGATCTTCGGCACCTGCATGACGTTGGCGAGCTCGAGCTTCTGCTTCAGCTCGGGCACCATCTTTTCACGATAAATCTGTTCCAGCCTTGCCATATCTTTATACCTGTGCGACCAGCAATGAACGTTCAACCTTAACGGTCGACGACCTCGTTGTTGGATTTGAAATAACGCACCTTGCGGCCGTCAGCCAAAACCTTGAAACCGATCCGGTCGCCCTTGTTGGCGGCGGCGTTCCACAGCATTACGTTGGACAGATGAATCGACGCTTCCTTCTGCACGATGCCGCCGGGAATGTTCCGCTGCGGATTCGGCTTGGTATGGCGCTTCACCATGTTCAAGTTTTCGACAATGACGCGACCTTCCAGCAACGCACTGACAGTGCCGCGACGGCCCTTGTCCTTGCCCACCGTGATCACGACTTCATCACCTTTACGAATCTTGCTCATAACTCTCGCTCCGCGCCCACTGATGGACGACTTACAGTACTTCGGGGGCCAGCGAGATGATCTTCATGAACTGCACGTTGCGCAGCTCGCGAGTCACTGGTCCGAAAATACGCGTGCCAATCGGCTCCAACTTGTTGGTCAGCAATACCGCGGCGTTGCCGTCGAAACGGATCAACGAACCATCGGCGCGACGCACACCATGACGGGTACGCACCACCACGGCGTCGTACACTTCGCCCTTCTTCACCTTGCCGCGCGGAATCGCATCCTTGACGCTCACCTTGATGACGTCACCCACGGTGGCGTAGCGACGCTTGGAGCCGCCCAGCACCTTGATGCACATCAGGCTGCGCGCTCCGCTGTTGTCGGCTGCCTTGAGCAATGTCCGCATCTGAATCATGTTTAAGCTTCCACTCTAGCTTCTTGTCCGAAAACGCAGGCCTTAGGCCTGCGCGCGGGTAACCACACGGGCCAGACGCCATGCCTTGCGGCGCGACAGCGGACGGCACTCGACGATCTCCACCACATCGCCCTCTTTCGATTCGCCGGCCTCGTCATGGGCCAGCAGCTTGGTGGTGCGACGCACGTACTTGCCGTACTGCGGGTGCTTGACCAGACGCTCAACCGATACGGTGATCGTCTTCTGCATCTTGTTGCTGACCACTTTGCCGGTCAGCAGACGGATGGTCTTCGCGGTGGCGGCCTGCTCAGTCACAACTGGTTCGCTCATTACTTGGCACCTTTGGCAGTGCGAGCCTGCTCGCCCATCACTGTCTTGAGTCGCGCAACATTCTTGCGCACCTTGGCAATCTGATCCGGCTTGACGGTCTGGCCGGTGGCCAGCGCCATGCGCAGGTTGAATTGTTCGCGACGCAGCTGCAGCAACTCGGTGCGCAGCTCAGCAGTCGACTTCTGACGAAATTCTTTGGCGTCCATCAACGCAGCCCCTTAACGAACTTGGCGTGAAACAAACTGGGTGGCAACGGACAACTTGGAAGCGGCCAGACGAAATGCTTCACGGGCAATTTCTTCCGTCACGCCTTCCATCTCGAACAGCACCTTGCCGGGCAGCACCTTGGCCACGTAGTACTCCACGTTGCCCTTGCCGCTACCCATGCGCACTTCCAGCGGCTTCTTGGTGATTGGCACATCCGGAAACACGCGAATCCAGACCTGACCACCACGCTTCACATAGCGGGTCATGGCACGACGCGCCGCTTCGATTTCACGTGCCGTCATGCGGGCGCGCTCAGTGGTCTTCAGGCCATATTCGCCGAACGCCACAGTGCTACCACGCTGAGCCAGGCCGCCAAGGCTGCCCTTGAACTGCTTGCGGAACTTGGTACGTTTTGGTTGCATCATGATGAAAACTCTCCGCTGACCTTAGACCGCAACTTCAACAGCTGGGGCCGCTTCAGCAGCAAACTTGGCATCGGCGCCGGTGAACACTTCGCCCTTGAAGATCCAGCACTTCACACCAATGATGCCGTAGGTGGTCTTGGCTTCAGCCAGACCGTAGTCAATCTCGGCGCGGAACGTGTGCAGCGGAATGCGGCCTTCGCGCACCCACTCGGTACGGGCAATTTCCGCACCGTTCAAACGACCCGACAGACGGATCTTGATGCCCAGTGCGCCA
Source organism: uncultured Pseudomonadota bacterium (assembly GCA_963748005.1). Lineage (GTDB taxonomy): Bacteria > Pseudomonadota > Gammaproteobacteria > Steroidobacterales > Steroidobacteraceae > CAILZL01. The sequence continues at coordinate 324,474 of CAVVHH010000002.1, forward strand.
ATGCGCATGGTGTTCATCACCGAACGCTTCATGGCGCGGCGGAACATGACGCGACGCTCCAGCTGCTGCGCGATGCTTTCTGCAACCAGCTGCGCATCGAGTTCCGGCTTGCGGATCTCGGCGATGTTGATACGCACGTCGGCGACCGGCATCTTCATCAGCTTCGCAGCCTGAGCGCGCAGCTTTTCGATGTCCTCACCCTTCTTGCCAATCACCACACCCGGACGCGCCGTGTTGATGGTGATGTTGACCTTGCGCGCTGCGCGCTCGATCTGGATTCGGCTGACCGAGGCTTCGCTGAGCTTCTTCTTCAGAAGTTCGCGAACCTGGAAGTCCGAATACACGAACGCCGGGAAGCTGCGCGTCGGGGCGTACCACTTCGACGTCCAGTCGCGTGTGATACCGAGGCGGATGCCAACTGGATTTACTTTTTGACCCATGTGCTGAACTCTTTAACGCGTACAGTAATCAGGCAAACGCCTTAACCCTGCTTGCCGTCCCCCACCGTGACAGAAATATGGCTATTGCGCTTCCAGATGCGGGCGCCGCGACCTTTGGCGCGTGCATGAAACCGCTTCAGAACCGGCGCGATATCCACCGTGATGTACTCGACCTTCAACTCATCGATATCAGCGCTCAAGTTGTTCTCGGCGTTCGCCACCGCAGACTCGAGCACCTTCAGAATCAGATCCGCACCCTTCTTGGGGGTGAAGCGCAACGTCGCCAGCGCCTGACCGACCGGCTTGCCACGGACCATGTCCGCCACCAGACGGCACTTCTGCGGCGAAATGCGCGCATTCTTCAATTTGGCAGCTACTTGCATAGTTAGGCCTTCTTATCGCCTGAGTGGGACTTGAAGGTGCGCGTTGGCGCAAATTCGCCCAGCTTGTGACCGACCATGTTTTCCGACACCAGCACCGGCAGGTGCTGCTTGCCGTTATGCACAGCGATGGTCAAACCAACCATATCCGGCAGGATCATCGAACGACGCGACCAGGTCTTGATGGGACGGCGGTCATTCTTGTCCACTGCAGTACGCACCTTCTTGGCCAGGTGCAGGTCCACAAAGGGACCTTTCTTGATCGAACGAGGCACTTGTTACTCCTCCAAGGATCAGTTACGGCGCCGCACGATCATGCCGGCGGTGCGCTTGTTGTGGCGGGTCTTCTTGCCCTTGGTCTTCCAGCCCCATGGGCTGACCGGATGCGGGTTACCTTGACCCGACTTACCTTCACCACCACCATGCGGGTGATCCACAGGATTCATTACTACACCGCGAACCGTGGGACGAATACCCAGCCAGCGCTTGGCGCCGGCTTTGCCGAAGCTGCGCAGGTTGTGTTCGCCATTACCGACTTCGCCGATGGTCGCGCGGCAATCAACGTGCACCTTGCGGGTTTCGTTGGAGCGCAGACGCACCGTGGCATATGAACCTTCGCGAGCTGCCAGCTGGGCGGAACCGCCGGCGCTGCGCGCCAGCTGCGCACCCTTACCCGGCTTCAACTCAACGCAGTGAATAGTCGAACCCACTGGAATGTGACGCAGCTGCATCGCATTGCCCGACTTGATTGGCGCTTCAGGCCCCGAAGTAATCACATCGCCAGCAGCAACCCCCTTGGGGGCGATGATGTAGCGACGTTCGCCATCGGCGTACAACACCAGAGCTAGATGCGCACTGCGGTTCGGATCGTATTCAAGACGCTCAATCTTGCCTTCGATGCCATCCTTGTCGCGCAGAAAATCGACAATGCGATATTTCTGCTTGTGGCCACCGCCCTTGTGACGGGTAGTGATGCGACCGAAGTGGTTGCGCGCGCCGGTGGAATTCTTTGCCACCAGCAGCGACGTTACCGGTTCACCCTTGTGCAGGTGCGAGCGATCGATCTTGACCTGGAAGCGCCGTCCAGGAGATGTCGGTTTAGCTTTGATAAGAGCCATGTTCTTTAGCTTCCGTTAAATTCAACCGGCCGAATCAGGCTTCGGTGCCGGCAAATTCAATCGTCTGACCCGGCGCCAGGCGCACATAGGCCTTCTTGAAATCCGAACGCCAGCCGAGACGCTGACCGAAGCGCTTCTGCTTGCCGATCGCGTTCACCACGTTGACTTCGGACACCTTCACTTCAAACAGCATTTCCACAGCCGCCTTGATTTCAGGCTTGCTGGCATCACGACGCACGCGGAACACCACTTGATTCGAATCCTGGGTAGCGCGCGCGCTCTTTTCGGAGACATGCGGCGCCAGCAGGATGCTCAACATCCTTTCCTTGCTTGGCTTGTTAATGCTTTGTGAGCTCATGCCAGCTTCTCCTCGAGTACACGAACCGCGCCCACGGTCGCCAGTACGTTGTCGTAGCTGGCCAGACTCAGCGGATCAACCGAGGCCGCAGGCAACACATCCACATAGGGCAGATTGCGCGCCGCGAGCTCCAGCTTCTCGTCAAAGCCCTCGATCAACACCAGCACGCGCTCCAGACCAAACTCCTTGAGCTTGGCGAGCAGCAGCTTGGTCTTGGGCGCTTCAATCTCCAGCGACTCCACCACCGAGAAACGGTCTTCGCGAGCCAGCTGCGACAGCATCACCTGCAGAGCAGCGCGATACATCTTGCGGTTGACCTTCTGCGAGTAGTCGCGCGGACGTGCAGCAAACGCACGACCACCGCCCACCCAGATTGGGCTGCGGATGGAACCGGCGCGAGCACCACCGGTGCCCTTTTGATTCCACGGTTTGCGACCACCACCGCGAACCTCAGCCTTGCTGAGTTGACGCTTGGTGCCGGCGCGACCGGCAGCCATGTAGGCCACGACCACCTGATGTACCAGGGTTTCATTGAATTCACGCGCGAAGGTTGCATCGGAAACCTGCAACTCGGCGCCTTTGTTGACCAGCTTGAGCTTCATGATGGTCTACTAACTTATTTCTTGGTGGGAGCCAGCTTGACGCGCGCGGCGCGACGAGCTGCCTTCACTGAATGACGAACAAATACTTCGCCGCCTGGAGCACCCGGTACCGCGCCACGAATCAGCAACAGGTTGCGCTCGACATCGACGCGCACGACTTGCAGATTTTCGATGGTGACGCGATCCACACCCATGTGACCCGACATGCGCTTGCCCAGGAACACGCGGCCCGGCGTCTGACGCTGACCGATCGAACCAGGAGCACGATGCGTGACGGAGTGACCGTGCGAAGCAGGACCGCCACCGAAGTGGTGACGCTTCATGGTGCCGGCAAAACCCTTACCGATCGTAGTGCCAGCCACATCCACTGCCTGACCAGCAGCGAACAGACTCACCGTCAATTCAGCGCCCGGCTGCACATCGGTGGTTTCGCCGGTAGCCAGGCGGAACTCAACCTGCGAGGCGCCCGGAGCGACCTTGACCTTGGCATAGTGACCCACCTGAGGCTTGGCAACTCGGGAAGGTTTGCGGCTGCCATAGGCAACCTGCACAGCGCGATAACCATCGCTTTCCGCCGTCTTCACCTGCGTGACACGGTTCGGCAGCGCTTCGATCACGGTCACCGGCACAGATTCGCCGGTCTCCGTGAACACGCGCGTCATGCCGGCCTTGCGACCGACCAGACCCAAGGTCTTGACAGTGCTCATCTAAAATTCCTCATCTCACCACGCCAGCTTCGATTGGCTGACGTTGAAACATTCATGCTGGCACCCGACAGGGCACACAGCAGCTTTGCAGGCTTGGTGAAGTCACCAGCCCCGCTACCAGGGACTCAAGCTGCGGTTTACCGAGAGGGAGGCGCGCCCCTGAGTTAATTGGGGACACACATCGCTCAAGCGGTACCCCGTCAGGGCCAGACCTCGGCGCGTAAAGAGGCGCGTATTCTAGTGATGCCGGCCTGGTTTGCAAGCCCTGGCAGGAAAAAACTGCAGGAAAACCTATTTATTTTCGGTGTAGGGGCCGTTCGCGAACGGCCCTTCTCTTGGGAGGGTCGCTCGCGAGCGCCCCCCTACGTCATCCCATCAGTTCAACTTGATCTGCACAACCACACCGATCTGCAGGCGGTTTATGCCAGAAAGACAGCAGGAATGAACAACGGTATGGCCGATCATTCTATCGGAGCCGCCTGACTTTCCGTGTTGATTTCATCCTGTATTGGGGCGAGCGTGCCGGGCGCGGGCTGATTCCACCCTCACCGCAACAGCCGCGCTCATCTGGGCCTAGGAATAAACAGGCGTTTCCAGTTGTTTCCCACCCACGGGCGCAGTGGCGGCGGGTATCATGCGCCTACTGTCAGCACCGGACACAGGATGCATGGAGTTCTTGCCGACGACTCACCTTTATTTTCTGAACGCCTGCCAGCACGCGGTTCGTCACTTATTTCGCCGCGGACCCATCCGCCGACTCGGCGCCAATTGTTACGAAGCGGGCGACACGATACTTCTTATCCGCAGGGACGCCGAAGCGCTCATGGACCGGCTCCAGCAACACCCGCCCAAGCGGCTGGTTTATCTGATCGACGATGACATCGAGGCAGCCAGGGAAGATCTATCGCTTCCACCCGACTACCGCGACCGGCTGATCCGATTTCATGACCGGTATCATTCGGACTTTGTCGCGCGCGCCGAGATTCTAGTCGTCACATCCCCAGCGCTGCTCAGGAAATTTTCGACGCATCGGGATGCAAGACTCCTGCACCCGATCTGGCACCGCGAACCGGCAGACGACAGTCACTTCGATTCCCTGGACAGGGGTGGTCCGATTCACGCCATTCATCTGGGCACGGCCAGTCACTCAGCCGGCCTGGCGTTCCTGAAACCGGTATTGGAAGCCCTGCTCGAACGTCATCCGCGATTTCACTTCACTTATATACGCAGGGCGCCGGCGTTGGGCCTACTGGACGCACACCCCCGCATCCACCGGCTCAGACCGCAATCCTGGCAGCGCTACCGATGGTCGCTGCCGCAAAAGCGCTTTCACTTGGGCCTTTATCCCCTGCCCGACACACCTTTCAACCGCGCGCGTTCGCGGAACAAGCTCCTCGAACACGGCGTGGTGGGCGCGGTGGGGGTGTACCCGTGCTTCTGGCCAACTGCGATGGAGCTGGATGGCGGCGCGATCCTCGTGGGAGATACGTCCGACGAATGGGTCGCCGCGCTTTCTCCTTATCTTCACGAACCATCCCGGCTGCGTCCTCTGGCGCGTACCGCCCACTCCATCTTGCACGAGATGAACGACCCAGCAGCGCAGCGGAAATTTTGGGGAAGCGTGCTCAGTTTGCCACTGTGATTATGTGTAGTCTGAATTTATGGACTTCTTGGTCGCACTTCTGAAGGTTCTTCCGACACACCCCATCCGGGGGTTGGCGGCCCTTTATTGGTACCTGACCCGCCGCAAGGTGCGCGCGCGCAATCGCCTGCGGATCCTTCTGGAACAGAGCCCACACACGTATCGTATGTGGATCAATGAAGTTGAGAATCTGTCGCTGGTCAAAGAACGGGCGAGCGCTGTTATTGCAAGCTGGACATATCGACCGCGCGTTTCAGTTGTGTTCTATCTGGATGCGGCCGTGCCCATGGATGCGATGGCGTGCAGCATTCGCTCGGTAAAAGAACAGCTGTATCAGCAATGGGAGCTGGTCCTGGTTCCACATCAGGGAACTACCGGCTACTGCTCCATCACCGATGCTCGCATGCGTTTCGCGTCCCAGCCAGCAGCCAATACAGCTGCAGCCCTGAACACGGGCATTGCCGAGGCTCGGGGCGACTATGTCCTGGCGCTGCACGCAGGCGACGTGCTGTCGCCTGCAGCACTCTTTCACTTCGTCGAAGCGCTACAGTGCAATCCGCGCCCCAGTATTGCCTTTGGAGATGAAGATGAACTGGATGGACATAACCAGCGCAAGCGGCCGTATTTCAAACCAGCATGGAACCCGGAACTGTTCCTGACCAAGGATTATTTGTCGGGCGCCTGCCTCATCGAAACCGGCAAAGCGCGCGCCGCGTTGCCCGTACCCGACGATGGTGCGCGCGCCGCCGTTTACACACTGATGCTGCAAGTTCTCGCACGCGGTACGAGCCCCGATATCGCACATGTACCGGGAATTGCCTGTCATCGATTGCCAATATGCTTCGAAGCATCGCAGGCCGCACGGCTGCGGGCAGTCACTGCGTACCTGCAAGCGACCGAACCCCGGGCACAGGCCCAGTCGGGGGCGTATGGCTCGGTGCGAGTGAGCTGGCCGCTGCCCGATGATCCGCCATTGGTGAGCATCATCGTACCGACGCGCGACAAGGCGCGCTTGCTGCGCACTTGCATCGATGGTGTTCTTAAAAAAACCCGCTACCCGCGTTTTGAAGTATTCATCGTCGACAATAACAGCGCCGAAATGGCGACCCATCTTTACTTTGAAAAAATACGGCTCGACGAGCGCGTGCAGATCGTCCGGTACCCGGAGCCTTTCAACTATTCCGCGATCAACAACTTCGCGGTGCACGCAGCTCGTGGCAGTTACATCTGCCTGTTGAACAACGACACGGAAATCATCGATGGCGACTGGCTGTCGGAAATGATGCGTCAGGCGCTGCGTCCGCAGGTGGGCGCCGTCGGCGCGAAGCTGCTATATGGCGACCGCAGTATCCAGCACGCAGGCGTGGTAATTGGCATGGGCAATGCGGCGGGACATGCTCACCGGTATTTGCGCGAAGGCCAGCCCGGCTATTTTCACCATCCGCATCTGGCCCAATTCATGACCGCCGTGACGGCCGCCTGCCTGGTTGTCGAAAAGCGGAAATTCGAAGCGGTAGGCGGGCTGGATGCAGAGCATTTCGCCGTGGCATTCAACGATACCGATCTATGCCTGAAACTGCGCGCTGCCGGATGGCAGAATGTCTACACACCGCACGCCGTGCTCATTCATCACGAGTCCAAATCGCGCCGGAAGGATACCGCCGCTTCGGAGCGGACCCGCTATCTCAGGGAACTCGCCACTCTGCAAGCACGCTGGGACACCACAGAGTTTCAGGACCCGTGCCATCATCCACATCTGTCACGTGCCAGTGAGGCGTTCCACATCGCGCTACGCAGTGCTGTCGAGCCAGCTATCCGGCCGGCTCCCCGCACGTTGGCGGCACAGACCAGCCGCTCCCCTGCTACGTTCAGCTTGCCAGTTGAATGAATGCCGCCCGAATTCGGGCTCACAGCTTGTTATACGCCTCGAGCGCCTGATCGATGTCGTCATGCATGACGCCCTGACCATCAGCCATCACCATGGCACGATGACAGTAGGTGCGAACCAGATCGGCACCGTGCGAGGCCAGGATCAGCGCACGGTCCGCACGCTTTTCGAACAACTCGCGCCGGCATTTTTCCTGAAAGCGATGATCGCCGACGGCAATCACTTCGTCGATCAAGTAACAGTCGAATTCGATCGCCAACGACAGACCGAACGCAAGGCGCGCCTTCATACCCGCAGAATAAGTCTTGACCGGCATACCCATGTAGCGCCCGATTTCCGCGAAGTCTTCAACGAAGTCACGTATCTGGGCGTACTCCTTGCCATAGATGCGAGCGATGAACCGCGCATTGTCGTAACCCGTGAGACTGCCTTGAAAACCGCCCGAGAACGCGAGTGGCCATGAAACGCTCATCTGCCGGACGATGCGCCCAGAAGTCGGCAGCTCGACACCGCCGATCAGTTTCAATAGCGTCGACTTGCCAGCGCCATTGCGCCCCAGAAAACCGATGCGCTCGCCCTTCTTGATACTGAAGTTGACTTCCCTAAGCGCATGCTTCTGTCCGCGCCCAAGGGGATACGACTTGCGGAGGTTCTCGCAGGTAATCATTCGACCACCAGCTTGCGGCGCACGTCACGACACAAGAACAGCCCGATGGCAAGCAGTACTGCATTGACCATCATGGGATACGCGTAATCGAAATAGGGCGTAATGGCATGGCCGTAAAGACCGTAGCGCATCATTTCCATGGCATGCACTGGCGGGAAATAAAGTGTCGCCGCCCGAGCCGCCGGTGTAAGCCACTCCGCGAGAGTGAAGGTTCCGGAGAATGGAATCATCAGATAGGTAGTCACCGGCAGAAACTTCTCGACTACATCAGACACTTCACTCAGGGGCGCCAAGATGCAGCACATAGCCAGGACGAAAGTCGCCTGATAAAGCCCACCCAGCAGCATGAAACCCAGATCATATGGCACCGGAAACAGATCAATCATCGCCAGCACAGTGGCAATAAACAAATAGGCAATCATCGCCCCTATCAATTCGATGAGAAAACGCACCAGCACAAAATCAAGAACCTTAATCTGCCTGTGATACATAAGACCCGAGTTGGCCTGAAATACGCCTGCGGAACGACTGACGCTCTGTCGAAACAGCACTAGCGGGATGTAACCGGAAATAACAAAGCTCATAACACCAAGACCATGCTTGGTCGGGCCCCACATAAATCGCCACACGAAACCCACTAGAACCGCGAACAATAAAGGCTCTACCATTATCCAAAGGAAGCCGATGTTATGGCGGCCGTACCGCGTCTGCAGCTCACGCATCAACAGCGCGCCAATCACTCGACTTTGAATACGCAACCCGGCGGCGAAAGGACCCATGTTATTTCTCCGGCGCGTGTTCCCGAATGCCCGCCAACAACATCCATCCTATGAAATACAGACATAGCGAGGCGCCAAAGATGACCAGAACCGAAGCAATGCGGCGTGGATAACGCGCAAGATCCGGCATATTCGGCTCAACAACGCGCTGGAGATAAAACTGCTGCTTGCCAGCTTCCACACGCGCGAGTTCAAGTGAGCCATTGGCCGACTCCAGCATCTTGGCAGCGAAACTCTGTTCCAGCACCAGATGCTCGTAGCTACCCAACTTCGACGAAATTGCCGAGTCACCGCCGGTGATCAGGCGCGCCTGCTTGTCGATCTCCTTTGTCAATGCCGAGATCTGCTCCTTCAACACAGCAACACCGGGGTTATCCGGCGCAGCCTTCTGCATCCGGTCCAGCCGCGCCTGCAGCTCCGCCTTCTGGGCGGACAACTTCGTTGAAATCTCGAGAATGCCGGTCGCCTGCTTTTGTGGATCCAGCAGGTCCTGTTTATTGCGAAAAGCAGTAAGACCGGCATACGCATTCAGAACGCGATGCTCCGCCTCCTGAACGCGCCGCCCGGCCTCGACAATGGCCTGATCGTGAGCCCGCTCATTGAGGCGATTGACAAACTCCTCACTGAGACCCAGCAATGCCGAGGCGATAGCGTGGGCATCTGCAGCCGAAAACGCCTTCACTCGCAAGACAGCCATGCCCGTTTCGGTATCGAGATAAACCTCGACCATACTTTTGTAGTAGTCGAAAAGATTCTCAAACCTGTCTTGAAACAGCGGGAACGGATATCGCGCCAGCCGGTCGGCATCCTCACTCATGTACATCGCCCGCACGTCAATGCGCTTCTGCAAGTCCTCCAGGGCATTGCGCGAACGAACATAGTCCAACACCGCATTGGTCTCTTCCTGCCCGCGTGATAGCCCGGTTGTCTGTATAAGGTTGGCCAGCGTCGAGACCTGTCCACCCTGTTGACCGGGACTTTTCACAATGAAGCTGGATTGAGACAAATACTGGTCTGAGGCCAGGGCACCGAAATACGCAACCGCCGCCAGCACCGGCACGCCGACCAGCAGAAAGAAAACTCCGTTCCGTCGGACGATCATCCACACCGCACGCCAATGCCTCATGATGCTAGTCCCTGATCTCTTTTACTTCGTTGTAATTCTGGAATGCCTCGCTGTAGTCCACATTGGACGGATAGATACTTGGCTCCTCTATCTGCATCAACTTCCTGTCAACTTTCACGCGATGCTCTTTAGCCATGCGGACAATCAGATCACATAGCTCGTCAGGGATGCTTCGTGACTTTGCAAGTTCGGCATAGTCCAGGCGGTAGAAATAGTCATAACCCTGCATTGCCTCTTCGAGACGCGCCCTATGCCACACGATCCGCCGGCGGTATGAGCGGTACTCCTCCGGATCAAGCACCAAGTTTCGCGTAACCTCGGGAGAATGATCGGCTTTTTCATAGTTATGAGCTGGCCCACCGGTCAGTTCAAGATACTTGGATGAAACATATGTCTCAAAGATGTCCCTTTCCAGAGAAATGATCGCCGCACGCGCTTCTTTCAAATACCCATACACAAAAAAGAACTCGTACGGATTCCATGTGAAGCTCGGGATCTCAAGTTGATTAAACATGATATCCACATGCGGAACGCCTCTTATGGCTTTCATCGTTCCGAAGTATGCGTCCATGAATTGCTTTCCAGATTTTTTTAAAGCTGTTCCAGCCTGTGCAGCAAAGAAAGTATGAAAGCTGCCAGCAATCGGAACATCCGGGTTGAATACTTCTCCAAATGGAGAAACAACCGTCCCAGCCATGAAACAGCGCCCAAGAAGCTTGCTTCCGGACCGCTGCGTAGTAAAGGTAACGACCAACATAACTATCAACCTGCCTTATATACAGCGTGCATCACTTCATCTTTGCCAGTTTCTTTTGCCAGGCGCACCACGCACGGACACTCTTCCGATCATCTCCTCGAGCGATATATGGAAGATCCGTATACGACGGAAACGGATGCGAAAGGTCATCAAGGCTACCACCCTCGAGAACATGCTCTACAGCGTTGACTGCAGCGTCGGTCTCCCATACCAGGGTGCGCGACGCTGCCGATTCGATGCACTTCTGACGCCTCGCCGCCAACGCCGCCTCGTCTTCCAGAAGATGGAGCATTGCTTCAGCAAGTGACTCAGGACTCTGCCAGGCCAGCAACCCCGTGCCGTTCTCATAGTCGAACAGATTGTTGTATCGATAGACGTCAACTGGAACACAGCCAGCCGCCATCATTTCGTATGGGATACGAGACGGATTGGTCAGGCTGATACACAGACCCACCTGGGCGCTGTTATAGAGTCGATTCAGCTCATTAAGATCGCTTACCAGTCCAAGATGGGTAAACGGGAATGCGGCGCTGGGCCTCGTACCAGAACCATAGAACACAATCTCCGTTTGCGGCCTGCGGGCTTTAACTGTCGCCAGCGCCTCAAGACAGCTCTCTGGCAATCGTCGCCACTTCTCTGGCTGAAACAACACGGCGATCCGGTCCAGCCGCCTGAAATCGTCCAGAGGCCGATATAATTCGGTATTAACACCCAAGCCGGCGCTCGCAGCACTACACCCAAATTGCGCCCGTAGCCGATGGGTAAGCCAGCGGCCGATGCAAATATGATTGTGCCCCTCCGTGAAGGAATTTTCGCCGCGTACATAAGCATCACTCACCGGATTGAATTCGGCTTCGAAGTCCTGGACGAAGTAAAACTTCTTGACTGATTCCTCGAAATACTCCGACAAGTAAGGTGCCGAGTGCTGAATGGTTGCAATCGCTCCGCCTGGAACAATTCCAGAGAACCACTCACTGTGTAACTTTACGCCGGTGCCTGCGAGCTCAGTTTCCTTGAAGTCGTACGCCGGGCCACGGCGCTCGGAAAACAAGTGCACCGTAAACCCAGCCGCATCAAGTGCCTTGGCCATGTTGTAAATGGTACGATGCCCGCCTGAGCCACGAAGCGGCTCAGGAGCAAAGATCGAGATTTTGTCCCCCATGGAGCGAACCAGAGCGGGCGGGCGCACCAGGCCAGGAACACGTGGAACCATCAACTTCTGGTCCAGATGAAGTCCGTCAATGAACCCTGTACCTTTGCTCGACCGCAACCAAGCCTGGAACCAACGATGAGAACGCAACTTTTCTGAAAGACCTGCGTGCAGTTTCATTCCCGTTAGCGCTTCCAGGGCATCCTCGTCTTTATCAATGCGCTGAACCCCGCCAACACCAAATGTCTCGTTGTGCTCCAGACGCTGGAATATCTCGGCGATCCCGGCGTCCGGCTTCTCTATATATTGCTTCAAAGCCGTTCTGGCGATGAACCTCCAGTTACTCGTCCATGTCAACGGCGAACGGGACAAGAGCGGCAAGAGGGACTCGATTCTCTCGAGGATCGCGTCCTGCACCGGTAGAATTTCATTTTTGATCAGGAGCTCCTCACTTGAGAAAGCCTCACGAATGGCTACGCCATGCTCATATCCGGTTACAGAACCACCGCAACTGTTGGTTATGAACTCCAGCGACGCAACATCGCCGCCATTAAAGCTGTCGCCATCCTTGTTTTCGTCCACCAGGAAGCCATGCTTCCGTACATTTAACGGTTGCTCAGCCAAGTATCTGAACAGGGCCACATAGGCCCCATCAATCCGACCGTTAACAATAAAGGCGAGGTTGTCCTGAATCGACCCTCTCCATCCAATGTCCACCATAAATCGAGTCCTGTTTTCTGCAGGCTCAAAACCAATGCGCTCCAAATAATCCCACAGTGCCTCACGCTGACTGATGATCTCCGCAGACAGCCAGCCTCGGAAAGACGGGTCGTCAAACATAAGCACCAGGCGCTCATCCTGCCACGGATACTCGATCGGGTCTTCGAATGGAATATCGAACTCGCTGGCAAAACTCTGCATTCGTTCTGGATCCAAATTCAGAGATTTCGCGAACGCCTTCATGGACTGTGTCGAATACATCGACCACATACGCATAAGCTCCGGAGTAGATGCACTTCGCAAGGAAGCCGCGAAGGTCGCGCGTCGACTTACTTCGATTATGGAGGAGGACGGATACTGACCGACCCCCAGCACATCTCTCGCTGCCAGAAGATCATGGACACGACGAAAGAAAAGCCCTTCGCGCGTCGCAAAGAAAACCTTGTCCGCCTTTGCAGAAAGAGCCTTGTCCATTATGAATAGGCCGAATCCCGCAAACACGATAGCCAGCAAATCAATGCTATTAACATGTTCGAACATGTCAGACGGTACAGATGCCGCTTCGGTTTCCTTACGAGCGCGCTCCACGACGCCAGACCGTACGCCACCCGCACCCATACCGAATGCTTCTCGAACCAGACGATCCCGCAGAATCGGGCCACCCCCTGCGAGCAGGGCGTTCAGATGCTCCCTGAGATATTCCTTACGCTTTTCCTCATTGGCTTGAACATAGTGAAATGCATCCATGCCACACTTCAGAGCCATCTCATAATCTGCCTTGTGATTATCCCCAACGTGGAGGACATCCTTCGGTAAAATATTCTCGCGTGTCAGAACCTCATCAAATAGAGCCCCCTCTCGCTTGGTTTTCATGAAATCGCAAGAGACGTAGATCGACTGAAAATGATCACTCAATCCATGATGGTTCAACAAGCGTTTGAGAACTTCTGATGAAAAATAGAAGTCCGATATTGCAACTTTACGGACGTCAGGCAAAGCCACAAGCATAGCCAGACATGTCGGATCGATACGCGTTACTGCAAGCTCATGCAGAATCTCTGCCTCCATTACCTGGCTTCCGAGCGAATCCGCCACCGGACCGGAGTGGATCCCGCACAACGACAACCACTCACGCATCATCGCGGCGTAACTGTATTCGTATTGGCTATCTGAGGCTCGATACTCTGCAAACCGGCGAAGTTTGAAGAGCTCGACAGCATTCAAATCCAATGGCTCATTCCTACGCTGCAGCAGGCGCCACAACATGCTGGACGCGTATAGCTTCACCTCGTCAGGATGACAGTCACGCCGCAGGACTGTGTCCCATACATCAAAACTGACCAGCCGCTTGCCACGCGCCTTGCTTTTAAAAACACTAACCTGGAACGAGTCCGCTTCCTCGCACTTTCCTGGTAGCGCAACGCCAGCGTCGCACGCCAACGAATCGGTGGAGGTAGAATCCAGGAGACGGGGAAATTCGTAGTGCGCAACCGCCCTCTCCCAGTCATAACCCGACTCAACCTTGCGAATTGCATCCAGATGATCCGATATTAAACCCAGACTGCGCCTCTCCTTCGAGCCCCACGCCACGAAATGGGAGAATGCTTTCTTCTCTGACCCTATGTCGGGGTTTGCACTGAAGTAGGATTTGGCACAGAAGAATGGGGCCGGCCTCTTGGCAGTTACCAAGTGATGCAACAGCGGGTCAACGCCGCTTACACCATGACAGGACGCGTACCACCTTGGGTCAAAATATGGGTTAGGCCTTAAGCCGCTCCTCCACCCTTCCAGCGCATAGTGCTCCACCGGAGAATGCGCCCCCAGTGCCCGTCCGTAGAGAGACCGGTAGTAGCCGTCATCCACCAGATCAACATATGCGTGCGCATCCGAAGCGTCGAGCTCGTCTAATGCAAGCCCATACCTGTTCGCCATGCTCTTCCAATCAAACGATGGATGTCTGGTTTTACGGGCAACAATTTCGTACAAAGGAAACCCTGGAGCGCGACCCTCATTCCAGCCGTGCGTCAAATAATGAAGGAATGGTTCGATATTTTCGCCCGCAACATCGGGATAGATGCGCAAGTAGCCGGCAATATCAAAGGCGGGAGAGACAAACGAACAGCCTCTCCAGTTCTCAATGAAATGCAACAAGGGGTCCCGCCCGTGAATACGATGGAACTGGGAATACAACTCAGGAGAAAAGAACGCATTCGGCATCCATCCCTTTCGCCATCCTGTGGAGCAGTAATGCTCAAACGCATCACCACCTATTCCATACTTGCTTCGATAAAAACCTTCATCAATGTATTTTTTTCGATGGTCATGGGATGGAGATTTATTGCTCGGCATCACCATCTTTATCGAATCGTGAATTGACATTATCATAGCCTCTTATCAAGTTCATCGGCCGCCAGCAGTATCGGCACGAAAATAGCTGTTAGGCGCAATTGCGGCAGAACAAACAAAAATTCCAAATACAACTCTCTCAACAGAACACCATAGTTGGCGGGCTCAGGCGGACATACGACGCAACACCTCGATGGAAAGCGGTTCCGGCTCAACCAACGCCAGACTGTAACCATCATTTGCGCGCGTAAGATTTGGGTTGTAGCCCGGATCGACACGAAGCATCGAAGCCCATCTCTCCAGCATCACGGTCACTTCCTTAATAAATCTGGCTCTTTTCTCCGCAGTATCATCAGCCCCTCGGGTGATGGACTCGTGGTGGTAGAACTCGGCATGTGGCGTCCACACATTTCGATAGCCGATGCTCTTAACTTTCAAGCAGAGATCGACATCGTTAAACGCGACAGGAAGCCGCATAGCGTCTAGACCACCGACGGCGTCAAACACATCTCTGCGTAGCAGCAAAACCGCGCCAGTCACGGCACTAGGGTTGTAAATGGTCCAGAGCCGTCCAAAGTATCCCGGGGAGTTGCGTGGCGCACGACGGAAGGCATGATTCGCCACGCCTCCGAGGCCCAATACCACGCCCCCATGCTGAACCGTATCGTCTGGATAATAGAGCTTCGCTCCTACACAGCCGACATCAGGGCGCATCGCATGACTGACCATCTCCTCAAGCCAGTCGCTACCGATGACTTCAATGTCGTTATTGATCAACCCAAGAACGGCCCCTCGTGCATGGGAGGCCGCGAAGTTGTTTATCCCGGAAAAATTGAACGGCTTGTCATAGCGCAAAACCCGGACACGACCCCGCCCCTCGCCGCCGGCTTGCAGTGCATTCATGTACGCAAGCGTACGATCACAGGTCGATCCATTGTCGACCAGAAGGATTTCATAATTGGTGTAAGCCGTGAGCCCCACGATGGATTCGATGCATGGGCGCAATACATCGATGCCGTCACGCGTCGGAATAATCAGGCTTACCAGCGGGGCAGACGCGGGCAGTGGCCAGCGATGTCGATATATGCCAGCGGCGGTGGCGCTGACACGCACGCCCGGATGGCAGACATCGAAATATTCCTGTAACGCCCTGCGACCGGCCTCGCTGGCATATTCTTTGTTGCCTTGACAACGCGCGGTCGAACCCTCAGTCATGCGCCAGTGATAGAGCACACGTGGCACGTGTACAATATCTTCAGGCTCATGAACTAGTGCAACGCACCGCAGGACCAGATCATAGTCCTGACTTCCATCAAAACCCGAGCGGAAACCGCCAATCTTTTCAACCAAATCGCGCCGGTACACCCCAAGGTGCGAGAAGTAGTTCTGGGAATACAGAAGATCGCGAGACCAAGCCGGTTTGAAGAATGGATCACAACGAAAGCCGTGTGGACTCAGCTTATCTTCGTCGCTGTATATCAGCTGCGCCGTGGGGCGTCGCTGCAGCGCCTCAGCGATGAAGAACAATGCGTACGGCGGAAGCACATCATCATGGTCCAGCAATGCAATAAAGTCACCGGTCGCCAGCTCCAGCGCAGAATTGCTTGCTGCGGCAATGTGACCATTCTTCTCTCGCCATGCGACTCGCACCCGAGCATCTCGCGAAGCATATTCTGTCAGGACAGAGCGCACGTGCAGTGCGCTCGATGCATCGTCTGCAACACACAACTCCCAGTGTGGATAAGTCTGGGAAATGACGCTATCCAGACACGCTCGCAGCAGTCGCTCAGGCGTATTGTGAACCGGAACAACCACGGAGAAAGTCGGCCTCCATGCCCACTCGTTGAATTGGACTTGCTGCTGTTCAGGAGACGGAATTACAGTTTTTTCCACCAGGTCGATCCAATCCGCATAACTTGCCCCGATGGTCCCGCCTTGATCAAACAGGCCTGCATACTGCGCCCACAGATCTTCAGCGCCTATTGGAAGCGGCGTGGCCGCAGGAGCAGCGAGGTCACCAAAGCCAACGGATTGCGTCCTGTAACTCGGGTGCGATGCACGCAGTTCACCCTGCATCTCACTGCATGCAGCAGCTTCAGGTATCCGTTCCAGGCGAAAATGCCGCAGAACCAAGGCGCCGGATACCGACATCGGATCAAATCGGAGTCGGGCGAACTTCGGTAGATGCAAGAGGCGCCTGGTCGGACGACCCGAGCGCAGCGGCATACCGAAGGCAGAATTTTCAGATTCTCCTTCTCCCATGTCTGCATAAACGCGGGCGTCAGCGCAGGTGGTGGGAAGATCAAGACAAGTTTCCAGAATGTACCAACCTGGACGCAGCACCCCCTGCAGTCGCATGTAGGGATCGCTCCCGGTGGAGAGGTAATAACACGAGCCTTCGTCCACAACTTTCAGCTGATGCGCGGGCCGTAAATCGTCCTCGGTCCAGACGCCCGACGCAGTTCTGACCCAGCGCGCTACGAATTTCGCCAGGTACGTCGGCCAGCCTGAAACCCGTTCGGCCAAAGTACGTTGCTTCTGAAACTCCACCCACTTCAGATTCAAACGTCCGGGCCGATCCGTTGGATCCAGCCGCCACGCGACGCAACGACGCCCGAAATGGACATCACAGAGCCACGTGCTGTCGTCCACCCTGGTCAGTCCAAGTGCTGTTTTCGCTGAAAAGCCGCGCCGCTCATTGCGGTAAACCGTCGGATTGGCAATCCCGGACTCAACCTCCATCTGGATCTTCAACCGATATGTACCTACGCCGTCACGAGGCGGGACGAACCTCAGTTGTGGGTCGACTCCGATAGCACGCAATGGCCATCGCAGTTCATCGGTCAATATGAGATCGCACAAGTGAACCACCCCCAGTTCAGTCAAATGCGACAAAGTGCGGCAGCAAATGGGCGCAGCGACGTTTGGCGGTGGCGACGGGGCCGGGCACAACTTCCGCCACTGCAGTTGAATGGACAATTCCGATGTCGGCTCCAGAACAAGCCGGGACACGTTCTTGCCGGCAAAGAAATACAGTTTGTTTGTACCGGAAAGCAAAGGATACGTGGCACTCAGTGCCTGCCATTCCGCACCGGCTTTCGGCACGACGACTGACCTCACGCATGCATGGGCGGGCGCCCCGGAATTGAAGATTGTCAGCTGCAACCACGTGCCGCGCATGTCCGGCGGTACGTCCTGACTCAGCTCAGATTGCGAGCTGAAAACTTCCTGGATCGCTACGCTCATGTGCGAGGCTCCACACAACCAGCCCGCATGCCTATGGACCGATCTGCTCGCTGCGCGCGAACCCGTTGCGAATCATGAAACAATAGGGCCGATCTGATCAATCGTCGGCCAAATGATGGGGCCACCCACAAGCCTGACCGCCACTCAATCAGCTCATCCACCACCCGCTCTGGAGTCGTAAAGCATTCAGTCACCCTGCTTACATACGTGGGGTAAAGAATCAACGCACCGGCCACGAGTTCATCGAGCTCCAACGCACGCGTACGTCTCGTAAGCGGCGCATGCTCCGTGGTCAGACCCCAGCCTGCATAGAAGGGCTGCCCGTAACAAGTGACCGGCTTTTCCCTGAGCAAGGCTTCGAATCCTGTGAGCGATGTCAGCACGTGCACTTCGTCCACTGCTGCAAGCATGGAACCCATGTCGGCATCGGTAACGATCTCATCGCACCAGTTCTTCACCTCTGTCTCGCCCTGTCCTTCGTGTCGCAGACCCGCGGCGACATCCGGGTGAGGTTTGTAAACAACGTAAGCATCTGGATTGTTCTGGCGAACAGCACGCAGCAAGCCGATATTGGTGTTGACGCCAGGCGTTGCGAAGCGGATTGCGGCGTCGTGTTCCACCTGGCCCGGCACGAGAATGACCCGCTTGGTCGTAGCCGGCCTGCGCCAGCCTTGAGTCGTGGCGTTGTACTTGGTGAGATTCGCGTTGACGATGCGCTCACGAAGTTTCCGGGCACGTTCCAGCAAGGCCGTATCGAAAGTTGTTTCCTGGAGAATGCGTTCCAGCCTGGAAGGCCGCGAGGAGTCGTAGTAGATCCCTTCATCGTCGAACACCCAGGACATGGGGCGAACGAGATCGGCGCCCAGGCCGACAGAACGAAGGAACCCGTCTTCAACGCGGATGAGACGGGAATCATGCGGCAGGTTTTTCGGTTGGGCACTACCCCAGACAACGGTGGGGCTGCTTCTACCCGAACCGTCCTTGTGGAAAGTAATTTGAGAGCCTTTGAGGAAGCGACGCAGGATGGGCCGCTTCAGCCATGAAAAGCCGCACGCATTCAGCTTCGACGGAAAGCGCGACCTCATCTGACGTTGCAGGGCGATATGGGCAAGCACGCGTTCCACTTCGCACAGCTCATTCGTTTCGGGATCGAGATAGCGCGGATAGGCAACCAACGTGGCGTGCACCAACTGGTCAAGTGTGGCTGTACCGCGGCGATTCGGCGCGGACAGCTCATCGCGCGTCAATCCCCAGCCGGCGTAGAAAGGCATGCCGAACACTCGAGTGCGCTTGCCGAAGAGCAGTGCCTCAAATCCGATTTGCGAGGTCACCACATATACAGCGTCCGCACGCTCGATGAGCTGTGCAGGATGGCAATCACTGGCAATGACCTGGATGCGGGCATCGCGCGCCAGCGTGTGTGCATCAAAGTGGCCGCGTTTCCTGCGCGTGTAGATATCCGGATGGCATTTCACCACGACGGTGTGATCAGGATTTTCCGCCAGTGCGGCATCCAGCATGCGCTGAAACGTTGTTTCGTCCGCCAGGCCGCGGCGAATGGACGCATCGCCAACGGTCTGATCCGCCACCAGCACGTAGCGCCCGGGAAGAGCGTTGTCGTAATCCCGCGCATGGTTGTATTTGGAAACCGGAGCGCTGCGCCAGGAGCTGATCAACGCGCGAGTTCGCGCTTCCTCCTCAACTGACAGTCGCGCTGCTATCAATCGTTCCAATCGCGAGGGGCGAGTTGCGTCGTAGTAGATGCCGAGGTCATCAACAACAATTGATAGCGGCGCGTCATTGCGCTCGACCGAGCGCAAGAAGCCGTCTTCGAGCAGGATGCAGGACATACCCGTTTTAGCGGCGATGTCACGGGCGCGCTCACCCGAATGCCGGCTACCCCAACCTGCGACCATGTCGTATCGACCAGCGAACAGGCGCGACGCCAAGTGAATATCGGCGCGCAGGAATGTCTGCAGATGCTTCATCCGCAACAGGCCCCGCGATGTGACGCCAATCCTGGTCATTGCGATATTGCCCTTGTGGTGGCATAGCCGGTCAGCATCGGCTCGATGATCTGGAGAAACTTGCCGAACTCCGCGACGCGGTGATTGGCGACGTAAATGATGTCCTGATCCTTCATCTCGAGTGAGCGCGCCAGGAAGAAAGCCGCCGGTTGGTTGAAATCAAGGCGATAAATAAGCGGCACAGGTCCGTTCGAAAACTTGTCGGCCAGACCCGGCCGTAGTTGTCGGACCAGCTCGTTGGCTTCATAGCGGAACAGGAACACGCCGCCGGCGTCGGCGGACATATCCTTCAGACCGCCAACCTGGGCGAGCGCGTCGGCCAGCGTGACGGAACGTGTCTTGAACGGCACGAGCTGAGTCGTATTGACCGCGCCGAAGGCGGCATAGGTGCGCGGCTTGTGCGAGACCAGCACGGTATCGCCGGGCGCAAGCCAGATATCGTTCTCCGGATAATCGATCAGGTCTTCGAGACGGACGGTACCGCCCTGGGAACCTCGCCGTAGTGTCGTAACAGTGTCATAGGTTTCCTGCCGGGCGCCGCCGGCCAGAGCCACCATCTCAAGCATCCGTGCGCCACGTGCCGATAATGGATACAGACCAGGTCGGCCGACATCGCCCACCACAACTACGCTGTTGCTGATTTCGCCCGTGACGGCGATCTGCACCTGGGGCTGCACAGCCTTGCCCCTGAGACCTGATTCGATGGCAATACGCAGAGATTCGACGGTCTCGCCCTCGGCGCGGATACGTCCCACATAGGGTATGAATATCTGTCCGGTGGAATCCACGATCGATGGAATGTCAGTCTGTTTTTTCTCGAGAGTCGAGAACAGACCATCACCAGATGCCTCCCAAATGCTGATCCGCAACTGATCGCCAATACCGATCCTGGTACCACGACCGACATCGGGCACGTTGCGGAATTCCGTCGGAAAATACGCCGGTTTGTAAGCCTCGATCGTCCGCACCGTCGGCGCGTCAATCTGGACGACCGCCCCGCCCTCTCCAAGCGAGTCGTCACCGGCATTCCATACGGTTACGTTCGTCCCGGTCGGGCCGCTGCGTGGCAACCATGAGCAGCCGGAGAGGAATACGCCAAGCGCGCAGGAAAGTACCAGCTGCACGCGTTTGGCAGCGTGCCGTGGGGGCGAGCAACTTGCACCATCCGGATTGTTGAGGGCGAATGCACCCATCATGATATTGATCTCAGGGTATTGGCATTCCCGGTTTGTGTCTCCGGAACGCTGTCGAGTGTTTCTTGAATGTGATCGGCCGCGCCGGCTTCGAGCGCCAGCAAGATGCCTTCACACGCCGGTTCCATGCCCTCTTGAGCATAGAAATCTCCCGGTTTGAGACAGCTCGCTTTGATCCATGCGAGATACCGGCGCCGGAGCGCGGCATCGGCTACGTTGGTCTGATGCCAGAAGGCGTCGAAATCCGGCGCGCCGTGCCCGCAAATGGCCAATCGTTCCTGGGAATACAGGGCATCGCCAATCACCAGCAGGGGCACACCATGAGCAATGGCTGACAGCCCGGACGTGGAATTGATGGTGATCATGCCCGCCGAATGGCGAGTGAGAAGCCCCAGCGATCCGGTATCGATCACGTCCACACGGCCTTCGATACCGAGCCGCCGCGCAGCTTTGTGAATATGACGATAGTCGTCCGAATGACCACGCTCCATGGGATGGATCTTGAACACCAGCCGATGCGTCACGGTCGCGCATCGCGCAAAAGAGTCGAGCGCCGCCGTGATGAGCCTGGCGTTGTTCCAGCCGCGAGCTGCTTCCGCCATCTGACTGTCGGCGGGCACTTGCAAGGGTATGACGAAGTATTGACCGTGATAGTGTTCGAGCAGTTTTTCGACGCTGACGAAGTTTCGATAGATGTGGGCCGAACGTCGATAGTAGTTGCGCGCCCAGGCAAAGACTTCCCGTACCGGATTGAACGGCCGGTGGAAAATCTCTCTTTCCGACAAACTGCTGAACAGGGTATGCATCGAAAAATAGGCCGCGCCGTAGAGACACATGCGGCTGAAGCCTTTGAAGTCGGTTTGAGCGAGGGCACCGGCGGCTTCGTCGAAGCGCTCGGGGGGCAGCTGTCTGGCAATAGGCGATGCGGCGTTGTTGGCGCCGCATTCCACGGTTACGAATCCGGGCCGGATATAGCCCTCTTCGAGCGAGATGACATTGACGCCCGCTTTCTCGGCGGCGAGTCGGGCAACACGATGAATTTCACGGCCCGAGCCAAAGTAGATCAGATGATCGGGATGAGCTGTAGACAGCAGAGTTGAGAACCATACGGGCCAATCAGCCTTGCCGCCCCTGTAGTCGAAGCGCCTTCCATCGCATGCGAACGCACGGTCCCCGGCATTGAAGTAAATGCGCAGGACTTCATAGCCTTTCTTTTCGAGAAAACTTTGCAGGTGGCGAAAGAACGGCCCCACCGGCCCCTGAAGGAGCACGACGCGCGGCCGTTGCTTGGGCTTGTTGAATGCACGCAGCAACCCGAAACGAACGTGGATAATTTTATCCACCATCAGTCCATCTCCATTTTGGCGGCCGACCTCTGTCGGCCAATTAGCAGGTCCTGTGTTCCTGCAAAAACCTTTCCGTTTCGCCAACCCATCAACGTGGAGCAGTGCCTTGCCCGTGTGGTTAGTATAAATTTGGGCAATATGTCACAAGATTTTGTAAAAAAGAGCCCGCTTAACCGTCGCGCTTTTTGGCGGGTGTGTTGAGAACAGCTGCGGACACAAGGAGGCGCCGGTTTTTTGACTTGTGGCGCGTGCAATAAAAAAGGGGTTCGACGAATCGAACCCCTTCAACAAAACTCTGACGTTATCTGTAAGGACGGCTCTTGGCCGTCAAGAATGGCGTGTTCACGAGCCGTCCCCATGCGGGCGCCCGCGCGCAACCCTCCCCGTCAACATCAGTTCAACTTGATCTGCACATCCACACCGGCCGGCAGTTCCAGTTTCATCAGCGCGTCCACCGTCTTGTCGGTGGGGTTCAGGATGTCCATCAGGCGCTTGTGGGTACGCAGTTCGAACTGATCACGGGCGTCCTTGTCGCCATGGGGCGCGGTCAGCACGGTGAAGCGCTCCTGCTTGGTGGGCAGTGGCACCGGACCTTTGACGGTGGCGCCGGTACGCTTGGCGGTATCCACAATTTCCTTGGCCGAGGTATCGATCAGGCGATGATCGAAGGCCTTGAGGCGGATGCGGATGTTCTGATTGGTAGCCATGTAAATCTCTCTCTTAAGGGCTTGCGCCCAACTTTCAATCGGGGTCACCAGAGGTGACCCCGAACGCTGATTACTTCAGGATCTTGGCGACGACGCCGGCGCCGACGGTACGACCGCCTTCACGGATGGCGAAACGCAGCCCGTCTTCCATCGCGATCGGGTTGATCAGCTCCACCACCATCTTGATGTTGTCGCCCGGCATCACCATCTCCACGCCTTCCGGCAGCTCGCACGCCCCCGTCACGTCCGTGGTGCGGAAGTAGAACTGCGGACGGTACCCCTTGAAGAACGGGGTGTGACGACCGCCTTCTTCCTTGGTCAGCACGTACACTTCGGCTTCGAACTTGGTGTGCGGCTTGATGCTGCCCGGCTTGCACAGTACCTGACCCCGCTCCACTTCTTCACGCTTGGTGCCTCTGAGCAGCACACCCACGTTGTCACCCGCCTGACCCTGATCCAGCAGCTTGCGGAACATTTCCACGCCCGTGCAGGTGGTCTTGGCGGTGTCCTTGATGCCGACGATTTCCACTTCGTCGTTCACCTTGACGATGCCGCGCTCAATACGACCGGTCACCACCGTGCCGCGACCCGAGATCGAGAACACGTCTTCCACCGGCATCAGGAAGGCACCATCAACGGCGCGCTCCGGCACCGGAATGTACTTGTCCATTTCCTGCACCAGCTTGATCACTGACGGTACGCCAATTTCGCTCTGGTCGCCTTCCAGCGCCTTCAGGGCCGAGCCCTTCACGATCGGCGTGTCATCGCCGGGGAAGTCGTACTTGCTGAGCAGTTCGCGCACTTCCATTTCCACCAGTTCCAGCAGCTCGGCGTCGTCCACCATGTCGGCCTTGTTCAGGAACACGACGATGTACGGTACGCCCACCTGGCGGGCCAGCAGGATGTGTTCGCGGGTCTGCGGCATCGGGCCGTCAGCAGCGCTCACCACCAGAATCGCACCGTCCATCTGCGCCGCACCCGTGATCATGTTCTTCACATAGTCGGCGTGCCCGGGGCAGTCCACGTGCGCGTAGTGACGCGCATCCGAGGTGTACTCCACGTGTGCCGTCGAAATGGTAATGCCACGCGCCTTTTCTTCAGGCGCCTTGTCAATCTGGTCATACGCCTTGAATTCACCACCGTGCTTCTCGGCCATCACCTTCGTCAGGGCTGCCGTCAGGGTCGTCTTGCCATGGTCTACGTGACCAATCGTGCCGACGTTCACATGCGGCTTCGTACGCTCAAATTTCTCTTTTGCCACAGCGGCGATCCTCAGTTCTGGTTCAGTTAAAGGGTTTCAATAATTCAATTTAATCAGCGATACAAACAAATTCTGCTTAGCCAAATTCAATCTGCGATCGTTACTTCTTGGTAATGACCGCAGCCACTGCGTTCGGCACTTCCTGATACTTGGCAAATTCCATGGTGTAGGTCGCACGACCCTGGCTCATCGAGCGCATGGAGGTGGAGTACTGGAACATTTCCGCCAGCGGCACTTCAGCAGTAACCACTTTGCCGGATACCGAGTCCTCCATGCTGATGATCTGGCCGCGACGCCGGTTCAGATCGCCGACGATATCACCGTAATAGTCTTCAGGCGTGACCACTTCGACTTTCATGATGGGCTCGAGAATGACCGGCCTGGCCTTGGCCATCGCGTCCTTGAACGCCATCGAGCCGGCGATTTTGAACGCCATTTCGTTGGAGTCAACATCGTGATACGAGCCATCGAACAGCGTCACCTTCACATCCACCACCGGATATCCGGCGAGCACGCCCGTGCCGGTGGCTTCATGGATGCCCTTGTCGACGGCTGGAATGAATTCGCGCGGCACGGCGCCGCCGACAATCGCATTCACGAACTCGTAATTCTTGGTCGGATCGGTGGCCGGCTCCAGCTTGATCCAGACATGACCGTACTGGCCCCGACCACCGGACTGACGCACGAACTTGCCTTCCTGCTCCACCGTGCCACGAATGGTTTCGCGATAGGCCACCATCGGCTTGCCGACGTTGGCTTCCACCTTGAATTCGCGCTTCATGCGATCGACGATGATTTCCAGGTGCAGCTCGCCCATGCCGGAAATGATGGTCTGACTGGACTCCGGATCGGTGTGCATACGGAACGAAGGATCTTCCTTTGCGAGTCGCTGCAGGGCCATGCCCATCTTTTCCTGATCGGCCTTGGTCTTGGGCTCCACGGCCACGGAAATCACCGGCTCGGGGAAATCCATCTTTTCCAGCTGGATCGGATGATCGGGATCACACAGCGTGTCGCCAGTGATCACATCCTTCAGACCCACCGCAGCGGCGATGTCACCGGCACGCACTTCCTTGATTTCGCTGCGTTCGCTGGCATGCATCTGCAGCAGGCGGCCCAGGCGCTCTTTCTTGTCCTTGCCTGGGTTGTACACGGTATCGCCGGAATTGATCACGCCGGAATACACACGAAAGAAGGTCAGATTGCCGACGAACGGATCATTCAGGATCTTGAACGCCAGGGACGAGAACTTGGCCTCGTCGCTGGCTTCGCGATGGCCTTCGCTGCCATCCGGCAACAGCCCTTTCACCGGCGGCATTTCCGTCGGCGCAGGCATGTACTCCACCACGGCGTCGAGCATGGCCTGCACGCCCTTGTTCTTGAAGGCCGAGCCGCACACCGTCAGGGTAATCTCGTTGCGCAGTGCGCGTTCGCGCAGGCCCGCCTTGAGCTCAGCATCGGTGAGCTTTTCGCCTTCCAGATACTTGTTCATCAGGGTTTCGTTGGCTTCGGCCGCAGCTTCCACCAGCTTCACATGCCACTCGTCGCACAGATCCTTCATATCCTCAGGGATCTCGCGATACTCGAACTTGGTGCCCTGGGTGGCATCGTCCCACCAGATTTCCTTCATGCGGATCAGATCCACCACGCCGACAAATTTTTCTTCAGCGCCGATCGGCAGTTGAATGGGCACGGCATTTCCGCGCAGGCGGGTGTTGATCTGCTCAACGCAACGCAGAAAATTGGCGCCGGCGCGATCCATCTTGTTGACGAAGGCAATGCGCGGCACTTTGTACTTGTTCATCTGCCGCCACACCGTTTCCGACTGGGGCTGCACGCCGGCCACGGCGCAGAACACCGCAACGGCGCTATCCAGCACGCGCAGGCTGCGCTCGACTTCGATGGTGAAGTCCACATGCCCGGGAGTGTCGATGATGTTGATGCGGTGCTCGGGGAAGTTGTTCTCCATCCCCTTCCAGAAACAGGTGGTCGCCGCCGCGGTAATGGTGATGCCGCGCTCCTGCTCCTGCTCCATGTAGTCCATGACCGCCGCGCCGTCGTGCACTTCGCCGATCTTGTGCGACACGCCGGTGTAGAACAGGATGCGCTCGGTAGTCGTGGTCTTGCCGGCATCAATATGCGCGGAAATACCGATATTTCGGTAGCGCTCAATTGGTGTCGTACGTGCCACGGAACAGTATCCTCTGCGTCAATCAATTCAATACAAGCGCAATTTACAAACAAGACAAGGCCCCGCCTGCATGAGACGGGGCACTCAGTGCGACCACAGGTTGTTCAGATTCCCGCGCCGTCTCTTGCAAGAGCAAACGCGACAACCCGGAACCCACGCAGGTCCGACCGAAGCCGGACCGCGCCGATTCCCTTCAATTCTTACCAGCGATAGTGGGCAAACGCCTTGTTGGCGTCCGCCATGCGATGCGTGTCTTCACGCTTGCGCACGGCGGTGCCGCGATTTTCAGCGGCGTCCATCAGCTCGGCAGCCAGACGATGCGCCATGGTTTTTTCGCTGCGACTGATCGCAGCTTCAATCACCCAGCGCATGGCCAGGGTCTGGCGACGCGGCGCACGTACTTCAACCGGCACCTGATACGTGGCGCCACCGACGCGACGGCTCTTCACTTCCACCGCCGGCTTCACGTTGTCCAGCGCCTGCGTCAGCAGCTCGATGGAAATGTCCGCAGGCTTACCGGTCTTTTCGGCAATACGGTCCACGGCGCCATAAACGATGCGCTCGGCAGCCGACTTCTTGCCGCTCTGCATGACCATGTTCATGAACTTGGACAGCAGCAGGCTGTTGAAGCGAGGATCGGGCAGGATGGTGCGCGTTGGCGCTGCAGCTCTACGGGACATATGTGTATCGACTCAGTTTGATCGTTGCGTGTTTGATCGTTTCGCGAAAGCGGTAATTACTTGGCTGCGCCGCCGGCCTTGGGACGCTTGGCGCCGTACTTGGACCGGCCCTGACGGCGAGCATTGACGCCGGCGCAGTCCAGTGAGCCACGCACCGTGTGGTAACGCACACCCGGCAGATCCTTTACACGGCCGCCGCGGATCAGCACCACCGAGTGCTCCTGCAGGTTGTGGCCTTCGCCGCCGATGTAGCTGATGACTTCAAAGCCATTGGTCAGGCGCACCTTGGCGACCTTGCGCAGTGCCGAGTTGGGCTTCTTCGGCGTTGTGGTGTACACGCGGGTACACACGCCGCGCTTCTGCGGACAGGCGGCCAGGGCCGGCACTTTGGTCTTGAAGTTCGGCGACTTGCGCGGCTTGCGGACCAGCTGACTAACGGTTGCCATAAAAACTCATTTTCCTCAAAGAGCTGCCCGGCCTCACTATCTAGGACGACGGACTGCAAAACACCGGGCCGCTGTGTTTACTCAGGTATCAACCAAAGTAAAAACCGCGGCCCGGAGATGGTTTAGCGAAACCCTGCACACTTGAATCGGGCGTACAGGCTTCCAAACAAAGGGGCGCGATTTTAGGAACGCCCCCGCAAGGTGTCAACTAAAGTCTCAGGGCTAAAGTTTCAGGGCGGTTCGCGAACCGCCCCTACACGTCAGGCTGAGGCGTCGGCCTCGTCGGAAACGGAATCGTCCGCCTCGACCACGCCACCCCCCATGTCCATGAAACCCCGACCGGCGCGCGGGTCTTCAACCCCCTTGTTCCGACGGCGACGGGCATGGAAGTAGGACCCGGTACCGGCCGGAATCAGCCGGCCGACGATCACATTTTCCTTCAGGCCGCGCAGACCATCCTTGAGACCACGCACCGAGGCTTCGGTCAGCACGCGGGTGGTTTCCTGGAAAGAAGCCGCCGAAATGAACGACTCGGTGGCCAACGACGCCTTGGTGATGCCCAGCAGCATCGGTTCCAGACGCGCCGGCGCCTTTTCCTGCTTCATGACCATCTGGTTGATCTCGGCCAGACGGGCGCGATCAATGTGTTCACCCTTGAGCAGACCGGTATCGCCCACTTCCACCACTTCAACCTTGCGCAGCATCTGGCGGATGATCACTTCAATGTGCTTGTCGTTGATCTTCACGCCCTGCAGACGGTACACGTCCTGGATTTCGCGCACGAGGTAGTTGGCCAGCGACTGCACACCCTGCAGGCGCAGGATGTCGTGCGGATTGGGTTCGCCATCGGCGATCACTTCGCCGCGGGTGACCTTTTCACCTTCGAACACGTTGAGGTGACGCCATTTCGGAATCAGCTCTTCGTACTTCTCGCCATTTTCGTCAATGATCACCAGACGACGCTTGCCCTTGGTTTCCTTGCCAAAGCTGACCGTGCCCGAGTACTCAGCGAGGATCGCGGAGTCCTTCGGCTTGCGGGCTTCAAACAGGTCGGCCACGCGCGGCAGACCGCCGGTGATGTCGCGTGTCTTGGAAGATTCCTGCGGGATACGGGCGATGATGTCACCCACCGATACCTTGGCGCCGTCTTCCAGGCTGACAATGGCGCCAGCCGGCAGTGCATAAGCCGCCGGAATGTCGGTGTTGGCGAAGGTGACTTCCTTACCCTTGGCGTTCAACAGGCGCACCATCGGTCGCATGTCCTTGCCGCTGGAGCTGCGCTGCTTCGGATCCATCACCACCGTGCTGGTCAGGCCGGTGACTTCGTCCACCTGGCTCGACACGGTGATACCGTCGAAGAAGTCCTGGAACTTGAGCAGACCGGCCACTTCGGTGACCACCGGGTGGGTATGCGGATCCCAGGTCGCCAGAATCTGACCGGCTTCCACGGCATCGCCATCCTTGACGGTGATCATCGCGCCGTACGGGATCTTGTAACGCTCACGCTCACGACCGAACTCATCCACCACGCCCAGTTCACCGGAGCGCGATACCGCCACCCAGTGACCCTTTTCGTGGTGCACAGTCTTGATGTTATGCAGGCGCACCGTGCCCTTGCTCTTGATTTCCACCGAGTTCACGGCTGCCGCTCGCGATGCCGCACCACCGATGTGGAAGGTACGCATGGTCAGCTGGGTACCGGGTTCGCCGATGGACTGCGCTGCAATCACGCCGACGGCTTCACCGTCGTTGATGCGATGACCACGCGCCAGGTCGCGGCCGTAGCACTGCGAGCACACGCCGTAGCGGGTTTCGCAGGTAATGGGCGAACGCACCTTCACTTCGTCAACGCTTTCCATTTCCAGCAGCTTGACCAGCTTTTCGTCGATCATGGTCCCGGCCGGCACCAGCACGATGCTGTCATGGCCCGGCTTGAGCACGTCGAGCGCCGCCACACGGCCCAGTACACGTTCGCCGAGGCCTTCGACTACGTCACCGCCTTCAACGATCGGCACCATGATGACGCCGTTCTCGGTACCGCAATCCACTTCGGTCACCACCAGATCCTGCGCCACGTCGACCAGACGACGCGTCAGGTAACCGGAGTTGGCGGTCTTCAACGCGGTATCGGCCAGACCCTTACGGGCGCCGTGAGTCGAGATGAAGTACTGGTGGATGTTCAGACCTTCACGGAAGTTCGCCGTAATCGGCGTTTCAATGATGGACCCATCGGGCTTGGCCATCAGGCCGCGCATACCAGCCAGCTGACGAATCTGCGCTGCGCTACCGCGCGCGCCGGAGTCAGCCATCATGTAGATGGAATTGAAGGACTTCTGCTGGACCTTCTCGCCCTTGGCATTGGTGGTCTCTTCAGTACCCAGCTTTTCCATCATGGCCTTGGCCACCTGGTCATTGGTACGCGACCAGATATCCACCACCTTGTTGTAACGCTCGCCGTTGGTGACCAGACCCGAAGCGTACTGCTCCTGGATCTCTTTCACTTCGCGCTCGGCGCCGGCCAGGATCTTGTCCTTCTGCTGCGGCACCACCATGTCATCCACACCGATGGACACGGATGAACGCGTCGCGTAGGCATAGCCGGTGTACATCAGCTGGTCGGCGAACACCACGGTCTCTTTCAGACCGACGGTGCGGTAGCAGGCATTGATGGTGCCGGAGATGACCTTCTTGGTCATGTCGCGGTTGACCAGATCAAATGACAGACCATCCGGCAGGATTTCCGACAGCAAGGCACGACCCACCGTGGTATCGACCACGCGCGTCCGAGTCTCCAGATGACCCGGGGTGGTGAACACTTTTTCGGTGATACGCACTTTCACCTTGGCCTGCAGGTCCGCAGCGCGGCTTTCATAGGCGCGATGCACTTCGGCCACGTCGGCGAACTTCATGCCTTCACCCTTGGCATTGATGCGTTCGCGGGTCATGCAGTACAGACCCAGCACCACGTCCTGCGACGGCACGATGATGGGATCGCCGTTGGCGGGCGAGAGAATGTTGTTCGACGACATCATCAACGCGCGCGCTTCCAGCTGGGCTTCCAGCGACAGCGGTACGTGCACCGCCATCTGGTCGCCGTCGAAGTCGGCGTTGAATGCGGTGCAGACCAGCGGATGCAGTTGAATGGCCTTGCCTTCGATCAGCACCGGCTCGAACGCCTGGATACCCAGGCGATGCAGCGTGGGTGCGCGGTTGAGCATCACGGGATGTTCGCGAATCACGTCTTCGAGAATGTCCCACACTTCCGGACCTTCACGTTCCACCATGCGCTTGGCAGCCTTGATGGTCGAGGCTTCGCCGCGCAGCTGCAGTTTCTGGAAAATGAAGGGCTTGAACAGTTCCAGCGCCATCTTCTTGGGCAGACCGCATTGGTGCAGACGCAGCGTCGGGCCCACCACGATCACGGAGCGACCGGAGTAATCGACGCGCTTGCCCAGCAGGTTCTGACGGAAGCGGCCCTGCTTGCCCTTGATCATGTCGGCCAGCGACTTGAGCGGACGCTTGTTGGTGCCGGTGATGGCACGGCCACGACGGCCGTTGTCCAGCAGCGCATCCACCGATTCCTGCAACATGCGCTTTTCATTGCGCACGATGATGTCCGGTGCATTCAGCTCCAGCAGACGACGCAGACGGTTGTTACGGTTGATGACGCGGCGATACAGATCGTTCAGATCGGAAGTCGCGAAGCGGCCACCGTCCAGCGGTACCAGCGGACGCAGATCCGGCGGCAGCACCGGCAGCACGGTCAGCACCATCCATTCCGGCTTGTTGCCCGAATCGATGAACGACTCGATCAGCTTCAGGCGCTTGGACAGACGCTTGATCTTGGTTTCGGAATTGGTGTTGCCAATGTCCTCACGTACCTTGACCAGTTCGGCGGGGAGATCCAGCGAGCTGAGCAGTTCGTGTACGGCTTCGGCGCCCATGCGCGCATCGAATTCATCACCATGCGCTTCGATGGCTTCCAGATACATTTCATCGGTGAGCAGCTGGCCGCGGGTCAGTGGCGTCATGCCCGGATCGATCACCACGAAGGCTTCGAAGTACAGCACGCGTTCGATTTCGCGCAGCGTCATGTCCAGCATCAGACCGATACGTGAGGGCAGCGACTTCAGGAACCAGATGTGCGCAGTCGGGCTGGCCAGTTCAATGTGGCCCATGCGTTCGCGACGCACCTTGGCCTGCGTGACTTCCACGCCGCACTTTTCGCAGATCACACCGCGGTGCTTGAGGCGCTTGTACTTGCCGCACAAGCATTCGTAGTCCTTGATGGGTCCGAAAATCTTGGCGCAGAACAAGCCATCGCGTTCGGGTTTGAACGTGCGGTAGTTGATGGTCTCCGGCTTTTTCACTTCGCCGAACGACCAGGAGCGGATCATTTCCGGCGAGGCCAGACCGATACGGATCGAGTCGAAATTCTCGACCGGGGCGGAGGGCTTGAACAACTTCATTAGATCTTTCATGTCTTCACCTGAATCTGTGCAGTGAGAGAGTGGCGAGTGCGGGCGAGGCATGCCTCGCCCCTACGCGTCTCTATTAGCTGTCCGTATCCAGCTCCATGTTGATGCCCAGCGAGCGGATTTCCTTCAACAACACGTTGAAGGATTCCGGCATGCCGGCGTCCATCTGGTGATTGCCGTCCACGATGTTCTTGTACATCTTGGTGCGACCATTCACGTCGTCGGACTTGACGGTCAGCATTTCCTGCAGGGTGTATGCGGCGCCATAGGCTTCCAGTGCCCACACTTCCATTTCACCGAAGCGCTGACCACCGAACTGCGCCTTGCCACCCAGCGGTTGCTGTGTGACCAGCGAGTACGGGCCAGTGGAACGCGCATGCATCTTGTCGTCAACCAGGTGGTTCAACTTCAACATGTACATGTAGCCCACAGTGACGTCGCGTTCGAAACGCTCGCCGGTGCGCCCGTCGTACAAGGTGGTCTGACCGCTTTCCGGCAGATCTGCCAGACGCAGCAGATGCTTGATTTCACTTTCGGCAGCGCCATCGAACACCGGCGTTGCCGTCGGTACGCCCTTGCGCAGGTTATTCGCCAGTTTGGTCAGCTCATCGTCACTGAACGAAGCGATGTCTTCCTTCTGACCACCGGTCTTGTTGTAGACCTCGTCGATGAAGGCACGCACTTCGGCCAGCTTGCGCTGCTCATCCAGCATGCGGCCGATCTTCAGGCCAATGCCCTTGGCGGCCCAGCCCAGATGGGTTTCCAGAATCTGCCCGATGTTCATGCGCGATGGCACGCCCAGCGGGTTCAGCACGATATCCACCGGCGTCCCGTCTTCCAGGTACGGCATGTCTTCAACAGCCACAATGGTCGAGACCACACCCTTGTTACCGTGGCGACCGGCCATCTTGTCACCGGGTTGAATGCGACGCTTCACGGCCAGGTAAACCTTGACCATCTTCAGCACGCCCGGTGCCAGATCATCTCCCTGAGTGATCTTGACGCGCTTCTCTTCAAAGCGGCGCTCGAACTCGGTGCGCTGAAGTTTCAAGCGCTCCGCAGCTGCCTCGATATCATTATTCGCAGCATCGTCCTTCAGGCGAATTTCCAGCCACTGCTCACGCGGCAGATCGGCCAGATACTCGGCGGTGATCACACCCTTGAGTTTCTTGGGACCGGCTTCCGCAGTCTTGCCCACCAGGCTGCTGTTCAGGCGCTGGAACAAATCGTCTTCCAGAATGCGGCGCTGGTCTTCCAGATCCTTGCGAACGCGGTCGAGTTCGGCCTTTTCAATGGCCAAGGCACGCGAGTCTTTCTGTACGCCGTCGCGCGTAAACACACGCACGTCGATCACGGTGCCATCCATGCCCGGCGGTACGCGCAGACCGGTGTCTTTCACGTCGCTGGCCTTTTCGCCGAAGATGGCGCGCAGCAGTTTTTCTTCCGGCGTCAGCTGGGTTTCGCCCTTCGGCGTCACTTTACCGACCAGAATGTCGCCGGCCTTCACTTCCGCACCGATGAAGGCAATACCCGCTTCATCAAGTTTCGCCAGCGCGGTGTCACCCACGTTGGGAATATCGGCGGTGATTTCTTCAGGACCGAGCTTGGTGTCGCGCGCGACGCAGCTCAGTTCTTCGATGTGAATGGTGGTGAAGCGATCATCCTGCACCACACGTTCCGACAACAGGATCGAGTCTTCGAAGTTGTAGCCATTCCAGGGCATGAACGCGACCAGCATGTTCTGCCCCAGCGCCAGCTCACCGAGATCGGTGGACGGACCGTCGGCCAGCACGTCGCCACGCGCAATCACATCACCGGCATGCACCAGTGGACGCTGGTTGATACAGGTGTTCTGGTTGGAACGGGTGTACTTGGTGAGCGAGTAGATATCGACACCGGCTTCACCTGCGGACGTTTCGGCATCGTTCACACGCACCACGATACGACCGGCGTCAACCGAGTCGACCACGCCACCACGGCGCGCCACCACGGTTACACCGGAGTCGATGGCCACCGCGCGCTCCATACCCGTGCCCACCAGCGGCACTTCGGAACGCAGCGTTGGCACCGCCTGACGTTGCATGTTCGAACCCATCAGGGCGCGGTTGGCGTCATCGTGTTCCAGGAACGGAATCAACGAAGCGGCCACCGAGACAATCTGCTTCGGACTGACGTCCATGTACTGCAGCTTGTCGGGCGTCGATAGCGTGAATTCATTCAAGTGACGCGAAGACACCAGGTCATCGACGAACGCGCCATCCTTGTCCAGCACCGCATTCGCCTGGGCGATCACGAACTGGCTTTCTTCAATGGCCGACAGGTAGTCGATCTGCGCGGTCACACGGCCGTTTTCGACGCGACGATACGGCGTCTCGAGGAAGCCGTAGTCGTTGGTTCGAGCGTATACCGCCAATGAATTGATCAGACCGATGTTCGGACCTTCAGGCGTTTCAATCGGGCAGACACGGCCGTAATGGGTCGGGTGCACGTCGCGCACTTCGAAGCCGGCACGCTCGCGGGTCAGACCACCAGGTCCGAGCGCCGAGACACGGCGCTTGTGTGTGACTTCCGACAACGGGTTGTTCTGGTCCATGAACTGCGACAGCTGCGAGGAACCGAAGAACTCCTTCACGGCGGCAGCCACCGGCTTGGCGTTGATCATTTCCTGCGGCATCAGGCCTTCGGATTCGGCCAGCGTCAGGCGTTCCTTGACCGCGCGCTCAACACGCACCAGGCCGATGCGGAAGGCGTTCTCGGCCATTTCACCCACGGAACGAACACGACGGTTACCCAGATGGTCGATGTCGTCGACGTTGCCGTTACCATTACGGATCTCGCACAGGGTGCGAATCACGTCGATGATGTCCGAGCTTTCGCCCAGTTCGGCGGCCAGCTTCTTTGAGAACTCGTCGGTGCGCTTGGCGAAGTAAGCAGTGTCGTACAACACGCCCGGACCAGTGTCGCCGTCGCGCTTGACGCGACGGTTGAACTTCATGCGGCCTACTGCCGACAGGTCGTAACGTTCCTGGTTGAAGAACAGATTCTGGAACAGGTTTTCAGCAGCATCCTTGGTCGGCGGTTCGCCGGGACGCATCATGCGATAGATTTCCACCAGCGCTTCGAGACGCGTGCGCGATGGATCGATACGCAGCGTGTCGGAGATGTACGGACCACGATCCAGATCGTTGGTGTACAGCACGCGGATTTCGTTCACGCCAGCTTCGATCAGCTTCTCTACGGTAACCAGCGTCAGGATATCGTTGGCCTTGGCGAGGATTTCACCGGTGTCGGCATTGAAGATGTCGTGCGCCAGCACCTTGCCCACCAGGTAGTCCTTGGGCACTTCCAGGCGATTGACGCCCTTCTGTTCCAGCTGACGTACATGGCGGGCAGTGATGCGCCGGCCTTCTTCGACGATCATTTCATCGCCAACGCGGATGGCGAACGCAGCGGTTTCGCCGCGCAGACGTGCCGGGATCAATTCGAACTCGATCTTCTTGGCCGACAGGTGATACACGGTCTTTTCGAAGAACAGATCCAGCATCTGTTCTTCGTTGTAACCCAGGGCACGCAGGATGATGGTGACCGGCAGCTTGCGGCGACGGTCGATACGCGCGAACACGCAGTCCTTCGGGTCGAACTCAAAGTCCAGCCAGGAACCGCGATAGGGAATGATGCGTGCCGAGAACAGCAACTTGCCCGAGCTGTGGGTCTTGCCACGATCGTGATCGAAGAACACACCGGGCGAACGGTGCAACTGCGACACGATCACACGCTCGGTGCCATTGACAACGAAGGTACCGTTATCGGTCATCAGCGGCATTTCGCCCAGGTACACTTCCTGCTCGCGAATGTCCTTCACGACTTTCTTCGAAGCAGTGGAGGCTTCCTTGTCGTACACCACCAGGCGCACCTTGACGCGCAGCGGCGCGGCATAGGTCAGGCCACGGATCTGGCATTCCTTGACGTCGAACACCGGATCACCGAGTCGATAGCTCACATACTCAAGAATCGCGTTGCCCGAATAACTGACGATCGGGAACACCGATTTGAACGCGGCATGCAGACCGACGTCGGTACGACGGCTGTCAGCCACTTCTGCTTGCAGGAACTTCCGATAGGAATCGAGCTGGATTGCGAGCAAGTACGGCACCCCAAGGATGCTCTGCTGCTTGCCGAAATCCTTGCGGATACGCTTCTTCTCGGTGAACGAGTAGGCCATTTTTGTCACCTCTGGTAACCGGCATTACGGTTTGGCGGAAGCACTCTTCTGAATGCCACTGACAAACCGCAGGTCAATTACGTCGTCAAATCAACCAATCACACCAAAACCAATCGCAGTGCACGCAAACGCGAAAAGGGAATACGGTCGTGAGGTTTAACCCACGACCGATTCCCACGCGTCAGGACAGAATCTGCCCCGCATGCGGACCCCAAATCGGGGAATAAGTAACCACCAAAGTTACTTGATTTCCGCAGCAGCGCCAGCTTCTTCCAGCTTCTTCTTGATACCGTCGGCGTCGGCCTTGGGCACAGCATCCTTCACAACGGACGGTACGCCTTCGACCAGGTCTTTCGCTTCCTTCAGGCCCAGACCGGTGATCTCGCGGATGACCTTGATCACGCCAACCTTGTTGGCGCCGAAGCTGGTCATGGTCACGGTGAACTCGGTCTTCTCTTCAGCGGCAGGCGCAGCGGCAGCGGCAGGACCCGCAGCAGCCACGGCCACCGGAGCGGCAGCGGTCACGCCAAACTTGTCTTCCATCATCTTCACGAGATCAACGATCTCGAGAACAGTCATGTTGGAAATTGCACTAAGGATTTCTTCCTTTGTAGCAGCCATGTGAGTCTCCAAAAAAAGTTACAAAATTACCCAAAAAAATCAGTGCTTGCTTGCGACCAGCTCAGGCAGCAGCCTGCTTCTGGTCTTTGACAGCAGCGATGGTACGAACCAGCTTGGCATGCGGTGCCGCGACAGTGGCCACGAACTTGGTGATCGGCGCCTTGAGCGTACCGAGCAACATGGACAGAGCCTGATCGCGGGTTGGCAAACTCGCCACTCGATCCAGGTCCTTGCTTGACAGCAACGCACCACCGAGCGACACGAGTGTCGTCACCAGCTTGTCATTGTCTTTGGCAAAGGCCTTGACCAGACGCGCCGCAGCACCCGGATCTTCCTGCGAGAACGCCAATACCAGCGGGCCTTTGAGACTCTTGCCGATGCACTCGAATTGAGTGCCTTCAACAGCCTTGCGGGCCAGCGTGTTCTTGACCACACGCAGATACACACCGGAGTTGCGAGCCTTGGCGCGCAGGTCCGTCAATTTCGCAACGGTCAGACCACGGTATTCCGCGGCCACGACCGACTGCGCCTTGGCGGCCACAGCGTGCACTTCGGCGACCAACGCCTGCTTGTCTTCAAATCTAAGTGCCATGAATTCCTCCTGGCTTGAAGATCAACCTAACCCAGGGCACTCATCCTGAGCACCCACCCTTTGCATTGTTTGCGCTGTTTGCTAAACGCCCACAGCTACCTCTTGCGAAGCAACAATGCCTCGGTGTGACCTTCACCAGTGCAGCACTGACTCGGGTAACACCATCTGCGCAGGCTTCTGCCATTAAGAGCGCCTGATTCCCTTGCGGGGGATTGCCACTCGCCTGCGGTCTTGGATGATGAACCGGCTTGTTTTGCATCTTGCGATGCGCCACTTGCCGGCCCTGCATCAATTCAAATTACAACGTCGACCCATTACAGAGTCGATATATCTACCGGGACGCCAGGACCCATCGTCGAAGAGATCGAGATCTTCTTCAGATAGATGCCCTTGGCCGTCGCCGGCTTGACCTTCTGCAGGTCTGCCAGCAACGCCTGAAGGTTTTCCTTCAGCTTGCCGGCTTCAAACTCGGCCTTGCCGATCGTGCAATGCACGACGCCGGCCTTGTCGGCGCGATAACGCACCTGACCTGACTTGGCATTCTTCACTGCTTCAGCCACGTTCGGCGTCACGGTGCCGACTTTCGGATTGGGCATCAGGCCACGCGGACCGAGGATCTGACCCAGCTGACCGACCACGCGCATGGCATCCGGACTGGCTACCACCACATCGAAATTGATTTCGCCGGCTTTCACCTTTTCAGCGAGGTCTTCCATACCGACCAGATCCGCACCGGCGGCGCGTGCCGCATCCTGGTTCTTGCCGGCGGTAAACACCGCCACGCGCACCGACTTGCCGATGCCGTTAGGCATGACCGTCGAACCGCGCACCTGTTGATCGGACTTGGAAGCGTCGATACCCAGATTCACGGCGACATCAACGGATTCCTTGAACTTGGCCTTGGCGAATTCCTGAACCAGCGACAGCGCCTGTTCAATGGAGTACACCTTGCCGGGCTGGACTTTGCTGCTCCAGGCCTTAACACGTTTAGCTACGGTTGCCATCTTAGAATGCCTCCACGTCAACGCCCATGCTGCGCGCGGTACCGGCGACGGTACGCATGGCGGCAGTCATGTCGGCAGCGGTCAGATCCGGCTGCTTGATCTTGGCAATGTCTTCACACTGCTTCTTGCTCAAACGACCCACCTTGTTGGTGTTCGGCGTGCCGCTACCCTTGGGAATGCCCAGAGCCTTGCAGATCAGCACCGACGCAGGCGGCGTCTTGAGAATGAAGGTGAAGCTGCGATCGCTGTACACAGTGATCACAACCGGCGTGGGCAAGCCCTTTTCCAGACTCTGCGTCTGCGCATTGAAGGCTTTGCAGAACTCCATGATGTTCACACCCTGCTGGCCCAGTGCGGGACCCACGGGCGGACTCGGGTTCGCCTGACCTGCAGGTATCTGCAGCTTGATGTAGCCAGTAACTTTCTTGGCCATGATTTACTCTCCGGGTGCAAACGCTTCCGATTAAAGAAGCTCCCCAATAATCCCTTCTTGAAAAATGTTGCAGCATCCGGTCTGCAACGTTGAACCCATCACCTCTGGCAGCGGGTTCTGCTTAAGCCTTTTCCACCTGACCGAAATCGAGTTCCACCGGGGTGGATCGACCCAGAATCTGCACCGCAACCTGCAGGCGACTCTTTTCGTAATTCACCGATTCGACGATGCCGTTGAAGTCGTTGAACGGCCCATCGGTAACGCGCACCACTTCGCCCGGCTCGAACAACACCTTGGGCTTGGGCTTGTCGGCGCCCTCTTCCACGCGGCGCAAAATCGTATTGGCTTCTTTCTCGGTGATGGCCGCCGGCTTTTCCGGCGTGCCACCGATGAAGCCCAGCACCTTTGGCACTTCTTTCACGAGATGCCAGGTGTCCTCATCCATCTCCATCTGCACCAGCACATAGCCGGGAAAGAATTTGCGGTCGCTCTTGCGCTTGTGGCCATCGCGCATTTCCACCACCTCTTCGGTGGGCACCAGCACTTCGCCGAACTTGTGCTCAAGACCGGCGCGCTTGATGGCTACTTTCAAAGCCTCGACAACGCGATGCTCGAAGTTCGAGTAGGCATGAACCACGTACCAACGCAATGCCATTTTATGCGACCCCACTCGTTAGCCAGCGCGTCAACATGCCCAGCGCACCGTCCAGCATCCAGAAAAACAAGCCGAGAATGATGACGACCACAAACACCAGCAATGTCAGCTTCCAGGACTCGTCCTTGCTCGGCCAGACCACCTTGCGCAGCTCGATACGCGAGCTCTGCACAAACTGCGAAAACCGTGCCCCCTGCGTCGACTGCAGCGCGACAAACACGCCACCCACCAGGGCTGCCAGCACCATCAGCCAGCGCGCCCATACCGGCAAATTGCCGAAGTAGTAGAACGCAACAAAGCCGGCCACCACGACAACCGCCGCAGCCACCAGCTTGAAGACATCCCCTCCGCGCGGGACTTCTTGTACTTGTTCAGTCATGTGACCCTTAATCAGTTCGACTCGCGCACCCGCGGTCAACTTCGCAGGTGGCAGGCCAGGAGGGAATCGAACCCCCAACCTGCGGTTTTGGAGACCGCCGCTCTGCCAATTGAGCTACTGGCCTATCTACGGGCTTGCACCCAAATCGTCATGGGCTTGCGCCCAACAATTAATCGGGGTTGCTTACGCAACCCCGTACGCGAGTTACTTCAGGATCTTGGCGACGACGCCGGCGCCGACGGTACGACCGCCTTCACGGATGGCGAAACGCAGCCCGTCTTCCATCGCGATCGGGTTGATCAGCTCCACCACCATCTTGATGTTGTCGCCCGGCATCACCATCTCCACGCCTTCCGGCAGCTCGCACGCCCCCGTCACGTCCGTGGTGCGGAAGTAGAACTGCGGACGGTACCCCTTGAAGAACGGGGTGTGACGACCGCCTTCTTCCTTGGTCAGCACGTACACTTCGGCTTCGAACTTGGTGTGCGGCTTGATGCTGCCCGGCTTGCACAGTACCTGACCCCGCTCCACTTCTTCACGCTTGGTGCCTCTGAGCAGCACACCCACGTTGTCACCCGCCTGACCCTGATCCAGCAGCTTGCGGAACATTTCCACGCCCGTGCAGGTGGTCTTGGCGGTGTCCTTGATGCCGACGATTTCCACTTCGTCGTTCACCTTGACGATGCCGCGCTCAATACGACCGGTCACCACCGTGCCGCGACCCGAGATCGAGAACACGTCTTCCACCGGCATCAGGAAGGCACCATCAACGGCGCGCTCCGGCACCGGAATGTACTTGTCCATTTCCTGCACCAGCTTGATCACTGACGGTACGCCAATTTCGCTCTGGTCGCCTTCCAGCGCCTTCAGGGCCGAGCCCTTCACGATCGGCGTGTCATCGCCGGGGAAGTCGTACTTGCTGAGCAGTTCGCGCACTTCCATTTCCACCAGTTCCAGCAGCTCGGCGTCGTCCACCATGTCGGCCTTGTTCAGGAACACGACGATGTACGGTACGCCCACCTGGCGGGCCAGCAGGATGTGTTCGCGGGTCTGCGGCATCGGGCCGTCAGCAGCGCTCACCACCAGAATCGCACCGTCCATCTGCGCCGCACCCGTGATCATGTTCTTCACATAGTCGGCGTGCCCGGGGCAGTCCACGTGCGCGTAGTGACGCGCATCCGAGGTGTACTCCACGTGTGCCGTCGAAATGGTAATGCCACGCGCCTTTTCTTCAGGCGCCTTGTCAATCTGGTCATACGCCTTGAATTCACCACCGTGCTTCTCGGCCATCACCTTCGTCAGGGCTGCCGTCAGGGTCGTCTTGCCATGGTCTACGTGACCAATCGTGCCGACGTTCACATGCGGCTTCGTACGCTCAAATTTCTCTTTTGCCACAGCGGCGATCCTCTAGTCATGGGCGTTCGCCCAGGTTTAAACGGGGTCGCTGCGACCCCGTACATAAAACAAAAAATCAGCTCGTCTCTGCCCGTCTTCAGAAACCATCTGCCAGCGTCAGTACTGGAGCCCACGACCGGAATCGAACCGGTGACCTCGTCCTTACCAAGGACGTGCTCTGCCGACTGAGCTACGTGGGCCCTGCTGCCGATCGCTTGCATGGCCCCTTACATCCACACCATCAACCACACCCGACCAGCGTCTGGAGCGGGTGATGGGAATCGAACCCACACCATCAGCTTGGAAGGCTGAGGTTCTACCATTGAACTACACCCGCAGCTCGCAAGACTCACAAAACCGGACACCCGTATACCGGCACTGCAAGGGCAACGACGGCAGCCATGGTGGAGGGGGTAGGATTCGAACCTACGTAGGCATAAGCCAGCAGATTTACAGTCTGCCCTCGTTGGCCGCTTGAGTACCCCTCCCGCGGACATAAGAGCCGGGTATTCTGTGTATCGCCTCGACCAGTGTCAACAGCGATATTGAATCATTTCATCCCAGATGAAACAAACCAGACTCCGCCGGAGGCGACGACTGCGCGCTTTCATCGACCTTTTCCCTGTCAAGGTTTGGCGCAAGCGACCGATAATGACCTCAGAGCCACCAACAAAGGTGGGCGAAAGCCATACCTTCCATTACCCGTAACCATGAACGCCGAGTTTGAAGCGCGCCTGCGTGCACAAGTCGATTTCCCCAGCCCGTCACGCGTGGCGACTGAAGTCATTGCCCTGGCCCGCGATCCGGACATCGAAATATCCAAGGTCGCTGCCGCCATCGGCAAGGACCCGGCGATGGCGGCGAAACTGCTGCGCATCGCCAATTCAGCCTTTTATGCCCAGCGCCGTCCCAGCCAGAACATCCGTCAATCACTGGTCATCATTGGCCTGAACGCCGCCCTGACCCTAGCCTTAAGTTTTTCGCTGGTCTCGACCCTGCGCGCCTGCAAGCCCAACGGAATCGATTACCGGCGCTACTGGCGGCGCACCCTGCTCGCCGCCACCGCCACCCGGGCTTTTGCCGAACGAGTCTGCAAGGGGCGTGACGAAGATGCGTTCCTGACCGGCCTGCTGCAGGACGTGGCCATCCTGGCAATCGATCGCTCCGCGGCTGACTTTTATGAACAACTGCCGCCGGGCGCTGGTCATGCCGAGCAGATCAAGTATGAGAAAGATCGCTTGGATGGCAAGGACCACGCGCATTATGGCGCGATGTTATTGCGCACCTGGAACCTGCCCGAACCACTCTGCTATGCCATCGAACACAGCCACACCCCCGGCTCCGCCAATTCATTTACCGACGAGGGCAAGATTGCTCGGTGCGTCGCTCTGGGTAGTGAACTGGCCGAAGCCGCGCTAACCAAGGATCGCAGTACCGTCCTGCCACGCGTGGCAGACCAGGCCACCCAATGGGCGGGCATACGCGGCGAACAGTTCACCGAGATCGTCACCCGGGTCCTCAAGCTGATCCCGGAAGCCGAAGAGCTTTACGAAACCAGCATTCTGGACACAGCCGACGCCGAAACGCTGCTGACCCAGGCGCGCGAACTGATGACGGTACGCAGTCTGACGGCCCTGCGCGACGTGCAGGCATTGCAGGAAACCACTGCCGCGTTGATGAATCGCACCGAGGAACTGGAAGACGTCAGCCGGAAAGATCCGTTGACCGGCACCCTGAATCGTATGTGGCTGGAGCGCCTGCTGGAACGCGAATACACCCAGGCCGTCATGTTCAGCCGCTCCTTGAGCATCGCCCTGGTGAATGTCGATCACTTCAAGCGCATCAACGACGCCATCGGCCATGAAGGTGGCGACCGGGTGCTCAAGTCCTGCGCCGATACCCTGCAGTCCAATATGCGGGGTAGCGATATGCTCGGCCGTTACAGCGGCGACACCTTTCTGGCCATTTTTCCTGGAACTGACGAATCGCTGGCCAGC
The DNA here is from genome assembly GCA_963748005.1 of uncultured Pseudomonadota bacterium. Classification (GTDB taxonomy): domain Bacteria; phylum Pseudomonadota; class Gammaproteobacteria; order Steroidobacterales; family Steroidobacteraceae; genus CAILZL01. The sequence continues at coordinate 368,027 of CAVVHH010000002.1, forward strand.
CAGGTATGCAACCGCATTCTCGCCGGGGTTAGGGAAATGCCCCACAGCTCGGGGACCGAAACTTTGAATCTCAGCGTCTCAGCCGGCGTCGCCACCTACACACCACGACATCGCTTCACCAATGCCGCAGAACTGCTGCAGGCGGCAGACCATGCGCTGTACCGGGCCAAACTCAGCGGCCGTAATCGTCTGGAATGTTTTGATCCTCCGGCCATCGAATCGAACGTCCCGACATCCGCAGCCTGAGGCAGGCTCAGACAGGGGCATCGATCCGCGCACTGGTAAAGCCGGGATCGATCAATTCCACGGACTCCGCAGCTATCGGCCGTTCAAGAAAATAGGCAGCCACCCGCGCGAACCGCTCACGGCCATCCGTCGCCAGAAATCTGACGTCGGGCGCCCCTGGAGCGTCGCTGCCGGCAAGCAAAACTCGTTCCCGAAGCAGAGTCGCGACCGCAGCGGCTGTGGTATTCGCCGAATCCACGATGGTCACTGATGCGCCCAGCACTGACTGCAGGGCGCCACGCAACACCGGAAAATGAGTACAGCCCAGCAGCAGGGTATCGGGCGCCGGACAGGCGGCAAACACCTCGTCCAGATACCGCTTGGCAATGGCCTCGACTATGGGCCCCTGCATCCAGCCTTCCTCAGCCAGCGATACAAATAACGGGCAGGCACGCGCCACCACCACAGCATCGGCGCGAATGCGCGCGATCGCGCGTTGGTATGCCCCGCCCTGTACGGTGCCTTCAGTGGCGATGACTACAATGCGCCCGTTAACAGAAGCCAGACATCCGGCAGCCGCACCCGGCTCCACCACGCCGACTATCGGCAAGTCCGGATACCGGGCCCGTAATACGTCCAGCGCCGCCGCCGACGCCGTATTGCATGCCACCACCAGACACTTGATGCCCGACTGGACCAGGTAGGCAGCCGCCTGCAAAGAGTAACGAATGATGGTGGCCGCACTTTTTGTGCCATAAGGCAGGCGCGCAGTGTCCCCCAGATAGAGAAATCGCTCACCCGGCAAGCTGGCTTGCAGGGCGCGCAGCACCGTCAGCCCACCCACTCCTGAATCGAACACGCCTACCGGTAAATCACGGGTAGCCACCGTTAATGGGAAATTCATTTCAACCAAACAACCTCCAACGAAACCTTGCCGATCCACCAGACGTTGCAAGAATGCACACGCCTTACCGTGATCGGTCGTTGCCGAAAAACGAACAACACATTATGCAATTACATAAGCAGCCATTTTAGCGACGACTGTTCGCGCGCCCGAAAAGTGCGGCATAATCGTCACGCAAAAGGTGGTCAACGTGCCTGGCACGGAACCATCACCAAGAATCCAGACCATAGCAGAGGTTGCCCATGGAGCGACGTCTCCACAACCGCCACAAGGCACGCACGATCGTATTCGTCTCGATTCCCGGCCGCCCGGGCAGGCTGTGCCGCGCCAAGAACCTCAGCGCAAATGGCGTGTTCATTGAAACCAGCAACATGGGTCTGAAGAAGGGTGCGACGGTGCAGCTGGCCTTCGCCATCAATCTGGGAGTCGTAACCAAGATCCATCGCCGCACTGCCATCGTGGCACACATCACTCGCGGCGGTACCGGCCTGATGATGGAGTCTCTGACCGGCACCCGCTGAACTCCAGCGATACCGGGCATGAGATGACAGGTATAGACCGGCTGCGGCGCTTCTCTCCAACCAACCCGCCACGCTGGTCGGCAGGCCGGACAGAGCCGGGCCTGCCACAAAAAATCACCGGCAGTTGACTACGACGCGCTCTTCAAGCCGATCGTCGCTCCAATCTCGGCGCCACGCGTCTGCACTTCACGGGCCTTGCTCAAAGCGGTTTCGGGATCTCGATTCTTGGCCGCATTCATCGCCGCTGCCCACTGGCTATTCAGCTCAATAAGCGATTGCTTTGCCTGCTGGACACTCTCAGCACCGACACCTGCCGGCAACTTGCCCAGCCCCTGCAAATAGTTCACTCGAGAATTGAGCTGTGCCAGCTGCTGCGATATCGACGCAGATAGTGTTTTCCAGTCGCTGGAAAATTGCTTCAGCAGCTCGTTCTTGCGCTTGCCCGCCGCGCCCGATGCCGCAAGCAGCTGGCTCATGACCTGGGCACGCAGCGCCACGGCACCTTCATAATCCTTGGAATTGAGTTTCGACTTCATGTCATCCAGCAGCGCAGTCAGTTTGGCGAACTCCTCAGGCGCATATTTTTCCAGCTCGGCGCTCACCGGCGCCACCGATGCCTGCGCCTGGGCAAAGGCAGCCTCAGCGGGTTGCTTCTGGCTATTGCAAGCAGCCAACACCACCATCATCACACTCAGCACAACGGAAAGTTTTCGCATGATCGACACCTGCGTTTACGATTATTGGATTAATTAGGTAACGAACATCATCCCCGGCGCGCGCAGCCTAACGCCGATACCCCGTCAAGGCAAAGAGGCGGCGCCGGCGCGGCCGGCGCGATTACAATTGGCGGTGCTTCTTTGACCGCACGAGTCCCCTCCCCATGATCCGCAATCTGATTTGTGCAACGTTCCTGATCGCCATATCCGCGGCGGCCTGCACCACTGTTCAAACCACTGAACAAGGCGCGGTGGGTGTTGCTCGCAAGCAATTCATGCTGGTCTCCGAACAACAGGTTGAACAGGGCGCGGTGGAGGCATATCAGCAGGAATTGACCGCAGCCCAGAAAAAAGGGGCACTGAACACCGACGCCAACCAGACTACGCGGGTGCGCACCATTGCCAACCGGCTCATTCCGCAAACCACGGCATTTCGCCCCGATGCCAAGGACTGGAAATGGGAAATCAATGTACAGAAAACCGATGAGCTCAATGCTTACTGCATGCCCGGCGGCAAGATCATGGTGTACACGGGCATCATCGAGCAATTACAGCTCAGCGATGCCGAGATCGCCGCCATCGTTGGCCATGAAATTGCCCACGCCTTGCGCGAACACACGCGCGAACGCGTTTCGCGCGCCTATGCCCAACAGGTGGGACTGAGTGCACTGGCCATTCTCATGGGGGCTGGTGAAGGCGTAATGCAGGTCGCCTCCACCGTTACCGAAGTCACCTTCGGCCTGCCACACAGTCGTGAGCAGGAAACCGAAGCTGATCGCATTGGCCTGGAACTGATGGCCCGTGCAGGCTATGACCCCAGCGGTGCAATTACTCTCTGGCAGAAGATGAGCCAGAAAGCTGGCAGTTCCGGCCCGGCATTCCTCAGCACGCACCCGTCCAGCGGCAGCCGCATTCAGGATCTGCAAGCCGACCTGCCAAAGGTGCTGCCGTTGTATCAGGCTGCAGCCAAACCCTGAGTGATCAGGTTTTCGCCGGCAGCAGCAGTGACATCTTGACCAGCTGCGCGACAGAACGCGCCTTCATCTTTTCCATGACGCGCGCGCGATGAATTTCCACTGTGCGCTCGCTCAGGTTCAGATCCATGGCAATCACCTTGTTGGCCTTGCCCTCGACGATCAGGACCATCACTTCCTTCTCGCGCGGCGTGAGTGTGCCCCACCGGCGCAGCACTTCATCCTTGCCTGCGGATTCCTGACGCAGGCCCGCATCGGTCTGCAAGGCGCGATTGACGCGATCCAGCAGATCCTGATCGCGAAACGGCTTCTGCACAAAATCAAATGCACCCTTCTTCATGGCATCCACCGCCATGGGCACATCGCCGTGTCCGGTAACAAAGATCACCGGTATGCGATAACCGCGCCGGCTCAGTTCCTGTTGCAATTCCAGACCACTCATCTCCGGCATGCGGATATCCAGCACCAGGCAGCCGGGCTGGGTGGGATCGTATTTCTGCAGGAATTCCACAGCAGAGGCATAAGCGACATGCGCGTAGCCAACCGATTCCATCAGCGTACCCAGGGCACGGCGCACGCCATCGTCATCATCAATGATCACCACCACGGATTTGGGCAGAAAAACACCGGCCGCGGTATCGCTATTGGAAGTATTCGTAACTGACATTCGGTGCTCCTGTGACCGCACGATGTAGCAAGTTGGGCTGCAGCCGGGACTGAGTAATACACGGTGCATGTGAACTGGTTCGGGACTGCCCCGGACAACCACTGCAACCGGCCAAATTATTCATATCGTGCCGCAATGAGTAGTGTCAGTCTCGCATCCGTATAACTGGCGGCCTAGTCCGGTACCGCCACGCGCAAACTGCGGCAATCCCTTAGTGCAATCACTCAGGCACAGGCGGTAGCCGTATCGAGCTGCGGCTTTGGCGCTGCCGATTCATAAGACAGCACAAACCAGAAACGGCAACCACCGCCCGGCAAATTGGCGTACTCGAGCCGGCTGCCATATGAATCCAGAATGTTGCGGCAGCTGATCAGTCCCAGACCCGTACCGTTTTCCTTGGTGGAAAAAAATGGTTTGAACAGCTGCGAGGCAACCGTTTCGCTGACCCCGGCTCCCTGATCCTCAATGCCAAACTCCACGCCCTGCTCGCGTGCCAGCAATTCCACACGAACCCGTGGCGCTGCAGCCGCCGTGTGCTCGCGCATGGCATCCAGCGCATTCTGAAACAGGATCATCATGGCCTGATGAATCTGTGACACATCCACCAGCAGGGTCTGGTGTGTGACCTCAATCCGGGTAACCAGCTGCACCTGCGCCGTGCGCGCCATGGGTTCGGCCATGGCCAGGAAGTCGCGCATCAGCTCATCACAGGACACCAGTTCCACCTGGTAGGCCCGTCGCTTGATCAGCGAACGCATATGACGAATGATATCGCCGGCGCGCAGTGCCTGCTGCGTCACCTCACGGAACACCTCTTGTGCCTTCTCCAGCCGTGGCTCAGTCAGTCCCAGCAAACGCTCCCCCGCCTGTGCGAAGGTCGTGATCGCCGCCAGGGGTTGGTTCAGTTCATGGGCCAGGCCGGACGCCACCTCACCCAGCAAAGTCAACCGGCCCACGCTCTGCAAACGCTCCTGCAATGACTGCATCTGGCGCTCGGCAGCTGCAGCCGGCGTGCAGTTTCTGAATACACCCACCACACGCGGTGTGCCAGTTTCCGACGTCCGGATGGCGCGCACCTGCACACAGCGCCAGTGACTGCCATCACGCACCATGTAGCGAACATCCATGACCTCAGCCGCTTCCAGCAGACTGGTCACGGCCTGGCGCAGCACATCGATATCGTCCTTTGCCACTTGCGTATTGAACAAGGGACCGCCGCGCCAGCCTGGCTGATCGTCCTTGATGCCAAACAGCTCGCGCAACGCGGGGGTCCAGCGAATCTGCAACTGCTGGCCCTTGATCGTCCCGACGAAGGGCACGACGGCAGCCATTGACATCAACAACTGGTGCTGGATGTCGTGGATTCCTGCCTGCTTGACATGCTTAGCTACAGGCACGTGGCCTACCCTGAGAATTAACTCTGTAACAGCGGTGGGTTGGCATCTTACAATGTCGGGAGTATTCAGCCGCTGTGTTGTAGTTACGTACTTGCGCGTAAGCCATACAGCCATAGCACGGATCTGACTGGTCAATGCGCAATCGGGAAATCACCTTGGACGCCGCGATCGCCGACAAACTCTTGCAGCAGGCGCCGGATGCACTGTTGCTGGCCGCCGCCGACGGCAAGATCCAGTTCACCAATGCCGCGATCACCATCTTGTTCGGCTACCGTCCCGACGAGTTGCTGGGGCAGCCCATCGAGTTGCTGCTGCCCGAGCGCTATCGGGGCGCGCACGCACACCACCGCGCCGGCTACGTCGCCAAACCTGAGCAGCGCACCATGGGACGACGCGGTGTTTCCCTGTTCGGTCGCCGCAAGGACGGCAGTGAATTTCCGATCTGGGTGAGCCTGAGTCCCATCACCGTCGATGGCGTGATGCAAATCGCAGCAGCCATTCGTGATGTAACCGACTGGGAAGAACTGACGCAACATCTGCGTGAAGCCAGCGACGAAGCCAAGCGGGCCAGCCAGACCAAGAGCCGGTTCCTGGCTACGGCCAGCCACGACCTGCGTCAACCCTTGCAGGCGCTGCAATTGTTGACCGCCAGCCTGGAACGCAAACTGACCGATACCGATGCGCTGAGCATCATCACCCGCCAGCAGCACGCCATCGACAGCATGACCGAGCTGCTCAATGCCTTGCTCGATATCAGCAAGCTGGAATCCGGCACAGTTCAGGTCAGTCATGAAAATGTCAATGCCTTCCAGGTGCTGGACGAAGTACGCGAACAATTCGAATCGGTGGCGGCCACCAAGGGGCTGGTTCTGGAAACCCAGATCGCCAATATCAGCCTGAATACCGACCGCATACTGCTGCGCCAGCTGGTGCAGAATCTGGTGGGCAACGCCATCAAGTACACCGACCAGGGCAAGATCAGCCTCAAGCTGCTGAATTCGCCGCAGGACGTCGCTATTGAAGTCACTGATACCGGGATGGGCATTCCACGTGACCAGCTGGCCAAGATTTTCGATGCCTACTACCAGCCACATGGCTCACGTCCCGACCGCCCCGGCGTGGGGCTGGGCCTGGCCATCGTCAAGCAGATCACCGAACTGCTGGGCTTTGGCATCAGCGTTGAATCACAACCCGGACGCGGCACCACCTTCCGCATCACCGTCCCGAAGGAACTGGTGTCCGCCCAGCAATCGACGGTGACGCAGCCGCAACAGAAGGTGCAGAGCGTCACGCCACAGGGGCAATGCATCCTGATCATCGAAGACGATCATGCGGTGCGCGAAGCCATTGCGCTGGCGCTGGAGCTGGAAGGCTTTGTTACCTTGACGGCCGGCAGCGAAAGCGCTGCGCAGAGTCTTTATGCCGAGCACGCCGCGGAAATTGCCGCCGTGGTCAGCGATTACCATATCGACGCCACGCGTACTGGCGTAGATATCGTCAGGAACCTGCGCAGCAATCTCGCACAGCGTCTACCCGCGGTATTTCTGACCGGCGATACCTCGCTGGCCCTGCGCAGTCAGAAGGATGTGCCCGATTCACGCCTGCTCAACAAGCCGGTGGACATCAACCGTCTGGTGCAAAGCCTCACAGAATTGCTGCACACGTAACTCGCCGACTGCAGCCGCTCCTGGTGAATCAAGTATCGCAGAGCAATGGCTGCGCGAATCTATTCTTCCGGCGCGACCGTAACCGTCAAACCCTCGTGCGCCGGCAGTATTGCAATCTGGCAGCTGAGGCGTGAATTGGCCTTGCGATCGGACAAGTCAGAGAGGATATCGGTTTCATCTGACTGTGCAGCAGGCAATTTTGCAAGCCAGGCTTCGTCCACATATACATGACAGGTAGCGCAGGAACACATGCCGCCACACAGTGCAGCCACCCCCATATCCTGATCACGCAGCACTTCCATCAGCGTCGCGCCAGCCGGCGCCTTCAGCTGGTGCTCGACACCGTCACGATCAATTACGTTTACTGTGGTCATGCTTGCTCATGAATCGGCACTGCGATGCAGCGCGGTCTGATTGCGGGAAAATCCGGGTAACACTGCAGCACCTGCCGCAAGGCGCGCGATTGTGCCATGTACCTGCAATCCCACAAAGATTTTTTGCTGAGCGTCGCACGACTGAATCATTCCAGGGCCCGCGCATAGCGCCGCGCCAGCACCGTACACACGAGCAATTGAATCTGGTGATACAGCATCAACGGCAACATGATCAGACCCAGACCGGGATGCCCTGCGAACATGATCTTGGCAATGGGTGCACCGCTGGCAAGGCTCTTCTTGGAACCGCAAAATACTGCAGCGATTTCTTCTGCACGACTGAACCCGGCAGCACGCGCCACATAACGCGTTGTCGCCAACATGATGCTCAGCAGCACCAGGGAAATTAGCGCCGTAAGCACCAGCTGCCGCCAGGCAAAGGTTGCCCATGCGCCTGAAGCCGCTGACTCACAGAAAGACGTGTAAACGATCAGCAAAATGACGCCGCGGTCCAGCCGGGCGAGCCATTTCCGGTGAGGCAGCAAGCGCTGCAATAAGACCACACGCAACAACTGCCCCAGTATCAGCGGCACGGCCAGCGTCATCAGAATGCTGGTCATCGCATCGGACAACGGTACTGCGTGCTGATCCGCGCCAGTCAGCAACCGCACCAACAACGGCGTCATCAGCATGCCGATCAATCCGGAGACACTGGCATTGAACACCGCGGCTGCTACATCGCCTTTGGCCATGGCGGTCATGGCCACCGATGACGAAATGGTGCTGGACATCGCGCACAACAGTACGAACCCCAGCCGCAGTTCGCTCAATAACACCGCTTGTGTACCCCAATAAAGCAGCGCGCCAAATACGGGGAACACAACAAAAGTGGTCGCCTGCACCAGCAGATGCAGGCGCCATTTCACCAACCCGGCGCGTATCGCCTGCGGCGCCAGCATCACGCCATGGAAAAAGAACACCAGTGCAACGCCCGCCTGCGTGAACGCACCCAGGTGCAGGTAACCATCGGCAGCGCCGGGCTCCGGCCACAGCAGCGCCAGCGCCACTGCCCCCAACATGGCAATCAGGAACCCATCAAACCTCATCGCAACCTCGGCCGTGCCGGACATCGATAGGTAAGTATCCCATTGAAACGTACCTGGGTACGACAACAAACTCGGGCAGTTGACAGACCGTCGCAAGTTTCGTTGCCCCCATCAACAGCAATGCGCTGGCTTCGGGTGACACGGACGATTATTCTGCTGATGCTCCGCCACGGCTCGTTCATGGCTGATGCGGACCAGAGCACGACACGAAGCAACGTGTCTGCGAAACTTTGGCTCAAACAACTCGAAGGGAGTGTCCATGCGACGTCGCGCCATGTGGTTTGCGCGTGCCCTGGTACTGCTGTTCCTGAACTGCGCCATGGCCCTGGCGCAGGAGACACCTGTCACCGCAATGCCGGCGGCGTCCGGCCCGGAGATCATACCCACCACCGAAATTCCCGCACGCGCGGACACAGACGCGCGTTTTGCCCAGGAAACGATGCAGCGTTCGCCGGGAGAGAATGTACTCGTGCCGCTCGAACAGCGGCTTGACGACCTGGCGAAATCAGTACGCGAGCAGCGTCAGCAGTTCAAAACCGATGAACTGAGATTAATGCCGGTTATCCGCCTTGAAAGCCTTGTGCGGCACTGGCGCTTCTTTACGCGACAACTTGATTCCTGGCGTGCATCGCTCACTGAGACCAGGGAACGTTACCTTGATGACGCAGCCAATCTGGAGCATCGCAAGGCTGACTGGAAAGCCACGCTGGCAGCAATCGAAACTGAAAGTGTCCCCGCTGCGCTGCTGGAACGAATCAATTCCGTGCAATCACAGCTGACACAGGCAGAGCAGACTGTCTATGCACCCCTGGACAAGCTGCTGCAGATGGGAGAGCGCGCCAATGCCGTCGCAGCAAATATCGACGCGGGCCAGCGAATGGTGACCGCAGCCATTGATTACAACGACAGGCGGCTCACCCGGATCGACTCACCACCACTGTGGAAGATAAGCGCCCGGGAAGCCCGCAACGATGCAGAGTCCGTGAAAACCGGACTGCAGGTCGAGGCCGAATTCCTCAAGTCATACAACCAGTCGAACCGGCTCCTGCGGCGCGCATATCACATTCTTGAACTCGCGCTGTTGCCACTGCTCTTCTGGCTGAGCCGGCACGTTCGCAAGGGCATTGCCGATGATGCGGAAATGCAGGCTTCGCTGCGCGTTCTGCAACGCCCGTTTTCATCCTGGCTGCTGATGGTCATGACGGGCGTGCTGCTTGTTCAACCCGACGCACCTATTATTCTGCACCAGCTTGTGCTGCTCATCGTACTTGTTCCGGTGCTGCGCCTGTTGCCGCTGCATGTGTTTAAGGTGCTCGGCCCGTGGCCATACATTGCTTCCATACTCTACCTGCTCAGCCTGCTCAGCTTCGTATTCCTGGCGAATACCGTTTACTTGCGTTTCTACCTGCTGTTCCTGACATTGTTCGCAATGACACTTATTATGTGGCGGCTGTTGCGATCGCGACAACGTTCCACTGCCCATGAGGGTCCGGTCAGCACTCTGGCGCCGGCAGTCAACGCCGTTCGCAAGGCCGGCTGGGCCGCTATTGTGCTGCTGTGCGTATCCGCCCTTGCCAACATTTTTGGCAATGTTTCATTGGCCGACATGCTGACCAACGCGCTGCTGTTCAGCGCATACGTGGGGCTGGTTCTGTACGCGGGCGCGCACGTACTGACCTCCGTGATGCATCTGCTGCTGGCGCGCAGCGCTCTGGCCAGGCTGCACATCGTCAGCGAGCATCATGCGGCGATCATGCGCGCGATAACACGATTGTCGTACCTGACAGCACTCGGCGGCTGGCTCGTCATCGCGCTCGATCAGTTCCGGATCTACCGGCCTATTTACGAGGTTTCAAGCACGATCCTGACCTACTCGGTAAGCCTCGGCAAGATCTCGCTGACGCTGGGCGGCGCACTGCTGTTTGTGTTCTCCGTGCTGCTGGCATTCTGGGTTTCCAAGTCCGTCCGTTTCATTCTGCGTGACGAAGTGCTGCCCAGCATGTCGCTGCCAAGAGGTGTGGCCAATAGTGTTTCTTCGCTAACCTACTACTTCCTGGTGATTACCGGACTGTTCGTGGCAATGGTGGCAGCGGGGCTGGATTTCAGCCAGCTGGCATTCGTGATCGGCGCGCTCGGTGTTGGTATCGGCCTCGGCCTGCAGGGCGTCGTGAACAACTTCGTCTCAGGATTGATCCTGATGTTCGAACGGCCCATCCAGCCGGGCGACGTAGTCGAGATAACCGGGACATCGGGCAAGGTGCGCGAGATTGGCATGCGTTCAACCACCATCACCACATTTGATGGCGCTGACGTCGTCGTACCGAATGGAACATTGTTGTCCGAGAAACTGATCAACTGGACGCTCACCGACATGAACCGGCGTTTTGACGTCGCCTTCGGCGTCGCCTATGGCAGCGACCCAAAGCAGGTGCTGGAGTTGGTGATGTCCGTGACGAATTCGACCCCCGGAATCGCCCAACATCCGGAACCGAACGTGATTTTCAGCGGCATCGGCACCAGCTCCCTCGATTTCGCGGTTCGTGCCTGGACTGACTCTGCAGACTGGGTGAAGGTCCGCAGCGACCTGACGGTGCGAATTCACGACGCAATCGTCGCGGCCGGCATCGAAATGCCCTTCCCGCAGCGGGATCTGCACCTGCGCAGTATTTCCCCCGATGTCAACGCTGCGCTGTCGCGACTGGCCGAACCGGGCACCGCCAGAACCTAGCGCTCGGCTGGAAGTAGGGTGCAAACGGGGGTATGAGGCGGCAACCATTCTGTAACAGGCTTCCGGTGCGAAGTCCCCTGTGCAATATTCGGCTTCCTGCGACCATCGTGGTCGAACCTCACCTGCCATCTACATCGGGAACTCATGAGGTGAGGACACACCGGACGAGATTGTCGATCAATCCCTGATTCACTTCTTGCCGGAACGGGGTAGACAACTTGCGCTGCCGTGGCAGCATTAATTGGCCAAACAGATGCCACTCGCCATCGGCGTAAGCATTCCTGCAGTTTGCTCTGCTTGTCCTACACCGAAACAAGTCGCTCACAAAGCGCAGTACAATCAGGGTTTTCGTCTAATCTAGCTTCCCGCCTTCTCCCTCCGCCGCCGTTACAGGATATTCACGTCCATGAGCGCGTCAGTCAGCCTTGGGCCCTCCATCACCGCCGACGATCCGCAGCAGGTATTGGCTGGATGGCTCGATGATTACATCGCTGAGCGGTGTGATCTCGATGACTTGAACATGACTTTCGTGTCCGTGGTGAAAACCAATGTCGAAGCGTCCTGGGTGGCGCTGGCGCTACTCGATCAGTATCAGCGCCTGGGCCGCATCGATAGTTCGCTGGCGACTGTGCTAAAGACGAAAATCAATCAACTGGCACTCGGCGCTCCCGCCACGCTCATTGCATCACCGCTTGCTTTGTCAACAACGACGCGGCACACCGCGAAGTCCGAGACCACTCGACGTAGTGAAATCGCCGCAGAGCCACGCGTCGCAACGCCATCCAGCCAGGTCGCTTCGGAGCATCATGCCAATGCACGCCCTCGTTTCGGCGCCCTTGGTCACGCCACGGGTGCGGAGCCAGCATCGGCGCCACCAAAGCGGATTCTGCGCCAGCGCTACGAATTGCTGGAACTGATCAGCAGCACTGCAACCGGCAAGCTGTATCGGGCACTGGATCGTCAACGAGCCGGGTTGCCGCATGCTGAGCAGCATGTTGCCGTAAATGTAGTCAGACTTGATGAAGCGAAAGCCATGGTCTCGCCTGACGAAGTCTGGCAGGGATTTTATCGCGCGCAGTCGCTCACACACCCCAATATTCGCAGCGTATTTGACGTAGACCGCGATGGCGATACCTGCTTTGCGGTCATGGAGCTGCTGGACGGGGAATTGCTCTCCACGTTGTTGCAACACTCCAATTGGCGACCTATGCCATGGCGGCATATTCGCGGCATTTTACAGGGCATCGGCGCAGCATTGACGTATGCGCATGACCGTGGCTTCGTCCATGGAGAACTTCGACCAGAGAATGTCATGGTTACCCGCACGGGCGAGATCAAGCTGCTGGAACTTGGCTTTACCCGCCTGCATCACCAGGAACCATGGATATCAGATGGAGCAACGCATCCGGACGTGCATGACAAGTTGGGGCGTTATTCAAATCTCGGGCAATCAGATACCTTGACGCCACATACTGGCGACGATGTATTCAACCTGGCCTGCATCGCTTATGAGCTCTTGAGCGGTCGTCATCCTTACGATGGGCAATCAGCCACCCTTGCAAGACGCCCTGGCCATCCTCCATCCCGCAGTGCCTGGTTCAATCAGCATCAGTGGCGCGTGCTCCAACGTGCTCTGCGGCTGAATGCTGATCACCAGACAATAACCGTTCGCGAACTGCTTGCAGGTTTGGGATGCGGACAACCCACCGCTGCAGTGGTACCACTGAAGGCACTGCTGGCAAACCGTATTGAATGGCAACCTCTGCTCGTCGGTGCAGGGTCGCTGCTGATAGTAGCCCTGGTGGCGTATATCTTGGTTACTGCGCTGCCAGCAAAGTCTTCACATGGCGGTGGGAGTACTGGCACAGCTGGACAGCAGCCCAGGCCGCTGATGAGTGCATCATCAAATGCTTCTCCGGACCCAGCCAGGGCGATATCTGCCGATGCACCTGCGGAGGCCGATGTGCCGGCCATGCCTGTTGCAGTCGGCTCAGCTCCGGCAGCGGACAACGATGTGTTTCGATCCGTGCCGGACATCAATGCCGGCCAGCTGGCCACCACCCCATTTATCCCCTTGGCGGCGACGACAGGTGACACAGCATCGACGCAATTGACCGGTACCGGATTGCTTCAGGCAAAGAATGCTGTTCGCACCACAGGGCCGGCTGGCACGGTTTCATTCACCCAGGACAGCTTCGTTGCATTTGAGGACAAAGGTCCGGCAAGAGTAGTGTTGCGTCGCACCGGTCGCCTGAATGCAGCGTCACATGTTCGCTGGTCACTGATCGGCGGCTCTGCCAAACCTGGTGAAGACTATGCGGACTTGCCCCCCGGTATTGCGGAGATTCCAGCCGGAACAAGTGAATACACCTTGATGATTCCACTTGCTTCTGACGCAGTGCCGGAGAATACCGAGCTGTTCCAGGTCAAGATCGAAGCTCTTGATGATGCGTCTCAGTCACCGACGACCTTCACCACCGATGTGATTGTGGTTGACGATGACAAGCAATGAATTTCCTTACCTGCCCAAAAAACCGAGCGAAGATTTTTAAAGACAGATTCAAAGGTTCATCAATGCATCTCGATCTAGACCATGCGGCTTCAGACAGATCGATGCGTAGCGCGGCGGAGAGAGACCTCTCGCCAGTCCACCTTGTGTCTCCTGCGCGTGGTGCTCAGATGATCACTGCGCCTTCAGATAACTCAATCTCCATCGGGATGGCGAACAAGTCATCTGACCATCTCGAGTACATGACTGTTGAATTCGACGAGTATCCCCATACGCTGGATTTGAACACGGATGATATTGCAGTCGTCCAGAAGGAACATACCGTCGAACTGTCTCAGGAAAGTGGATCAGGCCCAACCCCTGTCACTGCCATTGATGCATTCAGGCCAGGATGTGTCATTCGTGATCGCTATGTCATAGAAGACGTCGTCGGCGAAGGCGGCTTCGCGATCGTATACAGGGCCCGCGACCTGCGCAGGGACGCCAGTGACGGAGTGGACCATGTCGCCCTGAAAGTCCTGCGCCCGGAACTTCGTGAACGCTCCCAGGCAATAGCCCGGCTGAAACGCGAGTTCATGCAGACGCATGGCCTGTTACATCCCAATATCGTGCGAATGTTCGATCTCGACGCTCAGGACAATGCCTGGTTTATCGTCATGGAGCTGCTCGCAGGAGAAACCCTCGCCGCCCGCCTGCGCCGGCTGGCGGACAACCCGGTGCCGCTTGCAGAGGCACAAGCGCTGCTGGCGGCCTGCGCCGATGCGTTGACGTTCCTGCACCAGCACAATGTTACGCACGGCGATTTCAAGCCGGCTAACGTGTTCGTGCTGCAAGATGGTGGCGTCCGGATCATTGACCTGGGCAGTTCCGCGGAATTGGGTTGGTGCGCCCCGGACAATGTACCCGACACCAGGGACTGTGTGGCCACGCCAGCGTATGCCAGCCCGCAGGTACTCGCACGAACAATGGCTGTTCCCAGTGACGACCTTTTCAGCTTCGCTTGCGTAGCGTTTGAGTTGCTCTCCGGAAGTCATCCCTTTGCCGGACGATCGTGTCTGGCAATGCAGGCCCGCAACGGCGCAGTGGCCGACACTGCAGCGTTACCACCAGAGCAAATCGCGGTACTCAGAACAGGATTGGCATGGCAACGTGAAGATCGTCCCAGTTCGATTCGTGAGTTTTTCCATTCGCTGACAGAGCCTGTTCCTGTCGATGCCAGATCGGACGCTGGTAGCGTGGAATTGCGGGCCGGCCTCACGTCGGCAGACAGCGTGACCATTACTGCTTCTGAAGATGATCCGGCACCCATTCCCGTGGCATGCCCCGAAACGCTTCCGGCCGAAGTCGCCCAGCCGCTGATAAGTGTGGCTCCTGTCTCGACATCAAGCCCAGCAATACCGGCGCCATCCGGTTCGGCAATGCTTGCCTGTACGGCGTTGCCGGTTATTCATGCAGTCGCCCAGACGCCCTCCGCCCCGACTGCAGAACATGAATCGCAGGATGCGATGCAACCGCCGATGAAACCGAAATTGTCGTTTATCCGTCCACCAAAAAATCTGGTGCCCTATTACGCGCTTACCACTTGCATATTGCTGTATGCGGGCGTTTTGCTGTTTCGCAGTCCTGATGCGGGATCGCCACCCGGACAAATTCAATCAATTGCGCCCAAGGCAGAACTTGGGCATACGGCAGCAGCTATGCCTGCACCTGAATCGGCAGAAACGCCACAATCAGCGACGGCTGTCATTGGTCAGCATACGCAGTCAACGGCGGCGCCCACCTCAACGATATCCTTCGACACTGGAAGCATGGCAGTGACCGAAAACGCCGTAGCGGCTGCGATCATTCTTAAACGGGTGGGGGGCGGGCCCGGCCCGGTGCAGGTCAGATGGTCCATCAGGGAAGGCTCAGCAGAAGCGGGACGGGACTTCGGTGGGCCAACGTCCGGCATTGCAGAATTCGCAGATTTTCAGCAAGTGCGCGCTTTGTTTGTGCCATTGATAAACGCTGCTGCCCGCAGTGGCGATCGAATATTCAGTGTAGAGCTCACAAATACCAGGGATGTAGCGATTGCGCCCGTTCGCAATATCCGTGTCACCATTCTGGACACAAATCGCCCTGCCCCTGATGTTCCCATCAGTACTTCCAACTAGGGCTCGATTCACCGTCACCGCCATTATCATCATGCAGGTGCGAAGCATTTCGCTGACGATCGTGACTTCCGGAGTCACCGATCCGTCAGGACTTGCGCCACCCGCGATACTGGCGCGTGCAATAAGGGCTTCGCCAGCGTAACTGCCGCTGGAATAGTGAAAAATATTCAGCAGCGACGTCTATTTTGCCGCCCTGCTGGAAGGGACAAGCAGTGTCTCGGTGAAATGTTCCATATCCATGGGCGCGAAGATGATTTCCTGCGGCTTATTCCTGGGCTGCAGGATGTAGACCATCGGAGCACGGGTCCAGGGTCTGGTGTAGTAAACAGGGTCGTTGACCGTGATCTGCAACTGCAGCCTGTCCGGCGCGATGCGTTTCCAGCGTTCTTCAACACGAGCGTTGGTACTGATGGGCGTGCCCCATGCATCTAGCCAGGCCCGATCATCCAGCGCCGGCGTGGTGGCCCAGCGTGTCGCCTTGCCACTTGCCCACTGTGTATCGGTACCAGAATGGCCCCGCCGCAACATCGTCAGGCACTGGCCGTCCATCGGTGTAGATGTTGCGTCAGTTCAAGCCAAACGAAAAATGCTGGATGACTTTTTCCGGAGTCTGAATGAATTCGAAGGTTCGCCCACTGGTGGAGCACAGCAGGGTCCGATACAGGCCACCCGGATTCGCCTTGTCACGCGGGTCGTTTGACAACTCTTAACTCATCTGTCTTGGGCCACCGACGGGTTTGTTGGCGTCGAAGGCCGCACGGCCTTCAAGCGTGAACGGCAGCATTTCAGTACTCCACGCCGATTGCGCCGCGGGCTAGCCATCCCGTGCTGAAGGCGTGTAACGCGTAACCTTGCCCTGGCGATAATCGACCAGCACCTCGAGCGCTGCTTTGTACCTGTTGACCATGCCTGATTCGGAAACGTAGCCGATGTGCGGGGTCATCACCACGTTCGGCAACTTGAGCAGTGGGTGATTCGCGGGTAATGGCTCCTGGGAATACACGTCAAAGCCACCCATGGCAATCTTGCGTGTCCGCAATGCCTCGAGCATCGACGGTTCATCGACGATGGGCCCGCGCGCCGTGTTAATCAAGATGGCGCCCGGTTTCATCATGGCTATTTCCTTCGCACCAATCATGCCCCTGGTCTGGGCCGTGAGCGGGAGATGAATACTGACCACATCAGAGGTACGCATCAGCGTCTCCAGATCAGACTTGGTCACCCCATCGGCGCGTGCGGCTTCATCAGTGAGGCTGC
The DNA here is from genome assembly GCA_963748005.1 of uncultured Pseudomonadota bacterium. Taxonomy (GTDB): domain Bacteria; phylum Pseudomonadota; class Gammaproteobacteria; order Steroidobacterales; family Steroidobacteraceae; genus CAILZL01. Next base: position 385,225 of record CAVVHH010000002.1, read on the forward strand.
GGCTAAAGCCGAGCACCTTCATGCCCAACGCCTGGCCATACTTGCCGGCGCGCGCACCGATGCTGCCATAGCCCGGAATGCCGAGGACTTTTCCTGCCAGTGGAATCTTCAGCGGAATATCCGGCTGCATATTCCAGCCACCCTGCCTGATCAACGCATTCGCCTGCGGGATGTGCCAGGCACAGGCCAGCAAAAGTGCCAGCGCCAGTTCGGCCGGGCCGCCACCCCCACCGCCGCCATTTGCGGGTGCATCATCCTCGTCCGAACCGAACAGCGCTCTGGCGACAATGATGTTGCGTTCCGCCGCCGCCTTATGGTCCAAGGTTGCATTCATGAGCCCGCTGAACACAATCAGCTTCAGCCGCGGCAGCTGTTCGAGTACTTCGCGCGGCATGGGAACGCGCTCTCGCATCAGGACAATCGCATCGAAATCCCGCAGTGCTGTTACCGTTTCCTGCGCAGAGCGGAATGGTTTGTTGAAACTGACAACATCCACATCGGCTCCAAGCGTCTCCCAGGGAGCAGCCTTCAAAGCCACATACTCGTAATCACCTGCCAGTGCGACGCGGAAGCGCGGCGTCTGGGCGTGTGTCGTGGTCACACCGGCGGCCGTTACCGCCAGTCCTGCGAGCAGCACATCGCGACGTGTTGTTGTATCACTCATACGAGTTTCCCCTTGCATAGTGTTCAAGATCGCGCTTGTGTGCGCCGAGTATAAACGTGCGCGAGACGAACCATCACCGTGGCAACTCCGCCAGGCAGTGTTCGGCAATCAATGGGGTTCGTTGCCATTGGAGGTTGATGGTTTATCGACTTCGAAACCTCTTCCAGTGCGTATCTGACCCGACAAGAACGCCGGGCCAGATATTCAAGGCGCACGCTGTGTCAGCGAAACACAGCAGCGCTGCCTGTTGCCTCAAGCGGTCACTTTGATGACCCCGACGTTGCCGGCGATTTCCATCTTCGTGCCCCGCAGCTCGCAGCGTTGCTGCAGCTTCTTCAGAATGGCCTGACCGTTTGCACCGGTGGCCATGTGCGGAATGCCCGAGATGTACTTGTACTCGCCGCGTCCCTCATACCGGTCGAGCACCCCCTTGCCGCTGGAGAAGTCCATGCCCATATCCACCGGATGCAAGCGGATCTCCGCCAGCTTGCGGTCGACATACTTGAACTCGAACAGCGCCGTCCAGCACCAGTCTTCGGCCTGGCCGCCGGGATGCATCGCACCGCTGGTCGGATTCAGACTGGTCAACTGGTCCATGTCAAAGTTGTACGACTCGTAGGAGTCCGCCGGGATGCGTTCCAGATAGATGTTCTGGTAGAAGAAGTTACCCATGCCATAAATGATCGGCTTGCCCTTGTAGATCTCTATCCCCAGGAAGGTGTGCCAGCCATGGCCGAAGTAAATGTCAGCGCCGGTATCGATGGCCTTGCGGGCGAAGTCGACGCAGAACTCGCTGGGCGAATCACCACGTGAGCCCTCCGAGGTACTGTTGTGCTGCGCCACAATGACGAAATTGGCCCAGTCGTAGGCCTCTTTGATTGACCGCAGATTGCCCTCAATGTCCTTGGCATGGCCGATCGAGGTGATGTTGTACTTGTCACCATCGACGAATGCGAACCCTGCAGTGCCCGTACCAACACCCGCGCCGCCACCCGGCGTGATGTTGAACTGCTTCTGCGCCGCAGCCCGCTCACTCATCACACCCAGCCCCTTGCCAATTGCCTTGAGTTGTTCGGCCTGGGCATGCGGCACTTCATACCGCGTCGCCACGCGCAGCGGATTCATGCCTGGGCGGCCCGGTACCGAACCCTTGGGCAGACCTGCCCATTCGTACACATTGTTGCCCGAGGCCAGCGACACAATGGCGCAGCGGTATTTATCCACATCAAAGAAACCGGGGCGGCGCGCTTCTTCCAGATTCTCGCCGGTACCGGCATGGGCAATGCCGTTTTCACGGCAATACTTGATGGTCGAGCGAATGCCTTCCGGGCCCCAGTCGAAACTATGGTTCATCGCCAGTGACAGCACATCGATGCCCGCCCACTTGCAGTCCTTGGCAACCTGGGGATCAGCAATCATGTAGCTGGCCGCACCGGCGGTGCCGCGTGGCGTCCACTTCAGATCCTCGGGCGCGCCGAAATTCATTTCCAGATGGCCGTAGCACAGATCCGACTCGCGCATCTTCTTGACGATGTCCATGAACTCCGGCTCGCTCTGCATGGAGAACGGCCGCGACACCATCATCTCGCCCACCCCAACGACAGTGAAGGTGTTGTCAGGTTTGGCAGGCGCGGCCTGCGCCGCCTCTGCAGTTTTGGGCTTCAGAAATTGTCCGGCCAGCAGACCCCCCACTACGGCGGCGCCTCTGCCCAGCACGGTCCGGCGATCCATGGTGTTGAACGCCTGACGAAATTTATCGAATTTGGTACTCATAATATTTAATCCCCCAATCTGTTTCAGATATGTAGACCTTAGGGCGACCATTCAACACTTCAGGCCCGGCACTGGTGCCGGGCCTGATGATCTGTTCATCAGCGACAGTCAGCGCTTGCGACAATTGCTTTAAGCGGAAACCTTGATGACACCCATGTTGCCGACGATGTCCATTTTCGTGCCGCGCAATTCGGTGATCTTCTGCAATCTGCCGAGGATAGCCTTGCCATTGCTGCCCATGGCGATTCGGGGACTACCATCCAGATATTTGTGATCGCCCGAACCAACCGTGCGGTAGGCCACGCCCTTGCCGCTGGTGTAGTCCATGCCCATTTCCAGCGGGTGCAGGCGGATCTCAGTCAGCTTCTTGTTGTTGAACACGAACTGATATGCCGCTGCCCACGCCCAGTCTTCGCCGCCACCGGGGTGCAACTGTCCGGAAGACGCGTTGTACGTCACCAGTTTGTCCATGTCGAAGTTGGCGGATTCATACTGCTCAGGCGCCTTCCACTGAATGAATGAGCTCTGCCAGAAGAAACTGCCCAGACCATAAATGATCGGCTTGCCCTTGTAGACTTCGATGCCCAGGAAGGTGTGCCAGCCATGGCCGATGTAGATGTCGGCGCCTGCATCGATGGCCTTGCGTGCGAAGTCGACAACGAAGTCGGCCGGATCCTTGCCGCGCGCGTCCTCGGACGTGCTGTTGTGATGGGCTACCATCACGAAGTCAGACATCTTTCTCGCTTCATCAACGGCTCGCAGGATGCGCTTTTCATCGCCCGGATGGCTTTCAGTGGTGATGCCGAAGTGATCGCTTTCAAGAATGGCGGAACCGGAGAAACCGTTCGAACCGGCGATGGCACCCGGAGTGATGTTGAACTCTTTCTGCTGAGCAGCACGCTCACTGAGAGTGCCCATTTTCCTGCCAGCTTCCTTGAGCTGTGCGGCAGTGGGCTGGTCAACCAGGAACAGCTTCTTCAGGCGCAGCATATTGACGCCGGGTCGACCACGGATGGCGCCTTTGCCATAGCCGGCCCACTCGAACGGAGAATTTCCCGAAGCAAGCGACACCAATCCGATTCTGCCCTTGTCTGATTCCAGATAGCCAGGTGCCGTTGCTTCTTCGAGATCTTCACCCGTGCCGGCAACCATAAGACCCGCTTCCTTGCAATGCTTGATGGTCTGACGCAAACCCGTCACGCCCCAGTCGAAACTGTGATTCATGGCCAGCGACACGGCGTCGATGCCGACGTTCACCAGGTCCTTGGCAATCTGCGGCGGAGCCACCAGGTAACCGGCTGCGCCCGTGGATCCACGTGCAGACCAGTCCAGTTCATGAGTGTCGGCGATGTTGGTTTCAAGGTGGGCGTAGGACACATCCGATTCACGCAACAGCTTGACCAGATCCGTGAATTCCGGTTCAGTCTGGTTGGCAAAAGGACGTGCTACCAGAGTCTCGCCGACAACGGTGAGTGTGAAGGTGCTGTCAGTCAATGATTTTGACTTGTCCGAGGCTGGCGCCGCTGCAGCGGCTTCTGCCTTACCCGGTTTCAGCACTGATCCGGCAAACAGGCCACCCACTACGGCTGCACTTCTGCTCAATACAGTGCGTCGATCAATACCAGTCAATACACTGCGAAATTTTTCGAACTTGCTGCTCATTGGAACCTCTCCCGCCGCTTCAACCATGTGACATTGATGTGATTTTCGGTCACATCGAGCCCGGTCAGTTTGCCGAGCTCGAAGTATCGTGTCGGTCGAACCATCATCGAGATGGCTCGACTTTGTGTCGAGTCAGACTTGAACCTTGACTTAAACCTTGATGATGCCGACGCCATCCTTGATTTCCATATTGGTGCCACGCTCGGTATTGACCGCCTGCAGCTTCTTGAGGATCGCCACGCCGTTGGCTCCGGTGGCCAGACGCGGGCTGCCATCGAGATACTTCATGTCACCTTTGCCGATTACGCGGTTACGCACCGGCTTCTCGCCGGTGAAGTCGTAGCCCATCTCGATCGGGTGGAGCACGATCTCGGTGAGCTTCTTGTCGACGTATTTGCACTGGTAGACGGCGGACCAGCCCCAGGCGTCGCTGCCTTCCGGGTGCAGATTGCCTGCCGCCGCATTGACCGCGGTCAGGTTGTCCATGTCGACGTTGTAAGACTCGAACGAGTCGGCCGGCACATCCGAAATCCACTGGCTTTCCCAGAAGGAGCTGCCCAAGCCGTAGAAAATCGGCTTGCCCTTGTAGATCTCGATGCCGAGGAAGGTGTGCCAGCCATGACCAAGGTACATGTCGGCGCCGGCGTCGATGGCCTTGCGCGCGAAGTCGACGATGAAGGCGCTCGGCTTGGTACCGCGGCCCGCTTCCGAGGTGGAGTTGTGCTGGGCGACCATGACAAACTCGGACATCTTGGCAGCCTGGTCGACCGAACGCAGGTTGCCGCGCACGTCGGCGGGATAGGCTTCGCTGGTGATTTCGAAGTGATCCGATTCCTGGAACACGCTGCCGGTGTAGCCGGTGGCGCCAACGCCCGCGGCGCCGCCGCCGAGACTGAACTCTTTCAACTCCGCCAACCTCGGGTTGTTGTTGCCCAGGCTCTTGGCGACGGCCTTCAGCTGGTCGGCGGTGGCCTTGGGCACGCGGTTGATGGTGCGCATGCGCATCGGATTGACACCCGGGCGGCCAGGATGCTTGCCCTTGGCCAGACCAGCCCATTCATAGGCATTGTTCCCCGAAGCGATCGACACCAGGGACATGCGCCCCTTTTCAATCTCGAAGAAGCCCGGCATACGCGCCGCTTCGAGGTTGATGCCGGTGCCGGCCACGGCAATGCCGTTCTCTTCGCAGTGCTTGATGGTTGCCAGCAGACCTTCCGGACCCCAGTCCAGGCTGTGGTTCATCGCCAGCGACATGGTGTCGATGCCGAGCCACGCGAGGTCCTTGGCGATCTGCGGCGAGGCGTACAGATACCCGGCCTGGCCCACCGGACCGCGCGGCGTCCATTTCAATTCGTCGTCGGCGGCAATGTTCATTTCCATATGGGCATACCCGAGATCGGCTTCCTGCATGATCTTGCGGATTGCGAGGAAGTTCGGGTCGGTCAGCTTCGAGAAAGACCGTGTCACCATGGACTCGCCGAGGATGCCAACGGTGAAGGTGTTGCTGGGTGTTTTCGCGGCGGTCTTGCTCTGCGCATGGGCAGTCCGGGGTCGCAACGCCTGTGCGGCGATCAGTCCGCCCACCAATGTGGAACCGTTGCTCAGCAGCTTGCGGCGATCCATTGATTCCGGCACTGCATTAAATTTGTCAAATTTGTCGCTCATTTCAATTTTCCGTTTTGGATTTCAGTTACGTGGGCCCGATGTGACACGTGCAACCTCACATCGGCACCCATCTATCTATTTGATTAACGTTTACACGCGCGCTTTTATCAGATCACCACTGATAACGAACACCCAACGTGAATCGGCGCCCGAGTGCATCATAGATGTCGGTCTCGGTTGGCTCGATCCACGAACGGGAACTGATAGTCGTTACCGGCGGATCCTGGTCGAACACATTCGTGACGTTGAAATAAACTTCGCCGTCACCGCCGCGCAACTGTGGCAGCTGAAAGCTCAGCGTCATGTCCGTGTACCAGACCGCCGGCACATCAGTGAAAGTGATGTCCACCCCATCCACGTAATTGGGATTGTTCTTTGCGCTGGCGATGTAGCGCTCCTGCAAATAGATACCAAAGCGTCCGATATCGTAGTTCGCCGAGAGACGACCGCGCCATTCCGGATTGATGCCGCAACCGTTACTGATCGCACCGATGGGGCTCAGATTCGACCCGCCCGTCCCCGCCGGACAGCCGATGGAGGGATCATCCAGGGTGAGCAGCTGATTTGCAGTCAGGCGCAAGCCCAGGGCACCAGGTCCGAGGTTGGTCTTGTAGGCCACCTCGTAGTCGATACCGGAGGTTGACACCTTGCCGATGTTAAGCAGTGGGTTGTAGACCACCACAAAGTCGGCGGCAGTGATGTTGGCAGTGGTTGTCACGGGCTGCCCATTGACCAGGATGAGCGAGCAGGCAGCCTGGTTGCCAAAGTAGCAAGCGTCAATGCTGTTCTGGTTACCGGGCGCCTCAATCGCCCCTGTGATGTCGATCTGGTACCAGTCGACGGACGCCTGTAAACCCGGTGCGAAGCTGGGCGACAGTACCAGACCGGCCGTGTACGTCTTGGCGTGTTCTGGATTCAGATCCGGATTACCCGTGCTGATGTTCTGGCCGCTCGACCGGATGCCGTTAGGAGCCGCCGCGTAGGGAACCGTATTGCGTCCTTGCGTGACCGACGCGGTATTGAACAACTCGAGTACCGAAGGCGCACGCGTATCCGTCGACATCGTGCCGCGCACTCGCATGCTGTTGTTAACCGTCCAGTTCAGGCCGATCTTCCACATGTTCTCGACGCCACTCTGGCTGTAGTCGGACAGGCGACCGGCAAAGGTTGTGGACAAGTCCTGGATCATCGGCACATCCTTCAACAGAGGCACGCCGAATTCCAGATAGCCTTCCGTGACGCTGATCGTGCCGCTCAAAGGACTCGGATTGTAGTACTGATAGCCGCCATATCGCCCCTGCAGGCCGGCCGGAAAACCGCGAATACCAGTGCCGTCGATAGTAATGGCAGACAGGGCGTCGACCTTGCGGTCGGCGACCATGCGACGATAGTTCATGCCTGATGCGAAGCTGATGGGGCCTGCGCCCAAGGTAATGTTGTCGCCAAAATCGCCGCGCACATTGGCATCAAAGGTTGTCTGCTTGAGAGAGATATCGGCGGTGTTGTCGCCCCAGATGAAGTTGGTAGCTTCCTGACTGACAGAGCCATTGCCGAACAGGTTCGCCGGCACGCATCCAGGATCCATGCCTGTGCCGCTGGGTACGAAGACGTTGGCCGTGTTGTACCACTGCGATCGGCAAACAATCTGCCCGGTGGTGGGATGCCGCACGGCATCGGCAGCGGCGTACAGATTGCGCATGATGGTGTTGCGGATGTCGAGTTCCTGAAGCGTGTCCTGCAGCGTGATCGTACTGTCAAACGACCAGCGGTCGTTGATGCTGCCTTTGACGCCCGTGGCAAAACGCTTCACTTCCGTATTGCCTGTAACTTCCTGGAAACCCATATCCAGGTCATACCGTGTCAGCATCAACGACTGCGTTCCCGCCACCGTGCCCAGAGGCTGGGTGACCGCCGCCGGCAGGTAGGCATTGTCCTCGAAGATTCTGAACTGGGTGGTGGTCAGCTGCGACGCAACCTGGGCCTGTAGGAAAGTCTTACTCAGGTTGTAACTGCCCTCTGCCCACAACGTTACGTTGGCGTTGATGTCATACTCGCCATGCAGGAAGACGGAGGTCCGCTCTGCATCCGGCGTGAAGGGCTGGTTGACGATGGCGCCGTCGCCACCACCGGCAAACCCGGCGTGATAGCTGCCAAAATTGAATGGAGCAACGACACCGCCCGGCAGGAACTGTTGGTTGACCAGCCCACTACAGGCTGCAACCGTACATTGCGCCGTTCCGGTCACAGCGTTCATGACGGAAGTAATCGTGCCACCGTAGGAGCCGTACTCGGACTTGGCATCGGGAACGATTACGATCGATGGTCCCGACGTACCGGCAGGTTTGGGCCACGCGCCCGTGGGATGGTCAAACCAGTCACGGCCGGTCTCCTCACCGTAGGTCAATCCCTTCAACTTGAAGTATTCAACGGCGCCGACCACCCTGGAGCGGTCGCTCAGGGCCTTGCCGAACGCAACGGACAGCTTGCCGTTTTCTGCATCGCTTTGTCCCGTAATGCCCGCATTGAGGTCAACCTTCAGCCCCTCGAACGTGGTGTCCAGCACAAAGTTGACGACACCCGCCACGGCGTCAGAACCATAGGAAGCGGAGGCACCACCGGTCACGACGTCAACCCGCTTGACCAGATTCTGCGGAATGATGTTGATGTCCACCGAATTGACCACGTTGGTCACACCCATGCGCTGACCATTCAGCAGAACCAGTGTCCGGTTCGGACCCAGGCGACGCAGATCCAGCAGATTCTGACCATTGGTCTGGGAGTTTCCTGACCCCTGACCAGAAGTGGTGTTCTGAATTGAACCAGCCAGCGATGGCAGCTGCGCCAGTGCCTCGCCCATGTTGTTCGGTACCGCCGCCACGAGGTCTTCAGCTGCGACCATTGTCACGGGGGTTGGCGTTGCGAATCCGCTCGCCAGCCGGCTACCCGTCACTACGACTTCTTCGAGCGCAATATCCTCGGGCGAGGTATCAGCCGTCGCAGTCGAAGATTGAGCGAAACATGGAGTTGCCAGCGCTGCAGTAAGCGCAAGGAACGCGACTTGAGAACGATTACCGAACATCCCATCTCCCCCTACAAAGTTGAGCGCGCGAATTCAATCGCGACGCCAGTACGTGATTAATTTGATGTTTGAGAGAAACAAGTCCCGGCGGTACCGCAGACTCGTACAAATTGGCCGGTTGAAGATAGCGCTGATAGCTGTCATTCCGCTGTCATTCTGTTGCGATGGAGCAACGACCTGGCAGGACAACGTTGTCGAGCTATGGGCAGAATTTCATTGATAGTAAGCGCCGGGATATCTCTTCATGGCGACGTTGTGCTGTGCGAACAACAAACAAGCGATGCCGCGGATCGAATACACCTTCTGGACTGCATCAGAAGTAGCAGCGCGAATTCCTGCGCCAGACAGGATGCGAGCAGTGAAGTATGGTTGTTCCGGACAAACGACGAGCAACGCCGTATGGCGCTTTCTGGGGCCCAACCCGAAGGAAGGCGGACTCGCGCCTGATTGGAATATGGGGCTGAGGACTTTGTCGTGACCGAAGGAAATCCCTGTGGAACACCTTGGCTTGAGTACGTTGAGTACACTACGCTCGGTGCGCCGCGTCCTGAACCTTTCTGGTCGCCGTCGCGCCGACGCCACCAGCAGGTTGTTGAAAATATGATTTTCAACAACCTGCTAAGACGTAGCTGCTTCAAACCGCACCGACACCCTCAGTCCATGCCCGGATGGGGGCGTATCGATCGACACCTGCGCGTGCAGCGCTTCACTCAGCGTCTTGACGATTGACAGTCCCAGACCACTGCCTGGTTGCACCTGATCACGCGGCAAGCGGTAGAAGCGTTCAAAAATGTGCTTCATTTCCTCTTGCGGAATTCCAGGGCCGTCATCTTCCACACTCATGCCGACAGACTGGGCTGTTTCATCAACAGAGATACACACACTCCCCCCGGGCAGGTTGTAGCGGATTGCATTATCGAGAAGGTTGGTGAGGATCTCAGCAGCGATGACCGGCTCCGCATACACCCAGGCGGGTCGTTGCTCCGCATTGACGGAAAGGCTGATGTCACGCTGCGCTGCCAGTGGGATCAGGTCGCCAGCGACCTGGGTAATCACCGTACGCAAATCAATTCGCGAGCGGGAGATACCGCCGCGGACCGCTTCATCCGCATGCGCCAACTTGATAAGACGTATCAGCAGCGACTCAAGACGCGTGACTGCGCCCTGCACATCCTCCAGAGCGCTGGCGTCCGGACTGCCCGGTGACACGTGTCGACTGAGCACAGCAAGATGTGTCTTCAGAACGGCCAGCGGCGTGCGCATCTGATGGGAAGCATCAGCAGTGAATTGACGCATCCCGGCGACCGCACCCTCCAGTCGCTTGAGCAGATGATTGAAGCCGCCGACCAGGCCGACGAGTTCGGTAGGAGCGTTGCGCAAATCCAGCGGCGCGAAGTTGGCGTGATCCGCTGGTCGGGCATCGAGCTCCTCGCGTATCCGGTTCACCGGTCGCAAGCTCCACTTCAAGGTGGGCCAGACCAGCAATCCTGCAACAACCACGAAACTCAACTCCAGCAGGTACAAAGCGGCCAGCATCACGAATGCCAGACGCCGGCGTTCGCCAAGCGTCTGCGCAACCTGGACCACAACCGGGCTGGACATTCGCGGCAGACGGCGTAGCTCAGCGGCGATACGCACGCGCTGTCCTTTGAAATTGGCGTACCCGAATACCCTCTGGCCCGGCCCCGCACCCAGCAGGCTCACAACTGGAAGATCCTCGTAGCCTGTCAGCAGCTGGTTCCCCTGACGCACACTGTAGTAGACGTTGTCGCCTTGATCATTTTCGAGCATGCCCAGCGAGGAAGGCGGAATGTCGAAGGTGACGCTGCCTTGCTCCGGTGCGACGGATTCGGCGATCTCCTGCACTGACGCGCCGAGCAGCTTGTCGAATGATCGCTCCACGATGCGATCGATGAGCACGGTGCCCACAGCGCCCAGCCCGATTGCGACTGTGCTCAACGTTGTAATCATGACCCAGAGCAGACGCCGGGTCACCGATCGGCCGGAACCTCCCGCCCGCATCACATCTGCTCGAGCATGTACCCGAGGCCCCGCACGGTTCGAATATGCGGCCCTCCGGCGGCGAGCCTTTTGCGAAGTCTACCGATATAGACCTCCAGCGCATTGGCACCCACATCCTCGTCGAGTCCAAACACCATGTCCGCCAACTTCTCGCGCAGCACGATCTTCCCGGCGCGAATCACCAGCTGCTCCAGCACGGCTCGCTCCCGTCGCGGCAATTCCAGCAACTCATCGCCGAGACGAAATGCCCCGTTGGTATGTTCAAGCGTCAATCGGCCCACCGTAATCGAGGGCGATGGATCACCTTGCGCCCGACGTAACAGGGCACGCACCCGTGCCAGCAGCTCCGACGGTTCGAAAGGCTTCAGAAGATAATCGTCAGCGCCCAGGTCCAGCCCGAGAACCCGGTCATCCAGCGCGCTGCGTGCCGTGAGTATGAGCACCGGGCAGCGTGCAGATTCGCTGCGCCCCCGGACTTCGCGACCGCGCATCTGTTTGAGAACCTCAAATCCGGACAGGTCCGGCAAGCCCAGATCCAATATCATTGCCGCATAGGAACCGGCTGCCTGGTGTGCCAGCGCCGCCTGTCCGGTGGCGACTGATTCCACGTCGTAGCCGCTGTGTCTGAACAACGCAACCAGACCACGAGCGAGGGCTGCATCGTCCTCAACGAGTAGAATACGACTCATAAACACATCTCCGGGATCGCATGATGGTCAGCCCCTCTATAATCGTGAAATTCCCCCAGCTGTGAGGCTGCATATGTTCTCGAGACGAACCTTCACGTTGAGCAGTCTCGCCTGGACCGCAACCGGCTGCGGCCTCGGGGCAGATGTCAACACGGCTCGCCTTGGATTCCCTTCGTCTCATTCTAGGCTCGAGGCCGCCGCACGCAAAGAGGGGGCGCTGCGCATCGATGCCGCAACCGGCCTGCTTGGATTCGAAGACCTGGGGATACGTGGAGTCGAAGACTTGCTGGAATCGTTCAAGCGTCTGTATCCGGAAATAGCCGTCGACTATCACCGTCCAAACTCCAGCGAGCTATACACGAATTTTCTGCAGGAAGTCAGCACCGGCCATCCAACGGCGGATATTCTGGTCAGTCCCGCCATGGATCTGCAGTTCAAGCTGGTCAACGATGGCTTCGCACAGACCTACGAGTCGCCGGAGAAGCCGCACCTGCCCGATTGGGCAGTCTGGAAGGACCAGGCTTACGCCATTACTGCCGATCCGATTGTCTTTGCCTACAACAACGAGCTCATGCCGCCCGCGGACGTCCCGGGTTCGCACGCTGAACTTGCGGATCTGCTGCGGCGCAAGCCGGACCAGTATCGTGGCAAGATCGCCAGCTACGATCCCGAGCGCAGCGGCACCGGCTATCTCTACTACACACAGGACCTGCTGCTGAGCCGCGATACGCTCGACCTCGTGCAAGCAGTGGGACGGACGCAACCCATGTTCTACGTCTCAGGAGCGGAGGCCAGAGATAAGGTGTCAAGCGGCGAACACGTGTTGGCCTACAATATGGTCAACTCGTACATGGTCTCGAGACAAGCGCTGCACCCGAATATTCGCATTGTATTTCCAAGCGATTACACACTGGTGGTATCGCGCGTAGCACTTATTCCGAAGATGGCAAGGCATCCCGCCGCAGGCAAGCTGTTTCTCGATTTCCTGCTCTCCGAGCTCGCACAGAACCTGATGGCGAGCCAATACATACAGCCGATCCGCAATGGCGTTCCCATAACCGGGGCAGCACCCCCACCCGAGGTGGTACGACGGATCCATTTCGGCCCGTCGTTGCTGGCCAATCTTGATGAATTCAGACGCCGCCGCGTACTGCATGAGTGGCGACGCGCTCTGGAATCATGATCCTGTTTGACCGACTGCTGCGGTAGAAACCCGCAAGGACGAGATTGAGATGAGGCAAGGTCACAAAATGCATCGCCATGCCGTTACCGCTTGTGCACCGTCCATTCAGATGGCGGATTGCATCTTTTGCGCCGGTGCATTTTGCTTCCTGTTGAACAGAACAATACTCACCAGCGCCGAGTTGCCATTCATTCTGACACCGTCAATATGCGGCGATAGCTGAAAAAGAAAGCCCCGCAATGCGGGGCTTTCTGGTCTTATCAGCTTGACTTATACGCCGCTACTGTCATCACCACTTGTAGCGAACGCCCAAGGTGTAGCGGCGACCCAGCACGTCATACAACCCTTCTTCAGTCGGATCGACCCAGGAACGGCCTGCACCTGAGTTGGTGGGCGGCGGATCCTTATCGAACACATTGGTGGCATTGAAATACGCTTCACCAGCGCCACCACCCAAGTCCGGCAGCTTGTACGTGAGCGTCATGTCGGTGTACCACATCTCCGGCACCGTGTTATCCGAAATATCGATGCCTTCAATATAGTTCGGATTACGCACGCCATCCTTGATATAGCGCTGCTGCACATAGATGCCAAAACGGTTGATGTCGTACCTTGCCGAGATGCGGCCTTTCAGTTCCGGATTGGTACCACAACCACCTATAGCGCCCACAAAATCAACCACCTTCTTGCCCGTTGAGCTAACCGTGCAGTTGCTGTCCGGATTGTATTCATCAAGCAGATAGTTTCCGGTCAGCCGCATGGTCAATTCGCCGGGTCCCACCGGGGTCCGGAAAGTCGCATCGAAGTCGATGCCGGAGGTATAGCTATTAGCTGGTTCGTTCCTCAATTGATTGGTGACGATGATGAAGTCACTGGTCCTCGTCTCCGTCAGCTTCATGCTTGCGGGATCGGCCGGGACACTATTGATGGTGATCCACGAACAATCTTCCACGGCGCCCGCAGCGCAACCATCGATGAGGTCCTGTGAAGCCGTCGGCGCGATCGAACCCAGCAGCTCGATCTTGTACCAATCTACCGAAGCCTGGAATCCCGGCAGGAACGCAGGATTGAACACGAGGCCTGCAGTGTAAGTCTTGGCATGTTCGGGAAACAGTTCTTCGTTGCCAATCTCCTTGTTCTGGCCAGAACGTCCCAGCGTATAAGTGCCACGAGAGACTTGCCCCGTATTGAACAGTTCGATCACCGTCGGCGCGCGTGTGTCGGCCGAGAGGGTGCCGCGCACACGTACGCTGTCGTTGATCGTCCAGTTCAAACCCAGCTTCCACATGTTCTCTACACCGCTCTGGCTATAGTCCGTCAGACGGCCGGCCAGGGTGGTCGACAGCTCCTTGACGCCCGTCAGATCTTTCAGCAACGGTACGCCAAACTCCGTATAGCCTTCTGTAACAGTGACGTTGCCACCAATGGCAACCGGGCTGTAATACGAATAGCCGCCCTGGCCATATTGAACCTGCGGATTGATGGTCCGCATGTCACCCAGATACACCGGCCCCGGTGTATTCATGGTAATGCCGGATAGTGGATCCACTGTGCGCGAAGCCGTCTGACGGCGATAGTTCATACCGCTGGCAAAACTGATCGGACCCGCGCCCAAGGTAATGTCATCGCCAAAATCACCGCGCAGGTTCAGATCGACGGTGTACTGCTTGAGGTCGATATCCGCAGTGTTCACCCCCATTACGTAATTCTTCGCCGCCTCGCTGACCGACCCGTCGCCAAACACGTTGATGGGCACGCAACCCGGATCCAGTCCGGTACCACCGGGCACGAAGGTGCCAATGCTGGTGGCAGTGGTGCCGGTGTACCACTGCGAGCGGCACACAATCTGGTTGTTGGTGGGATGTACCACGGCATCCGCTGCTGCATAGAGTCTGCGCATGATCGCCGTGCGTACATCCAGATCCTGATGCGTGTCCTGATAACCCAGGATGGTGTCATAGGACCAGCGATCATTGATGCTGCCTTTCACGCCGGTGGCAAAGCGTGCCACATACACATTGCCGGTGACCTCGTTGTAACCCAGGTCCCGGCTGTAGCGAGTCATCTCTATGTACTGCAGCCCGGGAACAGTTGACGCAGTCAATACCGACTTCACAGCAGCCGGCATGTAGGCATTGTCTTCATACAAACGGAACGCACTGGTGGTCTGCGATTGCAGTACCTGTGCCTGGTTAAAGGTCTCGCTGGCGTTGTAGCTGGCCTCACCCCACAGCGTCGCGTGGTCGTTAACATCGAATTCACCGTGAAGGAAGGCGCCATAACGTTCGACATCCTTGGGTACAAACGCCTGATTCACGATGGAGCCCCCGCCCCCCGACACGTACGCGTTGTTACCAAATACATTGGTGCCGTCGGCCAACAACTGGGTGGCGCCCCCGGGCAGAAATGTCTGACGTATCAGCGACGCGCAAGCAGCTAACGCGCAGTTGGCAGCGTTATTGGTAGGGGTCGGCGTGCGTACGGCAGTGATCGTGCCGCCAAAAGTGCCGTATCGCGATCGCGTATCGGGAATGAGCAACCACCTTGGTTTGCTGGTCGCGCCGGAATCCACCGACATCACAGGATTGGTATGCCAGTCACGACCGGTATCCTCGCCCCACACAATGCCGCTGAGTGCGAAATACTCCAGGCTACCGACAACCCGGGCGCGATCGCTGAGATGCGTGCCGAACGCCATGGAAACCTTGCCGTTCTGCGCGTCGTTGTAAGCAGTCTGACCGTAGTTGACGTCGAACTTGAAACCTTCGAACTGGTTATCGAGGATGAAGTTGACCACGCCGGCGACCGCATCGGAACCATAGGATGCAGATGCACCGCCAGTTACTACGTCCACGCGCTTGACCAGATTCTGCGGAATGATGTTGATGTCCACCGCGCCTTCGACGTTGGTGACACCCATGCGCTGGCCATCCAGCAGAACAAGAGTGCGGTTGCTGCCCAGTTGCCGCAGGTTCAGCAGGTTCTGGCCATTGGTGTTGGAGTTGGCGGACCCTTGTCCAGAGGTGGTGTTCTGTACGGATCCAGCCAGCGATGGCAGCTGCGCCAGTGCCTCGCCCATGTTGTTGGGCACCGACGCTATCAGGTCCTCAGCGGCGACCATCGTCACCGGTGTCGGTGTGTCGAAGCCGGTGGCAAGCCGGCTACCCGTGATGACGACTTCTTCCAGCGCCAGATCACCTTCGCCACCCGGTGCCGTCGAAGATTGGGCAAAACACGGAGTTGCAAGCGCTGCAGCTAGCGCAATGAATGCTACTTCAGAACGATTGATATACATCCCCGTCTCCCCCGAACTTGACACGCGAGATGAATCGCGACGCCAGTGTGTGATTTGTTGTGTGAGATATTCGGGTCTCGCGGTGTCAGCGTGGACCCGAACGAGTTTTCGGGATAAAGATTGCACCGGTAGCTGACAAAAGTCCACACAACAACACAATAAATGATCAGATTTCTCGCTGAAACCTGTCATTTAGCTGTCATCTGGCAATGACCGAATACGAGATGGCGGCGCCGACGAAAATCCCGGAACAGTTGGCAGTGATGAATCATTCCGTTGTCATGTAATCAACCACTGATGGGCAATTCCTGAACGGCGTACGACAGGAGCTATGTTGCCGATCCCATCACGTGACCCTGAGAATATTCATCAATGATCGTGCTGCAGGTAGCTCGCCTGACGCGGCAGACGCAGGCTCACCATGAACGCAATAGCCAGCATGACGGTGACATACCAGTAGAAAGCAGTCTCGTGCCCGAGCGACTTGAGCCCGAGCGCCACATACTCTGCCGAGCCGCCGAACATTGCGTTGGCGACTGCATACGCGAGACCTACACCCAGCGCGCGAACTTCGGTGGGAAACATCTCGGCTTTCACAATGCCGGCGACCGAGGTGTAGAAACTGACGATCAACAGCGCAATGGTGATCAGCAAGAACGCCATCACCGGACTCGAAACACCCTGCAACGCGGTCATGATCGGCACGGTGCACAGCGCACCGAACGCGCCAAACAACATCATGTTACTGCGCCGGCCAATGCGATCAGACAGCGCGCCGAATACCGGCTGCATGCACATGTACAGGAACAGACAGCCGGTCATCACGTTGCTCGCAGTCTTGATGGTCATGCCCGCAGAGTTGACCAGATACTTCTGCATGTAGGTCGTGAAGGTATAGAACATCAGCGAACCACCTGCGGTATAACCGAGCACGGTGAAGAACGCCGCCTTGTGGTGACGAAACAGCTCTGCAACGCTGCCGGCAGCCTTGCTGCTGCGCGTTTCCGCAGTCGATGTTTCATGCAGCGTTCGCTGCAGCAGCAGCGCACCCACTGCAGTAATCGCTCCGATCACGAACGGAATGCGCCACCCCCATGCCTTCAGATCGGACTCTTCCAGCAGCTGCTGCAGGATGACAACCACCAGCACCGCGAACAGTTGTCCACCAATCAAGGTGACGTACTGGAAGGAAGAGTAGAAGCCCCGCTGGCCCCTCATGGCGACTTCACTCATGTACGTTGCGGTGGTGCCATATTGGCCACCGACCGACAAACCCTGGAACAGTCGCGCCACCAGCAGCAGTGCCGGCGCCCACGCACCGATGGTCGCATAGCCCGGCAAACACGCGATCAGCAGCGAGCCGGCGCACATCATCGCCACCGAGATCAGTAATGCCACTTTGCGACCACTGCGATCGGCGATGCGGCCAAACAGCCAGCCGCCGATCGGGCGCATCAGGAATCCGGCAGCGAAGACGCCAGCCGTATTCAACAGCTGTACGGTGGGATCGGACTTGGGGAAGAACGCCGGCGCGAAATAGATTGCGCAGAACGCATAGATGTAGAAGTCGAACCACTCGACGAGGTTACCGCTCGACGCGGCGATGATATCGCCGATGCGCTTGCGACGCTCCTCAAATGTGTAATCGCCCGCTGCCGCTGTGACTGCGCTCTTCGTGCTACTCGCCATGGTCAAACTGTCTCCGGGATTGTCAGTAGCGGCTGGCGGCAATCCTGGCTGCTGTGTTGATACTGACGTGATCGTCGTATGTGTTCTGGATATCGGACCTGAGTTGGAGCAACGATATTGCTGGACAATCGGGGTGCAAGGCAACCCCGATTACGCTGTCAACAAACTCAGGAACGAAAGACCGGTTACACGATCAAGAGCTCTTACTCTGCGGCCCCTGCCCCGCCCTGCACTCGCTTGATTTGCATTCCACCACCCAGCGAAACGCCTTTCGGGGGTTCGGGAAGCAGCAGCGTGATGACACTCTGCACGGTGGTGCCGGCGTTCTCGTTGCTGTGAACCACGCCGATTGGCAGCACAACAAGTGAATTGGCCTGCGCTTCGTAGGTCGCCGCGCCGTAGTTGATTTTCATCGTGCCTTGCTTGATGAAGTAGGCCTGATCGAACGGATGCAGGTGCAACTCAGTGCGTCCGCCACCGGGCAACATGTCATTCAGACGCTCCAGTACGTTTATCGATCCATTTGCACGGCTGATCAGGATGCGCTCATTGAGTGAATCGTGACCGGTCCCGCCATTGAGCTTGCCAAGCGGCGGCGCGACGTGAATGTACTGGGCCGCATTCTCGATCTTGCGCGCCGCAGCAGGTTTCATCATGGACACCAGATCTCTGGAAGGCGCCGGGGTGATGACCTCAAACTCTGCTACAGGATCGGAGCCCGCATTCCACGCCTGATGCGGCACACCTGCTGGTACGAACACCAGTGTGTCCGGACCTATTTCAAATTTATCCATGCCAAGCTGCACATTGAGCTTCCCGGACAACACCATGTATGTGTGATCGACTGGCAGGGTATAGAGGCCCTTGGCCTTGGCACCTGGCGCCATGCGCGTATACACGAGGAAGCAGCTCTCCAGGCCATTGGTCGGCCCGGCCAGAATCTCACTGGAGATCTCGCCTTTGAACGGCGACAGGTCCACGGGGCGGACTGGCCCACGAGCTGGCGTCAGGCGGTACAACCCACCCATCGACTTTTGCATATCGTCCGCAGCACGCGCAGTCGCTCCACTGACCAGCAATGCAGTGAACGCCAGCGCCAGATACCCAGCCTTAAACTGTTTCATGATGATTCCCCGAATCTCGATCTCATTTATGAGCCATTACATCGAAGCTACTTGCCTGCTCGCGCGGCAACTGCCGCTGCTTCCAGCGCCTTTATCTCGTCGGCGCTACGGAACTGGAAGCGGATGACTTTGTTGGCCTGGTCGCAGGGCAGCCACATCTCACCGGTGTAGTGGTCGGAGCTGATATGACGTGAACCACAGCCATGACTGGCATAACGGAACATGGTCCATTGCTGCGTTGAGGGCGTGAACCGGAAGATCGCATCCGCCAACCCTGAATCGGTCCACACATTGTGATCCCGATCGACAATGGTCTTGTAGGGATGCGTGTGAATCGGCAACTCGTGATAAGTCACTTTGTGGGTATGGATGTTGATCTCGGCAATACTGGTCTGTGCCCACAAAGGCACCCACACCGTATCGCCCTTCTTGTCCGCAGCCAGACGCCGCGGCATGTTCATGTAAGGCAACGGCGAAGCCGAGTTGTTGGCCCAGGTGCCCGCGCCGATGGACTCATAGAACGCGAGATCGGCCGGCGTTGCCAGCGCCTTGCGGGCATCGTAGCCCGGATCGCGCATGTCGAATTCGGTGACCTTGCCGGTCTTCATGTCCCGCTTGGCCACCTTGTCGGCATAGCTCTCCGACCACCAGATGTTGTCATCCGCGTCCGCCGAAATGCCGTAGGTGGTGCCATCGTTCGCTGACAGCTGCTGGTACTTGTGCCAGCCGGGATACATCACCCCTTGCTTGTCCAGTTCGGCCGGATCGAACATCACGAAACCATGGTTGGCGTTGGCGACGGCACGGCCCTTCGAGTCCGCGTCGGTCGAGTTGTTCATGCCGCCCATGACGGCCGGAATGCGAAACGGCGTAAACGTCTCGGTCTTGGGATCGAGACGCATCATGGTGTTACCGTTGTGCATCCAGATATTGCCCATCGGGTCTGGCGAGGCAATCTGTTCAAACAGCATCAACTGTCCGTTCGCTGCAGTGACTTTGTAATTCACCATGTCACCGGTTTTCGGATCGAGTCTGACAATGGAACGGTTGGTTTCAAAGGTCGTGCGGTCCTGGGTGATCCACGCAATCCCCTTCATGTCGAGCATCACATCATGAATGCCGACGATGCCATGCATACCGGTTGAAGGCCCCAACATCCAGTCGGTGCCGGTGTACCACGACGGCTCATTGAGCTGCTCCTTCACGGGCAGTTCGTATTCAGTGATTACCGTGCGCGCCTCTTCGCCGGTGGGACGAGGCAGGGGCCTGAGCGTCAGTTTGGGTGAGTTGGGACCACGCACTTCCGCCAGATACCTGGCAAGATCATCACGATGATAGCGGATGATCTGTCCCAGCCAGCGCATCTGGTTCGGCTGCAAGTCACCCGGCACATAGCCGTTGTAAAACGAATTCTCCATCGACTTGATGATCTTGTTCCAGCCCGCTTCATCGAAGCGGTTCTGCAGCGGCAGATCCAGACTGTGACAGCCGGTGCAGGACACATACATCACCTGCTTCATGCGCTTGTGCTCGGTGGTGTCGTCGGGCAATGAGTTGAACCATTCATAACCAGTCAGCTGCTGACCAAACTCCGCCAGCGGCTTCAGGGTGAGATTGCTGCGCGTAGTGGTCGTGCCATCCAGCTTCGCCTCGGTCTTCTCCGTCATGAACCCGACGGCCTGCGCCCAGATTTTGTAAGTGCCGGCAACCAGGTGCGGAAACACATAGACGCCGCGTTCATCCGTAAATACGGAAGTAGTCATCATCTGCTGTGTCGAGCGCGCTGACACCGTTACACCGCCCAAGGGCTTGCCGGCTTTGTCCTTGACCGTGCCGGTCATGCCGGGTGCTTGCGCCGCAGTAGCGCTCGGCGTCTGCGCAATACTTTGTGTTTGCACAGTCATCATGGCAATGCTCGCAGTGGCAGTACCCAATAAAACTGTCCAGCAAGACTTCTTCATCTCTGACCCCTGAATACTCAATCGCCACTGACATTGGCGGGTGCCTTGCCGGCCAGTTGATTCGGCGTAGGCTTGGCACTGGCGGGCACGGTCTTCAGGAAGGCAAGAAGATCGTTCACTTGTTGCGGATTCAGCGCATAACTGAAACCTGGCATGCGCTCGGTGCCGGCCGCGATGATTGCTTTGACCGCCACGTCGGTAAGCAACTGAACCCGCTCTGCATCTATCCAGGGCCCCAGCGTGTTGTAGCTGGGCTGACCCACGCCGTCATGACAATACGCACAGCGTTGCAACCAGACTGTGCGGCCGCGATAGACGTCGTCCGCCACAGCCGGTGCACTCACCAGCTTCTGCAAATCATAGGGTCGCTTGGTCACCGTGATCCGGTTCGGATCTTGTGCGGATGCAGGTGCCCCAGGCTGCTGCGCTGAAGCGACCATGCCTGCAACGAGCGCAATTGCGGCCAACACACCGCACGCACCCCATCTAGCTCTTAACATCGCATCCCCCTTACTCATCATTCACACAATGTCTGGATGCCATTGACATCCGGACATTGCGACCGCTGCTATTCCGACTTCGGGAACTTGATGTCGAGATACACAACCGGCTGATCTACCTGCACCCAGCGATGCGGCACACCCGCGGGGATCAGAATCACGTCGCCTGCTTTGACCGCCTGACGCTTGCCGCCCTCGATATCAGTACCGGCCAGGTCGCCGCTTGCCGCCTGACGTGCCACCTGTTCCGGCGAAGGTTGCGGCGCCGCTGTCTGGGAACGCTTGCTGCCATCAGCATTGGTGAACATGTCGCCGTGGGTGGCGGAGTTATGGCCGGTGATGCCGGTGATGGTGCCCTGGGTTTCAAGAATGGCAGACCCTTCCTTCACCACGAACACCTCGCTCCAGGTACCATGCGCATGTGGGGTGTCGGGTTTGGCGATGCGAATGAACGCAGTGCTGTGCGTCTTGTCCTGAAACAAGCGTGTGCTGAAGCCCGCCGGCGATTTCTGCATGATCTCGCGCAGCTGTGTATCGCTGTAATACGCCGACTCATTGCGCGGTGTTTTCGGCTGGACGGGCGCCTGCGCAAAGGCCACTGACGCTGCACCACACAGTGCAGCAAGGGTTAGTACTGTTCGCATAATTCCTCCGGATATTTCTTTAATGCAGGGGCACGGAGATTCAACAGATTCTTGAATCTCCATTCCAGTTAGAACCTGCTAGATCTTGAACAACCGCTTCAGGTTGCCCCTTAAGACAAGATCACGATCCACGTCGTTGAATGTCTGATCGATCAGGGAATGAGGCTGATTGGCCATCTGATTGTCACCGGCGGCGTACATGTTGTCCGTGCCCAGCACGATGCGATCAGCGCCGACTATTTCAGCGAGATAGCGCATTGAAGGCGGCCAGTAATTGAGTGAATCGTAGTAAAAACGCCGCAGGTACGAGTACACCGGCTGCTTCGCCTTGCTGCCGCCACCGCGGCCTTCCATGCGCCCCATGACATACGGAACCGCGCCGCCGCCCATGGTCGCGATGAAGGTCAGATTGGGATATTTGTCGAGCGTGCCGGAGACGATCAGTTTGCAGATCGCAACCGCCACTTCGATGCAATTGCCCAACGAATTGGTCATGCCGGGAAAACGGAATTGCCCCGAACTGAAATCGGCGCCCGCGGGAACGCCCGACGCCTGGTCGGCCAATCTATACCCCATGCTCCAGTTAGCCTCGCCATCCAGAGGATGCAGCAGAATCGGCAGACCGAGTTCCTCGATACGCGCCAGCACCGGCGCGAAATCGGGTTCAAACAGATATTCCTTTTGGCCCAGGTTGGTGCACAGATGCGCGCAGACCATGCCCGGCTTGCCCGCGACGCGATTGATCTCCGCCAGCGCTCCTGCCGGATCGCTGCAATTCATCTCGATACCCGCGATAAAACTTTCCGGGTGGGCGGTATGCGCTGCCATTGCGGCGTCGTTAACCGCACGCGCAATCTTCGCGCCGTTCTCCTTGTCGACCCACTGCCACGGACGGAAACCACCCAGCGTTAGCAGCGAGGTCTGAATGCCCAGAGCATTCATGAGCTTCTTGCGCCGGTCCATGTCGTGATTGATCGGATCGAGGAAATCGGGACGCCCCAGTTCCGCTTTGGCTTTCAGATAAGCTTCAGGCGCCCAATGGGTATGCACGTCAATCGAAATTGGCGACGCCACCTTGCGCTGTGGTTTGGTCCAGGGGCGTGGAGTGGCCGTAGCCGCATAACTCTTGTCACCCGAATAGCTCGGTATGGCACCACCGCCAGCAGCCTGCGCCGCCGCCTCCTTGGAACCCAGCACGCCCACTGCAGCAGCAAGCCCGCTCGTCTTGATGAAATCGCGTCTGTTAGTCATGACCACTTACTCCAGATATTTCTTTGCACAGCCCAAATCTACGATACGAATTGACTCATCCGAGTGTAAGCCAAAGGTTGTTCCGTTCACGTTCTTTGCCATTCTTTACAAGGGAGCCAGAACAAGTTCCGGATCTTCATGCTGCAGGCTCCCAATCTGTATCACACAACAAGTGTGCTACGGTGCCGCGCACGAAAAATTCACAGCCTCATCGATGCTGCCCGATCCGTTGTACCTGGCGAGCTTGGGATAGGCGCAGACCGGACGGGTACGCGTGACTTTGCCGCCCTGCTCGGCGTACTCAACCACGATGCTGTCGGGTGCCTTGCCGTTCTCCACCCATTCGACGATGGGCGACATTTTGTCGAAGTACTGGCCACAATGTCCCAACCCCGGCAGCATGAACATGCGGATTGAGTTGTCGGTTCTGGCGCGACCACCATTGGCCGCCACTGCCTTGTTGTAGTAGTCGAGACCCAGCAGCGGCGAGATATTGCCGTCACTCCAGCCGTGGTACATAAATAACTTGCCACCGCGGGCAAAAAACGGCTTCAACCGCGATGGATCCGAAGCATCCATCAAATTCCTTCCCAACTGGTCGGCCTTCGCGATGTCCTTGTCGAAGTCCATGGCGTGATAGTCCCAGTTGGGATCGTTGAACAACACCCGGAAGGTATCAACCGCGACCTGTTCGGGCTTCTTGCCGACGATCGAATTGCCGGGAGTAGCGCCCACCTGCCAACCCGGATGCAACTGTTCTCCGGTGCGCGGATTCTTCATACCGGCCAGCACGGTGTTAAGCGCGGTAACTTGCGGAGCAGTCAGACAGCTGTCGCTATCACCACTCTTGCACAACAGCTCCTTCGCATCGAACTTGCACGCCTGCGGGTTATTGAGCAGCCCGTCCTTCAGTCCGTCAGCGGCATCGCATTTGTCCATCACTGCATTGCGATAAGCCTGCCACTTGGCCGGCGAGATGAAGCTGGCTTCGTCCTTGTTCACTGCGAGTGTGCTGTAGATCGTGCTCGCCTGATTGCGCGTCATGGGATTGGCGGCATCGCCATCCGCAATGCCATCGAAGTCGTTGGGATAGTACTCAGCAGCAACCAGACCCTGACGTCCTCCGGTAGAGCACGAGTTCCAGTATGAGTACTTCACAGGGTTGCCGTAGTGGGCCGCAATGATTGCCTTCGCGGCGACGGTCATTTCATGCACGGAGCGATAGCCCCAGTCCTTGATCTTCTCCGGATGGCCAATCAGCGTGTCGCCACTGTTGCCTTCCTTGCCGGTGTTGGTTGCAGTGCCGACATAACCTGCACTGACCGCTTGCGCCAGGTTGCCGTAGAAAATGCTCGACATGAAGGCGCCGTTGCCCACCGCTTGCAAACGACCATTCCATGCTTCGGTCGGCAACCACACTTCGATCTTGATATCGGAATCCGGGGTCGGCCGCAGTGTTGCCTGCACGCGGCAGAAGCTCGGCAACTTTGCGTACAGAGCGTTGGCGGCAGCTCCGCCAATAGCACCCTGCGGCGCAGTGAATGCACCTTTGGCAATCGTCTTTGCCTCAGTGATCTGCGTGTTCGGAAGATTCAATCTGGCGAGGTCTTCACAGGATGTACCGGCAGCATGTGCAGTGTGTGCAAGTGCGGCCAACACGGCAGCAGTAATCATTCTCATGGTGACTAGTCTCATGTGTTGTCGCGCCGGTCACAACGCGTGCGCCGGTTGCGGAAACGTACGATCAGTGTTCTCGAATAAACTCCGGGAGAGTTGCCTCTCCCGGCCTGACGCTCCTGCGTCTGGTAACGGATCCTCTAGAAACTCGCCCGCACGCCAACACGATAGCGACGGCCGATCAGATCATAGATCGAGCTGACCGTCAGATCCGGCGGTTCAACATTGAGCAGATTGTCAATGTTGACGTAGGCGCTGATATTGTCGTTGACCTTGTACGTAACCGAAGGATTGACGAAGTACTGCCCTGGGTAGCGGTTCTTGCTGATGGTATTGTCATTGGTCGAGGTGTTGAACCTTGCAGCATAACCAGCATCCTCTGGCCCCAGTATCGTGGCCGAGTTAACACTGCCATCTGCGTTGTAGATGACGGGGTTGCCACGGCGCTCAGCAAAGCCACGAATCTGGACATCCATGTTCCACCGACCCACGTCGTAGCCAACGTTGAGGTTGTAGGCCAACTCCGGCTGGCTTGCGAGGGTATTCTCATTCTCGGTCTTCTGGTGAAGGTAGGTGTTGATCGTATAGTTATGCGGCTGATAGTTGACCAACGCGCGCACCTTGAAACTGCCAGGCCCTAACAAATGCTGGTACCCCACTTCAAAGTCATACCCTTGGACCTTCGCCAGGTTGAGATTCAGCAGCAGGGGCTCGAGTCTATCGATGCCTCCTGCTGCAGCATTTGTACCGAAGGTTATGAACTTGCAGTAGGTGGGATCACCGGCCGCACACTGATCAACTGTCTGCTGTGCGCCCGGCCCGGCGATAGCGTCCTCCATCTTGATCTCGTAGTAGTCCACGGACGCATTGAATCCGCCCATCTTGAAGACGAGACCCACCGTGGTGGTGTCAGCAGTTTCAGGCCCCAGTTCGGGGTTACCGGAACCGCCGGGCACCAGAACGCTGATCTGGGTCGCCGGGTTGACACCCGCCGGATTGACGGTGCCATTGGCGCCCTTCGTGCCTGCGGGAATTGTGTTGAACACGTTTTGCGGGTTGGGGCCGCCCTTGAAAAACAGACTGCGCAAATCGGGGGCGCGGATGTCATGGGAGCGGGTAAAACGCACGCGCAGCACATCGATGGGATCCCATGTCAGACCGCCTTTCCAGGTTGTCACCGTTCCGGACAATTCGTAGTCGGTGACGCGCGCAGCTGCATTCAGGTCGAGCGATTTGACGCCCGGCCGGTCCTTCATGACCGGAACGCCCACCTCGGCAAACACCTCCTTGACGCTGGACTTGCCGAACGACTCCACCAGGTTATTCGTCAGCAGTCCGCCCTCGGGAGCAATGCCTTCAGCAGACACATTATCGGAGTCGGCGCTGAGCGATTGGCGACGATACTCCGCGCCCGTCGCGACCGCGACATCACCCGCCGGCAGCGCGAACAGCGCACCGTTGATCGATGCCGCGACGGTTTCCATACGCATGTGCTGGATCTGCCACGTGGCGTTCTGTACGTAGTCCAGCGCCGCTTGGGAGTTGCGGCCCACACCGAAGGGATTGAAAGGCACGCAAGTCTTGCCGGACACGGCGTCATACTTGGCGGCCTGGTTGACGTTGACAGCAGTGGTGAATCCGGGACTGCCGAGCGTGGCAACGCAACCATTCACTGCCTTCTGTATGGCAAATGCGCTGAAGTCATTGCGATTCAGTTCCAGCCGGGTTTGACCCGACTGGTAATAGGCATCCCAATTCCAGCTATCGCTTAATTTGCCTTCGAGACCGGCAACAATGCGCAGTGTCTCGTATTCCTGTTTGGTAATCGTCCCGCTTAGCCCATCAAATCCGAATTCAGAATGGATGCGCCCGATGCTGAATGTGGTAGCGGTGCCGATCAATGGCGCGATGGCTGCCAATGTGGCCGGAGTCACATTGGGATTGGTTCGGCTGACGACGATCGCCGGGTTGGTAACGCCGAACCCGGTGCCTTGTTGCAGTTCCGCGGCCCGGTATGCATCAATACTGTTGCGGGCATCGCTGACTTCGACATAAGCCTCAATGTTATCGGTCAGCTCGTAGGACACCCGGCCCATCGTATCGATGCGCTCCTGAGGCAGTCGCAAATAATTAATGTTATTCAGATTGTGGCCGTAGTTGGCCGTGCTGCCGATCATTAGCTGACCATTTGAGCTTATCGTGCCTCGCGAAAAGGCCACGGGATTGCCATTCGCATCGAAGGTATAAGCTGGCCCAGTTGCCGTCGATACAAACAGTCCGCCCGGCGCTGTTGAAGCCGGTTCGACTCCCGTGGCAACGACAGTCTGCTGCGCTCCGTTGGCGGTGCGATACGCTGTAGTCGGTGCGAAGTTGCCAATCTCGTCCTGCGCCCACTTCTTGCCGTACACATCATCGATCGCCTTGGTCTGGTTGTAATCGATGCCGGCGATGACGTGCATGCGATCATTCATGAGGGAGGTGCCACCGGCCAGCGTAAAGGTGTATTGCGGCGCGGAAGAATACTCGGTCATGCCCAACTGCGCAGTGGCGCTGATACCCTGCATCTTGTTGCGCAGCACGATGTTCACCACGCCAGCCACGGCATCCGAGCCGTAGGCGGCCGACGCGCCGCCGGTGACCACATCAACACGCTCGACGAGACCAACGGGAACGATATTGGTATCGACCGTGCCGTCCCAGTTGGTGCCGACCGAGCGCTTGCCATTGATCAACGTCAGGGTTCGCAATGCACCCAGGGCACGCAGATCCAGCAACGCCTGCGGAGTTTGCGGCAGACCAGCACCGTTGCCGCCGCTGCCGTTACGCGTGGAGTCGGTCACTGCTATGCGGAAGGCCGGCTGTTCGACCAGCACATCCACAATGTTCGCCGGGGCGCGCTGCTGGATGGTCTCCGTGCCGACAACAGTGACCGGCGTGGGCGCATTGAAGCCTGCGGCCTGCAAGCGCGAACCGGTAACCACGACCTCTTCAAGGGCGGCGGCTGCGTTCTCGGCCGCTTCCTGCGCATGGGCGGTCCAGGTCATGGTGGAGGCAGCAAATATGCTGGCCACACGCGCGAAAAATGATCGGTTCATAGTCGAAGTCCCCATGGTTGAGTTTTGATTGTCAGAACCACCAGGAACAGAACGACCGATCTCACTGGATGGGGCACGGGCCTGATCCGGCTGGCCGGCTGGATCATGCACGCCCCGGCTACGCACTATCGTGACTGTCTGGTCATTGATAAACGCAAATCCCAGACCAGTGTCACGCAGCAATTCCTTCAGGGTTTCCGCAGCCGACAGTTGCGCACTCGCGCCTTTGCTGATCAGCCCATCGGTAAGTTCAGCGCGATAAACGAGCTGAAAGCCCGTTATGCGTGCAAACTCTTCGAGTGCCGATGCCAATGGCTGAGGTGCATACGCACGTGATGGTTCAGCCGCCTGCAGACCCTGCGAAAGCATGGTCCACAGTAAACCAGCGCACGCACACAAGTGCAGTGCCCACCACCGGCGTCGTCTGCGATCCCCCTGTTTTCTCCTAGGTCGATTCTGTTTTGGTAGTACTTCGACCACTAAGAGTGGTTCAGCGTCGATTTCGGGCACCTCGCATGTGCATTTTTCAATTTCGCTGACTAGCCACGGCTGGAGAGAAGCACACCGCCGTCCTCCATGCGTTCAACCTTCACACCTTCGTAGAGCTCCAGATAGCTCAACAGCGAATCCGGATTGCTGGGATCGAACACGCCACTGATAATCAGGGGCGCCAGTCTTGAGTCGTCGATGATGACAGGCCGGCTCTGATAGCGGTTGAACTCGTCAATGACCCTGTCGAGCGTTGCGCCGCGAAACACCACTCGCTGCGCCGTCCAGGCCACCACACTGGGTGCAACATCCTCCGTTCCAGCAACCTCTTCGCCCATGATCTTGGCGCGATCGCCGGCTGACAGCTGCAGGCTGCTGTTGTCGACGTTGGTGCCGGCGCCATTTTGCGACCCGGCGCGTACCGAGTCATGGGCGCGCATCGACACCACACCAGTTTCCACCGCCACTCGACCTTCAATAACAGTCACGCGCGTCTCCTGGCGCTGCGCGTCAACGTCGAAGATCGTGCCTACTGCCCGCACCGTGCCAAATTCGGTATCGACCAGAAACGGCCGCTGTGGATTCTTCGCCACCTGAAAACGCGCGCGACCATGGCGCAGATCAAGGCGACGCTCGCTTGCTGTCCAGCGCAGATAGATTTCCGAATCTGGATTCAGACTGACGAGCGAACCATCAGGCAAGGTCACGCGCCGTACCTCCTGGCTGTCATTACGGAAAACATTCGAAGCAGTGAAGCTTGCATAACCAATCCAGCCCGCCACCACCAGCACTGCTGCGGCGGCGGCGGCCTGCGAGATGCGCCCCATACTCCAGCGACGCATGCTCTGGAGTGGCGGGGTCGTGCGCGGCAGGTGCACTACGTTATTGGCCTCAGGCTCGGCACGGGCCGCAGCGATCAGCGCCTCACTACTCAGTGAACCCTCCGCGGGCAGATCCAGTACATTCCAGGTTTGCACCACAGCCAGAAAGGTCTCTACGTGGGCTGGCGAGCGGGTCAGCCACTCGCTGAATTCAGTGGCTCGACGGACCTGGTCTACAGGCTCGCGCAGCCGCAGAAACTGCTCAACAGCCTCTGCTTCGATCATCTCCTGCTGCATACGATCAGTCATTTGCTAACACCTTGCGACAATGTCGCAGGCCCTGGATGAGATACTTCTTCACCATACTGGCTGAAATTCCAATCTGTTCGGCAATTTCGTCATAAGTCAGACCGTCCCGTCGATGCAGTATCAGCACTGCGCGGCATTTCGGTGACAGCTGCGCCAAAGCAGATTCCATACTGCGACGCATGGCCAGCAGCTCGATCTCCGGGTCGGCTCCGGCTGCTGCGGCCGTACCCAGTTCGCTATGCCAGCGCACCAGCCCCGCCTGATCCGAACGCTGTTTCAACTGAAATTCGTACAGCACGTTGGCAGCGATCCGATACAGATACGCGCGCGGTTCACGGATCAGATCCGTGCGCTCGAGCCGCAGCAGCCGGACATAAGCCTCCTGGGCAACATCCCGGGCATCGGCCGCCGACCGAACCCGGCGCGAGATGAAACGGATCAGGTCGTCGTTGTGTTCTGCCGCCAGGCGCTGGACCAGTATGTCGCCTGCACCACGTTGCTCTGCTGTTGCCACTTGTCCCCCAGGAATACCCGGTCCGTCTCTCTGGACAGCACCGCCCGCCACTAAGACTGGATATTACGCCGGATCGGGTACCTGATCGCGCGGTATTACCTGCCGAGTGTCCAAAGACCGGATCTGGTACAGCGGAGCCGTATCTGTTCATCCTTACAGCTGATCGTAGAAGGTGCAGGCAGTTCAGAGGTACGCTGAGTATCAAGACGCAGACCTGCAACGTCTTAATTTGCCAGAACTGGCTGGCAGCAATTGGTGGGGCAAGAGGTTCATCCAGGACCAGTCAGATCGACGACAATCGTGGTTGCATCTGCATTTGAAAATTAGAATGTTCCGGAAGCATGCAAAGGCGTCCCTGCTTCAATGATGACAGTAGTTATCAAACCTTGATCTGTCTTATTGGTTGGATTCGCAACCGCAGCGGTGACCAGTGATAACCTGAGTACCTGGTTCGTGTCCGGTAGCTACCTGCAGCGACGGATCATTTTGAATAACAGTAGCCGGCACAGTTTTCGGCACAATTTGTTGGGGTTTTTATGCACAAAGTGAAAGTGTCCTGCCTGGCGGCCCTTACGCTGCTATTCCCGTATGGTCTGTTGTTTGCCCATCACGGCACGGCCGGATTCTATGATCAGACCAGGAAAGTCAGAGTGGAGGGCGTGGCCAAGCAGTTTGCCTGGCGCAATCCGCACTGTGGCCTGTTCCTGGTTGGCAAAGATGCGTCGGGCGCCGAAGTGACCTATGTGCTGGAAATGGGCAGCCCGAATACCCTGGCACGCATGGGATACACGCGTCTCAGCATCAAGCCTGGAGACAAGGTCGTGGCGCAGGTGCATGTTTCCTTCACTAATCCGCTGGCGGGCGAAGCGGAGGGGCGATTCATCGAAGTGAACGGTAAGCAGGTGGCGACCTCGGACGCCGAAGAGGAATAACGCCATGAAGACGCATCGACATCTGGGTGGATTGCTGCTGGCGGTCTGCGTTGCTGCAGCACCTGCCCATGCCCAGCAGGCGACCAAGACGGCTGCTTCTGCGACGGCATTTTCTCCCCACGATCTTAGCGGTGTGTGGGGCAAGCCAGGGGGCGCGCGTGGCAGTCCCGACCGCGTCAATGCGCCCAAGACCGTTCATCCCGAATCAAACTGGAGCAGCGAGAAGCTGCCGTTCACGGCCGAGGGACGCGCTGCCTTCGATGCCAACAAACCGACGGGTGGTCCACGGCAGGTGAAATCGCAGTTGTCGGCCAACGACCCACGCGACAAGGGCAATCCGCTGGGCTTGTATCGAATGCTCCAGTTTTCCTCGGGCACCCGAGCGTTCGAAATCGGCACATTGAACGGCAATATCGTGCAACTGTTCTCGGTGGGACGCATCTGGCGCACCATCTACACCGATGGTCGACCGGTTCCAGAAATCGTGGCGGCTGGTCCGTTCTGGTACGGGCACTCGGTGGGCAAGTGGCAGGGTGACACACTGGTGGTCATCACTCAGGCGCTTGATGACCGGCAGTGGCTGGATTCGTGGGGAACCCCCATCAGTCTGGATGCGCGAGTCGAAGAACGCTGGCGGCGTGTTGCGCCGGATGAATTGCAACTGACCATCACGGTCAATGATCCGACTTATTACACCAAGGCCTGGACCAGCCCGCCTGAAATCTTCCGACGGGTGCCCAAGGGGGTTGAACCGGAAGAGATCATTTACGCGCCGGTGGATATCGAAGGCTACGGTCAGGAAATTCTGGCGCCGTCTGCCGCCAAGGGCGCGCAGTAAGTCGCCACTCAATCGCAGTTTTTTGTAGCAGCTCAAGTCGCGGAGTAACAAATGGATCGTCGTAGCTTTATTGTCGGTGGCATGTCTGCAGCTGCGCTGGCGTCACAGTTCTCACCACTCGCCTGGGCACAGAACAAGAAGAAAGGCGCTCTGCTGTTCAACCGCATCGGCCCGATGACCTCCGAGCTCTACATCGCCAACGCCGACGGCACGGGTGAACGCAAGCTGCTGCAGAACGGCATCTTCGAATACCACGCAAGTTTCTCTGCTGACGGCAAGTCCGTGATTTTCACCGGCGAGCGCAATGGACTGGGTCAGGCCGATATATTCATGGTCAACGCCGACGGCAGCAATTTGCGGCGACTGACCGATTCTCCCAATGTGGATGATCAGGCGGTGTTGTCTCCTGATGGTTCCATGCTCGCGTTCGTTTCCACGCGTGACGGCTATCGTGCCAACATCTGGACCCTGAACCTGAAGACGGGAAAATTCAGCAATCTGACCGGCAGCATCAAACCCGAGAAGGAAGACCGGCAGAACGGCTATTTCCGTCCGGCCTGGTCGCCGGATGGGCAATGGCTGGCCTTTTCATCCGACCGCAACACCGAGTGGCGCGGACATGATGACGGTGAAGGCTGGGAGCATACGCAGGAGCTGAGCATTTACATCATCCACGCTGACGGCACCGGCTTCCGGCGCATTGCATCGCGACCCGACCACTGCCTTGGCATGCCCAAGTGGTCACCGGACGGCAAGCGCGTAGTCTATTACCAGTGCCTCACCGAAACCACTTGGGATGCACGTCGCCCGGACCGGATCAATTCCGCTGTGTCGCAGATTGTGTCCATAGACGTCGCGACCGGCGAACGCTTCCTGCATACCGACACCCCCGGATTGAAACTGTATCCTCAGTTTGTGAACTCCAAGGACGTTGCCTATCTGCTGAAGGGCAAAGAGGAAGGTTTGTATTCCACATCCGGCAAGCCCGCGGTGAAAATCGAAGGCGTCGAACGCTCGCCCGCGTGGTCGCCGGATGGAACAAAAATAGTTTATGAGAAAGTGACCTTCAGTCCAGGCTGGAAACAGATCACCCCCATCTATAGCTGGGATCCGGACTACGATTATTTCTACACCCGTGCCATGCCGCAGTTGTCGAACGACGGCAAGCTGGTCTACACCGATCATCCTGGCGATGGCTCGGTAATGATTTCGGATCCGGACGGATCCAATCAGCAACGCATTTATGGTGGCCCCGGCATCAGGGGACGCTCCTTCCAGGCCGTATGGTCACGTGACAGCCAGTGGGTTGCGTTCGGCTTTGGCGGCTGGTTCTACAATCGCGATACGCAGAAGAACGTCATCATGCGGGTGAAGCGCGACGGCACCGGCGCAGAGATCCTGACCGACGGCAAGAGCAACTGCGGCTTCCCGAGCTGGTCGGCGGACGGCAAGCGCATTGTCTATCGTCTGTTCGGCGCCGAAGGCGGCGGTCTGCGCATCCTGAATGTGGACGACAAGAGCGTGCAGATGCTGACCAATGACGAAGACAATCTGCCCGACTGGTCGCCTGATGGCAGCCGCATTGTATTCACACGCAAAATGCGCAACGCCAACTTCGATGTATTCACCATCAAGCCGGACGGCACCGATCTGCGCAAACTGACGGACTCGGCCGGCACCGATGGTCACGCTGTATGGACCAAGGACGGCAGGATCCTGTACAGCAGCGGCATCTACGGATTCAAGGATGAAGCTGTCACCTACGATGCGAATTTCCAGCCCTATGGCGGAATCTGGATCATGAATGCCGATGGCAGCGGTAAGCGTTTGCTCACTGACAGTCCCTGGGAAGATGCAACGCCGGTATACGTTCCCGCGCAATATCTGACCAGAGGCTAGCGCATTCCGGATGATCGTCGACTCATTGTCGACGATCATCGGTAATGTTGCCTCCGTATCGAACAAAGCCGCACCATAAACAGCAGGCAGACAACAGCCTGATCAGTGCGTTGCTTTCAGATCGCCATAAACTTCGCGCACAAAGCGATCGACGGTGATATCACTCTGCGGGACACGTGCATCCAGTCCTGCGGTGACCTTTGCAGCCACCACCTCATCTTCACTCTTGCCGTGCGCAATGAGCGCGGCGACACGATCACGCACCGTACGGATGAGATCACGCTGCGCGATCACCGCCGCACGATCAGCCATGGGCCCTCCGTGGCCCGCAATGATTTTTGTGTTGGGCCCAGCGCGCCCGACGATGGCGGCCAATCCGTCGAGCGCTCCCTGTAATGTCCCGCCGTTGGCGAGATCGATGTGTGGATAGGGAGTGGGGCGGAACAAATCACCTGTGACCATGATGTCGAGGCCCGGAAAGTAAACCAGCGTGTCGCCATCCGTGTGCGCGCGCGGTACCGCAATAAGCCGGACTTCCTCGCCGTCGAAGTGCAGCGTCAGACTGTTGTCATAGGTAATCTTCGGTAAGCCGGTGACAGGCGCATTTGACTGGCTGCCTCCCTGCCTGGGACGCAGCAGTCGTGTACGCACCTGCTCGCGCGCGATGATGGTGGCGCCGAGGCGACTGAAGTATTCATTGCCCCCGGTATGATCGGCGTGCACATGTGTGTCGATCACGTACCGGATGGGTTGTGAGCTCAACTTCCTGATCGCTGCCTCAATCTTGGGAGCCATGGGTGCGAACTGCGCATCCACCATCAGCACGCCGTCCTGGCCCGTCAGCACACCGACTGTAGACCCCACACCATCGAAATCGAGTGCATAGAAGTTATCGGCGATCTTGATGGTCTTGACCTCCACCTTGCTGAAGTCGCGCGTGGCCTGGGCGTGAGCGAGTGAGGTGAACAATGCACAGATGCCTGTCGCCAACAGCAATGCAATACGCGTCCGGGTGATGAGTCGTTGTCGCAAGACTTCGCAGTGTGTAGCTCGCATGGCAGAATCCCTCATTACCCCGAAAAATCCGCCACACTCAAGTGTGGCGGGCCGGATGAAACACCAATATCAACTGCCCACATCATGATCAGAAAGTCACCTTCAGTCGCACCCCGTAGTAGCGCGGTGACGACGTACCGAAGATCACGCCGTAAGGTGTGGCGCCGGTGGGCACGCCACCGGTGAGAGTTCCACTCGTGCCGTTGTAATTGCCCGGCTGGTTGGTCTTCTGCGCCTTGTTTTCGATATTCTCAACGAACAATTCCAGCGAATAAGCCTGACCAGCAGGGAGATAGGCCAGGCTTGCATTACTGCGCGTAAAGCCATCCTGGGTATATTGAACGGCATTGGTCGTATCACTCAGATAGTAGCCAGAGTTGTAGCGCGTCCTGAAGCGCAGCTTCAATTCATTGTCATTGGACAGAGTGAACACATGGCTGATCCCCAGCGTGCCATCAAAAGATGGAATCTTGTCCAGCTCACGCCCGGCCCATTGAACCTGCTGGCCGATGGTCCTGCCAGCCAGGAAGTCCACATATTCCGAACGAGCGAACGACGCCGAACCATCCAGAGAGGTTTGCGATGTGAGCCGGTAGCTCAACTCGTTTTCCCAGCCATAGATCCTGCTGTGCGCCAGCGTCGTGTAATTGATGTTGATGGACCCGGTATTGCCGGGCGGCGGAAAGTACTGGAAGGTGCCGTTGATCTGTTGTTTCTGGAAATCGTAATAATAGAGTTGCGACGAATAGATCAGGCCCGCTGCGGGTCTGCCCTTGTAGCCCAATTCGTACGAAATCAGCTCTTCCGGATCATAAGGTTGCGTTCCAGCTGCAGGTCCCAGAGTCGGATCAATGTCATTGAAGCCGCCGCCTTTGAAACCCGTTGCAACAGCGGTATAGAGCAGATTGTCGGGCGTCACCTGATAATTCAGACCAACGCGCCAGGTGGTCTTGTGATCCTCTGAACCGCCATTGTTCTCGGCGCCAATGCAGGTATTCGGGTATCTGCACGGGGTGCCATCAGCCTGGAGAAAATTCGGACCCGCGGCAAACGTGCCTTCACGCTCCATCTCGTCATGGGTGTAGCGAACACCGGCAATGAGTCCAAGTTGTTCAGTGACGTGCCAGGTGCCTTGCACAAACACACCCCAGGCATCGCGGGTGGTGTTGTTCACCGGATTGATGCGATTGCGCCAGGTGCCCTGGTCATACCAGGTTGCCACGGGTGCATTCCAGCCGTGATACAGCTCGTCAATATCTTCCCTGAAGTAGTTCGCACCAACCGTATAGTCGATCATGCCCGGCGACACGTTTGAAATCCGCACCTCCGCTTCGGTGGTCTTGTACTCATTGCCAAAATTGCTGGTCTGGAAGTTATTGGTGGTCGACACCGGGTTGTTTCCCGAGACCATCTGATCATTCATCTTGTACTGTTGTTGCGAGCCCAGCACGTCCATCTGCACGGCACCGAACCTCCAGTTCAAGCTGCCATCCAGATTGAATAAGTGTTCATCGAGCCAGCTCGGGATCGGATTCGCAAGCAGCTTGAGGCCGTCTGAGCCCGAATAATTTTCCTGTTCCAGCTGATCATAGTTCGCTTCGAGATGCGAAACACCGCCCTGCCGGCCAATGTTTGCCGTCAAACGCGCCGTCACATCTTCATTGGGTGAATACAGGATCGAGAAGCGCCCGGCTGTATCGTCCTGATCGTTTCTGGCGGGCAAACCTGCTGCGCTGAACCTGTAGGTACTGGCACCCACGGTTACGGACTGATCCATATACCTGGAATAGCCATCGCGCTTGTTGAAAGCGCCCGAAGCACGAATGGCCAGTGTGTCGCTCAGGGGAATATTGACCGCGGCTTCCACACGCCGGGCATTGTAATTTGCATACTCAATGTTGGCATAACCAGATTGCTCGCCAAGTTTTGGCGCGTTGGTAATGACGTTGATGGCGCCAGCCGTGGAGCTGCGCCCATAGAGTGTTCCCTGTGGACCCCGCAATACCTCCACCCGGGCGATGTCGAAGAATGCGGCAGCCTGCGCTTGCGGGCGGCCGACATACACACCATCAACATTGAACGAAACGTCCTGCTCACCCTTGCTGGTGAAATCGGTGGTCTGCACGCCACGCATGTTGATGTTCATGCCAAACTGATTGCGTGTAATGGTAAGGCCGGGCGCAACGTTCTGGAGGTCAGCGACGTTGTTCACACCCTGCGTTTTCAGATCGGCTCCAGACAACACCGAAAGTGCTGCGGGCACCCTGAGAGCCGACTCTTCACGCCGCATTGCAGTGACAACTATTTCTTCAAGCTGAAAAGAATC
This sequence comes from uncultured Pseudomonadota bacterium, assembly GCA_963748005.1. Lineage (GTDB taxonomy): Bacteria > Pseudomonadota > Gammaproteobacteria > Steroidobacterales > Steroidobacteraceae > CAILZL01. The sequence continues at coordinate 422,382 of CAVVHH010000002.1, forward strand.
GGCGGCAGACGCGGTGCCTGTCTTCTGGGCACAGGCTGTGCCGGGTCCGGAGACGGAAACACAAATACCGAGAACGGCTGCAAGCCGCGAAAAAAAACCATTACGCTTTGCCAAACCATCTGCCTTGCTCGCTTCGGCACTGCTGACTCCACTGGCGATGGCAGCATCGCCGGTTGGCTTGTCAGCGTTGAGGACGCCAGAGGTTTCCGGCGCTGTGGGCGATCCAGATGGCGGGCTGGTCCGGCCTGCAGATTTGACAATCGCGATCGTGTAGTCGCCGACAAACTTGTAGGTCAGCCCCGTATCCTTGAGCAGAGCTTCAAGCGCCGCACCAATCGACATGCTGCCGTGCAGCGGTACCGACGTACGGACGGGTAGCGAACCCGTCGAGATAACCAATTGCAGACGCCCTTGTTTGGACAGTTCAACCAGTGCGGCCTCAAGCGGTTGCGGGTCAATATCAACTGCAAGTGTGGTTGTCGCATCGGCGGAACGTGCAGCATCAAGCGGCAGAGCAGCCATTACAAATACAGCTGCAACAAGCGTAGCCTTGCTGGTCTTGTGCGACCCCACCCTCCCGCCAATTGTCATTTATCGTTCCCGGCAGATAAGACGCTGCAGGCCTGCACTTCAATACTAGCGTGCCAGAATAATCTGGCGATTCCCCTCGCTCACGACTTTCACAGGAAAGGATTCCGGCAAGGCGGCAACCCATTCATCAACGACACCTTCGTATACGACGCCGCTGTAACGCAGCTCACCGATGGCATCACCGGTAATTTCCAGCTCCTTGTCAGAGTAACGCGCGACATCCATGACGACATCTCTGAGTGGTTCGTTGCGATACACCAGTACTCCGTCACGCCATCTTGCACGCTCGCCAAGTGCTGCAGACTGGATGATGGCGGTCGACTTGATTGCTTCCTGTGCGACGAAGGTTACCTGCTGCCCCGAAGCCACTCGCACCGGAACGGATTTTGGCGTCATCAGCTGGCGCTCCGACGCCACGGTAACCACTCCCTCCGAAACAGACACCGTGACATGATCTGCTACGGCCCTTACGTTGAAAGCCGTCCCCACTGCCGTAATATCACCGCCATTGGCGCGGACCACAAACGGCCGGCTGCGATCCTTCTTGACCGAGAAAAAAGCTTCTCCCGTTGTCAGATGAATGGCGCGCTGCTCCTTGGTAAAACCGACCTGCAGATTGGACCTGGGTCCGAGCCATACTCTGGAGCCATCGGCCAGGGTGATCTCCATCTGCTCGCCGCTCTTGGTCGTGAATACGTCTGATTGCGATCCATGCACAGCGAGATCTCGATTCATGACCAGGACACCGAGTGCGCCGATCACCAGCGCGGCCGCGGCAAGCCACGTTCGCCGGCGCATATGAGCAAGCCATCCTGCTGCGCGACTCTCGGCACAATCGACGCGAGCAGTGGCGATGGCCTGATTGGCAAGCCACTCATCTACAGGCTCGTCGCCCTGATAAGTGTCCGCGAGCAACTCCTCGGCACTGGGCATGGTGAGCGCCGCAGATCCGGGCGTGCCGTGCCACGCCTGAGCGATTGCTTCAAATGACATGCGATTGCCCTCGTGCTGATCCATCCAGCGCAGCCAGGCCTGCAAGGTTTCACTGCTGGGCTCTTCTTCAGCATGAATGATCACAAACCAGTCGGCGGCTGCCTGACGCTGTGTTTCCGTGTAAGGCACGGCGGGAGAAAGCGGTGTGCTCACTGCGCCCTCCCGCTGCTGCCGTTACCTGCTGCATCGAGTCGCTGCCTGATGTGTTCAAGACCACGAGCGACGTAACGCCGCACCATGCAGGCGCCGATGCCCATGCGCCCCGCAATCTCGTCGATATCGATTCCATATACCCGGTGCAGCAGAAACGCCTGCCGGCATTTGGCGGGCAGTTCGGTTACTGCGGCCCGAATGACACCCAGCGCCTGCTCTCCAGATACCTGTCGCTCCGGCGTCAGCTCGAACGCCGCAAAGTCGACTTCCGCCATGGAAGTTACGTGTGTGCGCCGGCCACGCTGGCGCAGGCGATCAATCGCCAGATTGGCCGCCGTCTTGAACAGGAAGGCGCGCAGATAGCTGACCGTCTCCGGGTGATTCAGCTGCAGGAGATGCACATACGCTTCCTGGGCAATCTCGCGAGCTTCCTGCTCGGAGCCCATTTTTGCCGAGATGAAACGCAACAAGGCGGCGTTGTGCTCGCGAAACAGCCGCTCGATGTCGCTTGTGGCAACATCGGCAGTTGCAGCCGGAGTCGTGGCTGACGGTTCCAATGCGGAGTCCTCGCTCACTGGTGATCCAATCTCATTAGACGCTGAACTCGCTAAAAAAATACTTGCAACTGCAGATACACCCGGATCCGGCACTTCGAAAAACGCCGACGCCATTTACTCCTGGCCACGCTGGATGGATGGGCCGAACTACTGATTGGCGCCAATGGCAATACGCCTGGAACTAATCCACCATATCGAATACCGCGCACCAGCCATCAGGACTGACCTTGCCTTCAACTACCTTGCATTCATCAGGTTTGATGAACAGCGAACAGAACTCGCAGGACTGAATGCCCTTGGGCGTGTTCTGGTAGCGCACTGCTTCCTGCGTTGCCTTCTTCGCTTCGGAGGCCTCCGGCACCTTGCTTTCAGTGGCCCGCAGCGTGCGGCTTGCACCCAGGCAAGCCACACACAGGAACGCGCCGGCTACATCGCGGCGACCAATGGTCATACAAAGACTGAATAGTCCATCGGTTCGGCCACATAGCCATAACGCAAATTGCTGCGTTGCGGCCCTTCGCTTTCATAGGCAATCTTCATTTGGGTCAGCTTGTCAGCGCGCATTTCGGCTTCGGCCTTGGCCTGATTGATGCCGTACAGCCTTGCATTGTTGCCGCCGAAAATGGCGCGCTTGACCGGACCGTCCGCCGCACCGAGCGGCTTGAAACCAAACTTCTTCTGCATGTCTTCGGGAATTTCCAGACGACGCAGACCTTCGATCTGCCATTGCGGCGAACCGGTCCACACGGCATCCGTACCCCAACATACGCGATCCACGCCCATACCCTTGACCAGCGTGCCCATGATCGCCGCCACAACACGCGGTTGTGACACAACGGTGAAGGCGAAGATCTGTCCCGTGTCGCATAAACATTATTGACACCGTACTTTGCCGGGATTTCCGCCAGATCGGTCACCCAGGACAGGCGGCCGGTCTTCTCCCACTCCTCTTCGCCAAGCACAGGATCGCCACCCACGTGGCGATAGCCAGCGTGGTAAATGATGAAGTTCAGTTGCGGCCAGTCCTTGGCCGCCTTGCCGACATCACTGCAATCCACAAACGGACGCAGGTTGGGATATTGCTTTTCAAGGGGCAATGCAAACAGTCCCTTGTGCACGCAGACATTCTTGATGCCGGCCTTCACGAACTTCTCGTAGGCCTTGTAGGTCGTTTTTTCGTCGTCCATCCGCCATGGATAACGGCTCAAGTCCTTGTGGGTGTTGTCGCCGATCGTATAGCCCTTCATCGCATCGGGTTTCAGTTCGAGCGCTGCGTCCACCTCTTCCAGCCAGCCCGGTTGGCCGGGCGTAAAGATGGCGTGCGAAAACATGCGCTTGGAACCGAAGCGCGCATTCACCTTGGTGCGGGCATCGGCCATCTGCTGATTGGTCAGGAACCAGTCTTCGAGAACGTCGGACGGCGCCGAGGAAATCTGCACAATCTTGGTGTCGGAGTCGAGATAGATCTCTTTGACGTAGTTCTCGAACTTGAGGTCGTCGAGGGTCTGTTCCTTGCCCGCCAGATCGGCATTCCAGCCCGCCTTGCCCACCGCGCTGCGCATCGCCACGAAGCTGGTCAGGCGCGTGTCATCGCGCAGGAAGTGGGTATGCATGTCCAGAATGAACTGGTTCTTGAGCGCAGCGGCGCGCTCATTGGCCATCTCGGGGCGTGGCCGCTTCGGCGATGTTGGCGTCGAAAATCGCACCAAAGGTTTCATTGAGCGCGACATAGGCGGCCGCCATGCCTGCAGCCGACTGGAAAAATTTGCGGCGGGAAATGCCATGGCGCTGTGCCTGCTCGTCACCCAACGCCAGCAAGCGAGCTTCCAGTTCGCGCTGCTTGGGCGTTTGCGGCGCAGGGAAATATTCGTCGCTGGCCACTGTCTGCGTCGGGATCGGCGTGAAATGCGGCAAATTTTCAGCAGGCGTCAATTTCGCCCGATCTTCATCACTCAAAAACTTCATGGTTCCAATCCTTAATACATGTCAGGTCCGGCACGGACATCTGTCCGCGCCGGGAACGCTTCACTAGTTCTGTTTGACGAACAGACCGATCAGGCCGGTTGCACCCTTGGAACGCGAAGGCCCGCTGGCCGGAACCAGCTTGGCCAGAAACTCCTCGCGCGTCAGTCCCTCTGGCAATTCTTTCGGATCGAGATCGGTTGCCACCACGACGAAGGTGTAGTGATGTGGCGGACCGGGAGGCGTGCAGGGACCCGAGTAGTGACCCACACCCTGCGTGCTCTTGCCGCCGATGTACTTGTCGGACGCTTTGCTCAATTCACCTTCAGCGAAGCTGGTGACCGTTGGCGCAATGCCGTACGCCACCATGTGGTGTACTCCTGCACCGCCGCGGCCTTCGGGATCCTCAATCAGGATCGCAAAGCTCTTGGTGCCTCCCGGAACATTGCTCCACGACAGCTGCGGCGACACATTTTCGCCGACACAGTTGGCATTCCCGGCAGTGTTATTGGAAACCTTCTTCGGCATCAGCTGACCGTCCTTGAAGGTGGTGGACGTCACTGTGAATGGGTCAGCAGCCACCGCAGTGCCCGCCAGGACGAGTGTCAGCGCGCTGGCGCCAAGCAGGTTACGAACAAGACGCATCGAAGACATAAAATCCCTCCAGTTAAAGTGAGCTGAAAATCAGAAAGTAGCGCGTTAAGTCCAAGACGTTTTCCGCTGACTATTTAGTACCTGATGAAACCTGAGGAGCCTCGGTAGTCGCCCACCCCAGCACCTTGACGCCCGCCAGAGCGCACGCGTCATTGAAATTGCCGGAGCCGCCCACGGAGATGGCGGCAACGAGTTTGCCATCCTTGTAAATCGGCAGCGCACCACCCTGCAGCATGTAGCGTTCATCCTTGCCGTATTGTTCGGCAAACTGCTTGTCGGTTTCTGCGCGTGCCTGCAATACCTGGGTCGATTGCTTGAAGGTCAGTGCCGTATTGGCCTTCCTGAGATTGTGGGCAATGCCGATGAACTTGGCATTGTCATCCGACAGCGCAATGCGCTGAAAACCCGTCGCATCGACTACCAGCACCGAAGTAGGCTGGCCGCGCTTGGCACAATCCGCCGCTGCCGCCTGCGCCATGCGAGTGGCATCTGCCAGCGTGATGCGATCCGGCGACGCCAACGACATGGGCTTGTTTTCTGCCTCCTCAGCGAATGCTGCGAGAGACGCAAGCAGCGCGACTGCGGCGATACCTGTGGCACAGCGATGCGGGACGATCATGATTTGCTCCTTTGCGGTTGGCACGACACGTCATTTCAGCGTGAGCTCGTTGGCGGGCCCGATATCGGTACATCGGCCTGGTCTCGATGCGTCACTGTAGCGACGCTGCATTTAATGCCCTGCCTTGATCTCTTCGTAGACATCACGAACGAAGGCATCGGCACCAATATGTCCCGGCAGCGCGCGCGCGGGCTGGTCTGCAGTAACTTTTGCAGCGACGACCTCATCCAGTGTTTTCCCCTGCGCAATCAGCGCGGTCACGCGATCACGGGTTATGAGCAACAAATCGCGCTGCGCCACCACCACCGAGCGATCAACCACCGATCCATGGCTGGTCACAATTTTGGTGCCAGGCCCGGCAAGGCCGATGAGCTTTGCGAGAGCATCGAGCATGCCCGGCAGCGTGCCACCATCCGGCCGGCCAATGCTCGGGAATTCATGCGCGCGCAGTACGTCTCCCGCAATGATGACGTCAGGGCCCGGAAAATACATCAGCGCATCGCCGTCGGTGTGCGCGCGCGGCACCGCGATGAGCTGGATGTCCTGGTCTCCGAAATGCAGCGTCATGTTGCTGGCATAGGTAAGTTTGGGCAATGCAGCGTCCGGCGCTGGCGGCCGTGCCTGGCGCGCCTGGCGTCCCTCAAGTGCTGCAGCTCCGGCCGGCACTTTCGGATGCAGCATGGTGTCACGCACCTGCTCACGCGCAACGATGGTCGCACCCAGTTTGCCGAAATATTCATTACCGGCGACTTCATCGACATGCGCATGCGTGTTGAGCACGTAGCGAATGGGCTGCGCACTCAGCTTCCTGATCGCCGCTTCGACTTTCGCAGTCAGTGGCGCCACACCCGTATCGACCATGACCACGCCGGCAGGACTGGTCAGTACGCTGATCGAACCACCATGCACCTCGGACTCGTCGATGACGTAGAAATTATCGGCAATCTTGATCGGCTTGATTTCAACCTTGCTGAAGTCATAGGCAGCCTGAGCGTGCGCCAGCGACGTGAACAAGGCGCAGGCGCCGATGCACAGCAGCGATGGCAACCGCTTCGGAGCCACATGGTGCCGCAAAGATAACTGGGTGATTGGCTTGTGCATGACGCTTGATGACTCCGGCCTGAAAACAATGCTGAAAAAATTGAAACACGCAGATCTACTGTGCCGCTTTGACTTCGGCATAAACATCGCGCACGAAATGCTCCGATGAGATATGCGCCGTCGCAGCCTGTACATTCAGGTCAGCGGTGATGTTCGCGGCAATAACCTCATCCACACTCTTCCCCTGCGCGATCAGCGCGGTCACACGATCGCGCGATGCCAGCAGGAAATCACGCTGCGCGATCACCACCGAACGTCCCACTACTTCACCATGACTGGTGACGATGCGGGTTTCAGGCCCGGCAAGACCGATGAGTCTGGCCAGGGCATCAAGCATTCCCGGCAGTGTCCCGCCACTGGGCCGATTGATGCTCGGGTATTCATTCGCGCGCAGGACATCGCCCGCCACAATAATGTCGAGGTCGGGAAAATGGATCAGCGTATCGCCGTCGGTATGTGCGGGCGGCGCCGCGATGAGCCGAATTTCCTGGTCATTGAAATGCAAGCTCATGTTGCCGGCATAGGTGAGCGCAGGCACGGCAGCAGCGGGAGCGGGTTTGCGTGGCAGGCCATCAGCCAGCGGCCGGGGATGCAGCAGGTTGTAACGCACCGATTCGCGCGCGATGACGGTGGCGCCGAGCCGGCCGAAATGTTCATTGCCATCCGTCTCATCACCATGTACGTGTGTATTGATCACGTAGCGTATGGGTTGCGAACTCAGCTTGTTGATCGCCGCCTGAACTTTCGGCGCCAGGGGTTTTACCCCGGTGTCCACCATCAGCACACCGTCCCGGCCGGTCAGCACACTGATCGAACCGCCAGCCGCCTCGGACTCGTCGATGACATAAAAATCATCGGCAAGTTTTTTTGGCTTGATTTCAACCTTGCTGAAATCCTGTGCAGCCTGAGCGTGTGTCAGCGACGCAAACAATGCGCAAGCAATACCACAACACAGCACTGACACGCGCTGCCAGTCAGCGCCTCGTCGCACAGAAAATTCGGGGATCATAGTGCGCATGACAAAACTATTTAGCCGGCTTGAACAGCAGGGCTGAAAAATCCTGGAGGTCCTGGCGCCAGAAGGCCCATTCGTGACCATATCCGGGACGTTCCATCCACGTAACCTTGACGCCCTTGTCTTCAAACACCTTCCTGCCGGCCTGCTCTTCTTCAAGCAGGCCCTCGGCCCCGCCCACGGATAGATACAGCAGGTGCAAACGCTTGTTCAGATCGGGACCCAGCACCGGAAAGTATTCAGCGAACCAGTGGGGATCGATGGACACGCCGAGATCGGGTCCGCGGCGGCTGTCGGCGTCGGGTGGCAACGGGATGGTGATGTAGGCGCCCGGAATGCGCGCCAGCGCCGGACTGAACAGGCCAATCCAGGAGAATGCATCCACGTGTCGAAGGCCGGTGATGGCTGCCTGCGCGCCGCCCGCTGACGTTCCGGCGACCGCGCGATAGTCCCGATTGGCGAGGGTGCGGAAATGCTTGTCCATGAAGGGAATCAGATCGCGGGCGACGCTTTCGGCATACAGATCGGCCGGTGGCTGAGGTTGCCCGGAAGCCGCGGCTGCGGGCCGCGCGGTGGCATCACTGGGCGCCAATGATGCATTGATGTTGAAGCTGGGCATGACCACGATCATCGGCACGGTCTTGCCCTGCGCGATGAGGTTATCGAGTATTTGCGTTGCGCGCCCCTGCACGGACCAGGTCAATTCGTTCTCGCCGCCGCCATGATAGAGATACAGAACCGGGTAACGCTTCGTTCCCGTTTCATAACCCGGCGGCGTATAGACCACCACGCGTCGCTGCAGGTTGTTGAACTGGCTCAACGTGGGCGACGCATACCAGACCTGGCTGACGCGCCCGTGTGGCACATCGTTCACCAGGTAATTGTTAGAAATGGGACCCGGAACAATCAGCCAGTTGGTCGTGTTGCTGGCAGTGGAACTGACACTGACATGAACATTCTGGGGATCGAGGAAGCGGACGCCATCGATATCGAAGGCATAGTTGTAGAGATCGGGCTTCAGCGGCCCCACCGTCACTGACCAATTGCCCTTGTCGTCCCTGGTCAGGGCCGTGTCCTTGCGGCCGCCGTGAAAATTGGCGACGAATGGGTAGTCACCGCTCAGCTTCACACTCGCCGCATTGGGAGCACGCAGGTTGAAGGTCGCCCTGCCATCAGGCAGTACGACGGGAGACGGTGCAACCAGCGGTGGCGCCTGGTTCGGGGGATTTGCTGGCTGATTCACCTGCGCCATCGCCAGCGCACTGAAAAGAAGTGTAAAGAGGGCCACGAAAGCGCCTTTTCTTATCATCCGACATTCCCCCTTTCCAGATGCATTTCGTCTATCTGTATCGTTCTGGTGTCGCGACAGGAAAAGCCCGCAGCCCGGGCGAATATACGCGCAACGCGCGATGCACAGAGCAGAAAGATTTTATACGGCGGCCTTCAAACCTGATACCCCAGGACCAACGCACTGAATGTGAATAAATGTCAGACAGAAACACCGCCGCAAATTGATCACTACGAACTGAATCTGGAGCAGGGTTTGCACATCCACCAAGTTGTCCCGACAACGGCAGGGCGATCATGGGTACCTGCGTCGCTGTACTCAGTCCTGGGATCAGATCGCAGTCGTTAGACTGGGCACACAGGCATATAATCGGGGCTGACTTTGCAAGAAACCAGCAGTCGGGAACGATGGGTGATCGCAAGCAACACCGCAACCCACTGAATGGACCACACACCGGGGATATTCGATGCACATACTAAAGTTACTGCCAGCTGCAGCAGTGGCACTGGCTGCCGTAGCGACTCAATCGGCTTTCGCGCACCACTCTTATGCCATGTTCGATATGGACAAGAACGTGACCCTGGAAGGCACGGTGAAGGAAGTCCAGTGGACCAACCCGCACATCTGGATTCAGGTGATGGTGAAGGATGCCGCTACCGGTCAGGAAGTGGAATGGTCAATTGAAGGCGCCAGCCCGAACATGCTGACCCGCGCCGGATGGAGTCGTAATGCGCTCAAGGCCGGTGACAAGACAGTGATGGTGGTGCACCCGGTGCGGAGCGGTGGCAACGGTTATAGCGGCTCTCTGGCATCGGCAACGGTCAATGGTCAGCGAATTTTTGGTGGCCAGGTCACCACCACTCCCGGTCCTGGCGGGGAGGCAAAGTGATGGATTACATGAAACGTTTTCGGCTGCTGTTGAGCAGCGGCATCACTGCCACGCTCATCTGTTTGTCCTGCACGCCGTCGTTTGCACAATCATCGGCAGCCGCGGCCGCAAAACCTTCAGGCCCGGGCAGTCTCAATGGCATGTGGACCACCGTCGGCTACAAAGGCTCGCAACGTAACTCGCCGCGCGAACGGGTCGTGAAGACGATCGACGGCAAATGGCCGCCTTTGCAACCCTGGGCAGCGGATCTGCTCGAGGAGCGCATCAAGATGACCACCGAAAAAGGGGTGCCATTCACCAACACGCTGATGCAATGCCTTCCCGGTGGCGTGCCCGAGATGACTTTCGGCTCGCCCTACCCGACACAGATCATCGAGTCACCCGGACAGGTGACGATTCTGTACGAAATGTACAACCACTATCGCGTGATCTACATGAACGAAAAGCATCCCGCCGATCCGGAGCCAACCTACATGGGCCACTCCATTGGCCACTGGGAAGGCGACACGCTGGTCGTTGACACGGTCGGGCTGACGGACCGGACCACCATCGATGAGATCGGCATGCCACACAGCGAAAATCTGCACGTCATCGAGCGCTATCGTCGCGTTGACAAGGACACGCTGGAGATCATCGTCACCCTCGACGACCCCAAGACGTTCACACAACCCTGGGACACCAGGGTAATCAACAAAGCTGGCGGGCCGGGCATGAAGTTCATCGAGTTCATCTGCGAGAACAATCGCAACGCCCGCGAATAAAGCAACTACATGCAATGCATTCGACAACACTGTCAACGGTGCTGTCGACAGAAATTTCTAGGATCGTCGCGTCAGTTTCGATGCCGGTATGTACAGCGGCTGCGAGTCTTCCCACAGGCTGTCGGTCAACACGCGTTTGTTTGAACCATCCACGTTCATGATCCATATCTGGCCATACGGCTGAAAATTGTTGTCGTACAGCGGTGCCTCTTCCTTGAACCCGTAGTAGCCGCTATTCCACAGAATGCGGCCATCCGCTGTCCACACCGCGTGTGCGTCATTCGTGCCTGAAGTGGTCAGACGGCGCAGCTCGCTGCCATCGGGACGAATGGTGAAGATGTCGAAATTGCCATCCGCAAGTCTGCGGGTAAATACGATGCGCCGGCCATCGGGAGACCAGTCCGGCACATTGTCGTACTCATTGGTCAGCACACGCACCGACCGGTCCTCGAGGTTGAGAATTCTCAATCCACCCTGTTCGCCGTTGCCCCACACGCGAAACACGACCTGTTTGCCATCCGGCGCACAGCTCGGAAAACCGGCGTTCTGTGGGCCATTGGTGAGTGCTTCAGCGCCACTGCCATCGCGACGCACGCGCATGATCCTGGCCGGACTGGTGGGGCGGTTCTGGAACCATTGCCCATAACCGAACACAATCCACTGGCCATCCGGCGACCAGCTTGGGCGGAACGCCAGTCCCTTGTCTCCGGCATCAAACACTCTCAGCCGGTTTGAACCATCGGGATCCATGATCGCGATGGATGAGTTTTGCGATTGCTCCGTGACCGCGAGCTTGCCGTCGTTCGACAGCGTCGGAAACGAATCGGTGAAACGATATTCATGGTCTGGATCCCAGCTGTACAGCAGTTCGTTCTGCGGCAGAACCTTGAAATCCAGTTTCTCGTAAATCACTTTCTGCCCATCCGCCGACCACGCCGGCGAACGCAACCTGGTTGTGACAGTCATTCTGCCGGAAATAAAAGCCAGCCCCTCCTCCGGGCCACCTTTCACGCAGTAGCCGATTTCCGCTGTGGTCAGAAACTGCGGATGGAGTTTCAGACCAACGCCCGCGGTGTGCTCGATTCGCTCGCCCGTTGCCACATCCACCGAAACGATCTGCGAGGTCGCCTTCTTCGGGAAGCGGGTCACCCGGGCATAAAAGGTGTCCTCAACCGACATTTCATAGAACACGATGCGCCTGCCGTCTGGAGACCATTTCGGCGAGCCCAGACAATATTCCGGTCGCGAGGCAATGGTGCGCAGGCCCGAGCCATCCGCACGCATCACGTAAATGCTGAGCATCTGTGTATGTTCCCAACCGCCATCTGTTTCATGGCCGCGCCATTCCGTGTTGCGGTCGGATGAAAAGGCCAGCCACTGGCCATCCGGCGACCAGGCGGGACGGAAAAAGCCACTGGGCCTGGACAGATCACCCTGAATCCCTGGATGACCGGTCACATTGCGCAACTTGCCGCTCTTGAGGTCCAGGATCCAGATGTTGGCCCGGTAACCATCGCGGGAGGAGACGAACGCGATGCGCGCGCCATCCGGAGAAAAACAGGCCGCGTCGTCCGTGCCGGCAAGATCGGTCAGGCGCCGCACACCACTGCCGTCGGCACGCGCCACGTACAGATCAGTTTGTCCGCGGCCGGCGCGTTCGGAAGAGAACACGATGGTCTGGCCATCGGCCGACCAGGTAGCATGGTAGTCAAGCGTTGACCCAACCATGAGTTTGCGCTCGCCCGAACCGTCAGCGTTGGCGACATAGAGTTCGGCTGCCGCCGGTCCAAGGCGTTGCATCAGCATGACGCCCTTTGCGGCTGCAGCCATGCTGCGCATACCAACGGCGCCCAGCAGCAGCGCCGACGGGATCGCCTGCAGAAGGTGCCGTCGATTCATATCCCCCACTTCCTTATTGATTGCCACTGCGCTTATCAGCGCCGGTTACGACCACAGCTTGCAACATGTGGCCATGAGTGTGCAATCACAGTACTCTGGCAGTTGCAGTCGGCTGTTTTCCGCTTCCGATGGACCCATGTCGTGTTTCGGGGTAAGTTGGTCGCGCTTGTTTAGCGTTCGCTCTGCTAGATCAATCAACTATACAAATCAGGAGAGGGCATATGACGGCGTTCAATGTAGTGCGTTTCAAGGTCAAAGCGGGTAACGAACAGAAATTCATCGATGCCCACCGCAATCTCAAACGCGATTTCAAGGGTTTTCTGGGCGGCAACCTGATCAGGACTGGTGATCAGACCTTCTGCATGGTGGGCGAATGGCGCAATTTCAAGGCGATTGTCGCAGCGCGCCCGCAGATGATCGGCGTGCTGGATTCCGTGCGTGATCTGCTGGAGGACCTGGGCGGCGATCTGGGCGTCACTGACCCGGTGTCAGGCGACGTGGTGGTAAAGCTGCGCGCTCCGGCAAAGGCGAAACCAAAGGCCAAGAAAAAAATCAAAGCCAAGGCGAAAGCCAGGAGCAAAGCGAAGCGCCCCGCCAAACGCGCAGCCAAGAAGCGCTAGCAGTCATTCACATCTGCAGGCGTTCTTGCTGGCCGGCCGCGCAATGTGCGGGCCGGCCGTCGACCCATACAAAAAGTACCTCCGCACGTTACTCTGGCTGCAACGGTCTTGAAGCACGGTGGGCCTGGATCGATATCGAGCGAGTATTGATGGCCGGACATTATTACTGCAGGAACAACCTATACTCCGTCCGCCCCTGTAGTCACCACGAGTTCTGGTCGTCCGAACTAACAACATCGTCATGGACATTCGCGCACCGCTGTCCGGCCTGATCGTCCCCCTGGATGCCATTCCCGACGAGGTATTCGCACGCAAAATCGTGGGCGATGGCGTGGCGATCGATCCCACCTCGAACGAGGTGCTGGCGCCAATAACGGGTCGCGTGACCCAGCTGCATCGGGCGAATCACGCGCTCGCCATCACCGATGACAATGGCATTGAAGTCCTGATTCATGTGGGAATCGACACCGTGAAGTTGAGCGGCCAGGGCTTCACGCCACTGGTGGCGCTCGGTGCGCGTGTCGAGCACGGCCAGCCTGTACTGAGTTTCGACGCGGATCGGATCGCCTGCGCGGGTTATTCGCTGCTCACACCCGTGCTCGTGACATCGGCCGAACGCGTCGCGCGCATGCAGCACAGTCGGGGCCTGGTCGAGGCCGGGCTTACCACACTCCTGAGTCTTGAGTTGCGTGATGCGACTGGAGTCATCGCTACTCCGCCGGGCAAAGCGCGCAATACGCTTTCATCGGATCCCATTACGCTGCCCAATCCCCAGGGACTGCACGCGCGGCCGGCAGCGGTTCTGGCCGAACACGCGCGCCAGTTCGTCGCGGATATTCGTTTGCAACGCGGTGACGACGCGGCCAATGCCAAGTCAGTGGTTGCGATCATGGGACTGTCGACGCGCGCCGGCGATGTGGTGCGCATCGAAGCCAGTGGCACCGATGCTGTTGTGGCTATTGCTGAACTGTCGCGCTTGGTGGCGGAAGGCTGCGGCGAGCGTGCGGGCGAGGCGTCGCCAGTCGCCTCTGCAACGCCCGCCACCGTGGCACGCGACGAACTCGCAGGGATCGCCGCGTCACCGGGCGTCGCGATCGGTCGCATTTTCCAGCATCGCCGGAGCGTACTCGCATTCGATGAACAAGGTGCTGGCGAAGCGCTCGAGCGTGCGCGTCTCACTGATGCGCTGCGTGCGGCGGCGTTGCAGCTTACTGTTCTGGAGCGTGGCGTCGAAGACGCCTTGCGCGCGCAAATTCTGGCGATGCAGCGTTCGCTACTCGAGGACCCCGAGCTCATCGAACAGGCAGAGTCGCTCATCGCGCAGGGCAAGGGCGCGGCCTTCGCCTGGCGCGAAGTATTCTCGACTCAATCCGCCAGGCTGGAGCAGCTCAAGGTTCCGCTGTTGCGCGAGCGTGCGGCCGATGTGCGCGATGTCGGTCGTCGCGTATTGGCCTTGATCACTGGCGTGAAAGCCGAACCCGTGACCCTGCCGGATTCAGCCGTCGTCATCGCCGAGGAGCTTGCGCCTTCCGAGCTGGCAGCATTGGAGCGCGGCAAGCTGGCCGGCTTGTGCACCACCACGGGCAGCTCGACCAGCCATGTGGCCATCGTCGCTCGCAGCCTGGGCATTCCCGCGATCTGCGGCATCGATGCAGCGGCGCTGGCATTGCCCGAGGGACGCAATGTCGTGCTCGATGGCAGTCGCGGCGTGCTGCAGGTGAGCCCCGATGAAACCATACTCGCGCAGGCGCGTGAACGCATGGTGCGCGATGCGCAGCAACGCACCGCCGATCGCGCAGCGAGTAAAAGCCTGGCCTGCACGCGTGATGGCCAGCGCATTGAAGTCGTGGCCAACATTCGCAATCTGGATGACGCGCGTGCTGCTGTGGCAGAAGGCGCAGAAGGCGTGGGCCTGCTGCGCACCGAATTCCTGTTTGAGCGCGACACGCCGCCCAGCGAGGAAGAACAGGCCGAGGCTTATTCCGCCATAGCACAGCTGATCTCGCAGAGTGGCAAGGATCGGCCCATTGTCATTCGCACGCTCGACGCGGGCGGTGACAAGCCGCTCGCCTATCTGCCGATGGCCAGGGAGAGCAACCCGTTCCTTGGTGTGCGCGGCATTCGCGTCAGCCTTGAACGACCGGATCTGTTTCGCGCACAGTTGCGCGCCATCCTGCGCGCTGCGACGGTGGGTAATGTGCACATCATGTTTCCCATGGTGTCCGGGCTCGAGGAAGTGCGCGCAGCACGCAAGATCCTCGCGGACGAACAGCGCGCTCTGTCAGCCAAAGTTTCCGTGGGCATCATGATCGAAGTGCCCTCGGCCGCGGTGATGGCCGAAACCCTGGCGCGCGAAGTCGATTTCTTTTCCATCGGCACCAACGATCTCACGCAATACACCCTGGCCATGGATCGCGGTCACCCGTTGCTGGCACGCCAGGCGGATGCACTGCATCCGGCCGTGCTGCGCATGATGGCGATGACTGTCGAGGGTGCGCGCAAGCACGGTCGTTGGGTGGGCGTGTGTGGTGGCATTGCGTCCGATCCGTTGGCCGTGCCCGTACTCGTCGGTCTTGGCATCAGCGAACTCTCGGTGGACGTGCGTGCCGTTGCGCCGGTCAAAGCAGCGCTTGCGCGCATCACTTTGCCCGAGTGCCAGGCAATCGCCGCCGAAGTGCAGACACTCACGACCACCGCCGAAGTTCGAGCACTGCTTCATGCGCGCACCGCTGCAGGTGATTCCTCATGAATCTGGGCAACGCACTCACATTCCTGCAAAAGGTGGGCAAATCACTCATGTTGCCGGTGGCGGTGCTGCCGGTGGCCGGCCTGCTGCTCGGCATCGGCGCGGCGCCATTCGAATGGATGCCGCACATCGTGTCGCAACTGATGAAGGATTCGGGCGATGTCATCTTCGGCAACCTGCCGTTGATTTTCGCCGTCGCAGTCGCGCTGGGTTTCACCGGGAACGATGGCGTTTCCGCGGTTGCTGCCACGATCGGTTACATGGTGATGCTGGCGACGCTGGGTGTGATGACAGGCGTCTGGCATGAACAACCGGTGACCGTCATGGGTATCAGCACCATGCAGACTGGTGTGTTCGGCGGCATCCTCGCCGGTGGCCTGGCGGCTGCCATGTTCAATCGTTTCTATCACATCGAGCTGCCGTCCTATCTGGGCTTCTTTGCCGGCAAACGCTTCGTGCCCATCATCACCGCGCTCGCGGCCATCGCGCTGGGTCTGGTGCTGTCGGTGGTGTGGCCGCCCATTCAGAATGGCATCAACGTGTTCTCCAGCTGGGCGGCGGTAGGCGATCCGCGCATGGCGGCAACGGTGTACGGTTTCGTCGAGCGCCTGCTCCTGCCGTTCGGCCTGCATCACATCTGGAACGCACCATTTTTCGTCGAGATCGGTTCCTTCGTCGACGCCAGCGGCAAAGTCGTGCACGGCGATATACCGCGCTACTTCGCCGGCGATCCCACGGCCGGGATATTGGCGGGTGCGTTTCTGTTCAAGATGTTCGGACTGCCGGCGGCGGCGATTGCAATGTGGCACAGCG
This sequence comes from uncultured Pseudomonadota bacterium, assembly GCA_963748005.1. GTDB lineage: Bacteria > Pseudomonadota > Gammaproteobacteria > Steroidobacterales > Steroidobacteraceae > CAILZL01. Next base: position 439,043 of record CAVVHH010000002.1, read on the forward strand.
CGCCAGCCGAAAAGCGACGCGCGGTCGGCGGCATGATGCTCTCGGCTGCACTGACTTCTTTCCTGACCGGCATCACCGAGCCGATTGAATTCGCGTTCCTGTTCGTGGCGCCCGTGCTGTACTTCATTCATGCGCTGCTGGTGGCCTCGGCGCAGTTCCTGATGGCGACGCTGGGCGCGCACATGGGATTTACCTTCTCGCAGGGTGGCATCGATTTCGTACTGTACAACGTTCTGAATCCGTACTCACAGAAGTGGTGGCTGGTGCTCATCCTCGGGCCGGTATATGCCGGCATCTACTATGTGACGTTCAGCACGGTGATTCGCGCACTGAATCTCAAGACGCCGGGCCGGGAGGATGAGGTCGCAGTGACAACGCCAACCACATCGAGTGGTGCGTCTGGCAAGGCGCGCGAACTGGTTGCCGCGTTCGGCGGACGCGCCAACCTGTCCGCACTCGATGCATGCATCACCCGGCTGCGCGTCACCGTGACCGATCCTGCCAAGGTCGATCAGGAGCGCCTGAAGCAGCTGGGCGCCACCGGCGTACTGGTGATGGGCAATGCGGTGCAGGCGGTGTTCGGACCGTTGTCTGAAAACATGAAGTCCGACATCGAGGCGTATCTCAAATCGGAAGCGCTGCCACACGAGCCTGTCGCAGCGCCGCCACGCGTAGCTGACGAAGCGCTCGAACTGTGGGCGGCCGAAACAGCTCCACCACTGCTGCGCGCACTCGGCGGCGCCACCAATGTGCGCGCGATCGAGCCGGTGGCAACGACGCGCCTGCGTGTTACGCTCATTGATCCGGATCGTTTCGATGCAGTGGCTGCCCAGCAGGCCGGCGTGCTGGCAGTGATGCGCATTGCTCCCGGCGTGCTGCACCTCATCGTCGGCGCACGCGCGGAGCAGCTCGCGCGTGCGCTCAAGGCCTCGTGAGAATTCCGTCTGCGGGCATGACCAGATCGCGTCGCAACTCCATCGCCATTGTGACTACCGTGATTCCATCGGCCTGGGGTGCAGGTTCGCAGCCTGAACCTGACAACATGCACGGCCGTGTCGACAGCACAAAAAGCTAGCAGTGAGATTTGAGCATTGCCGAGTTGGTGCATGCCACCGGAATGCAGAATGCAGCCGGGCGTTTATGTGCCGGGGGGGCGTTGCGCCCACGCGCTGCACCAGCCTTTGGCAATCACGATCTTGCCGGGAAACAACTTGCAAGGGCGCACCGGCCCATAGGCCGACAGGGCCAGGGTGCAATTCGCGCAAGTGTGGCCTTTGACGTAGGTGGGATACTTCCTGATGTCCACCCTGGTTGCATCTTCCACATATCCCACATTTTTTGCGGCCGGGTCGTCCGGGTTCAGCTTCTCGCTCGTCGCCTGAGAGTCGGCCATACCGGAAATGGCTGTTGCACCGATCAAGACTCGGGCCAGCAGTTCTCTACGACTCAAGTTGGAAAGACTCATGATGCCGTGCCTGGTTCTGTTGCGCTGGTTGTATTGATGGATGCAGTGAGGCCTGGTAGCAGTGACGTAACTTCTGTCTGTTATTGAAGATCAAAGTTCCTGGCATCGCGCAGCGCCGGAAACCATTTCGCCCACAACGCAGCGACCGCAATCGCGCCCACGCCGCCAATGACCACGGCGCCGGTGGGGCCGACTGCGGCGGCCAGGAAGCCGGATTCTGCTTCGCCCAGTTCGTTGGAGGCAGAGACAAACAGCGACGAGATGGCGCCAACGCGGCCCCGCATGTCATTGGGTGTTGACATCTGGATCAGCGATTGACGCACGAACATTGAAAACATGTCTGCTGCTCCCAGGACGGCGAGACAGAGCAGCGACAGCGGCGCCCAGCGGGATAAACCAAATACCGCCGTGGCTGCGCCATACACACCCACGGCAATCAACATCTTCATGCCAACATTTTTTCGCAAGGGGCGGAAGGAAAACCACGTAGCCGTGAGCAGTGCGCCCAGCGGTGGCGCCGCGCGCAGATAACCAAGACCTGAGGGACCAATGTGCAGCACATCGCGTGCAAAGATCGGCAGCAATGCAGTTGCGCCGCCCAGCAGCACTGCAAACAGGTCGAGCGAGATGGCGCCCAGTACCAGGTGGTTTTGCCGGACGTAATGAAAGCCCTCGATCATCTGTCGCCACGGCTTGCGCGATCGGTCCATGTTGGTGGCTGCGATGGGCCGGATCATCATCAGGCAAAACAGGGCACCGCCGAACAGGCAGGTGCTGACGGTATAAGGCAGGTGCGGGGCTCCTGCGTACAAGCGTGCCACCCAACGCAGGGCCGATGATGCCGCCCAGGCGTACGGCGATGGAGTTCGATGCAATCGCACGCGGCAGAGCTTCTTTCGAAACAAGGTTGGGGCCGATCGCATTCTGTGCCGGCCCGTAAAACGCGCGTGATACGCCCAGAACTGCGGCAACGACAAACAGCGGTGTGAACGACAGATGTCCGGTCCAGTTGAACGTCGCCAGTGTGGTCGCGCACAGCAAATTGGTCCCGATACACAGACGTGCAATCAGTCGCCGGTCCACCCGATCCGCCACCCAACCCGTGATGGGCGTCAGCAGGAACAGCGGCACGAATTGCACGAGGCCGATGAGGCCAAGCCACAAAGCCGCCTGCTTGGGTTCCATCGTGCGGCGCGCCACATCGTAAACCTGCCAGCCGATAACCACGACCATGCAATTCTGAGCAAGCGTGTTGCACACACGCGCGAACCAGAAGTAACGATAGTCGCGAAAAGCAAAAGGGAGATTGTCGGTTGCCAAAATTTACAGACTTGCGTGGGTATGATGCTCCAGCCGTTGGATTGTAACGGCAGGGAGCGTTTATCGAGTGAGTAGGGTGCTTAGGATAAGCGACGCCGCGATTCCCGGACCATAAGATTCCAGTGCAGAGTGATAAGGGCCATGTTGACGATACGCCTTCATGTACCTCTCCCCGCGCGGGACAAATTCGTCTGGAACGAATTTGGTCGCACTTCAGTGCGCCCCCGAAGGGGTGAATCCCGTGGATGGGATGAACAAAGGTCGCGCGTAGCGCGGGTGAGGGGGTCTCTCTAATTTAGCACGCCCTCACCCCGGCCCTCTCCCTTAAGGGAGAGGGAGGCAATCAAGGTGTCAGCAATCGCATCGAACCACCAACACACAGCGCGTGTGATCATCCATTCGCAACGTCACCGCTCCGCTCTCAGCAATGGAACGCCTTTTGGATCGCGTGGTGCCGGCATCTGCTGCACATAGGCGTATATGTCCGCGGCATCCTGATCCGATAGTACGGCCGCTTCATAAGGCGGCATCTGCTTTGACGGGTGGCGCAGCACCACCAGAAAAGCCTCTATCGGCAATATGGTGCGCGACAGTCGTGGCCCGGTCGCCTGCGCGCCCTGCCCTGCAAGACCATGGCATTGATAACAGCCGACCTGCTCATACAACGTCTTGCCGCGTCCGGCATTGCCCGCTGGAGCCTGTTGAGCGAGGACCAGGGTAGCGGCAAGTGTCATGCTTGTGATGATGAAAACAATTTTTTGCATGGCTTCATCCTCAACGCGGCTGCATGACAACATCGATCAGCACGGGCTGACCCGCCTTGACGGCGGCGATACCCTTGCGGAAGGCTTCGGCCAGATCTTTCGGATCGTTGATCGGCCCCATACCCACTGCGCCATATCCTTGCGCGATTTTGGCGTAGTCAATATTCGGATTGTTGAGCGCAGTGCCGATATGGGCGTTGCGGATGTCACGGTTGTGCCGGTTCGCCATGCGCTGCAGATGCATGATCTCCTGGTGATAAGCCCGATTGTTCTGAATGATGGTCAGGTATGGAATGCGATGATGCGCGGCGGTCCACAACGACATCGGCGCCATGTTGAACTCGCCATCGCCGCAGACATTGATCGCCACGCGGCCACCGACATCCCGATGTGCAAGGGCGGCGCCGAGCGCAGCCACAGGCTGATAACCCACACCGTAACCGCCCGAGCCGCCGATGAAGCGATAGTGCCTGTCCATCGGCCACAGCCGATGCGGCCACAGGGACGAGAAGTTGCTGTCCGAGACCAGCGCCCAGTCCTCCTTCTTCAACTGATCCCACAATTCCATATACATGCGCGCCGAGGAAATCGGCGTGGCATCCCAGGCCAGCGCCGCTTCCGCACGTGCGCGTTCGGCGAAACCGTTCCAGGCATCACGCATCTGCTTGCCGCGCGCCTCGAACGCGTTCTTGCGGCTGGCCGTGATTTCGCGTTGCACGGCTTCGATCAGGAATGGCAACGTCGCCTGCGCGTCGCCGGCAATGTTGAGATCTACGGCCATGAACCGCTGGGAATCCTGGTAATTGGCGCGCACTGCCAGGTCACGAGTCGAGATGGAGATTAGCTTGGTGTTTTTCTTGATCCGTGAATTCCCCACCCGCTCCAGCTGATCGACCACCTCGTTGAACTGGCCGAACAGATCCACCGGCTCCAGCGACAGGATGCAGTCGGCCTGCGATATCAATCCGCCACCCCGCTCTGTCTGGCACAGGTAATGTGTGGTCGGCATATTCATGCGCGTCAGACGATCGACCACCGGCGCCTGCAGCAGCTCGGCAAGTTTCACCAGGTTATCCATGCCCTGCTGCGATCGCGCATAACGATCGACAATGATCACCGGCGATTCGGCTGCAACCAGCAGCTTCGCCGCCTCGGCCAATGCATTCGCATCGCCAACCGTCTGCGACGGCATCAACAGACGCGGAATACTCAGCTCCTGTTGCTCATGTGCATGCAGTGCGACCCTCCTGCAGTTCGGCATCTGCGGTGATGAACACCGGCCCTGGCGGTTGCGCACAGGCCAGCGCATAACCACGCACCATCGACTCGGAAAAATGCTGCAACGAGCGTGGATAGTCGTCCCACTTGACGAAGTCACGTACCGTCGCCGCCCCATCCTGCACGCTGTGAAACCACTCGACCCCCGGTCGGCGATCTTCGACCGCACCGGCATTGCCGGTGAGGATCAGCATGGGCACGCGATCGCAATAGGCGTTGTAGATCGCCATGGCCGCGTGCTGTGTGCCCACAGTGCCATGCACCATGGCCGCCATCGGCTTGCCCGCAACCTTGGCATAACCGTGCGCCATACCCACCGAGATTTCCTCATGCATACAGGTCAGCCACTCGGGGCTCTTGTTCTTGCCATAGTTGATGAAGCTTTCCTGCAGACCGCGGAACGTTGAGCCCGGACAGGCCGCCACGTAATCAAGATTAAGTGTCTTGCAGACATCGACCATGAAGTCCGAACCAGACCGTTCCGTGGTCAGCGACGGCAGCTCCGGTGGTGCCTCTCGTTCGGCCGCTCGCGCAGCAGCCGTGGGTGGCGCCACGTTGCCTTGGGTTGCAGCTGGAGCTTGCGCCTGCACACCAGCCGGGATGGCAATGGAAGCGCCGCCCGCGATGGCCATGCCTTTCAGAAACCCTCGGCGATGCAATGCTGAAGAATCAGATTCGGACATGAGCAGTTTCCCCCGCTGTGAATACACCGAAGAATAAACGTGTTGTTCGCCAGAAGCGACCATTCCAAACAATGTGGGGCGTTGCCTCCCGAAAGCGTTACCGTCCAGCAGATTGAAGCGCCAGCACTGTCACCGGTAAACTGCCGCCCAGCCGCTGGGAAGGAGATCAGGGATATGGGCGCTATATACGCTTGTCGGCAAGTCCTGTTATGTGTTGTGGTCGCAACATTGTTGTTGGCTGTAGCTGCTTGTAGCGGTAACAACAATGCTGGGAGCTCTATGTCCAGTGCCTCTAGTTCGTCAAGCAGCGACCCGCTTTTTGTAAACTACCCCAGAGACACTGAACCATCTATTCAATGGTGGAGCAAAATTTCGTCGAGCACCCCAGTTAGCGGGGCCGTTTCGTTACAAGCCGCCGCTTTGTGGACGACAACGGGCATCAAGAAGGTCGAGTTCCTGATTGACAGTGTGGTGGCAGGCACTCTGACATCGACATCAGGCGCCAAGCAACCAGGGGTGCCACTTTTTGTATTCTTCTTTTCCTGGGATACCTCACATTACAGTGATGGACCGCACACCCTTATCGCTCGTGTAACTGACAACCTTGATCGCGCTGCGAACACCGAAACGATTACTGCAATAGTCAAAAACCAGATCACCATGGCACCCGCACTCGTGTCCGCGGAGTCGAGCGAACCTGTCGACTCTGTTGTTGTGGGGAACAGCCATTTTGCCGTGAACCTGGCGACTGGAGAGTTTGAAGGAAATGTAACCGTGGATGAGGTTGTCCCCTTTGCGGTTCACATTCATGACGGATTTGCAGGTACATCTGGCGGGCAAGTGTTGCGCTTGCAGCCTGACGGATCAGGCTCGAATCGCTGGGTTGTTCCAGCGGGTACCTTCCTGAGCCCGGAACAGATCGATCAATTGCAGCGCGGGGCGTTGTATATCGATATCGATTCGACGCTATTCCCCGATGGCGAGGTCAGGGCGCAGTTAAAGTAGCGCGCACTGGAAGTTACTGGTTCGCGGAGTAAAGCTCCGGAGCCGGCGCCCCGAAGCCGTTATCCAACGCGCTTAGAAACTTTTCAAAGTATCGATCAAGGGATGCAGCGCAAGGCGGAACTGGACAAAAAAGCGCAGCGTACACGTAGTACGTGAGTATTTTTTGTCCAGTTTCAACGCGGCGATGCGACCTACAGGATGTAGGAAATCCCAGAAACGCAGGAGCAGTTTCTGGCACGCCCTTCAGCGAGACTTTGAACAGGTTCTCAGCTCACCAGGCCGCGTACGGCGTTGGCAGGAAGGCCGTGCGTGTCAGGAAGTCCTTGAGCAGGATGCGCCACACATACCATTCATGCCCGCCGTGGACATAGTTGGTGGTCACCGGAATGCCGGCTTTCGCAAAGGTGTTGACCTCGCGTGCCGGACCGATGTGGGAGGTGGTGTCGGTCTTGAAGCCCGCCGTATGGATGGCATCCTGCCAGCCGCTGCCGATCCAGATCGCCTTGCCTTTCAACGCCGCGATCTGTTCGGGTGTCAGCGTGCTGCTGTCCGCGGGTAGTCCTGCGCTCATCATGCCGTAATACTGAAACACTTCGGGATGCCTGAGCATGAAGGTGTTGGTCAGCATGCCGCCCATGGACAGTCCCGAGAACGCCCGGTCCAGCGCTGACTTCGACACGTGATAGTTCTTTTCTACATACGGGATCATGTTCTTGATCAGGTCTTGGTCGTACGCCTCGAACTGAACGGATTCGGGATACCCCGACGCATTCGGCATCACGACCACGATGGGCTGGATCTCGCCGGTGTTGATCAGGTTGTCGAGAATGTTGCCGGCCGCCCCCGTCGTGCTCCAGTTCATTTCGTTGCCGCCACCGCCGTGACTCAGATACAGCGTCGGATAGGGCTTGGCGCGATTCGGGTTGTAGTTTGGCGGCGTGTAAACAACCAGATAGTTCTCATCCTTGGGGGTCACATGTCCGGGAGACGCATAGCTCACGTGGGCCAGCTTGCCCTGCGCCTTTGCTGGTGCCTGCCATGAGTAATTGATCGTGTGGAATTCCGGGTCAGAAGGCACGAATACCTGACTGCCACGCACCACTGTTTTCGGAACATTGCCGTTCAGTTCGTTCCAGGGTTTGTTGTTCGGATCGGCAATCGGTCGGCATTGCCCCTGACCGCCCTGCTGGCCGGGTGTGGCCGCAGGGCAGTCAACATAGAAAGCATAGGAAAAGGTGCCGGACGGCAGTGGCGTCGTGTACGTCCACACGCCATCCTTGTCCTTGGTCATGGCGGTAGTGGGCCAGTTACCACCCGTCGTGTTGGGATGCTGCAATGGGAAATCGCCCGGCTGCCAGTCCTTCGGCATCAGGCCCTGGCCTTCGACAATGAGATGATCCGGCGTCGGCGCCAGCTGTGACAACTCGCTCGGGCGCGCGAAGTACCAGTCGCCCCTGATCTGCACTTTCTGCGCCGTCGGGTTCGCGTAGCGGAAGGTCACTGTGTAGCCGGTGGGCGCCTTGCCGCTGTGTATTACTTCCGGTGATTTGATCGCTCGCTCCGCCGCACCGGCCGGTGAAGCAAGCGTAAACAGCGCGCACGCTCCCGCAACGAACGCCGGGACCATGTTGGTTCCGCTGATGAATAACCGCATACCCCCAACCCCACTACTGTTCTTGTAAGAGACGCAGCATAAGCGCGCAGTTCGACGGAAGCGACTGTTCGGCCTGTGCCTGACAAAACTTTTTATGCGCGCACCAGTGTTCCCGTTAGTGCTTCCCCCAGGGAAATTGGACCATCCCTAAAACTTGCCGCTGGCTCCACCGCCGCCAAAGCTACCGCCGGCTCCCTGGTAGCGGGGATCAGCAGGCGCAGTCGCCGGTGGCGTCAGTGCACTCGCACCCACCAGTTCCAGCAGATCCAGCGATCCCGAACCAGTTTCTATTTCGCTGGAGGTAATGCCGTTGCGTGGCTTGCGCAGGTAAACATTCAAGCCGAGTGTCACCAGTAACGCGACACTGCCCCACAGAATAAGCCGCAGTTCAAGCGTCAGTCCGGTGAGGTTGCGCAATTCATAGGCTACGCAACCGATACCCAGCATCGCTGCCAGCACCGGTGCATGATGTCGTCGACGCAGGCCGACCCCCAACGCGACGACCGCAAACAAGGTAATCAGCAACAACGGCAAAAACGGCTTCAGACCTTCATGCAGCGACGCCAGCGTGAGTCCGTGGGCATTCGCCTGCGCCAGCCAGATATAGCCACACACCGGCATGGCGATCACCAGCCAATCCAGTATCCGGTCAATCGAGGGGCGCTGGAATTGCTTCGCACCCGCAGCCAGCGCGATGGCAGCGATACCAAAGCAGAACACACTGGTCACCATTGCTGCGAACAAATAATCAGATGAGCCGGATCTCAACACGGAGTACAGAGAGAACGACAGCGCCAGTGCAGCAAGCGTGATGAACAAGGCGTTCAGCAGTCTTGCCCCGGCCAGCGCCAACACCAGTGCCACCCATAGTGAGAGAGTGCCTTCATCGTAGTTGTGAGATGAATCCATCACTTGCGCAACGATCAACATCAGGCCGGTTATTTCCAGTGCCTCTTCTATGCCACCGCCAAACAAGCGCCGCTTCATAATCAGCATCTCTGCAACGACTATGGCGATGACGCCGGCAACAAACATCGGGCCGGGCAAATGCATCAGATAGCAAATCCCCGCAGTCAGCACGGCCGCAATGACACCCAGCACGAAGAAGGCACAACGAGTGAGAAATGAAATTGTTTTCCAGCCACCGCTGCGCTCGACCAGCCATGGCGTATCTGCAGCCAGCTTCAGCCGTGCTGCCGCCACCATCCAGCGCTCCTGCTGTGGCGTGGGGCGAAAGTCGCTCATGTTGCCGCCGCCTTCAGCTGCGCATGCAAGCGCCACAACAAGGTCACCGCGCCGATAACAGTGATCAGTTCCAGCAGCGTAATGAACAACGCACCGCCACCGATCTGTGCTTCGAAAACACACAGTCCCAGCGCTGCATAGGCGACGCCGTAGACCACAAACGCTTCCTGCTGATTCCTCAAGCCCTTGCGGATACTGATCACGGCCAGACCAATGACGAGCAGCATGCCAATGTAACGTGTGGTGTCATCAAAGCTGAGCGCCAGCGCGCCCCAGGAGCTGGTGTTCGCTGCGAAGTGTTCCAGCACTTCAATGAAAGGCTGAGGCTGAGCGGCACGCACATGAACTTCACGCCACGCCATGATGATGGCCGCACAGACCAATGCCTGAAGGCCGGATTGGTGCAAAAAATTTTCGCCGACAAAAAAGCTATCGATATGGCCCTGAATGCCAAACCAACCCAATAAGGAAGTCAGTGACACCGACAGCACGAGACGACTATTGAAGTAGTAAGCCGTCACCGCATGCAGCACGGCAAGCATGAGCAGGTGCCACGACCACTGCGCACCCAGCCAATGAAATTGCGCTTCGGCGTAACCCAGGTCGGCGCTCAGGATCAGCGCGCCCAGCAACAACACATAGTCGCCACCAATCGAACGCTCTTTGCCGCGCCTTTTGGTCCGGATTGCCGTTGCGTAGCACACCCCCGCAATAAGCCCGAGGGCGACAATCAACGTCACCGGGCCGATGCGATCCAGATTGTTCCTGAGCAGGATGCCGATGCCGGTGGTAATGGCCAGCACCGACGCATACAGCGCGAAACGCAGCTCGGCAAACAGGGAGAAGACGCTGCCGCGATCCAGGGCAATGGCACGCAGCGCGGCGGGTTCGTCGATGACTCCCTCTGCTTTGAGTTCCAGACATTCCGGTTCCAGCGTGTGCATGGCCGGAAGTATAGCCAGTAGCCAGGCTGCGGTACGAACCCGTCGAAGCCGCGCGTCCCGGCGCGTATGATCCGGACCCTATGAACATCCCACTGCTTTTCGCCTTCGCCCTGGTCTTCACCACGTCTGCATCCGCGCAGCTTGTGGCGCCCAATGCCGCTGGCGTCGCGATGGGACACGTACACTTCACGGTGCGCGACGTTGACGCCAACAGGAGCTTCTTTGCCCTGCTGGGCGGAACTCCGGTCACCAACGGTGCATTGCAGATGATCGAGTTTCCCGGCATGTATGTGGTGCTGGACAAAGGCGAGCCCTCAGGCGGCTCGGTGGGTTCGGCGATCAATCATTTCGGGTTCCAGGTCAGGAACATGCAGGACTGGCTGCCGAAGTGGCAGGCCGCCGGTGTTCGTATAGAGCCGATGACACGCCCGACGCAAGCCTATCTGCGCACTCCCGATGATGTGCGCGTAGAGATTCTGGAAGAACCTGCGCTACCGACGCCCGTGGCCGGACATCACATTCACTTCGCGACGCAGGAAATTCCGGGCATGCAGACCTGGTATGCGCAAACATTCGGTGCAGTTCCCGGCAAGCGAGCCCAGTTTGTAGCAGCGGACCTGCCTGGCATCAATCTTACTTTTTCGTCGATTGACACCGCTGCAGTGACTACCCAGGGCCGCGCGCTCGATCACATCGGCTTCGAGGTCAGAAACCTGCCGGCGTTTGTCGCCAAACTCCAGACTGCCGGCATCAAGGCTGGCACACCGAAGAAGATTCCGAACTCATCCGTCACCGCCGTTTCCTTTACCGATCCGTGGGGAACGTACATCGAACTGACTGAAGGGCTGGCGCCTTCGAAATAGAGTTTCACCTGCAGAGAGCGGCGCACACCGGGTGTGCACCCTACATCGCTAAGCTTGCTGTGGCGGTCCATCCATCAGCTGGATGATTTCGCACCGGCCATCGCCCGCGGCTTCCAGAAATTTCCGGACGTGTTTGACAAGCTCTTCGCGAGTATTGGCGCGAAGCAATGCGTAGCCCGCAGCGGGCATGAGGCTGGATCCAGCAACTGGGCCGTCTTCAGCGGTGAACTCACCATTGTTCAGCGTAACTTTCATGCCCGTGTTGCGCGACAGGATGCCACCTGCGGTGATCAGCACACCTGCCTTGGTCATGTCCTCTACCAGCTTGCCCATCTTCGCCATGTGCGCCGCATCCGGTGGCCCACTGCGCATAACGGCAGGGGTATAGAGTGAAAGAAATTGCATGGGGAAGCTCCTTGAAGTGTGAGTGACTAACAGCAGTCACTTTCAAGGACGATTGGGTTGGGGCCGATCCGACATTTGGTATTGCGCTGATTTCAGCTCGAATCGTTAGTCACAATACCTACGATCCAACGTTGCGGGACCGTTTTCGTCGGAACCTATTTTTCAAGAAATGAATATTGCTTCTGGGAAATTTTATGCTCCTTTACCTTTAATACGCTTCGCTCTGCTTTCAGGCCGCCGTCAGCAGTTCTAACCTGACGAACACGCATTTTGACCACCAAGACATCGCCCTTTCCGAACCGCTCCGACCCATCATTGACAGACCGTAAGAAAGCCTCGTCCTCAATGGAGGCTGTAAAACTAGCTTGCCCGTCAAAGAAACGCCACTTGTTACCTTCTCTGAAGCTAGGTGAGTCAATCACGAGTCCAGTATCGTGTTCGGATTCAAGTAGCGGTTGATCAGCATTAAGCGGAACAAAATAGCTAACTTCGTTGCTAGCAACCGAAGCGACAGAACTCTTCATTTTCTTCGAGACAATATCAACACTAGATACACCTGCAGCCTCCAGAGGCTTCACAATAAAATTATGTACAGCCTGACTCGCTGCGGGATCCGCCACAAGATTTAGTGTCTCTATGTTCACAATCTGTATTGATCCGGCATTGTTCACTACCTCTATTTGATTCTGATTCTGCATAGATCTAGCAGTTGAAATTGGTTTCACTCCCTTCAGGTGTTTCCAAAGAGCGATAGACTCTTTTACAAGTAGCAATAGGTCTTTTGGGTTTCCAGGATTTATCGAAAGCAGTGTGACGGTCGGGCCAAGTAGACCAAGAATAAAATCTATGTCGAACGACTCCCCCCTGAACCCTTTTATCTCAGGCTGAACGACAACTTCCCGTCCATATACAAGCTGTCCCGCGAGAATTGCGAAATCGCAGAATCCCAAAATCTCCTGCGCAACTAGACGTCCGTCCATACGACCGCCCTTCACTCCTGGACCACGATACTCCAGCGAAACATCTACGCTATCATCCTTCTTCCCATTGTTTTCCCTTGCCATGATTTCTCCCCTTTGGATTTATGATTTCGACTAATCTGGTGCTGATTCATAACGTGTCAGCTTGGCACCATCTCAGCCACACTTTATTGAGCGCACACTGCCGATGCATTGCCAAGATCGGCTAGCTCACACTACTGAACGCTGCATCATCATCTCGACAAGTTTTGCTCTATCTAGCTTCTCACCCTGAAGAACAACTTCACCGAAAGTATCGTCAACAACTCGATTTACACCCTGGTGGACGTGGACATGAATGCCGAGCTCTTGGGGACGTTTGGCAGTCCATACGACCGCTGGCGTAGATGCCCATATAGTAAAGGTATGGTTTTGAAACTCATCCAGATTCAACTGGCGATCGGGCGTCTCATATTTCAGCGTCTTTGCGTAACGATCATGGAGCGGTTGCAATGGAGTGGAAATTATCTCTGTTTTGCTCCAGGTACTGTCGCGGCCGCAGTTTCCACAAAAATGCTTTCGATGAGGCTTTCGCGCAAATTCACCGAGGTCGAGATGTGGGTAACCACAATGCGAACAGTTTATGCAATCCATCGCGACACCACGCTCAAGCGCGGTCACGAATTCGAACGCGGACGGCGGAGTGATATTTACTCTAGTAATCTCTTCGGCACTAAATAACCCCTCGGTTCCGCTGTAACGCAGCGAAACAGCCTCATAGTCTCTATCAATCGATTTTTGCCCACCCGCCTTTGGTCGAACATGAACATGGATTCTTGGCGGGCGTTTTGGAATATCTGACGTTGAGATTGCTGCTGGCATTGAACACCATATCCCTACCTCATCAGCTTCATCGAGAGCGATAACCGGTGGGCTCACCACATAGCATAAGTGTTGATCGTGAAATGCACACCGCATTTCACCGAATTGGGTATATGCCTCCTCGTCTGCTTTTGTGCCCCAATGCGTTTGGTGAGTACGGCACCACCATCGCGACGCACCATGGCGAAATTTTCCTGCCGTAACAAAATCGCATGGCAAAATTGCATCATTGCCATTTTTTCCAGGAAAGCTGCCCAATAGCGTCGGCGAAAAGACGGCAATATTTCCTAGTGTTCGACCATACGACCAGCATATCGCAGATTCTTCTGTCACCGAATCGAGTTGAACGCCTAGCGCATTAGCTTCATCAGCAATCTTATTGATATAGATTTTTTTTGAGCCCGCCATGGTGCTCTTTTCCCATTCGCACCACCAAAGCTCAATTGCGCCAGTTGACGGGTTAATTCTGCGTTCTACAAACATACCTACTCTACCGTGTCGTTGGTTCTTTCAGTCGCCCGTTGATGCTTTCGCCAAAAATGTCGGCATAGCCATCGACAAACTCATTACTGAAGCAGCGCAGACTCTATCCGCTACTTCACCATATAAAGAAATCTGGCCGGCTTTCCGGAAATATTGATATTGGCATGTGCGGTGATACCTGTTGAAGGCACGCGGTACGCGGTGCCGGCAGGCAGTTTTCTCAAGCCTTTGCCGAACAGCATGTCGATGTCACCTTCGGTCGCTATCCAGATTTCTTCAACTCCCGCAGCGGCGCTGTAGGGCCGCGACATGGCCATGGACTGCAGCTCAACCTGGGTCAACGCGCCGTACTGGCTCAAACCGTCTTCCTTGCTGAGCAGCGGGCGTTCCTTGTTGAACCAGTTATTGGTCACCTGGGCTTTGCCACGATTGTCGACAACCTCAAGAGTGGATCTGGGCGCAAAACCTTCCGGGATTTTTTCGCTGACTACATAGAACGTCAGGTACTTGTCGCCGGTGGCGGTAAGCTGGAAATCCAGCCCCGGAGTAATGATGAATGCGGTGTCTTTTGCCAGCTCGACTTTTTTCGAACCTGAAGTAATGACGCCGGTTCCGGAGTTCACTACGAACGTCTGTTGAACACCCTTCAACTCGCCATCGATCCGGTGCGCCGTGGCGCCGGGCTCGAGCATGGCATAGCTGACTGCTTCAGCATTGACCAGCACCGCACCCTTGCGCACGGGATGCAGTTCGTCAGTGCCCTGCAGCGCGGTCAGCATGTCGCGGAAGTAGAGATTGCCGTGCATGATTCTCGGGAAGGCGTCGCGCCAGTTGCCCATGAACATATCCACATCCGGTTCAGTCGCCCGGTTGATGGGGCGGTTATCAAGCCTGGCAAAATCCCTTTGAACCTGGGGTGGTCCAGCGGGTGCTGCGGCACGCCCGCCCGGTGCTGCATCGCGCGCAGCAGGTCCCATGAAAATCATCTCAACCGGTTCCTCGCCCATATTGAGATTGCTGTGTGCAGTAACTCCAGTGGGAGGAATTCTGTAAGCCTGTCCCGGGGTCATGCGCACCAGATGTTTGCCGAGTGAAAGTATTGTTTCGCCTTTCACCATGATCCAGGCTTCTTCACCGGGATGGCTGTGTGGTTGCGGCATGGTATGCGGAGCGATGGTGCACAGATTCATGCCGGCGGGTCCGCCGTTGCAGATGTGCACCCAGTGCGCGCCCACTCTTCGGTCGTTGTCGAAACGATTGACCACCACCAGGTTTTCATTCGGCGCGGTACCTGCAGGAACCGGTTCGGTTCTGACGTAGAAACTTAAGGGTTCCTTGCCGGTGCTGGTGAGTTTGAAATCGAAGTCGGGGGTCAGCGTAAAACCAACGCCGTCCTTGACGTCGTAGGATTTGGCATTGACGGTAATGGTGCCGGCGCCCGCGCTGGCAAAGAAAATCTGCCGCTCACCCGCCTGCGCTCTGCCGCTGGCAGTTGCGCCGGGAGCAAGCGTGGCAAAACTGACTGCCGTAATGGCGCTGAGCACCGCACCTTTTTTGGTGGGCCTGAGCGGATCTGGAGAATCGAGCTTGGTGAGAATATCGCGGAACACCAGCTTGCCGTACAGGGTGCGCGGCCTTGAATTTCTCCAGTCATTGACAAACATATCAACGTTGGGGTCAGCCGGACTAACCGGTGTCGGGTCGAGCGCATCTTCCCGGGCGGTTGCCTGTGGCTGGCCGCCACCCGGCGCTTGCTGCGCATGGCCAGTAGTAGCAACCAGGCAGATTGCCATCATTGGAAGGATGAGAATTTTTTTCATGTTGCCCCCAAACATCAGAAACTTCGAGCAGCACCCTTACCGGTGCACAGCTGGGCGAAGTATATACGCCGTTCGGCCTGGATTATTTGAACAAAGGTTTCAACCCGGCGCGCTGATAAATGACGGCCGCCTCCGGCGATGTCAGCACCTGCACCACCTTGTCGGCCAGGGCCAACTGGCGGGTGATATTCAGCACCACCAGTGAATTCACGGAGCGCACCTGAATCGATTCCGGCAGCGGCACGATGTTATTGGCGCCGCCGAATTTCAGTTCACTGATCTGCTGGATTGCCGATGCTGCCTTGCCGTCATGCACCAGTGTCGAGGTGAACCCTTCCGTGATCGCAATCCCCTTCGCCTTCAGCACGTCGGTCAAGCCGTGCTTGTCGGCAAACTGCGTGAGCAGCGTGCCGCTGCCGCTGATGCCGAAGTAGGCAATCGAAGGGACCGTCTTGAGGAAGGCAATGAAATCATCCGTCGTGTTCAATACCGGCGTGGGTGCATTGTCCGCAACCGCGATACCGATTTCGGACTGCACCAGATCCAGCTGCGACTTCACCAGCCCATTGCCGGCCAGCTGCTCGGCACCCGCCTTCGAAACAATCGTCACATCTGCAGCTTCACCCTTGCTGACTCGTTCAACCAGCCGCGCCATGGTGATGTACTCGATCTGCACCGGCGCACCGACCCGCGATTCCAACAAGGGCTCTAGTTCGTTCAGCGCGCCTTGCACTGCCAATGGGGCAACCATCTTCACGGGTGCAGCCTGCCCGGCAGCAACCAGAGGCGCGATCAGCAAGGACAATACTGAACAGACAAATAGGCGATGATCCGACATGAAACCTCGCGCTGCTTTGAGCCCAAAGAGTTAGGGAACCTCTGAATAACCTGCTGCGCTCGACATCTTGCGTCCGTCCGGTGCTCGGAGTCCTCATTTATTCTCGATAAACTCCGGCTCCTGCGCTCCGGGCGGATGCAACCTGTCTTCGCTCGCGACGGTTCTTCAGAGGTTCCTTAGCCACACACCTACATTCGACGGCACGATCCACGCTACAAACCCCGTTTCCGCCCATCTCCTCAATACCCTCTAACCCGGTGCCCTGCACTGTTCGGCACGGTCGAGCACTCGCTGAATTAAACCATTTTTTGACTCGCCGATGCCTAATTGAGCCAGGTCGGATGTTGGTGGATCAGGCTGCGTTGCAGTCAAGCCCTGCGCGGATGCAGCCATTTCGGCAGGAATCCATATGGCTCCTTGATCTCTTCCTGCAACACAAGGCCCTGCGCCTGCAAGCGTTCCTTCAGCCGGCCGTTGATGCTTTCATCAAAAATGTCGGTGCAGCCGCCGACAAATTCACCGCCGATAAAGATCTGCGGCAGGGTATTCCAGCCGGTGTGTTCCCGCAGCGCGGCGCGCAATGCGCCGCCGCGATTGTTCTGCTGGTATGGCGTCGAATCCAGATCAACTCTGCGATGCGGAATCTGGTAACGATCAAACAATTTGCGTACCGACCAGCAGAACTCACACCACTCCAGCGCGAACAACACGACGGGTTGTTGTGCATCCTTGATCAGGTCTTGCAGTTCCTTGCGGGCATTCGCTTCTATAGGTTCGTCATGCGCCACAGGTGCAGCGGCAGCCTTGACGTCGAAGCGATAACCGGGCGTGGAGCGCGACAGCTCGATTTCTTCTGCAGTCATTTCTTCGGGCACGTCGGCAAACAGTGGCGTGGTCATGTAACGCTCGCCGGTATCCGGCAGCATGCACAGGATGGTGCTGCCTTTCGGCGCCTGCTCGGCCACTTTCAAGGCACCGGCAAAAGTTGCGCCGGAAGAAGTACCAACAAACAAACCTTCCTTGCGCGCCAGTTCGCGTGCGCAACGCATTGCGTCGTTGCCATCGATGGGGATAAAGCCATCGATGCGCGCATCCTTCATCACTTCCTCGGCGATGACGGGAATGAAGTCCGGCGACCAGCCCTGCATCACATGCGGGCGAAAATTTGGATGGCTGCCGCGAACCGAACCATCTTCATTACGCGGCTGAGCAATGCCGCTGGCGAGGATTGCGGAGTTATCCGGCTCGCACACGACGATGCGGGTATTGGGGCTTCTCTGTTTGAGCACACGCGATACGCCACTGAGCGTGCCGGCGGTGCCGAAGCCGGTCACCCAGTAGTCCAGCGGCAGATCTTCGAACGCGCGCAGGATTTCCACTGCGGTGGTCCGGGCATGAATCTCGGGATTGGCCGGGTTTTCAAACTGCCTGGGTTGCCACCAGCCATGCTGTTTGGCCAGTTCAGTCGCCTTGGCCACCATGCCGGAGCCTTTTTCAGAAGCCGGCGTGAGCACTACCTTGGCGCCGAGAAAACGCATCATCTTGCGGCGCTCGATGCTGAAACTTTCCGCCATGGTGACCACCAGTGGATAGCCCTTCTGCGCGCAGACCATGGCCAGACCAATGCCGGTGTTGCCGCTGGTGGCTTCAACGACGGTTTGCCCCGGCTTCAGTGCACCGCGACGTTCGGCGTCCTCAATCACGCCCAGCGCCAGACGATCCTTTACCGAACCCATGGGGTTGAAAGATTCCATTTTGACAAACAGGTTCACGTGGCTCGGCGCCAGCTTGTTGATGCGGATCACCGGCGTGTTGCCGATGGTTTGCAGGATGTTGTCGTATCGCGGTTTCATGACTGTGTGTTCCTGATGGCGTATTGCGCAAAAATCTCTGATCAATTCCGTTGCCCGTCGTTCCCGCGCAGGCGGGCATCCAGTGATCCATTGCCGTGCTGGATGCCCGCCTGCACTGGAAACTGCTCCTGCGTTTCCAGCATTTCCACCATCCATGGCGGTCGCGCGGGCATGACCTTATTCAGAAGTCCTCCGCAGTGTGTCGGCAACCAGCCGCGCGCCAATCTCGCGAACTTCTTCAATCAAACTGTCGACATGTTGCCAGCTGGTGCGCGCCCCGACAAAACAGGGACGAATGGCCAGCTTGCCGTTGACCAATGTGGTACTGGGCATGTTGCGGCTATTGTGGATCAGCTGTCGGTGGATGGCGCGGTTTAGTGCATCCAGATCAGCAATGCGTTTATCAACGTAACGGAAGCAGCAGATCGACAACGTCGGTTCGCGCAGCAGTTCCAGATGTGGATCTGCCTTGACTTGTGACGCCAGATGACGCGCCATGGCATTGTGACGACAGATGCGATCACGCATGCCATTGCGACCGATTTCGCGCAGCAAGGCCCACACCACCGCCCCGCGCGATGGCGCCGACAACTCAACACCCATATCCGCATACGGCGTACCCAGACTGTCCAGTGAGTGGCTGACGCTCTGCTGCGCCAGCGAGCCTTCAAGATATGCCGCCGGTTCCTGGGTGAAGGCGCGTTGCAGCAATTCGCGATCACGCACAAAGGTTGCACCAATGCCCACCGGCGCACCCAGCCATTTGTGCGGATCGACAATGATCGAATCGGCGGCTTCCATGCCTGCAAACAGCGGCCTGACCTCGGGATCAAGGATGCCCGGCAAGCCATAGGCGCCATCCAGATGCAGCCAGATGTTGTGTTCATGGGCAATGTCGGCGAGCTGGGCAATGGGATCAATCGCGCCGGCGTTGGTAGTGCCGAGATTGCCGACGATGGCGACTGGCAAGCCGTCGTGCTGATTGATTGCTTCGACCAACGCTTCGATACGCATGCACCCCTGTGCATCGCAGGGAATTTTCACCAGCGCATCGCGCCCCAGCCCCAGCACTGCACAAGCGCGCTGAACGCTGTGATGGCTCTCGGTACTGGCAAATACGCTGGTTTTCCGTTGTACACCGGATTTGGCCGGATCAATGCCGATCCGTTCGAAAGCACGTTGCCGCGCCGCGCCCAGCGCCAGCAGATTGGCCACCGAACCACCACTGCTGTAAATGCCCTGCAAGTCACTCGGCAAACCAAACAACTCAGCCAGCCACTGCAGCGACAGGTCTTCGAGAAAATTGAATGCGTTGAGGGTGGTCCGCTGCGGCGCAGCCACGGCGCCAGCCAGTGTGGCCAGCGCGCCGACACTGGTCGCACCGGTAGTAATGAATGAGGTAAAGCCGGGATTGGGAATTTGCGAGGCATTGGGCAGTACATAACGACCCATCTCGGTCATTACGGCGTCGATGCCCACGCCCTGCTCCGGCAATGGCAACTGCAGCACCGAGCGCCAGCGTTCGGGATTGACCATGGCGTCTTCGTTGTCGAAGCGAAGATATTCATCCAGATGTTCGCCGAGGCGCGCCAGCTGCACCTGCAGATTGCCGCACTCTGATTGTTCGTCAAACATATGCGTGTCCCATTTGTTGTAGGTCGGAGGCGATGAAACTCTGACCGAGTTTCATCGCACTCCGGTCCATCGATCAGGCCACCTGGGCCAGCTTGTCGCGACGCTCAGTGGTCGGGTCGATCATGGTCAATACCTCAAACACCCGCGTGGCCGGAAAGCCGCTGATGCGGGCGTGTTCATGCACCAGGCTTTCGTCCTCGGCCAGGTAGATGCAGAACGTACGATCCGCCGTGACATACGAATGCACCCACTGCACCTTGGGCGCCAGCTGCGCCAGCGCCTTGTTGGAGGTCGCCGCCGCCCCGGACAACTCGCGATCGTTCAGCCGACCCACGCCATCAATTTTGCGCTCGATTACAAATTTCTTCATTGCTGCAAACTCCTCTGTTCTTGCTCATCCGGCTCAATTTGGCCGTAGCGGAACGATAGGCAGGTTGCCGACACCGAACTTGTACCGGAGCTGGATTAACTTGGAGAGAAGCGTCTGATTCAGCCAGAATAAGCTCTTTGCGGCGCACAGGACTGAGGCGGCCAATGTCCGAGATTTACCGGTTTGCAGGGCTTGAACTGGATACCTCCCGATTCCAGGTGCGTCGGGACGGCAAGGCACTGGCGGTGCAACCGCAGGTGTTTGATGTGCTGCATTACCTGGTGGCCCATCACGACCGCATCGTTTCCAAGGATGAATTGCTCGACAAGGTGTGGCAGGGGCGATTTGTTTCCGAGGCCACGCTCAGCAGTCGCATCAAGGCAGTGCGGCAACTGATTGGCGACACCGGCAAGCAGCAGAGCCTGCTGCTGACCCTGCGTCATCGCGGTTTTCGCTATGTTGGCTCCGTGGAAGCGGAACTGCCGGGCACCCGGCAGATTGCCTCGGCTGCATCGGCAACCATCCAGCACATCAATCCCCCCACCTGCATTGCCGTGCTGCCGTTTGAAATGGTGGGCGAAGGCTCCGAGCGCGCCTACGTGGGCCAGGGCATGGCAGCCGACATCATTGCGCTGCTGGCGCGTCATCAATGGTTGACGGTCATTGCGCGCGGCTCGAGCTTTGCTGTCGATACCCATGCAACACCACGTCAGATCGGTGCTTTGCTTGGAGTGAGTTACCTGCTCTCGGGTCGCATTCGCTGGCCTGATGCCAATGGTCGTATCGATGCCGAATTGACCGACTGCGACAGTGGGCGTTTGCTGTGGAATCAGAGCTACGCCATCGAAACTGCCAATGTGCAGGCAGTGCTTGAAGAAATCACGCAACAGATTGCGGCCACCATCGAACCCAGGCTGGCGCAGATCGAGCTGCAGAAGACCGAACGCAAAAAACCTGAAGAGTTTCAGGCCTGGGATTGCTGCCACAAGGCGTTCTGGCATCTGTTCCGTTTCACCGTCGATGATCTGCGTGCTGCAAAGACGTGGTTTCTCAAGGCGCTGGAGTTCGACCGCAACCTGGCACGCGCCCATGCGGGTCTGGCTTACGCGTCGGTGCAACTGGCGTTCTATGGGACGCCCGAGCGCCGCAATGACGAGCTGCAACAGGCGCTGACCGAATCACAAACAGCCGTGGCGCTCGAGCCGCAGGATGCCTTCAATCGCTTTGCGCTGGGACGATCGCTGTGCCTGCTGTGCCGATATCCCGAAGCGCAGGCCGAGCTCGAACAGGCTATCGACGCCAACCGCAGTTTTGCTCAGGCGTACTTCGCCCTCGCCTTCTGCTTTACGGTGTGGGACAAACCTGCTGCTGCGTTGCCGCTCTATGAAAAGGCGGTGCGCCTGAGTCCACAGGACCCGCATCTGTGGACCTTCCATCACATGCGCAGTATGGCGCTGTTTCGGCTTGACCGGCTGGACGAAGCTGAAGACTTCGTTCGTGCAGCCGTGCGGCAGCAAACCGCCACGTATTGGCCGCTGGCCACTCTGTGCGCATTGCTCGCCGAACGTGACCGGATTGAGGAAGCAACCGCGGTAGGCGATCGTCTGCGCAAGATCAAACCCGGTTACACACTGGCCTATGCGCGGCAGGATTTTTTCTTCATGCGGGCGCCGGAGTTCGTGGCTCGATACCTGAACAATCTTGCGCTGGCCGGGATACCGGCAAATTGAATCGCCACATCAAAATCTAATCAGGAACGTCAGGAATACGGGGCCCCCGCATGGGCTGGTTCTGGGAAAATGCCGCACGGTTCGCTCACAAAATAACCAGAGACTGACAATGCAGACCAGAAAACAGCACTTGGTGCAATGGCTCACCGCGTTCGTGTCGTTAGGCTACATGCTGGCAGCATCTGAGGCCGGGAGCGCCGCGGCCACCGCAAGTTTGCGGGTGGGTGCAGCGGTTCGCGATATCACCCCCACCAGCGACATGCTGCCGCTTACGCGTGCGCCCAAAGTAGAAATGACCGGCGTGCTTGATCCCATCCATGTACGCGTCATGGCGCTGTCCAGCGGCGGAGCCACCTCGCTTTTGGTTACTGCCGAGACCGGCAGGTCGCTCGGCCCACAATTGGCACGAGAACTCAGTCGTCACACGGGCATACCACTGGAAGCCATTTTCTTTACCTCCACACATTCTCACGCAACGCCCGAGAATTCCGAGATTTGGCAGAATCTGATCGACGAAAAAGAGAGGGCCGCGGTACCTGCCAATGAGGTGGCAGTGGTGAAGCTCACCAACCAGCAGCGCTGGGCCATGTATGCACAAAAGCAGATGCTGGCGGCGGCCGACCAAGCCCTCGCCAACATGCAGTCCGCTTCGGTAGGCATCGGTTATTCGGAGAGCTACATCAACGTCAATCGCGGCGCGGTGTACAACAAGACCGTTGATGGCAAGGTAACGGAAGTTGTCAACCTCGGCTTCAATCCCACCGGGCCGACCGACAAGACACTGACCGCAATTCGTTTCAATGACGACAACGGCAAACCGCTGGCATTCATCGTGAACTATCCCGTGCATGGCACCGTGATGCACGCCAATACCAATCTCAATGGCAAGACGGGAATCAGCGCAGATATTCCGGGCATGATCTCCACGTGGCTGGAACAGAAGTACCCCGGTTCGGTGGCCACGTGGCTCAGCGGCGCGGCTGGCGATCAGGCGCCGCTGTTCCAGAACCAGTTGCTGACGCGCAATCCGATGACAGGCGAAATGGACGAGAGCTTTTCGAACTCTTACGACATGCTCACGTATCTTTCGCGGATTCATTTCGCCGATGTCGAAACCGCACTGGCGAAGATCACCAAGTACGACCACAACGTGCAGGTCAAGTACGATTACCGCGATGCGAACATTCCGGCCAAGGAGAGCGGTGATTACTCCATCTCGCTGCAACTGTTGCGTATCGGCGATATCGCACTGGTGGGTTTTCCGGGTGAGTTGTTCAGCACACTGGGCAAGGACATCAAACAGGGATCACCGCTCAAGAACACCATCGTTGTTAATCACGCATGGCAGAGGCCCTACCAGCATCCGAGTTATCACGCCGACGATGCGTCGATTGCCCGTGGTGGCTTCGGCACCAACGCGGCGTACAAGCCCGGCTATCTGAGCAAGTCACTGGTCAGTCTGTCTAACGCGATGATCAAGGAGACCAATGAATGGACCTTCAATGGTGATGGCACTGCGACCAACAAGAGTGGCAAGCGGGTCATCGTCGGTGTGGATGGCGCAGCAGGCACCGCTGACGACAACCAGATCATGAATCCTGCCGGCACCATACTGCAGAAGAATGTGAAGGTACTCGTCGATGCAGATGCGGTCGCGTATGTACCGCTGGGCAATGGCTTCAACCTGTATGCCGGACAGGATCATGACCTGGGCACAACCGACGATGTGGTAAAAGGCTTCGGTCATTATCCGCAGAGCGATCCCACCGGCGCGAAAGCCGACCCACTCAACTGGCGCCTGCTGGACATTCAGGACGGCAAGGCGACGCTGCTGGCGAGCGGGCAACTCAACAGCATCGCGTTCAATCTGCAGGCCACTGATGGCAATGACTGGACGAAAAGCAACTTGCGCTCATGGCTGAATAGCGAGGGTGGACGCAATGACTCCGGCGACACCCTCGGCTTCTACAATGCCGCGTTTACCGATGCAGACAAAGCCAGGATCGTTGCCACCCGTCTCGACCATGTAGCCGGCGCGCCGTTTGGCGCCTACAACGGGCCCGGTGTGACCAACGCGCCCAAGACCTACGCGACACCCGCCTCGACCAGCCAGGACAAGGTGTGGGTGCTGAGTGGCGAAGAAGTGATCAAATATTTCGGGCCCAGCAAGTTGCGCAACGCCACCAGTCCGGATGGGCAGGTCTTCACCAATGCCTACTTCGTCCCCAGCGACTACGCGCGCGCCAAGGGCGTCAAGATCAACGTCGGTGGCAACGGTCCCGCCACCGTGGGCTACGGCGATTCCTGGCTGCGCACACCGGGCCGTACCGAAGGCAGCACATACTTTGCGATCTTCCTGAGTTCGGTGGGCAACTTCAACGCGCGCCGCGAAGTCAACAATGTCTATGGCGTGCAACCGGCGATCATGGTCAATCTGAAGCAGTGAACGCTGCTGCAAAGCGGATGAGCGAAGTGCCGGGTGCGTAACCACCCGGCCAAGCATTCACTCGCGATATTTTTGCAGCTGATGGCCATTCCGCCGGCTTGACATGTGCATGTCGGGATTGTGCCCAGAGCGGAAGTCAGTTCCGCTCCATAGCGGTCATTGCAAGATGTCGAAGCGGACGTATGCGTAAGTATCTCCAAATACCCGGCGCCGTGGCTCGAAATCAAGCGCGTCGAAGTGGAATGTTCCGCCACGTTGGCGGGTCATGCCTGAAATCGACGGCCTCCCCATCGGATGTGAAGAACAACGCCGGTTCGAGCTCGTCGACCAAGCGAACCTCGTTGAGATAGAGATATCCGTTCTTGCGACGAACGTTGACTCGGTTTGTTGGCTTGCCCCAATAATCAACCCAATAGTCGCCCACATACCTATCCCATTCCTCCTTGTTCGGGCCAGGTAAGTCATTCGGTCCGTCGTTGTAGTCTAGGTTTCCGTCACCGAGCGCAGACTCCATGTGAGCCGTCCCCGCATAAGACGCGTGGAAATAGTGCATCTTGGTTGCATCACGCACTGGGCTTTCGTTGGGAATGACGATGTCATCAGGTGAGATAACTCGCACCGCCACGTCAACATTGCCGCGTCGAGTGACAAGCGTACCTTCGTTGAGTTTGAAGTCACTGGTGAAACCATTTCCTATCCAGTTACCCACGAATTTCTGAAGTTCCTCTCGCGGCAGCATCGCTGGAGCAAAATCCTCGATCCGAGTCTTCGCGTTCCGCTTGCCGTATCGCTGAATGAGCACCGCGTCCGTCAGGGCACTACCCCATTGGTACGCAGCACCGACCTGACGATTGAACATTGCGATCCAGCCGAGCCTGGCTTGAGGATAGAAGCGGAATACGCATCCGAATCCGAAGCCTCCGCCAGTGTGGTTGAGCATCCAAATATCGGTGTCGCCGAAACGGAGATGCCCGCCTGCTATACCCAAACTATAGGCGCCGGGGAACGAGAAGTTATGCATCTCATTCCATGACTTTTCTTCCAGAAGCGTTCGTTGTTTGATCTTGCCTCTGTTGAGATGGAAGAGCATGTAGGTTGCCATGTCACGCGCGCTTGTGTACACGCCACCGGACGGGATCAGCGGGATCCTGAGCGGCACGGTCTCGTAACCCAGCTGATGTCCAATCGCTCGGTTGGTACGCTGCACATAGTCATCCGTATTCGCGGTCGTGTCACCCATTCCCAACGGATCGAAAAGCATCGTTCTAATACAGCTGGCGAACGGCCTCTTGGTTACCTTCTGCAGAATGTATCCGGCAAGATCAAAACCGAGGTTCGAGTAGCGGTAACGCTCACCCACGGGAAAGCGCAGCCAAGTTTGCGAAATGCTTTGGACATGCGCGTCGAAGCTCGGAAAGGTCGGATCATCATTGTTGCCGACAGGTGCCTCATGCGTGAAACCAGCTCGGTGGCTAACCAAGTGCCGCAGCGTAATCTTGTCTTGAGGATTGCCTTCGAAACGACTGTTGACCGTGAAATCCGGAAGATACGCTGCGATGGGCTTATCGAGATCGAGCAGTCCGTGCTGCACCGCGAGAAGAATGGCGGTCGCGGTCATGTTCTTGGACGTCGATTGAATACTGAAAATCGTGTTCGTGCCGACGCGGCGTTTCGATTTGTGGTCCGTCACGCCGAAGCCTTCGATCCAGATTGGCCTGCCATCATGGATAAGACCTACCGCAGCACCCGGAATGTCTTCCTTTTCCATTATCGCGAGAATGCTCTGCCGCTCACGATCGATCAGCGGCCGAAGCCCAGCATCCGCCTCCACCAGGGCCGCGCTGCTATCGCTGCAAATCGGTAAGACCGACGCAGCTGTCGCGCCACCGACTCCAATGAGGAAGGACCGCCGAGTCGAGCAAGCCATCAGTCTTCCTCCGTTTGGACGGCAACCTGGGACATCCACGTCATTCTCGCGAGCAACTATCCTTTGATCGTCATTTCACATGGTAGTCGTATGAAATAGATCGTTGGAATGGGAATGATTGGTGCCGGGCAGTCGATCCGTAGGGACTGATAACAATGGCAGCCTCCTGCAGATCCTTACTTAGCGAAGACTCTAACTGCAATCGACATTGAAATCCAGAATCGGGTAGTTCTGGCAATCAACATAGAAGCAGTCATTCGAACGTCTGTTATGTAGAAAATCGGAACTCGAATGTGAGCGGCAGCTTCGGGCCGAACCACGACACCCTAACAAGTCGAGACCGAATACCAACAGACCAGATACCTGACCTTGCCCCGACTCTCCCCGAGATTTTCGCGTACAGGTCGCCTGTCTTCTCACTTCCTTCATCAAGACCGCCGCGGACATTCGATAGTCCAACGCCTGGCCATCGTCACTGCGTCATGACGATGGCTCCATCAATGCTGATGCCTTCTTCGCCCAATCACTGCATGGTCTGTTTGATCATCTCCACCAGATTGCTGACGATGGCAGGTTCGGCACAGCCGCGCACGTAGGCGGCACCCATGCGTTCATAATTTTCTTCGTCGGGAATGTAGCCGACGCGATCGTTCACTATCGTCGCCATGAAGGTATTCTTGAGCGGCGATTCCTTCTGCAGGTGCGCGTAGATATTCGTCGATACTTCGCCCGATACGCTGGTGAGTGCGGTGTCATTGATGCGGATCAGGCTCAGGTGCATATCCAGCTTCTGGCCTGACTGCTGTGCCGGCACCGGTTGTGCAGCAGGCATTTGTCCCGGAGGGCCGCCAGCCTGCGGTTTCATCTCGCAGGGGACGATGCGTTCGCTGGCCTGGATGCGCGCCGTTGAAGTCATCTGGGTCATGCGGCGTGCGGTCTGGATCACCTCCAGCCCCAGCGCCCTGGCCTGTACATCGATGAGCTCACTGGGCGGCGTGTCGGCCCAGGTCTTGTCCATCTCATAGTTGAACTTGGGATACTGATCGCCCGCCGCGCCCATCGTAAACATGGCAATCACCTTGTCCTGATAACGCGTCTCGACATAGCGCTCGGCGGTGCCCGCGATATCACCGATGATCTTGAGATCGTTCTGCGGTCCCGCGCCGGCCATCACGTTGGAATGCACGGCGTAGTTCATCAGGAAGGCGATGGGTTCGCCCGCCATGTTTTCCAGCTTGATGACCCATACTGTCTTGTTCGCCGGGCCTTTCGGATTGACGCCTGCGCGCCAGCGACCGTCATTGAAGGCATAGCGGTAGACATTGATATCGACTTCGCCCGTGCCGAAACCGATGCGCGCCGGTTGCAACGACGACTTGGCCTTGCGCAGCGACTCGACAATCGTGTCGTCGGCCTGCCTGGTGTACTCCGGTGTTGACCATGGCCGGCGCTGCGTGACCGACGATGTGCCTGGCGTCGGCGGACCGCCTCTGGGCGCACTGTGATTGTGGCTGGGTGCAATCATGATGTGATCGGCGGGGATGCCAAGTTCTTTTGCGATGCGCTGGCGCAATGGCAGCGTGTCGCCGTACTCGACGAGATCGACTGCCACAATGGCGGCGCTGGTCGCGCCATCGTCGAGCAATAATGCGCGTGCATAAAGTGGCTCACGCACGCCGGCGAACGGCTTGTTCGGGATGCCCACCAGTCCGGTCAGATCTTTCGGTGTGATATCCAGCTTGGCGACGCCGACCCGCAAGTTTTGTTGCTCAGCACCCCAGGCAAGCTGCGGAGACACTGTGAAGGCGCAGATTGAGAGAACTGAAGAAACAACATACAGCCTGAATGAATTCATAGTCCGCGATCCCCTTCCAATGATTGTTGATTTATGCAGCTTGCAGCAGGAGGACAATACTACTGTCAAAGTCAGACAGCGCCGTTGAGCGCTGCCTTCACCCGCTCCGGTGTGAATGGAATGCTACGCAGACGCACGCCGATCGCATCGAACACGGCATTGCCGAGCGCAGCGCCCACCGGCGCGCAGGCGGCTTCACCGGCGCCCACTGGTTTTTCGGTGGGCCGGTCGATCAGCGCAACCTCGACCTTGGGCACCTGCGAGAAACGCAGGATGGGATAGCTTGCCCAATCCACTGTTGTGACGTGTGATCGGTCGAATTTGATCTCTTCCATGAGTGCGCGACTCAGCGTCTGCAGGATGGCCCCCTCGACCTGCGATCTCACGCCATCCGGATTGATGATCTGTCCGCAATCATGTGCACACACTATGCGCTCAACCTGGATACGACCACTGGTGCGCTCCACCGCGACTTCCATGCCCATCGCCACATGGGCCTCTGCATTCTTGTAATGGATGTAGGCAATGCCGCGACCGCGTGCAACCGCGCCTTTTGTGGCAGGTGCGGGTGACGCACGCTCCTGCCACTTCATCATCTCGGCGACGCGTCTGAGTACTGCAGTGCCGCGCGGGTTGGTCATTCCCCTGAGTCGTACCGCGAGCGGATCCAGCTTTGCGGCGACAGCGAGTTCATCGACAAAACCTTCGACTGCAAAGCAGTTGCCCGGTTTGCCGGGCGAGCGTATCGGCGCCGGTCGCAATGGCGTGTCCTTGAGCCAATGCACGGTGACATTGATGTTTCTCGGGCTGTAGGGTGGATCGCCATTCTGATTGAGCAGTCCTGTGGAAAGTCCCACCGGTTGCTCGATGCCGGCGCAGCCCGGACCGATCAGCGGTGTATTGGGTAAACCGGGAGTGGCCTGCGGCAGCCACAAATCAGTGCGCCAGTCGAGAATGTTACCTTGCGCATCCATTGAACCGCTGACATCGATCAGCTGCGGCGGGCCCTTCGGGTCCCAGCCGTGTTCGTCCTCGCGCATCCATTGCACACGCACCGGCCGTCCCACTGCGCGCGACAGAAGAGCCGCATCGGCTGCTGCGTCTTCGTGACCATTCATGCCGTAACAGCCAGAGCCCTCAAGATAAATGAGGCGCACCTTGTCCCTGGGCAGACCAAGGAAGCGCGCGAACGAGGTTTGATTGCCGTGCGTGCCCTGCGAGGCCGACCAGATCGTGGCGGTGTCGGATTTCACGTCAGCTACCGCGCAGGATGGGCCCATCGAGCCATGTGTCTGGATGGGCCAGTAGTACGTGGCCTTGAGTGCAACGGCATTCGCTGGTCGTGTTGAATCTGCGTCACCTTTGTTGAGCAGCTCCTGCTCCGCCGCAAATGGCCCATTGCGCAACGATTGAATCAACTCTGCCTGTACTGGCAGGCCCTGCCAGTCACTCCACTGTGTCTTCAGCGCACGCATGGCGCGCACACAGGTCCATTCGTCTTCGGCCACTACGGCAAGGAAACTCTGTATGCGCACCACCTTTACACCCGGCAGATGCGCAACCGAAGCCTCATCCACCGAGAGCAGTTCGGCTTTGATGCCAGGTGGCCGGATGATGCGACCATGCAGCATGCCGGGCAGCGTGAAATCGTGTACGTAGGTCCGGCCGCCACACACCTTCTCGGGCACATCGGGGCGCGGCAACGGCTTGCCGACGATGGTGTAGGTGCCCGGGTCCTTGAGGGGCGCACTGGGATCGAGTGCGAGATCGAACTGCCTGCCAGCCACCAGTGCCGCGAAGGTGATGCCTGTGCCGCCGGCTTTCGGACGCACTTCGCCATCCACCGCCACAAGGTCGGCGGCTGCAACCTTCAGCTGCGTAGCAGCCATGTCGATGAGTGCCTTGCGGGCGGTCGCAGATGCCTGTCTGATCTGAATACCACCAACCTGAATTCCATTCGAACCGGAAGTGCGACCCTGATCGGGTGTCAGCGCGGTATCGCCCTCGATCATGTTGATTTTTCCAACCGAGATCCCGAGTTCTTCGGCCACGATCTGGCGCAATGCAATGCGCAGACCCTGACCGAGATCGACCTTGCCGCTGAACAGCGTCACCGTGCCATCGGCATTCACCGCCAGAAAGGCATCGACGCGTTTGGGATCAAGAACGCGCGGCGATGCGCCTTGAGCCGCAGCCGTCAGCAAAACCTGTGGCGCGACCAGCGCAAATCCAATCGTGAGTGCGCCGCCTTTCAGCACGTCGCGACGCGTGAAACCTGATGATTCAATCTGTGATGATTCTACCTGGGCGTTCATGTCAGCCTCCCCGCCCCAGACTGGCAATCGCGGCAATGACGCGCGGGTGGGTACCACAACGACACAGGTTGCCGTCGAGTGCGGAGCGGATCTCTGCCTCGGTCGGTTTCTTGTTCTTCTCCAGCAGCGCCGCCGTGCTCATGATGATGCCACTGGTGCAGTAGCCGCATTGCGGCACCTGATGCTCTATGAATGCCTTCTGGATCGGGTGTGGATTGGCTACTGAGCCCAACCCTTCCAGTGTGGTGACAGACTTGCCTGAGGTCGTCGCGATCGACGTCAGGCACGAACGCACGGGCTGCCCGTTCACCAGCACCGTGCAGGCACCGCATTGACCCAGGCCGCAACCGAACTTGGTGGCGGTCAGACCGAGGCCACGCAGCACATACAGAAGCGGCTTGTTGGGATCATCCGCTTCGGCTGTTTTGGTCACGCCGTTGATGCGCAGGCTGTATGTGGCCATATGCTTCTCCGCCTTGATACTGCGATGGGCGGTCGCCATGATGGTGCAGCGTCGCAGTGATCGCAATCGGCGAATGGTAAAGAATTATCTGCCGCAAACATCCAGCAACGTGCTTCAGGTACGCGTAGTGACTGCGCTCCTGCCAATCCGGGGAACGGCAGGTGTACCCGCCTGACGCATGGTGAGCGTCAATTCCGCAAGCAGGATGTCGAGCACACGTTCAACACCGGGCTGACCGAAAGCAGATAGCCCCCAGATATAAGGGCGACCAATGCCGACGGCGCGCGCGCCCAGCGCCAGGGCCTTGAAAATATCGCTGCCACGGCGGATGCCGCCGTCGAGGAAAACCGGAATATCGCCTGCCGCGTCGACCACTTCGGGCAGGCATTCGATGGTAGCGCGATCGGTTTCCATGGCGCGACCGCCATGGTTTGAAACATAAATGGCATCGACACCGTGCTCACGACACAGCCGCGCGTCCTCATGCGTCTCGATACCCTTCAGGACCAGTTTCATTCTGGTGGTCTTGCGCAGCCGGTCGACAAACTCCCAGGTCGCCTCGGGGGGATTGTAGTCACCCGCAAGTCCATCAAACATGGGTCTGCGCCGTACACCACCGCTCCTGGTCAGATGGCATGCGGAGCAATCGCGGGTATCCATGCGCCGCAGGCGTTCCGCTGTTTCCGTATTGCGTCCGGCCAGCAGATCGATGGTCCACACCAGCACCGGACAACCTGCGTCTTCAACGCGCCTGACCAGTTTTTCCGTGTCCGCCCATTTGCGCGGCATATAGAGTTGAAACCACGGTGCAAGTCCCAGCTGCGCAGAGACATCCTCCACCGGATTGGAAGTGACACTCGACAGAATCATGTTGAATTTTTTGGTTCTGGCGGCGCGCGCCACGGCCAGCTCGGCCTCGGCATGAAATGCCTTCTGATTACCCACCGGACAGATGAAGATCGGCGTCTCCCACTTCTGTCCGAAAATCTCCACGCTCAAGTCGGCTTTGGACGCATCCACCAGACGACGCGGGCGGATCTGGATCTGCTTGTACGCAGCCATGTTGTCCTTGAGTGTGGCGTCATCGTCGGTGCCCGTGGCCAGATACCCCCAGTGGGCCGGCGGCAGAACTCGTCGCGCCGCTTCTTCAAAGTCCATGACACTCAGCGCGTCGGCAGGACTGGTCAACGAGCCACTGGCCTGCCCTTGCACGTATTCAGGCAACGCAAGCAGCGGGCTGGCTGCAAGAAAACGCAGGAATCGCCGGCGATCTTTTTCAGTCTCGATGGCCGCTGCTGAAAGCGAAGTCATGGCGTTCCCCTTTTTTGTATTCGTTTCAGGTCACAAGAAGAAAGAATAAACATCCATTGCAGTAAAGGCGAGCACCACCTCTACTGCAATCTAGCTCCCCGTGTTATCCAACAGCTCACTTCTTGGCGGCAACCAGGGCGGTGCATTCGGACAGGAGTTGCTGTTCTGCAATTCAATTTCGGCAAAACTCAGCTCGGCTTCGCGGTCGTAACGCAAATCGCCCAGAATCAATCTATCGTTAATAACGCTGGTCCATGGCGCACGGGCAAAGTGCAGCAGCACGGCAGCCTCGCAGTAGCGATTTGCCAGGTTGCGTAGTTGACTGCGCGGCATGCGTATTTCACCCAGCCAGCGCCAGCCGGCTCTGTCAGCAACTCCCATGGGCTGCAGCGGCGCAGTGAGTTGCGAAACAGCGGTTCGCAGCGGACATGCTTCAGCCGGAACCAGAACAGGCGCAAGCGACACCATGGCACTGCGCAGCACATATTCATCACCCTCTGTTTGCGCCAGGATGAGCGCCCAGCACAGTGGGTTCGCGGGCAGCGGTGACAGGATGCGATCCAGTATTTGTGCCAGAGGAAATTGTTGTCTGCTGGTGGCCATCACACGCTCATCAGCAATTCGGCTGGCGAAAGCAAAGCCCGCCGTGATTGCCAGCCAGACACAAAGACCGGCAAGCAACGCAAGTCGCGGCTTCGCGAATCGACCGATCACGAACATGACCATGCTTAGCGCTGCCAATATGAAGCACAGGGCTGGCGGCACAAGCTGAGTCCTGGTACCCAGAACAATGCCCGCGACAGGCGCCAGCATGACCAATCCGCGCGCGACCCTGGTTTTCAAGGTAAAAACCAGCGGCACACAAGCGGCCCAGAACAAAGGTTCGATGATGAACACTGCATCGCCATAGAACCAGTGATTGTCCAGTGGCCAGAAGGGATGCACACCGTAGGAATTGGTGAAATCCATGGCGACATGCAACAGCGGTGCAAGCATTGCAATGCCGAACAAACCATATCGGTCGCAGCGCGTGAGCTGCAATTTTCGTCGTCGCAGCGCATAGTCACACACCAGCCAGATCAACAACCCGATGGCCACTGCGCCAATAAGGGTATGCGTGTGGCCGCGATGTTCAGACAGGTAATCGAGTTTGCTGCCAGTCAGCAGCGGATAAATAAAATCAGCATCCGGCAGATTGCTGCCCACCGCCATCACGCCCACCCACAGACTGCGGCGCGTATCAGGCGGCAGGCCTGAACTGGAATTCGAAGTGAAGCGCGTCGCGGTGTCGCCGACCAATGTGCCGATCAGGGTATGCGTCAGGTTGTCCATGCCGGTCTCCGTGAGTACAGAGTGTCATGCTGCTTTTTTGGAGAATCTTATCCGGCATTGTGCAGTGAGCGGACATCTCTGAGAAATGAATACAGCTTCTGCCAAGTTCTGACGAAATATCTATACTGCAACGCACCTTGAAAACTCCACCTCAGCGAGGCTTCGAATGTCCACCGATCATCGCGATTCCGCCGCCGCTCGCAGCGAAGGCGCCAGCTATCCATCACTGCGCGGGCGCAGCGTGTTCATCACCGGCGGGGGCTCAGGCATCGGCGGCTGCCTCACCGAGGCATTTGCGAAACAAGGCGCGCGGGTGGCATTTGTGGATATCGCCGAAGGCCCCTCGCAGGCGCTCGTAGAAAAAATAGACAAGGCCGGCCTGTCACGCCCGTGGTATCGCAAGACCGACGTCACCGATATCCCGGCATTGCAGGCAGCGATTCGCGATGCTGCCAGGGCGGTGGGCGACTTCCGCATACTCATCAATAACGTGGCCAACGACGACCGCCACAACTTCATGGACGTGACACCCGAGTACTACGATGCGCGCATCGCGGTGAATCAGCGCCCGGCGTTTTTCGCCATCCAGGCCGTGGTGCCCGGCATGAAGCAGATGGGCGGCGGTTCGATCATCAACTTCGGCAGCAATTCCTACGGTGGCAAGGCCCGCAACATGCCGGTGTATACCACTGCAAAGTCGTCGGTCATCGGCCTCACACGCGGCCTTGCGGTCGAGCTTGGTGAACATCGCATCCGCATCAACGTGATCACACCGGGCTGGATCATGACGCAGCGCCAGATCGACAAGTGGCTGACACCCGAAGGCGAACTTGAGATCAAACGCAACCAGGTGTTGCCCGACAAGGTGGGCCCGGAGGACGTGGTGCCGCTGGCACTGTTCCTCGCCTCTGACGATGCGCGCGCCTGTTCAGCACAGGAATACAGGGTCGACGCGGGCTGGTTGTGACGAGGCTGTTGCAGCTGCCCGGTGGCGTGACTGGACCGCGCTGCCTGCATGTCTTAATTCTGGCAGAATGCACTCCAATTCGCCGTGCTCACTGGACGTATGGCAAACTGATTCGGTACAAGGCTGCAATCAAGCCGTGGCAATGACGGGGGTAACATGAAGCTCAGCAAATGGGTTGGTTTTGGGGTGGTTTCTGCGGTCTTATCCGTGTCGGCCGCACTGGCGCATCACTCCAACACCATGTTCGACGACACCAAGGAAGTCGAAGTCGCGGGTACGGTGCACGAATTCCAGTGGACCAATCCGCATATCTTCATTGAGCTGATGGTGGACGGTCCGAACGGCCCCTACAAGTACATCATTGAAGGCCCCACGCCGGGCGTGCTCAAAGGCCATGGCTGGAAGTTCAACTCGCTCAAGCCGGGCGACAAGGTAGTCGCGAAGGTTCGCCCGCTCAGAGAGGGCCGGACCGGGGGTTACCTGACCTTCCTGTCGAAGGATGGAGTTCCAATCGGCGATGGTGGAACTTCCTCGGCCACGATTCAGGGCTACAAATGAAGCAGCCTGCGTATGAGGCACGGCACTCCGGTAAAGCCGTTCGCAATTGCGTCCCGATGGTGGCCGCACTGCTGCTCGCCGCGCTGATTCCCGCGGTGGGCACCGCCCAGCCGGCGGATTATCTGAAAGGCGCCACTCCCTGGCAGAAAAGCACCAAGGGCATCAGTGGCCTGTGGCGGATGCAGGGTTATCTCAGCAGCACTACCAATCCACCGCGCGCGCGCGCTGCAAAAACCGTTGATGGGACATTGCCGCCCTTGCTGCCCTGGGCCGCGGAGCTGCTGGAAAAACGCCTGGTGGATGCCGAAAATCTCAAGGCATTTCCCAACACGGCGTCGATGTGCCTTCCCCAGGGCATCCCTTACATGCTGCATGCCGCGGTCGACGGGCCGGTGCAAATTCTGGAGACGCCCGGTCAGGTCACGGTGATCTCCACTGCGTACAACGAAATGTGGTTCATCTACCTGAACCAGCAACATCCGCCGAAGGACGACCTGGAGCCGACCTACCACGGCGACTCGGTGGGACATTGGGAAGGTGACACGCTGGTGGTTGACACCGTCGGGCTCACCACCAAGACCACGCTTGACCAGGTCGGCATGCCGCATAGCGAGGACCTGCACGTCATCACCCGCATTCGACGCACGGACCCCATCACACTGGAGATGCTGGTAACCGTTGATGATCCCAAGGTGTTTTCAAAGCCCTGGAGTCGCCGACAGATCTACAAGAAGTCTCCCGATGATGCACGGGTTCTGGAGAGCGTGTGCGAGAACCAGCGCAACGGGGTCGACGCAAACGGCTATCAGATGCTGGACTTCGCGCGCTGATGTTCTGACGTTCCAACGGGCCCCAGATCCCATCCAGTGTGAGCCTTAAAAAAAGCCCGACCGTGAGGTCGGGCGAGAGGGGGATTAGGCGACGAGCAACCGCGGATCGGTCGTTAGCGAAGGTCTGATTAACTCCTTTTTCGTCGTTCCCGCGTACGCGGGAACCCAGTTGAATCATCGTCTTACTGGATGCCCGCGTTCGCGGGCATGACGTTAATCAGGGTTTCCTTAAAACTGGTAGTCGGTCTGGCCGACCAGACTCAACAGCACGACGGTAGTGGCGATAAAAACAAAAGCGATGATGAACATAGAAACCTCCTGAATCGTTGAGGTTATTGAAACATCGTCGCGTGCAAAGAGGGGCGCACAAAACTGGGCTTTTCAGACGATTTGCAAAGCCCTGTGAAGATCGCGAAGGCTCTTCACAAATAGCCCGGCTTCGAAACCGACACCCACTCCGGCAGCCCCGGTTCTTCACCCGTCTTCCAATCATCTCCGGGCCTTCGCTGCACGCGCTGAGCTAATTCGCCTTGCTCAACACTGTGGCAAGTGATCGCAGCAGCGCCGCCCCGTCACCACTCCAGGTGCTGCCATGCATACACGCCAATGTGGTCGGCTGTTCTGCTGCCAATCGTCCCAGTATTCGCGTCGTCTGTGGTGCGTGCGCGTAATAATCCATCGGCTGACGAAATGCTTCACTGGGGCCAAGGATGTCTTCCGTGGTCAGCGCCACTTCGCCCTTACCGCCCTGGGTAAATAGATCGCCGCAGAAAAAAGTACGGGTCTTCATTTCCATCATCAAACCGCATTCCCAGGAGTGCGGCATGTGCGGAGTATCGAACCAGCGCAGGGTGCGACGACCGATGGGCAAGTCTTCACCATCGGCCAGAGCGCGCGGTGGTCGGATCGCGAAATCATTGATTGAAGTCATGGCCGCAATGCCACCACAGATCGGCATGGCATTGGGGGCTGCCGTCAGAAATTCATTGAGGGCGCCGCATTCATCAGCCTCGAAGTGGGACAGGCCAAGGTATTTCAGGCTCTTGAGCGGAATGACGCGCTCGATGGCTTCGCTGACTAGAGGAAACAATTGCCGCATGCCGGTGTGAAACAGAGCCGGCTCGTCATCGACAATCAGGTACTGGTTGAAGCTGAATGCGCCCGCACCCGGAATGGCGACGGGCGTATTGATTCGGAAAATGCCGTCGGCGACTTCCTGGATATTGGTGCCGGACTGAGTGTTGGTGATCATGGATACAGCTCCCTGGTTTGGATTGAGATGGGTCGAAACTGCATGGAGGTGTAACGACCAGGCCAGCCGTTACACTTCCGATTATCAAAAGGAGCTCTTATGCTTAAGCGGTGCAGCCACCCACGGAAAATGCCGATGAAGTTCTCGCCCGCCGAATCATGGGCGCGGCCCCCGGGCGCGATATTGCGGCGGAGTCTGAGCTCTATCGCAGGCTGGCGCCTCGTGTCCGGCTGTATGGCCTCAAGCACCTGCGCAGCCCACAGGCGGCTGCCGATCTGGTGCAGGATGTGTTGATCATGACGCTGGAAAAACTGCGAACACGCGACATACACGAACCGGAGCGCATCGCTTCGTTCGTGCTGGGCTCGTGCCGGCAGATGGTAATCGACCAACGTCGTGGGCAGCGGCGGCGCGAACGCATCCTCGACACCTACGCCGAGGATTTTCCCCTTGCAGAGGCCGCGGCACCGCCGCCCCTGGATACTCAGCGCCTGGAAAAGTGTCTGGATCACCTGCCGGCCCGGGAGCGAACCGTTCTGGTGATGACCTTTTACAACGATGCACCGGCTGAAACAGTCGCAGCGGAGCTGGGTGTGTCTGCCGCTAACGTGCGGGTGATTCGCCATCGTGGCATCGAACATCTGCGGGATTGCTTCCATGGTGCAGGGGGTGCGGCGTGACGCGCCTTGCCTGCACACGACCGTTGAGCGTCGCAGAGCTGACTGAGTACTGGCTCGACGAACTCGGCGAACAACGCACAGCTGCGGTTGAAGAACACCTGTTCGCCTGTGCCAGCTGCAACGCGCAACTGGAGAACATCGTTAGCCTGGGAATGGCAACACGCGAGCTGATGCGGCAAGGCAAGGTCGCCATCACGCTCACCCCCGGTTCACTGGACAGGCTTAAAGCCACCGGCCTGCGTCTTCGCGAGTATCGCCTGGACCCGGGCGGCAGCGTGAATTGCACCATCGCACCGGACGACGATTTCGTTGTTTCAAATTTGCACGCGCCGCTTGCGGGCGTGCGCAAACTCGACCTGGTTCTGGATGATGTTGAAGCTGGATGGGATTTTCGGGTGCCTGACATCGGTTTCGATCCCACGAGCGATGCAGTGATCGTCATACTCAAGGCCGAGGAATTGCGACGCATGCATCAGGCAACACAACGTATGCGGCTTTTTTCAATGGACGAAACGGGGGAACACCTGCTCGGCGAGTATGTGTTTCATCACACGCGCCAACCCGACTTGAAGTAACCACAGACTCTGACATCCGGCCAGCAACCTCGCCTGACCACATGCCGGGTTGTGACTATGCTGCGGACCCTGCACACTTATGGCGCCAAGGAATGTCTGATTAACCCATTACTGCCATTTCGACCGAAGGGAGAAATCTTGCAAGTGACTGATAGCCAAGTATCCAAGCAAAGAAAGATTTCTCACTGCGTTCGTCCCGCGGGATTTCCTTCGGTCAAAATGACAGGTAAATCAGACCTTCCCTAAACGGCGTTTCAGACAGATGCTCAACGGGGGTTACATGCACAAGCCAATGCTCGTCCCGGGTCGCGCTCGTCGCCGGCTGCTCGCGGCCTTCACAGGCATGCTGTCGGGACTGATGTGGCTGGGATGGAATATGCCCGTCCATGCCGCAGATGCCGCGCCCACTTCGGCACCATTGAAAATCGGCATCATCGGCACCGGCAGGATCGGTGGTGCACTGGCGCGGCACTGGGCCAGGGCGGGCCACGAAATCATGATTTCGTCGCGACATCCGGAAGAGTTGCAACCGCTGGCGAAAGAACTGGGACCCAAGGTACAGGCGGGCACCCCGCAGCAGGCTGCTGCCTTTGG
Source organism: uncultured Pseudomonadota bacterium (assembly GCA_963748005.1). Taxonomy (GTDB): domain Bacteria; phylum Pseudomonadota; class Gammaproteobacteria; order Steroidobacterales; family Steroidobacteraceae; genus CAILZL01. Next base: position 478,344 of record CAVVHH010000002.1, read on the forward strand.
CAGCGTGATTCTGGTATCCGTACCTTTCGCTGCCCTGCCGCAAATCGGCAAGGACTACGCCAGGGAACTGGCGGGCAAGGTCATCATCGATACCACCAATCCTTCGGTAAATCGTGATGGTCAGGTGGCTGCCGACGCTCTGCGCAAGGGCGTCGGACTTACAAACGCTGAGACCCTCAACAGCAAGCGTCTGGTGCGCGCCTTCAACTGCATCAACTTCAACTCGGTTACCGATGACGCCTTCCGCAAGCAAGGAGCGCGGCGCGGAATTCCAATCGGTGGCGACGACGCCGAGGCGCTCGCGGTTGCCAGCCAACTGGTCAGCGATGCCGGTTTCGATGCGGCAGTGATTGGTTCGCTCGCCAGCACCAACCAATTCCAGCTCGGTGAAATCCTGGCAAACCGCGACTGGTCGGCTAATGAATTCAAGGCGTTCCTGGCAAAGAAGTAGCGCAGCAGGCATCCAACAAAACCAAGCGGGACCCGGAATCCGATAGCCACGAAAACAAGAGTGGGTGGTAGCATACCGTTACGAGCACAAGAGCCTGGTCGCTCAATTGAATAGGGGATTCTGTATGAAGAGGCGTTGCATGCATTGGCTGATCATGGCCTTTCTGGTGGTCAGCGCGTCGGCATTCGCGCATCACTCCTATGCGTTGTTCGATCTGACGCAACGACGCACGGCGGAAGGCACGGTGGCCAAACTCGAATGGACGAATCCGCACACCTTCGTGTGGATGTATGTCAAAGGCAAGAAGGGGTACGAGCTGTATTCATTCGAGAGTGGCAGCGTTGCCATGCTCAAGCGCTACGGCTGGACACAGAACACGCTGGTCAAGGGTGAGAAAGTCACCATCGAATATTTCCCGCTCAAGGACGGACGCAATGGCGGTTCCTTCATCAGGGCCATTCATGCCGATGGTCATGTCACCGAGAACGAACCCGACGCCCCGGGTGGTTCGGCGTCCGGTGCGTTCGACAAGAACAAGGGCACGCTGTGATGAGCGGTTTAACATTGGCGAGTATGCGCACGGCCGGCATGATGCTGTTCCTCACCCTGGCAGGCTGCGGCAATGGCGACACAGTGGTATCGAATCCTCTACCCGACTGGAGTGACTCATGGGGAACACCGCGTCAATCCTCGGTCGATTCCACTGCCGCGTTGCAAGCTGCGCTCAAGCCCGAGCGCTTGTCTGCCCTCAAGGAGTTTCGCGACAAGGCGCTGGCCGATGATATAAACATCAAATCGACATACTGCCGACCACTGGCTTTCGGCGGCTTCAGCGGCGGCTTCCGCGGCAGCATCGAGTTTCTATTCACTCCCGGTCGCGTGACAGTGATCTCGGAGGGCGGTCTGGTGCGACGTCTGTATACCGATGGTCGCACCTTGCCCGCCGAGCCCGAGCCCAGTGATGCGGGTACCTCAGTTGCGCATTGGGAAGGTCAAACGCTGGTGGTGGAAACCATTGGCCTGCGGCCGGAAACTCCTGCCTTCAACGTTCCCGGCACGGCCATCGGCGAGCATGCCCGCGTGACTGAACGTTTGTTTCTCAAGGATGCCGACACACTGCAAGTCGACGCCACCCTGGATGCACCGGACCTGTTGAATCAACCCGCCAAGGTGACTTATCTGTATCACCGTGAGCGTGGCTATACGATGACTGAATTCACCGCCTGCCCTGAATACGACCGTTCGGTGGACCCCGTCACCGGACGCCAGCGCTTTGATCTCAGTCCGCCCGACGACATATTGCCGCCCCCGACAGAGTGAGCCAGTTACGACACGCTGTTCGTCAGCACAACGGAAATTTGCTGAGCTCTGTCGGACTCTGCAACCTGGATTCGTCCTTGGGATAAACGCCCACGCAGAACATTAAGGAGCCGGTGATGCCCAAGATGATTTTCGTGAACCTGCCGGTCAGCAATCTCATCGCATCGATGGCCTTCTACAAATCCCTCGGTTTTCACAACAACCCGCATTTCACCGACGAGACGGCGGCGTGCATGGTGTGGAGCGAGGCGATCAAAGTCATGCTGCTGACGCACGCCAAGTGGCGCAACTTCACCAGCCGCCCTGTTCCGCCTGCAACGTCAAGTGAAGTGATGCTGGCCATCTCCTGCGACAGTCGCGATGCAGTCGACGCCATGAACAAGGCGGCTGGCGAAAATGGCGGCACGGCCGATATCAATCCCGCTCAGGATCTCGGGTTCCTGTACAACCGCAATCTTGCCGATCCCGATGGCCATATCTGGGAGGCGATGTGGATGGACCCGGCAGCCATTCCCTCAGGTTGATGGTGACCACTGGATATAACAATGACCGAGAAAAAGCCGCTATCCGAGTACCTCGTGATTTCCCGTGGGCAATGGGACCCGGACCTGTCACCTGAGGCGATACAGAATGCAATCGACAAGTTCTATCACTGGTACGAAACGGGCCTGGACAGGGGACGGATGGAACCCGGGCAACGGCTCGCCAGAGAAAAGAAAATTGTTTCAAAGCACATGATCACCGATGGCCCCTTTGCCGAATCCAAGGAAGTCATCGGCGGCTACTGGTTCATTCTGGCCAGCACCCTTGAGGAAGCAGCGCAGCTGGCTGCGGAAAATCCTTGTCTCGCGTGCGGCCTGACCTTCGAGATTCGCCCCATTGAACTGGAGCGCGCCAGCGCATTCAAGCTGGCCAATGAAACTCCGGCAAACACAACGTTCAATCTTGATTTGTAGTGCAGGTTGCCTGAGTGCAAGTACGGTACACCGGTTTCCCCGCTCCTGATTTTCTACGGCTGCTTGTCAAACACCTGCATGTTCTGCCAGTCCGGTGTAGGCGCGTGCCAGGCCGTGATCACCAGCGTCTTGCCGTCTTCCGACACTGAATAGGTGTCGTATTCAACAATCTTGCCCTTCACATAGAACAATCGCGAAATCATGTGGTCATCCATCTTGTGATAGGCATAGGACTGTTCTTTCGGATCGCCGCCCGACGGCAGGCAGGGCTTGGGAGTTTGGCAGGGGCGAATCTTGCCGTCGGGATTGATCATCAGCGTTCGCGTCGGCGCCGGTAGCGGATATTTCTCATAGACGTCCATCTGTATGCCGTAGTCCTTGGGCGTGAATATCCAGGTGAAGGTGGGGTCGCGCAGTGGCGTGGGAGTCGATGGGCCGTTCACACCCATGCGTGTCTTCGCGGGATTTATTTTCCAGGTGCCGACGAAGGGCTGCAGGCCGGCCCCTGCGGTCTGTGCCAGGGCTGAAGCGCAGCAGCTGATTGCGATTGCCGCCGCAACAGCGGCAGAGAAAAACTTTTTGTTCAACAACACAACGGAACCCCTCTGTTAACTTGAATTGTGAAATCAGTGTAGCGCCAGAGATCTACAGATCAATTGCGCACGGCGTTGGCCGTGTCGAAGTAACGGTATTCGCGTTTTCCATCCCGGACGAGTTTGGTATGCAGCTCGATCGAGTACTGCGTTGCCGAGGTATCAACTGCGTTGCCGTCCGGATCGATGGGTTCGACTATCTTGAGCGCGTTCGCAACCTGCTTCGGACGCAGCACTTCAGTACGCAGCAGTTGCGGCTGGTTGCCGGAATCGCGCAACGCTTCCTTCAGCACGCGTCCATCGGCCTTGGGCAGTTTCAAGCCCAGTATCGCTGCAATTGTCGGCGCGACATCCACGTTCGCAGAGGGCAATTCATCGCGATGAAAATCGGCTTTGAATGCCGGGCCACTTGCGATCAGCACATTGTGCACATCGCGTGGACTGAAACTGCCGTGCGTGCCGCGCCCGGAAGCGCCGCTGCTTGAGAATTCGGTGCCAGCGGTGCCGGTAATACTGGCGTTCGCATCGAAGCTGAAACTCACCACAAGATCGGGGTTCCTGCCCTCGGCGTTGGCCAGACGAACGGCCGACAAAGGCAGTGTGCCGGGCAGATCGCCGTAGCGTTTGCTGTCGACAAAGATGGCGCCGTATTGCTTGCGACTCTGCAGAGCGCGAACCACTTTGGCGACGAATTCACGATTACGGGATGGGACATAGAAATACTCGGTGCCGCCATCCAGCGCGACGACCACATACGGCTCGCGGTCGGGCAGCCGGCCGGGAACGGAAAGATCGCCAGTGACTTGCACCCCAGGCCTGCAGGCAAATTGCCCATCAATCTGCTTGCGCAGATACACTGACAAACCATCAGCGCCAATGCCGCTCATGATTGGATTGCATTGCTCGCGCATGCCGTCGAAGGCCAGCAGACCCGCACGGCGCAGCAGATCGGCAGTACGTACTTCACCCGATACCGCAAATCCGTTGGGATCGACGGATCCAAGCACACCATCGTTGATTGCACGCAAGGGAAACTTGTCAAGCGGACCTGAAACATGGCTATGCCCGTGATCAGAGACGACCATGATGTTGGTGGTCGTGTCCTGCCCCAGTTCTTTGAGACGAGCCAGTACCGTGCCGAATAGCGCATCGGTGTCACGCAGTGCCTGGCGTACGGCGCCCGCGCCGGGACCGAATGCATGTTCAGTCGAGTCCGGATTGCGCAGCCAGAGCATTGCCAGGTGTGGCTTCAACGTTGGCAGGACGTAATCTTTCAACACACGCGCGTGATAAGCGTTGACGTTAACAAACGGTGCGGCATCGAGTTTGGTTGGATCGGTGGTCACACCGTCCTTCATCAAGGGCACGCGGCCGTTGGCAGTCGGATCATCGGTCTGACCGGTCTGTTGCGGATTCGCCGGATAGGCCTTAGCCCAAAGCCTCGGCAGGGGAATTGACGCAGCAGTAAGCCCCTGTACAAAGCTGAGTGGCCTGACGGTCCGGTCGTCGATGAACGGCGTTTCGCCATTGCGATTCTGTATGTAAGTTGGACCGCCCTTGCCCATCACCGCCACGCTCAATCCTGCACGTTCAGCCACTTCAAACACCGTCGGTACGGCAAACAGCCGGCCTTTTTCCGCGGCATCGACCGCCTGCAGAATTGCATAGTCTTCGGTGAACACCGGTTGCTGGAAATCGACGACGCGATCAGCAGAATCCCGTCCGTGAGCCTGCGGTATCCATATCCAGTTGCCATAGAAGCCGTGCGTGCCGGGATAGGCTCCTGTTGCGAAACTGGACGCATTGATCATGGTCAGCGTCGGGTAGGTCGAATGATGGTCGGTAAAATCGACGCCACGTGTTCGCAGCCCGGCAAGGTTTGGCGTGTCGTTGTCATTGATCATGTCCGGCCGCAGACCATCCCAGACTATCAGCAGCACACGCGCATCGCGTTGCGTGTCGGCAGCGCCCGCTACAGTTACGGCCAGGCATGCACACAGGCACAGAGCCACCAGCTGAGTCATACGACGCACAGGGCCGGACAATTGCAAGAGCAGGTTCATGATTCGCCTTTAACTATATGCTGGATGGATTCGTGTGCAGGTATCCGACTTCAAGTCTGGAAATATCCTGTCGGCGCACCACGATAGCATGCCTGCCAGATTGCATCCCCGAGCGGGCGCAGCCGTAACCCCATCAATGTGGATGGCAACCTCGCCGAAAGTATCGCCACAGCGTTGACAGTGCGCTACTGACGCTGCGGGCGGGTTCCATACCCGCCCGCAGCAATCAAACCAGGCTTCAGAACTTGTAGCGCAATCCAGCGGTGTAGTAGCGGCCGATGGGGTCGTCACCCACTGCGAAGCCGCCAAACTGACCCACGTTGGGCAGGGTGCCATAGAAGTTCGCCGGCGGCGGTTGCTGGTTGAACAGCGTTCTGCACGTTCAGGAACAGGTCCATCGTGGCCGCACCGACGGGCAGCTGGTAGTTGAGGTTCAGGCTGGTGAACGTCACTCCCGGGATCGGCACGCCATCCGTTGTCACGGTCGGATCGCCGAGCATCGCCAGGCTGTTGCGATAGCGCGTCTGCAGATCGACAACCAGGCGCTCGGTGAATGCCATAGCGAACCTGCAGCGTGGCACGCGTCGACGGCGAGGCCTGCAGGCCGCCCGTGCCGTAGGCCACACCACCCTGATCAAGCGTCGGCAGGAAGGACCGGAAATACTTCAGATGCGGCTGCCACGTCAGCATGCCGCGCACCAGCAACGGATGCGAGCCGATACGCGTCGACCAGTTCATCTCGAGATCGCCGCCCCAGGTGTGAACGGAGGCGATGTTGAGTGACTTCTGGTACCAGGCCGTCACGACATTTTGCCGGCCGTGTTGGCGATGAAGTTGCCCAGCGCGCGCGTCTGCAGTTCGCACGCCGGAGAAGCTGCCGCCGCTGGCGTAGCAGGTATCCTGCGTCGTGTTGTCCGTGCCGGTAAACAGGTAGAGCGCGTTCGTCGACCTCAATGTCGAAGCCATCCACCGATATGCTGAAGCCCGGCAGTCGACTGCGGTTGCCACACGATGCCCGCGGTGGTCGTGTGCCCGATCTCCGCCTTCAGGGTTGGAACGCCCACCAGGTAACGGTAGGCCGTCGTGTTCTGCAACGGGGCATGAACAGCCGGTCCGTGAACGTTCTGGGTCTGGCCTACCGATGGCGAGAACAGGTCATCCAGCGTGGGTGCGCGGATGTCCTGCGAACTGCGTGCCACGGACACGCCAGGAATCATTCAGGTGCCAGTCGAGGCCCACCTTCCACGTCGTGGAGTTACCGCTGGTGTCGTAGTCCGTATAGCGCACCGCGCCGTTGAGGTTCAGCGCCTTGACCAGCGTCACGTCCGTGAGCGAGCGGCGCATCGAACTTCGAAGGCGCCTCCTGAACGGTCTGCGACACCGGCGAACGGCTGGCGAAGGTGTTGCCCCATTCGGCCAGCAGCGCGTTACAGTTGAAGCGCAGACCCAGCGCCGCGCAGTTCGTCTGGCTTGCGGCGTTGGCCGCATCGACCGGCTGCATGCCGCTGACGCTGCTGAAGGTCTGCTTGCGCCACTCGGCAGACAGCGCCATGGCCACCGGGCCTGCCCAGGTGCTGAAGGGCTTGCCGCTGATGCTGCCGGATACCTCATCCTGCTTGGTCTTGCCGACGTAGTTGGTGTCGCCCAGGACATAGTCCAGGGCCTGGGCCGATTCGGTCCCCGGGCCGAACGGATTGAGCGGCACGCAGCCCGGGAACTTGCCCGGAGCGGTCAGCGCGACATTGCAAACGGTCGAGCCAATTGGCAGTCCGGTGGTGCCGACATTGCCGAAGTTACCGTCACCGCATCCAGCGCCGCAAGCAGATGGAAGTTGTTGGTGTTGTTGACATTGGTGTTATCCAGCTTCGCGTCGCCGTGGACGAACCCCAGCTCCCAGTCATACTCGCCCAGCTTGCCTTCCAGGCCCGCCATCGCGAAGATCTGCGTCTCTTCCACCTGCGAGTTCAGGCGCGTGTCGCCGTTGATGAACTTGCCGAAGCTGAAAATCGTCTGGCCGGCATTCGTGATATGCAGTCGTAATTGACGCAGGCAGGAAGGCATTGTTCGCGGCTGATGGTCAGGTTATTGATTCCCAGCCAGCCGGAGTAGAAGCCATTCTCCTTCTTGTTGCCGGCCACCTCGACATAGCCGTGCAGATCGTCAGTAAAGTCGTAGTCCAGGCGCCCGAACAACTGGTGGCTGTCGCAGCGAAGCCTTCAGGGAGGCGTCCAGCGACGCGCCATCACCGCCGATCGCCACCTGCGTCGAGCCCGTAACGGCATTGGTGCCCGTCGACACGAACGGCGCCAGCACACCGGGGGTGATGAATTGATTATTCTGCAGCACACCGCTGCGGATGGTGCCGCCGAAGGTCACGTCGAAGCGCTTCAGGCCGCAGGTGGTGGAGTAGGGAAGCGAGTTGCCGTTGCCGATCATGCCGCACTGCCAGTTGTGCGGGCGCGCCGAGCGGTAGGGAATGCCATCGTCCTTGTGGTACTCGTAGCTCAGTCTCGATGTGCGCCCGTAGCCCAGCGGCGTACCCCAGGCCACGCCAGCCTGATATTGCTTGCCGTCGCCCTCCTCGGCGACGCCGGTCTGCGCATTGACCTTCACGCCGTTGAAATTCCGGTCGGTAATGAAGTTGATCACGCCGGCGATGGCATCGGAACCGTACACCGCCGAGGTACCGCCGGTCACGAGGTCCACGCGCTTGAGCATCATCTGCGGAATCATGTCCGACGTCGACGACGTTGGTGGAGGTCGTCGAGGGCACGCGGTGGCCATCGAGCAGCACCAGCGTGCGCGCTTCGCCCAGGTTGCGAAGATTGAGGCTGCTGCGCGCGCCATTGCCGCCGCCACCGGCACCAATGCCAGGATTGGGATTCGAAACTCGCCACATTGGAACCGGAAAATACAGGCAGGCTGTTCAACGCATCGGAAATCGTGCCGGGACGTACGGTCAGCAAGTCCTGCGCGTCGACCACCGTCACCGGCGTCGGGCTGTTGTTGCCGTTGGTGATCACGCGTGAACCGGTGACGACGATTTCTTCCAGCACATCTTCTTTCGGTGCCGTTTGTGCATGCGCCGTAAACGCGAATGCCAGTGCGCTGGTCCCCACGAGCAACATGGTCGGGTTACTGGATTTCATGATTTTCATCGGATTCCCCCTTTCCTTTCGTTGATTTTCTATAGCGGCCACCAGCTTGACACTGGAAGCCCGTTTCAAGGTCTGTCCGCCTGGATTGATTCCCCATCGCAGCACTGCTAGCTGCACATTTTTTTGTAGATTTGCGCCTTAACATTAACACAACTTAACAGGGCAATAGTCCAGTTAGACCCTATAACTTAAAGGGCGCAGGCCATAGATTATTTGCTGGAATTGGGCCGGTGCATGATCGTCCGGTCCCAGATGGGTTCCACTCAGGTGGCAGCTACCGGACGCATGGGCGCCAGGCCTCCAGTGATGGGCGGCCCGGGAATTGAAATGATTTCCTCTGCTGTAACAGCTGCTCCTGCACAGCCTTGACGGCGGGGGCGTCGATCGAATTGATCCTCCGCCCCGACCGAATCACCGGTACCTACTTGCCGGGGTTCTCGACGTACCGCTGTGCCACCAGCTGCGACTGGTCGGCGCCGGCCTTGGCAACATACTTGTCGACACGATGGGCAGGCGAATACGACACGTAGAGCGCACCTTCGGAATCGACTGACATGTCGTGCGGTGCGTGCATGGCGCCCGGGAAGTTGCCCTCGGCTCCCCAGGAGCTCACGTACTTGCCGCTGAGATCGTGCTTGCCCAGCTTGCCGCCGGGGTTGCCCTCGAGCACCCATGCGTTCTGCTGTGCATCAACGATCACGGCCGTGGGACGCTCGTTGACCGGCCACTGTCTGAGGAACTTGCCGTTCACATCGAAGATTTGAATACGCTTGTTGTCGCGATCGACGACATACACTTCGTGATTGGGGCCAATCGCCAGACCGTGCACGAGATTGAACTGTCCGGGACCCGTGCCTTTCGTGCCCCACTCGAGCAGAAACCTGCCGTTCCTGTCGAACTTCATCACTCGCGAGTTATCGTAGCCATCGCTGATGAAGAAGGTTCCATCGGGCAGCCAGGCGATGTCCGTCGGGCGACCGAAATGCTTGCTGTCGGTGCCGGCAACACCACGTTCGCCCATTGTCCTGAGCAGTTTCTTGCCATCGTTGGTGAACTCGAGGATCTGCTGGCTGGTGCGGTCAATAATCCATACGTGCTTCTCAGGATCGTAAGGATTGATCCGGATGCGATGCGGCCACTGGATCTGTTGGTCCCATTGCGCCCAGTCCTCGATGATCCTGCCGTTGCGATCCACGACGAACACCTTGTGATCCGGACGCGCGTCGGGATACTCCTTGCGCCAGCTATCGCCGTCGTACTTGATCTTGGGGTCAAGCGGCAGGCTGGTGCCGCCGATGCCGATGAAAATGCGGTCCGGCGACTGGGCAAACACCGTGAGCGGATAGATATACCGGCCCGCGGCCACCGGCTTGAGCCACTGCGGAACATTGTCGTATGGTCCCGTGGCATTCGCCGGAATGTTGTCAGCAGCGTTGCCGCCGATTGCGATGCAGCTGGTGAGAATGACGAACGCGGCAAGTTTTATTGTATGCATTTTTCCCCCGTAGACGATGTGGATACATCAACCGGCAGATAGCCAACGAGTGCAATGACAGCTCCCCGACAGCTCACTCATCGAGAATACATCAACATGCTGTCGCATCGCTGACATGTCTTTGCCCGCGAGATCAGCATTGAGCGCAGTGAGCACGACCGCCATACTCGGCGCAGAGGGGAATGTTGGACGCCGGGCCATAAGATCTTTACGACTCGCCCGCAATGCAGGTTGCCGAGTTCTTAGCCCAAGCATTCATCAAAAAAGGTGTTACATGCGACTTCCAGAATTCTTGTCTGCTGCAGGGCGGTCGATCAGTGCGATAGCGTTGTTCGTTGCCATGCCCGCAGTCGCGCATCACTCCTACGCGATGTTCGACATGACCAGGGAAATCAGCCTCGAAGGTACGGTCAGAAACTTCCAGTGGACCAATCCACACATCTGGATCGACATCGTTGTGATGGACAAGGGTCAACCCGTGAACTGGTCAATCGAAGGCAAGGGCCCGGTACAACTGGTGGGGGATGGCTGGCGGCGAGACTCGATCAGGCCGGGCGACAAGGTGAGCATGGTCATACACCCGCTCAAGCAAGGTACCAACGGCGGCTCGCTGCTGAAGATCCTGGTGAATGGCAAGGCAATCGGCGGGGAGAGCAAGAGCCCTTAGCAAACGCCGGCTTTTTCGCTGTAGCTGAAATCCTGACGGAGATACTGCCCCCATGAAGCGCTTACGCCATACGTCCATCGCATCCATCAGCGCCCTCAGTGCGGCAATGCTGTGCCTGACCATGGTGTCGGGATGCGCACAAAAAGACACATCAATGGCCGCCGTTGCCAAAGGACCCGGTAGCCTCGACGGCATCTGGCTCAACGCCGACTACAAGGGATCCTCGAGCTATCCCGAGCGCGAACGCGTGCTGCGCACTGTGGATGGCCAGTTGCCGCCGATGCTGCCCTGGGCTGCCGAGTTGCTGGAAAAACGCATCAAGGACTCCGAAGCAGGTTTCCCGTTTGCCAGCACCCTCGCCCAGTGTCTGCCCGGCGGCATACCGCTGATGCTGTTCGGGGACGATGTGCCGGTGCAGATCATCGAGACGCCTGCACAGCTGACCATGCTGTTCATGGAAGGCAATCGCTTTCGGGCCATCCCGATGAATGCGAGTCATCCCGAATACATTGATCCGGGCTTCATGGGCGATGCGGTTGGCAAGTGGGAAGGCGACACACTGGTCATCGACAATGCGGGCTTCCTGGAGCGAACAACGCTGGATCAGATCGGTATGCCACACACCGAGCAGTTGCACATCGTCGAGCGCTACCGGCGCACCGGGCAAGAGACGATGGAGATCCGCGTCACGATTGAAGACCCCGGCACATTCACCCAGCCCTGGGACGCCAGGGTGACCTACAAACTGGCGCCTCCCGGCACGCGAGTGACCGAGGATATTTGCGAGAACAATCGCAATCCGCCCGATGCACAAGGCCGATCAGGATTTCAGCGGTTCTAGCGATCACTTCTGACGATGTCTTCAGGGGTGCGTGAACAGGCCGACAATCGCCGCCGCGCGCCTGACATGACCTTCCAGTTTTGCGTTGAGTTCCGCAACCGTCAGTTCCGGCGGAGTGCTCCACGACAATTGCGGCGACACGTTCTGGCCAACGCAATTCGCCGGTCCGCCCGGCCGATCCAGATTCGACACCCTGATGGGCAGCATCGCGCCGTCCTTGAACGTGGCCGACGACAGCGTAAAGGGATTCGAGGACTTGTCGCGCAGATCATCTGCTCGGCACCCCCTCGGCAACGACGAAGTTCACAACACGTCAGGTCTGTCACGACGCCCAGGCTAGCGTTACCAGCTGAAAAGCGTTCGAGCAGAAAAAGACAGACGCAGCGATCGGCCACAAATCTATGACGATCTACAGAAAATTGATTACCGACAGCGTAGCAGGCAGGTGAGCATCCCGCGTGCAATTCACCGGCATATCGATACAACGTATAAAACATCATCGAACGGAGAGGGATACAGGTCATGAAGTCACTCCAATCAGTCATGTCATTGCTGGTTTTGCTCATTTGTACCTCGGCGTGGTCGCAGCAGCCTGCAGCGAATGCGCCCGCAATGTACAAGCGATCCTTCGTGGGTATTCGCGGTACGGGACCTGCAGTGCTGTATCAACCGACGGATGTGAATTCAAAGAAGAGCCATGTTGGCATTCTGATCATGCACCCCAATGGCAACTTCCTGGAGCACATCACCATTCTCGGCGCCAAGGGCGGCCCCGGTCTTGCGTCGATGGGCTACACAGTGCTGGCCCAGAATTCCACGATGAGCGGCAACGATATTCTCGACACGGACAAGCTATTGCTGGAAGTCAGCAAAGGCGTCAGCTATCTCAGGCAAGTGCCGGGCGTCACCAAGGTGGTGCTGCTCGGACACAGCGGCGGCGGACCGACCATGGCTGCTTACCAGTTCATCGCCGAGAACGGCGTAGCGGCATGCCAGGGCAAGGAACGGATTGTTCCCTGCCCGGACACGCTGGCCGGTATGCCCGCAGCGGACGGCTTGATCCTGCTGGATTCGTCACTGGGCTTCGGCGCCATCACGCTCACGTCGCTGGACCCGGCGATTACCGATGAGAACAAGGCCACGCAGCTTGATCCGAAACTGAATCTGTACAACCCGGCGAACGGCTTTCATCCGCCCACCGGCGCAACATATAGCGAAGCTTTCATCAAGGACTATGCGGACGCACAGGCGAAGCGCATGAACAAGCTGATCAAGACGGCGCTGGACAGGCTGGCAATAATCAAAGCCGGACAGGGCAAGTATGCCAACGACGAGCCCTTCGATGTGCCGGGCAGTGAACTGGGCGCGGGCCAGATCTACAGCTACGACGTCAATATCGAGGCGCGCACCCACGCTGCCCACTGGCTGGTCAAACCCGATGGCAGCAGAGTGAATGAAGTGGTGCACTCACTGCGCGAGCCCTACAAGACCGCGATCTCACCCGTTCCCAACATGTCGGCGGGATACGTGACCACGGTGCGCAGGTTCCTCAACACCTGGGCCTGCCGTGCATTGCCCGACTATGCCTACGGCCCGGATTACATCAAGGGCATCGATTATCAGTCGTCGTACAACAGTGTGGTATCTGCCGTCGAGAAGATTAAAGTTCCGCTACTGGTGTTGAGCATGTCTGCAGGCCAGCTGCTGGTGACCGCCGAGACCATTTACGATCACGCCACCAGTGCCGACCGCTCACTCATTTTCATCGAGGGAGCGACGCATGGCACGACGCCGATCAATGACAAGTACGGCAACACCACCACGGCCACCGTCAACACCATTGATGGCTGGCTGAGCCCGAAATTCTGATCCCGGATATTCAGCGCCGGCAGCCTGACGCTTACCGATCCAGACCAGGCCGATGTTCAATCGGTTTGGCCGGCGTTGCTCTTCATTTCTTTACTGCACACATGAAGTTCGCGGCATCGTCCGTGCTGCCGGATCCCTTGTATACGGCCTGCTGCGGATAGGGACAGAGCGGGCGGGTGCGATCCACCTTGCCGTCACGAACCCGCGAGGCAGGAATGCTCTGCGGCGCCTTGTTGGTCTCCACCCAGTTATCCACCGCAGCGATCATGTCGAAGGTGTTGGTGCCGTCGCCACCGCCACAATGCAACATGCCGGGCACCATGAACAAGCGGTATGAATTGGATATTGCCTTCACCCCGCCCAGCGTCTTTGCCACGCTCTCGTAGTAGTGGATGCTGTTGAGCGGTGTGATGCCCGGATCAGCTGCACCATGGTAACCAAGCAACTTGCCGCCGCGCGCGAAGAACGGTTTCAGGTTCGGATCATTGTTATTGACCAGGCTGGCCACAGTCTTTTCCGCGTACGCCACATCGCGATCGAGATCCAGCGTTTTGTAATCCCAGGCAGGATTTTTCATGACCACGAATTGATAGGATTCCAATGCATATCCCATCGGCTCCGGGCCACCGAGCGAGCCCCAGCCAAGTTCGCTTCCCGGCATCAGCCCCGGGAAAATTTGCTTGCCGCTGGCGCTCACCGCGCCGCGATACATGTCGCGTGCTGTTTCCAGTTGTGCAGCGGTCAGACAGTCAGGCGCATCGCCGCTCTTGCACAGCAGCGCGCCCGGATCGAACTTGCACTGCAGGGGATTTTCGATCACCCCGTCCTTAACGCCGTCGTGTGCATCGCAGGCAGCCAGTGCCGCGTCGTGAATGAGCGGAAACTTGCTCGCCGGAATGGCTGCGCCCGGCTCACGGTGCACTCGCTGTGCTATCCATGTCTGTGCCGCGGTCTGGTGTGTGAAGTTGATGCCCGGGTCACCAGCGACGATGCCATCGAAGTCGGCAGGGTAACGCTGTGCCTCGCCATAAGCCTGACGGCCTCCGGTTGAGCAACCCTCGAAGTAAGCTCTCTTCGATGCATTGCCGTAGTGAGTTTCGACAATCACCTTGGCCGCCATCGCATTTTCATGAACGGCGCGATAGCCCCAATCAATCAGCTTTTCCGGATGGCCCATCACAAAGGAACCGGAATTGCCTTCGTGCCCAGTGTTACTGCTGGTCGCCGCATAACCCGCCAGCAGCGCCCGCGCCATGCCACCGTAACTGAAATTCGAGCTATAGCCGCCGTTGCCACTTTGCACCAGCTTACCGTTCCAGCCTTCTACCGGCAGCCACACTTCAATGCGGATATCGGAATCGGCACTCGGTTTCAGTGTGGCGTTCACCTTGCAGAACGCAGGCAGCTGGGGATAAAGCGCCCTTGCTTCAGGCGGCCCGCCCGCTGCAGGAGCGAACTGTCCGGCCGCAACAACCTGGGCAGAGGTGATGGCGCCACCCTTGAGCGCGGTTGCGGTCATGCCTGCGCATGGAATGGCTGCATGTGCGCCGACGGCAGACGCAACCAGCGCCGTACCTGCAAGGAGTTGGAGCGAGAAACTGGATCGCAGCATGATCTGGCATCCTTCCCGAATTGTTGTTGGACCTGAGATGAGCGGCGCCTGTATCGCCGCGAGGATAGCGCGGCGGGCTGAGTTTTTGCCAGAGTCTTTTCGCGCAACGCCGCTACTTGCCGATCCTGATCACGCCGACATTGTCTTCAATCGAAATCCTGGTTCCGAAGGGCATGGAAAACTGCTGCAAGTCCCGCAGGATGCGCTGCGCTTCTGCCGGGCTCGGTGTCGTGGGTATGCCCATCTGCGACAGCGGTCGCTTCCTGCCACCCAATTCCACCGGATACAGGCGCACTTCGGTGAGCTTGCCATTCTCGAAATGACTGGTCGTCAGCAGCCCGTCGTGGCTGGCTGGATTCTCCATCGCAATCTGGTTGTTGGCGATGACATCGTAGCTCGCCCCGAATTGCAGTCCGGTCTGAAACACGAAATTGGACACGCCATAAAACACCGGTTTGCCGTTGTAGATCTCCACACCATGCAGCGCGTGCACGCCGTGAGCCACGAACATGTCGGCGCCGTTGTCGATGCTGTCGCGCGCCAGCTTGACGAGAAAATCCGGCGTGTTGTGATCCACGCCACCGGCGCCCTGCTCGCGATAGGTGGTCGCCTGGTGCACGGCGCGCGCATAATTGGTAGCGTTGAACCTTATGGATCTGAATCACTGACCTTGGATAGCTTCTTTCAGTACCAGTACTGTGAGCTTACGGAGGGCGTATGCAAAAGCACTACATGAAGCAGTTCCGTATGAGCGCAACGGATCTGGCGACGAGCATCCGCAAAGTGTTGATCCCGTTTGCAATCGGCTGCACCTTGCTTGTCTTACCGGTTGCTCTCTTCCCATCCGCAGTATCTGCCGAGTCCAAAACTTCTCACGCAGACTCTCAGTATGCAGTCCTGTCGTTCAAGGTGCTCGATCCCAAGGCAGGCCCCGGTGGCGGTATGCGGCACAGCCAGGGTCGTCTGGACCTGCCCAACGCCACGTTGAGATCCCTCATTAGCCTGGCATTCGATGTGCAAGACGAGCAAATCGCAGGAGCGCCGGCATGGGCGGACTCATCGCGCTTCGACATCACCCTGAAATCCGACGACTCGCCATTCGGAACGCTGGCAGGCGAATACGAAGACCGACGCCGAGTTCAGATGCTGCTGGCAGATCGATTTGGTTTGTCGTTCCACTGGGAAGAACGAGAGCTTGAGGCTTTCGCACTACTCGTTGGAGATAACGGGCCCCGGTTCAAGGAATCAGTAATAAAAGATGGCAGCTGGCTGGGAGTCGGGCTCATGTCGGGCTATCTCGTCGGACGGGGAGCACCCATGATCAGGGTTGCCGACGCTTTGTCGCGAGAGCTCGGCCGCACAGTGCTTGATTGCACCGAACTTGAAGGAATCTACGACCTCAATGCCCGCTGGGTTTCGAAAACGGGCAAGCGATTTCACTGGATATATGGTGGATCGAAATCCGCTCCCTCATCAGCGCCTCCAGAACCAGGCAATTTATCAATTGAAGAAGCACTTCCAGCTCAACTCGGTCTGATCCTGGAACTCAGAAAAATACCCGCCGTGACGATCGTTGTTGATAATGTAAAGCAGCCTTCCAGAACTTGATCGAAACTCCAATATGTAATTGAAGGGGACCGCCATGACCGACGAAAGCAAACGCACAATACTGAAAACGGGCGCCGCAGTGACGATGTTGGCCGCTGCTCAAGGCGTGTTGGGGCAGCAGGCCGGACAAGGCAGCGCTGCCGGCTCCTATTACGAGAAAGGCCCGGTTCGCATCCGCTATCAGGAGACCGGCTCCGGGTTCCCGCTATTGTGCATTGCCGGCGGCGGATTGAATTCGACGATTGCGGGCCTGGCCACCGCTCCCTTCAATCCGGTCGAGGAATTCAAGAACGAGTACCGCTGCATCGCAGCCGACCTGCGCACCGCCAATGCCGGTCAGTCCTCCGGACCGCTGGAAGTCGACCGGGCGTGGGATTCATTCGCCGACGACCAGCTGGGCCTGATGGATCATTTGAAAATCGACAAGTTCATGGTGCTGGGCTTCTGCATTGGCGGCCCGTTCATCTGGAATCTCATCAAGCGCGCGCCGAATCGAGTGGTCGCCGGTGTGCTGGCGCAGCCGGTGGGTTTCCGGCCGGAGACCCCAACCTCACTCTACGACGGCAACATGGCAGCCACTGGCTGGGGCCCGGCTTATGCCAAGCGCAACCCTTCGGTGACCATGGCCACCATCGACAAGTTTGTGGCCAACATGTACAGCAACAAGGATTTCGTCATCACCGTAGATCGCAACTTCGTGCGCAACTGCCAGACACCCGTGCTGATCATGCCGGACGATGTCCCGGCGCATCCGTACGCCGTCGCCATGGAGTCCGCGATGCTTGCACCGAAGTCCGAGTTGAGCATGTATCCGTGGAAGGAGCCTAAGGAGAGGATTCCTATCGCGGTGCGCCAGGTGCGGTCGTTCCTGAAAGCGCATCGGCCTGCTTCGGCTTAGACATTTTTTGCATGCTTAACACTAAGCTAGGCCACATCACGGTTCATCGGTGGCCTTTTCCAGTGAATGTCCGCGTGCGGCTTGACAGGTCTCAGAGTCAATGCGGCTTCGGCAACTGGAAATACCCCCTAACCTAGTGCCAGGCACCGTTTACGCGCGGCACCTACGCGCGCGCCCGGAGCGCCGCCAGCGCCCCGACCGTAAAGTCTGCTGCTTGGCAGAAGACACAAACGGTGCCGGGTCATAGGCTCTTATCATTGAGGACCACTGCCCTCAGGCCTTCGGCCGGCACGGTTCAAATAAGACAATTAAGCAACAGGTCGGTCGATATCGTAGCGCCCGACCCGGCCCACCTTGTTCAGCGCGGTCTGCACATCGGGTCGTGACTTGACGGCTTCAAAACGTTCGCGGAGCAATCTTTCCAGTGGCGTTTCATACGTGCGAACAGCGAACTCCTGCATATCCAGAAGCGCCAAAGGTCGTGCGTCCACATCTTCAAGCCGCTTGATCAAGACCTGTGCAGCTTCGTCGAGGAAATTTGCGACGAGCAGGGCATCAGAGTACGTGCTCGCTGCATCTTTTTGATGACTATGCAAATACGACATCGCCGCGTCGGCTAATTTCGCGTCCTGCTTCTGATATGCCGTCACAAACTTCACGTATTCCAGTTGCATTCGTCCAAATGGGCTGGCGTTTTCCACCTTTGAAATCGCGACCAGCGCCTCATCCGATCGGTTTAGTTCCATCAATAGTTGTGCAAGGTTAATTGCCTGACTCACATTCTCCTGTCCATGTTCATTCATGCGTGCGGCCTGCGTGAACTGATTGATGGCGTCTTGCGAACGACCCAGACGCACGAGCGCTCGCGCCCGGTTGTCCATTATCCAGGGCAGCCTGTCATCGATGTCATCGAAAGTTGGTTGGTCCTTTTTTCCATTCGTTATCGCAGCGATCGCCGTGTCCGCTATTTTTACGACTTCCGCGTATTGGCGAGCAGCGAGCAGCAAGTATTGCAGTTCAACCATATGTTCAAGCTTGCGGGGTTCTTTACCAGCTGTGGCCCTCAACAGCGCGATTTCCAGATTCAAGCCTTCTTTCACATCAAATTGGGCGGGATCGGTCTCCAGAACGGAATAGAAGCGCGCATCGGCCTGAATCTGGATCAGTTGGCGCGCAGAACTAACGTGAGCAGCCACCTCGGCGGCACGCTCCAGTTGATTGCGTTCAATCAACGCAAGCGCCAGTTCACGCCAAAGAAATCCTGGTTCGCGACCGTCTCCCACTTTCCAGTACTTGTTGTACAAGGCGCTCAGGAGATTGAAATTGAGGTCAGGGTCCGGCAATTTCCTGGCCTCAGAAACCATTCGAAACACGAATCGATCGGAAAGGGTGTCGAGCGCATCCGGCCAGGATTTTACGATGGTGGTCAGGGCGAGCACGGCGTCGGTGAAGTCTTCCAGCATATATGCTGCTCGGATTCTTTCCATCCAGTCATCGCCCGTCGCCTGCGACATTTCACTCGCCTGCACAAAAAAGGCGTGTGCTTTCTGCCATTCCTTCAATTCGCGCGCGGCGTACCCTGATGCATAAAGAACAGCATGTTGTAATTTGCCGTCGAGCTGCACAAAACCGGGATTTGCGATTATTTTTTGCAGCGCTGGTTCGGCGCGGACAAAGTCACCTTGGCTCATAAGGTCGAACGCTTCACGAACGGCGTCTTGTAAATTAGTGTTCGCGTCTGGAGCGGGTTCACTAGTCTCGACGGCGGCCCTGATGTTGAATGCTGGCTGCAACAGGTAAAGCCCAAAAACACCAGTAAAAAATATCAATTTGTAGATCTTGTTTATTCTTGTAGCCATTCCCTCAATCTCCGTTTTGGCTTGTGTAGTCCAAGCACGATTTGGCATCTTTTGGACAGCCTATTAACGAGAGCCCTGCATGTTTCGCTGAGAGAATAGCGCAGCGGGCTGAGTGGCTGCCAGAAGTACTGGTCACCCACGTTGCGAATATCCTCGAACCCACTCATCCAGCACCGTTTACGGCGCGTAATGTCCGAACAGGGTTGACCTGTGCACTGCCGAGCATCTGACCGGGGTGCTTCGCAACACCCCGGCACCTTGGATGCACATGGACCTCACTGCACCGGAATCATCACGTGCTGGTAAGGAGTGCCCGCCCACATGATGTAGGGCGTCGTCGTATCGGGATCGGCATTCTTCGGATAGGTGTCGTAATAACTGGCATCGGCACCGACGATCATCACGTGCGGTCCGGTTGTGATCCAGTGATTGTTCGCGGATGGCTTGGTCGCATACGGATCGGTATTGCTTGCATCCGTGCCGCCGGCCAGCATGTACATGAAGCCAATCTTTCCCGCAGTCGGCGCCGTGTGTGCAATCCATGCATGCACCCAGTCCATCGAGTTCTTGTCCATGCACATGGGATCAGGCCCCGGTGTTTCAGGATTGTCGGCCATACAGGTGAAGCCATTCTTTCCCTGTCGCACAGTCCGCATCTTGCCGCTGGCATCCATCGCCACCACGGTAGCGGCCTGTGCCACCCTGGCGGGTGCGGCCTTCATGGCGCTGGCGATAATTTCCTGGTCAGTCATCGGCGCTTTGGTATCTGCAGCCAGCGCACCAAAGCTCAGGACAACGAGCGAGGCCATCACTGTGGAGTGGCGGCTCGCAAACTCAACTTTGCACATACATTAGCCCTCCCGTTCTGATTTTCTTCACACGCTTCCGGGATAGCTCTCTGCCAACGCTCGCAACGAACCACACCGGATCGCGTACCGCGCGCTTACATTTCGCGGGCGGACTATAGGCTTACGAACGCGGCGAATCCATCGGGGAAAAGGCGCTGGAGCGTCGGCCCACCGGCGCTCAGTGGTGCGATGTCGATGGCGACCCAAAACGGGCATTGACCCTGGACGACCGACCCTGCACCATCCGTTGACAGCGCTCGCCAACCAGACGAATCACGCAGCGGCGAGGGTGAACACAGATCGGTAGCTTTCTGACGGGTTTATCTGCGGGGGATGTATGGCGATTAGCGCTCAGTCGGTCGTTGACCGGATTCAGAAACAGCTGGGGCAGGCGTGGAAGAACTCCTCCGTCGATGCCTTTCTGGCAGGCAAGCCCGACACGGTGGTCAAGGGCATCGTGACTACCTACGCGCCCAGTCTTGAGGTGCTGAAGAAGGCCGTCGCCAGCGGCAAGAACATGGTCATCAGCCGTGAATCACCCTGGTGGGTACGCGATCGATCGCAGATACGACCGGGGACCGGCGGCTTCGGCGCCGACACCCAGCCGGCGTCGTCTGGGCAAGCACCGGGGAGTCCGGATTCCATGGAAAAAGATCCAGTGTATCGCGCCAAGCGCGACTACATCGCCGCCAACAACATGGTGGTGTACCGATTGTTCGACAGCTGGAATGCACGCCAGCCGGATGCGCAATTGCAGGGGCTGGCCAAGGCGCTGGGCTGGGAGAAAAACTACGCGGCGTCCGGTGGCGTGCCCTGGGCGACCAACAATGGTTTCTTCGAGATTCCGCCTGCGACCCTGGCGCAGACCGCGCAGAACATCAAGAGCACGCTCAAGATGAAGAACATCCGAGTGGCCGGCGATCCCAAGATCACCATCCGGAAAGTCGGCCTGTCGCACGGCATGTACTTTCTGCCCGATCTGCAGAAGCTATTGGCCGAACCGAATGTGGACCTGGTGGTGATGGGCGAGCCGCAGTGGGAAAACGAAGTGTGCCAGTACAGTTTTGACCTGCATGCTGCCGGTGTCAGGAAAGGATTGATCCTGCTGGGGCAAGAGGTGTCCGAAGAACCGGGCAGCGGTGAAATGGCCACCTGGCTGAAATCGTTTGTCAAAGAAGTACCGGTGGAGTGGATTCCAACGGGTGAAGCTTCGTGGATGCCGTACTGACGGGATTGGCACTTGTTGAAGAACCGGTTCTTAATTTTTTCACCTCTCCCCTTGTCCCGCGGGATTTCCTTCGGTCATGGGAGAGGTCGAGCTTAGCGAGGGTGAGGGGTAGTTGCAGTTTGTTTCACGCTCACCCTGCCCTGTCCCTCAGGGAGAGGGGACGCTAGGGAAGTGAATTGGTATTGATGAATTGGTACTGGGGAAATTCTCATGAACAACATTTCAAGAAGACAGTTCGCACAGCTTGCCGGCGCGGGCATGGTTGCCAGCAATCTGAACAGCGGCGTCGCCCTGGGGCAGAACGCGAAAAAACTCACCGCGAAGGAAGTGGTGGATCGCATCAAGGCGAATCTCGGCATTCCCTGGAACTACAACACCTATCGTGACACGTTCAAGATCGGTGGCCCGAACTCGGTGGTCACCGGTATCGCCAGTTCCTTTGGCGCCAACCTGCGGGTGCTGCAACTCGCCAACAACGCGGGCCTGAACATGGTGATTGTTCACGAACCGACGTTCTGGAGTGACGGCGATCGTCTCGATCTGGTGAAGGACGATCCACTGTACAAGGCGAAGCTGCAATGGGCCGAACTCAACAATATCGTGGTGTGGCGCATTCACGATCACTGGCATGCGCGCAAGCCTGACGGTATTTCCACCGGCTGGATCAAGGGCATGGGCTGGGAACAGTATGTGGTCAACGGCAACCTGAACGATTTGAAGATCCCCGAGACCACGCTGGGTGAACTCGCCAAAGAGGTCGCACGCAAACTCGAGACCAGAAGCATCCGTGTAGTCGGCGATCCATCACTCAAGGTATCGCGCATTCAGCGCAGTGGCCGCGCGGTTGCGCAAATCATGAACAACCTGCCGAACTTCGATTGCCTGATCAGCAGCGACAATCGCGAATACGACACCTATGAGTACATGCGCGATGCGGTTTTCAACGGCGAGAAAAAGGGCGCGATCTTTGTCTCGCATTCCTCCGGCGAAGACCTGGGGATGAATGAGTTCGCCAGCTGGCTGAAGCCGATTGTTCCGGAAGTGCCGATCCAGTTCATCCCGACTACGGATGAGTTCTGGACGGTTTGATTGAACAGGGACGGCTTGAAGCGTCCCTATTGTTTGATGCATCACTCGAAAATACGCATTGGGGAGTACGTTGCAAAGCCGGTAAATCAATTCCACATTGGAGGTCTGTATGGGTCTCAAGGATCTGGTGTCGAATGTGAAGAGCAGCGCGGGCGCACTCGGCGACCTCGCTGGTGACAAACTGACCGAGTGGCTGATCGAGTACAAGAAGGCAACCGATACGCTTGAAACGCTCGGATTCGTGATTGGCAAGTTTGCAGTCAGCATGGGCTTGCCGCCCGAAGTACATACGACTCTGTCAGGCAAAATTTCCGCCATCCACAAGGAAAATATCGAGCAACTGATCAAGCAGCATCAGGACGATGCGACCACAGTCATGCTGTTGAAAGCCCTGCTGGTTGCCAGGAAGGTTTCAGATCACATTGAAGGCAAGCTTGACGGAGTTACCTTGCACATCACGCTGGGTGCGCTGCCAGGCGTTAATGTCGAGCTGCACTGACTTCCTGATCGGCAGGGCCGCCAATCAGAGCTTCCTGTTCGCGGCGGGTGTTTGAAAGCAATCTGGAGGTCCTTCATGCCACGGCATCTCATGAACGTCGCAGCTGTTGTGCTGCTGTGTGTCTGCAGCAGCGCGGTGTACGCCAGGGAACGAGCCGATTGCGATCGCGCTTATCAGCCGAAATTCGGTCAGCCCGGGAAAGATGTGGCCTGGGAGCCAACCATTGAACCCATCGTCGACGCCATGCTCAAGATCGCCAACACCACACCGCGCGATCTGGTCATTGATCTGGGTGCGGGCGATGGCGCCATCGTGATCGGCGCGGCAAAACGGTTTGGCGCACGTGGCATCGGCATCGAATACAACCCGGATCTTGCCAGGCTCGCGCAGTGCTACATCGAAGTGGAAGGCCTGACTGGCAAGGCGCAGGTCATTCGCGGCGATATTTTCGAGTACGATTTCAGCAAGGCGACCGTACTGACGCTGTATCTGTACCCGGAGCTGAATGTGCGCGTGCGTCCCCTGATTCTGGACATGCGGCCCGGGACACGAGTCGTTTCCCACAGGCATCCCATGGGCGACTGGAAACCCGATAAAAAAACGGACGTGGATGGCGATGATGTGTATTTCTGGATCGTGCCCGCCAAAGTTCAGGGCAAGTGGACCCTGTCGGAACGCAGCGGTGGGTCAACGCTCACCATGGCGCTGGATCAGAAGTTTCAGGAACTCAGCGGCAACGTGCAGATATCCGGCAAGCAATATGGCTTGCAAGGCCAACTGCGTGGCGCAGAGATCACACTTGGCTTTCGTGATGAAAACAATCTCGAACGCAAGCTGACGGGCAAGGTGGACAACGGCCGAATGACCCTGAGCGAAGGTCAACGCCAATATCAGGCGACCCGTCTCGTTCCGTAGAAGAGGTGATGATCGCCTGCGTGCGCGAACATCACTGCCGCTCGGGCTCACTTTTGTCCGACTCCCATGCGCTCTCAAGTACACGGTCTTCATGTCGCAATCATCTGCCGAAGACCTTAGGGTGGAATTCGCCAGCGGCTAGAAGCCGATCGTTCGGGGACGGCTCCGGCCATCACTCTTTGATTCGCAGCATCATTGGAAAAATGTGATCGGCAGTACGCTGCAAAATAAAGGACGACACCGAAGCTTAAATTTATGGTTGGCAGCGGTGTTTCAATCTGGAGATCGGGACCATAGGTGATAGTGTCGACCACTCAACATAGGGGGAATCCATGCGCGTCGATATCAAAGCGTTATTAATCCTGTCTTTGCTTGCTTCTGCTTCCTCGCTGCATGCGCAGGAAGCTGCGCAGAGACCGCAACCTGCGGCTGGCGCCGCCGCACCGCAGAATCCGCGGAACATGTCTGGACCGGTACAAAGTGACAAGTTCCAGACCCAGTATGTGCGACTGGGGCAGCAAGGTGAGGGGCTGCTGTACAAGCCGGCGACGCCCAGTCCCAAGTCGCGTATTGCATTGGTGTTTACTCATCCGGGCGGCAACAACTTCATGGCGCCGATCGGCCGCGAGCTGGCCAGCCGCGGCTATCTCGTGATGAACGTTAATTATCGTGGTGACGCAGACGCTGGCGTGGATGCGCAGCTGCCAACCCTGTCGCAGGCCATCGGCTACTTGCGGGGTCTTACGGGTGTGCAGCGCGTGATCGTGAGCGGACACAGTGGTGGCGCTCACGAGATGACGTTGTATGAAAACGTTGCCGAACATGGCGCAGCTGCCTGCAATGGGCCGGAGAAAATCTATCCCTGCCAGACAAAGGGGCTGGACGGCCTGCAGAAGCCTGATGGCCTGATCCTGCTTGATCCGCCGCTCGGCGCTTTCCATGAGATGAGCTCGCTCGACCCGGCAGTGGATAAGGACGTCAATGTCCGCAATGCCGGCCTCGACATGTTTGCCGCAGCCAACGGTTACGACGCAGCAGCCAGGCGCGGGCACTATTCGGCGGATTTCGCCAAGCGTTTCTATGCAGCGCAGGGCAAGCGCAGCAACGAGGTCATTGCTCACGCTGTCGCACGCCTGCAAGCGGTGGATCAGGGCAAGGGCCGGTACATCAACGATGAACCGCTGGAGATTCCCGGCCTGGGCGTGAACGCCGGCGGTGCGCGACTCTATCAATCTGATCCCGCATTCGCCGCTCATACCAAGACGCCGCATCTGTTGCTGAAGGCGGACGGAAGCCGTTCCGATCAGATCATCCAGTCGGTTCGCTCACCTGCGTCTCAGGCGGGCGACCTGCGTGTGCTGGGTGCTTCAAGCGAAGCAACCACCCTGCGCGGCTATCTGGCGCACTCAGCCATCCGTACTACAGCAGATTACGCCATCACTGCCGACGACATCACCGGTGTGGACTGGCGCTCGGCATTTGATTCCGCACCCGGGAATGCCTATGGCATCACTGTGCCGACGCTGGTTCTGGCAATGGGGTGCCATTACCTGATGGTTCCAGCCGAACTGATTTACGATCGCCTCGCTTCGAAGGACAAGACTTATGCCGCAGTTGAAGGGGCGACTCACGGGTTCTCGCCGTGCAAGCCGGAGTATGGCGACACGATGAAGCGGACCTTCGACTTCGCTGATGAATGGCTTTCCAAAGACGGACGCTTTTAATCAAGCACGGTTTTTTCCAAACGATGGCACTGACAGCAACACTGTCAGTGCCGTGTGCGCGAACCTTTGCACATGATGAAACGTGTGCCGGCGGTTCCCGCATCAGCGATGATGCGTAGCAAAAAACTCCAGCACTTGCGGCAGCATCGGCGGAATCATCGACATGTGTGTGCCGTCGGGGATCTCGATGTAAACGGGATCGAGTCCCGCAGTTTTCAATCTGGCAACACCTTCCTGCGCTTCAGCGCCATGGAATGCGGTGTCCATTGAACCGGCGCCAATGATCAGCGGAATGCCCTTGAGTCGCTGTGCCGGATAGTCCACGTAGCCGAAGCCACCTGACATGACGCCCAGACCCGCCCACTTGTCCGCATATTTCTGACCCAGGTACCACGTGCCCATCCCGCCCATGGAGTGACCCATCAGATAGATGCGCGAGGTATCAACGTTGTATTCCTTCTGCACCAGCGCCAGCACGTTCATCACGTCCTTTTCGCTCAGCTCGTTAACTTTCGCGGCCTCTTCGGGTGTCCACTTGGGCCGTCTCTGTCCGACGAGGTTCGGTGCTACGCCGGGATATTCCACCGCAGGGTACCGTGGGGTGAACATGGCGCCATATGCGCCAAATTCGTCGTAGCCAAACGGCGTAACAAAAATGAATCCATATTTTTCCAGCAGATCAGGCGTGCCATACGCAGGCCTGAAGAAGTAGGTCTGTCGTGCGCCGGCACCGTGCAGTGCAATAACCAGCGGCAACTTTGTTTTGCCGTCGTATTTCTTTGGCACGTACAGGTGATAAGGTGATTCGACTTTGGCCTCTGCGAAATAGTAGTGACGCTCCTGATCACCGGTGGCACCCGGAGTCTGCGGCTGTCTGGCCAGTTCTTCGCTCGACATCGGCGGCGGCCTCTGTGCACCCATGCCCTCGGTCACGGGGGTCTGGGCCAGACCCAGAGATGAGAGCAGGCTGGCTGCGAACGCTGTGCACGCCCCTATCCTGATGTTCATTGTTTATCCCCTTCTGACTCTATGATTGTGATGGGCGTATCAACAGTGGCGCAGATTCCTCCGACAGTTGTGCTGTGCAGACAGGATGGTGCGCGTAACGCTCACAGCTTACTCCCCGCTCAGGGGGCCACGTCAAACGGATGTCAGAGCCTGCCAACGCTCGCCGGATTCCGTCTGCGGCATCCTTATGGCTATACAGCTCGGTATTCGATGGCTAGTCGAAATTTCTCCAAGACCGTGATGCTCGATTGATACCGCCTGGCCGTCCTACACATCCAGACGACCGCCGGCGCATCCCCATAGTCCGCCGCCGCCGTCTATACTAGACAGCAATCTCACTCACGACGCCCCGTCCGGAACTGTGTTCAGGAGTCATCGATCATGAAACTGCCCGTTGTACAAATTGCGGTACTGCTCGCCATCCCCGCACTGGCCAGCGCCGGCGAAATTTTCGGCAAGATCACCCTCAATGGTGCCCCGGTAGGCGAAGGCACCGAAGTCGTGGCGGCCTGCGGCGCGAAAACCTATCCTGCGGTCAAGACCGACAAGACCGGCACCTACAACCTGGTGGTGGTGGAAACCGGCAAGTGCACGCTGACGGTGAAGAACAAGGCCGAATCGGCGACCTTGAGTGTTGCTTCTTACGACGACGCTGCTCAGGCGGACATCGCGCTTGAAAGCAAGGACGGCAAACTCACGGCGCGTCGCAAGTAATCCATCGTGGCTGACGAACCGAAGAAAAAAGACTTCTGGGACAAAGTCCAGATCGTGGTCCATCCACTCGGTGGGCTGCTGACGGCCTTCGCCGTGGCTTACGTCGGCATGACCGGCTCGCAGCTGCTGGAGCGACGCCAGTCACTGGACACCAACGCGCGGTTGTACTCGGAGCTGATGAGCCGCCGCGAGGAAGCCGAGTCCAGCCTGCGCAAGGACATGTTCGTCTCCATCATCTCCACGTTTCTGAAGCCCGGCGCCAATGATCCCGCCGCCAAGGTGCTGAACCTGGAGCTGCTGGCCTACAACTTTCACGACTCGCTGAATCTGAAGCCGCTGTTCCTGGACATCCAGCGCCAGCTGCTCAAGTCCGGCGACCCGGATCGCGCCGAGTATCTGCAGCGCATCAACCGCGTGGCGCGCGAGATCACCGCCAAGCAGCTGTTCGCGCTGGAGGGTCACGGTAAAAGCTTCCGTCGCTCGGCGGATCTTGAGGAGCTGGCCACCGCGGGGGCAGCAGGCATTGCGCTCGATCCCGAAACCGTCATCGTGGATAACGAACAATTCGAAGTGGGCATACGGGTACTGAAGGTGGATCCGGCGCAACAGCAGCTGACGGTGCGTATAAAGATTACCTCGGCCGACGGCAAGACGGAACTACCGGACTCACGCGCCAAATTCACCGTGGGTTACTTTGACTTTCCGGTAATCGACAACACCCGCCTGCCAAGTGGCGTACGCTGCGCAGTGACGCTGGAGAACTTTTCACCAGTGGCCGCCGACCTCACCACGGTATGTTTCCCCGGTGAATACGCCAGTCTCAAGGATCGGCCGTACTACGACGAGGTCATCCAGAAATTGCGTAAGGCGGACGAAGAGGATCAGGAAAGAACGCAGGCAAAGACCGCGGCGAAATGATCGGCATTCTCCTGTTTCCGGCGCAGCGCGCCGGATGCAGGTGACGACGTAGACCCAGACTAGATTCTGCTCTTGAGCGTCGCCGCCAACGCCACCAGCGACAGGCCAGTACCCAACAAATTAACACCGACCAATACACCGATTGCCCACATCCCGGACAGCGGCCACTGGCCCCAGATCAACAGTCCTAAAATCAGCGAGCCGACACCGCTGAGGAGCAACCAGGCCCATCCGGTCGCCGGGCGATAGCGGAACGACACGGCTATCTTCCAGATACCTTCGACCACGAAGTAGCCCACCAGCAACAAGGTAAGAAACGCCAGCCCAAATAACGGGTGACCAATTACCGCTACGCCTGCCAGCGCGGTAATGGTGCCCAGCGTGAAGCTCAGTGCTTTTTCCAGCGTGTCGTTCGTCTTGAACCCGCGCATGATGGGCACGACCCCCGCGGCGATGAGAATGCAGCCGATCACCATCACCACCGCACTACCCGCCACTGCTGGAGTGAGTATGGCGGCAACGCCGAGCAGCACCAGCAGCACGCCCAGCCAGCGCAGACGGCCGATTGTGGTTTGACTTATATCTCCCATGATCACTCTCCTCTTTGGTGAGCAGAACTGCACCACGGATTTCACGGTGAAGAGATAGGTACTTATACAAGGGAATGGTAAGCAGCGATCCGGGAGCTGATGTTCCCTATCTGTTTCGATATACGTACGCCGCGATGCTCAAGCCAACGCCACAAACGTACAACAGCCAGGTTTCCGTCACGACATAGGGATATAGCATCAGCGCGATGCCGATCCACTTGGGAACGGCAACCGCCTTTTTCTTGCCATACCGGTAAACAGCATAGCCAATGATGCTGAACAGAATGCAGCCGAAAATGTACCAGGGACCCGGAAGCTGCAAACCGAGAGACTCGAGCGTCTGCACACTGTTCATGGCTGGTTGATGTTGCTCAACCACCGCTGGGTGGCGACCAGGGAACGGGCGCCGGCGCCAGCACGCGCAGAACACTGTACTGACGCATCATGAAATGCAGCACCGCATAGCCGCTCAACAGCATCACTGCGAACAAGCCGCTCACGACATAGGTGTGAATGTGATCCAGAGGATTCAGCGCACAGTCGATCACGAATGCCAGCAGACCACGCGGGTTGGTAATGATGTCCCAGCTGTTCCAGCGGAGAACACGGCCCAGATAAACGCCATAACCGGACAGAATCAGGGTGCCTGCCGCAACCATCCACCCACATCGACAACCGAATCGCTCCTCCAGGATTTTATGAACATCGAGCAATGAGGCGTAGCCGAGCAGCAAACCCGTGCAGGCCGCCGACGACAACATGACAAAGTCGTACCAGAACAACCTGGCAGATCCACCTTGCAGATGCACGAAGTCAGTGAGGAGGTACGGCGCATTCGGCAGAAACAGCAGCCACATCGCGAACAGGCCCAGCTGTGCAATCACCGGTGCGCCTCGACGATGCGCCACACACAGCAGCCGCGATGCGAAAAACGGAATGCACGCCAGAAAAAGATTCCAGATCAGAAACAGGAAATATCCGGAACCGGTCCGCGCAACGCGCAAACCGATCACGACTATGCACCACGCCAACAATGACCCAAACAGGAACAATCGCCCCGGCGGTTCCTGCATACTCCCTTGCTTCCGGACACTCATTTCACTCCGCCTCGCCAAATTCATGTGAGGACATCTCCAAGCGATGGACGAGCCGGAAGTGTACCGTTCAGGATGGCGAAGAACTGTGAACTCGCTGGCTATAAGATGAGTATAGCCACAAACAACCGCTTGCGATTTGCGCTGCCAGCGCCGCCGCTCGGCGTTGAAACACATTAAACCGCGAGCGGCGTGCAACGATTCCCCTGCCGGACCTGGGTTCACACCGGATGGATCAGCCTTGTACGGGGCTGAGCCCGCCGGGGTGGATATCGTTTGCCCGGTCGTGGATGGTTGAGTAACTGAGCTGCCCGTCCAGCCCCCAGCGGCCCTTCTTGAAGGTGACCACCGAACACTGGACAGCGAGACTCATCTCTTCACCCGCTGCGGTATAGCGGGCGGCCGATGCCATCACGTGGGCCTTGTCGACGGTGTGATGTACCACCCGCGCATCGCGCCACGCGCCCACTGCCCATCCCCATGGGCCAAGACCGATCTTGGCCATGGTGTCGCGACAAAAGCCCCAGTCATTCGGGTGATCCTGGCTGCCATTCGAGGTGGGAGTGGCGACGGTCAGGATCCAATGCAAATTCATTGCCATCGGCTTCGCTCTGGGTCATAGCTCGATCTCCTCTGCCAGTTATATTGAAGGATCGAATAGGCCAGTGGACTTACTGGCGTCATATGAAAACCAACTGCGTGTTGCTTCCTGGTATCTCGTTTCGATGGTGGCGTGATCAGGCTTGCCAGGACGAGCTCAGCAAAGCCCGCAGCCTTTCCAGTTTCAGCGACGTACTATTTTGTGAACGTCGGAACATTCTTCAGATCGGTTGGGCCCGGCATCGATTTCAGGTAGGCATAGATATCCTGCACATCCTTGTCAGGCACCAGCTTGGACGTATAGGGCGGCATGACATTGAACGGCCAGTTCGTATAGGGCGGAGTCAGACCACGCGGGAGGCGGATGAAAGCCGCGATCGCCTGCCACGGTAGTGGATCCGGAGTGAGCTTCGGACCCGTATAGCTGCCACCCTGTCCGTTGTAGCCATGACACGCAAAGCAACCGTTGCTGATAAACAGCTCCTTGCCTCGCTGCGCATTGCCGATCGCAGCTGCAGTTTCAGCCGCAATGGCTGGCGTCGATACAGTAGCGCCAACCGACGCCATGATTGCGATGGCCATTGTAATCACCGGGCGCAAAGCTGCTCCCTGCGAGACAACAGCGTTCAACCGTGCACGGCAAACTGGATTTCTCATGCTCGGCTCCTTAACGGGGTTGAGTCACCACATCAATGAGTGCGGGTAACCCTTTCTTCACCACTGCGACGGCTCGCTTCAGTGCCGGCCCGAGGTCTTTGGGATCGGTGATGGGTCCTTCCGCATAAACACCCATGCCCTGCGCGATCTTGGCGAAATCCAGATTGGGATCGGTGAGCCTGACCCCGATGCCGCCCTCCGGCATGGGATGGCCGTGCAGGTTGGCAGCGCGTCGCAGGTACATTACTTCGGCGTGATAGGCGCGGTTGTTGTGCATCACATTGAGAATGGGAATCTTGTGGTGCGCCGCTGTCCATAACACGCCCGGGCAGTACATCAGGTCACCATCACACTGTATGTTGACGGTGAAGCGCCCGTGCTTCTTGTTCGCCAGCGCTGCGCCCAACGCGGCGGGCGCGTTGTAGCCAATACCACCGCCACCAGACTGGCCGTTGAAGTGGTAGCTTTTTTCCATGGGCCACAGGCGTGCCGGCCAATTTGCGAAGTGCAGACCTTCCGAAACGTAGGACCAGTCTTCATGTTTGACCGCCTCCCAGATTTCGGCGCACATACGCGCGGTGCTGACCGGACTGGCGTCCCATCCATAGCTTGCCGCGACCCGATCGTTTTCGAAAGCCTCGCGGGACAAGGACGCCAGCTTTGATCCCCGTGCCTGCGCTGCCACCCGCTGGTTGCGGCCGATCAGCATTTTGACGGCCTCGATGAGTTTGGGCATCGAGGCTTCCGCATCTCCGCCCATCAACAGATCCACACCGCCATAGCGGCCAATTTCCTGGTAATTGCCGTTGGTGTACGCGTCATCCGCACCGATGCTGATGGTCTTCGCCTTGGTACGGTTGACGACGTTGGCCAGGTTGACTTCGAGACCGAGAATGACATCCGCCGCCTCGGCCAGTTGTCCACTATCCGCAGTGAACGATTGATTCAGTGGATGGCGCTTGGGGAAATTCATTCTGCCGCCACGGTCCAGGACTGGCACCTGCAGCAGCTCGGCCAGCTCAACCAGTCGATCAATGCCCGCCTGGCCATTGGCATAACGATCGCAAACAATCACCGGGTTCTGCGCCTGCACCAGCAGTTTTGCTGTTTCAGTGATGGAACCGGAATCGGCTTCGGGTGGCTGCGGGATGGAAAGCTTCGGAATGCGCGGTCCCGGCCCTTTCAACGCCTGTTGCTGCATTTCGAAGTCCACCGTCAGCAGCACTGGCAAGGCGGGAGGTGTTACTGCGAAGCTATATGCACGAACGGCGTTATCGGCAAAAGCCTCAAGCGATGCCGGGCTATCGTGCCTGCGGATGAAATCGCGCACCGGTATCGAAGCATCCAGCGCCGAGTGGTTGGTGGGCGCTTCCCGGTTGCCAAACAACATGTACACGGGCACACGATCACAATAGGCGTTGTAAACCGCCATCGACGCGTGCATCAGACCCACGGTGCTGTGGCCGCTGGTCATGGCCGGCTTGCCTTCGATCTTGTAGTAGCCATGGCACATGCCGACACCGATTTCTTCGTGCGTGCAGGTGATCCATTCGGGGGCCTTGTTGCCACCGTAAGGACCCGTCATGGATTCATGCAGTGGCGCCAGCAGATCGGCGCAATTGGCGCACATGTATTCAATGTTCAGAGTCTTGATTACGTCGACCATGAAATCCGACGCGGTACGTTCCAGCGTCCGGAATTCGGTAATCGCGGGCGGAGCGGTCTCAGATGGCGGCGTCGGCAGAAGGCCGGGACGGGTGGCTCCCGCGGCTTGCTGTGCACTGGCCCCCTTGGCAGGCAGTGCCAAGGCAGCCGCTCCGGCGCCGCCCGCTTTCAGGAAATCACGTCGTTTGACCGAGGGCTTGGCAGCTACTGGATCTTCATCAGACTTGGACATGACGATTTCAACCCCTCAATCACTATTGCTGGTTGAGCCCAAAAAAACCCGGGGCCGGGCGCTGCGATACAGTTTATGCCCCATCAAATTTGAGCGAGGCACATCGCCACTCTAGTAAGTAGTTATGCGCGACAAGTCTTATAAGCGTATCCGCAGTATCAGCCGAGGATAGACCCGGGAGCTGTCATTTTACTGTCGCGCAACAGCGGCCGAGGCCGGCCGCATCAGGGAGGCAAAGCGTGAACAGACATCTCTCCGCGGAGCCGAATCAGCCAGTTGCGCGTTTCGGCAGCGATGGCAACTGACGCGACACAAATTTGTACACTTCGAGCGATCCCGGAGCGAAGTTTTCTTCGCTGGTCTCCGTGTAGCCAGTGGCGCGCAGCAACTTGAGGATGCGATCGCCTGGATCGTAGACATTGTTGGCGCGCGTAATGAAATAGATGACACGGTAACGAGCGATGGCGCGGGCAATCGAACTCAAATCCTGATTCAACAATGACGGCGCACACTTGCCGGAGGGATAGCGGGCATGAAGCCCGGGCGAGGGAAAATTGGCGGGCGCTCCCTGCACCGGTACTGCCACATGTAGCTCCTCAAAGGCATGCTCCAGTGGCAGCGCCAGTTCGTTGGCGGTCAATAACACGAGCTCGTCATTGTTGGCGGTGGTTCGTGTTGCACCCACCGGCGCCAACTCGCGAGCGATCCGGTCCCAGGGTTCATTCCCCCGATCGGCCAGGTGCCACAGATACAGGGCACCGCCATGCGCCACCAGCACGGCGCCTATCGCCGCATAACGCAGCCACTTCCACTTCAGGAACAACACAGCAACGGCCATGACGATCACCACCGCGGGGGTAATGCCGATCATCGCGCGTGACAGGAATATGGGCCGAACTGTCATGCTGAATACGTAATTGAGTGCAATGGGCACAACAATCAGGCACGCGAGCAGTATGCACTCACGGCGCGACCGGTTGCGCCATATGAGCAGCAGCCCGCCCAGCAGTACCAACGCCGCCCAGAGCACGGCAGCGTGGACGTTGAGGCCGATCAATCCGCTCAGTTCCTCCACCAGATGCCAACTGTCGGGCGACGGAATCCAGAAGTCGTTGATAACGCCATCGGTCTGAGCGAACACAACGGGCAGGTACGGCAACCACAGCACGATCATCAGCACGCTGCAAATGATCAGCGGTTTGACCAGCGATCGGCTGCTGCGATCCACCAGCAACAGAATGCCAAACGCCGTGAGCATGGCAATGACCAGAAATATCGCGGTGTTGTTGGTCCACAACACAATGACCCCGCCAGTTAACAGACTCAACCAGCCGCACAACGTCCTGTTTGCCGGACGCTCGCCATCTTTACCACTGGCTGTTATCTGCTCCACATGGCTGGTGTTCTGATGAACGTTACGCGCAATGCGCAACGCGCCGAACGCCATCAGGGCGGCGCCAAAACACAGCAATGCATAGGGACGTGCTTCGCGCCCATAGTCGATTTGAAATGGCGTGAATGCAAACAACAGCCCCGCCAGCCAGCCGACGCGGCTGTCGATCTCCCGACCCGCCAGAATCACCACCGCCGTAGTCGCAACGCCAAACAGGGCGGACAGTGCGCGCAGCGCTTGCGAGCTGTCACCGAACTCGTTCATCCAGCCTTTCAAGGCCAGAAAATACAGTGGCGGATGGGGATCGCATTGCGGCACCAGAGTCCACAACCGCGCCAGCGTCTGCTGCGCATCCCACCAGGAATAGCCTTCATCGAGCCAAAACGGCTGGGCGCCAATATTCAGCAAGCGCACGCCCGCCGCCAGCGCCACAATGCCCAACCCCAATAACCAGCCCAACACCGCGGATCGCCGTGCGCTTGAACCGTCATCCTTCGTCTGCTGCTTGTTGTTCTCAGCGAGCATCGCATCACATTGTTGTTGGCGGCGTGGTCAGCCGTGCTGAATCAAACTGCTCAGGCCGCTGTAACTTCCCGAGCATCCCCCTCTGTGGGACTATTCTGCCACGTTGTGATCGTCGTGCCGTGAGCAATCTCTTGCCATATGCAATGCAAGATGAATGCTGGCTGAACAACACGGATGGCACACTCGTTCATGTGCTGGTGGATACATGCGTCTTACAGCTGTGCTTCCAGATTCAGCACGCGCGCGAGCCAGGCCTGGAAGCGGCGACCTAGCGATGCTTTTGGCTCAGAGTCGAAAGTTTCATTGCCGTCATTCCAGGCAAGATCACCGTCCGCAAGTGTTACCTGCCATGCATGTTGCCCGCTGGTCTGGGTGGCAAAGATCGCTTCGAATTGCCGGGCGAGCACCTCGCTTTCGACCAGCACGCCCTGTTCGCAGTTAAGCCAGGTGGAACGCTGGTCGAGGTTGTAGCTGCCGACGAACAGCAAGCGACTGTCCACCGATAGCGCCTTGGTATGCAGGCTGGCGCCGGACGACCCGAATATGCTTGAGCTCTCTTTCGTACCTGTCAGTGGTTTCAGTTCCCAGAGTTCGACGCCGCCCTGCAGCAGCGGCTTTCGATACTGCGAATAGCCGCCATGCACCGCAGCCACATCGTTGGCGATCAGCGAATTGGTGAGGATGCGCACCTGTTTGCCGGACTGTGCCAGCGCTGCTAAATTCCGGGTGGCTTCCTTTCCGGGCACAAAATACGGCGAGATGATGCTGGCCGCTTGCTGCGTATCAGCCAACATGGGCGCCAATGTAGCCCCAACCGGCGTGCGCGCCGCATCGTATTCCTGCATCGTGATCTTGCGCGGATCGTCGGAGACAAAACGGTAAGTAGTCGCCCATTGCATGGTCCAGTCGCCTGCGATCAGTCGCTTGACCGCATCGTCCGCTGCCAGCGCCCTGGCATAGCGACTGGTCTCGCCCTCACGCGCAGCTGCAGCAAGTTTGGTACGCAGCTCGTCTACTTCAGCAGGATTCACTGCATCTGGATCGAGTATCTCGATGGGGTATGCCGAAGGCGAATTCCAGTACCTGTCGAACGATGCCGATGCATCGCGCACTATTGGCCCGACCATCGCGAAATCGAGGTCGACAAAGTTCACTTCATCGCTGGCGCCGAAATACTCGTCGCCAAGATTGCGTCCGCCAGCGATGGCGATGCGGTTATCGACGATCCATGTCTTGTTGTGCATGCGGCGATTGAGACGGTCGAAATTCCACAGACCTTCGCTGACCAGACTGAGTGTCCCTGTGCGCGAAGCAAAGGGATTGAACAGTCGTACTTCAATGTTGGGATGCGCTGACAGCGCGGCAAAGCCCATGTTTTTCGCGCGCGCATCCATATCGTCGACCAGCAACCGGATCTTGACGCCGCGATCTGCAGCGTCGAGCAGCATGTGCGCCAGATACAAACCGGTGAGATCGGCATGCCAGATGTAGGTTTGCACATCGATACTGCGTTCGGCCATGTGTGCGCTGTGCGCACGTGTGACAAATGCTTCGGTGCCTTCGATCACCAGTCGGAACGCCGACTGGCCGGGATGCCGCGCTTCTTCGTCCATCGTCACGCGGTCGAGTGCGCTATTGTCGCCGGGTGGTATCGCCGTTGCGATTGGCAAATCGGGACGCGCCTCGATCGACGCACACGCAGCCAGCACGATCGCTGCGAGAACGATCAGCGAGCTGTGGATTGAGTTCCGATATCCCGGATGCATAGTCGATACAGCCTCATAACCGGAGCCTTAAGCATATACCGAAGCCACCGTCCAAGCGGACGCTACAGGGAACAACGACGCTTACGGCGCCTTGCCCATCAAGTCCATTGCAGTGCCGACAATCCGGTCCTCGGCGCAACCCGGTTTGAAACGGTTGCCCAGCATCTGGAATGTAAGGTGCGTGTAGGCTTCATTGGCGGGCATATAGAGCGTGTTCTGCGGTCCCGCAGTATTGGCGATGCTGACCACCATGGTTTTGGCGGCGGGCGATTCTGCCTTGATGCGCAGGGCAATCTGACTGTAGAGATCGCCGTTCACGTAAACCAGGTTGATGTCCCCAATGCGCAACAGCCCTACTTTGACTTCGACGGGCGCAGCGTCCCTGAAGGTTGCTTCAACCCCTTCGCGCGGCAGCGTAACGCCGGGTTGTGTGACGCGCTCGCGTCCGGGACAGGTGAAGGTTTCCTGAGCACCGACGATTTTCGCGGTATCGGTATATCCTGGCGAATTCGCTTTCATGACTTCGATCGCCGATTCACCGAGCATCACGCCGATGCTCGATACCAGTTCGCTGGTCAGCTCATAGGCGGAGTTGTAACCAGCCATTTCTTCCGGTTTCAGTGGCTTCTCCATGCCGGCAACGCTGTCGGCATTGGCGTTCAGTGCCATCGACTCGGCTTTCCATACGGAAGGACCCATGATCCACTCTTTCTGCGCAGCCTCATTGTGCGTGCGGTAGCCGGCCAGCTTGTAGGAAAGGTCATGAAAGCGCTGGTTTTGATCACCCGTGGCGCCCATTGCGTAGATCGCCACAGTACGTTCGCCAAAGCGACGCTCCACCCAGCGACTGGCAGCCCCGGGGTAGTCCGCGCTCAGCACGCCGCTCAGATAGAAATTGATGACATGCATGGCGTAGTTCATGACCACTGCAATGGGCAGATTGTCATTGCCGATGAACGACAGCACCGCAAGCGTCTTGTCGCTCGGGCCAGTGGTATTGGGTCCCTGATACCACTTCCCGCCCTCGAACAGGTCGCGGTTGACGTTCAGTGGCAGGTTGGTAGTTCCATACCCAACCTTGGCCGGTTCCAGTTTCGCTTTGGCGGCTTCAACGGCTTTGACGATGCCGTCCGTCACCTGCGCATCATTGGGCAACGCTCCCGACAGCCCTGCGGTGGAACTGCTGTGGCTGCGCGTTCCGGTAATGAGATAGTTCTGTGCAGGACATCCCGTGGTCTTCGTAGTGCGTGCAATGGCGTCCTTGACCATGTTGCCGCGCGGGCTGTTGATATCCATGCCGACGATCACGGCGCAAGTACTGCCGTTGTCTATAACAATCGCGCGAATGAACAGATGATCGCGAATGATGTCGGTCGGAAATTTCATTGCACTCTGCGGTGGCGTGATATCCACCTTGGCTGCACCGGCGCGCAAAGGCCCCTGCATGCTTGTCTGCGCCAACGCCGAGCTGCCTGTCGCCAGCATCAGCAACGCGATCACACATTGATGCATGTTCATGTCGTTATCCCCCGTACCTGTTTTTGTTCGTGATCTGTCGTGTCTGCAGTCAGCGCGCGTTCAAGTACAGCGTCTCGAGTTCAGTGATCGTGTCGATGATGGCGCGCTCGGCACAACCCGGTTTCAAGGCACTGTTGAGCACCTGGAACGTCTCATGGCCATAGGAGGCATCATCAGGGATGTAGCCGGTGCTGGCCCGCTCGTTGGCCAGCGATACGACAAAGGTGTTGGCGAGCGGCGCTTCCTGTTTCGCTTTCACGCCGATCATGCTGTACGGTTCCTCGCCGACCGCGGCGATCGCCACCGGGCCAAGCGCCAGCACCCCGATGGGGATGCCCAGGGGTGGCTGGTCCACATACACGGCCGCCATACCTTCCCGCGAATTGGGATCCATCTTGTCGCCGTCGGTGCGTTTGCGGGCGGGGCACATCGGTGTCTTCTGGTAGCCGGCGATGCGCGCCTGGTCGGTGGTTCTGGTAAAGGTCATCACGCGAATCACTTCCTCACCCAGGATCTGCCCCTCGCTTTCTATGAAGCGCAACAATTCGTCCATCACTTTGGGATCGGCAGGTTTGTTCAGCACCGCCTTGCCACTGGCATCCACCACCCGCAGCGGGCCTTCGGACTTCTCCCGGTTCATCTCAAAGCCCGTGATCTGAGGCCCCGAGCGTGTGGCCATCACGTTGGTGGAAGGCCGCAGATACAGCGGATTCTGGTCGCCGGCAGCATCCAGGGCGAACTCGACCAGCGCCTGATCACCGAATGCCTTCTCTACATAGCGCGACATGGCCTCGGGAAAATCACCAGTGGTGATATCCAGCGCATAGGCATTCACCGGATGCATCGCATAACTCACATACACCGCGATCGGTTCGCCGGAGGGTTTTGCAAACGTCAGCACTGATACGGTTTTGTCCGATGGTCCATCCAGGTTGCTGTACTGGCTCCATTTGCGGGTGTCCCGGTCTATCGCATCGCGATTGACGTTCAAGTAGCTTTGGCCGGTGCTGAAGCCCATGCGCGCCGGTTGCAGGTTTGCTTTGGCAAGACGCACCGCCTCGACAACTGCTTTGGTGGTTGGTTCGAGCGAAACCGCAATGCGCGAACGCGGCGACTGATAGCTGTGCGCATGCGTCGATGACACCACTATCTGCGTCGCCGGAATATTCAATTCGGCACTGACCTGCTGCAAGATGGCCGGCCAGTCAAAGCGGCTGCCCGGTATGCTGATCAGTGCCGCCCTCGTCGCACCATTGTCAATCACAATTGCCCTGACATGGGCGTGCTGGTGGTCGTACTTGTCCGCCGCGAGCGGGATGGCTGACCACTGGGTGACGTCCACCCTGGCCGCCCCTACCCGCAATGGCCCGACGTTTGTTTGTGCCAGCGCCGGTGCAGCCGCCGCCACCAGGAGCAGCAAGATTATTATTGGTCGATTGATGCTCATGAAGCCAACCCCTTTTTATTCTGGCGTTGAATCATAACCCCGCGCTGCGCCCCGTGGGCATTTATGCGCTGTCACGTGCGGCTGTTGGGCCAATCACTCGCACCCACCCATGCAGCTGCAGGTGGCGCAGAGACCTGTTCTTCTGATTCCCCCACGAGTCTGGCGAGCTGCGCTACATCCGCACGACGGCCGGCGCAACCTCGCGCAACCCGGCGCTCGCATGTACTATCGCGCGCACCGCCTCGTAGCGCTTCGCGTGCCGTGCCCAGCATCCACCTGACAAAACTTCTTCGCCCCTACTGGAAGCTCCTGAGTATTGCCTTTATTGCAATGCTCATTGAAGGTGGCGCAGAGGTGCTCGAGCCGTGGCCCATCAAGGTGATCTTCGACTACGTGCTCGGCGCGAAGCCGCCAACTGCCTGGCTGTCGCGCTGGATCGAAGGTCCGACGGATCGTCTGGCGATCCTGAATTTCGCCGCGTTGTCCGTCGTCGGCATCGCAATCATCGGCGCGGTCGCGTCCTACGCGAACAAATATCTCTCGACCACCGTGGCGAAGCGCGTGGGCTTTGATCTCCGCTATCTGCTCTACCATCATGTACAGCGACAATCGCTGTCATTCTATGAACGGCGCCAGACCGGCGACATGGTGGTGCGACTCACCAGCGACATCGATGCTGCGGAGGATTTCATCGGCAGCGCCGTGCTCGGCATCACGCTCGATCTGCTGACGCTTGTCGGCATGATGGTCGTCATGTTCTATCTCGACTGGCGCTTCAGTCTCATCGGGCTTTCGGTCGCACCGGTGCTGTTCGTCGTGGTGTACCGGCTGACCCGGCGGATCAAGAGCGCAGCCCGCGACGTGAAGCGCAAGGAGAGCGAGCTCGCGTCGGTGGTGCAGGAGTCGATCGCCTCGGTGCGTGTGGTCAAGGCGTTCGCACGTGAGGAACTCGAGGAAGAACGCCTCGCAGACCAGAGTCAGCAGGCCGTGGAGGTGAGCCTGCGGGCACGCAGCATCAAGGCGCGTCTCTCGCCCATTGTTGACATCATCGTGGCCGCCGGCACCTGCCTGGTGCTGTGGTACGGCGTGCGGCTGGTACTGGCTGAACAGCTCACGGCCGGCGCGCTGCTCGTGTTTGTGCTGTACCTCGGCAAAATGTACAAGCCGATGCGTGACCTCTCGAAGATGAGCGACACACTCTCGAAAGCGGCCGTGAGCTTCGAGCGCATCGGCGAGATTCTCGCGATCGAGAGTCGTGTACAGGATTCGCCGATGGCGCGTCCCGCGCCAAGGTTCGAAGGTCGCATCGAGTTCTCACACGTGAGCTTCGGCTAC
The DNA here is from genome assembly GCA_963748005.1 of uncultured Pseudomonadota bacterium. Lineage (GTDB taxonomy): Bacteria > Pseudomonadota > Gammaproteobacteria > Steroidobacterales > Steroidobacteraceae > CAILZL01. The sequence goes on from CAVVHH010000002.1 coordinate 519,499, forward strand.
TCGCCCGAGCAACGGGTGCTCCATGACGTGAATCTGGTGGTAGAGCCCGGGCAGCGCGCCGCGCTGGTGGGCCTGACCGGCTGCGGCAAGTCGACGCTGATAGGCTTGATTGCACGCATGTACGACGCCTCATCGGGCATGATCGCGGTCGATGGCCGGGACGTTCACTCATACACGCTCGAGTCCTTGCGCCGACAGATCAGCTTCGTGCTGCAGGACGCCGTTCTGTTCCGCGCATCTGTGGCACAGAACATCGCCTACGGCAAACTCGGAGCAACCCGGGACGAGGTTGTGGCCGCCGCGAAGCTGGCGCACGCGCACGAATTCATCATGCGACTGCCGCAAGGCTATGACACGCTGCTCGGCGAGCGCGGCGAGACTCTCTCGGGCGGCGAGCGGCAACGTCTTGCGATCGCACGCGCAATCGTTCGCGACGCGCCGATCCTGTTGCTTGACGAACCTTCCGCGGCGCTCGACCCCGAGTCCGAGGAAGCAATCTTTCATGGGCTGTCGCGGCTGCTCGAGGGGCGCACGTCCATCACCATCGCGCATCGCCTTGCGACGGTACGCCGCGCAGATGTGATCTTCGTGCTGCATGACGGCGTGATCTCGGAGCGCGGCACCCATGAAGAACTGCTCGCGCAGAACGGACTGTACGCGCGGCTTTACTTGAAACAGTTCTATGGTGCAGCTGCAGAGCCGGCTTTGGCCTCCCGCTGATTACGCGACTGCTGCCGCTGATTTTCCCGGCTTCAAGGCGGCTTGTGCGTGTGCATTGACAGCCTGCCAGCACTGCGAGTAGGTTTTCGGCGATTCAGAGGGCGTAGCAAACGGCCAGTGCGTTGATTTTCTGCCGGCAATCCCTGGAACAACGCAAACGGGCCCACAGTAACAAAGCCATCGCATTCGGGACCGCAGTCTTAACCCGGGAAATGCTGGCCTCAGGATTCTTGTTGGCCGGCCATGTGTAGTGAGTGGGCCTCCATGACATCTCGCCAGATGATGCTTGAAATAATAAACGAATCAGGAGAAGTGTGATGTCCAGCAATCGTAGCAAGACGACTACGACCGCAGTAGAACCAGCGATGACGCGTCGCGAACTGTTTCGCAATGCCACCGCCATGACGGGCGGCGCGGTGACCAGTGTGTTGATTCCCGGTTTTGTTGCCAGCACGGTTGCCGTTGCCGACACTCATGCGGCGCAAGCCGGTGGTGTCTCGGGCGCGCCGCTTCTTTCTGCCACCAGCAACGGTGCAGTTGTCGAAACCACTGCAGGCAAGGTGCGTGGTTTCATTCGCAATGGCATCTACACATTCAAGGGCATTCCTTACGGCGCCTCTACTGCCGGCAATGCGCGCTTTGTACCCGCCGTTAAGCCCGCGTCCTGGGCCGGCGTGCGCAGTTGCCTGTACTACGGGCCAGTGTGTCCGCAGCGCTATCGCGCGGGCTGGGCGGATGACGAAAATGCTTTCATGTTTGAATGGGACGATGGCCAACCCGGCGAAGACTGCCTGCGTGCCAATGTCTGGTCACCCGGCATCAATGACAATCGCAAACGGCCGGTGATGGTGTGGCTGCATGGTGGTGGCTTCCAGGGTGGTTCCAGTCAGGAGCTGAAGTCCTACGACGGCGAAAACCTCGCCAGGCGTGGCGATGTGGTGCTGGTCAGCATCAATCACCGTTTGAACGCGTTGGGTCATCTCAACCTGGCCGCTTACGGCGAACGCTACGCGGACTCCGGCAATGTCGGCATGCTGGATATCGTGCTGGCACTGCAATGGGTACGCGACAACATTGCCAACTTCGGTGGTGATCCGGGCAAGGTGACCATCTTTGGTCAGTCCGGTGGCGGCGGCAAAGTTACAGTGTTGATGGCAATGCCGGCGGCCAAGGGGCTGTTTCATCGCGCCATCGTGCAGAGCGGTTCGATGAATCGCCAGCTGACACCCGATGTATCGGCGAAGATTGCCGCAACCACCTTGGCAGAGCTGGGTATTCCACCTACGCAGCTGGATCGTTTGAATACCGTGCCTTACCGGGCGTTGGTGGACGCAGGCGTTGCCGCCGTGGCCAAGCTGGATACGGACACTGCCCGTGGCGCCGTCCATCGCCACACCAAACCCTGGTGGGCGCCGGTCGTGGATGGGCGCGCCCTGCCGCAGCACCCGTTCGACCCAGTCGCGCCCGCCATCTCGGCCACTGTGCCGCTGCTGGTGGGCACGGTGCGCGATGAGGCAATGAGTGGCATCGGCAAACCCGAGGTTGAGCTGATGACTGAGGCCGATCTGAGGACGCAAGTCAGCAAGTTGTTTGGCGACAAGGCCGATGCGTTGTTGGCTGACTATCGCCGTGCGCACCCGAACACCAGGCCATTTGATGTGCTGTCGATGATGACGGGCGCTACCGTCAGACAAGCGGCCATCGTGCAGGCCACCCGTAAAGCCGCACAGAACGGCGCACCGGTATTCCTGTACCGGTTTGACTGGATGACGCCGGTGCTGGATGGCCGGCCACGTGCATTTCATTGCGCCGAGCTGCCCTTCTGTTTCAACAACGTGGATCGTTGTGCGGCCATGACCGGCGGCACGAACGAGGCACGCAAACTGGGCGAACAAATAAGCGATGCGTGGATTCAGTTTGCACGTGAAGGCAACCCGAACCATCCGGGCCTGCCCAAATGGACAGCATTTACTGCCCAGAACCGCGCCACCATGATCTTCGATACCCAGTCTCAGCTGAAGAACGACCCGGATCCGGAAATCAAGGGTATTCCTGAGGCGTGAGAATGAGCATCGCTCCATTGTAGGTCGGGTTTTACACCCGACATTACGAAGAAGTCGGGTAACGCTGAAGACAGCTAAACCCGACCTACAGGGATGTTGGGATTGCTGTGCACGCAGGAGCAGTGTCCGGTACGACCTACGCTAATGTAGGGAATACCAGGCTTGCATGGAGCAGCGCGTGGTACGACCTACAAGAGTCAAGGTAACTTTGAAGAAGCGCCATTCGACCTGAGTCCAATTACTAGAGGGGGAACCGATATGAAAATTAAACGCATTGTTCAAGTTTTCGTTGCCATCGCAGCCGGATTGGCCGGCGTCGCTTCTGCGCAAGCTGCACTGCGCGTGGGGGCGGCACGTGTCGACATGACTACGGCTTACGGTGCATCTCAATCCGGCAAGTACGATCATGAGCGCGTCCATGCGCGTGCGATCGTGCTGGACAACGGTACGGCGCGGGCTGCACTGATCAGCTTTGAAGGTTACGAAGACTTCGACATCGGCACGACTTTGAATGCGGTGGCCGCGGCACTCAATTGCCCGGTCGAAAACATCATCATTTCAAATATCCACAATCACAGTCCGGGCGCTACCCGACTGAATGTCGGGGGCACGCAGCCCCGGTACACCAACGCGTCAAAGCACATCATGGAGGCCGTCAATCAGGCAAAGGCCAAACTGCAGCCAGCGCGCATGACGTATGGTACGGGGGCCTCGTATATGGGCGTCAATCGCGATGCCATTGATCCTGTCTCGCGCAAGTGGGTGCAGGGGTCGAACCTGGATGCGCCCGTCGACCGAGCGGTGTCAGTGCTGAGTTTCCTTAAACCCAGCGGCGAGCCCATTGCAGCATATGTGAATTTTGGGACGCATCCCATCAACGGCTTTGTGCTGGGCATTGTCAGCTCCGACTTCCCCGGCGCCATGTCACGCTACGTTGAAAAGGCCTTCGGCGACAACATGGTGGTGGCGTTCTCTCAGGGCGCATCAGGCGATGTGAACCCGCTGCATCTGCGTCCTTCCAACAATGCCATGGCCGATCGTGCCGGTAATCCCATCACGGGCTTCGTCATCGACCGCGAGACTTCTGAAGGCCCGTTGCGGGTGGCGGATATGAAGCTGGATGTCAAAGGTCCTGTCAGCAAGGTCAAGCCTGCGGCTGATCCAAAGATCATCGATCAATTGTTCCGCTTTATCGAAAGCGAAGGCCAGGTGCTCGGTGAAGAAGTCATCCGGGTGATGACCTTTTCACAGAAGCCCACCGACGAAGTGCGCATTGCAGGCTTGAAGAAGGTGGTGACCTGCCCAGGCCGCATGCGTACCAATGGCGATGCCCTTGATCCGGGTTCCCGTGAAGGGCAGGCGGCAATCTATAAAGACTCGGATCCGGTCAATCTGCAGATCGGCATGCTGGGTCTCGGCACGGTCGCCGTAACTTCGGTGAATGGCGAGATCTACAGCGCGATCGGCCTGCGGATCAAGAACGAAGCGCCGATGAAGAACACATTTACTGCGACACCGGTGAATGTGCGTATTCAAGGCTACATTCCGGACGACGCGTCATACGGCCATCAGACCTTCCAGGTGCTGAACAACCGGTTGAAACCCGGCTGCGCCGAATCCGGCATCGTCAATGCCGTTGTCGATCTGCAGACACAGTATTTGAACGGGAAGTAACACCGGTTCGCAAGTTCAGATGACAGCAGCGGCGCAATCTCTGTCAGATTGCGCCGCTGGTTGAGCAAGGAAACTCGCGAGATGGAATGATGAAATCAAACCGCGACGCGTCGCGTACTCAGTTGGTCGCAAAGCAATAAAACAACCCGTCGCCACCCGTGGAAATCAAATTCGGCTGACTGCAGCCACGCGAAGGATGCGCCTGGTTCCACGAGGTGTTGCCACCCCCGGTGCGATCGTGATGTCCCAGGGTCGCACTGCCGTCACTGTTGCTGGTCCAGTTGCGGCAGGTGCGATCTTCGCCGGCGGGCCAGGCGCGGCCGTCGGATTGCGAGCCGGTGAGCATGTCATGTCGATTGGGCTGATCGCCGCGACCGTTGACGACATTGCCTTTCTCGTCGAGCGCATTGTCCTTGTTGATCTGGTTGCGGTCGCGCACCACATCGCCATGCAGATCGGCAACGTTTTGCGCAATCAAAGCGCCCTTGGCGTTGTGCCACGGACCTGAGCCGATGCGATCACGTGCATTGACTGCCGGCGTGCTGGCAGTCGCCTGGGTGCTGAGATAGGCATGCCAGGTGTGGTTGCCCGCGCCCGCTGCCGTGGCCAATGCCTGGCAATGCGCGTCCGCGCCTGCCAGTCCACCCAGCTTGGCGCCATCACCTGCACCTTTGCTGGTAATGAAGAACGTCATCGGCGCTGGCGGCTGGGCAGGTTGAGCCCCTGCGGCTGGCGCAGGCGCTTGAGCCTGTGCAACGGCCACGATAGAACTGCCGATCACCGATAAGACCAGAAATGCAGTACGTTGTGTGATTTTCATAGCGACCCCCGATTGTTGGTAAGAGCCGCGCCCATTCCCAGACGAGGCTTGCACGAATCAGTGCCCCGGTGTGACCCTGGAAAGATGGACGAGTTCCGCTTATCTACTTGAATACCGGTGTAACGCCCGAACGCTGGTACGCTGCCACCACCTCGGAAGAGGTCAGCACCTTGAGGATTTTCGCTGCTGCGTCGGCATGCGTGGTGTTGCTCAACACCCCGGCAGAGAAAATGAGGCGCGACTGGATTGCATCCGGGAACGGGACAATGTTTTTGGCGCCGCCGAACTTCAGTTCGCTGACCTGCTGCACGGCCGAAGCGACCTTGCCCTGTTGCAGGAGCGTCGCTGAAAAACCTTCGCTCACAATGGTCGCCTTCGGTTTTACGATGTCATTGAGCCCGAGTTTTTCGACCACCTGCGCCATGTGCTGACCGCTCGCGCCGCTGGCGGTATATGCAACTGAAGGTGTCGCCTTCATGAATGCGATGAAATCTTCGGTGGTTTTCATCACCGGCGTCGGTGCGTTATCCGCCACCGCGAGACCGACCTCTGATTGGACCAGATCCGCCTGCGCTTTCACCTGACCTTTGGCTGCCAGTTGCTGCACGGCTGCCTGAGTCAGAATCACGATGTCGGCAGTTTCACCCTTGGTCAATTTCTCGAGAATGAGCAATGTCGGTGCGAACTCGACTTTCACCGGGCCGCCCGCGTGTTTGGGCAACATGGGCTCGATATCAACAAAGGCGCCTTCCACGGCAATGGTCGCCAGAATTTTTACCGGAGTGTCTGCGGCCATAACGCCTCGCATGAGAAAAATGGACAGGGCAGCTGTAATGATGAGAGTGCGACGATTCATGTTGTTCTCCTGTGGAAACCCCAAGTTTTCAGTTCCACTGCGTCAGAAAGCAATCAGTGCTTTCTGACGCAGTGGAACTAGCCACGGCCGACGAATGGCATATTGGTTGCCATGATAGTCATCTGTAGTACGTTTGCGTCCAGCGGCAGTTCAGCCATCATCAATACGGTCGGGCCGATGTCCGCCACGTTCATCGTCGGCTCCGTGCTCATGGTACCGTTGGCCTGCGGCACGCCCTTGGCCATGCGCGCGGTCATGGGCGTGGCGGCATTGCCAATGTCGATCTGGCCGCAGGCGATATTGAAGGGCCGTCCATCGAGCGCCAGTGTCTTGGTCAAGCCGGTCAGTGCATGTTTGGTCGCCGTATATGGCGCCTGGAAGGGTCGTGGTGTAATCGCCGAGATCGAACCATTATTGATGATGCGTCCGCCCTGTGGATTCTGTTCCTTCATCATGCGCCAGGCTGCCTGCGCACACAGAAAGCAGCCGGTCAGATTCACGGCCACCACTTCATTCCACTGCTCCAGAGTGATTTCATCGATCGTCACCCTCGGCCCGATGATGCCGGCATTGTTGAACAGCACATCCAGTCGACCGAATCTATTCTTTGCCTGGGCGAACAGGTTCGCCACTGCTGGCGGCTGGGTGACGTCGGTCGGAACAATCAGCGCCTGGCCGCTGCGACCCGCCAATGCGACGGTTTCTTCCAGCTCCGGAATGCGCCGCCCGGCGAGTACGACCGAATAGCCATGCTTCAGGAACGCTAACGCCACCTCACGGCCGATGCCGCTGCCCGCGCCGGTTACGATTGCGACTTTCGCATTCGACATTGCAAGATTTCCCCAGAAAAACGTGAATGCTCCAAACGGTGCCGAAGTTCTTCACCTCTCCCTGGGGCAGAGGCCGCGCGCCGCACCCTCACCCTGCCCTCTCCCTGAGGGAGAGGGTCTCCAGGCAATCGCCTCTGCTCGCCTTGCCAGGAAAATCGCACCCTGAATATTTGGTAGAGCATATAGGATAACGACATGGGCGAGCAGTCGAACAAAAAAGGTCTTGGCTTGAAGCGGGGGCTCACCAGCTACGGTGATGACAAGTTCAGCCTGTACCTGCGCCGCAGCTTCGCGCGCTCCATGGGCTACAGCGGCGAGATGCTCGACAAACCCATCGTCGGCATCTGCCACTCGACCAGCGGCTTCAACAACTGCCATCGCGACATGCCGGCGCTGGTCGAGGCGGTGAAACGCGGCGTACTAGCTGCGGGCGCACTGCCCATCGACTTTCCCACCATTTCGCTGGGCGAAACGTTTCTTGCCCCTACGAGCCTCAAGTATCGCAATCTCATGTCCATGGATGTCGAGGAAATGATCCGCGCCCAGCCCATGGATGCCGTGGTACTGGTCGGCGGTTGCGACAAGACCGTGCCCGCGCAATTGATGGGCGCAGCCTCGGCCGACATTCCCACCGTGCAACTGGTCACCGGCCCCATGTCCACCAGCCGCTATCGCGCCGAACGTCTCGGCGCCTGCACTGACTGCCGGCGTTTCTGGACCAGCTACCGCGCCGGAAAAATATCGGACGCTGAAATTGAACAAGTCGAAGGCCGGCTGGCCTCCACCACCGGCACCTGCGCGGTGATGGGCACTGCCAGCACCATGGCTTCGATTGCCGAAGCACTGGGTCTGATGCCCGCAGGCGCAGCCGCGATACCGGCAACGGATGCCGATCGCCTGCGCATTGCCGAAGCCAGTGGCACGCTCGCGGTGTCATTGATCGGCAGCGATCGCACTCCCAGCCGCATCATCACTGCAAAGTCGCTGGAGAATGCCTGGCGCGTGCTGCTCGCCATTGGTGGCTCGACCAATGCTGTCATCCATCTCACCGCCATTGCCGGTCGCCTGGGTCTGCCGGTTGACTTGCATCGCCTGAATGAACTTTCCGATACCACGCCAGCGCTGGTCGATCTCAAGCCCAGCGGCTCCGGCTATATGGAAGACCTTGCCGCCGCCGGTGGCATTCCCGCCGTGATGCGCGAACTGAAACTGCTGCTGCATCTCGACTGCCTTACCATCACAGGCGAAACCATCGGCGAACGTCTCGCTGCCTGGGATACATGGGTTGACCGCTCGGTCATTCGATCGCTTAACGATCCATTGCAACCCGTCGGTGGGCTGATTGCATTGTTCGGCAGCCTCGCACCCAATGGCGCCATTCTCAAACGCGCGGCTGCAGACGCGGCGTTGTTCGAGAAGGAAGGCCGCTGCGTGGTCTTCCATTCACTCGAAGATCTTGCGAAACGCATTGACGCGCCCGATCTCGATGTCACCGCAGATGACATTCTGGTGCTCAAGAATGCCGGACCAAAGAGCGAAGACTGCATGCCGGAAGCCGGTTATCTGCCGATCCCGAAAAAACTCGCTGCGGTTGGCGTGCAAGACATGATGCGCATCTCGGATGCACGCATGAGCGGCACGGCGTATGGCAGCGTGATCCTGCACGTATCGCCCGATGCTGCTTCCGGCGGGCCGCTGGCACTGGTGGAAAATGGTGATCGTGTGTGTGTGAGCGTAGCGAAGCGCTCGCTGGAATTACTGGTAGACGAGGCAACGCTGGCGGCACGTCGTGTGAAAGCACCACCAGCACCTGCGGCACCAGACAACCTTCGCGGCCATTCCTGGCTGCACGATCAATTCATGACCCAGGCGGAACAAGGTTGCGACTTCAGCTTTCTCAGGAGAGGCGGTATCAACCCCGCACGTTGAGCGCGCGAACAGAGAACGCAAGAGCTGCAGACAGGACCAGTGACGCCGCGAGAAAATATAGTCCCGCATTGAATGACCCTGTGGTCTCGCGCAGCCAGCCGATTACATACGGCCCGAGAAAGCCACCGAGGTTGCCGAACGAATTGATCAGCGCGATGCCACCCGCCGCTGCCGCCCCTGTCAGAAAGCGCGGCGGAATACAGAAGATGGCCGGCCGTGCGCCACTCATGCCGATCAGCGCTACCGACACACCAGCAACTGCAATCCACAGTGAGTCGAACACCACAGACAACATGAACCCGACACCCGCAACGCAGCAGCCGATGACGTAGTGCTTGAGATACTGGCGCGAACGGTCCAGCAGATACGACCACAGGATCAGGGCGATCGCACCCAGCAGATAGGGCAGCGCGGAGATGAAACCGATCTCCAGATTCGACAGGCCGTAACGCTTGAGGATCTGCGGCAGCCAGACATTCACGCCGATCGAACCGGTAACGAAAAAGAAATAGGCCAGCGACAGGATCAACACGCGGGCATCCTTCAGTGCGGGCCACAGATCCTTCTGATTTTCGGGATGATCTTCTGCATCGAGCTGCGCGCGCAGTGCGCGCTTTTCATCGCCCGTCAGCCAGTGCGCATCCTCCGGCCGGTCCGCCAGCACGAGCAGGACGGCCACGCCCAGCACGCAGGCCGGCAACCCCTCAATGATGAACAGCCATTGCCAGCCCGTGAAGCCGGCAATCCCGTCCATGTGCAACAACGCGGTCGATACCGGGCCACTGATGACAGACGACAAGGGCACGGCGACCACGAACCATCCCATGATCCGGCCGCGCACCGCCACCGGAAACCAGGTCGCAAGGTAAAAGATCACGCCCGGATAAAAACCGGCCTCACAGACGCCGGTGATGAAGCGGATGACGTTGTAGCTGATCGGGCCAACCGCAAAAGCGGTCCCGGCGGCCGCCAGACCCCAGGTGATCATGATGCGAGCAATCCAGCGCCGTGCGCCGTACTTCTGCAACGCAATATTGCTCGGCAGTTCGAACAGGCAATAGCCGATGAAGAACATGCCGGCCGCGAAGCCGAACTGTCTGGGCGTGAGCCCGAGATCGCGATTCATCGTCAGCGCAGCAAACCCCACGTTGGTCCGGTCGATATAGCTGATGATGTAGGCGACGCACAGCAACGGAATAAGCCGCCACGCCGCTTTGCGCACGGCGCGTGCGGTCAAGTCGTTCCCGGCATCCGCATGTAAATTGCTTGTTGTTGGCGCGGTCATGATCCCCCCGAAGCAGAGACACACCAGTCTAAGGGAAGTCTGCCGCCCGATAACACAAAGAATGAACACAACGCTGCGCAAGCCCGTCAGGGAAATCCTGCGATGCTGGATGTGCTCAATACAAAACCGGACTGAAACCTGAAGATTGAAACTCAAACCCGAGCACCCACCGCTTACTTGTTTGCCTGCGGTGTACTGTGGCCGTATAACATGAGACGTCGTTTTCTGGAGCAGCCGCATGGCCAACCCCGTTTTTCACTGGAACGACCCCTTCCTCCTCGACCAGCAGCTCAGCGATGACGAGCGTTTGGTGCGCGATGCTGCGACCGCCTATTGTCAGGACATGCTGGCCCCGCGCGTGCTGGAAGCCTTCCGGCACGAGAAAACCGACCCCGCCATTTTTCGCGAGATGGGTGAACTCGGCCTGCTGGGCCCGACCATCTCCGGACAGTACGGCGGCCCGGGCCTCAACTACGTTGCCTACGGTCTGATCGCGCGTGAAGTGGAGCGCGTGGACTCGGGCTACCGTTCCATGATGAGCGTGCAGTCGTCGCTGGTGATGGTGCCGATCAACGAGTTCGGCAGCGATGCGCAGAAGCAGAAGTATTTACCCAGGCTGGCTACCGGTGAGTGGATCGGCTGTTTCGGCCTGACCGAACCCGACCACGGCTCCGACCCGAGCTCCATGGCGACACGTGCCTGCAAGACCACAGGTGGCTATCGGCTGGTGGGCAACAAGACGTGGATCTCCAACAGTCCGATCGCCGATGTGTTCGTGGTCTGGGGTCGCGAGGTCAGTGCAGCAGGAAATGTCGGCCCGATACGGGGTTTCGTGCTGGACAAGGGCATGCAGGGTCTGAGTACCCCAGCCATACACGGCAAGGTTGGCCTGCGCGCATCGATCACCGGCGAGATCGTGATGGACAACGTGTTCTGTCCGGAAGAAAACGCCTTCGCCGACGTCGAAGGACTGAAGGGCCCTTTTACCTGTTTGAACTCGGCGCGCTACGGCATTGCATGGGGCGCACTCGGCGCCGCCGAAGATTGCTGGTTTCGCGCTCGCCAGTACGTGCTGGACCGCAAACAGTTTGGCCGACCACTGGCTGCCAACCAGCTGATCCAGAAAAAACTGGCCGACATGCAGACCGAGATCGCACTGGGTCTGCAAGGCTGCCTGCGTCTGGGACGCATGAAGGACGAGGGCACGGCCGCGGTGGAAATCACCTCGCTCCTCAAACGGAATTCCTGCGGCAAGGCGCTGGACATCGCGCGTTTGGCCCGCGACATGATGGGTGGCAACGGCATCAGCGACGAGTTTGGCGTGGCGCGTCATCTGGTGAACCTGGAAGCGGTCAACACCTACGAAGGCACGCACGACATTCACGCACTGATTCTGGGTCGTGCGCAAACCGGCATTGCTGCCTTCGCGAATTGAGATGACCAGGCCCACTGCGTTGCCGCACATCAAGGTACTGGATCTGTCACGCGTGCTTGCGGGCCCGTGGTGTACCCAGATCCTGGCCGACCTTGGCGCGGATGTCGTCAAGATCGAGCGCCCCATCGTCGGTGACGATACGCGTCACTGGGGGCCGCCCTTCCTGAAAGATGCACAAGGCAATGAGACCGAACACGCGGCTTATTACACCAGCGCCAACCGCAACAAACGCTCGATCACGATGGACCTTGCCAAACCCGAGGGGCAGGCATTGATTCGCCAATTGGCCATGCAGAGCGACGTGCTGGTGGAGAACTTCAAGGTTGGCGGACTGGCGCACTATGGCTTGGACTATGCAAGCCTGAAGGCCCTCAACCCACGTCTGATCTACTGCTCCATCACCGGCTTTGGTCAGGACGGTCCCTATGCCGAGCGCGCCGGTTATGACCTGATGATCCAGGCGCTGAGTGGCCTGATGAGCATCACAGGTCGTGCTGACAGTGAACCAGGTGCGGGACCACAGCGCGTGGGTGTGGCAGTGACCGACCTGTTCACCGGTGTGTATGCCGCCACAGCCATCCTGGCGGCCATCGAGGTGCGTCATCGCACGGGCGAGGGCCAGCACATCGACATGTCGCTGCTCGACGTGGGCATGGCCATGCTGGCCAACCAGGCCGGCGGTTATCTCAACACGGGCACGGTGCCGCTGCGTCAGGGCAATACTCACCCCAGTCTCGTGCCTTATCAGGACATGCCCACCAGGGACGGCGCCATGTTGCTGGCCATCGGCAACGACGGACAGTTCGCACGCTTCTGCGAGGTGGCCGGCTGCCCGGAACTGGCACGCGACGAACGCTATGCCAGCAATCCGCAACGTGTCAGAAACCGCGCAGAACTGGTGCCGCTGCTCATGGACATCACACGCACGCGCACCACGGCCGAGTGGATTGCTGTACTGGAACACAAGGCCGTGCCCTGCGGCCCGATCAACGACATTGCCCAGGCTTTCGCTGATGCGCAGGTTCGGGCGCGTGGTCTGGCCATCGAGCAGTCACGCTCACCGCAAGCCATTGCCGATGAAGGCGTGCCTGTCATCCGCAGCGTGGCCAGTCCATTGCGTCTGAGTGCGACGCCACCATTGTTGCGTCGGGCAGCACCGGCATTGGGCGAACACACCGATGAAGTGCTGGCCGAGCTGGGGTTGAGCGCTGCGCGCATTGCCGACTTGCGCAATGCCGGCGTCGTCTAGTTGTTTGGCGACCTGCTGCGATAGCTCGTGAAACCGTGGCTGCGTCGAAAATACATCGTGGCCAATTTCAAAATCCATGACTCATCTGGAACCGAAGGCGCAAGCCAGGCTCCAACTCTCTACTAACTGAAGCTCGTATGGCATGGGGTTGATGATGTCGCGCCGCTTAACGCTGCTGTTGCTGATATTGCCGCTGTACGGCGCGTGCTCCGCCACCTGGCTCAACTCTTCCGGACAAGTTGGCAATCGGGATTGGCGCACAGCCAGTCGTGAACCGGTGGGGCTTGCGCCCGATCCTGCGACCACCCATGAAGCCGTCGTGCAGGTATACGCCGCACGCGCCGTGCGCTGGCGTGGTTACTTCGGTGTGCATACCTGGATTGCCGTCAAGCCAACTGGTGCCGAACATTTTACCGTTTACGAAGTGGCAGGCTTCGGATTGCAGCGGACCGGCACCTCGATTCGTTCCAGCGCACGTGCCCCGGATGGACGCTGGTATGGCAATACTCCGGAGCTGCTGAAGGATGCGCGTGGTCCCGGCGTCGATGCAATCATCCAACGCATCGAAACAGCGGTGCAGCAGTATCCGTATGCTGCCACCTATCATGTCTGGCCCGGCCCAAACTCGAACACCTTTGTGGCCTTCGTCCTGCGTGACGTACCGGAGTTACGCGTGGACCTGCCGCCGACCGCCATCGGCAAGGACTATCTCGGCGTCATGCCCGTTGCGCAGACGCCGAGTGGCACCGGCGGCCAGCTGAGTGTGTTCGGTGTCGCTGGTGTGGCTGCCGGCTGGGAAGAAGGAGTTGAATTGAATCTGCTCGGTCTCACCTTCGGCATTGATCCGAACAGCTTCGCACTGAAGCTGCCGTTGATCGGACGCGTCGGACCGAGCCGCGATACCACACCGGTTGTGTTTGAACATGTCGAGTCCAGTTCTCTCGCAGCGAAAAACGATGGCGCCTCATTCGGCGCCAATGCAGCCAGCGATTTCAAAGCGAACATGGCAACTCCAGAGAGTCATTGATCAAACAACAGCAGATGCAACCGGCGGGGCAGTGACCTGCGTGGGTGTAGCCGGCGCCGGCACGCGGTACCAGGCTGCATACAGGGCCGGCAGGAAAATCAGCGTCAGCACGGTGGCCACAAACAAACCGCCCATCATGGCGTAGGCCATCGGTCCCCAGAACACTTCGCTGGCAATGGGAATCAGGCCGAGAATCGCCGACCTCAATGCGATAACCCGGCAGTAAAGCAGCAGCCACCTCATCGATGGCCGGTTGCAGTTCCTTTACCACCGTCGCGGCCTGCAAGCCCTTGGCAATATCCGCCTGCACGGTGATGGTGGGCAGACGTTCGCGACGCCAGATGATGGATTCCTCCAGGCCGAGTCGCCCCGGGCATGAATGCGCCACACCTGCCACGCCGGATATTGCCTGCATAAACGTCGATCCGTGACTTGCCAAGGCAGATCCCGGAATTCGCCCACCAGATTCTGATATGGACTTCATGACCTTTCCTTCAAGCCAGTAACGCCCGTGACGATATGGACAACGCAACCAATCTGTCGTGAGTTGCGACGAATTGCGTATTTTCAGGAGTGAATGGGCGAATTCGGCACTTGAATTTGCGGTCACGAATCCTGGTAACGCGATTCTGCGCTGTGACGAGAACTGGAATGCGCTTTTTGTTCATGCGCTGGTCGCAATGACCAAGTCTGTCGCAACGTCCGCTTTGGAGCGAACTGAGGGCCGTATTCAGAGGTTCGGTTCTGGCCTGGGCTGTGCCCTGATCGAATGAACCGCTCTATGGCGAGGCACCGATCCTGGGATAGATGGCTGAATAGCTCAGGCCTGCGTGGCGTTTTCCGTAGCGAGCCGGGACATCCTGAGTCCAGTCACTGGGAATGATCAGCGCGAACAACAGCAGAGATACGAACAGGAAGCGCCGCCAGACAGTACCAGTGGGAAGAGGCGTTTCCGGCACGGTGTTCCTGTACGCAACACCGGCGTCGGCCGGACGCCATCGACGTTGCAGCGCAACCGCGATCAGGATCAGTCCGGTCACCGACATCACGATGTTGAGCACCTGACCAGTGGCCAGCCCCAGCAAGCTGGTGGGGTACTCACGGAAGACATCAACAAAGATTCTCAGGAATGCGTACAGAAAGAGGAACAGTCCGATGAGCGCACCGGCGGGTAATTTCCGCCGGGACATGTACCAGAGCACCGGGACGATCAGGAGATTCTTCATCCCGTCATACAGCACCACGGGATGACGAAAGCCTTCTGCATCCGGGAATTTAACGCCCCACCAGTGACTGGTGACACTGCCCACGATCTGCCCGTCGATGAAATTGCCGATTCTCCCCAGTCCCAGAATGAATGCGGCCGGGATCGCCAGTGCATCCGCGATGCCCAGAAATGATTTGGCATGGATGCGGCAGAAGCACCACACGCCAACCAGGCCACCCAGCAGCAAGCCGTGAGTCGCCATGCCGCCGAGCCAGTAAGCGGGGATCAGGCGAACCTGCTCTCGGTAAAAGGGCCATTCGTAGAACACCACTTCCACGCAGCGCCCGCCCAGAAGAACGCCAGTAGTCAGCAGCAGGCTCAGGTCGTAAACCGATAGCATGCCAAGGCCCAACTGATCCCGTCGATGCCTGATGAACAGGTGAGCACTCAGGAATCCCAGTGAATAGCTCAGGCCATACCACCACAGGTGCACGCCGAAGATCGAACCGATAATGGGATCAATGTTGTGAATGTAGGGACCCAAGACAGACTCCGCGCAATCGTTTCAGGGCCCCGAACACAGGTTGCAGCTGCTGCGCACCCATCACGGTGTTTGTTGACTGCGAAGTCCTGCAACCCCGCCGACGATGTGCCTCACCACTTCAGCAGCTGCTTGAGTTTATTGACACCCTGGATGAGCCGTCGTGCGCCCGAGAAAATCGAGACGGTTGCTGTGACTACTACTTGTGGCGTGAGTGGAGTTGGCGCCGCTCACGCGCGCAAAAGTTTGATCCTCAATATTTACCAGGATACATCCCTGCCAGCACAAATCTGGCGAGCTACACCTTCGCTGCCTTCAACGCTGCCAGCACACGATCCGGACGGAACGGCGGACGACGCAATCTCACACCCGTGGCATCGTGAATTGCATTGGCGATCGCGGCGATCAACGGCTTGTGGCTGCCTTCGCCGGCGCCGTAGGGAGCCAGATCGGGACGATTCGGATTGGGGTCGCCGTTGATCAGCACCACGTCGATTTTCTCCGGCGTATCCGAATGCCGCAGGCTGGGGTGTGTGCCCCAGTCAACACTGGTGACCTTCTCGGTATCGAACTGCACTTCTTCCCACAGCGCACGACTCAGTGCGTGCAACATGCCGCACTCTACGGTGTGATGCAGGCCTTCGGGATTGACCACCAGGCCGCAGTCATGCGCACACGCCAGGCGTTTGGACCCAGACGCGACCGGTCTTGCGATTGACTTCGACCTCGGCGATCACCGCAGCGACGGTGTTGTTGCGATAGGTGTACGAGATGCCGCGTCCGGTGAGGATATCTCCATTTGCACGGCGCGCTCTTGGAGATGGGCGCGTGTCCCAGCCATAGAGCCTTGGCGGCGGCATGTACCACGGCGAGTGAACGCGCTTTGCGAAACACTTCGTCCTCAGCACTGTTGGTGAGCATGTCGAGCCGGAACTGTATGGGATCAGCCTTGGCTGCCACGGCCAGTTCGTCGATGAATGATTCAAAGGCAAAGGTCACCTGCGGGCCATTGGGGTCGCGCAGATTGCCAGTGCGTAGCGGCGTTTCCCAGATCATCGGCAGACCAACCACACGTCCCGTCATGCGCCGGTTGGGAATGCCGTACATCACGGACGGCGTCTCGGCATCGCCCTTGGCGGGCGTGCGGGCGCTTGCCCATGAGTTGCGCGATCAGCACGGTCTCGGGCTCGTTATAGCCGAGATGGTTGTGATCAATGGCGCAGGCGTCGTATTCAAGCGCCACTACTTTGCCCTTGTCATCCAGGCGCGCCGCGCAGTTTGAAGACATACGGCGGGCCTTTGGTGTCCCAGGCCGTTTCTTCGTGACGCATCCACTGCAGACGCACCGGACGACCCATTTCTTTCGCCAGAAATGCAGCCTCGAAGCCGGCATCGTCGGCAGAGGTACGACCGTACACCTGCGGCCCATCCATATAGACCACGCGCACTTGTTCCTTGGGCATGCCGAGGAACTTCGCGACACCGGTGCGCAGGCTGTATGCCTTCATGTCGTTGGAGTAGATGGTCATCTGGCCATTGGAAGGATCAGCCATCGCAAATGCCGGGCCGATGGCCGTGTGTCCCTGGAACGGTATTTCGTACTCGGCTTCGAATAACGCGCTTGGCGCTGGCAAAAGCTGCATCCGGGTCGCCGTGAATCTCGGGCTCATTGGTCGAAGTGGGTTTTGCGGCGCGCATGTAGTTGAACAGGTCACTGGATGCCGGGAACGGTGCGTTCGCCGGTTTTTTCCAGTCCACTTTCAGCTGCTGGGCGGCGCGGATGGCCTGCTCCTCGCGCTGGCAGATCACCGCCACATAGTTGCCGCGACTGATGACGCGGATGAAGCCGGGAATATTGGCGACCGACGATTCATCGATACTTCCCAGTGTGGCGCCCGCGAATGGCGGACGCACATTGCGCGCATGCACCATGCCGGGCAGCTTCATGTCCACGGCCCAGGTCAACGAGCCATCCACCTTGGCGGGGATGTCGTAGCGCTTCAATGGCTTGCCGACGACGCGCAGTTCATTGACGGGTTTGATTTTGGCGACGCCGGTGGTGGCATTTACATTGCGTCCGGTCAGCGCCACGTTGAAGCGCTTGCCGCCGATCAATTCGGCGTAGGTCACGCGTTTAGCGGGATCGGACTTGAGGCTGATGGTGGCATTGCTGACCACCAGCTGTTCCACCGGTACACCGAAACGCTGGCCGGCCTGCTCCAGCAACACGCGCCGCGCTTCAGCGGCCACTCTGCGCATGGGAAAGCCATCGACGTTCGAGCGCGTCGGAGCCACCCGAGCCGCCCTGGTCCGGGGTGATGTCGGTGCAACCCATGATGAGGCTGGTCTGATCGTAGGCGATGTCCAGTTCATCGCACATCAATTGCCGGAATGCCGTGCCCGTGCCCTGGCCGCCGTCAGTCTTGCCGACAAAGAAGGTTGCCGTGTTGTCGGGATGAATCACGATCCAGGTGTCGAGTTGCAGGAAGTCGGGATCGGGATACGGGCCTGCGCCTGCTGCCTGCAGCGAACGCCTTTGCGCCGGGAACAGAACTGATGCCCAGGCTGAACACCAGCGCGCCGGAAGATTTGAGAAAGTTGCGACGCGAGGTGGTGGAATTGACGCTCAGCAGTGCGTCTTCGATCAGTTTGGGAAATTGCAGGGAAGTGCTCATGTGGCTGACTCCTGTGCTGTCTTCGTACCGCGCACCACGCGCTTGATCGCCTGTCTGCACCCGGTAATAGGTCATGCATCTGCACAGCGCGCCGTCCATCGCGGTACGGATTTCGGCATCGGTCGGATTCGGGTTGCGGTCGAGCAGCGCCTTGGCCGTGCATGATCTGGCCGTTCTGGCAGTAACCGCATTGCGGCGCCTGTTCGTCAATCCAGGCCTGCTGCAGGGGATGCAGCTTGCCGTCTTTCGAAAGGCCCTCAAGGGTGGTGATCTCCCCGTTCACGGCCGAAACGGGCAAGACGCAGGAGCGGGTGGCCTCGCCATTGACCAACACCGTGCACACGACCGCACTGGGCAAGTCCGCAGCCGAAGTGGGGACCCTTGAGGTCAAGATCGTTGCGCAGCACATACAGAAGCGGAGTTGCAGGATCGACGTCCACCTCGCGAATTGCGCCGTTGACGTGCAGTTTGACGATGCTCATGACTCACCCCCGAAGACGCGGAATTCAGCGCCCAGCGAGCGTAGATCACAGCCGGTCTGGATTCAACCGATACCCAGTGCAGTACGGGGACGGCTATGCAAAGTTTCGCAAATCAATCAGCTGCGATCCACATTGTGCAGGCGGTGCCTGCACAGGCTGCCGGTTGGCCACTCAGTTGCAATAGCGATTCCAGGTATTGCCGGCTGGAATAACGACCAGGATAGGTGAACCCATCGGCAGTCGGTCAGCCCAGGCTGCAGTAAGATGCCGCCATGAATGTCCGACTCCATTTCTGTTCTCTGGCCACAGCGTTGGCGCTGGGCATATGTATGTCAACGGCTGGGGCCGCCGAATTGACAGTTATCGACCTGCATAACCGCACTGCCGCAGAAGTGCTGCCGGTGCTGCAACCACTGGTGGGGGCCGACGCAGCGGTATCGGGCATGGACTACAAGCTGTTCGTACGCGGCACGGCGGAAGATGTGGCACGGATTCAAGAAGCACTGGCGGTGCTGGATCGCACGCCACGACAGCTCATGGTGTCAGTGCGTTACAACAGCCACCCGCAGGATAAATCGAGCGATGTGGGCGTTGCCGGCACCATTACCAATAACGGTTCGCAGGTGGGCGTGCGTGCCGGTACCACCATACGCACAGCGAGCGACAGCAATATCAGCAGCGTGCGCGTGCTGGAAGGCAATGGCGCGCACATTGCCACGGGACAGACGGTGCCCATGGTGACCGCAGTGTTATGGCCCACGCGATCGAATCGCCAAGCTGTTATCGGTGGCGTCGCCATGGACTATCACGAATTCAGCAGCGGCTTTGATGTGCTGCCGCGTATCAATGGCGACCGCGTGCTGCTGGACATCTCAACACAGCAGGAACGCGCTGCGGATTCAGGTCAGGCCAACTCGGTACAACGCGCGACTACCACGCTTGCGGGACGGCTGGGAGAATGGATCGAATTGGGCGGCGTGACCTCATCGACCAACGAACAAAGCACTGGCATCACCGTCGCTGGCGGTGTGCGCACTACGACCACCCAAAGCAGTGAGCGCAGTATTGAAGTAAAAGTGGACGAAGTTCAGTAATTCGCGCTGACTTCTTGTTGAAGGCAGCGCTGAACTCAAGGCGCTGGCGGAGACCCAGTTGGATAACTCGGACGTCCTGTAACAGGATCTGGAGTATTCATCTGACCGTCCTGGCAGAAGTATTCGGCCGGATGCACATTCGGTCCCTGCAATGCATAGGTGCGTCGGAAACGCCAGGAACGTGTGAAAGCCTTCGGGTCTTCGAAGGTCATGATGTTCTCCAGCTGTTTGGGACCGACGCGACGGATGCGTTCGACAATGTGCAGCTTGTCGCTGTGCGGTATGCCGAGCAGGTCGAGGCTGGTCTTGTCGTTGAGTCCGATGGTATCCACCACCAGCGTGTCGCCTTCCCAGTGACCCACCGACTCGCCGAGATATCCGGGATCGGGATCCGGATCGTGCTGCCGATTCAGAAAGATCTGCCGGTGCACGTGCCCTTCTTCATGCACGGTGGTTATCTGTCCCGGCGTCTGCAGTATTGAAAACGGATAAGTGGCGCCGAGCATCATCGACGGCATGCCCAATGGCAGACAGTAGGCGGCGGTATTCATGAAGGCATCGGCGGTCTTGTCCTTCGACATGCGCTCCTTGTAGATCGCTTCAGCCCATGGCTGAAGTGGAACTTCGCCACCATCCAGTGGCCGCAGCATTTTCTCGCGCGTGGGTCGAGCCGATGGGACATAGCCCTCTACCACCCATGTACCTGAAATATCCACACCCTCTATGGTCTGCGTGAAGCTTGGCGCTTTGGCTGGTTGTGCAGCATAAACAACAGCGGCGGCGCAGAGCGCAAGGCTCATCACGCATACACAGCCCTTGAATCCTGGCAGTCGCTTCATGTCGAGGGTTCCGGAACAAATGCTGCAGCAGGCTGGCCAACCAGTTTGCCATTCACTGTCGCTTCCACCAGATAGCCGCCGGGTTGTTCCGTACGCAGAGGATTGATGATCAAGTGAACCTGATCGCCGGCGCTGACCGATTGGCGGGTCCAGCCCTGACGCTTGAGAACCAGCAGCGAATGAGCCTCGATCCACCATTCCGCTTCCTTGCCATCGGCGCCCTTGACCATCACCACCAGGAAGCTATGCGGATTGACCATCCGGAATTCTTTCACCACGCCATCGACTGTCACGCGTTTGGTGGTATCGAACATCCCGAAGGAATGGTGCGCCTGCACAGCACCGGCCAGCAGCGCGGCAATGACAGCGGCACCGAGGAAATTGGAAAACTTCATTCAACTCTCCACAAACTGCGGCCAACTCACTTCGGGCGGCCCTTGAAACCTTCTGCCTGCATGGACAGCATGAACAATGTCCGGCCGTTGGGTCCTTCTTCCATGCTCAGCATACTACCATCGGTTTTGTTCGCGCCGACCGCCAGCATGTACAGCGTCTTCTTGCCGGGGCCGGAAAACGCCAGGCTGGTGGCGCGACGTGCCGTGGGAATCACGCCCAGTTCGTTTCCCTGCGGCGAGAACACATGAATACCCTTGATGCCGGGCACGTACACTCGTCCCGCGTTATCGACAGCCATGCCATCGGCATTGGTGTCGTTGAGCTTGGCGAACACGCGCTGATTCTTCGGCATGCCGTCCGCCGGTAAATCGAAGGCAATCACTTCGGTGGTGTTGGTCACGTAAAGCGTCCTGGCATCCGGACTGAGGGCGATGCCATTGGTGTTGATTTCCGGCGCCAGCGTAGTCAATACGCCCTGCGGGTTGATGTAGTAGAAGCTCGCGCCGGTTGTATAGATCCCACCCTTGAGATCCACGACCAGATCGCTGATGCGTCCCAGCGTTTTCATTTCTGGAGAAGTCGGCGCGATCACGCGGCGCCCGGGCATCAATTCACTGAGAAAGGTGGGTTCCTTGCGATGCACGGCAAACAGACGTCCGTTGTTATCCATCGCCAGAGCGCCCGCACCCTTGGTGCCACCGATATAAATGGTGGAAACACCGTCGGGTGCGACCTTGCGCACCACATCGTTCTCCTGCATCGCGATCAGCACACCGCCATCCGGCGTACCGATGATGCCGTCCTGGAGTTCAACGGAGGAAAACACTGCTTCCCACTTGGCACCGGCGGCAACAACACCCGGGATGGCGGTGATGATCGCAGGATGATCGACGGGAACGTAAACATTCGCCGCAGCGGGAGCAGGCTGCGCCAACGCAGATCCCGTCAGGACGATCGATATTCCTGTCACCAGAACCGCAATCGTTTGTCTTGTTTTGAACATCATCAACGTCCCCTTCAAATCGATGCAGACAGGCGACTCGCTTATCTAAGAAATTCTGTCAAAGACTGTGCTGGTGGACCTACTTGGCTACTGCGCTCTTCGCGTCTTCGGGATACCAGAAGGCAAGGTGGCAGGACTCGCAAACTTCATCGAGTGTGCCGCCCAGATCGGTGATACCTGCCACGTCTTTCTTGTCCGCCACAGCTACCAGCTTCATGGCTATGTCACGCAGCGCACTGGCAAAGCCCACCAGTTCTGCATGTCTTGTATCCAGCCGCTCCTGAATCTTCGCAACGTCCAGTGGATCATCTGTTTCAGCGGTCTTGTCGCCAACGGCAACATGGCGCCCCGGCACGGCGATCAGGTTCGCGGCTTCGGCCAGCAAGATGCCGCGGCGGCGGATCTCGTGCCATTCTTCATCCGTCCGGGGCAGACTCTCATGTACCCCCTTTTCATCCACCACCGTCGACACGGAGTTCCAGATGTAATCGGCGGAGGGATCCACCACAGAGTCCATGACTTCCTGGAATGTGGCAGTGGGCTGGTAGGGACTGGCGGCAGCGGATTCTGGCGCGGCGCCGGCCACCGGCTTTTCAGCCGCTGGCCCGCAGGCGCTCAGCGCGCAGGCCATGCAGAACATCAACAGCCTGGGCAACCTGGATAGATCGTTCATGTTTTCCCGTTGTAATTCGATGATCGGCCGCGATGTCGATTCTGGATCAAATCAGCAGTGTGTGCATCTACAACCCTCCTGACTGAATCCCATCATGGCACCGACCTGTGCACCATGCTTCACTGCAAGCCGCCGCGCACCGACGTAATCCGTTCAGTATTGAAGCCCAGCCAGTGCATGCGTCCGACATACCGCGCGTGCTCGACCTTGATGCACCGGTCCATGATCACCGACATTCCGCCGTCGGTGGCAATGCGCGCGCCCTCTTCATTGATGACGCCGAACTGGCACCACAGGGTCTTTGCCTTTATTGCCACGGCGTCGCGCGCAATGCCGGGTAGCGCGTCCGGCGCGCGAAATACATTGACGATATCAACCGGCATCGGGATCTCGAGCAGGCTGGCGTAGCTCTTCTCGCCCAGCACGTCGGTCTCGCGCGGGTTGACCGGTACAATGCGGTAACCATGGCGCTGCAAATAAAAACCCACGAAGTAGCTGGCGCGCAGCGTGTTGCTGGACAAGCCGACAATCGCAATGGTTTTTGAATTGAGCAGCGCCTGCTGAATGGCGATGGGATTCTGAAAACGCCGCAGATCAAAGCTTTCGGTCATTACGCTTTCTCCTGTGCGGCGCGCACGCGCGCGAATCCCTGTTCCAGGTCCCAGAGCAGATCGTCGACATCCTCGATGCCCACCGACAGGCGAATTGTGCCGGGTCGCACGCCGGCGCCTTCCAGTTCGGCCTCGCTGAGTTGCCGATGCGTGGTGCTGGCGGGATGGATTACCAGACTCTTGGCGTCGCCGACATTGGCAAGATGCGACCACAGGGTCAGACCGCGAATGAACTCTTCACCCGCTGCGCGGCCGCCGCGAACGTCGAACGAAAACACCGCGCCGGCACCGCGCGGCAGGTATTTGTCGACCAGTGTCCGGTAACGGCTGCCCTCAAGACCGCCGTAGGTCACGTGTGAAGCCAGCGCGTGTCGCTCGAGGAAGCGCGCGACGGTCACGGCGTTCTCCACATGGCGCGCCATGCGCAGCGACAGGGTTTCCAGCCCCAGCAGAAACTGAAAAGCATTGAACGGGCTCATGCACGCGCCCAGATCGCGCAGCGTTTCGGCGCGCAGCTTCATCAGATACCCATACGTGCCGAAGGTCTCGTGGAACTTCAGGCCGTGATACGCCGGCGAGGGCTCGGCAATGATGGGGAAGCGGCCGTTGGACCAGTTGAAGGTGCCGGCATCGACGACGACGCCACCGATACTGGTGCCGTGTCCGCCGATGAACTTGGTCGCCGAATGCAGGACGATGTCGGCGCCCCATTCGATGGGACGGCACAGATAAGGTGTCGCAAAAGTGTTGTCGACCAGCAGCGGGATGCCATGGTCATGCGCGATGCCGGCCACGGCCTGAATGTCGAGCACGTTGCCGCCGGGATTGCCGATGGTTTCGGCAAACAACGCCTTGGTCCCGGGGCGGATGGCTGCGCGCCACGCGTCGAGATCGTCGGGATTGACCCAGGTGAGCTCCACCGACATTTTGCGCAGCACATGCCGGAACTGATTCACCGTGCCGCCGTACAGGGCGGCGGAAGACACCACATGATCTCCGGGCGCGAGCAGGGTGAACAGCGCCGCCATCTGCGCGCTGAGGCCGCTGGCGAAGGCGACCCCGCCGCAACCGCCCTCGAGGCTGGCCATGCGCTCCTCGAACACGGCAATGGTCGGGTTCATGATGCGCGAGTAGGTGTTGCCGTACTCCTGCAGGTTGAAGTACGCGGCCGCGGCCGCCGGGTCTTCGAAGACGTAGCTGGTGGTCTGATAAATCGGCACCGCGCGGGCGCCGGTATTCGGGTCCGGGCGCTGACCGGCATGCACCTGCCGCGTGGCGAAACCGAAACGTCTTGATTCTTCCATTGGCCGTCCTCGAATTAACAATCGCCGGTACAGAAGACCGCTGGATCATAGGCGTCCCCCGGCCGTTCTCCAACAAGAGGCGCCCTTGCTCAAAAGAGGTCGCGCCGCGTCCAGACCCGGCGTTATGATCCCAGCCCCTCCGTACCACGGGGGTAGATCAAGAACATCAAACAGAATCAGCGGAGGTGACCATGGCAGCCACAAGCATCAATGTCGATAACGGCGTCAACGCACAGGCCCTGCTGGATGCGCGTGAAGCGCTGCGACAAGCCCCCGAGGCAGCACAATTTTCCTGGCGAGCCTCGTGCAAATGGCTGCGCGGCACGCACAGCCGCAGCAGCGTTCAAGGTTTTTACGGTCTGGGCCAGGAGCAGAGCCACAGGACGGAATTCACGTTCGAAGCAGATCATCCGGAGATTTTCGCCTCCGAGGATCACGGCGCCACTCCCGTGGAGCTGGTGCTCGCAGGTCTGGCCAGCTGCCTGACCGCAGGCGTTGCGGCCGTCGCGCAACATCGCGGCATCCAGCTGCGCTCGGTCGAGGCCAAGCTCGAGGGCAAGATGGACATTCGCGGCATCCTTGGCATCGACAGCGAGGTACGCAACGGCTACGACGACATCAAGGTCACGTTCAACGTCGATGCCGATGCGTCGCAGAAGGAGATCGAGGCGCTGGTGGCGCAGTCGCAAAAACGCTCGGCGGTCTACGACATCATCACCAACCCGACCAACGTCACGGTCGAGACCCACAAGGTACAACGCAGCTCTTAACACACCGGGCACAAGGCGCTGGCCGCAACGGAACTCGCCATCGAACGTTTCACAGCCATTGTTGTTGGCGCCGGCCACGCGGGGCTTGCAGTCAGCCGCGTGCTCGGCGAGCACTCGATCGACCACGTCGTGCTGGAGCGCGGCGAGGTCGCGAACTCGTGGCGCACCGAGCGCTGGGATTCGTTGCGCCTGCTGACGCCGAAGTGGCAGTCACGGCTGCCGGGATTCGCATACACCGGCGCCGACCCCGACGGCTTCATGTCCTGTTCTGAAGTCATCGACTTCATCGCGACGTTTGCCGCATCTTTTGCGGCGCCGGTGCGCACGCGCACCGAAGTGCTATCGGTGCAGCCCGCCGACAACGGCTACCGCGTCACCACCAACCACGGCGAGCTGCAATGCCGCAGCCTCATCATTGCCAGCGGCGCGTGCAACGAGCCCGCAGTGCCGAAAGTGGGTGAGGCCGTGCCGGCATCGATCGAATGCTTCACACCGTTCAACTATGGCAATGCGGATCGACTGCCGGAAGGCGGCGTGCTCGTGGTCGGCGCATCGGCCACCGGTGTGCAACTCGCGGATGAGATTCGACGTTCCGGACGCCGCGTCGTGCTCTCGGTGGGCGAGCACGTGCGACTGCCCAGAACCTACCGTGGCCGCGATGTGCTGTGGTGGATGGCGGCCAGCGGCGTATGGGATCAGCGCTACGACAGCATCGATGATCTTGACCGCGCCCGCGGCCTGCCCTCACCGCAACTCATCGGCACACCGCAGCGGATGACGCTCGATCTGAACGCCTTGAGCGACGCGGGCATTGAACTGGTCGGGCGTCTCGCCGCGATCCGCGATGGCCGCGCGCTGTTCTCGGGTGGACTCAAGAACATGTTCGCGCTCGCGGATCTGAAGATGAATCGGCTGCTGGACACTTTCGACGAATGGGCGCGCGGCGCCGGCGACCTGGAGATCGGCGCGCCGGAACGATTCGAGCCGACCCGTGCGCCGGCCACGCCACGTGTGAGTCTCGACCTGAACCGCGGCGACATCCGCTCCATCGTCTGGGCCACCGGTTTCAAACCCGTTTACAGATGGCTACAAGTGCCCGTCCTGGATGCGAAGGGCAGACTGCGACACGACGGCGGCATTGTCGATGCGCCGCTGATGTATGCCATCGGCTTGCCGGTGCTGCGGCGACGCAAGTCGACGTTCATCCATGGCGCGGAGGACGATGCGCGCGATCTCGTTGGGCACCTGGTGCGCAGTCTGGCTTGTCGAGCGCAGTAGGTTCTTCAGACCTTCCTTAACGCTTAAGGAAGGTCTGATTAACCTCGAATTCGTCATTCCCGCGAATGCGGGACTGCGAAGGCAGGATGCCGAAGCGAACATCGGCTTCAGCCGATGGCCCTTCAGGGCAAACTGCACGATGCAGTTTGTAATCCAGTTGAATCATTGTCTTACTGGATGCCCGCCTACGCGGGCATGACGTTAATCAGAGGTTCCTTAAAAGCGCCCCGGCTTGTTCAGCCAGCCATCCAGATAGTCGTACAACGCCTTGGTGGTATCGGCGCTCTCGACAAATATCAGGGTCTTGTCGGCGCTCGCCGCGTGTTCATGGATGATTTCGGCGCACAGGAATTCCCAGCGACCGGGCACGCCCACCGTCAACAGCGGCGCATGAATGCCCTGCACATTTCCCGCCGGGACGGTGTATGCGGACGCCCAGTCCACACCCCGGATGGAATCCTCGTCATAGCCAAAATCGTCTGTGACACGAATGGCAAAGTTGCCCAGGAACCTGCGCACCGTGGTCTTCAATGCGCCAGTGCTCATCAGCGGTGAGGTGCGCTCCAGGTTGGTGGGTTCGCGTGGCGAACGAACGATCTCGGTGGTGAAGCTGCCGTCCTTGTGCAGCAACGGCCAGGGCTTTTTCGTGTGCGACAGAAAGCGCGGGTCCTGCGTGAAGAACTTGTTGTTGGGTGGATTGGTGGCGGCGCCCGGCACTACAAATGGTTCGTCATCGGCAAAGCGCCCCTGCCCTGCATCGATCTTTTGCAGGCGATCCCGCGCTAGCTGGATCAAGCGGTTTTCCCGCTTGGCGACCGCAGCCTGAAACCGCCTGGTGAATTCGGGTGTGTACTTCGGACTCCTGGGATCAAAACCGTTGGCCGGATTCCACACGTCCAGTGCCGGATCGACCTTCATTCCCGAGTCTTCATCCACGATGGCCGGGTCGAGGCTGAGCAACGACATCATGGCCGAGCCGTAGTTGGAATTCACAATCATCAGGCCATCCGCTGCAGGCAAGCCTGCCAGTGAGTCGGGACACTTGAGAATTTTTTCCGGTCCCTGACAGGCTTTCACACCACCTTCCGCGATCATCTGGTAGCCGGACAGCAGCACGCCACCGCCGCTGTTGCCGAGCAACACCACCCTGCGAATGCCGGGATACTTGCGCAGCCAGGCAACCCCCAGCCTGGCTTCGAGCAACAAACGGTCCGTGCTCAAGTCATTTTCCGTCCCCGATTTGGAAGCGGTGGTGTTGGCGCACAACACGCGATAACCGCGTCTGGACAACTCGGTGCACGCAGCGAACTGCAGGTAGTCGTCGTTGGGATGCATGACCAACAGGCCGATTTCCGCCTTCGCACCGGGGGTTACCGGCTCATACAGAACACCGGGCACTCCCGCGCCAAGACGCACGAAGGTATTGCGAACCTCCGCTGTCTGCGCCAGCACAGGCAACGCCAGCAATGCACCCAGCATGGCCGCGATAAAAGGCAATCGATTCTTCATCTGCAATCCCCCAAAGACGACACCGTCCAGCGGCGCGCATTATCACGAAGCACTTCCATGACTGCCAACTGTACAGCCTGGCGTCCTGTAAAACGCAAGTATTCAGACCCTTCTGAACGTCACCACCAGTGCATCGCGATACGCCGGCGCGGGATCGATCGGACTGACGGGCGTCACGCCGTGATACACACGCGCATCATCGACGCAGGCGTCACTTGCACAATTGAGACTGACGTCAGCGATGGCGGGTCACACGTATGGTGGTATTGCTGTGCCGTTCTCCTGCCCGGTAGTATCGATGAATGCACGGTTTGGCGGCGATGCTCAGGTCTGCGCACTTAATCGTGGCGAAGTTGTCCGATCCATGAACCGGCCCCCTCGAAAACCTGACCCGCTTGAACTTGAACTGGAAACCAGAGATTCAATGATCCAAGTCCGCTACGCTATCGTATGACCATGCACTTCATACGCCGGATAGCACCGCCCCTCCTGCTCCCTCTTGTCCTGTTGATTGCAGGATGTGCGACAACGGGAGGCGAATACGAAGAGGGAGAGCCTGTCTTCGTCGAAGAACAACCTCTCGCCCGACAAGGACAAGAGGCCTCGCTGCAGGACTCGCTCCATGCGGAGGAAGCAACTCCAAGCACCGACGAGGGGGAAGTTCCGTTGGCCGTTGCCGAATCAGAGCCTCCGGCCGGTATTTCCACGAACAAACTTCCGGAGGTGATTGTCGAGGGGCGCGTTCCCGAGCGATACGAAGTGATCAGTGGTCACGTCGCCGAAGCGAGAGCCCTGCTGCGCGATGTCGAACTTGAATATGTATTCACAGGGAAGGGCAAGAAAGAGGTGCTGCGTGGCCGTCCGGTGGTCTTTGCACTGTGGAGCGAGGCAAAGAAGGCCTGGATCATTGCCCACATCGAGATTCCCCGCCCTCCGGTCAAATGGCGGCCCGGCGGGAAACCGATCCCTTTCCTGGTGCGCACACCGGGAATTCAGGCACAGCACATCAAGGGTACGGGCGCCGAACGCCTGATGTTCGCTTTTTCCAAGGACGGCGAGCAGCTGAAAGTTTATGGGAGAAAATTCCCGGCATTCGACAATGCGCTGCTCAAGATAAAACAATGGCGAGCCGTTGCCGAGACCGCCAGGCCCATCATCTATCTGCCGTTCACCGAAGACACTCTTGATCCACAGTTTGTCAGCAGCGGCAAGGAATACCTGCTGGCCACGGCGCGCAAGGCGGCCGAGGAATTGCGCCTCGCCAATGCGCCCAGCGTGGCATTTCCGGGTGAGGTTCTTGCGGATATCGTGCCCGCTGAAGTCATAACAACGCTTGCGGTCATCGAACAGACAGACGACGCTGACTACGCCAAAAAGCAGCAGGCTGCGGTCGATGAAGTGCTGAACCACTACGGCCTGAAACGCGAGGAAGCGTTTCGCTACAGCGTCTCCAGTGCAGCCGCCCTCGGCCCCATGCAGTTCACGAACCGGAAGGGGAACGGTACCTATGCGCTGACAGTCAGGCGATGCCCCGAGGCGAAACTTGACCCGAACTTCGAGCGCGGGGCGACGAATCTCCTGAACGCCATGAAGGCGGCGATCTGTCTGTTTGACCTCGAGCTGGCGCAGATGCGTGCGGACATTCGCCTTGCGTATCGCGACAACATGCAGGTGCTCGGCATCTTCCCCGTTGCCGCCTACAACGGTGGACCGAAGAATGTCACCAAGCTCTACAACGTCATGAAAAGGATGAAGGTCAAGCTTGACGAGCTGAGCCGCCCCGGAGAAATGCCGCAAGGAAAGAAGGTGACCTGCCCCTGCCTCTGGAAGGAAACCGTTGCAGGCGTCGTGCCCGTGACAATTCCGCGATACAACAATGAAAATCGCGGCTACGTTGAAAAGTATCAGAGCATTTTGAGCGTGTTTGAGTGAGGAAAACTCGATTCGATGACCAAGTGTTATAACGTCGAAAAATCATGGCATGTTTATGGGCAGAGCATGGCGTCACACGGCCACGCGGGAAGCGTGGGATTTTTCTTATCTGGACCTGACTAGAACCTATCTCAAATTCGTTTGAGTAGCATATTTATGCAGGCGAGCTGTACAAAGCCGAGGAAGTTTTGCGCGTAATACTCCCATCGACACAGGATTCTTCGCTGCCATTGCAACCAGGCGAAGAAGCGTTCGACCAGCCAGCGTCGCTGATAACGGCGCAAGCGCCGTCCATCCTGCGTGGCGTGTCTCACCCGATTGGTCTTGTGCGGCGCAATCATCTCGATGTCCTGTTCGCGCAACTGCTCATCCAGGGGGTCGGAGTCATAGGCCTTGTCGCCGATCAGATTCTCCGGCTTCGCTTCGATCATGTAAAAGTCGAAGCTCAGCTGCACCAGCGTAACTTCGTGATGGTTCGCGGCATGCGTGCTGACCGCCAAGGGCAAGCCATGGCGATCCACAATCGCCATGATTTTCACGCCTTTGCCCCGCTTGGTTTTGCCAATTTCCTCGCCGCCGCCTTTGGCACTGGCAAACGTGGCATCAATGAACGCTTCGCGTTCATCGATCATCCCCTGCTCGCGCAGGTCATTGGCCAGATCCGTCAGCACCGCGCGCAATACTTCATCCCGACACCATTGCTGGAAACGCCGATGCACCGTCTTGTAGTTGGGATAGCACTGGGGCAGCAGATGCCATTGCGCGCCGGTGTTCAGAATCCACAACACGCCTTCCAGAACTTTGCGTGCAGGCACTGGCTTGCGCCCCGGGCGACTTTCTTCAAGGCTCTCCTCGGGAAAGTGCTGCCGTATCCTTGCCCAATGTGCATCGCTTAATTTCAGCATATGCACGATTCTACATCTTTATGCACGGCAGTTAATTTTGAGATAGGTTCTAGTAATTCATCTGTTTATCCGCCCAACGCAGGCGGAGCACTAGTCAAATGCCCTTACTGCGCAAGTTATGCCGACGAATATCCCGGTTCGGATTACTGGCAACTTACATTTGCCGACTTCAAGAACGCCCATGCAGCTCAAAGTCGACGAATGCAGCGCGTGGGAATTGCTCCAGATCGAGAACATCTGCTGCTCTCCGGCCACATGATGGACCACCACAGCACCCTTTATCTTTGCCCCATGTGCGGCTGGTGGATAGCGGTTGATGAAGCCATCCTGCCTGCAATCAAGTGGCAGCTTTGGTACGTTATGCTTACTTCCGTGGCCGTATTGCACGAGTTCGCCATAGGCAATACAGGAATACCCATTGACGAAGTTCGTCGTTACCTCATGCGTAAATTCGCAGCACGAAACTCCTTACACCCACGGATGTTCGAAGAAACCGTAGCCAGTGTTTTCCGGGATCACGGATATCAATCAACAGTCACGGCTTACACGCGGGATGGCGGAATCGATGTTGTCTTGACAGGTCCCAACGAGGAGCGAATTGGCGTACAAGTTAAAAGATACCAACGAGCAATCCAGGTCGAGCAAATTCGTGAGTTCCTTGGTGCTCTAACGATAGGGAAATACACCAGGGGCCTATTCGTTACAACATCGAAATTTCAAAGAGGAGCAAGAAAGCTCGCCGGCTATTGCTGTAAACAACACATACCTATCGAGCTCATAGATGCTGAATCATTTCTGGAGATGTTAGGCATTGCCCAACTAAAAAACGGGGTGAATCCTGAAGATTGCCAGATCGGCAAGAACCGGCCTTTGCAATTCAACCTACACACTCATTTGAATCTGAATTCACTCTAGTGGTAAGAGCGATCTGCCACTACAGCGGCACGTCAGCATTCAGAATTCCCTTGCCTCCATTTCAAGAAGATGCTGGTGAGGTTCACACAGAGCCACTCATTCCGCAGCAGGGCTCGCAGATTGATACAAGGGCCAATAAAAATCTCGCAAATCAGGTATGAGTTCATTGAGTGGCGGCGCCTGTAGATTGCTACGTCTCAGAAACGCCTGCCACATCACTCGCTTGTTGTGGGCGAACTCATCACTCAAACCAGCAGGCATTGAACTGGGCAACCTGGTACCACGCCGACTGAAAGTAGCGCGAATGGCAGTCGGCAACAACGCGGCATCAAGGGATTCAAGTCGCATCAACACCCACAGGTCAAAGTAATCCTTGAGCCTGGTGTTGAATCCTCCCAGGACTACCAAGGCTTCGAGTTTTTCTGCAATAACCGTTTCGAGAGGATAAACACGCAAGACGGGCGCAGGCATGGACAGCAACGTTGGGTACTGCTTTCTATCCGGTGCTGGCGTCACTGCGTCACCAAAGCCGATATCGCATTGAACCGGGATGCGTGACCGCACCAGTGTTGCCTGCAATGTGATCCGCACGCCGGGATAGCCCGCTTCCTGTCTGATTGCTTCCGCCTTGACCGAAGCGGAATCGAACAGTAGACCATCATCTGGCTCGATCGAAGCTACAGCCAGTTCTCGAAATACTTTGGCTAACACATCCGGCTCAGACGAACCGAACGCCAAAAAATCCGCATCACGTGTCGGGCGCTGTTCCAGATCGAACCAGAGACGAAACAGCAAAGCACCTTTGAGCACAAACTGCTCAGCATGGGCCGACTTCGACAATCGATACAGGAGACGCTCCAGCGCATAGCGCACCAGGATTTGCTCGAACTCTTCACCCCGCTCCGTGGCCAGGTTCAGCAAGCGCTGACGCACCGACGCTGCCAGATTAGTGCTGGCTGAGGTCATGCAGTTAGTGCCTCAACATACGGACGCATGACAGCCTGCACCCGACACACCTTGGCCATAGCGTCGAGCTCGTCGAGGGTAAAGCGCTTCGCGCGCCAACCTTCGCGTAGTGCCTCAAGCGCCACATCCAGCCCAACCTGATTGCGAAATTTGAAACAGTCGGCCACGGTCTTGGCCACGGAGTACACACGCACGCTACCGCCCGGCCGCACTTTGGTTTCTACGCCAGCTGTCAGTGCTTGCCCAGAAAAATGCATCAGCCGTACTGGTGGATAGCTGGCGGGTTTGCGCCATGCGCTCTTGGGCAGCGCCAGCCAGACTTCGCGCGGGCTTTGGGTGGTGAGCCTGTGCAGCAGCAGAGCCGACAGCAGGCACATCACACCCTGGGGATAAAGGTGCTGCGCCGCCACCCAGCTATCCGTCTGTGCATGCTGCCTCGCTGCCTGGTACCGACCTCGAGCGACTCGCACCACTCGACCATCGGCTACCAGCTCAGCCAGCGCTCGGTATAGCGACGGCCGCGATAGCCCCAGCCCCGCAAGCTCGGTCGTGGTGGCGGTTTTGTGGTGCTTTACGTAGCGTTCAACAGTGGCTTTTTCCACGTGACCATCCTAGTTACTTATATATAACTAACTAGGATAGTCTCACATAGTCACTCTGCATACCAGCGCACCGATCGGAGATCACGATGCAAAATAGCCGGAACATGCGACTGCCAATCCCCAGGTCGTCATGCGATTTAGCGAGAGTTGCCATGATTTCTGAAACTCACGCGTCGGTTTCGTGCAGATTCCGTGCAGTGCGCGATGGACGGCTGGCCACCCACCTCCACCGAACTTCCGCCAGTGGCTGGGAGCCGATGCGAGCGCATTGCAAGGACGCTTGCTTAGAAACGTGAGTCGTTTTCGCAGGGTTCACCGTCGCTATCGCCATCCATCTTGGTTCCCGTACAATGCTTCACGAAGAACTCTGCTTCGGCACGCGATTGCATGTCGCTGCAATAGACACGACCATCGCATTGGAATGCTGGCGTCTGTACTTTTTCCGCAGGCTCACTCTCCGACGTCAAAGCAGCCGGCTCTACTTGTTCGTCATCAGTAGTCAACTGTTCTGCCTTCTTGCCTTGAAAATAGTTCCAGCCTGCGAAGGCGATGACGGCGATCAGGCATATCGAGATTACCTTGGCAGCCAATGATTGCGGTGCAGTGGCAGATGCAGGAGATGAAGCGCCTTGTACTGCACTTGGTTTTCGGCGTGAGCCAATATTCGACTGGTACCGTGCATCTTCGAGTCCTACCGGGCGAACCTTCACAGCATTCACTCGCCCTTGCGCATCCGTGCCGACCTCATAAGTCACCTTGTCACCCGGCATCGGCCGACGCACGCGCACTTCGAAGGCTTTCAGGTGACAAAAGATACGCGTGCCGCCTTCCGCAGGCTCGATGAAGCCAAAGCCACGATCATCTTTCCAGTCGACCAGCGTTCCCTTGAGGCGCATATACAGACCTAGAGCATTTCAATGAGAGTAAATCCACGCGCGCGATGGTGATCGATAACAGACACGGAAGCTGACAATCAGCTTGACCGAAACACCGAAACCCGGCACCACTCTCTCTTAGCTGGGGTCCAGTCAGTCGGGACACACTCGCGTGCACCTGGCTTGACTGCCTTTGCCGAGGCGGCAGTCGGCGGTTTGGATAGGATCGTGCGCCAAGACATTCTTATGAGAACACCGCCACCAGCTCTGCAACGATTCGCACCTCTTCCGCCTCACGCGCACCGATCGAAGTTGACTTAAACCGGGCGTCGGTACTGTCAGGGCGTAGCCGGATGGAGGAATGCACCCATGAGTGGCCCACTTGTCTCTTCTCGCTTTCGTACACTTTTACCGTATATCCAGCTGCGCAATCAGGGTCATGAATGCTTCGATGCTGGGCCACAACCACCTTACCCTGTCGTGTACCAACCGGACTTGCTTTGAATAGGCACCACGAACCATCAGGAATACGTCGATTCATGGATTCCCCAACTACTTGAGCGACGAACAATCCCGGTTTCGGTCGAAATCCCTCCGGCAATTCAACCCATTCGATCTCCGAGGCGTCGACGGATTGAGTATCACTGAATGCGCCCGCAGCGAACTTCAAATCAACTAGCGGTACGCAATTTTTGTATGGCTTAGCCTCACTTGGCAGCAGTCGCCTAAACGGCTCCAGATTCGCCTCGATGTGTGCCATCGGTTGTTCAACTGCTACAGCATTAATCGGAGCGGCAGCTCCCAAGAGTGACCGGAAGTATTTGCCAGCTTCCGGGTTGGTAAAGTAGACATAGCAGCCCTTAAGTCCTCGGGTCATTAACGTTCGGTAGGTATTCTTGACAATGCGGTCAGCGCGCTCGCGAATACCTTTTACACCTGCTTTGGCCGCGCTCTTGTAGCCCTTTACGGATTGATCAGCGGTCGCACGTTTCTCAGGCTTCGTGACAACTTTGCCATCTCGCACCGTGAAGTCGTCGCCAACCACCACTCCGATGTACTCGAGTTCGAGTCCCTGACAAGTGTGAATGCAACCAATCTCATCCACTGAGTCCTTTGCGACGATCCACAGACTGCCGTCGCTTGACAAATTCCATTGCATGGCAAAGCTGTGCTCCGGAATCACAACATCCATTGCTTGCGCGTTCTTCCTGCTATTCCACGGCCAGCAATATCCAGCAACCATCCTGGCCTTATTGTTCGATTTGTTTTTCTCGACGATAGCCTTCCTCATCTCTTCTGGTGAGTCGAAGATTCGGAAATCAAACTCCTTTGGATCGAGCTTCTCGTTCGCCGTTGGCCTGATTTGAAGCGCGTTATCCAGCCAAGCCAAATATCCATCGGAACCATTACATCGAAACTGCGATGACAGTTCGTCGATCGAAACCTTCGCGCCAAGCTCTCGCGCCCAGCGGCGAATCTCATCCTTATGGCCGATATCTTTGAGCGTGACGACTTGATCCTCGTCAATGAAAAAGATGACGCATTTTGCAGCGTTAATCAGCTCCTTGATCTGGTTTTCGCCGAGATTTCCATAGAGCCCCGACTTTTCGTTGAGTCGGTGCGCCTCATCTACAATAAGAACGTCAAACGCATTTGGTTCCGCGTCGACAAATGCACCGGACCCAGAGAACAGATTCGAGATCTCTGTCCTTCGAAGAACGCCGGTCATCTTGCTTTCGTAAACAGCACGCGGAGCAGCGTTCTTTGAGACATATCTGCACGTAAATCCAAATTTCGAGACGGCCACCAAGAGATTTATCGCTATAACGGACTTGCCCGTGCCGGGCCCTCCCTCAACAATGAAAACCTGCTTCTTCTGATCACTCGCATGCTTGGCAAGGGCCAGAGCACTTTCATAAACGACCTTTTGATCGTCGATCAGCACGAACTCCTGATTGCCCTTCATCATCTTTGCGAGGCTGTCCACCAGAGTCTTAGAGGGACGAATGCGACCATTCTCAATTTTGTAAAGCAGACCAGCCTTGTCGCCATACTTCACGTAACGCTTAATGAATTCCCGAAGTTTGTTCCGCTCCGATTCGCCCTTTAAAAACAGCGGAGCTTTTTCAATATAGTGTTGATACCGTTCGTTATTGATAACGCCGTCGGTTGCATAGTTGTGAAGATAGGCGCAAGGCTTCAGCTCAATTCCGCCGTCGTACACAGCCTCGTTGAACCCATTCAGAAGTGCGGCATACGACCAAGCCTGATACGACGGGTGGCTGACCTCATGGTTTCCGCGCGCGAGGTATGTCGACACAACGCCATCCTTGTCTGTGAGCGTAGCCTTTGACCATTGCTTTAGCTCGACAATAATGAGATTTGGTTGGCTATCCGAATCTTCTCCCGTGATGATGAAGTCGACTCGCTTAGCGGTCTGAGGAATACGATATTCAATGGCGATACCGACTTCATCCGGTATCTGATCGTCGTTAAGCACCTTTGCCATCGACAGCAACGACTCTCGCCACGACCCAATTTCCGACTTCCCCACCTTGCGACCAGTTCGGTTCGTGTATGCATCCAAAATGATCTCGTCGATGTCTCGCTTCAGGGCATCTTCCAAGAAACGACTCTTGTTTGCTTGATAAACGATCAACTGTGCATTTCCCTAACGCAGCTCGCTAAAGCTCGTTGTATTTCCTAGCGTTACCCCTTGACTTGTCGACTGGGTATCTCTTCGCATTGGACTCGATTTTTTCTTTAGCCGCACTGATTAGTTCAACATCCAGCTTATCAGCCAATCGAACCAAGTATATGAACACGTCGGCGATTTCGGCCTTGACTGCATCATGCTTGTCTGCGGAGAGAGTCTTGCTGTGCTCCTCATTCAGCCATTGGAAATGCTCCAACAACTCGGCAGCTTCAACAACTAACGCAGCAGCCAAATTCTTTGGGCTGTGGTATTTATCCCAATCTCGCTCGTTGGAAAACTGCCGAATTGCATCTCGAAGTTGCTCCAATTCGTTGTTCATGATTTCACCACCACCCATAGACATCGCATCAATAAACTTGTTGAGTTTGGCATACGGTAATCACAGCTTCAGGGCCGAATTTCGGCGCCACAGGACGGACAACGAAACACTCCATTGTCCAGTTCGAGAAATCGCAATCCCGAATCTACAGCTGGCTGGCCTGCGCGATAAACAAGCCACACCCCATCAATCGCCACGTCCTCGACGAGCCCACAGCGGTCGCACTCAAGCAACTCGCGATCTTCAACGAACAGCCCCAACTCTTGCGCTTGACTGCGGGCTACCTTCAGCTTTTTCACCATAGGAACTATTCTGTCAGCGAGCTTCGTATCCGCGCACCTCAAATCAGTCGTCTTGCGCATGATCATCCAAGACCTCCAAGTTTTTGCGGCTCTGTGCCAACAAACATACCTGCAGCCTGGGAACTCAGTCATTCCCGAACGGACTCGATTCCATTCACGTTTTTTGTCTGAATACGAATAATGCTGGACCTCAACTTACCGGATACAACTGCGGAAACAGCACATCCAGCGCCTTGACCGGAAAGCGCAGCGACACCGGGCCTTTCTGACTATCCGAGCCGAGAATGCCTTCTGCCAACAGCTGGCTCAGCAGATCGCGGCTGGTGCGCTCTTTCAGGCCAGTGATGACTCCAGCATCGCCACGGGCAATTTCGCCGCGATGCAAAATTTCCACCAGCAACTTGTCTGCTTCAGCGCGCCAGTTCTGCATGCGTGCGTATTGCTTGAAGCGTTGCGCGAGAGTGTCCAGTTGAAACAGGCCAGTCATGAACTGGATTTGATCCAGGCATATCTTCAGGTACCAGACTGAAAAATCTTCCAACGCTTTTCGCGACAGGTTGCCACGTCCATCCAGATCGCCCTGACGCGGTGTGTCGGCGTAGTCCATCTTGCTTTTGTATTCAGTGCGACTTTCCAGCCCTCGCGCCAGACCACGCGAAATGGACCACAGGCCATGAGCACCAATGCCAGCTTGCAATGCCATGGCATGGCTCATCAGGCGACTGACGCGCCCGTTGCCATCGGGAAAGGGATGGATGTAGTTCAAGCGATGATGCGCCGCCGCCAAGGCCAGCAGACGGCCTGATGCACTGAGCCTGGCAAATGAATATCGGTCAGCAAAGTAACCCATCAACTGTTGCACCACAGCGCTGCTGGGTGGTTGATGACGACCCACCGTGTTGTCGTGCTCTGGCAAGGAACGCAATTCGCCCGGCGTCATGATGAAGCTGCGGCCGGCACCTTCGATGCGCAGCAGAGCTTCGGGGGCATCGCGATAAAACTCGCGATGCAGCTCGCAAATGAAGTGGGTGGCGGCGGGATCGGGCAAGGTGCCTTCTGCAAAGCGACGGTCAATGTCGCGCTGCAGGCGAATGTGTTGCCGCGCTTCCAGCTGCAGGTTGCGGCGCGGCTCATCGGCATCCAGATCGTCGGCCAGTGCCCGTTCGATGTCGCGTGGTCGGGTGTTATGGCCTTCTATCAGGTTGGAGTAATAGCAATTCATTACTCGAACCAGGTCCGCAAGGTTGGCCGCCGTTTTGGGATGCAGCCGGCCGCCCAAGGCGCTGGCCGCCGCCGGCAGTTCAGTGAGCAAATCCAGCAGTTCGCCGCGGGCTTCTTCCAGCAGGCAAGGCTCTATTCGGTATGGCGTTTCTGCGGCCATTTTTTGCCGGTTCCCGGAGATATGTATCTTTATGTCTTATAAAGGATATTTCTGGAGTTGCCTACACTGATTGCCGATCTGGGCCGCCGATCTTTGCCGCCGGTTGCAGCC
Organism: uncultured Pseudomonadota bacterium; assembly: GCA_963748005.1. Lineage (GTDB taxonomy): Bacteria > Pseudomonadota > Gammaproteobacteria > Steroidobacterales > Steroidobacteraceae > CAILZL01. The sequence goes on from CAVVHH010000002.1 coordinate 558,793, forward strand.
AGGACTCAAACCGCTGATCGATTGCTCACAAATATGTGCCAATCCGCAATTTCTCCAGGTAAGCGTAGTACGCAAACGAGCGGCTATGTTGAACTCACCTTGCCGCCGTCTTACCAACCGACTTGACCGACAGGCGCATACCCATGGCCTTGAGCAGGGCGGTAAAGCTACGCAGCTCCGGGTTGCCCTTGGGTGACAGCGTGCGATACAGGGTGGTGCTGTTTAGCTTGGTCTCAGCCGCAATCTGCATCACGCCGCCATGCGCTTCGGACAGGCGCCGCAGGGCCAACATCAATTCCTGTTGATCGCCGTCGTCCAGCACGGCATTCAGGTATGCCGCTGCAAATTTCGGGTTGTTGCGGAAACTTTCTATCGTGGCTTTTTCATGGCCGCGAGTGGGTACCTTGATTTTGTGGATCATGCGGACCTTTGTTGAAAATCCTGCCAATAGCGGATGGCCTTCTCACACCCTCACCCTGCCCTCTCCCTCAAGGAGAGGGGGTTTTTAGTGACTGGAGCGTATACGCGGTTGGGATGCGCATCAATAATGCGAATCGGCGAAGGGAGTGTCAGTCATATGACTGGCTCCCTACTCTTGCAGATCAGACAAGTGGGAAAAATCCAGAACGGCAAGGGGGTCGGACTTGGGCCATGCTCAAAGTCACGTTAGGTCGCTGAACAGTCACGCTACACTTCATCAATCGCTTTCGTTTCAACCCATTCGATCACCCACACAAATGTCCCCGATTGAATTCAAGGCACCCTGGTCGCGTTCGCTCAAGGTGATTACGCGCATCGTCGTAGTCGTGCTGGTTGCGCTCATTGGTCTGGGCGTATTTTGGAGCGGTGATATTGGAGCAGGAGCGCGGGTCGGCTTGATCGGTGTGTCGCTGCTTGTACTGCTTGGCTCGGCGGCGCTGATGGTGCGTGGCTACACCCTCTCGCAGGACGAAATAGTGGTGCGACGTCTGGGCTGGGCCACGCGGCTGCCGCTGGCGACGCTGCAGGCGATAGAAGGCAAAGCCGATGCGATGCAAAGGTCTTTGCGGTTAATTGGTATCGGCGGGCTGTTTTCCTTCGTGGGCTGGTACTGGAACAAATCGCTGCGGCTGTACCGTGTCTACGCCACCGATCCCTCACGCGCGGTGGTCCTGCGGTATCCCAACCGCACCATCGTCATCACGCCGCACGACCCGCAGCAATTCATCATGCGCGCGCGAACGTTGCTGAAGACGACGGCGTACAGGGTGTGATGAAGTTGCCGCCGGCAGGCGGGATGGGCGGCTGTGCTGCCGCCCGGTCATTACGCTTGAAAACTTTCGCGTTCGCTGCGCGCCTGTCGGGCGGATCAAACATCAGGCGTCAGGCGCACTGCCAACCCGCACGCATGCCCCTCCTATTTGCCGCTTCGCAGATGCCGCGAGGCAATCTCCGGGTCGCAGGGTGGCTCTACCGGGAACTCGTAATCAGCAACTTTTTTGTATTGGCCGTTGACCGTGTATGGGGCGGTCAGGAAGACGGGATCTGTGATCGTATAGGAGGCTGTGATCCCCAGGCCGTCAGCATTCAGTTTGTAGCGTTCAACCGATCGCTTCTGTGCGCTGGAGTCGACGCCTCTGGCAATACCCCACGGCGTCGGTTCGAATCCACTCGTTTCGACGATCAGCGTGCCGTCCTGTTCGATGTGTCCAACGGACCAGCCATCCATGTCGGGTTTGAAGTTGGCCGGCATCGGTGCGCCGTCCATATGGATGACGCGGTGTCGTCCCGAGTGCTCCTTGTCGATCTTGAGGAGATTGCCATCGCGCGTGAAACGATAGCCGGCCGCGCCGAAAATCACTCGCGGCGTCGAGATCATGATGCAGCGAAAGTATGGATCGTTGTGCGTGTCGAAGGCCGCAAGCTGCGTCTTGCCGAGCGGTGTCAGCTGCGTCAGATCCGTTGGCGCGCCGAAGTGTTCGCCGTCGCGATTGTTCCGGCCGGTGAGTACCCAGGTGCCCTGGAAATCGGTCGAAGGCTTGACCGGGGCAGTGGCATTCATGTCGCGCTTGGGAAAGGTTTCGCCGGTATCGGGAAGTGTTACGCGCTCCAGCAAGGCGTACTTCAGCGAGGGATCGCGATTGAGGTAGGCCTCGAGCACGACATGGTCGCCCACCTTGACCGAATCCTTTTGCCAGCCGCCCCGCAGGGCGCCCGACACATTACCGCCCTCGAAAATCCACTCATCGGTGCCGCCCTTGTCGTTCACCACCTGTGCCTTGTAATAGAGATGCGGGTTGCTCCAGGTTACTTCAGTCATGACGCCCACGAGCTGAACCGTCTTGTCGAGCTTGAATGCTGCACGCGAGTGGTGAGCGAATGCTGCCGTCGACGCCACGGCCGCCAGTAAAGCCAGCAAGCTGAGCTGCTTCATCGTCGTCTCCCCGGTCTTATAAGTCGTTATCGGACGCCGCAATGGGCCCACTATACGACTCTGCGCGGCAGGGCGCAGCGGGGGACTATTTACTATCGAGCAATTGAGGGAGCATGAATTTACAAACAACCGGACGCAGACCAGATCGGCGCACGAGTGCCTGATCGATAGCTGGCGTTGCCCCCCATACCTGCAGCGCGCCTGTTTCTTGAGAGGTGCGGGACAGCCTGGAAGAAGAGATGGTGGTGATGGGCGGAATCGAACCGCCGACCTAGGGGTTATGAATCCCTCGCTCTAACCGTCTGAGCTACATCACCATTTATTTGGGCTTGGACCGCGCTGCGGGCTGGTCGGGAGGGCCGGCAGGGGCGCGAATTCTGTTGGTGGGGGGTGGGGGCTGTCAAGCTGAGGATGGGGATAAATACCGCTGATCTTGGCCATTTGCCTGGGTTGGAGCGAATGGAGCTCCGCCAATGCAAGCCAGTCGTTGTAGGTCGGGTTTTATACCCGACTTACTGAGAGGGGAGCACCCTCACCCCCGCCCTCTCCCTTAGGGAGAGGGGATTGGAGAGAAGAGACGGAGCTATTAGACGTTGAAGCGGAAATGCATGACGTCGCCTTCCTTGACGAGGTATTCCTTGCCTTCGAGGCGCAGCTTGCCGGCTTCCTTGGCGCCTTGCTCGCCTTTCAGGGCGATGAAGTCGTCGTAGGCGATGACTTCGGCGCGGATGAAGCCTTTCTCGAAATCGGTATGGATCACGCCCGCGGCCTGTGGTGCGGTGGAGCCGGCACGCACGGTCCAGGCGCGCACTTCCTTCACGCCTGCGGTGAAATAGGTTTGCAGGCCGAGCAGCGCGTAACCGGCGCGGATGACGCGATTCAGGCCCGGTTCGGTCAGGCCCATTTCTTTCAGGAAGTCGGCGCGATCGGCTTCTTCGAGTTGCGAGATTTCGGCTTCCATGGCGGCGCACACGGGTACTACTTGTGCTTCTTCCTTCTTGGCCAACTCGCGCACTTGATCAAGACGGGGATTATTTTCAAAGCCATCTTCGGCGACATTGGCCACATACATCAGCGGCTTGATGGTGATCAGATGCAGCTCATGCAGCAGCTTGTGCTCTTCCGGCTCCAGCGGCAGCGAACGCGCAGGCTCACCGGCATCCAGGTGTGCATGCAGACGCTTGAGCACTGCCAGCAGTTTGATGGCGTCCTTGTCGTTGGCTTTGGCGCTTTTTTCTGCGCGCCGTAACGCACGCTCAACACCATCAAGATCAGCCAGCGCCAGTTCGGTGTTGATCACGGCAATGTCATCCAGCGGGCTGACCTTGCCGGCCACGTGAATCACATCGTCGTTCTCGAAGCAGCGCACCACATGGGCAATCGCGTCAGTCTCGCGAATGTGTGCGAGAAATTTGTTGCCCAGACCTTCGCCGGTGGAAGCGCCGGCCACCAGGCCCGCGATATCCACGAACTCCACCATGGTGGGCAGGATGCGTTCGGGTTTGACAATCGCAGCCAGTGCATCCAGACGTGGATCGGGCACGGCCACCACGCCCACATTGGGCTCGATGGTGCAGAACGGATAGTTTTCTGCCGCAATCTGCGCGCGCGTCAACGCATTGAAGAGCGTTGACTTGCCGACATTAGGCAGACCGACGATGCCGCATTTGATGCCCATAGGATCCTGATTAAAAATTGGTATCTATTAGTGAAGCGTCAGCAAGCAGGCTTTGATTTACCGCAGTAATGCTTCGACAGGCTTGGAGCACTACGCTTCGACAAGCTCAGCGACCGGAATCCGTACCTCCGGTCGCTGAGCTTGTCGAAGCGCGCTTGCCAGCAAAGTGAACTCATACATTTGCCTTCGTGCTGTGCAGCACATGCATGGCCTTCTCCGCGCCCTGCTCGATGAACACCGGAATCTGCTCGGCAGCCTGCACGATCGCATCCATGATCAGGTCTTCCTCCTTGGCGGAGGCGCGCTGCAATACATAGTCGATGACCTGTGACTTGTCGCCGGGATGACCGATCCCCAGACGCAGTCGCCAGAAATTCTGGCCAATGTGCGTGATGGTGTCGCGCAGACCATTGTGGCCGCCATGACCGCCGCCCAGTTTGAAACGCGCCACACCCGGCGGCAGATCCAGCTCGTCATGCACCACCAGAATTTCTTCTGATGGAATCTTCATGTAGTCCATCAAGGCGCGAATCGACAGGCCACTGCGATTCATGTAGGTCTGTGGCTTGAGCAGTGCGACTTCCTGTCCACTGATCTGAATGCGGCACACATCACCCTGATAGCGATTATGACCGCGAAACTGACCGCCGTGGTGACGCGCCAGCGCATCGACAAACCAGAAGCCGGCGTTGTGGCGGGTCTGGAGATGTTCGTTGCCGGGGTTACCCAACCCGACGATGACTTGCAAAGGCGTGCCCGACATGGCTCAACCCACTCTCAATTCGATCGCAAGAGACAGCTCTGAAAAGCATACGGGGCTGTCCATTGAGGACAGCCCCGCACACGATCAAGTGCTTACTTCTTGCCGCCCTTGGCAGGTGCAGCGGCAGCGGGCTTGGCGCCTGCAGCCGGTTTGGCAGCAGCTGCGGCAGGCGCAGCACCCGCAGCAGGCTTGGCAGCCGCAGCAGCCGGTGCAGCAGCAGCGGCAACTTCAGCAGCCGGTGCAGCAGCCTCTTCTTCGACACGCGGACGGTGCACGGATACCACCGCATCGTTGTGACCATGGGCCAGCAACACCAGGCTCACGCCGGCAGGCAATGGAATGTCGGCCAGATGCTTGGTGTCATTCAGCTCCATATCCACCAGATCAACTTCCAGATATTCCGGCAGATCCTTGGGCAGGCAGGTCACTTCCACTTCGTTCAACAAGTGCGAGACCAGACCACCACCGGTCTTCACGCCCGGTGCAACACTGGCGTTCTTGAAGTGCAGTGGAATGTTCATGCGGATCGGCTCGTTATCCAGCACGCGCTGCAAGTCGAGATGCAGCACGGTGGGCTTGGCCGGATGACGCTGCAGATCCTTCAGAATCGCAGCCTGGGTCTTGTCGCCGATCTTGATCGCCAGCAGGGTGGTGAAGAAGCGTTCGTTCTGCAACGCAACCCCCAGCTTCTGATGATCGAACGACAGGGTGGCGGGGGCTTCATGGCCACCGTACAGAATCGCGGGAACGCGGCCGGCATTGCGCAGGCGGCGGCTCGCACCCTTCCCCTGCTTGTCGGCGCGCACTTCCGCGACCAATTCAAATGAAGTCTTCATAACACTCTCCAACTATTTACAGACAAGACATGCAATGTCGCGACCAATCACTGCACATCCACTTAGCCAGCGTGGGTTAGCACGCTGAAGCATTCTTTCACCCTCACCCCCACCCTCTCCCTCAGGGAGAGGGGGCTTGAGAATTCTCTCCCGCAAGCGGGAAAGGGGCTTCAACCTTTCACCCACTTCAAGAAGAGACTTCTTACCCTCTCCCTTTGGGAGAGGGCAGGGTGAGGGTCTCAATCCACGTACAGAGAACTGACACTCTCTTCATCACGAATACGCCGCATCGTTTCAGCGAGCAGGCCCGCCACCGACAGCTGACGTATCTGCGTACAGGCCTTAGCCGCCGCCGACAGCGGAATCGTATCCGTGACAATCAGTTCATCCAGATCCGACTTGCTGATGCGCTCCACCGCCGGGCCCGACAACACGGGGTGGGTGATGTATGCAACCACCAGCTTGGCGCCTTCTTTCTTCAACGCGGTGGCCGCATGGCACAGGGTGCCGGCGGTGTCCACCAGGTCATCAATGAGCACGCAGGACTTGCCCTTCACTTCACCGATGATGTTCATCACTTCCGACACATTGGCGCGCGGACGACGTTTGTCGATGATGGCCAGTTCCGCATCGTCGAGGCGCTTGGCCAGTGCGCGGGCGCGCACCACACCGCCCACATCGGGCGACACCACCACCAGATCGTCGTACTTCTGCTTCCACACATCACCCAGCAGCACCGGCGACGAATACACATTGTCCACCGGAATATCGAAGAAGCCCTGAATCTGATCGGCATGCAGATCGACGGTGAGCAAACGTTCCACGCCGGCACGCATGATCATGTTGGCCACCAGCTTGGCGGTGATGGCCGAGCGTTGCGCACGTGGACGGCGATCCTGGCGCGAATAACCGAAGTACGGCATCACGGCAGTAATGCGTCCCGCCGACGCGCGACGGCAGGCATCGACCATGATCAGCAATTCCATCAGGTGATCGTTGGTGGGCGTGCAGGTCGACTGCACGATGAACACATCGCGGCCCCGCACGTTGTCCATCAACTCGACGTTGATTTCACCGTCACTGAACCGGCCCACGGCAGCACGACCGAGTGGCAGATTGAGATGACGCGCAATGTCAGCCGCCAGAACGGGATTGGCATTGCCGGTGAAGACCGCCATGCTGGACTGGTCCATGAACGAGGCTCCGCAACAGATAAGAAAGGCTGTGGGCCGTGGGCTGTGGACTGTGGGTCGGAATCCGGATCCGCACCTACAGCCTACAGCCTACAGTCCACAGCCAGAAAAATGGCAGGGGTGGAAGGATTCGAACCTCCGAATGGCGGGATCAAAACCCGCTGCCTTACCACTTGGCGACACCCCTACTCTCAACAAATCGATGCGGCCGGATCGCGGCGCAAAAGCTGCCTGCAGCGGCCACTTCAATGCCTTTACAGACGCAGCAGCAAGGGCGATTGATTGCGCCCTTGTACGACGAATCCGCGCCACGCTGCTGGTAACTGCGCGGCGGCGCGCTCGGCGGCCGCGCGTTCGGGCCAGCCGGCAAACACGCAGGCGCCGGTACCAGTCAGTCGGGCATCGCCATAACGGCCAAGCCAATCAAGTGCTTGCGCCACCTCAGGGTAGCGCGCTCGAACCGTAGACGTGCAATCGTTGTGCCCGCCCCCGGCGAGAAAGGCGCGTATTGTGGTGAGGGGGGTATCCCGTGTCAATTCAGATGCTTGAAAGATTTCTGCGGTGCTGACCGAAACCGGCGGCTGCACCACCAGGTAGCTTAATTCGGGAAAATCCACCGGTGTCAGTTGTTCGCCAATCCCCTCTGCCCACGCCGCCCGGCCATGCACGAAGACCGGGACATCGGCACCCAGCTTCAGCCCCAGTGCCGCCAGCGTTGCCACCGACAAGCGGCAGCCCCACAGATGATTCAGCGCCACCAGCACCGTGGCCGCATCGGAACTGCCGCCCCCCAGGCCGGCCTGCATGGGGATGTTTTTTTTCAGCTCGATAGCCACGCCCTGCTGTGCTCCGGAAACCTGCGCCAGCAGCCGGGCGGCACGCACCACCAGATCTTTCTCGGCCGGCACTTCTGCAGGGCCGGTGATGCGCTCAATGATTCCCGCCGGACGCGGGTAAAAACGCAGTTCATCGCACAGATCGATGAACTGAAACGCCGTCTGCAACAGATGGTAGCCATCGGCACGGCGTCCGACGATGTGCAGACATAGATTGAGTTTGGCCGGCGCGGGCCAGGCAGCCGCACCCTGCGCTTCATCGAACCGGAACACTTCGCTCATGCTGCCAGCCGCCATTCCTGCACCACGATCACGATGCGTACCTGTTCGCGATTCAAGATGACCTTGCCGGGCAGACGTAATGCATCGCGCTGCAACCAGTCGCTGTAATGGATCTGCCAACCATCCTGTTGCAGCGTAGTGCCGGGATCAGACCACTGGTGCGCACCCGGCGCAGCCAGACCCAACACCCAGTAACGCAATTTCGTCACCGGGACCGGCGCGCCAAGGCGCGACTCCAGCTCCGACAGGGCCTGATCCGCATCGTATTGCGTGCCATCACTGGCCTGCAGGGTCAGGCGTTGTCCCTGCACGTTTATGATCAGCGATCCCACCCCCACCGGGCCGCGCAATAACACGTCGCTGGTATCTGCCTGCTGACTCCAGGTAAAGCTGCCTGATCCGGACTGCGCCACGCCACTGACGCCCATCCTGCCGCTGGCCGTCCATGCTTGCAGCTCACCGGCACCAGCGCCGTGCACGATGCCGGTGATGCGTTGCGGCGGGGTCACGCATGCACCGGTCAGCAGCGCACCGACCAGAACACACCAGCGAAGCCACACCATGGGATTCATGCTGGCTATTGCTCTCAGCGGGCTTTCCTGGCGCGTTTGACGCGCTCCTGCAATGGCTTGTTATCCGGCACGCGTTCCAGGCCTTTCTCCCAGACCTGCAAAGCCTCAGCACGACGACCCATCGTCCACAACACTTCGCCCCGATGCAGATCCAGATCGGGATCCTGCAGGCGTGCCGCTGCGCGATCCAGACAGGTCAGCGCCTCATCGTTCCTGCCGAGCTTGAACAGAGCCCACCCCATGCTGTCCAGTACCGCGCCGCTGTCGGGTGAATACTGCAGTGCCGCGGCGATGTAATCGTGGCCCGCCTGGTACTGGCGCGTGTTGTCCACCAGCGTATAGCCCAGGGCATTGAGCACCGTTGGGTCCTGCGGACGGTCGGCCAGCAGCTGCTGCATGATCTGCAATGCGGGCTTGACCTTGTCCATCTTGATCAACTGAAAAGCACGCGACATGTGCAGCTCCGCCACGTCGGGGTAACTCTTGATCGCCTGATCGTAGAGCGCCAGCGCCGCTGCTTCATCGCCGGCCTCGGACAGCATTTCGGCGCGCGCTTTCAGACTCAGTAACAGGTCTTCCGGATTGGCTTCGCCATAGGCCTGCAGGAAAGCGATCGCGGCGTTCAGACCGTCACTGTTTTCAATCAGTCTGGCGACGCGCAATTGCGCTGCGGAGGCAAACTCGCCTTCCTGCACACGTTCATAAAGCTGTCGTGCTTCATCGGTCGCGCCGGTGCGCTCGGCAATGCTGCCCAGATAGAAAATGGATTCGCTCAGGTGCTTGCCGGTATTCAGCAAGCGGTTGAAGCGATTGAAGGCTGACTGGTAATTGCCCACCTGAAAATCGATCTGCGCCAGGGCGCGCACCGCGGCGCTGTTGTCGCCTTCTTCCTGCTCCAGTTCGTGCCACAGGCGCACGGCATCATTGGCTCGATTGGATGCCAGCAACAAGCCGGCGTATTCGGAGCGGGTACCCAGGCTGTTGTCGATCTTCACCACCGCCTGTCCGGTTTGCAGCGCCAGCTCGGTCTGGCCATTGGCCAACTGCGCACGGGCAAGCTGCAGCCCGGCCGGCGACCAGTACGGCGCCAGTTCCTGCGCCCGTTGCGCCTCACTGAGCATCAGGCCCAAATCGGCCGTGTCCCCCGCCAGACGCGCCAGGACGTAATGCCCTTCGGCCACCTGCGGCATGCGCTCCACCAGTTGCTTGACAACCGCAACCGCGGCGTTGGTATCGGCGGACTCCAGCTGCGGCATCAATTCAAGGAAACCCGCAGCTGGCGTGATGTATGCCGATTCCAGCAACAGCTGCAGCTGCTCCCGCGCCACATCGATGCGGTACAGCCGCAGGGCAGACAGTGCCGCCAGTTCGCGGGCCTGCTGATTGGTGGAATTAAGCTGCAGCCAGCGTTCGGTGCTTTGCAGCGCTGCTTTCAATTGATAGTTGATGAAGCAGGCGCGCGCCGCGGCTTCGGCGACCTGCTCATCCTCGGACGCCAGCGCCGCTTGCACATAGTGGCGCGCGGCTTCGGGGAAGTTGCCTGCCTGCTGCGCCTTCTCGGCAGCCGCCAGCCGCTGCTCCACAGTCATTGATTCCTGTTCGGCCACGGGTGCCGGACCGGTCGATGCGCCGCCGGTGGTCGTGACGCTGGGCGCACAGGCCATCAAGCCCAGACTCAGCGCCAGCAGCACAGCAGTGAGGCGTATAGCGGTGCGGTACCGGGCAGCCGGAACAGCTGCAGCGGGGGACAGAAAATTTAATGACATAGGCGAGCCACTATACAGGTCGCAAGCGCCCCCGGCAGCCGTGTCTATCGCTTTGCGCGGCATTGCACACCCATGTACCACCGCACCGCACGTGCCGTTTCCTTGTGTTGCCCGCGCGCTTCCCGGACAATCCGCGCCGGTTTATCCCGCGTTCCTCACCAACCAAAATCATTGGCAAGTTATACCTGCGGACTAAATGACCCCAGCCGTACCGCTGTTTTCTGGAGATGCGCCAGGGCCCATTTGCGCTAACCGGCCCTAGAGTCTGACGAATGCCGTTCATCGTTATAGGAATCAATCATCGTACCGCGCCAGTGGCCATCCGCGAGAAAGTTGTCTTTGCGGACCCGGAACTGCCTTCGGCGCTGGATGAACTGGGCAAGGTTGGTCGGGTATGCGAGTCGCTGATTGTTTCCACCTGCAACCGCACCGAGCTGTATTGCTACACCGAAGCCGAGTCCGGCTGGTCCCTGCATGACCAGAGCAAGCCACTGATCGAATGGCTGGCGCACTGGCATGAACTTGAAACCACCGACATCCACGCCTGCCTGTACCAGCATAGCGATGCCGATGCCGTGCAGCATGCCTTTGCAGTGGCCGCAGGTCTGGACTCCATGGTGCTGGGCGAGGCGCAGATCCTGGGCCAGCTGAAGGATGCCTACCGTCTGGCGCAGAGTCATGGCAGCACCGGGCCGTATCTGAATCGCCTGTTCCAGGCGGCGTTTTCCGCCGCCAAGCGGGTGCGCACCGAAACCCGCATCGGCGCCAGCGCCGTGTCGGTGGCCTCCGCTGCGGTCAGCATGGCGCGCACCGTGTTTGAAAGTTTTGTCGAACGCACCGTATTGCTGGTGGGTGCCGGCGAGACCATCGCGCTGGCAGCGCGACATCTGTACACCAACGGCGCGCGGCGCATGATCGTGGCCAATCGCACCCTCGAACGCGCGCAGGAACTGGCCGCAGAATTCAGCGCCTACGCCATCACGCTCGACCAGCTGCATGTACATCTGGCGGAAGCGGATATCGTCATCACCTCCACCGCCAGCCCCACACCGGTGATCACGCTCAAGGCCGTGAAGACTGCGCTGCGTACACGCAAGCACCGACCCATCTTCATGGTGGACATCGCCGTGCCGCGTGACATCGAAACAGAAGTTGGCGAACTGGATGACGTTTACTTGTTCACAGTCGATCACCTGCAGAATGTGGTCAGCGACAATCTGGCGGCACGCCAGGAGGCGGCGGTGGACGCCAAGCAATTGCTGCATGAAGAAGTCGCACACTTCTCCCAGCAACTGCGCACACTGGATGCGGTGCCCACCATTCGCCAGTTGCGCGATGAAGCTGAAGCCGTGCGTCAGCAAACCATCGAGCAGGCGCAGCGCATGCTCAACAACGGCCGGCCCGCGCCGGAAGTGCTGAAATTTCTTGGCGATACGCTGACGCATCGCCTGCTGCATGCACCCAGTCAGCGACTGCGTGAGGCCGGCGAAGCCGGCGAAGCCGATTTGATCCGTGCTGCGCAGGAATTGTTTGCGCTGTCCCTGCCCGGCAAAGAAACAGACAAGTAAAGAATGAAAGACTCGATCAAGCACAAACTCGACCGCCTTGCCGAACGACACGCCGAAGTCAGCGCATTGCTGTCCGATGCCGACACCATCAACGACAACAACAGGTTTCGCGACCTGTCGATGGAATACGCCAAGCTGGAACCGGTGGTAACGCGCTACGCCGATTTCCAGCAATTGCTGAAAGAACGTGCTGCAGCTCTGGACATGGCCGAAGGCAGCGACCTGGACATGCGTGATCTGGGTCGCGAAGAAGTCAAAGCCCTCGATGCGCGCATCGAAACGGAAGAAGCAGAACTATCCAAGTTGCTCATCCCCAGGGACCCGCGCGACAACAGCAATATCTATCTGGAAGTACGCGCCGGCACCGGCGGCGATGAAGCAGCGATTTTCGCCGGCGATCTGTTTCGCATGTATTCACGGTATGCGGCGAATCAGGGTTGGCAGGTGGAGGTCATGTCGGAAAGTCCCGGCGAACATGGCGGTTACAAGGAAGTGATCGCACGCGTCATCGGTGCAGGTGCGTTTTCACGATTGAAGTTCGAAGCGGGCACACACCGTGTGCAGCGAGTGCCGGCCACCGAAGCGCAGGGTCGTATTCATACTTCGGCCTGCACCGTGGCCATCCTGCCCGAAGTGGATGAAATCGAACCCATCGACATCAATCCCGCCGATTTGAAGATTGATACGTATCGCGCCTCGGGCGCCGGTGGGCAGCACGTCAACAAGACCGACTCGGCGATTCGCATCACCCATCTTCCAACCGGCACCGTCGTGGAGTGTCAGGACGAACGTTCACAGCACAAGAATCGCTCGCGCGCGATGTCGTTGCTGAGATCCAGATTGCTGGCTGCCGAACAAGCCAAGCGCAACCAGGCAGAAGCTGCTTCACGCAAACTGCAAGTGGGCTCAGGCGATCGCTCCGAACGCATTCGCACGTACAACTTTCCACAGGGGCGACTGACCGATCACCGCATCAATCTCACGCTGTACAAACTCGATGCCGTCGTCAATGGTGATCTGGACGACGTGATTGCGCCGCTACAACATGAATACCAGGCGGAGCAGCTGGCGCAATTGACGGAGTAAGCAGCGCGTAGCGATATCTCACTTACGCCGCCGCCAATCGATTGATGTCATCGGGCAAGAGTACGCGCTTCACGTAGCCGCTCTCGGCCACATTGAGCATCGCCCGGCCAACGTTCACCGTAGTTGTTACATAGCCTGGCATCAGCCGGCGCAGCAATGGATAGAGCACGCCGAAAACATTGTACAGGCTCTGGTACAGCCGGGTCTTCGAGCGCACGCCTTTCAGCGGCTGAATATAACCGGGTCGAAACATGAAGGCCGCCTTGAACGGCAGGGTCAGCAGCGCATTCTCGGTCTTGCCCTTCACTCGCGCCCACATGCTGCGCCCACGCTCGGTGCTATCGGTACCCATACCGGACACGTAGCAAAAGGTAAGCTGCGTGTTCACCTCAACCATGGACTTTGCCGCGGCAAGCGTCAGGTCATAGGTCAGATGACGATACATGTCTTCGCCCATGCCGGCGGAAGAAACACCCAGGCAGAAGCAACACAGGTCATAGCCAACGAATTGACCCTGTATGGCTGTGAAATCGAAAAAATCCATGTGCAGGATCTCCCAGAGTTTTTCATGCTTTACGCCGCAGGAATTGCGGCCGATCACCAGCACGGAGGTCACACGTGCATCATCAAGGCATTCGTGCAACACACCCGATCCCACCATGCCAGTGGCGCCAAACAGGATGGCTTTCATTTCATGCGCGCCTTGATGGTCGCTTCACCGCCAGCACACCATCACCATTCAGCTCGGTTGTAAAGCCGGCCTGTCGCAATCGCCTGGCCACTTCATTGGGTACATCTCGCCCACTGCTGAGTTTGTTGGGCGTGCCGGTGTAATGAAACAATCTGCCACTACGCTTGATGACCCGTGCGAGGTGATCGTAAAAGGTCTGCGAGTACAACTCACCGGCAATGCCAAATCGTGGCGGGTCATGCAGGATCGCATCAACTGACTCATTGGGCAGAGCCACAACCTGTTCGGCAATGTCGCCCTGCGTCAGGACCAATGCGCCACCGGCTTGCGGTGACCATGGATTGAGATTGCGCAGCCACATCACATCCGGATTCTTCTCATACGAGAGCACACGCGCCGCCTGCCCCTGCAAACACCACGCGGCAAAGTAACCCAGACCGCCGCAGGTATCGAGAATCACCTTGCCGCGTGGCTGAATCAGATTCACTTTGCGCTGGGCATCTGCGTAGGGCGAGACCTTGGCGGTGGGCAGCATCTTGATGCCATCGATCTCGAAGGTGGGCGGCCCCCACTCGGTAGGTACCAGCTTGATCAACGAATTGCTGAAACGCGCCACCGGCTCGAAACTCTGACCGGTCCAGTAGTAAATCGTACGGTCCTTGCAGGTTTGCAAATAGGGATAGCGCTGGCCCTGCCAACACCAGTCGGTGGCAGTTATTTCAACGCTGGTCGTTGAACGATCAAGGTCCAGCGAACACTCAGCCGCAGTCGCCATGCCCTGCACAGCCGCGCGCAAGATTTCATGCACCTTCAAGGTGAGCAATGGCCCCATCATTGTCCTCATTCATGCTCGCCTCGACCAAGAGCCGGCGTATTGCATCAATGTATTTTCGCCTGGTCGTAGCGACTCGTGGCGATCATGAACATTAATATTTGCGGCCGTATCGGTATTCAACGCTGACGGGGGTCGTCAATGACATCAGTCATGCATGAGCTGCAACGACTTGCCCAGGTTCCGGGACACCGTGATGCTGTAGACACATCGCCACGTTATATGGCCACCCAGCACGGTTGCGGGTGGCCTACTCGGTGCAGGTGAAGCTCGACGCGAGGTTCGAGTCGCCCACCCCGTTATACCGGGGCCACTTCGGATATTCACAAAGTGGTCTGGACCGTCCCGCTGTTTTGGGGTTGGCATCGAATGCGACCGGTATGGTCGGCGGAACAACGCCGCGGTCGACCCAGGCATCGAGCACCTCGAGGTTATCCCAGCTCACCTGGAAGGTACCGATACCGTGCCCTTGTCCGGGCACAACATAGAAGCGTAGAAACTGTCGGACGGCAGGCTCACCCATGGCGGTGACGATCGCCTCATAGCGACGGATATTCTCATATGGACTGACCAGGGCGTCGTCGCTGCCATGCAGCAGCAGGACCTTGCCGCCTTTGCTGGCGAATGGCGCATAGTTGGTCGAGGTTGCGCCGATCTGTTCGGAAATAAGCTTCAGACGCGTCGTCAAAGCACCCGGCGCATGGACGTCGAACTTGAGCAGATCGAAACTCGAGTCACGAGCGACGAAGTGCTTCAGAAACTCATCAGCGCGCAGCGCCGCATGAGCGTGGGCTTGTTCCGACAGCGGCAGGCTGAACGCGGGCTGCTCGCCCAGGTCCATGGCGACACCTTCGAGGACGTTGTAGCCCTTGAAACCGTTCGCCGAATCCTTTGGCTGCCAATTGGTGGAGAACCCTTCGTGAAAGACGCGAATGGTGGTGTTCACCTGTGCGGGGGTAAGGCATGGAGGCGCCGAATTCGGACAACTCCATTTGCGCAGTCGCTCCGCGGAGCCCGCATGACAGGCGGGCATGTTGCTGACAATTCCATCGACAACTCCATCGAGGGAATCGCACGCGGCCAGTCCTTCGGTGGCGACCTTGTCAACCAGCGCTGGCGCCATCCATCCAGCGGAGTCGTTCTGATAAATCGCACGCGTCACTGCCGCGTTTTCCATGCGCAAGCCGAGGAAGTTCGCGGTCGGATAGTTGGAGATGACACCGTCATAGGCCTCTGGCCAGCGCAGTGCTGCTGTCAATGCCTCGCGTCCGCCGGTCGAGCCACCCGCGTAATAAACGCGTCGTGGCGCCTGGCCGTAACGTTTCCTGGCGATTTCAACGGCCACGTCGCGCGCCTTGCGGATGTGCATATAGCCGAAATTGGCGAGCGCCTCGTCGTTTTCAGCAAACAGGCCATCGTTGGCGCTCTTGGCCTGGTGACCCGAGTCGTCGGAAAAGGTCAGGTAGCCGCGGGCCAGTGCCGTTGGTCCAGTGCGCAGATCATGCGCGGACCATCCCGTGGCGTCCGGAATCCTGCCGTTGTAACCACCACCACCGAATTGCAGTGCCTTGTTGTTCCATGTCTCGGGCAGATTGACCTGGAACTCGATTGATGGCGCCTTCGGATCAATGGGCGCGATCTTGCCCAGGACCGCGCAGAATGGGGCCGCCGCACCCGCCCGGTCATTTTGGATCCGTGTCGCCTTGTCGACGACGGCGCCTCGCGTCGGCAGGGCGATGACTGATGCAGGAATTTGCATTCCCACGAGTTCCATACAGCTGTCCACACTCTCGGTCTGCGCCACAGCCGGGCCTGCTGCCCCGGCAACCGCGAACAACACCACGAGCGAAGCGGATGTGAGCAGAAAAGATCGTGACTTCATGTTTGCGGCTCCTCGACCAAGACCTGGTGCGTTTCAGCAGGGCTGTGCGGCAATGTCTCCTTCATGAAGACGTACACCAGCAGCGAGATGAAAATGCAGGCGGAAACATAGTAGTAGTAACCAACCTCCCACCCGGCATTCTTGAAATGCAGACCAATAAACTCACTGGTGCCGCCAAACAGTGCCACCACCAGCGCATAGGGAATGCCGATGCCGGCAGCGCGTACTTCAACCGGAAACAATTCCGCCTTGACCAGCGCATTGACCGACGAATAGCCACTGCAGATCAGCAACGCCAACAGCACATAAAACATCGCCGCTGCGACGGAGTGTGCGTCAGCAATTGCATTGAGCAGCGGCACCGTAAACAGCGTGCCACACACGCCAAATGCCACCAGCAACGGTTTGCGTCCGATCTTGTCGGACAGCGCTCCCACCAATGGCTGCATGGCCATGAAGCTCAGAATCATGACCAGTGACATCAGCGTGGATTGCTCCTTGCTGAACCCGGCCGTGTTCACCAGAAACTTCGGCATGTAGATACTGAATGTATAAACCGCGACGGTGCCGCCCAGCGTCATGCCGGCGACCAGTGCAATCTGTCTGGGATGCGACATCAACAACCGCAAGGGATTGGCAACCAACCGCTTGTGCGCCACTTTCTCTTCAAACTCCGGACTCTCCGCGATACCGCGACGCATCATCATGGCCAGGATGGCAAAAGTGGCGCCGATCAGAAATGGAATTCTCCATCCCCAATCATGCAGCTGTTCCGACGTCAGCAAAGCATACTGCAGCACAACCAGCACCAGAATCGCCATCAGCTGTCCGCCCAGCAACGTCATGTAATGAAAGCTGACGTAGAACCCGCGCCGGTTGCGCGGTGCAACCTCCATGAGATACGCCGCACTGGTTCCATACTCGCCACCCAGACTCAATCCCTGAAACATGCGTGCCAGCAACAGCAGAACTGGCGCGGCGATGCCGATGGACTGATAGCCTGGCATTATCGCGACCAGCAATGATCCGCCACACATCATGAAAACCGACAGCGTCAGCGCCGCCCGCCGGCCCTTCCGATCTGCGTACCAGCCAAACAGCACGGCGCCCAGCGGGCGCATGATGTAGCCCACAGAAAATATGGCAGCCGTATTCATCAACTGCGCAGTCTGACTTTCCTCAGGGAAAAATACCTGTGCGAAATAAAGAGAAAACGTGGAGTAAGCCAGCCAGTCATACCATTCAACCAGGTTGCCGACCGAACCACCGATGATGGATCGCAGACGCAGCGATGTGCCCAGCACTGCCTCCGCGGCTGACTTGCTTCCAGTAATGATCATCTATTGCCTGGCACTTGCTCAGAAGCTGAAACGGACACCGGCATTGTACTGACGACCGATCACGTCGTAGAGAGTTGGATTGGTGCCCAGGATGGATGCAGGCAGCCCCGTGCGCGATGGCGACGGTGGCGGATCCTGATCCATCAGATTATTGATGGTGGCATACAGCTGCCAATTGCCAGCCCCTGCCTGAAAGTCGTAGCGCAGCGTCAGATCAGTATAGGTTGCACCATCCACATGGTTGCTGTCGATACTGTTGCTCGCACGCCCGCCAACCACGTACTGGTTGCTGTAAATGCCACTGCCGATGACGCGCTCCTGCACAAATGCGGTCACATTGCGGTAGCCCAGCGTCAACCCGAGCGATCCCTGCCAGTGCGGCGTACCAGTGGCTTCGCCGCCGTTGACACCCGCTTGCTCGCTGACCGTGTTGAAGGGGTCGGTTGTTGCCAGTGAGCGCAGATAAGAAGCCAGCGCTCGCACACCAACTTTGACGCTGCCAATAGTGGTGTTGTAGTTCAACTCAGTATCAACGCCCTGGTCCACTACCTTGTTCTGATTGACGGCGTAATTCGAAACCGATGACAGCGTGCCATCAGGCAGGCGGGTAACCAGCGGGCAGTACACCGTAATTCCCTGGTAGCAGTAATTGACTATATTTTGCGCCGACCCGACGTTGCCAATCGAATTGTCAATCTGAATGTCGTAGTAGTCCACGGACAGCGATAGCTGGGGCAGGAACGCCGGCCGCAGCACGATGCCTGCGGTGATGGTATTGGCGATTTCAGGCACGAGATCGGGATTGCCGCCCTGATAAATCGGAATGTTGTTGTTGGTGCCTTTCAGCGGATCAAGGATCGTCCCCAGTGACGGCAACCCCGGTGAATACAAGTCGTTGATATTCGGTGCACGGACATCTCGCGAGCGTGTGAAGCGGAAACGGATTGACTGGATCGGCTCAATACTGCCACCTACCTTCCACGCGTTTACACCACCGGTGGTAGTGTAATCCGCGTATCGGTATGCAACGTTGGCATCTGCGGCGTGCAGGAATGACAGATCTCGCGCCAGCGGCGCCTGCAACTCGACATAGGCTTCCTTGACGGAGACAGACTGCTTGGGCTGATAGTTCTGATTACCCGTCAGGAACACCCCCTGCTTGTTGATCAGCGACGCGGGCATGCCTTGCGACCCCGGCACCTGTTGTATCAATGTCTGCGAGAATGGATCACTTATCTGCTCGGCTTGAAAGCGACGCCAGGCCAGGCCTGTCGCAAATGCCGTCTCACCGGCCCAGGTACTGAACGGCGAGCCACGAACATTGGCTTCGGCGCTGGTCTGCTGCAGATAGATATCGGAGTAGCCGCGGTCGCTGAATACATAGGCGATTGCAGCAGGAGAGGCAGCACCTTCGCCAAATGGGTTAAACGGGACGCAACCTCGCGAGGCATTCGAAGCCAGCAGCATGGAACGGCAGATCGGCTGGCCGTTGGGCCCGATGACCGAATCCAGGGCTTCAAACAGCTTGATCTGATTCGGTGAATGATTGTTCTCCAGACGCGTGTGGGTCTTGCCTGCGTCCACCGCACCATCCACCTGCCAATCGCCCAGCACCCAGTTGAGCCCAAAAGCGCCGCGATAGGTATCGGTATCACTGACGCCTTCGTTACGGCCCCAATCGGGCGCAATGCGACTGAGGGCAAAGCTGGTTGTCGCTCCCATCTGAGTCTTGATAGCAGCAGGCAGGAACGCATTGTCGTTGCTGTTGTTGCCATCATTACTGTTATAGATGGTGATGCCCGTTGTGCCCACGTAACTCGGGCTTGTTCCGTAGAAATAGCTGTCACTGCGCGAATAACTGCCCTCGCCAAACACACGCAAGTCATCACTCACATCGTAGGCGAAGTGTACAAAGGCATTCTTGTTGGTCAGTGGTGTCGCGACATTGCCGCGCGGATTCCAGTAGCCGTCACCTCCCACCATGACACTGGTTGACACCTCGGTCCCGTACTTGAACGTCGCGGGCACACCGCCTGGCAGGAACTGCGTGCCCTTGAGCGGACCGGTGTTGATCATGCCGCCCGTGGTGAAGATACCCGTCACGCCACAGCGCCACAGATTCGCGGTGCGGCCATCCGTAGCGAACGTGGGATTCGGGATCACATTGCAGTGCTGCAAATCCCAGCTCCGCTTATCGACGTTCATCACGCCATCACTGTCGAAGTAGTCCACACTGGCAGTCAGGTGCCCACGACCTCCCATGAGCTCTGTGCCGAACGCAAACCGGGCCTTGCGCGAAGCGTTGTCGCTGCGGCTCGATATGCCAGCGCCGATGTCACCCTTGATGCCCTGAAAATCCTCATCGAGTACGAAATTCACTACGCCAGCGACCGCATCCGAACCGTAGGCAGCCGACGCACCACCGGTCAACACATCGACACGCTTGATCAGCAGATCCGGCAGCGTATTGACGTCGATGCGCTCGCTGATCGTGGTAGGAACAATTCTGCGACCTTGAAACAGGGTCAAGACTCGGGACTGGCCCAGGCCGCGCAAATTCAGGAAGGCGCCTGTCGGTCCCTGCGGCGTTACAAACGTTCCCGGACGAGAGGAGCTGCGGAATTCCGGCACTTGTGCAAGCGCATCGGCAAGCGATGTCGGTGCAGCCAGCTGCATCTGTTCCTGGGCAATGATGGTCACCGGGGTCGGTGCAGAGTCGCCGTTGATTGCCAGTCGCGAACCGGTAACCACCACTTCTTCCAGTTCCAACGCTTCAGCAGTCTTCTGACCTGCATCGGCTGCCCACACCAACGTGCTGGCGCAGGATGCACAGGCAAACATTACCCACTTGGAGTTTGACATTGTCCCCCCTGATTTAATTTATTAAGCAATGCGCAAATTCGAGCGCAAATTCGAAAATGCCAGCCATCGCGCACGACTTTGCAAAGTATCAACTTGGGGGGAAATTGACCTATGAATTCAACCGGACGAGCTATAACCGCTTAGTGCGAGTGACAGTAATATCCAGAGCCCACAGCAACGCGCCAACAATGAGCGGCACCATCGCAAGCAGTGCGAACAGCAGTTCAATGGAAAAATACTTCCCAAAGGCCAGTGCGCCGATGGCGGGTGCAAAAATGCCGCTGGTACGGCCCACCGCAGCCGCTCCACCGAGTGCCGTGGCGCGCAATTGCGCGGGATACCGTGCCACGATGGCGAGATTCAGCAGCGCCTGACAAGCAGCCTGCCCGAACGACACGCCCGCCAGCGCGATGATGAAGCCGCGACTTGCGAAGCTGAGCGAACCGATCAGGACCAGAGCCAGACCGTGGCCACCAAAGCACAACAGCAGTAATAACCGCCTCGGCAGACGCTGTGAAAGCCAGCCGGCAACCAGCATGCCTGCTACCGCAGTTGGCGCCGTATACATGACGATGCCTGCGAATCGTTGCACTGGCACATCGGCCAATTCATGGAAGAAACTGGGAAGCCACGATGCCAGCAACGCATTGAGGCCCATACTCATGAAAAAGCCGACACCCAGCACCATGGTGGTGGCACGCATTGCTCCAAACAACCCAAGTACGGATGCAGCGCCTCGTACAACAGAAGAGGTGCGCGTCTCGGTTACCCACCAGAAAACGAGTATGCATGCCACCGCCAATGCTGTTCCGCAGATACAAAAACCGATCCGCCAGTCATCCGGCGCGGGCATCATCAGGTAAACCATCAGAGACCCCAGTGAGAAACCCATGCTGGCTCCGGCCAGCGTTGCCGTGACCGCAATTGAGCGATGTGAATCCGGAGCAATGCTTGCAACCAGTGAAAGTACGCAGGGCGCGGCACCGCCAAGCAACAACCCGGAGGCGCCGCGCAGAATCGCAAACACGGCGAGACTGCCGACCAGAGGCGTTGCCAGCGACATCAACGAGGCAAGACCCAGACAGACGCACACGACAGTCTTGCGTCCCCAGCGATCACCAGCAATTCCTCCCAGAATCGCGCCGACCGCCAGTCCGACCCGGCTGGCTGTGAGTACGATGGTCATTGCCGGTAACGGCTGGCCAAAACTGCTGGCAATGGCTGGCGCGACCTTGCCCACCAGGGTCACGTCAAGCCAATGCACGCAATAAGTCACGATGAGAGCTACGAGTGAGTAACCTATGTGCCGGCCAACACGATTCATGGTTCGTATTGCGGCAACGCCACTCGGGCGTATTCGGTGACCACCGAGATGAAATGTGTCGCCGCGGTTGATAGCAACCGATCGCGGCGAAACAGTATGCCGGCTGGACGTGCGGGAGGTTTGCCGGCAGCAGCCAGCTTCAGCGCCTTGAGTGTTCCACGGTCGATATCACCCTTCAGCATCAACCACGGAATGATTGTCACGAGATTGCTGTTCAGCATCATTTCGCGCTGTAAAGTCAGCGAGGTGGTTGCGAAGCCATCCTGCAGCTGCAAACCCAGGGCATCGAGGTACTCCTGCGTATCAGCACGAATGCGCAGCGATGCGACCGGCAGCGAGATTTCATAACGCATCACGTCAGCGATATCAACCCGCTCGTACTCGGCGAGCGGATGCTGGTTGCCAACGACAAAAGACATCGGCTCATCGTAGAGAGGGATTTTCTCGAACTGACCTGCTTCATCAAACGAGCTGTATAAACGCCCGACGACCACGTCGATATCGCCAAGTGCGAGCGCCGTGCTCAGCTCGCCGGTGCGCCCTTCCACCACTCGCATCGCGATCTGCGTATCAGAGTCGCTGATCTGGCGGATCACTCCCGGAATCACCCCGGCGGCGGCCGTCGGCAGCGCGCCAACAAAAACCGTGCCGCCAACGCGCGTATCGATACGGTCGAAGCCGTTTTCCACTTCGCTCAGGATATTGAGGATCTTGTGCGCGGCGTCGGCCAGTATCACCCCGTATTCGTTCGGTAACACGCCACGCGCATGACGGTCGAACAAGCGCACGCCCACAATGTCTTCGATCTCGCGCAGGCTCTTTGTCAATGCTGGCTGGGTCAGCCCCAGCACTTCAGCCGCCTTCAGCAGACTCCCCTGAGAAGCCACCGTCGCGATAACGCGCAGCAGCCGCAGCTTCAGACGCTGATTCAGATATCTTTTCAAAGGCGGTACTCCTTGCAACGCGAAGCCGGAACTTCAAGCGAATTGCAGCGGCAAACTGGTTATGTCGTTGAAACCAAGCAACTATCGCGTCGATGCCTGGCAGCGATCATGATCCATGAGTCTGCTTCACAAACCGATGCAAGCAGAGCTGCTGCAAAGCCACGATTGCGAAAGTACGGCCACAGTCAGGCAAACAGCACGCCCCACTCGATCGAGAAGAAAAACCGCATCCTGCGCCGACCGCCTGCTCCAGCCAACCGGACGATTCCTGTGAGTCCCTGCCGAACACCAGACCTGTTGCATTACGCGGAATGCCGACCAGCGGCACTGAATGCTGCGCAGCGACTCAAACCATGGTCTGCCAAATCCAGATGAGTACGCCCCAACCAGACCGCCCATCGTCTCGACTGATATCGTGAGCTTGCGGTTCACTCTGTCGGTTGTATCTGCTGTCGTTGTTATTCACCATGGCAAAGGCCATGTGCTGATGTTGCACGAGCGTGATCGCCGATCACGCTCCCGTTGAGCAGCTTAAGGCAAGGGCTGGAAAATCCAAAGCACCGCAACTCTCTTGAGTTGCGGTGCTTTATCAGGGTCATCAGAACTTAGCAGACAAGGTCACGCCGAAGTAGCGCTCAAAATCGCGAGGAATCGCCTGAGCGACCGCTCCACCGCCACCGACCGAACCTGAGATGCGGCGGAAACTCGCCACATAGTGATCATCGAGCAGGTTTTTGACGAAAAACACTGCCTTGTATTTTTCGCTCGGTGAGGTCAGGCCGAAGCTCGCATTGGCAACGCCGTAGGCTGGCCGAATCCACGGTGAATAAATATTGTTGGGTACCTTGGTCGCATCGTTGAGGTTGGTGAACAGGGTCTCCGACACATGGCTGTAGTTGCCGGCAAGTGACGCCCCCAGGTTACCCATTGCGAAGTCATAGATCGCGCTGAACCCGTACTTTGTCTCTGGCGCAGACAGCGGCACGCCACCCTTGAGATTGGTTGTTGAATCGACGAAGAGGTCGCCAAACTCGTAGTTGCCGAGCTCAGCATTGGCCGACAGCGTCAGGCCATCGATCGGTCGGAGCGCCGCCTCAAGTTCCCAGCCACTGGTGAAGAGTTCGCCAGCCGAACGCAGCACGGGCGCTCCCGAACCATCAATACCGGTGGACGCGGTCTGATAGCCCGTGAACTTCGTGTCGTAGTAGGTCACATTGAACATCAAACGACGTTCCAGCCAGTTGCTCCTGAAGCCGACTTCCCATGCGTCCGACTTTTCCGGTGCAACGGGGCTCGCGTCATACCCTGCCTGCGAAACATAGAGGTCGGCATCCACTGCGATACCCTTGTAACCCTTGCCCCAGGAGGCGTAGACCATGAGGTCAGGGGTGAACTCATACTTGGCTGACAGTTTGCCGATCGTGGCACTGTCGCTGAACTCGCGAACCGAGTTGAATTGTGGCGTGCCGATGTTGGCGCCCGGAGCAGCTTGCCCCGCTGGATTTGTACCCACCCCACCACCGATATGGTCACCGTTGGGTCCAGTCACCTTCTTGTGATTGTGTGTCAGCGTGTCTTCCAGGTAGCGGAAGCCCGCGGTCAGTGTCAGGCCGTCGATTGGGCGCAGGTTGAAATTACCAAAGACTGCCTTATCTATCGTGTCAACCTTGGTGATCATGTCCGCCAGCACATAGGCGGTCGCGCGGTTGACCACCACGGTGGTCGGGGTTGGGAAGGTCACGTTGCCCGCAATATTGGAGCGCACGCCCGCGATGGTCAGGTCGCGTTCCACGCGGGAATCGTAGTAATAGAGACCAAGCATATAGTCAAAGAAACCACCGCCCGGGGATGTGAGCCGGAACTCCTGCGTGAAGGTGTCATTCTTCTCCAGGCTGTTGCTTTCGCCGCAAACATCGCCGCGACAGGAGAAGCTCAAGGGATTGAGCAGTAGATTGTCGAGCAGTGTCGTCGCGGCCGCCTGGCTTATCCCAGGGTTGGTCGCCTCAAACAGCTGCTTTGCAGTCGCTCCGGTAAAGGGGGCATTACTCCCATCACGGTCGCGGATCGCAAAGTCCTCATACTTGCGATAGCCGGTCAGCGAGGTCAGTGTCAGGTTGCCCACGTCGAAATTGGCTTCGAGGTTGACGCCGCTGTTCTTCTGCTGACCATCCATGACCGTATTGAAATTGACCTGGTTGCTGTCGGGCCCCACTGCCGCGCCGGTAAAGGCTGCCGTGACGTTGCCGGAAGCGGCTGGTGTGCTGATGGGTTCGCCGCAACAAGCGGAGTTGCGGATCGAGTAATCTGCGCCCAGCAGCAGATGAACACTATCGGTCGGCTCATACTCCAGCTTGCCGCGAAATCCATAACCGTCAACGTCATTGACCGTGTCGCCGGTTGCAACATTGACTACCTGACCATCGACTGTCTTGTAATAGCTATAGAGACGGTAGGCCAGCTTGTCGTTGACAGGCCCGGTCAGCATCAGGCTGATGTCATTCTGATTGGCTTCGGCAACCGTATATTCGATTTTGCCCTCGAACTCATTCCGGTTCGGTCGCTTGGTGATGATGGAAACCGCGCCAGCCGAGGCGTTCTTGCCTTGCAGCGTGCCCTGCGGCCCGTTCAGGACTTCGACTCGCTCCAGATCCTCCAGGCCGTCAAAGGCCGCGCCGGGGCGGGTATAGACGATCCCGTCAACGATGGTGGACACACTGGGTTCTACCCCGACCGAGAAGGATTCCGAGCCGACACCGCGGATGGAAAAGTTGAACAGGCGTGCTTCGTCTGCCTGCTGGAAATTAAGCGATGGTGCAAACTGCTGGATATCCTTGACCTCCAGAATCTGCTGCTTGTCCATGATGTCCGATGTCACTGCCACGATGCTGGCAGGAACTTCCTGAAGTATTTCCTCGCGCTTGTTCGCCGTGATGACGATCTCGGCCAATTCGAACGTTGTGCCCCCCGCTGCCGGAGCGGCATTCTGGGCAGTCGCCGGATTCGCAATCAACGCGAGCGTGCTCGCAAGCAGCGACGTTGAACCTAACATTATTCTCGTCTTCATCTCTATTCCCCCCTGAAGTGGTTTTGCCAGATCGTACTAACACCAATTTTTGGACTGTAACACTCGTCAACAGACTACCTATATGTGGAAATCACCCATGAGCCGTTGGCCCGTACGGCCACTCAATGCTCCGCAGTTCCTGGAGCTTTGTCCCAGACAAGATCCCCAACTGCATCCTTGCCGGCCACCGAATACAGCACCGCAGCATTGCGGCTCTTCTGAAACTGTTCGAGGGTTTCGCCGCGAAACGCCGCATAGATGTGCGGGTTGGACACGCCGATGACGGCGCCCAGCTTTTCCAGCATGAAAAAAATCACCCCGTAGTGAATCATCCCCAGCCAGTCACGATTACGCACCAAACGCCGCTCTTCGTCGCTCAATCCTGCGGCGGCGTAGCTTGCTTCTTCATCGGATTTGAAACGCACCCGTTGCTGCGGGTCAATCAGGCCGTGCAGGAATTTATTGAGGCGGTACGCCTTGACACTGAGCTCCAGCGTGAAGGGATGCGTACCATCCAGGGTGTCGGCGCCGGCCAGCTGGTGATTACAAAACTCAAGATACTCGTCCTTATCCTGGTACGGCGCGTTCTCGACTTCATTTTCGTAAATGGCGGTGGCAATGCCGGTCATTGATGGCAGGTAGTACGCCTGATGCATTTTGCGCAGCCGCGCCGTCATTGCGCCACGCATGATGAGCCACATGATGACCTCGGCGCCTTCCAGCCCGCCCAGACGCGCGTAATCAGCATGGGTCATGCGTGTCAGCGCTTGCGGATCTTTTTCGAACAGCTCCAGAAACTTGTGATCCCATTCCGGGTTATTGAATCCGGCTCGCTCGCCATGCACTTGATGCGACAGGCCACCGGTCGCAACGATGCAGACTTTGATGTCTTCCGGGTAGCTTTCAATCGCGCGTCGCAGGGCCAGTCCGAGCTTGAAACAGCGCGCAGCGGTCGGTATCGGGAATTGCAACACCCCTACCTGCAACGGCACCACCCGTCCCGGCCAATCCGGATCATGTGGCCACATGATGGACAGAGGTGAAAAACAGCCGTGATCGAGCGCCTTGTCCTGAAAGAAGGCCATGTCGAACTCTTCGGCCATGAGTGCGGTGCCAATATGCCGCGCGAATGCCGGATCACCGCGCAGGGCCGGCAGATCGCGTGCGCCGGCGCCTTCATCGGCGACCGGAAATTTCTCACCTACGCCCAGTGCAAACGCGGAATAGTGATCGAAGAAAAACGAGGTGACATGGTCATTGAAGATATACAGCAGCACATCGGGCTGTTTTTCCTTGAGCCACTTCCGTATCGGTTCGTACGCAGCAAAGATCGGCTGCCACGCCGGGTCATTCTGCTTGCCCGTATCAAAGGCAAAGCCGATGGTCGGTGTGTGAGAGCTTGCAATTGCGCCAACGATTTTTGCCATGGTCCTTTCGTCAACTTAACTTGATGGACAGTGTTGCGATATCGGTCTGATTGGCGCCTTGACAGCGGTGTCTGCATATCCAGGATGTGAACAGATGCACCCGCGGCACATCGACATTACGCAGCCGAATTTGTGCCCCACCTTTGACAGCGTCTCCCCGATCGCGCCCCGCCTCATCGTCTCGCATGACCACACGTGTGGTGAGGAGAGCATTTTTCCGGACACAACGGACAACGATGATGAAGCGTACGGCGCGCCACGTCCAACATCCATGCAGTTTTGGCAGATTCACTGGCACTTTCGCGCAGGTCGGTGGACCTCCGCCGGAGGATTTCAGGTCGCCTTCAAACTGCTCTTACGGAACTGGCTGGGTGTCTTGCCGGTTTCTTTCTTGAAAAAGCGCGTGAAATACGCAGGGTCCGAGAAGCCAAGCCAATAGGCGATCTGCTCGATCGACATCTCACCGAATATGAGGTTGCGCTTGGCCTCGGTGATGATGCAGGCGTGCACGAGCTTGATGGGGTGCTGCCCGGTCGCTATGACACAGGCCGCACGTAACTGCGCCAGGGACACACCCAGAACCGACGCGTAATCCTGAACCTGCCAGTCCTGGCGATAGTGCCGGTCGATCAACTCACGAAACTGGTCGACCAGCCGCATCTCATTGCGTGTTACGCCCGCATGATCCGGATTGTCCGACCCGCTACAGCGAACCAGCATCAGAAACAGCGAGGTCAGCAATACTTCTGCAGCCACAACATGGCCAACCGCCTTGGATTCAACTTCCCGCTCCAGTCTTCTGAGCGTCCGATGAAACTCGGTCGCTTCGTCGGAATCACGGTCCAGCGGAACCGTCCGGGGCTGCGACCACAATTGGCTGAATTCGGACAGTCGGCCGTTGATCTGCCGCAGATACGTTGCTTCGATCGTCAGGACCCAGCCGTCCGTATCCACCTCATAGTTGAATCCGTGAACGCAATGCGGCGGCAGCAACAATACGAACGGACTCTCAAACGGCACACTGCGGTCTTCAAGCGTGATAACACCACGACCGCTACGTGCGAACATCACCTGGCCGAAACGGGGATGGGCATGTGGCTCAATCCGCCAGCCCCTGTCACGGCACCGGTCCGCGAGGTGTTCGATGTTCACGAACCAGGGTTCATGCGCCTCAGGGCGTTCTCCATACAGAAGAAATTGTGGAACCGGTGTCGGCTCCACTGCCACTTCTCTGTCTGGAGAACGCGGCTCCACGGTCATCACACTTTGTATCTCATGACCAGTATCCCCGCGACGATCAATGGTATGGCGAACAACAGCGACAGATCGTAGATACTCCATCCCGCCGCAGAAAGAAACCCGGCAACGGTCGGCGACAGGATTGCCCCCGTCCGACCGAGACCCGCGCCCCAGCCGATGCCGGTCGCGCGAATGGCGGTAGGATAAATTCGTGCCGCCAGCGCGTACATCGCGGTGAACCCGCCTTGTAGCAGGATGCCAATCATGAACACTGCGCCGTTCAGTACGCTAATACTTTGCGGCTTCAGCACATAAAGCAACCCCAGAAACACCGCTGATCCAAGGAAGAAAAAACCAATGGGCTTGGCCAGCCGAATCCTGGTTGTCAGCAGTCCGATGATGATAATGCCGACCACTGAGCCAAAATTGTGAATGGTGAGTGCGTAGATTCCCTGATCGCGCGTGAATCCGGCGCTGACGAACAGCGACGGCATCCACGCCATCAGAAAGTAGAGTGTCAGGAAACCGAGAAAATAGATCACCCAGAGAAAAATCGTGTCCAGCGCATGATGGTTCTCGAACAAGCTGGCGACATTTGCCGATTTGAGATGGCTGTCCTGCGGCCGAGGCGGAAGCGCTGCCAATGGCTCTCGCCTGAGTTTCTTCAGTATGGCATTGGCCTGAAGCAGATCACGCTCGGTCGGCGATTGCTTGTTGGCAAGGAATTCGACCGACTCCGGAAGTACAAAAAAGAACAGCGACCCAAGCATCAGCGTCGCAGCGCCACCATAGACGAACAGCATTTCCCAACCCTGGCGGGCAATGACAGCACTTGCTATCGGGCCAACCACCATCGCACCAAACGGATAACCCATAACCACCATGGTCACTGCCAGATTGCGGTATTTTTCGGGGGCGAATTCGGTGGCAATTGCAGCGCCACTTGCCATGATCACGCCGATACCCAGACCGGACACCACACGAATGGCGATCATCATCGGCACTGAAGCAGGAATGAATCCCGTAACGATCATCGAAAGCCCGATCACCACTGTCGCCAGCAGGATCATCTTGCGGCGTCCGACCACGTCGGAATATGGCGCAATGAGTGCCGCGCCAATCGCCATGCCGAACAGCGCCGCACTCAGAATAAATCCCTTCTGATCGTCGCTAATGCCCCACTCGCTGCTGATCGACGGCCCTGCGACCGACATGGCGACGACGTCAAATCCATCCACGAGATTCAACAGAAATCCGATAGCAATAACAAGGAACATGGTCGGGACAAACGGTCCAGCATCGATCCGCTCACGTATGAGGTTCGTCGTTGTCATGCATCTACCCCTGCTGAACAGCTAGTTGATATCCGGGCTAGCATGAAGAATCGACATGCCAATAACAAGGGGCCTAGGCAGATTGGCAGCCGCAAGCCGATTGCTGCCGCGCAGATGGAACATCACATTTGCATGCATACCCCAGTTGTCATTCCACAAACAAAGCCGGTTTCCATGAGCCAATTGCAATCCACGTGAGCAGCAAACAGGATCGCTGCAACTGGTATTGCCACCCCGGATCGAATTCTTGCACTTACCCGAAATATTCTTGCACTTATCCGAAGCAGTGCCGATCTACCATGGCCGTGATTGTGCGAATGAGTTGTTGAGCTTCCGGTGTTCTCCATGCAAATCATGGGTGTGCTGAAGCGCTTGCAAAGGTCGGGATTCGTCGCATCCTGCACGCACATTCCGGACAACTGCAAGGTCGCCATGGTGCACCAGAAATCGACATCGCTTATTGAGCACAACGCAGGCAACTGCAGGACGGGGAACTGATCAGGCCCTCCACATCAGTATCCCGATTATTGACCTGCTCAATGAAGACCGGCCCCTTGACACAGGGGGGTGTGCCAAGGAGCCGTATTGGGGAGCCAATCCTCTGGCTCCGACAATTCAGTTGCTGCTAGTACTTCACGGTTCCCCGCAGCCCGAGCATGAGCGGCTCGCTCACCGACGCGTTTGCGGAATCCACAACCGTGGCGCTGACGTTGCCGGGCGCACCGATCAGCTGCATCTCACCCTCGATGTTGCGTACATAAGCCTGCAGCTGGAACTTGCCGGTGTCACTGGTGTAACTCAGCATGAAGTCGGTACGCGTGAACGCGTCCTGCGTGTAGTGGACGCCATTGGCAAAGTCGCTGACCAGGTAGCTGCCGCTGTAGCGGCTGGCTATTCGTGCCTCGTAGGAGGCGCCGCCGGAGACGAACCAGGTATGTGCATAGGCGAGCGAACCCGTTAACTCGGGCGTCTTGTCGCGTGCGTCGCCCGTCCAGTTGACGCTCTGGCCGGGTCCCAGTCTGAAGTCACCGTATTCCGAATGGGCAAAGGCCAGCGTCGCGTCGATCATGTTGGCCTCATTGACCCGGTAGTGCAGTTCGTTCTCCAGGCCGTAGATCGTGCTCGCCACCATGTTGGTGAGGCTGACATTGCTACCGTTAATGACGATCGTGCTGCCAACCTGGGCCTTGGAATAGTCGTAGTAGTAGGCCGAGCTGATGAACTGCAGGTTCGGCAGGATCTGGCCCTTGTAGCCCGCTTCGTACGCGATCAGTTCTTCTGGATCATACGGCGACGGGCTGTTGGTGCGCGGATCGAAGTCATTGAAGCCGCCGGCCTTGTAGCCCGTGGCCACCGAGGCGTAGATCATGTGGTTATCGCGGATCTGATAGTCAAAGCCGGCGCGATAAGTCGGCTTGTCAGCCGACTGGTCGCCATCGTTGCGGCCGCCCACGCAGTCATCTGGCGCATAGCAAGGTGTTCCCTGAGGATTGGGCCACCGAGTTTGAGTTGCCGGCACCGCGTAGGGTCCGGCAGCAAATGTGCCACGGCGCTTCACCTTGTCCGAGGATTGCCGCAGGCCCAGCGTCAGCTTCAGTGCATCCGTTGCGTGGATGTTGGCCTGACCGAACACGCCGGAGCTGGTGTGGACGGTATTGTTCAGCGGATCGATGCCGTTGAGGCTGTCGACCAGCGTCGGTGTGGCGATCGCGGCGTTCCAGTTGTGGTCACTCTCGTTGATGTCTTCGTCGTAGTAGTTGGCGCCGAGAACCCATTCAATGCGTTGCGCAGCAGCATTCGCGAGACGTACCTCGTGCGAGGTCGTGGTGACATCACCGCGATAATTGCGCCAGTTGTAACGGCCGCCCTGGTTGCCCCTTGGATCGTTGGTAGACGATGTCCGGTCGTTGGCCTTGAACAGCAGGTACCCGCCATCGTAGGTGAGGCGCACCGGGCCGAACTCCATGTTGAGCTCGGCATTGTAGTTGTGGAAGCTCTGGTCAAGCAGCGAGCCGAACGGGTTGACGTAGACCTCACGTGCGGCCTTGCCGCTCTTGTTCTTCACGGAGTTGTACAGCGCATTCGAGGGGCCGGCGCCACCCACATGGCCGAAAGTCCCGGTCACCAGCAGGCTGGAGGTATCGCCGATATTCCACAGCGCCGATAGCCTGCCGGACCAATCGCTCTGTTCGTTACGCGCCGGCACTTTGCCGCCCACAAAGGTGTTGCCGAGTACCGGGGTCAGGAAGCCGTCGCGCTGGTTGAAATTGACTGCAGCGCGTATCGCGAACTGGTCGCCAACCGGCGCGTTGACCATCAAGTCGGCGCGTCGGTCATTGTAGTTGCCGAGTTCAACGCTGGCGGCCGCATCGAAGGCATTCTTCGGCTTGTTCGTTATCAGGTTGATGGCGCCGCCGGTGCTGCTCTTGCCGTACAGTGTCCCCTGCGGCCCCCGCAGCACTTCGACGCGCTCCAGATCGAAGAAGGCCAGCCCCATTTCCGACGGCCGGCTGATAGGTATGCCATCGACGTTGAAGGCAATGCCCTGGTCACCCTTGCTGGTGTTGTCGGCAGTGGTCACGCCACGGATGGCCAGCGTGACGCCGAATGCGCCGCGACCCACGGCTACAGCAGGTGCGACATTCTGCAGATCGGCGACATTGATGACGCCTTGTTCGGTCAGCGCCTCACCGGAAATCACTGTCAGTGCGAGCGGCGTCTTGGATGCAGTCTCGACGCGCCGTTGCGCGGTAATAATGATTTCTTCGAGTTGCAGACTGGTGCCGCCTGCGGACGTGCCCTCGGCGGCAAACGCGACGCCGGCATTGCCAGTCGCGATCAATCCAAGCAGCGAACACGAAACGGACCTTCGTATGAGGGCTCGCGCTTGAACAGACCTGCTTGATGCGACACGGCCACATCTGCTGATTGTGTATTTCATGTTTTTCCCCTGAGTTGCTGTGGTTCTATAAGTCGATCACGGCCTTGTTGCCTGCCTGGTCACCAAGGTGACTTGCAGACTGTGTCTTGCCAGAAACACAAGGACGCACCGATGACTATCGGACATCACGAATCAAGATGTGCAAGCTCCAACTGCACACCTGGTGACGCGGTCGAGCACTGCTCGACCGCATTCCATATAGCTGGTTTGCCAGGCCAACAACCTAGAACTTGGCGCCAAAGCGCACGCCATACACGCGCGGCTCTGTCACACCCGCGCCCACCTGACCTTGCGTGGAACCCGAATAGGCGTCAGGAGCGCCAAGCACCTGCACCTTGTCCTCTATGTTGCGAACAAACACACCTACATTGAATCGATCGTCCGCCGCGGTATAGGTCAAGTTGGCATCGGTGCGGGTGTACGCCTCCTGCTCCCACTGGAAAGCTTCGGTGATGTTCGACACCAAATAACCGCTGTCATAGCGACTCGCAAGACGTCCGGTGATCTTGCCGCCACTGGCCAGTGACCAGTCGTGCAGGTACTCGAAGCGGACTGTCACGTCGGACACTTTGTCGATTGAACGCCCCGTCCAGTCGGTGAATTCCGCGCCAATTGGCGGGAAGGCTCCGGGGGCATGGCCACCTGCCTGGAACTTGCCATACTCGCCCTTCATCAGCGAGAAACCGAAGCGCAATGTATCGTTGCTGCCGGGCGTCCAGGTAAGGTCGTTTTCCCACCCGGAGATTTCGATCGGCGCCAGACGTGTGTACAAGACCACATTCCCCTGAACATTAACCAGACTGGAAATCTGTGCTGCCGCATAGTCGTAGTAGAACAGCGCCGACTCCACGGTCAGATTGGACAGCGCCGTTCCCTTGAAACCCACTTCGTAAGCTGTGAGTTCCTCAGGATCATAGGGGCCCACGCCGCCGGTGCTGGGTTCAAAGTCGTTGAAGCCGCCGGCCTTGTAGCCCGTCGCCACGCTGCCGTAGATCATGGTGTTGTCACTCGGCTTGAAGTCCAGACCGACACGCCAGGTGGTTTTGTTGGCGCTCTGGGTGCCATTGTTTGGGCCACCCACGCAATCATTGGGATAGACGCAGGGCTGGCCATTCTTGTCGACCTGACCACCACCAACGGCAAACGTACCCTTGCGAACCACTTCATCTTTCGAACTGCGCACGCCAGCCGTAGCATTCAACCGGTCAGTAAGCCCGAAGGTCACCTGGCCGAACACGCCGGACGATTCATGATCGGTCTCATTCAGCGGATCAATGCCCGGAATCGAATTACCGCGGTTTGGATTGGCAACAGGCGCGCTCCAGTTGTGATCGCTCTCGGACAGATCTTCGCGATACCAGTTGTAGCCGATGATCCAGTCCAGTCGCCCACTCTCGGCGTTGGAGAGACGGACTTCGTGCTGATTGGTAATGGCTTTGCCGCGATAGTTTGCCCAGTCATAAGTAAACACTGGCGGCGGCGGCCCAGCCAGAGCCGAGGGCTGCAACGACTGGGCACTGAAGGTGTCCGAGTCATAGCTGCGGTGTCCACCCAGATAGGTAAACGCTACCGGCCCAAACTCAGTATTGAACTCCCATGTCTCATTCATGAAGTTCTCGCGAATCTCGGGCTCGATCCCCTTGGGGACGCCGTACACGGTTCGCTCGGATTCACCTGAAAGCGACGGCACCTTGATGATGGCGTTGACAACCGAGCTGCTTCCGGGAGCAACAAAACGCGACACCGGTACGGACCCGGCTCCCACGCCACCCACCTCGCCAATGGTCGCGGTCACAAACAATGAAGTGGTATCGGAAAAATTGTAGAGCCCGGAAATACGAGCCGAAAATGTATCCTGGTCATTAAAGGCTGGCGAGCCGTCGTGAGTGGGCAGATAGCCATCGCGCTTGTTGTAGTCGAACGCACCACGCACTGCGAACTTGTCCGTCACCGGGACATTCACGACGCCAGTGAGCCGCTTGGTGTCGTAGTCGGCAAGTTCGAGGTCGACGCTGCCGCCGGGTTCGGATGTCGGACGGTTGGAGATCACATTGATCACGCCACCCGTGGTGCTCTTGCCATACAGGGTGCCTTGCGGGCCACGCAGCACTTCAATGCGGTTCACATCGAAAAAGGCGGCGCCCGACTCACGCGGACGGCCCACCGTGATGCCGTCGACATTGAACGCAATGCCCTGGTCGCCCTTGCTGGTGTTGTCCGTGGTCGTCACCCCGCGGATATTGATCACCGAGCCAAACGGGCTGGCATTGATCTGCACGCTCGGTGCAACATTCTGCAGATCATTGATGCTCTTCACGCCGGCGTCCTTCAACGTTTCCTCGCTGAGCGCCGAGATCGCAATCGGCGTATCCAGCAGCACAGTTTCACGTTTCAGAGCAGTGATGACGATCGTTTCAAGAACCTGTTCGTCGTTGGCGGTTCCCTGTGCATGAGCAAATTGAATTGTGCAGAGTCCCAGTGCAACGGCTGGCAGGTAACCAGAAGCGGTGCGGTGACTGATTTTGTAAACCATGATTTTTCCCTCATTACGTGGTTTTGTTTGTGAATCGTGTGCGAACTGATGGTCTCGCATGGTCACAGCGGTGGCCTGGAGACTGTGTTTTGCCTGCAAAGCAGGACACCCAAATGTTCAGTAAGCTTCATTGCTTTGTTACCTGGTAAATCACCTGCATCAAGATCGATTTTCTTGCTGCTGTGGCTTGCTGCTCTGATCGGCGCACCTGCTCGGCACGCCGGAATCACAGTTGAGTTCATAACCACTGGTAAAAAAGTTCGCACCCGCCCAGTCCAGCGGACGCGATGCAAGCTTGCCTCTGACACGGCGATAAGCACCCACCTGTCCGGCCGGAACACTCTCGACACGCCGTGCCTGGTCAGGATATGGATACAGCGGCCGTGCCGAATTGCCTGCGCTCTGAGTCGTGCCGTCTGGACGCAACTCAAGCACCTCAGGTGCCTTGCCGTTCTCCACCCAGTCCATGAGCGCGCTCATGACATCAAACTGGGTGGGACCTTCACCACCAGCGCAGTGATACAAACCGGGAATGACAAACAATCGGGCAAACGACCGCACATTGCTGCCGCCCATTTGCCGTGCAACCGCTTCGTAGTAACCGATCGAATTGATGGGCGAGATATGCGGGTCCGACCAGCCATGCCACATCAGCAGCTTGCCGCCGTTGCGTTTGAACACCGACAAGTCCGGATTCGTTGCGTCGTACAATCCACGCATCTTGAAAGATTGCATGGTCGTTTCGGTAAATTTGAAATCATTCAGTGACCACGAATCTGGCAGCGACGTTTCGTAAGCCAGATAACGCAGGGTATCGCCGGCATACGCGCGGCTCATGATGGGTGCTCCGGGTCCCTCAGGGACGAACACACCTGCCCACGATAGTTCCGAACCGGGCATTGGTCCGGCCATCACCAGCTTCGTGCCCTTCGCATCGTGCGCGCCTGCGTAAATCTTTCTGACGGTTTCAACCTGTGCAGCGATTAGACAGTTCGAACCATTCGCGCCAGCTGGACATTGCAATACGACAGGATCAAAGCGACAGCTGCGCGGGTCTTCGATAATGCCGTCCCTGGCTCCATCGAGATGATCACAAGCCTGCACCACGGCGCCGTGCAACAAAGGCAGCTGCGTAGCTTCAAGAATTGCTTTGCCATCCGTGTCCGAATTCGAGAGCGCGTTCCACGCGTGATAGAACGAGTTCTGCACCATAAAATTGAGCGCCGGCGCGCCCGCAGCGATACCGTCAAAATCTTCAGGGTAGCGCTGTGCTTCGATAAGCGCTTCGCGCCCGCCATCCGAACAACCGGAGAAATAGGAATAACGCGGCGGCCGTCCGTAATAAGCCGTAATGAGCGCGCGCGATGCCACTGCTGTCAGGTGAACACCGCGATAACCGAAATCAGCACGTGCCGCCGGATTACGCTCGGCCCATTGACCGCCAGGACCCGAATGCCCCATGTCCGTGCTGGCCAGTACGATCTGGCGTTGCGTCACCGGCACACAGCTTTCGGCGTGTTGCACATCAATGTTGAGCATCCCGCATAGACCGCCACAGCCGGTCTGCAGAAAGCGCCCAGTCCAGCCCGATGTCGGCAACCGCACCTCGAAACGAATCTCCGGGCTGATGACGCCTGTAACAATACAGTAGTGACCATCACCAGCAGGCTGTGTCTCTGTCGCCTGCATGATTTTCGTTTTGGCGCCAACTGTGGCAGAGATGTCGGCTTTGCCGAGTTCATCACAGGCAATCCTGGGAGCAAGCGCAACACTGGCGGAGCCAGTCATGGCATTGCGATCCGCTGCGCCGACTGCAGTCAGCGACCCTAACGCCAGAAAAGCCACGGCACAGATCACGTTGCGTGCTTTGCGGATTGGAAACCTCGTCATGGACCACTCTTGCTTGATAAAGATCGTAAATACGGCACGGCGGCGTGTTTGCGCCGGTGCACCAATCTGATAGCCCGCCCTTGAACCGTAATTTGATTCCCCCCTTGCATGTAGTTCATCGCCCACGCCACCGGTAACAAACCCGCAGGGAGGCTGCGTTGTGCGAATAACATATCGAACGTTCGTTTGAAACGCAAGGAAGAAGTGATCGCCGGACTACAGGCGTCGAATACGGTATTCTTGAAACTGGATTCAGCTGGGGTCGAAATGCATCCAGTCAGAACAACTGGACTTGGCTCGATTACATGAAGGGCGCGTCATTAGCGCTCATCAGCCAAACTCAGATCTGTTAAAGCTGCTTTGTCAGCAATCCCGTGGCGTTGTGGCGGGTTGAGTCTTGCAGTTACCCTAGCCTTTCTTTTGACTTGCATATGGCCCACCCATGATCCGAAAAACCAAGACCAGCAAACAGAAAACAGTGCGTAAGAAGCGGGCCACGTCAGTCAGGGACCCGCGCGAGAATATCCTTGAAATAGCTGAGCGGCTTTGCGGAGAGCGGGGCCTGGAAGCAGTTTCGGTTCGCGACATTGCTGCCGAGGCGAGGTGCAACCTGGCAGCCGTCAACTATTACTTCAGGTCACGCCAGAACCTGCTGCTTACTATTCTCAAGACACGCATCGTCGAGATTGAACGTGAGCGGCAGGAGTTGTTGGCGCCGCTGCTGACTCACCCCAAACCCAAGTTGCGGGACATTATCCGCGCCATGCTTACCCCGCTTGCGCGGTGGCGGGTGCCAACCTCGCCGCGCCGACCAGCCCTGCAGTTCCTGTGTCGGGCGCTGACTGCCGCCGACCCGGATATGCGCACCGAGATCGGCAAGGGCGTGCGTGGCTTCCAGCAACTCGTGCCTGCGCTGCAACGCGCAATGCCACACCTGGGCTTCGAGGAACTGTGCTGGCGCTTTCACTTCATGATGAGCATCGAACACATGAATCCCTGGGACGTGGACCGTCTGGAAATTCTCGCTGGTGGCAAATGCAACGCCGCCAGCCTGGAGGAATCCCTGGAACGAGCAGTGGATTTCGCGGAAGCCGGTTTCCTGGCGCCGGTGCGCAAGTTTGCAGCGACAACGAAACCGACCCGGTAACTCACGTTGGCTGTGTCAGTCGACCGCAGTTCGGCTGATGCAGAAAACCCATGAAAAAAGCGTCAATACTCGTTTTCGCCTGCACCTTCGGCGTGATGTTCGTGGCGCGGAATGCCGTTGGCTTCCTGACGCCGGAAATGGCGCCGGCACTGCAACTGGAGGCCCGGCATCTGGGTCTGTTATCGGCCGTGCTTGCGGGAGGATGGGCGATCTCCGGATGGCTGGTGCCGCGTTTCATCCAGCTGCAGTGGAATACGCGCACTGTACTTGCGGTGCTGCTCATCCTGCTGGCGATTGATTGCATTGCCACCACCATGGCGAGCGGATTTGTCTGGCTGCTCGTTTGTCGGCTGGTCTGCGGCATGGCCGGTGGTCCGGTACTGCCCCTGATCCAGGGCACTGTTGCACATTCGGTCAGTCCGGAACGTCGCGGTTTCCACATGGGACTGGTACAAGGCATTGGCGGGAGTTTCCTTGCAGCAATCATCGCGCCTGTGGTGCTGGTCCCCATTGCAGAGCGTTTCGGCTGGCACCTGGCCTTCTTGTTGATCGCAATCCTGGGCACGTGCATTGCGCTCGTGCTGCACATACAGGGCTCCGCTAGCGGGCAGGTTGCAGCGGACAGGCAACACGACTCGACCACGTACGAGCACATTACCGATTCATCAACTCCGCATGGCACTCGAAACATCCTGCTATGCAGCTTGATCGGCAGTCTGATGGTGACGTGGCTGGTGCTGACTACCACTTTCTTTCCGGTTTATCTGACTTCGGTCAAACATGTAAGCGCCGTCGACATGAGTCTGTTGATGGCATTGATCGGCACCGGCTCACTGTGCGGCGTAATTCTCCTGCCGTATTTATCCGATCGATTCGGTCGGCGCTCGATGCTCGGCGGCGCCGCGCTGGGGGCGCTCTCGCCAGCAGCACTGCTGATGGATGGCACGTCAATCCATGTCATGGGAGCACTGCTGTTTGTGGGCAGCTTTGCGGGCGGAACCTTCCCATTGTTTCTGGCTATCGTGCCATCAGAGTCCGTTCCGAAGTACAAACTTCCGGCAAGCATTGGCGTTGTGCAAGTGGCGTGCGAATTGATCGGCGGCGTCCTGGCTCCCATCTGGGTCGGCTGGCTTGCTGTCCGGCATGGACTGGAACTCCCTGTAATAGTAACGCTGTGCTCAGCCATCGCCGCCAGCACTCTGGCAGCTGGAATTCGACTGAACCAATTGTCTGCCGCAGATTCCGCAGCATGAATCCGCTGTAACCAGACAAAGCCGGTCCGCTTCCTCACAAGAACTGTTTCAGTTCCGCCAATGAGTACACATGACCTGATGCACTGTCTGTTCTCTGCACACCGGGCCGAACAGTCTGAATGGTTTTCATGCCAAGTTTATTGCCCGCAGCGATCTCTGATTCGGCATTGTCACCGACCACGATTACGTCCGCGGGCTGCAAAGCATAGTCCTGAAGAATCTTCCGGAACTGGCCGTACTTGCCGATTCTGCCGGGCTCGTCAATCGCATCAACAATTACCTTCTCGAACAGCGGTGCAATCCGCAGTGCGCGGATCTTGCTTTCCTGAAGACGACGGAATCCTGAGGTAACCAGAAAGCGCCGCGCAGTAATCTCAGCCAGGATATGCAGATCACCATAACCATGCAGTGGCTGGTTCACTTCCAGTCTTGAAAACGCGTTCCATCCTGACGTCAGCATCTCGTCAGAGAAGTTGTGCGTTGCCGCCACCCAGTCAAGCGAATGCCTCCAGACATCGGCGAACGCCCGACCCAACGCCTGCTTCGACAAACGGTTCTTGTTTGCCTGTCGAATTGCATCAAACGCGGGTTTGAAGAAAGGCTCACCGACCTCGTTGGCCGGCGCCAGGCAGTTGTCGAGATCAAAAATAAGGGCCTTGACCATGATTGAGACGTGTTCAATGAGATTTGTATCTTTCAGGCCGCTTCCACTGAGACTTACGCTACTTGGGTACACCCCAGAATCACACACGCCCTTTCTTGCGGCAATCCCCCGTTAGTACTGCCCATGACAGTAAAGATACTGACCGGGAACGCAGCCATGGTGTGCAATGCTGTACAGCAACCATGGCGGACTGAATACAGTCGTAATAAGGCCCACGCATCCATAGAGAGAAACACCATGAACATCAACACGGCGATATTGAACGGTGTGGCAACGATCGAGATCGCGCGACCCGAGAAAAAGAATGCACTGACGCTGGAGATGTATCAGACCATGGTCGACGCGGTGGGCGCTGCAGTGACCAGCCCCGCGGTGCGGGCAATACTTTTCACCGGGCAGCCGGGGGTATTCACCTCCGGCAATGATCTGGAGGATTTCATGCAACGACCGCCCACCGGCGAGGACTCGCCGGTGTTTCGATTCATGCAGGCGCTGGCGACTTGCGACAAGCCGGTGGTGGCAGCCGTGACCGGCGCGGCGGTGGGCATTGGCACCACCATGCTGCTGCATTGCGATCTGGTATATGTCAGCGACGAGGCGCGGCTGGCCATGCCGTTCGTTGCGCTGGGGCTGATCCCGGAGTTCGCCTCCAGCTTGTTGATTCCGCAATTGATTGGCCATGCCAAAGCAGCACAGCTGTTGCTGCTGGGTGAACCATTCACCGGCGCTGATGCGGTTGAGTACGGCATTGCCAATGCCGTACTGCCGCCCGACGAAGTCGTGCCTCATGCACGGCGAGTGGCTGAACGATTCAACGCCTTACCGGCGGGCGCAGTACGCGATGCCAAGCGCCTGATGCGCACCGCCGACAAGAATGTCGTTACACAGACGATCAAGAACGAGGCAGCGCTGTTTGCCGCACGCCTGCGCAGCCCCGAGGCACAGGAAGCGTTTCAGGCGTTTTTCCAGAAACGCAAGCCGGATTTCAGCAAGTGCTGAGCCGCGCCGATCGGTTCGGCATCACCTATTCAGAGGTTCACACATGAACGCACATGACAAGCGAACACTGCAGGGCAAGACGTTGTTTGTCACCGGCGCCTCGCGCGGCATTGGTCTCGCCATTGCCACGCGTGCGGCGCGCGACGGCGCCAACATCGTGCTGGTCGCCAAAACCACTGAGCCACACCCACAGTTGCCGGGCACGGTGCACAGTGCTGCTGCAGAAATTGAAGCGGCAGGCGGTCAGGCGCTGGCCGTGCCCACCGACATTCGCGATGAAGTCGCCGTTGCTGCCGCAGTGCAAGCCGGAGTCAACCACTTTGGCGGCATCGACATTCTTGTGAACAACGCCAGCGCCATCAATCTGACGCCGACACCGGCTACACCAATGAAGCGTTTTGACCTGATGTTCGGCGTGAATGTGCGCGGCACTTATGCCTGCACACAGGCCTGTCTTGGCGAACTGATCAAGAGTGCTCAGGCCGGTCGCAATCCACACATCCTGACCATGTCGCCGCCGTTGTCGATGAAACCTCATTGGTTCGCACCACACGTCGCCTACACTATGGCCAAGTATGGAATGAGCATGTGCACACTGGGCCATGCACAGGAATTCAGACCACATGGTATCGCCGTCAACAGCCTGTGGCCGCGCACGGCCATTGCCACCGCGGCGCTGCAGATGATTCCCGGCGCCGACCTGAACAAATGCCGCAAACCGGACATCCTGGCAGATGCTGCATGGTGGATCCTGACCAGCGATGCGCAGACCACTACCGGCAATTTTTTCATCGATGACACCCTGCTGCGCGAACATGGAGTAACGGACTTCGACCGTTATGCCGTGGTACCGGGCACCAGAGATCTGATACCGGACTTCTTCGTGGACTAGTATTTGTTAATTGTCGCGGCATCCGTTGCGCCATCGCAGCTCGCTCTGCGAGCCAGTTGCAATAAAGCGGTGCATTGCCAGATGCACACCTGACAAGCCGCGGCGCAGGCGCCGCGTATTTTCCGCGCATCTGGTTTCAACCCAACATGGCACCACACTTGCTACATGCTTTGAAGTTGGCATGAGCCGCTGCATGCCCCACGGCATCGCAAGGGGTGTTTATGAGCAAGTCACTCACGGCCTGGCCGGGGCGACCTTTTCCATTGGGCGCCACCTGGGATGGCGCAGGCGTCAATTTCGCGCTTTTTTCCGAGCACGCAGAGCGTGTTGAGCTGTGCCTGTTCGACGCGCGGGGTCGCGCAGAAGTGGCGCGCATTGATGTACGCGAACAGACCGAACATGTATGGCATTGTTATCTGCCCGAAGCGCGTCCGGGATTGCTGTACGGCTATCGCGTATATGGACCGTACAACCCGCACATCGGACATCGCTTCAATCCTAACAAGCTGCTGCTCGATCCTTATGCCAAGGCATTCGCCGGGCGCATCAACTGGAGCGATGCGCATTTTGGCTATCGTATGGGTCATGCGCGTGGCGATTTGTCCTTTGATCGGCGCAACAGCGCTGCTCACATGCCCAAATGCCAGGTGATCGACCCAGCCTTCAGCTGGGGCGACGATCGCCCGCCGAACACACCCTGGCATGAAACCGTGATTTACGAAGCACACGTCAAGGGCTTCACCATGCTTGATCCGGAAGTGCCGCCGGAACATCGTGGCAAGTACGCGGCACTTACCCATGCGTCAGTGCTCGACTATCTGAAACGCCTGGGTGTCACGGCGATCGAGCTGATGCCGGTGCACACCTTTGTTGATGATCGCTTCCTGATCCATAAAGGGCTGCGCAACTACTGGGGTTACAACTCCATCGGTTACTTCGCGCCGGAATCGCAGTACGCGATGTCGCAGCCAGACCGCGAATTCAAGACCATGGTCAAGACACTGCACTCGGCCGGCATCGAAGTCATACTGGATGTGGTGTACAACCACACTGCAGAGGGCAATCA
This sequence comes from uncultured Pseudomonadota bacterium, assembly GCA_963748005.1. Classification (GTDB taxonomy): domain Bacteria; phylum Pseudomonadota; class Gammaproteobacteria; order Steroidobacterales; family Steroidobacteraceae; genus CAILZL01. The sequence goes on from CAVVHH010000002.1 coordinate 602,110, forward strand.
CGCCGGTCCGACGCTGTGTTTTCGCGGCATCGACAACGCCGCATACTACCGGCTTGTTGAGGCCGACCGTCGCTACTACATGGACTACACCGGTTGCGGCAACACCCTCAACATGCAACATCCGCGCGTGCTGCAACTCATCATGGACAGCCTGCGCTACTGGATCACTGAAATGCACGTCGACGGCTTCCGTTTCGATCTGGCCTCGGCGCTGGCGCGAGAGTTACATGCTGTGGATCGCCTCGGTGCGTTCTTCGACATCATTCATCAGGACCCGATCATCTCGCGCGCCAAACTCATCGCCGAACCCTGGGATCTGGGCGAAGGCGGCTATCAGGTGGGCCAGTTCCCCGCCGGGTGGACCGAGTGGAACGGCAAGTATCGAGATGTCATTCGCGCGTTCTGGAAAGGCGATGGCGGCCTGATTGGCGAAGTGGCCTCCCGGCTTTCCGGCTCCAGTGACTTGTACGGCCATAGCGGCCGACGCCCCTATGCCAGTATCAATTTCGTTGCAGCACATGATGGCTTCACACTGCATGACCTGGTCAGCTACAACCACAAACACAACGAAGCCAATGGCGAAGACAATCGCGACGGTGACAATCACAATCTGAGCTGGAACTGCGGCGTGGAGGGGCCCACCGACGACCCGGAGATCAAGGCACTGCGGGCGCGACAGGTGCGCAACCTGTTTGTCACGCTATGTCTGTCGCAGGGCGTACCCATGTTGTCGGGTGGCGATGAAATTGGCCGTACGCAACAGGGCAACAACAACGCCTACTGCCAGGACTCGATGCTGTCATGGACAGACTGGTCGCTTGATCCCGAGCGCAGTCAGTTGTTCGATTTCGTCTGCGAACTGATGCGCCTGCGCGCCGCACACCCGGTGTTTCGCCGCCGCAACTTTTTCCGTGGCCGCGCCACGCCTGATGGTGAAGTGCATGATATCCGCTGGCTGGATCCCTCGGGCGCAGAGATGACCGAAGCGCAGTGGCATCAGGGGTTCGCACGTTGCCTGGGCGTATACCTGTCGGGTAATGCGCTCGACGAACGCGACGCGCATGGCATGCCCATCACCGATAACGATTTTCTGATGCTGCTCAACGCGCATCACGAACCCCGTGTTTTCAAGTTACCGATGATTCCCGCAACGGCAGAGTGGACCATACGCATCGACACGCACCTCGAGACTGGCAAACCAGCACTGGAGAAGACACTCATGCCGGGCGCAATCCTGACCCTGGAAGGCCGCTCGATGATGCTGTTTGAAAGCCCACCGGCACTCGCCGAGCCAGTAGTGCGCACGGTCACTCACGCCTTGAGCAAGTCCACCAAGCGTAAGCGCAAGAAAGGACCAGGCTGATTACGCGGATACCAATCCGCCGGATTGACCGCCACTCTTCAGGGCCTGCCGTAGCGCACCAAAACGTCTGCGATATTGCGCCGGCGAAAGATTCACCTGGCGCTTGAACAGCCGGCTGAAAAAACCGGCATCTTCATAACCCACCTGATTGGCAATGGCTTCAATGGGCTGTTGCGTGGTTTCCAGCAACTGCTTGGCTTCTTCCAGTCGCAGGGTATGTACATACTCCAGCGGCGACATGCCGGTGGCCTGCTGAAACCGCCGTTTGAAAGAACGTTCGGCCAGCCCGCTGAGACGCACCATGGCAGCGACGGGGGCCGGCTCCTCGTAGTGCCCGGCAATCCAGGTCTGGCAACGCGCGATCACGGCATCGTCCACCTGGCGGGTACGGGCGAGACGTGCGAAGGGTTGCTGTCCGATGCTATGCCAGTCGATGAGATTGATGCGCGCAGTTTGCATCGCCACTTCGACTCCTACGGTGCGGGCGATCAGGTACAGCGCCAGATCCAGCCATGAGGTACCGCCACCGGCCATCACCAGCCGCTGGCCTTCACCCGACACCACCAGCGCGCGTTGCGCATGCACCTTCACGGCCGGGTAACGCTTGCGCAGCACATCGCAGTAGGCCCAATGAGTCGTGGCCTCATGACCATCCAGTAGTCCGGCTGCGGCCAGCAACATGGCACCGGAACATGCGGTGGCCAACGTGGCGCCTGCGGCATGACACTGCTTGAGCCAGTCTATTTCCGCAACAAAACGACCATCCAGCGATTCGCCGGGCGGCACCAGCAATTCGGGCACACACACCACATCCGGCGCAATGCACTGCTCCAGCGTCGCCTGCGGCGTAACCTGCACGCCGTTACCGGCGACGAAGGCGCCAGCCCGTACTGCAACAACTTGTGGATGCAACAGCTCGGGACCGGGCTCACCATCGACAATAAGGCCCCAATCGCGCCCCGCTGACATGAACATGTCATACATACCGTACACCAGCGATGCCGAAGTTTCCGGCATGGCCAGAATGGCGATGGAGACGCGTCGGGTTGAATCGCTGCCAGTCATGCCGGGTCCGCTATCTTCTGGGTTGGCCGATTTGTCAGGTTGCTTGCCGAAATGGCTTTAGTCGACGAGTGCGCCGACGCGTAGCGTTGCGCTCCACAATCTAAACAGATGGAGCACTGCCATGCCAACCCCGATCGAAATTATTCTGCACCCCCTGTCGCTTGTGGTGTTCGGCATTTACGCCGCACTGATGCTCTGGGAAGCGTTGTTTCCGGCCAGAGCCTTGCCGGTCATTCGCGGCTGGAAATGGCGTGGCCTCGCGGCGTTCGCGCTGTACTTCATGTTGTCTTCGTATCTGCCTTTGCTGTGGGGCGAGCAGCTGGCGCAGCTGCAGCTGTTTGATCTGACCGGCCTGGGCACCTGGGTGGGTGCAGCGGTCGGCCTGCTGATCTACGAAGCGGGTGCATATGTCTATCATCGCAGCATGCACACGTTCTCCTGGATGTGGCGCACGTTGCACCAGATGCACCATAGCGCGGAGCGGCTGGATACTTACAGCGCCTTCTGGTTCAGCCCGCTGGACATGATTGGCTGGACTGCGGTGTTCAGCCTGTGTCTGACGCTGGTAGGCTTCACCGCCGAGGCCATCACATCGGTGATGTTCGCCACCACTTTCCTCGCGGTGTTTCAGCACAGCAACATCCGTACACCAAAGTGGCTTGGATATTTCATCCAGCGTCCGGAGAGCCACTCGCACCATCATGCGCGCGGCGTACATTCGGGCAACTATGCGGATCTGCCGATTTTCGACCTGGTATTCGGCACCTTCAGGAATCCGCGTGAGTTCGCCAGGGAAGCCGGTTTCTACCAGGGTGCCTCGGCACGTGTCGGCGACATGCTGCTGTTCCGAGACGTGTCCGAGCCGCAGCCAGAACATCCCTTCACTGATGCCACGCAACCGTTTGGCTACAGCAATAAATGAACATTCACCGGAGAAATACCATGAGCAACTATCGCAAACATCTGCCACAACTCAGGGATGAGCTGTTTTTGACCGACGGTGGACTGGAAACCACGCTGATTTATCACGAAGGCATCGACTTGCCGTGCTTCGCTGCGTTCGATCTGCTGAAGAACGAAGCTGGCATTGCGGTTTTGCGACGCTACTTCATGCGCTACACCGAACTGGCGCGCTCGCATGGCATGGGTGTGATTCTGGAAGCGCCTACCTGGCGCGCCAATCCGGATTGGGGCGCAAGACTGGGCTATGACGCGGTGACACTCGCGGATGCCAATCGCAAAGCAATTGGACTGCTGCTGGAAATCCGCGCCGCGCTCGAAACCGTCCGCAACAAGGTCGTGATCAGCGGCAATCTCGGGCCGCGCGGCGACGGCTATGTGGCCGATCGACGCATGAGCGCACGCGAAGCTCAGGACTATCATGCCCCGCAAATCCAAACATTCGCCAGCACCGACGCCGACATGGTAGCGGCATTCACCATGAACTACGTGGAAGAAGCCATCGGCATCGTCCAAGCCGCACGGCAAGCGCAAATGCCAGTAGCCATTTCTTTCACCCTGGAAACGGATGGCAAGCTGCCCTCTGGTCAGACGCTAAGGGACGCGATTGAGGAGACGGATGCCGCCACTAGCGCCTATCCAGCGTATTACATGATCAACTGTGCACACCCGACCCACTTCCGGCAGTCGCTGCAATCTGGCAAATGGCTCAAACGGATTCGCGGTCTGCGCGCCAATGCCTCCTGCAAGAGCCACGCAGAACTGGACGCCAGCACGGAACTGGATGCCGGCAATCCTGATGAACTGGGTATTCAGTATCGCGAGATGAAATCGACGCTTGACAAGCTGGTGGTGATCGGCGGCTGTTGCGGCACCGATCATCGCCATGTCGATGCCATGTGCCGGGAATTGTGTCGGGAGCGCCTGGAGGTTTGATACATGCGGCTTGATAGCTGGAAACAAAGACGCTTCGACTTCCTTCGACTGCGCTCAGCACAAGGCGCTCAACGACCGGAGTATGTACCCCGGTTGTTGAGCAGATTTGAAACGCTCCAGTATTACTCGCCCTGCTCGCCCATCTGCGACTGGCAGTAATTCTGGATGCCGACACGCTCGATCAGCGACAGCTGCGTTTCCAGATAATCGATGTGCTCTTCTTCGGATTCGAGAATGTCTTCGAACAGTTCGCGCGTCACGTAGTCGTTCGACTTTTCGCAATCTGCAATCGCGGCTTTCAAGTCCTTGTGTGCCAGTTGTTCCAGCTTCAGATCGCAGGACAGACATTCCTGCACATCTTCGCCAATCATCAGTTTGCCCAGGTCCTGCAGGTTGGGCAGTCCTTCGAGAAACAGGATGCGGGCGATCAGCTTGTCGGCGTGTTTCATCTCGTCGATGGATTCACGCATCTCGTATTTTTCCAGCGCCTTCAGGCCCCAGTTGCCGAACATGCGGGCATGCAGGAAGTACTGGTTGATGGCGGTCAGCTCGTTCTTGAGGACGAGATTGAGGTGCCGAATGATGCCGGGATCGCCTTTCATTGCTTAACTCCAGATAGGGAATCTTTGATTGACCGTCGCGAGCGAAGGCAGGTTGCGCGCGACCGGAGCGCAGGGAGCGGAGTTTATACAGAATAAATGAGGATCCCGAGCACCGTACGCACGCAAGATGCCGAGCGCAGCAGGTTAATCAGAGGTTCCGTCGGTCATGCGACGATCTTGGGCGAGTGAGGTTAGAGACGCAACCCGGGAAAAGTTGCACGGGGTTGGCTTGCCGTCAGGCAGCGCGCGATTTGCAGCAGCTGCTCTGTTGCGCCTGATGCTGCTGGATGACTTCCTGCGCGGTGCGCAGGCAACGGCCGCAGCAGCCACCGACTGGCACCTGCATTTGCACTTCGCCCAGCGATGCAGCGCCGCGATCCAGGGTTTCGCGAATCTGACGATCGGTGATGCCGTGACAAATGCAAACGTACATGCGCAGGCCTCGTGAACTTGAAGTGCGGACCGGGCGCTGCTGGACAAGCCATTCGCATCGCCGAACCGTAGGTGAATCCTAGATGTTAATAAGAATGATTGTCAATTAGATTCTTGACGTAATCCCGGCTACCCCCAATAACCGATTGACCGCCACTCCGTCGCCCGCAACACTGCCTATCCACTTTTTTGCCTGCATTTTCATGGCCACCTCGATTCAGGCTGCACTGCACCACCTACAAACCCGCCTGGCGCCGGTCAGTGATGCGCCGGCGCGGGAGGCGGAATGGCTGCTGGAGCATGTCAGCGGCCTGCCCAGATCTACTCAGTTACTCAATTCAAACAATGACTTGCCAACCGACCAGTACACCGAACTGGAGCGCCTGGTGGCGCGCCGCCTGCGCGGCGAACCACTGGCCTATGTGCTGGGCGAGCAGCACTTCTGGACCCTGAAACTCAAGGTCACTCCGGCAGTGTTGATCCCACGACCGGAAACAGAATTGGTGGTGGAACGAGCCCTGTTCCATATGCGCCGGCGGCCAAATACCCGTGTACTCGATCTGGGCACCGGCAGCGGCGCAATTGCCTTGGCGGTGGCGCAGGAACGATCCAGTGCGCAGGTTCTGGCTGTAGACCAGTCGCCCATCGCCCTGGCGGTGGCGCAGGAAAACGCATCACAGCTTGGCATTGGCAACGTAGCGTTCCTGCACAGCGATTGGTTCTCCACCATTCCGCCACAGCAGTTCGATCTGATCCTGAGTAATCCGCCGTATATCGCTGCAGGTGACCCGCATCTGGAGCCTGCGGTGCTGGCGCACGAACCTGCCGCAGCATTGATTTCCGGCAGCGACGGGCTGGATGCCATTCGGCATATCATCCGGCACGCAGCAGAGTATCTCGTCCCCGGCGGCTGGCTGGTGCTGGAACACGGCTGGCAGCAGGCCGAAGCAGTGCGACAACTGCTTGAGTCGGCGGGCTTGAGTAGCGTAGCCTCGCACGCCGATTTGGCCGGCCACCTGCGCGTCACTGAAGCGCGGACCGCCTGACCGCCAACGTTTTATTTGCCTGCAACTCGAATCTTTACCTCGAGCCACTACACCGAGAAATCTCATGATCGACTTCAAAACCTCCCTGGGCGACTTCAGCATCGAACTGTTCACTGACGAAGCACCCATCAGCAGCGAGAACTTCCAGTCCTACGTCGATGCCGGCTTTTTCGACGGCACCATATTTCATCGCGTCATTCCCGGTTTCGTGTTGCAGGGTGGCGGCTTCACGGCCGACATGCAACAGAAGAAAACCAATGCGCCTATCAAGAACGAAGCCACCAATGGCTTGAAGAACACGCGCGGCACTCTGTCGATGGCGCGCACCAACGACATCAATAGCGCCACCTCGCAGTTCTTCGTCAATCTGGTCGACAACGACTTCCTGGATAACAAGCCCGGCAATTACGGCTACGCGGTGTTCGGCAAGGTGGTGTCCGGCATGGAAGTGATTGATGCCATCGCCAAGACCAAAACCGGTCGTCATGGCCACCACGACGATGTACCGGTCGAACCCATCGTGGTGCACTCGGCCAGGAACACCGGTTAAACCCGCTCGCTTCGTGGCGCAATCACGCTCTTTCATTGCAGGCCTGTTACGTTGGCTGGGCCTGCTTCTGGTCGGGTGGCTGGCATTTTCCATCGGCAGCGTATTGCTGATGCGCTGGGTCGATCCCTTCACCTCGATGTTCATGCTGCGCGATCGTGCCGTTGCCTTCATCAACGACGACAGGCAATACCGGTTCAGCCACCAATGGGTGGATTGGCCACAAATCTCCGCGTACGCAAAGGTGGCGGTGATTGCCTCTGAGGATCAGAAGTTCGCCGAGCACTGGGGCTTTGATTTCGAGTCCATGCAAAAGGCCTGGATTCAGAATCAGCGCGGCCGCAAGTTGCGTGGTGGCAGCACCATCAGCCAGCAAGTCGCCAAGAATCTGTATCTGTGGCCAGGGCAAAGCTATTTGCGCAAGGGTATGGAGGCATGGTTTACCGTGCTGATCGAAACCCTATGGCCAAAGCAGCGCATTCTCGAGGTGTATCTGAACAGCGCCGAATTCGGCAAAGGCGTGTTTGGCGTGGAGGCCGCAAGCCGGCGTTACTTCCGGAAGTCGGCGGCGCAACTCAACAGGCCGGAGAGCGCGCTGCTGGCCGCCGTCCTGCCCGCACCCAAACGCCTGTTGGTTGATAAACCCTCCGGCTTTGTGCGCGCCCGTCAAGCATGGATTGGCCGGCAAATGACGCGCCTGGGCGGAACTGCAGTATTGGGAAACCTGTAGGCGGCAGATCAGCCGGATCACCAGGGTCTGTTAACCATCACGGCGATATCGTGATGGTTAACAGACCCTCGATAGCTGTTCAATCCTGGTTCAGCACTGCACAGCAACCATCCACCGACTTCGCCCGCTAGCAGGTGCGCGTGACAACAGGACCGCATAATATAGGCGCTATTGCCGGCCTTGGCCGCGGCGAAACAACGATTTCCTTCATTGAAGACGACCGGGGGTATAGACGATGAATAGAACGAAGAAACTCTGCGTGGCAGCAGTGTTCAGCCTGATAGGTGCAGCACCTGCGCTGGCCGAGTGCGCCTATCCCAAGAAGCCCGTCGACCCGCCCAATGGCGCCAAGGCGACTCAGGAAGAAATGGTGGCCGCAATGAAAGCAACCCGGCAGTTCGATGCCGACGTGAAGGCATATCAGGCCTGTCTCGATACCGAAACCGAAGCCATGCTCAACGAACTGGGCAGCAAGGCAACAGCCGAGGACATCAAGCGCGTCAAGGACAAGCAAACTCTCAAGGCGAATACCGCCTATGAAGAAGCCGCCAAAGTTGCAGAAGCATTCAACGTGCAACTGCGCGCCTATAAGGCGAAGTAAACCGCTCCGAATAATATGTAAAAGCGCGCAATCAAAACTGGTGGCGACCAAGCGCCGCCGGTTTTTTGTGCCGTGCATGGATGCACAAATGCGACGCTTCGGCCCCCTTGCGTGGCTTCGGCCGCGTCAGAATCCCTGACGGGGGCTGGAGCTCGTAAGCAGCCACCATTCATTAATTGTGAACCACGGCACGTGCCCAACCTGACCGGCGCTCGCCCACCACCTAAAGTCCCCAAATCGCAGGCCGATCTATCCGGACATGATCCGGTAGAAGCGTCACGTCCGAGTGGCGCGTAACGCCGGTGCACCATTGTTCCTAGTGGAGACCTGCGATGAAAAATAGCCTCTTGACCCTGGGCTGCGCTGTTTTGGGCCTGACCAGTCAAATTGCCCTTGCCGACTGCACCTACCCCAAGGCACCGGATCCCGTTGATGCCAGCACAGCCACCCAACCGGAAATGATCGCGGCGATGGCGGCATTCAAGCAGTACAACACGGATGTCGATGCTTATGTCGCATGCCTCGACACTGAAACAGCCGACAAAGTGAAGGAAGCCAGCGGCGCCGGCGCCATCATGCAGATCAAGTCCATGCAGGCCAAAAAGAAAACGTCTGCTACGGATGAACGCCAGGCCAAGATCGATGCCTTCAACAAGGCAGTGCGCGAGTTCAAGGCCAAGGGCTGATACCGCGCCTTCCCAGGACGCGCCACTGAGGAATTGAGGAACTCCCTCAGTGGCGTAGCCCACATCGGTGACGGCACGCACACCAATTCATGCCTGCCACTGCTCAAGCAGCCAGATTCGGGGCCGATACAGACCAAGACACATGCGGCAGCTGCCGTGTGTTGACCCCAATCCCCCAGACTCAAATTGGTAACAATCACATGAAGGCTTCACTTATTTCCATGGTCGGTATTTTCGCTGTGGCGCTTGGCTCTACCGCACAAGCTGAATGCAGCTTCCCGAAGGCTCCCACTGCTCCAGACGGCAAGAGCTCGTCCGAGCCGGACATGATTGCCGCGATGACGGCATTCAAACAGTACAACGCGGATGTCGATGCCTATGTCGCCTGTCTCGACGCTGAAACGGCCGACAAGGTGAAAGAAGCCGGTGGTGCCGGCGCCATCATGCAGATCAAGGCCATGCAGTCGAAGAAAAAGTCTTCTGCCACCGACGAGCGCCAGGTCAAGGTTGATGCCTTCAACGAGCAGGTTCGTGCTTTCAAGTCACGCAAGTCCTGATCACCTGACCCCCAAAGCACTGCCCCGGACGACATAGCCAGCTATCCCCCGCCGTGCGACACTCCCCGGCCGCTGCTGATCGACAAGATCGCAGCGGCTGTTTTTATTGGCGGACCATTTGGTAGCCCGCCACCAGTACGGGAGTTGTGCGTGTCCATGTTGAGCGTGGCCGAAGCCCAGGCGGCTATCCAGTCGCACCTTGATTTACTGCCCCCCGTCACGCTTGGCCTGCGTGACTTGCATGGCTGCGCACTCGCTGAACCCGTCATCATGGAGCGCGATCAGCCGCCATTTGATCGCGTCACCATGGACGGCATCGCGCTCAGCTCACAACAGGCCGCAACCACGCGCCGATTTCGCATCGCCGGAACCCAGGCGGCCGGGGCACCGCCACTTGCGCTGCAAGACAGTGCCGATTGCATCGAAGTCATGACCGGAGCAGAACTTCCCGTCGGTTGTGATTGTGTTATTCCGGTTGAACGTATCCGGGTGAGCGACGGGCATGCGCAACTGGATACGGTGGAAGCTGCTCCGTGGCTCAACATCCATCGCCGCGGCAGTGACGCCGCCGCCGGCAGCACCCTGTTGCAACCGGGCGAACCATTGGACGCCCTGACCATTGCCATCATCGCCTCCGCTGGCTATGCGCGGGTGTTGGCACGCCCTTCACCGCGCATCGCGCTGGTCTCCACGGGCGATGAACTGGTGGAGCCCGGCCAGCCCATCCAGTCCTGGCAGGTCCGCCGCTCAAATACCTATGCGTTACAGGCAGCGTTGCAAAAGCACGGTCACTCGCATATCGCGGACGAGCATATCGCCGATGACCTGGAAACCCTTCGACAACGCCTGACAGCGCTGCTGGAAACCAATGATGTACTGATCCTGAGTGGCGGTGTCTCTATGGGGCGCTTTGATTTCGTACCGCAGGTACTCACCGAACTGGGTGTCACCTGCGTGTTCCACAAGATTTCCCAGCGACCCGGCAAGCCGATGTGGTTTGGCGTGCGTGGCGATGGCAAGGCGGTGTATGCGCTGCCGGGCAATCCCGTCTCGACGCTGATGTGCCTGTATCGCTATGTGCTGCCCGGTTTGCGACACTCCATGGGTTTGAAAACGCAACCCGCAGAACACCTCGCCCTGAGCGGGGACGCCAAAGGAAATAGCGAACTGACGGTATTCACGCCCGTCAATCTGCAATGCGATGCAGCCGGCATCACGCGCGCCCAACCTCGCCCCACCCGTGGCTCTGGCGACTTCATTTCCTTGCTGGGAACCAATGGTTTCGTCGAGCTGGCGCCGACCGGGGGTATGATTGCAGCCGGCACTCCCGTGCCGCTGTTTCGCTGGTGATTTTCGATAGTCATGGCCGGTGGTAAAACTTGATGAGTAATATCCTGTCCCTGCCCGTTGCGCCGCGTGATCGTCTGCATCGTCCGATGCACGACCTGCGCATCTCGGTCATGGATCGCTGCAATTTCCGTTGCCCGTACTGCATGCCGCGTGAAACCTTTCACGAGCACTATCAATTTCTCAAGCCCACCGAGCGACTGTCGTTCGAGGAAATTTCGCGTCTGGCGCACCTGTTCGTGGAAATGGGCGTCAGCAAATTGCGCCTGACCGGCGGCGAACCCCTGCTGCGTCCCAACCTGACTGAACTGATTGCCGAGCTGGGCGCGATTGAAGGCGTGCAGGACGTCGCCCTCACGACCAATGGCGTACTGCTGGAAAAATATGCCACTGAACTCAAGGCCAGCGGGTTGAGCCGCATCACCGTCAGTCTGGATTCACTGGATGAAGCGGTGTTCGCACAGATGAGCGGTGGCTTTCACGGCCGCGATCAGGTGCTGGCCGGTTTGCGCGCGGCCCAGCAGGTGGGGCTGACACCGATCAAGATCAATGCCGTGGTACAATGCGGGGTGAACGATCACACCGTGCTCGACATGCTGGAGCGGTTTCGTGGCACCGGCATCATCGTGCGCCTCATCGAGTATATGGACGTCGGCAATCGCAATCACTGGGAAATGCAGCGCGTGGTGCCCTCCCGTGAGTTGCTGGAACGCATTCATGCGCGCTGGCCCATGCATGCGCTGCCGGGCAACTATCACGGCGAAGTCGCCGAACGGTATGCCTACGACGACGGCAGCGGTGAAATTGGTTTTATCTCGTCGGTCACGCAGGCGTTCTGCGGCTCCTGCACACGCGCGCGCCTGTCGTCCGAGGGCGTGTTGTACACCTGCCTGTTCGCCTCCCATGGCCTGGATCTGAAGCAGCCGCTGCGCAGCGGCGCCAGCGACGATGAACTGCGCGCCCTGATCCGCACCACATGGGAACAGCGCGATGATCATTACAGCGAACAGCGCGCCAAACTCGGCAACAATGAACACCCGTTGCGCAAGATCGAGATGTATTACATCGGTGGATGACGTGACCAGTATCTTGCTGCGCGTGTTGGCAGGGGCGAGCCATGTCTCGCCCTTCAGGTACCAAACCGGGCGGGGCATGCCCCGCCCCTACAACCGGCAGACGCTTAAATTGGCGCGCCAATAATCGGCTTATCAGGTATTTGCGATATGAAATCCTTTTCGCACATCGAAAACGACGCACCCACCATGGTGGATGTCGCCGACAAGCAGATCACCAAACGCAGTGCCACTGCAGAATCCCGCGTGCGTTTTCCAGCTGAAGTTGCCGCTGCGCTGCGCGAACGGAATTTCACCACTGCCAAGGGTCCGGTGTTTCACACCGCCATCATCGCCGGCACCATGGCTGCCAAACGCACCCATGAACTGATTCCGTTCTGCCATCCGCTCGGTATCGAGAACTGCAAGTTCAACATCGACATGGTGGGTCACGACGCGGTGATTCATTGCACAGTGTCAGTTCATCACAAAACCGGCGTGGAAATGGAAGCACTGACCGGCGCCAGCATTGCTGCACTGACCATCTACGACATGTGCAAGGCGCTGTCGCATGACTTGTTGATCACTGACACGCGGCTACTCGAAAAACACGGCGGCAAGACCGGCCACTATCTTTCAAGCCATCATCCCGCCCCGTGAGTATCGCTCCCGTCTACGGTCTGGTGCTGGCCGGCGGCCACAGTAGCCGCATGCAGAGCGACAAAGCGGCGCTAGCCTATGAAGGTCAACCGCAGTTGCAGCGCGCATATGAGTTGCTAGCGAGCTGCTGCACACAAGCCTTTGTTTCGGTGCGCACTGACCAGCAACGGGACGAATTACGCACGCGCTGGCCGCAGATTGTCGATCAGCATGCCGATCTCGGACCACTGGCCGGAATTGCCTCGGCACAGGCAAAACATCCTGAAGTTGCCTGGCTGGTGATTGCCTGCGATATGCCGCTGCTGGATGAACAGGCGTTACAATCGCTGTTGCAGCAACGCGATCCAACCCGGTTTGCCAGCGCCTATCGTGGTTCAGATCAGCAACCCGAGCCGCTATGCGCCATCTGGGAACCGAAAAGCGCCGCGCCGATACGCTCAGCTATTGCTGCCGGTAAACTCTCGCCGCGCGCCTTGCTGCAGGCTGGCGATACGCTGCTGCTTGGTCCGACTGACCTTCAAGTTCTGAACAACGTGAACACCATCGACGACTATCAACACACCAGCAGCGCCTTGAACGCATTGACGTTGCACTTGCAGTACTTCGCCATCTTTCGCGAACAGGCCGGCAAGCGTACCGAGACCCTCAACACGCAGGCCAATACACCCGCACTGCTATATGCAGAGTTGCAGCAGCGTTATGGCTTCAAGCTCGCCGCTACGCAACTGAAAGTCGCCATCAACAATGCTTTCTGCGACTGGCAGCAGCCACTGAAGTCGGGCGATCACGTCGCCTTCATTCCACCGGTCGCAGGTGGCTAGGGTAGGTTGGGCTGAGTCTTCGAAGCCCAACGTAGTCGTCATGTCAAAACAGAGATGTTGGGCTTCGAAGACTCAGCCCAACCTACGAAAATTCTGCGAGAAGCTCCTGCATGCATACATTCGAATTCAGCACCACGCCGATTAACAGTGCCGCGTTGCAAGCCACGCTGAATCACCCCACTGCCGGCGGCTTCGTTGCATTCGAAGGCTGGGTACGCAATCACAACGAAGGGCAACCCGTGCTGCGTCTGGAATATGAAGCGTTTGCGGAGCTCGCCCTCAAGGAAGGCCAGCAGATTATCGACGAAGCACTACAACGCTTTGCCATCACCAGCGCCGCCTGCGTGCATCGCGTCGGCCTGCTGGAAATAGGCGACATGGCCGTCTGGGTAGGTGTCGCCGCCGCACATCGCGGCGCAGCCTTTGACGCCTGCCGCTATATCATCGACGAAGTAAAACAGCGCGTACCCATCTGGAAAAAAGAACACTATGCCAGCGGCGATTCTGGCTGGGTAAATTGCGAATTGCCGAGTAATTAGCGGCACACGCCGCAAAGCTTATCAAGTGCCTTGTGTGGTTGATTTACTGACCATCATCTGCTGTTCGGTGTACAGCAAGACAGATATTCAGCATCATAAGGAGTGGATGCCAGAGTTATAGACCATCGCTTAATTTGACGACGGTTGCAAATGAGTTGCTTTGACCTTCAAGCAAAGTGAATCCTCCGCCCGTGACTGATTCCAAGAAAATAAGATAGTGCTCATGTGCAGACGGATCAAACACTCGATATGGATAAGGGCATATATCTGGAACAAGCTTACCGTCAGACGTTTTTGCTGGTAGCTCCCTATAAAGAGTGAGTGTGAATTCCTTGCCAACTTTGCCCTTAAAAATAGTTAACACTTTGAAATTCGTACGAACCGCCATCCCAAAGACTTGAGTTTGACCACCGTTTGCATTCGTAAATTTCCGTCCTTCAATTGGAGCAATAACTCCGGTATTTGTTGTGGACGTGGGCTCGGCAATAACTATGGCATCGGCTTCGTCTCGGAGGTTTTCGAAAGTCCAGTCTTCCAGAATACAAGGCACCGCACCAGGAGAGAACGCAAGCAACGAGGCAACAACTATCGAAAAGCGGACGGAGCTAGACATAAGCACATTTCCTTGTCACGAGAAGTGTCTAACTTAAACAGCCTAAATCCCAACTCAGCCCTGCGCCCGTCGCGACATCATCCACACGCCAGCCGCCGCCACCGCAAACGCCACATAACTCAGTCGCCGCACGTGGCCCCACAGGGCAACTACCAGCAGAACCACCGCCACCATCAGCAACACCGCGCCGAACACCTGCCGGCGTCGCCGGATGCTGATTTGATAAGGCGTCACGGTGTCGAACCCAGATCCATCAGCACATCGATGCGGCGATTGCGGGCGCGACCATTCTCGGTTTCGTTATTGGCGACCGGTTTGGCTTCGCCGTAACCCACCGAGCTGACTTTCTCGGCGCTGACGCCCAGGTTGGAAATCAGGTACTGACGCACTGCGTCGGCACGATCCTGGGATAACAACAGATTGGCAGAATCAGAGCCTTCGCTGTCGGTGTGCCCTTCGACGGTAAGGTTGGCGGCGGGAAACAAGGCGATGGCGTCTTTCACTCTGGCCAGCACCGGAAAACTGGACGGTTCGATGGTGCTCTTGCCGCTGCGGAAGCTGATCGCGTTCAGTGACATGATGAGTTGACTGCCCTGTCGGTACACACGACCTTCTTCGGCAGTAAACATGCCTTCTATCCGGGAGATGTTGTCCCGCTGGCGCTCCTGGAGTCCGAGCCTTTTCAGCAAGGTCTGACGTTCTTCGGACTCACCGCCGAGACGGGTTTTCAGTTCGCTCGCTTCGCGCTTCAAGTCGAACACATCCTGTTCGCGGTCTTGCGCAGCCTGTCGCGCAGCGATCAGCGACTGCTGCTGTTGCTGCACCTTGCTGCGCGCCTCGTTCAGCGCGACTGAATATCCCTGATCAAACACTGCCGGCACTTCCAGTTCGGTGACCAACTGACGAATGGGATCTTCGATGGCCAGCAATTGCTGTTCCGCCAGATGTTGTTTCTGGCCATCCTTGCTTTGTGCCTGTTCAATCAGGCCGGCCAGGTACTGGGCATGTCTGGCTTCATATACAGCTTGAGCCGCCAACCGTTTTGGCTCAGCAAGTTCGTAACGGCCACGCGTCAATTGCTGATCCGCCAGAACCAGCTGCTGTTGCGCGACGGCAAAACTGCGCGGCGCAAAGTCCGGTACTTTGGCCTCCTGCGCCTTGGCAATCAAATCGCGCGCTTCGTGCAGCACAGTGTGCTTGATCGCCTGCAACTCGACATCGCGCAGCAGTACCTCGGCTTCCGCGCCCTTGCTGCGCGCATTGTCCGGTTTGTTGCTTTCAACTTCGGCGACCGCCTGATTGAAGCGTTGCTCGGCTTTTTTCCACGCTTCACCTTGTGATGCCGGCGCACCCGCGCTCACCGCATCGTCATATGCCTTGATCACGGTTTGCAGCGTCTTGTTGCTCTGCGCAACCACCTGCTGGGTCTTGTCGATGGCCTGCTGTGCCTCGCTCTGCCTTTTCTGGATGCGATCGGCTTTGGCTTTGCTGGCAATATCTTTTTCCAAGGCTGCCAACGCGTCGTTCGCCTTGAGGTAGGAACGAGGCGCAAGCAGTTCGGCGCGGTCCATCCTGGTCTTGTCCAGCGACGCACGTAACGGAGCCACCAGGTCGCCAGATTGCGCACCGGCCAGGGTCGTCAGCAAACAACACATGCCTACGCTTATCAAGCCACGAAATAACGTCGTCATCCGACCACTCGCAAACATTACGATTCATCCTGTAGGGGCGGTTCGTGACCAACGAGAATGGTTGATCCACGAACCGCCCTGCACGCATCTTGTTTCAAAGAGAGCGGTTCACGAGCCGCCCCTACGCCAGATGGCTTCAAGGCCGCAACTGCCCCGAACCTCTTACGACATATTTATAGCTGGTAAGTTGCTCCACGCCCACCGGTCCGCGCGCATGGAACTTGTCGGTGGAAATGCCGATCTCCGCGCCCATGCCGAACTCGCCACCATCGGCAAACTGAGTGGAGGCGTTGTGCAACACGATGGCGCTGTCCACGCCATTCAGGAACCGATCGGCAGTTTGCTGATTGCTGGTGACAATCGACTCGGTATGCGCCGAGCCGTATTTCGTGATGTGCGCAATGGCCGCATCCACGTCATCCACCACGCGTGCTGCGATGATGGAATCCAGATACTCGGTATACCAGTCTTCTTCGGTGGCAGGCTTCACACGTATATCCATTTCCTGCACGGTGCGATCACCGCGCACTTCGCAGCCGGCATCCAGCAGCATCTTCACCACAGGCACACCCAGCGTCTTCACACCGGCGCGATCGATCAGCACAGTTTCCGCGGCGCCACAAATGCCGGTGCGACGCAGCTTGGCGTTTTTCACAATGGCCATTGCCATATTCACATCGGCATCGCGGTCCACATACACGTGACAGTTGCCTTCCAGATGACCGATCACCGGCACGCGCGCATCCTGCTGCACGCGCTGGATCAGGCTCTTGCCGCCGCGCGGCACGATAACGTCGATGTAGTCGGTCATGCCGGCCAGCATGTAACCCACCGCGGCGCGGTCGATGGTGGGCACGATCTGCACGGCGGCTTCGGGCAGGCCGGCGGCTTTCAAGCCCTCCACCAGGCAGGCATGAATCACGCGGATGGAGTGATAACTCTCCGAACCCCCGCGCAGGATCACCGCATTACCTGATTTCAGGCACAGCGCGCCGGCATCCGCGGTCACATTGGGGCGGCTTTCGTAAATGATGCCAATCACTCCCAGCGGCACACGCACGCGCTGGATCGTCATGCCATTGGGGCGCGTCCATTCGGCAATCACGGTGCCGATGGGATCGGCCAGTTGCTGAATGTCGTCAAGCCCCTGGGCCATGGCTTCGACGCGCTTGGCGTCCAGCTGCAGGCGGTCCAGCAACGCGGCGGTCAGGTTGCGTTCGCGTGCGGAAGCCATGTCGCGCGCGTTGGCCTCGAGAATCTCGGCGCTTCGCTTGCGAATCGTCGCAGCAGCTGCAGCCAGGGCGCTGTTCTTGGTCGCAGTGCCGGCCTGCGCCAGCACCCGCGCCGCCTCCACGGCCGCCCGACCGATGGGCTCCATGACCGCCCCAATCTGGGCAAGCGAATCGGTCGATGCTGAGGGGGCGGTGGCGGACATGGCGCGGTCTCTATGGAAACAGGTGGTCATTGTAGCGGCGAAATCCGCTAACGGGGGCGGTCAGCCAAGTCTCTGCCGACCGCCAGCCGCCTGAAACCTCCCTTGAATTAGCATGTCCTACCCTCATACTTGCCCGGTCCCGGTTCATCCCGTACAGACTTGAAGGTTCTTAACAGTCATGAAACGCGTATTCCTGTTCATCGTCACCAACCTGGCCATCGTGTTTGTGCTGAGTATCGTCCTGCACCTGCTGGGCGTGGATCGTATCGAAACCGCCAGTGGTGGCCTCGACATCAACAACCTGCTGATTTTCTCGGCAGTATTCGGTTTTGCCGGCTCATTGATTTCGCTGGCCATTTCCAAGTGGTCGGCCAAGCGCATGATGGGCGTGCAGGTGATTGAACAGCCGCGCACCCCGCGTGAAATCTGGCTGGTCAACACCGTACAGCGCCATGCTCAGGCCGCCGGCATCGGCATGCCGGAAGTGGGCATTTTTGATTCACCCGACATGAACGCCTTCGCCACCGGCGCGCGGCGCGATGCGGCGCTGGTCGCAGTCAGCACCGGCCTGCTGAACAGCATGAGCCAGGCGGAAGCCGAGGCCTTGATCGGCCACGAAATCAGCCACGTTGCCAACGGCGACATGGTCACGCTGGCCCTGATTCAAGGCGTGGTGAACACCTTCGTGATCTTCCTGTCGCGCGTGATTGGCTATGTGGTGGACCGCATGATTCTCAAGAACGAGCGCGGCCACGGCATTGCCTACATGGCCAGCATCTTCATCAGTCAGATGGTGCTGGGCATTCTCGCCAGCATGATTGTCATGTGGTTTTCGCGGCAACGTGAATTCCGTGCTGACCGGGGCGGCGCACAACTTGCCGGCCGCGGCGCCATGATCGCCGCCCTGCAACGGCTGCAGAATCGTCACAGCGAAGCTGCGCTGCCGGAAAAGATGGCTGCCTTTGGCATCTCCGGCGGCAAGGGCGTCAGCCGCCTGTTCATGACCCATCCCCCGCTGGAAGAGCGCATTGAAGCGCTGCGCAATTCACAATAATGGGCGCAGTAATGCCCGATTGAAAATCGGACATCACCGTAGGGGCGGCTCGTGAGCCGCCCTTCTTTTTTCAGCAGGCCATGACACCATCCGGATTTTGAAGACGAAGCAGGGCGGTTCGCGAACCGCCCCTACCAATGGAAAACAGTCCCCACAAAACCGCCCTGTTCTGGCTGCGTCGCGACCTGCGTCTGGCAGACAATCCCGCGCTCGTCCACGCTCTCGACGAGGCGGAGCAAATCATTCCGGTGTTCATTCACGCGCCTGAAGAAGAAGCGCCGTGGTCACCTGGCGCGGCCTCTTTATGGTGGCTGTATCACTCTCTTGCTGCCTTGCAAAAGGACATTGCGCAACTCGGCTCACGCCTGATCATCTGTAAAGGCGCAAGCTTGGCCACATTGCAACAGCTCATCAGGGAAACCGGCGCCACGCTGGTGTGCTGGAACCGTTTGTATGAGCCGGCGGTAATTGCCCGCGACAAGCACATCAAGGCAACCCTGAAGGATCAGGGCATCGCTGTCAGCAGTCACAACGCAGCGCTACTGTTCGAACCCTGGGAAGTACGTAACCAGCAGGACAAGCCATTTCGCGTATTCACGCCGTTCTGGAAACACTGCCAGACGCGGCTGGCACAGCAACCATTGCCGCTGCCCGGACCCGCAGCAATACCCGCTGTCGCATCAGAGCTATCTTCGTTGTCACTCGCTGAACTTGAACTGTTGCCCACCCTTCCCTGGGATGCCGGCCTGCGCCAACACTGGCATCCCGGCGAAGCGGGGGCGCATGCACTACTGCAAACCTTCATCGATACAGCGGCACGGGATTACAAGACCGAACGCGATCGCCCTGACAAACCCGGCACATCACGACTGTCGCCCCATCTGCACTTCGGCGAGATTTCACCACGACAGATCATCGCGGAGTTCAGTGCGCAGAATATTGCAGCCGATGCCTACGTGCGCGAACTGGGCTGGCGCGAGTTCTCGCATCATCTGCTGTATCACTTCCCGCACACCAGCGACCAACCCTTGGACGAACGCTTCAACAATTTTCCCTGGGACAAAAACACAGCCGGATTGAAAGCATGGCAACGCGGAAAGACGGGCGTCCCGCTGGTGGATGCGGGCATGCGCGAGCTATGGCACACCGGTACCATGCACAATCGCGTGCGCATGGTGGTCGCGTCGTTCCTCACCAAGAACCTGCGTATCCACTGGCTGGAAGGCGCACGCTGGTTCTGGGACACGCTGGTGGACGCCGACCTGCCCAACAACACGCAGGGCTGGCAGTGGACCGCAGGTTGCGGTGCGGATGCTGCGCCCTACTTTCGTGTATTCAATCCCGTGTTACAGGCCGAGCGATTCGATCCGCAGTTTGCGTACATCCGCAAATGGCTGCCGGAACTGGCGCGCCTGCCCGACAAATGGATTGCCAGACCCTGGGATGCACCTGCTGCAGAACTCAGCAAGGCAGGCATTGAACTGGGAAAACACTATCCAGCACCGATTGTCGATCTGGGATTGAGCCGTGAAGCCGCGCTGACTGCCTATTCGCAGATAAAGAAAGACGCCAATTCTTGAGCTGGATTTCTTGCCGCCAGAACGTCGGCACTGCACTTAGCCTGTGGTCTGGAGTGGTTATTCAAAACCGTCGCGCGGAGGGATCCGCGCGTCGAGCCTACATGGATGTACTGGTGGCGTGTTTTGAATAACCACTCCAGACGGCAGGCGATCGAAGCTGCACCAGCTTCATAACAAGATACGCCGCTGCTCAACATGACTGGTGCGCGCCGCTTCTATCACCCGCATCACTTCCCTTGCTTCAGTACCAGACACCGGTACCGGCGCACCTTCCTCGATCGCGCGCTGCATGCTGCGATAGAACTCCACCCAGTTGCCACGCTCCGTCGGCACGTGCTCACGCCGCCCATGGGCATCGACGAGTTGTGCTGATTGCGCATCCGGCTCAATGCCGAATTCTGCAGATAAAGGCTCCATGCCCGCACGCAACTGCGGTTCCTGCACATCCAGTCCGCCCTTGCTCAGCGAACCCAGCAGGCCATGAATCTGATAACGGCCAATGTTGTCCGCAGTAATGGCGCTGGAGCCGATGTGAATACGCAGCGCGCCCTTGCCCATCCAGATCTCGAAACCATCTTCCACTGTCGCACCGGGCCGTTGCGTCAGCAGTTCTGCCTGCAGCCACTCCGGCGTGCCGAACAGGCATAGCACCTGATCGATCAGGTGCGGACCGAGATCCAGCAGCAAGCCGCCACCGGCCTCTTCATGTTCGCGCCAGCGCTCAACCACCTTGGGCCGATAACGATCCCAACGAACCTGGAAGCGATAGATATCACCGAGACGGCCGGAATCTAGCACCTGCTTCAGCGTCAGAAAATCGCTATCCCAGCGACGATTATGAAACACGGCAAGACAACGACGCTGTGTCTGCGCCGTCTGCAGCAATTCATCGACCTCGCGCAGATTCAACGCGAAGGGTTTGTCGATCACCACATGCTTGCCCGCCTTGAGCGCAGCCATCGCCTGCGGTGCATGCAGGTGATTGGGTGTGGCAATCACCACCAGCTCAATCGCGGAATCAGCCAGCAGGCTGTCCAGTTCTGCATGCACCGGCACATCGCCGAGCGATTGCCGCACCCGTTCCGCCTGGCGCGTCACCACGCCACGCACCTGCATGCCGGCGGCACGAATCAACGGGCAATGAAATTGCCGTCCCGCAAGCCCAAACCCCACCACCCCAACCGAGAGGCTCATCCCAGCTCCCGCTTCGCCGCGTCGAGCCACTCGCGCTGTTCCTTACGAAACACCGCGCCGGCCAGTTCGGCATTGGCGAGCAATTCCTTCAGCATGCCATTGGCCTGTTCAACCTGTCCCTGACGTTTGAGCAGCAATGCATGGCGATACATCGCCTCGGCGCCGGAGTAATACTTCGAAAGCGCCTTGTATTCACTCAAGGCCTTGTCAACATTGCCCTCGCCTTCCAGCGCACGTGCATACAGCAAGTGACCTTCAGGTGACTTGAAGTCGGGGTTGTTGGCAATCAATTCATCCAGCGTACGTCGCGCCTCGGCAATCTGCCCCTTGGCGAATTGCGCCTTTGCCAGGCCCAGCATCAACAGCGGCTCATGACTGTAAATACCAGTCATCGCCGCGCGATAGTGCTCCATGGCTTCATCGTAGCGGCCGCGATCAAACAATTGGTCAGCCACCTTGCGACGACTGTCGACACTGTCATTGACTGCCAGCTTCTGGCTCGCCTGACGCAGGTCACGATGCGGATCAACAGTTTTACGCAGGCCGGACGCGGCGCGCCTGGCCGTGCGGCTGCCCATCAGCCCGGGCAGGATCTCCACCACGAAATAGGCAATGCCGCCAATCAACGGCACAAAAATAACCAACCATATCCACAAGGTATTACGCCCGGTCTTGACGATGTGAATGACCAGGGCGACCTGGAACAGGATGGGCAGGATCCAGTACAACATGGAAAAGCAGCTCGCTTAATGCGCCAGAGTGCCAGCATCTTACTGGTCTGCGCATACGAACTGAACTCCGGATCACTCGCCGGACGCGCCCGGCGGCCTGTTATGCCGCCGCGCGCAAGCCCGTGATGTTGACCGTGCGCGTATCCAGCTCCAGAAAGCGCCGCAGCTTCTCGCCCAGTTCGAACATGGGGTTGGACACGTCACTGAGCTTGCTCATTACCAGTTGCTGCGCCGCCTCATGCCGGCCCGTTTCCATCAGCTGCAATACCTGTTCGATAGTGGCGATGTACTCGATGCGCAGACTCCAATATTCTTCGGCCAGCCGGCGCTCGTCTTCGCGCGTCACCGTATTGCGATAACGCGGCCACAGTTCGGAAATGCGGTCGCGATTGTGCTGGAAGCTGATGCGCGATGCCGCCACGCCGTCGGCGCTGCGGGCAATTGCCGCATTCATGGCCAGCCGCGCATTCTCGCGCTGATAAATCAATATTTCGCCGATCAGCGCCGCCGCCGCCATCTGATCGTCGCTCCAGTTGCGCCGGAAGAACCCGATCTGCTTGATCAGTTCGCCCGCCTGTTGCTCCATGACTTTGCTGACACCGGAAGTCTCATCGACCAGGCCGGCGTTCTGCTGTGTCGCTGCGTCCAGTTGCGCTATCGCCTGGCTGATCTGGGTAATGCCCGTGGCCTGTTCGTCGCTTGCAGCGGCAATGTCGACAACGAGGCCTGTAACCTGCTTGACCCTGGCCGTGATCGCAAACAGCGTATCGCCTGACGCCACGACCAGTTCGGCGCCACTGCTCACCCGTTCCCCTGAAGCGCTGATCAGTTCTTTCACCTCCCTGGCAGCCTTTGCGCTGCGCTGCGCGAGTGCCCGCACTTCTTCCGCCACCACGGCAAAGCCGCGGCCTTGCTCGCCGGCGCGTGCCGCTTCCACCGCTGCATTCAGCGCCAGCAGATTGGTTTGAAAGGCTATCTCGTCAATGACACCTACGATCTCGGCAATCTGGCTGCTGGCTGCCTTGATCTGGCTCATGGCGTCAATCGCGCGCTGCACTTGCTGGGCGCCGGATTCTGCCTGCTGCGAAACCTGCATGCTCAGCTCCCGCGCCTGTAGCGCACGATCCGCATTCTGCTTCACCGTTGCCGCCAGTTGCTCGACGCTGGCAGCGGTCTGTTCCAGCGCCGCAGCCTGAGTTTGCGTGCGTTCGTTCAAGCGCTCATTACTCAGGGCCAGCTGTCGCGAGGTGCCGGCCACCGCCAACGCACGAACGCGCACCGTACTGACGATTTCATCCAGCTTGCCTTCCATGCCCAGCAGCGATGCCTGCAACACGCCGAAAGCGCCACGCCGTTGTGTGGGGCGCGAGCCGCCCAACTGGCCGGCGGCAATCTGCTCGGCCAGCACGGTCGCAGGCTGCAGCGACGCGTGCAACGACCAGGTCAGCCACGCAGCGATTGCCGTAGCAAATGCTACAGCCAGTATGCCCAGCCACGCTGCACCCAGCCCCGTAATACCCAGCACCACAATACCCAGCGCCAGTAGTGCCAACGGTACAAAAAATTGCGCACTGATCAATGCAGCTTGTCGTGTTCGGCTCATGTTTGTCTTGTCTCTCCACGTTAATATCCGACCGTCGTTCTCGTACTTCCTGTGCTCCGTGGTCCCCCTTCGGGGATTTCGCAGCATCACATTTGTACATCCTGTACGGCCGCCACTCTCGCACTCCTGTGCTCCGTGGCATTTGTACATCCTGTACGGCACAAAAAAGCCGCCATCCAGCAAACGCGTCATGCGGCTGGAAATGGCGGCATTGCCACAACAGGTTTACTCCCGGGACGGCGTTCATCAGTACGCCATCGTCCGGCTCCACGCCAGACGATCAGATACTTTGCAATCGCCATGCCACGCTTTCTGCGGTATTTACCGTGTTTTATGCGCAAGCCATCACGCTTTCCCGAACCCCGCCGATCCATTGTTGGGCACGACGGTCAGATACCGCGCCGTCGCAGGGCACGACCAATTGCCATTAGAATCACAGGATGACAATTCCTGAACAGCATCTGCAGCAATTGCGTACCATCGTCGGCCCAAGCGGCTTTCTGGACCATGCTAGCGACATCGAACCGTTTCTGGTGGATCACCGTCATCTGTATCGCGGCGCAACACCGCTGGTGCTGCGTCCGGACAGTACTGGACAGGTCGCGCAAATACTCAGGCTGTGCCACGAGCAGCATATCGGCGTGGTACCGGTGGGTGGTAACACCAGTTACTGCGGTGGCGCCACACCCTCTGGTGATGGCACACAAATCGTGGTGTCGATGGCGCGTTTGAAACGCGTGCGCAATATCGATCCGTCCAACTACACGCTGACCGTTGAATCGGGTTGCGTGCTGGCTGAGGTTCAGCGAGCTGCCGAGCAGCAGGATCGTCTGTTTCCGCTCAGCCTCGGCTCGGAAGGTTCCTGCCAGATCGGCGGCAATCTCTCCACCAATGCGGGCGGCACCGCCGTGCTGCGCTATGGCATGGCGCGCGATCTGGTGCTGGGACTGGAAGTGGTGCTGCCCGATGGCCGCGTGCTCGACGATCTCACCGGCCTGCGCAAGAACAACATGGGGTATGACCTCAAGCATTTGTTCATGGGTGCGGAAGGCACGCTGGGCATCATTACCGCAGCCACGCTCAAACTGTTTCCGCTACCGCGCACGCGCGTCACGGCGCTGGTGGCGCTGAATGATCCTGCGGCTGCCGTAAGCTTGCTGTCGCAGCTGCGCAGCAGCGGCATTGACGCGCTGGCGACATTTGAACTGATGCCGCGTAACGCAGTACAGCTGGTGTTCACTCACATGCAGGGCTTGAGTGACCCATTCGATGCCGCACATCCCTGGTATGTATTGCTGGAAGCCACCACTATTCAGTTGGCTGAAACGCTGAGCGAAGAGCTCACGGCGGCACTTTCCGACGCAGCTGAACACGCGCTGATTCGCGATGCCCTGCTCGCGCAGAGCTCGCAACAGCGTGAAACCTTCTGGCGTATTCGCGAATCGATTCCGGAAGCGCAGACCCGCGCTGGCGGCAGCATCAAACACGACGTGTCGGTCACCATCAGTGA
This sequence comes from uncultured Pseudomonadota bacterium, assembly GCA_963748005.1. Classification (GTDB taxonomy): domain Bacteria; phylum Pseudomonadota; class Gammaproteobacteria; order Steroidobacterales; family Steroidobacteraceae; genus CAILZL01. The sequence continues at coordinate 627,465 of CAVVHH010000002.1, forward strand.
TGTGCCGCGTTTCATTGAAGAAGGCGTGAAGCTGTGCCAGAGGATTGCACCGGAAGGTGTGATGGTGGTGTACGGTCATCTCGGCGACGGTAGCCTGCACTTCAACATCAATGCGCCGGCACACGATGATCGCACTGCCTTCTTTGCCAAGGTTCAAACGCTCAATCACGCCATGCACGAACTCATTGCCACGTATCGTGGCAGTATCAGCGCCGAACACGGCATCGGCCAGCTCAAGCGCGACGAACTGGCGCAGTACAAGAACCCGGTGGCGCTGGCGGTCATGAAGTCCATCAAGCAGGCGCTGGATCCACACGGCATCATGAATCCGGGGAAGGTGCTGTCGATCTGATGGATACGACGAGCTATTTAGATCGGACACAGCTTCGGCGTAGGGCGGGTTAGCGGTCCACCGCGTAACCCGCCATCAAAAAACTTCCATTGATGGATTCATTCATTCGGCGCAGTGCGCTGCGCTTACCGACGCCCTACCCAACATCACTGCTGGTTACGCGTCTGGATGGGCCACGGGTGACGTTGCGCATTCCCCCGACCCGCACGGGCGCCGCTCGCGCGCCGTTGTCAGGCAGCGTCCAGCCGTCGAACAGCAAGCAAATCGTTTCGACCAACCGGGCGAACCTGGTCCGTGCCAAGTGTTACCACGGCCTGGGTGCTGCCCGCTGCGGTTACAAATTCAACCTCAATGGCGTGAGGCGAATAGATCTGCACCACAGCTCCGATATCTCCCTTCTTTAAACCATGGCTCGGGACATCAACGGTCATGACGACAGTGTCCAGTTCTCGAAAGGTCATTGCTTAGTCCTCGGGATAAGCCGTCACAAAACGAGGTGCGTTCTCACCGGCGAGTATAATCCAAATGGTCACAACATCCGCAGCCCGACCATTCGGGCCTCGCAGCTGGCCGTGAGCAGCAAACTTCTGGCCGAATTCTGTCACGTCGAGCATCTTCACACGACCCTGGAGCACGGCCCGAAGGTCATGCTCCAGACTCTGCCAGGATTCCTGGGTATAACCAAGGGAAAGGAAAAACGCAGACTTGTACCGTCCAATGGGATGCAGCGGCGATAGAAGATAGTCCCGCAACTTGGCTGGCGAGATGATTGCGACACTCGGATCAATCTGGATCATGGCTCAAAGCCTAGCAAACGTTTCGGGAATGGCCTACCGATACTCTTCCGGCACAGGGCAGGTCCGCCGCGTAACCCGCCATCAATACACTTCCTTTGACGGATTCATTCATTCGGCGCAGTGCGCTGCGCTTACTGACGCCCTACCCAACGTCACTGCGGGTTACGCGTTCAATACCCCCTAACCCGGTGCCCGGCACCGTGATCCGGCAGATTCGCTAGACCACATACGTTGAGCGTGCTTCAGCGTAGGGCGTACCAGTCAATGTTCCAGACATGACTGGTATGACCTGCATCCATGCAGGCATGGTTAGCGGTCTTCCGCGTAACCCGCCATCAAAAAAACTTCCTTTGATGGATTTGTTCAACGCTGTCGCTGTGCAGCGAGCAAACGCGCCTCGCTTTTGCTCGTCGGAACCAGCGGTTTGTTAGGCTTCTTACGGCTTGTCAATCGGTTCACCAACGGTGAAATCTTCCATATCCCACTCTCGAACCTCCCCGGTCTTACGATTCACTCCGAACCAGCCCCGCAGGTTGCTACAGAATCCATCACACTGGCGGAACGATCTTAAGGCGATCACCCACCATTCGGAATGATCGTTGTCGTCATCCACGGCAATGTCACAGAACCACGTCTTCTCCAAATCCGCGGGCGGCACCCCATCGTGAGATCCCATTCGGCTCATCAGTGCCGAACATGCCTGCGGACCTGAGAGCAACGCCAAATCTGAGGAGTTTGCAGAGACGGGGCCAAGCGTCGCACCCAGGGCTAATAGAGCCGACGCGTGTATTGCACGAAAACGCATCTCTCGCCTAACTTGATTTAATCAGTCTGATTAACATGGGACTGATGGATAACACCTGCCCGCAATTTCCGCAAGCCTTTGCAGCGTCTGGCTTTTTTCCAAACAAGCCGTCCGGTTAACACGTTTAACAGGTTCGCTCAGAACAGTCCCTTGGCGAGTCCACCGACCGTCAAAAGCATGGCCTCCATTCATACAACCCTGTAACTTTGTCGCCCACACAAACGAATTCGATGTATCCGCGGTCTGACCCGCCATCACAGGGGATCACATGAAAACTTCACTGGCTGCATTGCTGTTCGCCACGCTGTCTCTGGTAGCCACCCTCGGTCACGCACAGACCGCGAACTGGACCCCGCCTGGACCCGCAGTGGGCAGCACGTTTCCCGACCCGCTGAGCCTGCAGGACCAGACCGGCAAACAACAGACGCTGAAAGCCCTGCTCGGCAAGAATGGCGCGGCCGTGTTCTTTGTGCGTTCGGCCGACTGGTGTCCGTATTGCAAGAAGCAGCTGGTAGACGTCAATGGCCGGCTGGCCGAGTTCAAGGCGCTGGGACTCAATGTAATTTCGGTCAGCCATGACACCGTGCCGCTGATCGCCGCGTTTCACGATGCACAGAAGATTGGCTACACCATGCTGGCCGATGCCGATGGCGTCATTGTCGAAAAGCTCGGCATCCGCGACCTGCAATATGCGGATGGCAGCCGCGCATTCGGCGTGGCGCGGCCGATGATTTTTATCGTTGACCCGCAGCTGCGCATCACGCACAAGTACGCGGAACAGAGTTATCGCGATCGCCCCGATCTGAACAAGGTGCTGGCGCAACTTAAAGCTCGATAACCTGCCCGCTGGCAGTCGTACCCGGGACAATCTGGCGGCGCGGGATTCGCGCTGCCTCTATCCATACCGGTAGTGGGCCTGGATGAAGCAACCGCGCTGCCCAAATTACTACTCGCCCCGGACACTCAGGCCGGGCAGAATCGGGCGACCATCGGTCATCCATCGCATTACTGCACGCCATGCTTCAAACAACCCCAGCTGCCGCCGTTCGATCGCTACTGGCCTGGGTCGTCCGCAGCTGGAAACTGCTCAGCATCCTGGGTGCGCTGCTCTGCGTGTACGCCCTGCTGGGCTTTTTCCTGGCGCCCTACCTGATCAACAAGTACGCCACCGAATATGTGCGCGACGAATTGCACCGCCAGCTCACGCTCGGCCGGGTGCAGTTCAATCCCTTTACGATGACGCTGCAGATCAACGAGGCGCGTCTGTCCGAAGGCAACGGCGACGCGATCGGCGGCATTGACTACCTGCTGGTCAATGTCCAGCTCAGTTCCCTGTTCACCGGCAGCTACACCTTCAGGAAAATCCAGCTCGATTCACCCAATATACAGGTCATTGTCAATCAGCAGGGCAAACTGAATCTTGACTTCAGCGACCCGGATGCACCGCCCCCACCGGACAGCAATGCACAGTTACCCGCGATACGCATCGGCGAGTTGCAGATGAACAATGGCCGGGTCCACGTCGAGGATCACACCCGGCCCCGGCCGTTCAGCACTGACTTCACGCCCATCCAGTTCACGCTGAACAACTTCCGCACCGAACCCAACTACGGCAACGCATTCCATTTTGCCGGCAGCTCTGCGGCGGACGAAAAGTTTGACTGGCAGGGCGATTTCACCATCCAGCCACTGGGTTCCACCGGCCAATTGCAAATTGCCGGGCTGCAAGCCGGAACCTTGCAGAACTATCTGCAGGACGCACTGCCGTTCCGGCTGCTGGCTGGTGCGGTTTCCATGCAGGGTGGCTACCAGCTGGCAGTCAGCGAAAACATGGAGCTGAAACTCGATCTGTCCAGCATCGATGTCAATGGCGCACAGGTCGCACCGCTGCAAGGCGATGCTACTCCGTGGGTATCGCTATCGACCCTGCAACTGACCGGCACGCAGGTGTCGTTGCGACAACGCAGTGTGGATATTCAGAAGCTGCACATCGATGGCGTCGAACTCAATGCCTGGCTTGATCAGGACTACAACCTCAATCTGCTGGAATTGCTCGGCCCGGATGAGCCCAGTGCTGCTCCCTGGATCAGTACCGTCAGGAACATTGAACTGGTCAATAGCCGCGTGCAGTTCGAGGACCGCAGCATAACGCCTGCCGCCCAGTTCACGCTGTTCCCGGTGCAATTGCAGGTGTCGAATTTCAGTACCGCACCCGGCACCACCATCAACTTGAACACGCAGCTGCGTGTTAACGAGCGCGCCGAGTTCAGTGCCAACGGCACGATTGATCTCGACACCTTGAGTTCACAACTGAAAGTGAAGCTCGGCAATTTCGCGCTCAAGGATGCGCATAACTACGCGGCTGCGAGCACTGACATGCTGGTTAGCGATGGCCAGCTCAATGCCGAGGGCGATGTGTACTACAAGGGCACTGCCACCAGCAAGAATCCGCAGCTGCGCTTCGCCGGCAATGTTGAAGTCGCCAATGTGAGCACGCAGGACAAGCTGGAGAACAAGGACTTCATCAAGTGGCAATCACTGCAGCTCAAGAACCTGACTTTCAGCAGGGCGCCCGATGTGTTGGAGATAGAGCAGGTCACGGCGCGCAAACCCTATGGTCGCGTCATCATCGCCAGCGATGGCAGCACCAACATTCAGCATGTGCTGCGCATCCAGCCTGAACCTGAAACGCCGCCACCAGCAGATACCAACAAGCCGAAGCCCAAGGCACCTGCCGCGCCAACCATGCGTACCCGCATCGCCCGGGTTGTCATTGCCGATGGCTCGGCCAATTTCACCGACAACTCGGTGCAGCCCACGTTCTCCACCGGCATGCAGGGGCTGAACGGCACAATCACGGGGTTGTCATCCGCCAACAACACCCGCGCCAAGGTCAAACTGGATGGCAACGTCGACAACTACGCTCCTGTATCCATCAGCGGCGAAGCCAACTTCCTCGCCGCGGACACCTACAGTGATATCGCTATGAACTTCAGGAACATGGAACTGACCACGTTCAATCCGTATTCCGGCAAGTTCGCCGGATACAGCATCGCCAAGGGCAAGCTGACCACCGAAATCCACTACCAGATCCGTGATCGTCAGCTGGACGCGCAACACCACATCGTTGTCGATCAGCTGGAGTTCGGCGCTGCCACCGACAGCAAGGATGCGGTACCGCTACCCATCAAGCTGGCGGTTGCCCTGCTCAAGGACCGCAATGGCGTGATTGATCTGAATCTGCCGGTCAGTGGCAGCATTGACGATCCGAAGTTCCGGGTCGGCCCGATCATCTGGAAAGCATTTGTCGGCCTGCTGACCAAGATTGTTACCGCACCTTTTGCAGCATTGGGCGCTCTGTTCGGCGGCGGCGATGAGCTGTCCTATGTGGATTTCGCGCCCGGCTCCGCAGACCTGAGCAGCACTGAAACCGACAAACTCAACAACCTGGCCAAGGGTATGGTGGAACGGCCGCAACTGAAGTTGAACGTGCCGCTGACGGTGATCAACGATGCCGATGCCAATGCCATGAATGAAGCGGCCTTCAATCAGGCGTTGAACGGTGTGCTAACCAATGCGGCAACCGCCAGCGATGCCCAAAGACTGGCCGCTCTCACCACGTTATATCAGCGTCGCATGAACGCCCAGCCGACCTTCCCGGCCACGACGGCACCGGCAACCAGCCCTGAAACCATCGCCAGTCGCATGGCATATCTCGAAGGTCAGCTCAAGCCGCTATTCGCCATCAGTGCCGCCGATCGTGATGCGCTCATGCGTGCACGTGCAGACGCCGTGCAGGCAACGTTGCTGGCCAACATGGAGCTCTCCGCAGAACGTGTGTTCCTGACCGCGCGCAGCAATGAAGCCACCTCTCCTGAAGGTGTGGTGCGCATGGAATTGAAACTCGAATAGCCTGCCGTTCGCCGGGCAGGTGGCATGCGCGCAACGACCATTACAACGTATTAATGATTACACCCGCTGCGCAATGCTCGTCGGTGGAGTAAGGTTGCCGCCTGTCCAGTCGTCCGGGGAGACCAATATGAGCGACTCACACTACTCACGACGCGAACTGATCGGCGGTCTCACTGTCGCCAGCCTCGCCACCAATCTGGCTGCCGCGCAGATTGCCGCAGCTGCTGAAACCGCTGCCGCAGCTGCGCCACCTGCATTCCGCGGTCAGCATCCCATCCAGCCGTTGCCATTCAATCCCGCCAAACTCAATGGATTGTCGGAAAAGCTGATGGTTTCGCACCACGACAACAACTACGCCGGCGCAGTCAGAAATCTGAATCGCCTTGAGCAGGAGCTTGCCGCAGTCAACAAGGACACACCGGCATTCGTGGTGGGTGGTTTGCGCCAGAATGAGTTGATGTTTCGCAATTCAATGACCCTGCACGAAGCGTACTTCGGCAATCTGGGCGGCGACGGCAAGGCCTCGGGTGGCATTGCTTCCGCGTTGAGCAGCACCTACGGCAGCTTTGACAACTGGGAGCTGCACTTCCGTGCCACTGGCAACAGCCTCGGCGGCGGCAGTGGGTGGACAGTACTTGCGTATGACCTGACTACTGGCGAACTGTGTACGCATATTGCCAATCATCACACTCAGGCGTTAAGCGTGGGACTGCCGCTGCTGGTGCTGGATATGTACGAACATTCCTATCAAATGGATTTCGGCGCTGCAGCCGGCAGGTACATCGATGCCTTCTTCAGCAACATAAACTGGGAAGTCGTCAATAAACGCCATGAACAGGCTGTGAAATTAGCGGGTCTGCTGCGTGGTTGACAGGGGTTGATTGAAGCGCAGGTTGCGATCACGATTTTTACCTGCCCTGTGCTGCAGCTTTTTCCAGATTCTGCCTTACCCGGAACTTGACAATCTTGCTGATCAGGCCAACCGGCAACGGCTTGTCCAGCGGAAACTGCACCGAGCCCTTGGCAAAAACATAAGCGGACAACTCCTGCTGAAACGTCTTGATGCCCGAAGCACCGGGATAAAACCCGATATGGTTCTTGAAGGCAGCAAAATGCACCAGGTTGCCATGCAGTGCAAAAGTGGGGATCTGATAACTGATTTTCTCAACTGCAGCGGGTGCGGCCTTCCGTATTGTATTGCGCATCCTGCGCAACAGCACCTGCACAGGTTCGGGAAAACCGGCGATATAGGCATCAATTTCAATTGCTGATGACCGGCCGGCTCTTACACGGGTTCGTCGTTCCATATCTGCTCGCCACGATAAAGTGTGAACTCAGGAGTGTGCATCGCCGATCGCCAGCTGATGAATCACGGTGCTGAGTTCCTCAATGGTGTTGGGCTTGTATAGCACCTTACGGATGCCAACCTGCGTGGCCTGCTGCCGCAGCTGCTCGCTGACATGACCGGAGCACAGTGCCACCGGCATATCGGGTCGCACCTTGAGCATATCGGCGGCAATGCGCAAGCCAGATACGCCGGACATGTTGAGATCAGTGATGACCAGATCAAATTGGTGGGGATTGTCGCGAAACGCCTGCATGGCTTCCGCAGGCCGTGTGAATCCGGTGACGCGATAACCCATTCGTTCCAGCATGCGTCGCGCCAGAAACACCAGCGGTTCCTCGTCATCGAGATACAGGATGTGCTGACCCGCTCCCTGCAGCGGCGCCTGCGTCGATGCCGGCATGCTCGCGACTGACGCCGCAGCTGGAAAATACACTCTGAAGGTGGTGCCGCGACCCGGCTGACTGTCTACCGCAATCGCACCGTCATGTCCGCGCACAATACCGTGCACCACGGACAGGCCGAGGCCAGTGCCCTTGTCCGGCTCCTTGGTGGTGAAGAACGGGTCGAAAATGCGTGCAAGCGTAACTGCATCCATGCCCTTGCCGGAGTCGATCACGCTGAGGCACGCCACCCGTCCCGGCCGCATGCCGTCAAGACGACCGGCGGTTGTGCCGTCCAGATGCACCGATTCAAGCCTGACTTCTATTCGTCCCGGCTGATCATCCAGTGCGTGCCAGGCGTTGGTACACAGATTGACGATCACCTGATTCAACTGCGTAGGATCAGCCAGCACAGTGGGCGTGGCAGCATCGATGGTGATGACGAGCTCGACCGTGGCAGGAATGACCGCCCGCAACAGGCTGACCGCTTCCTGCACAGTCGGCCCCAGCTCGATTACCTGACGCTCCTGTCGCTGCTGCTGACTGAACGCCAGGATCTGCTGCACCAGACTCTTGCCGCGTACACTGGCCTTCCTGATCTCGTCCAGGCTCGACCGCGCCGGGTGCTCCGATGCCGTGTCCTGCAAGGCCAGCTGCACATTGCCAAGAATGGCCGCGAGGATATTGTTGAAGTCATGCGCCACGCCGGCAGCAAGCTGACCGATGGCCTGCATTTTCTGCGACTGATGAAACTGCTCTTCAAGCTGTCGTCGCTCAGTGATGTCGGAGGCTGTGCCAACAATACGCCGCACCTGCCCTGCGGCTCCATACACAGGAAAGGCACGATCCTGTATCCAGCGCAACGAACCGTCGGGTCGCAGCACCCGATATGTTTCATTGTAGTCGCCGCGCATCATCTTGGTAGCTGCAGCGTGCAGGATACGCTCACGATCATCGGGATGAATTGCCTCCAGCCAGGTACCGGATGATTCATACAGACTGGCGCAACTGCGTCCCCAGATTTTTTCGTAGGCAGGACTGACGTACAGCACCTGCTTCTTGACAGGATCATTCATCCAGAATACTTCCTGAACTGTTTCAGCGAGCTCGCGAAAACGTTCTTCGCTTTCACGCAGTTTCTCTTCAGCGCGTTTGCGCTCGGTGATGTCCTGCTGCAAGACCCGGTTGGCTTCTTCCAGCTGCAAGGTCTTCTCTTCCAGCTTGCGAATGAGGGCTTCGCTGTAACTCTTCAGCAGCCCCTGTTCATCAGGTTCCGACGGCAACGGCATCACCGGCGTCGCTGCCTTGGTACTGGCTTGCACCTGGCGCAGTCTTGCAATCAGGACATCCGGCTCGGCCGGCTTGAGAATGAAGGCATCGGCGCCCAGATCCAGCGCCAGGCGTTCATCGCGCGGCTCGGTGTAGGTTGCCGTATACACCACGAAGGGAATGCGCCTCAGTCGCTCATCGGCCTTGCAATGCCGCAGGAAGGTGTAGCCATCCATCACCGGCATCAGCAGATCGGACACGATCATGTCGGGTGGAGATTGCCGCGCCTTGACCAGCGCCTCGGCACCATGGTGCGCCTCTTCAATGGTGTAGCCATGACCCTGCAACAGCGCACGCAGCAGATACAGGTGCTCCGCCTTGTCATCGACGATCAGCACACAGTTCATGATGCAGAGCCCCTAAGTGATGGATCGAGAAAGTGTTCGACTTCGGCAACGAAAGTGTCCGGATTGACGGGCTTTTCGATGTAGCCTTCGGCGCCGGCTTCCAGACATTTCTCACGATCGCCAACCATGGCATAGGACGTCACTGCGACGATGGGAATGGACTTTAATTGCGGGTCACCCTTCAATGCCCGCGCCACGGCGTGACCATCCATACCTGGCAATTGAATATCCAGCAGGATCAGGTCGGGGCGGGAGCTTGCCGCCATCTCCAGCCCCAGTGGCCCGGTATCGGCCTGCAGCACTTCATGGCCGCGTTGCTCCAGCAGGAATCGTGTCAGGTAACGGTTCTGCGGGTTGTCTTCAATGAGCAGGATTCTTGCCTTCATGACTGTCCTTCCAGCGGCAGCGTCACTGTGAAGACGCTGCCTTTTTCCCACTTACTCTCGACGCTGATGATGCCACCCATCAGGGCAGCAAGGCGATGACTGATGGCAAGACCCAGGCCGGTGCCGTCGTGTTGACGGGTCAATCCCGAATCAATTTGCTGAAATGGCTGAAATAACAGCGGCAGATCTTCGGGCTTGATGCCGATGCCGGTATCGGCCACTCGAACACGAAGAGCAGGCTGTCCCGCCTCTGCATCCGGAAAAATGAAGTTGTCCAGTACCTGTGCCTGCAGCGTAATGCCACCCTGCTCGGTGAACTTGATGGCATTGCTCAACAGGTTAAGCAGTATCTGTTCGAAGCGGCGCTCGTCATTCGTCATATCGCCCAGCTCGGCAGCAATTTCGACCCGCAAATCGAGCTGCTTTGCCTGCGCCTGTGGTGCAACCAGCGACATCACCTTGTCGATGGACTTGCGCACATTGAAACGATTGCGTGCAACATCCAGCTGGCCTGCCTCGATCTTGGAAATATCCAGCACATCGTTGACCAGCGCCAGCAGATGCCGGGCGCTGCTGCGCACCATATCGAGCTGCTTGCCCTGCTCGGAATTCAACGGCCCGGCCAGTCCCTGCAGGATGATGCCGGTAAAACCGATGATGGAATTCAGGGGCGTGCGCAACTCATGCGACATGGCGGCAAGGAATGCCGACTTGATGCGATCCGCCGTTTCGGCGCGATGCCGTTTCTCGCGCTCCGCTTCGATCAGTTTGCGGTCGGTGATGTCGCGGATCATGCCCAGAATGTTGCCGTCGGGCATCAGGGTGGCCAACACTTCGGCATCGAATACCGAACCATCCTTGCGACGGAAGCGCCATTCGCGCTGGTGTTCGGCAGCATTGTTGATGTCCTGCAAGGTCCGTTCGATGCGGGGCACCTCATCCGGGGCCAGAATATCGGATGCGTGCAGGCCGATGAACTCTTCGAGGCTGTAACCGAGCATCCTGCAGATGCTGGTATTGGCATCGAGATAGTAACTTTGCTGATTGGCAATCACGATGCCGTCCGGCGCACACTCGAACAACTTGCGATAACGGGTCTCGCTTGCCATACGCGCTTCTTCGGCGCGCTTGCGCTCGGTGATGTCGGTGCCGATGCTCAGGATCTCAACGACCTTGCCATCAGCATCGCGCACAATGCGGTTGGTCCAGGCAACCCAGACCCGCTCGCCATTGCGGCGCATGTTTTCATTGACGTTCTGTTCAAAGCTTTCGGGTGCTGCACAGATCTCCGCCATCAGGCCGGCCAGATCCCGGCCACTGCTTTCCCTATCCGGCACGATGGTGCCAATGACATGCTGCCCCATGATTTCGTCAGCGGCGTAGCCAAAGAATCGTTGACCAAATTCATTGAGGAAGGTGATCAGCCCCTCGGCGTTCCAGCGCAGGATGATGCTGTTGGCATGCTCCACCAGTTCGCGATACTTGCGCTCGCTCTCGGCGACACGCTGCTCAGCCAACCGGCGCGCGGCAACATCCACGCCCACACCCACCAGGCAGGTCCTGCCCTCGAACTCGACGCGCCGGCCGGTGAAAAAATACGGCCTGGTGGAACCATCCTTGGTCACGAATTCGGCTTCAACGCTGGATTCGCCCTGCGCAAAGACTGCAGCGATCCGCTGCTCCAGCAATGCCCTGTTGTCACCAGAGAAAAAATCCAGCGGATGCATGCCGGTGATTTCCTGACCGGAGTAACCCGACACAATCTCGAAGGTGCGATTCCAGCGCAGGAACTTGCCATTGCTGTCGTACAGGTAAACGACACCCGGCATGCTCTCGATCATGGTGTCGGAAAAACGCTTTTCGCTGTGCAGCTTCAGCTCGGCCTGACGACGCCCCTCGTCACGCAGGGCATTGCCCAGTCCGAACGACACCTCGGTCGCAGCTTCTTCCAGCAACACCATTTCCCGGTCGTGAAAATACTCGCGCTGGCTGGCATACACGCTCAGTACAGCGCAGGGTTCACCCTGCAATCGGATCGGCAAGGCCACCGACGCCCGGTGGCCACGTCGTTCCAGTTCCGCGCGCCAGGGCAGCATGGCCGGGTCGTTGAGCAGATCGTTGCTGATACACGGTCTGCCGGTACGAAACGCCGTACCGGAAGGACCGCGGCCCTGCGGGCGTCCGTCGGTGTACACCTCAATCTGTTGTACATAGGCATTGTCGTCTCCCCATGACGCCACCGGCGCCAGACGACGTGTCGCCACATCATGCCAGCCGATCCACGCCATGCCGAACCCGCCCTGTTCGACCAGCACGCGGCAAACCGTACGAAACAATTCATCGCGATCCGGCTTGCGCACGATGGCGTGACTGATCTGGCTCAACGCCGCATACAGGCGGGACAGGCGCGCAATTTCGCGTTCGCGCTGCTTCAGCGGCGTAATGTCGCGGGCAATCTTTGAGGCGCCGATGATGCGGCCATCGCTATCGCGAATGGGTGACAGCGTGACGGACACATCAATCAGACGTCCGTCCCTGGTAAGTCGTTGCGTCTGCGGCAATTCCACACGTTCGCCGCACCGGATGTTCTCGAGAATGTCCGCTTCTTCGGCGCGCCTGTCGTCCGGGATCAGGCCGGTAATTGAAGTGCCGACAACCTCGCTGGCCGCATAGCCGAAGATCGCTTCGGCGCCACGGTTCCAGCTGGTAACGATACCATTCAGATCCTTGCTGATGATGGCGTCGTGCGACGACTCGACGATAGCAAGCAGATGTTCGCGACTGGCGTACTCCATGATCGATCAGAAGAGCACCAGAAGAAATCCGCAAGACGTCGGCCACGAAAGCAGCATGCATTCAATCCTTGTGCAACAGACCAGCTGGCGGAGACCTGTAACTTGCGCATTGCGCATTCCGTTTTCAGCTCGCCGTGTGGTTACAGTTTAGTTGTAGTTGAAAGCAACGATAAAGGCAAACCAGCGACCCGCAACCCCGCCGACCCCTTTTGCGGGAAAACCTTAGGTTCCAGTCAACCCACCACCGTCTCTGCGGATCGCGATCACGCTGGCACGTGGCGCCGCATCGCCGCCGTCCGGCATTGAATGTCAAGATTCGACAAGACACAGCCCGCGCCCGGGTGCTGCACACTCATGAACAGGGTCTGGTTTTCGGGATGAATACACAGCCGCAGATTTCAGCATCCACCGGACCGCTCATGAATTGCCTGGCCACACCACGTTCGGCGCCGGCACACACAAAGCAGCCATTGTCAGTGCCGGTGTGCTGCCCGCCAGCTGTCAACATCTTGATGACTGGATGCATGGATTGGTCATGGTGCTCAAACGGTGTGGGCGACAGGCAAGCCTCATGGTAAAGCCCGCTGATGGTTTTCTGGCCCCTGCTGTTATTCGGAATGTCATGCGTCAGGCAGTGCGTCATGCCAGCCGCAACAATTACTTGCTAGCGCCAGCGCTCCGATGTTATCTAGCAGCCGTTGCTTGTCCGTCAACATTGAGTTCGCAAAAAAGCATCAGGCTGCTCACCCCATGAACGTACGGCTGATTCACCCGAACGAATTAAGTGAGTTGCTCACTCTGTATGAGCACTTGCACAGCTCAGACGAGCCACTGCCTGAGTTGTCAGTTGTCCAGGCGGTTTGGCAAGAACTTATGGCGAATCCTCGCTACAAGTACTTTGGCTGCTACGTGAACAGCGTTCTGGTTTCCAGTTGCACCCTCACCGTTGTTCCCAACCTCACGCGTGGCTGCAAGCCATATGGCCTCATCGAAAACGTAGTCACCCATGCGAGCTATCGAAATCAGGGCTGCGGCAAGGCCGTATTAGCCAGAGCTCAATCCCATGCCTGGTCGGTCGGCTGCTACAAAGTCATGCTGTTCACGGGAAGGAAAGACCAAGCAACTTTTCAGTTCTACGAATCAGCAGGGTTCAACCGCCATGAAAAGCAGGCATTTATTGCCAGACCAATGGCATAACCCACTGACCATGCCAATTCGACCCTTATCCAGGACATTGCTCGCAGCACTGACCATGATGTTGCTGGGTGCGTGCAACAAGCACGAATCACTGAGCGAAGAAACCCGGCGGATCGAGCAGTGGCGGGAAAAACGCGTCGCCACTCTCACCAGCGAGAACGGCTGGTTGACGTTAGCGGGGCTGTACTGGCTTAAGGAAGGTGACAATCACTTCGGACATGCCCGCGGCAATGAGTTGGCGCTGGATCATCCCGCGTTACAGAACACAGCCGGCGTATTTGCACTACATGATGGACGTGTGAGTTTTACGGCTGCTGCAGGTGGTGGGATCACTTTCGACGGCGAACCGGTGACCACCATCGAAATGCAACCCGATACCGCGGAGCATCCCACCATACTGGCCGCAGGGTCGCTGCGCTTTCATGCCATCGAACGCGCCGGCAGGTTTGGCGTGCGGGTGCGTGACGTGGAGCATCCGGCGCGTACCACATTCAAGGGTCTGAGTTACTTTCCCATCAGCACTGACTGGCGCATTGATGCGCGTTTTGAACCCTATGTGCCGAGCAAGCGCATCGCCATCCTGAACATCGTGGGCATGACCGAAGATATGGAATCACCTGGTACGCTGGTGTTTGACAAGGACGGCAAGACCTGGCGACTGGATGCGATTCTTGAATCACCTGCCGACACCGAGTTGTTCGTGATGTTTGCCGATGCCACCAGCGGTCGTGAAAGCTATGGCGCCGGGCGGTATATGTATGTGCCAAAGCCCACTGACGGTCATGTCTGGCTGGATTTCAATCAGGCCTACAACCCGCCCTGCGCCTTCACGGAATTCGCCACCTGCCCACTGCCACCGCGCCAGAATCGTCTGCAACTTGCGATAACGGCGGGCGAGAAGAAATACACCCTCGCCAGCCATCCATGACTGCAGCAGTCTGTCCATTGAGTAACCAATGGCGCCAGTTAAGCGATAGCGGTTGGTAGCGCTGCGCCCTCACCCCAACCCTCTCCCTCAGGGAGAGGCAGCTTAACCAAGAGCCATTTGAGTCAGGGGCGCATGCCCTGCAGAGCCTGCTCGATAGCCTGTTGATTGGCAGCATTTGTTGCGGGATCGGTGCTTATTTTCTCGGCATGTGCAAACAATGGCTTGAACAACTCCAGCTGGTCGACATGGCCCCGCAATCTGACTGTGGTGTCGCGTTTGAACCAGTCGCTCCATGCTGTACGCACCTGATTCCAGAAGCCGCGAGTCTTGCTGTAATAGTCATCTGCTTCGGCAAAGCTGAAGTCCTTGATGCGGTCATAGCGGGCCATGCCGTATTCACGTGCCACGTATTCCGGTCGCCCATCTACCAGCTTTGCTTTGAGATTGTTTTCTTCCTGCACCCAGCTTGTGGCAGTGACTGTGTGACGATTGGTGCCGATCAGCACATCGTAGTCCTTGCGCACGCTCCACTCGCGACGCGGCAGCGGTCGCCATGTGTCACCACTTATCCAGCTGGAAAAAGCCGAGGTATGCTCCCAAGTGCCCAGACTGGCATAGCGCGGTGACTCATCCACCTGATACACGGTTTGCAACCAGCGCCCCTTGCGTTCGTTCGCACTCAGCATGCGTCGCTGCCAGGAGGCATTGCCGCGATACTCAACGATGGCTTCCGGCTCGTACTGCCAGTCCTGACGCCAGTGCTTGGTGACCATGGGTTCACTGATGGACCCATCCGGCATCTGAATGCGCATCTCCAGGATATGCACCAGACTGATGTTGCGGCCGGTGTCGCTGTCCACATAGACCTTTTCGGTACCCCATGACTGATATGGACGCTGCTTGCCGGCTGCGCCGTTGAAGCTGAGCACTTCCAGAAAATCAAAGCTGGTCCGGTAAGTCCCTGACATGGCCAGGATGGCGCGGCGAGCACGCTCGAAATCATCAATGCCTGTGGCCTGCAACGCCTGCCATCGTGTCGAGGGCGTCGTATCCAGCGTGACGGGTACGCCCTTGCTGGTGCCACCGCGTGGCGTGGGAGTGTCGGCACCCAGTGGCCAGGCAAACAAGTAATAAATGGTGGATGAGTACGACGAGGTGGATGGCGTTCCCTGTGCGGCAACGTTTGCAACCCAGCCAATCAACAGCATGACCCATAACTTGTTGAACATGAATATACCCCGGCTTCACTGTAGCCCTATGTATCCTCAAGTCTGGGGGAAAAAACAGTTAGTGACTGGCTTCCCGCGCAGAGTGGCTGGTAACTGGCCACCTCGGAAAATCGCACGCGGACTACTTGGTCAATATCAGCTTGTTGGCCGAAGTGATGCGCAACCGGTAGGTGAAGCCCGAGTGCTCGATCAACACCTCATTGGCAAGCCCGAACAGCTGCTGCGACTGCATAGTGCGCCGCACGGGAGGGTTTGGCGCTGCATTGGCGCTCGCCGACACGGAGGCGTCGGAGAGGGACATCAAGACACCGCTTGGCAATTCAGGCTTCATGGGATCAAATGATAATGATTCGTATTTGTATTGCAAGCTTGGTGTTCTGGATACCGGGAGATTTGAAGATTCACTCCCTGTCCGGTTGGGCCTTAACCCAACGTCACCGCCAGTCCCTGGAACTGACTCAAGGGTTCACATCATCACGACTCTCGCGCCACGCTGCTCACCGTGTTCGGCAACCATAACCTTCCACCACAGCAAATCTTCTGCGCAACGAGACAGTGCATACATCGCATGGCCATCTGGGAAGTCAGTGGCTGCATTGTGGTTGTCGGCGGTAAGCACATGGACTGCGACAACTGATGCATTCGAAGCAGCCACGGCAACCAGCGACACAACGGCTGCAACTACCTGGCCAGGCCAACACCAATCTGATGCAACAATTGCTCATCGCCGAGACGGGCAGCGTAAAAATTTTGTAAAACCTCAGTTGTGGGATAAAGCAACCGCAATGTCATGGCTGCGCGGTATGATGGAATCAATCTTGCAAATACTATTCAATCAAAACTCAGCACACTTGCACCTGAAGGAAAACCAGTGGCGCAAAGCAAACGCATCGCATACGTAACCGGCGGCATGGGCGGCATCGGTACCGCCATCTGCAAACAATTCTGTCGCGAAGGCTATACCGTTATCGCTGGCTGTGGCCCCAACTCGCTGCGCAAGGACAACTGGCTGCGTGAAATGAAGGCGCAGGGCTTCGACATCGTTGCCTCGGAAGGCAATGTCGCCGACTGGGACTCCACCAAGGCAGCCTTCGACAAGGTCAAAGCCGAAATCGGCACGGTTGACATTCTGGTCAACAACGCCGGCATTACACGCGACGCCGTGTTTCGCAAGATGACCAAGGAACAGTGGGATCAGGTGATCAACACCAATCTCAACAGCATGTTCAATGTCACCCAGCAGGTAATTGAAGACATGGTGGCCAGGCGCTGGGGACGCATCATCAACATCTCATCGGTGAACGGCCAGAGGGGACAATTCGGACAGACCAATTACGCCACCGCCAAAGCGGGCATTCATGGTTTCAGCATGGCGCTGGCCCTGGAGGTTGCCAGTCTAGGTGTCACCGTCAACACCGTGTCACCGGGATACATCGGTACACAGATGGTGCGCGCCATCCGCGAAGACGTGCTCGAAAAAATCGTCAACACTATTCCGATGAAGCGTCTGGGCGAACCTGAGGAAATCGCCTCATTAGTGAATTGGCTGGCTTCGGAGAACGCCGGCTTCACTACCGGTGCGGATTTTTCGATGAACGGCGGTTTGCACATGTATTGATGCAATGGGGTGGGCATGCCCGCCCCTACGCCGTTCGCAAGGGTGAGACATGTCTCGCCCTCCTGATTATCACCATTCACGCCAGCCTGATCCAGGTCGTCTTCAGTTCGGTGTACTTATCGAAGGCATGCAGCGATTTGTCTCGGCCATTGCCTGATTGCTTGAAGCCACCGAACGGCACGGTGATGTCGTCATCATCATAACAATTCACATACACCATGCCGGCGCGCAGTGCACGCGACATGCGATGTGCGGTATTCAGATCGCGCGTCCACACTGCAGCGGCCAGGCCATACATGACATCATTGGCAATGCGCACCGCCTCGGCTTCATCTTCAAAATCGATCACCGACAACACCGGGCCGAAGATTTCTTCCTGAGCAATCTTCATCTGTGGTTTTACGGCATCAAAGATGGTGGGGGCCAGATAGGAACCGCCAGTGTCCTGCAGCACCTGCCCACCACCGCTACGCAAACGCGCGCCCTCGTCGCGTCCCTCTGCCACATAGCCCAACACGCGCTGCAACTGCGCCGCATCCACCAGGGCACCGAGCCGGGTTTTTTCCAGCAATGGATCGGCCGGTTGATAACGCTGCACCTGCGCAATCACTTTCTCTACAAAGGCATCCCTGATTGATGCCTGCACCAGCAAGCGTGATCCGGCGGTACACATCTCGCCCTGATTGAAACAAATCGCTGCTGCTGCGGCTTCGGCAGCCTGATCGAGATCGGCAGCGTCGGCCATGACGATATTGGGCGACTTGCCGCCACATTCCAGCCACACGCGCTTGAGGTTGGACTGTCCTGCATATTGCAGCATCAACTTGCCGGTGGCAGTGGAGCCGGTAAATACAATGCAATCCACACCCAAATGCAATGCCAGCGCCTTGCCCGCGGTATGTCCAAACCCTGGCACCACATTGAACACGCCATCCGGCAAACCCGCCTGTGTTGCCAGCTCGGCGATGCGTAGAGTCGTGAGTGGCGACTTCTCCGAAGGCTTGATGATGACGGAATTGCCGGCTGCCAGCGCCGGCGCGAACTTCCACGCCGCCATGATCATTGGGAAATTCCACGGTACGATGGCGCCCACCACGCCAATTGGTTCGCGTGTAATCGTGGCCAGCACCGAACGTTCTGTAGGCGCAATCTGGTCATACAACTTGTCGATGGCTTCGGCGTACCAGCGCAGACACCTCACCGTGGCCGGCACATCGACGCTCTGGCTGTAACGGATGGGCTTGCCCATATCCAGGGTTTCCAGCAATGCCAGTTCCTCGGCATGTGTTTCAATCAACTCCGCAAACCTGAACAGCACTCGCTTGCGCTGCGCGGGTGATGCCTGCGACCAGCTGCCCTGCTCAAATACGCTGCGCGCCGCGTTGACTGCGGCATCGATATCAGCCTGCTCACCTGCAGCAACCTTGGTCAGCACCCGACCATCAATGGGACTGATGCAATCAAAGGTTCCGCCCGCCACCGCGTCCACGTAGCGGCCGTTGATGAAGGCCTGATGACGGAACTGCAGCGTCGCAGCACGCGTGTGCCAGTCAATGCCATTGGAGTTTGCGTTGTTGCTCATGTTGATTCCGCATAATCATATTGACGCCAATGTGCGCTGCGGCCATAAAGCATGTCAATTCGCCAAACTCCAAATTCACAGAGATCGCCATGAGTCTGACCCGCGCCGAACTCGAAGCCTTCTGGATGCCCTTCACCGCCAACCGCCAGTTCAAGGCCACTCCCCGTTTGCTGGTACGCGCCGAAGGTATGCACTACTGGAGTGAGGATGGCCGGCAGATTCTCGACGGGACCGCCGGCTTGTGGTGTGTCAATGCCGGACACGCACGTACCGAGATCACTCAGGCAGTCACTCAGCAACTGAGCACGCTGGATTTCGCACCGAACTTCCAGATGGGTCACCCGCATGCATTTGTTCTGGCCAACCGACTGAAACAGCTCACCCCGGGCGATCTGGATCATGTGTTCTTCAGCAACTCCGGCTCTGAAGCGGTCGACTCCGCGTTGAAAATTGCACTGGCCTATCACCGGGTGCGTGGCGATGCTTCACGCACGCGCCTGATCGGCCGCGAGAAGGCTTATCACGGTGTGGGCTTCGGCGGCATATCGGTGGGCGGCATGGTGAACAATCGCAAGTGGTACGGTAGTCTGCTGCCCGGCGTCGATCATCTGCCGCACACGCTCAATCAGGAACACAACCGCTTTGCGCGAGGCGAACCGCAGTGGGGCGCACATCTGGCGGATGAACTGGAACGCATCGTGCAATTGCATGACGCCTCAACCATTGCCGCCGTTATCGTCGAGCCGCTGTCGGGTTCAGTAGGGGTGCTGCCACCGCCCAAGGGGTATCTGCAACGCCTGCGTCAGCTGTGCGACAAGCACGGCATCCTGCTGATCTTCGATGAGGTGATCACCGGTTTTGGCCGGTTGGGTCAGCCGTTTGCCGCGCAATACTTCGATGTGCTGCCGGACATGATTACCGCGGCCAAGGCTGTGACCAACGCCACGATCCCCATGGGCGTGACATTTGTGCGCAAGCATGTGTATGACGCTTTCATGCGGGGCCCAGAGTCGGCGATTGATCTGTTTCATGGCTACACCTATTCGGGTCATCCGGTGGCCTGCGCGGCCGCTCAGGCGACACTCGACATTTACCAGCGCGAACAGTTGCTGACCCGTGTAGGCGAACTGGCGTCGTACTGGGAGCAGGCGGCACATTCATTGCGCGGGCTGCCGCATGTGGTGGACATTCGCAATCTTGGGCTGATTGCCGGTATCGAATTCGAAGCTATCCCGGACAAGGCTGGTGCGCGTGGCTTCGATGTATTTGTGAAATGCTTCGAGAAAGGTCTGCTGGTGCGCGGCGCAGGTGACACCATTGCGTTGTCGCCACCGCTGGTTATCAGCAGTGCACAGATCGATCAGTTGTTCGGGATCTTCGCGGACGTGATACGCAATCTCGCGTGATGCGCGGCGGGCAGGGGCGGTTCGTGAACCACCCTTCCTGCAATCGTCGAGCAAGGGCGGTTCACGAACCGCCCCTACCCAAGATCACACCAACACGTTTACCAGGGCAAGGTCGTCGCCACGGTGAACACAAAGCGACCCTCGGCATTGAACACGTCGCTACCCGACTCCGGCAGGCTGGTGTCCACGTACTTCAGGCCGAGGTTGAACTTCTGCACCGTGTACGTCACCCCCACCGAGTAGTCGGTGTAATCAACAAAGCCGTTATCACCTTCACTGCGGCCAATATGCGCTGTGGCAGCCAGATTCTCGATCGGCAGCGGCACCGAGGCATCCAGCGCCAGATTAAACGCACCAACATTGCCGGAGGTGCTGTCGCCACCGTAATCATTGGTGTAGCTCAGCTTGCCCTTGAAATAGCTGTAGCTCAGACCCGCATAGATTTCGGGGAAGTTGTATTTGTCTTCGTCATAGGTGTAGTAGATAAAGCCTGCGTCCCAGCCCAGCCCAGCGTCGGTCTTGCCAGCGAAGCCGGTGTACAGGTCCAGCTCAAAGTCAGTCTTGTCGCCGAAATCCACATTGCTGCCCCAGGCGCCCACGTACCAACCGTTGTTTTCGTTCGCGTAGTCCACGCTCGCTTGTAGTGCAGGATCTTCAGCAGACTGGGACACACCACGGAAGTCGTAATCGTTCGTCAGCGTAATGGTGGAAGACACTCCTGCATTGGCGATTCCAGAAGCGGCCAATAGCCCAAGCGCAGACCAAACTTTTACTTGATTCATAAAACCTCACTGTTGCAAAAAAGTCACATATTGTGACCAGCGACCGAGACTTTACGTAACTTGCTCGCCGCAAGCCAGAGATGACTGTAATTGGCGACTGGCAGTCGCTCTATGCAATACCAATCTGCTGGGCCGCTCTCGCACATCCTGTGCCACGGTCCCCCGCCGGGGCCGAAGCATCACTTTCGTACTTCCTGTACATCACAATGAAAATGGCCCCGGACATTCAAGTCCGGGGCCGTCCTGTTCGAAGCACCACATCGCTTGCGCGATGCAGCCGACTCAATTACTTGCCGAACGGCACAGCGTAGGAAACAACGATCGTCGGGTCAGTTTCATTACCCGATTTGGAGTCCAGCGGAGCGCTCAACGTGAACGACAGGTTGTCGTTGTAGGCATAGGTCAGGTCGACGTGCAACAGCTCGTCAATACCGTCCTTTGTATGTTGTGCCAGGACGCCGGAGAACGAACCAAATTTGGCTTTCAGACCGTAGTAAACAACTTTGCCTTCAGTGTCCGGGTTGCCAAACTGTTCGTTCGTCGCGTTGACAATGGCGAACGCACTCACCGGGCCGAAGCCCAGGGAAACAACAAAGTCAGACAGCTCAAAAGGAGTAAGGTGGTCGCCGTTCTTATCTGGATACCCAAGAGAGGTCGGATAAGAATACGTCCAATAACTCAGATCGTAAGTGAACGAGCCAACCGAGCCGCCAAAGCCTGTATACAGGTCATATTCGGTTCCGCCAACTGTGTCACCAGAGGAAGTCCAGGCACCGGCATAGAAGCCGCCAGCGGTGTACTTCAGGTCACCGGAAATAGCCGGCGTGCCAGATCCCAAGTCATAACCGCGCCAAAGATAAGTGTTGGCAATACCCATGGACCCGGACACTTCTGCGTGTGCGGCACCTGCCAGCGCCAATAGACCCAAGGCCGATATAACTTTCATAGACTTCATAACAATCCTCACTGTGGTGCAAAAACAACGCCTAAGGCAAAAATAGATTTTTATGGCGGCACCCAGCGCAGCCCCGGTGCTGCCGCTGGATTCGTAAATGCACCATCCATGCCACATATGTCGGGTGAGGAAAACACAAGGGATATTGAAGGTGTGTTTGGTGCGAACGCAGAAAAATGCACCAAAATCTGGCACGGGAAATACACACCCAGCACGAAATGAGGGCATTTAGGTAACCCTGGATTACCCGGCAGTCGATCCCTCACTCACCAGAACGACGCAGAGCGACTTCACCCTGCCAAACCATCATGGCGCTGATAATCGTATCGCTAAGCCATGGGCAATACCCACGTGAAGCTGGTACCTGAACAACGCAAGCACGTTGCGGCGCAGAAACCTGCAGTTGGTGCCCGGCCTCATCCAGAAGCAGCAGAGTTTCAGTGCATCACTGATCAGCGCAGCGAAAACAAAGAGCTTGTAAGCAGATTTAACGTTTATTTGCACTCAAATCCACCGCCTTGCTGCCGATGACAAGGAAGGGTTACTTGACCTGCACCTGAAGCAACAAGAACAGGTATTAGTTAGTGAATCTGATCATCGGCATCGTAGTCGTGCTGGGCAGTGTCCTTGGTGGCTTTGCCGTTCACGGTGGCAATCTCCTCGCGCTGTGGCAACCGTCGGAAGTCGTCATCATTGGCGGCGCGGCGCTAGGTGGCTTTGTCATCGCCAATGGCCTGGGCATGACCAAGAAAACCGGCGGCGCCATCAGCGGGCTGATGAAGGGTCCCAAGTATTCCAAGGCCGATTATCTGGATCTGTTCGGGCTGATGTACGACCTGTTCAACATCGCACGCAAGGACGGCGTGCTGGGGCTGGAGCGCGAGATCGAAGATCCAAGCAAGAGCGCGGTGTTCAGCAAGCATGAGCAGGTGATGAAAGACGCTCATGCCATCGAGTTCATTCAGGACTATCTGCGCATGATGGTCAGCGGTGAGATGAATCCGTTCCAGCTGGAGAATCTGATGGATATCGAACTGCAAACGCACCACCACGAGGGCGAGTCCGTCTCCAAAGCCGTTATGCAGATATCGGATGCACTGCCCGGTTTCGGTATTGTGGCTGCAGTACTGGGTATCGTGAACACCATGGGCGCACTGGGCGGCCCGGTCTCGGAAATCGGTATCAAGGTTGCAGCGGCGCTGGTGGGTACTTTCCTCGGCATCCTGCTCGCTTACGGCTTCATCGGACCGATGGCCAATGCCATTGAAAAGAAGGTCGCCGCAGAAGGCAGCTTCTTCACCGTAATCAAGACCTGCATCATCGCCATGGTGCAGGGTTATGCGCCGCAGGTGGCCATAGAATTCGGCCGCAAAGTCACACCTACCGAATTTCGTCCCAGTTTCAAGGAACTGGAGGATCACGTGAAAGGCAAAAAGGCCGCTCAGTGACAGGACATGGAAGACTCGCCACAACCCATCATCATCAAGCGCATTGTTGCCGGTCATGGACATCATGGCGGTAGCTGGAAAGTTGCGTTCGCCGATTTCGCCACCGCGATGATGGCGTTCTTCCTGCTGATGTGGCTGATGGGCAGCACTTCTGCTGCGCAAAAGGGTGGTATTTCGCAGTATTTCAAGAATCCATCCATTGCCCAGGGGGCAAGCCCTTCACCGTCGCCGACCGCGGTACAGGGCGCAGGTGGTGCCAGTTCATCATTGATCGATTTGGGTGGTTCGACGGAGCGCTACAAGAATCCGGCGCCTGCAGAAGCCAAGGAAGACGCCGACCCCGCCAAGAAGGCTGCGACTCCGGACGCCGCTGCCGGCATAGAAAGCAAGGATGGCACCGGTGCCGCAGCGGAGAAGGCTGAAACCGAACGACTGGAAAGCCTCAAGGATGAACTGGCCAAAGCCATTGATGAAGAAGGCTCGCTCAAACCGTTCAAGGACCAGATCATGATGGATCTGACGCCGGAGGGTCTGCGTATCCAGATCGTCGACAAAGAAAATCGCTCGATGTTCGATCTTGGCGGCGCCACACTCAAGGACTACAGCCTCACTGTATTGCTGGAACTGGCCAAAGCCATCACCAAAGTTCCCAACCGCGTCAGCATCAGCGGCCACACTGATCAATCCAGATATGTGCGCAAGGATTACAGCAACTGGGAATTGTCCACTGATCGCGCCAATGCGGCGCGGCGCGCCCTGATTGCCGGTGGCCTGCCCGAGGACAAAATCGGCCGCGTGGTCGGGCTGTCATCCACCGCATTGCTCGATCCCAACAATCCACAAAACGCCATCAACCGCCGCATTTCGATTGTGGTCATGAATGCACGTACCGAACAGGCGATTCAACAGGAGAGCAGTTCACTGTTCAGCGTGCAGGACAATCCGCAGAACGCTGGTGTGGCCACTCCGGCAACGCCTGTCGCTGCACCGGTTGTGCCAGCTGTAGCGAACACCGCTTCACCCACCCCCATGCCTGCACCTCCCAAGGCTGCGGCAGTGGCTGCTACCCCTGCTCCCCCTCGCAGCACGCCGATGATTGCGATCAGTCCACCCAAAATCGGCCCCGCAATTCGTTGAGCAATGGGTGACCGCAACGACGGCATTGACACTCAAGACAACGCGCTCCTGTTTATCATCGAGCCATCAAAAGCAATAAGCTCAAATGGAAATTCCGGGTCATAATCGCGCCCGGTTATGGGTGGCAACGGAGCAAGAAATATGAAATCGAAACTTGCCTGGTTGGCAGTGTCCCTCCTTGTCGTGTCGGCCGCTTCGGCACAGACGCCTGCACGCGTGGTATCACCGGAGGTTCTTCCCGATCACCGGGTTGTTTTCCGACTGCGCGCGCCGCAAGCCAAAGAGGTCACCATCACCGGTGACTTCTGGCTGCAGCAAGGCCGCACCGAAAAACTCAGCAAGGATGACAAGGGCATCTGGTCGCTCACTACGGAGCCGCTGCGTTCTGATTACTACAGTTACTCCTTCTCCGTTGACGGCATCCGCACTCAGGATCCGGTCAATGTCCTGACCAAGCCCGGCAATACGACGACGGAAAGCATGTTCAAGGTTCCAGGGGAGCAGGCATCACTGTACGACGCCGTGCCCGTGCCACATGGCGAAGTACGCGAGGTCTTCTATCCGTCCACCGTTCTCGGCGACGTACGACGCCTGCACATTTATTTCCCGCCCGGCTACGAGACAGCAAAAGCCAGCTATCCAGTTGTTTATCTGTTCCATGGCGGTGGTGAGGACGATCGCGGCTGGGTTGGGATCGGACGCATCAACTTCATGCTCGATAACCTGATTGCGCAGGGAAAAGCCAAGCCCATGATCGTGGTGATGCCCAGTCTGTTTGCACTGGATCCCGAAATCGCAGAACAACAGGTTGATGAAAACGACAGGTTGTTCCGGAAAACCCTGATCGAGGAAGTCATTCCCTACGTGGAGAAGCACTACCGGGCTTTGCCGGGTTCGGCGAATCGCGCTGCAGGCGGTCTGGGCGTGGGCCGCTTCAGCACGCCGGACATCCTCTGGCCGATCTTCGACAAGTTCGACTACATCGTTCACACCAGTGGCGGCGTGAATCCGGAGTGGATACCGCTGCTCGAAAAGAAATACCCGGGTGTGCTGGACAACCCTGCCAACATCAAGCGCATGAAGTTCTTCGTCGCCAATGGCACCAATGATCGCGGATTGCCAGCCGCGCAGAATATTGCGGATGAGACCAAAAAACGCGGCTACAAAACCACGCTATACGTGACCGACGATATTCATGGCTGGCCCGGGTTCCGGCGCTATTTTGCCGAGTTTGCAAAGGTAGCGTTCAAGTAACGCTCGAGAGCGGCCTTCCGTTGCAGGTCGGGTTTTATACCCGACTCTTAACACGTCGGGTGTAAAACCCGACCTAACTCCTGCACGTCTGCGCCACCAGTGGCGCAACAACCGGCCGCTGCGCATTCGTCATCGTTGTAACAACACCAGCAATCACCAGCGCAGCGCCCACGCCTTGCGCGGCACTAAAAGGCTGTCCCAATGCGATACCAATCAGCGTGGTAAATACCGGTACCAGATTGATGAACATCGCAGCGCGCGTTGCGCCAAGACGGGCAATGCTCTGATTCCACCATAGATACGCCAGCACCGAGCCGAACAACGCCATGGCCACAACAGCCAAGGCGACCGGCACACTCGGCATCACGAACAGATCATCTGCCACCACATCGGCCGCAACGGTCAGCATCACTGCACCCACCACAAGCGTACTGGTGGTCAACAAAAGAGAAGGCACGTTGCTGATGAAGCGCTTCGGGATCACGCCGTACGCCGCAAAACAGGCACAGGCCAACAACATCAGCAAATCACCTGCCGAAAAACTCATGGTCAGCAAGTTGTGCAGGGAACCTTTACTCACAATGGTCACCACACCGGTAAGGCTGATGACAAAGCCCAGCAATTGACGGGGCTGAACCTTTTCACCCCCCAGCAGCGCAGACAACACGGCCGTCATGGCTGGATAGAAGGCCATGATCAATGCCGCGTTGACGGATGAGGTGTGCTGCAGACCAGAGAACAGCGCGACGTTGAAGCCGAATACGCCAATGACGCCCATGGCTATGATCGGCCAGATATTGCGGCGCACGGCCTGTGCATCCCAGCCCTTCTGCAGATAGATGTAACCAGCCAGCGCCGCGCCTGCCAGCAGGAAACGCCAGGCAGCCACCGACAGCGGCGACATGTAAGCCACGGCGTACTTGCCCAGATGAAACACTGCTGCCCAGAAAAACGTGGTTAGTAACAGATATAGGTAGGTCATGGCCTGCCATCCTTTGTTGACGCCTGCACCAGCGGGTCCCATTATCGTTTTTCGTATTTGGAAGAACAGACTCGCCAATGGCAAACCGTTTTCCGAAAAGTTCGGTACTCGACCTGGACTGGAATGACCTGAAGTTCTTTCTGGCCGTGGCGCGTACCGGTGGCCTGACCGCCGCCTCGCAACTGTTGGGCGCCAGCCCGTCCACCGTGGCCCGACATATCGATGCCCTTGAACACCGGCTGGGCACCAAGCTGTTTCTGCGCCACCAGACCGGCTATTTATTGAGTGATCAGGGGCAGGATGTACTGGAACCCATCGCCGCCATCGAACAATCCATGTTGTCGATGGATGGTCTGAATGGCAGCGCGGATCTGAAAAACACCCTGCGTGGCAAGGTGCGACTGGCCACATCGGATGGTCTGGCCACCTTCCTGGTCACACCGCACCTGCCGGAATTCTGGGCGCGTCACCCGCAAGTACGGGTCGAGCTGCTCACCAGCCTGAACATCGTCGACCTGAACCGGCGCGAAGCCGATCTGGCATTACGCTTCGTGAATCCGGCAGAAAATCACAGCTCTCAGGACTACATCGGGTTGAATCTGGGCCCCGTGCATTTTCGCGCTTATTGCGCACGCAGCCTGCTGGGCGCACGCACGCCGGATATCGATTTATTGAGCAATGAACTCGATTACATTTCGTGGACCGAGGACTGGGCGGCGCTGCCCATGATGGGCTGGCTGACCAAGGTATTCGGCAGCAAAACGCCGATCCTCAGCAGTAACAATCTGCTGGTGCACTTGCAGGCCGTGCGCGCCGGCATTGGTGTTGCACTGCTGCCTGACTACATGGGTGCCGATGATCCCACGCTGTGCGAACTGGCGCTTCCCGACACCATTTCTTCCGCGCGCGACCTGTGGCTGGTCTACCACCGTGATCTGAAAAGCAGTCAGCGCGTGCTGGCGATGCGGGATTTTTTGAAGGATGTGGTGCAGCAGAGGACTGTTGCACGGAGTGGATGATTTGAATGGATGTGTCCGACCTTCTCGAGCATGTTCCCGGTTACACACGCCCTCACTCCTACTGCCTGCGCCATATCCCGGGTGATGTCCCGAACTGGCGTTTGAATGCACGACTGAACGCCGCTTCGGATTCATAGCCAATTGCAAAACCAATTTGCGCCACGCTGCCGCGTCCCTCGCGCAGCTGTTGAGCTGCCACGTGCATGCGCCACAGTGTCAGGTACTGCATCGGTGGCTGCCCGACCAGCGAAGTGAATCGCTCCGCAAATACCGAACGTGACATACCCACTTCCAGCGCCAGTGCTTCCGCGGTCCATGCCTCGGTTGGACGCGCATGCAACATGGCCAGTGCGCGCCCAATCTGTGGATCACGCAGCCCCGCCAGCCAGCCGCGTCGTTCCTCGGGAAGGCTGGCGACAAACTGACTTACTGCCTCGACGAACAGGAGTTCAGACAGCTTGGTAATGACGGTTGTCGAGCCGAGGCGTCCCGCGGCAATCTCACTGGCAGCGAAACGAAACGAGCTTTCAATCCAGGCTCCCGATGCAGTGGCACGCACATCCAGCTTCAACACCGGCGGCAATGCCGAGAGCAGCGGATTGAAAGGCGTGTCGGAGCCGAGGAATCCGCACAGCACTTGCGTGGCTGCGCCGCCACCGCCGTACTTGATTCGTGAAAAATCACCAGACTGCGGCGACTGCATGACCTGACGCGCAGTCACCGCCGGAACATCCAGGGCACTGCCAAAGAGGTGTGCGTCGTTGTGCGGCAGCAGCACGAACTCGCCTGCACGGATATCGATTGCCTCACCGCCCTCGATTCCGAGCTGCATCTTGCCTTCAGCCACAAAATGCGAGGCAATGACATGACGCGGCGATGCACCGTAAGGTTTGCAGTCATCCGCAGAAATCTTGCCTCTGATGCACCAGGGCGCAGTGAAGTCTGCCTCGAGAAATACTCCTCCCGACAGCCGAATCACGCGCAACACATCTGAAAATGCATCCAACTGTCACCTCCTTTCCACCGGAGCTTTGAGCATGAGAACCGGCGCACCCATCATTCAGGTCGCAAAGCGCGAATCGTAGATTAGCACTCACCAACACAACAGGAGTTCAAGATGAGTGCCGTACCTACCCTGCTTCCTTCCGAGTCGGACCATGCCGCCCGATACGCTCAAACCGTCAAGGTGTCGAAACGGCTGGAATGGCAGATCGATCGCGATCTGATCCAGAACCGCTCCTTCGACTTTTCGCGCAAATTCCTGCCCGACGCGTTGTCACAGATCGATCGACTAGTCTTTCTTTCCGAAGATGAAGCGCGCCTGCTCAGTCAAATTCAGGGGCGTACGTACGCCTATATCTTCGGACTGGTCGAGCGGTTTATCAGCGCCAAGATGCTCGACCAGGGCCGGGCGCATATTTTCGGCGACCAGTTGGCACTGGAAGCACTGGTGCGCTTTTCCAATGAAGAGATCAAGCACCAGGAACTGTTCCGCCGCATGGAAACGATGATTGGCTCCCAATTGCCACCCGGCTATCGTCAGGTTGCCAATCCCAACGACGTGGCGCGCGCGGTACTCGCCGCGAGTACCTGGTCGGTGCTGGCGCTGACGTGTCACATCGAACTGTTTGTTCAGGCGCACTACGCCGAAAGCATCGCCCCGCGTGACGAGCTGTGCCCGCTGTTCAGGGATGTATTCAAGTTTCACTGGAAGGATGAAAGCCAGCATGTCGTACTCGACGAGTTCGAGTGGCAGGACGAGCACGTGAAGCTCTCGCCGGGCGAGCGCGATCAGGCGGTGAACGATCTGATTGCCCTCGTGGCCGCCGTAGACGGAATCCTGCAGGCACAGTCGGCGTCCGATGCGGACTACTTTATTCGCAATGTCGCACGACCCTTCAACGCTGAAGAGATCACAGAAATAAAGGCCACCGTACTGTCCGCCTACCGCTGGCAATACATCATCTCGGGCGTGCGGCATCCGCACTTTGGCCAGCTGCTGACCAGCATGACGACGCCAGCGCAGATGGCGCAGATTCAGACTGCGCTGGCGCCGATCATGAATGGCTGACTGTACATGTCCGGAACAGGACAACTGCCATGACCATACCAATGTGGATGTTGCTCGGCTTCGCCGCATGGACTTTGATGCTGCTGACCGCCACCGTGGGTGTGTATCGATGGGCCAAGATCCTGTTCCGGCATGCTGCGATTGCCTCATTCCGCAGCGATCAGCTTGAAGGCGAGGATTGGTATCGGCGCGGCACACGCGCCCATGCGAACTGCGTGGAAAATCTGCCCGTGTTCGGCGCCATCGTGCTGGCGATTTCGGTCATGGGCATCAGCGGCCCGGTGGTGGATTCCCTATGCACCACTATTCTGATCGCACGCGTCTGTCAGTCGCTGGTCCATGTGGCGCATGTGCAAACCGATGCGTTCGTGGCAGTGCGATTTTCTTTCTTCAGTGTTCAGCTGGTCAGTTTTCTGGTGCTCATCGGCATGATTGCTTTTCATGCGGCATGAGCTTGGCAAGTCGAATTCAATGGCTCATCGGGGCACGGGCTTGCCATACACTTCGATCCAGCCCATGTCCATGAAGCCGCCATCGCCGTGGCCGCTGCCGGGCATCAGGTCGGTGAAACCAATTTCATCCACCTTGGTGAAATCCAGCGCACTCTTCTCCAGCCATTTTCCACGCGTGTGCACCGTATCGATATCCAGCTTCATCCAGCGCGACTCGGCGAGGTTGAATTCACTCAAGTTGAAATCGAGCTCGTTATGATCTTCGTGTTCGCCCAGCAGCCAGGTGCCATCAGCCAGCTTGATGATCGGGTGAATATGGTGCGGACCGGATACCTTGACACTCCAGCGGATCTTGCCCAGGCCGCTGAGATCGACGAAGTTATTCTTGTCGCGCAACGCTGCTGCACACAGCTGCTCGCACATTCCTGTGAATATGTGCGGTGGTGCGCCGCCAGTCATGCTCGCCGCCGGCGCTGAGGCGGTCAGAATTTGCTTGCCCGACGGACCGTACAACTTCAGTTCCAGATTCTGATTGGCCAGATCTGCCTGTGTTACCGGATGTTGCCTCTCCGTCCGCGTCCAGTCATGGCGGAAAAACAGCGGCGTTGCGGGCTCAAGTGGCGCCCAACCTCCGGCCGGCACCGTAGAAATGATCGAATCCTGTGCTGCAAAAGCGCTTGACGCTGTCACGCAGATAACGGCAAGTAGCAGCATCTTTGAACTTCTAATCATGTCTCCCCCATCCTGATCTGAATGCTAAAATCGTGCACTATAGAAGGTCTGATTAACCTCTTATTCGTCATTCCCGCGAATGCGGGACTGCGCAGGCAGGATGCCGCAGCGAACATCGGTTTACCGATGGCCCGAAGGGCAAACTGCAGGACACAGTTTGTAATCCAGTTAAATCATTCTCTTACTGGATGCCCGCCTGCGCGGGCATGACATCAATCAGACTCTCCCTATGGTATCAACAGGCGATGTCGCAATTTCCAATCTGCCTACAGGCGCTCATCTTTGAAAGCCCATGTGACCCTGCGCGTCCGGCGTGTTGCGGTTGTTCTCGCAGATATATTCGCCTACGACGGTGCCCGGCGGAGCGCTTTTGTAGACCGCGCGTGCCTGCCATGGGCTGCTGAAGGTCCTGGGATCGGTGAGAGTGACCAGCACCTCGAGTGTGTCCCGATCCAGTCGACGATAACGCTCCACAAGATGCAGATCTTCGGAATGGGGCATGCCGACCTGATCGATGGTCGTGCGCTCGCTGAGAGCTATCGTGTCCACCACCAGTGTGTCGCCTTCCCAGTGCCCGACGGAATGGCCCATGTACGTGGGATCGGGATCTTCGGGGTGTTTACCATTGAGAGAAATGATGCGGAAATGATTCTGCTCCTCGAACAGCATGCTGACCTGGCCGGGGTTTTCGAGAATCTGGATCGGGTACGGCGCGCCGGCGATCATCATCAGGGGCATACCGCCCGGCAGGCAGGATGCCATGGTGTTCGCGTATGGATAGCCGCGATCCGCGTCCGCAAGGCGTTGCTCGAGTAGCGCAGCGGCTGCCGGCAGGAGCGGAGGCGGTTTGCCTTCGGCGGTCATGACGACGCGCGAACGCGCGCTCACGCGAGAACTCTTGTAACCGGTGGTCAGCCAGATGCCGGTGAGACTTCCCGGCCCGTGAAGAGCTGACTGCGATGCCGCCTGCCCGCCAGCGGGCGCGGCGGAGCCCACGGCTGCCCACGCGAACAGCGAACATCCGGCGGCTAATAGCCATCCTGAGGGCCAGCATGGCAGCCAGAAAGGCGAAGCGCGCAGGGCCCAATTTTTCATTGTTTGGCCTCCGGCTTCGAGGGTTGTGAGCCCACGACACTCTCAGTCAACGTCCGGCCGTTGATCACTGCGGACACCAGCGCCCCGCCCGGCTCGTCACTGGTCTTGAGCGGATGAATGACCACGCTGATCTTGTCGCCGGCTTTGAGCGTCTTGCGCGTCCAGCCCACGGCGCTCATGGTCTTGGTGCTGTTGCACTCGATGGCCCACTCCACCGCCTGACCGCCCGCGTCCGTCACCAGCAGTTGGATCCAGATGTGAGGATTGGTCCACTGATATTCCTTGACCGTGCCCTCCAGCTTCACTTCCTTCTGCATGTCGAACATGGCATAGGAATGATGCGCAGAAACCGACCCCACCGCACAGGCCAGCAACGTCGCAAGCGACAGGGCTAAAGCACGCACTCTCATCGGTTCAAATCTCCTGGCAAATTGATGTTGCTGCAGTGACTCGACCACGGAACCCAAGGCCTGCGCATCTTAGATGAAATCTCGCAGATAGCGAGAGTGGCCTGCGGAATGGTTTATGAATCGGCATTGATGCCAGGCCGTCGATCCGCAGCTAGTCATGCGTCCACAAACCCCCTGTCCAAAATACATGCGGATCGAGGGCCCGGCACTATTCACCTGTTAATTTGAGTCGCCGGCTAGAATACCTTCTGCTCAATGGACACCAGCTACTCAGCCGTGAGCGGCACGGCGATCTGCCGTAACGGCTGTCGCTGTACATCCCAGGTGGCTGCTGCTGCGTTGATGCGTGCAATGCGCTCGGCATCGGCTGGATGCGTCGATAACAGTGACGGCACCGAAATTCCTTTCTCGTCCTGATAATCGGCGAGCACTTCAAACAATGCGGCCGCGCCGCCTGCGTGACCGTAGTGAGCAGTAACGGCTTTGATGGCATCTTCGTCAGCGGCGGATTCTGCGCGCCGCGAATAGCCCAGCAGGACCAGTTGACTGACTCTTGGCAGCAAGGCACTCGCATCACCCACCAGCGCCAACAACACGGCCACCGACGCACCGCCACCGACAGCAGAAATAGGATCGCGCGCCTTGATGTGAGCAATCTCGTGTCCCAACACCATGGCCAGTGCATTCTCGCTGGGCAAGCGGCGATACAAATCGCTGGTGACGACAATGTGCCCGCCCAAGGTCGCGAACGCATTGGGTACGTCCATGTCGGTATAGTGGACCGTGAGCTTCATATCCTGCGGCAGCGCCATGTTTGCAGCCAGACTATCTACCAGTGATTGCAGATAACGTTCAATGTCTGCCTGCTGCTGAGTGAGCGGTTCGTCCGCCTGTACGCCGATCACTTGCTCGCCAACCCATGACCGCTCTGTGGAGAAAGGAATGAGTCGTGCAAGTTGTCCACCAAAAAAATACAACACCGCCGTCAGCAGCAGTACGCAAATGCCAATACCCGCCGCGAGCCGCAAGAACTCCACCAGCGGGCTCTCGCGGGAGACATTAAACTCGTGCGAAACCTCGGGGTTCTCGTAGCTCATGGCGCTACGTCAAGGAATCAACGCCGTGCCGTAGGCAATGAACTCAGCGGAAAACACTGTCCTCTGGCCGGGGCTGCCTTCTGCCAGTGATGAAGTTTCGAAGCGCACGTTGAACACCATGTTGGCGCCGCGTTCGCGCGCTGCGGCTTTCATGCGCACAATCGCCTCACGGCGCCCCCTGTCCATCAGAGATTCATACACAGTCAGTCTTCCACCGACAAAGCTGCGCAGGGCAGCAGCAATGCGTTTGAAGTAGTCCTCGGCAATGACCACCGAACCCACGACCAATGTGCCTTCACGAAAAGCGCGATCCGCGGGCAGGCGCTTTTCATTGAAGATCAGAATGTCACGCAGCTCTGCTTCACGGCGCTGAATTTCCTTGAAGTGACGCTTCTCGGCAGCGACACCGAAAATCAAGCCTATCAGCAATAGAACAGCAAAGAACCCGAGTTGAATGAGTGCTTCCATGGCTACTGCACCACTACAGCTGTGCCATACACCATCACTTCGGCGGCGCCGGAAGCGATGTTGGAAGTGGAAAAGCGAACATTGATCACCGCATTGCCGCCGGCTGATCGTGCCTGCGCCACCATGCGTTCGATGGCTTCCTCGCGCGCTTCATTCAGCAGTTCGGTATAGCCCTTCAGTTCGCCACCAACAAAGTTTTTCAGTCCCGCCAGAAAATCCTTGCCGGCATGCTTGCTACGTACTGTCGACCCCTGTACCAGACCCAAATGCTTGATTATGCTTTTGCCCGGAACGAGTTCAAGATTAGTTAATTCCATGCGTGCTCCCTATTATTATTGAGTGGTTAAGACCCCCAAAGAGTAAATGCTTGGCGCGACAAACGCCAGATCAGCTGAGAACAGAGGGCGCGGAGACGCTAACGCCCGCCCCACCTGCTAGGGTCGTGGAATGTTACGAGCTGTCACATTCGCCATTCTCTCCGGTTGCGTTTCCTGTACCGCAGAGCAACCTCCCAGCCTCATGACTATCGCCGCCTACGGAAACCGAGTGAGCTGAATTCCTTCGCGTGTGCGGCATCGGCCTTGCCCGATACCATTTCCGGGGCCGGTCACAATCGCCTATCTCCTAAGCAACCGATGGTCCGAAGAATGCCGGCAGGTCACCCCCGATCCCCGGCCCGGTGATGCTGCAGGCACGGTTCGTGCGACCGCGCAGGATAACGAGCAATTCGCTGCTATTCGGACGGATTGTTATCGAGTAGAAATCTCACCGTCGCTTGCAGCATCTGCAAACGCGTCTCGCCGCGCGATAGCCAGTGGTCCTCTTTCTTCAGCTCGACCATTTCGACTGGTTTATCAAGACGCTTTAGCGCGTCCAGCATCAGCGTACTCTGCTCAAACGGCACAATGGTGTCATCACGACCGTGAATCAGCATGATCGGAATGGTGATGTTCGCCGCCTGTTGTAAAGGTGAGCGTTCCTTCACCACCGGATCCTTTGGAGTTGCAGCGCCCAGGTATCGATCCAGATATCGTATGCTCAGGCTGTCACTACTGCCAGACATCACACTGATCCAGGACAGGAATGTACTCAAGTCCGAGACGCCGGCGACGGACACTGCGCAACGATATATGCCGGTATCCATGCTGGCACCGGCTAGCGCCGCATACCCTCCATAGCTGGCACCCACGATGCAGACGCGCTGCGGATCAACCAGCCCCTGCTTCACCAGCGCCCTTACGCCATCGGACAAATCGGTTTGCATCTTGCGCCCCCATTCGCCGAATCCCGCCGACATGA
The DNA here is from genome assembly GCA_963748005.1 of uncultured Pseudomonadota bacterium. Taxonomy (GTDB): domain Bacteria; phylum Pseudomonadota; class Gammaproteobacteria; order Steroidobacterales; family Steroidobacteraceae; genus CAILZL01. The sequence continues at coordinate 663,077 of CAVVHH010000002.1, forward strand.
ATTGCCAGCCAAGGTCCGAGCCACGATAGTTGCCTTGCAGCACGGCATAGCCGCGTGAGGCAAAAGCCTGCGCCATCCAGTCGAAATCCCCCGTATCCCGTGCTGCAGGACCGCCGTGTGGCAACACGATCAGTGGCAAGTTCTTTTCACCACGACCCGGTGGCAAGGTAACAAAGGCCGGAATCTCCATGCCATCGGCTGCCGGGTAGCGTATCGAACGCACCTGTGCGTATTGGTTCAAGCCATCGTAGACCTTTCCGAGTTGATCCGCCTCGAACGTGTCGGTATCAAATTTCACATAGATATAGCCATGGCGGGGGCCATCAACCCGTAGAATCAATTTTTTGAACCCGTCGGAAGCGGACACCAGATCGACGCGTTCGTCCGGAAACGCGTGCTCGATTACCTTCCAGGTTTCGTGCAAATGGTTGTCGAAAAACTCAAGATCGTGAGCCGCATTCTTCAATCTGCCGCCAATAACGCGACCGGTATGGCGCTCAGTGATCAGGTCTTCAAAACCCCTGGTTTCGGCAAGCGCCATGGTCGTTGCGCCGTCTTTCAACGCCACTGATTTCCACACAGGAGTGTTGTTCTCGATTGTTTCCAGCCACAAAGCACTTCCATCCGGCGCAAAACCCGACAAGGTCGGGTACTCAATTTCCGCCTCACCCGACGCCACCGTGGTCATGCGATCATCGATACGCATATTCAATGCCCAGCGACGACTGCGTTGGTTGTAAACCTCGGTTGCAACTACATCACCATTCTTGTCGACGGCCCAGCGAGTAAAAGGTTGATCGCCACGGGCGACAACCACGGCCCGCCCCTGTCCACGTGTGAAACTGTAGCGAAATAGCGTCGGACGGATCTGCCTGTCGTGCAAGGCATAGCCCACTATGAATACCGCCGGGACACCGTTAACGTTGCGCACCATTGGCAAACCGCCGATGACGTTTAGCGCTACTTGGGTTGGGTCACCACGCATCGCATCTACTGCCTTGCCGCTCACCACATCAAACGACTGCAGTAGAAAAAACTCCGCCTTCGAGCCCAACAACTCCATGGGCGCATTGGCTGACGATGTGATGATCAACAAATGATCATTGTCACCCCACATCAACCCACGCAACTTGCTAGTCCCCACGCGCAGTGCGTGCAGCGCTTTATGATCAGCAAGCGAGGTGACATAGACGATGCGATCTTCGTCCTTGGTTCGAACGTAGGCGATACGCGAGCCATCGGGCGACAAGGCAACATCTTCAAGAGATGGCAGGCGCCCGTACACTTCCAGAGGCGTTTCCGCCACAGTCACTGACATTGCGACGACCGACAACAGACTGCCAAGAACCCAGCTCATCAGAAAATTTCTGCGCATGATCTTCTCCCTGAACTCTTCTGTTTCGCGCATTCGTCGATGTTGATCCTCACCCGGGACCATTTATTTCAAAGATTTGCTATTTCCAAGGTAGGGTCGAGAACGATTGTATCCCTATGGCAGATTCGATTGCAGTATCGGCAATCGTAAAATGCTCAGTGCGACGTCCAGACCAACCGGTCCAGACGTCGCACTGCAATGTCGACCCTGCAATCAGTGACTGATGGCGAAGAAGTACGCGCCGATCACCGGCCCGCGCACCGGGCGGCCCGGCGGTGGCGGTGGTGCGCCTGGTTCTGGCGCGGGGGCCGGACCGTATTCAGGCGTGAACAGGTACGCCACGTGTTTTGTGGGATCTACCGCGATGGTCTTGGTGCCGGGCATCGTGACCACCGTAGCCCTCACCGTGTACTGATCCGGCGAGTCCTGATGTACCACCGTGACGTTGCCATCCCGGCCAGCGGGGATGTACATCAACTTCTCTATTGGGTCCCAGCCCATTGCATCGACGCCATCGCCATTTGCAATCGTCGCCACCACCTTGTCAGTAGCGGGATCAACCACCACGGAGGTCTTGCTGCAACCCGAGAAAATGCGGTTGGTATTGCGGTCGTAGGCGATTCCCGTCGGCGCTTCACAGGGCGCGATGGGCCAGGAGGCGAGCACCTGCATCGTCTTGACGTCGATCACCTGGATGGTGTTCTTGCGTTCGTTGTTGACGAAGATCCTGCCCTTGCCATCACTGGCCGCACCTTCCGGTGCATCGTCCTCAAGCTCTACCTGACCGACAACTGCACCGACATTGGGATCGATTGCGGTGGCGGTGCCGGGCTTGCTGTGATTGGTGAGAATGATCCGGTCGGAGAAGTCGTCGTACATGATGCCGTCCAGACCGCCGACCGGGACTTCGATCTTCTTGATCGCGGCGAGGGTTTTAAGATCGAACATCGTGACTGTCGAATCGCCGGCATTGGTGGTAAAGCCGTGATTCCACCTGGGGACCAACGCGATACCATGCATGCGTGGTGTATCCGGAATGTCGCCGATCACCTTTCCGGTCGGGCCATCGATCACCATGACGTGGGTGGCGCGGGATACAAAGACGCGACCCGTGCCGGGCTCGGCCGTAATGTAATCCGTACCGCCATCACCGCCGATACTGTACTTGGCAACCTTGAAGGTTTGCGCGTGCCCCACGTTTACTGCGAACAGGGCGGTCACGAACAGGAAGGCGGGGGCGGTCAGCAAGCGTTGCGTCATAAGTCCTCCGTTATGAATCGGGGTCCCGGATCACGAGCGCGGGCAGCTTACTCTGTATATGGGAGCGTATCGGCAAGCTTGTAATTATTTAATGTAAGGCGCGCACCATGTCGGCCGTTTGCATTGCGGCGCCACACCAATATCGCGATCCATGCGGCGCTTGATCATGGCTCTGGGGAATAGAGCCCAGTCATGAAGGCGGTGACAATCAACACCCCGCAAAGCAGCACAATCTCCAGCACAACATTGCGGCGGAATGATTGCATCGCACCGCCCTGGCCTGCTGCTATCGACGGTAGCAATCGCCACTTGTTGAACGCCGCCAGTCCCAGCAGCACTGCAAAGCCGGCGATTTTGGCCAGCAACAACAACCCATAGGGTGCAAGCAGCGCACTGACATCCGGTAACAGCACAAAGGCCATCACCACTCCAGCCACTGCAATGCCCGGCACCAGCCAGGTTGCAATGGCGGAGAACTTTTCAATCACGGCCACAGCTACCGGGTTTGGTTCACGTGAACTCATCTGCAACAGCGGCCAGAGGCTGCCGAACCAGAACGCCACCACCCACAGATGCACCACCAACAGGGGTGCCAACAGCCAGCGTTGCGGACTGGCGGCGGTGTGGCCGGTGATCACAAATGACATCACCACCATGCAAGCTGCGGTGACTGCTGCAAGCACTGCACCGGTTCCCGAACGCGCTACTGAGAACGCGATCAACAACAAGCCCAGCACCCGGATTTCGTTGGCCACACCGACATTCGAGCTGAAAGACAGGGCTTGCATGGACCAGTTACCGAGACCCGCGTATTCACCGGTCATGCGTGCTGCACCCAGCAACTGATACAAAGCAATCGATGCCACGGCCAGCCAAGCGCTGTTACGTGCACTGTTTCTGATGCTGGCAGTGGATGAGCCCAACAGATCAGCAAACATGGCTACGAACAGCACGTTGCCCACTGCCTGAAACAAGGCAATGAAGCCCAGTGCACGAATGACCACGGAAAAAAGATCAACTGACATGACAATCCTGCGTGTACAGCCAGCACCCCACCCTCCCCTGCATGCGGGAGGCTTGGGATGAAGTTAATTACTGTGGCTTCGCAGCCGGCGCCACTTTGAACAGCACCTTGCCGGACATGACGTGACCATCATCACCGGCCGCACGCCACTTGATGATGTAACTGCCTGCGTCTACTGCCGGCATCGGTACACTGACTTGCTTGGCGGCTGCCTTGGGCAGCGGACCGAGATCCTGCGCCTGGGCATCGCCTTTCTGCAGGGTGAGTGCCGTCAGCAATACTGCTTCATTGAATTCCAGCATTACGTTCTTGGGCGGTTGCACAATGCTGCTGTTGTTGGCCGGTTCCGACTTCTGCACATGGGCATGACCAAAGGCGACACCCGTAAGCGCAAGTGATGCCAGCGCAATCACGGACAATAATTTTTTCATCACAATCTCCAGTTCAAGTTTCTGAAAGTGAATCAACGATAACTCTGCAAATCACAACTCGTATTGTTATGACGATCCGGCCGCATAAGGATTACGTCGCACCGGCGCGCCGTAGTCCGGGTCCTCGCTGACCATGCTTGCGACGGTTCCTCTGGGAGCGTCGTACCAGCCTGGATCGCGGTAGTCATTGGCAGCCAGTTGCTCGCGCACCTTCATCACCGTAAACATGCCGCCCATTTCCAGGTTTCCATGCGGTCCCTTGCCCATCATCATGGGCAGTGTATTGTCTGGCCCCTGCATGTGGCCCATCGCCGCATGATCGGCATGTTCGGCCATGCCATTGGTGCCCATGACCATGTAACCGGGTAACAGCTTTTTGATGGCATCTTCACTTTGCGCGATGTCCGCACCCAGCACGTTCGGTACGCCGTGACCCATGGCATTCATGGTGTGATGCGACATGTGGCAGTGCAGCGCCCAATCGCCGCGCGTCGCGACAAACTCCAGATCGCGCACCTGACCCACTCCAATAATCTCTGTGATTTCCTTGCGCCATTGCGAGCGCGGCCAGCGCCCACCGTCTGAACCAGTGACCACGTAGACATGACCATGCAGGTGCATGGGGTGATTCCACATCGACAGATTGCCGATACGCAGACGCACTCGATCACCCTCTCTCGCCACCAAGGAATCGATGGCCGGAAACACCTTGCTGTTGAAGGTCCACAGATCGAACTCCTGCATGATCGACGGATCGGGCCGATACGTCCCCGGATGCAATGCCCAGTTGTGCAGCAGGAAGGCATAGTCACGATCAACCGGCACGGCGTCACCATCTCGCGGATGAATGACGAACATGCCCATCATGCCCACCGCAAGCTGCACCATCTCGTCAGCATGCGGGTGATACATGTACGTGCCATGCTGTTTCAAAGTGAATTCGTACGCATAGGTTTCACCCGGCCCAATCATCGGCTGCGACAGGCCGCCCACACCATCCATGCCCGACGGCAGCAAAATGCCATGCCAGTGAATGGTGGTGTGTTCGTTGAGGCGATTGGTGACCAGGATGCGCACGCGGTCGCCCTCCACAGCTTCGATTGTGGGACCCGGCGTGGTGCCGTTGTAGCCCCAGCATTTCGCGCGGCAACCCGGTGCGAATTCGTGATCGATTTCTTCTGCGACCAGATGAAATTCCTTCACACCGTTTTTCATTCTGTATGGCAGCGTCCAGCCATTCAGGGTTCGCACCGGCTTGTAGTTGCCGGGAGAACGGCTTACAGGCACCGGCTCATCTGCCGGCTGTGCGGCGGCGTTCGCGCTGACTGCATTGCCCATCGCTGCACTTCCAAGAGCCGCGCTGCCCGAGGCCAGCAACATATGACGTCGTGACAATTTCATGGTGTTTCTCCCGTACCCGGTTTCAGGGTGGACATGTCATGGCCGCTGTGATCCATGTCCTCCGTTTGTCGTGGCGCTGCACCGGCGCCATCGGTGCCAGCAACCTGCGCGTCAACGCCCACGGAAATGCCGGTACTTTCTGCGTCAATGCCGGCCGGCAGTTTGCCGCCTGCGGCACGACGCAGTTCGGTATATGCAATCCAGTAATCGCGCACCGCTTCGAGGTAAGCCTGATAGGTATCCATTTCCTGCTGCTTGACCGACAGCAGTTCGAAGGTGCCAATGAACATGAAAGTCTGCTGTTGCTGACTCAGGTTCACTACTTGCTCACGCAGTGGCACCAGCTTCTGCCGATACTCTTCAACATTGGCTTGCGCGGCCTGCAGCGCCTCATGACGCACCATCAGATCGTTGCCGATCTCGGTTTCCAGTCCGGCCAGCCTGGCTTTGGCAGTTTCAAGGCTGGCATCGGCGCGCGCCAGATTGCCGCCGCCCTGATTGAACAGTGGTATTTCCAGCTCGGCGCCCAGGCCCGTGAAAGTCTCGCCATTTTCGGTCTCTCGTTCGGCGAGAACTCGCCCGCCACCCAGCCAGCGCCAGCGCCGCGTGTGCGTGAGATTGGCATCCTGCATGCTGACCTGTTCGCGCAGCGCCAGCAGGTCCAGTCGTTGTGTCAACGCCCATTCCTGCAAGGCCTTCACCTCGCCCTTCACCGTCACGGGCAGTGGCAGCGTTACGACAAACTGCGCAGCGCCATCAGCATCCTTCATCGCCACCCCCAGCATGCTCATCAGGTTGCTCTGTGCGGCTCTGGCGGCAATGGCGGCGGTGCGTTGTTCGATCCTGGCCGCGCTGGCCATGGCCTGTTCGCGGCTCAGCTGCAAGGCGTTGATATTGCCGGCATCAAACAACTGCTGCGCGTATTGCGCCGATGCACTGGTCAATGCCGTGACTCGTTCGCGCATCTGCGCCACCAGTGCAGCACTGACATAGTCGTAGTAGGCGCCGCGCACATCGGCTTCCAGCTGCAGAATCTCGCTGGCAGTCCTCTGCTGAGCCTGCAATAGCTGGCTGCGGCCAACACGGGTGCGATAGCCGATAAACAGCAGCTCGGTAAAACTTTGCGACAGGCTCCAGGTAGTTCTGTTGACCTCACTGCCGCCTGTCGAGGCCATGTAGCCCACCGAAGGATTCGACATGCGACTGGCGTCGTAGATATCGGCATGCGCAAAACCCAGCTGCGCGTACAGTGCCCGCATGCGCGGACTTTGCAGCAAGGCGACGCGCACGGCAGCTTCGGCATCCATCGGCGCAGCAAGAATCCTTGCCACTTCACTCTGCGCATCGCCACCGGCCACCGCTGTGCCGGCAGCGACATCCGAGCGTGTATTTACAAGCGCCGTCGTGGCAGCGCCACGATCATCAGGAATGGTGGCGCAGCCGGCAAGCACCATGCCCACCGACAAAGCACCTGCAACAGGTGTCCATCGTTTCATTTAGCCTCCCAACCGCAGCGCATCGCCACGGTCATGACTCAAGTCAACTCAGCACTCGCACGGAACGGTGCTGAACTCTGCAGGGCAGGATGACTTAAATGGGAGGTCGGAACAGACCGGTGATTCCGGCATGTAACACGGGAGCGACCACAATCTGCGCCGGCTGCGCATCAGGCAATGCCGTGGGCACATAAGGAAGAGACAGGGACAAGGCCAGTGCCTGTATGCAGGGACACTTGCACAGCAACGACTGGCAACAGTCAGGGGCTGATTTGTCCTGATGCGCACTCATCTCCTCAGCATCCATTGCCAAGTGCACAGACATTGCTTCGGACATTTCCATCGTCTCATTCGCAGTCATGGACGCATGTTCAGCGCAGTGTTCTTCAGCGGCTGGAGCCTGGTCGGCAACGATTGCTGCAGCATGTTGTGCGTTCATGGTGGCAATGCCATGCGCATGCACGAACTCGCCCGCCCCCAGCTGCCACAGCAACAGAAACGACAACAGGATTCTTGAGGTGATATGCCGACGCACGTTTTCAGACTAGATGGATTGGCTCAATAAGACAAGGCTTCGCAGCGATCTGGATGACATGGCGAGCGTGCCTGATCTCACAAAAAGTGCTTCCGGACGATGGCAAGCCCACGGGAATTTTCGATATAGGAACAATCACTTGAAATGGCACTCAGGCAGCAACGCGCAACGGCTGGCAGGCCATGCCCAGCGCCTGGGCGACAGCCGCATGGGTCACCTTGCCTTGATGGATATTCACACCATTGGCCAGATGTGGATCACGCGCCAGCGCCTGGGCAACGCCCAGATTGGCCAGTTGTTTGATGTACGGCAGGGTTGCATTGGTCAGCGCCAGCGTCGAAGTACGCGGTACGGCGCCCGGCATGTTGGTCACGCAGTAGTGAACGATGCCATCCAGAACAAACGTCGGTTCGGAATGCGATGTCGGGTGGCTGGTTTCGAAGCAGCCGCCCTGATCGATGGAAATATCCACCAGCACCGCACCGGGACGCATGGTTTTCAGCATGGCGCGCGTCACCAGCTTTGGCGCAGCGGCGCCAACCACCAGCACTGCGCCGACGACCAGGTCCGCGTCGGCAACCAGTGACTCAATAGTGGCCGTGGTGGCAAAGGCGGTTTTCAGCGACGCGCCGAACTGCACCGACAACTCACGCAAACGCTTGATTGAACGATCCACAATCGTTACATCGGCACGCATGCCCACCGCCATTTCCGCCGCGTGCGTACCGGCAACGCCGCCACCCAGAATGACGACTTTGGCCGGATCAACGCCCGGCACGCCACCCAGCAGCATGCCGCGACCACCATTGACTTTCTGCAGGCTGGCAGCGCCCACCTGCACCGACATGCGCCCCGCAACTTCGCTCATGGGCGTTAACAAGGGCAGGGAACCATCAACAGCCGTTACGGTTTCATACGCAATTGCGGTAACACCGGAGGCCATCAAAGCCTGTGCCTGCGCCGGATCGGCAGCAAGATGCAGGTAGGTAAACAGGGTTTGTCCCTGTCGCAACAGTGCATACTCGGCGGGCTGCGGCTCTTTGACTTTAACCACCATATCCGCGTCGGCGAATACCGCGGCAGCGGTGGCGGCAATCCTCGCGCCTGCCTCGACATAGCTCGCGTCGTCAAAGCCCACGCCAGCGCCAGCGTTGTTTTCGATAATGATCTCGTGACCATTGTTACGCAGTTCGCGCACGCCGGCCGGCGTCAGACCAACGCGATACTCATGAATCTTGATTTCCCTGGCTACACCGATTTTCATTGCACAATCTCCGCTAAGTAGATGGAGTTACTGTATCGGGCGATGCGAGCTGCTTCCTTGCCAAAAAACTGCCCAAGGCTGGCGTCGTGCGACCAACTCTGTCGCGGATCGGTATTCAAGAGACAGATTCCTGCTTCACCCGACAGCCGCCTCGAAAACCCGACGTAACGGTATCGCCTGCCCCTGACTCACGCTGCATCGTCACCAGCCGCAACGGCATCTCAAGCATGAAACGTCAAGACAAGCGGTCCTGAACAGAACATCCTATGGCATGGGGCGCGATTCGAACTGCGCCAACGACGTGCCGGCTGAATCAAGCAGCTCGAGCATTGCGCCCTCAACACGCCAACCTGACACATTTCCGAGAACGCCATGGAACGCCCGCTCCTGCTCAATACCGTTCGCGCAGGCCATCATCGTGCTGGCGATCTTCGAGAAAGTGAGTTTCTGTCCGGCAAGTGAGTAACCGCCGGTAAACCGATTACAGCCGTCGGCTCCGGTTACTCGCTGATTATCGGAGTGCAGAACAAGGTGCAGCTCTCGCTGCGAATCGCTTGCGGTTACAGGCTTGCTGCCGATGCGCATCAGCTTCCAGTACGTGTTCTCTATGATCGCAGCGGCTTGCTGCGCATGCGCGGTTACGGGCTCAAACTCGTAGATACCGCCATCCGCCATCAGAGACAGGTAGAGGTGACCGTTGCGCAGAACGTATGAGCGCACGTTAGGCCATTGCCGGGCGATCGTCTCATGAAGCGAACCGGGTGGGCACACGGCCCGGGTGAGAGCGAACGCGCCGAGTTCGAGCTGGCCGGGTGAAACGGATTTCCATGTTGCCCGGCCACGATTGCAATCAATGCGGGCAACAACACTGCCACCGGCATCGAAACCGAGCGTGTACTTGTTGCGGTCATCTGGTGCGAGGATGGCGCCATCTCCACCCTCGAACTTGACCAGGCGCCATGACGTGCCCGCCAGCCCCTGTGCCGATTCCTGTGGCGGTACTTCCGGTACCGAAGAGCAGGCAACGAGCATCGTCAACATCACCGCAACCATCAGCACAGACTTTGGCATGGGGCGACTCCCGAATATTCCCTGCGACTTGCGATCGGAGTGATCTCAGCGCCTGAACACAGGTGTGTGCATGATAAGCCACAACCGTAGGCGCACGATGATTGCGCGCGCCCGAGGGCAGACAGGTAGGGTCTGGGGGTAAGGAAAATGGCGCGCCCGGAGAGATTCGAACTCCCGACCTCATGGTTCGTAGCCATGCGCTCTATCCAACTGAGCTACGGGCGCACTGAGAAAATTGTCTGGCGGAGAGAGAGGGATTACTCAGACCATCCTAGTCTTCGCCCCTTCGGGGCCAATGCATCGACGCTTCGCGCCGCTGCAATGTTCAAATTTGTTCCTACAAAATTTGTCGAACCCTCTTTTCCGGGTTCAATCCCAACTTTCTCACCATCAGTTTTAGTATGCAGGGCCAGGAAGCCCTGCATACTAAAACTGGCGGAGAGAGAGGGATTCGAACCCTCGATGGGCTTTTGACCCATACGCCCTTAGCAGGGGCGCGCCTTCGACCACTCGGCCATCTCTCCGGCGCACGATACCTACCACTGTCCGCCCAGATCTTGCGTCAACTGCCTGACCCACGCCACGCAATCAACCCAGAGTGAGGATCAGCATCTCAAGCCACAAACTTCCTGCTAGTGCCCACAAACGGGCTGGAAGTCAGCACCACCCTTCAGTACGTGGACACGTGCTGGAGGGGCTGCCGCAAGAGGGCGGCAAGAATACTTGCCGGTACGGCATCCGTAAAGGCCTGAAACAGGGAAATTATTGAGTTTCGAGTGGAAAAACGCCACACCCGCCCGACAGCGGCAGGTGTGGCAATTATTCAAGCATCAGGAGCCGGTATCGGACGAAGCGGAACGACGGGGCGGAACGCCCGCCTGCTCTTCACGCTTGATACGCTCGTAGATTTCTTCCCGATGCACAGAAACTTCTTTGGGGGCGTTAACACCAACTCGAACCTGGTTGCCCTTTACTCCAAGCACTGTAACTGCGACGTCATCGCCGATCATTACAGTTTCACCAACGCGTCTAGTCAAAATTAACATGTCTGCTCCTTGCCAAGAGATAGGCGTGATTGTAGAGGTCACTCGCTCCTTACGCCACGTATTTGCTCGTCGCATAAGCGCCACGCATGTGCAGATTAGTAAACACAGCTGCTCCAGTAGATCGGCAATTCCCTGATTCGCTGTCCGTTCAGGTACCGCTCATCACATAAGGTACCTCTTATGCCGCGAACTCAACCTGCGTATTGCTGGACAGCTCGCTTTTCAGACAGTTCACTCCGGCCAGTCGCTGCTTTCGCGCCTGACATCAGGAGAGCCGCGTTTGCAGCCATCCCTGTACGGATTGCATCGCCTCAGGAAGCTTGGCGACATCATTGCCGCCTGCCTGAGCCATATCCGGCCTGCCACCACCGCGCCCACCCAGCTGCTGGGCAACAAAATTCGCCAGATCGCCAGCCTTGACACGCGCCGTCTGATCCTGAGTGACACCGGCAATCAGCGCAGCCTTGCCGTCAACCACCGAGGCCAGCACGATCACTGCTGATTTGAGTTTGTTCTTCAGCTGATCAACAGCCTCGCGCAACGCCGCCACGTCAGCACCGTCGATCACACTGGTAACCAGCTTGGTGCCTGCCACATCCACCGCCAATGCGGACAAATCACTACCCTGGCCACTGGCGAGCCTGGATTTGAGCTGCGCCACCTCCTTTTCAAGTTTGCGACTGCGTTCAATGAGTTGCCGTACCTTGTCCTCAACATCGTCGCGGCTGGCCTTGACCATCCCGGCAACACCGCGCAACAACGCCTCGGAATCAGCCACCCAATCCAGGGCGCCCTGCCCCGTAACCGCCTCGATACGACGGATTCCAGCCGCAACACCCGACTCACTGACGATCTTGAACAGGCCGATGTCACCCGCCCTGCCAACATGGGTACCGCCGCAGAGCTCCATTGAGAAATCCCCGATGCGCAATACCCGTACTTCGTCATCGTATTTTTCGCCGAATAGCGCCATGGCGCCGGCAGCCACTGCCGCTTCCTGATTCATGACTCTGGTTTCTGCCGCAGCATTGGCACGCACCTGTGCATTTACCAGTTCTTCAATGTGCTGCAACTCCTCGCTCGACACCGCCGAATAATGCGAGAAGTCGAAACGCAAACGATCTGCAGTCACCAGAGAACCTTTTTGGGTGACATGGCTGCCCAGAGCTGAGCGAAGTGCTGCATGCAGCAGATGGGTCGCTGAATGATTCAGACGAATGGCGCTGCGGCGCGCATGATCTACCTGCGCCGTAAGCACATGGCCCACCTTTAACTCGCCGCTGACGACACGACCAATGTGCGCATGCGCGGCACCCAGCTTCTGCGTATCGTTCACTTCGAACGTCGCACCGCTGCCAACAAGCTGCCCCGTATCACCTACCTGACCGCCGCTTTCAGCATAGAACGGTGTGCGGTCCAGCACCACCTGACCCGCCTCACCTGCGCGCAAGACATCGACCTGCTGAGCATCGCGGATCAGCGCCACCACCTTGGCCTGATCCTGTTCCAACTCATAACCGCTGAATTGTGTCTTCGTGACTGCGATATCAACGGCAGCGAGCATGCCAGCATGAAACTTGCTGGCGGCGCGTGCACGTTCGCGCTGCGCGTCCATCGCTGCTTCAAATCCATTCATATCGACGGAGAACCCACGCTCCCGACATACATCAGCAGTTAGGTCTATTGGAAATCCGTATGTATCATATAGTTTAAACGCCACACCACCAGGTAGTACGCGAAATGGCGCAAGCCGAGCGGGTGACACGACATTAATCTTCAAGTTAGGAGCACTTCCTAAGCTGGAAATGTCCGCGACTACCCGATCCTCGTTTTCGCCCGTAATAACAAATATTGAAAGCTCGTCATTCGGGAAAAAAGGTTTGGCCGCTAATGCCATAGCGCGACTCAATAAATCACGATCCGTTGAGGGATATGGTTGAACAAGTATCGCGATGTGCTGCTCATCATTCACTTCGACTACAGCATCAAACTCGAAACTCCCGTTTTCCCAAGTTTGCAAAGAGGGAAAAGCCACTTGTGCGCCGGGATACTGTTCACGGTACATTTGAATAATTGCCGCAGTGTCGACAAGGTAGTCATTTAGCAATGACATGCCTCGTTCAAGCGTTTCCGCGAAACGTTCCTCTTCCTGCTTAAGCGCGCGCTCGATATGCGCGCGCTGTTGGATCAGTTCGGGATACGTTGCGCCCATTTCCTTTTCCAGAGCGATCACCAGCGTATGGAAAAAGGGCTGCGACTGACCCAGTTTGTAACCATGACGAATGGCGCGACGAATGATTCGCCGCAGCACATAACCGCGACCTTCATTCGAAGGCAGCACACCGTCGGCAATCAGAAAAGTGCAGGCGCGAATGTGATCGGCGATCACACGCAGTGAGCTCGAATTCAGGTCTTTGGTGCCGGTTGCTTCTGCAGCCGCACGAATCAGGCCCTGGAAGGTATCTATCTCATAATTTGAGTGCACACCCTGCATCACCGCAGCAACGCGCTCCAGGCCCATGCCGGTATCTACCGAGGGCTTGGGCAGCGGCGTCAGCTTGCCGTCAGTGCCACGCTCGTACTGCATGAACACCACGTTCCAGATTTCGATCCAGCGATCGCCGTCTTCATCTGGCGAGCCGGGCGGGCCACCGGGGATGTGCGCGCCGTGGTCGTAGAAAATTTCTGTGCAGGGTCCGCAGGGGCCGGTATCACCCATCTGCCAGAAGTTATCGGAACCGCCGCCTTTCTTGTCGCCGATACGCACAATGCGATCAGCCGGCACACCAGCCACCTTGTTCCAGATCTCGAAGGCTTCGTCATCGGTTTGATAGACAGTGACCATCAGGCGCTGCGGATCTATCCCCAGCCAGTCCTTGCCGGTGACGAATTCCCACGCGAACCTGATGGCGTCGTGTTTGAAATAGTCGCCGAAGCTGAAATTGCCCAACATCTCGAAGAAGGTGTGGTGGCGCGCGGTATAGCCGACGTTTTCCAGATCGTTGTGTTTACCGCCGGCGCGTACGCAGCGCTGCGAACTGGCGGCACGCACATAGGCGCGCTTTTCCTTGCCCAGAAAACAGTCCTTGAACTGCACCATGCCGGCATTGGTGAACAATAGCGTCGGATCATTGCCCGGGACCAGCGAACTGCTGGGCACGATCTGATGGCCTTGCTGGCGGAAATACTCGAGATACAGCGCACGCAGGGCGGCGCTCGACAGGAACCTGGGTCGAGATGCGGTACTACTGGACATGGTTTGGCGTTACGTTTCCGAATCGAAAGCTGGCGGGTCGCCGTCGTCGCCTGTTTCCAGCAGGTCGTCCTCGCAGCGGGCACCCATTGCGGCACGAATCTGCGCCGCTGTGAAACCGCGATATTGCAGGAAGCGTATCTGCTTTGCACGCTCACTCAGGGTATTTGCGGGCCGGTTCCCGAACTTCCGCTGTCGTACCGAACGCGCCAGTTCGTCCCAATCCACCTCGGCAGCCAGCAGCTGCCGCTCGATCTGCTCTACTGGAATCTGCAATTGGCGCAGCTCGGCTTTGAGGCGCACCGGTCCCTTGCCCCGTTCCGCCCGGGAACGAATAAAGGCATCTGCGAACCGGGTATCGGACAACAGCCGCTGACGCGTCAGGTCATCCACGACTTCCAGTGTCAATTCCTTGTCGTAGCCCCGCTCCCGCAACTTGCGCTTGATTTCGGCCTGCGCGTGCTCGCGGCGCGCCAGCAGGCCGATAGCGGTGTTGCGCGCCGCGCTGCGCTTCCTGGCCGGGTCAGGCGGCGATTCGTCTGCCGCCGCTTTCCGGCCGCGCCAAGGGGGTTGTCGGCGCATGACCCATTAACCCTGGGCTCTCAGCCCGCAGCTTCTGCCTTGCCGGCATCGCCGCGTTTCGCCGGCAGCAGCTTTTCGCGCAGCCTGGCTTCGATGTCCCGCGCCACTTCCGGATGGGTGTCCAGATAGGTCTTGGCGTTTTCCTTGCCCTGACCGATACGTTCGCCGTTGTAGGCATACCAGGACCCGGATTTCTCGATCATGTTGTGCGCCACGCCCATGTCGATGATTTCGCCATTCCGGGAAATGCCGGCGCCGTACATGATCTCGAATTCGGCCTCGCGGAACGGCGGCGCCACCTTATTCTTGACCACCTTCACACGCGTCTGGTTGCCGACGACCTCTTCGCCATTCTTGATCGCGCCGGTACGGCGGATGTCCAGGCGTACCGAAGCGTAGAACTTCAGGGCGTTACCGCCGGTGGTGGTTTCGGGGTTGCCGAACATCACGCCGATCTTCATGCGGATCTGGTTGATGAAAATGACGATGGTGTTGGAGCGCTTGATGTTGCCGGTGAGCTTGCGCAGCGCCTGCGACATCAAGCGCGCTTGCAGGCCCATGTGCGAATCGCCCATTTCGCCTTCGATTTCGGCTTTGGGGGTCAGAGCAGCCACCGAGTCCACTACCACCACGTCCACGGCGCCGGAGCGCACCAGCATGTCAGTGATTTCCAGCGCCTGCTCGCCGGTGTCGGGCTGGGACACCAGCAGATCGGTGACATTCACGCCGAGCTTTTCGGCATAACCCGGGTCCAAGGCGTGTTCGGCATCGACGAAGGCCGCCGTGCCGCCCAGGCGCTGGGCCTCGGCGATCACCTGCAGGGTGAGAGTGGTCTTGCCCGACGATTCCGGACCATAGATTTCAACGACGCGACCGCGCGGCAGACCGCCCACGCCCAGCGCGATGTCCAGCCCCAGCGAACCGGTGGAAATCGCATCCACTTCGTAGGTCGAGGTGGCGTCACCCAGACGCATCACCGAACCCTTGCCGAATTGCTTTTCGATCTGACCGAGTGCGGCGACCAGCGCCTTTTTGCGATTCTCTTCCATTGTCATGTGCCTCAATAAAGCTTGAAAGGTGGCCCGCGCCGTACCTGGGCGGGCAACAAATTCTGGACTGAACTTGAACGGATGAAGTCTACCAAACCGGCGGGGCCATTACTGTATTATTATACAGTACCAGAACGGATACCAGCCCCAGTTTGCTCTTACAGCTCCAGCACACCGCTCAGCGCCATCGCCACGCTGCGCCGCCTGACTTCTTCCCGGTCGCCGCTGAACAGTTTCAACCGGGCATTGGTGTGAATGGCCTGGCCATGCCGCCACGCCCAGGCAAACCAGACGGTGCCGACCGGTTTGCCGGGCTGCTCGCCGCTGGGACCGGCGATGCCACTGACCGCCAGCGCAATCTGGCCACCACAGCTCTCCAGCGCACCACACGACATCTCACGCACCGTGGCGTCGCTGACCGCACCGTGCACCGCCAGGGTTTCACTGCTCACTCGCAGCAGGCTCTGCTTCAATTCGTTGCTGTAGGCCACCACTCCGCCGAGATACCAGCCCGAGCTGCCGGGAATATCGGTGAGCACCTTGCCCACCCAACCGCCGGTGCAGGACTCGGCGCTGACCAGCTGCCGGCCGGTATTGGCCAGGTGATGCCCCACCTGTACCGCCAGTTTGAATAAATCGTCTTCGTTAGCCATGAGTTTCCTCGAGTAGGGTGGCTAGCTTGCCGCGCCGGCTGCAGGCGTCAAGTCAATAACCATCAAGAGAAGATTTGCTCGCTCACCGCCTTGCCACTAGCATCGCGGGCTTTCGCATAACCCGAACGCAAGCAGCCAGACTCAAGCACGTGGATACTCAGGATTTCGCCGGCCATACGCCCGTCATGCAGCAGTACCTGCGCCTAAAGGCGCAGCATCCCGATGCGCTGCTGTTCTACCGCATGGGCGATTTCTACGAGCTGTTCTTTGACGACGCCAGGCGGGCCGCGCGCCTGCTCGACATTACGCTCACCGCACGCGGCCAGTCGGGCGGCCAGCCCATCCCCATGGCCGGCGTGCCGTTTCACAGCCTGGAGCCCTATCTGGCGCGGCTGGTACGCAAGGGTGAATCGGTGGCGCTGTGTGAACAGATCGGTGATCCGGCCAAGTCCAAAGGCCCGGTGGAACGTAAGGTAGTACGGATCGTTACCCCAGGCACCCTCACCGACGAGGCGCTGCTGGAAGAACGCCGCTCCAGTTTGCTGGCTGCGCTATACCAGCATGAGAATAGCTTTGGGCTTGCCTGGTTGGAGTTATCCAGCGGCCGTTTCCAGGTCATGGAAACACAGGGACAGGAAGCTTTGTTCAGTGAACTGGAGCGCCTGCGTCCAGCTGAATTGCTGATCGGCGAAAGCAGTGCAACCACGCTGCAGAGTCTGAACCTCAACACCCGCGAGCGTCCCATCTGGCATTTCGATGTGGATGCCGCCACGCGCACGCTGTGCGAACAATTCGGTACGCGTGACCTGGCCGGCTTTGGCTGCGAAGCATTGCCGCTGGCGATTCGTGCGGCGGGCTGCCTGCTGCACTATGTACGCGATACGCAAAAAGCATCGCTACCACATATTCGCGGCCTGCAGGTCGAAACACGCGGCGACGCCGTTTTGCTGGATGCCGCGACACGCCGCAACCTTGAGCTGGATGTGAGCCTCGCCGATCGGCCCGAATGCACCCTGGCCGGCATACTGGATCGCACCGCAACGGCCATGGGTGGTCGCGAACTGCGCCGCTGGATTCATCGCCCGCTGCGCACGCGTGAAATACTTGAACAACGCCTGCACGCCATTGCCACCCTGATCAACTCCCGCCGCGATGAGTCCGTCACCGAATTACTCAAACATGTCGGTGACATCGAACGCGGTCTGGCACGCGTGGCATTGAAGTCCGCACGACCTCGCGATCTGGCGCAACTGCGTGATGCATTGGGACGGTTGCCTGAGCTACATGGCTTGCTTGGCGATCAGGATTCGCCGCTGCTACAAAGCTTGCTACAACAAGCCGGCACACATCCCGATGCACATGGCTTGCTGGTGCGCGCCATTATCGAAGCACCGCCGGCGATCCTCCGTGAAGGCGGCGTGATTGCGCCGGGCTTTGATGCAGAACTTGACGAACTGCGCCAGATCAGCGAACACAGCGATCAATACCTGCTGGATCTGGAAACTCGCGAACGCGAACGCACAGGCATCAGCACATTGAAGCTCGGTTACAACCGCGTGCAGGGATATTTCATCGAGATCAGCAACACACACGCAGCAAAGGTGCCGGTGGACTATGTGCGACGCCAGACGGTACGCAACGCTGAACGCTACATCACGCCGGAATTGAAATCCTTCGAAGACAAGGTGCTCGGCGCGCGCGACAAGGCGCTGGCGCGCGAGAGGGAAATCTACGATGCAGTGCTGGAACAGCTGATCGCACAGTTGGCCTCATTGCAGAACACCGCCGCGGCGCTCGCCGCCATTGATGTGTTGTGCAATCTGGCCGAACGCGCCGTCACGCTGGGTTATGCACAGCCGGAACTCAGCGATGAAGCCGTGATTGAAATCCGGGGCGGCCGTCATCCGGTGGTGGAGCGTTTCATCGACGGCGCGTTCGTACCGAACGACCTGTGCTTCAGTGACACGCGCCGCATGCTGATCATCACCGGCCCGAACATGGGTGGTAAATCCACCTTCATGCGCCAGACCGCCTTGATTGTCTTGATGGCGCGCATCGGCAGTTTCGTGCCGGCCAACTTTGCCCGCGTTGGCCCGACAGACCGCATCTTCACACGTATCGGCGCCTCGGATGATCTCGCCGGCGGTCGCTCCACCTTCATGCTGGAAATGACCGAAGCCGCCAACATCCTCAACAACGCCACCGCACATAGTCTGGTGCTGATGGATGAAATCGGTCGCGGCACCAGCACCTACGATGGTCTGTCACTGGCATGGGCCTGCGCCACACATATCGCCAAACAGGTACGCGCCTTCACGCTGTTCGCCACGCACTACTTCGAACTGACTTCGCTGGCCAACGATCTGGATGCCTGCGTGAATGTGCATCTGGATGCCACCGAGCACGGCGATCAGCTGATTTTCCTGCACACCGTGAAAGAAGGTCCGGCCAATCAGAGCTACGGCCTGCAGGTTGCCGCACTGGCCGGCGTACCACCGAAAGTCATCACCGCAGCACGCAAGTATCTGCAGGAACTGGAACGTCACTCAGCACAGGCACATGCACCGCGGATGCAGCAGGAATTTCAGCTGGAGGTGCCGCCGGTGGTGGTAGTCGAAGAACATGCCGCGGTCACCGAATTGCAGAAGATCAATCCGGATGAGCTGACACCGAAGCAGGCACTGGAAATGTTGTATCGGTTGAAGGGATTGGCTGGATAGCCGGAACAAGAGGGCGAGGCATGCCTCGCCCCTACACCATGCACCGCGATATCTCCGCGTGCTCCCGTAGGGGCGACGCACGCGTCGCCCTCTTACCTGCCACAATTTGCAGGATTCTCCCGATCCAATGCCCACTGCTGTGGGTTGTTCACGATGTATTCGCGAATCTGCCGCAGCGAATGCTCGTTTCGAATCACATGCTCGTAATAGCCGCGTTGCCACAATGGCTTCACTTCAGGAAGCTGTCTGCTGACAGCTGATTTGAATGATCCAACAACCATACCCAAGGTGGTTCCAGCATCCCGTAGGGGCGAGGCAAACCTCGTCCTCTGCTCCGCTTCGATAACAACAATCCCATGCAGGTGATTGGGCATCACTACAAACTCGTCAATTGCCATGCCGGTAAAATGCCTTGGAATTGCCATCCAGCACTCCACGACGACCTGCCCATTTGCATTCAATTGCATTCGATGATCAACGATCTCGCCGAACACACAGCGTCGGTTGCGTACGCAGCAAGTCACAAAATATGCGCCCGCGCTGGAGTAGTCGAATTGCGGGAGCCGCAGATGACGGCGTCTTACGTCCATGTATTGCCTCCTTGGCATTTTGAGATTGGGCGAGGCATGCCTCGCCCCTACGGGTATTGTGCCTGCTTTCGTGGGGGCGACGCATGTGTCGCCCTGCAGATCATCAATTCACATCCTGATGATCGAATTTGCCTGCTTTCAAGAATCTCACCACCTGCTGTGTCACCTGCGGCGAGAACACCATGGTGGTGTGAGTGACGGGCAACACGATGTGATCGGCCGCGCCATCGAGCCGGGTTTCGTCGATCAGCACCGTGCCATCGCTGTTGGAAGCCAGTTCACTGGAAAAAAAACGGCCAAGCCCCATGTTGGATGAGCCGGCCACGATACCAATGTCGCGACGGCCATCCCAATGTCGCGGTTGCACTTCGCCCAGTTCCTTGCACACGGCATCGCCCACAGCCACACGGCCCAATGTCCATTGCGACATGGCCTGCACCGCGCGACTGCCCTGCAGCGGTGAGCCCATGAACACGGCGCGCCCCGGGATCAGATCGTTGGTGGATTCGAGCAGCTTGTAGGTAATCACGCCACCCAGCGAGTGGCCGACGAAGTGCAGGCGTTCGCATTTCTGCTGCTGCGCCAGTTCACGCAGCTTGCTGACGTGATCGATCATGTGGCCGGTGACCGATGCGTAATGAAACATCACGCAATTGAAGCCGTGATCGGCTTCCAGGCGATGTTTCAGCAGACCCATTTCCATGCCGGTCATCCACAGGCCGTGCACTAGGATGATGGTTTCGGATGGCATGGTTTGATGTCGCAATCAGAAGAAGAGCCGGAGCACCCTCACCCTGCCCTCTCCCTGGAGGGAGAGGGGATGAGAATGGAACGCGCTATTCCGCCTTCACCGGCAGCTTCACGCGAATGTGCAATTCGTTGAGCTGAGCGTCGCTGACCGTTGTAGGCGCATTGGTGAGCACGCACGCGGCGGTCTGGGTCTTGGGGAAGGCAATCACGTCGCGGATGCTGTCGGCGCCGGCCATGAGCATGACCAGACGATCCACACCGAAGGCCAGACCACCATGCGGTGGCGCGCCGAACTTCAGTGCTTCCAGCAGGAAACCGAACTTGAGTTCGGCCTCCTCCTTGCCGATGCCGAGCAGATCGAACACGGTGGACTGCATTTCCTGACGATGGATACGCACCGAACCACCGCCGATCTCCGAGCCGTTGAGCACCATGTCATAGCCCTTGGACAAGGCACTTTCCGGATCGGCGCGCAGCGCGGCCGGATCGTCGTTCTTCGGCGCAGTGAACGGGTGATGCAATGCAGCCCAGCGCTTGCCATCTTCGTCCCATTCGAACATGGGGAAGTCCACCACCCACAGCGGCCGCCAGCCGGTGGCCACCATGCCCAGATCCTGACCCACCTTCAGACGCAGCGCGCCGATGGCGTCGTTCACGACCTTGGCGCGATCGGCGCCGAAGAAAATCAGGTCGCCATCTTTGGCGCCGGTGCGTTCCAGAATGCCGGCCACTGCGGCATCACTGAGGAATTTCAAGATGGGCGACTGCAGGCCATCACGGCCCTTGGCGATTTCATTCACCTTCACATAGGCCAGACCCTTGGCGCCGTAGCGACCCACGAACGTGGTGTAATCGTCGATCTGCGAGCGCGGCAGTGCGCCGCCACCCGGCACGTTCATGGCCACCACGCGACCCTTCGGGTTCTGCGCCGGACCGGCGAACACCTTGAATTCGCAATCCTTCACCAGATCCGCGATGTCCTTGAGCTCCAGCGGAATGCGCAGATCGGGCTTGTCGGATGCATATCGACGCATGGCTTCTTCATAGGTCATGCGCGGGAACGGGTTGGGCAGTTCAGTGTTCATCACCGTCTTGAACAAATCGCGAATCAGACCTTCCATCAGATCGGTGATCTGCTGTTCGCTCAGGAATGAAGTCTCGATATCCAGCTGAGTGAATTCCGGCTGACGATCCGCACGCAGATCTTCATCGCGGAAGCAACGCACGATCTGGTAGTAGCGATCGAAGCCCGACATCATCAGCAGCTGCTTGAAGATCTGCGGTGACTGCGGCAATGCAAAGAAGTGACCGGGATGCGTACGACTGGGCACCAGGTAGTCGCGCGCACCTTCGGGCGTGGCCTTGGTCAGCATGGGCGTTTCCATGTCGATGAAGCCGGTGTTGTCCAGATAGTTGCGCAGCGCCATGGTGACGCGATGCCGCAGACGGATGCGCTGCTGCATGACATCGCGACGCAGATCCAGATAACGATACTTCAGACGCAGTTCTTCGTTGGTCTGCTCGTCGTGATGGAACGGCGGTGTTTCCGAACGGTTCAGAATTTCCAGATCGGTGCCCAGCAATTCCACCTGGCCCGAAGCGAGGTTGGCGTTGGCGGTACCCGCCGGACGCGGCCGCACCTTGCCGGTGACGCGGATGCAGTATTCGCTGCGCAGACGCTCAGCCAAAGAGAAGATGTCCTTGCGGTCCGGGTCGAATACCAGCTGCAGCAGCCCTTCACGGTCGCGCAGATCGATGAAGATCACGCCGCCATGGTCGCGGCGACGATGCACCCAACCGGCTACCGACACTTCCTGGCCGGCCAGTGATTCGTTCACCTGACCGCAATAATGAGTACGCATGGAGAGGACCTGGGCTGTGGGCTGTGGGCTGTGGGCTGTGGGTCGGAACAAAACAGATTCCTGTTTCTTAACAACCGCCCACAGTCTACGGCCTACGGCCTGTTCAGAGAGGCCGCGAATGGTACGGACCGGCCTGTGCAGGCGCAACCCGCAGGCTACTGTTTCAGCCCGGCACGCAAGTTCTGGCCAAGGACGTGCCCGCTATTTGAAGGAGTACGCATACTCCAGACCAAAGGTGTAAACATCCGGGTTGTTATTGGCATACACCGTTAGCCGGCCCCACAGGTCAAGGCTCTGGTGCTGGGCAATGTCCACCTCACTGCCCAGTCTGTAGCCGGTTCTGTCCACGCCCGAGCTGGTTCTGCCCTCATCCAGGCGATGCGCCACCTCCACCGAACCATAGGGTGTCAGGTGCTCAAGGCCGGCGTAACGCACCTGTATCCGATTACGCAGGTAAGCCCGATAGCGCATGCCTCCTTCATCTGGATCGCGCCAGTCGCCGCTCCAGCGCAGCCGGTAATTCAGTCGCCAGTCGTCGATGGGAAGACTGAATGTGCCGGAAGCGAACAGTCGCTGCCGGAACCAGATCGCGCCCTCTTCCTCCACGCGCGCCAGCCGGTAGCCAGCCGTCAGCGACAGCCGCCGAGTGGCTGTCCAGGTCAGGCTTACCTGGGGCGTATAGGCATACATCCGGTAATTTTCGTCGAAATACACAGTCTGAGTCAGACCCCAGTCCAGCTGTTTGCCGAGCGCGCCATCCAGGGCTACAGCGGCCTGATATTGATATTCGACACTGCCAATTTCATCGTCAGCGCGAGCGACCATGGCAACCAGCAAGCTGATCAGCCACACCGCAAGCAGAAACTTGTTCGTCAATTCAGGCCTCGCAAATAAACAGTCATTGTGGTGTTCCTTGTGGTGGAGCCAGCCACGCGTAACCCGCGCCACACACCAAGATCGCCCAGCGTAGAAGCCACCTCCCCAGCAACGCCATACAGGCGACTGATATGGCCAGAAGGGCGGCTAAATCCCACATCCCGTCAATCACCGCAATGCCGGGGGCGGCAAACTGATATCAATCGCCACGGATTTGATAAGAAGCCCACACAGCAGGATGGCAGACAGCGCAAAGCCCACCTCCGGTGTGGAGCATCACGCGAGAGCGGTAGTAGAAGGCTGCCAGACGACGGCCCACAAATTGAAGACTTGGTCGGGGCTCGCGACGTTGCCAGACACCAGCCGGCTACTTCTTGCGCGCCGCCGGCCTGGTCGGCTTCTTCGCCTTGCTGATTTTCCGTTTTGCGGCTTTCCTGTCTGGTTTTGCAACCTTCTTGCCGGCGGTCCTCTTTACAGACGGGACCTTACGGGCAACGGGCTTCTTCACTGCTTTTCTTGCGACCTTTTTCACGACCTTCTTCGTCGCCACCTTCTTCAGCGTCTTGCTGGCGCGCACCACCGGTTTCTTGTCGTCGCTTTCGGCTTTCGCCGCCGGTTCCTTGTCATCGGCCAGATTGCGCTTGTTTTCCTTGTCCGACTTGAAATCGGTCTCGTACCAACCGGCACCCTTCAATCGGAATACCGGAGCGGAGATCAGCCGCTGCAGGGTTTCCTTGCCGCAACTGGGGCATTTTTTCAACGGCTCATCGGAAACCTTCTGCAGCGCTTCGACGTAGTACTTGCAGGCAGAACATTCGTATTCGTAGAAAGGCATATGCGAGTCACCCGAGCGAGTTAGGAGTCCAGTACACAGATTGTTCCGCATCATAGGGACATGCAGGGATAGTTCAAGAGCCTTGGCTAGCTGCGAACATTCATCAATTCCTTGGCAAGCTTGCCCACCACTTGCAAGGCACGCTCAAGCTTGCCGGCCGGCGGATGTCCATAGTTAATGCGCAGAAAATGCGCAAAGTCGGGTTGACTGGCAAACAAATGGCCCGGCGCCAGAGTAATGTCATGCTGCAAGGCACGACGGTGCAGCTCCAATGCGTCCACTGCTCCCGGTAACTCCACCCATAAGAAATAGCCACCCTCTGGACGCGCCGCACGCGTCCCTTCAGGAAAATGCTGCGCAATAGCCCTCAGCGCCACATCTGCCAAGGCCTGCAAGGTTTGCCGCAGCTTGCGCAAATGCCGGTCGTAACCAGCATGCTCAAGATAGGCACTTAACGCTTGCTGCGATGGCACGGCAACCGAGAGGTTGGTCATCAACTTCAACCGATCGATCTGCTGCACATATTTACCTGCCGCCACCCAGCCGACGCGGTAACCCGGCGCGAGACACTTGGAAAACGAACTGCAATGCAGCACCTGACCGGCGCGATCAAACGCCTTGGCAGGACGTGGGCGTTGTGCGCCGAAGTACAATTCGCCATATACATCGTCCTCGATCAGCGGCACCTGGTGCCGCGCCAGCAGATGCACCAGCGCCTGCTTGTTGGCCGCCGGCATCAGACTGCCCAGCGGGTTCTGGAAATTGGGCATCAACCAGCAGGCCTTCACGGCATGGCGCTGCAACGCAGTCTCGAGCGCCTGTAGATCAATCCCTTCACGCGGATGCGTGGCCACCGCAACCACTTTCAAACTCAGCCGTTCAATAGCCTGCAGCGCCGCATAAAAAGTCGGTGACTCGACCAGCACCACATCACCGGGACGTGTTAGCGCCATCAGCGACAGATTCAGCGCTTCCAGCGCGCCGTTGGTGATGACGATTTCATCGGCATCGATATGGATGCCATCGCGTGCGTAACGCTGACTGATCTGGTGGCGCAATTGCACGTTGCCCGGCGACAGATCTTCCACCGTGCGCCAAGGATCGATATCACGCATGCCGCGTGTCAGGCAACGCGCCAGTGCCGACAACGGAAACAGCTCGGGACTGGGGAAGGCCGAGCCCAGTGGCGCCACTGCCCGTTCCTTGCTGGCGCCCAGAATCCCGAACACCAGATCGCTGATTGCAACAGTAGCCAGGCGCTGTCCGGGTCGTGACGTCTCCGGCACTGCCAGCAAGGTCGGTGGCCGTTGACTGACGAAATAACCGGAACGCGGTCGTGCTTCGATCACACCATGCGCTTCAAGCAAGTAATAGGCCTGCAGCACCGTGGCCTGACTGAGTCTGCGACTGGCGCTGGCCTGCCTGACTGATGGCAGGCGGTCACCGGGACGCAGTACCCGCTGGCGCACCAGCTGTTCTATTTCTGCCGCATAACGTTCGTAGCGCTTCATCTGCTCTGGTTTTTTTGGTGCCATCTGTATCTGTGTCGCCGCATCGTCACAGAGTAGCCTCTCTTACCACAGGCAGGTACAGAACCTCATGAAAATTGCGAAACCCATGTTGTTGATTACCACGCCCATTGGCGTGTTCGGCAGCATTTACTGGGCTGATAGACTGGCAGGCGGACTGGTGATTCTGCTGATCGCCCTGTTCCTGATGATTGCCGCCGCGTTTGTACAACTGATCATGACCGCACGGCGTGAGGCACGCGAACAGAACAACGCCGCCACAACCCCACACACCGAACATCAAACTATTGTCTCAATTACACAAGGTATCCGGCGCCGCTAGCAGAGGAGGACTTATCAGTGGAAATGCTCATCGTTATTGTTTTGTTTGGCATCGTCGCCAGTCTGGGACGTGCACTGTTTTCCATGTCCACTCCACAGTCCAGCTCCAAGGCCATGGTCAATGCACTGACCGTACGCATTGGTTTGTCCGTTGCGCTATTCGCGCTGCTGTTCATCGGCTGGCACTTTGGCTGGATTGAACCGCATCGGGTACATCGCTGAAGATTGGCAGATATAAACCAAAAAGGCGCATTCACGAATGCGCCCTCCTCCTGAAAACTCGCATGACGTTAAACGGCTCACGCACGCGTGAGCTCTGCGTTACCTGCTGAACACCAGCTCGCCTTTCGCCGCACTGACCTGCACTTTCGCACCCGGCCCAAACTCACCACGCAGAATGCGTTGCGCCAGCGGGTTTTCCACCTGCGCCTGAATGGCGCGCTTGAGCGGCCGCGCACCATACACCGGATCGAAGCCGGCTTCGCCAAGCAGATCGCGTGCCGCATCGTCCAGCGTGATGGCGATATCGCGTTCAGCCAGTCGTTTGCGCAGGTTGCCGAGCTGAATATCCACAATCGAACGCAGCTGGGTGCGATCCAGCGGATGGAACACCACGATGTCATCGACGCGATTAATGAACTCGGGCCGGAAATGCTGACTGACGATTTCCAGCACCGCTTCTTTCATCTTGTCGTAATCGCCTTCGCCGCTCAGCTCCTGAATGACATGCGAGCCGAGGTTGGATGTCATGATGACCACGGTATTGCGGAAATCCACGGTGCGGCCCTGGCCGTCAGTGAGACGGCCATCATCGAGTACCTGCAACAGCACGTTGAATACATCGGGATGCGCCTTCTCGATTTCATCGAGCAGGATCACCGAGTACGGACGCCGCCGCACGGCTTCGGTGAGATAGCCGCCTTCTTCATAACCGACATAACCGGGAGGCGCGCCGATCAGTCGGGCCACGGAATGTTTTTCCATGAACTCGGACATATCGATGCGTACCATCGCCTCTTCCGTATCGAACAGGAATTCAGCCAGGGCCTTGCACAGTTCGGTCTTGCCCACACCGGTGGGTCCGAGGAACAGGAACGAACCATTGGGACGATTGGGATCGGCAATACCGGCACGTGAACGGCGAATGGCGTCAGACACGGCGGTCACCGCTTCATGCTGACCCACCACGCGCTTGCCCAGCGATTCTTCCATCCGCAGCAGTTTTTCTTTCTCGCCTTCGAGCATCTTGGACACGGGAATGCCGGTCCATTTGGAGACCACTTCGGCGATTTCCTCGTCCGTCACCTTGTTGCGCAGCAACTGCGTTTCCTTTTGCTCAGCCGCTGAGGCTTGTGCGAGACGTTTTTCCAGTTCGGGAATCTTGCCGTACTGAAGCTCCGACATCTTCGCCAGATTCTGCGCACGACGTGCGTTCTCCAGCTCCATGCGCGCCTTTTCCAGCTCTTCCTTGATGCCGGCGGAACTTTGCACTGCAGCCTTCTCTGCCTTCCACACTTCCTCGAGATCGGCGTATTCCTTTTCCAGCGCCTTGAGCTGCTCACTGAGTACACTCAAACGCTTCTTGGATGCATCGTCGGATTCTTTCTTGAGCGCTTCACGTTCAATCTTGAGTTGAATAATGCGTCGCTCCAGCTTGTCCATCGACTCAGGCTTGGAGTCGATTTCCATGCGGATGCGCGAGGCAGCCTCATCGATCAGGTCAATGGCCTTATCAGGCAGCTGACGGTCGGTGATGTAGCGATGCGACAAGGTGGCCGCCGCCACAATCGCTGGGTCGGTGATATCCACGCCATGATGCACTTCATAGCGCTCCTTCAGGCCGCGCAGAATGGCGATGGTGTCTTCAACTGAAGGTTCATCCACCAGTACTTTCTGGAAGCGGCGTTCCAGCGCCGCATCCTTCTCGATGTACTTTCGGTATTCATCCAGTGTGGTGGCGCCCACGCAATGCAGTTCGCCACGCGCCAGCGCCGGCTTGAGCATGTTGCCTGCGTCCATGGCGCCTTCGGCTTTGCCGGCGCCAACCATGGTATGCAGTTCGTCGATGAACAGGATGATCTGACCTTCCTGCTTCTTCAGATCATTGAGCACGGATTTAAGGCGTTCTTCGAATTCGCCGCGGTACTTGGCCCCGGCGATCAGGGCGCCCATGTCCAGCGCCAGGATCTTCTTGTTGCGAATGCCTTCGGGCACTTCGCCATTGATGATGCGCAGCGCCAAGCCTTCGACAATGGCGGTCTTGCCTACGCCGGGCTCGCCGATCAGCACCGGATTGTTCTTGGTGCGACGCTGCAGCACCTGCACGGTGCGGCGGATTTCATCATCGCGGCCAATGACGGGATCAAGCTTGCCTTCGGCAGCGCGCTGGGTGAGATCGACGCAGTATTTTTCCAGCGCCTGACGGCTTTCCTCGGCATTGGGATCGTCGATCTTGTCGCCGCCGCGCAGTTCATCAATGGTTTTTTCCAGGGCGGCTTTAACCACACCGACCTTGCGCAACAACTCGCCCAGCGAACCCTTGTCTTCCACCGCAGCCAGCACGAACAACTCGCTGGAGATGTATTGATCGCCACGCTTCTGCGCCAGCTTGTCGGTGAGATTGAGCAGCTTGTTGGTGTCATTGGAGATATGCACCTCGCCGGCATTGCCCTCCACCTCGGGCAAGCGTTCCAGCGCATCATTCAACTGGGTGCGCAACTGGTTGAGATTGGCGCCGGTCTTGTCGAGCAATGGCCGCACCGAACCGCCCTGCTGTTCAAGCAGCGCCTGCATGAGATGCACAGGCTCTATGTATTGATGGTCGCGACCCACCGCCAATGACTGCGCATCGGCCAGTGCCATCTGGAATTTGCTGGTCAGTTTGTCCATTCGCATTGCAGTAACCCGTTAGTGAATTCAAAGATTGCAGCCTATCTAGGGGTGATGCTGCGGAAATCAACCGGCAATACCATAAGGGGAAGGCGCGGTCACACGCGGCGCGTAGGGGCGGTTCGTGAACCGCCCTTCGAAGAGCACAGGAGGGCCGTTCGCGAACGGCCCCTACGAATCAATGATGCAGCAGGCGTTCCATGCCCCAGATCAGCAGCACACCCAGCGAGATCAGCGCGAACTGCTGGATGCCCGACTCGGCATCAACGCGTTTGTGCAGACCGGGAATGAGGTCGGCGACGGCGATATAAATGAAACTCGCCGCCGCCAGCGTGATGGCATAGGGCAGTACGGCCATGGCCACTCCCAGCGCAAAATAGGCAATGACGCCGCCGATGACCGACATCAGACTCGCGGCCAGATTCAGCCAGAGAGCCTTGGTGCGCGACATACCGCCGTGCAGCAGGATGGCCAGATCGCCCACCTCCTGCGGAATCTCGTGCACGATGACCGCTGCGGCAGTAACAAGGCCGAGTTGCACATCGGTCATGAAGGCCGCCGCAATCAGGATGCCGTCGAGCAAATTATGAAAGCCATCGCCGAACAGGATCATCCAGCCAGAAGCGGCATGCCGGTGCGTATCCTGCACCAGCACCAGGTTGTGCACATGATGCGGCACGCGCGCATTACCCAGCGGCTGGAAACGTTGCAGATTGAGTGGCTCCTCCAGCGGATGCGCCTCACATTCCTCATGGTGGCAGTGGCGCCACAGCACCAGCTTTTCCAGCACAAAGAAGATCAGCAGACCCACCAGCAGCGTCAGGCCAACATGGCCAGCACGCTGGACACCTGCGGACTCGATGGCCTGGGGTAACAGGTCAAGCAGGGCGGCTGCCAGCAGGGCGCCAATGGCAACACTGACCAGATGCGGCACCCAGTGCACTCGTTTGTGCACCGGAACCAGCAGGAACAGCGAAGCGGCCAGCGCACTGAGGGCGCCTCCGAGCGCTGTCGCGGCTATGATCCAAAGCAGGGTGGGCATGAAACTGTTAACTGTTATTGCGGCACTTGTAGGGGCGGCTCGCGAGCCGCCCTGACACAGACATGCAGCCTAGCACGTAGGGGCGGGTTTCAAACCCGCCTTGTTTAGGCGGGCAGGTTTGAAACCTGCCTCTACGTTGACCACTCCTACGCCATCCAGATCAGGCTGGCCATACGCCCGCACTGGCCATCGCGTCGATATGAAAAGAATCGCACAGCGTCCCGTACGGTGCAGGCGCCACCACCATACACAGCTGTGACACCGAGCCGTGCCAGATCCTGACGGGCCAACAGGTATAAATCTGCCAGCCAGTGTCCGGCACGGTGACTGGGCCGGAATGCCTGCGCTGCAGCGGCGTCGCGTGCCATGAAGGCAATGCGTACTTCGTCGCCGACCTCGAATTCCTGCGGGCCAATGGCTGGCCCCAGCCATGCCAGCAATGCCGAGCCCGGCAGCCCCAGGGAACTGACCGTCGATTCCAGCACGCCGCCTGCCAGCCCGCGCCAGCCGGCATGGGCTGCGGCGACCCGATCACCGTCACGACTGCAGAACAGCACCGGCAGGCAGTCGGCAGTCATCACCACGCACACCTGGCCCGGGCTGCGCGCAATGCAGGCATCTGCCTTTGGCGGCGCAGACCAAACGCCTGCCTCTACCACCGCTGTGCCATGCACCTGTTCCAGCCAGCAAGGTTCGGCCGGCAGTTGCAACGCCTGGTACATACGTCGGCGATTCTCGCGTACAGCATCCGGGGCATCACCGACATGCGCACCCAGATTCAGTGTATCGAAGGGCGGCGCGCTGACACCGCCGCTGCGCAGCGTTGAAGCCGTATGCACACTGGGCGGTGCCGGCCACTCGGCCTGCAGCCAGTCGAATTGCAAACGAGCCACCACTAGGCTCCCCGCGGGTCGGCGTTTCTGGCTTTTTCGATTGCTTTCACATCGGCGGTCAAGGCCTTGAGCAGTTGCTTCATGTCCTCCGGCAGCGGTGTTTCACAGCTCATCGGCTTGCCGGTCACCGGATGGGTGAATTCCAGCCTGGCGGCGTGCAATGCCTGACGGTTGAAGCCGCGCAGCGCGGCATCAAAGGCCGCGCTCGCGCCCTTGGGAATAACCAGACGCCTGCCGTACACGCCATCGCCCACCAACGGATAACCGGCATGCGCCAGATGCACACGAATCTGGTGGGTACGGCCGGTCTCGAGCTCGACACGCACATGGGTATGAGCCCGAAAACGGGTGATGACGCGATAATGGGTCACGGCTTCGCGGCCACTGGAGCGGATTGCCATCTTCACGCGGTCGGTAGGGTGACGGTCGATGGGCTTGTCGATGGTGCCACCGGCGGTCATGACACCGACACAGATGGCTTCGTAGTGACGGCGCACATCATGTGCCTCGATCATTTCCGTCAGTGCCGTATGGGCCGCCAGCGTGCGGGCGATCACCAGCAGGCCGCTGGTGTCCTTATCGATGCGATGCACGATGCCGGCCCGGGGCAGGAGGGCCAGTTTGGGATCGTAGTTGAGCAAGGCATTCTGCAAGGTGCCATCCGGATTGCCGGCGCCGGGATGCACCACCAGCCCGGCGGGTTTGTTCACCACCAGCAGATGCTTGTCTTCATAAACCACGTCCAGCTGAATGGGTTCGGCCTGCACCCGGGTGTCGGCTTCAAACACCGGTGTCACATGCACCTGCTCGCCGCCCAGCACGGCATCCTTGGGACGCAATTGCCTGCCCTTGACCTGCACCTGCCCCCCCTCAATCCAGGCTTTCAGGCGGGTACGTGAATATTCAGGAAGCAGCTCGGCCAGCACCTGATCAAAGCGCTGCCCGGCCCGCTCCAACGGAATAATCAGGTCGAGATCGGCGTTAAGGTCGTTGGACATGGGGGACGCGAACCAAAAAGTGGGCGCAGAGTCTACACGGACTCGCAAGCAGCCTGTCGGCCTTAGGGATGATCTACTGCGGCGATGGCTAACCGGTCCATTTTTCCGATCCTTTTCGTTAAACAGCTACGGCTATCCGCCTCAAAGGATCGAAAAACTGTCCTCGCTTATCCATGCGCCTCGCTACGATCACCCAAGACCGACAGGCTGCTTGCCCGATTCGCTGAAATTCCCCGCTATACTGACTCACTCACTCCAACCAGACCCTACAGCTTCATGAGCACCACCGTTCACAGACCCCGCCTGGCAAAAACCGTCCTGTATCTGGGCGCCAGCTTGGCCCTGATTGCCCTGGCCGGCTGCAGCAGCTGGCGAGCGAAACCGATCAACAACCCCGACCAGCTGTATGACCGGGCCAGGCAGGAGCTCGACAGCGGCGACTACGCTGCTGCCATCAAGGACCTCGAGATGCTCGAAGCGCGGTTTCCATTCAGCAACGTGACCCGGCAGGCGCAGCTGGACATGCTGTATGCCTATTACGAAAACGGTGACAAGGAAAATGTCATCGATCAGGCCGATCAGTTCATTCGCGAAAACCCCACGCATCCGCGTGTGGACTATGCCTACTACATGAAGGGCCTGGCCAATTTCGATCGCGACCGCAATTTTCTGGAGCGCTGGTTCCGCGTTGACCTGAGCAGACGTCCACCCGAGGATTCACGCACTTCATTCCAGGCCTTTCAGGCGCTGGTGCAGCGTTACCCGAACAGCCAATACGCCGCCGATGCCCGGCAGCGCATGATCTTCCTGCGCAATCGCCTGGCTGGCTATGAGGTATATGTGGCGCGTTACTACATGAAACGCGGCGCCTATGTAGCTGCCCTGAACCGCAGCAAGTACGCCATCGAAAACTATGACGGCGCACCGGCCATCAGGGAGGCGCTGGAAATTTCGCGCGATGCCTATACCGGGCTGGGCATGAAGGACCTGGCTGATAAAAGCGCGGCCATGCTGGCGCAGAATTACAAGAACTAGATATCTGGGCAGGGGCAAGTCATAAAAACCTGTTTCCCTACCGGCTTTTGTATCCCGAGGTAATCGGGTAACGCCAGTCACGGCCGAAGGCACGATTGCTCACACGCACACCCGGCGGCGCCTGACGGCGCTTGTATTCGTTGCGCTTGACCATCTGCAGCACGCGGCCCACCACAGCGCGATCGTAACCTCTGGCGGCAATTTCATCGACGGACAGATCCGACTCGATAAACAGTTCCAGAATCGAGTCCAGAATTTCGTATGGCGGCAGTGAATCCGTATCTTTCTGATCGGGACGCAGTTCGGCCGACGGCGGGCGATCGATCACCTTCTGTGGAATGACTGGCGACTTTGCATTCCGGAATCGTGACAGTCGATACACCATCATCTTGCTGCAGTCCTTGATGGGCGCAAAGCCGCCGGCCATATCGCCGTACAACGTGGCATAACCCACCGACATTTCGCTCTTGTTGCCGGTGGTCAGCACCATCTTGCCCTGCTTGTTTGAAATCGCCATGAGCAGGATGCCGCGACAACGTGCCTGAATGTTTTCCTCGGTGGCATCGGGTTTGGCGCCGGCAAACACGTCTTTTAGTGCATCCTGCACTGAGGCAAAAATATTCTCGATGGAGATCACGTCATAACGCACACCCAGCTGGCGCGCCTGGGCGGCCGCTTCATCCAGGCTCAGTTGGGAGGTGTAACGCGACGGCATCATCACCGCATGCACGCGCTCAGCGCCGATGGCATCCACGGCAATAGCCAGGGTCAACGCCGAATCGATGCCGCCGGACAAGCCGATCACCACGCCAGGAAAGCCGTGTTTTTCCACGTAATCACGCACGCCCAGCACCAAAGCACCATACACACTGGCTTCTTCGGCATACAGCGGTTCGATGTACGCGTGACGCGGCTCCACAACACCGTTCACCAGATCCACATCCACCGGGTACAAACCTTCCTTGAACGGCGGCATGCGCTGCACCACTTCACCACGGGCATTCATGACGAAGGAGTTGCCATCGAACACCAACTCGTCCTGACCGCCCAGCAGATTCAGATATACGACCGGCAAGCCCACATCGGCAATGCGCTCGCGCACAACCGTTTCACGCCGCTGTTGATAGTTGAGCGAATACGGCGAACCATTGATGACCACGATCAGCTGCGCGCCGGCAGCTTTGGCAGCGCGGGCCGGCGCAGGCTCCCAGACGTCTTCGCAGATCAAGGTGGCGACGCGAATGCCATTGATCTCGATCAGGCCGGTTTCGCTGCCCGGCTTGAAGTAACGCTTCTCGTCGAACACCTTGTAGTTGGGCAACTCGCGCTTGCGATAGTTGAGCAGGACCTTGCCGTCACGCAGTACCGCGCAGGCGTTGTAGATGGTCTTGTCCACGTACTCCGGATATCCGACCACCGCGGTGATGCCCTGCACTTCGGCACAGGCGCGCTGCAAGCCATCGTGTACCTGGCGGCGCACGCCGGCATGGAATAGCAAATCTTCGGGGGGATAGCCGGTCAGGGTCAGCTCGGGAAACAGCACCAGGTCGGCCGCCAGACGATCGCGGGCTTCCGCCGCGGCGCGAATGACACGTTGAGTATTGCCCTCAACATCACCAACCGGAATGTTGAGCTGGGCCAGAGCAATGCGCAGGGTGGACATGTTGCGGAGCCTGAATGAAAACGCCTCCGGAGGGAGGCGTGCATCTTATCTTATGGATTGGGCGTAGGGTCTGGGCATGCTCGACCGGCTGTCTCACAGAATTCAAGACAGGGCGAGGCATGCCTCGCCCCTACCGAGAATTATTTCTTCTTGGCTGCCTTCTTGGTCTGCTTCGCTGCTGGCTTCCCGGCCTTGGCGGCGACTTTTTTCACCGACTTTTTGGCGACCTTCTTCTTGCTCACCTTTTTGACGGGCTTTGCAGCTGGCTTCTTGGCGACAGGTTTGCTCTTTTTCACCGGAGCGGCCTTGGTCTTGGCGGCAGGCTTGGCCTTGGCTTTAACTTTGGATTTCGCCTTCTTCTTGCCGTGTTTGGCGTATTCCTGGGCAATGGCCGCGCCCAGCTCGGCGGGTGAACGCACCGTGCGTACACCGGCATCTTCCAGCGCTGCAAACTTGTCGGCCGCCGTGCCCTTGCCGCCGGCCACAATCGCGCCTGCATGGCCCATTCGCTTGCCCGGAGGCGCCGTCACGCCGGCGATGTAGGAAACGACCGGCTTGGTCACGTTGTCCTTGATGAAGCGTGCGCCGGCTTCCTCATCGCTGCCGCCGATCTCGCCCACCATGATGATGGCTTCGGTCTGCGGGTCTTGCTCGAACATCGCCAGCACGTCCACAAAGTTCATGCCGCGCACCGGATCGCCGCCGATGCCCACGCAGGTGCTCTGGCCCAGACCGATATTGGTGGTCTGGAACACGGCTTCGTAGGTCAGTGTGCCGGAACGCGACACGATGCCCACCTTACCCGGCTTGTGGATGAAGCCCGGCATGATGCCGATCTTGCATTCGCCCGGGGTGATGATGCCGGGGCAGTTCGGGCCGATCAGCAGGCTGCCGTAGTCCTTCAGCGCGGCCTTGACCTTGACCATGTCATTCACCGGAATGCCTTCGGTGATGCAGACGATCAATTCAATGCCGGCGTCTGCCGCTTCGAGAATGGCGTCTGCCGCATACGGGGCCGGCACGTAAATCATGCTGACCGTGGCGCCGGTGCCGGCAACGGCATCGCGCACGGTATTGAACACCGGCTGGCCGAGGTGCTTTTCTCCAGCACGGCCCGGCGTGACGCCACCGACCAGCTTGGTGCCGTACGCCAGGCACTGTTCGGAATGGAAGGTGCCCTGCTTGCCGGTAAAGCCCTGGCAGATGACCTTGGTGTTTTTGTTGACAAGGATGCTCATGGAAAATCGCTCTGGTGTTCGTTAATGGGGTGCCGCTGCGAAGCGCCGATTACTTCTTGGCCTTCTTGACGGCCGCCACGACCTTCTTGGCCGCGTCGGTCAAGTCAGTGGCCGCAATCAGCGCAAGGCCGCTGTTGCCCAGAAGCTTGCGACCCGCTTCGGCATTGGTGCCTTCGATACGCACCACCACCGGCACTTGCACACCCACGTCTTTCACCGCCGCAATGATGCCCTCGGCGATCATGTCGCAGCGGACGATGCCACCGAAGATATTGACCAGAATGGCCTTCACCTTCTTGTTGGACAGAATCAGGTTGAACGCCGCCGTAACGCGTTCCTTGGTGGCGCCGCCGCCCACGTCCAGAAAGTTGGCGGGAGCACCACCGTGCAGCTTGATGACGTCCATGGTGGCCATGGCCAGACCCGCACCGTTCACCATGCAGGCGATATCGCCATCGAGGGAAACGTAGTTCAGCTCGTGTTTGGCGGCTTCGTTTTCGGTGGCGTCTTCCTGTGAGGGGTCGCGCCAGCCGGCAAGTTCCTTCTGACGGAACAGGGCGTTGTCTTCAATATTGAGCTTGGCATCCAGCGCCACCAAGCGACCTTCGCCGGTGACGATCAGCGGATTGATTTCCACCAGCGATGCATCCTTTTCCAGATACAGCCTGTACAGGCCCTGGGCAATGCTGGTGAATTCTTCAATCTGCCTGCCCGACAGGCCCAGTGCGAAGGCCATGACCTTGCACTGCGACGGCTGCAGACCGGCGGCCGGATGCACGTCGACCCGGATCAGCTTTTCCGGGGTTTTTTCGGCAACTTCTTCAATGTCCATGCCGCCTGCGGGTGACACGATGAAGGCGATGTGGCTGGTCTCGCGATTGAGCACCATGCTGACATACAGCTCCCGCTCGATCTTGCTGGCCGGCTCGACATACACCTGATGAATCGGCAGACCTTCAGGACCCGTCTGGTGGGTATGCAGATACTTGCCGAACATCGCCTTGGCGGCTTCAGCGGCCTTTTCAGGCGAATCAACCAGTTTGACGCCACCGGCCTTGCCACGACCGCCGGCATGCACCTGGGCCTTCACCACCCATTTGGCACCACCGATCTTGCGTGCTGCGTCAGCAGCTTCTTCCGGAGTTGCAGCGATGTGGCCGGCGGGGACGGGAATGCCGTAGCGGGCGAACAGCTGTTTCGACTGATATTCGTGCAGATTCATGCGCGATGCGTCTCACAATTGAATGGTTAAACTTGGATCCAGGCATGGGCCCGGTACACAGGGCGGCGTATTCTGGGGCAATTGTTTGCAGAAGCAAAGAACTCCGGCATCTCCCGCATGCTCACAGATCTACTTCGACCGTCATGCCACAGGCGCCGTGCTAACTTGGTGCGAAATGAATATGCAATTTGATGCTCATGCATCACAACAAGACACTATGCACGGTAAGGCCGGGACACCCTCCGGCTGGCGGATCCTGCTGCTGCTGAACTGTTTTCGCGCGCTGATCCCCATTGTGCTGGGCTCGCTGTACGTGGCGATGACACCACCACCGGTAGGCGCACCCAACCCGGCGCTGTTCATCGCCACCCTGACTGCCTACTGGGTGTTCACCTTGGGCTGCTTCGTCACCATCAAGCGCCATTGGCCTGGGCTGCATACGCAAGCCCTAGCGCATGTGTTTGTGGATATCATTGCCATAGGTACGCTGACGTACTCCAGTGGCGGTATGGCCAGTGGCCTGGCGGCCTTGATGGTATTGCCGGTTACCGGCGCCAGCCTGTTTCTGCCATCTCGCCTTGGACTCTTGCTGGCAGCCACGGCAACCCTGTCACTGCTATTTCAGCAGATGATCAATATATTCAAGGAGGTCAGCGATCCCGGCGAAATCACCGCCGCCGGCCTGGTCGGCGCGCTGATTTTCTCACTCAGTCTGGGCGCCAGCTATGCCGCCAAACGCCTTGAGGAAAGCGAGGCGATACTCAAACAGCGCGAGGTGGACCTGGCCAACATGGCCGAACTGAATGACTTCATCGTGCAACATCTGCGCGAGAGCATTCTGGTCGTCGACGCTCAGGATCGGGTGCGTCTGATCAATGAATCGGCAGCACAGTTACTCAAAGACGGGCCGGTAACGACCAATACCCTGCTGGGTGAAACATCACCCCGCCTGCTGTACCTGCTCGACACCTGGCGTCGCCAGCAAGGCGATCAGTACAGCAGCACCGTGACACTGGTATCGGCGAATGGCGGCACGTTAATCCAACCGCATTTTGTCGCATTGGCCAGCCAGAACCCGGGACCCACCCTGATTTTTCTGGAAGACACCAGCATCATTGCCGAGCGCGTACAGCAATCCAAGCTGGCCGCGCTGGGGCGACTGAGCGCCAGCATTGCCCATGAAGTCCGCAATCCGGTGGGCGCCATGAGCCACGCGGCACAGTTGCTGAGCGAATCGCCACAACTCTCGGCGGCCGATCAACGCCTGACCCAGATCATCACCGGCAACGCCGAACGGGTCAGCACCATCATCAACAACATCTTGCAGCTATCGCGCCGCGATACCACCCATGCAGAACGCCTGTCGCTCAACTCCTGGGTAGATGAGTTCAGCGCACAATTTCAGCAGAGCTTTCAGCTGCAACCTGAGCAGCTTTCGGTGGTTCAACCCGGCTATGCTGCGGATGTACGCGCCGATGCCTCGCATCTGCATCAGATACTGTGGAACCTGTGTGAAAACGCCCTGAAATACGGGCGCGGCTCGGCCACCGAACTGTTGGAACTGCGGTTCGGCCGCATCAGCAACACCAACCGACCGTATCTGGAGGTAGCCGACCGCGGCCCAGGGATACCCGCTGAAGAAGCCGAACGTATATTCGAACCTTTTTTTACGGCCGGCGACGGCGGCACCGGACTGGGCCTGTTCATTGCCCGCGAACTGGCGAACTGCAACCGGGCCGTATTGATCTACGAGCCGCGCCATGGCGGTGGTAGCATTTTCCGAATCGTGTTTTCCGATCCGCAACGCTGGGAACTTTAGGGCCTGCTCTTGGTGTGGCGAACGTCGCGTTGGAGTCCCAAAAGACGCCAGACAAGGCGCGAGGAGAGAAGTTTGGTCATTTCAAATGAACGACGAGCAACGCTGTATGGCGTCTTTTGGGGCCCAACCCGAAGGGACGGGGTCAGAATGGGCTGGGACTTTGTTACACCTCGCTTGAGTACGTTGAGTACACCGCGCTCGGTGTGCCGCGTCCCAGCCCATTCTGACCGCCGTCGCGACGTTCGCCACACCAAGAGCAGGCCCTAAATGACGAACCCGCGCGCGCTCGTCGTCGATGACGAAGCCGATATCCGTGAATTGCTGGGCATTACGCTGGAACGTATGGACATTGACGTGGTGACTGCCGCCGATCTGGCCACCGCCACTCGCCATCTGCGTGCCACTCAGTTCGAACTGTGTCTGACCGACATGCATCTGCCGGATGGCGATGGTTTGACACTGGTCGAGTGGATACAAAACAACCGCCCCCAATTGCCGGTGGCGGTGATTACTGCGCATGGCAATGTGGAATCGGCGGTGCGGGCGCTGAAGCTCGGCGCGTTTGATTTCATTTCCAAGCCACTGGATCTGGCGGCTCTTCGCAAGCTGATTACGGCAACCCTGAAACTCTCGGGCAACCTAGAAGCCCCCGGAGTTCTGCCCAAGATTCGCCTGCTCGGCCAGTCGTCTGCCATGGACGCATTGCGCGACATGATTGACAAGGTGTCACGCAGCCAGGCGCCGGTGCATATTTATGGCGAATCCGGCACCGGCAAGGAGCTGGTGGCGCAATTGATTCACGAATCCGGCGCGCGCCGCGATGCGCCCTTTGTGCCGGTGAACTGTGGCGCCATTCCCAGCGAATTGATGGAAAGTGAATTGTTCGGCCATAAAAAAGGCAGCTTTACCGGCGCGGTAGCAGACAAGCAGGGCCTGATTCAAAGCGCCGAAGGAGGCACGCTGTTTCTGGATGAAATTGCCGACCTGCCCCTGCACATGCAAGTGAAGCTGTTGCGGGTCATACAGCAGAAAACGGTACGCCCCGTTGGCGAATCAAAAGAGTTTCCCGTTGATGTGCGCATCCTCTCCGCAACGCACAAGAACCTCGCCAATATGGTCAGCGAAGGCAAATTCCGCGAAGATCTGTATTACCGCGTTAACGTCATTGAGATGCGCGTGCCGCCCCTGCGTGAGCGCGGCAACGACGTCGCCGAACTGGCCCAGTCGATTCTGAAGCGCCAGAGCAAACAGCTTGGACATGCCCT
Organism: uncultured Pseudomonadota bacterium; assembly: GCA_963748005.1. Taxonomy (GTDB): domain Bacteria; phylum Pseudomonadota; class Gammaproteobacteria; order Steroidobacterales; family Steroidobacteraceae; genus CAILZL01. The sequence continues at coordinate 703,064 of CAVVHH010000002.1, forward strand.
GCACATTACGCCCGCAGCACTTGATGCGCTGCAGCACTATCATTTTCCGGGCAACGTGCGTGAGCTAGAAAATATCCTGGAACGTGCTGCAACATTGTGCGCTCAAAACACGATCGATATTGGTGATTTGCAATTACGTCCCAAGACCGCCACGACGATGGAAAGTCCGATTCCCATCAGCAACGAAGTGTTTCCCGGCGAGGCCCTGGGTGACGCCCTCGAAGACATCGAGCGCGATGCCATAATGAAAGCTTTGGAACAGACACGTTACAACAAGACCAAGGCTGCTGCATTGCTCGGCATGAGCTTCAGATCATTGAGATATCGTATTAAGAAGCTGGGGCTGGAGTAGATATCTCATTTTGGTCGCCCGTTCTCGCCTTCTCACGCAAATCTTCCGCAGCCTTGCACCAGATTTTCCAGCCAATATCGCAAGCCGCCTGAAAACTCTCACTGGCCTCCTGATATCTGCCCAATGATGCCAACGCCTTGCCCTGATTCGCACGATAGATCGCAAAATCAGGTTTGAGACGAATGGCTTCCGCAAAGTCAGGTAAAGCTTGCAGCGCCCGTCCCGACTCAGCGAAAGCCGATGCGCGCCCGCCGTAAGCGGGAGAAAATTCAGAGTTGTAATTCAATGCTGTGGTGAAATCGATGATTGCCAGGTCATAGCGCCCGAGGCGATGTAGCTCAACACCGCGATTGACGAAGATTCTGTCCATGCCAGCCACGCCCACCTTGCCGTTGGCCAAGCGCACTACATCGTTCCACAAGTAAAACGGACGTGAGAAACTCATCAACCTGTTATATGCCAAGGATGCCAACATGAGGGGCACAAGGACACCAAGAACTACAACTAATGATCGTGATAGCTTGGACTCCAGCAGCAATATCATCACAAAGGCAGGAGCCATCCATAGGTAACTTCGATATAGCACAAATATTTCAGCGTAGCGGACTGTCATTATTTCGGTAGTAAACAACAACCATGGTGCCAGCATGGCGACGCCAATCAATCCACGGCGCCCACCTCGCCACAACAACAAGCCACCGACAATTGGCCATAACAGGAACAGACAGAACCCACCCAGCTGTGGCATCGTATAAATTGTCACCGCAAAAGGTTCACGCATGTCAGCAGACATCCACAAAGGATTGGGCAGCAGCCACAGCCCGAGATACTTAAAAAACAGCCATCCTTGGGTAATGGTGCTTAGCAACCAAACCGGCTGAGGTATGACATCCGTACGCATGGTTTGAAGATCCATTTCGTAAGTCCTACCAACTGTCCCTCTAAGAGCCAAGGCGAGATATATCATCACCCCTACACACGCAGCCGCCGCAAAACCATACCTCTTTGCTATCGCGGTGACACTTGGAACCTTCCCCTTTGTTCTCCACCACCAGATGGCCAAGCCCAAACTAACCAGCGGGACCATAACCGCATGTTCCTTACTGAAAGAAGACAATAAATAAGCTGCAATTGAACACCAAACCCATAGTGGCTGTTCGGTCTTAACCGCTTGCAATGCAAACCACCAGGACCACAGCGCAAAAATGGTCGCCATTACGATGGTTCGTTGAATCAGATAGGCCGCACCGTAAACAGATACAGGGTGAGCAATAAATATCAATGCCCCGAGTAGTGGCAGCAGGATAGAAGTACCCGCGGGGCTCTCCCGGAGTAACATGGCTTGCACCTGCTGCAAGAAGACGTACAGACTGATACCCGTGACTGCGTGCAATAACAAGCTCACTACGCGCAGCGGCAGAATGGCATTACCGAACCATTCCCAGGAAATCGCCAGTGTCCAGTATGGGAACTGTCTAGGCACCATAAGATTGAAGTGCTGCGTTAGACGGGCAGCTGAACCGTCCTGGAAGAACTTGATGTCGTCAAATACCACCGGACTGTACAAGAACCCGCCATAAAGTGCGGATGCTGCGAGCAAGATCAGCAAGGCCGGAAAATAACGCTGCAAATTGGGATGCATAAGAGATAAAACCTTGGCTCAAATTGGATTCATTGAAACATGCTGACAGCCCATCACCGCGCGATTTGGTCACGAATCAGGGAGCCCATAGCCAAATTCCGCCTGACGGGCTATCCAACGAGCTCGACCAGAAGTGTCACAAACTGACAATAAGCGACACTCGGCATCGATCGATCGGCGGTGCAAATTTGCACATCTTCAGCAGGCAATGCGACATCCATCACACAAACTCAGCGCGTCTATCGTGCCAACTAGCGTGGCACCCTTCTTGCTGTATTCGAGCCCAACGGCGGCGGAAGCAACCGTATCTGACTTCACCAAACCATCGAGGATTCACTCATATGAAGCGCGTTCAAAAGGGTTTCACCCTGATCGAATTGATGATTGTCGTTGCCATCATTGGCATTCTGGCCGCCATCGCTCTGCCGGCTTATAACCAGTACACCAGAAAAGCGAAATTCACTGAAGTTGTCCAAGCTACTTCTGGCTTCAAGATTGACGTGGAAACCTGCGCCGCAGATGCGGATTTGACACCAATTTCCACCTGTGCAGCCGGAACCAATGGTGTGCAAGCCGCCAAGGCCAATCCGTCAACATACGTAGCGTCAGTTACTGCGGCTGCTGATGGCACAATCACGGCAGTCTCCAAGAACCTGGATCAAGCTTACGACTACATTCTGGTCCCCACCTACTCTGGCGGTCAAACCACCTGGGCGCTCGATACGGCAACCTCTACTTGCTTTGCCGCAAACCTCTGCAAGTAAGCATCACTGGTTCGTTGAAAGAAGCTCATGATCTAAAGATCATGATGCAAAGCAAAGCTCCTTAATGAGGGGCTTTGTTTTTTTTTGCATCACAAAGAGCGAGAAACGCTAGTGACGCAGCACGCCCACATTTGGGTATAGCCTGTCCTTTCACCATACTATTGATCCGCAGTACGGGTACTCTCAAGCGTCGACGCAGCCCCGTTTGACGATGCGCCCTGAGCATGAACTTGGGCCACAACTGTGACTTGTACCCTGTGGTTGCAGTCATCGCTCCGGCAAAATCAGCTCCAATTTGACAATTGATCCCTCCGGAACTTCCGGCCACACTTAGAGCCCACTGTTGAACCACACTGTCCATCCATGATCGACCCCTCCCAAATGTCCTCCGCTGCGCAACGCATGGCCCTGCAGGGTCTGCCGGCGCGCCTGATTCAGGACGGGTTACTGGACGAAAAAACGGCGCTGCAGGCATTGGAAGACTCCAAGACGGCCAATACCAACTTGGTCGCGCACCTGGTTGCCAAAGGCCTGGCCGATGCCCGCGAAATTGCCATTGCTGCGTCGCAGGAGTTCGGTGTCCCCTTGCTGGATCTGGATTCCATCCAGCCCGACCTGGATATTGTCCGACTTGTCTCCGACAAACTGCTGCAAAAACACCGTGTTCTGCCACTTGCCCGTCGGGGTAAGCGTCTGTTCGTTGCGGTATCCGACCCCACCAACGTACATGCTCTGGACGAGATCAAGTTCCAGACCAGCATGTCCATCGAAGCGGTGGTGGTGGAAGAAGACAAGCTGCAAAAGATGGCGGGCAAGACCATCGAGCAGGTGGACACCGCCATGCCCGATCTGGGCAGCGACGATGTCGACCTGGAAGGTTTGGACGTCACCGGCGGCGATGAAGACGAACTTGGCCAGGCAGTCGGCCGAGACGACGTCGAAGACGCGCCCATCGTTCGCTTTGTCAACAAGATTCTGCTGGACGCCATCAAGAAAGGCGCCTCGGACATCCACTTCGAGCCCTATGAAAAGATGTATCGCATCCGGCTGCGCATCGACGGCTACCTGAAGGAAATCGCCTCCCCGCCGGTAGCCCTGGCGTACAAGCTGGCTGCGCGCGTAAAGGTGATGTCCCGTCTGGACATCGCCGAGCGCCGCGTTCCGCAGGACGGGCGCATCAAGATGCGCATTTCCAAGACGCGCGCCATCGACTTTCGCGTCAGCACCTGCCCGACCCTGTTCGGCGAGAAAATCGTCGCGCGTATTCTCGACCCCTCCAGCGCCATGCTGGGGATCGATGCCCTGGGTTACGAGCCCTTCCAGAAAGACCTGTACATGCAGGCTTTGGCGCGTCCGCACGGCATGATTCTCGTCACCGGACCGACTGGTAGCGGTAAGACTGTGTCGCTGTATACCGGCCTGAACATCCTAAACAAGGAAGACACCAATATTTCGACGGCGGAAGACCCGGCGGAAATCAATCTACCCGGTGTAAATCAGGTGAACGTCAATCCCAAGGTGGGTTTGACCTTTGCTTCGGCATTGCGCGCCTTCCTGCGTCAGGACCCGGACGTGATCATGGTCGGCGAAATCCGCGACCTGGAAACCGCTGAAATTGCCATCAAGGCCGCTCAGACCGGGCATCTGGTGCTGTCCACCCTGCACACCAATGATGCCCCCAAGACCCTCACGCGCATGGTCGATATGGGCGTCCAGCCCTATGCCATCGCCACCTCGGTCGCACTGATCATCGCGCAGCGTCTGGCGCGACGTCTGTGCACACACTGCAAGGTGCCGCTGGATCTGCCCGCGGAGGCGCTACGCAAGGAAGGCTTCAGCGATGCCGAGATTGCGACCGGTCTGAAGCTCTACAAGCCCGTGGGCTGCAGTCAGTGCTCCGACGGCTACAAAGGGCGCCTGGGTATTTATCAGGTCATGCCGATCACCGAGGAAATCCAGCGCATCATTCTGCGCGGCGGTAACGCCATGGAAATCGCCGAGCAATCAATGAAGGAAGGTGTCTGGGATTTGCGTCGCTCGGCGCTGGAAAAAGTGAAAAACGGCCTGACCAGTCTGGACGAAATGCATCAGTGCACGGTCGAGTAGTCGCTGAAAAACAGTGACGTGAGCCCTTGCACGGATGCCGCTCAGGAGACATGCTGCGCCGCGAAGGTGAATCGACATAATGACGGGGTGAACCAGGCAACCACGCAGGCCGTGATTTGCAGGTTTTCACCGGCTTCATACAACGGGACCGACTGCAACCGCTCGAGAATCTGTCATGGCACAAGTCGCTGCTACACAACAGTATCCGTTTGCCTATGAAGGCGTGGACAAGAAAGGCCAGAAGGTAAAGGGCCGACTAATGGCGGCTTCTGAAGCCGCCGTGAAGGCTGACCTGCGTAAACAGGGCGTGGTGGCCAGAAAGGTGCGCAAGGAATCGCAGCTGTTCAAGAGCGGCAAGAAAATCGAAACTGCCGACATCGCGCTGTTCGCCCGTCAGCTGGCGACCATGCTGACAGCCGGCATCCCGATGGTTCAGGCCTTTGAAATCGTCGGCAATGGACATGAAAAACCAGCCATGCAAAAGCTGATCATGTCCATCAAGGGCGACATCGAGGCCGGCACCACGTTGCACGAAGCGCTGGCCAAGCATCCGCTCTACTTTGACGATCTGTTCGTCAACCTGGTCGAGGCCGGTGAACACGCCGGCGCACTGGAGACGTTGCTCGACAAGATCGCCACGTACAAAGAGAAAACTGAGGCATTAAAAAAGAAGATCAAGAAGGCAATGTTCTACCCGGCGGCCGTGTTGGTCGTAGCCGTGGTGGTAACCCTGATCCTGCTTATATTCGTGATTCCGCAATTCGAAACCATCTTCAACGACTTCGGCGCCGATCTTCCCGCCTTCACCCTGATGGTGATTGGTTTGTCTAAATTCGTCCAAGATACCGGCATTTACATGGCCGTCATCTTTGCTGGCGCTGTTTATGCCTTCATCTATTTCAAGAAACGCTCAAAACCCATGCGCCAGGCCATCGATCGTATGCTGCTGAAAGCTCCAGTCATGGGACCCATATTGGTAAAAGCCGCCATCGCGCGTTACGCGCGTACGTTATCAACGATGTTTGCTGCGGGTGTGCCGTTGGTTGAAGCGCTGACTTCCGTTGCCGGCGCTACGGGCAACATTGTTTATGAAGACGCCACTCTGCGCATCCGCGACGAGGTATCCACTGGTCTGCGCCTGCAGCGCTGCATGGAAAATACCGGGTTGTTTCCGAACATGGTGGTACAGATGATTGCGGTAGGTGAGGAATCTGGCTCATTGGACTCCATGTCCGCCAAGGTTGCCGACTTCTACGAAGCCGATGTGGACGCTGCGGTTGATGCAATGAGCAGCCTGCTGGAACCGCTGATCATGGCCATCCTGGGTGTGCTGGTGGGTGGCATGGTGATCGCCATGTATCTGCCGATCTTCAAACTGGGCGCCGTGGTATAAGGCCCGGTATATGGCTGTAGGCTGTAGCCTGTAGGCAGGAAAAAGATAACGCCGCTTCTGTAACAGGACGCGGCGTTTTTTCATGAAGAACTCCTCTCAACCAATGCTGGCTGTCCATTTAACATGACACTTACCGAGCTGTACGCATCCGAGCCTGTCTGGCTCATTGGCAGCGCATTTTTATTGAGCCTGCTGATTGGCAGCTTCCTGAACGTCGTTATTCATCGCCTGCCGATCATGATGGAGCGTGAGTGGCGCCAGCAGGCGCAGCAACTGGTGGACCCTGAATCCACTGCCCACAATCTGCAACTCAGCGCCAAATATAACCTGATCGTACCGCGCTCCGCCTGTCCGCACTGCGGCACTCAGATTACCGCGACACAGAACATTCCAATCGTCAGCTGGCTGTTACTCAAAGGCAAATGCTCCACCTGCCAAGCGCCCATCTCAATACGCTATCCGCTCGTCGAACTGGCTACTGCCGTGCTGTCTGCAGTCGTTGCCTGGCGTTTCGGCTTCACTGCACAAATGGCCAGCGCGCTGTTGGCAACATGGTTGCTGATCACGCTATGCATGATAGATTTCGATCACCAGCTTCTGCCTGATGACATTACCCTGTCGATGATGTGGGGTGGGCTGTTTCTGAGTCTTTTCGACGGCAAGGTGCTGCCGGTAACACCTCAACAGGCCATCATTGGCGCACTGTCCGGCTACCTGACCCTGTGGCTGGTATTTCACGCCTTTAAGGCGCTCACCGGCAAGGAGGGCATGGGCTATGGTGACTTCAAGTTGCTTGCCGCGTTGGGCGCCTGGCTGGGCTGGCAAATGTTGCCGTTGATTATTCTGCTCTCGGCCTGTGTCGGTGCGCTGGTAGGCATTGGCCTGATTGTGCTTCGCGGGCGCGACCGCAATATCCCCATTCCGTTTGGCCCGTACTTGGCCGCCGCCGGATGGATTGCCATGCTGTGGGGTGAGCAGATCGTGACAACCTATCTGCACACGCTGCAAGGCTAATTCACCATGGGTCAGCAGCGGCCACTCCGGATCGGGTTGACCGGCGGTATCGCCAGCGGCAAGAGCGCAGTGGCCAGTGAGTTCGCCAAACTGGGCGTGCCGGTTATCGATACCGATGAACTGGCTCGTGAGGTCGTCAAACCCGGCACGTCGACCCTGCAGACCATCGTTGACCGCTTCGGGGCCGCAATCCTGGATTCGCAGGGAGCGCTGGACCGAGCCCAGATGCGTAAACGCATTTTTGGCAATCCGCAGGAAAAACAGGCATTGGAGGCCATTCTTCATCCCGCAATCCGCAGCGAGCAACTAGCCCGATCGGCAAAACTCGGAGGCGCGTACCAGATTCATGTCGTACCCCTTTTGACTGAGACCCAGAGCAAGGATTTGTACGATCACATCCTGGTCGTCGATTGCGAGCCGTCTGTGCAGTTGGAGAGACTGTTGCAACGTGATGGTATTAGCCGACAGCTCGCCGAAAGCATGATCGCTGCGCAGGCGACACGGAAACAGCGACTGGCGCTGGCTGACGACATACTGAACAACGACGGCCGCATCGAGGAATTGCCGGGAAAAATAGCGTTTTTGCACCAGCGATACCTGCAACTCGCTGCACAGCGCTGATTGGAGCTGGCAGGTACCTGGTCCGATACACCAGATAAGTTCACCCCGACTATTGGCCTGCATGGTCACTGTGCAGCACAATACGCTGATGACAACCATTGATCCGCGCAACGGCGACGGCGAGCAGCCTGTCACCATTGACTACGAGCAGCCGCTCAGCGAGCGCCTGCGTACGTATCTGCGGCTCGAATTCCTGTACCGACAAACCCGGTATCACCAGCAGCAGTCCGGTCCCTGGGCAACCCGGGCTGCCATGTCGTCCATGCTGGAAATCCTTGCCATTACCGCTCGTGGCGATTGCCGCACAGATGCCCTCAAGGAACTGGAACGGCAACTGGCCGTGCTGAATGAATTCCGCAGCAAAGAAGGTGTAGACGGTGATCGTCTGCACAGCATCATGACCCAGCTGGCGCATCACCGTGCCGAGCTGAATTCCATCGGCGGCATGTTCATGCAGAATCTGCGTGATTCCGAGTTCGTCAGCGCCATCCGCCATCGCAGCGCGATTCCCGGCGGTACCTGCGAATTCGATCTGCGCGATTACTTTCACTGGCTCAACGAACCCATGGCTGCGCGCCAGCATGCGTTTGACGACTGGATGAGCCACATTCGCATTCTGTGCGAAGCAGTGATCTACCTGCTGTGGGTTACCCGCCAGAACTCCCGCCCACGACGCGAAGTGGCGGTCGCCGGCAACTTCCAGCTCAACCTGGATCGCGATTCACACTGCCAGCTGCTGCGCATCACCCTGCCTGCGGGCACTGAGCTATTCCCGGAAATAAGCGGCAGCCACTATCGTTGCAGCATCCGGTTTCTCAAATGGCAAGGCGTCAGCACACGCCCCGTGCAAGCTGAACAAGATGTCCCATTTCTGTTGACCACCTGTACCTGATGTCCCTCGTAAAATGCCCAACCTGCAAGCGCCTCATCGAATATTCGCCGGACAACAAATGGCGGCCCTTTTGCAGTGAACGCTGCAAACTGATTGACCTGGGTGAATGGGCTGCAGAAAAGCACGCCATACCGGCAGAAAACATTGACGAGGAACCCCAAGAATTCATGCAGCCTGATGGCCAGCAAACGTCTTAGGAATACTTGTTCAACAAGGCGATAACCAATGGCCCATCAGCAGGTAACAACCCCGCTGAATCCAGATCGGATAACTTCACCCAACGCAGTGCCTGACCATCCAGCGATTGCGGCGGGCCGTCAAACGCAGTGACGGTCCATAATTCCAGCAACACGCGGCGATCAGGGTAGTCATGCTCGCAGCTGACCAACCAATCGGCCCGCTGCACCGTAACTCCCAGTTCTTCCACAAGCTCGCGTCGCAAGCCGTCCAGTGGCGCTTCATCAACCTGCAGCTTGCCACCGGGAAACTCCCAGCCGCCCGCCATGTGTTTGCCGGCAGGACGCTGTGCAATCAGCACCCGTCCCTGCATGTCCAGCAAGGCACCCGCCACAACGTGAATGACGGGAAGGGCGTGGATTGTGGGCTGTGGGCTGTGGGTCGGAAAGGTATCCACAGCCGAACCCTCTAATTTCTTGCCCACAGCAAACAGTCCACAGCCATTTCCTTCACCCTTCCAGCGCACCATGGCAATGCTTGTACTTCTTACCGGAACCACAAGGGCATGGATCGTTGCGTCCCACCTTCGGTCCAGTGCGCGTAACCTGCTCGCGAGTGCCGGCATCGGCTGGACGCGTATTCACTTGTGGCTGTTCCTCAGATGCACTTACCAATGATTCCGGTGCGGCATGCTGAGTCTGCAGTGCTGCCTCAAGACGACGCTGCCGCTCTTCAGCTTCTGCCTGTATTTCCGCCTCACTGCGCACCTGCAGGCGCGACAACATCGACACGGTGTCATGCTTGATGCGGTCAAGCATGTTGCTGAACAACTCGAAAGCCTCGCGTTTGTATTCCTGCTTCGGGTTTTTCTGTGCATAGCTGCGCAGATGGATGCCTTGACGCAGGTAATCCATCGCCGCCAGATGTTCGCGCCAGTGCGTATCCAGCGACTGCATCATCAACGCCTTTTCCATGTGCCGCATCAACGGCGCACCATAGGATTCAACCTTGGCTCGATAGGCCTTGTCGACTTCCTTGACCACAAACTCGGCAACATCCTCCGGACCGGGGGCCTTTTGCACCTTGAGCCAGGATTCAAGATCCAGCGCCATGGCGAAATCGCGCTGCAGCTGTTCTGACAGGCCTTTCATATCCCACTGATCTTCAACGCTCTGTTGCGGTACGTAGCGTGCCACCAGCTCTTCAAGCACTTCTTTGCGAATTGCAGCAACGGAGTCAGACAGATCGTCGGCGGCCATGACCTCTGAGCGCTGGTGATAGATCACCTTGCGCTGATCATTGGCGACATCGTCGTATTCCAGCAGGTTCTTGCGGGCATCGAAATTATGCGCTTCCACTTTGCGTTGGGCACGCTCGATCTGCTTGCTGAGCATGCGGCTTTCGATCACCTCGCCTTCCTTCATGCCGGCCGTCTGCAGCCAGCGCTTGGTGCGTTCCGGGTCACCGAAAATACGCATCAGATTGTCTTCAATCGACAAGTAGAAACGGCTCGAACCGGCATCGCCCTGACGACCCGAACGGCCACGCAGCTGATTGTCAATGCGGCGTGATTCGTGACGCTCAGTGCCGATGATGTGCAGACCGCCGGCGGCCAGCACGGCATCGTGGCGCTTCTGCCACTCCGCACGCACTCCGGCCTTGGTCGCATCATCGACTTCACCCAGCGAATGCAGCTCCACTTCGAGGCTGCCCCCCAGCACGATGTCGGTACCACGGCCCGCCATGTTGGTGGCGATGGTTACCGCACCCGGCCGGCCCGCCTGCGCAACGATCATGGCTTCCCGTTCGTGCTGTTTGGCATTCAGTACTTCATGGGGAATGTTCTGGGCCTTGAGCAGGCCCGCCAGATACTCGGAGGTTTCGATGGAAGTTGTGCCGACCAGCGCCGGCTGCTGGCGACTCACGCAATCCTTGATGTCGGCAATGATGGCGTCGAACTTGTCTTTCTGCGTGAGATAGACGAAATCCGAGTAGTCCTTGCGGATCATCGGCCGGTGCGTCGGAATCACCACCACTTCCAGACCATAAATCTGCTGGAACTCAAACGCTTCGGTGTCCGCCGTGCCAGTCATGCCGGACAACTTGCCGTACATGCGAAAAAAATTCTGGAAGGTGATAGAAGCCACCGTCTGATTTTCCTCGCGTACGTTGACGCGCTCCTTGGCTTCGATGGCCTGATGCAGACCATCGGACCAGCGTCGGCCGGGCATGGTGCGACCGGTGAACTCATCGACAATCACCACTTCGCCATTGCGCACGATGTAGGCCACATCGCGCTGGTACAAGGCGTGCGCGCGCAGGGCGGCATTCAGGTGATGCATCAGCTTGATGTTCGCCGCGTCGTACAGACTTTGATCCGGCTGCAACAGACCGGCCTGTGTGAACAGCTCTTCAGCGCGCTCGTGTCCCGCATCCGACAAATGCACCTGACGGCTTTTTTCGTCCGCCCAATAGTCACCTGCGGTTTCTTCTCCTTCCTGACGTTTGAGTTGTGGCACCAAGGCATTGATCTTGATGTACAGCTCGGTGCTTTCTTCAGCAGGTCCGGAAATGATCAGTGGTGTACGTGCTTCGTCGATCAGAATCGAATCGACTTCGTCGACGATTGCGTAGGCCAGACCACGCTGTACACGATCTTCCAGGCGAAACGCCAGATTGTCGCGCAGGTAGTCGAAACCGAATTCGTTGTTGGTCCCGTAGGTGATATCCGCGGCATATGCAGCCCGCTTTTCCTCGTGAGTCTGACCGCTCTTGATCACCCCCACTGTCAGGCCGAGGAATTCGTACACCGGGCGCATCCAGTCGGCGTCGCGCTGCGCCAGATATTCATTGACCGTCACCACGTGTACGCCCTTGGCCGGCAGCGCGTTGAGGTACACCGGCAGTGTGGCCATCAGCGTCTTACCTTCACCGGTGCGCATCTCGGCGATCTTTCCCTGATGCAGGGTCATACCGCCGATCAATTGCACATCGAAGTGCCGCATACCCATGGTGCGGCGCGAAGCTTCGCGCACTGCGGCAAACGCTTCCGGCAACACCTCGTCGATGCTGGCACCGGCTGCCAACCGCTTGCGGAACTCCTCGGTCTTGCCGCGCAGTTGCTCGTCAGTCAATGCCTGAATGGAGGGTTCCAGTGCATTGATGCGCGCAACAAGCTTGGTATAGCCATTCACGAGCCGCTGGTTGCGGCTGCCAAACAGGGACGTAATCCAATTCGCCACGCGAGACTCCGGGCCACGTAATAAAGCCCGGTATTGTACACGCGCTGCCGCGACACGCCGGTACCGACGCGTTTAACGAGGTCAGGAATTGGGGATGCAGGCGATTGAGGCGTATGCCCGCGCGCACCGCTATCCAGCGACGAATTGGCGGGGATTAATCGCCCGGCCGTTTTTCAGCACTTCAAAGTGCAGATGAGGCCCGGTGGAACGTCCGGTGGAGCCTACGCGGGAAATGGTTTGGCCCTTGCCCACCTTGTCACCGACTTTCACCAGCAACATGGAATTATGGGCATAGCGGGTGACATAGCCGTTGCCATGATTGATTTCAACCAATTGCCCATAACCGGAACGAGCGCCTGCCCAGGTCACGACGCCCGGTGCCACCGCCCGGGCCTGCGCCCCGGCGGGTGCGGCGAAATCGATACCGGCGTGATAGGCGATCCTGCCGGTGAAGGGATCGGCGCGGCGTCCGAAGGTAGACGAGATCCAGGCACCCGGAACAGGACTGCCATCCGGTACAGCAAGCTGCGTCAATTGCCGTGCCGAAATAAACGTTTCCAGAATCACCAACTGGCGCTCGCGGTCAATCAACTGGGTTTCCAGACGGCTCAGAATTTCTGCCAGACCATCCGCCACTTCGGCCGGCTCATCAGCCATCTCTTCCGGGCCACCTTGGGCGGGTGGAGCATCGAAATTGAACTCTCCCTTATCAAGATGGGCCATTTCCGTGAGGCGTTTGCCCAAGGCATTCAGACGCAGAATCTGTGCGTTCACTTGGCCAACGCGCGCCGCCAGATCTTCCAGTTGTTCGTTAAATTGATCGTTTGCTGCCAGGGTGTCGCTGCGCACTGCGCCGGCCACCCCGGTCTGCGCATACACTGGCAGCCGCGCCTGACCGCCCCATTGCATACCGGCCAGAAAGGCGCCACCAAACAACAGGATAGCCGCAATCACACCCAGTCCGGCGGCCACCGGATGACCCAGTTCAATATGGCGTGCACGTGCCCAGCGTTTGGAAAAAATGACGATGTTCATGCGGCTCCCGACCAGCAAAGGTGTGCCGCAAAACACCGCCGAAAACCCGGAATTGACGGCGTCGGCCTGCAGACCAACCCCGGCAACCCCGCTATCGTGGCTGCCCCATCATAGTTCGGTGACAACCCTTAGACCGGTGGCTTTGCGTCTCCGCCTTTCGACGGATTTGCCCTTGACAAGATATGGTTCCACTATGCAAAAGCTGCGCTGCAACACGCAAGCCCAAGGGCCATAATGCGGCTCAACCTATGAACCAGTCCGCAGACCCGGACCCTGAAAAACCCGCCCAACATTGCACTGCAGCATGACCAGCACTTTTGAATCCTTTCTGAGCAATCCGGGCAGCGCCTTGGTCAAGCTCGAACAGCGCGCGAATGCCGTGATGAGCCTGACGGCCAAGGTGAGCAAAGCGCTATCCGGTCCGGAACGTCAACACGTGCTGGCTGCCGCCTGGCATGACAACACTCTCGTCATCACCACCGACTCGGCAGCATGGACTGCACAGATCCGTTTTGCGCAGGATGAACTGCGCAAGCAACTGGCGGCAGCAGGGGAAAAGACCTTCGTACATCTGAAAGTTCGCGTTGGCCACGCTGGCGAGAGCGTGTAGCCGCACAATTGGCTGGCGACGCCAGCGCACTCCTCAGGCAATAGCGGCAAGTTGCGAGAAGGAAATCGGCGCCAGCTGCGGCTCACCAAAGCTGACGGTTTCGGTTGCTGCAGAATCAGCCAGCAGGGCACGCAATAACTTGTTATTCAGGCCGTGGCCGGATTTGAAGCCCGTGAATTCACCGAGCACCGGGCCACCTATCAGATACAGATCACCGATGGCATCGAGAATCTTGTGCTTCACGAATTCGTCTTCGTAACGCAGACCATCTTCGTTGAGGATGCGGTAATCATCCAGCACGATCGCGTTTTCGAGCGTACCGCCCAGTGCGAGATTGCGTGAGCGCAGGAATTCCAGATCCTTGACGAAACCAAAAGTGCGGGCGCGACTGATCTCTTTCAGGAACGCTGTAGTGGAAAACTCCATCACACCGGTCTGTTGGCGCTTCTTGAACACCGGATGATCAAATTCGATCTCTATGTTCAGCTTGAAACCATCATAGGGTTTGAACTCAGCCCACTTGTCACCTTCAGTGACACGCAGTGTCTTGAGCACGCGCACAAATTTCTTGGGCGCGTTCTGTTCTTCCACACCCGCCGCCTGCAACAGGAATACAAAGGGAGCAGCGCTGCCATCCATGATCGGCACTTCAGCAGCGGACAGATCCACATAGCAATTATCAATACCCAAACCAGCGATCGCCGACAGCAAATGCTCTACCGTGGACACCTTGGCTGCGCCCTTGACGATGCTGGTGCCGAATGCGGTTTCGCCGACCAGATCGGCACGGGCCGGTACATCGGCGGGCTGATCTAGATCAGTGCGACGAAACACAATGCCGGTATTGGCAGCCGCCGGACGCAGCACCATCAGCACTTTCTTGCCGGAGTGCAGGCCCACGCCGCGTGCGCTGATCGAGTTTTTCAAGGTTCGCTGTTTAAGCATGGTCCATAAACCGTAACACAGGCCGCAAAACGACAGCAAATGTTCGTGCCTAAAGGGCCGTAGGCAGCAACATCATGTCCGTAGTTTTGCTGCGCAACAATTGGTTTTACCACCTACACACCACAGCTCAATCAGCCTGACGACGCAGAAATGCCGGAATATCCAGCATCGACTCGTCGTTGTAGCTCAGACCATCACCCACTGCACGCCGTTGCGCTGCTGCAGGCGCTGCTGCCTGCTGTTCCCGCTGATTACGGATATACGTAGGAATACTGAGATCCTCAATCGGACGCGGCGCCGGACGCGCAGCGCGACCACCGTCGACTGCCACTGGACGACGGCTGTCCATTTCCGGCTGCTGAATCTGCACGGTCTGACGACCAATACCGGTGGCCACGACTGTGACGCGAATTTCTTCGCTCATCTCGGGATCAATCACACAACCCACCACTACATTGGCATCTTCCGAGGCGTAACGCTTGACAGTGTCGCCGACAATGGCGAATTCGCTGGTGCGCAGGTCCATGCCAGCGGTGACATTGATGAGCAAGCCATGCGCGCCTTGCAGGTTCACATCTTCCAGCAGGGGGCTGGACACTGCCGCTTCCGCGGCTTCCTTGGCCCGATTCTCACCACGCGCCGAGCCCGAGCCCATCATCGCCATGCCGGTTTCCGCCATGACAGTGCGCACGTCGGCAAAGTCCACATTGATCATGCCGGGCTTGGTGATCAGATCGGCAATGCCCTGCACTGCGCCCTGCAACACCTGATTGGCTGACTTGAACGCATCCAGCAAGGTCATGTCGCCGCCCAGTACGCTGAGCAGCTTCTGATTGGGAATCGTGATCAGCGAATCCACATGCTTGGATAATTCCACAATGCCCTGCTCGGCAAGATTGGAACGCTTGGAGCCTTCCATCGCAAACGGCTTGGTAACCACCGCCACAGTGAGGATCCCCAGCTCCTTGGCCACCTGCGCCACCACCGGCGCCGCACCCGTGCCCGTACCACCGCCCATGCCGGCGGTGATGAACAACATGTCCGAGCCCTCGATCATCTCGATGATGCGATCGCGATCTTCCATGGCCGCCTGACGACCCACTTCCGGATCGGCACCGGCACCCAGCCCCTTGGTGATGTTGCAGCCGATCTGCAGACCCATCTTCACCTTGGAATGCTTGAGCGCCTGCGCATCAGTGTTCAGGCAAATGAAATCCACGCCTTCAATTCCGGCATTGACCATGTGCGTCACGGCATTGCCACCGCCACCGCCCACGCCAACCACCTTGATGACGGCACCTTGATTCTCAGTATCTGCGAGTACAAACATGGTTAGTCCCCTTCGGTTGTCTCAAATGAAAAATAAAAAAATAGAAGAAAAAATTCGAAACCCTCACCCTGCCCTCTCCCTCAAGGGAGAGGGGAAGCATTCAGAAATCTCCACGGAACCATGCCTTCATGCGATCCCACACATTTCGAACGTTGATCTGACTGACAATCGGCGCATCGCGACGATTACTGCGCACATAGTTTTCCCGTCCATACAACAGCAAACCCACGCCCGTCGCATAGATGGGATTGCGCACTACATCAGCGAGTCCGGTGATGTGCTGCGGTGACCCCAGCCGCACCGGCATGTGAAAAACTTCTTCGGCAAGCTCAACAGCACCTTCCATCTTGGCGCTGCCGCCGGTCAGCACCACGCCCGCGGCGATGACTTCTTCGTAACCGGAGCGCTGCAACTCCATGCGCACCATCTGGAACAGTTCTTCGTAGCGCGGCTCCACCACTTCAGCGAGTGTCTGTCGTGCCAGGCGGCGCGGCGGACGATCGCCCACGCTAGGCACTTCGATGGTTTCATCCGCGTGCGCCAGTTGCGAGAGCGCACAGGCATACTTCATCTTGATTTCTTCGGCGTGGTGGGTGGGTGTGCGCAGACTGACCGCGATGTCGTTGGTCACCTGATCGCCGGCAATGGGAATCACGGCTGTATACCGAATCGCGCCACCGGAAAACACGGCGATGTCAGTGGTGCCGCCACCAATGTCTACCAGACACACGCCCAGTTCTTTTTCATCGTCGGCCAGTACGGCATAGCTGGAGGCGAGCTGCTCCAGCACCACATCTTCAACAGACAGGCCGCAGCGCTGTACGCACTTGACGATGTTCTGTGCCGCACTTTCCGCACCGGTGACAATGTGCACCTTGGCCTCCAGACGCACACCCGCCATGCCCACTGGTTCGCGTATGCCTTCCTGATTATCGATGATGAATTCCTGCGGCAGGATGTGCAGGATCTTCTGGTCGGCCGGAATCGCCACGGCGCGGGCTGCATCAATCACGCGATCCACATCTTCGGCAGTGACTTCCTTGTTGCGGATGGCGACGATGCCATGCGAGTTGAGACTGCGCACATGACTGCCGGCAATGCCGGCGTAAACTGAATGGATCTCGCAGCCGGCCATCAGCTCGGCCTCTTCAATGGCACGCTGGATGGACTGCACGGTGGATTCAATGTTCACCACCACGCCCTTCTTCAGGCCACGCGAGGGATGCGACCCGAGTCCGATGATTTCGATGCTGTTGTCGGCGCGGATCTCGCCCACCAGCGCCACCACCTTGGAGGTGCCGATATCCAGACCCACGATCAGATTGCGGTCCATCTTTTTAGACATTGCCATGACTTCTCACATCGCGCGGACTGGCGCTGTTTGCCACACTCTCGCGAATCTCACTCTTGCTCTTGTCATTGCCAGCTCCCCAGCCGATGGCGAAACCATTGCTGTAGCGCATATCCACGTAGGACACCTGCCCAGTGCGCGTAGCGATCACCGGACTTGCGGCGCTGATGAAACGCTCCAGTCGCGCATTCACATCCTGACGACCCAGACGTACCTCCACGCCATTGCTCAACTGCAGATTCCATGCGCCACGCTCATCCAGCATCACGCGGGTCAGATTCAGGCCCACGGTCAGCAAGCGTGGATAGGTATCGAGATACAGCCGCGCCACCTGGGCTTCGGTGCCTTCCGGTCCCAGCAACTGCGGTAAACCCGCCGGCAGATCGCGCGCATCGGGCAGGAACAATTCGCCGCGGGTGTTGAGCAGGCCCACTTTTTCATTGTTGATGACGCCCCAGCGGGCCACCGCCACCTGCTCGGTCACCATCACACGCAGACCATCGGGCCAGGCACGTTCAACACGCGCGTGATCGATCCAGTGAATGGCTTCCAGCGTGCGCTTCACCGCCGCCAGATCAATTGACACAAACCCGGCGCGTGCATAAGGCGCCAGCGCCTGCTCGATCTGCACGCGCGACACCTGTGTGAACTTGCCGCTGATTTCAGCGCGCTGAATGGGGCGATCCAGTATCGAGACCGTACCCAACCACAACAGCATGAGCACCGCGGCGCAGAGACCGGACATTGCCACTTGCTGGCGATGTCCGTGCAACCATTCCAGGCACGCATCAAGGTTGCCCGTTTTGGCCTGACTGCGTACTGGCTTTGCCTGTTTGCTGCCCGAACCGAACATGTCTCTACGTTACCTCTTCAAATCATCATCTACGGCAGGGGCGAGGCATGCCTCGCCCCTGCGGTTACTTCATCGTGTCTTCGAGAATCCGCCACACCAGTTCATCGAACTCGATGCCCACCACCTTCGCGGACTTGGGTACCAGCGAATGACCGGTCATGCCTGGTGCTGTGTTCACCTCCAGCAGATAGTTGTTGCCCTGCTTGTCACGCATGACGTCAATGCGCGCCCATCCAGAACAGTCAATGGCCTTGAACGCCTTGACCACCAGTGCCTGCATGTCGCGTTCCGCCTCGCCTTGCAGGCCCGGACACTGATACTGCGTGTCATCCGACACGTACTTGGCGTGATAGTCGTAATACTCGCCGGCGGGTACGATGCGAATGGTGGGCAGCGCTGCTTCACCCAGCACCGGCACGCTGAACTCATCGCCCTGAATGAGCTGCTCCATGAGCATCTCGCCCGGATACTGCGCGGCCAGTGCCACTGCCTGCTGCAGATCGCTCTCCTTGAACACCCGGCTCACGCCAACGCTGGAGCCTTCACAGGAAGGCTTGATAATCACCGGCAGTCCCAGCAAGCGCGCCGCTGCAACCACATCATCGCCTTTGTTCAAACGCACGTAGCGCGGCGTGGGCAGATCCAGGGACAGCCACACCTGCTTGGTGCGGATTTTGTCCATGGCCAACGCAGAACCGAGCACACCCGAACCGGTGTAGGGAATGCCGAAGGCCTCCAGCAGGCCCTGCAACACACCATCCTCACCACCACCCTTGTTGCCATGCAGGATGTTGAACACCCGGTCAAAGCGCTTGGCCACCAGGCCTTCGACCAGGGCAGGAATGCCGTCCACAGCAACGGCATTCACGCCGCGCTTGAGCAAACCTTGCAGCACGGCCGCGCCGGAGACCAGCGACACTTCGCGTTCCGACGAGGTACCACCCATCAGTACTGCCACCCGGCCAAACTCGCTCGCCTGAGTTACCTTGCTCATTCTGTTTCCTTGGTTGCCGAGGGTTCGCCCACGATGCGCACTTCGGGTTTGAGCTCAATCCCATACTGCTGCTGAACCGTGGCCCTGACATGGTCAATCAGTTGTTCGATCTCGGCCGCCGTAGCCGAGCCTTCATTGATAATGAAATTGGCGTGCTTGGTGGAGACCACCGCACCACCGATACGAGAGCCCTTCAGACCAGCGCTTTCAATCAGCTTGGCCGCATGATGTCCCGGTGGATTGGTGAACACCGACCCACAGGATGGTTCGCCGATGGGCTGTGCCTCCTTGCGGCGCGCCAGCAGCGCACGAATCTCTGCTTCGCCATTTGCATCGCTTTCAGAGAAGCTCAGCTGCGCACCCAGGAACCATTCATCCTGCCCATGTTGATTCACTTGTTGATGAACTGGGCGCACATGGCGATACGCCACTTCGTAATCGCTCTCCATGCGACGTTTTATGTCGCCGTGGCGATTGATGGTTTCAACCAGCACTACATGCCGCCAGGTTTCACCGCCGAACGCGCCGGCATTCATGGCCAGTGCACCGCCCAGCGTGCCGGGAATACCGGCAAAAAATTCCGCGGGGCCGAGATTCCACTTGGCACATTGCCTGGCCAGCTTGGCGCAGGGCACACCGGCATCGCACCACACTTCGGTTTCACCCAGACGCTGCAGATCATTCAACGCCCCATGGGTCTCAATCACAGCGCCACGAATGCCGGCATCGCGTACCAGCAGGTTGCTGCCCAGCCCCAGCCATAACACTGGCACATCGACCGGCAGTGCCTTGAGGAACAACGCGAGATCCTGCTTGCTGGCAGGTTTGAACAGCACGTCGGCTGGGCCACCGACGCGCCACGAGGTATGACGCGCCAGCGGTTCATTGAACAACACGCGCCCCTGCAGTCCGGCAGGCAGGTCAAAAAGGTGCGCCTCAATGTGCCGCAAGGCATTCACTTGATAGCCTCCCGGTGCTTTTGCGCGCTCAACAGCAATTGCGGCAATTCGGCCGCCAGACCGCCCATACTGCCGGCGCCCATGGTCACCAGCACATCGCCATCGCGCAGAATGGGCAGTAGTGCTTCCGGCAGTGCCTCCACCGATTTCACCAATATTGGCTCCACCCGACCATGCGAACGAATGGCGCGACAGATGGCTTTGCCATCAGCACCGCGGATCGGCGCTTCGCCAGCGGCATATACCTCAGTGACCAGCAGTGCATCGGTATCGGCGAGCACACGCGCAAACTCATCAAGCAGGTCGCGTGTGCGTGTGTAGCGGTGCGGCTGGAAGGCCAGCACCACGCGACGATTCGGCCAGCCCTGACGGATGGCTTCCAGCGTCGCAGCGATTTCAGTGGGGTGATGACCGTAGTCATCGATGAGCGTGACCGTGCCCGCATGCAGCTGCACATCGCCGTACTGCTGCAACCGGCGATCCACGCCCTGGAAGTGCGACAGCGCGGTCTGAATGGCCAGATCAGGAACTTCCAGCTCGGTAGCCACTGCAATCGCCGCCAGCGAGTTCAGTACATTGTGCAAACCGGGCGTATTCAGACGCACCTGCAGCGGTGACTTGCCCTTGCGCAACACTTCGAAACTGGACTGCATGCCATGCCGCTGGATGTTTACTGCACGCACATCGGCATGTTCCACCGTACCGTACGTCACCACTGGACGACCAACGCGATCGATCAACGCGGAAGTCTCCGCATCATCGACACACATCACGGCCAGGCCGTAGAACGGCAGGTTGTGCAGGAAGTCAACGAAGCTCTGCTTGTAGCGTTCAAAATCACCGCCATGTGTGCCGAGATGATCGGCATCGACGTTGGTGACAATGGCAATCATGGCCTGCAGATGCAGGAAGGACGCATCGCTTTCATCCGCTTCTGCCACCAGGTACTTGCCCGTGCCGAGGCGCGCATTGGTACCGGCGCTTTTCAGGCGACCGCCGATCACGAAGGTGGGGTCGAGTCGGCCTTCAGCCAGCAGCGACGCCACCATGCTGGTGGTGGTGGTCTTGCCATGAGTACCCGCCACCGCAATGGCGTAGCGGAATCGCATCAACTCACCGAGCATCTCGGCGCGCGGCACCACCGGCAGCCGCTGTGCATGTGCCTGCGCCACTTCCGGATTTTCAGTGGCCACCGCGGTCGATACCACCAGCACATCCGCGCCCGCAATGTTCTCCGCGGCGTGGCCGAACATGATGCGCGCACCCAGTGACTGCAGACGACGCGTCACGGTGTTGGGCTTGAGATCCGAGCCCTGCACGGCATAACCCAGATTGAGCAGCACTTCGGCAATGCCACCCATGCCGGCGCCACCAATGCCCACGAAGTGGATGGTATGAATGCGGCGCATGCGATCAACCATCGGCTCACTCATGCGTACCTCCTGCCGTGCGCATACCGGCAAGCAGCATGCACTCATCGGCGATACGTGCATCCGCGTCAATGATCGCCCTGGCTCTGGCGCGTTGCGCCATCTGCAACAGGTGTGAACGTCCTCGCGAACACAGGTTGTGCAGCGCATCGGCAAGACGCTGCGCCCCTTTGTCACCTGCCAGATCGCGTTCCTGGATCAGGATGGCCGCACCGGCATTCACCAGAAACTGCGCGTTGTGAGTCTGATGATCATCCACCGCGGCCGGGAATGGCACCAGCAGCGCTGCAACGCCGACGGCTGCGAGCTCACTCACCGTCAACGCGCCTGCGCGACAGATGACCAGATCCGCCCAGCCATACAGGGCCGCCATATCGTCGATGAAGGCGCGCACCTCGCCTTCGACCTTGTTATCGCGATATGCGGCTTGCGCAGATTGCAGATTCCGTTCACCTGCCTGATGAATGACCTGGGGGCGTTCCTCAGGCCGTAATAATGCCAACGCGGCCGGCACCAGCGCGTTCAAACGTTGCGCTCCCAATGAGCCACCGACCACGAGGACGCGGATGGCATCACTGCGACCTGCAAAACGATCTGCTGGCGCAGGCACGGCCGCAATTTCGCGGCGCACCGGATTGCCCACGCAAATGGCATGCTTGAATGAACCCGGAAAGGCTTCGTACACGCGCGCTGCCAATTTCGCCAGCCAGCGGTTGGTCATGCCGGCGATGGCATTCTGTTCGTGAATCACCAGCGGCCTGCGCATTAACCATGCAGCGATGCCACCCGGGCCGCTGGCAAAGCCTCCGGCGCCAAACACTACTACCGGGTCGCGCCTGCGGATCACATTGATCGCCTGCAGCACCGCGCGCAGCAGCTGCAGCGGTGCCAGCAACGCGGTCTTCAAACCCTTGCCCCGCACTCCGGCAACAGTAATGAATTCCATCTCGATGTGATGTTGCGGCACGAGCCTGCTTTCCATGCCTTTTTCCGTGCCCAGCCACACTGGTGTGAGCCCGCGCTCACGCAACACGCGCGCTACCGCCAGCGCCGGGAACACATGCCCGCCGGTGCCGCCTGCCATGATTAGCGCAACGGGGCGGGTCATTTGTTCATCACCTTCTTCGGTAGCGCTGAACGTCCCGACAGATTGGCCTCATGACCGATGCGCAGCACGATCCCCAGCCAGGCCAGCGATACCAGCAGACTGGAACCACCATGCGACAGCATCGGCAGGGTCAATCCCTTGGTGGGCAGCACGCCCATGTTGATGCCTATATTGATGGCCGCCTGCAGGCCCACCCACATACCGAATGAGGCGGCAACAAACGCCTGAAACGGCAGATTGGCTTCGGCCGCCGCCATGGCAATGCGCAGGCTGCGCCATACCAGCAAGCCAAACAGCGCCAGTACACACAACACGCCGATGAAACCAAATTCTTCGGCGAGTACTGCAAACACGAAGTCGGTATGCGCCTCGGGCAGATAGAACAGTTTCTGCACGCTGGCGCCCAGGCCCTGACCGGACCAGCCGCCACGACCGATGGCGATCAGCGACTGCACCAGCTGAAAGCCTTTACCAAACGGATCGGCAAAAGGATCAAGAAATCCGGTGACTCGATCGCGCCGATACGCCGAGAACAACATCAACGCCACCACTGCCGCTGACAACACGCCACCAGCCATGAAGAAGTAACGCAGCTGCATGCCGCCCAGGAACAACAGCCCGACACCTACTGCAAACAGCACCGTCGCCGCACCCATATCCGGTTCGGCCAGCAACAACACTGACGCCGCCGCCAGCACTCCCATTGGAAACAGCGCGGCCTGAAAGCCGGTCTTGAGTTCCTTCTGCTTGCGCACCACATAACCTGAAATGAAGATCAGGATGAAAATGCGCGCCACTTCCGACGGCTGAATGTTGCTGAGTGGCAGATGTATCCAGCGGCGACTGCCATTCACCTTGGCGCCGATGCCTGGAATCAACACCACGATCAGCAGGAAAAATGCGAGCAGCAGCAACGGCACCTGCAATTTCTCCCACAACGCGGTAGGAATTCGTGTCATCACCGCACAACCGATGGTACCGAGCACGATGAATGCCAGCTGCCGCTTGAAGTAAAAGAACGCATCGCCAGTTTCGTTGCTGGCGATGGATATGGAAGCCGAAGCCACCATCACCGCACTGACAAGCAGAAGACCGCCGACGGCAAGAATCAGCAGGGTATCGAACCGCAGTGGACGACCGCGACTGCCGCTGCGTGGATAGCTGACTGATGCGCTGCTCATGCCAGTAACTCCCTGACTGCAGCAGCAAACACCGCGCCCCGATGTGCGTAGTCGCGAAACATGTCGAGGCTGGCACAGGCCGGCGACAACAACACCGTATCGCCGGCTTGCGCCGCATCGGCCGCAGCCTTGACGGCCTGCTCCATGCTGTCCACACGTTCTGTACTGCACACATTCTTGAGTACGGCATCAATCTGCGCCGCATCCTGCCCCAGCAACACTACATGCTTGACCTTGTTGCGGAACGCAGCTGCAAGTGGCGCAAAATCCTGGCCCTTGCCCTGCCCACCGGCGATGACGATCAACGGACCCTGCATACCATTCACAGCCGCGAGTGTGGCGCCCACATTGGTGCCCTTGGAATCCTCGATATAACGCACGCCCTGCACATCCGCGATCCATTCGGCGCGATGCGGCAAACCGGGAAATTCGCGTAGTGCCTGCAGGCAGGCAGACTGATTCAGTTCCAGTGATTCACACATTGCCAGGGCCGCCAGCGCATTGGCCGCGTTGTGAAGACCAGCGATTTTCAGTTCCGACATGGCGAGCAATGGCTGGCCGTGACCACACAACAACACATCATTGCCTGAACCTGTGATGGTGTAGTCGGCGGTCACACCAGCCTGCACGCTGAAACTCAGCACTCGCTGACCATGACGTGGCATGGCCATCACCAATGGATCGTCGCGATTGATGACTGCGGCTGCGCAACGGTCAAACACCCGTGCCTTGGCCTGCGCGTAATCCAGCATGGAGTCGTAACGATCCATGTGATCAGAGGTGACATTCAATACGGTTGCGGTTCGGGTGCGCAGTGAGTGCGTGGTTTCCAGTTGAAAACTGGACAGCTCAAGCACAAACAGATCGGCGGGTGTTTCCTGCAGCAGATCCAGTGCGGGACGACCCAGATTGCCACCGGCAACGGCGCGCAAACCAGCGGCCTGCGCCATCAAGGCCAGTAACGTAGTCACCGTGCTCTTGCCATTGGTGCCGGTAATCGCTACCACCGGTACCTGGGTGGCACGGGCGAACAATTCCACATCGCCAATGACGGGAATACCACGTAACTGTGCTTCACTCAGCAACGGCGAACGCAGCGCAATGCCCGGCGAGGCAATCACTTCGACAACATCATTCAGCGCTGCCGGATTGAGGCCGCCTAGAAACAGCACGGTGTTCGGCGCAAATTCCTGCAGCGTGTCCAGCCCACCCGGCGTCGCACTGGCGTCAGTCACCGCAAAGGGTGCGCCTTGCGCGTACAGGTGACGCGCCACCGACAGGCCGGTACGTCCCAGACCCACGATGAGCCGTTTACCCTTCATGGTTGTCATGGATTGGACCATCAACGCACCTTCAAGGTGGCCAGCCCCACCAGCACGAGGATGAAAGTGATGATCCAGAAGCGCACGATCACCTTCGGCTCAGCCCAGCCTTTCAATTCAAAATGGTGATGAATCGGTGCCATCTTGAAAATGCGCTTGCCGCGCAACTTGAACGAGCCCACCTGCAGCATCACCGACACGGTTTCCATCACGAACACACCGCCCATGACGAACAACACGATCTCCTGCCGCACAATGACTGCGACCACTCCCAGCGCTGCGCCCAGTGCCAAGGCGCCGATGTCGCCCATGAAAACCTGGGCGGGATACGTGTTGAACCACAGGAAGCCGAGACCCGCGCCCACCATGGTCGAGCAGAACACCAGCATTTCACCACTGCCCGGAATGTGCGGAATGCCCAGGTAGTTGGCGAACACCACATTGCCGCTGGCCCAGGCAAACACACCCAGCGCACCCGCCACCATCGCCGCCGGCATGATGGCCAGACCATCCAGACCGTCGGTGAGATTGACGGCATTGCTGGCACCCACCACTACCAGATAGGTGAGTACGACATAGCCAACGCCCAGGGGAACGACGACCTGCTTGAACACCGGCACATACAACGCGGTTTCAGCCGGCACCCTGGCGGTGAGATACAACGCCAATGCGCAACCCAGTCCGGCAACGGTCTGCCAGAAATATTTATAGCGGGCGATCAAGCCACGACTGTTGCCCACCACCAGTTTCAGATAGTCATCCCAGAACCCAATCAGGCCAAATGCCAGCGTCGTCGCCAGCACGATCCACACATAACGGTTGTTGAGATCCGCCCATAGCAAGGTGCTGACCGCGATGGCAATCAGAATCAGCGTGCCACCCATGGTCGGCGTGCCCTTCTTGCTGAGGTGCGACTGTGGGCCGTCGCTGCGCACCTGCTGACCAATCTGCTTTTCCGTAAAAGCGCGGATCATCTTCGGCCCGAATACAAACGACATCACCAGTGCCGTCAGCGCCGCCATGATGGCGCGCATGGTCAGATAGTTGAATACATTGAAGCCGGAGTAGTCGCCGGCCAGTTGTTGTGCGAGGTAATGGAGCATGCTGGTCTCTGTTCTTTTTGTGTTGTTCTAGTGCCCGTCATCCGCTGCAACCGGTTCCGGCGACAGCGCTGCTGCGGCACGCTCCAGACGATTGCCACGTGAACCCTTGATCAGCACGGTGATGCCCGGTTCGAGCGTGGCTTTGGCTTCGGCAATCAAATCATCAAGTGAATCGAACCACTGGCCGCCACTGCCAAACGCATCTACGGTATGGCGCGCATGACTGCCCACCGCCAGCAGCCGCTCCACACCGGCACTGCGTGCATACGCGCCCACATCAACATGCAGCTGCGGCGCATCGGGCCCTAGTTCCAGCATCTCGCCGAAAATAAGCCAGCGACGCCCACCGCGACTCTGCAGGGCATCAATGCCGGCTTTAACCGAATTGGGATTGGCGTTGTACGAATCATCGATCAGGCTCGCGCCCTTGATAGCCGGCCTGGGCTGCAGACGCCCGCCGACTGGTCGCATGTTGTTGAGCCCGGTTTGAATGTGCGCAAGCGTTGCACCGGCCGCATAAGCCGCAGCCGCTGCGCCCAGCGCGTTGCGCAAGTTGTGTATACCGGCCAATTGCAGGCTTACCGCACACGCGCCAGCTGGCGTAATGAGTTCGAAGCGGGTTTGAAAGCCATTCGCGTCGTGATGCGACAATACCTTGCTGGCAGTGAAGTCGGCACGCCGATCCACACCAAAGCTGTAAATGGTGTTGGCGCTGCAGCGCGCCCGCCAGTAGTCGACGAAATCATCGTCGGCATTGATGATGGCCGTGCCACCGGCCGGCAACGCCTGGAACAGCTCGCCCTTGCCCTTGGCCACGCCCTGCAAGCCACCAAACCCTTCAAGATGTGCGGCACCGGCATTGGTGACCAGGCCAATCGTGGGCGCGGCAAGCTGCGCCAGATGCGCAATCTCACCCAGATTGCTGGCGCCCATTTCAATGACAGCCGCGCCATGCGCGGCCGTCATGGTTAATAGTGTCAGCGGTACGCCGATGTGATTGTTCAAATTGCCGCGTGTCACCAGACACTCGCCACATTCAGCAAGAATGCTGCCCAGCATTTCCTTGGCGGTGGTTTTGCCGTTGCTGCCCGTAACACCGATCACCGGATAGGTGAATTGCATACGCCATGCATGTGCGAACTGCGACAGGCCTGCCAATACATCAGGCACGATCACCTGCGGCAATGCCACCGGCAGTTCACGTTCCACCAACGCCGTGACGGCACCACGCTCAGCCGCCGCCTTCACATATTCGTGGCCATCGAAATTGGATCCTTTGAGTGCAATGAATAACGCACCGGGCTTCAAGGTGCGGGTATCAGTGGACACTCTGTCGAACAGTACATCGGCGCCGACCAAACGGCCGTTGGTGTACCGCGCCAAACTGGCGGCAGTAAATTGCGGAGCGCTCATGTAGCCCTCCGCAGCACGGCACGCACCACTTCACGGTCGCTGAAGTGATGCGTGTCGGCGCCAATGATCTGGTAATCCTCGTGGCCCTTGCCGGCGATCAGCACGATGTCGTCGCTGTCAGCTGATTGCAGCGCCTGTTCGATGGCCAGCGCACGATCAGGCTGCACGATGCTGATTGAGCCGGCCATGCCTGCCTGAATCGCCGCAATGATCTCCAGTGGATCTTCGCTGCGTGGATTGTCGTTGGTAAGAATGACGCTATCTGCCAGCTGTGCCGCAATCGCGCCCATCTGCGCACGCTTGCCTGGGTCACGATCACCGCCGCAGCCAAACACGCAGATCACCCGCCCCTGACAATGCTCCTTGAGCACTGTCAGGGCTTTTTCCAGTGCGTCCGGGGTATGCGCGTAATCAACCACTGCACGTTTGTTGCCAGACCGAATCAATTCCATGCGGCCGGGGGGCGCAACTGCTTGCTGCAGGGCCTGCACCGCTCGCGACATGGGTACACCCCAGCCCAGCAGTACTGCCAGCGTGGCCAGCAGATTCTCGGCATTGAAGCGACCCAGCAGCGATGAG
The DNA here is from genome assembly GCA_963748005.1 of uncultured Pseudomonadota bacterium. Taxonomy (GTDB): domain Bacteria; phylum Pseudomonadota; class Gammaproteobacteria; order Steroidobacterales; family Steroidobacteraceae; genus CAILZL01. The sequence continues at coordinate 731,480 of CAVVHH010000002.1, forward strand.
CGCAGCAAGGCATCACCGAAACTGCCGGCAATCTCCATCTCGATACCCGTAGCGCTGAAACGCACCGCGCGTGCATATACCGAGCTGTATGGCGACAGGTTGTATGACGACAGGGCTTCGCGACATGTATAAGCAGTGGTCTGCGCCGCAGTTGTCGGGTGCGCCAGCAATTCACGACCGAACGCATCATCGGCATTGATCACGCGATGACGCAGCCCGGGCACTTGAAACAACAGTGCCTTGGCAGCGCCATACGCCTGCATGTCGCCGTGATAGTCCAGATGATCGCGCGTCAGATTGGTGAACACTGCCGTGTCGACGCGCAATGCAGCGATGCGCCCCTGATGCAGTGCATGCGAGGATACTTCCATGCCAACCACTGCGGCACCTGCATCACGCAACTCGGCCATATGTCGATGCACACTGACCACGTCCGGTGTGGTGTGGGTTGCTCCGTGCAAAGCGTTGATGCGTCCGTAACCCACGGTACCCGAGTATCCCGCCGCCAGGCCGCAGCGCTCGGCGGCATCGGCAATCAGATACGCGGTAGTGCTCTTGCCATTGGTCCCCGTTACTGCAGCAATCTTCAATGCGACAGAGGGCTGTGCATAAAAGCGATCGGCCAACAGCCCCAGCATGGACGACAAATGCGGAATCGCCAGCATCACCACACCAGTAACCACTGGCAGTGCCCGGGCTGGGCTGGGCTCGTACAACACCACGTTGACGCCATTGGCGATAGCCTGCGCCGCATAGTCCAGCCCATGACTCCTGATACCCGGCACGGCAAGGAACAATGAACCGGGTCCCAGCGCGCGACTATCCAGCCCGATCGCTGCGATGGATCGCTCAGGCACCTGCGCCAGTAACGCATCACTGACCAGCCCTTGCAACAGACCACGCAACGGACGCATCGGTGACGCTGAAGCGGGTTTGACTGCGAGTGCGTTCATGGCGCAACTCCGGTCAGCACCAGCGTTGCCGCCGGCACGGCATCCAGCCCATCCGGCGGCACCGCCAGCAGGCGCAACGCACCAGCCATGACATTGGAGAACACCGGTGCGGCTACGGTGCCCGCATAGTAACTGCCGTCGCTCGGATCGTTGATCACAACCACACAGGCAAGGCGCGGTCTGCTGGCCGGCACCACACCGCCAAAGCTGGCGATATGGCTTTCGTTCGAGTAGCTGCCATTAACCAGTCGTTGCGCAGTGCCGGTCTTGCCGGACACCCGGTAGCCAACCAGTGACGCCTTGTCGCCCGTGCCTTCGGCCGTGACCACGCTTTGCATGATCCTGACCATCTCGTTTGCCGCTTTTTCGTCGAGTACGCGCGTGCCGTCGACCGGTCCGTCAACGCGCTTGAACGACAGCGGCCGCGAAATACCACCCGCGCCCAGAATCGAATAGGCATGGGCCAATTGCAGTGGCGTCACCGACAAACCGTAACCGAACGACATGGTGGCCTGATTGATGGGCCGCCACTGCTTGTAGTTGAGCAGTACGCCTGCTGCCTCGCCGGGAAAGCCGCTGCCGGTCACCTGACCAAAGCCGAAGGCATCCAGCGTGCTCCACATTTGCTCGGGCGACAGCGACAGCGCCAGCTTGGTCATGCCGACGTTGCTGGACTTGGCCATGACCATGGTCAACGGCGCCGCGCCAATGGGATGTTCATCGCTGATGGTCTTGATACCCACACGTACCAGACCGGGCGAAGTATCAATGATGGTGTTGGCGTGATAGCGCCCGGTGGCAACACCAGCCGCCGCCACAAAGGGCTTCATGCTGGAACCCGGCTCCATCAGGTCCGTCGCCGCACGATTGCGATAACTTGCGGCTTCGCGTTGCTCCGGATCGTTGGGATTGAACGCCGGTTGATTCACCATGGCGAGAATCTCGCCAGTCTCAACATCAATGACGATCACCGAACCCGACGCCGCATTGTGCTCCTGAATCGCTTTTTTCAGCTCACGATATGCGAGATATTGAATACGTACATCGATGCTGGTGGTGACATCCTGACCGGGACTGGCCGCGCGAATACTTTCCACGTCCTGCACCGAACGGCCAAGGCGATCCTGGATGACGCGTTTTGCACCGGGCATGCCACTCAGCGAACGATCGTAGGCCAGCTCCAGGCCTTCGCGGCCCTGATCGTCAACATTGGTGAAGCCGAGCACATGACCGGTGACTTCGCCGGCCGGGTAATAACGCCGGTACTCGCGTTGCAGATACACGCCGGGAATGTTCAGCGCCTTGACCTGCGCCGCGTCCTTGGGATTCATGTGCCGCAGCAGATACACGAAATCACGGTCGAGATTGCTGCTGACTTTCTGCGCCAGCCATTGGCGGTCGCGATTCAGCGCTTCGGCCAGTTTGGGAATCTGGTCGGCGGCCTGATTCAGTTGTTGCGGATTGATCCACACCGAATCCACCGGCGTACTGATCGCCAGCGTCTCGCCATTGCGATCGTAAATCGCACCACGATGCGCCGCCAGCTTCGCAACCCGCGCGAAACGGGCGTTGCCTTCCTTCAGCAGGCGCCCGTCATCAAACGAAAAGTCAAACAGTTGCAGATCGGCGGCGCGCACCATCAACCCGAGGCCCGCAAGACTCAGGGCAACGAACACCCAGCGCAACCTGCCGCGGAATTGCTCCTCGGTGAATGCCTTGCTGTCAGTGCTGCGCAAATCGATCAAAATGCTTCCTCAACCATTCAATCCCGATTCATCAGCCTCATGGCTGTTCGACCAGATGCACCTGCGTTGGATCCGGCACCACCATGCGCAGATCGTCACGTGCAATTTTTTCGATACGCCCGTAGGTGACCCAGGTGCTCTGCTCAAGGCGCAACTGACCCCACTCGGTATCGAGTTGATCGCGTTCCTTTTCCAGTCGCTGCAGCTCGACAAACTGATTGCGCGACTGTTGCTTGCTCCACACCACACCCACTGCCGACAACAGCGTGGCAAACCACAATGCGAGCAGCGCCAGGCGTATTGACCCGCTCATGCTGCAACTCGCTCTGCAACCCGCAAGATGGCGCTGCGCGCCCGCGGATTGCGCCTGATCTCGGCATCTCCCGGGTGAATCGCCTTACCGATGCGCATGAGTTTCGCGCGCCGTTCCGGCGGCACCTGCGGCAGGCCGGCAAACAGCGGATCGTCCTGCGAGTGCTGCTGCATGAAACGTTTGACACGCTGGTCCTCCAGCGAATGAAAACTGATCACACACAACCGGCCACCCGGCTTGAGCACCTCCAGCACCTGCTGCAAGGCGGCGTCGATCTGCTCCAGCTCGGCATTCACGGCAATGCGAATCGCCTGAAACGTACGCGTGGCCGGATGCTTGCCGGGTTCACGCGTCGGCACGGCGGCACTCACCAGTTGGGCCAGCTGCGCAGTGGTGGTGATGGGCTGCTGTGTGCGCGCCTGCACCAGCGCGGCGGCAATGCGCCGGGCAAAGCGTTCTTCGCCGTACTCGCTGATGACCCGCAATAGATCGCGCTCGCTCACCTTGGCAAGCCAGGCCGCTGCAGTCACTCCCGATGTGTTATCCATCCGCATATCAAGCGGCCCGTCGTTCATGAAGCTGAAACCACGCGCCGCCTCATCAAGCTGCGGCGACGACACACCCAGATCAAACAGAACCCCATCAACACCCTGCCCCAAATCAGCCTCGGCAACTGCTGTTTGCAACTGCGCAAATGGCCGCTGCACCAGCTGCAGTCGCGGCTCATCGGCAAAGCGCGCGCGACCTGCCGCAATCGCCACCGGATCGCGATCCAATGCCAGCATGCGTCCACCCGGTCCCAGCCGTTGCAACACCGCCCCGGTGTGCCCGCCGCGACCGAAGGTCGCATCCAGATAACAACCGTCCTCACGAATCGCCAATGCCACCAGCACTTCTTCAAGAAGAACCGGTTCATGCACCAACACCGGCTCGTCCACCGCCCTGCCCACTACAACGCTATGGCGCTGAGTTCTGGCGACAGCTCCTGACCGCCCTGATGCAACTTGATGCTCGCTTCGCGCTGCGCCACCCACAGCGCCTCATCCCACAACTCAAAGCGCGTGCCTTGCCCTGACAACACCACATCGCGTGTCAGTCCGGCGTACTCGCGCAAATTGGGGGGAATCACCACGCGGCCCTGCGCATCCAGCTCGATATCAGTGGCATGACCGATCATCAGCCGCTGCAGTGAGCGCGCCTTGGGGTCCAGGGCGGGCAACTTGGCGAGCTTGCGTTCAATTTCCTCCCAATCAGGTAAGGTGTAGAGCAACAAACAGCGCTCGGCGTGATCGATGGTCACCACCAGACGGCCGGCCGCGTCCTCCACGAGGCCATCCCGATAGCGGGTTGGCATCGCAAGGCGCCCTTTGGCATCCAGCGTGACTTTGTTTTCGCCGCGAAACATGAGAATTCAGCTTGCCTTGACTGCCCGATCTGACTGCCAACCCGAGAAAATCCACCGACCATCAGCGGACATCTCAAAAATTCCACTTATATCCACTTTTTTCCACTCGGGCGCACTATAGGGAGGCGTAGTCCGGCAAGTCAACGCTGGAAGTGAATTTTCTTGTTGGGGGACAGTGACTTAGCTGCGTTTACGTACAGCTATCGGCATGACTGAATTTCGTCATTCCATCTGAATCAGAGGCTTAAGAGGCTTTTGTTAAATAGTCCTTACGAATACGCAGACCGCGCACAGGCACCAACAAATGCTGAAATCGCGCGTTTGTTGGCGCCTGTGCGCAAATTCAGCCTTGGAGAACCCCGCAGACAGGGGCGTGAGTTGCGACCAGCGCCGTCGCGGAGTGATAAGTGGGAGTCAGCCGATAAGCCGGGTTCTGTCGAGGACAATCATTCATCTGGGATGCCTGTCACCAGACACCTCAAGCAACCTACCCGGAAGCAGTGCGGGCCACACTTTACGGCGCCACTTTGCAGTAGGCCGTTTGCCTCCCTATTTGGTCTTGCTCCGAGTGGGGTTTGCCGTGCCGTCGCGTGTTGCCACCGACGCGGTGCGCTCTTACCGCACCCTTTCACCCTTACCGGCCACGCTTGCGCATGACTTAGGCGGTTTGCTCTCTGTTGCACTGTCCGTAGGCTCACGCCTCCCAGGTGTTACCTGGCACTCTGCCCAATGGAGCCCGGACTTTCCTCCACTCGCCTCTTGCGAGGTTTGCAGCGATTGTCTGGCCGACTCCCGGCGCGCATGGTGCAGATGCACTAGGGAACAAGCAAGCACTTCCGCGGCTGGTAGAACAATCAACAATAAAAATCTGAGAGCGAGACACCAGCTGCCGCATAAAAATCAATCTTGGTGATGTGCACACTCAAGATTTTATTAACAATCAGCAGCGCCACCATCTATTCGTGTGCACCCTTGCGCTGTAGCGCCAGCTCGTAAAGCTCGGCGCGCTTGCCCCCGGTTATTCGGGCGGTAATTTTCGCCGCATGGGAGGCCGGCAACTCCTCCAGCAGGGCGACCAACAGCTGTTCAGCATCCAGCGAAATATCCTGTGTGCCGGCGGGCGGTGCGCCCTCGACGACGAATACCAGCTCACCCCGCGACAGATCGGGGTTGGTCGCCGCCTGTTCAGCAAGACTCGCCAGATCGCCGTAGTAACTGGTCTCGTGCAGCTTGGTGAGCTCACGGCACACCGCAATGCGTCGCGCCGGCCCCAGCACCGTCACCATGTCCTCCAGAGTTTCTCGGCAACGATGTGGCGCTTCATAGAACACCAGGGTTCGCTCTTCACGCAGCAGCTCGCGCAGTCGCTCTCGGCGCTTGTTGGGCCTGGCGGCCAGAAAGCCCTCAAAAGCAAAACGCCCCGTGGGTAGCCCGGCCACCGACAGCGCCGCAATGGCAGCGCAAGCACCCGGGATTGGCACAACACGAATACCCTGCTGCGTCAGTTCGCTGACCAGGTTATAACCGGGATCGCTGATCAAGGGCGTGCCGGCATCCGAAATCAGCGCAATGTCCATGCCCTCCTGCAGGCGCTGCAGCAATTCGGTGCTGCGATGCTGTTCGTTGTGCTCATGCAACGACAGCACCGGTGTGTGACAGCCAATCGTCTGCAACAACTTGCCACTGTGGCGGGTATCTTCCGCAGCAATCAGCTGCACGTTCGCCAACACTTTACGTGCACGCGTACTGAGATCGTCCAGATTGCCGATGGGTGTTGCCACCACATACAGCGTTCCGGGTGACTTGGCATCTGGCACCACAGTAAAGCTCCGTATAATGCTGAAATTGCGCACTGCAAGCTTGCGGCGCGTCATGCTGCAGAGGATGCTACCTACATGCAAGCACCGATAGCGTTCAGCTGGATCAATCGCGCAGCCTTACTGGCTGTTGCGCTGACAATTGCCATGGGCGGTGGCCCCGTGAACCTGGCACTGGCAACCACCAGCACCACTACACTGACCCAGGCTAATCAATCACGATTGAGCAGCGAAGCCGAACAACTTGCGGCGCAGGGCCGTTACAGTGAAGCTGCGGGCCGCTTCGAAGCATTGGCTGCACAAACCAGCAATGCGGACCGTGATCGATACCTGCTCAAGGCCGCGCGCAATGCGCAACTGGCCGGCGATGACAACAAGACTCAGACGCTGCTGTCCTTGCTGGGCAAAAATCTGAGTGCCGCCGACGCAGCACAACGCACCGTCATCAACGCCACGCAGGCGCTGCGCCAGAATCAAGCGGATCGCGCCATCGCACAACTGGATCAAATCCCGCTGCCCCTTCCGGCTGGAGTGGCCCCAGATATTCTTGCTGTGCGCGTGCAGGCGCTGTTTGCACTGGGTCGCACAGCACTGGCCGTCAGTACTGCCGTCGAGCGCGAACGCGAGCTTAGATCCGAAACCGAAATCAGCAGGAACCGGCAGGTGATCTGGGATGGCCTGAAGCAGGCGGCCAATGCGGGACGCGACCTCACGCCGCCAGCAGGCGCGAACCGCATCACCACCGGCTGGCTGGAGCTGGCCAGCCTTTCCAGCAGCAATGCGCGCGATCCATTTGCAATGAATCGCGGCCTTGCCGACTGGCGTGCGCGCTATCCCGGACATCCGGGCAGCACCATCATTGGCGCACCCAACACCGCAGTGGCGACTATTCGGCCGACCAGCGAACGCATCGCCCTGTTGTTACCGCTGTCGGGCAGACAGCAAGCCGCAGGCATTGCAGTCCGTGACGGCTTTTTCGCCGCTGCATTACAAGGCCGTCCGGGTCCGCGTAATGACATCCAGGTATTCGACACCAATCAGTCAGGCACTGTTGATGCCTATCAACGCGCAATGCAGGCGGGCGCCGGTATCGTCGTTGGCCCGCTGCTGAAGGAAGATGTCGATGCACTGGCCAAAACCCAGCAAGTCGGGGTGATGACCCTCGCCCTGAATGCACTCAGCGATGGCCAGACACCTCCCGGGTTGATGTTTCAGTTTGCTCTGGATCCTGAAGAGGAGGCACGCCAGGTAGCGCAGCGCGCCAGCCGTGAAGGATTTACCCGGGCGATCCTGCTGGCGCCCAACAACGAATGGGGCCTGCGCGTGCAACGCGCATTTGCGGCCGAGCTGGCGGCGCAGGGCGGCACACTGGTTGATCAGCGTTACTACGACCCTGCGGCACGCGACCATGTCGGACTGAGCAAGCAATTGTTTGAATCGCGCAAACCAAGAGAAACCCAGATTCTCGACGACACCCTGGGCAAGAAGCCACCGCTCATCGAAGCACGCGACGATTTCGATTACATCTTCATGGCCGCGCAGGCCGCACAGGCAAAACAGCTGCGCCCGGCACTGCGCTTCGTGCTACCCGATACCAGCATTCCAATTTACGCAACTTCCGACAGCTACGAACCGGAGTCGGCCAACAACGATCTCGATGGCCTGCGCTTTGTCGACATGCCCTGGGTGATCAATCGCGATCCGGAGATCGCTGCGCTGTACGATAACCTCAGTCGCCTGTGGGGCAGCAACCTGCGCAGCCGCAGCCGCCTGTATGCGTTCGGCATCGACGCCTATCATCTGGTGAACTGGCTGAAGACTCCGCAACCGCAATTGGCTTCACCCCTGCATGGCGCCACGGGTTTGCTGGCGCTGGATCAATCGGGCCGCGTAAGACGTCAGTCCGACTGGGCGCAAATCGTCAATGGCAAACCGCAAGCCCTGCCTGACGTGATCGGCACCACCCTTCGCTAGAGTAACGGACTCCAGACATGGACAAGCGCTACCGCAAGGATGCAGGTGATCGTGGTGAAGAGCTGGCGCTGCAACACCTGCAAGCGGCCGGACTGAAATTGTTGCAGCGTAACTACCGCTGCAATGGCGGTGAGATCGATCTGGTCATGAGCGACGCCCGCGTACTGGTGCTGGTCGAGGTGCGCTTCCGCAGTGATCGCAGCTTTGGTGGTGCGGCAGCATCTGTGGATAGAATCAAGCAACAACGCCTGCTGCGTGCCGCACAGCATCTGCTACAGACGCATTCAACCTATCAGCGCTATCGTGCGCGCTTTGACCTGGTGGCTATTGATGGCAGCGTCGAACATCCGGAAATCAACTGGATAAAAGATGCCTTCAGGTCGTAGGCGTGTGACGCAGATCGGTCTATTTGACCACTTTGAGTTGCGGCCGGTTACGCGCTGACTTGCCGGCAGCATTGTCCGGGGCGCCATTGGATTCCGGCGCCGTGCCCGGGGGCGTAGGAGTTGGCGCATCTTCGTCGCTGAAGATCATGCCCTGGCCGGTTTCACGCGCGTAAATACCGAGCACTGCATGGATGGGCACCAGTACGTGGTGCGTCTGACCACCAAAGCGGGCATTGAACTCAACGCGCTCGTTACTCATCGTCAAGCCGTTGGTGGCGTGATAACTGATGTTGAGTACGATCTTGCCGTCCTGCACGTATTGTTGCGGCACCTCCACATCTGTCGCTGTGGCATCCACAACCAGATGCGGGGTCTGCTGGTTGTCAGTCATCCACTCATGCATGGCTCGCAGCAGGTAGGGGCGACGCGATGTCAGCGCTGGCAATTTGGAGCTGCTCATACCCGCATTGCTCGTTCCGCCCAGGACAGGCTGCGCCGAAACGCCGGACGCAGGAACACTCGGCGCTCGTATTGCAGCACGCCATCGGCGTGTGGCGAGGATAGCTTGATGCCCCAGGCCGGCAGACGCCACAGCACCGGCGCAATCGTCGCATCCACCAGCGTCAACTCGCCGGACTGAAAGTAAGGCTGGGCGCGGAACACTTCGACGTTCGCCATGATCACATCGTGCAGAGTCTGACGCGCGTCTTCGGCACGTTTGCGATCCGTAGTCTGCTCAATGTCGGCCACCAGCGAGTACCAGTCACGCTCAATGCGATACATGGTCAGCTTGAAACGCGCGCGGGTGATCGGATCAACCGGCATCAGTGGAGGATGCGGATAGCGCTCGTCGAGATATTCGATGATGATGCGCGAGTCGTATAACGCCAGATCCCGTTCCACCATGGTGGGCAGGCTTTGATAGGGATTCAGATCCAGCAGATCTTCCGGCAGGGAACGCCCATCGACATCAACAATCTCGATGGTGACGTCTTTCTCCGCCAGTACGAAGCGCGTGCGGTGACTCCATACGTCTTTGGGACTGGAGAAGAGCGTCATCATGGGAAGCGCCCTGCAGTGATCAAGATCGTGACATGCAGCATCGATGCGTGTTGTCCGGCGGCTCGCGCCAGACAACACTGGGCATCGGTCACTTCACGTCCTTCCAGTATTCCTGCTTGAGCGCGTAAGCCAGCAGGAACAGAACCAGAAGGAAACCCAGCACACGGAACCCCAGATTGCGACGCTGCAACTGCACCGGCTCACCGATGTAATCCAGGAAGTTCACTGTGTCGCGAACGAACTCATCGTAAGCTTCGGGTGAGAGCTTGCCTGGCGTAGCCAGCTCAAATCCCTTGAAGTGTTTCTCGACACTGCCATTGGGCGCAGTTACGCCTTCGTACACCGCTTTCTGCAAGCCCTGCAGCTCCCATAACACATGCGGCATGGCCGCACTGGCCAGCACCGTATTGTTCACGCCCGTGGGGCGCGATGGGTCCAGATAGAAGGACTTCAGGAAGCTGTACAGGTAGTCGGTGCCACGCGAACGCGCGATCAGCGACAGATCCGGCGGCGCCTTGCCGAACCATTGGGCGGCATCCGCTTCCGCCATGGTGATGGACATGGTGTCGGTCAGTTTGCCGCCATTGAAAATCAGGTTCTGCTCAACCTGTGCGTCGGTCAATGCCAGGTCAACGGCCAGGCGGTTGAACCGCACGTACTTTGCCGAGTGACAACCTGAACAATAGTTGACGAAGTTGCGCGCACCACGCTGCAGCGACGCCACATTACTCACATCGTTATTGGCTTTCGGATAACTGCCCTCCTCCGAGGCCAGCGACGATCCGGCACCGAACGCGAACACGGTGGCTGTCAGCACGGCCGCGAACCTGGAGATCTTGTTGCTATTCTTGATAAACATCGTCTTAGTGAGCATGGTAAGTCACTCGCTCAGGAACCGGTTTGGTCTTGTCGGCCTTGGTGTACCAGGGCATCAAGATAAAGAACAGGAAGTACAGCGCCGAGAACACCCGCGACAGGTAGGTATTGGTGGTGGTCGCGGGATTCAGCCCCAGGTAGCCCAGCGCCAGGAAGCTGATGGCGAAGATCGTCAGCGCCGTCTTGTATATCCAGCCGCGATAACGGATCGACTTCACCGGACTGCGATCCAGCCACGGCAGGAAGAACAGAATCACCACGCCCGCGCCCATGGACATCACACCGAACAGCTTGTCCGGCACTGCGCGCAGAATTGCGTAGAACGGCGTGAAGTACCACACCGGCGCAATGTGCGCTGGGGTCTGCAAGCGACTGGCTGGATCGAAGTTGGCAGCTTCGAGAAAGTAACCGCCCATGGTCGGCGCAAAGAACACGATCAGCGCAAAGATGACGGCAAAGCCGATAAAGCCCATGAAGTCCTTCACCGAGTAGTAGGGATGTGAAGGAATGCCATCCAGCGGATGACCATCCGGGCCCTTGAGCTTCTTGATCTCGATGCCATCGGGATTGTTGGAACCGACTTCATGCAGCGCCAGCAGGTGCGCCATGACCAGGAACACCAGCGCCAGCGGCAGTGCGATGACATGCAACGCGAAAAAGCGGTTAAGCGTAATGTCGGAGATGTAGTAGTCACCGCGGATCCATTCCAGCAGCGAGGAGCCCACGTAGGGAATCGCGCCGAACAGCGAGGTAATCACCTGTGCGCCCCAGTAGGACATGTTGCCCCAGGGCAGCAGGTAGCCGAAAAATGCTTCGGCCATCAGGCATAGATAGATCAGCATGCCGAAGATCCACAGCAGTTCGCGCGGATTCTTGTACGAGCCGTACATCAGACCACGGAACATGTGCAGATACACCACGATGAAGAACGCCGAGGCACCAGTGGAGTGCATGTAGCGGATCAGCCAGCCCCAATCCACCTCACGCATGATGTATTCGACCGAAGCGAATGCACCATCGGATGAAGGCTTGTAGTTCATGGTCAGGAAAATGCCGGTAACAATCTGCAGCACCAGCACCAGCAGCGCGATCGAACCGAAGTAGTACCAGAAGTTGAAATTCTTCGGCGCGTAGTACTCACCCCACTGCTCACGCCACATCTTGGTCAGCGGGAAACGATCATCAATCCAGCCCAGCAGGCCGGTCGTACCTACTTTATTTGCACCAGCCATTACGCGGCTCCCGTATCAGCGCCAATTACCAATGTGCCATTCGCGCCGAACGAATACGGCGGTACGGCCAGATTCAGCGGAGCCGGCACATCCTTGAACACGCGGCCGGCCATGTCGAACTTGGAACCGTGGCAAGGACAATAGAAACCACCCGGCCAGTCCGCAGCAACGGTGGCGTCGCCCGGTTCGAACTTGTTCAGTGGCGCACAGCCCAGGTGCGTGCACACCCCCACCAGAACCAGGTATTCCGGCTTCATCGCACGGGCTTCATTCTTCGCATAAGCCGGCTGCTCGGATTCGACGGAATCGGGATCGCGCAGTCGATCCTTGTTCGCCGCCAGCTTGGCGATCATTTCGGGAGTGCGACGCACGATATAGATGGCCTGACCGCGCCACTCCACCTTCATCAGCTCACCCGCCGCCAGCTTGCTGATATCGGCTTCCACCGGCCCGCCCATGGCCTTGGCGCGCGCGCTGGGCCGCCACGAGGCCAGGAATGGCACGGCGGTTGCGACCGCTCCTACCGCGCTTACCGCGGTCGTCGCCACCAGCAGGAAGTGCCGGCGGCTCTCATTAACTTGCTCAGCTTCTGCGCTCATCCAAAGACTCCGGAATTGACCAGCCCTCAGCCCCCCAGCATTGACGGTTGACAACCAACCAACCCCAGCTGCGAGTCGTGCGATTTCAAAGGCTCAAGGAATTGCGCATTATACACACACACTGCGGCGCGCTTAGAAGCTCCACCCATCCAGCGCCGTGATTCACGTGCCACCAGAGGAACCGCCGCGATGTCCGGTTTGACTGCTATCGCAAAATTCATCCTCAAATGGACTATCGTCGGTCTGGCGGTCGCCTTCATCATTGTTCTGATCAAACGGGAATGGCTGTTCCCGACCACCGTAACGCGGGAGAATGCGCCCGCTCGCAGCAGTGCTACGCCTATGAGTTTCGCCGATGCAGTGGCACTGACCGCCCCGGCCGTGGTGAATATATTTACCTACCGTGTAGTGACCGAGGCAGTCGCCCCCGGCAACAAGTCAGGCGGCGCCGCAACCCCGGCAGTGCGCCAGGGGCTGGAAACAGGTCTCGGCTCGGGGGTCATCGTCGATAGCACCGGACACGTGGTTACCAACAATCACGTCATAACCTGCGCTGAACGAATCTTTGTACAGCTGGCCGATGGTCGTATCGACGAGGCAAAAATTGTTGGCACCGATCCGGCTACCGATCTGGCCATCCTGCAAATCAGCCTCAAAAATCTGCCCGCTGCCGTATTGGGCAACTCCGACAACCTGCGCACCGGCGACATTGTGCTGGCAATAGGCACACCCTATGGCCTGTCCCAGACCGTTACCCAGGGCATTGTCAGCGCGCTGGGCCGGGGTCAACTCAATGTGACTGCAATTGAAGGCTTTATCCAGACCGACGCAGCGGTGAATGACGGCAACTCCGGCGGTGCGTTGATCGACACCCAGGGCCGGTTGATCGGCATCAATACCGCAGCCTTGGCCAAAAATCTGGGTGTTAACGGCATCAGCTTCGCCATTCCGGTGGATCTGGTGCGCGGCGTCATGGATTCCATCGTGCGTTTCGGGCGCGTCAAGCGCGGCTGGTTTGGCGTGGAGACTGAAGGGCTGACGGCACAGCAGGCCGCCATTGTCGGCCCACAGGCCAGCGACGGCATGCTTATTACCAAGGTCTACCCCGACAGTCCGGCCGCCGCAGCGGGCCTGCAGCCGGGCGACCTGATCATCGGCATCAATGGCGCACGCCGCAGCATGAGCGAGGCCTTGAGCGTGGTTGCCAGTACGCCACCGGGAGAAAACATCACACTGAGCGTGGTGCGTCAGAACACCCGTTACGATTTCACAGTCACCCTGGTCGAGCGTACGGCGCGGGAGGACATGCGAACGGTGTGCAGCACTCCCGCCAGAAAATGACAGCGCTACTTGCTGCGTGAGCTCAACCGTTTGATGCGTGCGCCTATTTGCTCGAGCTTTTCTTCAATGCGTTCGTAGCCACGGTCGATGTGGTAGATGCGATCCACAATGGTGGTGCCCTCCGCCACCAGGCCCGCCAGCACCAGCCCCGCTGAAGCACGCAGATCGGTGGCCATGACAGGCGCACCGGTCAGCTGCGGCACGCCCTTGATGATGGCTGAATGGCCCTCGATACGCATTTCCGCACCCATGCGCTGCAGCTCATGCATGTGCATGAAGCGGTTCTCGAATATGGTTTCGATGACGGTGCCCACGCCCTCGGCCACACAATTCAACGCGGCGAATTGCGCCTGCATGTCGGTGGGAAAGGCCGGATACGGCGCGGTGCGGATATCCACGGCCTTGGCACGTTTACCCTGCATGTCCAGCTCGATCCAGTCGGCGCCATAGTCAATCCTGGCACCCGCTTCCTTGAGCTTGAGCAACACCGCATCCAGATGCCCGGCGCAGGCATCTTTCAGACGCACCTTGCCGCCGGTAATGGCGGCAGCCACCAGGTAAGTACCGGCTTCAATGCGATCCGGCATGACCTGGTAGCTCGTCCCGTGCAGGCGTTCCACGCCCTGAATGACAATCCTGTCGGTGCCGGCGCCCTGAATACGCGCGCCCATCGCAATCAGGAAATTCGCCAGATCGACGACCTCCGGTTCGCGCGCCGCATTCTCGATCACAGTCTCGCCTTCGGCCAGCGCTGCCGCCATCATCAGGTTCTCGGTGCCGGTGACAGTCACGGTTTCCAGCACCAGTCGAGTGCCCTTCAGGCGTTTGCAGCTGGCGCGGATATAGCCGTGCTCAATGTGAATCTCCGCGCCCATGGCGCGCAGGCCGTCCACATGCAGATTTACCGGCCGTGCGCCGATGGCGCAGCCGCCGGGCAATGACACTTCAGCCTGGCCAAAGCGCGCCACCAGGGGTCCCAGCACCAGAATCGACGCGCGCATGGTTTTCACCAGCTCATACGGCGCCACCAGTTTGGACGTCGGCCGGGCATCCACCTCAAGCTGCATCCGGTCGTGCACCGTGACCTGCACACCCATGTTGCCCAGCAGGCCGATCATGGTGGTGACATCGTGCAGATGTGGCACGTTGCTCAACGTCACCGGGCCGTCTGCCAGCAAAGCGCCGGCAATGATGGGCAAGGCCGCATTCTTGGCGCCGGAGATGCGCACTTCACCGGCCAGCGGTACGCCGCCTTCAATTTGCAAACGATCCACGGTTGATCCTCGAACTGGTTATTGCTGCAGGCCTTGCTGCAAGGCCTGCCACTCTGCGGGTGTATGCGTCTGCATGGTCAGTGCATGGATCTCGTTGCCCATCAGCGCCCCCAGCGTCGCATACACAAGCTGATGCCGCTGCAGCGTGCGCTTGCCGGCGAATGCCTCGCTGATAACCACCGCCGAAAAATGGGTGCCGTCGTCGGACTCGACCTTTATCTGTGCACCGGGCATGCCGGTACGAATCAAGTGCTCTACCTCAGCGGGATTCATGGCGACCTTGTCTGCACTCGCCCCAAGGGCGCGGGCGGCGATCATAAAAGATTCCCGCCCGCTTTGCGCCAGGCTCCCGCAATTGAAAGCAGTCAGCGACGCTGATTCACTTCGACTGTGACGTGACTGAGTTGCTGCAGATCGGCAAGCCGATGCCGGTAGGCAGTCGGCGATTGGGGTGCTGCGGAATCGAGCGACACCACCAGCGCGTGATGGCCGGGCCCAATCCGCCACAGGTGTAAATCAGACACCTTGTCGCCACTGACTTCGAGCCGTGCGCGCACCTGTCCGAGCAACGCTGCGTTCAGGTTCATATCCACGAGATAGGCACCGGCAGAATGCATCAGCCCCCAGGACCAGTGCGCGATCACCGCGGCGCCGACGATGCCCATCAGCGGATCCATCCACACCCAGCCGAGATAACGACCCGTCAGCAGGCCAGCAATGGCCAGCACCGAAGTCAGGGCATCGGCCAGTACATGCATGTAGGCGGCGCGCAGATTGGTGTCGTGATGCTGGGTATGACCGAAGTTGTCATCGTCCTCGTCATCATGGTCATGGTCTTCGTGATGATGGTCGTGCTCACCCTGATGCAGCAATGCAGCGCTGACCAGGTTGACCACCAGGCCCAGCACGGCAATCCAGGTCGCCTGGGTGAAATCGATGGGCCGCGGGCTGACCAGCCGGGTCAGCGACTCCCAGCCGATCAACAGGGAAATCATGCCCAGCACCACAGCGCTGGCGAAACCAGTGAGCTCACCGACCTTGCCGGTACCAAAGCTGAAGCGTGGATCCCCCACGTGGCGACGCGCATAGCGATACGCCAGCGCAGCCACGGTGAGCGCGGCGGCATGGGTGGCCATGTGCCAGCCATCCGCCACCAGCGCCATGGAACCGAAAATCGTGCCGCCAATGATCTCGCCGAACATCATCAGTGTGGTCACCCCGACCACTGTCCAGGTGCGCCGTTCGTTGCGATCATGGCTGGTGCCGAGAAAGTCACCCTGCGTCATGCAGGTACGCCCGACCGTGTCCAACTCAACTGTCTTAGCTGTATTCAGTTCATTCATCTTGCAAACCATCCTCAAGCCAATGCCATCCTAGCAGCAGAGGACTGCAGGTGTGGCACGTGAACGGGGTATCATGCCGGGATGAAACCGACTTTCGATCAGCAGCGCATTCTCAATCGCGGCCGGGCAGTGCTCAGCACGGAGGCGGAAGCCGTCAGCGCGCTCATTCCGCGTCTGGGAGAGGACTTCGTCAATGCCTGCCAGCTGATTCTGGAATGCAAGGGTCGGCTGGTGGTCTCAGGCATGGGGAAGTCGGGCCATGTCGGCAACAAACTGGCCGCCACCTTTGCCAGCACCGGTACGCCCTCGTTTTTTGTGCACCCCGGCGAGGCCAGCCATGGCGATATCGGCATGATCACGCCGCAGGACGTGGTGCTGTCGATTTCCAATTCCGGCGAGACCGATGAGCTGCTTACCATTGTGCCGGTAATCAAACGCCTGGGGATTCCCATGATTGCGCTGACCGGGCGCGCCGACTCCACCCTGGGCCGCGCCGCCAATGTGACGCTGGATGTCAGCGTGGCGGCCGAGGCCTGTCCGCTGAACCTGGCGCCCACTGCCAGTACCACCGCGACACTGGCATTGGGTGATGCACTTGCGGTGGCAGTGCTCGAAGCGCGCGGCTTTACCGAAGAGGATTTCGCACGCTCGCATCCCGGTGGCACGCTGGGCCGTCGCTTGTTGTTGTACGTCGAAGATGTGATGCACACCGGCAAGCAGTTGCCGCTGGTCACGCCGGATACCCTGCTGCGCGAAGGTCTGCTGGAAATGAGCCGCAAAGGTCTGGGCATGACTACCGTGGTGGACGAACGCAATCATCTGCTCGGAGTCTTCACCGACGGCGATCTGCGCCGCACGCTCGACAAGGAAGTTGACCTGCGTGCCGCGCTGATGGGCGAAGTCATGACCGCCAATCCCAAACGCGCCACGCCGCGCATGCTGGCCGCCGCTGCAGTACACCTGATGGAAACCCACAAGATCACGGCGCTGCCAGTGGTGGATGAACACAATGTGGTAATCGGCGCATTGAACGTTCATGACCTGCTGCGCGCCGGTGTGATGTGAATATGATTCCTGACACGCTCATGCAGCGCGCCGCACGGATTCGCCTGCTGGTTCTGGATGTAGATGGCGTGCTGACCGACGGCCGGCTGTACTTCAATGCCGACGGTGAGTCACTGAAAACCTTTCACGTCCGCGATGGCGCCGGCATCGTGCAATTGCGCAAGGCCGGCATTCAAGTGGCCATCATCTCCGGCCGTGAGTCAGCAGCAGTGAACAAACGCATGGCGGAACTCGGCGTACAACATGTCATGCAGGGGATTCACGACAAGCAAGCGGCGCTGGTGGAGCTCCTGAATACCTTGCAGTTGTCGGCCACCAGCCTCGCCTGCGTGGGCGACGATACGCCGGACCTGCCCATGTTGCAGATGGCACAACTGGCCGTTGCGGTTGCGGATGCACATCCGTCGGTACGGACCGCAGCCCACCACGTGACCCAGACACCCGGCGGTCTTGGCGCGGTACGTGAAGTTTGCGATCTGATATTGCTGGCGCAAGTTCACGAGCGTGGCGCCTGAACATGCCCTGGCGTCCCCTGTTCATCACCGTAGTGATTGCTGTACTGCTGGCGGCCGCTAGCGTCCTGATGCGGCGCTCTGATGAGTTGCTGGATACTGCCGCACCGGAACAGCCCGGTTATTACCTGAAGGATGCAGTATTGACCGACACCGACGCCACCGGCGCCGCGCGTTTGCGCCTGCGCGCCGCTGGCATCAGACAGAATCCGGTCGATGACAGCATGGATGCACAACAGGTCGCGCTGGATTACCAGATCAAGCCGGATGCGCAATGGCTGCTGACTGCCGACCACGGCCATGTCCCCGCTGCGTCGCGTACCGTCAGTTTCCACGGCAATGTGATCATCAAGCCGGCCGACGCGCAGACGGCCCAAGTGACGATGCATACCGACACATTGCTGGTCGATACGCTCGACAATCTGGCCACTGCGCCGGGCAAGGTCGTTATCGAGATGCAACGGGATCGCCTGACTGGCGTCGGCCTTCAGGCCGATTTGAAGCAACAACAGGTACGAATAGAATCACAGGTCCATGGTCAATTCAGCGCCCAATAGTCATCGTTGCACCAGTTTCCTGAGCGTGGTGCTGTTGACCTGCACCACCTGCGCGGGGTTTGGCGCAGCCGCAAGGGCCGCCACACTGGCCATGGACGACCACCCCACCTGGGATTCGAAGTCACTGTTCCTGGATGGCAAGACCAACCTGCTGGTGCTACCGGACTTTCATCTCAAGACCCAGAGCGGTTATGCGATCGATGCCGGCGAAGCCCGCACCAACGATGCCAACAACTTCAGCAACAGCCGCTGGACGTTCGCCAACCACGTTACCATCACGCTGCCCAGCGGCAGTATCGTCGCCGAGACTGCGACGGTAACCTTCCTGAACAACCAGATCAGCACACTGCACGTCATCGGCACACCCGCGAAATTTGAACACTACGATGCACAGAAAAACCTTGCGGCGCGTGGTACCGCTGGCACCATGGACTATGCCCTGACGGCAAACACCATCAAGCTGAGCAATCAGGCCTGGGTGAGCAGTGGTCAGAATGAATGCCGCGCAACGACCATGGTGTACAACATCAGCGAAGAACGGTTATCGGCCGCCAGCGATGAGCAACAGGGGCAGCGCGTAACTTGTACTGTGGTGCCAGCAAACAAGGCGGACAGCAAACCATGAGCGAGCTGCGCGCCGAACACCTGGCCAAACGTTACAAGTCCCGCACGGTAGTCAAAGACCTCTCCCTGAAAATCAGCAGCGGCGAAGTAGTCGGCATCCTTGGACCCAATGGCGCCGGCAAAACCACCGCGTTCTACATGCTGGTCGGCCTGGTCACCAGCGACGCCGGACGCATCTTCATCGACGATCAGGAGATCTCCGGGCTGCCGATCCACGTGCGCGCCAGACTGGGTCTCGGGTATTTGCCCCAGGAGGCGTCGGTATTCCGCAAACTCAGCGTCGCCGACAATATCCTGGGAGTGCTGGAACTGCGCAAGGAGCTGGACAAGGCCCAGCGCGAGCAGCAGCTGGAGCAACTTCTGGAAGAGCTACACATCGCGCATATTCGCGACAGCCTGGGCCAGAGTCTGTCGGGCGGCGAGCGGCGGCGTGTGGAAATTGCCCGGGCGTTGGCCGCCGAACCACGTTTTATCCTGCTGGATGAACCGTTTGCTGGCGTGGACCCGATCTCGGTGATCGACATCCAGCGCATCATCAGGCACCTCTCGGCCCGTAATATCGGCGTGCTGATCACCGACCATAACGTACGGGAAACATTGGGAATTTGCCAGCGCGCCTACATCATCAGTGCGGGGACTCTCATTGCCAGCGGCAGTGCCGAAGAAATCCTTGCCAACAGCCAAGTCCGTGAGGTGTACTTGGGCCAAGACTTCCGATTGTAAGAAATGCTCAAACCGGCCCTGCAACTACGCCTTGGTCAGCAACTGACCATGACCCCCCAACTGCAACAGGCAATCCGCCTGCTGCAGCTTCCCGTCCTGGAACTCCAGGCCCAGATCCGCGAAGCACTGGAATCCAACGTGATGCTGGAAGCCGAGGAAGAAGACTCGGTATTGGAATCCCTGGGTGCGAGCGAAACCACACCCGACTTCGAAGCCAGCTACGAAGGCGAAAGCGGCAATGCGCCTGAAGAGACGGCCACCACGCCTTATGAGGAGCGCGCCCAGGAACAAAGTCGCGAAGAGCGCGTGGACATTGTCGATGATGCCGACTGGACCGAATCGCACGCGGTCGGCAGCAGCGAATCACCCTGGAACAACGACGAAGACGACGACCGCGGTCAGGACTTCAGCAATGCCAGCGGTGAAACCCTGCAGGAGCACCTGCAGTGGCAACTGGGTCTGTCCAGGCTTGCCGAACGCGATCAACGCATTGGCGCCGCCATCCTCGACGCCATCAACGACGACGGCTATCTCACCGAGCCCATCGAAGAAATTGCACTCAATCTGATGCCGGAACTGACGGTATCGCCGACCGAGGTCGAACAGATACTGCGGGTGGTGCAGAGCTTTGATCCACCCGGCGTGGCGGCGCGCTCAGTGGGCGAGTGCATTGAGTTGCAACTCAAACAGTTGGACGCAGATACTCCCGGCCTCGAGACTGCACTGACCATCGCTGCCAATTATCTGGATGAAGTGGCTGCGCATCAGTACACCCTGCTGCGCCGGCAATTACGCACCACCGAGGAAGACCTGGATCAGGCGCTGGCACTGGTACGCGCCTGTCAGCCGCGACCGGGCGCCAGCCTGCACGCCAGTGCACCCGACTACATCGTGCCCGATGTGTTCATCCGCCGTACCGAACATGGCTGGGCGGTGGAAATCAATCCGGCCAGCGTGCCACGCATTCGCGTCAACCAGAGTTACGCCGGCATGCTGGGACGCTCCTCCGACTACGCCACCATGCGCACCCAGTTGCAGGAAGCCCGCTGGCTGATCCGCAGCCTGGAAATCCGCAATGAAACCCTGCTGAAAGTGGCGCGCTGCATCGTGCAGCGCCAAGCGGCCTTCCTAGATCAGGGCGAAGAATTCATGCAACCGATGATTCTCAAGGATGTGGCCGATGCAGTGGAAATGCACGAATCCACCATCTCGCGCGTCACCACCAACAAGTACATGCATACGCCACGTGGCGTGTTCGAGTTCCGCTATTTCTTTTCCAGCCATGTATCCGGCATGGACGGCTCGGAGCTGTCATCCACCGCCATCCGCGCCAAGATCCGCAAGCTGGTCAGCGCCGAGGACCCGGACAAGCCCTTGTCAGACAGCCGCATTGCGGAAATTCTGTCGGAAGACGGCATCCAGGTTGCGCGTCGAACGGTGGCCAAGTACCGCGAAGCTCTGAACATTCCGCCTTCCAGTGAACGCAAACGCGTTACAACACGGTGACCGCCGCATGCAACTCACCACAGCCAAGCAACTGAGCATATTTATCACCAGCAGATACTTAAATTACAACCGGTTTTCCGCGTATGTGTCGCCGGCTGATTTTCGGCCAAGCTGCATACGCACAATGTTGATGCCTGACAACCCATCGGAGGCGCTATGCAACTCAATCTAACGGGACATCATGTCGAAGTTACGCCGGCCATGCGAGCTTACGTCGAAAAGAAACTGGATCGGATCATCAGGCATTCCGACCATGTACTCGATGTCCACTGCATCCTTACCGTAGAAAAACTGCGTCAGAAGGCCGAGGCCACCGTCAATCTCAGTGGCAGCAAGATTCACGCCGATGCGATTGATGAAAACATGTATGCCGCGATAGATGCACTGGCCGACAAACTCGACCGCAGCGTCAAGAAACACAAGGAAAAGCTGACCGACCACCATGCCCAGGAAGCCATCAAAGCCAAACTGGCCTGAACCAGGCATCCAAGCACGAGGCCTCATCCTCTGGATGAGGCCTTTTTATTTCTGCGCTTGTTATGCGCGGCAGCGCACGGTGGCAAAAGCGCGCTCCAAGTCACGGCTTTGTCACGAAACTGCGCCGCCGGTTGCCCTTGCAACGAATAGCGCTTCAAAACAGTCCAGCGCTGGTTGATACTCCGCACACTATCAGCCCTTCATAATCGTCGTTCCTATGCGCCTCATCGTGGTCAGTGGTCTGTCCGGCTCCGGCAAAAGCGTGGCCCTGCGCATGCTGGAAGACCTGGATTTCTACTGCGTGGACAACCTGCCCGCTGGCCTGCTGCCCGACTTCATCTCGCACAGCGTACGCTCGGACGAATCGCAGTACCGTCTGACCGCCATCGGTATCGATGCACGCAATCGTCCCGAAGACATCCAGATTGTTCCCGGACAGGTTGCCGAACTGAAGCGCAGTGGCGTGGGTTGCGAAATCATCTACCTGCGTGCCGAACCGGAGGTGCTGCTCAAGCGCTACAGCGAAACGCGACGGCGCCATCCGCTGAGCCGCAGCGGCCTCGGTCTGGCGGAAGCCATTGCCGAAGAGCAACGACTGCTCGAACCGATGGCAGGCGCCGCCGATCTGGTCATCGATACCTCACGTCTCAGTGTCCACGATCTGCGCGAGCTGGTACGTCAGCGGGTTGGCGAACGTACAGACGGCCACATGTCCATCCTGTTTGAATCGTTTGCCTTCAAACATGGCCTGCCCGGCGATGCCGACTTTGTATTCGATGCACGCAGCCTGCCCAATCCGTTCTGGGAGCCTGGTCTCGCCGAATACACCGGCCTCGATAAGCCGGTCATCGAATATCTGCAAAAGCATGTGGCCGTACAGCGCTGGCTGGACGACCTGACGAAATTTCTGGACAACTGGATTCCGGATCTGACCCGCACCAATCGCAGCTATCTGACCATTGCCATTGGCTGTACGGGTGGCCAGCATCGTTCGGTGTTTCTGGTCGAGCGTCTCGCTGCTCACTTTCGCAAACACTATCAGCGGGTGATGGTGCTGCACCATGTCGTCGGCAAGCGCAAATCCTAGATCTTCCGGATCGGCGCAAACAGGACTTACAACGATGCGGCAGTGAGGGTGCGGCTCTCCATCCAGGTTTTGATCCGCTTGGCATCGGCAACGCGGGTGTACTTGCCGTACGAGTCGAGCAGCACAATCACCACTGAACGACCGGCAATCATGGCCTTCATCACCAGGCACTTGCCAGCCTCGGTGATATAGCCGGTCTTCTGCACGGCGATGTCCCAATCCGGCTTGGCCACCAGGCTGTTGGTATTACGGAATTCCAGTTGCTGGCGTCCCACTCTGACCATGAGTATTTCATCCGTCGAATACTTGCGGATGGTGGGATTGCGCGACGCGGCAATGACCAGTCTGGACAGATCCTGCGGGCTGGCGACATTGCGACTGGACAGGCCGGTGGGATCGACAAAGCTGGCGCGCTGCATACCCAGGGCGCGCGCCTTGGCATTCATAGCCAGCACTACGGCCTCAAGCCCACCGGGATAATTGCGACCCAGCGCGTGCGCCGCGCGATTTTCCGAGGCCATCAGTGCCAGATGCAGCATTTCCGCGCGAGTCAGACGCGTGCCGACGGCCAGACGCGAACTGCTGCCGCGCTCGGTATCGCGATCAGCCGCGGTGATCTGCAGCACCTCATCCATGGGCTGTCCCGCCTCCAGTATCACCAGCGCCGTCATCAGCTTGGTGATGGAGGCGATGGGCGCAGCCACATCGGCGTGCTGCTGATACAGCACCGACTCACTACCCTCATCCATGACCAGCACTGCCGCAGATTTCAGTGCAGGTTGTGCGGTGACAACTGCCTTACCGACCGGTCTTGTCGCGGCGAATACCTGGCCAGTCATCAGTGCACCCAGCGACCATGTCGCGATCGCAATCTTCAAACCAACAGCTCTCATCCGCACTCCGCCTTAAACCGTGATGACCTGCAATATGCGCTCAAGTAAATCGCATGATGCACTATAGCTGCAAGCCTGCCGCAACTTAAAACAGTAGAATAGTCGGCCTGTTACCCAATAACCTGATGGCCGATCCCTGAATCATCATCTCGCTGACCTGCAATGAAACCGGCCGCCGAACACGAAAAACTGAATACCAAAGCTGCCGGCATCATCGGTCTGGCCGTGATGTGCAGCCGAGTGCTGGGTCTCATTCGCGAACAGATCTTTGCCGCATTGTTTGGCGGTGGCCGGTTCATGGATGCCTTTACCGCTGCATTCCGCATTCCCAATCTGCTGCGTGATCTGTTTGCCGAAGGTGCGCTGTCCACCGCTTTTGTCACTACTTTCAGCAAGACTGCGGCCACCGACGGCAACGATGCGGCCTGGCGACTGGCTAACAAGGTGGTGACGCTGGCCGCGGTGACGCTGAGTCTGCTGACGCTGCTCGGTATCCTGTTTGCACCATGGATCGTGTCGTTGCTGGCGCCGGGTTTCGACAGCGAAAAAACCCAGCTGACCATCGTCCTGACCCGCATCATGTTTCCCTTCATCCTGCTGGTGTCGCTGGCCGCCGTGGTCATGGGCATGCTCAATGCCCGCAATGTATTTGGCATGCCGGCCATGGCCTCCAGCTTCTTCAATCTCGGTTCCATCGTCGGTGGAGTCCTCATCGGCTACTGGCTGGATCCGCACTGGGGCCCCCATGCGCTGATCGGACTGGCCATCGGCACCCTGATTGGCGGTGCTCTGCAGCTGGGCGTGCAGATTCCCGGCCTGGCCAGACTGGGCTATGTGTTCCGGCCGGACTTTCAGTGGCGCGATGCCGGCGTGAAGGCTGTGCTGCTGCTGATGGGCCCGTCAGTGGTTGCCGCCAGCTCCACGCAGATCAATGTGATGATCAACACGGTGTTTGCTTCGTCGCTGGGTGACGGACCGGTGTTCTGGTTGAACATTGCGTTTCGCCTGATGCAACTGCCGCTGGGCCTGTTCGGCGTGGCGCTAGGCACCGTGTCGCTGCCCTTACTGGCGCGCATGGTGGCGATCGGCAATACCGGGGCTTTCCGCAGCGAGCTGGCGCGCAGCATGCGCCTGTCATTCCTGCTGACCATTCCCGCCACCTTAGGCCTGATGTTGCTTGCCGAGCCGATCATCTCGGTGCTCTACCAGCACGGCAAGTTCGGCGCCACCGAAACAGCGCAGGCAGCTGGGGCTTTGCGTTTCTATGCGGTCGGTCTGTGCGGCTATGCGGCCTTGAAAGTGCTGATCAATGCGTTCTATGCCATCGACAAACGCAAGACACCGATGATCATCAGTTTCATTGCCGTGGGCCTGAATCTGGCGCTGAACTGGCTGTTCACCTTTCACCTGGGCTGGGGCCATCGCGGCCTGGCGTTTTCCACCGGCTGCATCGCCACCATCAACTTCGTCATCCTGTATGTGCTGATGCACCGGCACCTGCAGCATCTGGAAACCATTGCCATGTTCAAGTTGGTTGCCAAGACACTGCTGGCTGGCGCGGCGCTTGCGATCGTCTGCTGGACCGGACAACAGTGGCTGCTGTCGGACTGGGCTAGCATGCGCTTTGTGCCCAAGCTGGCAGCCCTGCTGGGCATCATCATCGTGGCCGGCAGTGCCTTTTTTGGCTGCGCGCTGCTGCTTCGAATTCCGGAACTCGATGCACTGGTTGCAGCCGTCCGGCGCCGTTTGGCACGGAAGTAATGCTGCTGCGTCAAAATCGTAGAAAAAGTTTCCGCTGCCAATTGTGCTTGACTCCGCCCGGTGAGCCGATTTGACCATTGAACCCTTCGGGGTAAAGAGAACCATCAGCCACGCGCATCCACGTTCCCGAGGTACCTTCCCATGCGTAAATTCAATACTGTCCTGGCCATTGTGTGTCTCGCAATCAGCGTGCCCGCACTCGCAGACAACTTCGACGACACCATCAATAACTTCAGGAGAGCCGACGCTGCCCAGGCGTATTTTTCCACTGCATATGGCTACGCGGTGTTCCCCACCATCGGCAAGGGCGGAATTGGTATTGGCGGCGCCGGCGGCAAAGGGCGCGTGTATGAGCATGGCGGCGTTATCGGTGAGAGCACCATGGTGCAACTGTCAGTGGGCTTTCAGCTGGGGGGACAGGCTTATAGCCAGATCGTGTTTTTCAAGGACAAACGTGCTTTAGATGAATTCACCAGCACCGGTTTTGAATTTGGCGCGGATGCCTCAGCGGTGGCGATCACATTGGGAGCCAGCGCAAAAGCGGGCACTTCTGGCGCGGCCGCAACAGCAAGCACCACGGTGGAACATGGAAAAGCGGCAGCCCAGTATTACAAAGGA
The DNA here is from genome assembly GCA_963748005.1 of uncultured Pseudomonadota bacterium. GTDB lineage: Bacteria > Pseudomonadota > Gammaproteobacteria > Steroidobacterales > Steroidobacteraceae > CAILZL01. The sequence goes on from CAVVHH010000002.1 coordinate 757,623, forward strand.
ATGGCCGTACTTACGCTGGCAAAAGGTGGTTTGATGTACGAAGCCGTACTTGCTGGACAGAAGTATACGTTCAAGAAGAATTAAGCTCAGGAGCTGAAGCAACCGAATTCGCAATCAAGCGAGCGCTGATTTGCCAACCTTAAAGCATCTCGACTGCATCGGTCTGACGTTTCAGATGGGCCTGGCGCTCTAATTCCGCCTTATCAGGTCATGTACGCACCGGCTGCATCGTTGCTGGTGTCTGCTTCGGCCTGATCACGCCTTCAAGCCCATGTCCGGCCTTGATACGCAGCCAGAAGCGCATACGTGGACTAAGCACGAACCAGAGGCCTTATCGTGGAAACCACTGTCATGCGCGCGCATGCATTTGTGCTAGCGTCATCAAATGGTGTGAGTACGCTGTTACCTAACCGCGCCGCGCCATTTTCCTCGTGGTTCCAGTTTCAGGGAGCGTAGCTCATGAACGCAGAAAACGACCGTTTGCAGCAGGCGCGTGACGGTAACATTCCCTGGAAAAAGTGGGGCCCGTATCTGAGCGAACGACAGTGGGGAACGGTTCGCGAAGATTACAGTGAGTCAGGCGATGCGTGGAATTACTTCAGTCATGATCAGGCGCGTTCCCGTGCTTATCACTGGGGCGAGGATGGCCTGGCGGGCATCTCCGACGATCAGCAGCAACTGTGTTTTGCGCTGGCGCTGTGGAATGGCAAAGACCCCATCATCAAGGAAAGACTGTTCGGGCTCACCAACAGCGAAGGCAATCACGGCGAAGACGTAAAGGAGTACTACTTCTATCTCGACGCCACGCCGACGCATTCCTATCTCAAGTATCTCTACAAGTATCCGCAGCGCGCCTACCCGTACGACGACATTGTGCGCAAGAATCGCGCACGCAGCCGCAGCGAGTTCGAGTATGAACTGCTCGACACCGGTGTATTCGACGACAATCGCTACTTCGATGTATTTGTCGAATATGCCAAGGAATCGCCGGAAGATATTCTGATCCAGATAACGGTCTGCAATCGCGGGCCAGAAGCGGCTTCGCTGCATGTGCTGCCGACGCTGTGGTTCCGCAACACCTGGTCGTGGGGCACGCCCATTGAGCGGCCTACCTTGCGGCAGCTGGTGGCCAATGCGCAAGGTGGCACGATTGAAGCGACACACCCCGTGTTGGGAAACAGCTATCTGTACAGCGAAGGCGACGCTGCATTGCTGTTTACCGAAAACGAAACCAACAGCGCACGACTGCTGCAGATTCCGAACCGTACACCGTATGTGAAAGATGGCATCAACAACTACCTGGTGCACGGCCAACGTGACGCAGTAAATCCGCAAGGCGTCGGTACCAAGGCCACCGTGGCTTATCGGCTCGAGGTTCCAGCCGATGGGTCGCGCACGATTCGCCTGCGGCTGTGCGATGTTGCACCGGAGAACATCCAGTCAACATGGGGCAAGCGCGGCGTCTTCGACAAGGTGTTCGATGTGACGCTGGATGCGCGGCGGCGCGAAGCCGACGAGTTCTATGCTGGTTTGATTCCCGCCAAGCTGAGCGCGGACGCCAGGAACGTCATGCGTCAGGCACTGGCCGGCATGATCTGGTCGAAGCAATTTTATCTATACGACGTCAACAGTTGGCTGGCAGAACGCGGCGCGGGTCCGCTCAAGCGCGAACGACACGCCCCGCGCAATGAACACTGGCATCATATGAGCAACGCCGACATTATCTCCATGCCCGACAAGTGGGAATATCCGTGGTATGCAGCATGGGATCTGGCGTTTCATGTGACTGCATTGACGCTGGTCGACGAAGACTTCGGCAAGCGGCAACTCAATCTGATGCTCAGCGGAACTTATCTGCATCCCAACGGGCAACTGCCTGCGTACGAATGGAACTTCGGCGATGTCAATCCGCCGGTACACGCCTGGGCAACCATCTTTACTTATCGTCTCGAGGAAATGCGTCGCGGTCAGGGTGATATCGACTGGCTGGAGCGTTCGTTCCATAAGTTGCTGCTCAATTTCACATGGTGGGTGAATCGCAAGGATCGCTCCGGTAACAACGTATTCGAAGGCGGTTTTCTGGGCTTGGACAACATTGGCGTGTTTGATCGCAGCTCGCCGTTGCCGACCGGCGGCTACCTGGAGCAGGCTGACGGCACTGCCTGGATGGCACTGTTCAGCCAGAACATGCTGGAGATCGCCATTGAGCTGGCGATGGCCAAACCAAACTACATCGATATGTGTCACAAGTTTGTCGAGCATTACTTGTGGATTGCATCGTCATTGGCAGGTGGCGGCGACGGTGTCGGAATGTGGGATGAGGAAGACGGCTTTTTCTACGACGTGCTGCGACTCCCCGATGGCAGTGCGCAACGCCTCAAGGTGCGCTCGATGGTGGGCTTGTTGCCGCTATGCGCGGTCACCGTGTTTGATGGCGAGCTGCGCGCGAAATATCCGGAGATAGCCGAAGAACTCCGCAGCTTTGTCGAGCCGCGCCTTGAATTGCTGTCGCAGATCCACAATCCCATGAAGCCCGGCCATGCCGGCCGACTGATGGCGTCCATCCTGAGCGAAGATCGCCTGCGTCGCGTGCTGTCCAAGATGCTCGATGAAAGCGAATTCCTGAGTCCCTATGGAATTCGCTCGCTATCGCGATTTCATGCCGATCACCCGTTTGTGTTCAAGGCCGGCGGGCAGGAATACAAAGTGCCGTATCTGCCCGGCGAATCCGACTCGGGCATGTTCGGCGGCAACTCGAACTGGCGCGGGCCGATCTGGATGCCGGTCAATGCGCTCATCATTCGTGCGCTGTTGCAGTACTACACCTACTACGGCAACGACTTCACCATCGAGTGTCCTACCGGCTCCGGCAACCAGATGAATCTCCATGAAGTCGCTGCAGAACTGGCGCGCAGATTGAGCAGCATATTCCTGCAGGATGCCAATGGCCGCCGCGCTGTATATGGCGGCACGAACAAGTTTCAGGAAGATCCACACTGGCGCGATCTCATGCAATTCTTCGAATACTTTCACGGCGACAATGGCGCGGGCCTCGGCGCAACGCATCAAACCGGGTGGACCGGCGTGATCGCACGCATCATGCACCTGTTCGCCACAGTATCGGCGGACAAGCTGCTTGAGGGAGGCAAGACGGCTGCTATTGTCGACGTGGAAGACGTGAAGATCGTCAGGGGAAGCAAGTCGCTGGAAAAAGTCACTCCTGCCAGGCATTGAGGACTTCGCATATGGACACCACTCAGCGCATCGGACTATTAGTTGCCGCGGCGCTGATGCTTGCAGGTTGTGAGGGATTGATGATCACGGACACACAGAGTCTATGGTCGCCAAAGATCTTGCGTTCCGAAGTGGCGGGCCTTGTCGCCGGGCTTGGCACCACCTTTGCCGCATTGCCAGATCTGATCGCGATGCTGCGGCGAAAATCGACACAGGGCATGAATCCAAGAATGTCGGCCATTACCGGCACGTTCCAGATACTGTGGATCTGGTATGGGCTGCTGATCGTGTCCCGACCGGTGGTGTTGTGGAACACGATTGGCGTGCTCACCAACTTTCTCAGCGTGGGCGCGTATCTATATTTTTCGCGCGCGGAGAAGGAGCGCGAACTCATGGGTACTGGAAATCGCAAACCCAACTGGCGATGGCCGTACTGAACCATTCAGCCCGTCCTTAACGCAACTATCGACCGTGACATTCAGGTGTCGCAGCTGCACTCGACTTGCGACATCACCCTAGAACTTTTCCTCAATGAACTTGAATGGATAGTCGGTATCCCGGTATCCACCACGCTTCTGGCGCTTTGGTAACTTCACTTTTTCCTGCGGCAAATCCTTGTATGGAACCTGCTTGAGCAGATGCGAGATGATGTTGAGTCTACCGCGACGCTTGTCATCAGTGCGCGCCACATGCCATGGAGCAAAGTTGGTGTCGGTCGCGACAAACATCTCATCACGTGCGCGGGAATATTCGTACCAGCGGCTGTATGACTTGAGATCCATGGGCGTAAGCTTCCAGATCTTCCGACCATCGTCGATTCTGTCCGTAAGCCGACGGGTCTGCTCTTCAGGACTCACTTCAAGCCAGTACTTGATAAGCAGGACTCCGGACTCGACCATTGCCTTCTCGACCAACGGCGCCATCTCCAGAAATCGTTTCGCCTGCGAATCATCACAAAAGCCCATGACGCGCTCGACGCCCGCGCGGTTGTACCAGCTGCGATCGAAGATAACCACCTCACCCGCCGCCGGGAAATGACGCATGTAGCGTTGCAGATACATCTGGGTCTTTTCACGCTCCGTCGGCGCTGGCAGGGCAACCACGCGGAATATTCGTGGACTCACGCGCTCGGTGATCGCCTTGATGGTGCCGCCCTTACCGGCGCCGTCACGACCTTCAAACACGATACAGACTTTGAGTCCTTTGTGAACGACCCAACGCTGGAGTTTGACCAGCTCGACGTGCAGTCGCTCCAGCTCTTTGTCGTAATCCTTGCCAGTCAGCTTCTCGGTTTTAGCGTGACCGACGTTGTTTGCAGCATTCTTCTTCGCACTATTTTTCTTGCGTGTCATGGCAGTGCCCTCAGGATTTTTTCTGTGCATTTTCCAGACCCTTGCGGGTGATCTCACCGTACAGCTCGGTCAGACGGGTGACCAGCGACTGGAATTGCGGATGCCTGGCGGCCAGCGTCTGCGCGCCGCGCGCGTCTTCAATTACCAGGTTCAGGAATGCGGTGTCGGCCTCGTCCAGGGGCTCACCGCGGTCAACCTTCTTTTTCAGAGCCAACGCGCGCGGCAAGCGCTGCGTCTCCAGGCGATTCAGCAACGCCAGGATCACACCGGCTTCCTTCTGGGATAAATCACTCATGTGCTACTCCTGGTATTGTCAGATGGCAATTGGTGCATGGGGCTAGCTTGCAACGCGAGATACTTGTCGACGGCAATTTCAAGATTGAACAACATACGTTCATTGCCGAGCAGGTCTCCCAGCGGTGAGCGCTGGACGGTGGCATACACCTCCGGCGTGAGAGCGGCAAACCACATTTTTACGCCCGCTTCCCGATGACGCTTCTCCGCTTCAATGAACATTTTCAGCGCCGAGTACTCGATATCAAAGACACCGCTCAAATCGAACACCACTACCCTGGGTTTTGTCTCTGCGATCAGCGGCCGGATTTTCTCGGCAATGCGCTCGGCGTTGAGGAAGAACACCCGCCCTTCGAGCCGCAGCAACAGCAGGCCTGGGAAAAACTCGTCGTCCGGGTTTTCCGGTGAACGCGGCCGGAATACATTGGTACCACGCTTGCGACCGAGCACATGTACCGGCGGGTCCGCCGTTTGCTGGGCGAGTGCGACCAGCGACACAATGATCGCGACAAGAATGCCGCGCAAGGTACCCAGCAGCATGACGCCGAGAAATGCAGTGCTGGCCCAGATAAATTCGGTCCGGCGGATCCTGAGAATGTCGCGGAAGTCAGCGGGCTTGATGAGACCCACGGAATACACTATGACGATGCCCGCCAACAGAGCATGCGGCATACGCCCAAGGAGCGGCGCAAGCAACAACATGGTCAGCAGCGTCATCGCTGCGGTAACGAGCCCGGCAATCTGTGTACGGGCGCCTGTCATGCGATTGACGGCCGTCTGGCTCATGCCGCCACCGCCCGGCATTGCGCCCAGGAATGCGCCCACCGCATTAGCCATGCCGGTTGCGAACAATTCTGCATTGGGCCGCGGTGCAGGCTCATCAGTCTTTGCGAAGGCGCGCCCGACCGCAGCCGTTTCCGTGAAGCTCATCAGTGCAATGCCGACTGCGCCCGCCCACAGCTGAGGGGCAAGCGCCAGGTTGGGAACGATGACCGGCGGCAGTCCCGCGGGAATGTCCCCGACCAGCTCGACGCCATGACTCTGCAATGCGAACAGGCCGACGCTGGCGATGCCGGCTGCCACGACCACCAGCGGCGCAGGCCAGCGCGGCCGGTATTTCTCCAGGACCGCCAGACCGATCATCGTCAGCAGCCCCACCACCAATGTGGCCAGCGATAGATGCGGCAGCCCCAGGATGATTGCCTGCACGTTGTGCAGGAAGCCACCCTTGGTAAAGTGGATGCCGAGGATTTTCGGCAGTTGGTCGACAATAATCACGACAGCAATGCCAGCCTTGAAACCGATCAACACCGGCTCCGAAATAAAATTGGCAACGAATCCCAGGCGCAGAATGGATGCCAGAATCAGTACAACGCCCACCATCAGCGTCAGCAATGCCCCGACCTGTAACAGCGTCGCGGCATCGCCGTTCGGCGCAAATTCGCCCAGCTCCGCGGCTGCCAGGATGGCAAGCGTCGTGGTAGTCGTGGCGCTGAGCGGACGCGAAGTGCCGAGGATCGCGTAGATGATCAGCGGTATGAAGGCCGTGTACAGTCCGACCTGGATCGGCAGTCCGGCGATGGTTGCGTACGCCATCGACTTGGGAATGACCACGGCAGCGGTGGTGAGCCCGGCCACGATGTCAGGCGCCAGCCATTCCTGCCGATAGCCTGGCAGCCACTCAAGGAAGGGTAATCGCGAATTGAATCTGGCCATCGGCACGAGCCTGCCTGTGAGAGTGTGTCGGAACCATAAGTAATGATCCTGACGACATGATCGTGTCAACCGGATTTGTCCAGATCGTTCTCGCGCAGTCTCTTCACGGCGCCGCGCAGGCACTTGAGCAGCGCATGCCGTACGCTCCGGTACTTCTCAAGACGTTGCACGTATCGCTGCCGCAATTGCGTGATGACTCGTCTGGCGAGTGGCTTTGGCAGCGGTGCGCGCCGTATCCAGTGAAGCAGTGCATCAAGATCATGTATATCGCCAAGAATATTCTGGGCCTTGCTCAGGTGTTGTCGCATTCGACGCGAGTCTATCTGCGAGGCAAGCGCTTCGCACACGTATCGCGTGTTCTTGATCCGGATTCGTTGCTGATGCAACTGAGCGATGCCGGTTTCACTTTTGCGCAACGCACGCAATGACGCCTCGATGCTGACTACCAGCATTGCGTGATACTCGTCGTTTGCTGACCGGATCGGCTTGAGCAACCACTCATTGCCACCAATTGTGGCATCGATGCACGACAGTCGCTGCTGCCACTCAGCCTCCAGGACTCGCAGCGCCAGCGATCGCCGCGCTGCGGCGGCAGTGCGCACCAGCAAGGCTTTCAAATTCGCCAGGTCCTTTGAAGCGACGTCTGAAGGGTTTGTCAGCAGGGCATCGAGAGTCTTGCGGTGTACATCGGCAGTTCGAACCGCGGCAAACTCCCGGCCGAGATTGGTGAGATCGAAACGCAGCTGTGCATAAACGACAGGGTTTGTCTCGTCACGCAGGCTGCGCAGCAGCGCGCGCAGGCTGCGTACAGCAACGCGTACATCATGCACGGCCAGGAGTTCCGGACTGGCAGGTAAACTCTGCAACCTGTCGCGCAGCTCAAGCCATTTTTCGCCCAACAACTGGCGACGGGCATCCGTCTCGCGTCTGCCGGACTTTGAGCGCGCGGTGGCTGGCATGTTGCATGTTGTACTTCCGCTGCGCTTTCTGGCGCAAGCGGACTTGTTCGTATGAGGGCCCTCGGCTTCTGAAGAACCAATGCGTGTCGAAAAGTTCGTCCGTGGTCGCCGGTCTGCTCCATCGATCTTGCATTGATGGCCAGTCACGACTGCCCTTTGCACTTATTGCGGCGTATTGCAGCCGACTGTAAATTTTCCGGCCTGTGGTTCCGTCATCGACGGTTCTCTGGAATTCAACCCGGAAGGTGCGCAATGAAACCCATTCTGCTTGCATGCGTGATATTGGCCGGCTACCTGTTCGGACCCACGGCAGCGGCACAGGTGAATGATGCTTTTGCGGACCTCAGCGCCGAAATCGAAACGCTGCGCAGCATGGCGCAGACGGAACGCAAGAATCTGGTGGCCGACAACCTGGTGCTTACGGAAACAGAGAGTCAGGCGTTCTGGCCGGTCTACAATCAGTACCGCGCAGACATGCGGGCCGTGGATGACAAGAAGGTCAAGTTGATCACCGATTACGCAGCCAAATATCAGACGCTGACGGATGCCGATGCCAAGAAACTGATCGCCGACCATCTCAAGTACCAGTCAGACGTGGTCAAGCTGCGCAACCAATACGTGGCCAAATTCGCCAAGGTCATGCCCATGACCAAGGTCGCCCGCTTCTACCAGATAGAGAATCGACTGGATGCGCTCTCGAACCTGGTGATCGCCAACAACATTCCGCTCACCAGGTAACCAGGTCTGCAAACCCCAGCCGCTGCCGGCTATTTGAGTTCGATCTTGTAGTAGACATCCAGCCCGCTCTCGTCTCCTGACTGGGATTCCACCTGCCAGCGCTTCGACAGGTCGTAGCGCATGCGAACCAGATTGCTGCCAGTTGACAGCGATTTGCCGTAGCTGACGTAGAAATTGGGGGCCAGATACTTACCGACCGTCAGCATGGCCTCGGCTTCGGTTGAAGCCTGTGCCGATGGCGAATACCCCGGGGCATTCGTCTGAATCGGCGCATAGCCCATGGTGCTGCTGGTCAAACGTGATTCGGCGGTGATCCCGGCGGAGATGCCCAGACGGTTCTGAAGCTGGCTATTCAACTCGCCCAACTGCCCGGCGGAAAGCAGCATGCTGGCGGCTTTGGAGGCGATGCCGGCCTGCTCGCCATTACTGATGGGGTGACCGATGACGATGTATCCCAGCACGTCCACCTCAGGCATGGCAGGTTCGGAGTAAAGCTTGATCAATGGTGCCTGCAGCGTACCCCCGACGGTGACACCGGCCTTCACCTCGTTGATGGTACGCAGCGCGAGAAAATCGAGCGTAGGCTGGTCAATCGGACCACCACCATAAAAGATGCGGCCACGGACGATGTCCAGATTGACGTTGTAGGTCTTGATGGTGCCTTTAACCACCCGGATTTCGCCCTTGCTGCTGATCTTGTTGATGTCGTCGAAGCCCAGCTCCAGGGCGCCGCCCAGCTGCACGTCGATGCCGTCGAGGTTGATCTGGACCTTGTCGCCCAGCACCAGGTTTATCTGAACATCGAGGGCCAGGAGCGACGCGCGCGGCGGTGCGGGCACTTGGCCCAGCACGATTACATCTTCGTTCGGCAGCACAACCGAGCGGGACTGGGTACCAAGAACCTGCAATTCCGGAATCCGGAGTTCGCCCCGCACTGTCAGCTTTTCAGGGGTTCCCTGGAAAGTGAAGTTCGGAGCACTCAGGACCTGGATTTCGGGTAAGTGGATGGTCTCGAATCGGTCTCCCGACAGAGTTCCTTCGTAGCTGGCCACGCGCCAGCCATTGAGGTGCAGACGGCCCCTCCCCTCGATCCGCCCATCACCTGAGACCGCCCGAAAGGTCTCGATGTTGATCGCGTCCTTGTCGAGCCGGGCCGCGAGCTGAACATCCTTGATCCGGATGCCAGCCGAGGGCAGGTAAGCACCGGCTTTGGCGAGTTGCAACTCGCCACCGACCAGGGGTGAGGCCCAGCTGCCACTGAGGCTAAGCCGCGCCTCGAGATCCCCATGGCTTTCCTGCAGCACGCCCGGGAACAGCGCCGTCAGCAGTCCATTTTCCTGTACCTTGCCGACCAGAACGGCCTGCAACGAACCCAGCGGATCCGCAGCCACTGGCAGTCTGGCAGGAATGGGAACCTGGAAATTCCCCTGCACCCGGCCATTCTCAGCCAGCTCAAGTTCGAGATTGCCGCGCAGGGAATCCCCTTGCCAGACCCAGGATGCGGATGCCTGATTCAATGCGGAGCTGATCTCGCCGAAGGCATCCGTCCAGAGAGCATGCCCTTGATTGACATGGACATCACCGGCCAATCGGAGCTGATTATCCGGAGCCAGTTCCCCCTGCGTGGAACCATTCAATGTGCCGGTCAGGTGTAGGGATTGAGGCAACCAGGGCCGGAGCAACGAAAGATTGATGCCCTGCCAGTCCATGGTCACCTTGCCCTCATCTGGAAGCCCCAGGTGGGCGGGAGCAGCTGAGTCCAGCCGTCCCTGTATCTCACCACCATCGTTGAGGTGAACGCTGAAGCCCGCAGCCATACCCTGCTCGCCGGCTTCCAGATGTACTTCACTCCTGGCGATCTTCAGGCTCTGTCCTTGCCATGTGAAGCTGCCCTGAGCGGAAGCTTGGCCGCTCAGATTCAGCCGGTTGTCGGTGGGAAATCCTGCTCGCAAACGCCCCTGGCTGAAACCACTAATCGTTGTGTCGTCGAGCCAGACGCCGACCCGCGCCAGATTCAGTCCCCACTCCAGTCGCGCGGTTCCACTCAAAGGTTTCCAGCGCAGGTCCGCCGCGAGATCAATACGTTCCGACCCGGCGCCGACAAGCGCGAGCGGCGATAAAAACAGGCTGGCTGAATCAACCTTCACCTGTACGGGGGCCGCGAGCTGCCAGCTTCCGAATTTGTCGCTACCGGTCAGATGCCGGACGGTGCCCTGCCAGCGATCCTGACCATAGGCACCTGAGAGAGACAGCTGGAGTTCCCGCCTGGGGCCGCGCAGGAAGACCTCGGCCGTATGCTTACCAACCGTGCCGTTCAACTTCAGATTGAGCGCGTCAGCCTTCATGCGGCCGAGCAATACGTTTTGGATCGAAGCGGAGATGGCCATGGCGCCACCCTTGCCGCCTTCAGTCCGGGCACGTATATCCCCGGATTCGATGTGGGCGTCACCCAGCATCAAGTCGCTAACCCGCCCGCTGAGGTTGCCCGCAAGGTTGCCATCCCGCCAGCGCACCCAGCCAGCCGAATGGACCGTGCCTGTTGACCCTGGGACCAACAGCGACAGGTCACTGATATCAGCAGCTACAGCCAGACGACGATCCAGCTGCCCGGAGGCCTCAATGGCGAACCCCTTCCCCAGGAGCTTCAACCGGTCGACCAGGAAGTCCTGATCTGCTGTTCTAAAGCGGAGGGCACCGGTTAATGCCTGGCCATGCAGGTGGCTCTGCAGCAGTGTCGCGGTCAGTTCGGACCGCATTGAACCACCTGAAGATTGCGCCAGAGCCCCGCCGAGCCTGAGGTTAACGACCCCACGCCAACTGGGGTCCAGTCGGGCCGGATTCAAAGCACTGGCGAGCAACTCCCCTTGAACATCGAGGCCTTCCAGCCAATGGATGTCGAGTTGGCCCTGCAGCGAGCCATCGAGCAGGTTGCCCGTGATGGGACCAACGTGGACCCCGGCTCGGTTGCCCTCGAAGGCACTGGCAAACGAAGCTGCCCGCCAGGTCGCTCCTTGATTGACCAGCGAGAAATGACCGCGAAAGTTTTCCAGGTTGCCGGTGAGGTTGAGGGTTCCGGAGAGATCAGTCGACACGTCAAGCGCGGGACCAAGGTCCAGCTGGGTGCCTTTCAGATTGAGGGTCAGAGTGGGATCGATGCCGGAAAGATTCAGACTGCCGTCCCCGGTAATGCGGCCATCCACACCGGTTTGGGTAAGGGTCATGCCACGCAGATTGATTACCTCGCGCGTCATCCCCGCCGTGCTGTCGAGCCGCCACAGGACATCAGGCCCTGTCGCTCCGGTGATCTTGATCAAGCCTGCGATCTGCTCGGCGCCATCTCCAGTGACCATACGCACCTGCGCGGAGTACCTGTCCATTTGCGCCACAGGCTGGGGTAGCGACAGGAGCAGATCGCCCTGCAGCGCTGGTTGACGGAATCCGGCCATCACCTTCCCGGTGAGGGTCCCTGCCTGGGAGGCGATGGCGAACTCGTCCAACCGCAACTCACCGTTCTGCCACTGGGCAGAGATGGCAACGTCCGCGATGACGAGCGGTGGATCATTCAGACGCCGGTAGCTGATGGGCGATACCTGCAGGCGCGCAATCCTGACACCTACCCAGGCGATGATCCCGGACACTTTGGGCCAGTTAAGGACTATGGGCTCCTTGCTGCGCGGCGTATGGTTCTGGATGCTCACCCCTTTCAAGATCGACGAACGAACCTCTATCTTGCGGGTAGCTATGGAAGCCAGGCTCAGCTGCAACTCCGCGCTGTCGACGTCCACCTCGATCTCGGCGAAGCGTAAGTTCACGCCCGCCAAGACCAGGTTATCTACGAGGGTCCCCTGCACCGCCCGGGCTGATATGTGTACGTCCGTGTGAGTTGAGATGGCTTGCAGGATCCAGCGGGCACCGTCGGTGGTGGAGGTCAGCCATACCAGTCCCCAGCCTACCCAGGCGAACAGGCCCAGCATCAGGACCAGGAGAAGCTGTTTGATCCGGCGCTTCATGGGGCGAACCCCACTGAGAAATGGAAGTAGTAACCGGGGTCCTCGATCCCGATCTGCCTGGCCAGCGAGAAATTCAGGCCACCGACAGCAGAGTAATAGTGCAACCCCAAGCCGGCACTCTGATACAGACTGGCTTCCTCCCACGAATCGAAGGCGTTGCCGGCATCGTAGAACACCGAGACGCCCCACTTGGTGTGAAACGCGCGCTCCAGTTCCACGCTGGCGGCCAGAAGATTTTTTCCGCCCACCAACTCACCTTCCGCATCCAGCGGTCCTAAAGTTTTGTAGGCATAACCACGCACGGTCTGGGTGCCGCCGGCATAAAACCGCAGGGATGGCGGCAGCTCGTCGGCCGTCGGATATTCGGATTCGGTGTACCCCACATTAAGGCGGGATTGCAGTGAGAGTTCGCCTGGAAGGGGCACGATGAAGGCTCCGTCGGCGAGCACCTGAAGCATCTCCGAAATGGCGCTGCGAGTCTGGTAGATCCCGCGCACGTCGAAGGCGTAGCGGAAGCCGCGCGTGGGCCGCATCAGGCTGTCGGTCTTGTTCGCAGAATAGCGGAAGCCTGGCAGCACGAGGTTGGTGTGTTCGGGCTCTGCATTGGTGGTGTAGTCCTCCGCCTGCACTTTGAGGTAGGCCGTCCCCATGGCACCGCTGGCGAAGCGATGGTTCCTGGCCAGCTCGACGGATGCCAGCCGACTGGTGTAGGCGTCGATAACTTCCTTCTGCAGGTTGGACTGCAGGGTCGTGGCGCTCCTGAAGTCCTTGTCGTCCGGAAACACATAACGGGCCTCCAGCCCCTGAAGCGTTTCGGCCAGGAAGAGGTTGAGATTCAATTCCTGACCCTTCTTGAACACATTGAGGTGACGGTAGCGTGAGGTGAAGCGGGCGCCGGTATCCGTGCCATAACCGATGCCCGTGCGCAGGCTGCGAGGGGCAACCTCTTTCAACTCGACGCGCACAGGAACTTCCGTGCTGTCGCCATCAGGAATGTCCGGCGTGATGACCACATCGTTGAAACGCTCTGAGTTGGTGAAATTGATCTGGGATTCACCGAGCCTGGCGTGGGAGAAAGTGTCGTGTGGCTTGAATTCCAGATAGCGCCGCAGAAACGGCTCGGGGTAGTTGGGCGCACCACTGATGCTGATATCCTTGATCAGGAACAGCGGGCCGGTTTCCAGCACCAGCGACAGTCTGGCGCTGAAGGTAGATTTCTCGATGCGAATCTCATGGATCTGGAACTCCGCCTTCAGGTAGCCCTGCTCTGTGGCGCGGGCTCTGAGTGCCAGCTTGGCCTGTTCGTAGACAGGCTGGTCCAGGACATCGCCAATTCGGAGGGGAAAGCTCAGCACCTGCTTCTTCAGGGTTGCATCTTCAGCGCCGGGTCCGGTCAACGCTATGTTGAGGTCAGTGATCCTGATCGGTTCGCCGGGCTCGACGCGGATCCTCAGTACAGACCCACCTTGAGACGTCGATTCGATGCTGGAGGTTATCCGGGGGCTGTAGAAGCCATAGGGTTCCATGGCGCTGCGCACTTTCGTATCAGCTTGTTGTGAAAACCGTTCGAGCCACAATCGATCCACCTGGCCATCGCGCACCAGTCCTGTGGGCAGGGCGAGCGCTTCCTGAACATTCCTGAGCACATTTTCCTGAAGGCCTTCCACCCGTACCGTAAGCGGTTCTACTGCCGCCAGCAGCGCAGCCGAGCCGGGCCATAGCAGCCACACGACGAAGGCCCATATGACTGTTGGCCTCGGAAACTGGGGGACTTTCCTGAAAGTCATGTGATGCAGAAAGCCGGCACTCATCTGGGATTGTCGGATTCGGGAGGGAGATAAAGCAGCGATACAGTTTTCATGAATGGAACAAGCAACTCGGATGTGGGCAAGTAGCGGATACGCTGGATGAATCGAAGCAGCAGGCTTCGCAGGCGAAATGGTGCCACGAATCGCCGCGGATCACCTTGACCGCAACACATTCGCCTTGCCTGTGATGACCACCAGGCTGCAAAAAAATCCAAAGACCGCTTGCGGTCACCGCTACACTGCGCGCCTCTTTCAGCAACGTGTTGATTACATGAGCGAGACCGCTGCTCCAAAAACCAGCCGTCTGGATGACCTGCGCCACTCGCTGGCGCAGGGTTCGATGCGTCATGCGCATCGTCTGGTCAATGCGCTGCATCCGGCCGAGATCGCCTCGTTGCTGGAATCCCTGCCGGCCGCCAAGCGCGAGATCGTCTGGGGTTTCATCGATCCGGAGATCGAAGGCGAAGTACTGGTTGAGCTGAATGACCAGATGCGTGCCGATCGCATCGAGGGCATGGATGCCGACGAGCTGATCGCAGTGGCCGAAGGCATGGAAATGGATGACCTTGCCGACCTGATCGGCGATCTGCCCGAGGAAGTGACACAACGCGTGCTGCATTCCATGGACATGCAGGACCGTGAACGCCTGCACGCCATGCTGGCCTATCCGGAAGACAGCGCCGGTAGTCTGATGAACGTGGACACCGTGACTGTGCGTCCCGATGTCACCATCGAAGTCGTGCTGCGTTACCTGCGCATGCGTGGTGAATTGCCGGAACGCACCGATCGGCTGTTCGTGGTGACGCGTCTGGATCGTTACCTGGGTGCACTGGATGTCACCAGACTGTTGACCGGCGATCCGGAATTGACGGTGGGCGAAGTCATGGACACCGGCATCGAAGGCATAGCACCCGAAGCGCCTGCCAGCGAAGTTGCCGTGCTGTTCCAGAACCGCGACCTGGTCTCTGCGCCGGTGGTGAGCAATGACGGCAAGCTGGTGGGACGCATCACCATCGACGATGTAGTGGACGTCATCCAGGAACAGGCCGATCACTCGGTGAAATCACTGGCCAACCTGCAGGACGAAGAAGACCTGTTTTCCAGCATCCTTCCCAGCACACGGCGCCGCGCGGTATGGCTGGGCATCAATCTGCTCACCGCATTTCTGGCCTCAGGCATTGTCAGTCTGTTCGAAGGCACGATTCAGCGTGTGGTGGCGCTGGCGGTGCTGATGCCGATTGTCGCCAGCATGGGTGGCATTGCCGGCACACAGACGGTAACCCTGATCGTGCGCGGTCTGGCATTGGGCCAGGTGAGCTGGAGCAATACTCGCTGGCTGCTATTCAAGGAAGCCAGCGTGGCCCTGCTCAACGGTGTGTTGTGGGCAACAGTGGTTGGACTGTATGCCTATATGTTGTTCAAGACCTGGATGATCACGGCGATCATGTTCATGGCCATGATGATCAACTTGCTGGCTGCGGCGCTGGTCGGTGTTGCCGTGCCCCTGACCCTTAAACGCATGCGAGTCGATCCGGCCCTGGCCAGTGGCGTGATTCTCACCACCTTCACCGATTGCATCGGTTTTGCCTCCCTACTTGGCCTGGCTGCGCTGCTCCTCGGTTGAAACAGCCGGCTGCGCGCCATCCGGCGCTTGCTTGAGATCCAGACGACGCATCACTGCGGTCATACCCGTGGTCGCCACCAGATCGCCATGCAGGAAATCCACCAGCTTGTTGCTCTGCGCCATCGCATCCTGATAGCCAAGATCAATCAAGTCACGTGTGAAGCTGCTCTGGAACATCAGATAACTCATCAGTTCGCCGCCACCGGCGTTCAGCGCACCCATGCTGCGCAATAGTACGCGCAGGCTGCGCGGCAGCGCGCCAACGTGCTGGCGGGCAATCTCGGCAATATCCTTGCTGGGCATGATCACCAGCATCTCAATGGGCTTCATCACCCGATCATTGATGGTAACCAGTCCCACCTTGCGAATGATGTTGTTGATCTGGATCAGGCGCTCGAAGTCTGCATACAGGCCATCGGAGAACAGGGCATCAAGCATGTAGCCAAAGATCTGGCCGAAACTTGGTCCACGCAGCGGCACGCGCGCACGTTGGCGATCACCGCTACGTGTTGCCACCACCATGATGCGATCGGCGCCGAGATGAATAGCGGGACTGAAGGGTGATGACTGCCGCATCGAACCGTCGCCATAAAACTCGTTGCCCATCTGCACCGCAGGAAACAGGAACGGCACAGCCACGCTGGCCATCAGGTGATCCAGAGTGATTTCGGCGGGTTCCCCGGCATGCCGCACGCGGGTCCATGCCTGCTGATGCGCCGCCGCCTGAAAGAAAAATACCGAACGTGAACTGCCGTATCCTGCAGCGGAAATGGCCAGCGCATCAATGTGACCTGAATGGATCGATTGTTCGATGCGCGAGAAATCAAAGTTCGCACTCAGCAGCTCGCGCAGCGGTGCATTGTCGAACAGCGAACGTGGCGGGGGCAGCATCCAGCCCCCGGACAGCAGCGATACCAGCCAGTTCAAGCCGCTGCGCATCATGGTCAGTGCATCCACATTGAATACCTGCGGTACCATGAAATTACGCCAGACCCGTTCAAGGTTGCCCACGGCCACGCGAAACCGGTGCGCGTGAATGGCCAACTCGGTGGCGTTGATGGCGCCTGCGGAAGTACCAATAACAATGGCAAACGGATTGGGCGCGCGTACCGGCATCAGATCGGACAGAGCCTTCAGTACACCAATCTGATAGGCAGCGCGCGCGCCGCCGCCCGGCAACACCAGCGCCGTCTTGCTTGCCTGACCCGTCGATTCGTTGAGCTGTGTCACATTGACTGCTTGTTCAGCGCTGGGAACTGTGCCTGCCAGTTGCTGTCCCACTCATGGCTTGGTATCAATTTGGCGCTAGTATTGCACGACCTTGCCACAACCTGTGTCACACACCGGGCGCACGCCATTGATCAGGCCCAACATCGGGGACATCGACATGAAACTTCCACGCAGTCTTGGCGTTCTGGCGCTGCTGTTTTTGAATGCAATGGGCGCAGTTCATGCCGCAGCTGCACCGGTGGTCGGGAGCCCTGCTCCGGCCTTCAGGCTGCAGGACCAGAACGGCCAGTGGCATACGCTCGAAGAATACAAAGGCAAATGGCTGGCGCTGTATTTTTATCCCAAGGACAACACTCCGGGCTGCACCACCCAGGCCTGCGAGTTTCGCGACAATATTTTTGCATTTCGTGAGGCCGGCGCGGTGATTGTCGGAATCAGCCTCGATGACATCGCGTCACACAAGAAATTTGCCGAAGAGCACGGCCTGCCCTTTACGCTGCTGGCCGATTCCACCAGGGAAACCGCCAGGACCTATGGTGTGCTGACCAAGATGATGGGCGTGATGGAAGTTGCGCAGCGCGACACTTTCCTGATCGATCCGAATGGCAAGATCGTCAAACACTATGTACGCGTCGACCCCAAGGGACATTCACAGGTCGTGCTGGCTGACATCAAGTCGCTGCAGAAAAAATCCTCACCCTAGTCCTCTCCCTGAGGGAGAGGGAACTCGATCAGCATGAACTGTTTTGGTTCTTTACCCTCTCCCTCCAGGGAGAAGGCAGGGTGAGGGTGCTACAAATGCACCTGCAGGATGGTCATTGAATTGGTCTTGCCGGACACACCAGACAGTTCGCCGCCGGTAAGAATCACCTTGTCGCCATCCTCGACCAGATTCTTCTGCAGCAGCAACTTGAAGATCGCGGGATACACCAGGTGTGGACTGGTATGGGTGATGTCGAACGGCACCGGATACACGCCGCGATACAGCGTCACACGACGGCGCGTACCTTCATGACGGGTGAATGCATAAATAGGGATATCCGAGCGAATACGCGACATCCAGCGTGGTGTATTGCCTGATTCCGTCAAGGCAACGATCGCCTTCACGTCCAGAATGTTGGCGGTGTACATCACCGCCATGGAAATTGCTTCGTCGGGGCGCTTGAACGTTGAGGATTCGACGCGGCGCAGGAAAGTATGACTGGTTTCGTACTTTTCAGCGCCCTTGATGACGCTCGCCATCGCTTCGACGGCTTTCACGGGATACTTGCCCGTCGCACTTTCCGCCGACAACATCACGGCATCGGTGCCATCCAGCACTGCATTGGCCACGTCCGACACTTCGGCGCGTGTCGGAATCGGATTGGTGATCATGGATTCCATCATCTGCGTAGCGGTGATGACAATGCGACGATGCTTGCGGCTTTCTTCAATGATGTGTTTCTGCAGACTGGTAAGCTCCGCATAACCCACCTCAACGCCGAGGTCACCACGCGCCACCATGATGGCATCCGATGCCTGGATGATTTCGGTCAGATTCTCGATGGCCTCAATACGTTCAATCTTGGCGACAATGCGCGCTTCGCCACCGGCTTCCGTCAGCAGCCGTCGCGCTTCTTCCACGTCAGCAGCGCTGCGCACGAACGACACCGCCAGATAGTCGACGCCCATGCTGGCTGCAAGCTTGATGTGCTCCCTGTCGCGTTCGGTCAATGCATCCGCCGACAACCCTCCGCCCTGACGATTGATACCCTTGTGATCAGACAATTCACCGCCCACGAGAATCCTTGTGTGAATGCGCGGCCCCTCAACCTGCTTGACCTCCAGCGAAATCTGGCCGTCGTTGAGCAACAGTACATCGCCGGCCTTCACATCCTCAGGCAACTTTTTGTAGGCCACCCCCACCGAGCGCGCCGTACCGTCAGCAGGGTTGAGCGAGACATCCAGCGTGAAGTCGTCGCCTTCGGTCAGGAGCACCTTGCCCTCGGCGAAACGATCGATGCGGATCTTGGGGCCCTGCAGATCGCCGAGCACACCCACCCACTTGCCCACCGAAGCACCCGCTTCGCGTGCCATGTCAGCGCGACGCACATGATCTTCGGATTTGCCATGGGAGAAGTTCAGGCGCACCACGTCAGCGCCTGCTTTAATCATCTCCGCCAGCACCTTGGGATCATCGGTGGCGGGGCCGAGGGTGGTCAGAATCTTGGTACGACGTAACATGTGGACTCGGTGAAAAAGTGTAGGGGCGGTTCGCGAACCACCCGTGTTTCAAACATCATCAACCGGGCTACAGGGCGGCTCGCGAGCCGCCCCTACCGTCAGGCGGCGCGCGCTTCCAGTGCCGCCACCGCCGGCAACACCTTGCCCTCCAGGAATTCCAGGAATGCACCGCCGCCGGTGGAAATGTACGAGATGTCTTTTTCGACATCGTACTTTTCGATGGCGGCCAGCGTGTCACCGCCACCGGCAATCGAAAACGCACTGCTCTTTGCAATACTCTTCGCCAAAGACTTGGTGCCTTCGCCAAAGGCGTCAAATTCGAATACGCCCACCGGACCATTCCAGACAATGCTGCCGGATTTTTGCAGGAAGCCGTCAAACAAGGCAGCCGTTTGGGGACCGACGTCCAGAATCAAATCGTCAGCTGCCACATCACTGATGTTCTTGATCGTGGCCTTGGCAGTGGCAGAAAACTCTTTAGCTACGACCACATCAATCGGCAATGGAATGGCTACGCCACGCTGTCTGGATTTCTCCATCAAGTCTTTGGCAATGCCGAGCATGTCGGCTTCATACAAGGACTTGCCTACTGGATAACCGGCAGCCGCGAGGAAGGTATTGGCAATGCCACCACCCACAATCAGTTGATCGACCTTGCTCATCAGGCTTTCCAGCACAGTAAGTTTGGTGGACACCTTGGAACCGGCAACGATGGCGGTGACCGGTCGCCTGGGGTTGGCGAGCGCCTTATCCAGGGCTTCGAGCTCGTTGGCCAACAAGATGCCGGCACAAGCCACTGTGGCGAAACGCGCCACACCATGCGTGGAGGCTTCGGCACGATGCGCCGTGCCGAAGGCGTCCATTACATACACATCACACAGCGCTGCCATCTGTTTGGCCAGGTCTTCCTTGTCTTTTTTCTCACCCTTGTTGAAGCGCACGTTTTCCAGCAGCACCACTTCACCTGCCTTGCACTCCACTCCATTCAGCCAGTCTTTGACCAGCTTGACGGGTGAGCCGAGCAGTTCCGATAAACGCATGGCCACCGGCGCCAGCGAAAACTCTTCGGCATACACGCCTTCTTCGGGACGACCGAGATGCGACATCAGCATCACCGCAGCACCGGCATTCTTCGCGGCAAGAATAGTTGGTAGTGACGCGCGAATACGTGCGTCCGAACTCACCACGCCATCGGCCACGGGAACATTCAGGTCTTCGCGGATCAGTACGCGCTTGCCTTTCAGATCCAGATCGGTCATTCGCAGAAATTTCATTTTCACATCTCGTTGGTTGACCAACATGCCATCAACAAAAAGGGCGAGGCATGCCCCGCCCCCGTCGGGGATTCCGAAGCGTCGCCCCTACGAGGTTGTAGGGGCGACACAGGTGTCGCACTGCCGGTTATTTCGCAATTACGCGCGCCATCTCCAGTACCTTGCTCGAGTAGCCCCATTCGTTGTCGTACCACGACACAACTTTGACGAAGGTACCGTCGAGTGCGATGCCAGCTTCGGCGTCGAAAATGGAGGTGCGAGGGTCATCGCGGAAATCGGTGGAGACCACCTTCTCTTCCGTGTAACCCAGCACGCCCTTCATCGCGCCTTCGGACGCAGCCTTCATGGCGTCGCAGATCTGCTTGTAGGTCGCGTCCGTCTTCAGCTCGACGGTGAGATCCACTACAGAAACATCCGAAGTCGGCACGCGGAACGACATGCCGGTCAGTTTCTTGTTCAACTCCGGGATCACCACACCGACGGCTTTGGCGGCGCCGGTCGAGGACGGAATGATGTTCTCCAGAATGCCGCGACCGCCGCGCCAATCTTTATTCGAGGGACCGTCAACCGTTTTCTGTGTCGCGGTAGTGGCGTGCACGGTGGTCATCAGACCACGCTTGATGCCGAAGCTGTCGTTCAACACCTTGGCGATCGGCGCCAGGCAGTTGGTGGTGCACGAGGCGTTGGAAATGATGGCCTGCCCGGCGTAGGTCTTGTCGTTCACGCCGAACACGAACATCGGTGTATCGTCTTTCGACGGCGCCGACATGATGACCTTCTTCGCACCGGCGGCAATATGCTTCTGGCAGGTTTCCTTGGTGAGGAACAGGCCGGTGGATTCCACGACGAGGTCCGCACCCACTTCACCCCATTTCAACTCCGCAGGATCTTTGAGCGCGGTGAGGCGGATCTTCTTGCCGTTCACCACTAAAGTGTTTCCCTCGACAGCAATCGTGCCCTTGAAGTGGCCGTGCACGGAATCGTACTTCAGCATGTAGGCCAGGTAGTCGGGCTCAAGCAGATCGTTGATCGCCACGATCTCGATGTCCGGAAAATCCTGCACCGCGGCGCGAAACACCATGCGACCGATGCGACCGAACCCGTTAATACCGACTTTGATGCTCATGTTCCCGTTCTCCACCCGTCACCGGGTTGTTACACAACCAAAGAAAGTTGCCGTGCTGCACTCACTACAACTATAAACAGAACAACTATAAACAGATCGCGCTTGGCTTATCACGCAGCCAATACTTGTTGCGCAACCTTCACTACGTTTTCCACCGTGAAGCCAAAGTGTTTGAACAGATCCTTGGCCGGTGCCGAGGCGCCGAAGGTCGTCATGCCAATCACCTGACCTTTCACACCTGCGTAACGCCACCACATATCGGTGACACCCGCCTCAATGATGACCCGCCGCTCGACGCTGGCCGGCAATACCCACTCACGATACGCCGCGTCCTGAGCCGCGAACAGCGTGACATTAGGCATGGACACCACTCGCACCCGTTTGCCGGAGACAGTCAGCTGTTTGGCGGCCTCCACTGCCAGGCCAACTTCCGAACCCGTGGCGATCAGGATCAACTCGGGCATGCCTTCGCACTCTACCAGTGCATAGCCGCCGCGCTGGATATCAGCAACCTGCTGTGCCGTGCGTGCCTGAAATGGCAGCGCCTGACGCGTCAGGATCAACGAAGTCGGTCCAGTCGCATGTTTGACGGCCGCACCCCACGCCACTCCAGTTTCGACTGTGTCACAGGGACGCCACACCTGCATATTGGGAATGATGCGCAGACTGGCAACATGTTCCACGGGCTGGTGAGTGGGACCGTCCTCGCCCAGACCGATGGAGTCGTGGGTGAAAACGTAAATGACACGCTGTTTCATCAGCGCCGACATGCGCAGCGCATTGCGGGCGTAGTCGGAGAACACCAGGAAGGTGCCACCATACGGAATGAAGCCACCATGCAGTGCCAGGCCATTCATGATGGCGGCCATACCGAACTCACGTACGCCGTAGTGCAGGTAATTGCCACTGGCATCGGCGCCGGTAATGGACTTTGAATCCTTGCGGTTGGTGTTGTTGGAGCCGGTCAGGTCGGCCGAACCGCCCAGGAATTCCGGCAGACTGGGACCAATACCATTCAGCGCGGCCTGCGAGGCCTGACGGGTCGCCAATGTCGCTGCTGCCTCCACCGTTTTGGCGACATAGGCATTCAGCACGCTATCGAAATTCGCAGGCAGCTCACCGGCCATGCGGCGCTTGAATTCGCTGGCCAGCTCCGGAAACTGCTTTGCGTAAACGGCAAACAGCTCATTCCAGCTTTTTTCCAGCGCAGCGCCGGAATCGCGGCAGTCCCAGCCGGCGCGGATGTCGGCGGGGATCTCGAAGGGCGCATGGTCCCAACCTAGGTTCTTGCGCGCCGCCGCCACCTCATCCACACCCAATGCCGCGCCATGTGTGGCTTCAGTGCCCTGCTTGTTGGGCGCGCCGAAGCCAATAATCGTCTTGCAGCAGATCAAGGTCGGTTTGCCGGCACCTTTGGCTTGCTGGATGGCGGCCTCAATGGCAACCGGATCATGGCCATCGACGCCCGGCACGACATGCCAGCCATAGGCCTCAAAACGCTTGGGCGTGTCGTCGGTGAACCAGTCGTGTACTTCGCCGTCAATGGAAATGCCGTTGTCATCATAGAAGGCAATCAGCTTGTCGAGCTTCAGCGTGCCGGCCAGCGAGCAGACCTCGTGCGAGATACCCTCCATCAGGCAGCCATCGCCCAGAAACACATAGGTGCAATGATCGACCACTTTGAATCCGGGGCGATTGAATTGCGCCGCCAGCAGTTTCTCCGCCAGCGCCATGCCCACCGCATTGGCAATGCCCTGCCCCAGCGGCCCGGTGGTGGTTTCAATTCCCAGGTGGGGTTCAAATTCGGGATGGCCGGCGGTATGTGAGTCGATCTGACGGAAGCGCTTGATCTCATCCATGCTCAAGGGGTAGCCGGTCAGATTCAACAGCGCATAGAGCAGCATGGAACCATGACCGTTGGACAGCACGAACCGATCGCGGTTGGCCCATGCAGGGTTGTTCGGGTTGTGCCTGAGATGATCGCGCCACAGCACCTGCGCAATATCAGCCATGCCCATGGGCGCGCCGGGATGCCCGGAATTGGCCTGTTGCACGGCGTCCATGGCGAGAAAACGGATGGCATTCGCCAAGGTACGACGGCTGGGTGGTGATAAAGACATCGCGGGGGACGCTCCGGAACTGGCGGTCAAGATCAGGAAGGGCGTGAAAGGGCGCGCATTTTCCACCAGGAAGCTCGGCGCCGCAAACCGGAATGCGCCCGGTCGTTTCTGGTGCGTAGTGCTCATGTGCTCAACAATGACCAGAAGCACATCGTTATACTGTGCGGATTCTTGACCACCACCTTAACCACCAGGGACCTACATAAATGTCAGGCAGCTATCTGTTCACTTCCGAATCCGTCTCCGAAGGCCATCCGGACAAGATTGCCGACCAGATTTCCGATGCAGTGCTGGACGCCATCCTGCAACAGGACAAGGCGGCCCGTGTTGCCTGCGAAACCATGGTGAAAACCGGTGTAGCCATTGTGGCTGGCGAAATCACCACCAGCGCTTGGATTGACCTGGAAGCCCTGACCCGCAAGGTGATCCTGGATATCGGTTATGACTCCAGCGATGTGGGGTTTGACGGCGCCACTTGCGGCATTCTCAACCTGATCGGCAAGCAATCCCCCGACATCAACCAGGGCGTGGACCGCAAGAATCCGGAAGAACAGGGCGCGGGCGATCAGGGCCTGATGTTCGGTTATGCCTGCAACGAGACCAAGGAACTGATGCCCGCCGCGATTTACTACGCGCACCGCCTCGTGGAACGTCAGGCCAAGGTGCGCAAGAAGGGCGTGCTGCCCTGGTTGCGCCCGGATGCCAAGTCGCAGGTCACGCTACGCTATGAAAACGACAAGGCAGTGGGTCTGGATGCAGTGGTGCTGTCCACCCAGCACAACCCCGAGATCAAGAACAAGGATCTGCGCGAAGCGGTGATCGAGGAAATCCTCAAGCCGGTGCTGCCCAAGACCTGGTTCGAGAAGGTGCCTAGCAAGAAAATCCATATCAACCCCACCGGCAAGTTCGTCATCGGCGGCCCGGTGGGCGACTGCGGCCTGACCGGTCGCAAGATCATCGTCGACAGCTACGGCGGCATGGCCCGTCACGGCGGTGGCGCGTTCTCGGGCAAGGATCCTTCCAAGGTGGATCGTTCGGCAGCTTACGCGGCGCGCTATGTGGCCAAGAACATTGTCGCAGCGGGTCTGGCTGATCGTTGCGAAATACAGGTGTCCTACGCCATTGGCGTGGCCGAGCCCACCTCGATCACTGTGACCACTTTCGGCACCGGCAAAATTGCCGATGACCAGATCGAAAAGCTGGTGCGCAAGCACTTCGACCTGCGTCCGTACGGCATCACCAAAATGCTCGACCTGCTGCACCCCATGTATCAGGCCACCGCATCTTATGGCCACTTCGGCCGTGCGCCGGTAGAAATGGTCAATCCTGCCGACAAGAACGAACGCTTTACGGCGTTCTCCTGGGAAAAGACGGATCGGGCCGAAGCTTTGCGCAAGGATGCGAAGCTGTAATTTTCGATTTGTTTGAGTTTGAATCCGTAATCGCTGCAGGCACGTACTTGCCTGCAGCATACGATCTGTCATCGAGGAGCGCTGCAGCGACCCGGCCCATAATATTTTGGGGAGGGGCGTCAGGCTCGATGAGAGAGACACAGGTCAACCGCGCTCTTAACTTCAGTTCATAACTTCAGTTAGGAGAAGCTCACATGAACGCCGTCGTCTCGAAGAATTTCACGGACTATCTGGTCAAGGACCTGTCGCTGGCCGATTGGGGCCACAAGGAAATGGCCATTGCCGAAACCGAAATGCCCGGCCTGATGGCCATCCGCAAGGAATTCGGTGCATCACAGCCATTGAAAGGCGCTCGCATCGCCGGCTCACTGCACATGACGATTCAAACCGCGATGCTGATTGAAACGCTTAAAGCGCTGGGCGCCGATGTGCGCTGGGCGTCGTGCAACATCTATTCGACGCAGGATCATGCTGCCGCCGCGATTGCCGCCAATGGCACCCCGGTGTTTGCCTACAAGGGCGAGACGCTTGAAGAATACTGGGATTACACGCATCGCATTTTTGAATGGCCGAATGGCCAGAACGCCAACATGATTCTCGATGATGGCGGCGATGCCACGTTGTTGCTGATGCTGGGCAGCAAGGCAGAAAAAGACATTTCGGTTGTCGGCAACCCGACCAATGAAGAAGAAACCGCGCTGTATGCTTCGATCAAAAAGCGCATCGCTGCACAACCGGGCTGGTACTCGACACGTCTGGCGCAGATCAAGGGTGTAACTGAGGAAACCACTACCGGCGTGAAGCGCCTGTATTCGCTGTCGAAGGACGGCCATTTGCCCTTCCCGGCAATTAACGTGAATGACTCGGTGACCAAGTCCAAGTTCGACAACCTGTACGGCTGTCGCGAATCACTGGTGGATGCCATCAAACGCGCCACCGACGTGATGCTGGCCGGCAAGGTGGCCGTGGTGGCCGGTTTCGGTGATGTGGGCAAGGGCTCGGCGGAAAGTCTGCGGGCGCTGTCCGCGCAGGTATGGGTAACCGAAATCGACCCCATCTGCGCGCTGCAGGCCGCAATGGAAGGTTATCGCGTGGTGACCATGGATGAAGCGGCCGACAAGGCCGACATCTTCGTCACCACCACCGGCAACGTGAACGTGATTACGCACGAACACATGAAGCGCATGCGGCATCAGGCCATCGTCTGCAATATCGGCCACTTCGACAGCGAAATCGAAATCGCCGCGCTGAAACAGTACAAGTGGGAGAACATCAAGCCGCAGGTCGATCATGTAATATTCCCCGATGGCAAGCGCATCATCGTGCTCGCCGAAGGCCGCCTGGTGAACCTGGGTTGCGGTACGGGCCATCCCTCGTTCGTGATGTCCAACTCCTTCACCAATCAGGTGCTGGCGCAGATCGAACTGTTCCAGTACGGCAACAAGTACCAGAACGATGTGTACGTATTGCCCAAGCACCTTGATGAAAAAGTTGCGCAACTGCATCTGGAACGCATTGGCGTGAAACTGACCCGGCTCACGCCGGAGCAGGCCAGGTACATCGGCGTATCGGTTGATGGTCCTTACAAACCGGATCATTACAAGTACTGATGTGGAGACGGTTCGTGACCGAAGGAGATGGTTCACCTATGAACCGCCGTCTTGCATAATCTTCGGAAGGGTCGCTCGCGAGCGACCCCTACATTCCTTTCATAAAACGGGCCGACGCAAGTCGGCCTTGCTGTTTCTGCGCTGAACATAAATTGGGCATGTATTGTCGGCATTTCGCGAAAACGGAAAATCTGCGAAGCAATACCAATAATTCCGCGAACTCTATCTGCACAGCGTCGGTCACACATGCTGTCGATCAAGTATTTTTGGTTGCCTGCCCGCTAGGATGTGGCTCATATATAGCAGCGCCTGCTCATGCCCAACTCAGATCCCATCAGACTATTGCAGATCACCGACACCCACTTGCTGGGTAGCCGAGATGCACTGCTGCGCGGCATTCCCACTTTTGCGACCTTGCAAGCTGTGCAAGCTGATGCGCAGAAACGTTTCGCCGATTGCGACGGTGTGCTGCTGACCGGCGATCTGGTTCAGGATGATGCCGACGGCTATGCACTGATCCGCGAAGCCTTCCAGGACTCCCCTGCGCCTGTCTACTGCATACCCGGCAATCACGATCTGCCGGGTGCCATGCGCAGAACACTTACAGGATCACCGTTTGTACTCGACGATCACGTGGTCATCGACAATTGGCTGTGCGTGCTACTGGATACCTGGCAACCCGACAGTGCCGGAGGACAACTCGGTGCTGCGCAGCTGCGGCGTCTTGATGAGCTGCTGATCCGTCACAGGGAGTTACATACGCTAGTCTGCCTGCATCATCACCCTGTGCCGATGCACAGCCAGTGGCTCGACCAGGTCGGCCTGCGCGATGCAGATGCACTGCACGTATGCCTCGCGCGGCATCCACAGGTGCGCGGCGTCGTATGGGGCCACGTGCATCAGGTGCTGGACGAATATCGCAACAAAGTCCGCTTCATGGCCACGCCGGCAACTTGCGCGCAGTTCCTGCCGAACAGCCGCGATTTCGCGCTGGACGACAAACCACCCGGCTATCGCACTCTGGAATTGCACGCGGATGGCACCATCCGCAGCGAAGTCATCTGGCTGCATCAATAATCTGGCTACAATGGCCACGTCCCACCTTGGCCCATACCCCGGCCCAGCAGCGGTTACCCATGCATCCATACATCCGCTCGTCGTGCTTCATCATCTTCACATTGTGGGCAACGACCAGCGCCGCGGACCCGGCAATCTGGCAGGTCAAGGGCAAGCACAACACCGTCTATCTGCTCGGCACCATCCATCTGCTGCCGGGTGATGAGGAGTTGCCGGAAAACATCGGCAAGGCCTATCGCGAGTCTGAACAGTTGCTGATGGAGATCGACATGGACGATCAGGATCCGTTTGCCACCCAGGCATTGATGTTCAAGCTGGGCCTGCAGCCTGACAACCAGACGCTCTCCGGCCAACTCGACGCAAAAACCAATCGTCAGTTGCAGACAACCGCCAGCCAGATTGGCGTTGATGCGGCCTTACTGGAGCAATTTCAACCCTGGCTGGCTGCCCTGACACTGGAGCAGTTACAGCTTGCCAAACTCGGCTTTGATGCGAGTGCCGGCGTCGAGATACAACTGGTGCAGATGGCTGCTGCCGATCACAAGCCCATCAATGGTCTGGAAACACTGGAAGAACAATTGAACCTGTTTGCGCAGCTGGACGACAAGACGCAGGTGGCGCTGCTCAGGGACACACTCGACGAACTGGATGAAGGCCCGACGGAACTCAACAAGCTGGTGGCAGCGTGGCGCAGCGGCGATGAACAACAATTGCGCAAGACACTGCAGGAAGGCCATGCCGAAGACCCGGCGCTGTTTGCCGCATTGACCACAACTCGCAACAAACGCTGGCTGGTCACGCTCAAACCGTTACTGGACCAGCAACACGATGACTACCTGGTTGCCGTGGGCGCACTGCACCTGATCGGCAAGGACGGACTGGTTGAGCTGTTGCAACGGGCGGGCTACACCGTCACGCGTCACTGAGCAGAATCATCGCGACAGCGCCATTACCAGAACAAACCCGAACCATGCGGCCAGCAGACACAGCGCGACGGATGCCAACACATTGATGCCTGCGGCCAGCAACGCGCCATTGCGCGCCAGCATCAGCGTCTGCAGGCTGAATGAGGAAAACGTCGTATAACCACCCAGCACGCCAATCATCAGGAACTGACGCACCTCGAGCGGCGCGTGCCATCGCCCTGATTCACTGAGCGCAGCCAGCGCACCGATCGCCAGGCTGCCGAGCACATTTACCAGCAACGTTCCCCAAGGGAAAGCAGCGGGCCAGCGCAGCTGTGTCCATTCTGTCGTCGCGAACCGCGCCATGCTGCCCAGCGCACCGCCTAGTGCGATCCAGATATAGGTACTCATGCCAGACTCCAGTACGACAGACGTTCACTTCGAAACACTACTACAGCCGTGTGTCGCTGAGCCAGCGAACGGTGCGTTCAATACCGACTGGAAAAGCAATTTGTGGCGTCCATGCCAGCGCACGATGCGCTCTGCTGCAATCAAGCACATTGGCGCCCACATCGAATCCACGAGCTTCACGATAAGTCCGTGCAATGTGCCACCCAAGCACGCCTTCCAGAGCTTCGATCAGCTCGTTCAGGCTAAGTCCGCGACCCGAACCAATATTAAGAACTCGATCAGTGCCCGTGTGCACCATGGCAGCAAGAAGCGCCAGCACAGCATCATCTACATGCAAGTAGTCGCGCACCGCACTGCCATCGCCCCAGATCTCAATGGTTTGTCCGTGCAATGCCTGATAGGCAAATACCGCCACTGCTCCTTGACCCCGAAATGGGGACTGCCCTTCGCCATAGAGATTGGCAATGCGCAACACACGATAGTCCAGCCCCTGTAAACGAGCATACAAGGCAAGGTATTTTTCGATCGCCAGCTTGCTGATGCCGTAGGCACATAGGGGATCAGTGGGATGGTCTTCAGGAATTGGTAATGCTTGTGGAGCGCCATATACCGTTCCACCCGACGAGGCGAATATCACACGCACTCCCCGGATCTTCGCGACAAGATCCAGCAAAGCAATGGTGCCCAGAATGTTTGTTGATGCGTCGTCGAGCGGACTGTCGTTGGAGCTCTTTGGCAGGGTCGTCGCCAACAAGTGGAACAATATCTCGCAACCATTGATCGCCCGCAGCAGATCGCTGCAATTGAAAAAATCGCCGCCAATGAACTCCGCCCCCTGTTCAATCAGCTCCATTTCGGCAACCGGATCAGGCCGATCAAAGACTCTTACCTGATAACCCTGCTGCAAGAGCGCCCTCGCAAGCCGCTGCCCGACGAAACCACGGCCGCCCAGCACCAGGCACCTCACCGCCCTTGCTCCGCGCGCAGAACATTCGCAACCGTCTGCGCATGTGCCGCCCAATCCGTGCTGTGCGCCAGCGCAAGACCGTTACGGATCAGGCGCAGGCGCCAGACTTCGTCACTCAATACAGCCACCACAGCATCACTCAATGATTGAACATCCGGGTCGGCCAGCGCCGCCACATCACTGTTTAAAAGCCACTCCACATTTGCTCCGCGGTTACTGACCACCGGACAACCGCAGGCCATCAATTCGAGCGGCAGCAAGGACAGATTGGTGTGGGATAACACCAGTGCCACATCACAATCACTATACAAGCGCGGCAGATCATCGAGCGCCAGCACGCCGGCATTCACATGCTTGAACGGGATATAGAACATGGAAGCGTCACAACCCGCCAGTACAACTTCTATGTCGCCTATACGTCTCACCACTTCAGCCAGCACCAGCATTCCCAGCTCGAATCCACGTCTGGGAGTATGCGGTCGGGCATAGAAAAAAACCCGCTTCGGCGATGTACTGACAGAGCGCGGCAATGGCTGGTAGCGGCCCTTATCGTAGGAAAAGCCGATTGGCACGGTGCGCATGCCATAGTCCCGCGTCAGACGTTCCGCCAGCCAACCACCTGCAGTGATGCCCAGGAACCCGAATCGGTATGTTTGTTCTGCCAATGCAGCATGGCTGCCAGCCGCAAAAAAATACGGTTCAAAATCCTGTACGAAGTAACACTTCTGACGCGTAGTCTGAAAATTACGCACCGTATATGCCGTCTCCCAGCTACTGGCAAACGTAAACCAGGCCGGCGGCATGGCGTGCTCGCCCAGATAAACCGGTGCATTGAATGCCAAATAGTGCTGAGTGATAAATTGCTTGGCCTGCTCGTTACTGAGGTGCTGTGTCTGCCTGTCAATAATGATTCGACAGTCAAATCCCAGTCTTTCCAGATTGGCGACCATACGAAAAATGTTCAGATGTCCCCCGCCACCGATGCCAACGTCGGGAATCACCCAGTTGATGGTATTCGGAGGAACAAAACCCACAACATCGGGATGAGGGCCAAACGGGGCAGGACGGGCAAATTGCAGCGGTGTGATCCAATCTTGCTGGGGTGGGGGTGGAGGTGGAGCCGGTACAGGCTCTGCCTTGCGCTTCGACTTTATGCCCAACAAGCGTCTTAGTTTGGAAACTGCAGACATGGATTCCTTATCTTCAACCCTTTTGCCGGGTCGCCAGTTGACAAGCCTTTGGCCAGACGACTGTACCTGACTGGTCCTACAGCCGTGCCTATCACACCTCGATCATGTCGAATTCTTCCTTGCCGGCACCGCAATCTGGGCAGCGCCAGGATAGCGGCACGTCTTCCCACTTGGTGCCCGGTGGAATACCGGCAACGGGATCACCTTTTTCTTCTTCGTACACATAACCGCAAATCACGCACAAGTAGGATTTCATTTGCCAGCAACCGAGCCCCATGGGCAGTTCAAAAGGAGGCGGGGATTAAACCGGGAACCGTCTCCGCAGGCAACTAGAATGGTGCGAATCACGCGAGAAGTCCCTACACTTTCCTACCTTTCTAGCCGGGGTTCCGATCCAGTGAATGCACAAACCAGTCTGTATGGCGAAGCCTGTCGTTACATTCCGGGCGGCGTCAATTCCCCGGTGCGCGCCTTCCGCGGCGTAGGTGGTGAGCCGGTCTTCCTGTCCCGGGCGTCAGGCGCCTATGTATTTGACGCCGGCGGCAAGCGCTACATCGACTATGTCGGCTCATGGGGACCCATGGTGCTGGGTCATGCGCACCCGGAAGTCATCAAAGCGGTGCAGGAACGCGCCGCGCTGGGCCTGAGCTTTGGCGCACCGACCGAAATCGAAACCGAGCTGGCGCGCAAAATCTGCCAGTTGATGCCGTCCATCGAGCTGGTGCGTATGGTCAGCTCCGGCACCGAGGCCACCATGAGCGCCATTCGCCTGGCGCGCGGCTTCACCGGTCGCGACAAGATCGTGAAGTTTGAAGGCTGCTATCACGGCCACTCCGATTCGCTGCTGGTCAAGGCCGGCTCCGGTGCGCTGACACTGGGTGTTCCCACCTCACCCGGTGTTCCCGCTGCGCTGGCCGCGCACACCGTCACCCTCAACTACAACGACAGCGCGCAGGTGGAGCAGCTTTTCCAGGACATCGGCAGCGAAATCGCCTGCATCATCGTCGAGCCGGTGGCCGGCAACATGAACTGCGTGCCACCCGTATCCGGCTTTCTGCAAACCCTGCGCAAGGTCTGCGACGTGTCCGGTGCCGTGCTGATTTTCGACGAAGTCATGACCGGATTTCGCGTCGCGCTGGGTGGCGCGCAGGCCTTGTATGGCATCACGCCCGACCTGACCACGCTGGGCAAGATTGTCGGTGGCGGCATGCCGGTGGGCGCGTTCGGCGGCAAGCGCGTAATCATGGAGAAGCTGGCGCCATTGGGGCCGGTGTATCAGGCAGGCACCCTGTCAGGCAATCCGGTGGCGATGGCGGCGGGGTTGAAAACCCTGGAACTGATCTGCGCGCGAAGCGACTTTTATTCGACGCTGAGCGCACGCACCCAGCAGCTGGTCAGTGGTCTGACCCAAGCCGCCAGAGATGCCGGTTTTGCCTTTAGCACTACACAGGTCGGTGGCATGTTCGGCGTATATTTCAACAGCGAACCGAACATCAGCAACTATGCGCAGGTCATGCGCAGTGATGCCGAGCGATTCAAGCACTTTTTCCACGGCATGCTGGATGAAGGAGTGTATCTGGCGCCGTCCGCGTTTGAAGCCGGTTTCGTCTCCATCGCGCACACTGTCGATGACATCAATGCCACTGTTGCAGCAGCGCGTCGCGTGTTCGAACGCCTGGGCAACTAGGCTGCACGCATGAGCGCCGAGCTTAACTCCCGCCCGCTGGTGGTGCGCTTCGGCGCGCTGGGTGACATGGTGATCCTCACCGTGCTTATCCGGCACCTGCATGCGCGCTTCGGCCAGCCGGTGGACATCCTGGCCTCGGGCGGCTGGACACGACCCCTGCTGCAAGATCAGCCCGGCGTGGGCAACGTCTATGTCATTCGTAGCCGCAAGACACCGTATTGGCTGAGCAGCGAGCAACGTAAACTCGTCAAGGTGCTGCGCGAGCGTGGCCCGGGCCCCACCTGGCTGGCCGATCATGAAAACCAGAAAACCAGGTGGCTGCTGCAGCGCGCCGGCTGGCAACCTGATCACTGGTGCCATTACGAGGGACTCAGAGACGTGCCCGGCCCACACTTCTGCGATCTGTTCCTGCGGTTTGCTTATCGCAATCCGCCAGTGCTGGGTGGCGCTGATTTGCCGCTGACCGCGGGCGACGCCCACGGTCAATTGCTTGTCACCGATGCACAACGGCACGACCTGCAACAATGGTTGAAAATAAAGGTCCTGGTGAACCGGCAGTTGATCCTGATTCAGGTTGGTAACAAACGCACCATGCGTACCGGCTTCCGCAAACGCGCTCGCAGCACCAAGTACTGGCCCGAAAAGAACTGGGCATCGGTGTTGCGTAGTCTGCGTGAACTGCACCCCGATCACGCCATATTGATGCTGGGAGTCCCTCAGGAAGCGGCTTTGAATGATGAGATCATGCAACTGGCAAACATATCTGGCGTCTATAACGTAGCAACCGAATTGCCAATACCCCGACTGATTGCACTATGCGCAGCAGCATCAGGAATGATTTCTGTCGACACCGGCCCTGCACATGTCGCTGCGGCTGTAGGCTGTCCGGTTGTAACGTTGTTTGGCAGATCGGAACCACTCATGTATGTGCCGCGCGGGCCCGGCATCCATTCGCGCTGCCTTACAGGGGAGCATCTAGGAGAACGCTCAATGCTTGGCATTGAAACCAGTGATGTCATGGCTGCCTGGCAAGCGGTGTAGTGTGAATCCACCAGTTGTCACACCAAGAGTTTCTGAGGCTGATCCGCCGTTGATCTCGGTGATGATTCCGACGTATGAACCCGGGGCATACTTGCTACAGGCCTTGCACAGCGTGCTGGATCAGGATCTAGGTTCAGATCGCATGCAGATCAGCCTCGTAGATGATGGCTCCAAGCGGGTTGATGTGGCTCAGCTACTAGCCGAAGCGAAGCTCGTGGAACGGGTTGGCTTCATCCAGGGCTCAAGCAACATTGGTCTTGCCGGGAACTGGAATCGCTGCATTCAGCATGCCCGCGGTGAATTGGTACATATCCTTCACCAGGACGATCGTATCCTGCCGGGCTTTTATTCAGCACTATGCACGGCGATGATGGAACGTGCCAGCATCGGCATGGCTTTCAGCGGCTGCGCGTTCATTGACGACAATGATGCCGTTACCGAGTACGCCCGTCGGGAAAGCCGTCATGCAGGCATCATTCCTGACTGGATTGCACAAATCACCAAGCGGAACGGCGCCCATTGCGCTTCGGTAATTGTACGGCGTCGTGTCTACGAAAAGCTTGGAGGATATCGATACGATTTGAAATATGCCCTGGATTGGGAGATGTGGGTACGGATCGCCGCTTCGTTTGAGGTGTGGCATGATCCCACTGTACTAGCCTGTTATCGACGTCACTCGACGAATGAAACCGCCCGTTTGGGTAAATTGCAGGAAACCCATCAGGACGAACTGCGTGCAGTCAGCATCTTTGTCAATCACCTGCCAACGGAGCGACGTGCTCGTCTGGCGGCACGAGTGTATGCACGCATCACACGTTCACGCATTCGTAAGACAGCGAAGTTGTTACGTAACCATCAATACGACGAAGCCGGGTATCTGATGGAAAGCGCTTATCAGTCACTTGAGCCACTGCCCAATACGATATTTCGAACATTTTATGCATCACGCCTTGCATTGCTCAGAATGAAGCTGGCGTACAGCAAGAACAACTAGAATTGAACGACGGACCTAAGTAACGTTGCACAGTGTTGGCAGATCATATCGTCCGCAACCGCCCTGGATCAGAACTGAATGGACAGCCCAAAAATAATCGCCTTCCACCTGCCACAGTTTCACAGGATTCCTGAAAATGACATTTGGTGGGGCGAGGGTTTCACAGAGTGGACCAATGTTAAAAAGGCCCGGCCGTTGTTTCGAGGTCACTACCAACCGCGCGTGCCGAAAGATTCGCGTTATTACGATCTGCTTGATCCAGCTACGCAGGACTGGCAGGCAGATTTGGCAAGACAGCATGGCATCTACGGCTTTTGCTACTACCATTACTGGTTCAATGGCAGACAGCTGTTGCATAGACCGGTCGAACAATTGCTGGAACGAGGTAAACCTGATTTCCCGTTTTGCCTTGCCTGGGCAAATGAACCATGGACGCGCGCATGGGATGGCGGCGATCGCCATGTTCTCATGCCGCAGACTTACGGAGGGCAGGAAGAATGGCAACAGCACATCAGCTATTTGCTGAAGATTTTCAAGGACCCACGCTACATCCGAGTCGATGACAAACCAATACTCCTCATTTATCGTAGCTCGGCAATCCGCCGCATGCAGGACATGCTCAAGACATGGAACACAGAATTACGGAAGGCTGATATTGCCGGCTTGCACTTGGTAAGCATGGCAACAGCATTTCCACTGGACCCACGAGTAAATCTATTTGACGCCTACGCTGACTTCGAGCCAATGCTGACGATCCGGCATCATCTTTCGGAGGGCACCAAGAGAAAGGAACGATGGATCCATAAGTTGGCGCGCGCGAAGTGGGCTCTATCCTTACGCAAGGAAAAGACCCCAAAGACCATGAACTATGTGAGCATATGGAGAGCCATCATGGATAGGAATCTCCCTGTAAATCACTATCCTGGAGCCTTTGCCGACTGGGACAATTCTCCGCGCAGAGGATTGAGTAACTCACTGGTCATGCGTCGCTTCGATAAGCGCACCTTCGCTGCGGGAATGAGTATTCAGATTCACAAGGCAAAAGAAGCTGAGGCGGAATTCCTGTTTTTCAATGCCTGGAACGAATGGGCCGAGGGAACCTACCTCGAACCTGATGAACAGCGTGGCTTGTTTTTTTTGCAGACCATCAAAGCAGCGTTGGCAAGCCAAGGGAATACAACTTAAATATCGGCTCAACGATACAGAAGCAGTTGCCATTCTTCCCAAACATCATGACATGTTCAATTCATCAGCTAGCGGCCTTCCGCCTTAGATCGTTTCTTTACAAGAACTTTAAAAGACGCTTTGAACATTCCGCGGATTACCAACAGTGGCGCTTGCATCGTTGGGAGCCGCTTGAAGCCCAACTCAAGGCTTACTGGAAATGGCAGCAGTTCCACAGCGGAGAAATCATCGAGAAACTCTCGCGAGGGCTCATAACGCCAAGCCGGCGCGAAATAGCGACACTGAGCCTGCAAGCTTTTTTATTCCGCCACTTGAAAGGTCCGCTCAAACGAACCCGGGGATATCAGCGCTGGCGCGATTTCCGGAACGAGCCCATTTCAATTCAGATGGCAGCTCGGTACCGATGGCGCCTGATTGACAGTGCGCTTCTGGCCGCCAAGGTTCTGAAAGCAACCGCCGAGGAAGCAAAGAAAATTCATTTACCGATTCACGAACAGCCGGTGGTTTCAATATTGATCCCTGTCTATAATAAAATTGAGTACACCCTCACGTGTTTATCGTCCATCCAGATGAACCTGCCTCGGACGCCGTTCGAAGTTATTGTGATCGACGATTGCTCCACCGACGCCACGCCGCAACTGTTGTCTCAAGTCCGCGGCATAAGAGTCATTCGCAACAGTTCGAACCTGGGTTTTCTAATAAACTGCAACAACGCCGCCAGAGAAGCCCGCGGCCAGTATCTTTTGTTTCTTAACAACGATACCGAGGTGCAGCCGGAGTG
Organism: uncultured Pseudomonadota bacterium; assembly: GCA_963748005.1. GTDB lineage: Bacteria > Pseudomonadota > Gammaproteobacteria > Steroidobacterales > Steroidobacteraceae > CAILZL01. The sequence continues at coordinate 794,591 of CAVVHH010000002.1, forward strand.
GTTGGACGAGCTGCTGCAAACTTTCCATACATATCCCAACGCGGGGCTGGTTGGCTCAAAGCTGATTTTTCCGTACGGCCTGCTGCAGGAAGCAGGGGGAATAATCTGGCGGGACGCCTCGGGCTGCAATTACGGCAGAGATGCCTATCCCGAACGTCCGGAATTTTGTTTTCTACGCGACCCCGACTATTGCTCGGGCGCCAGCATCATGGTTCCCGCGGATCTTTTCAGTTCTTTGGAAGGCTTCGATGAACGGTTTACTCCCGCTTATTACGAAGATACCGATCTGGCCTTCACTATACGCAGCCGGGGGCGACGCGTTATTTTTCAGCCTGCCTCCAAAGTCATCCACCACGAAGGCATCACCTCCGGCACCGACGTCACCAAGGGCGTCAAGGCTTATCAACTGCACAATCAGGCAAAATTTCTGGACAAGTGGCGCGAAGCGCTTAAACAACATGATCTACCAAATCAAAAAGCGCCGTTCGCGCATGAACGCTTGGTTGCTAAACGCGCACTGATCGTCGATGTCACCACCCCCTGCCCCGATCAAGACTCCGGCTCTGTGGATACCTTCTACGAAATCAAGGTCATGCAAGCGCTGGGCTACAAAGTTACTTTTATTCCCGACGATCTCAAGCATGCAGGGCCCTACACCGAGGCACTGCAGCGCATCGGCGTGGAATGCTGGTATGAACCATACATCAACACTGTGAGAGAACACCTTGAAGCTTCGGGCCCCAGCTACGACCTGACCATCATCAAACGGGTGCATTTCGCAGCCAAGCACATTGAAGATATCCGGCGCTATTGCACCAAGGCCAGGATCGTCTTCAATACGGTTGATCTGCATTTTCTCAGGGAAGAACGACAGGCGGCGCTTGAAAAATCGGCAACACTCGCCGCGAAGGCGCTGCAAACCAGGGAACTGGAATACTGGCTCATGAAGCAGGCCGATGCCACGATCACCATCAGCGATGCAGAACGGGAGCTCATATTGAATGAACATCCCGATCTTACCATCGCCGCCATTCCATACATCAGAACCACCGTGGAGCGTCGCCCTTCATTCGCGTCCCGCCGCGATATCGTATTCATCGGTGGATTCCGGCATACACCCAACGTGGACGCAGTATTGCACTTTGTGCAGGAGATCTGGTCACGGGTCCGACAAGCGTTGCCCGACGTCAATCTGCGCATTGTCGGCAGCAATGCCCCACCGGAAATAGCCGAATTGGCAAAATTTCCTGGAATTGTTTTCCAAGGTTACGTCGCCGATCTAGACACTGTGTTCCACCGTTGCAAGTTGAGCGTGGCGCCGCTCCGATTCGGCGCGGGCATCAAGGGCAAAATCGGCACCAGCTTGAGTTACGGCGTCCCGTGCGTGGCGACTCCGATTGCCGCAGAAGGCATGCAGTTGACGGATCAGCAGAACATTCTGATTGCTTCAGTTCCCGAAGTTTTTGCGAGATCGATCGTCACAGCCTATAACGATGAAGCGCTGTGGAAACGGCTGTCTGAAAACGGTATCGCCTATATGCGCGAACACTACTCTTTCGAGCAAGGTGTCGAACGTTATCGCGCCCTTATCAGCTCCATTGCGCCTGTTAGCGGTTGCCCGCCACTGACCTGAGGGGTTCGGCGCGCTGATATAACCGATCAGCGGCACAATTCAAGGTAAGGTGACGGGCTGTTTCTTACTTACGACAGGATCACGGAGGCAGGGGGCTTATGGCATCTCGCGGAAACTCACCGTATCGAAGTCGATGTAGTATTTGTTCCACGGACTGGCGTCGGCCGGCGCGGTTCCAGCGAAACAGAAAAAGACCGAATCGGTCCCCGTAGGTAACGAGTAAAAGAACGGCTCGACTGTCCCGGTGGACGCGTCCGGAAGATTCTGGATGTGTTTCATCTCCCATGCACCGAGGCTGACTTGTTTCCAAGATAACAACCCCGTGTCGCCGTTCGATTGGTGATAGTGAAGGTCCAGATAGATGGAGGAAATGTTAAATCTGAGATAAGCGCCAGGAACCAGCTTGGCCCCAGAGACCGGCATCCATGACACGCACCCCCAATGGTGTCCGGGAGCTGTTATCTCAACGCGGCCCCAATAAGAGCCCGTAGCTGCGCCGCCCGGTAAACTCGAATCTGGTCCCATCCTATAAAAGCTCACTGAGCCGGTTTCTCCGCCGGAGAACCAGCCATTGGCGTTCGATTCGAAGTTGCCGTTCGTCAGTGGACCCGCACGTTCGGCCAAGACGCCCATGTGATCGCGAGGAGCATTGGCTGAGAACCCGATTCCAAAACGCGAAGAATCAGTCGTACAAGATAATGTGGCGTCGTAGTCCCATAAGCCCCAGTTGAATCCAATCTCGACGCCCATCGATCCCGCGCTGTTTAGCATGTTGAGTACGTTGCTTGATTGGAAATATTCTCCGTACTGGCAATATTTTGCGCCGAACTCACCGAGTGTAACTGTAGGATTGCAGGTCCCCGGTGCTCGGTAGTTACATGTGCCCTGCCGGGCTTGATTGATTAAGTCGGGAATGTCGGGGCTGTCATGTGTATACGCATGTGCTTCGGTGAAGTCGATCAAACGCCCGGCGTAGAACGAGTTTGCTCCGACCAGCCACATATCGTCCGGCGTTAAGCCATCCATGCCGATCTTGCCCGCAGGCGCAACTGTATTTTGAAGCAGCCAATGATTTGTGAGCCATTGAATGTCGGCGCTCCACGTCGCGCTCGTGCCATTCGGGATGTAGCGGCTTTCAGTGAACAAGCTGTAGTAGCTGACGTTGTAACCGGCACCAGAAGCCTCGACAGCGCTAATGATGGGATTCTGCCAGCCGCCTCCGAGGTCCTGCGCCAATTGTGTGGATACGACTCCGCCGTACGCCTCCTGCCAGTAGGAGGTGCCATTATTATTGGGGTAGAAGCCGTAGGAGCTCATCAGTTAGAGATCGTTCATGAGGAAGTCGACGACCACCGACATGCCGTTCTCAGCGATTTGGTTGATGATAACGGGAAGACTTGCAGCGGTGTTGGCCAGCGCATTCTGGTCAATGGTTACACCTGAGCCGTTGGTCGAAAACGCCACACCCAAAGATTGCGGTGCGAGCGTCAGCTTGACCTGCTTTGCACCAAGCGAGGACATAATTTTTAAATCACGCCTAAATGCATTGGCACAGATTGCGTGAGTGGTTTGGTTATATTTTTCGATCCCGTCTTCGCCGCACTCCACAGGTCGTACGTAGGCGAATGATTCATTTGCAGGCACCGCATTTCCTGCAATCGGTACGGCGAAAAGCGTAATCGTGGCAATGATCAAAGTTCGTATAGTCATGTGTATCCCTCCAGTCCTTTATGACGAAGCACATTGGTAATAATGGCTGGGTGTTGAGCACCGGTAAAGTAGTGGCCGAATCTCGAATGGAACGGGATGGAATGCTTGAGGGTATTAGGACGCAACGACAGGCTTCGGTTGGGCGAGACAATGTAGCCGAGTCGTTTCCCGAGACTTGCACCTCTTCAACGTTAAACCAGCGGCCGTGTCCCCGCATCTGCGACACGCGCAGTCGTACCCCTTATCCGTCGGACAGCAAGGGCGCGCTGCCAACCGCCCCGTCGGCCCCGATTCGAGGTAAATCGGCAAGTCGAATCAGGATGCAGATTGACTACGCGCAGGCGAACTAATAACTATATTTCAAAAATGGCGGCTGAAATACAGCGCTGCACCATTCATATCGCGGAAACTCACCGTGCTCACGCTATAGCCGCGATCAGTCGTCAGCAAATTATTGCGCGATATCTTCTCGTGGTGACGCACATCTGCACTGAGATCCCAGCCAGGAAACAGGTTGCGGTATTGCAAACCCACACCCCAGTAGTAACCCCATGCCGGCAACTGGATCTGATAACGCGCGGCGCCAAAAAACGCTCCGATGGCAAGTTTTCTGCCGATACGATAGCGATAATCCAGTGCTCGCAGCGACACCAGCGAACTTCCATCGACCTCGTCAAACTCTACCCTGACGCCCAGATCGCCGTTCTCGGAAGCGGGGCGCCGCGCGCCAAAACCAAAGTGATAACCCGGCGCATCGCTGGTCGTCTCGTCAGGAAGACCATCCCAGTATATCTTGTGCACGTGACTGAGATTGGCGCCGAGATCAACGTACAGTTCGGTGCCATATTCCTGTTGATCCAGCGATGAATCACGCGGCAGGACCGGTGTATAAGCAGATGCCAAGTCGATGGCGCCGGACAACCTCACAAAGGAATCACCAAAAACATCCTTCCCCACATTCAACTCTGCAGTGCCACTGCGGCCAAACCATGCCGTGCTGTAACGCACCGCCAGCTGATGCGCCTGTTTGTAGGGAAAATCAGCGAATCGCCAGTTGACGGAATTGCGATATTGCGCCTGCCAGTAGTCGCCATTATCTGCGCGACGGCCTATTCTCAAGCTCTGTGTGTAACCACCGGGTGAATCGCCGAAAACCCGTTCGTCACCAAACCAGTGGCCAATGACGTGTCCGTAATTGGTCAGGCCATCGCCATACAGATGATGCACGTACCAGGCATCCTGTCTTTCGGAAACGTCATAACCCAGGTCGTAACGATTGCCCAGGCGCGGAAAATCCACACCTACCGCCAATACAACCTTGCCCATGCGATAGCCGGGCTCATAGAGGTTATCTTCACCAGCATACTCAAAGTGAAACTCAAACGGCACCTTGCCCGGAAAAATGAAATTGCTGGTAATCGACGCCAGCTGATTGCCGAATTCGTTTACCTGACCCTCGCTATCAGGTGTCTGAGCGCTGTCGTTGCGAATCAGGGCATTCCACAACCCTGAAAAACCGGCCTGTCCGCGAGCGCCACCGCCATATTGCAGCAAGCGATTTACCGCCAATGCATACCCCGGTGCCGGTTCGATACTCAGCTGCAACCCCGTCAATTGCGGGTGACCACTCGTGACGCCATCTGGATATGCAATCTTGTCCGACCAGGACATCTGCGCTACAAACATTTCGTAGGAAATACCCAACGGGCTGATTGGCTGATAGTTCGACACGGTAATCGACGGCATGGTTGGCGCCTGCGTACCAATCAGGAAACCGCCATCAGCCGATGGCGAATACCAGTGATCGCGAAATCCAATATCCAGTTGCGCCAGATCAAACCCGACACTAAGCATTGTGCCAGTAGGCGTTGCGTGATCCTGGTAGGCAACCCCCCCCGCACTTGCCAGTAAATAGTCGCTCAGTTGATAGTAACCACCCGCCGTCACTTGCCAGGGACTACCAACATCCATCCCATGTGCATTCGGCATGGCTTGCTCTGAATCGCCGCTCGTCAGCGCCAATTCGCCTTGGAGCTGCGTCAGACCCGCGGTGTGCATATATCGCTCAAGATAAGCGCGAACTTCTTCGCATAAAGCCGCATCTTTCCGGCAAGCCACAGACAGCGCGTCCAGCACCAATGCAGCCGGAATCGGACGACGCATTACCGGCTTGTCGGCCAGCACCAGCAAGCGTTCAATGTTCCGCTCAATGGCAGGATCCAGATTGAGTGGCAGATAGGGACTGACGCCACGTGCAGACGCGTTGGCCGCCAACAGACTGACCGTAAGGAACAATGCACTTGATAAGAACGTCGTGCCTGTATCGCCTTGACTACGAAGCATCAATATTTCTCAGTGCTGCAACCGATCTTGGTTGCAGCCAATAGGTGTTGATCGATCCCCAGGTTGCACCACGTCAATTTGTTTTCGATCGTCTCATGAAGGTAACGATCGTTAGGATTGTCACCTGTTGTCTTGCGCTGGTGGTGATAAATGTGGATCGTGAGTGCGGCAAATTTCAGGTTCCGGCGCCTGATGCCCACGTTGTATAACCGTTGGGCAATTTCGTTGTCTTCACGACCCCATCCGGTCATTCGTTCATCAAATCCATTCACCTTGAGCAGATCATTCCTCCAATATGCCTGGTTGCTGCCGCGAATGGCATTCTGATGCTCATGCACTTGCCGATAAAGCAGCCAGCTCAGAAAACGGTTACGAACGGTATGGCGCCGACGACGAATATGCGGAGCAAAAAAACCGATATCGAGCAGCCCCTCAGCAAGCATCCGCTGTCCCATTTGCGGCCCGGTGAGAAGACGCACTCCCTGGATAAAATAGCCGTACCGTGCGGCGCGTTTGTGGTCCGCGACAAAATGCCTGTGCAAAACGGTGTCGCCATCAACAATGATAATGTAGTCACCAGACGCAGCTGCAATGGCCTGATTTCGTGAACGCGCCAGCCGGAAACCACGATCTTCCTGCCATACGTGTCGCACCGGTATCGGCAAGCGAGCACTCCACTGCCGCACCAGGTCAGCGGTATCCGGCCCCGACCCATCGTCAGCGATCAATACTTCATCAGGCATCTCGGACTGACGGGCGATGCTTCTGAAAACCAGCTCCAGGGCTTCGTTCCAGTTATACGTCGTAATGATCAGGCTGGTTTTCACGACGCGAGTGTTGACTGGGGACGAATGCACAGTTGTCTTAAGCCCTTCCATCGTTTCACCTACCCGTCCATAAAATTCTGTCTTATTGTCAATAAACCACTGACGCGCAGCCGCGCACAGCTGTCCAGCCTCAGCGTCGGACATTGCCGACATTCGTTCCACTGCCGTCACCAATGAATGTGGCTCAAACCGGTAGCAATCAGCCAGTTTCTGTTTGCGGTACACCTCTGCACGTAACAACAGGCCGCGCTCGTTGGTCACCAGTTCATTCATGGGCGGCGCATCCAGCGTGACTGTGACAGCCCCAACGCTCATCGCTTCAACCAGATAGTGTCCCCAGCCTTCGGTTTCCGAAGTACACAGATGAAACAAATTCTGATTCTGCAGACGCTGCAACTCGGCATCGTCCATGTAACCTGTGCGATAGTCGATGTTGGTCGCCACGGGATCATCATCGGCCTGTGCATGCTGCACTACTGTTAACGTCGGCCATTGTGGATGACCGCGCCACAGCTCCAGTAAACGCCGGGTTCCTTTCATGGTGCTTTGGCCAGCGAGATGGAAAAAACCGCGCCGCCGCTGAACCGATGGATCCAGACGATCCTCACTATTGAAGCCGACGTATGAAACCAGGCATCTCATGGCTTGAAAAATCTGCTGCGTATTGTGGGTCTTGGCCCACACCCGATCGATGCAGGGCAGCATGCGCAGGTCGTGCCGATCAAACCATTCCGGATTCGGTACTGCGACATTGAGTCGCGCCATTGGCAAACTTTCCGGCCACAGGTGCTCCATCATCACATTTACGTCGGCCTCCCAGGGCATATTCCGACGCACATGTTTTCGCCACCAGTATCGCAATAGCGACGCTCCCTGAACCCACATCAAACGGCGGCGATGCGAGGTTCGCGAATCCACCGCCAGCACGGCCACGTCGCAACCGCAGGCACGCAACGCATCCGCAAGCAGGGCAAGGTCGCGCGACAGGCCAACGCCATTCGACTTGCCAATCAAGTTAACCCGCATTGTTCTCCGTCTAACCAAAGTAGCCCCATCGTCCGACAATCCGACGATTACGCATGTCAGGTCCCCAGTTGTGGCGTTTGGCCGGCACCAGGATGACCCTTAACCTCAACAGCTATGCCATACTTTGTCCGTCATGCCAAATCCATCGGAAATCGGCTGCATCGTTATTCCCTGCTATCGATCCGACTTGAAGACATCAGAGCAAGCCGCCCTGGAACGATGTCTATCGGTATTGCACAGCCACCCCATCATCGTAGCAAAACCGGCAAAACTCGACCTGACCAGTCTTCTTTTCCGCTACCCGGCGTTGCACACGGAGAGCTTCCCCGACGAATGCTTCGACTCTGTGCGCAGCTACAACCGCATGTTGCTGAGCGATGAGTTCTACGCCAGATTTGCCAAGTATGAGTACATGCTACTTTATCAGCTTGATGCATTTGTTTTTAGCGATCAACTCATTGACTGGTGCAGCCAAGGCTATGATTTCGCCGGCGCACCCTGGTTACCAGGCCAAACCCCGCCCGGAGGACTTCGTCAATTGCGCGCCCGGGTACGCAGCAAGCTATATCGACTAATCAACAAGAAAGACCGCTCGGGCACCGGACTGCATCACGCTCAATACGATTATTGCAGCGGCAACGGTGGCTTTTCTTTGCGGCGCATCAGCGCCATGAGGCGTGTGCTCCATGATTTTTCCGGTCGATTGGGCCCGTACCTGGACTATGGCCACTACTCAGGCGGTGAAGACATCTTCTTTTGTGTCGAAGCAAATCGCTACCGCATCAACGTCAGAACCCCGGGCCTGCGTCAGGCCGTGCGTTTTGCCTGGGAGTCGCACCCGGCTGCAGCCGCGAGACTCAACAACCACCAGCTGCCGTTCGGATGCCACGGCTGGGATAAACTCCACCCTGGCGAGTGGCGACCGATATTCGCCAGCCTTGGGTATTCGCTGGACATGTTGACCAACAATCATTCGCTGCTATCAGACAGGGACCACTGATGACTGCATCACCTATTGTGCTGCCGGTTACGTTGCTGGTGATGACCTACAATGAAGCCGGCAACATTGCCCGCTGCCTGGATAGCGTGCCGTTCGCAGCGGAAAAAATCGTTATCGATTCCGGCAGTACGGACGATACCGTCCGCATTGCACAGGCTCATGGCGCCCGTACGGTTCATCAGGAGTGGCTGGGGTTTGGCGCGCAGCGGAATTTCGCCAGCGCCCTGGCGGTGCACGACTGGATACTGTTCCTTGATGCCGACGAAGCGTTGACGCCCACCCTGGCTGCCGAGCTGCAGCAGAAATTGCCAGCATTGCTGTCCTCAACAGCGGCGGCCGGCATTATCATCCGTACCGCCGAATTCATGGGCAAGCCCATGCGCTGGTACAGACTCATGGCGCGTGAAAGCAAGGCCCGGCTCTATCATCGTCGGCGCGCACGCTGGTCTGAAGTTCGCGTCCATGAGTCACTGCAATATGACGGCGCAGCCGTTACCTTCAGTGCGCCATTCATTCACTATCTGAACCCCACACTGGTGCATCACGAACTCAAATACCTGAAATACGCAGAATTGAAAGCTCGCGATTGGCGTGACAAACGACGCAGCGTCAGGCCTTATGAATGGCCGTGGATCTTTGCTGCCACCTTCATCAAGGACTACTTTCTGCGCCTGGCGGTTCTCGACGGATGGGCCGGATTTGCCGCCGCGTGGCTGGCCGCGAATTACGCCGTGTACAAGCGTCTGCGCTACTTCGAAATGCAGCGCTTTCCGCAATCTCTTGCGCTTGCCGAACAAGCTCTTCGCAAGCATGACCTGGAAAGATGAGCGGTTATTGCCGAACAGCGGGTACGCAGCCGTGAGTTTTGCGCCAACTCCCACCAGCAAACGGAGTCTGCAGCGACATGTGCGCGAGCTATACAAGCGGTTCTGCGAACACCTGCCGCTCATCAAGCGCAAGGGACACCTGAAACTGAAAGCGCAGCTCGAGCAGAAACTCGATGCGCTGGCAGACGTACTGCTGGAACTGCCTGCCCGTGCCACGGACTGCCCATGCACCGTTGTTATTCCTCCTGGTCCAGCGCACGTTCCGGAACTGTGTATGTTCGTTACATTCGCAGCTGTTCCGTCACTCAAGCCGCATGTAATCGACCACCTCCATGCGCTGGCGGATCAAGGCATTGCGGCAATACTGATCATCAATACGGAATTTGCCGCAGGCGACCTGCAGCTGCCAGCCGAGCTGACCCAGCGATTGCACGGTCTGCTGGTGCGCAAGAACCTTGGCTTTGACTTTGCTGCATGGGCGCAGGCCTTCTGCATGCAAGCCATCCCACCTGAGACTGAGCGGCTCTATCTCATCAACGACAGCATGGTTGGTCCACTCAACCGCGAACACTATGCAGCCTTGCTCTCTGCCATACGCAAGTGTCCTGCCGATTGCGTAGGGTTGACCGAAAACGCTGTGCCACGTGTACATTTGCAGAGTTTTTTCATGGTCATCAATCAGCGCCTGCTGCACGCGCCAGTTCTCGCAAACATCATGCGCAGCGTCGTAAATCTGCCGACCAAAGCCGACGTAATTGCGATTTACGAAACACACCTGACGCACCACCTGCGTCAACATGGTTTTACCTGCCAGGCCCTGTTTGCAAATTCCAGCCCACGCAGTCCCGCGCTGGATGACACCATCTTCAACTGGGCGCAGCTTGTTGAACGGGGAATGCCCTTCATAAAAGGCAGCGTTCTGGACCTGGTTCGCGATACGCCGGAGGCCAGACGGCTGATCCCGGCGCGTTACCGGGATCCTCAACAACAGTAACGCCCTACGGCAACAACTCCTTCACCGCATTCACCGCTGGAAATTCCGCAATATGTCGCACCGGTAGCGTGGAATCAGGCTGAGCCACGGCAAACACCTGACCGATGCCGAAGGCATGTGCGGCACGCAGCACCGGCAGGTTGTCATCGACAAACAGGGCCTGTTCACGCACCAGACCGAGATGGGTTTCGAGGCGCGGCCAGAACGCCGCTACTTCCTTGGGAAAGCCCAGTGTGTGCGATGACACCACCCGGTCCAGGTACTGCCCCAACCCGGTGTACTGGGTCTTGACTGCAAACGCATCCAGATGTGCGTTGGTAACCAGAATCACCTCCCTGGCCAGTTGTCGCACCACCTGCAGAAACTCCTCGGCGCCAGGCAGGTAACGGATGTGCTCACGCGCCTCGTGCTTCAGCGCCGCCACATTCAGCCCCAGCTCCTGCGTCCAGTGATCCGTGCAGTACCACTGCAAGGTGCCCTGGCGCGCGGCAAATCGCGGCCGCAGCTCGGCTTTGGCGTCGTGCAGCGCCATGCCACGCGCCTCTCCCCAGCGCAGCGGAATCAGCTCGGTCCAGAAGTAATTGTCGAAACGCAGGTCGAGCAGCGTGCCATCCATATCAAGCAACACCGTATGGATGCGCTGCCAGTCGGGACGCACGGGAAGATGTGGATGGGTATGGCTCAAATCTGTCTCTGAAAAATACGCTTTGTCTGCGGGCTCTTACACTGCGCAATCCCGCCGCTCGCTGCAAGTCCACTCGAGCTATCATTGACCTCCCAGCAACGAGCCTGCCAGATGACTGAATTGCCGCCCACCACCCCGCCCGTTCCCGACACTACATTGCTCATGGCCGTGCTGGACATTGCCCGGCAGGCGGGGCAAGCCATCATGCGCGTGTACGCCAGTGAGTTTGACGTCGAACACAAAGCGGATGACTCACCACTGACGCTGGCGGACCGGGAGGCGCATCGCATCATCATCAGCGGTCTGCAGTCGTTGACGCCACAGATTCCGGTGCTGTCGGAAGAGTCGCCGCAGGCACATCATGACTTCGCCACGCGCCGTCAGTGGCAAACCCTTTGGCTGGTCGATCCGCTGGATGGCACGCGCGAGTTCGTCAAGCGCAATGGCGAGTTCACGGTAAACATCGCCTTGATCCAGGCGCACCGGCCGATGCTGGGTGTGGTGACGGTGCCCGCAGCCGATATGGCGTACACCGGCGCGGTCGGGCTCGGTGCCCAACGCATCCGCGGCACGAACCCGGCCGAGATCATTCATGTGCGCCAGCCCCACCCCGCCGTACCGGTGATCGTTGGCAGTCGCTCGCATCGCGGCGCGTCGCTGGATACCCTCCTGACTCGGCTTGGCCGCCACGAACTGTGCGCGGTAGGCAGCGCACTCAAGTTCTGTCGGGTGGCCGAAGGCGCTGCCGACTTTTATCCGCGCCTGGGCCCCACGTCGGAATGGGATACCGCTGCCGGTCAGGCAGTGCTTGAAGCCGCGGGGGGCCGGGTAGTCAACCTGCAAGGCGAGTCGCTGACCTACAACCGTCGGGACACGTTGCTTAATCCGGATTTTCTGGCCATCGGTGACCCACACTTCGCCTGGCAACCCCTGATCGCAGGAGGGTCGACCTGATGTTGAGCCTGCCGTTGCTGATCGGAGTTGTGTGCGCCGCGGCCTTTGTATGGTTCTGGCAGAACAGCCTGAGCGCCCGCGAGCGTGCCAATCGCGCCGCGGTGGACGCCTGCACGCGCATGAATCTGCAATTCCTCGATGGCACCGTGGCCTTCGCCAGACTGCGTCTGGCGCGTAATGATCGCGGCCAGCTGAGCCTGCGTCGCACATACGTCTTCGATTACACCGCCACCAGCATCGAACGTCGCCAGGGCTTCGTGGTCCTGCTCGGCACGCGTGTGGAATCCATCGGCTTCGATCCCGACCGCATGCCAGCGCGCACGGGGGCCCGTGCCGAACACACAGACCTCGACCATCACGGCAGCAATGTGCTTGATCTGGAAGAATGGCGACAACGCCACCGCAATAGACCCCGGCTGCCCGGCGAACGGTCGAACCCCAACGATGGCAGCCCGTCCAGCAGCAACAAGCCCGGCGACAATGGTTGGTGAGCGCCAGTACAAAGGCCGCCCACGGCCACAAAATTTGCCAGCAGTTTGTCGGACTCAGGTGATCATAGCGAGGCGAGTGGCTGGTCGAGGGCAGTTTTTCGATCGTTTGAGGCGAATAGCCGTAGCTGTTTAACGAAAACGATCGAAAAAATGGATCCCACGCCTATCGAACATGGGACACCGCCGCAGTAGATCACTACTAAGTCCGACAGGCTGCTAAAGTACGGCAACCTTCACGAGCAGCAGCGATGAGCGAACAGGACGACCAAGATAAAGACCCGGCAGCAGGCAATGCGGGCAAAGTGGAGACCCAGACTTTCAAGCGTCTGGAGCGGTTGCGTGAACTGCGCATCGAACACCGCGACCTGGATGACGTGATCAATCGCCTGCAGATGGATCTGTACGTCAACGAAATCCAGCTGCGTCGTCTGAAAAAACGCAAGTTGATGGTCAAGGACCAGATCGCGCGCATGGAAAGCGAACTGATTCCAGACCTGAACGCCTGATGCTGCCCGCCGATCTTCATGCAGCAACTCGTCAATGACATTCTGAAGGGGCTCGACCAGCTGACCACCGGCATCGGCCTGGTACAAATGCTCACGCTGCTGGCCATCGTCGTCGTGGCCGTCGCACTCGGTCGGTGGCTGCGCGCCTCGGATGCCATGCAACGCGTTGCCAGCCAGACCGGTCTGCGTTATCGCCTGCTCGAAGCGCTGTACATCGTCGCACCGCACTTGCTGGCGCTGATTCTCGCCGCTGCCAGCACCGGTTTCCTCTATGTCCTCAGGCAGAAGCCCACCCTGCTGGATATCAGTATTTCGCTGATCGGCCTGCTGCTGCTGGTGCGACTGGCGGTGTATGCATTCCGCGTTTCCGCCGGTGCGCGCGCACCCATCAAAGGCTGGGGCAACACCATCAGCCTGCTGATCTGGATTGCGTTATCGCTGCACGTGCTCGGCTGGTTCGAACCCGTGGTTGCGGCCCTGGACAGCGCCGGCGTACAGGCCGGCTCGGTGCGCATCAGCATCTGGTCGGTGCTCAAGGTGGCATTCACGGTCAGCCTGTTTGTGCTGGCGGCGGTGTGGGTGGCGCGCTGGATCGAACGCCGCCTGATGTCCATGACCGCGGTGGCCATCAGCATGCGCATCGGCCTGTCCAAGTTCATTCAGGCAGGCCTCGTGGGCCTGTCAATTCTGCTCGGCCTGAATGCCGCCGGACTCGATCTCACCACCCTGAATGTGTTGACGGGCGCCATCGGCATCGGCCTGGGCTTCGGCCTGCAGGCCATTGCGTCGAATTTCGTCAGCGGCTTTGTGCTGCTGATGGATCGCTCCATCAAACCCGGCGATGTCATCAGCTTCAGCGGCACCACCGGCACCACCACGGAAAATTTCGGCTGGGTGGAAGAATTACGGGGTCGCTATGTGGTGGTGCGTGATCGTGATGGCGTGGCCACCCTGGTGCCCAACCAGCACCTGATCACCAACCCCGTCATCAACTGGAGTTATTCCGATCCGCGTGTGCGTCTCAAGCTGCCGGTGCGCGTCAGTTACCAGTGCGATCTGGAACTGGCGCTGGGCGTGCTGCTGCAGTCTGCGGCGGACCATCCGCGCATTCTGCGCGACCCCGGCCCGGTTTCGCGGCTGATGGGCTTTGGCGAATATGGGTTCGATCTGGAACTGCGCTTCTGGATCGCCGATCCGCAGGAAGGCGTGAACAACGTGCGCTCGGATGTGAATCGCACTATCTGGAAGCTGTTCCAGCAGCATGGCATCCGTATCCCGGTGCCGCAGCATGATGTCAGAATGAAGCCGGGCGACTTGCTGCCGGATGCAGACGCCTGATGGCCACGTCCGGCGGTGATCTGATCGAGGAACTTGCCAGCCTGGGCGTACCCGAGGCTGCGCTGCAGCTGCGCATGATCCGCAGCAGCGGCCCTGGCGGTCAGAACGTCAACAAGGTTTCCACGGCCATACAGCTCAGCTGCGACGTACGGGCTTGCCATTTGAACGAAGCGGCCAGGGTGCGCCTGAAAACCCTCGCCGGTCGCCGCATGAGCAGCGACGACGTGCTGAGCCTCACTGCACAACGCCTGCGCACCCAGGAACAGAACCGGCGCGACGCACTGGAACGCCTGCTGGAACTCATCACCCAGGCCCGCATCGTGCCCAAACTGCGGCGCGCCACCAAACCCACCCGGGCCTCCAAGTTGCGCCGACTGGAAGGCAAGCAGCAACGCAGCCAGCACAAGCAGTTGCGCGGCAAGGTCAGAAGTCACGATGAGTAGGGGCGGCTCGAGAGCCGCCCTCCTTCATGGCAGATCAAGGCAAGGCGGTTCACATACCGCCCCTACACCAAACAATGTTGATTCCTGCGTCAATAGCAAGATTCGGAGTGCCATTGGAAAACGGCTGAACTACATTGCTGGCCAGCCAGCGCCATCATTCACCATGAAAGCCCAAGCACTCTCGTCAGTACACACCGCGCTCATCACCGAAGCCTGCCGGATCATCGAACAGGCGGAACGCGCGCCCAACCTGCAACAACTGGCAGATCGGGTTGGTATCAGCAGTTTTCATTTTCACCGTCTGTTCAAACAGGCCACCGGCCTTACACCCAAACAATATGCGCTGGCGCAGCGCGAGCAGCGCCTGCGTGCGTCATTGCATGACGGCAACAACGTCACCAATGCGATCATCGATGCCGGATACCAGAGCAACAGCCGCTTCTATGAAAAAGCGCATGCCGTGCTGGGCATGAACGCCAGTCACTATCGAGCAGGTGGTTTGCAGACAGAGATTCGCTTTGCAATTGGCAAATGTTCGCTGGGCTCGATTCTGGTGGCGCAAAGCCCACGCGGCATCTGCGCAATCTTGCTGGGTGACGATCCGCAAACGCTGCTGCATGACCTTGAGCATCGGTTTCCCCAGGCCAAACTCATCGGCGGCGACCATGACTTCGAACAGGTGGTGGCCCGCGTCGTTGGTTTTGTCGAAGCACCGCGACTTGGCCTGGACTTGCCACTGGACATTCGCGGCACTGCGTTTCAACAGCGTGTCTGGCGAGCGCTGCGCAAGATTCCACCCGGTAGTACTGCCAGCTACACCGAGATTGCAGAGTTGATCGGCTCGCCCACAGCCGTGCGCGCTGTCGCCTCTGCCTGTGCTGCCAATGCGCTGGCGGTGGCGATCCCCTGTCATCGTGTCGTACGCAGCGACGGTGGCTTGTCGGGTTATCGCTGGGGCGTGGCGCGCAAAAGGACGTTGCTGGATCGAGAGGCGCAGCACCCTCACCCCAGCCCTCTCCCTCAGGGAGAGGGTGAATGATGGAGCGCAGTTAGAAAAACCTATCTCGGTGTGGGTCGGCGTCGCTGCCAGATATCCGCGCCGCGTAATTCTGGCTGAGGGGCAGGCTCGGCAGATGGCGCATTCTGTTGACGGGCCGCAGCTTCACGCAGTTTGTCTTTCTTGCTTTTGCGTTTGCCTTTGATGCCGCCGGCTGGATCGCCGGGTTGTACTGAGTTGCTGTCACTATCAGCAATAGCGCCGGACTCGGTTGGCTCAAACCCCGCAATCACTTCACGCGGCAAACGCAGCTCATGGCGTTTTTCAATGAGGCGAAAATGCGCCTCGGCTTCAGCAGTCACAAAGCTCACCGCCACTCCTGCCATTCCGGCACGTCCGGTGCGGCCGATGCGGTGGGTATAGTCCACTGCTGAGCGCGGCAAGTCGTAGTTCACCACCGCCGGCAGCTGCGCGATATCGATACCGCGCGCAGCCACATCGGTGGCCACCAGCACTTGCAACTTGCCGGCCTTGAAATCCCTGAGTGCCTGCGTGCGTGCACCCTGGCTCAGCTCACCATGTAGCGCCTGTGCCTGAATACCCGCGCGACGCAATTTGTCGGCCACATGTGCGGTGGCGTACTGGGTGGCGACGAACACCAGCACCCGCGTCCAACCCTCGCTCTGAATCAGGTGCCGCAGCAATTGGGTGCGGCGCGGTGCATCGACAAGAATCGAACGCTGCTGAATATCCGGCGTGGTCTCAGGTGTAGCGTCGACTGCGATACGCGTCGGGTTGCGCAACAACTGGTCCACCAGAGACCGCACCTCGGCCGGAAAGGTGGCCGAGAACAGCAGGTTCTGACGCGCGCTGGGCAGCAACGCCAGGATGCGATGCAACTCGTCCGCAAAGCCCATATCGAACAGCCGGTCAGCCTCATCCAGCACCAGAGCGCGTACCCCCGCAAGGTGCAGGGCGTTGTGGTCAAGAAGATCCAGCAGCCTCCCCGGGGTGGCGACCACGATATCTGCGCCGCCGCGCAGCGCCATCATCTGTGGGTTGATCGACACCCCCCCGAATACACTGAGCACCTTGAGTCGCTCGGGCAGGTAGCGGCCATAGGCCAGCAGCGACTCGCCCACCTGCATGGCCAGTTCCCGCGTGGGCACCAGCACCAGCGCCCGTACGCTCTCCCGGGACGCGGCATCGCGAGGCTGGCTGGCCAATGCCTGCATCAGTGGCAGTCCAAAGGCCGCAGTCTTGCCCGAGCCGGTTTGCGCCGCGGCCAGCACATCCTCACCACGCAGCACCGCCGGGATCGCCGCCAGCTGCACGGGGGTCGGTTCGTCATAGCCTTGTTCGGCAATGGCGCGCAGCAGCGGCGCCGAAAGGCACAGATCGGGAAAAATCGAGGCAGGAGGCATGACGTCAGGCCGTACAAAGCGGGTGCGCATCATAGACGGTTGGCCAGCTGGGGTAAGAAACAATCCCGCCGTCTTCTACCGTCACCCGTGGCCAGGCAAAAACCCGGCTTATGAGCCCGAAAAACAGCCTATATCGCGGATGGAACAATCTGATTGCCTGCCGATACCACAATTCAGGTCCGACCGGGCATTTTTTAGACTACAATCCGCGGCCCAATTCTCCCCGTCCTCCCAACCGACTCAATCCAAAGGTATGAATGTGGATCAAACGCAATTAGATCTTCAGTTAAAAGTGTGGAAAGAGCTTGCCCTCAGCAAGCAGATGTTGATGCGCACCGCCGCCGAGGCACTGGACCTGGACCCGAACTGTGACCAGGACCAACTGAAAGCCGCCCTCGACCGCGCCATCCAGCGCGCCAAAGATGCCGAAGCCAGCGTGGTCGCCGCCAAGCAGCAGGCACAGCAAACCATCGCCGAAATGGACAAGAGATTGTCTGCCGCCCTGCGCACGCAGGCCGCTGCCGAAGCCACCGCGGCCGAAATCGTCGCCAAGCAGGAACGCGTCGCCCCGCAAATGGCCGCCGAACGCGCCGCCGTCGCCAAGGAAATTCAGCAGCTCAAGGCGCAGGTAGCCGACAAGGACAAGGCGCTCAAGGCCATCAACACTGCACTTGCCGACACTCCCGACAATGTGGTGAAGAAGCTCAAGACCCTGAAGAAGGAAAAGCAGGACGAATCCGACCTGCGCAAACAGATCGAAGCCAGCTTCAATGCCGTGCGCAAGGAAAAGCAGGATCAGGACAAGGAACTGACTGAACTGAAAGAATTGAAGGACAACGCGCTCAAGCTGGTTCCCCAGCATCGCGACCTGTATGAGCTGGCCGGCAAGCTGCACGCCCAACTCAAGCCGCTGGTCAAGGAAGAAGATCTGCCGGCGCTGACCGATCTCGATACCAAGCTGCTGGAAGCCATTGCGCCCAGCGACAAGGACGAGAAAAAAGACGCCAAGGCCAGGAAGAAGTAACTCAACTCTTCAAGCCAAGGGCTCTGATCCCCTCTCCCTGCCGGGAGAGGGTTAGGATGAGGGTCTTCCGACACCAACAACTCACGTGCAGGACGCCGGAGTGTTGGTGTTTTATTTTGTCAGTTTCATGCCTGCATTGTCTGTGCATTTTGCGCATGGACAGCCGCCGCAAAACGGTGTCTAAATAACCGCCACGGTGTGCACAAACGCCGTAACAAGATCAATCATTCAGCTCCGAGGAGATCGCCATGAAACGCAAAGCATCAGCAGTCTGGAACGGCGGTTTGAAAACCGGCAAAGGCGCCATCTCCACCGACAGCGGCGTGTTGTCGAATACGCAATATTCGTTCAGCACGCGCTTTGAAAACGGCGTGGGCACCAACCCCGAAGAACTGATTGCCGCAGCGCATGCAGGCTGTTTTTCCATGGCATTGTCGGCGCAGCTGGATGGCGCCGGCCTCACTGCAGAAAGCATCAACACCACCGCCACCGTGATCATGGAAAAAACCGACGCCGGCTTCACCATCACCAATGTACATCTGGACGTCAAAGCCAGAGTCCCCGGCGCCACGCAGCAGCAGTTCGACACCGCCGCCGGCAGCGCCAAAGCCGGCTGCCCGATTTCACGCGTACTGCGCGCCGAAATCACCATGGATGCCAAGCTGGAAAGTTAGTTTACTGGCGCGAAATCCTGCCGAGCATTCACAGGGCTGGGGGTATCGAGTTGCCGATAGATCAGGCAGGCGCCGCATTTGAGGGCGACGCCGTTGCGGTGATTCATTCCACCGCGGCACTGGACCGGATAAATTCCTCATCGGTAAGTGATTCCAGGAATGCACGCAAATCGCGCCGTTCCTCTGGCGTCAACTTGAACCTGCCCAGCCTCGCATCCATCTCCGGAATTTCACTCGCGTTTTCGTAGTGAGTGATGACCTCATCAAGCGTCGCAAAGCGGCCATCGTGCATGTAGGGCGCAGTAACTTCGATGTTGCGCAGCGTGGGGACACGCGTCTGTGTCGCGCTCACACCATTACGCACCAGAGCGGGCACAGCGGCAACCTGATCACGATGCACGGCTGTGCCGGTGAAATTGAATCCGGAGTGACAGTTCGCGCAGCCGAGGCGGGCCGAGTAAAACAACGCCATGCCGCGCTTGGCTTTTACGTCAATCGCATTGTGCTCGCCGCTGAACACATAGCGATCAAACGGACTATTGCCGGAGATCAGCGTGCGTTCGTAACAGGCGATGGCACGAATCAGGTTGGTGATCGAAATACTGTTTGAATCATCCGGAAAAGCAGCATCAAACGCGCCGACATAGCCGACGTCAGCCAGCAGCAAATCAACGAGCGTCGTTTCGCGACCCGCGAGTCCCATTTCGATGGGATGCTCGTTGAACAATGGCTGCTGCATCTGCGCCTCAAGCGTGTTGACCGAAGGATCAGTCCAGCCGTAACTTGAGTTGTAGGCAACATTGACTAATGCCATCGCGCTGCGCTCCGTCAGTTGTCCGGTGGCGCCCACCGCCTTGGCGCGCGCATCGGTGAAGGCACGGGCAGGATCGTGGCAGCTCGCGCAGCTGACAGTGGCGCCGGGTGACAGGCGGGTTTCAAAGAACAAACGCCGGCCCAACACGACCTTTGCCGTCGACATGGGATTGTCGGCCGGCACCAGTGGCTCGGGAAAACCGCGTGGCAGCTGCCAGCGGTAAGCGGTCGGATGAGTTGAGTCAGCTGCACGGACGTTGATCGCAGCCATTGCCACGATCAACGTTATGCCCAACTGAATGAGCCAATTTGAACAAACCAATGCGCGGTTAGCGCCAGCTGGCCAGGGCGCCCTGCGGCGAGAGGCCCGTTGTATTGCTGGCGATGCTGCTGCGTTCATCGACCCATTTGGCAAAATCTTCCAGCGTTGCACTGGCCACACCTTGCGCATCGCTGCGATGGGTGCTGACCCACGACTTCATCGCCACCAGTAGCTTGTCGGCCAGCGCACGATTGCTCGCGAACAGATCCAGATAAGCCTGCTTGGCGTCATCAACACGATTGAGCCCCAGGTAGGCGTGGCCACGGTATTCAATCGCCTCGGCATACTGTGGATTGAGCTTCAGCGCTCGATCATAGGCTTCCAGCGCACCGGCATAGTCACCGAGATTGCGTTTGGAATAACCCACATAGTTCCACGCCTGAAACATGCCGGGGTTGAGTTTGACGGCGGACTCGAACTTTGCCAGCGCCTTGTTGAAGTCCTTCTTGGCGTTGTTCTGTGCCTTCTGCTGCTTCCTGGGATCGGTGGCCTTGGCGGCATCCGCCAGATCCTTGTCCGCGCTCTTGATCAGGCGAACACCGGTGTTGTAAGCCGAGGTGGCTTGTTCCTCCGGCGTCATGGGCGTGGTGTCCATCGTGCCGGACATCGAGCCGGCATTCGACGGCATCGATCCGCCGCCATCTGCCCAGGCGCCGCCACATAAACTCACGCCCGCACCAAGGATCAGAGGCATGACGATGAAAAATCGTTTCAATCGCAACATGGCATCCCCTCCCGATAATTGAGCAGCGACATGCTGCGCCTGCGAATGACCGCGCGCAAGTCACCCGCCCCTCACAACCAGACCCCGCACCTCACCGCCACACGCCGGTGATCCACTTGCCATTGGACGTCCAGCAGAAGCGCCGTCCTTTCCCGTCACCGGGAGAAGGGATGAGAAGTCACTCTGTTAGTTACGCTTATCGCCAGTTTGGTTCTCTATAATCGCACTTTCCCTCCATCGGCAATGCGGGTAGCACGTGCAATCCATCATTTCGATCAACCAGCTCACCAAGACCTATGCAGCGGGCTTTCAGGCACTGAAAGATGTCACTCTCGATATCCGGCGTGGCGAAATCTTCGCCCTGCTGGGACCGAATGGCGCCGGCAAAACCACCCTCATCAACATCATCTGTGGCATCGTCAATGCCAGCTCGGGATCGGTGCTGGCCGATGGCCATGATGTGGTGCGCGAGTTTCGCGCCGCGCGCGCCAAGATCGGTCTGGTGCCGCAGGAACTGACCAGCGACATGTTTGAAAGCGTCTGGCGTACGCTGATATTCAGTCGTGGCCTGTTCGGCAAGGCGCCCAATCCGGAGTATCTGGAAAAAGTGCTGCGCGATCTGTCGCTGTGGGACAAGAAGGACGCGCGCATCATGACGCTGTCGGGCGGCATGAAGCGACGCGTGATGATTGCCAAGGCGCTGTCGCACGAGCCGCAGATCCTGTTTCTGGACGAGCCCACGGCTGGTGTTGATGTGGAATTGCGTCGCGACATGTGGGAGATGGTGCGCGGCCTGCGCGCCAATGGCGTCACCATCATTCTCACCACGCACTACATCGAAGAAGCCGAGGAAATGGCGGACCGCATTGGCGTGATCAACAAAGGCCAGCTGATTCTGGTGGAAGACAAGCAGACGCTGATGCGCAAGCTGGGCAAGAAACAGCTCACCGTACATCTGCAAACGCCGCTCAGCAGTGTTCCCGTACAACTCGCTGGTCACCCGCTGGAATTGTCAGACGAGGGCCACGCGCTGGTCTTCACCTTCGATGCGCAGAGCGATGCCACCGGCATCGCCGGACTGTTGCGCCAATTGAACGATCTGGGCATCGAGTTCAAAGATCTGCAGACCAGCGAAAGTTCGCTGGAAGACATTTTTGTCAATCTGGTGAAGGTGGAAGTGGCATGAACACATACGCCGTCCGCGCCATTTATTCATTCGAGCTGGCACGCTGGTTCCGCACGCTGGTGCAGAGCATTGCCTCACCGGTCATCTCCACCTCGTTGTACTTCGTGGTGTTCGGCTCGGCCATTGGCTCGCGTATCGCACAGATCGACGGGGTGAGCTATGGCGCGTTCATTGTGCCCGGACTGATCATGCTGTCGGTACTGACGGAAAGCATTTCGAATGCCTCCTTCGGCATTTACATGCCGCGTTACTCGGGCACAATTTACGAAGTGTTGTCCGCACCGGTTTCCTTCATTGAAATCGTGCTGGGCTATGTGGGCGCGGCAGCCACCAAGTCGATCATGCTGGGGCTGATCATTCTGGCCACGGCGCGCATGTTCGTGCCGTTTGCAATTGCACATCCGCTGTGGATGCTGGCGTTCCTGATTCTGACTTCGCTGGCATTCAGCCTGTTTGGTTTCATCATCGGCATCTGGGCCAGCGGTTGGGAAAAGCTGCAGATCGTGCCCATCATGATCATGACGCCACTCACCTTTCTGGGCGGCAGCTTTTATTCCATCAACATGCTGCCGCCGTTCTGGCAGCAGGTGAGCCTGTTCAATCCCGTGGTGTATCTGATCAACGGCTTTCGCTGGAGCTTCTATGGCATCGCCGATGTCAGCGTTGCGATCAGCCTGACCGTGACGCTGGCATTCATGGCATTGTGCCTGCTGGTGGTGGGCTGGGTATTCAAGACCGGGTATCGGCTGAAGAACTGAACATCAGCGCATCCCTGTAGGTCGGGTTTTACACCCGACTTCTTCGAAATGTCGGGTGTAAAACCCGACCTACCTATGTCCGTACGGACAGCGCGGTGATTTCCGCCTTGCCATCGGGTAATTCGACCTCATCACCGACTTGGCGACTCAGCAATACCTGCGCCACCGGCGCGACCCAGCTGAGCAGTCCTTCGGCCGGATCGGCTTCATCTTCGCCAACAATGGTGTACTGGCGCTGCTCACCGTCCTGAAATCGCAGCGCCACGGTGACACCGAATCGGACTTTTTCCGGCCTGGCTTCCGGCGTAATCAGTTGTGCGCTGCTCAGGCGTTGCTGCCAGTAGCGCAGGTCGCGATTGGCATGCGCCAGCGCCGCCGCGTCATCCGCCAGACGCGCCGCATCACGGCTCTGCTCAAGTTGACGGATACTGTCCTCAATCATCCACAGTCCGCATGCGGTGACAAAGTTGGGATGTTCACTGATCACACGTTCGGGAATTTCTTCCAGCGTGCTGTCATCAGCTTCTTTGACGAATGCTCTGCTCATGATGGGTGTCGCCTGGGGATCTCTGCGGCAAGCCTGCTGAGGTCATGCGTGCGAATGCGGCACCGTAACCTCGCGGCCAGAGTGACAAGATTCCGACCACAAATCCCTCAGGGGTTGTCCGTAAGGCTTTACGCACCAGGCTCAGGTCGTCAAATAAAAAACTCCTTCCGCTGGCGGAGAGGGTTCGCGAGCCTGCCCTTATCAATAGAACACACTGTCAGAATTCGTACTTCAGGCCAACCCGCACCGTGCGCGGCTCTTCAGCACGGCTGACGCGACCGCCATCCGGGTCGTAGGCATTCTCGTAGAAATAGACAATGTCCTTGCCTTTGTGATCCATGACATTCAGTACTTCACCGTACAGTGTAATGTGCTGCCACTTGCGTGCCAGACGCAGATTCAACATGGTTTCGCCTTCCGCGTTCAACTCGGGAAGATAGTTATTCGGCACCAGCGGGTAAGGGCCCAGATAACGCAGGCGCGCGCTGAATTCCCATGCACCCCTGATCGCGGCAATGCCCAGCTCGCCCGCGCTTTCCACTGAACCTTCGATACTGTAACCACCATCATCCTGCGCTTCGTTGAATTTCGCATTACTGCCCGTGTATACGCCATCGATGGCCAGCCAGGTCAGTGGTCGCCAGAACGCCACCAGCTCATAGCCGTGACGTTTCGATGCACCCTTGGGCTCAACGGCGTTTGAATCGCCGACGAAGATCAGTTCGCTGGACAGATTCAACCACCAGTACGCAGCTGTAATCTTGAAGTCGCCCACTTCAAAACGCGCGCCGGCTTCATAACCCACACCATTGGACAAACCCTCCACACCCAATGATTTCTGCACCACGGCACGCGCATCGTTGGAGTGCGCACCGCGACCCCAGTTGCCATACAACTCGACATTCTTGCTCACGGCATACGCAACACCCACCTTGGGAGTGAGGTTGGAACTGGTGGCATGACCGACGCTGTTTTCACCTTCAGGACCAGAACCTTCCAGCACCTCTACATTGAAGTCGTACCAGTTACCACGCAGGCCGCCAGTGATGCGCAATGCATCGGTGGGCTTCCAGGTGGCTTCGGTGTAAACGCCAATCGAGCCTTCACGCACGGCGTTGCGACCGATGTTTTCGACGAACTCGCCCTGCTCATCATGATCGACACCGACATTGCCGATGTCGTCATAACGCAGCTCGGTACCGGCAACCATCTCCAGCGAGTCAGTGCGGATCAATTGATGTTCGTAGCGGCCCCCCGCCGTCCAGCGACGATCGAACTGATCGATCTGAAAGTCGTAAGTGGGGTCTGAGCCCATGCGCCAGTCGTAGTACTGAGCATAGGCCGTGGCGCGCCAGTCGTCGGCCAACAGTTGCACATCGAGAATCCAGCGAGTGGTTTCACCCTTGGCGGTGGTATCGAGCGCGCAAAACTCGTCGGCACAGAGGCGCGGCGGATTACTGTCGATCACTTCCTGTCCCACGGCGCTTTCCGGCATCTGCTCGGTGGGATTCCAGGTGGCGTGATAGCCGGACAAGGAAACCTTGAGCGCACCAAAGTCCGTGGGCCGTGAGTACTTGCCCCACACCGACTGGTGTTGCAAGTCCTCGGGCAGTTCCCACGGACCATCGTAGGTTTTGTACTGGCCCAGCAACGTCAAACTGCCCTTGCCCAGTGAGGTAGTGCCGCCACCGGCCACACGCCCCCAACCGTATTCACCCGTCTCAACGGCCACGAAGGGTCGTTCCAAGCTATCAATGGTGGTCATCATGGCCGCGCCGGCCATGGAAAAGTCACCAGAATCGGCGCGGTACGGCCCCTTGCGATAATCGATACGTTCCACCACTTCGGGAATCAGGCCATTCACATCCAGATAGCCCTGACCATGACCGTGGGTGCGCAGATTCCAGGGCACGTCATCCACATAGGTGGTGAAGTCGGTGCCGTGATCCAGATTGAAGCCACGCAGGAAGTACTGGTTGGCCTTGCCACTGCCGGAATGCTGGGCAGCAATCAGACCGGGAACGGCTTCCAGCAGATCCGCCACCCGCAACATGGGTCGTACCAGCAGATCTTCGCCACCCACCGCGCCCTCGCTGGCAGCGTCGGCCTTGCCGATCAGCTCTTCGCCACGCCCGAAGACGATCACCTCACTGAGTTGAGCGCTGGACGCGACGCTGGCAGCGACCACCGCGGTTTCGCCATTGCGCTCCTGCGCATACCCAGCCAATGGCGCCAACACCAGCATGCCCAGGGCACAGTGGACGGCAGATCGAACTTCATGCCGGTCGGTCAGTGACTTTATGATCGGGTGCGGGCACGACGCGACTGGATCAAGACTCATCGAATTCAGCTCCAGACACATTCACAAGTCCAAGGGGAAATGCGCCACAGTCCGTGGCGGGGGAGCGATTGTTCAGAGTCTGGATGCCAGGGTCACGCAAATAACTGTTGCGACCACGTTAACGACACGAAAATTAACGTTAATGAACAACGCAAGCATTTGATGGCAAAGAAGATGGCCCTTCTTCTGTCGTCTTGCTGCAATGAGACCTGCAGTGTGTGCTGGTCTCGACATTGGCATATCTTCACGCCCGAGCCCCTTGGTGCGCTGCCTGCCAGCAAACAGCACAATTCCCGCAGCTGTTGCTCATGCCCTCCTTGGCGACACCAGAACGCTGTCCAGCCATCGTGGTGCCGGGCATCGCGCCATGCCTTATGAGAACGGCCTTTTTCCCAGCGGCCACCTGGTACTCTGCGAGTGCAGATCAGACGTTCACAGCGAACGGGACGGCAATCGGACCATTGGCTATATGTCTGGAAAGTACCCAGTTGTCTGCGTCTGACCCGATGCATTCGCGATCCGAGCGACACCTGTTTGTGACTGCGATCCAGCCAGCAGCCAGTTCAATGCAGAATCGCGATGCCTGAAACACCGCGACTCGATCCCGATCCGTGTCAGGTGCGACTGAAATATCGTGGCGAATGCATAGTTGCGCGCGTCCCCAAGCACCAGCGCGTGCCGGCCATTCCTTGCTTGCGGGAAACCATACAGCATTTCTGCCAGCTGCCGAACCTCGGCGACGCACAGGTCAGCTTTTGCATGTGTGTAATCGGACAGCGTGTGATAACGCTTCAGCATGCGTACATCGCGTTGCTGCCGACTGGCAAGTTTGAACAGTTGACTGGCGGTTACCGAGCCGTGAAATGACTCGAGCACATAACCGGACACTGGAAGTATGCAATAGGTTGTGCGCATGGCGGGTTGTTGTGCGTATGGGCTGAATACCAGACACCCAGGAGGGTCATTCGTTACCAGTGGCACGCATCAGCCGGTCCAATCTCACCAGGAATTCCAGGAGACGTCTGATTGTGCGGCGGAAACATCTGGCGATGCAGGTGGCAGCGAAAAACAGAACTTCGCGCCGGCGCCAGGCTGGCCTTCCGCCCATATCCTGCCACCATGTGAGTCAATGATGC
Organism: uncultured Pseudomonadota bacterium; assembly: GCA_963748005.1. Lineage (GTDB taxonomy): Bacteria > Pseudomonadota > Gammaproteobacteria > Steroidobacterales > Steroidobacteraceae > CAILZL01. Next base: position 821,314 of record CAVVHH010000002.1, read on the forward strand.
TGCGGGCAATGGCCAGGCCGACACCACTGCCATCGATTTTTCTGGCCTGCTCGAGCCGGGTGAATGGCGCAAACAACTTCTGCGCGTCCGCCGCGTCAAACCCGACGCCGTTGTCACGCACAAAATACGTGGTCGTTTCACCATTGCTGATTGCGCCGAAGGCGATGACTGCACGCTCATCCTGATTCCGCGTGAACTTCCAGGCGTTACCCAGCAGGTTCTGCAACAACTGTCGCAGCAGCACCGGATCTCCATGGGCAAGCAGATCCGGCTCGATATAGACCACCACGGAGCGTTTTGGCTCGGCGGCATACAGCTCGGTAATCACCGAATAGGCAAGCACACTCAGATTGACGCGCTCATGATGCACAACAGGTTGCCCGGTACGAATAAACGCCAGCCAGTGCGCGATCATGACCTGCATGCGTTCAACACCGGAGTGGATCTCACGCACATTCCTGGCCGCAGTTGCCGGCAGCGATTCGCCCAGATCTTCCAGAAGCGCCTTGCTGAAGCCTTCTATGGCGCGCAGTGGGCTGCGCAGATCGTGCGAGAGGACATAGGCGATGGTTTCCAGGGTTTGATTTCGCAGGCGCAGCCGCTGGTTCTCGGCGTAGAGGGAATTGAATCGACCGGTTTCCGTGAAGGATCCGGCATGATGCGTATCGTCAGCCCATTCAACTGGCCCAGGAACGCGCGATTTCATGGCCTGACCCGACATGCTGCAAACTCCCCGACGTTGTAATTGAACACTGAAGATGAACCATGGGCGTCATGGCGCCCGGATAAGGACGCATGTGAACTTGTTACCGGTGTCATCATTTCTGCGACCATGACATGACAACTGCAACGATTCCGGACACGCATGCTCAGACCGACGACGATGCTGCCAGGAGCAGCACGTGGCGACGCAGCGGTTCCAGATTGTCCTTGGGAATGTAGATGTCTGCACCGGCCTGCCTGGCGTGGACCCGCAGGGCGTCGTTGTCGAACTGCGTCACCACCGCAATTTGCGTCGCCGGATGCAACGCGCGCAGATGTCGAACGCAGGTCAGCCCCGACATGCCGTCCATGCGCAGATCCATGGTGATGAAATCGGGCACATAGGTACCGCACATTCCAATGGCCTCTTCACCACTGATGCATTCGCGTATCTGGCAAGCCACCTGACCAGGCAAGCTGCGCATCAGATCCTCCAGTACGGAGCGGATCATCGCCCGCGTCCCCCGGTGGTCATCTACGATCAAGAAATTCAATTTCCCGCCTCTCGTACCGCCTGAAGAAATTCGACGGTCTGGTTTAAGGTGGGCCACAGTATTGCCGGCGGTGGCGCAGTTATTAATCGCGAGCGCTACCGAGGCTCTTCCTGTGCCGCTCGGTAGCGCTCTCCGTAGTGTCACGTAGTGCCCGGTGCAGGAGGAAATTCGGGTAACGCCTGATTACGTGGCCGGGAGCGGACGGCCAGGTGGGACAAGCTTGTCGGGAATCACACTTCCTTGAGTGCGTCGCGATTTTCGATGGCGAACTGCAACAGGCTGTTATTGCCCCGAAGCTCCAGCTTGGCGCAGATGTTGGCCCGATGGGTTTCCACGGTGCGCGGACTGACATTGAATTCGGCGGCAATTTCCTTGGTGCTCTTCTTGTCGGCAATACGCCTGAGCACCCGCCGCTCGGCGGTGGTGAGATCATCCAGCGCGGGCGCACGGGCAGCGAGCTCAAGCGTCTTATGTCGGCGATTGAGCAGGAATGCCGCCAGCACCGGACTGACATAGGGAATGCCGGCGGCTACCGATATCAGGCAATTGGTAATCTCCATCACGGCGCTGTCCTTCAGCAGGTATCCCTGCGCACCGATATTCATGGCGTGATTGAATGCCGCCTCATCCTTGAGCATGGTCAGGAACACCAGTTTGGTAGGGCAGTTTTCCGCACGCAACGACCCCGCCACTTCAAGACCGCTGATGTCCGGGAGGTTGATATCCAGCACTGCCAGATCCGGCGACATGGTCAGAATGCTCTTGATGGCGGTGCGCCCGTCCGCTGCTTCACCCACCAGTTCAAAGCGCGCATCGTCCTCCACCGCCTGACGCAGCCCCTGCCGGAACAGCGGGTGATCGTCGACGATGAACAGGCGTATCCTGGCAATGCGGTTCAACATGATGAACTTACTTCTACACCAGAAACCAGTGTTGTCGCAAAGCCGCGCTGCAATGCTCGCTGCGCTCAGCTTGCAACCTGCACCTCCGTCTCAGCAACCGGCACCTCGACGTGCACGATGGTGCCTTTACCCACCGTGCTGTGTAAGCGCAACTCCGCATGCAGTATGCGGGCGCGCTCCGCGATGCTGGACAAACCGATGCCGTGCGCACTTCTGCGGACGCTGGAGTCGAAACCGATCCCGTCATCCGCAACGATCAACCGCACGCAGTTGATATCCCGTTCCAGCGTCACGCGACAGCGCCCGGCGCTGGCGTGTTTGAGCACGTTATTCAGCGCCTCCTGAGCGATGCGATACAGGTGCGTGGCCGCCACGCCCTGTATCACGCCCTGCACATCTTCAAGGCGCCTTTCCATGACCAGATTGCCCGACTGGCCAATTTTGTCGATCAACGTATGCAGGGCGTCGGTCAGGCCCAGTTCTTTGATGTGCAACGGGCGCAGAATGTGCGCTACGGCGCGCACCTCGCTGATGACTTCGGTGGCCAGTGCCTCCAGGGACGCCACATGCAGCATGGCCTGCGGCGGCAGGTCATCGTGCTGCAACAACATCAGCGCATGATTCTTGATCAGCGACAGATTCTGACCGACGCTGTCGTGCAGTTCGTTTGCCAGCCGTTGTCGCTCCTGTTCCTGCGCGAGCAACAGGTTCTGCGTGAGCTCCTCCCTGACGTTCAATTCCGCCTGTCGTGCCTGCTCCAGGTTGGCTTCGGCGAGCTTCTTGTCGTGAATGTCACTGATCGAACCGGCCATGCGCACCGCTTCGCCCTGTTCGTTCCACACTGCCTGACCGCGTGCGCGAAACCATTTGTACCGATCATCGCGCGTGTGCAGCCGATACTCGACATCATACAGATCGCGATACAACAGGTGTCGCTGCAGGGCAAGTTCAGTGGGCCGTTTGTCGTCCGGATGAATCAGTTGCCAGAAGGTTGCCGGCGTGGCCGGAAACTCCTCGCGATCAGCCACACCCAGCAGCTGCCTGAATCGCGGCGAGTAATACACCTGGTTCATTCTGATGTCCCACTCCCAGATGCCATCGTTGGTGCCGGCAACTGCCAGCTGAAAGCGCTGTTCACTGTGAGTAATGACGTCAAAGCGGCGCTGTAGCAGCACATACAAAGTGCTGGTCAGCAGCATCACGGCAATGGAAGCAATCGTCAGGGTCCATATCGCACTGCCGCGCCGCTGCTGCCACGCCAGCAGCGAATCCTCAACGTTGCGACCTGACACCGCAAACACTGTGTAAGGCTCAACCCGGCGCAGCGCGAACTGCCGCGGCCTGCCGGAAAAGGGATCAGGCCCATCGAGCGTTACCGGATAAGGAGGCAATTGCTGGAATTTCCTGAATACTTCGACCTGTCGCATGTCCATTCCAGCAAAGCTGGCCCCGGGTGTGGTTGGCAGACGAATCAGCGCGATGCCATCAAGCCTGAGCAGCGCCACCGTACTGCGTTCAATGGGCAGGCTGCGAAACATCCGGTCCAGCGAATGGACGCTAAATAGCGCGCCGGCCCAGGCGGGCTCGCCACGAATACTGCCGGTGCGCTTGGCGATGGGAATCAGCACATTGATGTCGCCCTGTTCGGTATTCAGGGGACTACCCACCCAGGTATCACCAGCAGTCGCCAGCAGCTGCGCTGTCCAGGGAGGCCGACCCGGCAGCTGTGCCCCGCTGTCCCGCCGCGCCATAACAAACATGGCTGGCGTGACGATAAACAAGGTGTTTACGTACTCACCACCGGTCAGCATGCGCGCCAGGACGCCAGACATCTGAGCGGTGGAGAGGGGCGCCGACTGATCCAGAGCGCGCACTTCGTTGGCTCCCGCTGCGGCCGCACCCACGCCATCATTGATCATGGCTTCCAGATGTCCGGCCAGGATTGTGGCTGTCATCGTGAGTTGGCCGCTGGAGGCTGCCAGTGTGCGCTCGCGATCATCGTGGATCTGCCACAGCCCATAACTCCAGCCCAATAGCAGGACCAGCAGTGTGTATACCAGCAAGCCACGCTTCAACAGCACCGGATTGCGCACATCGGCATGGGATGGCGAGCCGCTCTGTTTGCTCACGAAGAACCTCTGTCAATGCATGCCGGAGCCGCTTCGAGTCCATTGATGATGGCGTTCACTCCACTTCACCATGGGCCGGTGTTGTTATTCCCGCCAGAAACAATGATTCACGGACTGTTCCTTGACGGAACGTGCAACCGAGGATGTTGCCGGCAATCTAGTCCTTCCCTGTTTGTTGTCAACACGGCCCTGTTCACCCACGCCAATTGAAACGCTGGCGTACCCTCGGCTCGCGGCATACGCATTGCAGACAACCAGATCTGTAGATGCAGGTCCCCTTACATCATGCAAGCTGGCGCGGGTATGACAGACAAACGGTCAGTCAGCGCTTCTTCACGCAAAGAACTCGTAGTGTTCAACTTCAGGCGTGCCGGCGAAGTACGGGCCAAGCAGCCGACGCCATTCCAGAAACAGGGTCGATTCACGAAAACCGATCATATGTTCGTCTCGGCTGCGCCATTTCACCAGCAACAGGTAGTGGTCGGCCACGTCCACCGAACGCTGCATTTCGTGAGAAATGTAGCCACTTGCCTGGGCAATAACCTTGGCGGCATCGGCGAATGCGGCCTCAAACTTGGGTGAATCTCCGGTTTTGATCTTGAACGACGCAACTTCCAGAATCATGCGTTGAGCTCCTATGGGTGATTGATGCTTACGAGGGTACGGGCCTGCAGGATTCAGGACTTACACGGGCGGCACATATTCACCAGGTTTGTCCGAACCGCCACCGAAAAAGAATTTCTCCATTTCAGTCACCAGGAACTTGCGGGCCTTGGGCTCAATGGGCGAGAGACGATATTCATTGATGAGCATGGTCTGGTGCTTGAGCCACAACGACCACGCTTCCTTCGACACGTTGTTGTAGATGCGTTGCCCCAGCTCACCCGGATAGGGAACATGCGCCAGCCCCTCGGCTTCGCGTTTCAAGTAAACACACTGTACGGTTCGCGTCATGGCACTCTCGTCAATTTAATTACGACAACAACTTGAGAATATCAAATACCGGTTTGGCCAGCCCGATGCGCGCCGGTTGCTGTGGGTCGTACCAACAGCCGTGGCGGGCATCCGCCACCGCATCTGCAAGCACGGCGTCTCGCAGCAAGGCAGGACGCAGACGCAGGTCGAAATGCGTAAATGCGTGATCGATGATCGGCAGCATTGCCGGCAACGCAGCGGAATGCAGATTCGTCGCGATCCATTCAGATAACCCGGCCTCGCTGTCAAATTGCGGACATACCCATAAACCACCCCAGATGCCCGCGGGCGGCCGCTGCTCCAGCCACACTGCACCCTGTGCATTCAAAGCCACCATAACAAAGGCTTCGCGCTGCGGTCGCCGGGCGCTGGGTTTTGCCACAGGCAGCTGTGTCTGCAGATTGAGCACAAAGGCCTGACAGTGCTTCTGCACCGGACACTCGCTGCAACGCGGCCTGCTGCGCGTACACACGGTGGCACCCAGATCCATGATGGCCTGTGTATAGTCGGCGATTCGCTGCTGCGGCGTACACGCTTCGGCCAACGACCACAGCTGCGCTTCGATGGCCTTGTCACCGGGATACCCCCGGATGGCGAAGCAGCGAGCCAGCACGCGTTTGACGTTGCCATCGAGAATCGCGTGTCGCTGCTCAAGTGACAGCGCCAGAATGGCGCTGGCCGTGGAGCGACCAATGCCCGGCAGCGCCTGCATGCCCGCATGTGTCAGCGGAAATTCACCGCCCAGCTCCTGCGCCACCATTTTCGCGGCACGATGCAGATTGCGGGCGCGTGCGTAGTAACCCAGGCCGGTCCACAAATGCAGCACTTCATCGAGTGACGCCGTCGCCAGGGCCTGCACGTCGGGAAACCGCTGCATGAACCGCTGGTAGTACGGAATCACCGTGGCCACCTGGGTCTGCTGCAACATGATTTCCGAGACCCAGACGCGATACGCACTGCGTTGCTGTTGCCAGGGCAAGTGCTTGCGTCCGGCGCGATCAAACCAGCGCAACAGCGCCGGCGCAAAGTCACGGGTGATCCTCATGCGGCCGGCTCTTGCATTGCACGCTGTTCAATGTTCGTGAACAGGCTGACCGTCGCGTCGCGCAGGCTGCGCAACATCAGTGAGCGCCCCACCAGTGCCGGCACCCAGAACTTGGGCACAATCTCGGTGACATAGATGACTTGTGTAGTGCCGTTGAGCTCGCGTAACTGCGTATGCGTCTGGCCGCGCTCGGCATCGCTGCGTTCGGCAATGACTGTCGCCAATAACTCATTTGGTTTTTCTTCCACCTGTTCCACACGTTCCACTTTCCGGCACAGGAAGGCAAAGCAGACATTGATGCGGGTCAACAGCTCCAGCTCATGCGGACTTGAGCGCGACAGTACCTGCGCCATCAGAATGCGTGCATCGAGTTGCGGATAGCTGGCGTAGTCGCGCAATACCGCCTCCACTCGATCAACCGGCGCCATCAATGTCGCGGTCATGGTGAGCTGATACGCGCCCGCGTAAAACCGGGTTTGTATCGCATCAACCTGAAATGCCTGACTGCATGGCATGTATCCCGCGGTCACGACCACCAACCAGGCGCAGTGCCCATACCAGTATTGTTTCTGTGTCATGACCCGTCCAGTGTAATCGTCAGCTGCTGCGCCCGGATCGCCTGCCAGTGCACACGATCAATGTGCAACAAACCCCGGGCATGCAGGCTGAGTAACCACTCAATCGGCACTGGTTCAAAGGCAGGTTGATCGCGGCCAGCAGGCGGCGTTACCGGCAGATAGCGATCCAGATCTACCTGATCGGCATGCAAGTCAAATGCGTAGTGGAAGGCGTCTCCAGTGCGCTGCATACGGACCTCACCAGTAAAGTGGCTTTGATCCAGCAACAACTCCGGCACCCGCACGCGCAGATCCTGCATGCTGCCGGTCACCTGCCATTGTGCCGATAGCTGCTGCAGGGCGTTTGCATCGCGTGTCGCCGGCATTTCGACGCCCAAGCCCTGTAACCATTGTCGCAGGCCCGCCACCTTGAACTGCAGGGTGGTAACCAGTTGCGGCGTGGTGTCGAGTTGCGTGAGCTGCACCTGATCGGTGACCAATTGCGCATCGCCGACAGCGACCTGCAGCGCGTTCAGCTGCTGCTGTTGCGCGACCTGCCACACAGCGTGCCGCAATCGCAACGTAACAGGCAGGGCATTGATCGTCCCTGCACCGGACAGCACACCGGTTGCGGTCATCTGTGCCGCGAACTGCAGGTTATCCACCTGCCAGCGTTGCAACGCTGCGTCGGCCTGCACCTGTACGACAAGCGTGAAAGGCAGATCCATGGATTGGCTGAACAGATTGCTATCGACCACGCGGTTGTCGGCACGAGCTTGAGTACTGGCATGTGCCTTGAGCGTGACACCGATGGGCCGGTCGAATGCCATCCCGCTGGTTTGCAGTGAGACAACGCGCAGCGTGGTCAACCGTCTTGTGGCTGCGTCGTCTAAGGAGATCTCGGCATCATCTACCTGCAGCCCATCCAGACTCATGAATTTGAAACGACCGGGGGGCCGATCCTCGGTCAGCAGCTGCAGCAGGTCCTGCCAATTGTTGCGGCCCTCTGCAGTACGCTGCAGTCGTACTCGCAAGCCACGCAGCTGCACCGCACCAAATTCCAGTCGGCCCTGCACCAGCGGCCACAGCCGAACACTCAGGCTGGCCTGCTGCCATTCGGCAAAAGGCAATGTGGCGTCGCGGGTTCCGGGCGCTCCACCCAGCCGGGTATGCGGTAGCGTCACCGTCAGCAGCGGCCACACCTGCCAACCCAGCTCACCCTCAAGTGTGAAGCTTCGCCCGGTTTGTTCACTTATCCACGCCTCGAACTCGTCCCGGCGCGCATTCGGGTTAAAGAACACCAGCGCCAGCACGATACAGAGCACAGACAACCCGAGCACTGCGGCCAGCCAGCGTCCGGCGATGATCAGAACACGCACTAGGTCTCCCGCGAAATGGCTGGAGTGGAATTGTAGCCAGATGCGTTGCTGAGCGTCGGCCATAGCAGTCAGCAGCGCTCGGCCATGACACACAGAACAACTGGCGATTCAGGAACCCGCAATACCGTGCTGCCGCAGCCCACCAAGCCTGCCTCCAATCTGCTGCCGGCCATTATTGGTCTGTCGCTGCTCTATGCCTATGTCGGTTGGTGGGTGTTCCCGCGCAGTTCCCTGATGGCCTCCTATGTGTGCGTGGTACTGATGAGCCTCCGCTCCACACGCACCTGGCATACCTACCTTGCTGCCGCACTGGGTAGTGCGATCCTGATCATCCAGTCGGTTGTGGTGCGTGGCGCCGGTGACCTGACGCTTCCAGCCAAAGTAATCGTGAATATTCTGGTGCTGAGCAGCCTGTGGGGCGCGGCCGTACTGGGCTCCCGCACCGTGCACCGTGCGCGACGCGAGACCGCACAACTGACGGAACGGGTGGTAAGCGCACTGCAAGCCGAACGTCTGCAGGCAGCCGCTGAAGGTAGCAATATCTGGCTGTGGGAGTCTGATCACACCGGCAAGCGTGTCTGGGACCTGAATCCGCCGGCTGTGCTCGGGCTCGCTGCCCTGACCGATGCCGCAGCTCGCTGGCAAGCCTGTGCCGCGTTGATCGACCCGCAGGATCTGGCACGCGCTGATGCACAGTTGCAGAACGCACTGCAATGCCACGCCACCCACCTCACGCAACGCTTCAAGGTTACTGCACCTGATGGCAATTGGACCCTGCACTTCCTGACGCGCGGTCGCATTTACTACAACGACAAGGGGCAGCCGTTGCGCATCATTGGTGCGACCACGGATGTCACCGAAGACGTGCTGCGTGCCGAACAACTGCAGGCACAGGTGCAGATCGAGGAAGCGTTGCACAATCGCGTCAAACTCGCGGCGCGCGCCGCGGGCCTGTGGATATGGGAACGCGACCCGCACACTCGCGACTTCATGTGGGATGAAAACCGGCCGGCGGAATTTGGCTATGACGGTCCACCCAATGCTGAATTCCGGGCGAAGCTGATCAGCCTGATTGTCGAAGAAGACCTTGGCAAGTTTGACCAGGCGTACAAACTGGCGATCCACGAACACGCCAGCATCTACACCGTCCGCTTTCGCACGCGCAACCCGCATAACGGCGTGATCCGGCATCGCGAATCGATCGGCAACATCCAGTACGATGACCATCAACAACCGGTAAAACTGATCGGCATCACCCGCGATGTCACCAATGAAGTGCACACGCACGAGATGATTCAGCGTGAGGCCATGGTCAAGGATGAGCTGTCCAGCCGTCTGAACGCTGCCATTGAAACGGCCAGCATGCACTGCTGGCAGATGCGGTATCCAGGCGCTGAACTGGTGTGGAGCCAGAATGCCGCCGCCGAATTGGGGATTGAAGCCACCCAGTCTCTGACCCAGCTGCAGCGAGCGCTCCTGGACAACATTCATCCGGACGATATTCACGAGGTTGTCGACGACACGGAACAGGCGCTGCTGCAGGGCCTGGAAACTCGTTCGTTCCGTTACCGGCGCCGATTCCCGGATGGTACGGTGCAGCATTTCCGCGCCTATCACCACTATCACTATCACACCGATGGCACACCGGCCTATGTCATTGGCGTGAGCGCCAATATCACCCAGCAAGTCGTCAATTCAGAACAACTGCGCAGCCAGAAGCAAGAACTGGAGGAGTTGCATGCCCGTATTGAACGCGCAGCGCTGTCGAGCCAGGAAGGTCACTGGGAAGTCGAACTGCAAACCGGTGCGCTGTGGGTATCAGCCAGTTATCGTGCCTTGCTCGGCTACTCTGCCGATTTCGATCTCAGCACGGTCGAGCGCTGTCAGACCATTGTGCATCCAGAAGACCGCGACGCGGATCGGCAGGTGATTCTGGACAGCATCACCTCAGGCGGAATGTTCATCACCGTGCGCCGCATGCGTCATGCCAGCGGCGAGTGGCGCTGGATGCAGGCGCGCGGCGCAGTAGAACGCAATGCAGCCGGCCAGCCGGTCCGTCTCACCGGCTCATTGCGCGACATCCATGAACAAAAGATAGCCGAAGAAAAACTGCTCGAAGCCCAGGAACGCTTTACGCGCGCCATCAGCGGCACTGCCGACGGCTTGTGGGAAGCGGACCTGATCAGTGGCGCACTGTGGCTGTCGCCGCAGTTCATGGCCATTCTGGGCTACGAGGCCGTCGAAAACGTTGCGCTGAACCGTGCCGATCTGGACCGATGGGTGCATCCGGACGATCTTGCATCCCTCGAGCAGCAGCGGCAGCGGACTTATGAAGTGGACACGCCGCTGGATTTCGAACACCGCATGATGAAGAGCAATCGTGACTGGATCTGGGTGCGTATGCGCGGCACCGTGCAACGCGACGCCACTGGTCAGCCCATTCGCATGGCCGGCAGCATGAGGGATGTCACCTCCAGGCACGAAGAGCATGAACAACTGGTGCGCGCCACCGAAGCCGCGCAGGAAGCCAATCTCGCCAAGAGCGCCTTCCTGGCCAACATGAGTCACGAAATCCGCACGCCGATGAACGGCATCATCGGCATGACCGGCCTGTTGCTCGACACCAAACTCGATCCGGCGCAACGCGAATTCGCCGACACCATTCACAGCAGTGCCGATTCACTGCTGCGCATCATCAACGACATCCTGGATTTCTCCAAGATCGAAGCCGGCAGACTCGATATCGAGCTGCTGGAAATGGACCTGCGCAACTGTGTGGAAGAAGTCGGCTCGATGCTGGGGTTCCAGGCTGCCAGCAAGCATCTGGAGCTGATCGTCCATATGCATCCGGGCATTCCGGACCGTGTGATCGGTGATCCGCAGCGCATTCGCCAGTGTCTGGTCAATCTTCTGGGCAACGCCATCAAGTTCACAGCCAAGGGTGAAGTGGTGCTGGAGGTCAGCCATCTGGGCGAACGCGACGGCAAGATGCTGCTGCACTTCGAAGTGCGCGACTCCGGCATTGGCCTGAGCGCCGAAGCCGCGGCCAAGCTGTTCCTGCCCTTCACGCAGGCGGACTCTTCCACAACACGCAAGTTCGGCGGCACCGGCCTCGGGCTATCCATCGTCAGGCGGCTGGTGGAATTGATGGGCGGCAAGGTGGGGGTCAGCAGCACCCTCGGCGAAGGCTCGACCTTCTGGTTCACCCTGCCGCTGGAAGCGGCGACCGCACCAGCCAACATTCCTGCCGTCCGCATGGCCCAGACGCTCGGCAAACACATCCTCGTCGTCGATGACAACCAGACCAATCGTCAGGTGCTGTCACGACAACTCGAACATCTGGGTTATGAAGTCAGCCTCGCCGACAGCGGTGCTGCCGCGCTGCGCGAGCTGCAACAGCCGCATGCCGCGCAGCTGCCAGATGTGTTGCTGACCGATTTCCAGATGCCAGACATGGACGGCGCAGAACTCGGTGCACGCATCAAGGCCGATCCGGCGCTGTCACAGCTGCGATTGGTGCTGCTGACTTCAGTGGATCGTCAGGGCGAACCGCAGCACTGTTCCGACGCAGGCTTCGCCGCGTATCTGACCAAGCCGGTACGCGCCCGCGAATTGCGCGCCTGTCTGCAGCAGGTGCTGAGCCAGGGGTCACTCGACGCCTCCGGTCGCCACCCTGTATTACTGACGCGCAGCGTATTGCGCGAACAAAGTGGTGCTGAACGCTTTGCCGGCAAGGTACTGGTCGTTGACGACAATCTCGTGAACCAGAAAGTCGCCAGCCGCTTCCTGGAACGCCTGGGGTTGGAAGTCGTCGTGGCCAGCGACGGCACGGATGCCGTGCAGCTCTATGAAACCAACACCTTCACCATCGTCTTCATGGATCTGCAGATGCCCCACATGGATGGCTACGAAGCAACACGGCGCATCCGCGATTTCGAAGCCTGGCGTCCCCGCACGCCCATCATTGCGCTGACGGCCAACGCCATGAGTGGTCAACTGGAACGCTGTCTGGCGGTGGGCATGGATGGCCTGCTCACCAAACCAATCGAGGTCGAAAAACTGCGGGAAACGGTGGCCATGTACTGCCAGAAAGTTCATGCGCCAGGTGACGCACCCCCGCTGGACGGCGCAACCACTGCAGCGCTACTGGAAAGCCCGCAGTCGCATGAAGTCCATCTGGATATCGAGCAACTACGCATCACCGTTGGCGGCGATGCCGATTTCATGCGTGAGCTGACTCAGCTGTACCTGCACAGCAGTCGACAGATCGTCACCGACATGCGCGCCGCGCTGTCACTCGGCGACCGCACCGACCTGTGCCGCCATGCTCACAAACTCAAGGGCGCCAGTGCCGGCATTCATGCCCGGCACGCTGCCCAATTGTGTGAAGCACTGGAAAAAAGTGCCCCCGAACTGGAGCCGGAAGAACTCGCAGAACATCTGCTGCGACTGGAACAGGCGCTCGAAAATCTCAGCCACGAACTGCAACAATTTATCAGCAAGGATCAATCTGCGGCGTGAGGCCATCCGCCGGCTATGCAGCCGTGACCAGTTGTACCGTCACCTGATTGCGCCCGCCGTATTTGCTGGCACAAACCCCGGTATCTGAAGCCACAATCGCCTCTCGAGCCCTACGCCAGCGCCCAGCGGAGTAAGGATTCACAGCAGCTAGCGCTTCTTGCCAAAGAATATATAGGTTCCCCGATTGGTCGCGGTCAGGATGTCAGCCAGGCCGTCGCCATTGATGTCCCCGGCGAACAGGGTATTTCCCGCCCCGGACTGATTGTGAACCAGCTCGGGAACAAACTCGGCGCCGCCCGGTGCCTTGGCATTGCGCACGACGCGATACACATACAGCACCGCCTCACTGTACGGATCAGGATCACCGAAAGTATCGAGGTGAGACCAGGCGCGCTTGCCGACCACAAAATCCTTGATGCCGTCGCCATTCATATCGGCGAAGGTAGTGCCGTGAGGCTGCGAAAACACCACACCGCCTGCGTTATCGTTGCGGTTCGGTCCGGTCATGATGTCATGGCGGACGAAACCAACATTGCCGTTCGCATCACGGGTTTGCGCGTGCCAGACAAGACCGTAGCCGTGGGCCTGCACTGAACTGACGACATCATTCAGCCCATCGCCATTCACATCGTAGATGCCGATTTCGGCGCCGTTGCCAAAAACGTAATCGTGCCGTTTCCATTCACCGTCCGCATTGGCAGGCTGCTCCCACCAGGTCGCCGCTTCGACGATATCCATGCGCTTGTCGCCGTTGATATCGCCAACGCCGATACCGTGCCCGGTTCCCCAGGGCCCCTTCGGCGAAACATTGTGTTCGGTCCAGGGTGCGGTCGCATCTGCTGGATTGAACGTGGCGTAACGCAAGGTATCGTCGCCGGTATAAACCAGCTCGGGACGACCATCGCCATTGACATCTGCGAGCACGGCAATTTCCTTGCGCACACTGGGCACGACGACGTAGCTGTCCCAGCGACGCGCTTCGTTGCGCGGATTGACCAGCAATTTGGCGGGTGAGCGGATGGCACCAATGATCAGCACATCGACCCAACCGTCACCGGTGAAGTCGTACGCAAACTGCATCATCGACTCATCCGGGTAATGGGTCGAAAGATCCACCGTCGCAGAGGGAAATATCTCGCGATGCTCAGTGAACTTCGGTCCGAAATAGACATGTGGCCCGGAGACAATGTCGGTCACGCCGTCCTTGTTGAAATCGGCCGCGACTGCGGACCAGCTGTAGTACTTGTCGCTGATCTTCTGCATGCGGAATTTGTCGGAGACTCGCTCAGGCGATTCAGTTCGCTGCGCGAGATCCGCCACGCTGACTTCGCGGAAACGCGTGCCGGCGGCGGCTTTTACCGCGATGGGGCCATAGCCGGCCGATTTATCATCGGTGGCGCTCATCGGCAGCTGGGTGTCATTAACCCACACACGCATGATGTCGGCGTCGAGCGCAATTTGTACACGATTCCAGTCACCAGTCTTGAGTGACGGAGCCGCGCCCCCTTGACCACCTGGGCCGCCCGGACCACCAGGACCACCACCGGCTCCGCCTGCACCGGCGGGTGCAGCAGCGGGCGCGAAGCGGATCTGGCCGCGCACCTGGCGTAACGGTTCGCGGCCCGTTTCACGACCTTGTGCGTCGAGGGTGATGCGGTAAGTAGCGATGTCCCGCTCGGCGAGCGAAACGTAGATGCCCTGCCAGCCGGTGGCGGTTTTGGTAGCGCGTAACATCACACCGGTGGAGCACGCACTGGTGCAGTAGAAGCTCGAGAAGAAGCCGGTGTCCTGCAATTTACGATCTGAAAACAGCCAGCCGGAGGCAGCGGAGGTCACCTCACCGTTCGCGGCCGTCCAGTTGGGACCACCGAGGGATTGCCAGCCCGCCAGACTCGAGCCCTGCAGCACATAGTCCGGCTTGAATTGCTGCACGCCCTGAGCCGAAGTGGCGCCAACGGTAAAGGCCAACAAAAAAGCAATTTTCGATGCGTGGGTGGAAAACATGTTCGCCCCTCTATTTGAAAATTATTCTGACTATAGTTCTCTGTGGCGAATCGTCGGTTATGGCCACATGCCAGCCAGTCAACCCACACACGCGAGTCAGAACCCCATGCGCTCATCGGCAGCCATTTTTTTGCCGCACTGAGAGGACATCGGGTATCATTTGTTTCAAGCATCTACAATACCGAAAAATTCATTCCATAGACAATCAAATTTCCCTCGAAATCAACGCGCCATGAAAAAGAAACCCATCAAGATTGCGATCCTGGGCACTGGATTCATGGGCAGAGTTCATCTGGAAGCCATCCGTCGGCTCGGGTACGTGGAGGCGACCACCATTGTCGCCAGCAGCCAGGACAAGGCGCAGCAATTCGCCGATGAGTGGGGCGTTCCGAACGCCACCGCCGACTACCACACCGTGCTGTCCGACCCGCAGATTCAGGTGGTGCATGTGTGCGCCCCCAATGAATTGCACTTCCGGATGGTCACCGACTCGCTGAACGCGGGCAAACACGTGGTCTGCGAGAAACCGCTGGCCAACACCCTCGAGGAAGGCGAAACCCTGGTCAGACACGCTGCGACCACCGGACTCGCCAATTGCTGCTTCTTCAACATCCGCTCCTATCCGCATGTGCGCCATATGCGTTCACTGGTGCAGCAGGGCAAACTCGGCGAGCTGTGGGCTCTTCAGGGCACCTACTCCCAGGACTGGCTGTTCCATGACACCGACTGGAACTGGCGCATCGAATCCGGCGCGTCGCGCTCCTTTGCCGACATCGGTTCGCACTGGTGCGACCTCGCAGAATTCATCACCGGCCGCCGCATTGCCTCCGTATGCGCAGACCTGCACACGGTGCACACCACCCGCAAAAAACCGAAAGGTAGCATCGAGACTTTTGCCGGCAAGACGCAGAAGCAGCAGGACTACACCGAAGTCCCCATCACCTCCGAAGACTTTGCCAGCCTGATTTTCCGCATGGATAACGGCGCGCATGGCGCCATGACCGTCAGCCAGATTTCAGCCGGCCGCAAGAATCGCGTGTTCATCGAACTGTTCGGCTCCAAGTGCGGCATGGCCTGGAACGCCGAGCAGCCCGATCAGTTGTGGATTGGCGAACGCGATGAACCCAACCGCATCGTCGTCAAGGATCCCGCCATGATGGACCCATCCATCCGCGAATTCGCCGACCAGCCGGGCGGACACAGCGAGGGTTTCGACGACACCTTCAAGCAGACCGCCCGCCAGTTCTACAAGACTGTGCAGGACCGCGCGGCGCCGGTGAACTATCCGACCTTTGCCGACGGTCTGCGGCAGATGAAGGTACTGGATGCGGTACTTGAAAGCTCGCGCAGCCGTGCCTGGGTCGACGTAAAGGCCTGAGGCCGATAACACACAGATTGAGCGGGGGAAAATCCAGATGAGCGACACCATCGTACTGAACGTGCATATTCAGGCGGCACCGGGCAAGGGTCCGGAACTGCTGAAACATCTGTCGGCGCTGCTGGCACCCAGCCGTGCAGAGCCGGGCTGCGTCAGTTATCTGCTGCACACCGATCCGGAAGACCCCGACAAACTGATGTTCTACGAAGCCTTCAAGGATCAGGCAGCACTGGATAAACATCTTGCCGAGCCGCACTTCCAGGCCTTCGTCAAATGGCGTGAGTCGCAAAGCCCCGATCCCATGGCTGCCGTCACCGTGACGCGCTGGAAACCCGTGGGCTGAAGACTCACCATGCGTTCGATCAGCTATCGCGGTCGTCAGGCCATTGCAATTGAAAATGCTGATCTGGCGATTACCGTGCTGGTCGAGGGCGGCCATATCGCCAGCATGGTTCGCAAATCAGGAAATGCGGCTGGCCTGAATCCGCTGTGGACTCCGCCGTGGTCTGCTGTCGAACCCTCCGAATACAGCGTGGAGCGTCATCCCGGATTCGGCACCACGCAGGAAGCGCCGATTCTGGCCAGCATCATGGGCCACAACATCTGCCTCGATACCTATGGTGGTCCCAGCGCTGAAGAAGCCGCTGCCGGCATGCCAATTCATGGCGAAGGCCCACTGGTGCGCTACAGCGTAGAAAGTCTGGGCGCTCGCGAAGTGCGCCTCTCGGCAGTTCTGCCGCTGGCGCAACTGCGCTTCGAACGCACCATCAAGCTCGATGAGCGCGGACACACTGCACACGTCAACGAAACCATTGAGAACCTCACAGCCAGTGACCGTCCGATTGCCTGGACCCAACATGTCACCATGGGTCCACCCTTTATCGACCATGGTCGGACGCAGTTCTTCCTGACGGCTACACGATCGAAGGTCATCGATGCGGATTTCGGTGGCGTACAAAAACCTGGTGCGGAATTTGATTGGCCGATGTGTCCCACCAAGAATGGTGGACACGTTGATTTGCGGCGCTTCACCGAGGCTAGAAAATCAGGCGAATTCTCCACGCATCTGTCCGACCCCGCGCGTCAGCACGGCGCATTCGCCGCCTGGTCGCCGACTGCAAAGTTGGTGTTTGGCTATGCATGGAACCGCGAAGAATTTCCGTGGATCTGCCGCTGGGAGGAAAACAACCATCGCATGGATGTACCGTGGAGCGGCCGAACGCTGACCTGCGCAATGGAGTTCGGTGTATCACCCACTGTTGAATCGCGTCGCGAGATGGTGAACCGGGGCAGTCTGTTCGGTGTCCCGGCATTCCGTTGGGCTCCAGCAAAATCACGCATTGCCGCGTCCTATTGCGCCTTCCTGCTGGATGGCGACCGTATACCTACCGATGTACAGTGGAATGCAGGTGCTGAAGCCCGCATTCGCTTTGATTAGTCATTCACAATTGCCCACATTTGCGCAGAGGCTTCGATCTTTAATGACCACTACAACTCAAGACGCATACACACCCCCCAACGATGCGCCCCCGATGCGTATCGACAAGGTCCTGGTGGGCCAGACGGCGCTGATTACCGGCGCCAGCAAAGGTCTGGGGCAAGGCATGGCTATCGGCTTCGCCATGGCGGGCGCGGACGTGCTGATCAACTACAACGGCGATGAAGCCGGCGCACTCGAAACCAAGCGACGCGTCGAAGCGCTGGGCAGACGCGCCGAAATCTTCAAGGCAAACGTTGCCCGCGAAGATGAAGTCAAAGCAATGTTCAAGTTCATGATGGAAAAGTTCGGGCGCATGGACATCTGCGTGCCCAACTCGGCCATCCAGCTCAACGCCCCTGTCGATGAGATGACACTCAAGCAGTGGCAGGATGTCATCGACGTGAACCTCACTGGCCTGTTCCTGTGCGCTCGCGAAGCAGTAAAGATCTTCAAGCAGCAGGGCATCGACCGGTCATTGTCCTATGCAGCCGGGAAGTTGATCTTCATCAGCTCCGTGCACGACATCATTCCCTGGGAAGGCCACGCCAATTACGCCACGGCGAAAGGCGGCCTGATGTTGTTCATGAAGAGCCTCGCTCAGGAAGTGGCGCATCTGCGCATTCGCGTGAACGCAATTTCCCCAGGTGCCATCCGCACCCCGATGAATGTCGAGAAACTGACCTCTCCCGAAATCTTTGAGCGCGTGTTGCTGAAACTGATCCCCTGCAAACGCATCGGTGAGCCAGAAGATGTAGCGCAAGCGGCCGTGTGGCTGGCGTCCGACCAGTCCGATTACGTGCATGGCACCACCATTTACGTGGATGGCGGCATGACGCTGTGGCCTTGCTTTATTGGCGCCGGCTGAGCAGCTGCTGTATCGGCTCCCCCTCCCTGAGGGACAAATTCGTCTGGAACGAATTTGGTCGCACGTTAGTGCGCCCCCGAAGGGGGGAATCCCATGGATGGGATGAGCAAAGGGTTGTGGTGAGGGTGCTCCGCACACGTATCGTCCCCCTCACCCGCGCTACGCGCGACCTCTCCCACGAGGGGAGAGGTAAAACACACAGTATCGAGCTATGTAAGTGCCGTCGTTCTTGAAAGTCTCGATCAAGGGATGCAGTGCAAGGTGAAACGGACAGAAAAACGCAGCGTACACGGCAGTACGTGAGTATTTTTCTGGTCGTTTCAACGCCGCAATGCGCCCTTCAGCGAGACTTTGAACTATTTCTTGAAGCTCTGCCGCAGATGATCCACCAGAACACGCACAGCGCGCGGCACCTGTGCCGACCAAGGACGGATGGCATGAATGTGCTGGCCGAAAAATCCTACCGGCTTCCAGTCCGGGAGTACCTGCTGAAGTTGCCCGTGCTTCAACAAGTCTGACGCGGTGAAGTCGGGTAGCAACGCAATACCCAGTCCGCCAAGCGCAGCTTCGCGCAACACCTCGCTGTTGTTGGCGCGTAATGGACCACTGACGGGTACGCTGATGCGTTCGTTCTTCTTGCGGCCACGTGACTTTTCGAATGACCAGGTACGATCCAGATCGCGCAAGTACATCAGGCAATCATGATCGGCGAGTTGGGAGGGATGATCGGGTGCGCCGCGTCGTTGCAGGTAGCTTTCGCTGGCCACCAGTATCGAGCGTGTTTCGCACAGCGGCCATGCCACGTAGGTATCGGGGGGATTGTCGGTGTGGCGGATGGCCAGGTCGAAGCCTTCCTGTGCGAGGTTGATCAGCCGATCTGACAGATCGAGTTCCAGACGGACTTCTGGATACTGCAACAGGAAAGCTGGTAACGCGGGGGCGATCACCTGGCGACCGAGCGCGACGGGCGCGGTGACACGCACCAGTCCGCGCGGTGCGCCGGCCAGGTCCTTCACATGACTAAAACTTTCGGCAATGCGGGCAAACGAGGCTTCGATATCCTGCGCCAGCCGCGAGCCCGCTTCGGTGAGTACGACGGAGCGTGTGGTGCGCCGCACCAGGGGTACACCCGCCGACTTTTCCAGCTCGTTGATGCGTGCGCTCACCGAGGCCTTGGACACGCCAAGACGTTGAGCGGTCTGGGTAAAACTCTGGGTTTGCGCCAGCACGGTGAGCAGGTGCAGGTCCGGCAAAACGGGGCCCAGTTCGCGCTGCATGTGTGGAATTCTCACTGTTCAGAATAATGAACAATGTAGTCAGTTATTGCGCATTGCGCCAGAGGGGGTTGGTTCCTAGACTGGCCGCCATTGAAGATCCCAATTGATCGTAATGGTGCTTGATTCAGCTCCCTCTCCCTAAGGGAGAGGGTTGGGGTGAGGGTGTTTAAGAGAAGACATTCCCCCTCACCCGCGCTACGCGCGACCTCTCCCACAAGGGGCGAGGTGAAGCAAAGCGTCAACCAGGTTCCACCAACTCGACCAATTTCACTTACACATTCGAACACGAGGTCCCTATGGACGGCTCAAAGCTCAGCATCCAGTACCCCATCACCGGCACTATTCAGCACTGGATTGGCGGCAAGGTGAGCACCAGCACCAGCGGTCGTTCGCAGGATGTGTTCAATCCAGCCACCGGCGAAGCCGCGCGCAAGGTGGCACTGGCGAGTATTGAAGAAGTGAACGCAGCCGTGGCCAGCGCCAAGGCGGCATGGCCTAAGTGGGCGGATACCTCGCCGTTGCGTCGCGCACGCATCATGAACAACTTCCTGAACCTGATGAATCAGCATCGCGATCAACTCGCGGCGATCATTACCAGCGAACACGGCAAGGTGTTCACCGATGCACAGGGTGAAGTCTCGCGCGGCATCGACGTCATCGAATTCGCCTGCGGCGTGCCCAACCTGCTGAAGACCGATTTCACCGATCAGGTATCCACCGGCATGGATAACTGGGTGTTGCGTCAACCGCTCGGCGTCGTGGCCGGCATCACGCCCTTCAACTTCCCCTGCATGGTGCCGTGCTGGATGTTCCCGATGGCGATTGCCACTGGCAATTGCTTCATCCTCAAGCCCAGCGAGCGCGACCCTTCGGCTGCGCTGTACATGGCTGAGTTGTTGAAACAAGCCGGTTTGCCGGATGGCGTGTTCAACGTTGTTCAAGGTGACAAGGTGGCCGTAGATGCCTTGCTCGAACATCCGGATGTAAGGGCTATCAGCTTTGTCGGCTCGACACCGATTGCGCATTACATCTATCAGCGTGGCGCGGCGATGGGCAAGCGCGCGCAAGCGCTGGGTGGTGCGAAGAACCACATGGTGGTGATGCCGGATGCAGACCTTGATCAGGCGGTGGATGGTCTGATCGGCGCCGCGTACGGTTCGGCCGGCGAACGCTGCATGGCTATTTCAGTAGCGGTGCTGGTGGGCGATGTCGCCGACAAGATCATGCCCAAGCTAGCTGAACGTGCGCGGCAACTGAAAGTAAAGAACGGCATGGAGCTGGATTCAGAGATGGGCCCGATTGTGACGGGCCAGGCGCTGGATCGCATCAAGGGTTATATCGACGACGGCGTGAAGAGTGGCGCCAGGCTGGTGGTCGACGGTCGCGTTGATGCCAACGGCAAACCGTTTACCGTGCCGGGCTTCGAAAAGGGCTACTGGATCGGCGGCACGCTATTCGACAACGTCACTCCCGACATGCGCATCTACAAGGAAGAAATCTTTGGACCCGTGCTGTCCTGTATACGTGTGAAGGACTTCGCTGCAGCAGTGAACCTGATCAACGCCCACGAATTCGGCAACGGCGTGTCGTGCTACACCCGCGACGGTCATGTAGCTCGCGAGTTCGGCCGGCGCATCGAAGTCGGCATGGTCGGTATCAATGTGCCGATTCCGGTGCCGATGGCATGGCACGGCTTCGGCGGCTGGAAGAAGAGCCTGTTCGGCGACATGCATGCCTACGGCAATGAAGGCGTGCGCTTCTACACCAAGCAGAAGTCGATCATGCAACGCTGGCCGGAAAGCATCGAGAAGGGCGCTGAGTTTGTGATGCCGACTTCGAAATGATCAGGTCGGAATTCTCGGTCGAAGTCATGCTCTATGCGGCACATAACGGCCGGCGCTACACTTGCCCGCAATGAGCGCCCGCATAGACCATGCACTCGATGAAGCTCTCGGCCTCCCGGCTGAGGAACGTTCTGCTGTGGCTGTGGCGTTGATTAACAGTCTTGAGGGCACGACGGATCAATCTGTGTCTGAAGCCTGGCGAAAGGAACTCCTGCGGCGACGTGATGCGCTGCGTTCCGGGCAAACCAAGGCATCGACCTGGAGTGAAGCCCGCGCGCGCCTGTCTTCCTTGTGACACGCCCGATCCCCCTAACCCGGCGCCCGTACCGGTCACGTTCTACATTTAGATCAGCGTTCGATCCCAACGACTTCACGTGAGAACCCAACGGCAAGTCGAGCAGTAAATGGGCTTTCCACCCATCTGTGTCCAGGAACGTGCGTCCCACATCTGCTTGCCATTTGAGACTTTTACGCTCTCATTCATCTTGTCGTAGACGTCCTTGGTGATCCAGAGGGGTTTTTCGGAAAGATTGCAGAGCTTTGCTGCGTGATTCGCTGCACGCCCAATCCAGACCAAGTCGTTATCACCTCGGACGCCAACTCTGGCAACACGAAGCGCGCTGGTGTCAACCCCGATCACATGCTTGAGTATAAAGGCTGTGTCTGGATAGCGAGCCCTGATGGCAGGCCGAATTAATTCTTCGACCGCGTAATTGATCTTCAATGCCGTACGGACGGCAATTGTATTCTTGTAGTCTCCAACAAAAACGGCCATGACGCGGTCGCCGTCATAGGCCGTAATCGTTCCACTCTCGCTGTTAATGATCTGAGACGCGCACCGAAGATATGCTTTGTAAACCTCAGCCGCAAACCACCATTTATAGTTATCGACCATGTTGGTCGATCCATCCAGATCCGCGTACAAAATGGTGGCAGATTCAAGAGCCTTCGCATGATTTGAGTTGAGGCGCAGATTTTCCGGATTAGGTACAACCTCCGCCTTTTCCTCGTCCCACTTGGACTTGAGCGTCAACTTAACTTCTGATTCCAAGTCCTCTTTGAGTGACATGCCAAAGCCTATATCTTCAGCAGGCAGGCAATGGCGGCAACCCACGGCAATACCGCAACGAATGACCACATCATCGCATTGCGCACCCACCTGAACTTGTCGCACGCGATCTCCGCATTCCGATGTATCTGTTCAAGACAGTCATTAAGGAACGCGGTGTTATCAGCTCTCTTGAATGAGTCCACATAGTCGGCTCGACTGTCCTTGACGATCTTTCCGAAGAACACGAATGAGGTAGGTGGGCCCTCCGTTCTTGGTAGCACCGACATCGCCGCACAGAATATGGCTATCAACAAACAGGCAGCAGAAGTGACGGAGAATAAGTTCGCCCATGCAGAGCGTTCTGTGACCGCACCGAATGCGGCAGCCAGCCCGCCGAGCATCGCCGTGTTGAGAGCTACGATGACGCCAGTCTTAACCTCTGCGGCGCTGACCCAATGGAGATTTTTTTCAAGAATCCATTGGGCGAATGACAGACGCTCTTGATCGTCGTTCACAGAACCTCCCGTGATCCAATGACGAAACTAATAGACTCGAGCCGTTTGTTCGTATGTATTGGCATCGCCATTTGATGCTCCCTTGCGATCCTACTTTGTCGGCACTCTAGTCGCTGTGAATTGCCGGATCTAGATGCTGACTATCTACGTAAACGGTACTGGGCACCCGGGTTAGCGGGTATTCAAACCTCTCATCAAATTTAACTGCTTGAAACTTCCCTCAAGCGGCAAGCTTGAATTTGGGACGCAACCCGGCTCTGGCGGCCAGCCGCACCAGCAAATCCAGGCTGAAGCGGCTGATTGCGCCGCGCTTGATGTCCGATACCCTGGCCTGCGTTACGCCCAACACTTTGGCGGCAGCGGCTTGTGTCATGTCGGAGTGCGCGAGCCATTGCGGCAAGCCGATCATGTTGTGTATCTCTGTATATCCTTCATGAGCAGCATCAGATGATAGGGATCCGATGGACTCGGCTCGAAATTGAAGTGCTCGTAAAATGCCCTGGCCTGATCATCCTTGGCATGCACAAGCACTGCCCTTGCCCCGATGGCACTGGCCGCACCCGCTGATCTGATCAGTGCATCCTTCAACAAGGCCTGCCCGACGCCCTGCCCCTGCACTGACCGATCAACCGCCAGTCGGGCCAGCAACACTACCGGGATCGGTTGTCTGGCCTGCCCCTTCCTGACCCGCTCCGTGGCACTTTCATGGGTCACCATACCCGCCGCCAGGCTATAGAACCCGATGACGCTCTGGCCACTGAGTACGACATAGGTCTGGGCACTGTTCGCCTGCTGGTTGGCCCAGGCATGCCGCCGCAGGAACCTGTTAAGGCTTTCGTGGCCGCAATCAAACTCGTCCAGCACATGCTGCGCCGCCAACTTGACGACACCTGCCAGTTTCATTGCTCCAGCACGCTCCGGGTCTTGAGCAATTTCTCCAGTCGCGGCTTTGGCTTGCGCGGTGCATCCAGCGCCGCAACAAACGCCTGATATTGCTTGCTGTTCAGCACGAACTCTCGCCGATCGGCCAAGGCTTCGGCCGCAGCCGTCAGCCCGCTGTCCAGCACAAAGGCACTGACGGTCTTGTTCTCGGCCAGCGCCGCCCGTTGCAGCAGTTGTTTGGCGGTTGGACTCAAACGGACTTCCAACCGGTCTTCGCGACGTTTTGCGACACTCATATTCTGGCCCTCCGTAGTGCCGACACTAACACCCGTACAGTGTCCGTACAAGTTCAACTGACCCGGTCTGGCCAAAAATTTCTGGCTGCAGCGATCAGGTTCATCCTTTTGCCGTCGTAAGCCTCCGAGGGTTACCGAACTCTGTCGACGCGCTTCTAGTCACACGACCATTGGTGGGCGCAAGCATCAGACCGCCTGCGTGAACGGCGACGGCACCTCGAAAAACTCGCCGCGCATCAGGACCGATGGTGGAATCCCGAACATCTCGTTGAACGTGCGCGTAAGGTGCGCGGCGTCCGCGAATGCGGAGGCATGCGCTGCGTCGGCGATGGTGCGTTCGCGGCCGATCGCGATCATTGCGCGCGTGACCTTGCGCCAGAGGATGTAGCGTCGGAACGGCAGCCCCAGCTCATCCTTGAAAACGTGCGCGAAGCGGTCCGGCGACAGGTGCACGAGCTTCGCGGCATCCTCGAGCGACAGGCGCAGTTCGTCCGACTGATTGATCGCTTGCACGACGCGCATCACGCGTGGATCGATCCGGCGCAGGGGCGGCGAGCCCGCGCAGAGCGCGCGCACGCACAGCCGCACGAGGTCGCCCGCGTCGGGCGCCGCCAGCGGGTTGTCCAGGAAGGTTCGCAGCTCGCCAGCGCACGCGTCGACGCGCGCGTCGGGGACGATGGTGATGTCCTGCATGAGCTGCGAGCGCAGCCACAGGCCTTCGCTCGACTCCGCATCGACGAACATCATTGCGCCCCGCGAGCCCTGCGCGTTGAAGCCATGCTCGACATCGGGCTTGACGATCGCGCCGCGGCCTTCCTGCCAGCTCGTGCCGGTGGTGCGGATCACGGCCTTACCGTCGACGGCGATGAAGACCTGGATCGCATGATGTGCGTGGGCCGGCACCTCGCCACCGCCCTCGCCCACCAGCAGGAAGCCGCCGTCCCACAGGTACCAGCGGGGTCGCGTTTTCGGTTGCCACTTAAATCCGCCGACCGGGGCAGCAGGTTTGTTCAAGCCGGGCACGGGATTCCTCCAAGAAACAGAGCGGGCACTTTCAATACGCAGTGAGGGGCGAAGCCTATCGTAGCTTCCATCGTGTGGAGTGTTCCGCACATTAACCAAGCCAGGAGAAATGCCATGAACGAGTCCCAGAACCAAGCCCAGCAGCAGACCCACACTCAAGCCCAAAACCCGGCCAAGTGCCCATGCCCCTGCAGCAGTGGCGGTGCTTGCACGTGCCCGCAGCAGGCCTGCTGCACGGCGCACGAGTGCGCGTGCGTGAAGCAGTCGTGAAGTGAGGAGGCGCCCATGAAGACTCTCGACACGATCGTCATCGGCGCCGGCCAGGCCGGCCTCGCCGCAGGCTACCACCTGCGGCAGGCTGGCCTGGGTTTCGCGATACTCGATGCGGGCAAGGTCGGCGACAGCTGGACGAACCGCTGGGACAGCCTGCGATTGTTCACGCCGGTCCGCTACAACAATCTGCCGGGGATGCGCTTTCCCGGTCGGCCCTATGACTTGCCGAACAAGGATCAGGTCGCGGCATACTTTCGCGATTACGTCGCCGCGTTCGCACTGCCCATCCGCGAGCAGTCGCCGGTCGCCGCGCTGCGCCGGCAGTCCGATGAGTTCGTGGTCACGCTGCACGACGGAGAAACACTGACCGCACGCTCGGTGATCATCGCCACCGGCGCAAACCAGCGGCCGAGCATTCCCGGGCTGTCCTCACTGCTGGATCCGCGCATTGTCCAGCTGCACTCCAGCGACTACCGGCGACCCTCGCAATTGCCACCGGGCCGAGTGCTGGTGGTCGGCGCCGGCAATTCCGGCGCGCAGATCTCGATCGAGCTGGCCGGCAGCGGCCGCGACACGCTGCTGGCCGGTCGCGACACCGGCGCAATACCACGTCGACTGCTGGGCCGCGACATTTTCGACTGGATCTGGCACACGCGGCTACGCACGTCGACCGACTCCGCGCGCGGGCGCAAGCGTCTGCAAGCACGACGTTTCGGAGGCGATCCCTTGGTGGGCACACCGCCCATGGCCTTCGCTGACGCGGGCGTTACGCGCACCGGTCGTGTCGTTGCCGTGCGTGACGGCATGCCGTTGCTGGAAGACGGTTCAACCGTCGGCGGCATCTCGGCCGTTGTCTGGTGCACGGGCTTCCGGCCCGACTACTCGTGGATCGAGCTGCCGGCGTTCGGGCTCGACGGCTATCCGCGCCACCAGCGCGGCGTGGCCATCGACGTGTCGGGCCTGGCGTTTGTCGGCATGCGTTACCAGTTCCGGGCGCGGTCCGCGCTGATCGGTGGCGTCGCGGAAGACGCGGCACACGTGGTCGGGCGAATCGTGGCGCAATTGAGCCAGCAGCCGGCAATGCCGGCAGCCGCTTTTCACATGAGTGGAGCATGACCATGGCATACCTGATTGGCGTTGGCCTCGGATTGTTTGTATTCGTGTTCGGAAGGGTGGTTGGCCTCGACCGCGATCGCGCGTTCTACTCGACTGTGCTGGCGGTCGTCGCGACGTACTACGGCCTGTTCGCGATCATGGGCGGCTCGACCGAGGCGCTCATCGCCGAATGCGCGGTAGCGGCGTTGTTCTTCGCTGCGACAGTCATCGGCTTCAGGCGCAACCTGTGGATCGTGGCCGCCGGACTCGCGGCGCACGGTCTGTTCGATGCCATTCACGGGCACGTCATCGCCAATCCCGGCATGCCGCAGTGGTGGCCCATGTTCTGCGGGAGCATCGACATCGCCATGGGAATCGGCCTGGCCTGGCTGCTGCTGCGAGACAAGGTTCGGGCCAAGGTAGCGTAGCCATGCCACGCCTCGCGATGATGGCGCTGCTAACGGTGATGACTTCGGCTGCGACGGCACAGCGGCCGACAGTCGTATTGCAAGCAGGACTTGGCGACGGTCATGAATCCTGGAGTGCCGTGTCCGCCGTGATCGCAGCACAGGCGCAAGTCTTTGCGTACGATCGTCCGGGATATGGCGGCCGCGCGCCGGAGCAAGGCCCGCGCGATCCGTGCACCATCGCCGCCGAGCTACGGCAGGCCTTGCGTCATTCGGGACTGGCGCCGCCATACATCCTGGTCGGGCATTCCTTCGGCGGGTTGTATCAGTACGTCTTCGCCAAGCTGTATCCCAAGGACGTTGCCGGAATCCTGCTGGTGGACCCGACGCATCCTGATCACTGGCGACGGATGCAACACGACGCGCCTGCAACAGCCGCGTTCATGAAGGTCATGCGCGCTGTCGCGTTCAGTGACGTGATGCGCGCCGAGTTCGACGACCAGGCGCGATGCCTCGAGCACATCGATACGCAACAGCCGCTCACGATTCCGGCGCGCTTGCTGGTGCGCACCCAGTTCGGTTTCATGGAATCTACTGCGTTCGCAAAGATGACCGGTTCGCTGGCCAGTGACTGGCAGCGCCTGCTCGGCGTCAGTGCCGCCCAGCACGTGAGGGGCGCCGGTCATTACATCCACCACGACCGACCCGACGACGTTGTCGCGGCACTGCGGGCTGTGATCGGCGAAGTGCGTGCCCACGGCAATGAGTGCGTTTCTACACCAAGCAGAAGTCGATCATGCAGCGTTGGCCGGAAAGCATCGAGAAGGGTGCGGAGTTTGTGATGCCGACTTCAAAGTGAGCGCTTCCTCCCCTCCTCCTCGCAAGCGGGGAAGGGTCAACCGGGGGCGTCTGGATTACGGCGCAGCTCCCTTGAATCGACGCTCTTGGTCAGTTGTGTGCGGACACGAAGTTACATATGACTGCGGCTCGTTAACTTGCCAAGGTGATAACATCAACCGCGGCAAATCTTTTTGATCGCCGACATGGGAAGTAGTAAACGGATTCGATCGGCACCGCGACGCGTCGCGGTTGTGCGCAATGAACCCATCATTCGCGGTTCGACCAAGCCCGTCGAGCAAAATATCGTCTGCTAGCTGCTGCGGTGATGCAGTGCGCGAAACTCACGGGGAGTCATGCCCTTGAGTGTCCTGAACTGACGATTGAAATTCGCCAAATTCTTATAGCCCACACGGCTGGCCACCGCCCCGATGCTCACATCCTTTTCCATGAGGATCGAACAGGCGTTTCCAATTCGAAGCCGCATGACATAGGCGATGGGCGTCATACGCGCATGTTTCCGGAACATGCGATGCACGGCCGACGGACTCAAGCAGGCCATCGCAGCCAAATCATCGACGTTGACCGGTTCATCAAAATGTTTATGCAGATGTACAAGGACCCGTTGCAAGCGCTCGTCCGGGGCAATAGCGGCGGGAGTAGTGTAGCGGTCTGCCAATAGCGTTCTGCGATCGTCCTGCGCCAGCCGACGCAGCACCTGCAGCAAGGCAAGGAGTCGTAAGTCTGGAGATGCTTTTGGCAGATCTTCAATCAGCGTGCGGACGTCGCGGGCGGCTTTGGACGAAAAGTGGATGCCCCGGCGCGCCTCGGTCAGCATCTTCTTGATAGCAGCCAACTCCGGCATCAGGCGTATGACATCAGTTGCCCAGTTTTCAGAAAACCAGGAAACGATTGCCACGTGCGGACGGTTCGAATCGAGGACTTCGTTTGAGCACCATGTGTGCGGCACATTGGGTCCCAGCAGCACCAAGTCGCCATCGTCATACGCTCCCATGTGGTCTCCGACAAATCGGTGACCTTTGCTGTTCAACGTCAGAGTCAGCTCGTACTCCGGATGGTGGTGCCATTCAAACGGAATCCCGTTAGGCAGCCTTCTGTCGAGCAGGGCGACTGAGGTCCTCGCTTCCATCGTGACTTTTTCAAAAGCTGATTTCATGACTGGATTCCAGCTGGTGCTCAAGCTTCGGCGCAAGAATAGTATTAAAAGTCACGACGTCTGCATAGCGATGCTTCAGCGCAAACCATTGAAGCTTGATAGATGTGACCGCAGTGACAGGTTTACTTCTTACGGCTTCCTCAAGACCGATGGACCACAAAAACGTCTACCCACTTCCGTAACGATTTGCGTCCAATAGAACGGGTCTTCTCCAGATATGAGCAGTGTTCGGCTCGCAGGCGCAATTTTCTTCAGTACGTTTACAGTTGGTGCCCGGCAGGATGCAATGCGATCTACGAGAGCCTTCGGATCTCCAAGGACGAAACTGTCGCTACCTATAGAATGGTCTGGTAGCCAGACATTCAGAGCAGACAGAATGCTGTTGCAGCCTGCTCCGCAGTAGACGTGGCCATAGTGTTTCAATGGGTCACAGGTTAGTCATTGACGGCGGGATGGCGTGCATACCACCCGAATCCAATGATGCCGAGATAACAAAGTGCCGGTACGACGAATGCCGCAGTCAGCGTTGTGGCGTCTGCCACATGACCGGTGATCAATGGAACAATGGCGCCGCCAACGATGGCAACACAGAGAATGCCAGAGCCGTCGGAGACCCGTTCACCCAACCCCTCCGAGGTCAACGCGAAGATCAGCGGAAACATGATCGAATTGAAAAGGCCGACCGCCAGCATGGTCCATCCTGCAATCGACCCGGTGGTGCTGATCGAAATTAGAATCAGCACCAATGCCATGAGGCCATTCAAGGTAACCAATCGGGCGGCGGGCACCACCCGCAACACAAGCAGCCCGAATAGTCGGCCTACCAGCAGGCCGCCCCAGTAGAAGGCCAGGTACTTACCGGCTGCTTCATGTGTGAAACTCATGGTGCTCGGCTCGGCGAGGTAATTGACCAGCAGGCTGCCAATAGTCACCTCGGCTCCGACGTAAAGGCCGATGGCGGTCACTCCGAATGCAAAACGCGGCCGACGCATCAGATCGAGGAGTCGCACCTTGCGTGCTTCAGTTCTGACTGGACGACCCAATCCGTCCCTGAGCAGCCAGACGAGCACTGAAACTGCAAGCACCGCGACCGCAATAGCGAGGTAGGTGCGACTGATCGTCGCAGCTTCTGCCGCCCGGATGGTAACCAGGTCAGTTGCGGCGGTGCTCTGCACGGTTGCGGAAGTATTGATTCCCAGAATGAGGATGGCCCCAAAGAACGGGGCGACGACGGTACCTATCGAGTTGCAGGCATGCGCGAATGTCAGGCGCGTCGGTGTTGTCTGCGCTGTACCGAGATGGATGATGAGCGGATTTGCCGTGACCTGAATGATGGTTACGCCCGCCGCAAGAATGAACAGCGCGACGAGAAAGGGCGGGAATGAGCCAGACCAGGCAGCCGGCAGAAATATCGTGCATCCTGCGGCCATGACGAAGAATCCTGAGGCCAGCGACCGCAGATAACCCACTCTGTAAATCAAGTGTGCGGCCGGGATGGAAACCAGCAGGTAGCTGGTGAAGAAGCAAAACTGAACCATGGTCATCTCGCCATAGCTCAGTTGAAACAGGTCCTTGAGCTTTGGCATCAGGATGTCATTGAGACTGGTCAGACTGCCAAAGACGAAAAATGAGAAAAAGCCGATCGCATCGATCGTGATCCGTTTGCCATCACCGGCTGCCAGTGATGATTGTGCGGTCGTGGATTGTGGGGCGCTGATCATTTTTTTACCGCTTGTTTCGCCGATGCTACCAACTCGTTTGCACAGTTATTGCCGCCAAACAACACCGATAAGGCCAGCGTAAAGTCCGCTATCTCAATCGGCAGCCGTCAGAGCCGTGATAAATGCAATACGCTGATACTTGACCTGACGTTCGCGCAGGTCCGCTCGGCGTTGTGTGCTCGCTCGAGCGGACGACCTTCTGCTTATCCCGTGTATCCCATTTGCTGCAGGCCCAGCGGACTGAGGTCGGCCTTGGTATATCGACCCTTAAAGTCCACTTCGATGT
The DNA here is from genome assembly GCA_963748005.1 of uncultured Pseudomonadota bacterium. Lineage (GTDB taxonomy): Bacteria > Pseudomonadota > Gammaproteobacteria > Steroidobacterales > Steroidobacteraceae > CAILZL01. Next base: position 852,489 of record CAVVHH010000002.1, read on the forward strand.
CGTCGGGCGCGAAATCTGGTGACGACAGACCACCCTCGAATGCCGGCCTTTGGAGGGTCGCATACGCTCGGTTTTTGGCGCAGTCTGGAGCTGGTGCAATGTACATGACGCTCGAATAGCCCGTGCCCCGATGCTCATCTTCGACTCCGTGCAACACATCGGGGTGCCACCAGATAGTATCGCCCGGCTGCATCTGCGGTATGGAGCCGTAGCCTCGCAGCAGTAGCTGGTGGTAATCCTCGACGAGCATCATTGCGCGGCAGGCAGCTGAGCCGCACAACTCATCCTCGGGCACGTCGTCCTGCAGAGCGCGCAGCAGCATCCAGCCCATCGCATCGGCAACCGGCAAAAGCTGAAGCGTACCGTCATGAGGTCCTTGAGCGGTCAGCGCGGTCCAGCCCTGGAAGGTACGGAACATCCGGCAGACGGCAGGCGACGGAATTTCGACTGTCTCGGTTCGACCCCACGCTTCAAACGGGTCGTACTTGGTGACATCCCCACCGAATAAATGACGATACACCTTGGTGTGATAGGCAGGATCAATCCAGCGCTCGATGGAGCCAGCATCCGCATGGGGTGACAACCCCAGCGAAGCATCCCCTGGCTCGCGGAAGCGCACGCGATCTGCATAAATCAGATCACGATCGGGATTGAATACCGGACCCTCTTGTGACTCGTAACGCCACAGCCGATTGAGGAATCTTCTGGCCCTCGCCATGGCGGGGTCGGTGCGTGCCTCCATTTGAGGACGCGACCAGAACACACCGTAGATCTGAGGCTTTGCGCTGGCGAGCGTATTGAAATAGTTGTCTACAGCACCACTCGTCTTGAGCTTCTCAAGATAGTTGTTGCTGGTGAGATACTCGGCCAGTTCCCCATTCCAGTCATTGACCCGTGAGTCTTCAAACACATTGCGGATCACGAGACAGCCACGTTGGCGAATATGGTCCTTCTGAGTCTCAGTAACTTGATCAAGCTGTCCAAAATCAATTTGTGGAACAGGACTGATGCCTTGTGTACGTTCGTTCACGATCTGATCGAGCTGTTTCTCGACGCGCGCCGTCATGGCTGCAAAGCGCTGCGGCATATTGGTAATCTGAGCGCGCAACTTGCGCTTGGTTTCGATAATCCGCGTCCGATAAGGGATATTGGCTTCGTTCGATTTCTCTCGTGCCTGCTGCAACATGGATACCTCTGATTCATTAAGGACAGCGCTCAGCTATGGCTGTCGCGTTATCACCCGAAGAAAATTGACGAGCTCAATTCGATTGAGTTGATGAGCGCACGCACAATCACTGGCAAGCTCAGCGCCGATGAGATCCGTCCCGTGAACAATGGAACTCCGGTCGTATTCTGGTTGCGCAACAGCGTCGTGCATGGTCATGCTATGGCTGCCAGAGATTAGTGCTGATGGAGTGATGGCGCTTATGCGGACTGAGCCAATATTGATACTATTCTTGCAATGTTGAATTCCCTGGCAATTGCCATGGATGTTTATCTTCGTTCAAGTGTCCACCGTCACCCACGAACGCTCCTTTCCCGAATGGATAACCGCCTTGACGAAAGCCACGGCTTCTATGCCTGCATCTACTTGTGGCACTGTGGTTGCAGCCGGATCGGGAGGGCGATTTTCCATTGCTGCCCGGATAAGCTCGGCGGCATCCAGATAGGTGTTGGCGAAACACTCAAGGTACCCCTCAGGTAGTCCGGCCGGCATACGGGTCACACGTGCCGCTGCTTTGCCAATGCCAAATCCGCCGCGAGTCAAGGTAGTGGGCGGTTTGCCGTATTCGGTGACCTTGAGATGATTCGGCGTCTCGCCATTCCACTCGACCCCGCCACGCTCGCAATAAACCCGCAACCTGAGGCCGTTTTCGCTACCTGGTGCGACCTGTGACGCCCACAATGAGCCACGAGCGCCACCGCTGTACCTCAGCAATACGTTGATGTCGTCATCCATCTTCCGGCCAGGCACAAAGCTGGAAACCTCCGCCATGACGGATTCAATCTGCAAGCCGGTAACATAGCCAGCGAGGTTGAACGCGTGGGTACCAATGTCGCTCGTGCAAGCCCCAAGACCGACGCGTGACGGGTCGGTTCGCCATTCAGCGCCTTTGTGTCCTCGGCTTTCCACGGCTTCAGTCAGCCAGTCTTGCGCATACTCGACTTGTACACATCGGACTTTGCCAAACCTGGCTGAAACTACAATGTCACGCGCTTCGCGAACCATTGGGTAGCCGGTATTGTTGTACGTGACAACAAAAACGACTCCTGCAGCGATCGCACGAGCTTTCAAGTCCCTTGCTTCTGCAACGGTCGCCGTCAGGGGCTTGTCGCAAATGACGTGGAAACCCTTTTCAATGGCAGCGATCGCATTTTCGTAGTGGAGATGATTGGGAGTCGCGATGACGACTGCGTCAATTCCGTCCGGTCGCGATGCTTCTGCCGAAAGCATGTCGTCAGCATTTTCATAGATGCGATCAGGCTGCAACCTGAGCTGCTGGCCCGACTGTTTTGCGCGTTCGTGATCAGAGGAGAAGGCGCCTGCGACCAGCTCGAAATGATCGTCAAGTCGACCGGCGATGCGATGAACAACCCCAATGAATGATCCGATTCCACCTCCGACCATACCAAGTCGAATGCGCGATGGATGTATATTCTCAGTCATTGTCACCGCCCCAGATCTATGGTGTTGCGTTATCCCTGATGAGCTGTTCGTCTGAAATGAGGCACGCACTCTTTTGAATGGGTTTCAAGCCAGACTACTTAATCTCTGCCTCAGTCTTTTATTCGCTCGAACAGTACTTGCTTGCGTTCAGCACTTCTTGCTTGCAGGTCAGAATCTAATGTCTAGGCTTGAAGGCGAGTAATGCAAGGCTCGCCAATATCAGTACTATTCTTGCGTTGCAGTTTTGCTCTGTAACCCGGCATGGACAATGCGCTCGCCCCCGCATGATCCAGTTTGGTTTGCTCGTCAAGCGAAGGTTTTAACCGGAGTCGGTTAACTCCCTGCTGGCATCTTCTCGCGCAACAATGTCTCCGATGCCATTTACAAGCGTTCGTGATCGAGCCAGTCTGTCGCCGACGCCTGGGATCATGCCGGCTGAGATACAGATCCTGCGGCCGCGATTTTCGCCGCGACCAAGCCTGCAACCCAACCCGAGATGGCACCGACAAGAATTGGCGCCATGACAGGGTACAGGCTGGCGACCTCCGGCTTCATTTGCGCACCGAAGTAGCCAAGCAGCCCGAGAAACCAGCCAACAGGGCTATTTAGAGGAGGTGTCACCGTGGAGAGCACGGCAAAGCCAGCCAGCAGGAATACCACCAGCATAAGGGCGAAAGAACCAAGCGCTGGGGCGATGGCTCCGAGGAACAGCGCTCCGCCAATCCCGAGCGGCACGCCAAGCAACGCGCATGAAACCGCCGACCATCCCGCCTTTGTGCTCCCGTTTCCTGTTACGTAAGTGCTCCATCCGAGAAACATCAGCCAGGGCGCAAGGTTCATCGCCGCGCACAGACCAGCGGAAAGGCCCGCGAGAGTCGCGATCCACGCGGCAATCCAGAGGAAGTTCGGACCGCCGCGGTCAAATAGTTTCTTCATATCGCTCACCTGGGAGGCTCTAGAGTCGACAGTCCGGCCGACACCAGCGCTCCGCTCCCGTTGTTATTAGCTGTTTTTTGACTTGCTTTTCTGAGTGCCCCCGCAGCACGTGACGCGGAATGGGCCAATGAACGCTCGCCTTCAGTTGATAGGTGAATGTATCGTCATCAATGCCTGTCAATACCGCCCCAAATGCCAAATTTCGATACTATCCCCGCATGTATCGCCTCCTGCGGATGCTAATCGCTCCTTTGGTTCGGCAAGCATCCTTCAGGACGGGCGCGTTGCGTTCAATATTGCAGGCGACAAGCATCGAATGGTTGTCTGGACCAATTATCCCTACGGGGTGGTTTACGGAAGGTTCATTGGCACGCACGCAGAGTGCGACAAGGTGGACGTGCTGGTGACGCTCGTGGAAGCGTACGAGCGCAAGAATTATCCACTGGACTTTCCGGACCCTGTCGAAGCGATCAAATTTGAAATGGACCAGCGCGGCTTGACGGTGAAAGATCTGGAAGACGTGATCGGACGGGCGAATCGTGTCTACGAATTGTTGACCTACCGACGTTCACTGACATTGCCGATGATTCAGCGTCTCCATGGCAAATTGGGCATACCCGCTGAATCACTTATCAAACCTTCCGCTGCATCCGAGCGCCGCACCGGCCAAGTGCAGCCGATTTAAATGGCGCAACGTCAGAGCTGAACCGGCGGCTCGGCAATTCCGCGGAACAGTGAATCAGCAATGAAGTAAGTCAAACCATCATGCGTTGATGGATTCGGGATGTGTTCTTGTGCCGACGTGATCAGCAGCGTTTTCAAATTGCCACCGCCGAATGCAGGACAGGAGCTGCGCACGCCCAGCACCGTCACCGCCACATCAAAGCAACTATCGGGCAGATAACGCGCGGCGCGCATCGAACGTATCCTCGCGCAGCTCAAGCAGCAGATACTCGCGAGGCCCCATTTCAATCATCGCTGCAGGTCAAACACCGCTGTAGGCGTTGAAACCGCCGTCCACTGGGAGAATGACGCCGGTGATGAAAGCCGATTGGTTGGACAGCAGGAAAAGAGTGGGGCCGACCAGCTCGCTCTGTTCCCCGAAACGATGCATTGGGGTGTTTTCCAGCACCCGTCGATAGCGGTCCGTCAGGTTTCCGTTTTCGTCGAAGGCGAGGAACTTGAGCTGTTCGGTCAGGAAAAAACCTGGGGCAATGGCGTTGACCCGGACCCCGGTTTTGGCCAGGTGAACGGCCAGCCATTCCGTGAAGTTGCTCACCGCGCACTTGCCTGCCGAGTAAGCTGGAATCTTGGTCAACGGCCGGTAGGCGTTCATCGAGGAAATATTCAGGATCGCGCCCTGTTTCTGTTGCACCAACAGCGGACCCAGTATTTGCGAAGGCAGCACCGTGCCCATGAAATTGAGATCCAGCGTCGAGCGGAAAGATGCTTCCGGCAGATCGAAAAAGCTGCCTTTGAGATCCTGCTGGCCGAGCTCGACTTGTTCGATGGCGGTGGTCGCTTTGGGACTGTTGCCGCCGGCACCGTTGATGAGGAAATCGAGGTGGCCGAATTGATCGACAAGTGCGTCACGCGCGGCGGCGATGGAATCTTTATCGAGCACGTTGCAACTCAGCCCCAATGCCTTGGTGCCGTGCCGCTCCGTCAGCTCTTGCGCCAGTTGCGTGGCTTTCCCGCCGTCGAGATCGAGAATGGCGACGCGCATGCCGTTTGCAGCCAGACCATGCCCCAAAGCATGGCCGATCACGCCGGCTCCGCCGGTGATGGCCACCGTTTTATTTTTCAGATCTTCAAACGCCATGGAATGCAACCTCTGGTAAACGATGTCAGTAAACGATGCCGGGTCGGGGGTAATAAAGCGCGCGAACTCAGAGCTGAACCGGCGGCTCAGCAATGCCGCGAAACGGTGAATCTGCGAGAAAGTAAGTCACACCATCGTGAGGCGATGGATTGGGAATGTGTTCCTGTGCCGAGGTGATCAGCAGTGTTTTCAGATCGCTGCCGCCGAATGCGGGACAGGAGCTGTGCACACTGGGCACCGACACGGCCACATCGAAGCGACCATTCGCCAGATAGCGCGCTGCACGCGCCGAGCCCCACTGCGCATTCCAGATCGCGCCTTCGGCATCCACCACTGAACCATCGGGAAAGCGGTTCTCGGCGCGCAGATCGATAAATGGTTCGTAGTCACCCTTGGGCCAGCCTTTTGAATCGAGTGGCTGTCTGAAGATGATCTGCTTCGGCGTGTCGGTGAAGTAAGCAAGTGTTCCGTCCGGCGCAAAGCAGATCGAATTCGGGATACTGATGCGGTCGTAAATGCGCCGGAGCTCACCGCGATAAAAACGATAGATGGCGCCCGCCTCTGCTTCCGCTGACTTGCCCATGGTACCGATCCAGAAACCACCATGGGGATCGACACGACCATCGTTTGATCGCGTCACCGGATTATTGGCGTCCAGCGCAGTAATGATCTCGCGCTTGCCGGTGTTGATATTGAAACGGGATAGCGAAGTTTCAGAAGCCATGAACAAGTGATCGTGATCCAGCCAGCCCGCCGCAGACACGTGTTCGTCGAACTGCCATTCAAGCTGCAGTCCACTCAAACCTGAACTGCCCGGCTCTCTGCTCAGCAGCTTCTTGTTGATGACATCAAACCAGAAAAATTGCTGACGCAGCGGATGCCACATCGGCCCCTCGCCCAGGAAACAGGCACGGTCATCGAACACGCTTACGTTCATGGGCTCAGTCGACCAGATACATCAGCACCTTGAGTGCCTTCTTGTCCACGCACAGGTTGAAGGCGGTCTCCCACTCCGGTTTTCACCAAGGCTTTCATCAATGTCCTCGAAGCTTAAAAGTTCCGGTTATTGCGGAGTTCGCCCGGATGTCGCAGCCATGCTTGCCAGAGACCTCACGAAACGAAAATTACAAATTTCTCTAACAGAATCTAAATTTTTTCAACATCGATCATATAAGAGATTGCATTGCGTGAGAATCGCCGGCTATTAGCCTTTGTAAGCGATCAACCACTCCGCGCTACGTTTATATGACTCGAGGATGCTCAGCTCGGCCGGCGCGAGTGCCGCGCCATCAAGTGTCGCCGCACCATAGGCACCAACTTCCGCGATGACGCTCTCGACATTGGCCTGTCGCGCCAGCTGGAAAATTTGTTTCCAGTCGAGAATGCCAGCCCCGACCGGAACGGCAGCCTTGCCCGGCACGAAGTCCTTCGCGTGAAACGAGAAGTAACGATTGTTGTACTTGCGGAAGTACTCGACGGCATCGCCACCGCCAAACGTCAGATTGCCGACATCGATCTGGAAGCGGACGATCGAGGGATCGGTGCTCGCCATCAGCAGATCCCACGGGATGTCGCCTTGCGGGGTCCTGACGAATTCAATCTCGTGGTTGTGATAGGCGATCGTCAGACCTTCCTTCTTCGATGCAGTACCGAACCGGTTCAGGTCTTCAGCCATGGTCTTCCAGTCATCGGAGGCGATCATCTTCGGCCGCGGACCGCAGATCACATGTCGCACACCCAGCGCGTTGGCGTAGTCCAGTGTCTGACTGAGGCTGTTGCTCCACAACCCATAGCCGAAGTGACAGACATTGCAGTCGAGGCCAACCCGCGTGAACTCGGCGCGCAGCTGCTTGCCGGTGCGCGTGGTGTACGGATTCATTGCCACCATGTCGATGAGCTTGTAGCCCATCGCCACCATCTGCCTGAGCGTGCCGTCCCAGTCCTTGTTCAGGTCGGGCACGATCTCGAAGGCCTGAAAGCCCAGCGGGATGCGGCTGCTTTGACCGAGTGCAGCACTCAATGACGCGTTCGACATCAAGGCTGCGCTGGCAACGGCGGCGCTACTGCGGCACAGAAACTCCCGACGCGTAAGGCTCACGCATGTTCTCCCGTATGACATCTAACGCCGGGTGCCTGTGGTCTGGTTAAAAAATACAAACGTCCCCAGCGCCCCGCTGGTGACGATGTCCGGCTTGCCGTCTTTATTGACGTCACCAACGTCGAGATGGGAGCCGACGCCGGAGCGGTTGTTTACCAGCTCCGGAACAAACTCGGCGCCACCGGGCGCGGCTGCATTGCGCACCGTTCGATACACATAGAGCACTGGCGCACCGAACGGATCCGGATCACCAAAGCTCATCAGGTGTGACATGTAACGTTTGCCGGTAATGAAGTCCTTGATGCCGTCTCCATCGATATCTGCAAACGCCGATGCATGAGGTTCAGTAAACATTACATCCCCGGCGTTCTTGGTCAGGAATCCATCCATGATCATGTGCTGGACGAAGGTTGGCAGCCCGTCTGTGCCGCGCTTCTGCTCATACCAGGCCAAACCAAAGCCGTGCCCCTCGAGCGGCGTCACCACATCATTCAAGCCGTCGCCGTTTACGTCATACACACCCAGCTGTGCACCGCCTGCTCCACCCTGGAATTCGCCACGGCGACCGAAAGCCTGCGGATGAAAAGTCCACAGGGCCGCTGTTGGTTGCGCGGGTTGCTCCCACCAGCCATAAGCACTGAGCATGTCTTTGCGACCATCCATGTTGAGATCGCCGACGCCAAGACCATGACCGATGTACGCGCCCCAGGGGCCGGCCTCAGAGATCAGTGTCGTCGTCCACGTACAGGGGTTCTGATCATCCCAGGTGGAATAGGCCATCGCGTTCCTGGCCGAGTGAACCAGCTCAGGCTTGCCATTGCCGTCGACATCCTCGAACAACGTCTCCTCATTGCCGATCGGTTTCAGAACTTCGCAGCTTGTCCAGTGCCGAGACTGCCCTTCAGGATTGAGATAGAGCGTGACTGTGGAATAACCCGCACTGCCGCCGATCGTCAAAACATCATCCCAACCATCCTTGTTGAAGTCGTACGCAATATTGATAAACGATTTTTGCGGATAATCCGTGGCGGGGTTGTACCCCACCGGCGTGTATATCTCTTGCATCGCTTTGAAATCAGGACCTTCATAGAAGAAGGGCCCGGCAACAATGTCGGACTGTCCATCCTTGTTGAAGTCCGCAACCGCAGGTCCCCACGAGTAGTACATCGCGTCGAGCTGCAGCTTCTTGAAATTTGGCGACTGGATTTCTGCTGGTGTGACGCGTCGGTTGAGATCCTTTACGCGCACGTTGCGGAAGCGAACTGTCCCATTGCCGCCCACGTAAAGCGCCACAGCGCCGTGCGCACCGGCAGTTGCTGGAGCCTGACTATCGGGAAGATATTGCGAACCAGGCGCGCCGTTTAACGAAGGCCTGAGCATCTCGTTGTAGGCAATAAAATTTACGGAGTTCCAGTCACCGGGTTTGTAATCGCCTCGCTCGCGTTCTATTCCCGGAACGTCCACCCCGGCGGGCATGGCTGCAGGTCTGAGCGACGTCAGCGAAGCACGTCCTTCATCGGAAATGTTGCCGATTGAACTCGCCAGCCCGCCGTCATTGCGCCCCTTTGGCAGAGGCGACCGCGCAATCTCGCGTCCTTGAGAGTCGATTTCGACAGTGAAAACACCACCGCCCGTTGGCGCAGAAGACAACAGAATGCCGCGCAGGCCGCCTTTGGCGGTTGGTTCGGCGCGAAAGAGAATTCCGGCCGCGCAATCTCCATCACAGCGAAATTCAGCGTAGCCCGCCAGATTGGCCAGCTGTACCGGCATCACCAGCCATCCATTGGAGCCTTGAGCTGGGCGACCCACGATCTCGCCATTTTGCGTCGTCCAGCGCGCTGCGCCGAGCGTCTTCGATCCTGGCAGATCTGCAGCGCTGAACAACTTATCCGCGGCGAAAGTAGGGCCTGCAGCCTGTACTTCTGCTGTCCCCAGCGGAAATACGATGGTGGCAATCAAGGCCACTGAGTACGCGCGAAACATGTTTGACATCCCCCGGCAGTTCTTGAAATCACCACCATCTCAACGCAACTGATGTCGCACGGGTATGCAGACTCGTGTCCTCGTTTCGTCAGGCCCTGCGTCTTTGCTTCTTGCCCGATATAGATCCGCTCAGGTGGGCTGCAACCAGCCACCCGTGTCGGCCGGATCGCCGGCAGTGTTCAGGCGCTGCATCTGCTCTGCGCTCAGCTCCAGTTTCAGCGCGTCGACACTCTCGGCAATCTGCGCCGGCTTGCTGCCGGCAATGATGGGCAGGATCGACGGGCTCTGTTGCCGGACCCAGGCGATGATCACCTGATTCACGGTAAAGCCGGTTTCCGCCGCCACGGTTTTCAACACGGCCAGACGTTCCACTGCTTCCGCGCCGGCATACTGCGGCGGCAGCACCGCGCCCGGTTTGGAGTACGCGCCCATGAGCAGAATCGAGTAGGCCACCAGCGCCACGCCGGTGGCGGCGGCAAAGTCCTTCAGCTCGTCGCCGATGATCAGCTGCGGGCCGAAGTCGGCCGCATGATGTGGACGCAGATACGTGAAGCGCTGCTCAACAGCGGTGTACTGCGTCCAGCCATTGGCGCGGGCAATCTCGTTGGCCTGTGCGATGCGCCAGACCTTCAGGTTACTCGCGCCAATCGAACGGACCTTGCCGGCCTTCACCAGCTTGTCGAAGGCCTGCATGGTTTCGGCCTGCGATGTATCGCGATCGTCACGATGCGCCCAGTAGATGTCGAGATGGTCGGTGCCCAGACGTTTCAGGCTCTTGTCGCATTCCTTCTGAATTTCAGACGCGGCCAATCCGCCGGGGCTGCCGGGATAATCAAAACCCAGCTTGGTGCCAATGACCATCTCGTTACGACAGCCACGTTCTTTCAACCATTCGCCGATGACGTTTTCACTATCGCCGCCCACAGAACCCGGCAGCCAGCACGCGTAGAAGTTGCCGGTGTCCAGAAAGGTGCCGCCTCTTTCACGGAACGCATCCAGCACCGCGAACGAAGTCTGGCGGTCGTGTTTGCTGCCCAGAACATCCGAGCCCATGCACAGCTGGCTGACTTCCGGACCGGAATGGCCGAGTTTGATCTTTCTCAACGTCGTAACTCCTGACTTATCTCGATGAACTCAGACATCATCCAACATAGGTGGCGAGTACCACCCCGCCCACCATGACGATGGCACCTATCAGGTTCAGCGGCTTGATGGGTTGCACTGGCGAGCCCAGCCAACCGAAGTGGGACAGCACCATGCCGCTGATGATCTGACCGGCGAGCAGTCCCATCATCAAACCGAAGGCGCCGACTTGCGGAATGGCCCAGGCGATTGCGAACACCAGCGAGGCGCCCAGCAGTCCTGCGGTCAGCAGGATCGGATTTACGCCCTTCAAGCCTGCGAGCGCACCAGCTTTCCAACCAGTGATACCAATGGCCACTGCGCCCAATGCGCCGATACACCAGAACAGCGCGTTGGCAACGCGTGGATTGCCGATGGCTGCGCCCACATTGCCGTTCATGGCCAGGTGAACCGTGAGGACTATCCCCAAAAAAATCGTGAAAAGAAAAAATGGAGTTTTCACTTTGGTTCTCTCAATTTATTTTGAATTATGGCTTGCTTGACGACGCCCGATGAATGCTGGTTACCCGGAAGATTTGCCGCTCGAGGTTGCCATGACAACGCCACCTACCATCACCACCGCACCCACCAGATTGAGCAAGGTGATTGGCTGATGTGGTGAGCCAAGCCATCCGAAATGAGACAGCACCATGCCGGAAAGAATCTGACCGGCGAGCAAGCCCATCATCAAACCGAAGGCGCCCACTCGAGGAATGGCCCAGGCGATTGCGAACACCAGCGACGCGCCCATTACCCCTGCTATCAGCAGGATCGGATTGACATTGCTCAAGCCGTCCAGTGCGCCAGGAGTCCATCCAGTTGCGCCGATAATGCATGCGCCCAGGGCACCGATACACCAGAACAGGCCATTCGCAACGCGCGGATTACCAATGGCTGCACCGACCTTGCCGTTCATGGCCAGATGTACGGTGAGCACCACTCCCAGAAAGATGGTGAAAATAAAGAAGGTGATATTCAAGTTGGTTCTCCCAGGTCTGACTAGTTTTTTTCGGGATAGCGCCGAGCCCCCCCGCTCTTTGCCGACTGCTGCTTCTGTTTCGAAGCGGTGGTTGCCGCAATCACTTGCCAAGCAACCACCCTCAAACAAAGCGACGATGCCTACCGCTTGGGTAGTGCGAATACGTAATAACCTTGCGCTGCAGGATCGTCTTTCGCCTGCGTCACCTGATTCGGATTCGCCGGCAGGTTATCTGCGGCGTCGCCGGAGCGGGTGCAGAACACAACATACTGCTGTCCGTTGACTTCGTACACTGACGGTATGCCTTCAGGTCCAGTCGCGAGTTTGTGTTCCCACAAAACTTCGCCGGTATCCTGGTCGTAAGCGCGGACTGTCTGATCGCCACCGGTTCCAGAAAACACCAGACCGCCAGCGGTTACCGCGACGCCGCCGCGCGGCCAGTAGCTACCAGTGTTGGTAAAGCCCTTGGCCGCCAGCGATGGCACGGTACCCAGCGGCACCTGCCATTTGATGGTACCGAGGTTGAGATCATAAGCGGTCAAGGTTGACCACGGAGGACCGATAGCAGGCAAGCCATTCTCGGCATTCATGGTGCCATAGCCCGTGAAGAAGCGCTGTCCCGGAGTCGAGGGTGGCTCGACCTCGGCCTCAGCTCGACCGCCACCTCCACGACTGGCTACGGGTGCGTCTGCAGCGGAAGGATCGGTGAGGAAGGTAACTATGTCTTCGATGTTTGCGTCGTTGAGCATCGACGCGAAGGGCGGCATCTGATTGCGGCCATTCTTGATCACTTGAGCCGTGTTCGCAGCGCCCAGACGCTGCACTACATCAGTGATTGGCGTTCCCATGCCAGCGTGACCTTTGCGATCAATACCATGGCAGCCGATGCAGCGGCTTTCATAGAAGCCGGCACCACGCACTGCAGGCGGCGCATTGAATCCGCCCTTCGGGCGCTGCGCTTCGAGACGCAACATGGTCGGAGCATCCTTCGACATGACGAACACCAGACCACGCTTGGCATTTGCCGCACCCGAACCCCAGTTGGCGCCGCCATTGTTGCCGGGTATCTGGATCGCATCGGTCAGACCAGGCGGCGTGTACAGACCCTCATAACGCGCATTGCGCACCCACGCCTTGATACGGGCGACTTCCGCCGGATCGGTGATGAATGGATTGACATCGGCTTCGGTGAATTCCTGACGCGCAAACGGCGCCGGACGGGTAGGGAATGGTTGTGTCGGCGATGCCCGATCAAGCGGCATCTGCGACTTCGCAACCGGACGCTCTTCGATGGGCCACAGCGGCTTGCCGGTTACCCGGTCGAACACGAACAGGAATCCCTGTTTCGTCGCTTGCGCGACTGCATCGATGGTGCGGCCGTCGTGATTGACGGTAATCAGCTGCGGAGCCGTGACGGTGTCGTAGTCCCACAGGTCGTGATGGATCATCTGGAAGTGCCACAACACCTTGCCAGTGCTGGCCTCCAGAGCCACGATGCTGTCCGTATACAGGTTGTTGCCCAGACGATCCGCACCATAGAAATCGTAGGTCGGAGAGCTGGTGGGCAGATAGGCGATGCCGCGTGCGTAATCGACCGTTATCTCGCCCCAGACATTACCGCCACCGATGTAAGTATCGTAGCCCTTTGGCCAGGTTTCAGAACCGGGAGTGCCGGCCGCGGGTATCGGGCGGAAGGTCCAGACCAGCTTGCCGGTAATCACGTTGTAGGCGCGCACGTGCCCGGGTGGCGACGCGTAATCCTCACCGGTTGCCGACCCCATGATGATGAGATCGCGATAAACCCTGCCGGGGGTGCCGGACTGGATGCGATTGACGCTGCGCGGATCACGATCCAGGTTCTCTCGCAAGTTGACCATACCGTTCTTGCCGAACGACTTGATTACTGCGCCAGTACGCGCATCGATTGCGCGCAACTGGTCGTCAGCCGAGTACAGCAGTCGCCGGTCGGAGCGATCTGCGCTTTCCCAGTAGTTGATGCCGCGATTGGTAATGCCCTGTGCATTGGGCACGCTCCAGATGAGCTTGCCGGTTTCGGCATTGAGCGCGTTGACAGTGTTGTTGGCCCCCTGCACATACATGACGCCGTCGACGATCAGCGGGTTGAAGCCGAAACGGCCACCCGTTGTCGGCGCGGGAAAGAACCAGACCTGCTGCAGTTCTTTGACGTTGTCTTTGTTGATCTGCGCCAGCGATGAGTAATGTGCGCTGTCGGCACCTCCACCGTACTCGGCCCAGTTCGCAGGATTCAAGGCGGCCGGCGACTGGGCATGTACCACTGCCGGCTGGCCTGCAAAAACGGCGGCCAGGATTACCCCCAGGAAGCCCGCCCTCATTGAAGGACGTCTTGCGAACCTCCGGCACGCAGCGACTCGGCGGTATTTGTATTTATTGAGGCTGTTCAAAACTGATCCTCCCCCAGCGGAGTCACCAATGAAAAAACTGATGGTCACCGGGATCCCCCCCAGTAGAGGGAGCTTACTACACAAATAACTTTCGTTTCACTTTTTTATTTATTGAAAGTTTATTTCGGCGGCGCTATCTTGCTGCCTCATTTCATCTTCCAGCATTGCGACCCTGTTCTTCCGTTGCGGCTCTGGATCTGACCTTAATCGGGGACGCAAACAGGACTGAATTCATGACAAAAAAACACAGATATGGGGCGCTCGCGGCCAACGGGATGAAGGCTCATGGTTGAAAAGCATCTGGACATCATCTGCCTGGGGCGTGCGGCCGTCGATCTGTACGGCCAGCAAGTGGGAGGCCGACTTGAAGACATGCAGACCTTCGCCAAGTACCTCGGCGGCTCGTCCGGTAATCTTGCCGCAGGCCTCGGGCGACTCGGGGTGCGCAGCGCAATGCTGACCCGCGTGGGCAACGATCATATGGGTCGGTTCGTCCGCGAACAGCTGCAGCGTGAGGGGGTCGACGTCAGTGCCGTGCGTACCGACCCCGATCGACTCACTGGACTGGTGATTCTGGGCATAGGCCCGAACGGTCAGATCCCGCACATTTTCTTCCGTGAACGCTGCGCCGACATGGGACTGATTGAGGATGATGTCGATGAGACATTCATCGCGTCGGCCCATGCGCTGGCGGTAACCGGCACCCACCTGTCCACGCCGAGCACCCGCAAGGCGGTTCACAAGGCCATGCGCGCATGCAGGAATTCCGGTGGACGCGTAATACTAGACATCGACTACCGCCCGGTGCTCTGGGGACTTACCGTGGCTGGCGATGGCGCCAGCCGCTACGTTGAATCATCCGTTGTCACGGGTTTTACCCAGGAAGTTCTGCCCTGGTGCGACATGGTTATTGGCACTGAGGAAGAGATTGCCATCGCCGGAGGAACTACCGATCTGTTGAGCTCGGTACAGAAAATCCGCTCCCTGAGCAGCGGTGCGATTGTTCTGAAGCGTGGTGCCGCCGGCTGCACCGTATTCGATGCTGCCACCATCAGCTCGCTTGAAGAAGGAGTCGTCATTCCCGGATTCCCAGTCGAAGTGTTCAATACCGTCGGCGCCGGCGATGCCTTCCTGTCAGGTTTCCTGCGCGCATGGGTCGATGGCAAGTCCTGGCGAGAATGCGGCAGGCTCGGTAATGCCTGCGGTGCTGTGGTCGTAACGCGGCATGGCTGCACACCGGCAATGCCCGGGCCCGCCGAGCTGGAACATTTCATGGCAAGCAATCCGGTTTCAGACCCGCGCCAGGACCCGGAAATGGCGCACCTGCACCGCGCTGCCATGTGGCAGGACGATCCGCGCCCGCTATGCGTGCTGGCCTATGATCACCGCGCCCAGCTGGAAGAACTGGCGGCTGCACATGGACGATCGAACCAGGACATCAGCCACTTCAAGATGCTGTTGACCGAAGCGCTCCTGGATATCGTTGGCAAGAGCGATGGTTCGGTACGCTACGGCACCATTATTGATGACCGGCATGGCCGGGCAGCACTGGATCAGGTGGCAGCTTCCGGCCATTCGATCTGGACCGCGGCCCCAATTGAAATGCCCGGCTCACGCCCGCTGGAGTTCGATCCGGTATTCGCAGCGGCGCAAACCATCGCCGCCTGGCCGTCAGATCGTATCGTCAAATGTCTTGCCTTCTATCACCCGGACGATGCCGATGACCTGCGCATTCGTCAGGAGGAAAAGCTGCAGGAACTTTATGCAAGCGTTCTGGCGCTGGAGCGACGCATCGTTCTGGAAATCATCTGCCCTGATATCGGCCCAGGAGCGAAGCGTGACGCGTTGCCGCGCGCGATGGAGCGACTCTACGATTTGGGAATCCGGCCGGACTGGTGGAAGCTGCAGGGACAATCGTCAGAGGGCTGGCAACAAATCACCCGCATTATCCGCCAGCACGATCCGCACTGTAAGGGCGTGGTTGTCCTCGGCCTTGGCGCAGACGAGGCGCCACTGGCCGAAGGTTTGCGCGTCGCTGCGGGCTTCGACATCTGCCGTGGATTTGCCGTTGGTCGCAGCATCTTTGCTGATGCGGCAGCCGGTTGGTTCGCGGGGCATCTGGACGATACCGGCGCCAAAGCGTCTGTCACCGCTCGTTACAAGCGCATGATCGATGCTTGGGTGAGCGGCCTGCCAAAGGCTCGCAAGGGATTCGGTGCAGCCGTCGCCTGACCACAGCTCAATTCCGGATCAGGCGCTCCAAGAACCTGTTCTAACGTCTGCTTTCGATAAGCTGGGCATAGCTGATGACCAGGGTTTGTGCAATACACATTGAACCAGTCAGGGAGCGGAATTGACGGACTTCAGCATCTTTTACGTTGAATGATACATCAGCCTGGCGCGATACCGGACTCAGTTCGCCATCACTGATCACCACGACTGATGCGCCCACCGACCTGGCGTGAGCAACAACCTCCAGCGTTTCCTTGGCATAGGGTCTGAAGCTGATGGCGAACAACAGATCGGACTTCGAGATCATGGCGCTTTGCTCGCCGAGCATGCCGCCCAGCCCGTCGACCAGGTGCACCGGTTTGTCGACGTGCCGCAGGGCATATGCCAGCCAGACCGCAATCGGAAATGACCGGCGCAACCCGCATATGCAAACCGATGCAGCCCTATCGATAAGATCGACAGCCCCATCCAGGGCCTCGGCAGAAATGGTCTCCTGGATATGCCCGAGGGCAATGATGTTGGCGGCCGCAAACTCCTGCATGAGCTCGTGCGGTGTCAGGGCGCGGCCATCGCTGGTCTGCAGGTTGGCCTGACGTATGCGCTCAGCCCAGGAAGGGCTGGGCGCCGAATTGATCAGTTCGTCCCTGAACAGGCGCTGCATCTGGCTTGCGCCATCAAACCCGAATTCCTTTGCAAATCGCACCATGGTGGGCGCGTGCACACCGCACCGGCGAGCTATTTCCGCCTGTGTTTCCAGACCTATCTCGTTGGGATGGTCGAGCACATAGGCGGCAATCTGACGAAGACGCGGGCTGAGAGTTTCGTGGCGGGCGATGATCGCCTCGCGCAATGATTCAAGATCGTTGGGGCGAGTCAAGGCTCGACTCCTTATTGTAGGTGCGAATCATTGTAGCCAGACTGGAAGACGTATACCAATGCTGGAATTTTCGTTTCGAGTCGTGCCTGCTCGTCATCCAATGCATGCATACCCGGCACGGTGCACGACTGTGTGAGGCTCTGGCAAACGACGAACTGCACAACAGTTCATCAGTAAAGACCTGTGGGCAGCGTGACCACCTACCCAGGCAGCTATGCCGTGACCAGCTGTACCGTCACCTGATTGCGCCCGCCGGATTTGCTGGCATAGACCCCGGCATCTGCCGCTGCAATCAACTTGTCGAGCACCACATCAGCACTCATGTCCGGCTGCCAGCCGGTGACGCCGAAACTCGCGGTCACGGCAATATCAGTGCCGGCCGCCTGGTGCGGGTGGGTTGCCATATCGATGCGACAACGCTCAGCTACCATACGCGCGTGTTCGATACCGGTCTCTGGCAGGACCACCACAAATTCTTCACCACCGTAGCGGGCAATCCAGTCGGTTTCACGTAACGACCGACGCAGCGCCTGCGCGAAACTGACCAGCACGTCGTCACCGGCCTGGTGTCCGTAGGTGTCGTTGATGCGCTTGAAGTGATCCACATCGCACAGCATCAGTGACAACGGATGCTGGTAGCGCTGCGCGCGCTCCAGTTCGCGCTGCAGCTGATCCATGAGATAGCGGCGATTGAACACGCCGGTGAGCGCATCGGTGATGGACAGACGCAGGTTTTCGGCATTGGCAATACGCAGCGAGCGTTCCATCTCGATCAGGCGCTTGCCGGTATTCAGGCGCGCCAGCAGCTCCGGCTCCATTACGGGCTTCACCAGATAGTCGTCGGCGCCGGCCTGCAAGCCCGTTACCACATTTTCCACTGCGTCGCGCGAGGTCACCACGATGGCATAGACATAGTGTTCCAGTCCCCGGGAGCGCAGCGCGCGACACAGTGACAGGCCATCCATCCTGGGCATTTCCCAGTCGGTAATCAGCAGCGAGATATCGCCGCGCGCCACCCGCTCCAGCGCCTGTTCACCATCTTCCGCGGTAACCACGTCGTAATGAGCTCGCGACAACATGCGTCCCACCAGCATGCGCTGTACGGGTTCGTCATCGACCAGCAGCACGCGCCATTTCGCATCCGGTTCAGCGCTCGACCCGTGGTTATTGCTGACTGAAGATTGGTTCATTGTGGTCATACGAAATTAGCGCAGTTACTCAGGCACGAGAGCCGCACTGGCGTTCCAGTCGGCCATCACCTTGGGCAGTTCCGAACCCGGCATGGGCCTGCCGATAAGATAACCCTGGACACGATCACATTGCATGTGCGCGAGAAAGTCCAGCGCTTCCTGCGTCTCGACGCCTTCGGCGCATGCCGTCAGGCCAAGTTTGTGCGCCAGCATCACCATGGTTTCCACCATGACACGTGCTTCGTCGCGCTGACACATGTCGCGCACAAACGAGATATCGATCTTCAACTCACTGAACGGCATCAGGTACAGCTGTTTCAGGGATGAATAGCCAGTGCCGAAATCGTCGATCGACAAGCCGAAGTTTTTTACGCGTAGCCGTGTCAGCACATCCATGGTGGTATCCGGATCGGACATGGCGGCAGATTCGGTGATCTCGAAGGTAATGAATTGCGGCTCAATGCCATAACGCGTCGCCAGCCGTTCGGCCAGATCCGGAAAAGTGCGATCGTTCAGCAACCGCGGCGACAGGTTGATCGCTACTGCCAACGGCAATCCGGCGGCGTGCCATTCGGCGGCCTGACGCATGGCCATCTCCAGCACCTGTTCGGTCAGCTGACGAATAAGACCGCTGCTTTCGGCAATGCCGATAAAGACCGGCGGGGGAATAAACCCGCGCATCGGATGCCGCCAGCGCGCCAGCGCCTCAACGCCCTCCACCTGCCAGCGTACGTCGGAGGTGAGGCGCGCCTTGGGCTGGTAATGCACCCGCAACTCGTTACGCGCCAGGGCCAGTTCCAGGTCCACCACGGTGACGCCCACGCTGGGCTTCATCGTCTTGCGCAGTACGGCTTCAAGATCACCCAGCATGATGGGCTTTTGCAGCGCGCCCAGCATGCTCAGACCCTGGGCACGACCCACCTGCTCGGCGGTATTCAGGACCCGCTGGTCCATACCGCTGGCCACCAGTACCTGGGCCTTGGCGCCGTGATTGCCGAGGTAACGCAACAGCTCGATGCCATCCGCACCCGACATCTGCAAATCCAGCACGACAACAGTGGGACTGAAATCCAGATAGACGCGCCGGAAGGTATCCGCTTCTGTAACAGCCATGGCTTCAAAGCCCAGCCGCTTGGCCACCTCGGCAATGAATTCACACAGCTCCTGCTGATCATCAATCACCAACAATCGGTTGGGTGACTCTTGCAACATGCACCTCCGGCCAAAATTTCCACGCGCGCCACGGGCGCCTTGCCTAGTCCAGCAGGTTCCTGATCTTCAATGCCAGTTCTTCATTGCGGTATGGCTTGGCGAGCACGGCCTCCTGGACCAGCTGGCCGGCCTTGGCCAGCACCGGATCACCCATGTAGCCCGTGGTCAGCAGCACCTTGATGTCTGGCTGTATCTCCCGGGCACGCAAGGCGAGCTCGGGACCCAGAATAACACCGGGCATGATCACATCTGTGAACAGCATATCGATATGGGCATGCTCGTGAAGCACCCGCAATGCCGAATCGCCATTGGACGCCTCCAGCACCTGATAGCCCAGTTGCTGCAGCGCCAGCATCGTGGTGGCACGCAGGTCGGTGTCATCCTCGACCACCAGGATCACTTCGTCACCGCCAGGCATGCCCTTCTGCACCAGCGTGTCTTCGTGGCCGGAATGCGCCTCTGTGCAACGCGGCAGAATTATGCTGATGCGTGTGCCCTTGCCCAGCTCGCTGTGCACCAGCACCGTCCCGCCGGACTGTCTGGCGAAGCCATGCACCATCGACAGGCCCAGACCGCTACCCTTGCCGGTTTCCTTGGTGGTGAAGAACGGCTCGAACACCCGTGACAACACCTGCGGCGGAATGCCCATACCGGTATCGGATACGCTGATGTCCACGTAGTCACCCTGTTCCAAATCGGTATGGGTGCGGAAGAATGTCGCGTCGGGCCGGAAATTGCGCGCGGACACGGTCAGCCGGCCACCATTGGGCATGGCATCGCGGGAGTTGATCACCAGATTCAGGATCGCATTTTCCAGCTGGCCGAGATCCACCTTGGTATGCCACAGGTCCGTGCCGATATTCAGGCGCATCTCCACGGTGTCGCCCAGGGTGCGCTGGATCAGTTCGGCGAACAGATGCAGCTGGTGACCGACATCGATGATCACTGGATCGAGTACCTGGCGTCGCGCGAAACTGAGCAGTCGCTTGGTCAGTTCGGTGCCGCGCATGGCGGCGCGCATCGCCGTCGCCAGCTTGCGTGATACCGCAACATCTTCAACCACGTCGCGCTCGATGAGTTGCAAATTGCCGAGAATGACGCCCAGCAGATTGTTGAAATCATGGGCCACGCCACCGGTCAGCTGTCCGACGGCCTGCATTTTTTCTGCCTGATACAGGCGGGCTTCCAGCAACTTCAGTTCAGTGACGTCGGTGAGCACCATGAAACAGCCCTGCACCACCGCGCCCTGTCGCTGTGGTACGAAGCTGCAATGCACCTGGCGATGCTCGCCATCCAGACTGAGGGTACTCACCAGATTGTTGGCCTGCCCGGTCAGTGACAGGCTGATGCCACGCAGCAGATCGAGATATTGCTGCCCGTCCAGCACCTCGGTAACGGGCTGGCCGATGGCCGCTTCCGACAGGCCAATGGCTTGGCGAAGCCACGATTGATTGCTGTAGGAAATGCGCTGATGCTGATCGAGATGCACCACCAGGGATGGCATGGCGTCCAGCGTGGCGCCGAAAAAGTCGCGGGTCTCGCGCAGCATGCGCTCGGCCTGCTTGCGCTCGGTGACATCCTGCAAGGCCCCGTACAGACGCACTACTTCACCATCAATACGCTCCGGCTTGCCGATGCAGCGCAACCAGTCATGACCCGGTCCGTGCAACTGCAATTCCAGATCGAAACTCTGGCCATCAGCCACCGCGGCGCGACCAGCGCGCAACAGGTCGCGCCGTGAGCGGAAGGTAAGCGACTTGATTGCCTGATCGAGCGATGCGGTGCGCCCCCCCGCCAGATCCAGCCGACGACTGATACCCTCCGATACATTCAGTCGCGCCGACCCGATGTTCAGCTCCCAGGCGCCTACCTTGGCCAGGTGCTGCATGTCGGCCAGCATGACGTCGATGCGCGAACGTTCGGTGAGATCCCGGAAAGCAATGAGGCTGGCCGCAGTACCGTTATGGCGCAGCGGCACCATGCGATATTCGACCGGGCGTGTACGGCCGTTCTTGCAACGCAACACCGCGCCAATGCCGCGCAGCATGTCGGTGGTGTAGCCGATACGCGCGGTATCGCGTTTTTCCGGCAGGTCACCGGCGCTCATCAGCGTTCGATAGTCCTGGCCGAGCAATTCTTCAGGCTCGTACCCCAGCAGGCGCACGGCGGCGGGATTGGCGAAACACACTTTGCCCTGGATATCCAGCTCCAGCACGCCCTCGCCGCTGGCGTCAACAATGGCCTCATTGCGGCGGTGAATGGCGGCATCGACCGCTCCCTGCTGTCGCATCCGGCGGTAACGGCCAGCGAACAGCCACGCCAGACCCAGACCGATCACGGCCACACCACTCGCAAGCATCAGGAACATCGTTAACGGCTGCACTATTTATTATAGCGATTGAAATCAGGGTTGTTGTAAAGCAGGTAGCACCACCGCAGCGGTAGTGCCCGACAACCCGGCGGCAGCCGATCCGGATTCAGCTGGGCGCCCGCCCCGCGTACCAATTCACCGCATATTGCATCAATTGCGCCGCCGTACGCAGCGATAACTTGCGTTTGATGCGCTGACGATGCGACTCGACGGTCTTGATGCTGAGGTTGAGCGCCTCGGCAGTCTGTCGTGTGGACAGTCCCTTGCCGATCATATGCAACACCTGCAGCTCACGATTACTGAGGCTGTCCACCGGATTGGCCGAGGTATAGGCGCCGCCCGCGGCAAACTTTTCAATCATGCTGTTGCCGACGGTTTCACTGACATAGATGCCACCTTCCAGCACCCGGCGCAGCGCCACCAGAAACTGGTCGCTGGCCGCCTGCTTCATGATGTAGCCGTTGGCGCCGGCCGACAGCATGCGTTCGGCGTAGATCACCTCGTCGTGCATGGACAACACCAGCAGCGGCAGAGTCGGATAGTGAGCCCGCGCGTCCTTGACCAGCTCCAGACCATCACCCTGGGCCAGCGACACGTCGACGATCACTGCATCGGGCTTCAGTTCGCGAATCAGCGACTTCGCTTCCCGGGCAGTTTCCGCCTCGCCGCAGACTTCCAGATCCGGCTCTGCTTCCATCAACCGCCGCAAGCCCTGGCGTACGATGGGATGGTCGTCCACGATCATGATGCGTCGGCGACGCTCCCGTGCAGTGCCCGCGCGCTGCAGACCTGGCATGGATGCCGTTGTCATTGTTTCGCTCCTGATACCGCTACTGGATCCTCAGCTGCCACGATTTCCCGCACCGGCAGCCGCCCACAGGGATGCGCATGCTCATGGAGTCACCGCAGGGTTGCTATCAGCTAATCCATTAATCAGCCACAACAGTCGATACGTTTAAACCGCAATGCAGCCGAGCCCTACAGCGTCGCCTCGCCCTTGGCGGAACGCGTGGAAACCCACTGTGCCGCGTAACGCATCAGTTCGTTGGTGGAACGCAAATTGAGCTTTTCGCGCATGTGGCGCCGGTGTGCATCCACCGTCTTCATCGACAGCACCAGCCGGTCGGCAATCTCGCGAGTACTGACGCCACCGCCGATCAGGGCAAACACTTCCAGCTCACGCTCGGTCAGTGCCGCAACCGGATCATCGCTGCCGGTGGTCAATTGGCCCCGCACTGCCTTGGACAACAGCCGCTCGTTCATTTCGGTGCTGACATGCCGCTGTCCCTTGGCGGCCTTGCGCAGCGCAGTAAGGAAGTCGGTTTCCGCCGCGCTTTTCATCACATAGGCGGTTACACCCAGTCGCAGCAGGCGTTCGGCATACAGCGCTTCGTCCTGCATGGACAGCACCACGATGCGAATGGCCGGATAGTGCTGCCGCACCCAGCGCACCAGTTCAATACCGTCGTCGGTGCCCAGCGTCAGATCCAGTACCGCCACGTCGGGCAGCAGCTGGGTGATGGCGTTGCGCGCCTGCGCGGCATCGCTGGCCTCGGCCACCAGCCGGAATTCCGGCAACCCCGCCAGCAGTTGCTTGAGCCCTTCACGCACCAGGGGATGATCATCAACGATGACAATGCGAGCTTCTTGGTCACTCATAGTTGCCGGACTCCGTTCGGTTCGCGAGCTCGCGAGCCATCCGTCTTCATTCGGGTTAGCGCACAACGGCTGCACAGTAATTCATGGACGCGCTGTCGACACGATTTACAGCGTCTTGACGTCAATGTTTTTACCACCTGGGCTGCGGTCAAACAAGTCACACTTACCTCATCTGCCGCATCGGTGATACCTTGTTCAACCAAGATGGATACGCAAATCGAAACCCCGCTGCGCGTCATTGTCCTGGAAGACAATCCCGTTGACGCGGAACTGATTGAGCTGGAACTGCATCGCAATGGGCTGCATGCCGACTGTCAGCGGGCCGTCTCCAGCGATGACTTTACGGCTGCACTGAGTGTCGGCGTTCCCGACCTGGTGCTGGCGGACTACACACTGCCCGGCTTTGATGGCATGAGCGCCCTGCGCCTGCTGCGCGGACAACATCCGGACGTGCCTTTCATTTTCGTATCCGGCTCGCTGGGCGAAGAACGCGCCATCGAAGCACTGAAGAGCGGTGCGACCGACTACGTGCTCAAGGATCGCCTGCAACGCTTGCCGGCCGTGGTCAGACGCGCACTGAGTGAAAGCCATGAGCGGCGTGAACGCAGGCAGGCGCAACAGGCGCTGGAAGAACAGCGCACGCTGCTGACCGCGATCATCGACAACCTGCCCGAACATATCTATGCCGTGGACGCCCATTCGCGCCTGACCGTCATCAATCAGGCCATGCTGGCGCGCTTGAAACGGCGTCGCTCCAGCACCATCGGCAGGCGCTTGAGCGAATTGCCCGGACAGGATCATGCCCGTGACATGGAACTGCAGAACGCGATGGTACTGAACTCGGGACGTTCGCTGATTGAACAGGAAAACGCGCTGGAGTCGCCCGACGGCGCCATGCACTGGCTGGTCAGTTCACGCATTCCGTTGCGCGATCATGATGGCCATCTGATCGGTGTGGTGTGCACCGAGCGCGACATTACCGCGCGCAAGGAACTGGAACAGGAAATACTGGATATTTCCAATCGTGAGCAGCGGCGTCTTGGCAGTGACCTGCATGATGGACTGGGCCAGGAACTCACCGGTCTGTCACTGATGATGAAAGGCCTTGAGGTACAAATGTCGCGTGAGGCATCAGCGTATCTGCCGCAGGTGACCAAGCTCAGCGAACTGATCGCGCGCACCATTCAAAGTACACGCTCACTGGCGCGTGGACTGGCGCCGGTGAATCTGGAACGCGGCGGCATTCGCGAGGCGCTGCGACAGCTGGCGGCGCGCTGTGCGGACATGTACAACTTGAGCTGCAGCTTCGACGACACGCATGCGCAGGCCATTGCCCTGGATGAGGGCCTGGCCACGCACATCTATCGTATCGCGCAGGAAGCCACGACCAATGCGGCGCGTCACGCGCGCGCCAGATCCATCGCCATTGAGCTGCGCACCACCGCGCGGCGTTTGTATCTGAGCATCACGGACGATGGTATTGGCCTGAATTCCGGGCTGAGTCGCGGCAAGCCGGGCATCGGTCTCAAGATCATGGAATATCGCGCCCGCACGATTGGCGGCACGATCAATTTCGAAACTCTGCAGGCGGGTACCCGGATTGCGCTGTCCTGTCCGCTGCAGCTGCTGCGCAAGCAACGTGGCAAGCAGAGCGCTGCCGGTTGATGCATGTGGCTGGAGCAGCCACGATGGCTGCGACGATAGAAGGCTATCCGGCCAGTAAAGCCGAATCGTGATGACCGGCGCCGGCACCCCAAGCGAGTACGAAGGCCTCCAGCTCAGCTGCAGTTACCGGTTTGCTGATGAAATCGCCCTGCAGACGGTCGCAGCCCAGACGATCCATGAACTCAAAAGCGGTCTGCGTTTCCACGCCTTCGGCGCATACGCTCAAGGAAAGCTTGTGCCCCAGATCCACCAGCGCCGACACCACGGTGCGCGCCTGCTGCGACGTGGCCATCTCCGCGATCAGCGCCTGGTCAATCTTGATGCTGCTGTAAGGCATCTTGTACAGCTGGGTAACCGATGATGTACCGACTCCGAAGTCATCCAGCGCCAACTCCACACCCCGCACCCGCAGGCGCGCAAAGCTGTCCATCACCAGATCCTGGTCGCCGACAGTGGCCGCCTCAGTGACTTCAAAACACAGGCAGGCCGGCGGCACCCCATATTCACGCAATACCTGCGACAGGCGGTCAGGAAAGTTCAAATCACCTACGGTGCGCGCAGCCAGATTCACCGCCAGCCCCACTGACAATCCGCGCGCATGCCAATGACCCACCTGACGCAGTGCCTCGGTCAGCACATAGTCAGTCATCTCGGTCATGAGATTTTCGCGCTCGACCAGCGGCAGAAATTGTGAGGGATACAACAGGCCGCGTTGCGGATGCTGCCAGCGAACCAGGGTTTCAACCGTGCCCACCGCCCAGATGTGATCAATGCGATGCAGGATGGGTTGATAGTGCAGCACCAGCTCGTACTCAGCCAGCGCCCGGCGGAAGTCATCACCGATCAGCGGTGCATTTTCGCCGCTGTGCTTGAGCAGGTAAGCCTCGAGTTGCTGCATGCGTACCGGTTTTTGCAGCGGGTCCAGCATGCGCAGCCCAAGCGACAGACCAAACTGGCGTGCCGTCGCCAATACCTTACCGTCCATGCCGCTGAGCAGCAGTACATCTGCCTTGGTGGACGAGGCCGCCAGATGACGCAGCCCTTCAACGCCATCCATATCGGCCATCTGCAGATCCAGGATCACCAGCGACGGCTGCGCGCTGGCAACCGCCTGGCGAAAAGCCGTGCTGGAGTCGGCTGTTACCACGGCATAGCCGCTGCGCCTGCCGATTTCGGCAATCAGCGCCAGCAGTTCCGGGTCGTCATCAACCACCAACAGCACATTGCGAGCAGACAACGCCACTTAAGACCTCGGGAAAGATTGACGGCCATAGTCATTGTGGCCATTAGTTAAATCGGAAAATTCCCGTAAAACTTTAGCGAACCAGCTGATCCGGGACTGTGAGCAAGTGCACTGTCAGGAACAGCGACAAACCCTTAATTACCTGGCTTGCAGCTCTTTCAGGAGGTCAGATGCCGCGTAAATTGACCGCAGCGCCTCCAGAATGGCCGCCGGATGCACTGCTACGGCGCGATTCAGGCGTGCGTCGTACCAGAATCCCCCGCCCAACGAGTGAATATTGCCGTCAAAAATCAGCCCGACAATTTCCGCGTCGCGATTGATGACCGGGCTGCCGGAATTGCCACCGATGATGTCGTTGCTGGTCACAAAATTGAGTCGCTGACGTGTATCGATCCGGCTCTGAGCCGCCAGCCAGCTGGCCGGCAGGGCGAATGGATCGGCGCCAGTGTGGCGGGCAAAAGCACCGGCAATATCCGTAAAGGGCGCAATGTCATGCTCCCCCTCGCGCCAACCGCGCACCTCGCCATACGAGAGCCGGAGCGTAAAGGTGGCATCGGGCGCAACACTGGTGCCAAGTTGCTTGAAGCGCGCTTCGGCAATGGTCTGCCCGGCACGGGCCTCAACCGCTTCGATTTCATTGTCGTAGCGTTTGCGCAGCGCGCGGGCCCGGGAATCAATGGCGCGCACCAACGCAATGAACGGGTCGGTTGACCGGGCGACCGCACCGGCATCGGCCCACAGTGCCTTGCGCAGGCTGGGATCGCCCAGCTGCGTCGACTGCACCAGACGCGCCGCCAGTTGCTCGGGCGAATCCTTGCCCAGCACCTGCCGCACCACGGGATGATCCGCGCCCAGCCATTCACGCAACTTGGTCAGCGACCAGGACAACTTCAGCTGTTCGTATTCGGGATAGATCGGCGCGGTGCTGAACAAGGCTTGCTCGACGGCCGGCAATTCAGCCTCGGTGAATTCCGGCAAACGTTCGCCGTCGGGTTTGGCGCGCTCGGCTGTGCCGCGCACCAAGGCACGAGCAAAGCTGTAGTACTTGCTCATGAAACCACGGCTAGCTTCGATAAAATAGTGCTCGTTGCCGATGTTGCGATACAGCGCTTCAGCTGCCGCTATGTCCTGCCATGCAGTTTTCGCAGCCGCCAATTCCGCACTGGCAGCGACAAACTGCTGCGACGCAAGTTCTGCCTGCTGCTTGCTGCGCATCAGTTCGGCATCCTGCAATGCGCCCATCGCGCCACGGCGCGCCTTCAGCGTGTTCTCGATGCTGAACAGATCGCTGGCAGCGATGCGTTTCGGCTCGGCGCCCAGCTTCTGATACTGCGACAGCACGCCGCGCAGTTCGGAGTAAAGCAGCATCTCTCGCGGATAGCGCAGGTCACGCAGCGTGGCCAGTTGCGCCACCGTCAGTTCGCGTTGCGTGGAGCCGGGATGGCCGGTAACGAATGTCAGCTCACTCTCTTCAGCACCGGTGGCTTTGAATCGGAAGTAGTCCTTGATCTGCGCTGGTTTGCCGTCTTCATAGGCCCGCAGAAACGTCGCGTCCAGATCGAAACGCGGGAAATTGAAGTTGTCCGGGTCGCCACCAAAGAACGCTGCAGCCTGCTCGGGCGCCCACACCAGACGCACATCCTGAAAACGATGATAGCGATACAGGTGATACGCGCCTCCCTGATACAACTCCACCACATCGCAGCGAGTCGTCGCCTGCTGCTTGCCGATGCATGCGCCGGTGAGTTTCGCCTTGGCGGCGTTCATCGCCTGCTTGAACGCTTCACCGCTGAGCGTGGCGGTTGCCGCTTTGATGGTGGCCGTAACGTCGGTAATCTGTTCCAGACGGTTCAGCTCCAGCTCAGGACACTTGAGCTCGGCATCACGCGTAGCGGCAAGGAACCCATCACGCATATAGTCCTTGCTGGCCGAGGACAGGCCTTCAATGCAACGCACGCCGCAGTGATGATTGGTCATCACCAGACCCGATGGCGATACGAACGACCCCGAACAACCCTGCGCCAGACGGACTGAAGAACGCATCACCTTGTCGACCCATTCCCTGGTCGGTGTGAAGCCGTATGCAGACTGCAGTTGTTGCACCGGCAAATTGTCCAGCGTCCACATGCCTTCTGCTGCCATGCCCGTGGCAGTGGTGAACACGCTGCCGAGTAGCACTGTTAATGCGGCAACTCTGGAACGCATCTCAAACTCCTTCATCTATAACTTTGGTTTCAGAATGGAGATTGTCATGCATGGAACATGCTCACAAATCTCCGGCCATCAGATTCTGCATGATTGCAATCGCTGCAACGTATCAGCAGCGACTTGCTCCAGAAAGACTTTCCAGGGTAGTCGCAAACAGGATGTTTGCGCCGAAGCCTATAGGGATGTATTTACGGGGGCCATGGAAAGACTTTGTGGCGCAAGCCGCTGCCTGCACCACATTCAGCACAGCTCTACCCACCACCGTGCTTCTTGCCAAGTGGCACAACCTCCGGCGGATTCAATGCCGACGCCGCTACCTCCCGACACTCGCTGCTGACCGTGGCGCGAATGATTTCCGCCAGTCGCAACACACCCGGGCCCGCCGCATCGCGATCGGCGTACACAAGATACAGCGTGCCCATGCGTATGCGACCTTCACGCAAATTCAGTGGCTGCAACAAACCTTCTGCAAGTTCTTCGCGGATTTTTTCTTCCGGAAACCACGCGAACCCATAGCCACGCCGCACCGCTTCAATGGAGGTCGTCATGTTGCTGACCGTCCAGCGCTGCGTCGCTTCCAGCGTCAGGACATTGCCGCTGCGATTGACGCCACTGTCACGCACCACCAGTTGCCGGTGTGCACGCAGATCGCGTTGCGTCAGTGGCCGCTGCAATTTCTGCAGAGGATGCTCCGGCGCCGACACCGCGACCATGCGCACTGCCATCAGGATATCGCCGAGAAATCCTGCCGGCACCATGTCGGAGATGCCCAGCTCCGCCTTGCCTTCGGTCAGGGCCTCACAGGTGCCGCTCAGCACCGACTCAATCAGTTCGATGCGGGTATGCGGACTCTCGGTGCCGAACTGCGCCAGACACTTGAGCAGCAGGAAGGTCGGGAACAGCGGCTCCACCGCCAGACCGATCTCCGCCTCCCAGCCGGCCGACAACTTGTGCGCGGCGCGTTCCAGACCGCTGGCTTCTTCCAGCAGCGCCCGCGCCCGGCGGTACAACAATTCACCGGTGGGCGTCAGCACCGCCTTGCGGCCCTGGATTTCGAACACGGTGATATCCAGCACCGATTCCAGTTTTTTCACCGCATAGGTGATCGACGACTGGCTTTTGTTCATCAGCTCGGCGGCCTGGGCATAGCCGCCGGCATCCACCACCGCCAGCAACGCCCGCCATTGCTCGATGGAAATGCGCGGATAACCGGGTAATGGGGGATGGGCGTGGGTGTTTTTGGGGGCACTCATGATCTATCCATTCGATAGGTTTGAGCCAAATATTGAGCTTTTTTATTGGCTCAGTAAATCGTTTCATGGAGCCACGCCAAACGGCAACCATTTACTGAGGAGAACCCGATGAGCACCTTGTTACAGATCAACACCAGCCTGTTTTCGGCCGGCGGCCAGTCCACCCAGCTGGCAAACAATTTTGTCGAGCAGTGGCGCAACAGCCATGCCGACGCTCAGGTCGTGGTACGCGATCTGGCGGCCAGCCCTGTGCCACACCTGAATGCGGAGCGCGTGACTGCTTTCATGACACCTGCCGAACAACGCAGTGTCGAGCAGCAGGAGATCGTCGCCTATTCCGATGCCCTGATCGACGAGATCAAGCGCGCCGATGTGGTGGTGATTGGTCTGCCGCTGTACAACTTCGGCATCCCCTCGGCGCTGCAAGCCTACTTCGACCATCTGGCGCGTGCTGGTGTCACTTTCAAGTACACGGCTGAGGGTCCGGTCGGGTTCCTGCAGGGCAAGCGCGTCCTGGTATTCGCCACGCGTGGCGGCAAGTACGCCGGCACTGCCAATGACAGCGCGACCACCCATGTGCGTTCCTTCCTCAAACTCCTGGGCATGGCCGATGTGGAATTCGTTTATGCGGAAGGTCTGAACCTGGGCGCCGATATCCGCGAGCAGGGTTTGAATGCCGCGCGCGAGCAAAGCACGCAACTGGCACAATTACTGGCCGCAGCCTGAGGATACCCAAGAGGTCAAAATGAGCACCCGCAACGTCAATCAGATCATCGAAACCATGACCACGTCGGATGGTGCGGGCGTGAAACTGCTGCGCAGCCTGGGCCAGAGCCAGCACAGCCGGCTGGACCCATTCCTGATGCTGGATGAGTTCGGCAGCTTTGATGCCAACGACTACATCGCCGGATTCCCCGCGCATCCGCACCGTGGCTTCGAGACCGTCACTTACATGCTGGAAGGTCACATGCTGCATGAAGACCACATGGGCAACAAAGGCCATCTGCGCAGCGGCGATGTGCAGTGGATGACCGCCGCACACGGCATCATTCATTCCGAAATGCCGCAACAGCAGTCTGGCCGCATGCATGGCTTCCAGCTGTGGATCAACCTGCCGGCGCGCGAAAAGATGAAGCCCGCCAGCTATCGCGACATTCCGGCAGCCAAGATCCCCACCGTCACGCTGGCCAATGGCGCCACGGTAAAAGTGATTGCAGGTGAGTTCGCTGATGGCGAGCAACGCATTGCAGGGTCGGTGCAAGGTCTGGCCACACAAGCGTTGTACATCGATGTGAAATTGCCGCAGGGACAACGCTTCGTGCAGCAGACACCTGCTGCGCACAACGCTCTGATCTATCTGTTTGAAGGCGAGATCAGCATTGGCGAAGGCAACTCTGCCACGAAGCTCAGCGGCCATGCTGCTGCGTTGCTGAATGCTGGCGATCAGGTGGTCGTTACTGCCACTAGCGATGCACGCTTTCTGTTGCTGGCTGCACAGCCGCTGAACGAGCCCGTGGTGCAATACGGCCCGTTTGTCATGAATACGCGCGAGGAGATCGAGCAGGCGATTCGCGATTATCAGAGTGGCAAGCTGGTGCAGGAGAAGGCGTTGGCTTTCAATGAATGATGCGGCTTTAAAACATACAGACCCGCATCAGAGAAGATCTACTAGCGTGCAGCAAATGTGACACCCAACCCTTCAGCACGATGACATTAGAAATTAAAAGGAGGGTGCAGGATTTCCTTGTGGACTACCCCAACACCCTCTACAAATATAAAGCCTTTCCATCGCTTGTTGGCCTAGATAGCCATGAGCGACAGAAAGCCATGCTCGCGAGAGAAAGAGTTTTTGAGAACTTGAGAGGAAAAATTTGGCTTTCTAAGCCAGACTCTCTGAATGATGCAATATTTGAACTGGATTCGATTTACACGCCAGCATATCCACATGATCCAGAAAAAAACATCCAATATGAAATGGCGGAAATTAAGAGAATATATGATCGCGCTCTTAAAGAGGGGCGCTACAGTCGTGAGCAATACGAATACCTCTGCTCGAAGCTTCGAGTAACCGTACTCGCCAATATGGAAAACAACTATCGAGATGCGATCGCCGACATAAGAGAACATACTGGAGTATTCTGCCTTTCCGCTGCACAAGACACACTTCCGATGTGGTCTCACTATGCCGACGAGCATCGAGGAATAGTTCTTCACTACCGAACGAACCACCGCTACTTTCAGAGATTCAACACACTTAGAAAAATTGAGTACAGAAACACAAGGCCTATTTTCACTCTGAATCCTTCTAGTGATGAGTGGCCAAAAGAATACTTGGAAACCATGGTTTTCACAAAACACGAATCATGGGCATACGAAAAGGAGTTTCGCATCCAAGTACCAATAGGTAGACAGCATGTTATTCAGCTAATAGAAAAGGCGAGTTTTTTGTTGAATGGTCAAGAGCTGACCCTCAACCAAGACATCGTATCTGGGGTAACACTGGGGATTCGACTTGCAGAAGACGCGAAAACCGCCTTGCTTGAATTTAAAGAAAAGGAGTTCCCTTCACTGCAAGTGTTTCGTGCGAAAAACAATGGCCGTTACGGTATAGAGTTTCAACCGGTATTGTGAAAGCCAATAAACTTGACCGGCTTGTATCAGATACAAGAGCTGAATACGCCTTGGGACAAGCACGGCAGCTCAGCCTTGAGAACATACCGGCACCCACCTAAACGCTACTGTCCCCATGCAACTTTTTCTGTAGTTGATCGCCGTCCAACTCCTTCTCCCACTTCGATACCACAATGGTGGCCACACCGTTGCCAATCAGGTTGGTAAGCGCGCGTGCTTCGGACATGAAGCGGTCGATGCCGAGAATCAGCGCTAACCCCGCCACCGGGATGGTGGGCACGGCGCTGAGCGTCGCTGCCAGTGTGACGAAGCCGGCGCCGGTGACGCCAGACGCGCCTTTGGAAGTCAGCAACAGCACCGCCAGCAAGGTCAGTTGCTGCATCAGCGACAGATCGGTATTGGTGGCCTGCGCCACGAAGATCGCGGCCATGGTGAGATAAATCGACGTGCCGTCGAGATTGAAGGAATAGCCGGTGGGTATCACCAACCCCACTACGGGCTTGGAACAGCCAAGTTGTTCCATCTTCAGGATCATGCGCGGCAGCACCGATTCCGATGACGAAGTACCCAGCACGATCAGCAATTCTTCCCTGATGTAAACAATGAAGCGCGTGATGCTGAAACCGGCCCAGCGCGCGATGGCGCCCAGCACGATGAAAATGAACAGCAGGCAGGTCAGATAAAAGCCGCCCATCAGTTTCGCCAGCGGCAGCAACGAATCGATGCCGTACTTGCCGATGGTGAAGGCCATGGCGCCGAATGCGCCAATGGGCGCGAGTTTCATGATGAAACCCACGACGATGAACAGTCCCTGTGAAAACTGTTCAATGAAATGCACTGCCGTTCTGGCGCGCTCACCGGCCTGGGCAAAAGCGAAGCCCAGCAATACCGAGAACAGCAATATCTGCAGGATCTCGCCCTTGGCGAAGGCATCCACTATCGTGGTGGGAATCACATTGAGCATGAACTCCACCACACTCTGCGACTGCGCTGCCGTGGTGTAGCTGCCCAGCGCACGGGTATCCAGCGTACTGACATCGGCGTTCATGCCCACACCGGGCTTGAGTACATTCACCACGATCAGACCAATCGCCAGCGACAGCGTACTGACTACTTCAAAATACAGCAGCGCCTTGCCACCTACGCGACCGATCTTTTTCATGTCCTGCATGCCGGCGATGCCGGTCACCACCGTGCAGAAAATGATCGGTCCGATCAGCATCTTGATCAGCTTGATGAAGCCATCACCCAGCGGCTTGAGCGATGCGCCGAAGTCCGGCCAGAAGTGGCCCAGCACTACGCCGCAGACAATGGCGAACAGCACCTGGGCATACAAAGACCGGTAAATCGCTGTGGACATAGGGTTCGCGCCGGAGCCGGATGTTATGAAATTATTGGAGGCGGGAGATGGAGCGGGTGAAGGGAATCGAACCCTCGTATGAAGCTTGGGAAGCTTCCGTTCTACCATTGAACTACACCCGCTGGGAGCGCCGATTCTAGGGCCTGTCGGCGAACTATTCCATCTCTGCGTTGAGACTCCGGGCGGGCCCGACAGGAGGCGCGGGTTACAGATGAACCGCCCGCCGCAGCCGTCGATCCGTATATCTACGGCATCGGTGTCGGCTATCGCTTCTGACCCTCACCCGGCGGACACGGAACAATGTCGCAACGCGACCGGACTGAGCAACACAGCCCGACTATTGTTTGGTTCTGGCAGAATTCCACGATGAACAGCCAACCTTCGACTATCCATCAAGCCACACCTTATGAGCAGATTGGTGGCGCAGCAGCAGTGCGACGACTGGTCACCGACTTCTACGACGAGATGGAATCACATCCGGCGGCCACGCAACTGCGCCGCATGCATGCCGCTGACCTGAACCCCATGCGCGACACGCTGTTTGAGTTCCTGTGCGGCTGGCTGGGCGGCCCGCGAACCTACTTTGAACGCACCAATGCCAAGTGCCTGATGTCGGCACATGCCGGGTTTGCAATCGACAAAAGCGTTGCTGACCAGTGGCTGCTGTGCATGCGGCATGCGCTGGACAAACTGGATGCACCACCGGAATCTCGCCAGTTCATCGACGCGGCTTTCACCCGCGTCTGTGCGGCCATGATCAATCGGCAGTGACAAGGTGTCCTGCCCATCAGGGCAGCAACAAGGTGCCCACCGCGCCATACAGGCCGATGAAAAGCAATATCAATGCTGGCGCGACGCTGACGGTATACCCCACATGACGCTGCTTCGGATCCGCCACATAACCACGCAGATACAGCATGCGTCCGATCAGATAAATCACCCCCAGACCCGCCATCCAGCGCGGCGACCAGTATTGCGCCGCGATCCACAGCGAGGGCAGGAACAGCACCAGCGTCTCCAGAGTATTCATCTGTACCCGGTAGTAGCGTTCGAACACCTCATGTCCGGTAGTGGCCGGCGCCCTGACGCCATAGCGGCTGCGCGCGCGTGCCACCAGACCGCCGAAGCCGAAAAACTGCAGCACCGCCAGCAGCGTCACCAGTTGAACCCATGCCATGTGTTAACGCCTCTGTTTGAATTGGACTGGTCAGAACCCATCGCAAAATTACTGCGCTCGGTATCTTGCATCCCGGCGGTGCTCGGCATCCTCATTTATCGAGCATAAACTCCGGTGCCTGTGCTCCGGCGGGACGCAACCTACCTTCACTCGCTACATTTTGCGATGGGTTCTGGGCAATTACGACAGGACAAGTATGCGCGTCGCATTTATCATCGATGAGAATAATTACACCGGAAACACACCTTGATCAGTGTCAGCTCGCTCGTCAAAGAATTCGGCAGCCTGCGCGCCGTGGATGGCTTGTCGTTTGACGTGCCGGCCGGTCAGATATTTGCCCTGCTGGGCCCGAATGGCGCGGGCAAAAGCACCACCATCAAGATGCTCACCACCACGCTCAAACCCACCAGCGGCAGCATCCTGCTGGATGGACATGATCCGGTGCGCGAGCCGCAGGCGGCGCGTCGGTCATTCGGCATTGTGTTCCAGGATCCCAGCCTGGACGGTGAACTGACTGCCAAGGAAAACCTGGAACTGCACGCCGTGCTGTATGGCGTGCCGGCGGCTTCGCGTCGTCAGCGCATTGAAGAGTTCCTGAAATTCGTCGAGTTATGGGATCGCCGCGACAGCGTGGTCAAGACGTTTTCCGGCGGCATGAAACGACGCCTCGAAATCGCGCGCGGCCTGCTGCACACGCCGAAGGTGCTGTTTCTGGACGAACCGACACTGGGCCTGGATCCACAAACCCGCAATCACATCTGGAGCTATGTGCAGCGCGTAGTGCAGGAACAGGGCATGACTGTACTGTTCACCACGCACTACATGGATGAAGCCGATCGCGTCGCCGATGAAATCGCCATTGTCGATCACGGCAAGATCGTGGCGCGTGGCACGGCAGCTTCACTCAAAGAGCGCACGGGCGCGACCAATCTTGAAGACGCCTTTATCGCGCTCACCGGCCATGCCATCCGCGACGAAGAAGCCAGCACCCAGCAGCGCATGCGCGATTTTTCCAAAGCCTGGACCCGGCAACGATGAGTGTCATCTACATTCTCTGGCTGCGCCAGCTGAAGCACTATTCGCGTTCACGCGCCCGCATGTTCGGCTCACTGGCGCAGCCTCTGCTGTTTCTGGTGGGCATGGGTTTCGGCTTCGGCCAGACTTTCGAGAAGGCCGGCAATGGCAGCTACATCCAGTTTCTCGCACCCGGCATCATCTGCATGGGCGTACTGTTTACCGCAATGTTTTCCGGCATCGACATGATCTGGGACCGGCAGTTCGGCTTTCTCAAGGAGACCCTGGTCGCACCCGTGTCACGCGTGCAGATTGTCGCCGGTCGTATTCTGGGCGGCGCGACGGTGGCAGTCATTCAAGGCGTGGTGGTGTCGATGATCTGCCTGGCCGCCGGCTTTCGTGTCGAGCATCTGGCCATGCTGCCGCTGGCGCTGGTATTCCTGTTTCTGATTGCCATCCTGTTTGCGGCGGTGGGTACGACCCTAGGCTCGATACTGGAGGACATGCATGCCTTTCCGTTGATCATGAACTTTCTGGTCATGCCCCTGTTCTTCTTTTCCGGCGCGCTGTTCCCAGCCAATCAGGTGCCCGCCGCGCTGCATGCAGTGATGCGCCTGAATCCACTCAGTTACGGGGTGGATGGCGTACGCGGGGCGCTGACCAATACGCTGCTGTACGGCTTTCAT
This sequence comes from uncultured Pseudomonadota bacterium, assembly GCA_963748005.1. Classification (GTDB taxonomy): domain Bacteria; phylum Pseudomonadota; class Gammaproteobacteria; order Steroidobacterales; family Steroidobacteraceae; genus CAILZL01. Next base: position 889,298 of record CAVVHH010000002.1, read on the forward strand.
ACCGATCTGATCATTCTGGTGGTGCTGTCTGCTTTGCTGCTGGGTGTGGCTAGCTGGTGTTTTACGCGTACCGAAGCCTGATTCCGGTTGCAGGCAGTACCGATGGCAGCCTGGAGGGCGCGTATCGCATACTCGGCGCGTGGGACTCTTGAAACGATACCAGTTGCAGCATCGTAGTCACCCACCTCAGAGGTTTCACCTATGTATCTGTTCAAAGCGCTGCTGGCTGGCTTGATGATGATCGCCCCAGCACTGCTATTTGCGGACGCTGCGCCCGACATGTCGGGCGCAGAGCTTTACCAGACTTTCTGCGCCAGCTGCCATGGACCGCAGGCACACGGCGATGGTCCGGTGGCGCCATCACTCAAGGTTCAGGTGCCGGACCTGACGCGTATCACGCAACGCCATGGGGGACAATTTCCAGCCGATCTGGTCACGCGCATGATCGATGGCCGCGAATTTCGCGCGGCACATGGCACGCATGACATGCCGGTATGGGGTCAGGAGTTTTATGGCTACACCGGCAACGACCCGGTGCGCCGCGCGCGCAGCGATGAACTGATCGCCCGCATGGTTGAGTATCTGCGATCAGTGCAGCGTTGACCGACTGGACCTCATCTCACGATGCAGTCGGCGCAGGAGACTGTCCCGCGAAAAAGGGATGCACCGGCGACTGCACCTGCGCTACGCTTGAGCAGCTTCATGATGTGCGGTGCCACCCGGTCCGGCCTCATGACTTGGCCGCATGAACTGGCCAGCCGAATTGGGGAGAAACCAGATGAATTTGCAAACCCGATACCTGTTGCTGACACTGTGCGGCCTGGTCACCACCGCCCTGGGTCAGGGCACACCCAGCGGCGAGAAATGGCGCATCACATCGTCCATGCAGATGCAGGGTATGTCCATGCCGGGCAGAAGCAGTGAAATCTGCAAGGCGGCCGGCAGTCAGGACCCACCGATGGAAACCAACAAAGATTGCCAGATGTACGATGCCAAGCGCACCGGCAACACGCAGACTTTCAAGATGCGCTGTACCGGCAAAGATGCCATGGAAGGCGAAGCCGAGTTCACCTACCTGGGTCCAGATCACTACAAGGGCACCATGAAGATGGCTGCCCAGGGCCAGCAGATGACCATGAACTACGAAGGTCAGAAACTCGGCGCCTGCGATGGCAGCGAGCTGAACATCCAGGCGCAGAAGATGATCGAACAAAGCCAGCAACAATCGGCACAGATGATGCGCGAGCAATGCCGCGAGGCCGCCAAGTCCGCGACGATGCCGTCCATGATGGCAAACTGCAAGGATCCGCAGGACATCAAGACCTATTGCAGTAACTTCCAGACATACAAGAACTTCCTGGCGCAAGCAGATATGCAGCGCATGTCCTCGGGCCAGAATCCGATGGTGGGCCAGATGCCGGGAATGAGTGGCAAACCGCTGGATGATTCGGCGAAGTTGTGCAGCACCAGCGTCGAGAGCGTGCGTGCCAACCTGTGCGGCTCGGCGGAAGCCAAGGGCGAGCTCGACTTCCTGGTGAAGGAGTGTTCGGCGCAGTCGCTGGAGCTGGCCAAAGCGCAATGTGCCGGTCGTAACTACACCACCGTCAACGAAAAGTATCGTGGCTTCTGCTCCAACTACGCGAGCATGATGGACAAGGGTGGCAGCAGCGAAGCCGCACCGAAACCCGAGACCACCACGGAAAAGGCCAAGGGCCTGTTCGGTGTGGGCAGGAAGGCGCTGGGCTTCTAGGCCGGCCCGTTGCGCGCACCGTTGCATGCAGTGCGCGCTCTATTGATCGGCTGCGCGCTGCTGCTGTGCGGCTCTGCCGGTACAGCAGCACCAATCGATCCTTATCCCCAGGCCGCACGCAGCTATCTGCTGGCGCGCGACAGTCAGATACTGTGGCAACACGAACCGACCACGCGGCTACCCGCGGCATCGTTGGTCAAGTTGCTGACAGCGCTGGTGCTGCTGGGCACCGACTGGTCGAATGAGCGCTGGGTCACCATCAGCGCTCAAGCCGCAAGTGTCGAGCCCACGCGTCTCGGGTTGCGCGCCGGTGAGCAGATCCGTGCCGGTCCCGCACTGGCAGCGATGCTGATTCATTCCGCCAACGACGCCTGCTTCGCCCTGGTGGAACAGGCGACTCCCACCACGAACGAGTTCGTTGCGCGATTGAATGCTCATGCGAAAAAACTGGGCATGCAGAATTCGAACTTCATCGACCCCTGCGGCTTCGATGCGCCTGGCCAGTACAGCACCGCTGCCGATCTGTTGAAACTGGCGCAGGCTGCGCATCAATACAAACTGATTGCCGAGCTGGTGGCCAGCAATCAGGCCAGCCTGACCACTCGCGGCGGACGACGTATTGCTTTCAGTAACACCAATCAGCTACTGGGGCGCCTGATTGGCACGATCGGCATGAAGACCGGTTACACACAACAAGCCGGTCAATGCCTGATCGCGCTGGTGCGCCGCGATGGCCACGAGGTGTGGCTGGTAATGCTGGGCGGCACACAACGCTGGTGGCTGGCGCACGGCATGATCGAACAGGCTTTCACCTCGGCCAATGCGCAACCTGATCCATAAAGAGCGGAGGTCCGCACCACCTGCATGGCTGATCGCCGTGTTGCTGTGTACTGTCGTTATCGCACTGTGGTGTCCGTCGCTTCATGCCAGTTTTCAATTTGACGACTGGAATGTCATCGTCAATGAACCCCGTGTGCAATCGCTCGCCGCATGGGCCGCGTCCATGCCCGGCATCAGGCCACTACTGAAACTCAGCTACGCACTCAACAACACACTGAGCCGCGCGCCCTTCGGTTTTCGCGCTTTCAACATCGCGGTGCATGCGCTGAATGCCTCGCTCATCGCGGCACTATTCACTCGCAAAGGATTGCAGCTTCAGCAAAGCCAGACACAGGCACGCTGGGCAGGCTTGTTGACAGGACTGATCTTCGCCCTGCATCCAGTACAAACAGAAGCCGTCACCTATATCAGCGGTCGTTCCAGTTCCTTCGCTGCATTGTTTTCTCTATTGAGTTTGTACGCGTGGGCGCGCAGCGACAGCAACGATGATGTTCACGCGCAGCGCAAATGGAATGCAGTGTGCTGTGTCACCATGCTACTGGCTGTTGCCGTCAAGGAAACCGCGCTGGCGTTGCCGCTACTATTCTGGTTGTGGTCCGCCAGCAAACCCGGAGCGGCGATGCTGCCGATAACCCTTTGGCCACCGCTGGTCTTCAGTGCAGCGCTGCTGGGCATCGCGCTATCACTGCCCGGCTACCAGCGCCTGCTGGTTTTCAGCCTGAACCTTCGTCCGGTCAGCGATAACCTGCTGACGCAGGCACACGCGCTGCTGTATCTCGCCGGTCAGTTGCTGCGCATCGATCACATCAACATCGATCCGCAGCTTGCAGTCGTGACACAACCGGACGTATTCACTCTGGTACTGTCAGGTGTGTGGGTGGCGCTAATCGCCGGCAGCCTCTGGCGACTGCGCAAACCATCAGTGGGTGCGTTCGCCCTGCTGTGGTTTGTCATTTGCCTGTTGCCCACCAATACGCTGTTGCCACGACTGGACATCGCCAATGACCGGCAACTGTATCTGGCGCTGGCCGGACCGGCATGGTGGCTGGCGTTAGCGACAGTACAGTTACACAGCATACGACCACGCGTGGTGTATGCGACATTGTCGGTGATCCTGGTGGCGCTTGCTTGCAGCACGTACCAGCGCAATGAAACCTACGCCACTGAAATCAGCTTCTGGCAAGTCGCCGCAACCCAGAATCCGCGCAGTGCCCGCGCCGCCAACAATCTGGGCATGGCCTACGCCATCGCCTGCCAGACAGAGTCGGCGATATATGAGTTCGAACGCGCCATCGCGCTCGACCCGCAGGGCTATCAGGCGCGCATCAATCTCAAGTTGCTCCATGCCGATTCACTGCCAGGCGCTCCAAGCGCACGGTGCCAACCTTAAGGGCGTAACCTTGCGTCAGCCTGTCCCGCGAACACGGTACAGGCCAACCGGCAGAATGCCGCTCCGCCAGCGCGCGCTCCTGTTACGCTTGTTCCATGAGCTGTTCGGTACTCATCATCGAAGACGACGCGCGCTTTCGCGAGGCTTTTGCGCACGCAGTTTCGCTGGCCGGCGACATGACCCTGATCGGCAGTGCGCCCGACTACAACACAGGCCTGGCGATGCTGCGCCGCCTGCCCGACGTGATGCTGGTTGATCTGGAGCTGCCCGATGGCAATGGCATTGGTCTGATCAGCGAAGCTGCCAGGCTGTTGCCGCAGTGCGATGTCATGGTGGTCACGGTGTTTGGTGATGAACGCCACGTGCTGCAATCCATCGAAGCCGGCGCCACCGGCTACCTGCTCAAGGATCTGCCAGCTGAAGAGCTGGTGGAACAGATCCGCGTACTGCGTGCCGGCGGCAGCCCCATCAGCCCGATCATTGCCCGGCAATTGCTGACGCGCTTCACCGCCACACAGGCCGAAGTTTCCCAGGCAACTATCAACAAGGACGAATGCGCACCGTTGTCTGCGCAGGAAATCAAGGTGCTGTCACTCACTGCCAAGGGCTACAGTTACGACGAGATTGCCAACCTGATGCAGATCTCGCGACACACGGTGCAGACCTATGTGAAGCGCATCTATCGCAAACTGCAGGTGAATTCCAAGTTCGAAGCACTGTATGAAGCGCGCCGGCTGCGGCTGATCAATCAGTAGTGAACCCTCTTCCGGTTCCGGACGAGGGTGACATCGCGAGTTGCTCAAGGCTTGCGCGCAATCGGCAAACGCAGACTGATCATGGTGCCCACACGCTGCACGCTGTGAATCATCAATTGCGCGCCCAGCCGTCCGGCACGCATCTGCATGATGCGCATACCGCGCCCAACTGTCGCCTGCGCCTGCGAATCAAAACCTTTGCCATTGTCGCGTATCAGCAGTTCGATATCGTGACCGGAATGCCGGGCAATCAGTTCCAGTTCGGTGGCATCAGCATGATTCAGCACATTGGTGATGGCTTCCTGCACCAGTCGCAGCAGGTCCAGCGCCAGGGAGGGTTCCAGCCACGCCAGGGCAGGCAGGTCCACCATCTGCCAGCGCAAGGTAACTCCCGCCGCCTGGATCTTGCGCTGCAGGCGATAACGCAACATGCCCAACAAGGTGGCCAGATCCTGCGCAGTGGGCTCCAGCGAATCAATTACCAGCCGCAGATCATCGACGCATTCGCGCATCACCGTAGCCGCACCGGCAACCGATAATTCGCCGCGTTCCAGCAGCACCAATGACGAAGACAACGACGAACCCAGTCCATCGTGCATGTCCTGCATGACGCGCTGCCGTTCGTGCAACACCGATTGCTGATGCTGCACTTCCAGCAGGCGCTGCTGGCCTGCCTCAATTTCCCTGGCCAGTTGCCCGGCACGCAAGCGCTGCTCAATTTCGCCCAGCATGGATTGGTTGAGCTGCAAGCCGAAGTGCAGCACCAGCAGCGAGAACATCAGGCAGACCAGCACGCCCAAGGGCAGGTGTGCGTGAAACACCAGAGCGATGCACACCATCGAAGCCTGCGAGATCACCGCGGCATAAATCAACGAGCGATTGCCGCTGGCATTTACTTCACCAATGGCAAAGGTGCCCGCCACCACCACGGCAGAAAGCAGCAGTGCCAGATTGTCGGCTGGCAGAAACCACATCAATCCGCTGGAGATCAGCCCGGTGACAAAGGTCAGACCGATCCAGGTGCGTTGCCACCATCGCGCCGCGGACGACCCGGCCTGAGGTGGATGACGTTCATAACGCCAGCAGACCGCGGCTTGCAGCAGGTAGGCCCCCACCTGCAAGCCCACCCAGATCCAGAGTGCTGGATCGCCGGTCAGGTAAAAGAACATCCAGCCAATCACCAGCCCCAACGCTGTCGCGCTGCCGATGGCGATGCGCCAGCGGGCGAAATACATGGCGAACAGCTCGCTCTCGGCCTGGGTGCGCCAAATCGATCGCGGGGTGACCGAATCACCGGTGTTGTCGTGAAGACGCGTGCTCAATCCCTGCACAGCCGGATCTCAGGATTGAACATGGGGGACCTGCACCTTCTGCTGCGAGTGGTCAGTATGAACGATACGACTGGACTTGGTGAAATTGTCCCGCAAATAGGGGACAGCAACTGCGCAACGTCGAGCGCCACGAACGACACTGGGTTCGAGACGGCTCCGGTAGTCCGGCAGACGCAGTTCACTGAACCATAACGCACCACTGGATCATACGATCGGCCTGAATATACTCGGCCGGTGGCTCACACTTGCTTGTAACCATGACCCGCTTCAAAGCTGCACTGACTCATCTGCTGATCAGCACAACGCTGGCCGGCATCGTGATCTGCCTGATCCTGTTTGGCTGGTATCCCCTGCCCTTCTTCTGGGCATTGGGTGGTCCGATGCTGCTGGGGCTGCTGGTCGGCGTTGACGTGGTGCTCGGGCCGCTGATGACCATGATCCTGTTCAATCCGGGCAAGTCGCGCCGCGCCCTTGCCACCGATCTGACGCTAATCGGCATCATCCAGATCAGCGCTCTGGTCTATGGCATCCACTCAGGCTATATCGGCCGCATGGCGTATGGCGTGTTTGTCGGCGACAGCTTCTATCTGGTTGAAGCCAGCGAGCTTGCGCCAGCCCTTTTACAGAAGGCGCCAGCGGAATTCCAGCAACTACCATTTGCCAGCCAGCGCATCATCGGTACCGTCGTGCCCGACACAGACCAGGCCAGAAGCGACCTGACTTTCTTCAAGACCGTCGGCTTGGGCCCGCAGCACATGCCCGAATACTATGTGCCGCTGGATCAGAATCGTGAACAGATCCGGAACGCTGCACTTGCCCGGGATGCATTGCAGAAGCGCCACCCGACACTGGTGCATGACATCCAGCAGTTGCTGGACACACATCAACTCACCTGGAGTGATGTTGCCGTTCTGCCGTTTGATGTCGACACCGACACCTACACCGCAGTAGTGAATCTGCAGGACATGTCGATGCTGAAGGTATTGCGGCAATCGCCGCGCTAGAGAAAACCTGGATCAGGTTGTCGCGGTGGAAGGCGCAGCAACCGGAGCAGCAGGCTTGATGCGCGGCCGGGTCTTGCCGACGCGACGTTCATTCAGGCGTTCCACCATGTCACGCACTTCGCCATCAACCTGTAACTTGTCGCCGCAGCGCATGCCCTTGATCACATTGGTGCCCTGGGCAATGACATACTCATACCAGGTGCCTTCGAGACCGGCAGGCGTGGCCGTACGGGCAATCGACTCGACTTTATATTCGGCCTCGCGATTGATATCAGCGTCGGCAACGGCGGGCTTCAAGGGTTTTATCATGGCCCCACCATACCCTGCCAGCGAGTGGATTGCCCCGAAATCTGCTCGGTCCAGTGGCGCCAGATCGCTGTAGTCGCCAGCGGGTAGAAGCGACCAGCTCTGCTACTGGCTTGATATATATCAGTTAGTTGCGGCCTTTCGGATGTTACCGTACGGCAAAGCCCGATTTTCAGCAATCAACCACCTCTGCGGCCGGCGCTGCAGCAGAAGGCAGTCTTTGGCACTATTTGCGCAGCAGCGTAACCCCCGAAGCCCAGCTCACCCGGTACCGATGCTGATTGCTGATGCTGAAGAAGGCAGACCGATGAATCCAGTCTGCGCGAGAGACTCACACTCCACTTCGACCACCCCTGATGCTCGCTCTCAATACCCCCTAACCCGGTGCCCGGTACCGTTCGCCCGCCGTTCGCCCGGCACTGATGCACCACAGGATGGCTAGATCTTGCGTTTGTTTCGTTTCGTTCCATTTGTGAGTTTCTCCACCCGCTCGCTAAAAATGTCGAGCTTGGAGGCAATGTCTTCAAGCGTCACATCACGCACATTGTCATCAAGCTCTTGGTCAAACTGTCTGGCACCCTTGAGCGAAGGCCCTTGCTTATTGAGCTTTGGCTCCATCGCCGCTATTAAAACTCCTTCAATTTCGTCCAGTACGTCCGCACCAGGCGCGACGTATTTTTTCGCTACCTTGTCGTAATCCGAAAGTTTCTGGTTTCCCTTGTTTACGCGGCGAAGTCCGAACCACGAAAAATACTCCCAGCGGTTCCACACATGATCACGCGTATGGGTTTTCAATCTTGAGAACAGTGTTGCTCGGCCGTTTCCGGCTTGGCCTACGTAGACAGGCACAAAATCCTTGTCATAAAGAACATAGATTCCAATCTGCTCGCGGAAATCCACCACTCCATAACTGCGGTGACGACCCAATAGCGTCCCCTTGTTTCCGCCAGCACCGAGATGGACGTATTTCCTTTCCCATAACAATCCATAGGTCATAATCACGCGAGAATTCTCCGTGGTGTCTAATGTGTTTTATACATCATGGCTTTGAAAGATAACACCAGTACTAACAGAGCTCTTCATAGCCTGAGCAAGCTCACTGTCTGAGCGAGCACATCCCTTACCTCACTGCTTGCTCAATCTCCGGTAGTACTCAGCCACCGCATCCTCATAGTCGGCAGGCACCGGTTCAGCGACTGCGCTGCGCACAGTCTGTTTGCCATTGGTCTTGCGCTCATTGGCGCGTGCCAGGCGCAGCTCCAGTTGCTCCGTCAACGCCAGCGCGGTGGATTCGTCGCCGCTGCGCAGGCCGGTGTCGTTGCCATTCATGCGCATGGCTTCAAGCTGCCGCGTCAGATCCTGCAGCTGCTGTGCTTCGACCGGACTCAGGCGACCACGCTGCGCAAGTTCGTTGATCGCGGCGCGTGCATCCTGAATCGTGTTGTTGAAATTGCCGCGCAGGTTGGGCAACCGGTTATTGGGATCGTAATTGTAGTTGCCGCCCCATGAACCCCAGCCGCCATCGTTTGCGCCGCCAAAGTTGCCACCCACCTGGCCACCACGCTGACCACCGGTTTGACCCGCCTGCCCGCCCTGCGCACCGCCCTGATTGCCGGCTTGTTGCTGTCCCTGGCCCTGACCCTGCCCTTGGCTCTGGTTTTGGCTTTGACCTTGACCAGCAGACTGCTGCGAACCGTTCTGACCACTGCCCTGCTGATTGCCGTTCTGCGCATTGGCTGACTGATTCGAACCTTGGCTACCGGGTTGATTGCCACGCTGGTTGCCAGACTGATTTCCGCCTTGATTGCCGTTCTGTCCAGCACGCTGTTCATTGGTGAGCTGCCGGTTCAATTGCTCCAGTTGCTGCCGCAATGCGCGCACCTGCGCCACGGCTTCATCGGCCTTGTCGTCCCTGGCGCCTGTACCGGCGCCTTGTGAGGCAGCCTGACGCAGATCATCGCGAAGTCCGCGCAACGTGTCGGTTACCAGGCTCTCGCTGGCCACCACGAACGACGCGGCGCCGCGTTCGATGTAAGAAGCCGCCACCGACATGCGTTGATCGATCTTGTTGTCGTCCAGATCTTTTCCGGCGCTGGCAATCTGCTCCACTGTCTGCGGCGCTTCTTCCTTGAGATTGCGCTGCGCATTCACCATGTCGCGGCGCAATGTCTGCAATCGGCCTGAGAGAGCGCGCTTGTCTTCGGCGAGCTGCTTTTCCTGCGGCGTCAGGCTTTGCCGGCCGGTATCACCACCAGCCTGCTGCTGGTCGCGCAGTTGCTTGACCGTCTCCTGCAGCTTGCGATCGAACTGCGCCTGCTCCTCATACAAACGACTGGCCTGCTCGGACAAGCTGTTCAGCGAGTTCTGCTGTGCCTGTTGTTGACCACGCGCCACAGCATCGCTGGCGCCGCTGAGCTGGCGCTGTGCTTCGGCAGCCGCACGCTGTGCACGGGCGCGCTCCGTGGCGTCATTGCCATTACGCATGGCATTGGCGGATTCATCCATGGCGCGAATTGCACTCTGCAGGCGCTGTTGCAATTCCTGTGTATTGCCGGCTTGTCCGGACTGTCCTGATTGGCCCGATTGCTGGCCTGACTGTTGCCCCGACTGACCGGACTGCTGGCCTTGCTGGCCGCTCTGTTGACCGCCCTGCTGGCTGTTCTGCTGATTGGCTTGCGCCTGTTGCTGCGCCTGCATGTTCTGCAACTGACGCTGCAACTGTTCGGCTTCACGCTTCAGCGATTCCTGCTGCCAGCGTTGTTCCTGGGTGAGCTGCTGCTGTTGCCTGGCGCTGTTGGCCAGCTGTTGCTGGCGGCGCGCCAGTTCCTTCAGCTTCTGCTCCAGCTCATCCTGGCTCTGGTTCTGTTGTTCCGGTGAAGCGTTGTTACGCGATTCGTACTGGTTCTTGTTGAGATCCATCTCCAGCTCGTAGATCTGCGCCATATCGCGGCTGTCCTGCTGGCCGCCGCCACCGCCACCACCCTGCTGTTGTTGCTGCACCTGGATGTCATTGAACACCGCTTCGGCACGCAGGATGTATTGCAGCGCCTGCTGCTCGGGCTGAATGGCTTCATCCAGCTCCACCTGGGCGAGGCTCTTTGCCGCCGGCGTCATCGCAGTAATGGCCTGCTTGATGTTGGCGGCGAACTCCGCGGCCTGCGCATCGGTGGTATCCAGTTCGCGCGCCTGCATGCGCTGCGCCAGCGAAGTGGCCTGCGCCGCCAGTTTGGTCTGCAGCTCGGCAAGCAGCCGGGAGTTGTCTTCGATCTTGTCCTTGTCCGCGCTTTTCTCATCCTGTTCGCGAATAAGGTTCCAGGTGGAGACGATGATTTCGCGCTGCCGCTGCGAGATTTCACCCTGCTCGTTGCCACCGCCGCCGCCCCCGCCACCACCGCCGGCTTGTTGCGATTGCGAGAAGCGCTTGTCGAATGGGCGCACGTCGATGAAGAACATGTCGGTGCGCACCGTGCTGGTGTGATCCTTTGCCACTGCGTAGTAACTGATCAGATCACCGGGTTTGAGCGGCTCGGTTTCACCCAGCGATTCCAGGGCAAACACATGATCGTCCGACACGCTCTGCTTGTTGGCGGGAACGTTTACCGTCTGCCACTTGGCACCATTCACCGCGTAGTGCAGTTCGACGGCATTCAGACCGTAGTCGTCGCGCGCATCGATATGCGCTGTAACTTCTTCAATGCTGCTGGCGCCATAGTCACGTCCCGGACGCACCACCTTGATTTCCGGCTTGGCGTCGTCCACCACGCGAATGAAGTAGTCATCGCTCAGACGCACGTTTTCACCGGCCACGCGTGCGGCCAGATAGTAGCGCCCCGGTTTCTGCACTGAAAAATTCGTCTTGCCCCGCGCGCCCTCGGTCGCGACCGCCTTGGGCTCATCATTCAGCACCAGCTGGGTGTCCGGCAGCGGTGCATCGGCGCTGACCTCCACTTCGACCTGCGTGTCTTTCAATGTGCTGATATCGCCGCCCGGATCTTCCACCTGCGGCTTGCGACCGGTCCACCTGGGGAAGGTATAGGTGAGCTTGAGATTGTTGATGTTGGGCAGGTCCACCACATTGATGCTGTAGTCGGGACTGCGTACACCCGCTGCCGCCACGTAGTACTTCAGAACCTCGCGTACCGAGAAGAAGGTGAAGGCGAAACCTTCATCGGCGCGTGTCATGGCCACTTGCTGCCACTGGTCGCTGTCGCCCATTTGCACATACACCGTGGCTGCACTGGGCGCGAAGCCCTGCATCTGCGCCAGCACCGGCACGTTGCCGCCACGCCGCACCGCCTGATCGCCCGGCTTGACCAGAATGCTTTGTGCCGGCTTGAGATTCGATACCGCCCAGCCGGCCCACAGATAACGCGTGCCGTAACTCCACAAGCCCGGACCTGCAATGGCCAGCCACAGCAGCGTGATGACCGAAGCACTGGCGACGATCAATGGCAGACCCAGCTCGCGTCGCTTGATGGTCTCTTCCACCGGATGCTGATTGGCCACTTTCAGCGTGTCTTCGGCCAGCAGTTCCGTCAGTGGATTGTTGTGCTCGCGCGCCTGATTGAATGCCTCGATGCGGCCCTGAAAATCCGGCGTACGTTTTTCAATTTCATGCGCACGATCACGCTGCAGTTTGCGCAACGGCAACACCAGCAGCCATAACACCAGCGACACCACCGCCAGCAGCATCAGGGCACGCGTGGTGTTGATGACCCAGGCGCCGAAGCCCTGGCGCATCGAGAAATACACGCCCAACACCGTAATCAGCAGTACGGCCAGGCCCAGTGCCGCAGCAGCTATGACATAGCGCAGGCGTTTGAAGCGAACGCCCAGTGCGTCCAGATACTCTTCAAGACGATGGATTGGTGAACCGGATGTATTCATGTCGGCGTCTCAACGCGTCGGAAGACATAGGTATTGCCCAGCAGGGATTCAACCAGCACCGCCAGTGTCAGCAGCACCAGCAACAGATGCCACAACTCCAGGCCATTGGGTTTGGTCGCCGCCGCTGCCGCAGTGCTGGTCGCCAGATCCTGACGCTGCGCCGCCAGCGATGCGCGCCAGTTGCTGATTTCATCGTCACTAATGGGCATCAGATTGGATTCATCCGGTACAGCATTCACCGCCACCAGCGAACTGCCGGCGGCCGTCACCACTTCATAAAAACCCTGCGTGTCGAGCTTCACGCTACGCGCACGCTGCGAATCCGACAAGGACAGCAGATTTCTGCCTTGCGGATCAATAACCTGCCCGGCCGCCGCAGCCTGATCCAGCGGCAGAGTGGCGCCGACGCGCTGTTCGCGCTTGAGCAGGGTTTCACCGGCCAGATACCGCGCCGCCTCGGTCAGAAAGCTGACAAACACCGGTTGCACCGGCAGATCGTTCCAGGTGTTGTCCAGGCCCGACGTCAACAACAGGATGCGCCCCTGACCATGGCGCTGCTCGAGCAACAGTGGCGCGCCATTATCCAGTTGCACCAGCGCACGCGAATTCTGATCCGGCGTCACCGGCAGATAACGGGTGAGATTCACTGCGCGAAACCCGGCGGAACGGTTCAATGCCGGATGATTGACATCCACATTGCCCACGCTCAGACGCTCGCCCTGCTGATCGGCACGCAATGTGCCGATTGGCAAATTGACCAGTGGCAGCGTCTTGAGCAGCAAGGCGCGCTCGCCCACCGCTGCGAACACGGCCCCGCCGTTCTGCACATACTTGTCCAGTGCCGCAGCCAGCGAATCGTTCAGTGCGCCCAGATCGTCGATGAGCACAAAGCCGTAGCGTTCCAGCGTGCGCGCATCGAATTGCTCCAGCCGCGCCGGTTGCAAAGCATAACGTGAGCCGGCTGCAACGAATGCCGCATCGAGATATTTGCCGGGCAGCGCCGCGGGATTGACCGACAGGAACGGCACCGGCTGACCGACACTGTTCTCCAGCACGGTATGAAACACGTCATCCGCCGCCAGGGTATCAGGCGTTTTGATGCGTGCTTCGATTTTGTTGGTACCGGTGTTGAGCGCAACCTTGTTGAACCCGAATATTGCGACACCGGAAGCGGGCACCTGCTTGCCAAGCTCACCGCGCGGTGAACCGTTCACAACCAGCTGCACGGTGATGTTTTGCGGATCGCTGTTGAAACCCTGTACCGTGACTTCAATGCCATCGCCGGTACGCATCACACTGCTCACGGCCCAATTCGGTTGAATACCGTTGCTGACATTGTGGAGCTCAACTTCCGTCACGCGACCGTTGATGCTGCGCGGCATCAGCTCACCGAACTGTGCCGGCAAAGCGCTTTGCTGGAAATCGCTGATCACATGCGCGACGGTGGCCTGCAGCTCTTCAGTCAGCAGGGCCTCCAGGCCATTCATCATGGCGCCGTACTGCAACTGGCCTGCACCCGGCTGCAGTTTCTGCAACGTGCCCAGCAACTTGTTCTTGCCGTCGGCTGTGCCATTCACCGGTCCAGCCATTAACTGCAACTCATCACTGGCAGCGATCAGCTCCAACCGGTCGGCAGGACCTGCGGCAGCAATGATGTCCTGGGCCTGTTTGAGCGCTGCCGGCCAGCGCCCGCCTTGCTGCATGGACATGGAACTGTCCAGCAACAACACGTGCAGCTTTGCCTGTGCGCCGACCAGGGCAGCTGGTGGTTGCGTCCACATCGGCTTGGCAAACGCGAACGCCAACAGACACAGCAACAGAATTCGCAGCGCCAGCAGCAACCAGTAACGCAGCCGCTTCTGGATATGCACACGCCGTTCGGCCTGCAGCAACAACATGGTCGAACTGAAGGCCTGGCGTTTGGGCGTTTCCGTCTGCAGGCGATGCAGCCAGATGGGCAGCGCGATGGCTGCAGCACCAAACAGGAAGAATGGCGCGAGCCAGCTCATTGCACTGCTCCATTTGCAAGCTGCACAAATCTACCCCCTCTCCCTGAGGGAGAGGGTTGGGGTGAGGGTATTGAATAAATGCAACATTGCTGCCCCTCACCCGTGCTACGCACGACCTTTGTTGTCGGACTCTCCTGTCCGACACCCTGTGGGCGAGCTTTGCTCGACCAAATTCGTTCCAGACGAATTTGTCCCGCGAGTGGAGAGGTGAAGATCAGCCTGTTCAAGCGTCGGCCACTCATCGTCGCTTCTGCCTGAAAAGGAAGTAATTTCGCAGCGGGACATCCAGCGACTCGCTGGTGTTCAGCAGTACATAGTCGACACCGGCTTTCGCAGCGGCTTCGCGCAAACTTTGAATGTGCGCCTGCATACGCGCCGGGTACTGTTCGCGCATTTCATTTGGCGATACCTCCACCGTCTGTCCGGTCTCCATGTCTTCCAGCAAGGTCGATTCGCTGAATACCGGGTCCAGCTCCTGCGGATCGAGCAAGTGAAACAGGATCACGTCCTGACCCTGGAAGGCCAGTGGCCGCACCGCATCGAGCATGGTTTGCGGATTGCAGTAGAAGTCTGAAATCACCGCCACCATGCCACGTCGCTGCACATGCTCGCGAAACCGCGAGAACGGCGCATTGAGATCCGTGTGGCTCTCTGGCTGCGCACGATCAATCAAATGCAGTACCGCAGGCAGCTGACCACTGCGACTGGACGGTGGACGAAAGTCGCGCACACCATCGCTGAAAGTCATGGTGCCGATGGCATCGTGCTGATGCGATGCCAGATAGGCGAGACTGGCCGCGAGAATCTGGCCATAGCGGAATTTCTTCATCCGGCCTTCGCTGCCAAACGCCATGGAGGCGCTGGCATCCAGCAGGATCATCAGATGACTGTTGGTTTCGCCGAGGAAGCGCTTGATGTAGGTGCGCTCGGTGCGGCTGTACACATTCCAGTCGATGAACCGCGGATCATCACCTTCGGTGTAAGGGCGGTATTCGGCGAACTCCTGACTGAAACCGAAGAACGGCGAACGATGCAATCCCATCAACGCGCCATTCACAGCCGCACGTGCAATCAATTCCAGATTGGACAGACTGGCCAGCACCTCGGGCTGGAGCAGTTGATTGGAATTGATTTGTGGTACGGCGGGCATGGGCTACTCCGCCAGTTTCGCAATCATGTCCTGCAACACATCATCCACCGTCACGCCATCTGACTCGGCGTGATAGTTGGCCAGCATGCGATGCCGCAGCACCGCCGGCGCTATCACCTTGATGTCTTCATGCGAGACGTGATAGCGGCCCTGGAGCAGGGCACGCGCCTTGGCAGCGAGCGTGATCGACATGGTGGCGCGCACACTGGCGCCGAACTTGATGTACTTGCGCACTTTTTCCGAGGCCAGTGGATCGGAAGGTCGTGTGGAACGCACCAGATTCACGGCATAGCGACTGACGTTCTCGGCCACCGGCACCTGACGCGTCAGCCACTGGAACTTGAGAATTTCCTCCGCGTTGGTGCAGGCGCTGGCCTCGGGCGCATCGACGCTGTTGGTGAACCGATCCACCACCTTGAATTCATCATCGGCATTCAGGTAATCGAGAATCACATTGAACAGAAAACGATCCAGCTGCGCCTCGGGCAGCGGATAAGTGCCTTCCAGCTCAATGGGGTTTTGCGTCGCCAGTACCAGGAAGGGTTTTTCCAGCGTATGCCGATGGCCGCGCACCGTGATGCTGCGTTCCTGCATGGCTTCCAGCAATGCCGCCTGGGTCTTGGGTGGCGTACGGTTGATTTCATCGGCCAGCACCACGTTGGCGAACAGCGGACCGGGAATGAAAGTCCACACACGTTTGCCGGTAACCTGGTCCTCATCAATGATGTCGGTACCGGTGATGTCGGTGGGCATCAGGTCGGGCGTGAACTGGATGCGCTTGAAGCTCAGGCCCAGCGCGTCAGCCAGCGTGCGCACCAGCAGGGTCTTGGCGGTACCGGGCATGCCGGTGATCAGACAGTGTCCGCCCACCAGCAGTGTGATCAGCAGGTGATCCACCACTTCTTCCTGACCGACAATGACCTTGCGCACCTCATTGCGCAGGCGCGCGGTGGCATTACGGAAGCTGTCCATCAAGGCGCGGACGTTTGAGTCGTTGATGTCGTTCATCGTCGGTACGTTCCTGTTGGCAAAATAATCACCCTCACCCTACCCTCTCCCTGAGGGAGAGGGGATCGAGTCAGGCATCAATCAAGTTCATTCATTTCGTCTTCGTCTTCGCCAGCTCCAGCAACAACTGCTGAGCCGGCTTGAAATTCGGCGCCACTTCCAGCGCCAGCAATACATTACGTTTCGCCTCGGCACTGCGCTGCAAATCTCTCATTGCCTGCGCGATACGATAGTACGCGGTGGCCTTATCGGGCGGATTGAGCTTGAGCGCAGCCTGAAATTCGGTCAATGCATCGGCGGGACGCTTCAATGACAGCAGCGTATCGCCCAGCTCACCGTGCACCTCGTAATTGAAGGGCGCGACGTAGTTGATGGCGTCCAGCACCTGCGCGGCCTGCGCCAGCTTGTTCTGCGCGCGCAGACGCGTCGCCAGCCAGCGCAATGCTTCCGGGTCATGACCACCGTACTTGAAAAAGGTCTCCAGCGTGCTTTGCGCCTGGTCGGGTTTGCCGGTGGCGTTATAGGCGCGCGCCAGGGCCACATACGGACTGCCGTCTTCCACATCATTGGGCAGGATGCTCAACGCTTCCTGCGCGGCCTGAATGACCGATTCCCATTCATTGCGCTTGTAATCAGCCAGTGTGGTACTGCGCGCATTCTTCCAGGCATCGAATTTGTCGAACAGTGTTTTCAGCTCACTGTGCATGAAGGCATTGAAACGCGTATCGAACTCTGCCGGCTGCAGCTTGAATACTGTCTGCACGGCCTTCGCGGTATCTGCGCCGCGCTTGAATTCCACCAGCATGTCATTGAGCCTGGCCGCACCAAACTCGCGCTTGATGAATTCGCAGATCAGCCCGGCCTGCATGTAAGAGACGATCACCTGCTGCGGAAATTCCGGCCGGATGAAGCCGCGATCCAGTTCCGCCACCGGCAAGGCCTTGCCTTCCCTGAACGCAGCATAGGCATAGGAGGGAATGCTGATGCCCTTGCCATCAAGGCCGGAAATGGGTCCGGTGTTCCATTCTTCATACACCGACACACCTTCGCTGAACCAGCGCGGCACACGATGATCGGTGGCTTCCAGCGTGAACACATGCGCCAGCTCATGCCACAACGTGCTGCCCCAGTGAAATTCGTCCACCGGCCGCGACGACGGCGAATCCATTGCCACCACGTAACCAAAAGTTACACCCAGCAGACCCAGACCCGGCTCACCAGCGGTGCGCACTGCGAAATCTTCGTGATCGGGATACACCTCGACCACTACCGGTTCCTTCAGCCTGAAATTGAATTGCTTGCTGTACGAAGCAATCGCTTGTTCGGTGAGCTTGTGCGCATAGGGACCGAGTACCGCGCTTTCTTTCTTGTGCAAGCGCAACACTATGGGCGATTGCTCGCGTGCGGCAGATGCTGTCTCCGGATCTGGATAAACCAGCACATCAAAATTCTTCAGCGAATCCAGCAGGCGCAGGGTATTCACCGTCACCACGTTGTACGGGTCGCCCTTGTAAGCGGCCTCCATCTGCTCACGCGCCTGTGTGATCTGGTTGTCACGCAACAAACCGCTGCCATATTCAACCCGTGCGTCCCAGTGATCGGGCTGGATCTGCACCGCCAGTTTGTACAAGTCGGTGGCTTCGCGCGTGCGGCGCGTGATCACGTAAAAATGCGCCGGAATGGCATAGACATCGCCATAGGCAGGGTTTTCGCTTAGCGCCTTTTTCACCCAGGCACTCTGGGTAACATCGGTTCCTGTCGGTGAGCGCAACAACTCCATGGAAGCCTGCAAGGCATAGATTTCCAGCTGCGGCAGTTGTGCGGCAGCTGCCACATCGGTGGCCTGCCTGAGGAACTCGGTCGCCTTGTCGAGGTCGCTGTTCTCCAGATTCACGCGTACTGCCAGCAGCAATGCGCGCAATTTCGCGCCTGGGGCAGCATTCCCCTCTATCACCGGCTGCAGATATTCATTGGCCTGCGTAGCGAATTGATCGACCAGCACGGAAGCAGCGCCTACCTGCGCAAAGGCATAGCTGGAATCGGCCTGCAGCGCTTCCCGGAACAGTTTCAGTGCTTCGGAATTCTGATGGGTTTCGGCAAACAGTTCGCCCCATCGCGTCAGCAGCGCCGCGCTGGAACGTTGTTTGGTCGCTGCAGCAAACAAATCATTGGCGCTTTTCACATCGCCCAGGGCCCAGGCGACTTCGGCACGCACACCCAATGAGCTTGATGGCGTCAGCAAGGCGCGATAGCAGCGATCCGCCGCATCGCGCTGCCCACGCCATTGCTGTTTATCGCAGGCAACTACGCCAGCGTCAGTGACAGCACCGTAGTGAATGCCGCGCGCTGCGGCAGGGAGCGCAGCACACAAAAGCAGTGAAAGGATCAGGCCGGTCCGTTTCACGGCGTCCCTCCCTTCCCGGCTGCATCTGGCTTGCCTGCATCAGGAGCCGTTGCACCACGTTCAGCGTCGATACGCGCATCCAGTTCGGCAATCTGCAGCATCAATGGCTCAAGCTGTTGCAGATACTCTTCTTCGCTCATGCTGTCCTTGCGCAGCCGCAACTCTTCCAGATGACTGTTCAGCTGCTCGCGCTCGGCCAGCAAGCCGGCACTGGCGGTCGGCACCGGCGTCGCGCTGTCGAGTTGCGCAATGGCAAAAACATTGGCGCGCGCACCGGTTAACTGCGCATGTTCGGTAGCCAGTTTGGTTTCAGCTTCAAAATAATCCTTCACCTTGCGCGCCGTGAAATCGAAGGCTTCCTGCGCGGTGATGCGGCCATTCTTGTCGGTGTCGGCGGCGGCATCGCCGAGCGCTTCGGCAAAAATGCCACCGAAGTGCGTGGCATTGCGTTCATTGCCGCTACGCGTGGCGGTGACAACGATGCGCGAATCTTTCTTGAGCGTTTCCTGCAGCGCGCCACTGGAACTGCCGGTGGCGATCACCAGCTGGCTGTCGGACTTGATTACATCCAGCAGCTTGAGCAGCTCTGTGCCGCTCAGATCCGGTCCGGGAATGTTGAATTTGTATTCAACTCCATCGTCGCTGCCATGTCCAACGAGATACAGGATGAGACGATCTTCCCTGGTCAGTTTCGCCGCCAGCTGCTTCAATACTGCGGTGATATTCGCCCGAGTAGCGCCCTCGCCGGTCAGTACCTGAATCTGTTCGGCACCGGTCAACGTCGCACTGGCGGTGCGAATGGCCTTCACATCTTTATCGAACTGCTGTTGGTACTTCGCCTCGCCGCCGAGGCCTTCAACAATCAGCACATTCAGTTCGGCGTGTGCGGTGGCGGTGGCCAGTAATAGAATCGGAAGCACCCTCGCCCCAACCCTCTCCCTGAGGGAGATGGGATCAAGACAGGCACGCATTCCAACCGCAACCTTGTGCAGCAGGTGAAAGCCCATTTTTTTGAATTCCCTCTCCCCTTGGGAGAGGGTCAGGGTGAGGGGACTCATATCACTCCCCAGCGCCGACGGAGCATCCACTCCGTCGCTTTCAGGATGATCAACAGCAGGAAGATGATCGGCATGTCCCATAGCGGCTTGGTCTGTTGCTCGGCGATACCTGCGGGTGAGAAACGAATGGCTTCGGGCAACCCGGCCAGATTGCCCGCGCTCCAGTACTGACCACCCGTGGCCTGTGCAAGTTGCGTCAGCAGGCTGCGATTCTGCCGCAGCGAAAAATACTCGGCGGCGCCCTGTTCGTGATGCACGGCGGTGCGCGCGGTGCTGACCACTTCCTTGCCGCGCCGCGCCAGCATGTCGATGAAGAAAGTGCCTGAGGCATCGGGCGTCATGCTGGCTTCATACACACCGGGTTGGTCGGTTACCGGTTTCAGCGTGAGATTCTCGGTATAGCCGGTGGGCAGCGTTGTCACCGCTGTCACCTGCAGGTCACGCTGCGGTTGATAGCTCTTGTCGCGCAACGTCGCGCGGATGCGAATGTCATCGCCCTGCGAGGTGGCAACGAACTCCACCTGTCTGGGCACATCCGTGACCAGTGCGCGCATCATTTGCCGCCAGAATGCCTCGTGATGCTGGTCTGCGACCGGCAGACTCATCTGCCAGCGCCAGCTGCCACCGGTGGCGAAAATCGAAGCATGACCCCTTCCATAGGACTGTGTGACCAGCAGCGGTTGCTCCTTGTTCTGGACTTTTACGGTCATCAAACTGGCAGCAGCGGGCTTGAGCGCGCCCAGGTCCTGATAATCCGCCAACATCGGCAAGCTGTTCCATTGCCTGGCATTGTCCGCGGCATCGTCACTGAACTTGAGCCACGATTCGCGCTGACCACGCACGGTGACCGCGGCCTGTGCCATCACGCGATGAAAGCTGTTAGCGGCTTCCGGCACCTTCACCGGCAGCACGTCATTCAGCACGGTATTGCCCCAGCCACCCGCGCCCAGTGTCTTTGATCCACCCAGAAACAGCACACTACCGCCGCGCAGGTTGACGAATTCCTGCATCAGTTGCTGCTGCACTTTGGTGAAGTAGGCAGCGGGGATGTTGCCGATCACCAGCGCGTCGTACTTGAACAGGTCCTCGCGCGTGCGCGGAAAGCCGTCTTTCAGTTCGTCAGGACTGTCGACACCCTGACGGTACACGCCGTTGGTGGTGGTGCGCAGCATGGACACCAGCCGCAGACTTTTGTCATCTTCCAGGGCGCGGCGCATGAACTTGTATTCCCAACGGGGCTCACCCTCCACATACAACACCGAAGCAACATCGCTGGCCACGTTGACCAGCTGGGCGCGGCTGTTGTTGCGCAACTCGCGTTCCTGCGCAGGTCCGGCCAGTGCGAACTTCAGATCGCGATAACCCGTGTCGTTCATGTCGAATTCCACCCAGGCAGTGCTGAGGGTGGTGTCTTTCGCCAGTGGAATTTCCTTGGCGGCGAGCAGCTTGTCGCCATCGCTGACACGAATACGCGCCATTCCTGCATCATCATGTCGTATCGCCACCCGTGCTGCCAGCTTGCTGCCGGGCAGGGTCTTGATGGGTACCAGCACGCTGTCCAGCTCCACATCCTCCGGCATCTGTTCGCGACCGATGCCGATGACGTGCACCGGCACGCCGAAGCGGGCAATCTCGTTCAACTGCGCCGGATCGAGCTGGCCGGCGTTGTCCGAACCGTCGCTGAGCAACACCACCGCACCGAGGGGGGTGGTGCGCGAGGCATTCAATACCTGCAGCACCGAGGCACCGATTTTTGTAGCTTGCCCAGGTTCCGGCAGCCCTGCGAAATCATTCAGCTCGCCTTCCAGCTTCTGCGCGTTGGCAGCGAAGGCATAACGACGCAACTCGTAGTCCCTGCTCAAGTCAGCAAAGGCGGCATCACGCAGCACGCCCTGCGCCTGTTGCATGCGGGTGGAACTGCCATCTGCGGCATCAGGCACGCTCATGCTGGCTGAGGCATCCAGCAACACCGCCAGGCTGTTTTCACCGGAGCGCAAGGATTTGATCAACAACGCTGGTTGCCACATCACCCACAGCACCAGTGCCCACATAGCCAGCTGCAGGGCGCTGATGGCGACCATACGTGGCGGACTCAGAACGCGACCACGGCGCCAGGCCAGCAGTAATAGCAAAGCCGCACCAGCCAGCCACAGCGCCAGCAAGGCGCTGATCGGCCAGTCGCGGAGGTAGATGAGTTCACCGAAGCGGAACTCACCAGCTGGGTACTTGAATAAGAGTTCGAACACAGGCCCTGGCTCAATGTGATCCCCGCTGCGGCCGCAGCCGGGGCAGCAAACTGCTCACAACCGTTATACCAGTACGGCCAAGCGGCTCAAGCAAAGAAAGGACAACAAAAGGCACGTCGCCAATGCCATGACCGCAGGCATTTGCTTCGGATGAGTGCCCGCAGCCGGCCGTGCCGTTCACAATGGTAGGCTACGTCCTACTTTTCCCGGCACTGTATTCATGTCCGATCACGACTTTCGCGTTCTGTCCCTGATTCCACCGATGACGCAGTTGAATACGCCGTATCCTTCGACGGCGTATCTGACCGGCTTTCTGCGTTCGCGGGGCATTGATGCTGACCAGGAAGATCTGGCGCTGGAACTGGTGTTGCAGCTGTTTTCGGTGCAAGGGTTGCAGGCCATTCACGACAGCATCAATGCCCTGCCGGCCCGCAAGCGTTCGCAGCGGCTGCAAGATTTCGCAGCGCAGTTGCCGCGCTACCTGGCCACCATTGCCCCCACCATTGCGTTTCTGCAGGGCCGCGACCCGACGTTGGCACATCGCATCGCCAGTCGTACTTTTCTGCCTGAAGGTCCGCGCTTTGCCTCGCTGGCAGTCTATGCCGATGATCAAGGCGGCGACCCGCTGGCCTGGGCCTTTGGTTCGCTGGGCGCGCAGGATCGGGCGCGGCACCTGGCCACCCTGTACTTGAATGATGTGGCCGATGTGCTGCGCGATGCGGTGGATGAGCGTTTCGAATTCGTGCGCTATGCCGAATCCCTGGCGCAGAGCCAGCCGACCTTCGAACCACTGACCGAAGCACTGGCTGCCGCGCCGAATCTGGTGGATGACGTCCTGCAACAGCTGACGCTGGCTGCACTGGAGCAGCACCAACCCGCGCTCGTGCTGGTCTCGGTGCCGTTTCCCGGCTCGGTGTACGCGGCATTTCGTATCGCACAGGCCATCAAGGCGCACAGCCCGTCGCTGGTGACCGTGCTGGGCGGTGGCTATGTGAATACCGAATTGCGTGAGTTGAACGAGCCGCGGGTGTTCGACTACTTCGACTATGTAACGCTGGACGATGGCGAGCTGCCGGTACTGGCCATCATTGAACACCTGCAGGGCCTGCGCACTCGCGAACACCTGGTGCGTACATTTTTCCGGGATTCTTCCGGGAAGGTCATGTTCATCAACCACGATGAGGCAGACATTCCCTTCGCCGAGATCGGCACGCCGACCTGGGATGGCCTGCCGCTGGATCGTTATCTGTCGCTGCTTGACATGCTCAACCCCATGCACCGGCTGTGGTCGGATGGGCGCTGGAACAAACTCACCGTCGCACATGGCTGTTACTGGAAAAAGTGCAGCTTCTGCGATGTCAGTCTCGACTACATCTCTCGGTACGAAACCGCCTCGGCGGCCGTGCTGGTAGATCGCATCCAGCAGATCATCGACGAAACCGGCCAGACCGGCTTTCACTTTGTCGATGAAGCTGCGCCACCGAAGTCCTTGAAAGCGCTGGCGCTGGAACTGCAGCAGCGCAACCTGTCAATCTCGTGGTGGGGCAACATCCGTTTCGAGAAATCGTTCACTACCGGGCTGTGCCAGCAACTGGCCGACAGTGGCTGCATCGCCATCTCCGGTGGACTGGAAGTGGCATCTGATCGTCTGCTCAAGCTGATGAAAAAAGGCGTATCCGTGGCGCAGGTGGCGCGAGTCACGCGTGCATTTACCGATGCCGGCATTCTGGTGCATGCCTACCTGATGTATGGCTTCCCGACGCAGACCGTGCAGGACACCGTTGATGCGCTGGAATATGTGCGACAACTGTTTGTTGAGGGCTGCATTCAGTCGGGCTTCTTTCATCGCTTCACCTGCACCGTGCATTCGCCGGTGGGCAAACATCCTGAGGAATACGGCGTAACGCTGGCGCCGCTGCCGGATATCACCTTCGCCAGGAACGACATCAGCTTCATCGACCCGACCGGCGTCGATCATGACGCGCTGGGCCGTGCACTGAACAAGGCGCTATACAACTACATGCACGGTATTGGTCTGGATCAGGATGTGCGCAGCTGGTTTGACGGCCGCGTGCCGAAAACCACGGTGCCGGACGATTTCATTGCACAAGCTCTGATCGACGCGAGCTGAATCAGCGGCCAACCATCGGCCATAAGGCATCACCTGAAGCGCCCGATGCCGCGCCCTTAACGGCCCTGCCGATTAGCGCAACCCGGTCGCAGTAATCCATCCGGGCACTCAAGATGCCCATTCAAGCGTCGATGCCTGACTTGCGACCGGCCACGTCCGCCATTGCCTTCCTGCCGCCAGACAGACACAACCAAGATGATCCCCGCACAACAGCCCGCCACAGAGATCGAGCGCCTCGCCGCGCTGGCAGAATATCGCGTGCTTGATACGGTACCGGAGCTGGGCTTCGACGACCTGACCGCCCTTGCCGCCTCAGTGTGCAACACGCCCATTGCCCTGGTGACCCTGATCGACGCGCATCGACAATGGTTCAAGTCGCGTCACGGACTTGCGCTCAGCGAAACCTCACGCGAGTTGTCGTTCTGCGCGCATGCCATTCTGCAGACCGAACCGCTGGTAGTGCCGGATGTCACGCTTGATGCGCGGTTTCATGACAACCCGATTGCTACTGCTGAGCCGCAGGTGCGCTTTTATGCAGGCACGCCGCTGATCGATTCGGCAGGACATGCGCTGGGCACACTTTGTGTGATCGATCATGTACCGCGCACACTGACTGATGCACAACTGGGCATGCTGGTACGCCTGGGACGTCAGGTGGTGGCGCAACTGGAACTGCGTCTGGCGCGCGACCAGGCGCATGCCGCCTCGCGCGCCAAATCGGAGTTTCTGGCTTCCATGAGCCACGAGATCCGCACACCACTCAATGGTGTGCTGGGCATGAGCGAACTGCTCAACGAGACGCGCCTGTCTGACGATCAGCGCGAACTGGTGGGCATCGTGCAACGCTCCGGCCGGCATCTGCTGGCGGTGGTGGACGACATTCTGGATTACTCGCGGCTGGAAGCCGGGCAGGTCCATATCGATGCCGTAACATTTGATCTGCATGAACAGGTCCGCGAAGCCATTGCCAGTAATGCCGGCAGCGCCAAACGCAAGGGAATCGACTTGCAGTTGCGCTGGGACCTGCAACGTTCGCCATACTGCAAGGGTGACCCGCTGCGCGTGCGTCGAGTGCTGCAGATATTGATCGCCAACGCCATCAAATTCACCAGCAGGGGTTCGGTGATCGTACACGTTGCCGATGACAACATCGCACAGAGAGTGCAATTTGCCGTGACCGATACCGGCATCGGCATTCTGGATGCCACGTTGCCGACGCTGTTTGCGTCGTTTACCCAGGGCGACAGCTCCCTGGCACGTCAATTCGGCGGTTGTGGCATGGGTCTGGCGATCGTGCGGCAATTGGTAGAGCTGATGAACGGCAATGTGGGCGTAGAAAGCGAAATCGGCAGAGGTAGCCGCTTCTGGTGTTCGCTGCCCTTGTCTGAAGTTGTCATGGACCCGCAGGCAAGCCGTCCATCCCCTGGCGGTCATCAGGACAACGTTGCACCATCGGGTTACAGCGTACTGGTTGTCGATGACGATCCCGTCAGCCAGACAGTCGCTGCGCGTCTGTTGCGCGCGCACGATTGCACGGTAACGGTGGCCAGCTCTGGCGCAGCGGCATTAACACTGTGCAAACAGCAACGCTTTGATCTGATCCTGATGGATTGCATGATGCCGGAGATGGACGGCTATCAGAGCAGTGCCGCCATCCGCGCGTTGCCGCAGCACTGGTGTGCACAGGTGCCCATCATCGCCATGACTGCCGACACCCTGCACGGCTCACGTGAATGTCGTGTGCATGCAGGCATGACCGATCGCATCTTCAAGCCGATAACGCGCGCCGCGCTTGCGGCAGCATTGATGCGCGCCAGGGTTGCCGCACTCACCGCGCCCAACCAGTGTGCAGGGACACCCGGTACGCAACAGACGGTGTGACCTCCGGTTCGACGCATCCTCACGTCATGTACGCAGTGATATTGGCCGGCCTGTTGTTGGCACATGGTTGGTGGCGATGACCCTATCCGGTGTGGACACGCTCATCAATCATGTAGCCCACGCCATGCATGGTCTTGATCAGTCCGCGACCAAGCTTGCGCCGCAGGTGGTGTACATGCACTTCCACCGTGTTGCTTTCGATCTCATCGCTGCAGCTGTACAGCGCCGTCTGCAGCTGTTGCTTGCTGATCACCCGGCCTTGATTTTCCAGCAAGTGCGCCAGGATCTCGAACTCGCGCGCCGTGAGCACGATCGATTTGTCATTGACCATGACGCTGCGAGCCGCCGGGTCCACTTTCAGCTGGCCGTGCACAACATTACCCGGGGCGCGGCTGCTGGCGCGGCGCACGACCGCTCGCAGACGTGCACCGAGTTCCTGCACATCGATGGGCGCAACGATGAAATCGTCAGCGCTGGGATCCAGTCCGGCAACGCGATCGGCAATGTCAGCGCGGGCCGTGATAGCGACTACCGGCAGGTCCTCACGCCCTGCACGCAGTTTGCGCAGCAGCACCATTCCGTCGACCAGACTGATGTCCAGCACCAGTGCGGCGTAGCTGTTTTTGGCCATCGCCAGTTCGGCATCAACGCCGCTCTGCACCCAGTCCACCGCGTTGCCTTGTTGTTCCAGGCCTTCACACACTGCTTTTCCCTGCAGCGAATCATCTTCTAAGAGTAGTACGCGCATGAGTTGCTATTTGTTGCCAGCATCAGAACACACCGGGCACAAGGACTGACAATGACCAGATACGGTTAATTAATCACAAGGCATTCATTTGCTCTTGAGGAAATCCCCTTACGCCCAGAAATCCGCACTGTTGCTACGTCACCCATGCCTGAATTGCGGGGTGGCGCATACCGGCGGTTTTGCTGTGCTTGAGTGGTCTCCCTGTTGTTTGGACATCGACACAGGCAAATATCAATCGCGGTCGTGGCAAGAAAAGTGCCGTTTGACGCAGGGAACGCCGGGGCGCGCCGTGAATCCGCAATACCGGGCTGGATCAGGGGCGTGCCGGCGCATCGGAATCTGGCCTGCGTTTGGCGCTCGATTGGCACCGGCAACTACGAGCATGCGATTTCCCAAACGCTCTGCCGCGCGGAATAATGCGCGCCCTTGCTGCAGGCTGCACCCATGATCGATTCCCCAACACCTCCTGCCGGGCCTGAGGATTCAACAACTCCAGGCCGAAAACACCGCCGCATCCGCAGCTTTGTACTGCGCATGGGCCGCATGACCTCCGGCCAGCAGCGCGCCATGGATGAACTGTGGCCGCGATTTGGCATCGAGTACTCGCCACAGGTTTTGAATCTGGATCAGGTGTTCGGACGCAGCGCGCCCCGGCTGATCGAAATCGGCTTCGGCACCGGCGAGGCGCTGTTTGCCTATGCGCAGGCGCACCCGGAATTTGATTGTCTGGGCATTGAAGTGCATCGCCCGGGCGCCGGACACCTGTTGCTACAGGTTGAACGCGCGGGCCTGGCCAATGTGCGCGCCAGCTGTCACGACGCAGTCGAAGTGCTGCAGAATCAGATTGCACCCGGCAGCATCGACGCCGTGCATATTTTTTTTCCTGACCCGTGGCACAAGGCGCGGCATCACAAACGGCGCCTGATTCAGCCTGCGTTTGCCGGCATTCTGGCCACGGCGCTCAAGCCCGGCGGCATGTTGCGCCTGGCAACGGACTGGCAACACTATGCCGAGCACGTGCGTGCCGTGCTTGATGTGCATCCGCAATTCATCAACACCGCCGATACATCCGGCTATATGCCCAGACCCGAAGATCGCCCATTGACGCGCTTCGAGCGGCGTGGACATCGTCTGGGGCACGGTGTGTGGGATATGGCCTACATGCGTCGTTAGGCAGCCGCACTATTCGCCACGGGTCATGCTTTTTATTCGGCCATCGACAATGGTGACAATCATCGGAAAGGCGCCCGGACCACGATCATAGGTCCAGACTTCAGTGGTGCTGATACCATTCGGCACCACATAACCCTTGCTGGTACGTACCCTCACATCCGTTGCATTGGAAGTCTTGCTGGTGGGTTCGCCGCATTTCTTCAATAATTCCGTGACGCTAACCGCTTGTGAGACCACCCATTGACCGCAGCGGAACTGCTCGTCCGCCAGACAGGCAGGGTGAGCAGCAAAGCATACACCCAACATCATCACCAGGTAACGCATCCGCGTGACTCCCCAACCCTGCTGATTGCAGCTTAAGCAACATGCGCGGCAATGGCCACAGCAATCGGCTCCGTTTGCTGCCATGCAGAAAAAATTGCGCTTGAATGATTGGATGTTGAGGACTACAAGTACACACAATCGATCCGGCATTGAATACCGAAGTTGATGTCAGTACGTATTCTTTTTTGAGCGTCGCTACCGACACACTTGGGCTGGCTTCTCAACTTGGTTGTCCCTGTCGGACAACTCAACACGGAGGATCACCCGATGACACTACCGACACCGATTGTGGGGGACTGGTACCAGGGCCGCGATGGTGAACTATTCGAGATAGTCGCTATTGATGCCGATGACCGGACCATTGAAGTGCAATATTTCGATGGCACCCTCGAAGAGTTCGACAACGCCGACTGGTTGTCGCTGGCACCTGAAGAAGCCGAAGCCCCGGAAGACTGGACCGGACCGCTTGATGTAGACCCCGAAGATCACGATGACGAATCCGAACCCAATATTTCGCCGGCCTGGTTCGGCACCGGACATCTGGATCGCGATGAAGTGGGTGGCTACTCTGAGTGGCCGGTAGTCCGGAATTAGTCATCAGACTGTCTGTTGCTCTTTACGCACAATAATATTCAAATATTCAATGACATCTGGGTGGCTACGCAAGTACACGTGGCCATCGTGAATTCGTACTCTACCGATCACAGCGCCTGAACGGTACACGGCCCCGCCACACATACACCGGTGTGCGTCTCAATCAGCGCTCCGTGCGCAATGCGCCGCGACAGCGGCGCAAGCGAAGTTCGCTTCCTTAGCGCAATCATGATTTGGCCGCGAATCGTTCCGGTGCGCGCTTGCCCAGCCAGAACAACAGCAACAAACCGGGAATACTCAGAGCAGCGGTATAGATGAAAAAAAGCTGATATCCCAGCGCCTCCGCCATAATCCCTGATACCCCCATCAGCAGTTTGCCTGGCAAGGCGTACAGCGATGACAACACTGCGTACTGGGTAGCCGTATAACGCGCACTGGTCAGGCCGGACATGAAAGCAATCAACGAAGTACCGTGCACGCCAAGGGCAATGAAGTCGAGGACATTGGCCAATCCCAATCCTAACAACGTGGGCACGGATGTTGAAGCCAGAAGGGCAAACCCCAGATTCGAACACATGATCAGTACGCTGCCCGTTATCAGCGATCGACGCACACCGATCTTGGCTATCAAGGTGCCTCCTATCAGCACGCCCGCCAGCGACGAGATCAGGCCCACACCTTTCACGATCGCCGCCACCTGTTTCAGTGTGTAGCCGTGATCGATATAAAACGGATTGGCCATGACGCCCATGACGTAGTCGGTTAGTCGATAGGTGCTGATGAACGCAAAAATCAGCACACCCAGCATCAAGCCGAAACGCGTAAAAAAATCGACGATAGGGCACACCACGGCGCTAAGAAACCACGAACCAATAGATTGCAGCACAGGTGGCAAGTGGCCATTGCGTCTCAGCCAATCGATCACGCGTTCTTCCTGATGAATGGATTGCTCCACATCGCGCGGCTGCGGCTCCTGAATAAAGAATGTGGTGAGCATGCCAATGCCCATCAGCATTCCCATGGTGGAGTAGGATGCGCGCCAGCCTACATCGGCAGCGATCCACAAGGCACCCGCAGTGGCCGCCAGGATCGCCATGCGATAGCCAAACTGATAGGCCGCCGCCATGCCGCCCTGCAATTCCATAGGGGCGGACTCAATGCGCCAGGCATCGACGACGATGTCCTGGGTTGCGGCACAGAACGCCACGAACAAGGTAGCCATCGCCACCGCACTGATGCTGGCCGCCGGATCGAGTTGCGCCACGTGCAAAAGCCCAACTGCAACACCAGCCTGTGCCAGCAACATCCAGCTGCGGCGACGTCCCATCAGCCGCGTCAAGATGGGGATGGGCACGCGATCGACGAGCGGCGCCCACAGAAACTTGATGGAATAGACCAGACCCACCCAGGCCAGCATGCCGATTGTGGCGCGATCAATGCCGGCCTGGCGCAGCCAGGCCGAAAGCGTGGAAAACACCAGCATGAAGGGCAGGCCAGCTGAAAAGCCGAGCAACAACATCGCCAACACCCGCGGATTGCGATAAATCAGTACTGCTTGCCACCAGCCGTGCAACATTGAAGGTTTGTTGTTTTCGGTCACGCACTACTCCAGAACATCGGGCATTTCGTATCAGCGGATCGGTTCTTCGGAAAACCAAACTGCGCGCTCGGCGAAATACCGCGCATTGGCAGCGCCGAGTATACGAACTGCCGTCGTCCAGTGTCTCCCAGCGTGCGAGTTCCGTTACCATTCACCGTCAAGCCAACGGACATCGACATGACTGAAACAGCATCACACACCCGCGCTTCGGCTTTCGTTTCCTTCTGCCTGCAACTCGGCGTGCTACGTTTTGGCAGATTCACGCTGAAATCCGGCCGGCAGAGCCCGTACTTCTTCAATGCCGGCCTGTTCAACAGCGGCGGCGCCATTGCGCGGCTGGGCCGGTTCTATGCGCAGGCGGTGGTTGATTCCGGCATAGCGCACGACATGCTGTTCGGGCCGGCCTACAAGGGCATTCCGCTGGTCACCAGCACAGCGGTGGCACTGGCCGATCAGCATCAGCGCGATCTTCCCTGGGCATTCAATCGCAAGGAAGCCAAGGCTCATGGCGAAGGCGGCAGCATTGTCGGCGCGCCGCTCAAGGGACGGGTGCTGATTGTCGATGACGTGATCACCGCTGGCACTGCCATTCGCGAATCGGTGGACATCATCCACGCCGCGGGCGCCACACCCGCCGGGATCGTACTGGCGCTGGATCGCCAGGAAAAAGGCACGGGCGAGCTGTCGGCGGTCCAGGAAATCGAGCAACAATATGGCCTGCCGGTGGCCAGCATCATCCGCCTGGCCGATCTGATTGAGCACCTGCGCAGCAGCGCCGGCTCACCCGACGCCCTCCATGCAGTGCAACAATATCGCGATCAATACGGCATCTGAGCGAGACGCCTGATATGCAATCTATGCGAAGCAGCTCACGATTGGCTGTGCGGACACTTGGCAGTAGTTGGGCTGCATGGGGCAGAATAGGCGCATCAACCTTGCAGAATCCATCATGAAACGCATTGTCGCAGGATTGCTGATCATACTGGCCGGCCCAGTAGCCATGCCCGTACTGGCAGCCGGCGCCGGTGGTAAAGAAGCCTTCTTCCGTTGTCGCGATGCCAAGGGCCAGACCTATTTCGGCGACAGCATGCCAATGCAATGCCAGGACCTGGATACCGAGGTATTGAGCGCCAATGGCAATGTCCTGCGCGTCATCGATGGCGCCGCATCACGCGCCGAAAAAGCAAGGAGCCGGAGCGCCGAGGAGGCCGCCACGAAAGCCAAGCAGGACGCGGCCATGCGCGATCGCATGCTGGTCGAGGCCTATCTCTCGGTGCAGGAAATCGAGAACCTGCGCGATCAGCGCGTAGCGCTGGTCGAATCTCAGATCCGTCTTGACGAGCAGAATCTCAGCTCATTGAAAGACCGCGAGCAACGTCTGCTGCGTCAAATACAGCGTTTTCGTCCGTATAGCGACAAGCCTAATGCCGCCCCTATCCCCGACCATATTGCTGAAGAAATGGTCAGTGTGGTGAAGAGCGGCACGGTTATCGAACAACGAATCAGCGACAAGCGTGCGGAAAAACAGGAAGTAATCGCCAAGTTCAGCAGCGATATCAGCCGCTTCAAGGAATTGAAGGGCATCAAGTAAGTGTAGGGGCGAGGCATGCCTCGTCCGCGAATGACGGACTACCGGCGGCCTGAACTGCCAAAGCCGCCCTCGCCACGCAGTGTGGCAGCGAACTCTTCCACTACGTCGAATTGCACCTGCGCCACCGGCACCACCACCAGTTGCGCGATACGTTCACCCGGATTGATGGTGAAACTGGCCTGGCCACGGTTCCACACCGATACAAACAACTGCCCCTGATAGTCCGAATCAATCAGCCCCACCAGATTGCCCAACACGATGCCGTGCTTGTGCCCCAGCCCCGAGCGCGGCAACACAACTGCGGCATATCGTGGATCCGCCAGATAGATGGCGATACCACTGGGAACAAGCTGCGTTTCGCCCGGCTTGAGTTCACATGGCGCATCAATCATCGCGCGTAGGTCAACCCCCGCCGAACCTTCAGTGGCGTACTGCGGCAGTGGATACTCGGTACCAATGCGGGGATCAAGAATGCGCAATTGAACGCGCTGCGATTGACTCATGGACGATTCCGTATTTCTTGTTGGTGAGATTGGAACTGTTGCGGAAGCGCAATTTCAGATGCTGTGTTTGGCGCGATACCGCTCGGCAATCAGATTAACCAACTGCCCGGCGAGATTGCGCTTGCTACACAAACACAGCTCGCGTTGACCGCCGTTCCAGTAAACCGTCAGCGCATTGTCATCCTTGTCGAAGCCCAGACCATCACCGACCTTGTTGGCGGCAATCATGTCCAGATGCTTGCCTTCCAGTTTGGCCAGCGCGTTGCGCTCGACATTGTCAGTTTCGGCAGCAAACCCCACCAGGAAGGGCGGCTTGTCGCTGTTGCCAATGGTGGCAAGGATGTCTGGCGTGCGCGCCAGCTCCAGCGTCATTGCTGCGTTACTCTTCTTGATCTTTTCTTCAGCGATCGTGGCGGCACGATAGTCCGAAACGGCAGCGGTGGCCACGAAAATGTGCGCATCGCTGATCTGCCCCTGCACGGCAGCCAGCATCTCACTGGCGTTCTCGACGTTTATGCGCTGAATCCCCAAAGGGGTAGGCAAACTCACCGGACCACTGACCAGCACCACCTCGGCGCCGGCGGCATACAACGCTTCGGCAACAGCGAAGCCCATCTTGCCGGAACTGCGATTGGTGATGAAGCGCACCGGGTCAATGCGCTCACGGGTCGGGCCGGCAGTCACCACTGCTTTGACACCGGCCAGCAAATCGCTGCGACTGAACGGTTTGAGCAAAGTCGCCAACTCAGTGGGTTCCAGCATCCGTCCGGGGCCCACTTCGCCGCAGGCCTGCTCGCCAGATGCCGGGCCCAGAACGCGTACGCCACGCTGCTTGAGCAAGGCGATATTGGCCTGAGTGGCTGGATGCGACCACATGAGGTGATTCATCGCCGGGGCAATCGCAATTGGCGCACGCGTTGCCAGACACAGCGTGCTGAGTAGATCACCCGCCATGCCATGCGCCAGTTGGGCAATGAAATCGGCGGTCGCAGGTGCAATCAGAATTTCGTCCGCCCAACGTGCCAGTTCGATATGACCCATGGCCGCTTCGGCGGCTCGATCCCAGAGGTCGCTGCGCACCGGCAAGCCGGATACCGCCTGGAAGGTCTGTTCGGTAACGAACTGACGCGCGCCACGGGTCATCACCACCTGGACTTGCGCACCCTGCTCCTGCAGACGGCGCACCAGATCCGGACTTTTATAGGCAGCGATGCCGCCGGTGACGCCCAGCAGGATCTTGCGCGTGGAGGAAGTGGAGTTCATGAGGCTGGATTATTGCCAGCGCCCGAGCTGCCCAGCAAACAGCGGATAGGCATGTGCTAATGGCATATCTGGCATTTAGGCCCGGAAATGCATGGGCTGCGACGCATGTGATTGGCGCACATTCTTGGTTGCCATCAAGAGGAGGGAGCGGGATGTCGATACGCGACTGGCCCGAGGGTGAACGCCCTCGCGAGAAGCTGTTGAAACTGGGCGCCGGGGCGCTCAGCGAAGCCGAACTGATTGCCATTTTCCTGCGTACCGGCGTGCGCGGTCGCAGCGCGCTGGATGTGGCACGCGATCTGCTCACCCAGTTCGGCTCGGTGCGCAGCCTGCTGACTGCCGACGCAACGGCACTGTGCAGGGCACCGGGCATGGGCACCGCACGCTATGCGACCTTGCAGGCCGTGCTGGAGCTGGCGCGCCGTCACTATCAGGAGCTCATGCAGTCCGGTCCGGCGTTGCTCAATCCACAAGCCACGCGCGACTACCTGCATATGCGGTTACGCGATCTGCCCTACGAGGTATTTTGCTGTTTGTACCTGGACAACCGGCATCGCGTCATTGCCTGCGAAGAACTGTTTCGCGGCACGCTGGATGGCGCCAATGTGCATCCCCGGGAAGTGGTCAAACGCGCGCTGGCGCATAACGCCGCAGCGTTGATTCTGGCGCACAACCATCCTTCAGGAGTGGCCGAACCCAGCCACGCCGATGAACTCATCACCCGGCGACTGAAAGACGCGCTGAATCTGGTTGATATTCGCGTGCTGGATCACCTGGTCGTCGGTGATGGTCATTGTGAGTCGTTTGCCGAACGCGGGTTGCTGTAGGCAGACCCGCCCTGATTGCCCCGCACAAATACGCTCGCACCCAGAAAATGTAGCGGCTGCAGCTTGCTCAAGGCAGTCGCCGCTGGTATAAAGCGCGACTCATTTTGGCCGGGAGCCCAGTACCTTCCGGCACCAGAGGAAATCGCCATGTCGAGAGTCTGCCAGGTCACCGGTAAGGGCCCCATGACGGGGAACACCGTGTCGCACGCCAATAACCGGCGCCGGCGCCGTTTTCTGCCCAATTTGCACACTCTGCGTTTCTGGCTGGAAAGCGAGCGTCGCTTCATCAGCCTGCGTATCTCCAACCACGGCCTGCGTACCATCGAAAAGAAGGGTATTGAGGTAGTGGTTGCCGAGCTGCGTGCCAGCGGCGTACGCGTCTAATCAGCTTCAGGAGCAGCCTCCATGCGCGACAAGATCAAATTGGTTTCTTCGGCCGGCACCGGCCACTTCTACACCACTTCCAAGAACAAGCGTCTGCACCCGGACAAGATGGAAGTGAAGAAGTACGACCCCAAGGTCAAGAAGCATGTTTTATACAAGGAAGCCAAGATCAAGTAATTGATCTGTTCCGTACCCAAAAAAGCCCGCTTTCAGCGGGCTTTTTTGCTTATGCGCCCAGGACACTGTCGGCAGAATCCGACGGATGGCAGCGGAGCTTCCCCACTTACAAACTCACCCCGATCCGATATCTCTATTTTCTTGCCAAATGCTGGAATCTGACCATGAAAACCAATAAATCACCTGTCGCTGTCGTTCTGACTGCACTAGCCCTTACCTCGGCCTGTTCAACCATCAATCCCTATACCGGCGAGCAGCAAACCTCCAACGCCGCCAAGGGTGCCGCGATCGGCGCGGGCGTGGGAATCGTTGCGGGTTTGCTGACCGGCGGCAATGACGTACGCAACGCCGCCATTGGCGCGGGCATCGGCGCGGTTGCCGGCGGTGGCGTGGGCTACTACATGGATGTCCAGGAAGCCAAACTGCGCCAGCAGATGCAGGGCACCGGCGTTACCGTCACCCGCAACGGTGACCACATCACCCTGAATATGCCCGGCAATATTACCTTTGCCACCAACAGCGCCGACCTCAACGCCCAGTTCTTCAAAGTACTGGACGGCGTGGATCTGGTGCTCAAGGAATACGACAAGACCATGATCGAGGTCGCCGGTCACACCGACAGTACCGGCTCCTTGCAGCTGAACCAGTCCCTGTCCGAACGCCGCGCTCAGGCCGTCGCCAGCTACCTGACAAGCAAAGGCCTGGCCAGCAAACGCATCATTACAGTGGGCGCCGGTCCGTCACATCCTATTGCCAGCAATGACACCCCGGAGGGTCGCCAGCAGAACCGGCGCGTAGAGCTGACGATCGTTCCGAATGTTGCCAAATAATCAGTTAGGAATTCTAAACAAAAAGGCCAGCTTACGCTGGCCTTTTCTTATTCTGATCAAGTAATTATTACGCCAGCTCCGGCTCGACAATCATCGCCCGCAGCTTCTTGATGGCATTGGTTTCGATTTGCCGGACACGTTCGGCAGAAACACCATACTGTGCCGCCAAATCCTGCAGAGTGGCCTTGTCATCTGCCATCCAGCGGGTGCGCAGGATGTGCTGACTGCGTGCATCAAGCTTGCTCATGGCAATAGTCAGACGCTCGGTGGAGTCATCGTCGAACTGTTCACGCTCGATCTGCTGGGCGGGATCGGCATCCGGGCTGGGCAGATAGGTCGCCGGTGAATAGCCACCCTCTTCGTCATCAGCATCCGGCGCCGGATCGAACGACATGTCACGCGAGGTCAGCCGCTTTTCCATCTCGGTGACTTCCTGGGTACTGACGCCCAAGTCGCGGGCAACCGCACGGGTCTCCGCATCCGACAGCCAGCCCAGATTCTTCTTGTAGCGGCGCAGGTTGAAGAACAGCTTGCGCTGCGCCTTGGTGGTGGCCACCTTGACCAGCCGCCAGTTGCGCAACACGTATTCGTGGATTTCCGCACGGATCCAGTGCACGGCGAACGACACCAGCCGCACACCCATCCCGGGGTCAAACCGCTTGACCGCCTTCATCAGACCAACGTTACCTTCCTGAACCAGGTCACCCAGCGGCAGACCGTAGCCGCCATAGCTACGCGCGATGTGCACCACAAAACGCAGGTGCGACAGCACCAGCTGGCGGGCGGCCGCCAAGTCCTGGGTGACGCGGAAACGTTGCGCCAGTTCGGTTTCCTGCTCGCGGCTCAGCACCGGGATATGGGAAACACGCTCAAGGTAAGCATCCAGACTGCCTATCGGGCCAGCCAGGACCAGATCATTCGATTGACGCACCAGAGCAGTACTCATGCCTTGCCCTCTTCTCTCAAAAATTGCATTAATCGTAATTTAGCACTCCTGGCGTTGGAGTGCTAATCCCGGTCATCAGTTCCAGCAATTTTCGTGAACAAATACGAATGCCGAGGCCGGCGGCTATCGGGGTTCGATCGCCCGCAGGTGCCGGGTGGCGGCGACGAACGAGCCCAGCCAGCCCAAAACCACCCCAGCCAGCAACAGCCCAAGGCCCCCAGTAAAACCCAGACCACTGAGGCTGAAGTTGCTGCCGTACAGGCCAGCAATACGCTGCACCGGTGCAGCCAGCAGCGCCACGGCAATGACGACGACGAGCCAGGCCAGCAGCCCCCCGCCAAGCCCATACCAGACGCCGCAGTACAGGAAGGGCCGCCGCACAAAGGCATCACTGCCTCCGACCAGCTTGGTGACCTCGATTTCGTCGCGCCGGTTCTGGATGTCCAGACGGATGGTATTGCCCACGATGACCACCACGCCAATGGCCAGTAGTACCGCCACCATGCTGACCAGACGCCGCACCGTATCCAGCATCGCCAGGTAACGCTGCACCCAGTCGGTATCCAGCTGCACCACATCGACTTCGGCGAGTTTGCCTAACTCGGCGCTCAGTGCACTTAGCGCTTCAGGAGACGCAGAGGAATCGGCGGGCGTGACAACCAAAGTGTTCGGCAATGGATTGTCGCTGAGCGCCTCGAGTGCATCGCCGAATCCCGAGTGCTCGCGAAACTCTTTAAGCGCATCGTCGGCCTTGATCACCCGCACCGTCCTGATATCGCCGCGTTGCTTGAGCTTCTCAGCCAGTCGACTGGCCTCATCAACATTCACTGACGACTTGAGATACACCGAAACATCCAGTGCCTGCGCCCAAGACCCGCTGGCCGCCTGCGCATTGCGCACCAGCACGTTCAGGCAGGCCGGCAACGCCAGCGCGATACCCATGACCAACACCGTCAACAGTGTGGCCATAGGTTGCTGCATCAGGCGCCCCAAGGTGCCAACCAATGTCTGCAGATGTCGTGACAGCCAGGCATTCATGCAGTGATTTCGCTCAGTGAGCGCCTTGGTCGAGCAGTGTTGCGGGATCGAATATCGGATCGATGCTGTTTGCAGACGCACTTTCAATTACAGCTGAACCGTCAGCGTCCACCAGTCGCCCACCTTCCAGATGAATACGCCGCGCCTTGAAGTGTTCGATCAATTGCACATTGTGGCTGGCAATCAGTACTGTCACGCCCACTTCCTGAAAGCGACGAAAAATATTCATCACTTCCAGCGACAGATCAGGATCGAGATTACCCGTGGGCTCGTCGGCAATCAGCAAGGGTGGTTTGGTGACCACGGCACGCGCCAGTCCGACGCGCTGCTGTTCACCCGTCGATAATTCGATGGGCCGCGACTGCTCGTACTTGAGCAACCCCACCTGATCCAGCGCCGCACGCACCCGCTTGGCGATATCGCGCGGCGCAGCGTTGGCCACAATCAGTGGGAGAGACACATTGTCAAAAATGGAACGATCCGCCAGCAGCTTATGATCCTGGAACACCATGCCCAATTGCCGACGATACGCCGGGATCTTGCGGCGCGTAATGGTGGCGAGGTTCTGACCATTGACCAGCAAGCTGCCGCGCGTAGGCCGTTCGATCAGCGCCAGCAGTTTCAGCAGCGTGGATTTGCCTGCACCCGAATGGCCGGTGAGAAACACCATCTCACCGGAAGCCACATCCAGGGTCAGATTGCTGAGCGCCTCGCGGCCATTGGGATAGCGTTTGGCAATACTCTGGAAGCGGATCATCGGCAGCGCAGTAGCAGTCATCGCCGGTTCCTCATGCATCCACCGGCTTCAACAAGGCATCGACGAAGTTCTCGGCATTGA
Source organism: uncultured Pseudomonadota bacterium (assembly GCA_963748005.1). Taxonomy (GTDB): domain Bacteria; phylum Pseudomonadota; class Gammaproteobacteria; order Steroidobacterales; family Steroidobacteraceae; genus CAILZL01. Next base: position 928,284 of record CAVVHH010000002.1, read on the forward strand.
ACACATCGAAATCCTCAATGCCCTCGCCGATGCCGATGAAGCGGATGGGTAACTGCAACTGATCTGCCAGCGAGAACACGATGCCGCCCTTGGCTGTGCCATCGAGTTTGGTGATCACCACACCGGTCACGCCCACCGCCTGATGAAACAATTTGGCCTGCTGCAATGCGTTCTGTCCCTGACTGGCATCCAGCACCAGCAACAGCTCATGCGGCGCACTGGCGTCGCTGCGCGACAGCACGCGCTTCACCTTCTTCAGTTCATCCATCAGATTCGATTGTGTGTGCAGACGGCCGGCAGTATCGGCAATCATCACCTGCGCCCCACGCGCCTGTGCCGATTGATAGGCATCGAACACCACTGCCGCGGGATCGGCGCCGGTAGCCTGGGCAATCACCGGCACGCCATTACGCTCGCCCCATATCTGCAATTGCTCCACCGCCGCCGCACGAAAGGTATCGCCTGCCGCCAGCACCACTTTGCGCTGTTGATCCAGCAAACGCCGCGCCAGCTTGCCGATGGTAGTGGTCTTGCCGGCGCCATTGACGCCCACTACCAGGATCACAAATGGGTGTTTGCTGTCATCGATGTGAAGGGGTACCGCCGCAGGTTGCAGTATCGAGATCAGTGCAGTGCGCAAAGCCGCCAACAGCGCATCAAGATCCGCCAGTTCGCTGCGCGCCACCTGTTTGCGCAAGCCACTGAGAATATGCTGCGTTGTTTCCACGCCCACATCGGCGCTGATCAGGCGCATCTCCAGTTCATCCAGCACTGCGTCATCGATCTTGCCGCCGGGCAGCAAATCGCGCAGATCCCTGGTTAACCATGAAGGCCCGCGATTCAGCTTGGAGCGCAGTCTGGCAAAGAAGCCGGGCTGCGGCTGTTCGCTGGTGTCTTGCCCTGGAGTTGTGGTCGATTTCTTGAAGCCGAACATGAACGTGCTTGTACCCGGGTCTGCTGATCCTGTCAGAGCGAGGAATTCTAGCAGGCATGCCGGGTATCATTGCGGGCAATGACACCACGCAACATCATCCCCGGCAAACCATCCAGCACCGACATCGACACCAGCGGCGCAAACCGGTTGCGTATCATCGGCGGCCGCTGGCGCGGCACGCGCCTGAATTTCCCGGAAATCGAGGCCATCAGACCGACACCTGACCGGGTGCGCGAAACCCTGTTCAACTGGCTGCAACAGGATGTCGTGGGCGCGCAATGCCTGGACTTGTTTGCTGGAAGTGGTGCGCTGGGCTTTGAAGCGCTGTCGCGCGGCGCGCAATCCGTGGTGTTCGTCGATCAGGAGCCACAGATTGCCCGCTATCTGCGCGACACGCTAGCCCGCCTTAAATGCACAGATGCCGAGGTGTACGGCCGCGATGCGCACATCTACCTGCAACAGGCGGGACCAGTGTTTGATCTGGTGTTCATCGATCCACCCTTCGCACTGGCTGAATCCACCGACTTGCTGGCGCGCCTGTTCGAGCAGCTGGAGACCCACAGCCGCTTGCAGGGACATGCCTGGATTTATCTTGAATGCCCTGCCAGCCTGGGTTCACCGGTAACCTGGCCCTACTGGCCGGCACGCTGGCGACTACACCGCAGCAAACAGGCCGGACAGGTGGGCTATCATCTGGCGCAACGCACGCAACCCTGATGTGAGTCGCTCATGGGCACCAAAGCGCTTTACCCCGGCACCTTTGATCCGATCACCAATGGTCACCACGATCTGGTGCGGCGTGCGGCCAACATCTTCAGTTCCGTCACCGTGGCGATTGCCGCCAACCCGGGCAAGGCGCCGCTGTTTACGCTGGAGCAACGCGTCGACATGGCCAAAAAAGTGCTGGCCGATATTCCCAATGTACAGGTCACCGGCTATACAGGCCTGACCGTGGATTTCGCCGTGCAGCTGGGTACACGCGTGGTGGTACGCGGATTGCGCGCAGTCGCCGATTTTGAGTTCGAATTCCAGCTGGCCACCATGAGCCGGCATCTCAGCAGCAACGTCGACTATGTGTTTCTGACACCCACCGAACAATACAACTTCATTTCATCGACTTTGATCCGCGAAATCGCCAGCTTCGGCGGCGATGTATCAGAGTTTGTGCATCCGGTAGTAGTCAAGGCACTCAAGGCTCGCTGGGCTGAACTCAAGGCCCGGACATGACGCTGTCCCTGCTGCGCTCTGCGCGCCTGTCAGTGCGCGCGCTATATGTCGTCGCTCTGCTGTTCATCGCAACCGCGCATGCGGCGGATGTTGCGCCCGGCAAAGCCGCGATTGCCAGCGCCCATCCACTGGCCACCCAGGCCGGACTCGACATCATCAAGCAGGGCGGCAACGCCTTTGATGCCGCAGTAGCCGTTACTGCCGCGCTGGCAGTGGTGGAACCACAAAGTTCCGGTCTGGGCGGCGGCGGCTTTTATCTGCTGCATCGTGCTGCCGACAAATTTGACACCATGGTGGATGCACGCGAAACAGCGCCTGCCGCAGCCACACGCAACATGTTCCTGGATGCCGCCGGCAATGTGGTACGCGGCGCATCCACAAATTCGGCACTGGCCGCAGGCATTCCCGGCGAAGTCGCGGGCATGGCGCATATCGCCGAACGTTACGGACGCCTGCCACTCAACGTCAGCCTGCAGCCAGCAATCAAACTGGCGCGCGATGGTTTTCCGCTCTATACCCGCATGCGCGGCGGAATGGAATTTTCCGGCAACCGTTTCAAACAATCAAAGGACGCCAGCCGGAATTTTCTGGTGGATGGCAAACCTCCGCAAGTGGGCACGCTGATTCGTCAACCGCAGCTCGCAAGTACCTTGCAGATGATTGCCAAACAAGGCGCGACAAGTTTTTATCAGGGCAAGTTCGCCAGACAACTGGCGGACGGCGTACGCAAACTGGGTGGCATCTGGACCGAATCGGACTTGGCCAACTATCGTGTAGTTGAACGCATGCCTGTGAAAGGCACGTATCGGGGCGCACAGATTACCTCGGCGCCACCGCCCTCTTCCGGTGGTGTTGCCTTGCTTGATGCACTGAATATTCTGTCAGGCTATGAACTGAGTGCGCTCGATAGCGCCACCCGCAAACATCTGATTGTCGAAGCAATGCGCCGTGCTTATCGCGATCGCGCTGAGTATCTGGGCGATCCGGATTTCGTGACTGTGCCGGTGTCCATGCTGACCAGTCCGCTGTATGCGGCCGGACAACGCAGCTCGATTCGCCTGGACAAGGCCACGCCATCGACGTCATTGCCCGATGTCAGCGACAGCAGCAACGAAAGTCCGCAGACCACGCACTTCTCGGTGCTGGATGCCGAAGGCAATCGCGTTGCCGCCACCATTACGGTGAATCTTGGTTTTGGCTCCGGGCTGATGGTGGATGGCACCGGTTTTTTCCTGAACAACGAGATGGATGACTTCTCGGTCAAACCCGGCGCTGCCAATGCATTCAAGCTGGTGGGCGGCGATGCCAATGCCATCGCGCCGAACAAGCGCATGCTGTCGAGCATGACGCCCACCTTTGTTGAGACCGACAAGGGCGTACTGATTCTCGGCACACCCGGCGGGAGTCGCATCATCAGTATGGTATTGCTGGGCATACTCGACTGGCTGGACGGTGGCGATGCCGCACATATCGCCGCGTTGCCACGCTTTCATCACCAATATCTGCCCGATGAAGTTAGCTTTGAGCGCGGCGCACTGACTGCAGAAGAAAAAACGGCGCTGCAGGAACGTGGCCATCACCTGAGTGAAACGCGCAGCAGCTACGGCAACATGGAAGTGATCACCTGGGATCACGCCACCGGCAAAGTCGTGGCCGCTTCCGATCCACGCGGGGAAGGCACGGGCTGGATGTACTAACCTGGCTGACCAAATAAACTCTTTTCTCATCCGTCAGGAAATTTGACTTGCCATGTCGGATCGACACGATGCTGCTCGTCCTTGTAACAACAGCATTGCATTCTTGCCGAGGCATGCCAGGTGGCGGTTGGCTTTACGCCGCACGCTCCAGCGCGGTTCCCCGGCAGGAAAAATGCGTTGACATTGAGTCATTCAAAAATAGAATGAGCGTTCATTTTTATTGTTGACGGCTCCCTGTCGTCAGCGATTTCAAATCAATAATTCAGCCCATTCGAGCAGGTGTTCCATGCATTCGCATCAGCACGTGAGATTGCTATTCCTTGGCAGCCTGTGGGCAGCACTGACACTATCCGGATGCGGCAACAATGCTCCTCAGGGCGGCATGCCCGGACCGATGCCGGTTACGGTCGTGACGCTGAAAGCGGCGCCCGTCACGCTCACCCGCGATCTGCCGGGTCGTACCAGCGCGTACCTGGTCGCCGAAGTACGTCCGCAGGTCACCGGCATCGTCAAGAAGCGGCTGTTTACCGAAGGCGGCTCGGTCAAGGCCGGTCAGACCCTGTACGAGCTGGACGACGCCCTCTATCGCGCTGCATATAACAACGCCCAGGCGGCGCTGGCCAAGGCCAAGGCAACGCTGGAGGCCGCACAGGCCACGGCACGCCGCACGGCAGAGCTGGCAAAAATTGGCGCCGTCAGCGCGCAGGACAACGAAAACACAATTGCGGCATTACGCCAGTCCGAGGCCGATTTCGCTGCAGCGGAAGCCGCAGTGGCCAGCAATGGCGTCAATCTCAGCTATACGCGCATCACTTCACCTATCAGCGGCCGCATCGGCAAGTCGTCGGTCACCCAGGGCGCACTGGTGACCGCCAACCAGGCTGCGGCGCTGGCCACCGTGCAGCAGCTTGATCCCATCTATGTCGATGTCAGTCAGTCGAGCAGCGAGTGGCTGCAACTGAAAGAAGCCATTGATGCCGGTCACCTGGAGTCCAGCGGCTCGGGCACACCCGTCAGCATCTCGCTGGAAAACGGCAGCAAATATGCACAGATGGGCAAGCTGCAATTTGCCGATGTCACGGTGGATCCCACCACCGGCAGCTTCCTGCTGCGCGTGCTGGTGCCAAATCCGAACAACACGCTGATGCCGGGCATGTACGTCAAGGCCACGCTCAATGAAGGCGTGCGCAAACAGGGCGTGCTTGCGCCACAACGCGCCGTCACACGCGATCCGAAAGGCGACGCCACTGCGCTGGTGGTGGGCGCAGACAGCAAAGTGGAACCGCGCAAGATCAGGGTCTCGCGGACCATTGGCGATCAGTGGCTGGTGGAGGAAGGGCTGCAGGCAGGCGACAAGGTAATCGTCGAGGGCGTGCAGAAGGTGCAGCCGGGCATGCCGGTGCAGGCAACCGAAGCGGGTGCAGATCCCGCTCAGGCGCCGGCAGCGGCAAGCAGCCCGGCCGGCAAGTAGCACCGGCAAGCCCAGCGGATACATCAGGAGCGACGCATGTCCCTGTCACGATTTTTTATTGATCGACCGATCTTTGCCTGGGTGGTCGCCATCATCATCGCCATTGCGGGTGCGGCTGCGATCCCCAATTTGCCGATCTCGCGTTATCCCGTCATTGCACCGCCAACTGTAATCATCAGCGCCACCTATCCGGGCGCTTCGGCCAAAACCGTTGAAGATTCCGTAACCCAGATCATCGAACAGGCCATGACCGGTCTCGATGGTCTGATGTACATGGTGTCGAACAGTGATTCGACCGGCAGTGCCAGCGTGACCCTGACCTTCGCCAGCGGTACTGACGCAGACATTGCCCAGGTGCAGGCACAGAACAAGTTGCAGCTGGTAACGCCCTTGCTGCCACAGATCGTGCAGCAACAGGGCCTGAATGTAGTGAAGGCCAACAACAATTTCCTGATGGCCATTGGCTTCATCTCCGAAGACGGCAGCATCCCGCCGCTGGATATGGGCGACTACCTGGCCACCAACATGGTGGACCGTGTCAGCCGTCTGCCGGGTGTCGGCGGTGTGGAATTGTTCGGCTCCAAATATGCCATGCGCATCTGGCTGGATCCGGGCAAGCTCAAGAACTACGCACTCATGCCCAGTGATGTGATTGCCGCAGTCAATGCACAGAATTCCCAGGTCTCTGTGGGCCAGCTGGGCGACACGCCGGCGGTTGAGGGGCAGCAACTGAATGCCACGATTACTGCGCAGGGACGGCTGCAGACGCCCGAACAATTCCGCAACATCATCCTGCGCACCAATACCGATGGTTCGGCGCTGCATCTGGGTGACGTCGCGCGTGTTGAACTGGGCGCAGCGAACTACAGCTTTACTGCCCGCTACAACGGCCAGCCTGCGACCGGCATGGCGATTACCCTGGCCACCAACGCGAATGCGCTCAGCACCGTGCGTGGTGTCGAAGCGCTGCTCAAGGAAATGGAGCCCACCTTCCCGCACAGCCTCAAGGCATTCTTCCCCTACGACACCACGCCTTTCGTACGCGAATCCATCAAGGAAGTCGTCAAGACCCTGCTGGAAGCCATCGTGCTGGTATTCCTGGTGATGTATCTGTTCCTGCAGAACATCCGTGCCACCCTGATTCCCACCATCGCCGTGCCGGTGGTATTGCTGGGCACCTTCGCGGTGCTTGCGGTGCTGGGTTATTCGGTGAACATGTTGACCATGTTTGCCGTGGTGCTGGCGATCGGCCTGCTGGTCGATGACGCCATCGTGGTGGTCGAGAATGTCGAACGCCTGATGAGCGAAGAAGGACTGTCGCCGGTTGAAGCAACTCGCCGCTCGATGGACCAGATTACCGGTGCACTGATTGGTATCGCCACCGTGTTGTCCGCGGTGTTTGTGCCGATGGCCTTTCTCAGCGGTTCAACGGGCGTTATCTATCGGCAGTTTTCCATCACCATCGTGTCGGCCATGGTGCTGTCGGTGGTGGTGGCGGTGATCCTGACACCGGCCCTGTGCGCAACCCTGCTCAAACCCATCCAGCACGGCGAGCACGGCCACGATAAAGGGTTCTTCGGCTGGTTCAATCGCAAGTTCGATGCCGGCAACAAGAAGTATCAAAGCATTGTTGCGCGCATCATCGCGCGCAGCGGACGCTTCATGGTGGTGTACCTGCTGCTGGTCGTCACCATGGGCGTACTGTTCATGCGGCTGCCGACTTCGTTCCTGCCGGATGAAGATCAGGGTTATCTGATGACGCTGGTGCAAACGCCGGTGGGCTCAGCTCAGACACGTACGCTCAAGGCGCTGGAAAAGGTCCAGGATCATTTTCTCAATGACGAGAAGGATGCAGTGAAGTCGATCTTCACCGTTGCAGGCTATAGCTTCAGTGGTGGCGGTCAGAATTCCGGACTGGGTTTCGTGCTGCTTAAGGACTGGACGGAGCGCAAGTCACCGCAGCTCAGCGTGAATGCGGTCGCAGGCCGCGCATTCCCCGCACTGATGCAGATCAAGGATGCGATGGCCTTCGCATTCGCACCACCACCCATTACCGAACTGGGCAATTCAACAGGCTTCGATTTTTATCTGCAGGACAACGATGGTCAGGGTCATGAAGCGTTGATCCAGGCACGCAATCAGTTCCTCGGCATGGCCATGCAGAGCAAGCTGCTGGCCAATGTGCGCCCCAATGGTCAGGAAGATGCGCCGCAATTCCATCTGGATATCGACAACCGCAAGGTCGGTGCGCTGGGCCTGTCGATGGCCGACGTCAATGCCACACTGGGTGTGGCATGGGGTGGACGTTACATCGATGACTTCATCGACCGCGGCCGCATCAAGCGTGTCTATGTGCAGGCGGATGCACCGTTCCGCATGGCGCCTGAAGATTTCAATCAATGGTATGTGCGCAACAGCTCAGGCTCGATGGTGCCGGTCTCGGCATTTGCAACCGCCCGCTGGGAATACGGTTCGCCGCGTCTTGAGCGCTACAACGGCATCTCGGCTTTGAACATCAATGGTCAGGCGGCGCCCGGCGTCAGTTCCGGCGTGGCCATGGCGGAAGTTGAAAACCTGGTGGCCAAGCTGCCCAAGGGTTTCAGCGTTGAATGGACCGGCCAGTCGTATCAGGAACGCGCCGCAGGTGCGCAGACTCCCATGCTGTATACGCTGTCAGTGATCGTGATCTTCCTGTGCCTCGCCGCTCTGTATGAAAGCTGGTCGATTCCTGCTGCGATTCTGCTGGCCGTGCCGCTGGGTATCATCGGTGCAGTGCTGGCAACCAAGTTCATGGGCCTGGCGCGTGATATCTATTTTCAGGTGGCGATGCTCACCACCGTGGGCCTGGCCAGCAAGAACGCGATTCTGATTGTTGAATTCGCCAAGGAGTACGTCGAACAGGGACGCGATGTGGTCGATGCCACCTTGCACGCCGTACACGATCGACTGCGTCCCATCCTCATGACTTCAATGGCGTTCGGTCTGGGTGTGTTGCCGCTGGCATTGGCCACTGGTGTCGGCGCCGGTGCGCAACGCGCCATCGGCACCGGGGTAGTCGGCGGCATGATTGCCGGCACTTTCATGGGTATTTTCTTCATCCCCTTGTTCTATGTCGTGGTACAACGCCTGGTAGATCGCATGAATCGCTCCAGAGGCGGCGCGACGCATCAGTTAACCTCTGGGAACTCCAGCGGAGCTGGTCGACCATGAATAAGTATCTGCGTGCCAGCTGGTCGTTGAGCACTGCATTCAAGGTCACGGGTGATGGCGGGCGGGAGTGCACACCATGAGCACAGCGGCAAATCTCGGCACAACCGGCAGGATCGGAAAACTGGCGGGACGCGCGCAGGCCCAGCGCAACCGTGTTATCGATGCGGCCGAGCAATGTTTCATCGACAGCGGCTTTCATGCCGCCAGTATTTCTCACATCGCCGCCAAGGCGGACATGAGTCCGGGACTGATATACCGCTACTTCAAGAACAAGAATGCCATTGTAAGAGCCAGCATCGAACGCTGCCTGGAAGAGCAATGCGGCGAGATACTCAACCGGCTGGAATCACCGCAGGATGTGGTGAACGCCATGCTCGCGGCGTTCGATCGCTGGTGTCGCATGGATGATCCCAAGATGAATGCCGCGCTGTGCCTGGAAACCACTGCAGAAGCCACGCGCGACGCCGAGATTGCCGCAGCAACGCGCGATGCCAACAACTACGTACGCGATCGCTTGCAGGAGCTGGTTCGCCGCACCACCAGGGCCAGCGGTGTGAAGCTGAGCGCCAGGAGTCTTTCTGGCCGCACCATCATCCTGCAATGCCTGATCGAAGGCCTGATGGTACGTGCCATTCGCGAACCGGAACTTGATCGGGCAGCGTTGAAAACAGAACTCAGCGCTGTAATCCTGAGCTTGATGCAGAAATAACCGGCTGAGTACGTCGTCCCCACCAGTACAGCATCATCACGCTCACCAGCAGCAACCCGGCGCTCATCGACAGCGAAGCGCGAATGCCGATGACTTCGCCCGTCAGGCCCACGGTAATGCCGCTGAACATGCGCATGCCCAGGGCCGACATGGCAAATACGCCGATGACACGCCCACGCATCTCGGCAGGCGCATTCAGCTGCACCAGCGTTTGCGTCATGGCTCCGTACGACAGTTCCAGAAAACCCGCGGCGAACAATGCGGCTATCGCCAGGGGATAACTGTCGCTCAACGCGAAGGTTGCCAGTGAAACAGCCCACAGGCCGGCAAGCACCAGCGCCGTGGCAGGCCGCGGTGGCAACAAGCCCCGACTTTCCAGCAGGAATCCGGCAACCAGTGAACCGGTCGCATCGGCGGCCAGCAGTACGGCATAAGCCATACCGGGATTGCCATGACCGAGCATGCTGGCAAACCCGGGCATCTGGGGCTGATAGGCAATGCCGATAAACATAGAGGCCAGTCCCGCCAACAAAGTCATCGACAGCAACGTGTGGTTGCCGGCCATGACACGCAGTGTGGCAAACACATCGGTGAAACCTTGAATGGCCCGCGGTACGTGCTTGGTAATGCGAAACTTCGGCCCATAAGGCGCCTTCCACAACCAGATGAACAGCGGCAGATAGATCAGCATGTTGCAGTACAGCGCGTGTGCCGGCGTCATGACCTGTATCAGGGTGCTGCCCACTGCCGGTCCCAGCATGGTGCCCACATAACGCGCGGTCGCGTTGCTGCGTACCGCGCTTTGCAAATGCTCGGCGCCGACGATGTCATGCAGCAACAGTTGTCCGGGTGTCATCCAGAACACACCGGCAAGACCATGCAATATGAGCAGGATCATGGCGTGCCAGATCTGCAACGTGTCGGTCGCTATCAGCACGCCCCAGGCCAGCGACACACTCATGAACACCATCATGCCCAGCTGGATCAGGCGACGCGGATCGACGCGATCCGCGATTGCGCCCACCGGCACCGCGAACACCAGATACGGCAGCCAGTGCGAGATCGTCGCAAAGCCGCTCAATGCAGGCGAATTGAATTTATGGAACATCACCCAGTAGGTGATGACATGCTCCATGTTGTCGGCCAGCATCGCCGTGGCGTTGCCGAAGAAGAACATGCGAAAGCCCGGATGCCGCAGGGCCGCGAAAGATTGATATCGGGACATTATTTCTGACAGTGGGGACAGTAGTAGGTGGAACGATTGCCCTGCACAATTTGCAGGATCGGCGTCTTGCATCTGCGGCAGGATTCACCGGCTCGTTCATAGACAAACAGCTTCTGACGAAAGTACCCGGGAGAGCCATTGGCGTTCACATAGTCGCGCAGCGTCGTGCCACCTACCTTGATGGCATCGCCGAGTACCTGCTTGATCGCCTTGACCAGTCGCTGCAACTCATCGCGCTTCACGCGGCCAGCCATGCGTTTCGGCCGGATGCCGGCACGGAACAACGCTTCACTCGCATAAATGTTGCCGACACCGACGACAATCTCGGCATTCATGATGAACTGCTTGATGGCGACGCTGCGGCTCCTGGCTTTGGCTGCAAGGTAATCCACATCAAAGTCATCACTGAGAGGCTCGGGGCCGAGATGCGCGATCAGCTCGTGCAGGTTTGGATCATCGCCGGTCCACAGAGCACAGCCGAAACGGCGCGGATCGTTGAACCGCAGCAGCCGGCCCGAGTCCAGCAGCACATCTATATGGTCGTGTAATTGCGGGGTCGTACCGGATGACAGAACGCGCAAGCTGCCGGACATGCCCAGATGCCAGATCACCGTACCGCGTTCCAGTTCGATCAGCAGATACTTTGCGCGGCGTTGTACATCGCGAATGCGTTGCCCCGTCAGCCGCTGGACAAAGTCAGGCGCCACCGGCCAGCGCAGCCGCGCATCACGCACCGTCACGACGCTAATCCTTTGATTCTTAAGGACTGGCAGGATGCCGCGGCGCGTTGTTTCGACTTCGGGGAGTTCGGGCATGAGCAGGGTCAGAAGGGTCGGGACAGGTGAAAGGGCCGGTATTGTGCCAGCCGAACTCCCAAATTGGTCTGCGGCCTGCGATTAGCCTGGAAATTGCCGTCACAGTCCCAACAATACGTGGCTTAACTTATTTGGCGCGGGTTAGCCGGTCCGATATAGTGCCGCCCCGTTGCGCCTGAATCAGGCCAACGCCTTGGGGGTTGATCTGTCTGGAGCCTTATTCCCGGAGAATCTCGTGAATTTCCTGCTCGATAACATGTACGGCTATCTGAATCTGAGCTTCTGGGGCTACGTCGTAGCCACGCTCATCATGATGCAAATCAGCATCTTCGGCGTGACGGTGTACCTGCACCGCGATGCCGCGCATCGCAGCCTGGATCTGCACCCCGCCATCCGCCATTTCTTCCGCCTGTGGATCTGGATGAGCTCCAGCATGATCACCAAGGAATGGGTGGCCGTGCACCGCAAACACCACGCCAAGTGCGAGACCGCCGAAGACCCGCACAGCCCGGTGATCTACGGTCTGAAGAAAGTCCTGACCGAAGGCGCCGAGCTGTACCAGGTACAGGCGCGTAATCCAGAGACGCTGGAAAAATACGGCCGCGGCTGCCCGACTGACTGGGTAGAGCGCAACGTATATACCAAGTACCGCAACGCCGGCATCATCAGCATGGCCCTCATTGACGCGTTTCTGTTTGGCGTACCCGCCATCATCATTTTCGCCATCCAGATGCTGACCTTCCCGGTGCTCGCCGCCGGCGTCATCAATGGTCTGGGTCATGCCTTCGGTTATCGCAACTTTGAGTGCCCGGATGCCTCCACCAATGTCATGCCCTTCGGGCTGTTCGTTGGCGGTGAAGAGCTGCACAACAATCACCACGCCTTCCCGAGCTCGGCCAAGTTCTCCATCCGCCGCTGGGAGTTCGACCCGGGTTGGGCGCTGATCTCCATCTTCAAGTTCTTCGGCCTGGCAAAAGTGCATCGTACTGCGCCAGCACCAGTGCTGGTTGAAGGCAAACATGTGGATCTGGAAACCGTGCGCACCGTGATCGTGGCGCGCATGCATGTCATCCGCAACTACACCCGCACCGTGATGTTGCCAGTACTGCGTGCGGAACTGGCCGTGGCCGGCGACAAGCTGGGCGCAGGCGCCCGCAAGTTGCTGGTGCGCGAAAGCTCGCTGCTGGACGAAAGCGCCAAGGCCAAGCTCGCCAGAATGCTGGAACAGAACAAGGCGCTGCACACCGTGCATGAATTCCGCACCAAACTGCAGCTGCTGTGGAACAGCAACATGAGCAACGACAAGTTACTGCAGCATTTGAAGGAATGGATTGCCCAGGCTGAAGCCAGCGGCATCAAGTCCCTGCAGGACTTCGCCGCCAGCCTGCGTAGTTACAGCATGCCGGCAATGGCGATGGCCTGATAAACATCGCAGTGTTGTATAACCAAAAGGCTCGCCCACTGAGAAGTTGGCGGGCCTTTTTGTTTAACGGGAACACTTAAGAAAACGCGTCCTCTCTCCCTGAGGGAGAGAGACAGAGTGAGGGTTAAGGAATGTCTGATTAACCCACCACTGTCATTTCGACCGAAGGGAGAAATCTTGCAAGTGATTGATAGCCAACTATCCTGGCGGAAAAAAAAGGATTTCTCACTGCGTTCGAAATGACAGGTAAATCAGACCTTCCTTAAAACAACAACACCTCAATTGAACAACCATCCATGAGCGGCCCACCCAACAACGTCATTCAACTACGCAAAGCCAAATCCGAGCGCACCCAGAAACGCGCCGAAGGCAAAACGCTGTGCGACTCCGGCTTTCACAAATGGGCCGTGGTCAAGCAATCGCAGTTTGATGTGAAGCTGGGCAAGCTGGTAACAGTGGAGCAATGTCAGCGGTGTGGGCAATGTCGGACACGCGGGACCTGATCATTCACTGAACACACGAAGGCGCTGCCCGGTAACTCTCCGGCACGCCAAGTCCCGATCCCTGACCCTGCGCTAGTTATCGAAGGCCGCATGGTGCTGAAAGTGATGAAGGCGTCGGGAGTGATGTTGACGCCATGCGAGGCACGATTCCCCTCTCTTTCAAATGCAGCCCCTCCACTTGCTCCAAAGCGGACACTGCAGGAGACTTAACACTCGCACGATCTGTCCGGTACGGTATGTTGACCTCAAGAAAGAGACAGCCTGAAATGGAGTTGTCATGGAAATAATAATTTACGAGTGCAAGGAGTCATGAGTCCCACCGCCCTCATCCTTCCGGGCATTGGTAACTCCGGTCCGGAGCACTGGCAAACTCTTTGGGAAAAGAGAGAGTCAGCGTTCCTGCGTATCGAGCAGCGCGACTGGGACCGTCCTGTCTGCGCAGAGTGGCAAGAAGCCTTGGAAGAATCCGTGGCCCGTATCGGCGCCAACGTTGTGCTGGTCGCCCATAGTCTGGGCTGTGCGCTTGTCGCTCATTGGGCAGCTGCAACAACGCTCAGGATAAAAGGCGCTCTGTTGGTGGCGCCGCCCAATCCGGATGGCCGGAATTTTCCGAAGGAAGCCGTGGGCTTCTCGCCGCTGCCGCTGCGCAAGCTGCCATTCACCAGTATTGTTGTGGCCAGCAGCAATGATCCGTACGGAAGTGTTGAGTTCGCACAGTCTGTCGCCTCAGAACCTGTTCAAAGTCTCGATCAAGGGATGCAGCGCAAGGCGGAACTGGACAAAAAAACGCAGCGTACACGTAGTACGTGAGTATTTTTTGTCCAGTTTCAACGCGGCGATGCGCCTTTCAGCGAGACTTTGAACAGGTTCTCAGCGTGGGGCAGCCGGTTTGTGAACGTTGGACCCGCCGGTCACATCAATGCGAGTAGTGGACTGGGAGAATGGAATGAAGGCTTTGCGTTGTTCAAACAGCTTGCCGTATAGAGCCGCGAGCTCACCGTTGCGCCGATGTTAACGAAAGACGTCGGCCAGTATGCACACGGTGACGCGGTCGTGCTGCGATACATCACCACCGACGGCCGGATAGAGATGTGCTGGCCGTGTCGCGTCGTCGAGGACCGCGACGACCTGCTTGCACTGTTCATCGCCGCGGGCAGCCCTTACAAGGCGGGACCCAAGAAAACCGCGGTGGAGAAGCGTCGCGGGCCGCGCAGCCCTGTGCCACCCGACGAGTACGTATGGCGCAACGACACTTTGCGTCTGATGTTCCCTGGTCGGTCGCACTCCGTCTCCATGTTCTGGGGATCACAGGCGGGGACACGCAGACTCCTCAAATACTTCGTCAATATGGAAGAACCTTTCCGCAGAACGGCGGTGGGCTTCGACACGCGGGATCACACACTCGACATCGAGGTGACTCCCGAACTGGACTGGCGTTGGCGCGACGAACAGGAACTGACCAACCATGTGATGGAAGGCTTCTATACCGCCGAACTGGCCAGCGCAGCTCGATCAGAGGGCGAGAGAGTCATCGAAGCCATCCGCCTGCGTGAGCACGAGTGTGTACGCGGCTGGCCGGATTGGTGGCCACCACTTGAATGGGCGGCAGCACCGCCGTTCGTCGATGGCTGGGACACCACGCCGATTACGTTCTGGGACAGGAGACATTGGGCTTACGGCACCCGCTCAGAGCAATCCTAATCTTTTTAGAACCTGTTCAAAGTCTCGATCAAGGGATGCAAGCGCAAGGCGGAACTGTGTAAAAAAACGCAGCGTACACGCAGTACGTGAGTATTTTTTCCACAGTTCCAACGCAGCGATGCGCCCTTCAGCGAGACTTTGAACAGGTTCTTCGAGCTACGGCGCGATTGTCGCCGTGGTGACCGGAGTCGCCGGCGTACGTGGTGGCGTGGGTGGTGGCGGGCCTTCCCGCAACTGTTTGGCCAGCTTCGCTTCGAATTCGCTGATGTTGTAGGCAATCATGGCCCGATAACTTTGCGGATCCACGAATACATTCTTCCCCTGCGTTTTCATCTGCTCCAGTTTGCCCGCCATGTCGAACGGAACCGGCACATCGATGGGCAGGGATTTCAATACGTCGAATCCTTGTTGAATTGCTGCCGTCGAGAAATTCGGATTCGTGACGACATTGCCCGGCGCTGTCCAGCAACACATGTTGGCAACCGTATAGGTAGCACCGTTGTCTTTTTCCTGCCAGACCCAGGCAGTAGTGCCCTTGGTATGGATGGGTGTGTGATAGGCAGTGAGCACCTTGTCGCCCAGCCGGACCTGGTCACGGTCGTGCAACACCATATCCACCTTGACCGGCTTCATGCCCTGCTGAGTCGGATGTTCGATTGTTTCAGCATCACCTTCCATGACGTACAGCTTCGCGCCGGTTTTCTCCTTGAACCAGGCAAGCGCCTGATTGCGGTCGGCGTGGGTCTCCGTGATCAGAATGATCTTGATGTCGCTCAGCTTGACGCCGACCTTGCCGAGGCTGGCGACGATTTTGTCCGTCGTATTGTCCCAGGCGGTGTCGATCATGATCACACCCGCGGAGGTCTTGATGATGTACGAGGAAAATGAGCGCACTCCGACGTAGTAGTAATCGCCCACCAGCTTGAACGGCTCCACCTCCGCCCTTGAGGGTATATTTGCCGCAGTCGCCGCTGCATTTGACTGCGCGATCCGACTCATCAGAGCCTTGCCAGCATCAATATCGGCCTGGGTGTAGGGCGCAGGCGTCTTTGCGGAACTGCCGACAGTCGTGCAGCCCACGACACACAGCGCGATGGCAGAAACACATACACGGCTCAGTGAAGCGATTCGGGTTCGGTCCATGATGCTCTCCGCCTGCCTGGAAGGATGCTGGAATGCTACAAGGGCACTCACCGCCCGCATAGCTCATTCCGGCTGCTTTGCAATTCTTGTGCTTTAGGTAAGGTCTGATTTACCTGTCATTTCGAACGCAGTGAGAAATCTTTCTTTACTTGGATACTTGGCTATCAATCACTTGCAAGATTTCTCCCTTCGGTCGAAATGACAGTAATGGGTTAATCAGACATTCCTTAGCGAGTTTGATACCGTTCGCCATCGCAGAGCGTTGACTACCTGCCGGGCGAGTGACACAGCTTTCTCGCAATACCTGCGACCCGACGGCTTTGCACTCTTTCCACCGGGGCGGGCGCCGTTGGACCTACGGCATCAGCTCTCAGCAAACTTAACACCCGCACCATCTGTCCGGTAACATCGCTAGTGCTCGCAGAAGCATTGGGGATCGATCATGACCAAAGTAAAAACCACAACCGGCTTCGTGCTGATGTTGCTAACCTCATTGGTCACGGTTCAAGCGCAGTCTCCCGCACCCGCCGATCAACAGCACACTGCAAACGCCAATGATGCCAAGCCGCCACTCGCTTTCCGGGCAGACTTCGACAGCGCTCCCAGTGAGTCGCCGGTCACGATGGCAAGCATCAAGAACAAGGAGCTGCGCTTTGCGACTTACGGGCCGGGCAAGAATCTGGTCGACAAAACCTGGCATGCCAATCCGCCCAACCAGGGTGGCTTCATCTGGTCCGGTGGTTGTACTCAGATCTGCGGTTTCACGCTGTATCTACCCGATGAATATATCGACCTGAGCGGACCGGCCAGGATCACCTGGAACACCGAACAAACCGGTCTGCATCAATTGCGGCTGATGATCAAACTGGCCGACGGCAAGATGCTGGTCGGTGATCAATTCGTCGGCGCGTCGAGCGACTGGCAGGTGTCGGAGTTGATCATCCGCGATCTGCGATGGCGCGCGCTGGACACCGAGCACATGAATGATGCGAATCTGCAACGCGGCGGCGGCCAATGGCTGCCCACGCCGGATCTGTCCAAAGTAGCCGAGATCGGCTGGACTGATCTGCAAGCTGGTAGCGGGCACAGCTCCAACGGCGGCTCGTCACGCTTGAAATGGATAGAGGTCTACGGGCGGCGAGTAGCGCGGCATTAAGGGCGCTTGGAATCTGTTCGCGGCATCAATGCTGGACAGCTGCTGACAGTGCAGGAATGTCAGCGCTGTGGACAGCGACGATCGAGAGGATTCTGCCGCGAAGAAGGATTCGCAGAGATCACGATTTGTGGTCTTGAACCTGGCCACTTGTTCGTGACAAAGAGGGAACCATGACGCTGATAAAAGACGTGTCGGACACAGCTTTCTGGGTTGCTTACTTCCGCGCCAGGGAGAGTGCGCGCAGCGACGCGCTGTTCAACGATCCCTTTGCCGGCAAGCTGGTGGGTGACCACGGCCGACAAATCGCCGAGTCCATGAATAAAACCAGTAGCTACGTCGAGTGGGCCGTGATCTCGCGCACCGTGATCATCGATCGATTCATATTGAAGGCGGTGAAGGAAGGCGTGGATGCGGTGATCAATCTCGGCGCCGGACTCGACACGCGGCCGTATCGGATGGACCTGCCCGTCGATCTCGAATGGATTGAAGCGGACTATCCAAACATCATCGCGCACAAGCAGCAACTGCTCGCGTCACACACCCCCAGGTGCAGGCTGACCCGGATTGAAGTGGATCTTGCCGATGAACTCCAGCGCCATGAGTTTCTGGCGCGCGTAGCGCCGAATGCACGCAAGGTGCTGGTCCTGACCGAAGGTGTGATTCCGTACCTGAGCCCTGAGCAGGTAAGTGATCTGGCGGCGGACTTGCTGGCCCAGCCACGCATCGCTTTCTGGATCACTGAATACTTCAACCCCAAGGTCTATCGCTATCTGCAGAAATCGATCCGTGTGCAGGCGATGAAGAATGCGCCGTTCCGGTTCTATCCGCCCGATTGGTATGGCTTCTTCCGCGAACGAGGCTGGTCACCAAAAGAAACCCGCTACAGCGGTGAAATCGCAGTCGAAATGAAACGCAGACCGCCCATGCCGTGGTTTGCCACGCTGATGTTCCGGTTCATGCCGAAGAAGACGAAGGAGGAGGCGATGCGGATGACGGGGTATATGGTGCTTGAGCGGGCGGAGTGAGTTCGACTCAGCCATGTTCTTCTCCATCCCCTCTCCCTCAGGGAGAGGGCTAGGGTGAGGGGACCGGCCCTCTGCTTGCGCGTATCATTGCGCCACTATGATCAACAAACGCACCGCGATTGTTCTCGGCGGCTCCGGATCGGTCGGAACCGCACTGCTACGCGAGTTGTTCCACGATGGTAGCTTCCACACTGTCATCACACTATCGCGCCGATCACAACCCGAGGCCATCGCGATGGCTCGTACCACCGGCTGCACACTGGTGGAAAAACTTGTTCCCGACATGAAGCCAGCGTCGCTTACCGCGGCAACGATGGATGCCTTAAAAGATCTCGACGGTGATGTGGAGGGATTCAGTGTGCTCGGCATCGGCGCCAACACCGCGAAGCTCACGCTCGAGGAACATCGCGCGGTGGACGTTGCGCTGAACGAAGCGTTCGCGCATGGATTGCGGGATTCCGGCAAGGTTCGGCATCTCGCGTTCATGAGCGCCGTGTGTGCGGACCCGACTGCGAAAACCAGCGGCAGTGGTGCCGCAGGCATGCCACGCTACAACCGCGTGAAGGGCGAGTCCGAAGCAGCCGTGCGCGCCAGTGGCCCAGCGGTGGTGAGTGTGTTCCGCCCGGCGATGATCATCGGCTCTCAACACACGCCGTGGCTTCTCGAAAAGACGCTGCCGTTGTTCTCGTTCATCACCCCGGCGAATTTCAAATCCATCCGCGTGGAGCAGATTGCGAAAGCGATGATCGCCACCGCGAAGCACCACCCCGCGACCAGCGCGACGTATCACTACCCGGAGATGATGACGCTGATCATGAGCGAGCAGCGGTAATCTTCGCTGACTTTGCGGCCGGGTCAATCCGCAGACTTTGCAGAACAGCAGCGATCGTCTTGCCGAATCGCCGCTCCTCCCACAAGATGCAGCCCGGCGCGAAGCGGCCGGGGGCCGTCGCCAATCACCTTGGCACCAGAGAGATAACACCATGCCTGAGACGAATGATTCACTACTGACCCGTCGCCAAGCGATGCTGGCCGGCGTGTGTGCCGGCGTGGGCTCGTTGCTGCCGGCGTCGCTGCTCGCTGCGGATTCGGCGCAGGCCCTGATCACCAAGGCCATCCCATCCACGGGTGAGAAGCTGCCCGTGATCGGCGTCGGTACCAATCAGTTCGGGGTTGCCGATGCGGGCGCGATCCGTGACGTCCTCAAGCGCATGAATGAACTCGGCGCCTCGGTCATCGACACCGCTGCCATGTACAACGGCGCCGAGGCCGTCATCGGCGCGTCGCTGAAGGAACTCAACCTGCGGTCGAAGATGTTCATTTCCACCAAGTTCAATGCCGCGAATGTGGGCCTGGGCCGCCCCCGCGTCGGTCCCGGCCCGGATTCGGACCCGGTGGGTGGCCTCGACAGTTTCGAACGCTCCCTGAAGCTTCTGCAAACCGACAAGATCGATCTGATGATGGTGCACGGCTATCCCAGCATCGAACTGCTGATGCCAACGTTGATGGATCTGAAAAAGAGCGGCCGCGCCCGCTACATCGGCGTCACCACCGTCACGCCGTCGGAGCATCCGACCATCATGGAAGCCATGCGCAAGTACCCGCTGGATTTTGTCCAGGTACAGTACTCTCTCGCCGATCGCTCGGCGGAACAGGGGCTGCTGCCGCTGGCGCAGGAACGCAAGATTGCCGTCATGGCGGCGCAGCCCTTCGGCGGCAGACAGAACTCGCTGCTGACCAAGATGGGCAACCGCAAACTGCCGCCCTGGGCGGCCGATCTCGGCGTGACCAGCTGGCCGCAGCTGTTCCTCAAATACGTCGTGTCACATCCGGCGATCACCGTCGCCATTCCCGGCTACACCAAGGTCTCGCACCTTGAAGACAACCAGGCAGCCGGACGCGGCCGACTCCCGGACGCTGCGACTCGCAAGAAGATCGAGGAGTACTGGGCAAGCGGCGCCTGACGACAGGGGCTTATAAGTCGAAAGAGGAAGCTATCACGAGCGAGTGGGTGCCGGGCCACGCGTTAGAAGGTATTCTGGTTTGTGCGCTTTAAATAACTCCTAACCTTTGGCCCGGCACCATTCACGTGGGTTAGACCGAAATGCCAAAATCTCCGTGCACTACGACATTTGCCAACTCAATTTGGTCTCCCAATCGCCAATAGTGCAAATGAAATTCTCGATCAATATCGTGTCGCCATGCTTTCCAATCGCCACGAGTTTTTTGTGGCTCATTCGGACCTTTCCCAGTACGCAGCGCGTGGCACTTTGCAGGGTTCCTGCCACGCATTAAATCGCCGCAAACTCGCAAGAGCCTTTCAATCTTTGGGGAATCATGCATGAAGCCGAGCGCGCGGGCAGATACAGCGAAATTCGAACCGAAAGAAAGTGTGCTACGAACGTGCTGAAGCATTGGCCAAGGATCGGTTTCCTCTGACGCAGCCTGAGCGGCACAAACATCCATGAACGAATGGGCAGAATCCTTCGACCACCAAGTGGACAAATCTGCTTCGCGAAATAGCAAGGCTGCACCACGATAAATAGCCAGTTGCGCTGATTTACCCAAGTTGGGTTCGCTGCAGGAGCCATCCTTATTCTGAATAAGCTCCACCCTATAGCGGGCGGTAATGTGCGTTAATTCCAAATTTGACCCAGCAGTAGCAATATAGGTGTTCTTGTTAAATTCGTCGCCGTTCCCAAGCACCGGCAGCGACAGCTCCACAATCCTGCACAAATAATCTACAAACTCTCTATCACGACGAGTTACCGGATCATCCACTAGCGAGCAATCTGAAAGAACGATGTCCTGAATGTCTCCAAATTCCTCAATTCGATAGCTTTTCTCTAGCAGCGCAGTAGCAACATTGTTTATGTCTTCCAGCTGGAAATCCATCGGGCTATGGAGACACTGGAATGCTTGAGTCAAGACGTGTCGAAATGGAAAGCAGTTTTTTTCAAATAAAACGCTTGAAAGCTTCTCGTCGCGCCAAAATCTAATGGACTTACATGCGGATCGAAGCTGTGACAAATCAGACAATCTAGATAAGAAGTCAACAAACAATTGTTGAAATTGTTCAGAGGTGAGGTTGCTTGGCTCTGGGCAGGCTAAAAGTGGAGCGTCAATTATAAATTCGCTCACTTTGCGTCACCATTGTCAGTCTGTTGACGACGTGTGCGTGACCGATCTATTTGCGCTTGGATAATTGCAGCGGAGTTTTGCTCGGTTTCATCGAAAAACCCGCTTGGCCAGTTTTTAATTACGCCACTTTCCGTCATTTCGACTTCATTATACGTCGATTGGTCAGTGGGCTTTTCTACAAAATAGATTTTTATCAGCTTAGAGATGGGTACGTCCTTGGCTACTGCTGAGAGATACCGAAGCCTGGATATTAGGTATTCGCTGTGCGTCTCTACAACGCATTGTTTTCCTGCGAATACAAGAGACATAAAAAAGTCAGCGAGTCGAGTTTGCACTTTTGGATTTAGGTGAAGCTCTGGCTGCTCAAATATTAATGTCGCACCGGTGTCGGCCAACAGAGAAAGGACAACTATCGGCAAGGCCTGGCTAACACCAACACCGACGTGCGTAAGGTCGTGAAGGTGATCTCCTTGCGTGGTTGAAATTGTCAATTCGTGCCCTAATTTTCCCTTATCCTCGGTCGCTACCGCTTTAGCAATTCCGAGGTACTCGAGCCAGTCTCGAACAGCGTCCACCAAGTTGGTTCTAGCTACATCAATCTGTGGCTTGTTGGCAAACGGAAATTGCGAGCTGGGAATATAGGTAACGATGGAGGTCTTGTTGTTGTCCAGCACAGCAGCGGTGAACTCGCCACGAAAGCCAATGTCCTTTGGATCGTTATAGCCTGCAAGCGGGTAAATTGCTTTTGGTTCGTCGCGGAGCGGGCCGAGGTATTTCAGTTGTTCAGTGAAGAAGCTCGTCACATAGTCTGCTGCGAACGAAATCTGTTCCGGCACTGGGAAGGCGGCTATTTCTTTTCTCTGCTGTCGCCCTGCTCTTAATAGGTTTTTTAATTCAGTCTCATGTTCATTAAGCGAGATTGCTAGTGCCTTTTTTCCTTGTGACAAGAGTAAATTCTGGACTCTTCTGACCCCGTCAACGCTAAAGTTACTCTCGAGATCTTCGATACCACTGAGAGCTCGTTGTTTCGCAAATGTTGGGAGAGTTTCGGTTGCTGTGCGACACGCATCTATAAATACTTTCTGAATATTTTGAGACAAAAGCACGCTGGAAAATGCAGACGCAGACACGCTTCTGGATGCATATCGAAGCTGCACGTCGTCAGCATGTCAAAAACCATATCGACTTCTTCGGAAACGGCGTCATACGTGGCACTTATGGCTATTGGCAGAAAGTGACGCAACAAAACCCCTGCGGGCTTCATTGTGGTTGGGATTCGATAGCTACGTGGATAATCTTTAGACTGACCGTCTGATTTAGTAACCTTGAAATCGAGCGCAGAGGGATCTGAAGCACGAACATTTTCTTGTAGAACATCTAAATCACGGAGCGTGTCTTCTCGTGAAGCGTCTCGCCTCTTAAATTCAAAATCACTATTTCCATCTGCCTCATTGGATTGATAGCTTATGCTGCCGTGCTCGAGACGAGGCTGAGTTTGTAACTCCTTGTTGGAGTTTCCTATGGTTCCAGCGGAAAAAGAAAAAGACCCTCTAACCAATCTCATTGATTCTTGGTATTCGTGTGAATAGTAGTATCGCGCAGACCGCATGCCGACCGCAGCATCGTCAATACCATACGTCGATTTTTCGAGTTCAAATTCAATAGTTACTTTGTTTTCGGCGGAGTTATTCGCTCGAATATCAGCAAATTGCCCAAGTTGAATGATTCGTCCATTGAGGACAACGCTTCTAGCAAGAGCGTTGCTTTGTATTGTCTGGGCTGTTAGAAGAATACTTTGAATGAGCGTGCTTTTCCCTGCACTATTCTGGCCTACGAATAATGTTAGTGGAGCAAACGGAATTATTGCTTTGTCTTTTATTGATTTGAAATTGCTTACGGACCAAAGTTTTATCATCTCGTGCCCCTATGTGAGTATCCATTTTGTAAACGTATGGTCGGAAGTTCAATTCAGTGGCTTTCTTTGTTAGCAAGAGCCTACTACGCAGTGTTGAGCATGGTCTAGGTTTGTGAATGGCGTCAGATCGGCTTACCGCGTGAGTATAGCGGTACCACTCGCCGCAATCGGCTCCAACCCCCACCGCTTTAGCATTGGCGCCGGGCCGACGATCCGCAGGCATTCATGGCAAATCTGTGTACAAAATACTCCTAACGATCTTGAACACGTGACCACCAGTACTCGGGACGACGTGCGTGGGGAGCCACCGCAAAAATAACAATGCCTGCCTCGTCTGGCCTATACACGACCGCAAATGGAAAGCTCTTGACGAACATGCGCCGAATATTCCCGGAAGCTGGAGAACCAGTAAGAGGAAACGCAAGAGCCCTGGCTGAAGCCTCCTCCACTGCCTGGGCAAAGCGAGCTCCAAGCCCAGCCTGCTGCCCATTGTAGGCAACTTCCAACAGAAATTCGCGCCGAGCAGGCGCGATGAATCTGGCTCGCTTCACCTTGAAAGGCGGCGCGCTTCTGCAAATACATCTTCAGCTGAATAAGACGCTAGCTCGCCGCGATCGAATGCAGCGACCCGTTGTTCTATTTCTTCCGCCCAAGCCGCTTCGATGTCTGACAAAGGCGAATGCAGCGACTCAAGCATTGCTTCCGCAAGTTTTGCGCGCTCTTCGGCGCTAAGACTACGGGCCTGCTCTTCAATTTCCTTTAGTGACACCGACATACCGTACCTCCGCGGCTTTCAGGCGAGTTTACTCCGACTTTTATTGCCTGTCCTTCAACCATACCTTGCGCACGAACTCCGTTCTCTTGCCAACGGTCCTCGCAAACAGGCTAAGGCCTGACCGAAGTATCACCAGCCGCCACAATCGGCTCCAGCCCCCACCGCCTCATCACCGCCGCTGCCGCCGGCGTCTGCAGATGTTTAATGAAAGCCTTTGCGGCCTCAGGCTCACGCGCAGTGACGGGCACCGCGACAGACATGATCGTGATCAGCTGAAACTCTTTGGGCAACGGGCCGAGCAGATCGGCGTCCGGCACCAGCAGCAACTCGCAGTTCTGCTGGAAGGCCAGGTCCGCCTCACCAGTGATCAGCAATGTGGGTCCTCCCGCATGGCCGACCGGCGGATGGCGAGTGCGGGCTTTCAGTTCATCGGCAATACCAAGCTGCGCGGCTACGCGCAGAAGATGGTTGGCGCTGGGCGAGCCGAATGAAGGGTCCGGATAGGCGATGCCGTGCGCGGCCAGCAACGCACGTTTGAGCCCATCGGCCGTGGCGATGTCCGGCTTGGGCGTGCCCTTCTTCACCGCGAAGCCCGCCGGGGATCGTGCAATGTCGACCACAGAGTCCGCCCGCAGCTTGCCGGCTGCAACCAATGTGTCGATGTTCTGCCGCGGCCCGAAGAACAGGTCGGCGACTTCATTATTCTGCACCCGCGCAGCTACCGCCCCGCCAGTGCCCAATTGGGCGCTCGCTGTGTGACCGCTGCTGCGGTTGAAGGCGGGAAGCTCTTCATCAAACACGCGCTCGAACGCGATGGTCGCCAGTACTTTGACGTCGGCCGCAAAGGCGAGCGGCGATGAGGCAAGGAGCACGGTGCCGAGCACAGCGGTCAAGCGAACAACATGGCGAGTAGCAACTGGCAGGTTCATCGCAAGCTTCCCCTTGGGTGGTTCTTTGTTGGTTGTGGGCACGATACGGATCTTGGGCGACGCGAACATTCAATCACTTGCCGGCAAGTGTTGGCCACCTTTTAGCACCATAAAGTCAATATCAGCAAAGTATTGATGCCCCGGCGGATATTCTTCTCTCTTGAAACCGAGAGCCTTATAGCACCGCAACGCCCTCTCATTGCAATTCACTACAAATAGTGAGCTTTCATTTGTATTCAGATCACTCATGCCGGTGCTTATCAGACGTGAGATAAACCACTGACCGTAACCCTTGCCCCGAAGTTCAGGCGATATGGCCAGGCGAGCAAGATGGCATCTGCCAGCTTTCTCAAAGTATTGCCCAAAGCCAGCAAACTGCCCGGAGTCATCATGCAGCGAATAAGACGGCATTTTCTCCCACCGGATATCTTCCAGAAAACTATCGTGCGTATATGGAAACCGCAACCCGGGGCCGCACCAGAAATAACAGGATTCCTTGTCGTTAAACCATTTCTTCAAAATATCGATTTCGGAATACTTTGTTTTCAGAATTTCCATGATGCGTTCATGTTGCCTGTCAGATAGTCACCAGCGCAACGATAGAGATACTCGTGACGAACTCACGTTTTATGGAAGACGGACTGTGGAAGCCTCGCGAGCCGCGACCGCAGAATTTCCGCGTACTCATCTCTTACTGACTTTGGCGGAGTGTCCGGGCTTCGGGGGTAGCCGCGTAACAAGCCATCGCCAATAAGGCGAGGATGCACATGAATGTGCAAGTGGGGAACCTCTTGAAACGCGGCCTCGCCGATCGAGTGCCAGAGACTGATGCCCTGATTGGGAAATGTGTCGGACACTGCCTGTGTAACACGCGACACCATGGCCATCACCGCGGAACCGGTGGCGATATCCAGTCCCCGGACGTCCGGGATATGTTGGCGGGGGATGACTAGAACATGGCCAGGATGAAACTGTCTGCGATCCATGAACGCCATCGCCAAGTCATCCTGGCAGACAACACTGGCAGGCTCCTGCTGTTGGACCATTAGGCAAAAGATGCATCCGTTGCTCATGTGCTCTCCACGCTCAGGACGACATTGACACCGGGCCGACGATCCGTGGGTATTCGCGTGTCCACGATTTTTTGTTCAAAGTACTTACGCATTTACGCATCGGTATCTGCCCATCCCGAACCTCGTACCCGGCATCGTCGCTGGAGCAATTTGCCCGCATCACTGTTCCTCCGCAATCCTGCGCTCAAGTGATCGTGCGGCCGCAGCCGCATAGACTCGGCAGGCCTGCGGATCTATGAATTGGTTTTCGTTCGTCTTCTCAGCTCTACGTTGTAGCTTTCCGCTTAGATCAGAAAATTCTGGATGAACTGTAAGCAGGATATCGCAAGGGAGGTTTTCCACCGTGGCGATGCTGCGGCGAAATCCATCAACTACTCCCGGTAACCGAGTGTATTTGAAACCGGAAGCGGATACGGCATTCAGACTATCGGCGTACACAACATCGAGGCACCGTGTCCCTTCGCAGGAGCGCCATGTCCATGTTGTGCTTCCCGGCGTGTGCCCCGGCGTCATGTGCGCCGTGATTGACAGGTCGTTAACACGTAACACTTCGCCGTCAGATACTACGCGGACAGCTTTTACCTGCGGAAAGCCGTTCAATGCGCGACCAAATGCATGCTGCGGATCGTCAGGTGTCGTCTCACCCTGTTCGAGCGCCCGCGCGCCCGATGCACTTGCGGCGACGATCGCGCCACTGGCTCGCTGCAGTGCTGCGATGCCTCCTGCGTGGTCATGGTGCGCGTGAGAATTGACGATCAGACGAATGTCCTGAATTCTGAAACCGAGCGACTGGATGTTCTCGGCTATCAGCGGTGCGGACTGTGGCAGGTCACCGTCAAGGAGAATCAGTCCTTTGTCGGAAGCGATTAGTACTGAGGAAAGACCTGCGACGCCCACGTAGTAGGTGTTGCCGAAGACCCGAAACGGCTGCTGTTTTTTGTTCCATGCATCGCACAGCGGGCAATCTCTTGGGGGGTCCGGCTGCAAACGCAGCGCCTCTTGAGCGAATGCCGTCAATGCCGCGAGTGAGAGCAGAAAGGCTGGAAGAATTTTATGAATGCTCATCAGGATCTCCTGATCACGATTTATCGCGCGTAGCCAACGCTAGTCGCTGTATGCGAGGCATAGTCCTTCTGGATGCCAGTTCGCCCGTTCAGCACGCTGAACGATCCGTCCGGCTTCGCGCTGACCTTGATCCAATGAGCGGTTTGCTCACTTAGGTTCGCGATCCGTTCATCCGCGACATTTTCAGCGCCGGCGCGCGCGGCGCGATGCAACTGCCATGTGCCATCCTCCCTGTTTGCTTGCCGCAAACTCCTGATCACCTCCGCAGCGCCTCCCTTTGTCGCGCCATTGTTGATGACCGATACTCGTGGCTGAAAAGCGGCAAACGTCGCAGGGTCGGCGACGTCGGGGCCTCCATGATGCGCAACCAGGTACACGTCGACAGGCCCGATGCGATCGGTCGGGCACACGAGATCGAATAGTGGCTGGCCTGAAAGATCACCCAGATCGAGGAAGCGGAACGTCCCGTATTTTAATAGGATGCCGTTCGAGCGGGGATTCTCATAAACATCGCCGGCCGCCAATGCCGAGGCACCACAAGCCGTATTCAGCGCACCAGCCCCTGCCAAAGGACTGTCGAGCGTGGAACGATTGGCGCTCACCACGGCAACTTCGAAATCCCTCAGCGGCAGCCGGTCTCCGGGTTTGGGCTGTATATGACGGTCTTTCACCCTCACTTTTGCATAAGCCTCGAACGCGGCGATGTCGAGCGCGTCCGCAACGATGCTTGCCGGCGTCTTGTCCGAGTCCGGTACAGGAGCGTCGTAATCGATAAAGGTGCCGATCGGCAACAACTGGGCGAGCTCCGGAACCCCGCCGACATGGTCGCGATGAAAATGGGTGATCAGCAGATAGTCGATCTTTTTAATTCCGGCTTCCCGGGCCGCAGCGACGATTCGCTGCGCGCTGCTCGAGACGCCAACCTGCGACTGGGCTGGCTCGCTTGGGAATCCGGAATCGATCAGCAGCGTTTCCTTGGTTGGTGTGACCACCAAAGTGGCTTGCCCACCTTCCACGTCGATAAAGTAGATATCCAGCGTGGCCGCCGTAGTGGCCTGTGCAATGGCCATTGCGAAAATAGAGAATATGAGTTTCATGTGTACCTCCTTGAAGCATGAATTTTTTTGAACCTTCGCACTGGCACCGTTCTCGCTACTTCGGTTCGCCGACGCGTGTTTGCGTGATGTCCTACTGTGCAGTGGATGCAATCGGCTCAAGCCCCCACCGCTTCATCACCGCCATTGCGCTTGGTGTTTGCAGATACTTGATGAACGCCTTAGCCGCTTCCGGCTCACGCGCGGTAACAGGCACAGCAGCCGACATGATGGTGATCAATTGAAACTCCTTCGGCAGCGGGCCGAGCAGCTCAATGCCCGGCGTCAGCAGCAGCTCGCAGTTCTGCTGGAAAGCCAGTTCCGCCTCGCCAGATATCAACATCGTCGGTCCCGCCGCACCACCACCCGGCGGACGTCGCGTCTTGGCCCTCAAATCATCGGCAATGCCAAGCTGCTCGGCTACCCGCACGAGGTGATTGGCGCTGGGCGAGCCGGAGGCGGGATCGGGATACGTGATGCCGCGCGCGGCCAGCAACGTGCGCTTGAGCGCATCGGCCGTGGAGATGTCAGGCTTGGGCGCGCCCTTCTTGACTGCAAAGCCGACCGGCGACCGAGCCAGATCGACTACCGAATCCGCCCGCACTTTGCCGGCTGCAATCAACGCGTCAATGTTCTGCCGCGCGCCGAAGTACACATCAACCACTTCGTTGTTTTGTACCCGCGCAGCCATGGCGCTGCCGCCGCCGAACTCGACGCTGGCCTTGTGGCCGCTGCTTTTATTGAATGCCGGAATCTCCGTGTCGAACACGCTCTGGAACGCAATCGTCGACAGCACCTTGACCTCGGCCGCCATGGCGGGCATTGATGAGGCAAGCAAAGCAGTGAGCACAACGGCCAGATGAGCGACAAGGCGAGTGGCAATCGTTTGGTTCATCGCAGATCTCTTGGCGGATGACGTGGTGGTGGATTTGGGCACAGCCTGGATGCCCGCCTACGCGGGCATGACAATCATCACAGGTTCCTTAACTCACGTCTCCCAAAAACGCCACACGCGCACCCATCTCGGGAAGTATGCGGGCATCCCTTTGCTTGAAGGCGACACGAACTTTGACGGTGGCTTTGGCCCGATCCGCTGTGGGGATGACGGCGATGACTTCCGCCGGAATTTCCCACTCCGGATAAGCATTGAGCTTTATCGTCGCGGGCCGCCCGGGTTGCACGCGGTTGATGTAGTTCTCGCTGACGTCGACTTCCACTTCCAGCGAATCCATGTCGACAATGGTGCCGACGCCGGTACGAATGGTGCCGCCTGCCGCGGATGGCGACAGGATTTCACCAGGCTGGGCATTCTTCTGGGTAATCACACCGGCAAACGGCGCACGAATCACGGTTTCGTTCAGATTGCGCTGCGCAATATCAATCGCCGCTTGTGCAACCTTGACCGCCTCTTGCTGTATGTTGAATTCGGATTGCGCATTGTCGTAGGCAGTCCTGGCGGTATCGCGCTCTTGTGGGCTCAGATAGCCGGCTGCAAATTGTTTCTGAGCACGTTCATAGATCGGCTGTGCGTTGTTCAACGCGACCTGCGCAGCCTGCACGCGAGCGATCGCCGAATCCCGGCTGGCCTGCGCCTGCGCCAGCTGCAAGCGATACGCGCTGTCGTCGAGGAGCGCCAGCACATCGCCTTTGTTGACCTTGCTGCCTTCGCTGATCAGCACTTGCACAACACGACCACCAATGGCTGCCGACACGGTGGCGGAACGGCGCGCCACCACATAACCGGACGCATCCAGTCTGGATGTCGAGGCGGCAGGTGCAGTCGCTGCAACCGAGTTGTTGACAGCTGAGGTCGAAGCAGATGCTTCAGCTGCCTGCACAACCGGTGCATCTCGCCGTGTCCACCAGAGCGTCGCGAGTACCGCCACGACAGCCACTGCCGCCATACCCAACCACATCGGCCAACGACTGGGCGGCTCAGACTGCTCCGCAGTGCGATCGATCTGCAGGCTTTCAATCAGTTTGGTTTTGTTTTCCATTGGTCATCCACTGGTCGTCCCCACAACTTATCAAACAGCGCGAAGTGCAGTGGCCACCGGCACACGCGCCGCGCGAATGCCGGGGAACAGGCCACCAATCAATCCCATCAGTAACGCCCACGCGATGCCGAACATCGCCAGAGCCGGTGTAACTGCCAGCTTGAAAGTCGTACCCATCGGGCTGACGGTGTTGCCATTGAAAAACAGCCAGGCAATGGCGACTCCCAGCAATGCACCTGGCAATGCCAGCAGCAGGGTTTCGAGTATCACCGAGACAATGATTGGGAGGCTGCGAAAGCCAATGGCACGCAGCGTGGCAATCTCACGTTTGCGTTCATCCACCACGGCATACATGGCATTCACAGCACCCAACGTGGCGCCAATGGCCATGACGACGCCAATGAAGTAACTGACGAAATCCAGCAATGTCGATAATTGTGTGGATTGCTCCTGCATCACTTCCGCCTCGCGTTTCAATTCCACATCGAGAGTAGGATTAGAACTGATGGCCGATTTCAGGGTGTCGAATGCCTGCGGTGAATCGAGAAGAGCGCGAATCTGGTTATAGTTATTCCGTTTGGCGGCCGAAGCCAGCGTATCGGCGTCCGTAAACACAGTGAGGTCCATGTTGCGCCCGGCCTCAAAATGGCCGACGACCTGCCAGTTGCCACCCTGCAATCGCACGCTCTCGCCAAGTTCCAGGCCTTTGACATTTTCATGGCGCTGCTTGCCCACAATCACTTCGCGCAATCCCGGCTGGAACATGCGTCCCGCCGTGAGATGAATTTCCGGATAGACGGCCATGAATTGCGAGGTCACGCCCACCAGCGGCATCATGACTTTTACGTTGTCGGTTTTGCGGCGGCCACTAATCATCACGATCACGTCGCTTGAAAGCACCGCCTTACCGTTCGCATCCTTTTTGACGCCCGGCAAATCCCCGATGACCAATGCGGTATCCCTGTTCATGGCGCTGCCCGGGTTGCCTGCCGCACCCTTGTACGTGATGAATACCCGGTCATCGCGGACCTTCTGCATGAAGAAGTTACGGACACCGGTGCCCATGGAGAGCATGGCTACCAGCACGGCTACCACGCAGGTAATACCGATGACGGTTACTGTCGACGAACCAAGACGCTGCGGCAATCCGGACAGACTCATGCGCAACAGCGCGAAAATCTGTTTCAACGTTTTCATAATGATTCCTTAGTTATCCAGTTAGCGTCCCGCCAGGGCTTCGGCCACTTGCAGGCGCCGACCGCGTGACGCCGGCGCAATGGCGCTGACAATGGCCAGGATAAGGGCGAGCATCACGCCAATCGCCACCACCGAGCTCGGCATGGATATGGGGGCGCTATTCAGGAATTTCGCCGCCATGGGCAGGATGCGCCAGGCCAGTCCCAGACCCAGCAGCGCCGCCACCACGCACAACAACACGGATTCACTGACGATCATCCAGAATATTTTCTGGTCCGAAAAACCGACGGTCTTGAGCACCGCCAGTTCCGGGGTACGTTCGCGAATCGACTGCATCATCATCGCGCCCACCGAGAACAGCAATGCAAACAGTACTGCGCCGACCACCGAGCGGATGATGAAGTCCAGGTCGCCAATGGCCTTCAGGTTGTCCTGAACAAGGTCTTTCATCGCTTCCGTTCTCGTCTCGTCGCTGGAGTTCGTGAACAGCTGGTCGATGGCTTGCGCCACCGCCGTGCCGGTTTTCACGTCGCTCACCTTGATCAGAAAAATGGAGACCGTTCCCTTGCCGACAATACGTGCTTCATCAAAGTACGCATAATTGATGACAAGAACTTCCTTGTTAATCATCTTGTCGCCAGGGTCAACCACTGCTAACAGGTCGAACGTCCACTGGTTTCCCGCTGACCGCAGCGCGGGCGGCACTTCCAGAGGGATTTGCTGCCCGACTTTCCATCCATACTTGTCAGCAAGATTCCGGGAAGCTATGGCGCCGTTGCGTGTGTGCTGCATGGCGGCGACGATGTCCGGCGAAATATTCGCGCCGGCAGGAAATTCTCTGGCGTCCTCCACGTCTGTCGCGACTGCCACGACACGCTGCGTGGGTTTCTGATAAGTGCCGGGTATCAGGGCCTGGTAGGTTACGTTCTTGACGCCAGACACGGCCTTGATGCGTTCGTACATGGCAATAGGCAGTGGCACATTGCCATTGGCTCGCTGCACAACGAACAGATCCGCACTGAGCTTGTTTACCGCGTCGTCAACGCCGCTCTTGATGCCTTGCATCAATCCGAACAGCAGGAACGCCATGGCGATCTGAATCAGAATCAACACAGTCCGGCCACGCTTGCGCCAGATGCCGTACCAGACGAGTGGTAGATATTTCATGCCTCGCTCCTGGATTCGCCATCCATCAACTGACCCTTGTCGATATGAAGCTGCGACGACGTGTGGTCGGAGATTTTGAGATCATGCATCAAAGTCAGGCACCGCTACTCATCAAACTGCACGCAGCGCCGTCGCTACTGGCACGCGAGCTGCGCGAATGGCGGGAAACAAGCCACCCAGTAATCCCATCAGCAACGCCCAGATGATTCCCAGCGCAGCCAGGGCGGGCGTGATCACCAACTTGAAGGCGACGCCGAAGGGACTGACCGCGTTGCCGTTGAAAAACAGCCAGGCGAGCACGACGCCCAGGATGGCGCCCGGAATGGCAATCAACAGGGATTCGACCAGCACCGATAGCACGATCGCACCGTTGCCAAACCCCAACGCGCGCAACGTCGCGATTTCCCGCTTGCGACTATCGACCATGGCGTACAGGGCGTTGACCGCCCCCAATGTGCCACCGAGGGCCATCACCGAACCCACAAAGTAGCTGATGAAATCCATGATGCCGGTCAACCCCTTCGTCATGGAATCCACCACCTGCTTTTCACTCTTGAGCTCCGCTTCAAGCGTGGAATTGCTCTGCAGCGCCTGACTGTAAGTGCCGAATGCCGAGGGCGAATCCAGCAACACGGTGATCGCCTGAGTGGAATTTCGACGGTAGATCGAAATCACCGTTTCCACATCTCCCATGAGGCCGCCTTCATAAATGCCGCCCCGCGAGTCGTAGTGCCCAACCACCTTCCAGTCCGTTCCCCGCAGATGAATCACATCGCCGACCTCAAGTCCTTTGAATTGCTCGTGCCGGGACTTGCCCACCACCACCTCGAACAGACCGGGCGTAAACATGCGGCCGGCGGTCAGATGCCATTCCGGAAAAACTTTGAAGAATTGCTGATCCACGCCAAACAAATTGAAACTCGCACGAGCGTTGTCGCTTTTTTTTCTGGCTGCTGCCTGAACAAAAGTCGTAGCAGTCGCCAGCGGCCGGCCGTCTGCCCCATGCCTGACGCCCGGCATGTCCTCGATCGTCGCGACCAGCGGACGATCGAAGCCGCTCGTAAAAACGGATTGCGCACCCTTGCTGAGTACCACGGCGCGGTCAGAACGTACGCTCTGGTTGGCCAGGCTGCGCACTCCCGCTCCCATCGACAGCATGGCCACCAGCACTCCGACGACACAGGTTACGCCAATCAAAGTCACCAGTACTGAGCCTGGCCGCTGCCGCCAACCGGCAATGCCCATTTGCAACAACAATGCGAATTGCTTTATGAATTTCATTTTCCCGCCTCCTAGCGGCCAGCCAAGGCATCGACAATCTGCAGGCGCAAACCGCGCCATGCGGGTAAGGCGGCGGTAACGGCAGCAACCAGTAACGCAATGGCGACTCCCACAGCAAAGACAGACCCCGGCATGGCCAAGGCAAGGTTGATGCGCTTGCTTGCAAACGGAATGATCAGCGATGCGACGCTCAGGCCAAGCAGTGCCGCAGCCAAGAACAGCAATGCTGCCTCCATCAGCAACAGCTTGAAGATCTGCTGATCCTTGAATCCCAGGGTTTTCAGCACAGCCAGTTCCGAGGTGCGTTCGTGCAACGACTGCATCATCATGGCGCCTATCGAAAACAACAATGCGAACAGCACGGCACCCACAACCGCGCGCACAATGAAGCCAAGATCGCCTATCGACTGCAATGCCGACTGTGCCACTTCCCGCAACGATTCGGTTCGGGTTTCATCGCGCGAATTCTTGAATGCCTCGTCGATGGCAGTGATCACCGGCTGGGCATTCTTTGGATCCTTGACCAATACGTAAAAGAATTGCACCGTCCCATTCAGATTGCCGCGCGCCTCATCGAAATAGGCGTAGTGCATGAGCATGAATTCGGACGAAAGTGACTGATCGCCGGGATCAAAGGTGCCCACGATGTCGAATTCCCAGGCTGATCCGCGATCCTTGCGCGGCTGTCCGGGCGCTTGCAGCGTAATATGGTCGCCAGCTTTCCAGCCATACTTCCGCGCCAGATCATTGCTCACAACTGCCCCTATCCTGTTGCGCATCATGGCGTCCACTACGGCCGGCGACACGGAAACACCCGGAATCACCCGCAACGCGCCCTGTATATCAGCCGCAAGGACCACCACGCTGTTTTTTGGATCTTGATAATTTGCGCTGAACAGGACCGATTCGTAGGTGATATCTTTGACGCCTGGAATCGACTGGATACGGGCCATATGCGCCATCGGCAGCGGCGCAACCCCTACGTCGCGCCGTACCATGTAAAGGTCCGCCCCGAGCTTGGCAATTGAATCGTCAATGCCGCTTTTCATCCCTTGCAGCAATCCGAACAGCGCAAACGCCACCATGATCTGAAACAGGATCAGGATTGTTCTGCCACGCTTGCGCCAGATGCCATGCCAGATCAACGACAGGTATTTCATGCCGCGCTCCTGGCTTCGCCATCCGTCAACTGGCCCTTGTCGACATGCAGCTGCCGCGATGCGTATTCGGCCGCCTTGGGATCGTGCGTCACCATGATAATGCTCTTGCCGAACTTCTGATTGAGCACCTGCAGCAGCCCAAGGATTTCCTCTGCCGTGCTGCGATCCAGATCGCCGGTGGGTTCGTCACACACCAGCAGGGTTGGATCAGCCACCAGCGCACGTGCAATCGCGACACGTTGCTGCTGACCCCCAGACAATTCGCTGGGCTTGTGCTTGCGCCGGTCGGTCAGGCCCACGAGTTCCAGCGCCGCAGCAACCTTCTGCTTGCGTTGCTTGCTGGATAGCGACGTCAGCAGCAGTGGCACTTCCACATTGCGTTCCGCCGACAAGGTAGGCATCAAGTTATAGAACTGGAAAATAAAGCCTACATGCCGCCCGCGCCATTCCGCCAATTTTGAGCTGGACAGTTTGTCGAGCCGGGCGCCTGCCACGGTGACTTCACCCTGAGTTGGTTGATCCAGCCCACCGATCAGATTCAGCAACGTGGTTTTGCCGGAGCCGGACGGGCCCATGATGGCGACAAAATCACCCTCGGCGATATCCAGATTGAAGTGATTCAATACCGCCACACTTTCCTTACCGCGCTTGTATGTTTTGGATACGTTGCGGCACTGCACTACATTTCCCATGTTTCCTCCCCTGGTGTGTAAGACTGGAATTCAATCGCGCTTGATCATGGCTCCCGTGTTACAGCCGGCATCCGCTTGAACTGAACGTTGCCATTACGAACGGCATCAAGCATTTGGCCGGCGGTTTCATCGTTCGGATTTTGGCGTTGATAGGCTGCGAGATATTGCAAAGCCTTATCTTTGTCACCGAAGGTCATATAGACAATGCCCAGAGTGTAGTTGGCATCGGCGACGCCGACGGCAAGCGGTGTTTCCAGATAGGTAATAGCTTCCGTCGACTTGCCGGCGCCCGCCAGGAATGACCCGTACATGTAATTGGCTCGTGGGTCGGCTGGCGCAGCAGTGAGCAACTTTTTGTAGATTGCGTCGGCCTTCTCGCCCAATCCGGTAATATCCAGATTGTGCCCAAGGCTGTTCAGAAACGCGGCACGCGCCAGCAGCTGGGGATTTGGCGTTGGCCCGGTAATCAGAGTATCAAGCGCTCCCGACAACATCCGGACATCCTGAGCGGCACGTTGCCGATCCAGCGGTGTATCGAACTGTGCCGGGTAATCCTTGGCGTGAAGAGACAGATTATTCAGCCACTGATCGAGGTAGCGGACATCCACACTGAACTGCTTACCGGCTGGTGTTTCCGAAGCAATGAGAATGCGTTTCGGATCGTAACTGCCATATTCTTTCGCATATGCAGCGAAGGCGGCGAAGAAAACCAGAGGAGCGATGAACCTCGTCCTTTTCTTGTGAATGACTTGCATGTCTTCGTTCCCTAGGCGGCCCGGGAGAAACCGCTGATTATTTTTCGGACCGAAGATAGTCTCTTGCGGTCGGGAACGTCAATAATTTTCCGACCCATGGCGTCCGCTCGCCGAGCCTTGCCCCGGTGCTGCTTCAGGCATGTTTGCGTCCACCTCTTCCAAGTCAGGAGCCGCCGGCTGATCCGGGCGCCGCTGCACCGGGTTGAACTCCCCCGACTGCTTGCGCCACAACTCCGCATACAAGCCGCCTTGCCGCAGCAACTCTGCATGGGTGCCGTCCGCCACGATCACGCCGTTCTGCAGGACGATCAGGCGATCCATGTCCATCACGGTACTGAGGCGATGCGCGATGGCGATGACGGTCTTGCCGACCATGGCTTCGCGCATGGCCTGTTGAATGACGTGCTCGCTGTGGCTGTCGAGTGCGCTGGTGGCTTCGTCCAGCAGCAGAATCGGTGCGTTGCGCAGGATGGCGCGGGCAATGGCGATACGCTGGCGTTGCCCGCCTGACAGCTTGATGCCGCGCTCGCCCACCAGCGTTCTATAGCCGTGCTCCAGCTCCATGATGAACTCGTGCGCATGCGCGCGCCGCGCTGCCTGCTCCACTTCTGCGTCGGTGGCATCGGGCCGACCATAGCGGATATTTTCCAGCAACGAGCGATGAAACAGATTGGTGTCCTGCGGGATGATGCCGATGTTGTCGCGCAGGCTCTGTTGCGTCACGGCGCGGATGTCGTGGCCGTCGATGCGGATCGCACCCTGCGTCACATCATGCATGCGCAATAACAAACCCATGAGCGTAGTCTTGCCTGCGCCGCTGGGCCCCACCAGGCCGATGCGCTGTCCTGACGGAATGACCAGTTCGAAATCGCGTACCACATTGCGCGCGCCAGTGGCGGTGCTGTCGTATGCGAAGGCGATGTGGTCGTAGTGAATCTCACCGCGCGACACGTGCAAGGCTGGTGCCCCCGGCTGATCGGTAATCGTCTGCGGCACGATCAGCGTTTCGATGCTTTCCTGCGCGGAACCCAGCAGGTCGTAAAACTCCGGAATGCGCTGGCCCAGGTTGTAGGCCGATTGCAGCAGCGAGCCGGTCAGCGTTGCGATCATCACGAAATCACCGGCGCCGATGTTGCCATGCACCCAGGCATACAAGGCAGTACCGACAAAGCCCAGCCACATGCTGATGTCCATCAGGTACTGCACGCAACGCAGTCTCACCACCGCGCGGTACGAGGCGCGGCGCCGCTCAAATTCTCGACCCGTATAGGTCTTGACCTGCTGGTCCTCCAGCGATTGATTGGCGAACAGGAACACATTGCGGATGTTGGTGATGACATCGACGATGCGTCCGGTGACGGCGGCGCGTGCTTCGTTGTTGAGTGCGGCCCGGCGTGCACACTCGCGCCCCAGCAGCAGGCTGACCAGGAAGTACACGACGACGCTGGCCATGGCGACGGCGCAGAACTCCGGGCTGGCCAGGTAGAAGAACGCCGCCACAAACACGAAGTACATGATGCTGGGAAAGAAATCGAACATCATCATGTCGAACAGCTGCAGCAGCTGATCGGGCAGCATGACGGCGCGATGCGCGATCTTTCCCGACAGGGTGCCTTCGAAATACGCCGGCGACAGGCGCTGCGCGTAGGCGAATACTTCTTCCTTGATGCGGATCAGCATGGGCGTGCGCGTGTGATAGGAACAAAACCACATGCCACCGTCGAACAGGAAGCGACCAGCCACGAGCGAGGCAAACAACAGCGCGGGCCAGTACAAGGCGCCAACTGCTTTTTCCATCGCGCCACCCAGCGCCAGCACGGTGTCCATCAGCAATTTCATGGCATAGGGAATCGACGCGAACACCGCGCGTCCGCCGATGGAAAACAGCAGCAGCCCGAGCGCACCCCAGCGAAACTGGCGCACGAAGTGCAGCGTGAAGGGGAACAGACGATTGGGGAGTGTGGGAGCGTTCATGCTCTGAATAGCCATGTCCGTATTATAGAGAGAAGATAGTCCGCGCTACGCTCGACCTCTCCCTTCGCGGTAGCGATGAAATGCAGAGCGAGCCGGGTTCAAAATCTGTCCAACTGGACAGGACGCTTCGACTTCGCTCAGCGACCGGAATATCTGAATCCGCTCGCTGAGCGAAATCGAAGCGTCCTGAGTGATCCGCTGTCGGAAAAATGGAGTTACACCCCCTGCCACACCAGCGCCACCTCACTTACCACCGTATCCGTCTTGCGGGGTTTCACCTCGATGCTCTCCAGCGCAATGGCGGACGGGTCGAGTTCGCCATGTATCTTGGCGATTTCCGTTTCGAGTTCGGCTTGTAAATCAGCGAAGCGCTGTTGAGTGGTTTCAAGACTGCCCGCAGCCTGATCGACATCCTGGCTTTCACGCGAAATGCGTGTGGCTGAGCGCGCGGCAGTGGTAATGCGTCCGACATTCGCGGCGTTGACGGTTTTGCGGCCGAGGAAGGCCCCCAGTATCGATGCGCCCACAGACAGCGCCGTGTTGAGCTTCTGTTGTGACAGCTGTGATTTCTCTCTTTCGATCTTCTGCTGCGCACGCATCTGCTGGTCCTGCAGCGTCTGCAGACGCGGTGCATATTTCTTGCGCAGCCGTTCCACTTCCGCATCGCGCTGTTCGCGCAGACTGAGTGACAGACGCGCACGGAAATCGCCTTCGCTTTCACCGGGATTGGCGCTGAGCTTGAGCGCGGTGCAGCGATGCACATTGAGCGTCTGATTCTGAAAAATCGCGCCAACCAGCGTCTTGCCCCACGCCACATAGTTCTGTGCACGCAGGCAGACAGCGGGCAATTCAGCAAACACGGCATTTGCTGCCGACTGCTTCTGCAACCCACTGTTGTCGGCGATGATGTCTGCAGCATCCCAATCCGGACCATCGGCATCATCTGCCAGCGGCGCCAGCAGGTAACGCATCTGCCATTCATCCACGCCCGCCTTGGTGTCGACGAAGTGTACCTTGGCGACACCGAGAACACGTGGCACATAGGTAGTGGCTGATGCTGCGGTGAGAAAGTATTCATTCACGCCTGCTGGCAACACTGGACGAGCCGCGGGTTTGATACTGGCTGCACTGGACGCAGGTTTGCTTGTTACGGTCGCACTGCGTGTTTGCTTGAGCTGGCTGATCTCTTTCAAGGTCATCGGCCCGCGCAGATAGGACAACGCCCAGCGGGTGCGCAGCAACACCGGCTCGTCTTCATGAACATTGCGCATCAGGAATACGCGCTGCTGCAGATTGGCCAGCAGTGATTCAATTTTTTCCTTGTCCAGTCCCTCACCCGCACTGCTCAGCAAACCTTCCACCACGCGTGCCTTGTCGCGTTCGGTTTGCAGACGACCGATGAACCAGGTGCCGGCATTCGACAGGCCCTTGTAATCCAGATCGACGGGATTCTGCGTGGCCAGCACTACGCCCAGCCCAAAGGCGCGCGCCTGCTTCATCAGGGTGAGCAGCGGCAGCTTCGAGGGCGGCATGGCGCTGGGCGGGAAGTAGCCGAAGATTTCATCCATGTACACCAGCGCACGCAGCGACGACGTACCGGATTGCCGGCGCATCCACGCCACCACTTCATTGAGCAGCAGCGTCACCACAAACATGCGTTCGGCATCATTCAAGTGCGCAATGGAAATGACGCTGATACGCGGCTTGCCTGCGGGCGTGAACAGCAGACGCTGCACATCCAGCGCTTCGCCTTCCATCCATGCCGAAAAGCCGGGCGCAGCGAGCAAGTTGTTGATGGCCATCGCCATGCCCAGTCTGTCTTTGGCCGGGAAGAACGTCTCCAGATCGAACACGCCCACCTTGTCGAAGGGTGGCTTCTGGATCTGCCCAATCAGCGCTGCCAGATCCAGGTCTTCGCCCTTGCGCCAGGCTGCATCCAGCAGTGACGACAACAGAATGTGTTCGCGGCTTTTCAGCGGATCGGCATCAATGCCCAGCAAGCCGAGCAGACCGGCGGCTGCACCGCTGATGCGCTCTTTCAATGCCGTTGAATCATCCAGCAGGCTTTGGTCCGGCGCGGCAAAGGAACGCAGCACTGACAACGGCCGGCCGGAACTGCTGCCCGGCGTGTAGACGGCCACTTCAGCTGCATCGCGCAGACGTGCAATGCGCTCGCCATCCTGCTGCCAGTCGGCCAGACCCTTTTTCCAGGCCTCGGCCGTGGCGTTGGCGAAGTCCTGAGTGGATTGGCCATTGCGCCGGGCTTCGCCTTCATCCACCCAGGGCAGAAAATCCTCGCCACGCAGCTGCGGGAACTGCAAAGCCAGATTGGCAATGTCGCCCTTGGGGTCGATGGCAATCACCGGCACGCCGTCAATCGCCGCTTCTTCAAGCAAGCTCAGACACAGGCCGGTCTTGCCGCTGCCGGTCATGCCCACACACACCGCATGTGTGGTCAGATCGCGCGCGTCGTACATCACCAGTTCGTCGGTATCCTTGCCGCTGGCATCGTCCAGCTTGCGGCCGAGATAGAAGGCGCCGAGTTTTTCGTAAGCAGGCAGGCTCATTGCACGTTCTCTGTATTCAGGTTGTCGGTCATGCTCTTGGTTAACCGACAATAACCCTGTAACAGGTCATCAGCAACGGCAATTCGGCTCGCAGAACGTGATGTCGCCCCAAACCTCTGCCACCATTACAGCCAGTAGTTGAACAGGTGACTCACTGACTCCTTGAAACGCTGGTCGTCAGCGCGCTGTTGCCACCTTTCCAGTGTGATTTCCTGGGCGCCGGCTGCATCCATGCTGAAAATCGCTTCCATTTCGCGGCCCAGCGATTCGCTGACGATCACCGCTGTCACCTCGTTGTTGTGCAGGAAACTGCGATAGTCAAGATTGGCCGAGCCGATGACCGACAATGATCCGTCGATTACCGCGGTCTTGGCATGCAGCAGGGCTTCATTCACTTCAAACAGCCGTATCCCGGCCTGCAATAGCTCTTCGTATCCGGCGCGCGAGGCGTAGAACACCACGCCAGAGTCGGTGAACCCCGGCACCAGCACGCGCACATCCACGCCGCGTTGCGCAGCTGCCATGAGCGCCCGCTTCAGTTCCGGCGGCGGCAGGAAATAAGCCTGCGTAATCCAGATGCGCTGCGCAGCGTTTTCAGCGGCCGCCATATACGTCGAATAAATCGACTCATCTTTCTGCCGCACCCCGGCGCTGGCCACGGCTGCCACAACGTCACTACCCATGTGTGGCAAGGCGGGAAAATATTTGTGCGTATCCGCACCCGCCTCGCCACCCAACCTGGCCCAGGTCTCGAAGAAAATGGCCTGGAACTGCTGCACCACCGGACCTTCCACCCGGGCATGGGTGTCACGCCAGGCCTCCTTGACGCCGCGCTCCGGCCCCGGTCGCAGATTTGAACTCGACGCGTACGTGCCGCTGATGTTCAGTCCACCGGTAAAGGCAACCTTGCCGTCAACAATCAGCAGCTTGCGGTGATCACGATTGTGGTAACGCCATGGCAGGGTGTTGAGCGACAACAGCGGCCGGAATTCAAGCAGCTGCACTCCGCTTTCGCGCATGGTGGCAAACAGGGTGGATGCCGTCGTGATGCTGCCCAGGGCGTCAACGATGACGCGCACCTCTATACCCTGCCTGGCTTCGTCGATCAGTAAATTGGCGAACTCGGCGCCCAGTGCGTCGTCAGTAAAAATGTAGGTCTCGACATGCACGCTGCTGCGGGCTTCCTGGATATAGCGACGCATCTGCCGGAACGTATCCGGACCATCAACCAGCGGCGTCACTTTGTTGCCGGTAATGAAGGCCGAATCGGTGGCTTCACGTACGGCATCGGTCAATTTGTTGAATGCAGTGCGCTCGGCCCCAGCGGTCGCACCGGCCGCGGACTGCAGCACAGAATCTGCCTATCTTTCACTGAGCGCGC
The DNA here is from genome assembly GCA_963748005.1 of uncultured Pseudomonadota bacterium. Taxonomy (GTDB): domain Bacteria; phylum Pseudomonadota; class Gammaproteobacteria; order Steroidobacterales; family Steroidobacteraceae; genus CAILZL01. The sequence continues at coordinate 970,686 of CAVVHH010000002.1, forward strand.
CATTCTGCGTCAGCACCGCACTGCGCTGGCTTTTTTCAGCGCGCTCCGTCGCGCTGGGCAAGCTGGCACAACCAGCCACGAGCAGCAGCATCAAACCCACGCCGGCAGGCCAGCGTACGTCCGGCATCCTGCCCGGGATTCTCGCGATGCCGTGGCGTTGGTTGGCACGCATGACAATTTTTTACAGGCTTGCCCGTACGGGGAACTGCAATCACCGCCACGCATGGCACGGCGGTGCAAATGCATTACTTGCTTTTCAATTCGTCAGCAGCATCCTCAACACCCTTGCGAATGTCGTCACCGGCATCATCCAGCCTGGTCGCGGTCGATTCCTTGCCATTCTTCAGGGTATCCACCGCTTCATCGACTTCTTCGCCAGCCTGTTCAACCGGCCCTTTCTTTTCGCAGCCAGTCAGGCTCAGTCCAAGCATCGCTGCATACACTATCGTTGCAATACGCGTTCCGGTGCTGTTCATGATGTTGTCTCCGGTGAAATCAGGATCTGCAGCATTGTCTGGCAGGAACGATCACGTCATAGGACACCCGGAGCAGTTGCTGTAGGACTATCGCTCGGCCAACACAGGAGTGACGGAAAACAATGGCTTTACGTAGGCGCAATCCTACAGCGGATAACAAGCTCTACCGACAATGAGTCCGGACTCAATCACGGGAAAGACGCGTACTTAAGGCGCAAACTGTCGCAGCATCGTCAACAGGTCGAATACTTTGCGTTAGAGGATCAGCTATGCAACCCTCCACCGACATGGTTAACCAGCCGCAGCCCAGAACCGGACCCAGCCGAATCATGACCAGCATCCTGATAGCAGACGATCACGCCATTCTCAGGAAGGGCCTGAAGCAGCTGTTGATTGAGGACCGGTCGGTCAGTGACGTGGGTGAGGCGAGCACCGGGCGCGAGACGCTGGACATGCTGCGCAATTCGCGCTGGGATCTGCTGATCCTGGACATCAACATGCCGGATCGCAGCGGCATCGATATCCTGCGCCAGGTGCATGCTTCATATCCAGATACGCGTGTGCTTATTCTCAGTGGCTTTCCGGAGAAACAATACGCGGTGAACGTGCTGCGTGCCGGCGCCAGCGGCTATCTCAACAAGGAAATGGCGCCGGAGGAATTGCTGAGCGCAGTGAAGACGGTGCTGGCCGGCAAACGCTACGTCAGCACCGCGCTGGCCGAACTGCTGGTCACCGAGCTGAATCACGATACGGAAAAACCGGCGCATACCCAGCTGTCGGAACGGGAATTCCAGGTATTCTGCAAGCTGGCGCGAGGACGCTCGGTCTCGGACATTGCGGCCGAATTGTGCCTGTCGGTAAAGACCATCAGCACCTATCGATCACGCGTACTGGAGAAAATGGGTTTCAACAGCAATGCGGATATCACGGCTTATGCCCTGCGCAACAGTCTGATGGATTGAAATGAAAAATGAGAAGTTGTGAAAATAGCCACGTGGCTGGGAAAAAAGCAGGCGACTTGTGCGAATTGAACTGCCACCTTCTGAGGGTGGACGCCATGCGGTCAAGAACGGGGTTGAGATGAAGGATGTTGAGTTCCGGGTGCTACTGGTGGAGGACTCTGTACTGCTGTCGGAGCGACTGGTGGAATTGATATCCGATACCGACGGCATCGTCACCATTGCGGTGGTCGCTACCGAGCACGAGGCCGTTGAGGCCATCCAGAAACATCGCCCCGATGCCATCATCCTCGATCTGCGGCTCAAGGAAGGCACCGGATTTGGCGTCATGCGCTTCGTCAACACACTGCCAGCGCGCCCACAGACGGTCGTTATAACCAACTATGCGCTGCCGCAGTATCGCAAGAGGGCCGAAGCACTTGGCGTACGCTATTTCCTGGACAAGACTCAGGAGTTCGACCGACTACCGGGCATTCTTGGCGAGCTGCGTGACGAACACAGCTCGCATGCTGCAAACTGAACGGTGCAAAGGCCTGCGCAGATTCGCTGTACTACTGAAGCGTCGCCATGGCCTCGGCGAAATTGATTGGCACCCGCACCACGATTCGAGTGCCATGCGGTGCTACCGAACCTGCGTAAAACGTGCCACCAATCGCCCGCACTCGATGCTTCATGCTCAATAGTCCATGCGCACCGCTGCGCCCGTCGGGTGCGGATGGCAGCCCCACTCCATTGTCTTCGATGTTCAGTGTCAGATCGCTATCGGTAATCTGCAGTGTCAACCCCACGGCGGTGGCGCGGGCATGCTTCATAATATTGGTAAGCGCCTCCTGCGCAACGCGGAACACGGTGATCGAGGTATTGGTATCCAGCGAGGGTTCTTCTTCAGGAAAGGACACCTGCAAGGTGATCCCGGCCTGCGAACAGGTTTGTTCTGCCTGCCAGCGCAAGGCAGCAATCAATCCCATGTTGTCGAGCAGGGTGGGCCGCAGCTCCTCGATAACCCGTCGCTTCAGATCCACGCCGGCACTGATGGCGCTCTGGATACGCTGCCAGCGTGGCTGGATGTCCGGATGCGTGATATCAAATTTTTTCGCCAGCTGCGCCAGATCCATCTTGATGGCCACCAGCAGGCCACCGAGTTCGTCATGCAGCTCGCGGGCCAGCTTCGACTTCTCGCGCTCGGTAGCACGCTGCAAATGCGTCGATAGCTCGCTCAGCTCAAACGTGCGCTGTGCCACCAGCCGGTCAAGCTCGTTGGCAGCGGCGTTGCGACGTTCTATATCGCGCGTGATATAGGCTCCCGCCACCAGCAGCAATATGACATTCAGAAGTGCTGCGCCACCGCCCATGTAGCGGCTGATGGTGTGCTGCCGCTGCCACTCTACGATGCCCTGATAGATGTGCCCGCGTTCGCGGTTGCGGATTCCTTCGATTTCATCGCGAACCTGGGCCATCCAGCGCAAGCCCATGCCGGTCTTGACCAGCTGTACCGACATGGTTGAGGCACCTGTGTTCTGCAACAGCTCGATGGATGAATTCAGCTCCAGCAGCTTCTTGTTGATCAGGACTTCAACAGTGGCGATATGTGGCGCTTCTTCAACATCGCTCCGATATGCGACGCTTAGCTCCGGCATCAGTACTGCCAGTCGCTGTTTCGCATCATTGTATGGATCCAGGTACTCCGGCTCATGCGTCAGCAGATAACCGCGCTGGCCGCTCTCCGCGTCTGCTGCCGCATAGATGACTTCCGCAAGCACCCGCATCCGTTCCTGCGCTTCACGGATTTCGCCAGCAATTTTCATCGCTTCATTGCGTTGCATTTCAGTGTTGAAAAAAGCAACGACAACCAGCGCAATAGCCGCCAGCATCGGCAGCAGCACATGGCGGCGATTGAATCCTGGCAGCGTAAACTCGGGCATGGCAGGTCACCCTTGCTGGCAATGCAGCCACCATAACACCAATCAACCATAGCCAAAATATTGTGTGGGCGGATTCCTACCTGTTCTCGGATCGTACCCCGACTGCGACACCCCGGCCCGGCGCGCACGATCCTTCCACCCAAACCAGCAGGAGCAGATCATGCTGCATTATGCCGTCGTTTTTCTGGTCATCGCGCTCATCGCAGCCCTGTTCGGCTTTGGCGGTATCGCGGCTGGCGCAGCCAGCATCGCCAAGATACTGTTCATGGTGTTCCTGCTGTTTGCAGTAGTCACCTTTATCCTGAGCGTTACACGCAAGGTCTGAACCAGGGCAATTGCGGACCGCCACCTGCAGCCTTTTTCAGGAGCAATACTCATGTCAACAAAATCGCAAGAAGTCGGGACCGCGCTATTGCACGGCATTGATACGCTGGAATCCGGAGTGCATGACACCGTGCATGCCGGCGCCAACTCAGCCCGTGCTGCTACCAAGGTCGGCTCGCGCTGGGCCGCCAGCCAGGAAACCAGTGCCGTGCGCAAGGCGCGCATGCTCAAGCGGGATCTGCGCAAACAAGCTGCACAGCTGCAGCATGCGGTGAATGATTCGGTGGAGACCGTGAGCAATACAGCACGTTCCACCGTTGCCAATACCCATCGATACGTAAAACACAATCCCTGGACTGCGGTCGCTATTGCCTCCAGTACGGCATTACTCATTGGTGCGTTACTGGGCCGGCGACGTTAATCGGCGATATCTTCATGCAAATCCAGGGGGTCATTCATGAGCACGTTACGCAAGGTTCATGTCGACAAGCCTGATCAGGCTGCACCAGCCGTGAGTCGTGGGCAACTAAGCAGTGCAGCCGAATTGCGTGAACGTGCCCGCAAGAGCATAAGCGACGGCGCGGTTACCCCAAGTTATGGAGCTGATCGCAATCAGGTCATCGCGTTGCTGAACACGGCGCTGGCTACCGAGCTGGTGTGCAGCTTGCGTTATCGCCACCACTACTATGTTGCGGAAGGTTTGCCCGCCGAGGCGATCAAACAGGAATTCCTCGAACATGCCAATGAAGAACAGCAGCACGCCGATCTGATTGCCGAGCGCATCATCCAGCTGGGTGGCGATCCGGACTTTGATCCAGCTGGCCTGGCGGACCGCAGTCATGCCGAGTATGGCAAGGGCACTGCACTGATTGAAATACTGCGTGACGATCTGGTCGCGGAACGTGTCGCCATTCAGTCGTATACGGAAATGATCAAGTACATTGGCGAGGATGATCCCACTACCAGGCGCATACTGGAAGGCATTCTGAGTGCAGAAGAACAGCATGCCGAAGAGATTTCCAGCATGCTGGCGCATCTCGATCAATGGCGCAACGACCGTGACTGAGCTCCGTTGGCTGGATAGGGGACGACGCCGACATTTGTCGCGGACACGCAGTCATGACACGAAGGTCTGACTGCAACACCATATTTCCGGCGATAGCGACTCCCTTGCAGATGCGGTCATGCAAATACAAACAAAACAGTCGACGCTGTCAGTAGTCTCACCACCCCAGTCATACGCCACCGGCTTGTCCTTTGCGCTGAAACTGCTTGCCTGGATCGCGGTCGGCACAGTGCTGTATGTTGGCAAGCCTGCGTTTGCGCCCATCCTGTTCGCCGTATTGCTGGCGATGCTGCTGTCACCCCTGATTGATACGCTGGAGCTGCATCGTGTGCCGCGCATGCTGGCATCCGTATTCGCAGTGGGTATCCTGCTGGCAATCATCGTCATTGCGATCGATGCCGCGTGGAGTCCGGCTCTCGCATGGATTGATGATGCGCCGACCGTATTGCAAAAGGTGGAGCAGAAGGTTCGGCCATTACGCCGTGTCATTACCCGAATCGAATCAGTAACCAGTCGTGCCAGCTCATTGACCACCGGTGTGGCCAATCAGAGCGCCCCGGGCATGGCCAACGATGCGGTACGCATGGACGCGCTGGCCACTACGCGTGCCGTGCTCATTGACACCGCCACCATTGCCATTCTCACGGTGTTTTTTTCCGCCCTTGGCGCCCGTACCCTGCGCCGCCTGGAAGCCGCCTTCGTCAATCACGGCTACCAGTATCAGTGCATGCGCATGGTTGACGCGGTACGCCATGAGCTCAGCCGCTACTTTGCCACGCTGGCGATGATCAACGTTGGCCTTGGGCTGGTCATTACCGCGGTCATGGCGCTATGGGGACTGCCCAGTCCCTGGTTGTGGGGCATGATGGTGGCATTGCTCAACTTCGTCCCCTATGTCGGCCCGACCATTTCATTATTCGTGCTGGTCGTTGTGTCGCTGGTGACATTCGACGGTTACGGCCCGGCCGTTGGCGTCGCGGGAAGTTTTTTGCTGATTACCACCATCGAGGGCCAGTTTGTTCAGCCCCTGCTCATTGGTCACCGGCTCAATCTGAATCCGATCATGCTGTTTGCATGTATCTGGCTGGCCGGCTGGTTCTGGGGAATTGCCGGTGTCGCGCTGGCCACGCCGGTGCTGATTGCGCTCAAGGAAATGGCTGCCCGCCAGAATGCGCTGTCGGTGATGCAGGCGCTGCTCTGCGGGCAAGTATCATTTCACACTGCGTCTGCGCTGAAGCGTGAGGCAACAGGAATTTCAGCCGATACCATTGTCGCCATAAAGAAGATCGCGCCGGAGGATAAACCAACCGCCGGCGCGACAGACTGGACAGTCTTGATGAGAGCCTTTCTGAAATCGCATGACTGACAAGAAAATCAGTTCCTGCCAATCACGATTCCATTCTTTACCTTGACCACCCCATCCACGTTCTGAGCCAACATTTCCGCAGCCTGTCTTTCGGCGTCACTGGCCACGAAACCGCCCAGCGATACCACCCCCTGGTAGGTTGTAACATCGACCTGGTAAGCCTTGGTGCGCGCGTCAGCAAATAATGCCGACTTGACCTTGGCGGTAACGGCAGCGTCATCAACCACATTGCCGCTGGAACGTTCACCGCTGCGGACCTGCAGATTGTTGACGACGCCGGCAATGCCGCTGACCGACTTTGCCGTGGTCTCGGCAGCCTGTTTCGCGCTGGCACTATCCACAAAGCCATTTAGCTGCACCGTGCCATGCTCGGTCTCCACGTTGATCTGGTAGGCCTTGGTGGCTGGATTCTCGATCAATGCGGTTTTCACTTTGGCCGTGATTACCGAATCATCCACAACTCCTCCGATCGTTGTATCGGTTGCCAGAGCGGTCGTTGCTGCCGTGCTCAATGCAATACATGCGGCCAATACGTCTTTTCTGTTGATCATAACTTTCCTCCTTCCGCCGCCATCAACTGGATGGCGGTAATAACGTCAACTCACGTGACCGGCACCACACATGGTGCCGCCGAGACTCGGTGTACAGCCACCTTGCGCTGTGCCGAGTCCACGCACTAAATCTAGCCAATCGGGCTGCACCCGCTGATCGGCCGTCGGCGACAGGTGTTGTCGGAACTGGATGACAGTCACGACAAGACCCAGTCTGAAGAACAATCCGTGGTGGTGCTTGAGTGCAAACAGACCCCGCATCCGGCAAGGCCTGTCCAAAATGCATGCGCTGCGCCCCAACCGCAGCGATGCACCCAGGCACGCAGCTGGAGCATCACGCGTCGTGATCCCACTCCTTGATGCGTTTATCGGCTTCGTCCTTTGAAATTCCATAAGCCTCCTGCAGGCGACCGGACAGGATTTCGTAGTTGCCCTCGATCTCATCCAGATCATCATCAGTCAACTTGCCCCATTGCTGTTTTACTTTGCCCTTGATCTGTTTCCAGTTGCCTTCGATTCGATCTTTGTTCATGAGTCTCTCCTCGCGCCCGCGGGCGTCAGTACTGTTCACGTGCAACAAGTCACAGGCGTGGTTTGTCGTTCAGCAACAATAGAACTTGAGGAAGCCATGGCAACAGCGCCTGACATCCTGTATTCAGGTCGGAATATTCCGACTTCACAGGCATGTAAATTGCGGCGCCACTACAAGATGCCTAGAAACGCCAGGCAGCGCCCAGCCAGAATGCGTTTGAGTCCTTGGCATCTTCAATCTCCACATTCTCGTACTCGGCACGCAACTCAAGATGCTCAAGCAACACTACCGAAACACCGCCACCCCAGAGAAAATCGTTGCGGCTGTGGCTGGTATCGATGTTCGGTCCGGGTGAGTCAAGATCAATATGAGTATCAACGTTGTAGAACCTATCTCAAAATTAACTGCCGTGCATAAAGATGTAGAATCGTGCATATGCTGAAATTAAGCGATGCACATTGGGCAAGGATACGGCAGCACTTTCCCGAGGAGAGCCTTGAAGAAAGTCGCCCGGGGCGCAAGCCAGTGCCTGCACGCAAAGTTCTGGAAGGCGTGTTGTGGATTCTGAACACCGGCGCGCAATGGCATCTGCTGCCCCAGTGCTATCCCAACTACAAGACGGTGCATCGGCGTTTCCAGCAATGGTGTCGGGATGAAGTATTGCGCGCGGTGCTGACGGATCTGGCCAATGACCTGCGCGAGCAGGGGATGATCGATGAACGCGAAGCGTTCATTGATGCCACGTTTGCCAGTGCCAAAGGCGGCGGCGAGGAAATTGGCAAAACCAAGCGGGGCAAAGGCGTGAAAATCATGGCGATTGTGGATCGCCATGGCTTGCCCTTGGCGGTCAGCACGCATGCCGCGAACCATCACGAAGTTACGCTGGTGCAGCTGAGCTTCGACTTTTACATGATCGAAGCGAAGCCGGAGAATCTGATCGGCGACAAGGCCTATGACTCCGACCCCCTGGATGAGCAGTTGCGCGAACAGGACATCGAGATGATTGCGCCGCACAAGACCAATCGGGTGAGACACGCCACGCAGGATGGACGGCGCTTGCGCCGTTATCAGCGACGCTGGCTGGTCGAACGCTTCTTCGCCTGGTTGCAATGGCAGCGAAGAATCCTGTGTCGATGGGAGTATTACGCGCAAAACTTCCTCGGCTTTGTACAGCTCGCCTGCATAAATATGCTACTCAAACGAATTTGAGATAGGTTCTAGTAGTACTGGCCGATCTTGGCGAATAACTCGACGGGACCCAGTGGCGCTCTACCGATCAGCGAGGGCGCAAAACCGCTCATCTCCACTTTGTAGTTGCCATCGCTGCCGCTGGCATCAAAACGATCACCGGGACTGCCAAAGTCAATATATGCCGCTTCGACACCGAGATAAGGCAGGAAGCGATAGCCCGCAAAAACTTTCCAGGCGTTGTCATCCGAATCGGTAACTGCCTGCACTGCATTATTGACGTCATCCAGATGATCGATATCCAGATTGAACTGGCCGATGCTGCCGCCCACATATGGGCCCGTTGGATTGACAGGGGTAGCTGCTGCTTCTGAAACACCCGGAATCGCAACCATCACACCGGAAAAGATCATGCTGCTTAATAATTTCTCTGGAACTTTCATGCGGAGTACCTCGATATCAAGTTGTGCCTGTCCTGATTCGTGCATCCCGACTGATTGCCCACCTTGTTCGGAAGATGCATGAGTTACCAATTGCCGACACTCCCAGAGTGGGCATGCGCAGTTCAAGCCTCAATCTGTGCACGACCCGCAATGCTGTAGGACCATTGGTAATTCAGAGCCCGATATCGCCGTTCTCACCCGTCGCCAGCTGACGACTCGTTGTCACATGACGAATCGACGCTAAGCTGCAATCAGTATTGCTGCCCGATTGACCATCTGTCGAAACTCGCTTGCAGATAAAGCACTCCGAGTTTCTGTCCACGTTTGCATAACGGAGGGCACAACCTGATGCGCAACAGCCAAAACATCGCAACCGAACTGGAGTATTGCCTCGCCGAAGATGGCATACGGGGTGCGCTGACCTGCCTCAACAAACGGGTAACACATCGTTTCACGGCCCTGCATATCAAGGACCTTGATGCACTGAAGAAGGTGTATGTCTTTGACCGTGACGATCCCGAGGCCACGCCGTTCATGAACCTGCCGGTGCATGAAACTTTCTGCGCACTGGTATTCGCCACCGGACAACCGCTGGTGATCAACAATGCCGCTCAGGAAGCAAGGCTGTTACAGTCGGCGCAAACTGCACCCATCAAATCCTACTGTGGCCTGCCACTGCACCGGCCCGACGGCTCGATCTTCGGCACGCTGTGTCACTACGATTTTCAGCCTCGCGACATCAGCCCTGCCGAGCTTGAAGTCCAGCAAACCGCCAGCCACCTGCTGAGCGCCACACTCAATAACATCTCGTCGCTCTGAAACTGGCCGGCTCATCGCAGCTGCGGCAATCCACCGACGGCTGGTGCTGGATAGCACGTATTTTCTTGTGCTCTTCTGCTTCTCATAGTGTCTGTCTATCAGCTTGTTCCACTCAAACGATTGGCCGGTTAGCGGCGCAGGACCGACACTGCGCGCAGATGATTGCCAAAACCTGTTTGATCCATGGGTGCCCAACTCCAGCCTGGATCGAATGATTTGCTGAATTCAACCAAAGGAAAGAACCATGACAACCGAAGCAAAGTGTCCCTTCCACGGCGCTGCCGGCAGCGGTACGCAGAACAAGGATTGGTGGCCGAATCAACTCCGCCTTGATCTGCTGAACCAGCATTCGGAGAAGTCCAACCCGCTGGGCAAGAGCTTCAACTATCGCGATGAGTTCAGGAAACTCGACTACAAGGCGCTCAAGGCCGACCTGAACAAGCTGATGACGGACTCGCAGGACTGGTGGCCTGCCGACTTCGGCAACTACGCGGGCCTGATGATCCGCATGGCCTGGCACAGCGCCGGTACCTACCGCATAGGCGATGGCCGTGGCGGTGCGGGCCGCGGTCAGCAACGCTTTGCGCCGCTAAACTCCTGGCCCGACAACGTGAGCCTGGACAAGGCCCGCCGCCTGCTGTGGACCATCAAGCAGAAGTACGGTCAGAAGATTTCCTGGGCTGATCTGATGATTCTGGCCGGCAATGTGGCGCTGGAAAACGCGGGCTTTCGCACCTTCGGCTTTGCCGCCGGCCGTGAAGACGTGTGGGAACCGGACCAGGATGTTTACTGGGGCAAGGAAACCACCTGGCTGGCGGGCAGCAACACGCCCAACAGTCGTTATTCCCACAACAAACCCGGTGAGCGTGATCTGGAAAACCCGCTGGGTGCCGTGCAAATGGGCCTGATCTACGTGAACCCCGAGGGCCCGGACGCCAATGGCGATCCGCTCTCGGCCGCCAAAGACATTCGCGAGACCTTCAAGCGTATGGCGATGGACGATGAGGAGACCGTGGCGCTGATCGCCGGTGGTCACACCCTGGGCAAGACCCACGGCGCAGGCCCCGCCAGCAACGTCGGCGCCGACCCGGAAGCCGCCGCGCTGGAACAGCAGGGCTTCGGCTGGGACAACAAGTTCGGGACCGGCAAGGGCAAGGACACCATCACCTCCGGCCTGGAAGTCACCTGGACCAGCACGCCTGTGCGCTGGAGCAATGACTTCTTCCAGTTCCTGTTCAAGTACGAGTGGGTGAAAACCAGGTCGCCGGCCGGCGCCATCCAGTGGGAAGCGAAAGATGCAGAGGCCATCATTCCCGGCCCGACGCCCGACTCCCCCAGGCGCAAGCCCACGATGCTGACGACTGACCTGTCGCTGCGCTTCGATCCGGCATACGAAAAGATCTCGCGCAAGTTCCTCAACGACCCGCAGGCCTTCGCTGAAGCTTATGCCCGCGCCTGGTTCAAGCTGACCCACCGCGACCTCGGTCCCAAGGCCCGCTACCTCGGCCCCGAAGTGCCGAAGGAAGACCTGCCATGGCAAGACCCGCTGCCTGCGGCGACCCACAAGCCGACGGCGGCCGACATTACCGACATCAAGGCCAAAATCGCCGCCTCAGGACTGTCCGTGTCCGAGCTGGTGAGCACCGCCTGGGCTTCGGCATCGACTTTCCGCGGTGGCGACAAGCGCGGTGGCGCCAACGGTGCGCGCATTCGCTTCGCGCCGCAGAAGGACTGGGCCGTCAACCAGATTGCATCGAAGGTGCTGCCCAAGCTGGAAGCCATTCAGAAGGCCAGCGGCAAGCTGTCGCTGGCGGACGTGATCGTACTGGCCGGTGGAGTGGGCATCGAGATGGCCGCCAAGGCTGCCGGCTCTGCGGTGGAAGTGCCGTTTGCGCCGGGTCGCGTGGATGCAACGGCCGAGCAGACCGATGTGGAATCTTTCAGTTATCTGGAGCCGTTTGCCGACGGCTTTCGCAACTACCTCAAGACCAGGTCGGAAGTTCCGGCCGAGCACCTGCTGGTGGACAAGGCGCAGCTGCTCACCCTGACTGCGCCGGAGATGACGGCACTGATCGGCGGCCTGCGCGTGCTCGGCGCCAACTACGACGCCAGCAAGCATGGCGTGTTCACGGCCAGGCCCGGCACGTTGACGAACGACTTCTTCGTCAACCTGCTCGACATGGCCACGGAGTGGAAGCCCGCGGGCGACAACTTCGAGGGCAAGGATCGCAAGACCGGCGCCGTGAAGTGGACCAGCACGCGCGTGGATCTGGTGTTCGGCTCCAACTCGGTGCTGCGTGCGCTGGCCGAGGTATATGCCCAGTCCGACGGCAAGGACAAGTTCGTCAAGGACTTCGTCGCGGCCTGGGTCAAGGTGATGAACCTTGATCGCTTCGATCTTGCGTGATCTCTGCAAGGGACTGAAGGATCCTGTGCCCCCATATGGTAATGGTGTTGAAGCGAGACGGGCGCTGAACCCTCTCGCTGCTCTTTCCCTCAGGGAGAGGGTGGCGGTGGCGGCACGCATCACCTGCAACCATGCCTCATTGTGTGCCCTGAATGAGATGCGCGAGAGAGCAGTTCAACTGAAAATCAAATGGATACAAGCAAGTCATGCGAGCTTGCTGATTGCCGCAATGCGGCGTGATACGGACGCACTGGAGGAGTAACTTGTTCTTCTCATCTGACGTGGAGGGTTGGTTATGGCACTCGCAACTCTGGATCGATTCCTGGCTGACAACCACATCAACTACCGACGCATCATGCATCCACGCGCCTATACCGCACAGGAAGTGGCCAGCGTCACACACATTCCCGGGCACAAGCTGGCCAAGACCGTCATGGTCAAGCTGGACGGCAAACTTGCCATGGTTGTGATGCATGCCAATCAGTATCTGGACCTGGACAACCTCAAGCGCGAGGCTGGCGCTACGCAGGCTGAAGTCGCTGCGGAGTACGAGTTTGCAGATCAGTTTCGCGACTGCGAACTCGGCGCCATGCCGCCGTTTGGAAACCTCTATGGCATGGATGTGTATGCGGATTGGGATTTGATGGACGACAACGAGATTGCCTTCAATGCGGGCTCGCATATTGAACTGGTACGCATGTCGTTCCGCGACTATGAGCGACTGGTGCGACCCAGATTCGCCAGCCTGTGTCGGCATTGAGCGTTTGTTGGCGGGACCGAACACGCGAGCCGTCGCTACGGCTCGCTTGAAATTCTGATATCCACCCCGCGTAAGGCCGGTGCTGGTGGGCTTCTGGCAAGTGCCAGCAAGATTTCCCCTTCAACTATGTCCCATTGCAACACCCGCCAACGCGCATGGTAAGGGAACCTGTCAGCTTGAATTTGTCTCAAAACTGCAGGGTCGCCGATTGTGGCAATCTGCTGAAGCTGGTTGGTCGCTGTCGATGTTGGCCACACCACAGCGATGGCGCCAAGGAATTCACCAAAGCCGTCAAGGGCGAAGGCCTGACCACCCGTCATGCCGGAAGCAGCGCTTCATCCAGCACCCCGACACATCAGTATAGAATCAGCTGACAATTGGTCATCACCGTAATTCCCATGAATAAACTGACACGCATGCTGCTCGTCACGGGCTCGGCACTGACAGCCGGTACGATACTGGCTGCAAGTACGCTGGAGGACCTGGAGATTTTCAAGTCCGGCAATCTGACTCAAGGCCTGTGGCGCGTTGAGCTGCTTGACAGCAATGAACCTTTGCTGAATCAGGGCGCCAGTGCCCTGGGCAAAATGAGCATCTGTGCCGACGTCGCCAGTCAAATCGCCAAAAAAAGCGAACTGGATGAGCAAAGCTGCAAACCCAGCGTGCTGCGCAACACCAGGGATGCCGCCGAAGTCAGCATGACCTGCACAGACGGTACACGCAGTCACGTGAAGATCGACCGCGAAACCGACAGAACTTACGTCCTGGATTCCTCCCTGACCAGCAGCGATGGCAAGACCCGCAACATAAAAGCTCGCTACAGCTATGAAGGCGCCTGCAAAGGCGACTCCATGATCCAGTTTGACAAGGACAGCCCCGCCTGCAAGTCATTGGCGAATGTCGATCCGGCAAAAATCACGGCAATGTGCGCCAACGCGCCGGAGCAATATCGTGCCCAGTGCGAAGCCCAAGCGAAGCAGATGGGCAACATCTGTCAGTAGGGGCGGTTCGTGAACCGCCCTCCGGGGATTTTATAGAGGGCCGTTCACGAACGGCCCCTACGCACACTTCGCTACTTCCAGTAAGCTGCGCACCCTCCCACCACTCTCCTGCCATGGATGGAACGAGATGCCACGCGGACCCGTTACCGACACCTTGACCGACCCTGCACTCGAGATCCTGCGCAACACCTTCGGTCATCCCGCATTTCGCGGCGCCCAGCGTGAAATCGTTGAGCACGTTACCGCTGGCGGCGATGCGCTGGTGCTCATGCCTACCGGCGGCGGCAAGTCACTGTGTTATCAAGTGCCCGCGTTGTTGCGTGCCGGCACGGCCGTCGTGGTGTCGCCGCTCATTGCTCTGATGCAGGATCAAGTGGCGGCGCTGACGCAGTTGGGTATTCGTGCCGCATTTCTGAACTCATCTCTGGATGCACAGCAGGCGTTTGCCATCGAGCGCAGTTTCAGCAAGGGTGAACTGGACCTGTTGTATGTGGCGCCCGAACGGCTGGTGACGTCGCGCTGCATGGAGTTGCTAACACACGGCAAGATCGCCCTGTTCGCCATCGATGAAGCGCATTGTGTGTCGCAGTGGGGTCACGACTTCCGTCCCGAGTATCTGCAGCTGTCAGTGCTGCACGAAAAATTCCCTGATCTGCCGCGCATTGCGCTCACCGCCACCGCCGATCCGCAGACCCGCGCCGAGATCATCACGCGGCTGGCGCTGGATGAGGCGAAAATTTTCGTCTCCAGTTTCGATCGCCCCAACATCCGCTACACCATCGTCGACAAGGACGAAGCGCGCAAGCAGTTGCTAACCTTCATCCGCGCGCATCACGATGGCGAGGCTGGCATTGTGTACTGCCTGTCGCGCAAGCGTGTCGATGACACGGCGAAGTGGCTGCAAGAACATGACATCAACGCGCTGCCCTATCACGCCGGGCTTGATGCCCGTACACGCAACGAACATCAGGCTCGCTTCCAGCGTGAGGAAGGCATTGTCATGGTAGCCACCATCGCCTTCGGCATGGGCATCGACAAACCCGATGTGCGCTTCGTCGCGCATCTGGATCTGCCCAAGAGCATGGAAGGCTACTATCAGGAAACCGGCCGCGCCGGCCGAGATGGCCAGCCTGCCGATGCCTGGATGGCGTATGGTCTGGGCGATGTAGTGCAGCAGCGGCGCATGATCGAGGAGTCCGAAGCCAGCGAAGAATTCAAGCGGCTGTCCGGCGCCAAGCTGGATGCGCTGCTCGGGCTGTGCGAAACCGCGCAATGCCGGCGCGTGCGGCTGCTGGCTTATTTCGGCGAGCACAGCGAACCCTGCGGCAACTGCGATACCTGCATCGAGCCACCGCAGACCTGGGATGCCACCGTCGCGGCGCAGAAAGCACTGTCCACCATCTATCGCACCGAGCAACGCTTCGGCGCCGTGCATCTCATCGAAGTATTGCGCGGCAAGGACAGCGAACGCGTGATGAAGTGGGATCACCACAAGCTCACCGTATTCGGCATCGGCAGGGATCTTGAAGACAACGAATGGCGCAGCGTGTTTCGCCAGCTGGTCGCCATGGGCTTTGCGCGTGTCGATCATCACGCCTACGGTGCGCTGAAACTCACCGAAGCCGCGCGCGCCGTGCTGCGCGGCGAACAGAAAGTCGCCATGCGCCGCGTTGTCGAGCGTGTGAAGGAAAAGCTGCCGCGCAAGAAAACCAGCCGTGTGTACGAGGCCAGCGTTGCCGCACCCAATTCAGGTTACCTGTCCATCCTCAAGGACTGGCGCTTGAAAGAAGCCAGCCAGCAGGGCGTGCCCGCCTACGTGATTTTTCACGACGCCACGCTGGCGGAAATCGCGGCGCGCCAGCCCACATCACTGGAAGAACTCGCCGAAATCCCCGGCATCGGCAAACGCAAGCTGGAACGGTATGGGGAGGCGTTGCTGGAATTGATTGGGGGCGGTTAACGCTGAATTTGTTGCGACCAATCTGTTGAATTAGTGAGACGTCGGCACGGGTTCAAACACAAGTGACAGTGTAAGTGACCCCGATCCCGTGAAGGCGCTGTTCGCTGCGGCGACGTAGGCTGGCGATGAAGCGAGGCGAAATCCCAGCACTTATCATCCGGAACAGGATGCTGGGATTCCATCCCAGCGTACGAGCTGGTGGTTGAGGCCTCAAGCATATTCAGGGCGACTGCATACGCTATCTGCAAGTCTGGAAGACAAATGCTGTTACTCGCAAGTCAGTCCATGTCAGAGTATTCATACCAGCCCTAGAACGGACTCAATGAACGCAGTTTTGGCATCACGATACTGCTCCGGACTGAGTCTCGAAGCATTGCGCTTTACAGCATTGTATTGATCGACCAGACATGGGCTGGCGCACAACGCATCGCGGAAACGCATAAAGAACTCAAAGCGAGAGCCTTGCGCAACAATCTGCAACGCGATATCGAGATCGGTACGAGGCGACAGTAACATGCAGATCTCAGGAGTACGCAGGGTGTTCCCTTTGACGACGTAGCCAATGCTCTGCAACTTCTGCACGACACTCGAATGCCGAGCGGGATCGACAACGACGCAAATATCTACATCCCCCTTGGAGATGGCCCCAGGAATAGATGACGCCCCCACATGCTCGACTCGGGAAGTCGGAAAGAGAGTCTTGAGCTCAGCCGAAACTGACGCCGCAGCCTGGGCGGCAGCAGCCTGATATTCGCTTGGTTCAAGTAGCTTCATGCAAACTTAACGAGGCTGTAGAAAAAAACGCAAAAGGTATCGGAACCATTCAGGCACCATGACAAAGTTAGTACCGCAACACTTCTCATGCGGTAGAACACTCAGGTTGAACGGCGCGAGGCTTTGCCGCGTCCGCTCGAACGGGTTGTCAGATCACCATGATAGCGATCCGTGTACGAATCCAGTAAACGTCGAATCATTCGCTGATAAGAAGTATTGTGTTGTTCCGCGGCAGCCTTGAAGAAATCAATACTTCTACGGCTCAACGAAATGGTGACCTTTACTCCGTCTTGATTCGTGACCAAATGTTGCGGAGGCGGAAGAAAGTCAGGGATAACTTCCGCCTTGACTGGTTCATTCGTGTACTTGATTTTCTTGCTCATAAATTCGCTTGCCCTTGCGCCAATAGCCGGCGCCGATTATGCGGATTACTTCGGCCCGAAAAGTGAACCGAACTGTAAGAATGTCTTCGCCAATCAGGCCGAAGCAGTAGTAGCGCGGCTCTGTCTCGCTATGTGCCAGGTCGCGAGCAATGACACGCCTTGGATCAAGAAATGCCCGCTGGGCGAACATGAAACTCACGCCGTGCTTGCGCTGATTCTCCGCATCCTTGTCGGGATCCCATTGAAACTCCGTTTCCATGGCATGAGCCTATCATCCGTATGGGCAAATAGCCATATCCGTGTATGGGCCTACAACCAGCAACAGAGGTCACTTTCGGGGCCCTGAATGTCGCTTTGTTAAGGGGCTCGCGTAGCCGGGAGCCGCGACCGGATCGTGCGCTGGCGTACAGCGGGCGCCGCATATACTCTTGGCCGCGCCTTCATCACAACGAGATCAAGAACATGAGCATGTCGTGCAGTCCGCGCAGTCCGCGCAGTCCCGTCATGATCGCCACCCTGTTGGTAACCGCACTGATAGCCGGTCACAGCGCAGCGGCCGCCGACCGGGTGCGAATTAAATCTGGCGTGCTGGAAAGCACGACAACCGAGTCCAGTGGCTTGCGCGTATTTCGCGGCATTCCCTTCGCCGCCCCGCCCGTGGGCGAACTGCGCTGGCAGGCGCCGCAGCCGGCCAAACGCTGGCGCGGCGCGCGTAACGCCGACAAGTTTTCGCCGGGCTGCATGCAGAACATCGTGTTCGCCGATGTGATCGGTCGCGGTGAAGGGTTCAGTGAAGACTGCCTGTATCTGAATGTGTGGACACCCGCCAGGTCAGCGCGCGAAGGGCTGCCGGTGCTGGTGTACATCTACGGCGGGGGTTACATGGTGGGCGATGCCTCCGAGGCCCGGTACGACGGCGCGAACATGGCGCGGCAGGGCATGGTGGTGGTGACGCCCAACTATCGCCTGGGCCTGTTCGGTTTTCTGGCGCATCCCGAGCTGTCGGCAGAAACGCGTTACAAAGGTTCGGGCAACTACGCCCTGCTCGATCAGGTTGCGGCCCTGCAATGGGTGCGCGACAACATCGCGGCCTTCGGCGGCGACCCGACGCGCGTCACCATCGCGGGTGAATCGGCCGGTTCGATTTCGGTGAGTGCGCTGATGGCCTCTCCACTGTCGCGTAATCTGATTGCCGGCGCCATTGGCGAAAGCGGTTCGATGATGGGCGCGCTGTCTGCCCGGTCACTCGCTGATGGTGAAGCAGCCGGACAGGCATTCGCAAAACAAGCCGGCGCGGATTCGCTGGCGCAGTTGCGTGCCCTGCCTGCAAAACAATTGCTGGAGGCAGCACGCACTTTCAGGGGCGGCTTCGCACCGACTGTAGATGGTTATTTCTTGCCGAAACCCGTGCGCCAGATCTTTGAAGCCGGTGAACAGGCCAGGGTGCCGCTGCTGGCAGGCTCCAATTCGGAAGAGCGAACTTACGCGGCCGTACTCGGTTCGGAGCCAGCCACCCTGCAGGGATATCGCAATGCGTTGGCAAAATTGTATGGCGAGAAGGCAGAAGCGGTATTTCAGCTGTATCCCGCGCAGTCGGATGGCAATGCCGTGCTGGATGCTGCGCAACAACTGGCCGGCGATCGATTCATTGCGCAAAGCACCTGGCGCTGGGTGGATCGTGCCGCGGCCACTGGTGGCAAGCCGGTGTACTACTACTATTACTCGCGCCTGCGTCCGCCGTTCACTGAGGCAGCCGCAGCCATGATTGCCGAACGTCAGAAGCAGATCGCCGCACCGCCACAGAACTCCCCACCACCGCGCGGGGCCGTGCATTCTGCAGAGATTGAATATGCGCTGGGCAACCTCGACATGAATCCGCTGTATCAGTGGCAGCCGGCGGATTACCAGGTGTCACGCACCCTGCAGGGTTACTTCGTCAATTTCATCAAGACGGGTAATCCCAATGGGTCTGGACTGCCGGCATGGTCGTCTTATGAATCCGGCATGCGCATGGCTATTGATGTGCAGACACAACAAATCCGCGATCAGGCCGCTGCACGAGGTAGAGCCATGGATCAGTTGCTGAAAGCGGAGTTCTGATTGGAGCTGCACCATCTGAAAAGCATCCTATCTACAGAAGGAGTCTGAACACATGTCAGTGAAATATTTTTGTGTTCTTTCAACGTTTTTCACTATACCCGTATTCGGTGCTGAGGCCTCCTTTACGCCAAACGAACAAATAGCTGTCGTGCAATTGCGTTCAACTATCGAAGGTTCTTGCAATGAGCAAATGAAAAGCATGAAAGTCAGCAACATACCTGCTGACGCGCCTGCTATTTCCAAATGGCTTAACAGGCCGTTGAAAATCTCCCCTTCAAATTCAGCCTGAAATAGACTTCACGGGACGATGGTTTTTGGTGAAGGGGTAGTTGATGCGCGGCTCGGATGTGATGCAAGAAGCGTTGTTTACCACGGTGCATCTGGAGCGGTATGTGCCTACGGATCATCCGCTGCGGCCGATGCGCAGGCTGTTTGATGACGCCCTGCGCAAACTGAATGGGCTGTTCGAGTCGATCTACGCAGATATTGGACGGGAGTCAATTGCCCCGGAGAAGCTGCTGCGGGCGCAGCTGCTGCAAGTGCTGTACAGCATCCGCAGCGAGCGGCAGTTGGTGGAGCAACTGAATTACAACCTGCTATTCCGCTGGTTTGTCGGGCTGGCCATTGACGATGCGGTGTGGAACCACTCGACCTTCAGCAAGAACCGGGATCGGCTATTGGAGCACGAGGTGATTCCAGAACTATTTGCCGAGGTGGTCAAGCTGGCGGGCCAGCGGGACTTGTTA
Source organism: uncultured Pseudomonadota bacterium (assembly GCA_963748005.1). Lineage (GTDB taxonomy): Bacteria > Pseudomonadota > Gammaproteobacteria > Steroidobacterales > Steroidobacteraceae > CAILZL01. The sequence continues at coordinate 990,463 of CAVVHH010000002.1, forward strand.
TCCACCGAACACTTCAGCGTGGATGGTACCTTGATCCAGGCCTGGGCCTCGCAGAAGAGCTTTGTGCGCAAGGATGGCAGTGATGAACCCCCTGCGGGCGGCGGTCGCAATGCCGAGCGGGATTTTCACGGCCAATCACGCAGTAATGACACCCATCAATCCCGCACCGACCCCGACAGCCGCACTGCCAAAAAGAGCCGTGGCGGCGAAGCCAAGCTGGCCTTTCTCGGCCACAGCGTGATGGAGAATCGCCACGGCCTGATCGTCCGCGCCCAGGTCAGTGCGGCGCACGGCACTGCTGAGCGTGATACGGCGCTGGCGTTACTGGCCAGCCTGCCGGGACAGCGGCGCAAGACCGTCGGTGCTGACAAGCTGTACGACACCAAAGACTTCATCCGCGAGTGTCGCGCCCTGAACATCACGCCGCACGTCGCCTGCAATGACAAACGACCCGGTGGCTCGCAACTCGATGAGCGCACCACCCGCCATGACAGCTATAAAGTCAGCCAACGTCTGCGCAAGCGGATCGAAGAAACCTTTGGCTGGGGCAAGACCATTGGCTTGATCCGGCAGGTGAAAGTCAGAGGACTCGACAAGGTGAACCTGATTTACCAGTTCACGTGTATGGGCTGGAACCTGGTGCGGATGCGGAATCTGATGGGAGCGAGCGCATGATGCAGAGGCAGCAGCGGCTTGAATCGATCGGCACGCAAGAACTGACACCGATGCAACCCGAAATGCACTGAAAAATGCAGCTCGAAATCACACCACCGACAATCACAGCCCAATTTTCAACAGCCTGTTAACGAAACGGCGCTGTTTACGGAGTACTGCTCATGTACCGCACAGAATTTTGAAAAGAACATCACGCCAGAGATCTTGCGATTCGGCACTGAAGAAGATGGCGCAAAATTAGTAAAGCGCTCTGGAACACAGTGCGTTGTACCAAGACTGAAGTCTAAATTCGGGAATTTTTGTCAAAGCATGGTTGACGAATTTGGGAAAGCCAGACCGGCTCCGATTAGCAAGGAGGCCTCATCGAAATTTTGCACCTGTGTTCAAAACGACATTGATGCGATTTCGGTTGATTCTTATGAGAGCTTCGTCTCGTCTACAATGAAGGATTATGCATCATACCGTAAAGATAGATCCATTGGATCAAGCAATGAAATCTCGCTACTCAAGAGCATGAAGAGCTGTGGCATCGACAAACTATAGATTGGCTATCTTGGTTCACATTGGCGCGTGGTGATCTCCACGGGGCGAATCCAAAGGCTTCCGTACCTGCAACAAAAGAATGTTGGGCTTCGCAATGCTCAGCCCCAACCTACGTCACTTCAGCCCTGCGCTTGTCAGCTATCAGTGAGGGTTCCGCGGATTCAGTCCGATCTGCTTGTGGATCACCCTCACCCTGCCCTCGGCAACCGCTCCCTGCGTTGCTCTACCTCCTGCATCCATGCAGTCGTCTCCCTGAGGGAGAGGGGAAGATCCAAAAGAACTCGTCAAGTAAACGCCTGCCACAGCGTTCTGAGGATCAACGCCGACACCACAATGATGAAAATCTTGCGCACGAAACCGCTGCCGCCGCGCAGTGCCAGACGCGTGCCGAGCATGGAACCGGCGATGTTGGCGATAGCCATGGCGATGGCGATGTGCCAGAGCACATAGCCTTGTGAGCCGAAGTACAGCAACGCGGCAAGGTTGGTTGCGACATTGAGCACGCGGGCGCTGGCCGCTGCATTGAGAAAGTCATACCCATACAGACGTACGAATACGAACATCAGGAAGCTGCCCGTGCCGGGGCCGAAGAAGCCGTCGTAAAAACCAATGCCGCCGATGAACAGCGCTGCCAGCACATGATGCTCGCGCGCGAAAACACGTGGATTGTGGGTATCGCCCAATGTCTTGTTGCGCAGGATATAGACGAGTACACCCAGCAACAGCACCGGCACCATGGGCCTGAAAATCTTCGGTGGCACCAGCGTAGCCACCACAGCGCCCGCTGCAGAAGTCACCAGCACCAGCAGCGCCAAGGGCAGCAGGCCGCGCCAGTTGATCTGCATCTTGCGCGAATAACGCCACGCGGCATTGGCAGTGCCGAAAACGGAAGCAAACTTGTTGGTGCCGAGCAGTGTGGCTGGCGGCGTGTCGGGATAGATACTGAACAAGGCCGGCATCTGTATCAGGCCACCGCCGCCGACAATGGCGTCAATACAGCCGGCACTGAAGGCCGCAATCAGGACCAGCAGGAGTTCCAGTGGCAAGGTGTTATCCGGCTATTCTTGTTATCGAGTTCGGCAATAGCACCCTCACCCACCCCTCCGTGAGGGAGGGTTCGGATGCGCTCCTATCTCCACTGTGTCAGACAGCGATCAAGGGATGCAGTGCAAGGCAGAACGGTCTGAAAAAGCGCAGCGTACACGCAAGTACGTGAGCATTTTTCAGACCGTTTTAACGCAGCAATGCGCCCTTCAGTGCGGTCTGACGCAGTGGAATTACTTCTTGCCCAGTTCTGCATACAGAACATTGAACACCTGCGGCAGCCCACCGAATCCTTCGGTCATGGCGTAGCCCGTGAACCTTTCCGGCAGCTTGAACTCTGCAGCGGCCTGTGCCGCTGTCTTGCCTGCTGCAAGCGAAGTGCGTGCAGATGCTGCAACGGTCTTGTTGAAGTCGCCATACACCACAAAGTCCTGCCAGGGGAACACGTTGTCATGGCCGGTGATAACCCTGTCGACATTCTTGATGGTGGCGGCGGCTTTGGCGATGGTTTCGCCGATGGCCAGTGCGCTGCCACCGTTATTGGTGTCGATATATGGCTGTCCCTTGCGTGCAAACACATCGGCAGCATGCATGACGCGGGCATCGCGGAATACGACGAAGGAATCACCGTTGGTATGCGCGGCACCGAAGTAATACAGATCCACCGAATCCTTGCCAGAGAACAGCGTCAGGTGGTCTTTGTAAGTACGATCGGGCAAGCCCACCTTGCCTTCAGGCGTCTGAAACATCGGCATCTTTTCCATATTGGCCTTGGTGTTTTCCTGTGCCACCACTTCCACGCTGGCCGGGAAGAACACATTGCTGCCGGTGTGATCACCATGTGTATGGGTATTGATGATGTGCGTCACCGGCTTGTTGGTGACCGAACGGATCTGATCCATCAAGGGTTGGCCGTTATTGGGGTTCTTGGTGTCCACCAGCAATACACCGTTGCTCATGATGAACACTGCGCTGTTACCACCGGCGCCGGGAATCCAGTACAGACTGTCGGTCAATTTCTGGATGCTGCCAAAGGGCGGCTGCGGATTGCCCGCGCCCATGCCGGCTGGCGCAGGTGGTTGTTGACCCACTACAGTCATGGCCAGCAGGCCGGTACCAATGATGGCGCCAAGCACCAGTAAACGCTTCATAGCTTTATCCCCTGATCAAACACGAGTTGAACAACAAATCTCTATGCCACGAACCATACACGTTGCACAAACCAGTATGCACCTGCAGCGATAACCACTATGGAGCCCGCCAGTACGCAACGCTCTGCAAGTCCTGCACTATACCGCCGCACGGCCCATAACGCGCCGGCCACCAGAAAAACAATGATCAGCTGACCCAGTTCCACACCAATATTGAATGCAGCCAGCGACCAGATCAACGCTTCGTGCGGCAGGCCAAATTCCTGCAACACTGCGGCAAAACCAAAACCGTGCACCAGACCGAACACCGCCGCCAGCCACGGACGCAGATCGCGTGTGGTGCCCTGCACTGCGCCCGCGTCTGTTGACCGTTGCTTGCCTACCAGCAGGTTGTCCACCCCTACTACGACAATACTCAGGGCGATCACCGGCTCCACCAGTGCCGGCGAGAGACGAATCACGCCCAGCGCCGCCAGTGACAAGGTGATGCTGTGCCCGACTGTAAAAGCACTGACAATGCCCGTTAATCGCCACAGCGTGCCGCCCAGCAACAGCAGGCCACACAGAAACAGGATGTGATCCGGCCCGATCAGGATGTGGTGGATACCAGCCTGGACATAGGTGCGCACCACCGTCCAGCGCCCCTGCAGCGTGCCGCTGAAATAGCTCATATCACTACGTTGTACATCCAGAATGGTCTGGTGCTTCAGCTGACCGCCTTCGTAGATATTGATAAAGGTCTGGTGCGTCGGATCGTAAGGAAATAACTGCGCAACTATCCCCAGCTCCGCGGGAATCTTCGACGCCAGCTGAAACTGCAGGCGAACACTTTGCTGATCGGCCAACGCTTCAATTTTCTGCCACTCGGGCTTGATGGCCTGCCGGTCGGTAATGAGCCGCAGACGGGTATCAATCAACTGCACCAGCTGCTCACGCTGCGCCTGCACCACACTGGCATCCTGCAATGTCTCCGGCTGTTCGATATTCAGCTCATGCGCCAGATCGAAATCATGCAGGGTCAAGGTGCCGTGAACGCCACCCTCATCGAGATACACATCCAGGTAACTGAACGGAGCCGGATGGGCGGTGGCAATGCCCGCCCATAACATCAACATGGGCGTCAGCAACAGCAACCCGCAACACCAACGCATCACGTGAGTACTGCTCACCACTTGCCCACATTGGGCATGCTGGCCCAGGGTTCCTGTGGCGCCAGTGAACCGCCCTTCTGCAACAGCTCAATGGAAATGTTGTCGGGCGAACGCACGAAAGCCATGTGCCCGTCGCGCGGCGGACGATTGATGGTGACGCCATGATCCATCAGTCGCTGACAGGTGGCATAGATATCGTCCACCTGATAAGCGAGATGACCGAAGTTGCGTCCGCCGGTGTACACCTCCGGATCCCAGTTATAGGTAAGCTCCACCTGCGCAGATTCATCGCCGGGTGCGGCCAGAAATACCAGCGTGAAGCGACCTTTGTCATTACTGACGCGCTTCACTTCTTGCAGACCCAGTGCATCGCAATAGAAACGCAACGACGCGTCGATATCGGTCACGCGGACCATGGTGTGCAGGTATTTCATGTAGCCCCCATGCAAATCGGTTGCATTGTAGCGTCGCTGACCAACATCGACTCAGAGCAATAACTGTGGCTCGACTCCCTCTCCCTCAGGGAGAGGGTCGGGGTGAGGGTGTTTCAGGTTCTCATCCTCACCCGCGCTGCGCGCGACCTCTCCCCTTGGGAGAGGTAATAAAGACCTAAGCAGCCTCCCGCTCGCCCACCTGCGCTTCACCACCGAGCACTTCAACCAGATCCTTGAGCATGTGGCCCAGCTCGCCGCTCATCAGTGCGAAGTCGATGTCGAACTGTTCATCGGCTGCTTCGCCCTGATCTTCGGCGCGCTCCTTGACCAGATCCAGAAACTGCAGGCGCTTGATCTGCATGTCGGCGGTCAGGATGAAAGACATCCGGTCATTCCAGCTCATGCCCAGTTTGGTGGGTGTCTTGCCACCGGAGATGTGTTTTTGCACTTCTTTGCCTTCCAGCGGATGGCGCACGTAACGCACCATGGACCTGGTGTCATCCACGGCCTGCAGTTCCAGATCGTTCTCGATGTTGAAGCGCCCCGGCGCGTCGCCAAACATCAGCCACGCCCCCATCGACACCGACGGCGACGTTTCCGTCTCCAGCAGATGCGCGCTGAAACCCGTGATGGTGTCGCGCAGGATCGCCACCAGTTCTTCGGCCTTGGCCGGCGCAGCGGCATCCACCACCAGCAGGTTATTGTCAGGATCAATCCAGGCACGGGTCATGCTGCGGCGGCTGAAAGCACGGGCGCGCAGCTCATCGGCCACGCGCTCCTTCATCTCGCGCAATTGCCTGCGACCCACCGGATAACCCTGTTCCGCAGCCACCTCGGTGGCGCGGTCCTTGGTGACCTGATTGATCACCGACGCCGGCAGGATTTTCTGGTCCACGCCCAGCGCGATCAGCATCTGCCGGTTCAGGGTATGCACCAGCCGCTCCTGAGGTCCTGGCAACACCCAGCCCACCGTCTGCATGTCGTAACCGCTGCAGGGCGTCAGCGGGCGGTACGACAGCTGTTCCTCCAGTTCGCCGGGCGACAACACCCAGCCGGACGCAACACGGAACACGATGAGATTCTTGAACCACATGGCAGCGACCGGCACCGGAAAAAGGGGCGCGCAGTATAAGGGTCTGGTGACGTTCATGGCATCGCTGCGACGGCGATCAACGGCCCTCAGATCCAGCCTGCCGGCCCAACACCCGCCGACAGCCGAATGAGGCGAAACCTGCAAATACCAGACTTGGTATTTGCCCAGCTCAAGCCCCACCCGGCTCCTGCCGCTAAAGCGTTAGCAGTAATGGCACATGCGGCAGCGTTTTCGGCTCTCCTGCCGGGGGAAAGCTGAATTCGCAACGCGCATTCGACAGACCGGCGCAAGCCGGCACGATGAGGCCAGAGTCATGTTTGTAAGTATGTGGATGACCAAAGACGTGGTGACGGTGACGCCTGAAACGCCGCTGCTCGACGTCGCCAGAATCATGACGGAGCGCCGTATCCGGCGACTGCCCGTGGTGGATGCGGGCGGGCTGCTGGGTCTGGTGTCGTCCCAGGATGTCCTGCATGCATTTCCTGCAGACGTCAATCCATTCTCTTCCATGTCCGGCAGCGAACCCGATGCTACTACCCTGCGCATCACTGCCGCCGCCGTCATGGTGCGCAATCCGCCCACTACTCATCCGGAAGCAGGTATTGAAGATGTTGCCCGGATGATGCTGGATAACAAGATCGGTGCCCTGCCGGTAATGCGCAATAAACATCTGGTGGGGTTGATCAGCGATTCGGACATCTTCCGTGCCTTTGTCACCATCTGCGATCCGGGCACGCACGGCGTACGCGTGACCTTTGATAACGCCAATGGCCAGGATGTGTTTCCGCTGGTGGCCTCGGTCACCCACAAGCACCAGTTGCGCGTCTTGAACTTCATTTCCCTGCACAAGCACGAACGTCCCATGTGTGTATTGCAGGTCACCGGCACGGCGTCAGGCATCGACGGCATGCTGGATGACATCTGGAAGTCGCATCACCAGGTCATCAGCGTGGTGCATCTGGAACACAAGGACTGATTGAATCGGGTTTTCTACTCGCTTCATTTCCCGTCTCCCTGTAGGTCGGGTTTTACACCCGACTTCTTCGGAATGTCGGGTGTAAAACCCGACCTACAAGTAGCAGCCTCAGCAACTGCGCGGCACCCGCTCACCAGTACGCAGCAATTGCTCGAACTCGGCGGCCGGCATCGGTCGCCCGTAATAGAAGCCCTGCAACTCATCGCAGCCGTTGTTGCGCAGGTAATCCACCTGCTGCGCACTCTCCACGCCTTCCGCCACCACCTTCAAACCAAGATTGTGGCCGAGCGCAATGATGGTGCGCACGATGGCTTCACCATCCTTGTCGAACAGGATGTCCTGCACGAAGGAACGATCGATTTTCAGCCGGTCCACCGGGAAGCGTTTCAGGTAACTCAGACTGGAATAGCCCGTGCCGAAATCATCGACGGCAATATGCACCCCCATCGCCTTGATATCGCACAGCATGTCGATGAGCCGTTCGGCGTTGTGCATCACGGTGCTCTCCGTAACTTCGATCTCCAGCCCGTCTGCCGGTAGCCCCGCTTCCTGCAACACATTGGTGATGGTGTACAGAAAGTCGTCGCGCTGGAATTGCCGCAGCGACACATTCACCGCCACCACCAGCGACAGCAAACCTGCTGCGCGCCAGCGCTGGTTTTGCAGGCAGGCTTCGCGCAACGCCCATTGCCCCATCGGCACGATCAACCCCGTTTCTTCCGCAAGTGGTATGAAACGCCCCGGCTGCACTATCTCGGTGTCGGAAACACGCCAGCGCATCAGCGCCTCGGCGCCGATGATGGCGCCGGTCGCAATATCAATGCGTGGCTGGTAGTACAGACAGAACTGGTCGCGTTCCAGCGCACGACGCAGGCCACTTTCCAGTTCCAGTCGCTCGGTCATCTGCGCGTTGAGTTCACTGGTGAAGAACTGGAAATTGTTGCGGCCTCGTTCCTTGGCGCGATACATGGCCGAGTCGGCGTGCTTGAGCAACGTCTGCGCATCATTGCCATCATCGGGATACATGGCGATCCCAACGCTGCAGGTGACGTCGAACTGGCCATTCTGCGTCGTCCATGGCGCGGCAATCTCCAGCAGCATGCGTTCCAGCAATGCCGAAACGCTGTCCGTTTCGACAAGACCATTCAGCAGCAAGACAAATTCATCGCCGCCCAGTCGGGCGACGGTATCCGTGTCGCGCACACAGGCACGCAGTCGCTGACTCATCACGCACAGCAACTGATCGCCGACATGATGCCCCAGGCTGTCGTTGATGTACTTGAAGCGGTCAAGGTCCACAAACACCACCGCCAGACGCGTGCCATAAGTGGCGGCCATCATGAGGGCTTGTTGCAGACGATCGTTCAGCAGCGAACGATTGGCCAGGCCGGTCAGGGTGTCGTAGTTCGCCTGTTGCTGAATGCGCGCTTCATACAGTTTGCGATCAGTGACATCTTCCACCGTACCTTCGTAGTGCAGCACCACGCCGTTGTCGTCGGTTACTGCGCGGGCATTCTCCGAGATCCAGATGACGTCACCATTCTTGCGGTACACCTGCGACTCAAAGCCGCTGATGGAGCCGCGCGCCTTGACGATGCGCATGAATTCGCTGCGTCGCTCCGGATCGACATACAGCTGTGCGCGAATATCGCGTAACGAGCTGGCGAGTTCGTCACTGGACTCAAAACCGTAGATACGGGCCAGTGCCGGATTGGCATCGAGATACTGGCCTTCCGGCGTGGTTCGGAAGATGCCTTCAATGGCATTTTCAAACAGACTGTGGTAGCGCCGCTCGGCCTCGCGCAACGCCTGGAATGCCCGCTTGCGATCAGTGATGTCCTGAATCAGACCTTCGATGGCCAGCAGCGCGCCGCTGACATCGAATACACCCACACCCCGTTCCCATACCCAGCGACAGTCGCCACCGGCATGCATGATCCGGTATTCAATATCGAAACGTTGTTGTTGTCGCACCGCTTCATCCACTGCACGCCGCACCAGCGCACGGTCGTCTGGATGAGTGATGGATTCGTACGAACGTTGACTGTTCATCAACAACTCACCGGGTTTGTAGCCGGTGAGCCGATAACAGCCGTTGCTGACAAACTCCATGGTCCAGTGCCGGTCATTGCGGCACCGGTACACCATGCCATCCATGTTGGCCAGCAGGGTATCGAGCATGCGCGTCGACTCGTGCTCGTGCAGGTGCGCCAGGGTCTGTGGCGCCTGCAACAACATCTCCACGGCCCGATCGCTTACAGGCGCACAAACAGGTTCGGGCGCACGCTCGGTGGCGTGCTTATCCGTCGTTGGATAAGACAGTAAGGGTGCAGGCGTAGACATCGCGTCATAAATAGCAAATTGATAGCCACTGCCAGCCTGCCATTGATCACATTTCTGTAACGCCAGAGGCAAAGTATTTTTGGCATTTATCAGCAAACCTCGGGGTTGGCTCCAATGGTGCACGACGGCAGTGCAAATCAGCGCCGCACGAACCTGCTGCACCAACAGGATGCTTTGCTGCCAACCAGCTATAGTTCACCCACGCTAATTGCAGGAGCCAATCATGAGCCAGCACCAACCACCCATTTCCAGCCAGTCCGGCAGCGGTTTTGAATTGGGCCCGTTGAGCGCAGCAGCCCGTCTTGCATTGGCCCGTAACCTGAACGCCGAAGAACAGCGCGTATTATTGAATCAGGGTACGGAGCCGCCATTCTGTGGCGGCCTGCTGAAGAACAAGGAAGCCGGGGTGTACTGCTGCAAGCTGTGTGGACTGCCGCTGTTCAAGTCCAGCGCCAAATTTGAATCTGGAACCGGCTGGCCCAGTTTTTACGAACCCTTCGATCCGCAACATATTCGCGAACTACGCGACATCAGTCACGGCATGGTACGCGTCGAGATCCGCTGCCGGCGTTGCGACGGACATCTGGGTCATGTCTTCGACGATGGCCCACGCCCTACCGGTTTACGGTACTGCCTCAACTCCGTATCGATGGAGTTCGTGGCCGAAGGCCAGCCGCTGCAATTGAAACGCGCGGAGTGAACTCACCGCGCAGCGCATGGCGATCAGCATGATTGCCGCCAACCGCTGCGGGGAGGTGCAAGTCAGGGCTGAGTGACCCGCGTGGCAAAGCGGAATTTCATTTCGCCCACTTCCAGCCGATCGCCATCCTTCAGGAGCTGGCGCTTGATACGTTTGCCATTGACATAGCAACCATTGGTACTGCCCAGATCTTCAAGAATGACCACATCCCGGCCCACACGCAGGCAGGCATGACGCCGGCTGATCGTAGTGGAACGAATGCAGATTTCCGCATCGTTGGCGCGCCCGATTACCATTACCGGCTTGTTCAGAAGGTGCACCACGCTTTCGTCATCGATACGCACCAGCGTGCGCACCTGCAATTCGGCCTCTCTGTAGCGCGACTGCTGTGCCACCTGATGAATATCTCGGCGGATTGCGTTAAGTGCCTCCACGTGCTGGTGCAGTTCCTGCTGCAGATCCTCAACCTGTTTCGCAGTGGCGCCCTGCTCAACCTGCTTGGCATTCAGTTCCTGCCGGACTTGCGCCAGGAGCAATGTTTGCTGTGTGTGTTCGGCGCGCAGCGGCTCCTGCTCGGCTTCCAGTGCCGCGATACGTACTTTCTGTTCGTCGCTCAATGTCAGGGCACGCTGCAACTGCGTCGCCAGCTCGGCAACGCTGCGCTGCGCTTCGTCCAGCTCGGCGGCCTGATCCAGAATGAATTGATCGCGCTGCTGCTGATGTGTCTGCGCCTGCTGCAGCTCAAGTTGCAGCGAATCCAGCTGTCCTTGCACCTGCTGCCTGGCAACGCGTTCGGCATCAAGCTGCAGCTCCACCGCCTGATGTGCCTGGGTGCGCGCCTGCAACGCAGCCTGTAGTTGCAGCAGTTCCTCCTGCAGCACGGTGAGACTTTCCGTCAGTGATGTTTCGCGCTGATGCGCAGCGGTCTGCTCATCAGTGGCCAACTGCAGCGCCCGTTGTTTCGTTATCAGCAGTCCATCGCGTTCGCGCAGCTGTGCTTCGCGATCCGCCAGCTGTTTGTTGAGCAGTGTTATCTCAGCACGAGTCTGACCGAGCTGTTCCTGCACTGCATTCAATTCAGCAAGACGACCCGCCAGTTCCTTGCGGGTGCTCTCATAGGTTTCGTGCTCGGCCGCAGCCAGGCGGGTGAGGCGTTCCTTGTCCTGTTCCGCTGAACGATTCCGTCCCTGCTCGGCATCAACCTGTTCGGTCAGGCGGCTGACGCGTTGTTCAGCCACACGCAGGCTTTCCTGCAGCTCGGCAATTTGCCTGACGTGCAACTGTACGCTGCCCTGCAACTGTTCAACATTGGCCAGAGCCGCAACATGACGCTCTTCAGCAGCATCGAGCTGCTCCTGCAGCGTCTGACTGGCTGACTCAAGCGCAGCAATGCGTTGTTCGCGCAAAACGACGGTGCCACGCAGGGCGTTCCTTTCAAACATCTCATGAGTGAGATTGCGCGCCAGCGCCGCAGCGGCGATTTCCTGCTCTGCGTGTTGCTGTCGTGCAGCCTGTAGCGCGACTTCCTGCTCCTGAGAACGCTCATGAGCACTGCGCAGCTCGGCAGACAGCTGCTCGGTCTTTTCATCGCGCAGCACCAGGTCCGACTGGTATTGCTCATGACGCCGCAATTGTTCACTCTGCTGTTCGGCAACCTGCTGTCTAAGCTGATCCAGCTGCTGCTGCAGACCCAGGATACCACTGGCTGCTTCTGCCTGGTGCTGATCGAACTGCTGCCTCAGTTGCTGACGACTCTCTGTCAGCAACTCGCGTTCGACATTGAGTCGGTCTCTGTCACGGGTGATCTCAGCTTCGCGCGCCGACAGCGCCACATGGGCCGCAAGCAACTCCTGATGCTGTTTGTCCAGCTTGGCCGTTTTCAGCTCGGCATCAAGCAGCGCCGCCTCAAGATCCACGATCTTGTCGCGAACGCTGATGAGTTCATCTACTGCAGGCCAGCTGCTGGTTGAGTCGCCGTCGAGGCCATCAACAGGTATACGTGACTGACTGCTCCTGGCACCGCCGACATGGACAGGCGCCGGCAAATAATCGGTTGCATCCGTGCCATCCGCTGCATACCTGATCTGCGCCGCCTGCATGTCCAGCTGCGGCAGCTCCGCAGTAATGTCAAGATCATCCTCGGGCTCGGTGCTCATGGGCTCGTCTCCTGGCGCCGGACAAAGCAAAAACGACCGACGCGCAAACCATTATCCGCTGCTAGGTGCATCGAGCAATAGCCTCAGACCCATCAACACCCCCACTTTATTGGGAACACCATACCGCCGAGACATTTTGTCAAATCGAACCGCGCCAGAAGAGTACAGACCACCACTACCACAGGCTCATCTGGGCACCACTCATTCCCGGACGGACAAACTGACTGGTATCCAATCCGTAACGTTCATTCTGATTCAGTCCGATGCGCTGGCAGGCAGTGGCAAAGCGTTTCGCCAGCAACTGCGCATACACGCCCACGCCGCTTTGCCGGAAGCCGAAGCGCGGGTCGTTATCACGGCCGCCGCGCAGCTGATTCAGCAGTGACATGACATGCTGTGCCTTGAGCGGCTCATGCGCATTCAGCCAGTCGCGAAACAATTGTTTGACTTCAAAGGGCAGGCGCACCAGCAGATATCCCGCGTGACGCGCACCTGCCGCATGCGCAGCTCCAAGAATGTGCTCAAGCTCATGATCGGTGAGCAAGGGAATCACTGGCGCCACCATCACCGTCACGGGCACGCCTGCATCGCTCAGCGACTTGACCACGCGCAGCCGCGCTGCAGGTGAGGCTGCGCGTGGTTCCAGCGTTCGTTTCAGTTCATTGCGCAGCGTGGTGATGCTCACCGCGACCGACACCAGTTTGCGTGACGCCATGTCACCCAGCACATCAAGATCACGTTCGATCAGGCTGCCTTTGGTAACAATACTTACCGGATGCCCGCAGCGTTGCAATAATTCCAGGATGCCGCGCATCAAACGATGCTCGCGTTCAATGGGCTGGTAGGGATCGGTATTGGTGCCCAGTGCAATGGTCTGACAGCGATATGCCGGTTTGGCGAGCTCTGCTTCCAGCAGCTTCACTGCGTCGGGTTTGTAGAACAGTCGCGTTTCAAAATCGAGGCCGGGTGACAGATTGAAATAAGCGTGCGTGGGCCGCGCAAAACAATAGATACACCCGTGCTCACAGCCGCGATAGGGATTGATGGACTGCGTGAACGGAACATCGGGCGAATCATTACGGGTGATGATGCTGCGGCTGGCATCAGGCTGCACGATGGTATCCAGGCGCGGCAAGGGTTCGGCGTCGTCATGCACCCAGCCATCGTCGATGGCTTCGACGCTGGACGATTCAAACCGCCCCGCCGGATTGCTGACCGCACCGCGGCCAATGCGTACGTCGTGCTCAGCTGGTGATTTGCCCTGAATGGCCATGGGCATACATTACTGTGTTTATAACCAGTATTGCAAGCCACAGGTGATTTCAGGCGACCTGGGCCGCTATCTGATCCGTTCCGGAAATTTCTCCAGCTGGCGCAGATCGGGAAACAGCTTCATCCACAGCAGCGACACCGCCACGGTCATAGCGCCACCTGCCAGCACGGCTGGAACGGCGCCCCACCACGACGCGGTTACGCCGGATTCAAATTCACCAAGTTCATTGGATGCGCCAACAAACACCGAAGTCACCGCACCGACACGGCCGCGCAGATGATCAGGCGTTATCAGTGGCACCAGATACTGCCGCACGAACACACTCATCATGTCGGTCACACCCAGCACGAACAGTGCAAATGCCGACAACCACAAATTTGTGGACATGCCAAACAGCAGTGTCGACAGACCGAACGCACAGACACTGCCAAACAACCAGCCACCCACGTTTCGTTCAACAGGCCGGGCTGACAGCCACAACGCGCAGACCATGGCACCGATGGCCACGGAGGCGCGCAGCATGCCCAGCCCCGTCGGCCCCGCGTGCAGCACATCCTTTGCAAACACCGGCAGCAAGGCAGTTGCACCGCCAAACAGTACTGCAAACATGTCCAGCGAAACCGCGCCTAGCAATAGTGGCCTGGACCAGACAAACCGCAGGCCCAACAACAGCTCCTTCATGCTGACATCTCGCGCAGCCACATTCTGTATGGCAGCCTCGCCATGACGCGGATCAACCTTGCTGAAGGCCAGCAGCGCCGCCACAAAACCCAGCAGTGTGGTGACGAATACTGCATGTTCGCCCCCCAGCAGAATGACGCCACCCAGCATCGGTCCGACAATGGTGGAGAATTGCATGACAGCGGAACTGAAAGCCGCCGCCCGTCCGAACTGCTCGGGCGGCACCAGGCGCGGCAGAAATGCTTGACGGCTCGGTTCGGCAAAGGCGCGTGCCGCACCGAGCAGCGACATCACCGCAAAAATCGGCCAGATTGCATCCATGGACGCACGCGTCAGCCACCATAGTGCCGCAGAACACACCACCTGCACGCCATAACAAATCACGATGATGCGCTGCCGGTTGTAGTGATCAGCCAGATGTCCGGCCGGCAGGATGAGCAATACAAAGGGTGCAAATTGCGACAGGCCGATCAAACCCAGATCAAGAGGATTGGCAGTTCTGGCGTACACCAGCCAGCCGACCGCCACGGTCTGCATTTGCGAGCCGATGTTGCCCAGCAAGCGGGCCAGAATGAAATTTGAATAGTCGCGGTTCTTGAGCAGCGTAGCCGCATCCGCGGGAAACCAGCGCATCGGTCAGTCAATCCTGCAAGAGAAAGCCGGCGAGAATACCGGACTGCGGCCGGTTGCGCTGCGCATACTGCCGATATCAATGATCAGAAGGAACTTTTTGTCGTGACGGAAAATTGCAATTTGCGGTCATCGCCTTCGGCATTGAGCGGATACGCGACATCAAGGTGAAAGATATCGCCGCGACTGGAGCGGATATTGCCCAGACGCAGGCCGAAACCGATATCGGCGATGGTACTGATGCTTCCTGACCCTATCATGCTGCCGCCGTTAATCCGGCCCACATCAATGAAGGCGGCACCACCCACGCTCAGCAAGCGCAGTATCTGTTTATCGGCATAGAAGCGTTGCTCAATATTCAGCACGTTGCGTTCGGTGCCGCTGCGATAGCGTAGCGGGTAGCCGCGCATACCTTCGTCACTGCCCAGATAAAACTGCTGTGAATCATCAGGATTCTCGCTATGCGCATGATTGAACATCACGGTAAGCAACCGCTTGGGAGTCTGACGCAGGTCGTAGCGCAAACCGGCAGAAAATATCGTGCCTTGCCAGCGACCACTTTCGCGCCGGCCTTCGACTCCGGCAGTGGCGAACAGCAGTTGCCGTTCACTCAGATGAAACACATCCTTGAACAGCATGTTCACCAGCCATGCATTGCGATCCGACCCCCAGGCGTCTGAGGCATAGCCTACGTTCATGCTCAGCGCTGCACCAACATACAAATCTTCGGTGAGGCCAATCTTGTCGCGGTTACGCGTGACCTCATAGTGGTCCTGCGACCAGGATAGTCCGAACAGGGGATAACGCAGACGTATGTCCGCCGGCAGCAAGGTGGTGCCCAGCACCGGATCCGGCTGGTATGTCTGTTCATTGATGCGATAGCCCAGCAGCACACGACCCACCCACGCTGGCGCATTATCCTGACGGCGCAGCCCCGTGGACCAGCCGCCCTGCACGGTGGCAACTTTCTGTTTGGTACGATACTGATCTACGGCTATGCCTTGTACGAAACGCTGATCCAGCCGGTCATCGCGCAGCCAATCCAGGCTGGAACTCCAACGGGTATCCAGCGAGTAGAACGGATGTGCGATATTGACACCCTGCAAACTGCCATCGCTGGTAGCGTGATAACGCAATTCCATCTCCCAGCGCGAGCTGAACACGTTCGGATCACGATAGCCGAACTTCCACGCGCTGCGGTCCACATCCTGAATGCGATCTACTGAAATGGTCTTGCCCAGACCCAGAAAATTGCTTTCGTCGATCTGCACCCCGCTACGGGTGACACCACCGGTGTGGCCCAGCGTCGCACCGGGATTCAAGGTCCAGACATCATGCACGCGCACCAACAGATCAACGGTGTTGGTCTGCGGGTCATACGCGGTGGGTATGATGCTGGCATCATCCATATAACGCCGTGCACGCAGATTGCGCTCGGTTTCATCCAGTACTTGACGGGAATAAACATCTCCGGGCTTGAACAGCAACTGCGGCCGGACGGTGGTTTCGCGCGTATTGATATGCAGGAAATTGGCAGCGCTATACAGCCCCCCGGATTCCTTGGGATTCTCCGGATCGAACACATCCACCACCTTGACATCTATGCGGCCGATACGCGCACCGCCGGATTCCAGTTGTGCGTCACCGGGAATGGCCGTGTTCGCCACTGGTGTCAGTTCTGCAGGGTCGGCAGGGATAACCTGATCCGCAACCGCCGGATTAACCTCTGCCTCGCCCCGGGGTACCGCCACTTCCTGGGCTTCGGCCAGTACAGTGCCCATGCACAGCGACAGCGCCATGCAAATCCGAACCCCGTAAGGCAAACACTCAACCACTCCTGAACCCCCCGGAAACTTTTTTGTTTATACCACCTATACCTGATAGGACATCAGCAGGCCCGCATTACAATCGGGCACAGCGCACAAACGCGATTGATCTCGCATTTCACCCCCGTCTCAGTCAAGGTATGGTTCGCTGTCGAACCGGCAGTTGCACACCACCCGAGCAGGATATTGCATGAACCTTGAAGACCGCCGTCTCGCGCAGCGCCTGCTCAAGGGCGAAGAGCAGGCGTTCAACGAGTTCTTTCACAACTACTTCGGGCGCCTGTACCGCTTCACCATGACCCGCATGCGCGATGAAGATGCGGCCCGCGATATCGTGCAACAAACCCTGTGTCGCGCGCTGCGCAAGATGGACGGCTATCGTGGCGAGGCCGCCATGTTTACCTGGCTGTGCCAGATCTGCCGTTCGCAACTCAGCGATTACTTCGAGCATCAGGGTCGCCATGCCAAACGCTTTGTGCCCATTGAAGACGATCCGCACATACAGGCAGCGCTGGATGCCATGGCTGCGCCAGACAGCGATCCGGAATTGACCACACGTCGCGCCGAAGTATCGCGCCTGGTGCAAGTCGTACTCGACCGACTGCCGCCACGCTACGGCGATGCACTGGAATGGAAGTACGTCGAAGGCATCTCGGTGGAAGAAATTGCCGGCCGCATGGGACTGCAGCACGGCGCGGCGCAGTCGCTGCTGCAGCGTGCACGCCTGGCTTTTCGCAGCATGTTTGAAGAGCTGTATGGCGCCAGCCACGCACTGCAGTTGTTCTAGGGCCGGTCAGCAGGCACTGGGATCCGCAATGACATCCGTGCGCAGATCGCGGAGGACACTGACATGAGTACATTCATACCGCCTGACAATCAACCGCCTGACACGCCAGCCGACAAGCTGGCGCAGTTGGTAGCCAGGGCCGGACCGCGCATCGCACCGCCCGCCGTCCTGGAAGCTGAAGTACGCGCTGCGGTTCATGCCGAATGGTTGCATCTGACACAGGTCAGAAAAGCCAGACAACAACGCAGATGGTTGTCGGCTGCCGCCGTGCTGCTGGCTGCAGTCGGTACCGGCTGGCTGACCCTGCGCATGAGCAGCAGCGTGAGTGACGCGCCAGCACCGCTGATTGCCACCGTTGCGCAGTTGCAGGGCAACGCAATGCTGAATAACGCCGCGCTGAATGTCCGGGACGAGATTCGCGGCGGTGATTCACTGCACACCCGGGCCGACGGCGGTTTGCGCGTCGAGCTGCTCAATGGCATCAGCCTGCGTATCGATCGCGACACGCAGTTACGCTGGCTGGACAATGACGAACTGCAATTGCAGCAGGGCGCGATCTATGTCGACAGTCATGACAATGTTGCTGACTTGACCATTCACACGGCCTATGGCGATGTCACGCATCTTGGCACCCGTTATCTGATTGATACAGATGCGCAGCATCTGCGGGTCGCAGTTCGTGAAGGCAAGGTCACCATTCATGACGGCACGAATGAACTGACGGTCGATACCCTGAAACAGGTGCAGCTGAGCAACGGCGGATCCTTGCAGCGCAGTGATCTGAGCATAAGCGACTCACTCTGGCAGTGGGCGGACGCACTGGCGCAACCCTTTGCGCTGGAAAACCGCAGCGTGGCCGAGTTCCTGCAATGGGTCAGCCAGGAGACCGGCTACGAGCTGAACTATGTCGGCAAGGATGTCCAGCAAGCTGCTGCACGCACCCTGCTGCATGGCGGACCCACCAGCCAGCCACCGTTGCAGGCGCTGCAGACCGTGCTGGCGGCCACCGATTTCCGGGTAAACATGCAGGACAAACAACTGCTGATCACACAAGCACATTAGGGCCAGCGTCCGGCCTGATAAGATGCGTGCCACTTTCAGGCGCGCGTCTTGATGAATTCAATTACAAGAACCCTGTTGCTGGCTGTTTTTGGCGTTGCGGTTGCATCACACGCCGGTGCGACAGAAAGCTGGGCAGGACGCAAACTGAGTTCAGTACTCGATGAGTTGCGCGCCGCCGGTCTGCCGCTGCTGTACAGCTCGCAGGTGGTCGGCGACGACCTCATCATTGTGAAGGATCCGGCTGCAGTATTGCAGCTCGACCGGTTGCGCCAGACGTTGCAGGCGCTGGGGCTTGACTTGCAGGCACTGGAACCGGCCAGCCTGGGTTATGCGATCGTGCGCAGCACTCAGCCTGTCGCTGCAACGGACGCATCAACACCCGCCAGGCCAGAAGCAACCATTGATGAAGTGACGGTCTCCGCCAGCCGCTACAACCTGGGGCGCGATGCGACCAGCACGGCCAGCACCAATCTGCCGCATGCCAGTCTCGAGAAGGCCGCCGGCATCGAAGCGGATGTGTTACGCAGCGTGCAATACCTGCCCGGCGCCAGCAGCAACAGCCTGTCCACACTGACGCATGTACGCGGCGGTTATGAAGATGAAAACATGGTGCGTTTCGACGGTGTGGAACTGTACAAACCCGTGCACATGAAAGACTTCCAGGGCCTGTTTGGCCTGCTGGATCCCGACTGGGCGGAGTCGCTTGATTTCTACAGTGGCGCCTATCCCGTACAGTTCGGCAATCACAACGCCGCCGTCATCGACATCGAACCACGCTCTACCGCCGAACGTAACTACCTGGTGGGTGGCAGCATGTTGTACACGCGACTGTTCAGCACCGGCAGCTACAACGACGCAGCCGGCCACTGGCTGCTGGGCTACCGGCGCGGCAATGTTGCCGAGGTCATGCGTCATACCGAGAGCGATATCGGCCATCCCGAGTTCGAAGACTTTGTGCTGCGCCACAGCTATGCGTTCGCCAATGGCGAACTGCGGATCGGCGCGCTGCGCCTGAATGACGATCTGCGATTGCAGACCAACACCCTGAACGAACAAGCCCAGGCCCATGATCACGACAGCTATCTGTGGGCCGGCTGGCAGCAGGACTTGGGGCAGACGTTGAACTACAACCTGCAACTGACACAGTCGCAACTGTCCAGCCAGCGCAATGTGGCTCAAGTACACAACAACATCAGCAATGGCGCCCTGAGTGATGAACACACTGCGCGCCTGTTTACGCTGGATGCCATCTTCAAGCTGCAAGCCGGAGCGCAGACTCAATGGCAGTGGGGCGCCCATGTGAACCGCAGTCGCGCCAGCTACGAATACAGCAGCACCGCGCACTACCTGCCGCCACTGGCAACAACTTTCAGCAAGCCGGCCACCGCAGTACGCAACCAGACCCGGCAATTCGATGAGTGGGATTACGCCGGTTTTGTCAGCCTCAGCCACCAGCAAGGCGCCTGGCGCGGTGAGCTGGGTTTGCGCTACGACGCGTTTGCCTATCTGCCGCATGGCACGCAATTCAGCCCACGCCTGAGTGTGCAATACACTGTCAACGCAACGAACACCCTGCATGCCAGCGCCGGCGGCTATGTGCAGTCGCAGGGTGTGCACATGCTGGACCTCAGCGCGGATGCACCTGAACTGGCTGCGCCGGAACGCATGCGGCAATACATACTGGGCTGGACGCGCGCACTGTCGCCAGCTCTGCGAATGCGCATAGAGGCATACCACAAGCAAGGCAGCCGCGTGACGCCACGCAACGAGAACCTGCTCAGTTTCCTGACCCTGGCCGGCGAACTTGAGATCGATCGCAACACTGTCGCCGCCACGCGTTCGCGTGCGCAAGGACTGGAGATTTCGTTGACCGCGCCGGCGCAGCAGGCATTCGGCTGGTGGCTGAGCTACAGCTGGTCAAGGGTGCAGGACCAGATTGATGGCAACTACGTACGACGCAACTGGGATCAACCCCACGCGCTGACCGCAGGCGTGAACTGGACTCGTGCGCGCTGGTTGTTGTCAGGAAGCACCAGCTGGCATAGCGGCTGGGCCTACACGCCGCTGCTCCTCAACAACAACGCCAGCAGCGCCACGCTGGGCGCGCGCAATTCGCAACGCTTCAGCGACTTCGCCTCGCTGGAGCTGCGCAGTCAGTACACACTGCCGGTCAAGGGCGCTGACCTGGAACTGTTCCTGGAGCTGCGTAACGCGCTGGATCGCAGCAATGAATGCTGCCGCGAGGTAACCGTGGACACGGTCACTGGCACGCCACGCATATCAATCAGCAATGAAGCGGCACTGGGCCTGATTCCCATCGCTGGCTTCAATCTGCGTTTCTGACAGACACAATACCGGCAACGCCATCCAGCGATGTCCTGCGGCATCAATCACATGGCCGTTGCGGCTGCTCGCGACAACTCACCGCAGTGCATTTAACGTCAGCGCCCTGCTGAAAGTCGCGATGACGCGACTCGCAAACGGCCCAATGCTTGTGCAATGCACCAATGTGGCCGCGCCAATTCGAATCAAAACGGCGCACTTTGCTTGCCCCGCGCAATACATCGCATAGACGAAAAGACCAGTATTTCCCGGGATTTTTTCCTGTTTGTTGTTCATTGGCACAGCGCTTGCTTTATCACTGGCAAGAGCGGGCAACCGCTCACACGATCCAAAGCTGGATCAAACAGGCAATGCCGCCGTCAGCAAAACACATTCACGTGTGTTTTCTACGGTGGCTTTTTTTTGCGCTCTTGAAACGTGTACCGAACCGTACGTGTCGAGAGCAGCGTTGATGAAGACGCACACACACTGGAGTGAACATGACGAAGCTGCGTGATTCTGAACTGGCCACCACTGCCGTATCGCCGGCAGTTACCCGCCGCGACACCATCAAACTGGCAGCCACCGCGCTGGCAACTGCCGTCGCCATCGCTCTGCTCGGAGCGAGCAACGCCGACGCCAAGCCGCTCAAGCTGGAAAAGGAGCAGGTCAAGCTGGGCTTCATCAAACTCACCGACATGGTGCCGCTGGCAATTGCCTATGAAAAAGGCTATTTCGAAGACGAAGGCCTGTACGTCACGCTGGAAGCGCAATCCAACTGGAAAGTAGTGCTCGACCGCGTCATCAGCGGCGAACTCGATGGCTCGCACATGCTCATGGGCCAACCGCTCGGCGCCACCATCGGTATCGGCACCAAGGCCGACATGTACACGTTGTACAGCATGGCCATCAACGGCAAGGGCATCACCATTTCCAACGAGATCTACAACAAGATCAAGGACACTCTGCCGAAAGATGCCGCCGGCAAAGTTCAGCATCCGATCAGCGCCAAGGCGCTGGCGCCGGTAGTGGCTGATATGAAGAGCAAGGGCAAGCCGCTCAAGATGGGCATGGTGTTTCCGGTATCCAGCCACAATTACTCACTACGTTACTGGCTGGCAGCCGGCGGCCTGAATCCCGGTTATTACTCGGCCAGCGACCTGTCGGGCCAGGTGAATGCCGATGTGCAATTGAACGTGGTGCCGCCACCGCAAATGCCCGCCACCATGGAAGCCGGCACCATCAGCGGATATTGCGTCGGCGAGCCCTGGAACCAGCAGGCCATCTTCAAGAATGTCGGCGTGCCCATTGCTACCGACGATGAATTCTTCGACACCATTCCCGACAAGGTATTCGGCGTGACCAAGGCATTCGCCGACAAAAATCCCAACACTACCCTGGCCATCACCAAAGCGCTGATTCGCGCCGGCTTGTGGCTGGATGCGAACAATGGCGCCAACCGCAAGGAAGCAGCCTCAATCCTCTCGCGTCCTGAGTACGTGGGCGCCGACGTGCGCGTGATCAGCAAGAGCCTGCTCAACAGCTTCGAGTACGGCAAGGGCGATGTACGTCAGGCGCCCAACTTCAACGTGTTCTCGCGCGGCTATGCCAGCTATCCCTTCGTCAGCGATGGTGTGTGGACACTGACGCAGATGCGTCGCTGGGGTCAGCTCGATCAGAAGCCCGATGCCTGGTACGCCGAGACCGCCAAAAAAGTGAATCGCGTGGACCTGTACATGAAGGCCGCGCAATTGCTGATCGAAGAAGGCAAGGCCAAGGCCAGCGACTTCCCGACTGCCACCGATGGTTATCGCGCCCCCTGGAAATCCAAGCTGGATGGCATCGAATTCGACGGCAAGCAACCCAATGCGTATGTCGAAAAATTCGAGGTTGGCCTGAAGGGCAGCCAGAAGATCGAAGCCGGCCAGATCAAGTAACGCCTAAAACAGTAAGGACCAAGACGCTTCGACTTCGCTCAGCGACCGGACTTCATCTTCCGGTCATCGAGCGGAGTCGAGATGTCCGACCAGCGCTATCACAACTCCCACCACCAATACACCGCAATTCATGTCATCCGAGGACACCCCCATGTCTGCATCCAATGCGGCCAAACAGTCGCCAGCAACTCCGGTTGCCGGCGCATCTGCAACCGTAAGTCCCGCCGCAGCCACCACGGTTGCGACACAGCGCAAAGCGTCGGCACGCACCGCGCACAACTTTGAAAAGGCTTACGGCGTATTGAACGTGGCCGGACTGGGATTCCTCGTGCCGGTGATCCGTATGCTGCGCGGTGAAAATCCACGCAGCCAGCTCAAGGATCTGTGGCGTCTGGCGGGCGTACCGGTGTTGGCCATCCTGATTTTCCTGATGCTGTGGAGCCAGATGTCTTCACGCATCGTCACCAGTCTGGGCACGATTCCAGGTCCGGCGGCGGTATGGAATCAGGTAGGTGTGCTGTGGGCAGACCACAAAGCAGAACGCGCCAAGGAAGTCGCATTCCACGAGCGTCAGGCAAAACGTAATGCCGAACGTCTGGCTGAAGATCCCACCGCCGAACCCAGCAAGATGAAGTACACCGGCAAGTCGACGTACATCGATCAGATCTTCACCAGCTTGCGCACCGTATTCACCGGCTTCGTGCTGGCGTCACTGGTGGCAATTCCGGTGGGCATTCTGTGCGGCCTCTCGGCCAATGTGAATGCGGCCGTCAATCCCTTCATCCAGATATTCAAACCCGTCTCACCGCTGGCCTGGCTGCCCATCGTCACCATGGTGGTGAGCGCCATGTATGTCTCCGATGATCCGCTGTTCGAAAAATCGTTCATCACTTCAGCCATTACCGTGGCGCTGTGTTCGATGTGGCCAACATTGATCAACACCGCGCTGGGCGTGGCCTCCATCGACAAGGATCTGCTCAACGTTGCCAAGGTATTGCAACTGAAATGGACCACCAAGCTGGTCAAGCTGGTGATTCCTTCCTCCCTGCCGCTGATTTTTACCGGCCTGCGACTGTCGCTGGGTGTGGGCTGGATGGTGCTGATTGCCGCTGAAATGCTGGCGCAGAACCCGGGTCTCGGCAAATTCGTGTGGGATGAATTCCAGAATGGCAGCAGCGACAGCCTGAGCCGCCTGATGGTTGCGGTATTTACCATCGGCATCATCGGCTTCCTGCTGGATCGGGTCATGTTCACGATCCAGAGCATGGTCAATTTCAGCGGCCGTCGCTAACCGAGGATACGACCATGCCCATTCTTGAACTGAAAAATGTCTGCAAGAACTACACAGCCGATGGTCGTGTCAGTGAAGTACTGCACAACGTCAATGTCAGCATTGAAGAAGGCGAGTTCGTCGCCATTGTCGGCTTCTCCGGCAGCGGCAAGACCACGCTGATCAACAGCATTGCCGGATTGATCACGCCCGACAGCGGCGAAATCCTGCTCAAAGGCAAACCGGTCACCGGCGCTGGGCATGATCGTGGCCTGGTATTCCAGAGTTATTCGCTGTTTCCATGGCTCACGGTGCGCGGCAACATTCTTATGGCAGTGGCCGCCGTGTTTCCGCAGTGGAGCAAGCAACAGCTGCTGGAACAGGTCAACAAGTACATCGACATGGTGAGCTTGTCCCATGCCGCAGAGCGTCGTCCTGCTGAACTGTCCGGTGGCATGCGGCAACGTGTCGCCGTGGCGCGTGCGCTGGCGATGAATCCGGAAATCCTGTTGCTCGATGAACCGCTGTCGGCGCTGGATGCACTGACCCGTGCCAAGCTGCAGGATGAAATCGAGAGCATCTGGGAAAAGAACAAGAAGACCGTGATCCTGGTCACCAACGATGTGGATGAGGCGCTGCTGCTCGCCGATCGCATCATTCCATTGACCGTGGCGCCGCGCGCGACGCTGGCCAGGGAGTTCAAGGTCAACCTGCCTCGCCCGCGCGATCGCAAGGGCGTGAATCATGATGAAGCCTACAAGAAGCTGCGAGCCGAGATCACGCAGTACCTGCTGGAAATGGGCGCAGAGCGTGGCAGCGCCGATGAAGATCGCGTTGCTCCCACCGTGGTGCCCA
Source organism: uncultured Pseudomonadota bacterium (assembly GCA_963748005.1). Taxonomy (GTDB): domain Bacteria; phylum Pseudomonadota; class Gammaproteobacteria; order Steroidobacterales; family Steroidobacteraceae; genus CAILZL01. Next base: position 1,015,372 of record CAVVHH010000002.1, read on the forward strand.
TCACTGCTGCACGTCTGCCCGATGCCGTACGCAAGGAGCTCCAGCCCAAGCCCGCACAGGATGCCAATCGCTACGTGGAGTTCTACGACGTCACCAAGATCTATCCCACGCCCAAAGGGCCGCTGACGGTGGTGGACAAGTTCTCGCTCAACATGCGCAAGGGCGAATTCATTTCGCTGATCGGTCACTCCGGTTGCGGCAAGTCGACAGTGCTGTCGATGGTAGCCGGTCTCAATGACATCAGCGGCGGTTCGGTAGTGCTGGATAGTCGCGAAGTTTTCAATGCCGGGCCGGATCGCGGTGTAGTGTTTCAATCACCCAACCTGCTGCCCTGGCTCACCGCGCGCCAGAACGTCGCCCTGGGTGTGGAGAAAGTCTATCCCCACGCTTCGGCAGCAGAACGCACCGATGTCATCGAGTACTACCTGAGCCGCGTCGGCCTGGCCGACTCCATGGACAAGCTGTCCAGCGACATGTCCAACGGCATGCGCCAGCGAGTTGGACTGGCGCGCGCTTTCGCACTGTCACCCAAGCTGCTGCTGCTCGACGAACCCTTCGGCATGCTCGATGCGCTGACGCGCTGGGAACTGCAGGAAGTACTTATGGAGGTATGGAAACGTAGTCAGATCACCGCGATTTGTGTCACGCATGATGTCGATGAAGCCATTCTGCTGGCGGACCGCGTGGTGATGATGACCAACGGCCCGCATGCACGCATCGGCAACATCATGGAAGTGAACCTGCCGCGTCCCCGCACCCGCAAAGCCTTGCTGGAACATCCCAAGTACTGGGAGTACCGCGAAGAGTTGCTCAGCTTCCTTGAGGAATACGAAGTGAATGACGCACACAAGGTAGCGTGATGACCCTCACCCTGGCCCTCTCCCTCAGGGAGAGGGGACAAGAGATGCGAATTTTTTTGACCAGTTTCAATAACCAACTTAGGCAATGGCGCTTAAGTACCCACAGGAGCATGCAATGACTCGCTTGCTGACGATGAAGACAGCCTCAACCTTTACCATAGCCATGGCCGTGACCGCCGCCTGCAACGTCGCAGCAGCGGCCAATCCCGTTACAGGCGCACTGGGCGAAATCAAGCCCATTGTCGACATGCGTCTGCGCTATGAAACAGTGGACCAGGTGCCGCTGGCCGACGATGCCGAGGCTCTAGTGATTCGCACGCGTCTGGGGGTTGAAACAGGTCGGGCCTGGAATACCTCACTGCTGGTCGAAGGCGAATTCGTCGGCGCGCTGATTGATGACTACCGTGAAGACCCTGCCGTGCCCGTCAACACCACCTTCCCGGTCGTACCTGATCCGGAAGCCGCGGAACTGAACCGTTTCCAGTTCACCAACATCAGCATTCCCAACACCACCATTACGCTGGGCCGGCAACGCATCAACATCGATGATCAGCGCTTTATCGGCAATGTCGGCTGGCGCATGAATGAACAGACCTTCGATGCATTGCGTGTGGTCACGCGTCCGGCAGCGGGCAACTTCTTCATTGATGTGACCTACTCCAATCGCGTAAATCGCATCTTCGGACCGGATTCACCGCAGGGCGTCTACAAGGGTGACGTGGTCATGGGCAATCTCGCCTATCAGTTCAGGATCGGCAAGCTGACCGTGTTCAACTACCTGCTGGACTTCGATCCGCTGCTGCCCGCGGATTTTCCCGGACTGACCGTGGCACAGGCGACTCCGCTCAATCCAGAGCGTGTTTCAACCAACACGCTCGGTGTGCGCTTTGCCGGTGAAACTCCACTGAGCAAGATCAAACTGGGATATGCACTCTCCTATGCACAGCAGCAGGACTATGGTGACAACCCGGTGCAATTCGACAATGACTACTTCCTTGCCGAGCTGTCTGCCACTTACAAGCAGTACAGCTTCCTGCTGGGTAATGAGATTCTGGGCAGCTATCTGGCGCCGGGCTCGTCCACGCCTGTGGGCTTTGCCACACCGCTGGCAACCTTGCACAAGTTCCAGGGCTGGGTGGACAAGTTCCTGACCACTCCCGGCAACGGCATTGATGACCGTTATGGACAGTTCACCGCCAACTTCAAGGGCGTTGGTCCACTCGAAACGGTCACCGCCATCGTCGCGTATCACACCTACGAGTCGGACCGTCTCAGCGTTGACTACGGCAGCGAAATCAATGCTTCGCTGGCCGCCAAGAAGGGACGCTTCACGGGCACGTTGAAGTACGGCGACTACTCGGCGGACGCCGCCACGCCAACCACCATCGCGCGCGACACCAGGAAGTTCTGGGCACAGCTCGACTACATCTGGTAATCACAGCGTGACTGTTTCGCAGGAACCATTTTGATGTGGTGTTGAGTCGGGTATGCTTCGCGGCCTCGTAAACGTGGCTGAGCTGCATGCCCGACTCCTCTTTAAGAATCCTGCTCATCGACCAGAACGTCACGCGCGCCGCCATCCTCGAAGATGGCCTGCGCGAGGCGGGCCACACCGATGTGGTGGTGGTGCGCGACATGCAGAATCTGCTCAAGCGTATCGTCGATACGGCGCCGGATGTGATCTTCATCGATCTGGAAAACCCCAATCGCGACGTGCTGGAACAGATGTTCCAGGTATCCCGCACCGTGCAGCGGCCCATTGCCATGTTCGTGGACAAATCAGACGCAGGCATGACCGAAAAGGCCGTGGTAGCCGGCGTCAGCGCCTATGTGGTCGATGGCCTGAAAAAGGAGCGCATCAAGTCGATTCTTGAATTGACCATCAGCCGCTTCAAGGCCTTCAACCAGCTGCGCGATGAGCTGGATCGCACCCGGCAGCAGCTCGAGGAACGCAAGCTCGTGGACCGCGCCAAAGGCATCCTGATGAAGCAACGCAACATGAGCGAAGAGGATGCCTACGGGTTAATGCGCAAGACAGCCATGAACGAAAACCTGAAACTATCGGATGTGGCGCAGAGCATCATCACCGCCGCAAAGCTGTTCAAATGACGCCTCCACGCATGATTAACAATGACCTCATCATAGGTTTTGTGCCGCTGCTGGATTGCGCCACGCTGGTGGCTGCAGTGGAAAAAGGCTTTGTGGCTGCCGAGAATCTGGAAGTCTCACTGGTACGCGAAACCTCATGGGCCAATATTCGCGATCGCATCATGGTGGGACACTTCGATGCCGCACATATGCTGGGGCCCATGGCCGTGGCTTCGTCCTTGGGCATGGGACATCTGACGGCACCGATGGTGGCGCCGATTTCTCTCGGACTGGGTGGCAATGCCATTACAGTCAGCAATTCGCTGTGGAAGACCATGCAGATGCATGGCGCGCAGTTGGGGGCCTATCCGGCCCTGCAAGGCAAGGCCCTCAAGCAGGTGGTTGCACAGCGGGCACGCGATCATCTGTCGCCGCTGAACTTCGGCATGGTGTACCCCTTCTCCTGCCACAACTACGAACTGCGCTACTGGCTGGCCGCTTGCGGCATTGATCCCGATCACGATGTGCAACTCGCGGTGATCCCGCCGCCGCTGCTGGTGGATGCCATGCGCGAGGGGCAGGTTGATGGCTTCTGCGTCGGCGAACCCTGGAACAGCCTTGCCGTGGAAGCCGGCGTGGGCACCATCGTCACCACCACACATGCCATCTGGCGACTGAGCCCCGAGAAAGTGCTGGGCTGTCGCGCTGACTGGGCAACGCGCCATCCCGAGCAACTGGCCGGGTTGATTCGCGCCATCTACCAGGCAGCACAGTGGTGCGAACAACCCGATCATCACGCCGAGCTGGCCTTGTTGCTGGCGCAACCGCGCTATGTGGGCGCACCCACTGACGTGTTGCGTCGCGCGCTGGGCAGCAAGTTGCGTCTGGCCAGTGGCACGGAGCCGGTGCATGTACCGGAGTTCTTTGTGCCCAGCAGTCACACCGCGACCTTCCCGTGGGCCAGTCATGCACTGTGGTTCTACAGCCAGATGGTGCGCTGGCAACAAGCACGCTTCTCGGCAGAGGACACGGATCGGGCGCGCGCCACCTATCGTCCGGATCTGTACCGTCAGGCATTGGCGCCATTGGGCGCGTCCCTGCCCAAGACCGATTTCAAAACTGAACTGACCACCGAGCGCAGCTTTGCACTCACCACTGGAGATGAGTCACTGCACTTTACGGCTGAAGGTTTCTTTGACGGCAAGGTGTTCGAACCCACCGCAGTTGAGTCGTATATCAAGTCGTTCGCCTGAACCCGCTCCTGCAGTGACCGCGTGACAGATCATGCCCGAATCCAGAGCAGCAATATCACCGGCAGAACCAGGGTGACACCGGCGAGCCACAACATCAACTTCGAACGTTGTGACTGTAACAACTCCCGGATCAATCCACTGCCACCGATCAGTGCGAGTGGCCCGGCCAGCACAACCAGCAGCTTCAGGAACCCCTGTGCATCGTCAACATACGCAAGTGAGTAGTACGCAAAGCATGGAACGGCCGGAATCGCCACCACAACAGCGATACGAAGCAACCAGTTAGTGCCAGACCAGGTGATCATTTTCGGCCTCGATGTATGCAATCACCATTGGCACTATGGCATACCCAGCAAGCGGTCCAGCGACCAGCGTCCGCCACCCTTGGCAACGAGTGGCAACAGGATCGCCGCCCAGCTCAGATGCGTGGCCCACGCATCCGGATAAACAAATATCTCGATAACCAGGGTCATGCCGAATAGCCCCAGCGCGGTAAAGCGCGTGAACAGGCCCAGCACGAGCAGAATGGGCAACAGATGCTCGGCATAGGTTGCGGCATGCGCTGCCACATAGGGCGACAGCAACGGCAACCGATATTCGGTTTCAAACAATGAGTAAGCCGAATCGGTGATGGTCAGCAAGCCTTCAACCTTGGTGCGGCCGGACAGAAAGAACACGCCCGCAATGCCGAACCGGCCTATCAGTAGCAGCAGCGAGTCGGGAAGCGCCCGTTCCGCGAGGCTTGTCAGTCGATCAAACGGCGAACGTCGTGAATGGACGGCTGCAGTCATTGTGGCGCTCATGATGAAGTCTCCTCATTTTCTTCATTGGTCGTTATGCCGCTTGCGGAGAAAGTGCCCGCAACGAGCAGCGTCGCCAGCAATGTTGCGATGTCGCTGCTGGCATCCACCGCCAGCAGCGCGTCGGCCGCCGCGCCCAGCGTGTTGCCTGCCCGCAGATGCAACAGAAACTCATACCCGACAAGCGACAGAGATTCGATGTGCACCTGTCCGTGCGGCCGGGTGATCAGCACAGCTTCATTCGCATCGGCGACTTCAAGCTCATTCGGTGGCGCTGCAGGCGGACGGTTGGCGCGCCAGATGGTTACGGCAGAATTTGCGCATCGCATGAAGCGTGTAGCCGGATGCAGCAGTAGTTTCTGTGTACCGAGCTGCTGCGCAGACAACAGCGCCAACTGTTGCGCCTGTAGAGTCGATGCATCCGCAGCGAAGTGCGCTTCGGTCCAGAGCCGATCAAGACCCGCCACAGAAGAAAGATACGGCAGCCGCCCTGCCAATGTTTGTTCCAGAAAATCCGGGAAGCTTGCGCCATACAGCGCCAGCGAAGGCTGCGCGGGCAGCTGGTCGCGCGCATAACACAGCGCCACTGCGTCGAACCACTCATCACCCGTTAGACGCACTACGGTGGGAAAATTGGCGCGCAGCACATCCACCAGTCCCTTGGCAACGGTGTTCCGATACACCGCAAGGCCGGCGCCGAAGCGATTGCCGGATGTTGTGTGTGGCTCAAGGATCGCCTGCGCGAAGCTGCGCTGGAACTCACGCAACGCAGACATGGACCTGCTCCTGCGGCTGACTCAACACTTGAGCTGCACGCTGCCGCTCTACCAGCAGTTCTTCGAATGCCGGCAGATTGTCATCGCGTTCGATCAGTGTCGGACGCGGGCCGATGCGTTCAATCAACCGTTCACACAATGACCAGACAACTTCGCTCACCGGAGCGGCATGTGTATCGATCAGCAGGGGACTTGCGGAATTTTCATCGGCCGCATGACCCGCCAGATGAATCTCGCCGATGGCTTGCACCGGCAACGCATCCAGATAAGCATGCACATCGCTGCCCAGATTGTGCGCACTGATGTAAGCGTTATTCACGTCCAGCAGCAGACCGCATCCGGTACGGTTCGCCAGCTCAGCCAGGAATTCCGCCTCGCCGTATTCATGTTCAAGCTGCACATACAGCGAGGGATTCTCGATTAGGATGCGTCGCTGCAATGCGTTCTGGGTGATATCGATGTTGCGTGCAATGCATTGCAGCGCTTCAGTGGTACGGGGGAAGGGCAGCAGATCTGGCATATAACTGCCCTGCACTACCGACCACGCCAGATGTTCCGATACCAGCGCCGCTTCTGTTCGTCGGACGACTTCCGCAAGGCGCTGCAGATGCGCAGTATCAGGCCGATCAAACGAAGCCAGCGACAAGCCCACACCATGCACCGATACAGGGTGACGTTCGCAAATGGCGTCCAGCATCGCCAGTCGCGGTCCACCGGCGATCATGCCTTCCCCGATCATGTAATTCTCCGGATGGATCTCGTACCACAAACCCGCTTCGCCACAGGCATGCGCCGCCTCGAAGTATTCGGGCTTGAAGCTCAGACCGGCGGTGAGTTGGCGATGCGGATGGTGCATGGGATAACTCTCGCAGGGGTCAGGCATGCCTGACCCTTCTCAGGTGCGGAGGGCCGGGCATACCCGGCCCCTACGCATGCGGAAAATTACATCGCTTTCTCCATCAGCGAACCCATGCCATGCGGGGTCTTGATGGTCACGCAGGTACCCTTGGGCACATTCTTCCAGGCATTGGCCTGATAGTCGGTCTTCGACGTACCCGCACAGGTGGTGCCGGGACCCGCCTTGCAATCATTCTTGCCGGCCAAGGCCACGCCGTAGCATTTCTCCATCTCGGGTTTGGACATGTCCTTGTCGGCGGCCAGTGTCACTCCGGCACTCAGGGCAGTGAGGGCAATCGAGGTCAGCATCAGGTTTGCAGTCTTCATGGGTTCTCTCCGTAAAAATTGAATCAGATCGACAGTCAAGTAATGGGCAGATAATGGGTTGTCAGCGGCTTTCAGCTCGCTTGCCTCGATCGAGTTCGCAACTCGCCGGCATTCGGTTACAGTGCGCAGCAGAAATAATTCAGTTTTTTTGCTGACCCTGTAACCAGCGCCGCCCATCATCCGTATACGAATATGAGTCGGTCCGAGCCTGCATCCGCTTTCCTGCAGAACGCCGAAGCACAGCTGCGCGAGCTGATGCTGCGCGGACTGCGGGGCGATGCAATGGCCCACGGACAACTGCTGGGGCAACTGGCGCTATTGCTGCGCAAGTTTTATCAGCGGCGACTGTCGTACGATCATGCTGAAGTAGAGGATCTGGTGCAGGAAACCTTGCTGGCCATACACACCCGCCGGGCGACCTGGGATGAAACCCAGGCGTTTACTGCGTGGGCATATGCGGTGGCGCGTTACAAGCTGATTGACTATCTGCGTCGCCAGCGTTTGCGCGTCACGGTGAACATTGACGACTGCGCTGATCTGTTTGGTTTTGTGTCTACCGACGCCGAAGATGCCAGCCGCGATGTGAACGACCTGCTGGCAGAACTGCCTGCCGCGCAACGCACCGCCATTGAACTGACACGCATTGAAGGCCTGTCAGTGGAAGAAGCGGCTGCACGCAGCGGTCAATCCGTGTCCGGCATCAAGGTGGGCGTGCATCGCGGCCTGAAGAAACTCAGCGCATTGCTGGGCAATGCAGATAGAAACTGACATGCAAACCGACGAACTCATCGCCTCATTGACCTCCGATCTGCAGCCCGCGCAGCGCAACCTCATTCCGCGTCTGTTGGCCTGGGGCAGTTTTGTCGGCCTGGGTTTCGCGCTGCTAGTGCTGCTGGTGGCCTATGGTCTGCGTCCGGATCTGGCCACGGCATTCTTCAGCTGGCCGTTCTGGATGAAGTGGACCTATGCCATCAGCCTGGGGTTAACCGCATATATATTGTGCGAGCGCATGGCACGACCTGCTGGCCAGCTTGGCTGGCTGGCGGCATTGCCACTGCTGCCCGTGGCATTGCTGGCCGTGCTGTCCATCCGCACGCAGCTGGCGTTGCCGGAAGCCGCGCGCATGGCCACTTGGCTGGGTCACTCCGCACCTTTCTGCCCGTTCAATATCGGCCTGTTGTCGCTGCCTGTGTTTGCAGTTCTTTGCCGCGCCCTGCGCCGTGCCGCACCCACTCAGCTGCGTACTACGGCCTGCATCGCGGGATTGTTATCGGGCGCGATTGCCGCATTCGTCTACGGATTGTTCTGCAACGAAAGCAGCGTGTCGTTCGTGACCACCTGGTACACGCTCGGCATGTTGTTGCCGGCTGCAGTGGGCGCGTTATTCGGCAATGCCTTGCTGCGCTGGAGCTGATGCGATGGCGGTGCGCCGTACGCCATAACACACAAGAACAAACGCCCCACAAGCTCCCAGCGCGAACAAATCCTCACTCCACACCGGCGAAAAGATCAGCACAAAGCCGCGATCCTTGATCAGCGCTGAAAAGCTCGACACGCAGAATGGCATCAGAAACAAACGCGCCGTGGTCCATAAATCAGGCCTGCCGTTACCCGACACGCTGAGAATCAAACCAATACCGATCACGGCGCTGATGCCCAGCGAAGTGAGCCAGATACGCGGTGCCGGATCGAAATGAAATGCCACCATAACCAGGTACCAGATGAGATAGCACCACAAAATTTGCCTGGCAGTGGAAAGTTGGCGGAGGTAAGTCATAAGTGGTGCATGCAAGCAGCCGGCAATGTCTGTTCAGACGTGTTGCCTGATCCATGCAAGGGTTACGCCAGCTGTTGTAAGGTGAATCAGCCGGCCGATGGGTACCGTCAATTTGCTACTACGATGACTTCAATCCCAACAGCTTCGCCGCAGTACCGCCGAGGATGGCCTCCCGTTGGGCATCGTTCAGACCGGGCGTATTGAGTACGTGGTCGATCGGCGCGTTGACCCAGGGAAATGGATAGTCTGTTCCGACCATGACGTGTTCAGCGCCGACCTCCGCGACCAAGTGCCGCAGCGCCTCGGGTGTAAACACCAGCGAATCGTAGTAGAGCTGCCTGACGTATTCCGACGGGTGCTTCTTTGGCACGCCGGGCTGACACTGATTGGGCGAGACCTGGCAGCCATGATCGGCACGGTGCATGTACGACGGCAGATAGCCGCCACCGTGCGCCGCGCAGATCTTCAGACCGGGGAACCGATCAAGCGTGCCTTCCCAGATGAGGTGCGTGAGCGCGAGGGTTGTTTCGAGCGGATACCAGACCGTGCCGTTGAGCGGGCCATTACCCTTCAATCGATCGTTGAGCGCGGTCGACGGCTGCGGATGGATGAATACGACTACTCCCAGTTCCTCGGCTTTTGCAAAGAACGGGTGGAATTTCGGATCGGACAACTCCCGACCAGCGACGCTGCCGCCGATCGCTGCGCCCCGTAGGCCCATTTTCTTGACAGCCTGTTCGAGCTGTTCGGCGGCGAGGTCAGGAAAATGGAGTGCAACCGAGGCAAAGGCTGCAAAACGATCGGTATGTATGGCGCAGAACTGTGCGAGCGCTTCATTCTGGATCTTGATCAGCGCCGTCGCCCGATCGCGGTCGGTGTCGTACCAGTTGGCATTGATACTCAGGACTGCAAGATCAATCCCCTGTGCGTCCATGTCCCGCAGCCGGTCTGCGAAGCCCTGGCCTTCCAGCAGCAGCTGCGCCGGTTGGGCGTTCACTTCCTGATTCAGCAAGGCGGCCGCCTTGGGCACGATGCAATGCGCGTGGACGTCAACCGTACGGATCTTGCGTCCACCCACAATAACCGGCGCGTGCTTGTTGGTGCCGGGCGCTTGCGCCGCATGGGCAGCCATGCCTGCAAGGCCGCAGCCGACAAATGCCAGACCACTTGCACCAGCAACGTCCAGCAAGAACTCGCGACGATTGCGCATGAGACATCCCCTTCGTCGAATTGAAATGTTGTTTGACGAGCTGGTGTACGAGTCAGTCGTCAGGTGATCATTCTTTCGTGTATCTATTCATCATTCACGGATTCGCAGCCCCATCAGGCCTTGAGCACCATTTCCGGTGCGATGGCCGCAATATTGGGAGCACCCACCTGTTGCATGATGGCCGTCAATTCCTCGCGAAGGATTTCCAGCACGCGCTCCACACCCGGTTGCCCGAAGGCACCCAGGCCCCAGAGATAAGGACGACCGATGCAGACGGCGGAAGCGCCCAGCGCCAGCGCCTTGAGAATGTCGGTGCCGCGACGCACGCCACTGTCGAACAGAATCGGCACTTTGCCTTTGGCGACTTTGGCCACTTCGGGCAGGCACTCGATGGAACCACGTCCATTGTCTTCACTGCGGCCACCGTGGTTTGAAACATGGATGCCATCAACGCCGTACTTGAGACACAGCTCGGCATCTTCTTCGGTAAGGATGCCTTTGACGATCAGCTTCATCTTGGTGGTGTCGCGCATCAGCTTGATGAAGTCCCAGGTCATGTTGGAAGACTGCAGACTGGCCACTTTGGACATGTCGATGCCATCGTAGATCGGCCGCTCCTGGGCGGCTCCCGGGCCCGCCGGATGACAGGTTGCACAGGTGCGCGTATCAAGGCGGCGCATACGAAAGTAGGTTTCCTGGTTGCGACCGCCGTTGCGATCCACCGTGATTTCCAGCACCGGGCATCCCGCTCGCTCGACTCGTCGCACGGCCTGCTGCGCCACTTCACGACTCGAGGTGGCATAGAGCTGAAACCACACCACACCTTGACGTGCCGCCATCGCGTCTTCAATGGAGGTACCTGCAGCACTGGCGAGTACGTTCAAGTGACCTTTGGCGCGTGCAGCACGAGCGACAGCAATCTCACCGTCCGGATGATAGGCACGGTTGGCACCAGTCGGCCCCATGATGATCGGGGTATCCCAGCGCGTGCCGAACAGGCTCACCGACATATCAACCTTGCTCACGTCACGCATACGACGCGGTCGCAGCTGATACTTGAGAAAGGCTTGCCGGTTAGCACGCAGCGTCACCTCATCGTCGATGCCGGACGCCATGTAACCAAAGTGCGCCGGCGGCACGTTCTTGTAAGCCACCGGCTCGAAGTCGAACACGTTGACCGCATCCTTGGCGCTGGCAATGAGATCGGTAACCGTCGCCGGCCAGACCATGGGGTCGGGGCGCTTTACGTAGTCTTGTGCGAAGACTTGTAGTGAACCTGAAAGAGTTAGCAGGGGACTGGCGGAGATCCACTTCAGCAGGAGACGGCGCTGTTGTTCTCGTTCTAATTGTGTGTTCACTTTAATTTTCCTTTTGGCACAAAGCATTCTCGACACGCTGGACTTCCTCACGATCCCGCAAGCGGACCCACAGCTAACACTCCTGTGTCGGGATCACCAGCGCGCTGCATGAATGACGCTTGAATAGTGGCTTCTTTCTTTACTTCGGTGAAGTATTTTTCTGATGCCAATACCAATGCACTGTAGAAGTCCTCAGCGTTCAAGATAGTGAGGCCCTCATCTTGTGTCATATGTAGCCGCCCATTGTGATGAGTAAGTTTGTATGGCCCTGGAGAGAACCCATGAACCGCAGCATTTCTGAACTTCCACAAAGTCTCTGCATGCGCGTGATAAGCCTGTGGAAAGTAGCCGGTAACAAAAGCCTTGAAGCGCGGTCCATTTTTCTCGTCAGGCTTCAAAAATCCACCTAATGCTTCGATTGCAGTTAGGGTGCAAATAAACGATAGAAATGCAGCGTCGTCATTTAAAGTGCTAGGAATTCCACCCAAATAAATTCGCGCGTAGTTTGCGTGAACATGAGCAATCAACTCGTCAGGAGTCATAATTTGTGCTCCCTGTAATTAGAACCTATCTCAAATTCGTTTGAGTAGCATATTTATGCAGGCGAGCTGTACAAAGCCGAGGAAGTTTTGCGCGTAATACTCCCATCGACACAGGATTCTTCGCTGCCATTGCAACCAGGCGAAGAAGCGTTCGACCAGCCAGCGTCGCTGATAACGGCGCAAGCGCCGTCCATCCTGCGTGGCGTGTCTCACCCGATTGGTCTTGTGCGGCGCAATCATCTCGATGTCCTGTTCGCGCAACTGCTCATCCAGGGGGTCGGAGTCATAGGCCTTGTCGCCGATCAGATTCTCCGGCTTCGCTTCGATCATGTAAAAGTCGAAGCTCAGCTGCACCAGCGTAACTTCGTGATGGTTCGCGGCATGCGTGCTGACCGCCAAGGGCAAGCCATGGCGATCCACAATCGCCATGATTTTCACGCCTTTGCCCCGCTTGGTTTTGCCAATTTCCTCGCCGCCGCCTTTGGCACTGGCAAACGTGGCATCAATGAACGCTTCGCGTTCATCGATCATCCCCTGCTCGCGCAGGTCATTGGCCAGATCCGTCAGCACCGCGCGCAATACTTCATCCCGACACCATTGCTGGAAACGCCGATGCACCGTCTTGTAGTTGGGATAGCACTGGGGCAGCAGATGCCATTGCGCGCCGGTGTTCAGAATCCACAACACGCCTTCCAGAACTTTGCGTGCAGGCACTGGCTTGCGCCCCGGGCGACTTTCTTCAAGGCTCTCCTCGGGAAAGTGCTGCCGTATCCTTGCCCAATGTGCATCGCTTAATTTCAGCATATGCACGATTCTACATCTTTATGCACGGCAGTTAATTTTGAGATAGGTTCTAGTAACTAGTGATCACAACCACTGCAAACTGGGGACTCATGAGGTGCCAAACACTGTAGCCCTAGATGCAAGTCCAGCATTTTATTTATCAGGCACCAAGCATGCTGTGTTTCCGCTATCGCTGCAACGCCAGCCTGTGTGAGGCACATGCTTCAGCCCCTTCTGAATGTCACCACCAGCACATCGCGATACGCGGGCTTGTCTGCATGCAGCGGTCGTACCGGCGTTACGCCGTGATACACGCGGGCATCGTCTACAAACGCAGCATCGCAGGGTTCGGTCAGCGTAAAGCTGCCGATGGGTTGCTGTCGCTGGTCATAGATGGTGGTTACACCTTCGGCGATGTTCTCGCGGGTGATGAGCAGCACCAGCACCCAGTCGACGCCGTCGCGATGCAGGCCTTCGGGTGTGGGTTTGCCATGAACGCCGGGCTGGGCTTCGATGCGGAATTGATGACATTCCACATGCCATTGCGCAGGGCGTGATGCGGCGGGCGTCAATGAACTGAACAGCTGTTCGCAGCCGCGCAGAATGTCCAGCAACAAAGGATGCTGCGCGATGTGATCGGCAAAGGGCAGGAACCAGCGTTCGATGCCGCCGTTCAGTGCGTTGTAGTCGCGGCTTTGATAGTGCGGCTGGGGCGGCTTGCGTTGAATTCCCTGTGCTGAGACCGCATAAGCTTCAAAGCGGCGGCGACGATAACGACCGCCATCGGCCATGTAGGTGTCCACTCCCAGATCATTCCAGCTGGCGGCGAATTCGGACCAGGCTTGCCAGTCGGCATCCTGCAACCATTGTTTGAATTGTATTGCGGGGACGCGGGCGAAGCCGTTAACGGTCATGTCGCTACGCAGCTCCGATGAAGTTTCTGGTGAGGCGGCGCGCCGTGTAGAGCGATTGTTGTGATGTACTTTGGTCATTGAGTCGAAGCTCTTGAATCGCCCCCTCTCCCTCAGGGAGAGGGTTGGGGTGAGGGTGCAATCAAACATCCCCTCACCCGCGCTGCGCGCGACCTCTCCCAACGGGAGAGGTGAAAAAGACACCCGAATACGTCGAGAGGTGGCAAGCCTATCTGCAAACTTATCGCATCGCACAAAAAACGTGCGGGTGTGATGCAGTACTGCGCCGTTTGAGCTCAGCTAAAGGGCATTTCTCCACGACAACTACCACCGATGCAGCATAAGTCATTGATTGGTAAAGCCAGCAAAGACTGGCACGGCCATTGCATTATCAGGATCAACAGAGTTCGCATCCCCCCGCAACTCTGGTGAGGTTCCTCCTTCTGGCGAGGAACTTCCTTGGCAACGCCGCCGAACGTCAGCAGAGCACTCCGGGCCCTTCTGATTTTCGCGCGGCGTTTTTTTTGGTCCCGATTTTGTCGGACCCAGAACGAGCAAGTTAGAGGTGTGACCGAATGAACGGACGTGCGACGCGCATACAGCTGCTGAACTTCTCCACCATTCCGATGCGGGCCTTTCACCTGGCGTGGATGGCGTTTTTCGTCTGCTTCTTCGCCTGGTTCGCCGTCGCGCCGCTGATGCCCATCATCCGCAATGATCTGGGCCTCACCAAGGATCAGATTGCCAACATCAACATAGCGGCCGTCATGGTCACGATTCTGGTGCGCCTGCTGGTTGGCCCGCTGTGCGACAAGTTCGGCGCACGACTCACTTATACGTGGTTGCTGGCGCTGGGTGCGATTCCCGTTATGGGCATTGCCTTCACGCAAACCTATGAAAGCTTCCTGTTCTTTCGTCTGTGCATCGGCGCCATTGGTGCATCGTTTGTCATCACGCAGCTGCACACCTCAACCATGTTCGCACCCAATGTGGTGGGCACCGCCAATGCCACGGTGGCGGGCTGGGGCAATGCCGGCGGCGGCGCTACACAGGCACTGATGCCGTTGATTCTCGCCGCTGTGGTGAGCTTCGGTGTGGAACAGGCCATGGGCTGGCGCATCGCCATGTTCGTGCCGGGCGTGCTGATGCTCATCATGGCGGTGCTGTACTACCGCTGCGCCAAGGACACGCCGCGCGGCAACCTGAAAGACCTGCCACATCACGACGACGCCAGGGGCCTGAGTGGCTGGCAGAGCTTTGTGCTGGCCGCACGCGACTACCGCGTGTGGATGCTGTTCATCACCTACGGCGCCTGCTTCGGTGTGGAGCTGACCATTCACAACATGGCGTCGATCTACTTCGTCGATCAATTCAAGCTGGATGTGAATACTGCTGGCTTCTATGTGGGCTGCTTCGGCCTGCTGGCCCTGTTTGCTCGCGCGCTGGGTGGGCTGATTTCCGACAAGCTGGCGCATAGCAAGGGCCTGGACGGTCGCACTCGCTGGTTGTTCATCCTGATTCTGGCGGAGGGCATTGGCCTGACGCTGTTCGCCAAGGCCGGCACCGCGCACATGGCGTTCGTTACCATGATTGCGTTCGGTCTGTTCACGCATATGGCCTGCGGCGCGACTTACAGCCTGACGCCGTTCATCAACAGCAAGGCCAAGGGCGGCGTGTCGGGAATTATCGGCGCTGGCGGCAACGTTGGTGCAGTGGCTGCCGGCTTCCTGATGAAGGGCAGTGCCACCACGCAGGAAGGTCTGTTCATCATGGGCGTGCTGGTCACCGTAAGCGCGGTATGCGCAGTTGCCGTGCGTTTCAACGCCACGCACAAGTCTGCAGAACGCGAAGCTTATGCCGCCGCGCTGAAGCACAAACACAACAACGAAAGCATTGCGACCAATCCTGTTTCGGAAGCCGCCTGAACCCCTTTCGGAAGCACTACATGAGCACGCAAAAGATACTGGTGATCGGCAATGGCATGGTCGGCCATCGCTTTCTGGAATCGCTGGTAGCCACGCCCGACCACAGTCAGGGCAAGTACGACATCACCGTGTTGTGCGAAGAACCGCGCCCGGCCTACGACCGCGTACAGCTGTCCGGCTTCTTCTCCGGCAAGACCGCTGAAGACCTGTCGCTGGTGAAGGATGGCTTCTTCGAATCCAGCAACATCACGCTGCATCTGAATGCCAGGGCCGAACACATTGATCGCGCCAACAAAGTGGTGCGTTCATCGCAGGGCCATGAACTGAGCTACGACAAGCTGGTGCTGGCCACAGGGTCCTATCCCTTCGTGCCGCCCGTGCCCGGTTACAACCGCGAGCACTGCCTGGTGTATCGCACCATTGAAGATCTGGAAGCCATCAAGGCCGCCGGTGAAGTCAGCAAGATTGGCGTGGTAGTTGGCGGCGGCCTGCTGGGTCTGGAAGCGGCGAAAGCGCTGAAAGATCTTGGTGTGGAAACACATGTAGTCGAATTCGCACCGCGTCTGATGGCCGTACAGCTGGATGATGCCGGCGGTCTGGTACTACGCAAGAAGATTGAAGAGCTGGGTGTGAAGGTACATACCAGCAAGAACACAAAGGAGATCGTTGCAGGTGACACTGCACGTCACAAGATGGTGTTCGCCGATGGCAGCTTCCTCGAAACCGACATGATTGTTTTTTCTGCCGGCATTCGTCCGCAGGATGCGCTAGCCAAATCAGCTGGTCTTGAACTCGGCCCACGCGGTGGCGTGGTGGTGAACAATCAGTGCCAGACTTCCGATGCCGATGTGTATGCCATCGGTGAATGCGCACTGTGGAGCGGCAGGATTTATGGCCTGGTGGCGCCCGGCTACCAGATGGCGCAAACCGTGGTGAATCACCTGGTTGGCAAGGAAGCAGCGTTCATGGGCGCCGACATGAGCACCAAACTCAAGCTGATGGGTGTGGATGTAGCGTCGCTGGGCGATGCACTGTGTCAGTCGCCGGGTGCACGTGCTTATTCGTTCGTGGATGAGCGCAAGCAGATCTACAAGAAGCTGGTGGTCAGCGAAGACGGCAAGTATCTGCTCGGTGGCATCCTGGTCGGCGACGCGGCCGACTACGGCAACTGGCTGCAGATGATGCTCAATGCCCTGCCCCTGCCGGAACATCCTGAAGAACTGATCCTGCCGGTGATTGAAGGCGGCAAGAAGCCGGTGGCACTGGGCGTGGCGGCATTGCCCAACTCGGCACAGATCTGTTCCTGCAACAACGTCAGCAAGGGCGACCTGTGCGCGGCCATTGATGGCGGTTGCACCACGCTGGGCGCCTTGAAGAAATGCACCAAGGCCGGCACCTCCTGCGGCGGTTGCAGCACACTGGTGGGCCAGATCCTGAAAGCCGAGCTGGAAAGCCGTGGCGTTTCGGTAAACAACCACATCTGCGAACACTTCAAGTTCTCGCGTCAGGAACTGTTCCACCTGGTGAAGCTGAGCCAGATCAAGTCATTCGATGAGCTGATCCGCAAACATGGCTATGGCCATGGCTGCGACATCTGCAAGCCGGCGGTCGGTTCGATCATGGCCTCGATCTACAACGAGTTTGTGCTCAAGCGCGACAAGGCACAGCTGCAGGACACCAACGACTACTACCTGGCCAACATGCAGAAGAACGGCACCTATTCCGTGGTGCCGCGTATTGCCGGTGGCGAACTGACACCGCGCCAGCTGATCATCATTGGTCAGATCGCCGAGAAGTTTGGTCTGTACACCAAGATCACCGGTGGTCAGCGCATCGACATGTTCGGTGCGCAGGTGCATGAACTGCCGCTGATCTGGAAGGAACTCACCGACGCCGGTTTTGAATCCGGCCATGCCTACGGCAAGTCGCTGCGCACCGTGAAGTCCTGCGTCGGTTCTACCTGGTGCCGTTACGGCGTACAGGACTCGGTTGGCCTCGCCATCGAGCTGGAGAATCGCTACAAGGGCCTGCGTTCGCCGCACAAGATCAAGTTTGCAGTATCAGGCTGCACCCGCGAGTGCGCCGAAGCACAGGGCAAGGACATCGGCGTGATTGCCACGGAAAAAGGCTGGAATCTGTACGTATGCGGCAATGGCGGCATGAAACCGCGTCATGCCGATCTGTTTGCCAGCGACCTGGATAAGGCAACGTTGATCAAGTACATCGACCGCGTGCTGATGTTCTACGTACGCACCGCCGATCGGCTGCAACGCACTTCAACCTGGATGGAGAACCTCGAAGGCGGCCTGGATTACCTCAAACAGGTGGTGATCGACGACAAGCTGAATCTGGGTGCGGAACTCGAAGCCGACATGGCCAATGTGGTGAACACCTACGAATGCGAATGGAAGAAGGCCATCAATGAACCTGAAACCCTGAAGCGCTTCCGCCACTTCGTGAACAGCGACGCCACCGACAACCGCGTGGTGTTCGTGCAGGAGCGCGGCCAGATTCGTCCGGCCACCAGCGAAGAGCTGGGGCAGCGCCTGGAACGGAAAGAACTGAAGGAAGCGGTGTAACGATGAGCGAAGCAGTGAAATCTCCCTTCACGAGTCTGTGGCACAAGGTCTGCGCCTTTGACGACATCACACCCAACACCGGCGTATGCGCACTGGTCGATGGCAAGCAAATTGCGATCTTCCGTTTCGACGACATGGTGTTCGCGGTGGACAACTATGACCCCGCTTCAGAGGCCAATGTCATTTCACGTGGTCTGGTCGGTGACCTGAATGGTGAGCTGGTGGTGGCCTCGCCCATTTACAAGCACCACTACAATCTGCTCACCGGTCGTTGCCAGGAAGATCCGGACAATTCCATTTCTGCCTATCCGGTGCGTGTGCAGGGGGGGGCTGTCTGGGTGCAATCCACCGCGCTGCGCAAAGGCGGTCGGCGCAAGCTGCTGGTCATCGGCAACGGCATGGCCGGCATGCGCACCATTGAAGAGCTGTTGCAGCTGTCACCCAACGCCTATGACATCACCGTGATCGGCGCCGAGCCACACGGTAACTACAACCGCATTCTGCTGTCGCCCGTGTTGTCCGGTGAAAAGAAAGCCGACGACATCATGATCAACTCAAAGGAGTGGTATGCGGAAAAAGGCATCAAGCTGCATGCCGGCGATGGCGCCGTAGCCATTGACCGCACGCGCCGCGTGGTGAAAACCGCTGCCGGTGTCGAATTTGCCTACGATCGCTTGCTGCTGGCCACGGGCTCCAATCCCATCATCCTGCCGGTGCCGGGCAAGGATCTGCCGGGCGTGGTGAGCTTCCGCGACCTGAGCGATGTCGATGCGATGCTGGCTGCGTCCAAACAATACAAACATGCGGTGGTGATTGGCGGCGGGCTGCTGGGACTGGAAGCCGCCTATGGTCTGAAGCGTCGCGGCATGAATGTCACCGTAGTGCATCTGCTCGATTCGCTGATGGAACGGCAACTCGACAAGGTTGCCGGTGAAATGCTGAAGATTTCACTGGAACAGCGCGGCCTGAATTTCAAGATGCCCGCCAAAACCGTATCGTTGATCGGCAATGAGCGCGTCACCGGCGTGCGCTTTGACGATGGCAGCGAGATCAATGCCGACCTGGTGGTCATGGCCGCCGGCATTCGCCCGAATATCGAATTGGCGCAGAAAGCCAACCTGCGCTGCGAACGTGGTGTTCTGGTGGATGACAGCATGCAAACCTATGATCCCACTATTTATGCCGTCGGCGAATGCGTGCAGCATCGCAAGCAGTGTTATGGCCTGGTGGCGCCACTATGGGATCAGGCACGCGTGTGTGCCATTCACCTTGCCGAGGTGGGTGTGTCCTACTATCGCGGCTCGATTACTTCCACGCAGTTGAAGGTCACCGGTATTGATCTGTTCTCAGCCGGCGATTTCCAGGGTGGTCCGAACAGCGAAGCGCTGGTGATGAAGGACGCCAAGCGCGGCATCTACAAGCGGGTGGTCATCGAAGGCAACCAGGTGAAGGGCTGTGTGCTGTATGGCGATACCAAGGACGGCCCATGGTATTTCGAGTTGATGAATGAAGGCCGCGATATCGGCAGCATGCGGGAGCATTTGTTGTTTGGTGCTTCGTTTGCGGATTCGGCGGCGTAGAATCAATGCTCCGTGTAGGTTGGCCGATGAATGCTCCCGGCAACATCGGCACTCCCTGCATCCCTGTAGGTTGGGCTGAGTCTGCGAAGCCCAACGTTTCTCCAAAGGCCAGGTTTGTTGGGCTTCGCAGACTCAGCCCAACCTACGTAACCGTACCCTCACCCTGCCCTCTCCCTCAAGGGAGAGGGAATGAAACAGCAGCAATAGATTGATTCGATGTCGAGTGTCACTTTGAGCGAGCCGATCAAAACCACCTGTCCTTACTGCGGCGTCGGCTGCGGCGTAAAGGTTACGTTGGGCAAACAAGGTCCGACGGTCAGCGGCCCAGTCATAAGTGGAGATACTGAACATCCAGCCAACTTTGGGCGGCTGTGCTCGAAGGGTTCTGCACTGGGCGAAACGCTCAGTCTTGACGGCCGGCTGCTGTCACCACGTGTGCGCGATGCCGAGGGTGGCAGTGATGACCAGTGGCACGATGTCAGCTGGGATGTTGCGCTCAACAAAGTCGCCAGTGGCTTTCGCAAGATCATCGATGAACACGGCCCGGACGCCGTGGCGCTGTATGTGTCAGGACAGATCCTCACCGAGGATTACTACATTGCCAACAAGCTGATGAAGGGTTTCGTCGGCTCGGCGAATATCGATACCAATTCACGTCTGTGCATGTCTTCCGCCGTGGCCAGCTACAAACGCTCGCTGGGCGAAGACGTGGTGCCGGTGAACTACGATGACCTGGATCATGCCGATCTCATTGTGCTGGTTGGATCGAATACCGCGTGGTGTCATCCCATCGTGTACCAGCGCATCGTGCGTGCACGCGAACTGCGTCCGGAACTCAAGATTGTGGTAGTCGATCCGCGGCGTACGCCCACTTGCGAAATTGCCGATCTGCATCTGCCCGTCAAAGCTGGCAGCGATGTGTGGCTGTTCAACGGCCTGCTGAGCTACCTGCATCAGCATGGCGTCACCGATGTGGACTTCATCAAGGACCACACCAAGGGTGTCGAGAAAGCCATGATCATGGCCGACAACACCGCGGGTTCGGTGAGTTCGGTGGCCAAGGCCTGCGGTGTCAGCGTATCGGTGCTGGAAGAGTTCTATCGGCTGTTCGCCAACACCGCGCGCACCATCACCATGTATTCGATGGGCGTGAATCAGTCCTCGCAAGGCACCGACAAGGCCAACAGCATCATCAACTGTCACCTGCTCACCGGCCGTATCGGCAAGCAGGGTATGGGACCGTTCTCCATCACCGGCCAGCCCAACGCCATGGGCGGTCGCGAAGTCGGTGGCCTGGCCAACATGCTGGCCGCACACATGGATCTCGACAACAGCGCGCACCGGCGCATCGTGCAGACTTTCTGGGACAGCCCGCGCATGGCCGACAAGGCTGGCCTGAAGGCCGTCGATCTGTTCAAGGCCATTGCTGCCGGCAAGGTGAAAGCCGTGTGGATCATGGCCACCAACCCGGTGGTGAGCCTGCCCGATGCCAACAAGGTCAGGGCCGCACTGGAGAAATGCGAACTGGTAGTGTCCTCCGATGTGGTGCTCAACACCGACACCAACAATGTCGCGCATGTGTTGCTGCCCGCCGCCGCGTGGGGCGAAAAGGACGGCACCGTCACCAATTCCGAACGCCGGATTTCACGGCAGCGCGCCTTTCTGCCCTTGCCGGGCAATGCCCAGCCGGACTGGTGGATCATGTGTGAAGTGGCCAAACGCATGGGCTTCACACAGGGCTTCAACTTCAAGTCAGCGCATGAAATTTTTCTGGAACATGCCGCGCTGTCGGCCAGCCAGAACAACGGCGATCGTGTATTCAATCTGTATGGCATGAAGGAACTGAGCCGACATGAATACGACGAACTGCAACCCATACAGTGGCCGGTGCTGGAAAAGAACAAGGGCACCGAGCGCGTGTATGCCGCCGGGCAATTTTCATTCAGTGACCGCAAGGCGCGCTTCATAGCTACCAAGCCGGCATTCCCCAAACACGCCACCAATGAAGAATATCCTTTAGTATTGAACACCGGCCGCATTCGCGATCACTGGCACACCATGACGCGCACCGGCAAGGCCGCGCGCCTGAACAATCACATTCCCGAACCTTACATCGACATGCATCCGCAGGACGCCCTGCTGTATGGCGTGCGCGAAAACGAACTGGTGCGAGTGGCCTCACGTTGGGGTTCGATGGTGGCGCGCCTGAAGTTCAGCGGCGAAATGCCGCGGCGCATGGTGTTCGCACCCATTCACTGGAGCGGTGCGTTTGCCTCTGATGCGCGCATTGGCTCGGTGGTCAATCCGGTGGTGGATCCCATCTCCGGCGAACCGGAGCTGAAGCACACTCCGGTGCGCATCGAATCTTTCATCAGCTCCTGGCAGGGTTTCGTGCTGTCGCGCCAGCAGGTCACTGTGAAAGAAGCCATCTGGTGGACCCATGCGCAGGGCGAACAATTCATTCGTCATGAAATTGCCGGCCGCCGTACTTATGCTGACTGGTCGCCTTGGGCACGCAAACTGCTGGGCGCCGAACACGCCGATGCCGATTTTCTGGAGTACTACGATGTCGGCACACGCATCTATCGCGCTGCATACCTGATCGACAATCGCATCGAAGCCTGCGTGTACGTTTCGCCGCGCCCCGACCTGCCTTCGCGTTCCTGGCTGGCCGGCCTGTTCATCAAGGCCAAGGTGAACGAAGTGGATCGCGCCGGATTGCTTGCAGGTCGTTCCGTCGACCCCGCCGGCGATGTCGGCCCCACCGTATGCTCCTGCTTCGGCGTCGGCCGCAACACCATCTGCGCCGCCATCAAGAAACAGGGCCTGACCACACCACAACAGATCGGCCAGAAACTCAAAGCCGGCACCAACTGCGGTTCGTGCATCCCCGAACTGAAAACGATTCTGCTGGAACAGAAGGCTCAGGGCGCGGCTTGATGATTGTTCCCCTCTCCCTGAGGGAGAGGGCCAGGGTGAGGGTGCTCCCCGACCTCATGTAGGTTGGGCGGCGCCGGGCAGCAAGCCCCAATGCCGCGAGAGCATGGATGCCCAAGAGCGGCCAAAGCACAACAGCCCTAGTCACCTAAGACTTATTCATGTCAGGCTTGGCAACCCAACACATGCGAGATACGCTCCGTTCTGAACGAGCCTGTTAATACTGGTGTTATCCAGCAAGAAAAGAACAATCATGAACGGAAACAAGGATTTATTTGTTAAGCGCGTCCGGTGTTATCTATCAGACGCCATGTTAATCAGACTGATTAAAACAAGTTAAAGATGATATGAAATTCATACGTATGCATATTGCTGTGCTCATCATTGGTATAAGCCAGGTTTCTTCCGTGTGTCCGACAGAATTAGAGAGCGATGCATACTGGTGCTCCAGTGAGAAAGCACTCTTCAAGCTTCATGACACTCTGGTTACAAACGAAAAGCAAAAAAAAATTGTTGATGAAGAGATGTTGGCTGATATGAATTACGTAGGGGAAGCTGCCAAAAGAAAACGAATTTCGAAAGAGGTTCCATGGATAGTGGCAGAAACACTAATTCGCGAAGGATTGATTTGGCGAATTGAGCCCCCGGATGAAAATCGTAGGACGGTAATGATAACGCGTACTGGGAACAAGTACGTTTCAGTCCATCCTCAGGATTTACACCCGTTCAAAGTCGCACGTGAAGTAGATCCTTGTCGTCAGTTCATTCAAACTCCGATTTATGACTGAGCGGTGTTATTCCTCTTTGGAAACGATTGGAAAACTGGATCTAACTTATCATTGAACGCAGACGAACAAGTTCGCTGGTCAATTTAACATTAGGCGGCAGAGCAATGGCGTTCCAAATACCGAACGAAGATGTCTGTCCGTTCTGCGCGTACCTCGCCGGAAGGGTTCCTTGCGCCTTCGTCTCGCGCGGCCCGCTGGTCTCAGTCTTTCTCAACCGCGCTCAGTTTGAGCGAGGAGCGTCGCTTGTTATTCCGAACCAGCACGTCACGTCTTTGCTCGAGCTCAAGCGCGACGTGATGTTGTCAATCTACGAGGAGTCGCAACGTGTGGCGATGGCCATGGTAAGGGCGTTTGGCGCTGTCGGTTTGAACATGTTTCAGAACAACGGCATCAAGGCATCGCAAACTGTCTCGCACTATCACGTTCACTTGGTGCCCAGATACGACCACAGTGAACCCAGTCGCCTGTTTAGGACCGAAGACTATCCGCGGACACCGGTGGAGGAGTTGGCGGAGATCGCTAGTGAGCTTCGTATGTCGCTTTCGCATGCCGCCTAGTGACGGGAGGTTACCGATGAACTCAGAGCCACTCCAGGCCGTTGATGTGCCGGCGCTCAGCCGGAAGACAATCTATCCGGCGCCGTTTTCGACGCAGGTCGAGGGCCGCATCAAACATCGATTGGGTGATCACTTCACCCTGACGAATTTCGGGATTAACCTCACGGAACTGGAGCCGGGTGCAGTATCGGCACTCTTTCACCATCACACCAAACAGGACGAGTTCATCTTCGTCGTCTCCGGAAACCCGACCTTAGTTCTGGGGGAGAAGGAGTTCGTGCTCAGTGCGGGTGATTGCTGCGGATTCAAAGCCGGAACAGGTGTCGGTCATCAGCTTATCAACAGGTCGCAGGGCAAGGTGCAGTACCTGGAGATCGGCGATCGTACGCCCGGAGACTACGCGGAATATCCGCGGGATGACCTCAAGTTCACTCAGCTAGAAACCGGCGCATGGATGCTAACGCACAAAGACGGCACTTCGTATTAAGGCGTCGCATAACAACCGATTGCGGCGGACAGGATAGTTCCTTCCTTGCACGACGCGGTAAGCCGCGCCTGTTTTCACGGCGTTATCAGCAATAGGTCCAGCTCTATGCATCTCTCGGCCAATATTTTCGACGTCTGGGTGTTCCGCCGGCGCGGCGCGGAAGCTGAGTTTCTGCTGCTGTACACGTCTGTTGAGAAGGCTACGCGCTACTTCAACGGAGGTAGATTCTGGCAGATTCCAAGCAATTTCGTGAATGATGGGGAGTCGATCACAGAGGCGATCTCCCGAGTGTTGGATCGCTACGGCCTTCGGGCGAAAGCGATCTGGGCGGGGGAGCACGCGTATCTCATCTACAACCGGCGATTTGGTGAAATGCAGGCGATCGGCGTGTACGCAGCGGAAGTTGAGGACGCCATTGTCCGTCTCGATCCCTCGGAGCATTCGGAGTTTGCGTGGCTCTCTCGCGAGAAATGCCTTGATCGAGTTCATTATCGCGGTCTGAAAGACGGATTACGGTCTGTGCACGATTACATCACTGGGGTCGAGGAGCCCGCCAAAGAGCTTTGCCTCTATGTTGGGCCAAGCGGATAACCGGAACGTTGGGCGTCACAGGAGCTAAAGGAGCTGCCGTGTTCTCGCATATCTTTGTGAGCGTCAAAGACTTCGATCGAGCTTTGAAGTTCTACTCCGAAGTCATGCTTGTTCTTGGCAACGAAGCGCGCTTCTGTGAGCCAGATAAGCCTTGGGCTGGGTGGCACAGCGAAGGTCGCTCACGGCCCTACTTCGTTATCTGCAAGCCTTACGATGGACAGCCACATCACCCAGGTAATGGGCAGATGGTTGCCTTCCTTGCCAAAGACAGAAAGACCGTCGAAGCTGCCCACGAGGCTGCGCTGCGCAGCGGCGGCACTTCGGAAGGGCTGCCTGGCTTAAGGCCGGAGTACCACGCCAACTACTACGGTGCCTACTTCCGGGATCCAGAAGGAAACAAGGTATGCGTTGCCAGTCATGGTGAAAGTTAGCGCCCGGCAAGCCTCTCAAAGAGACAAGGTGTCCGTGCAGTCAGTGACGCTCAGCTCAAACGTTAAGTCTTAAGTTCAGGCAGCCTTTGAGGGAAACACATGAAGTCAGCTCTCTTGGTCATAGACGTTCAGCGAGACTTGTGCGAAGGGCAGGATGCGGCATTCGAAGTCGATCTCGTCATCGACCGCATAAACGAGCTGTCGCAACGGGCTCGACGATCCGGAGTACCCGTGATATTCGTTCAGCATGAAGGAAAGAACGGTTATCTGGAATTCGGAACCGAAGGCTGGAAGTTGCCGACAAGCCTTA
Organism: uncultured Pseudomonadota bacterium; assembly: GCA_963748005.1. Lineage (GTDB taxonomy): Bacteria > Pseudomonadota > Gammaproteobacteria > Steroidobacterales > Steroidobacteraceae > CAILZL01. The sequence continues at coordinate 1,041,139 of CAVVHH010000002.1, forward strand.
TCTCTCAAGAAGGCGATTTATTCGTCCGAAAGACCACGCCCGACTCCTTCCATCGAACCAACCTGGAAGCACTCCTCAAAGAACGCGGTGTAGGTGAGGTTGTGATCTGTGGCTTGCATACTGAGTTCTGTGTGGACACGAGTACTCGGCGTGCGCTCGCACTGGGATTTCCCGTCGTCCTGGTTGCTGACGGACATACAACACAAGGCAATGCTTATCTCACACCGCCGCAAGTGATCCAGCATCACAACGCCACCCTCACCAACATCAGCAGCTTCGGGCCAAAGGCACGGGCTATCCTAACCTCGGAAGTGCGCTTTGAAGCCTGACGCGAACTTCAGGCCGCAATTCGCGAACAAAGCCACAACTTTCCTGTGGAGGCTCCATGAATGAAATCGAACGCTTGAAATACCTCAGACTCGCACTGCGCATCGTCAGTGTTGTTGCAATTTTTGGCTTCTACCCGCTTACGGTGTTCTGGCCATCGGGGTGGGCCTGGTCCAGCGGACGGTCGGAATATCTCGAGATGATCATTGCCATTTACGCGACCCTGGGCGTCTTCCTGCTCATTGCCGCTCGCAATCCAGATCAGCATCTGGGCCTGGTCGCTTTCGCCATCTGGTCGAGCATCGTCCATGGTGCAGTGATGGCGGTGCAGTCAGTGCAGAACCCGATGCACGTTCATCACCTGTACGGCGACGTTCCCGCTTTGTTTATCATTGCCGCCGTTCTTGCATTTCTTTCGCCGCAGGCATTCCGGCTGCCTTTCACCAAACGTCTTGCCGCTGATGTCATGCGGTAAGCCTCGGCTGGCTGGTAATTGACGAACAGCCAAGGTGCTTTCAACCCAATCGGGACCCGATGCCTGCGTAAGCGCGATAGCCTTGTCTTATGATTGAACGAACAATTGACAAACCAGAGAGATGCCGATGAACCCACAAATGATCCTGGTCGCCGGTCCGTATCGTTCGGGCACCAACGATGATCCCGTGCTGATCGAAAAGAATGTTCGAGCGATGACCGAGGCATCCCTGCGCCTGTTTCGCGCCGGGCATTTACCCGTCATGGGTGAGTGGTACGCCCTGCCGCTCATCGAACATGCCGGTTCCACACACATCGGCGATCCAGCATTCAATGAAATCTTTCATCCAATCTCGCGTCGCCTGGTATCCAAGTGCGATGGCTGTTTGCGCATCGGCGGTCCGTCCGCAGGTGCGGATGAAATGGTTGCCCTTGCCCGGCAACATGGCAAGGTGGTTTACATGTCGCTCGACGAAATACCCAGCGCGGTCTAGATCGCTGGGTTCCAGGTATCCATGTCCCGAACTATCCCTCCCCGCCTTCATGTGCTGCTGGCACGCGATGCCACCAGCGCGGTCGTTATTCGTCGTGGCCCCACACGACACACGGCAGTCATCGGCTGGGATCTGCAGAACGACAAGTTCACGCTCGGTCAGTGGTTGTATGGCCGGATTTACGAACGTCGCTGCGACCTTTCTCCCGACGGCAAACACTTCATGTATTTCGCGATGAACGGCCGCTGGTCATCGAGCGTCAAGGGCTCGTGGACCGCCATCTCGAGGGCACCCTATCTCAAGGCCATTTCGCTATTCGCCAAGGGCGATTGCTGGCACGGCGGTGGGCTCTTTGAAACTGCTGCACGCTACTGGCTGAACGATGGCTACGGTCATGAAGTTCAACAGGAAGATCGTCATTTGCAGCGGACCAAAACCTATCCATGGCACGAGCACTACGGCGGCGAATGTCCGGGCGTGTACTACATCCGCCTGCAACGGGACGGCTGGAGCATGAAGTACACAGCGCCGGACAATGGTCACGCTGTTCGAGAAACGGATCAAAGATCATTGGCTGCTGCGCAAGCATGCTCATGCCACGATTCACCATCCGGTGGGCCGGAGCGTGTACTACGACACTCACGAACTGTTTAACACACGGACCGAAAGCTCCCTCCTACTACCCACCTGGGAATGGGCAGATATTCATGGCGGCCGGCTTCTCTGGGCCACGGATGGCTGCATACATGCAGGTCGCATTGGCGCCAAAGGGCTGCATAGCGAGAGGCTGCTGCATGACTTCAATGACATGAAGTTCGAAAAACTGGTTGCGCCCTATTGATCCATGCCGCGCCAGGTAGATACCGAGCCGGCAGGAAGGACAACTGCGACTGACACCTGCCGAGAACAACGATTCCGGCCGCAGCCCCAGGGCAGCTGAAAAGACTGGTCAAACACTTGCATTTCTTGACAGTTGGCGTGGGCATGATGCTCTGATAGCGTGTGCACAAACCGCAGAGGCACGCATGCACTGGCACCGCAACCCGTTTGGCACTGTTCGCGCACGCTGGAATGCCAGCACCCTCTGGCTATGCGGCCTGTCGCTGCTGGTTGTTTTGCTGTCCGGCAGCGTCTCGGGCGCAGACAACAAACAGCCCCGTGCACTGACCAATGAGTTCCAGTTCGTGCGCATGATCTACCCCGACTACAACCAGGGAGGCGGCTGGCGACGGCGCGGCGGCAGATGGACCACTGATGCACCGGAGGCTGAAACACACTTTCTGGGAGGCATACGTCGCCTCACCAATGTGGATGCCGCTACCGAAGGCGTGGCGCTGGATGTCATGGATGACGCAATATTCGACTATCCCTTCCTGTATGCAGTCGAAGTAGGCTACTGGTATCTGGATGAGCCGCGCGCGCAGCGGTTACGCGACTATCTGCTGCGCGGCGGCACGCTGATGGTGGATGACTTTCACGGCACACGGGAATGGGCGATTTTTGCCGAGTCCATGCAGCGCGTATTTCCGGACCGACCCATGGTCGATCTGGCCGATGCCGATGGCGTATTTCATGTGGTCTACGATGTGGACCATCGCATCCAGGTCCCGGGCATCGGGGCCGTCCTGAGCGGCGTCACCTATGAAAGGGATGGCTTCACGCCTTACTGGCGTGGCATTACCGATGACGATGGTCGCCTGATGGTCATCATCAACTTCAACATGGATCTGGGTGATGCCTGGGAGCACGCCGACAATCCACTATATCCACAACCGTATACGCTGCTGGCGTATCAGACGGGCATCAACTATCTGATGTATGCAATGACGCACTGAGGAAACACTGCGTAACCGTCACGAGCGAAGGCACGTTGCACGCGACCGGAGCGCAGGAACCGGAGCATATGCGTCGATATGTGTGGATTCCGAGCACCGTACGCGAGCAAGATGCCGGGCGCAGTAGGTTACTCAGTGCTTCCTTGCGATCTGGCCAATCGGTAATCCACGCCGACACCAAAGCCAAGTTCGATTGCCTTGGCGCGCACATCCATTGCATTGCGTTTCAGCTCGCGCGCCAGATGCGTCACCAGTTCGTCGGCATGCTGCCAGCTTTTCGCTACCTTGCCCTGCAGAAACGAACTGAGCACATCGACTTCGGCCTGCTGCCACGCAGGAGCGTCTTTCCTGATCGTGTCACGCACTACGATTGCAGCTTCCTTCGTGGCAATGGCTTCCATGACCACTGCGATTAGCATGCGTTTGGGGTCAGCCGGCATGTCACTGCGGATCAGGAACTGCAATGCTTCGCGAAGGGAGTCGGGTGGAATGTCGGTCATAGCGTTAATTCCATATTGGCGGGTGGCGGCAGTCCGAGCGTTACGAGCACATGATGTGTTACACCGTCGTCACACAGCAGAATACGCTGCCCGGCAATATCAACATCATCCAGCACAGTACGAATCACACCCTGACTAATGGCGTCTGGATTGTCTACCACGATTTCGTAGCGGGCTGAACGATACCGGAAGCATATCTCGAAACGCGGCCATGACTTCGGTATACATGGCCGCATCAACAGATGATCGCCTTGCTGCTGGAAGCCGAGAATGCTCTCGATGCCAGCGCGGTACAACCAGCCTGCCGCACCGGTATACCAGGTCCAGCCGCCGCGACCAACATGTGGCACCATCGAATACACGTCCGCCGCCACCACATAGGGCTCCACCTTGTAGCGTCGCAGGCCAGTACGGGTGCTGGCGTGATTGATCGGATTGAGCAGGGCAAACAATTCAGCAGCTTTGTCGCCATCGCCCAGTTTGGCAAATGCAATCACCGACCAGGTGGCTGCATGCGTGTATTGCCCACCATTTTCGCGCAACCCGGGCGGATAGCCTTTGATATATCCCGGGTCCAGGGATGTGTGATCGAAGGGCGGCGCAAACAACAGCGCTAAGTCTTCCTTGCGTCGAATCAGTTGTGCATCGACTGCAGCCATGGCTTGTGCAGCACGATCTGGATTCGCAGCCCCGGAAAGCACACTCCAGGATTGCGCGATCGAATCGATACGGCATTCATCATTGGTCGCCGAACCGAACGCAGTACCATCGTCGAAATAGCCACGCCGATACCACGCGCCATCCCAGGCTTCGCGCTCCAGCGACGCACTGAGACCAGCTGCATGTACCACCCACTGCGTGGCGCGCGCCGGTTCATTGCGTGCATTGGCCACCGCAGCGAAGCCGGTGAGCGTGGTGTGCAGAAACCACCCCAGCCACACACTTTCGCCACGGCCCTGCTCACCGACACGATTCATGCCGTCATTCCAGTCGCCGGTGCCAATCAACGGCAACCCATGCGCACCTACGGCCAGACTGGCGTCCAATCCTCGCGCGCAGTGTTCGAACAAGGTGGCGCCGTCGTCGCTGATGGCGGGCAGAAAGTAGGCGTCATGTTGATGCGGGTCAAGTTTCACGCCTTCAATAAATGCGATTTGCTCCTCAAGAATCGATACATCGCCAGTAACGTTCAAGTAGTGCATACAAGCATAAGCAAGCCAGATGCGATCATCTGATATGTGCGTGCGCACACCCTGCCCGGTCGGCGGCAACCACCAATGCTGTACATCGCCTTCCGGAAATTGCCTTCCGGCTGCACGCAGCAAGTGTTCACGGGTAATCGCGGGACGAGTCATCGCCAGCGCCATACCGTCCTGCAGTTGATCGCGAAAGCCATACGCGCCGCTGGCCTGATAAAAAGCTGAACGCGCCCAGGTGCGACACACCAGCGTTTGATAAAGCAACCAGCGGTTGAGCATGATGTCCATCGATCGATCCGGCGTCCTGACCTGAACCGTGCCGAGCACCTCATCCCAGTAGTCGGTGACCGTACGCAATACTGCATCCAGGTCGCAGGCCCGATAACGCATCAGCAGAGTCTGCGCGTCACTCACCGAGGCGGCTTCACCGAGCAGGAATACAATCTCAGTTTGCTCATCGATGCCAAGCGTCAGCGCGGTCTGCAAGGCGCCGCAGGGATCGAGGCCCGCTCCGGTCTGTTTGCTCAAGGTCGCCGAGTCAAGCAATGCCGCGGGCCGATCCAGCCGCCCATGACGACCCAGGAACTCGCGCCGATCGCCGGTCCACTGTGTCTGCAATCCCGCCAGATCGGCAAAGGCCACCCGTGAGCCATACACCGCATTCCAGGTATTGCGCGCCAGCATTGCGCCGGTGATGGTATCCATCTCGGTAGTGATGATCGGCGCCGCTGCGCCACGCAACGTGCCCAACACCCACTCGACATACGCTGTCACCGACAGATGCCGGGTGTGCTGTGAAAGATTGCGCAGCTTCAGGCGACAGATCTTGATGGGGTCGTCGATGGGTACATACATCAGCAATTCAAGTTCAATGCCTTGCGCAGTGTGGTCGAAACGACTGTAGCCCTGACCGTGATGAATCACATAGGGCGCAGCGTCGCGCACCGGCGCGGCAGTTGGACTCCATATCTCACCGGTATCTTCATCGCGTACATACAGCACTTCACCAGGACGATCCGTCACCGGATCGTTGCTCCACTGCGTCAGCTGATTCTCACGGCTGTTCACCGACCAGGTATAGCCACCGCCTTCCGCGGAAACCTGAAATCCGAACTGCGGATTGGCAATCACATTGATCCATGGCGCTGGCGTTGATTGTTCTGCCTCCAGCGTAATGACGTATTCGCGCCCGTCCTCACCAAAGCCGCTCATGCCATTGAAAAACTCCAGCTCGCGTGACGGCGCAGGCGCGGCAATCGACAAGCGTGGCTTGGTGGGCAGAACGCGCTTCATCTCGCCGTGGCTCTCGGCGCGTCGCTCAAGCTGCTCGGCGAGACTGCCCCGTTGGCCATGAAATACCATGCGTGCGACCGAAGACAGCATTGCCCGCGTCTCCGCGGCAATCAGGTCGGTTCTCAACACGAATACCGAACCCTTGGCCTTGTCGACACCGGCGTTCACGGCCGGCCGTGACTGGCTCATGCGCACTGCCGTATCCAGCGCATTCTGCAGGTCCTGAACATAGGAGTGCGCGCGCTCGTTCAATATCACCAGATCGACGGCCAGTTGCTTGAGTCGCCAGTACTCATGCGCGCGCAGCAGCTGCCGCACGATATCGATGTCTTCGACGTGATCGATGCGCAACAGGACGATGGGCAGATCGCCGGAAATGCCCTGCGCCCACAGGGCAGAGACAGTACCGCTGCCGCGCCGGATGGTATCGGATGAAGGTCGCAATGACGCATTGGCATACAGCACATGGCCAGCCAGACGCTGAAACAGATTGGTGTCTTCGGCGGTCACGCCCAGGTGTCGCAATTGCACCTGCGCCTGCGTCCACGCCAGCGTGGCGGCGCGCATGAAGGCATTGGCATCGTGGTGCTTGTCGAACAAATCCAGCACCGCGACGCGCGAATCAGCCACGCTGGTCCAGAACGACAGACGCACGGTCGCACCAGGTGGAATACGCACGCGACAGCGCAAGGCAAAAATTGGGTCGAGCACAGTGCCGACGGTATTCGACAGCGGTCCACCATCCATAACGGCAATGGGCAAGTTCACTTCACGACCGCGTCCCAGAAAGCGGGCACGATCAGTTTCGTACTCGGCTCGACCCAGCACTTCGCCATCCACCACTACATGATGCGCGATCCAGATCTGCGCATCGTCAGGCGAACGTCTGCGGCGGGTAGCCAGAAGCACCCCTAGCCTGGCCACATATTCGGTCTGCACAAACAGCTTGGAAAACGCCGGATGTGCATTGTCGGCTGCCGGCGGCGCCAGTACCAGCTCGCTATAGGAAGTGACATCGATGTCGCGCGCTTCATCACCGCCATTGGTGATTGACACCCGTCGAACTTCAGCGTCATCTTCCGGCGATACCACCACGTGCAGTGTCGTGGTCAGCGTACCGTCACTGCGATGGAATTCGGCGCGATCTTCAGTGAAGGTGACTTCGTAGCTGTCTGGCTCCGCACCGCTGGGCTGATAGCCGGCGGACCAGACACTGCCATCGACCACATCGCGCAGGAAGATATAGCTGCCGGCATCGTCTCGCGTGGCGTCTTCACGCCAGCGCGTCAGTCCCAGCTCGCGCCAGCGACTGTAGCCGGAACCTGCGCCGGTGAGCATCACCGCATAGCGACCGTTGGACAACAAGTGTGTCTGCGGCGTGGCCGTGTGTGGCGTATGCAACCGCCGCACTTCCGGCAGATCGGTGTTGTTGATGCGCGCTGCAGTGGCGACTTCTTCGGCACGCGGATGGGCTATGGAAACATCGCGTGGAGTGCGCTCCTGCAATAGCAATTCGGTAGCCTGCACACTGGCTTCAGCGTGAAAGCGTGCGCGCATGCGGCCATCGAACAACACATTGGCAATGGCCACCACGGTCATGCCCTGGTGATGTGCCATGAAGGCACGAACTATGGCGACGCGCGACCCCGATGGCAATCGGGTACGCGTGTAGTCGAGTGCTTCATAGAAGCCGTGACGGCCGCATGCGCCCACCGCAGTGAGTCGCGCAAAGTTGCGCATGGCAGCAGACGGATCGACCATCGCTGCGAGCGCCGTGGCATACGGTGCGATGACCAGGTTCTCGCTCAACCCGCGTTTCAGGCCCAGACCCGGAACACCAAAGTTGGAATATTGATAAGTGAACTCAAGATCGCGCGCGCTGAACGCCGACTCGGAGACGCCCCAGGGCACACCGAGTTCTGCGCCGTAAGCAATCTGTCGACGCACGACCAGGCGACTGGTTTGTTCCAGCAGACTGCCCACCGGTGCACGCAACACCAGCGATGGCATCAGGTACTCGAACATCGATCCGGACCAGGAAATCAGTGCTGCGCCGCGACCAATGGCGGTAACGGCGCGTCCCAGCCGGAACCAATGGCGGGTCGGTACATCGTTCTTGGCGATGGCAAAGAAACTCGCCAGTCGCGCTTCCGACGCCAGCAGGTCGTAGCAACTGGGATCGGGTGTGCCGTCGGTGGCGCTGTAACCAATGGACAGCAGCTTGCGTTCCGGATCGAGCAGGAAACCAAACTCCATGGCCAGCGCCATGGCGTGCGCATCCGCCGCAATGGCCAGCAAGCGTTGCTGCAACAACAAGCGTGTAGGTTCCGACTGAATGACCCCTTGCTGCCAGCTGTCGATCGAACCTAGCATGGCCTCTGCCCAGTACAGCAAGTCGCCGTGCGCAGCGTCATCCTGTTCGTTGAACAGCGCGCGTGCGCTGTCGGCAAGCGCCGCGGCCTGCGCGGTGATGCTGTTTAGTTGCACGACCGTAGTGGGAGAGATCGCAGCCTCCCGCAATGCACCGACGAGTGCATCAAGTGTGTTATGCAGATATTTGATGGTAATCGTGTGTGTTCGCTGCTCGCGGGGCAGCGCCTGCAATGCGGCGCGCGTGAGATGTACGGCATCCATGATGCCGGCGACACTGGCACTGTCGTCCAAGCCGCTGTCGGCCCACTCACGGCAGGCATTGGCCATGGCAATCAGATGTGCCGCGAGATTGCCACTGTCCACCGATGACACATAGCGTGGCTCCAGCGGTCGCAGATCACGTGTGTCATACCAGTTGTATAAGTGGCCACGAAATTTCTGCAGCCGGTGCATGGTCGCCAGCGTTGCCTCCAGACGCGCCACAATATCCGGTGTGCCGGTCCAGCCGAAGTCGCGCGCACTGACTGCACACAACAGATACAGACCTATGTTGGTTGGTGAGGTACGATGCGCCAGTACCGGTTGCGGATCTTCCTGAAAGTTATCCGGCGGCAGCATGTGATCCACTGGCGTTACGAAAGTCTCGAAGTAGCGCCAGGTACGCCGCGCCACCAGCCGCAGCGCCAATGCATCCTCGCTGGATATCGCCAGTCTTCCTGCTACCAGCGGCGATTCGCTGATCGCGCGCGCAATGGCCGGTGCAGCCAGCCACAACAGAATGAACGGCAGCGCCAGCCATTGCGCCGCACGTCCGCTCCAGACAATCAGCAGTGCCGCAATAATTGCGACAAACACGCTGGCAAACATGCGCCGATACACGGTACCCAGCGTGAGTTGTGCACTGAGCTGAACCTGCGCTGCAGTCACCCACTCCAGCAGATTGCGACGGCTGATGAACAGACGAAACAGGGTGCGACCAATGGCATCGGTCATCAACCATGCCTGATGCGCAAGCAGGGTGATGACAAAAAATATCTGCAGCAAGGCCAGCCAGAGATCATGCGTCAGCGCACGCAGGTGACTGTGCACGCTGACGCCTCGTCGTCGTGGCACGACGGCGGCAAGCACCGGCAACAGTCCCGGCAGTGCAATCGTAGTCAGCAAGAACGCCGTCCATATCAGCGCAGCGGGCAGCGGTAGCAACCATCCAGCCAACAGCGCTGCGACTGTGGTGGGCGCCGAGAGCGTGCGCCGCAAATTGTCGAGCATTTTCCACAGACCAATAAGTGGCATCGAACCACTGCCGCGGCGCTCAACATCATGACGACCCAGCATCCATGGCAGCAATTGCCAGTCACCGCGTGCCCAGCGATGCGTGCGCGCCGCAGCCACGTCGTAGCGCGACGGAAACTCCTCCACCACTTCGACATCGGATGCCAGCCCCGCGCGAGCAAAGGTGCCTTCAAACAAATCGTGGCTGAGCAGCGAGCCTTCCGGCACCCGATTGCTCAATGCCGCTTCAAACGCATCGATGTCGTAAATGCCCTTGCCGGCGTAGGAGCCAGCACCGAACAGGTCCTGATACACATCTGACACTGCGGCGTCGTAGGCATCGATGCCGGTCATGCTGGAAAACACACGCTGAAACAGCGAGCCCTCACGGCCAACAGGTAGCGATGGCGTCACGCGTGGTTGCAGCACTGCATAGCCTTCGACAACGCAACCGGTAGCTGCATCGAAACGGGGCTGATTGAGCGGATGCGCCAGCTTGCCGACCAGACGCCGGACAGATTCACGCGGAAGACGTGTATCGGCATCCAGCGTCACGACAAAACGTACAGCTCGCGGCAGCGGATGTGCAATGTCATCAATACCAATAAAACTGGTATTCCCCGCGCCGCGCAGTAATTGATTGAGCTCATGCAACTTGCCACGCTTGCGCTCCCAACCCATCCACTGCTGCTGGACTTCGCTCCACACGCGGCGCCGATGCAGCAGATAGAAGCGCTCACCTTCCGCCACCATGCCATGCGCACGATTCAGGCGTGTTATGCCGTCAACGGCCAGTTGCAACAGCTCGGCATCGCCATCGACGCTCTCGGTCGCCGCATCACCCCAGTCAGAGAGCAAGGCGAAATGCAGTTCACCCTGCGACGATGCAAGGTAATGTACTTCAAGGCGTTCGATCTGTGTCTGTATGGCTTCGGCCGTGGTCAGCAGCATCGGCACCACCACCATGGTGCGCAGCGGTGCCGGCACACCGTCGCGCAATTCAAGGCCGGGCAACAGCGTCGCGCCAAAGCCGCGAGTAACAGCGCGATTCACCAGCGCCACGGCCAGATCAATGGCCGGTATCAGGCCCAGCAGCCCGAGCAATGCCCACTGCCAGCCGAGCACCTGATGTGAACGCACTGCCAGCATCGGCACAGCCAACACCATGACTGTCATCAGCAGAATGACACTGATATAACCGCCCGGTCCGATGGCGGCGTTGCAGCGGCTTAACCAGTGGCGCAGGGGTGCACGATACTCAAGGCTGCGCTCGAAGGCCGGACGTCCGCCAGCCAGCAAGTAGTAGCCCGGATCACCTTCGCGCTGGTCGAGCTGCTGGGGATCGACGTTGCGTGCCGTTACAACCACTGCACGAGCAATTTCCAGTTCAGTCCGATTCGAGCCGCGCGCCAGTTCTTCGATCACGCTGCGATACAGATTACGCGTTGCGAAGTCCATACCGGCGAAATCACTGACCATGCGCTGGTCCATACCTTGAGTCGAACGTAACTCGGCATCAACCAGTGACACATCCTCAAAGAAATCCGGCCAGTCGACATCGGATATCAGCCGCATGCTGGTGATGATATTGCGCACGGTGACATTCGATGCCCCCTGGCGCTGGTGTTCATCGCGAACCATGGCATCGGAGCTGGTGTCCTGTGCCGTCAACCGGTTTTCCAGCCACAGCAGGGCCGGCGTCACGCGCGGATCCTGATCGCGCAATCGCTTGACCAGTTGCACCACAAACACTGCAAAAAACCTGGCGTCATCCTGATGCTGCCGGATCAGCGCACCCGGGTCGGCGATAAATTCCGGATCGAGGACATGGCCGTTGACGCCCAGCAGCTGGTCGGCCACCTGGTCCGCTTGCTGACGTGCAATGCGGCTGCCAACGATACGCTCGGCGGCGCGCCTGAGATTCTCCACCAGCACCACACGCAAGGTAATCGCAATCGCCCACAACTCGCCGATGCTCAACGGCTGAACTTGCTGATAGGCACGCACAAAGCGTCGCAATGTCTCGGGATCGAACAGGCTGTCGCTGTGCGCTATGTAGTTCCACGCAATGCCGAACACCCGCGGGTAGCCGCTAAACGGCCCGTTGGCGAGTTTGGGCAGCTGCCTATAGAAACGTGGCGGCAGGTCGTCCTTGATCTGACGGGTCTGGGCTTCCACCAGGTGATAGTTGTCGATCAACCATTCGGCAGCGGGCGTGATGGCATGGCCTTCACCCATTGCCGCAGCAATGGCGCGGTAGGCGGCCAACAGCACAGCTTCATTGTCACGTAATCGGGCTTGCAGCGAATGACGTGCCGGCGGCTTGCTGGCGACGCGCTGCGTTGCTGCCAGCGTGGCTGCGTGTTGTTCAAGCCTCTCAATGCTGAACAGCTCGGCGCGTACCAGTTGATCGCTACCGTTTGCGTCGGCATTCCAGGGGGAACTCGCGGAGCTGAAACGGAAAAGGCGATGAAGTAATGATCTCACTGGCGCGAGCGCTCACCGGTCCGCGGTCGTCGCGACGTGCCACTCTTCGTGCCCATGGTCTGTTCGTAAAGGTCATTGGCCTGCCGATAGCAGCTGCAGGAAGCCTTCTCCAGGCCGGGACCGTTCAGAATGATAATTTGACCGCGCCGATACGCGATCAAGCCACGCTTTTGCAACGCTGTCGCGGCCTCGGTAATACCTACCCGGCGCACGCCGAGCATGTATGCGAGAAACTCATGCGTCAGATGAAATTGATCAGCGCGAGCACGGTCACGGGTCAGTAGCAGCCAGCGCGCCAGGCGTGCTCCCACATTGTGATAGTGGCTGCAGGCCGCCGTCAGCGCGAGCTGGCGCATCAGCACGTACACATAGCGGTGCAAATCCTTCTGGAACACGCTGTTCTTCTTGAAGTGACGCGCAAACGTTGCGGTGCTCATACGCAATGCCGTGCCCGCTCCCTGCACCAGCGCATGGTGCGAAGCCACGCTGACGCCCGACACCAGGGACACGCCAAACATGCCTTCAGCGCCCACAATACCGACTTCCAGCTTCTCGCCACTGTCGAGTGCCGTTATCAGTGAAATGAACCCATCAATCGGAAAGTACGCATGCTTGATCGGCTCGCCGGATTCGCACAACACCTCGGCGAACTGCAGGTCGATGCGCTCACAGCTCGCCAGGACGGACGCCGGCAACGCGTCCAACAGGCGGTTGGTGTGCGTGGACTGTTTCAATACGGCCATAGAACCTCTCTCCGGACTGTGATTGGGCCTCTGGACTGTCGCCAGTGGAAATCCCAACTCGCGGCCAAGGAGAGTCGGCAGTGCTATTTGAGGTGACTAATGACTACTTTTCACCCTGTAACTATGAGCCCGCTTACGCACCTGACTCTGTGCGCTGGCGTACATCTATGTATTAGCCCAGCTTGCGCTCTTTACCATCGGACAGGTGAACTATTTTTCGCGCAGTACGAATGCCATTGCTGCGCTACCGCAAAGACCCCTGAGCGCCTTTCACAGTCAAACACCGATACGGCCTGGTGGTTCGCTGGCGCACAGACCGAGGATGCCAACCCTCGCAATATAGGCATGACTATTCCAAACCCCCATCTCAAGTAAACACATTTCCTCGAGGACCTATGTCCAGCCAAAAACTACAGACCGACCTGCAAGTTATCCGGGCGCGCGCCCGCGAACATCTCGATGATGGCGCGGTAACGGCCGGCTATGTCGCTGATCGAGAGACGGTGATCAAGTTGCTGAATGACGCCTTGGCGACGGAGCTGGTGTGCGTTCTTCGCTATCGCCGACATCATTTCATGGCGCGCGGCATTAACTCACAAAGCGTCGCGCAGGAGTTTTTGGCTCATGCCAACGAAGAGCTTGGCCATGCCGACCAGCTCGCCGAACGCATCGTGCAATTGGGTGGCGCACCGGATTTTTCGCCCGATGAACTCACCGAACGCAGTCATGCCGAATACATTGAGGGTAATAGCCTGGCGAGCATGATCCGGGAGGATCTGGTGGCCGAACGCATCGCCATTGACAGTTACCGCGGTACGATCCAGTACCTGGGCGAAAATGACCCGACTACGCGCCGTTTGCTGGAAGGCATATTGGCAGTGGAAGAGGAGCACGCCGATGAATTGTCGGATTTGCTGGTCGCTTTTCCCACCCCGAAGCAGTGATGCTAGAAACGCACCGGAAGCCGTTCCCACGCGCCTGGATTGTGTTGCCACGCTACCGATTGCGCGGACAAGGAGTGCCCATCAGTTTGCGCGTGATCCGGCTCTATCGCTGCTGAGTCGGTTGCCGCAGAGAGTAATGGATCCATCATCGTCGTTGCGACTGGACTGCAGATACCGGCTCGACCCATACCGCGAGCGGAGGAACTCAAATCTGCCATTCGACACGCACGGCAAGGCAGCGCAGTTGCATTTCCGAACATATCCGGCAGATGACTCATGACACCAGCCGTGCCGACTCCGGACAGGAATACACATGCTATTCCCGCGACGCGCACTGAGGAAAACGCAGGCCTGTAAATTACTGCTGTCATACGACCTCCCTTGCCATCCCCATTGTCCAAGGCGACATCAATGCGCTGGTTAGAGTTATCGCCTCCGGATCGTCCGTCTGTTCGGTAGCAGACATAGCGATGCGAATGCCGATATCTGGCAATTTCTCAGGTAATGGCGCTCCTCGCTGTCCCTTTTCTCGCGCTTGTGCGGGGAAGTCAGACAGGAGGTAAAGCGCCAGGCACTTTGCCTCCCGTGACAATCAATCAACCTGGCGCTGGACTATCTTTCGAGCTTGTTGACCTTCGAGCCTTCCAGGGACACATCTGCCATCAGGCCCTTCTCGCCGAATACGAAACCCAGAATAGGCCGCTGCAACGTCTTGCTATCGTACGAGCCACCCGCGCCCATGGACACCAGGGCTACGCCGGTTTCGGCGCCGATCGACCATCCCTTGCTGGCATTGAACTTGTCGAGCGTCTCCTGATTCATGAACATGATGATCTGGCTGCGCTTGGCGGCACCCAGAGTGAGACCAATCGATGCGGAAGCAACACTGTAATAGCCAGCCGTCTTGCCCTTGACCTGCAGCACGCCTTCACCATATTCGCCGGCGACGCCTGCACCACCCTTGGTGATGCGCGGAAATACCAGCATGCCGGTCGACTTCTTTTCCAGATCTGCATTTGCCGGGCTGAGCGCATGGAATTGCGTGAGCGCTTCGGCGACACTCACATCAATTTCAGCCTTGGTAGCGGCCATCGAGGCCGTGCTGGCGAGTAGCGCCATGCTGGCCACGCCGATGGCGACCGTCAGATTACGTACTTTCATTACTTCTATCTCCACTTCTAACTATTGAAGTTGGGTTAATCAAACGGCCCTTTGGCGTTCGTTCACAACCCTCGGTACTGACCAAGCCACATCGGGTTGATCCATAACTGTCAATATGGGTGCAGCGCCGGGAGGTCGTCTGTACGTCGGCGAACGTACTCGTGGACAGCAAACCGGCAGGCTCGCTGCCAAGGGCTGTTAACACTCACGGGATCGCAGCGATGACAACTGGTCGGCAGTCATCAGCAGATCAAGCCGGCATGCGCTCCGCCTGAGCATTTTCTTCCAGCAGTCTGGTGCTCCCAGCAGGGTCTGGCGGTTGGCTCAGGGAAGTTGCATTTCCCTTAGCTACCCCAGTTACAACACCACTATGTGCGTTGCCGTACGGACGTTGAAAGGAAATGCCCACATAAGGGGTAAGTGCACCTCAACAGGCGCGGATTTTTTCGAGCAGGAGCAGATATGCCTGTCTCATTCCGGAAGTGAGGCGCACTGCCATTTATTGTATGAATTCTACCGAGGCTGGCAGTGATTGAACTTCAAGACGATTCGGCTGTTCTCGACACTGCCATCCACGCGGATTGCCTCACGGAAGTACGGCGTCAGGAGGCCTTGCTTAAAACCGGCGCCCTGCAGAACGCGATTCTGACCAGCGCCAATTTTTCGATTATCGCCACCGACGAAAAGGGCATCATTCAACTGTTCAATGTTGGCGCCGAACGCATGCTGGGTTACCTCGCCGCCGAGGTGGTGAACAGGATCAGCCCCAGCGACATTCACGATCCGCAGGAAGTCATGGCGCGCGCACAGGCATTGACGCTGGAACTAGGCACCGCCATCTCGCCGGGCTTCGAGGCATTGGCCTTCAAGGCTTCGCGGGGTATCGAAGACAGCTATGAATTGACCTATATCTGCAAGGACGGCAGCCGCTTCCCGGCCATTGTATCGATCACCGCGTTGCGTGACGACCACGGCGACATCATCGGTTACCTGTTGATCGGCACCGATAACTCGGTGCGCAAGCAGGTCGAACTGGAGTTGCACCACGCGATGGGAGTGGCGAAAAAAGCCAATCTCGCGAAGTCAGACTTCCTGTCCAGCATGAGCCATGAGTTGCGCACGCCCTTGAGTGCAATCCTGGGTTTCGCGCAGTTGATCGACTCCGGTTCACCGCTACCCACGCCCGCGCAAAAGCGCAGCCTGGATCAGATTCTCAAGGCGGGGTGGTACCTGCTGGAATTAATCAATGAAGTGCTCGATCTGGCACTCATCGAATCCGGAAAGTTGTCGCTCTCGCCGGAACCGATCTCGCTGGTTGAAGTGATGCGTGAATGCCAGGCGATGATCGAACCGCAGGCGCAGAGCCGCGGCATCAAAGTAGTGTTCTCGCCTTTCCAGATACCGTACTTCGTCAAAGCCGACCGCACGCGGGTAAAGCAGGTCTTTATCAATCTGCTGTCCAACGCGATCAAGTACAACAAGGTGGGTGGAACGGTTCTCGTGGTCTACGACGCCAGCACCCCGGGGCGCATACGCATTTGCGTCCAAGACACCGGCGATGGCCTGGCGCAGGACCAGTTGGCCCAGCTGTTCCAGCCTTTCAACCGGCTTGGACAGGAGCACAAGGGTGAGGAAGGCACGGGCATTGGCCTGGTGACTACCAAACGGCTGGTCGAATTGATGGGCGGCGATATCGGCGTGGAAAGCATTGTCGGCAAGGGCAGTGTGTTCTGGATCGAGCTGCCGCTGACTGCGGAGCGACAGCACGTCGCGCGCGCAACCGGGTCGTTGACCAATATGCAGATACACGGTGAGCCCAATGCGCCGCTGCGCACGCTGCTGTATGTAGAGGACAACCCGGCCAATCTGATGCTGATCGAAGATCTGGTCGCGCGCCGGTCCGATATCCGCCTGTTGAGTGCGAATGATGGCATACGCGGTACCGAGATGGCGCTGGCTGCCGTGCCGGACGTCATTCTGATGGATATCAATCTGCCCGGCATCAGCGGCATCCGGGCATTGCAAATTCTGGCCGAAAACCCCCTTACGGCACACATTCCGGTGATTGCACTCAGCGCCAATGCCATGCCCCGTGACATCGAGAAAGGCATGGAGGCTGGCTTCTTTCGCTATCTCACCAAGCCCATCAATGTTAACGAATTCATGAATACTCTGGACATGGCGCTGAAATTTTCTGCTACCCAGTTACCCGCCGTAGTCACGCCGACGGATCGCGTCACGCAGGGTAACGCAGCATGACTAGCGAGCCCGACATTCTCAATGCCAGCATCCTGATCGTTGACGATCAGTCATCCAATGTCGCCCTGCTTGAGCAATTACTGAGCGACGTTGGCTATACCCATGTCACCGCGACCAGCGATCCGCAAGCGGTATGCGCACTGCACCGCAGGCATGGCTATGACCTGATTCTGCTCGACCTGCAGATGCCCGGCATGGACGGGTTCCAGGTGATTGAGACGCTCAAGGCCAACGCTGTCGATGACTACCTGCCGGTTATCGTGCTCACTGCTCAACCGGGCCACAAGCTGCGCGCGCTGCAAGCCGGCGCCAAGGACTTCATCAGCAAACCCTTTGATCTGGTGGAAGTCAAAACGCGCATCCGCAACATGCTCGAAGTGCGGTTGTTGTACAAACGGCTTGGGAAATACAACGAACTACTGGAACAGGCGGTAAAGGAACGCACTGCAGAACTGCGCGAAAGCGAAGCGCGTTATCGCAGCCTGACCGAACTGGCTTCCGACTGGTACTGGGAACAGGACGAGTCGGGCAACTTCACCAAGGTCTCGGGTCCGGTACTGGAAATGCTGGGCATTCGCGTTGACTCGTTTGTGAGCAGCGCTGCGCATGACGCCGACAACAATGCGATGACGGGCTGGAACAAAGCCGAGCGAACAGCACTGCAGGCCATGATTGCCGACCGGCAACCGTTCCTCGACTTCGTATTCAGCCGGATCAATGTCGATGGCTCGCTACAGAAATTCCAGGTCAGTGGCGAGCCGATGTTCAGCCGGTCCTGCCGCTTCGTCGGCTACCGCGGCATAGGTATCGAACTGACCGCACAGAGGTAGTGGGCTCGGTATCATTGCCATGTCATTACTACCCATCATCACTCCCGGTCCTGCTCAAAATCGTCTGCTTGCCGCCCTGCCTGCGGCGGAGTTCGCCCGCCTGGCTCCCGATCTGGAACTGGTGCCAATGCGACTCGGCGAATCGATATACGAGCCCGGTGTCCAGTTACAACATGTCTACTTTCCGACCACTGCCATTGTGTCGCTGCTCTACATGATGGAATCCGGCATTTGCGCCGAGATCGCCAGTGTGGGTAACGAAGGCATGCTCGGCATATCGCTGGTCATGGGCAGCAGCACCACACCCAGTTCGGCGGTGGTACAGACAACAGGCCACGCTTACCGGCTCAGGGCCAGATCTCTCAGGAACGAGTTTGAGCAACACACCCTGATTTTGACTCTGCTGCTGCGTTACACACAGGTATTGCTTACTCAGATCGCACAGACGGGTGCCTGCAATCGGCATCATTCGATAGAACAACAACTGTGCCGCTGGCTCTTGCTGACACTGGATCGATTGCCGTCGAACGACTTGATCCTGACGCAGGAGTTGATCGCCAGCACCCTGGGCGTACGCCGCGAGAGCATTACCGAGGCCGCCGGCAACTTGCAGCGCGCCGGTTTTATCCGTTACCGGCGCGGCCATATTGCGGTAATTGATCGACGTGGACTGGAAGGGTGCGTGTGCGAATGCTACGCCGTCGTCCGCAAAGAACTGGGCGGATCACTCGATACGCGTTATCGTCAGATTGCGGCCAGTGCTGCGGCATAACGGATTCAAATTCTCGTGATGCCCCGCTTCAGTAACGGCAACGCGAGTGTCCTGTGTCACAGCCAGTTCAATTCGCACCAGCTGTTTGAGCAGGGCGGGTTTCAGGTCAGCAAGTACTTTGTCCGTGCGATTCCTGCCAGCAGTTCGGTGACTTCAATAGCGCCAAGCGGTTGGCTGAAGTTGCGGTCCTGCCCACCGGGACACCAGTGCGACTGCAGGAGCAACAGGTCCTGGTACGTTTCCACGCCCTTGGCCGCCACTCGCATCTGCATGTTCATGAATCAGCGCTCACGTGCTAACCCTACCTGCGCATAACGGCTTTAGGGCTGATATTCGATCAAAACAAACGAGTGATTTTCACTTCGGTATCGAACATAGCGCGCAGGCTCGTCAGCTCAGGTTGCCATCCTGTTAGGCAGCAGCCGATCCGTTTCGGTCTTGACCACGGCATAACACTCGCAACTGCGTGCTTCCAGACCAGGGCGATCCAGCACAGTAATGTGGCCACGGCTGTAGCGAATCAATCCGGCCTGCTGCAGCTTTCCGGCGGCCTCGGTAACGCCCTCGCGACGGACGCCCAGCATGTTGGATATCAATTCCTGGGTCATGACCAACTCACTGGACGCCAGGCGGTCGAGACTGAGCAACAACCAGCGACACAATTGCTGATCCACAGAGTGATGTCGATTACACACGGCGGTTTGTGCCATTTGCGTAATCAATGCTTGCGTATAACGCAGCAGCAGATGCTGCATCGGACCGCCGCGAGTAAATTCATCTTTAAGCAGCTGACTCGGGAGTCGATATACATGGCCGGCGCTTTGCACCACGGCTCGATTGGTGGTGGTTTCGCCGCCCATGAACAATGACACACCGATGATGCCTTCATTACCCACCACTGCAATCTCGGCAGAAGCGCCATCGGCCAGCATGTACAGCAATGACACAATGGCAGTCGTCGGAAAATAGACATTGCGCAGGCGGCTGCCCGATTCGTACAGCACTTCTCCTAACGGTATCGGCACCAGTTTCATCTTCGGCAGGAGCCGCTCCAGATCTTCTGCTGGCAACGCCGCTAGCAAATGATTCTGTCGCGCGTCATGAACCACTGACATGATTGAAGCCTGTGGCGGGGGGGGGGGGGGGGGGGGTGATAGTCTAGCCCTCTTACTCGGCAAGCGGTGGACTATGTTCGCTTTCAGACATATGAAGTTTACGCTTCAGTACGCTAGCGCACCGACCGTTTGCCGGCCCGCACGCACACTCGGCGCCTGTCGAAGGGCCGTCCCATCGTTGTTACTTGACCGGGCCGCTTCGATCTTCGCCCCCGGGGTAAGCCAGTATGATTCCGCATTCGGCCTCTGTTCGTACATTACGGCGCGCTCGGTGTGGAGGTTGTAGTCCGCATCGTCCTGTTGCTGCTGGGGCGCATCTACGCGACGTTGGCAAATCAATAGAGAAATCCCGTTTATTTATTGGCAACAACACGTGCCCGGAAACACGAGCTGACCGGCATTCGTGATGAGGATGCGCGCGTTGCTGCCAGAACCGTCCCGACACTTCGCAATTTCGCGACCTGCGGGATTCACCTGGAGAGCACCATGGGTATACCTAGCGCAGATGAGATCAAGGGCAAGTGGAAGCAGCAAGTCGGTTCCGCCAAGATCGCTTGGGGAAAGTTGACCGACGATGAGTTGCTGAAGTCAGAAGGCCGTGAAGAGAAGTTGGTGGGTCTGGTTCAGGAGCGTTATGCCATCACGCGCGACGAAGCCGACAAGCAGGTCAAGAAGTTCTTCGCGAAGCACCACTCTTGAATCAGGAAGACGTTCTACCGTTCTGCGTCTGCAGAACGGTAGCGCGCCAATCACACGCGACTCCGCAGTTCACCTGACTGGAGTCACCATTGGCATAGTGTTTTTTCCAGATCGGCACGTGTTGTTTGACTTCGATGACGATGAAGCGACAGTCGTCAAAGACTGCAGCAACCAGCCCAGCACATGGAAAAGATCCCTTGTTAATTTTGATAATGTTGCTGCGCCCATTGCCGGCTGACGGTCTCACCACATTGATCGGCGTGCCCGCAAGTGGATTTGATGTTCCGTAGAGGCGATCGTAAACGAAGGAGAGATTAATATGAAATCATTCAAGAGCCATTGTGTACTGGTGCTTGCAGCGACGCTGCTTGCCGTGTCGGGATGTGCACCGAAAACCACGGGTGAAAAGATCGGAGACAAAGTGGATGATGCGCTGGATCAACGTCCGGCTGAGGCAGTACGCGATGCCGCCGAAGAAACCGGGGATGCCATCAGCAGCGCCGCCGGGGAAGTGAAGGACGCTGCCAAGGAAGCCGCCAGTGACGTCAAGGAGGCGACGAAGTAAGGCGCACTGAAGTCGCCGCGCCTGTCCAAGAAATCATCCCGGGGAAATCGTCATGCTGCACTATTCACTCGTTTTCCTGATTGTCGCCATCATTGCCGCGGTACTGGGCTTTGGCGGAATTGCCGGCACGGCGGCATGGATCGCCAAGGTCTGCTTCCTGATTTTCCTCATCCTGGCAATCGTGACGTTTATCAAGAAGAAGTCGTAATCGATACCGGCAGGTCGCCTTCCAACAGCCTGCCGGTTATTGCTTGTGCCTACCCAGCTAAACGAGGTGCAACTTCATTCAAGTCTCGGACCGCGGACACCGGCTGTGCTCAAGCAGAAGCCAACATCTACCTGCACCCCTCGTCTTCAGCCGCTGATGCTACGAACAGTTGCGCCGACCCAGACCAATACACGGGATGCGAACATGCTCGCGATAGCAGCTGCGTCGTCAAGCTCATCGAGGAAGCGAAGCAGGAAGATTTCCATGGGGTAGTTAATTCGGCCAGTTATTTGCAGCGAAAACCATCGAGGTGCGGCCGGCATTCGATCTGAGCGGATGGGCTGCACGACTCCGATATGATTGCTTTGGGCGCCGGAAAAAGCCTTGAACAAAAATGGCGAGCCGTTTAGCTCGCCCAGAGGCGGCGGGCGACTTCTGCCACGCTGCTGCCTAGCAGCTGCGCAAGCTCGTCGTGTACTACCGGCCGACTGAAGTAGTAGCCCTGTCCTTCCGGGCAGCCCTGTTCCTGCAGGTAGGCAAGCTGTGCAGGTGTTTCCACCCCTTCGGCCACCACTCTCATGTGCAGACTTCTGCCCATGTTGATCACCGCGCTGACGATACTGGCATCGTCCGTGTCATTGGTGCCTGCAAGGTTGCGCACAAACGATCGATCAATTTTCAGGCTGGCAATGGGAAAGCGCTTGGCGTAGCTGAGGCTGGAATAGCCGGTGCCGAAATCATCAAGCGCCAGCTGCACGCCCATATCCTTGAGTGCCTGCAGGGTGGTTGCGGTGCTTTTCTCATCCTGCATGAGAAAGGTCTCGGTTAGCTCCAGTTCCAGGAGTTCCGGCTTCAGGCCCGTCTCCTGCAAGATAGCGCGCACACCGGTCACGAAATCGACAGCGCGCAATTCCACTGCAGAGATATTCACGGCGATGCGCACCAGCGGCAACCCCGCATCTTCCCAGGCACGCGCCTGACGACAGGCTTCACGCAGTACCCACCGGCCAATCGGCACGATGAGACCAGTTTCTTCTGCAACCGGTATGAACTGCGCAGGCAACATTAGCCCCAGCTGCGGATGGTGCCAGCGAATCAGCGCTTCTACGCCCACTATCTCGCCGGTCTGCAAACTCATTTTCGGCTGGTAGTGCAACACAAACTGCTGTTGTTTCAGCGCCTGGCGCAGGCCGCTCTCAGTCGACTGTCGTTTCACTGCACGCTCATTCATTTCAGCCCTGAAGAACTGGCAGTTGTCACGGCCAGAGTCCTTGGCGTGATACATCGCGAAATCCGCACTCGCCAGCAAGGTATCCGCGTCCATGCCGTCATCAGGATAGACGGCGATACCGATGCTGATAGTCAGGTGCAGATCGTGCTGGTCGATACTATGCGGCGCGCGCAATGCGATCAGAAGTTTTTTCGCAATGAGTTCCGCATCCTGAGCCTGCGTCACCTCTGAAAGCAGGATCACGAACTCATCGCCGCCTTGCCGGCTTACCGTGTCCGAGCTGCGCACGCAATCACGCAGACGTTGCGCTACCGATTGCAGAAGGCGGTCACCGATGGCGTGACCCAGGGTATCGTTGGTGTGCTTGAATCGATCCAAGTCCAGATACAAGACTGCGAGTTTTTTCAGGTGCCGATCCGCCAGTACCATCGCCTGATTCAAACGGTCGTTAAACAGGATGCGGTTAGGCAGATCGGTAAGGCTGTCGTGCTGAGCCAGATACGACATACGCAGCGACATTGCCCGCGCCACGCTCACATCATGGAATACCATGACGGCGCCAGTGACCTGACCACGGCGGTCATGAATGGGCGCAGCAGAGTCTTCTATGGCCACTTCGATACCATCCCGCCGGATCAGCACACAGTTTGGCGTGAGACTTACCGTTGCGTTGTCGCGAATCGCCATCGCCATGGGGTTCTGCGCGACCTCCCGCGTGGTGGCATCAATGATGTGGAATACTTCTTCCAGTGCATGACCGATTGCCTCGGCACGCGGCCAGCCCGTCAAGCGTTCAGCAACAATATTGAGATAGGTCACCTGGCCCCACTCGTCGGTGCTGATCACCGCGTCGCCGATGGAATTGAGCGTGACCTGGGCGCGTTCTTTTTCCTCAAACAAGGCTTCAGCATTCGCGGCACGTTCAATCATGCTGCCTACTGCCTTCGGCAGCAGATAATTATCCAGGCGACCCTTGAGCAGGTAATCCTGGGCGCCGCGCTGTACGGCCAGCCTGGCAATCTCCTCATCCTGAGCAGCGCTGATCACCAATATCGGAACCTGTGGCGCGGCCTGATACAGCCGGTCAAACGTTACAATGCCATTGCTGTCCGACAGGAACAGGTCTACCAGCACAGCGTCAATCGCGTGGGTATTGTGCCTGCATTCACGGATCAGTCGTTCCACTCCTTCGGAACAGAGCTTGACCCATTCGACCTTGAAGGCGCCGTCGGTTGAGGCAAGCAGCGCTTCACGAACAATTTTCGCGTCTACCGGATCGTCATGAATCAACAGTATCGTTTTCGACATGAGCTTGCCTGAACAGAGAAGCAATACTACTTGCCGCTCCATTAAGCGGGTTTACTGCTCTTTGATCTGTTCGGTACAGCACTTAATGAGACCGGACATCGATCCTGTTCAGGAATTGCTTGCCCTGGCTCTGACTTTGTCGACGCGCCACAGGCCGTTACGACGGAATGTGCCGGCATTCGTACTGTCGCGCAATCATTAGGCGATTCTTAAGATCGTGCTCGGTGAACTAATATAAACATGTGTTCGGTTACGCACAGACAACGCGGCTTAATCAAGCCATTCTGCCAAGGAAGGTCTGATTTACTTGTCATTTCGAACGCAGTGAGAAATCTTTCTTCGCTTGGATACTTGGCTATCAATCACTTGCAAGATTTCTCCCTTCGGTCGAAATGACAGTGATGGGTTAATCAGACATTCCTTAGTTTGCACCTCGTGATCACCGACTTCGTATCAGGAGCAACTGGTGTGCGGAACTCACTGCTCACGACCTTCCACACCGTCGATGTCCCAAGCTGGAAACCGGAACGTTGGAAATTTTTGAACACCCGACGACAGAGCTCGACGTGCACACCCGTTCCGTGACGCAGAGCGAACCCGAGCGTGCCAGGATCATGAATCGATCCAATGCAGATCAGGTTCCCGGCCTTGTTACCGCGGGCGCGTTCGAACATGTGCTCAGGGAGCTGCACGATGCGCAATGCCGCGGCATTCTGAGCGCCTCGAATTACGTCGACAGCAAGGCCGTGGCTGTCACCCGATGGTTGCACGACGCGGATCAGGGTATCGATCGAAGGAAACTTCCACCGGACCCTGCTGAAGATCGCACCGCAGGGCTCGGCGAGCATCCCCACACCGTGGATCTGAACCAGGAGCAGATTCCGGTGGTCGGGCCGGAACCCATCTCTTATCTGCCGGTGGAGAAAGTATCGATGGCTCAAGTTCCCACGCCCGATTCCTTCCAGCCAAGACGCACGATTCGTGGCCGCTACGTGATTGAGGAGCTCATCGGCCAGGGTGGCTTCGCCAATGTGTATCGCGCCATTGATTTGCGCCGGGATGCCATGAATGACCATAGCCGTCATGTTGCAGTGAAGGTGCTGCGTCCTGAGTTCCGCGATCGCCCTGGAACCACTCCGCGCCTGAAGCGGGAGTTTCGCCAGACGCAACTGCTGCAACATCCAGCTATCGTTAGAACCTTCGATCTCGACGCTCATGATCGTGTCTGGTTCATCGTCATGGAACTGCTTCAGGGCGAAACCCTGGCTACGCGCCTGCGCCGGATGACAGGCATCCCGATGCCATTGCCCGAGACCCATGCTTTACTCGCAGCGTGCGCAGACGCATTGAGTTTTGCGCATAACCAGCACATCGTACACGGCGATTTCAAGCCAACTAACATATTCATGCTGCACGACGGCAGCGTCCGGATCATCGACTTTGGCAGCTCGCCGGAAATGACCGCGGATCGTTCCGGTGTCAAGCCAGACCCGATAAAACTGGTGGCCACTCCCGCGTATGCCAGCCCGCAGGTTCTGCATTGCGCCTCTGCCGTGCCGCGTGATGACCTGTTCAGCTTTGCATGCGTGGCGTTTGAAATTCTTGCCGGATACCATCCCTTCAGTTTGCTGTCATCTGTGGAAACGCAGACGTCGAACGACGCTGCGCGTGAGTCCGCAACGCTCCCACCGGCGCTGATGGCCATGCTGAAACAAGGCCTGGCAGGGTGCCGAGAGGATCGACCCGCGTCGGTCCACGAATTCTTCCAGTCCCTGACGACGCTGATGGCCGCCGATCCGGAGTGGCAACATCGCGCCGCGGCGGTGTCGGCAGATGTCGTGTTGACGATGTCTCCGGTAATGCCTGCACCCGACGTGCTTCTCGCCCCATTCCCAACTGCCGATCCCGAAACACGGCCGACACTGGTATCTCAGGTGCTGGCAGCGCCTGCGGCTTCCACAACAACTTTGGTGCCCAGCGTCGCCGAAGCTGCGAGCCAGCCTGCTATCCGAGCAGCTCGGCGCCGAAGTCACGATGCACCGCCATCGCCAATAACGCGAAAGGTGTCCGTGGTCTCTTCGCTGGGTCGCATTCCCCTATATGGCTGTGCCGTGCTGTTTGTGCTGGCATATTTGGGATTCCTGGCGTTTCACAGCCCACCAATGCAACTGAATGCAACTGCGGCAGCGCGGTCCATAGCGCGTCAAACTCAAGTGGCGGCACAAACTCCGCAACAAGGTACGACCCATCGACCTGTGGACGCGACGATCGCAAACATACAACCTGCTTCAAAATTGAAGCCATCCGCCAGCATCGGTGCAATCAGGCTTGCGCCTGCCGTATCGTTCAGCACCCCCAGCATGACCGTAACGCCGCGCGCAGGTCTGGCAGCGATCATCGTCAAACGCATCAATGGCCATTCCGGCCGGTTGCGAGTGAAGTGGCAACTGCAAGCCGGGTCGGCGGCAATCGGGGAGGACTTCAGTGGCCCGATATCGGGCTTCGCTGAGTTTGCCGACAATCAGCAGGTCCGCACGTTGTTTGTGCCACTGCTGAACAACCCGAATCACAACGATGATCGATCTTTCATTGTCGAATTGAGCAATGTTTCAAACGGCGCCGTGATCTCGCCGGTCCGCAGTGTAAAAGTGACCATTCTGGGCGTGAGCTGAATAGAACTTATCTCAAAATTGGCAGCACTGTTGATTTACGTCATTCCCGCGAAGGCGGGCATCCAGTAAGAAATTGATTCAACTAGATTCCCGCCTTCGCGGGAATGACGACGGGTGAATGATTTAGCCTGCTCATCAATTTTGAGATAAGTTCTAGTTGTTGCTCCATCTGTACGGCGGCGTAATGAGGCTACGCGAAACAGACATTGCGCAAGCGTGAGTCCGATTTATGCCGCACATCCCTCAGCTGCATCGATGCCAGCTTGAGATACAGCAGCAGGCGTTCGAAAGCTGCTTCTGGCAAAGCAGCGAGCAAACACAAGCTGGCAGCCTGAGCAGCGCAAGCCGCTTACTCACCATGCGACGCGCTATGTTCGCTTACACACAGATGCCTGCTCGCTAAGTTCGCCAACGCACCGACTCTGTTCGCACTGCCGTGCACACTCAGCACATCTCGAAGGGCTGCCCAATTGCTATTCATCTGGGCTACTTCGATCTTCGACTCAGGAGAAGCCAGCATGATTCCGTATTCAATTCCTCTTCGTTCATTACAGCGCGCAGCCAGCATCACTGCCGTGGGCAGCGTCTTGGTACTCGCCGCCTGCGCCTCCAATCCACCCGAACCCACCGTTGCCATGAAAGCTGCGGAGCAGGCCATTGCCGCTGCCGATCGCACCCGCATCGCCGACGCCGCCTCACCTGAGCTGAGTGAAGCACGCGAGAAACTGACCGCATCCCAAGCAGCCGTACAGAATGAGAAGCTGAAAGATCGCATGATCGTGGCGGAGCGTCTCGCCATTGAATCGCGCGTCGATGCCGAATTGGCGTCCGCCAAGAATGAAGCGGCCAAGGCAAAGGCCGTCAACGATGAGATCAAGCAAAGCACTGCCACCCTGTCGCAGGAAATGCAGCGCAATACAGGAGCCAAGTAATGAATATCTCTTTTAATCCAAAGACCCTGGTGGCCACAGCCGTCGCCTGTGCACTGTTGGCCGCGTGCGCCGCTGCCCCGACCAAACCCGATGGTGCTGATAGTTTGCGCAGCCGGTTGACACAGCTGCAAGGCGACCCCGAACTGGGTAGTCGCGCACCGCTGGCCATGAAGGATGCCGATGTAGCCGTCACCGCCGCCGAACAGCCACAGGCTGACAAGGTCGTGGGCGCACATCTGGTGTTCATTGCAGATCGCAAGATCGCCATTGCCCAGGCACAGGCGGAAAGCAATTTTGCCGTCGAACAGCGCAAGACACTGGGTGATGAACGCGACGCCATGCGTCTGCAGTCACGCACGCAGGAAGCGGACTCGGCCAAACTTCGTGCTGACGTGGCCGAATTTGCCACGACCGCAGCAAAGAGCGATGCGGCCGCCGCAGCGGCCATCGCACAGAGCAATGCTGTTGAAATGCAAAAGCAGATCGACGCACTGCTGGCCAAGGTCACGGACCGGGGCCTGGTATTGACACTGGGCGACGTGTTGTTTGCCAGTGGTACCGCCAACCTGAACAGCGGCGGCAACAAGCAGCTGGCCAATCTGTCCGGCTTTCTCAACAAGTATCCGGAACGCACGGCCGCGATTGAGGGCTACACCGACAGCGTCGGCAGCGACGAATACAACCAGGGTCTGTCGCAACGCCGCGCCGATGCAGTCAAAACCTATCTCGTCGCACAGGGCATCGATGCGTCGCGCGTAACCACATCCGGCAAAGGTGAAAGTAATCCCGTCGGCGACAATGCCTCCGCCACTGGCCGGCAACAGAACCGGCGCGTGGAAGTCATCATTGCCAACACGCAGCTATCGTCGAGATAAGTGGCATGTGCATGAACATTCCCGAGAACCTGTTTGGGGAGGCCGATTTCGATCCGTTCAAGAAGTCGTACGGAATCGGCCGCACTCCCTGGCTGGTTGCACCCACGGCGGGTGCCATAGTGAGGTTTACTCACTTCGAACTCATGCCTGATGAGATAGCCATGGCTAAAGACGGGAGAAAATCATGAATCCATCGCCGCCGCGACGAGATCCCGTGCCCGGTACCGAGGAGCTCAAAGAAAAGTGGCCTCGGTATATCGACGCAGCCCGGACTGCCTGGGGCGAAATCACCGAAGACGAGTTGCTGAATCTCAAGAGCCACACGCAGCAGCTGGCCGGCCTGATTCATGCGCGTTATGCCGTGACGCGCGAAGAAGCTGACATGCAGGTCAGACGGTTTTTCGCCAAGCACCACTTCTGACACTGTGCACCGGAGCAGTCCAGCGCACTGACCATCACCTTTCAATCAATTTCATTTTCCATATTGGAGTTACACCGTGAATATTCAATCTCGCCATTCGATGCTCGCTGCCGGCATCATGCTGGCACTGGGCGTCGGCAGCGCGTTTGCTGGCGATACTGTGTCTCAGGACGTCACCGAAGCCCGCCAGGAAACCCAGATCTGGACTACTTACGCTTTGAGTCCTTACCTGCGCGCCAACGACCTCAAAGTCTCGGTGCACGCCGGCAAGGCCACCTTGAAAGGCACCGTCGAAGAAAGTGTCAGCAAGGATCTGGCCAAACAGATTGCGCTGGGCGTCAGCGGCATCAAGGAAGTGAACAACCAGATTGTGATCAAGCCTGACTATGTTCCGGCCAAAACATCGACTACGCGCAGTTTCGGCGAAACGATCGACGATGCAACCATCACCACGGAAGTGAAATCGAAGCTGCTGTGGAGCAAGCATGTCAGCGGGCTGACCACCGACGTCGATACCAAGTCGGGCAAGGTCATCCTGATGGGCAGCGCCGAAAGCCCTGCCGCGAAAGAACTTGCCACGAATCTGGCGATGAACACACATGGCGTGGTGTCAGTAGACAATAAACTGATGGTCAAGGATGCGAAACCCGGCATGTCTGCCAGCGCCAAAAGTTCTACGCAGGAAGCCGGCAAGGAAATTTCGGATGGCTGGATCACCACCAAGGTGAAGTCTACCTATATGTATTCCAGCAATGTCGACGGATCGGATATCACGGTCGCCACCAAGGACGGCATTGTCACGCTCAGCGGCAAGGTGGCCAGCGGTGCGGAGCGTGCCCTGGCTGTTGAATTCGCACAGAATGTGCGCGGCGTGAAGAGCGTTGAATCCAGGGCGCTCACGCTGTAAGAAAAGGTTGAACAAATGGCAATGAGCTGGCTCAAACTCATTGTCCATTTGCTCCGCAGGGATTTTCCTATGCGCCGGTTGCAGGAACTATCCGTATTCCGACATGCGGCACTGCTCAGCCTGGCATTGCTCTGTGCCTGCAGCTCCCTGCCTACCATTGTTCCCGACCTGTCGCCGCGCGCCACGCCGCTGGTGCAACTCGACGGCACGCGCGGACCGCTCTCGGCCGAGCGCAGCAAGGCCATCATCGACAAGCTGAAAAGCAGCGGTGCGCCAACCAATATCTTCGACATTCATCTGGCGCTTGAAGAGGCGATCATCGGCAGTCCCCTGACGATCGATAACAAAGTCGGGCTGTTGCAGGACGGTCCCAGCACCTACCAGGCGATGATGACTGCCATCGACGCCGCCCACGATCACATCAACATGGAAACCTACATCCTCGACGACGACGAGGTCGGGCAACGATTTGCGGCGGCATTAGTCGCCAAGCAACAGGCTGGCATACAGGTCAATCTGATTCGTGACAGCGTCGGCACGTTGTCAACACCGGCCACTTTTTTCACCAGCCTCACCGAAGCTGGCATCAAGGTGCTGGAATTCAATCCGGTCAATCCATCGACTGCCAAAGCGGGCTGGAATGTAAATCAGCGCGACCATCGCAAACTGCTGATCGTCGACGGGCGCGTTGCTTTTCTCGGCGGCATCAATATCAGCAGCGTCTATTCTGGCGGGTCATTCAGTCGTGGCTCCAAGGACAGACATAATGGCGAACTCCCCTGGCGCGACACTGATCTGCAACTCGAAGGCCCGGTGGTCAACGAACTGCAAAAGCTGTTTATAGAGACCTGGGAAAAGCAGCAAGGCGAACCGCTCGCTCCCCGAAACTACTATCCGCAGGCCGTGCGTGCCGGCAGCGACGTGGTGCGCGCCATCGGCAGCGCGCCGGACGAACCCTACAGTCTGATCTATGCCACGCTG
Source organism: uncultured Pseudomonadota bacterium (assembly GCA_963748005.1). GTDB lineage: Bacteria > Pseudomonadota > Gammaproteobacteria > Steroidobacterales > Steroidobacteraceae > CAILZL01. Next base: position 1,072,016 of record CAVVHH010000002.1, read on the forward strand.
ATTTCGGCGATTGGCAGCGCCGAAACCGAAGTCTGGCTGACCAATGCCTACTTCGTCCCCGATCCGCAGCTGATTGCAGCGCTCAAGGCAGCTGTGCAACGCGGCGTCGATGTCAAACTGGTGCTGCCCAGCAGCACTGATTCATGGCTGGTTTTTCACGCCGGCCGCGCCCACTACGCCGATCTGCTGCAAGCCGGCGTCAAGCTCTACGAACGACGCGGCGCGCTGCTGCACGTGAAAACAGCAGTGATCGATGGCGTGTGGTCAACAGTCGGCTCCACCAATCTTGATTGGCGCAGCTTCCTGCACAACTACGAGGTCAATGCAGTGGTGCTCGGCACCGGCTTTGGCGAAAAGATGCGCGCTGCATTCATGGATGATTTTTCCCACTCGGACCCGATCACACTGGAAGCGTGGCAACACCGGTCGCTGGGCGTGCGAACCAAGGAACTGATCGGTCGATTCTGGGAGTACTGGCTGTGAGGCGCGTGTGGCATGCCAGTCAAGCCCTGTTGTGCACGCTGCTGCTGTGCTGCGCATCGCTGGTGCAAGCGCAGGATGCGGCAGCATTGCAGGCGCGCAACATTGCCCTGCTACCAAAGCTCAGCAACAATCAGTTCAACAAACCGCTGTATCTAGAATCCAGCGAGCAACCGGGCGCCTTGCAAGGCGACATCTATGCCCGTATCGATCAACCCTTTGCGGTGGTGGGCCCGGCATTGCTGGGTCCGACTCATTGGTGCGACATCCTGATACTGCATCTGAATGTAAAGAGTTGTCGCGCCAGCCCGTTACCGGCCGGCGACATGATCAATGTAACAGTCGGCCGTAAATTCGATCAACCGCTGGCCGATGGCTACTTGTTTGAGTTCAAGTACAGCGTTGCTGAACCAGGCGCCAACTACCAGCAGATTGTGCTGGCCGCGCCTGCGGGACCATTAGGTACCAGCGACTATCGAATCATTCTGGAACTGGCCGGCCTTGATACCACACACAGTTTTCTGCACATGTCGTATGCCTATCGCTACGGAACAATGGCCCGGCTCGCCATGCAGAGTTACCTGGCCACCGTGGGTCACCAGAAGATTGGCTTCACCAGAATTGGCACCCAGTCCAATGGCCAGCCCCACTACATCGGCGGTCAACTTGGCGTAGTGGAACGTAACACCATGCGTTACTACCTGGCCATCATGGCTTACCTTGGCGCGCTATCCACGCCTGCCGCACAGCAACCAGAGCAGCGCCTTAGCGACTGGTACACCAGTGTTGAAAAGTATCCGGCGCAATTGCACGAACTCACTCGTCAGGAATATCTGGACATGAAGCGCAGGGAAATTGCTCGCCAGCAAGCCAATCACTGATCGATCTCGACAACACCTGCCCTATGTGCGCTGGCGAACAGCGCCAGATATCACCGGGGAATAGTCTGGCCGCCTGACACGCTTCGTCACATATTCCGCAGAGGACACACCCATGCTGCAAACCATCGCAATCGTATTGCTCATACTCTGGGCACTGGGATTGATTACTTCCTATTCCATGGGTGGGTTCATTCACATTCTGCTGGTCATCGCCATCGTCATGATCCTGGTCCAGGTGATCCAGGGAAGGCGGCTCTGATGAATAATCAATCTCTCATCGCCGTGGTATTGCTGGTGGTCGGCGCACTCGGACTTGCCTATGGCGGGTTCACCTACACCAGAGCAAGGCATCAGGTAGATCTTGGCGTAGTACAGCTATCCGTTGACGAAACAGAACGCGTCAATGTACCGCTGTGGGCGGGTATCGGCCTGCTGGTGGCCGGTGGCGTGCTGCTGGTGGGTGTCAAAAATCGCTAACGTGGCGCGGCAGGCGTACCTGGCTGAGTGCGTTGGCTATCCTTTTTCAACTTCGCCATTGCTTGTTCGAACTTTTCCTCAAGCCGCTCGGCGCTGGCAGAATCGGGAGTCACCTTGGGGCTGAAGACCATGGGTGTCCAAATATCAATGAAACGATACCAACGCATGCGGCCCCCAACTTCATGTTTCCAAGTTCAGATCCAAAGAGCCGGTCCGATCTGGTGCCCCGGTCAAAGCTATCCGTTATTTCGGCTTGTAGTTCTTGTTACGTTCTTCGAATAACTCGACTTCCCGATTTGCGTCGGCCCGTTTGATGCCGTACATCTCCTGGATCTTGCCCAGCAAGTGCTCACGCTTGCCGGCAATGACGTCAAGGTGGTCGTCAGTGAGTTTTCCCCACCGCGCTCGCACCGTGCCTCTGAACTGCTTCCAGTTACCTTCAACAATTTGCCAATTCATACATATATCCCGTAGTGGATTTACGCCGGCGGCAACCGGATCTGAACAACTCAAGTGTTCCGGGCGCCCCGCGTCGACTTCGCCGCCCATCATGCGCCTTTTATGGAGTCAGAACTCGCTTTTCGCGAAACAGCTGCAGCAATGCGCCAAATAAGCGCATTGGCGGCCTATGTTCGTCAGCATACAGAGTCTGACTCTGGAGACTGCGACACTCAGGCGCTTGAACAACACAGTAAACATGGTACGCAACAGCGTCGAGGCAGGCGGTCGTGACCGCTTTTCCTGCAGTGCGGGGGCCTGGGGCTTGTTACTCGACCTTGGCAAGGCGTTTGGCTGGAAATCGCATGGCACCAGCTATGTGCCCAGTGACCTTGCGCTCGTGCCAGACAGGCTGGCACGACATGACTATCAACCAGGTGATGCGCAGGACAGCAAACTCGTTGATGCCGCCGACGCTCTCGAATGGGCCAAGGCGTTGAGCGCGGCGCGTGACTCGCCCCATCTGACAGCAATGATTGGTGATCGGACTCCGGTTGCCGTGCCACATCACACGGCTACGTCGGAAGAACTGCGTAGCGCCAATGTGCCGTTCATCATTATCATGGACGAGTTCATCGCATATGCATTCGATGGTGAGTTTGTGTTCTCCCATGAGTAGTCATACGTTACTGATGATGCCGCTAAACAGTGCGTACAAGTTGGCTTAATTTGAATGGCGCTTGCTTAAGACAAGACTGGCACTTGCAGGTCGTACCGGGCAGTGGCCCTTGCATGCCCGGCAATCTCTACATCTCTGCAGGTCGGGTTTTACACCCGACATCTTCGGAATGTCGGGTGTAAAACCCGACCTGCAACAGAAGGCCCATCTCGCAACATGACTTAAGGAAGGTCTGAAGAACCATTGCGAGCGAAGACAGGTAGCGCGCGATCAGTCGCGCGCCTGTTTTAGCAGTGGAATCTGCTGCACCACCGGCTTGGGCTTGCGTTGCGCGTCGAACAATCCCCAATGCGCCTCTTCCGGATGTTCGCCGGGCGCCGGACTTTCATCGTTGGCTCGCCAGGGGGCATCGAAGGCGGAAAAGTATGCAAATGCGGCCTGGCTTCCCGGCTTGAAACGCTGCTGCAATGCCAGATAGAAACCCGCCTGGCGTTGCGGCGTATAGCCCAGCGAAGCCGGTGCAGTGGGCACACCGGTTTCCTTGACCAGCACCGGACCGCAGGCCACCTCTTGCAACTTCGCAACCACATTCGTCACGAACTCCGCAGCATTGGCATCGGGCGCGGTGCGAAACCAGTCCTGAAAAACCGGATGCACGTTGGCCAGCACGAAATCGCTGGCGCTCATGACGGGTGTCGCGGCGGATTCAAGAAACATGTGAAAAGGCTCGGTGGTGGCCAACGCCAGTTGTGGTGCCTGCTGCCGGAGTTTGTTCAATGCCTGCGCCAGCTGCGTGGCGTTGACCTGCCTGGCAAACAATCGCTCATTGCCAAGCGAAATCCCCAGCACCAGTCTGGGTTGGCGTCTGGCGGCAGCCAGTGCATTGGCAATTTCCTGCGGGTTGTTGATCTCCCACACACCCATGATGACTGCCCGATAACCCAGCTGTGCTGCCACATCGGCGATACGCTCGGCGCCGTTGGTGCTGCTGTAAGTGATCAAGCCATCAAAACGGGGTCGCAGCACTTCAAGATCGCGCCGGATGCTGAGCGGATCAGCCTGAGTGGCGCGACCGTTCAACATCTGCAGGGAGGTCGGCTGGTATGCAACAAATCGCCCACCGGCCATCACTGCCTGCAATTGCCGCAGTGCCGGTGCGGCAGCAGCGCGAACGCGACACTCGGTTGCTGCGTGTGAGGCCGGCGAAACAAGGGCTCCCAGCAACACGGCGACCAGACAGCGCTGTACCGATGTGCGCATCAATGTGACCCACTTTGAAGCAGAAGCTCGCACTGTACATCGCCACGCATGTGTGCGAGATGGAATTTTCCAGCAGCAGTCTGTGGCTCTACAATGCCAGTGGGACAACATGCTGACGGATCTGTTCAATCCGGCCGGACACTGTTTTTCCCTTGTCTTCTTCTCGCCCCACGGAGTACCGCATCCATGTCCCGCCAGGATTCACTCGTTACAGTGCAAGCTCACATCCTCGAGCAGCAGAGCAAATTTCCACAGGCAAGTGGCACCTTGAGCTGGGTCCTGTCGGCGTTGTCGATTTCCGCCAAGATCATTGCCAACAGCGTGCGCCGTGCACGACTCGACGATGTGCTGGGCAATGTGGGCAGTGAAAACGTTCAGGGAGAACAGCAGCAGAAACTGGATGTGATTGCCAATGAAGTACTGCTGCGCACGTTGGGCAAGCGCGATGGCGTGGCCGTAGTGGCTTCCGAAGAAAACGAAGAACCGGTGATGCTGCGCGAAGTGGGCAATGGCAAGTACTGCGTGCTGTTCGATCCGCTGGATGGTTCCTCCAATCTGGACGTGTGCGGTGGCGTGGGCACCATTTTCAGCATTCTGCGTTACGACAATCCGCAGCACACCCAGGAAGGCTGGCTGCAGGCCGGCACCAGGCAGGTGGCGGCAGGTTATGTGCTATATGGATCTTCAACCGTACTGGTAATGAGCATCGGCATGGGCGTGGACATGTTCGTGCTGGATCCTGCCATTGGCGCCTTCATGCTGGTGGCCGAACAGGTGCAGATTCCCAAGACCAACAAGAGCTATTCGTTGAACGAAGGCAATCGACTCACCTTCCCCACTGGCTACAACAGGTATCTGGACTGGGCGCAGGCCAATGGTTACTCCAGCCGCTATGTGGGCGCGATGGTGGCCGACGTACATCGCATCCTGCTCAAGGGCGGCGTGTTCATGTATCCACCCACCAAGAAAGCACCGAACGGCAAACTGCGTCTGATGTATGAAGCCAACCCCATGGCCATGCTGATTGAGCAGGCGGGTGGCAAAGCCATGGCCGCGCCCGGACAACGCATTCTGGATGTGCCACCCACCGCCATTCATCAGCGTGTGCCGGTGGTGCTGGGCAGTCCGGACGAAGTGGATCATGTGCTCAGGCATCTGGGAGAAAACATATGAATGGATTTGACTTCAGAACACAGTGATGCCGGATCATCCATAACATCCCCTCTCCCTGAAGGGAGAGGGCCAGGGTGAGGGTGAAAAATCAAGCCATAGCAAGACCCCTCACTCTGTCTCTCTCCCACAAGGGGAGAGAGGACGCTACCACTGAATGCATCTGCTTAAATAAGCGCCGTTGTCCCTCAAGCCGCGTCTAATCAGCCAATGAATACGATACCCAATGAAGAGCGCGACATACCTCAGTCGCCAGCCCCACCTCCTGCCGGCATGACTCGCCACACCATGTTCATTACGCTGGTGGTGGCCTGCGCATTTTTCATGGAAATGTTCGACAGCACGGTCATCGTAACGGCACTGCCGGCCATGGCTCGCGAGTTTGACAGCAACGTAGTCACCCTGAGTCTGGGCCTGACCGCCTACATGCTCTCCACCACCGTGCTCCTGCCCAGCAGCGGCTGGATTGCCGATCGCCATGGCACGCGCACCGTATTCTGCTGCGCCACCGCGGTATTCATTCTCAGTTCGGTATGGTGCGGCTTGTCCAGCAGCGTCAATGAGTTTGTCATAGCGCGCACGTTGCAAGGTGCAGGCGCCGCATTGATGTCGCCAGTGGGCCGACTGGTGGTGTTGCGCGGCACGCCGCGTGAGCAACTGGTGCAGACCATGAACCTGCTGTCGGTACCGGCGCTGATCGGTCCAGTACTCGGACCGCCGATCGGCGGCCTGATCACCACTTACGCATCATGGCACTGGTGTTTTTTCATCAACGTGCCCATTGGCTGCGGCATTCTGTACCTGATGCTCAAACACGCTCCCGATGTACGCAGCAGCGAGCGCGGGCCCTTCGATGTCACCGGCTTCGTATTGAACGGCCTGAGTCTTGCCAGCCTGATCTATGGCCTCAATCAGCTCAGTGAAAACTGGCCGGGCGACGCGCTGAGTTATGGACTGATAAGCTTCAGCGCCATGACCGGATGGTTGTCATGGCGTCATGCCCGCAGCGAAACACATCCGCTGGTGAACATCCGCGCGCTGCAGGCCCGCACGTTCCGGGTGTGCATGCTGAGTGGTGGCGGCATATTCCGTCTGTCGATTGCCGCGCCGATATTCCTCATGCCGTTGATGTTCCAGGTCGGCATGGGCATGACCGCGTTTGTGTCCGGCATGCTGATCCTCATGCACACCAGCGGCGACTTGCTGGCCAAGATTTTCGTCAGCCGCATCATGAACGACCTGGGGTTCCGGCGTGTACTGATCGGAACGGCAGCCGGATTTGCCATTTTCCTCGGTATCTGCGCCACATTTTCGGCGTCCACTTCCTACTGGTGGATCTGCCTGATACTGTTTATCGGTGGCGCGATACGTTCGATCCAGATGTCGGCGTCGTCGTCGCTGCAGTTCGCCGAGATTCCGCAGGAAGAGATGAGCCATGCCTCGACACTGTCGAACATCCTGATGCAGGTGCAGCGTGCGGTGGGTGTGACGCTGGGCGCCATCCTGCTCAACATTGCGGTCTCGCTGCGCAGTGATGTGGCTGAACAGATGCTGATGCAAATCGACTTTCGCATTGCTTTTGCGGTAATGGGATTGATCAGCCTGTCAGCAGTGCTGTCGTACTGGTCGCTGCACAAGGATGTTGGTGCGCAATTGCTGAACAGGAGGTAACACATCTTCTGTAGGTCGGGGTTTACACCCGACTTCAGATTGTCGGGTTTAAAACCCGACCTACACAATCAAGGCGCCCAGGCTTCCTGCGCCACACGCTGGCGAATGATGCGCACGCAATCGATGTCAGCTTCCAGATAAGCGGACTTGATGAACTTGTCATAGATCGCTTCCTGCGCCGCATCTTCGAAATGATTGCGGCTGAGCTGGTACTCGAAACGCAGTTGCAGCAGTTCCGCGCCCGGCTCTTCGATGCTCATCGTCAGCAAACCCACACCGCAATCCTGTGTAGCTTCGGTTTCAATGACCATGCGCTGCATGGGCTCAAGCCGCACCCGGTCACGCACCTTGAACGAACCGAAATCCAGTTCGCGCGCCAGCGACAAATCGCCGCGCACAACGATGCGTGCAGCTGCAATGTTGTCGGCAAACACACCGGGTTGTTCGGCGCGCAGCAACAGGCCCTGCCACAGCTGTGCGCGGGTCAATGGTTCAATCAACGGGTTCAGCGGGTCGTTCACCTGCACCAGGTGCTCGAACCTCATGGTGCTATCGCGCCGGTATCGGACAAGGCACCTTCCATGGTGGTGACCAGCGGCTTCATGAAAAACGAATCTTCCGGCATGCAGTTGGCAGTCACACCCTTCTGTGCCAAGGCATCGCGCACCACAGGCCCGACGGCTGCAACTTGCACGCGTGCGAATGCCGCCTGCAACTGCTGTGGATCGCCCACCGTAAACAGGCGATTCACCTGCGCCATGCTGGTGAAGGCAATGATATCGACGCTGCCCTGCGCCATGTGCGTGATCAGCTCATGCACCTGCGCATCGTCGACGGCATCGGCATACACATAGGGCGCAACGATCAGCGGTTGCGCGCCGGCGCTGCGCAGATAGTCGATCAGTGGCAGATTGGGCTCGCTGCCATACAGCTGCACACCGACACAATGACTCGTCAGATCAATACCGCGCAGCGTTTCAATCACGCCTGTAGTCGTTGGCTCGACCGCACTGAAGGTGGGTTGCAACTGCAACTCGCGCAGCACACGCGCCGGCTTGGGTCCGCGGGTGATGGTGCGCACCTGTGCGAGACGCGCAAGGAATGCTGGTTTCCATGCCGGTCGATGCTGGTCGATGCACGACAACAAACGCCGCAGCCCTTCACCGGTAAGCAGGATCAACTCACTGCACTGCCCGGTATTGAAGGCCTCGATCCATTGCAGCACCGGTTGCGGATCGGGCGCATCCTTGATGGCCACCAACGGACAGCGCAACACTGTCGCACCGCGCCGCTCCAGCAGTCCGCAGAACACGTCCAGCTGGCGTGCCTCCGGTACTGCTACTACTTTGCCGCTGAGGGCGGAATCGAATACAGGTTTGTCGGGTATAGATTGCTCAAGCATGGGTGCAAAGCTAAGTCTTGCGGTGCCGCGGATCAAGCTGAATTAAGCATGCAAAGAGCGGCCCACTGAATCTGATGGCCCGTAGTAGCCCATGCCCGAATTCGACCACCGCTCTTAGCGGGAGAGGTCGCGCTTGGCGTCCCGCGGGATTTCCTTCGGTCATGGGCAAGGGGTTCCGAACACCCTCACCCTGCCCTCTCCCTGAGCGAGAGGGAATTGATCAACGCATCTTCACTACACCTGATCCATGAACGCCGCCATGCGCTTGCGTGTCGCTGCATCGGGCATTGTGCCGAGCGCAGCTTTGGCATTCTCCGCCATGTGCACCGGGCTGCTGGTTTCGGTGAGCACGGAAGTAATGGCCGGATGCGGCAGGATGTACTTGAGTGAAAAATCAGCCCAGGTATGAATGCCGATTTCGGTGGCCCAGCCGGGCAATGGCTTGTTCGCCAGACGCTTGAAGTAATCGCCATTCATGAAGGGACGATTGACGATCACGCCGATGCCGCGGTCCTGCGCCAGCGGCAGCAACTTTTCCTCGACACGTCGTTCGGTGATCGAGTAGTTGTACTGCACGATGTCGGGTGTTTCGCGCTGCAGAAACTGCTCGAGCTTTTCATACAGATCGTATTCAGACACCGTCACACCGATGTAGCGTGCACGGCCGGCAGCCTTCCAGTCCTTGAGCGTTTTCCAGTGCGTTTCAAGATCGGTCAGGCTGGCAATCTGCACCAGGTCCATGGTTTTTCTGCCCTGCGACTGCAGACTCTGTTCGAGTTTCTGCACACCTGTCTGACCGGGTTCGTAGATTTTGGATATCAGGAACAACTTGTCGCGCAAACCGGGTTTGTTGATGACGCCGGCAAAGGCCGAGTCGATTTCCGGGGTTCCCGGACGGGTATCCACCACGCGTCCGCCATGCTCGACCAATGCACGCAACACGGCTTCCAGCGGCCCTGCGCCTTTGGACGGAATTTCACCGACCACCTTGCCTGACCCCAGACCGATGATGGGCAGGGTTTCACCGGTTTTCGGAATGCGCCGCAACGGCATGGATTGTTGTGCCCATGCGCCCTGTATCGCAAAAGTGCCGGCGCCCAGCGCGGCAAGCAACGCCATGAACTCGCGACGACTGTGATTTGAATCGATCGACATGATTGGCTCCCCCGTCACTGTTATATCGCTATGGTTTGCTACACCTGATCAATATATGCAGCCATGCGCTTGCGCGTCGCTTCATCCGGCATGGCCCCGTATGCCGCCTTGGCATTTTCTGCAATGTGTGCAGGATTACTGGTCTCGGTCAGCACAGTGGTGATGGCCGGATGCGGCAGGATGTATTTCAGCGAAAACTCCGCCCAACTATGAATGCCGATCTCTGCGACCCAGCCCGGCAGCGGCACCTTGGCGAGTTTCTTGAAGTAATCACCGTTCATGAACGGCCGGTTGATGATCACGGCAATACCGCGGTCCTGCGCCAGCGGCAGCATGCGTTGCTCGGCGCGACGCTCGGTGACGGAATAGTTGTACTGCACGAAGTCCGGTTTCTCGCGACGCAGAAACTCCTCGAGTTGTGTATATAGATTCTCGCTCGAGACAGTTACGCCGATGTAGCGCGCCTTGCCCGACGCTTTCCACTGCTTGAGGGTGGGCCAGTGTGTATTCAAATCGGTCAGGCTGTAGATCTGCGCGAGATCGATTGTTTTCCTGCCGTAGGATTTCAGACTCTGCTCGAGTTGTTCAACACCGGCCTTGCCGTTCTCGGAGACCTTGGTGGTCACGAACAGCTTGTCGCGCAGCTCGGGTTGGTTGATCACGCGACCAAACCCGGAATCATTCGCCGGATTGCGCGGCCAGGTATCGACGACGCGACCACCCAGCTCGACCAGCTTGCGCAAGATGGCGTCGACAGGACCGGTACCGTTGGCTGAAATCTCTGAAGTGACTTTGCTGGAACCCAGGCCGATGATCGGCAAGCTCTCGCTGGTGCCCGGGATGCGTCGCAAGGGCATGGCCTGCTGCCCCCACGCACTCAGTGTCGCGAGATTGCCGACACCGAGCGCGGCAAGATACGCGAGAACATCTCGACGGCTGTGATTCGAATCTGACGACATGGCGAGCTCCCTTGAAAACATTGCTGTCGCGTCTGTCACGACAGAACTTAACAATTGGCGAATACAGAATCCCAAGCGTAGACCAAAAGCAATCAGTCAGGTTCCGATGTAAATAGCAGCAATGATGTTCCTTGCCACATTCAGTCCCCTCTCCCTAAGGGAGAGGGCTTGGGTGAGGGTGCTCCGCAGATCATATTATTTCTCCCCCTCACCCTCCCTTCGGTCGACCTCTCCCACAAGGGGAGAGGTAAGCAAACCTCCAATCCCGCATACGTCGTTCTCGTGCTTAAATGTGCCCCCTACATTCTCGGGGGGCCGACCATGCATCGCCCATTTCTGCTGTGCCTGATGCTGCTGGCCAGCACCGCATTCGCCATCGATCTGTCCAGCATCACCAATACCGATGCCACTACGGCATTGCGTGCCGCGCTCACCCAGGGCGCCGACAAAGCCGTGACCACGCTGGCCAAACAGGATGGCTTCTTCGGCAATCCGGAGGTGAAAATTCCCCTGCCACAGAATTTGCAGAAGGCGGAAAAAACCCTGCGCCGCTATGGCATGGGCTTCCTGGCCGATGACGCCATCCTCACCATGAACCGCGCTGCAGAAGCGGCGATGCCGGAAGCGAAGGCCCTGCTGGTGGATGCCGTGAAGAACATGACGCTGGCTGATGCCAAGGGCATTCTCACCGGCGGCCCGGACTCCGCCACGCAGTACTTTCGCAGCAAGACCGAAACCCAACTGGCCACCAAATTCAAACCCGTCATCGCTCAGGCAACTGCCAAAACCGGTGCGGTGAAAAGCTACAATCAGTTTGCCGGCAAAGCCGCACAATTTGGTCTACTGGATGCCAAGTCCGCCAACGTTGATGACTATGTGACTGCCCAGGCGCTGGATGGCCTGTACAAAATGATCGCCAAGGAAGAACTGGCGATTCGTGCAGATCCGGTTGCACAAACCAGCAAGATCCTGCAGAAGGTGTTTGGCGCCATAACGACCAAGTAGCGAGGAACAAACAATGGACAGCAACTTCAAAGCAGCCACCGTACTCGGTGCATTGCTGTGCGTTGGACTGGTTGGCCTGGGTTATGTGGCTGGGCACAGTGCCATCCGCTTCAAGGAATTCGAGCGCGTGGTATCGGTAAAGGGACTGGCGGAACGCGAAGTGCCGGCCGATGTGGTGGTATGGCCCATTCGTTTCTCCGGCGCCAGCAATGATCTGGCCTCGCTGTACGAAAACATGGACGGCAGCGCCAAACGCATCAACGCTTTTCTAGTCGGCAAGGGCTTTGCGCAGGACGAGGTGATCGTGGTCGCGCCCATCATCACCGACAAGCTGGCGCAGCAGTACGGTGGCAGTGGTCAATCACCGCTGCGTTATTCGGCAGCGCAAACCATCACCGTGCGCTCCAGCAAGGTGGATCTGGTGCGCGCCAGCATGAACAGCCTGGCCGAGCTTGGCAAAACCGGCATTGCCTTTGGCGGATCTGAATACCAGCCGGCGCAATTCCTGTTCACCAAGTTGAACGACCTGAAACCGGCCATGGTGGAAGAAGCCACGCGCGCGGCGCGCGAAGTCGCCAGCAAGTTCGCCAGTGATTCGGCCAGTTCGCTGGGCAAGATCAAGAGCGCCAGCCAGGGTCAGTTCACCGTGGAAAATCTCGACAGCAGCACGCCGCACATCAAGAAGGTGCGCGTGGTGTCAACGGTGGAGTATTACTTGTCGGATTGATTAGCTATACAAACTCTTTGAGCCCATAGAATCAGGTAAATCTGACATGTCAGAATTGGGCGTAAATTCCCCAAAAAAACATTATAAAGTCCACAAGTAGTCTATTTTTTATTGGACGACAACTCACACGGCGGCTATATGCGCATCTTTCTGACATGCATGAAATGCTTCGCCGAGGCTGGTAAGCCCTCTGAAGAATATTCCTCTGCTCACTTAGAAGATAGCGGCCTTTATCACATGAAATGCTCGGCCGGCCATGAAACAATCACTTGCTTGCAGCAGATGAAATTCGAAGTGCTGTTCGATTTGGGGTTGTACGCTATCGTTGATGGATACCATCGCGAAGCGGTGACGTCGTTCACTTCTGCTCTTGAACGTTTTTTTGAATTCTACGTGTACGTTCGTTGTCTGCAGATGGAAATTTCGGACGAGATATATACTGCAGCTTGGAAACAGATAGCCAATCAATCTGAGCGCCAGCTTGGTGCCTTCATATTTATCCACACCTTGTCAACTAAACGATCCCCCGCTTTGCTTTCGAGCAAAGAAGTCGAATTTCGCAACTCAGTAATACACAAGGGAAAGATTCCATCTCACACAGAAGCTATGGAGTATGGGGAGAAAGTGTTTGCGATTCTTCAGTCGACCCTTGACGATCTGAGAAAAGATGCTGCAAGTGAGATCGAACGCGCGGTGATGCACCACATCTCTGAGCAAAAGCAATCGATCACCAACCAAAACGTAGCATTTATGAGCATTGGAACACTGGTAAGCCTCAATCGCGCAGACAGACAACCAACTCTTAAAGAGTGGGTCGAAATGTTGAAGGCGCAACGCGGATTGATGCGATCGTAGAAGTCCGGCACATAAAAGCTCCGTTGCAGCCCGTAGGCTGGGTCATAACCCAGCATCTGAGCTCCGGATTCTTGGTTTACACTACGCTTCACCACCAGCCCACCGACACATCTTTCTAATACCCTGATGCTATCCGCCAGGTTGGTCCACTTTCCACAGGTGCCTGTCAATAGAACCGCCGATCCATCTTGATTGATCGAGCATCTCACCCTAACCTTCCTGAACTATATGCACATGACCGGGGGCTATCGCATGAGTCGCTACAATCGCCGCCACTTCCTTAAAGTGAGCACCGCCGCGGCGGTTGCCGCTTCCGCTGTCCCGGGGTTGGCACATGCGGCGGACGAAAAGGCTTCGGCCACGGCCGCAGCGAACGATGTCACCCGCACCCTCGCCCGCTACATCGTCAACGCACGCTACGAAAACCTGCCCGCCAATGTTCGCAAGGAAGGCACACGCACCCTGCTCAACTATGTGGGCGTTGCGGTGGGCGGCTCGGGACACGAAACGGTGGCGAATGCGATTGCAGCACTGGCGCCGTTTTCCGGGCCGAAGCAGGCGGCGCTGCTGGGTCGCCGTGAGCGCTTCGACATCATGAATGCGGCTTTCATCAATGGCGTCAGCAGTCATATCTTCGACTATGACGACACGCATCTGAAAACCATCATCCATCCCGGCGGCCCGGTGGTGTCGGCAATCCTCGCGCTGTCGGAATACAAGCCGGTGTCGGGCGAGGATTTTCTGAATGCGCTGGTGCTGGGCGTGGAGACTGCGTGCCGCATCGGCAATGCCGTGTATCCGAACCATTACGACGTAGGCTGGCATATCACCGGCACCGCCGGCGTGTTCGGCGCGGCGGCTGCAGTCGGCAAGCTGCTGGGACAGAACGAACAGCAGATGATCTGGAGTCTTGGTCTGGCGGCCTCGCAGCCGGTGGGCCTGCGTGAATCGTTCGGCTCGATGAACAAGAGCTTCAATCCCGGACGCGCGGCGTCCAACGGCCTGTTCGCCGCGCTGCTGGCTTCGCAGAACTACACCAGTTCGGATGCCATGATCGAAGCCAAGCGCGGCTGGGCCAATACCATCAGCACCAAGCAGGACTATCGCGAGATCACCGAAGGATTGGGGCAACGCTATGAAGCCGCACTGAATACCTACAAGCCGTTCGCCTGCGGCATTGTCATTCATCCAGCCATCGACGCCGCCATCCAGCTTCGCAACCAGAACAAACTGACCGCCGACCAGATCGAAGCAGTGAACCTGCGCGTGAATCCGCTGGTCATCGAGCTGACCGGCAAGCAGACACCGCAGATCGGGCTGGAGGGCAAGTTCAGCATCTATCATTCGGTAGCGATCGCACTAATCGAGGGCGCTGCGGGTGAAAAACAGTACAGCGACCGTGCCGTACGCGATGCAAAAACCATTGCCCTGCGTGACCGGGTCAAGACCACCATCGACCCCGCGGTCAAGACCGAGCAGGTGGACATGACCATCACACTCAAGGATGGCCGCAAGCTGCACAAGTTCATCGAGCATGCCATCGGCAGCATCGAAGTGCCGATGACTGATCAGCAGCTGGAGACGAAATTCGCCGATCTGGCCGAAGGCATACTGCCCGCTGCGCAGATACGACGCTTGATGGATGCCTGCTGGCAGATCGAAAAATTGCCGAGTGCCGATGCGATTGCCAAAGCGGCCGTGCCGGCGTGACACAACAGGAAATGTCACTGGGATCAGCAAGCGATGGTTGCCGTGCAAAGGCGCATGCAACCCAGACGCCTGCATGGTTCCGATTTATTCCGTTCGTCCTGTGCTTGTTGAAGTACAGCTGACTTTAACAAGGACATTACAAGAGCGTTTTGATAGCTGAAGGAAATCCCTTATTGCGGGTTCAATGCGATCTGCCTGATTAATCAGTCATTTCCGAGACTGCCATCAGGAGATACGACGTGACCGCTCCCCGCTACCCCTCGCTGTATCAGATCAACACCCGCACCTGGCTGACAGCCATTTCCCGCAAGCTCGGCCGCCCAACCACCCTCGAAGACGTGCCCGACGTTGCGCTCGATGAAATCGCCGCTCAGGGCTTCGACTGGGTATGGTTGCTGAGCGTGTGGCAAACGGGAACTGAAGCGCGGCAGATTTCGCGGACCAATGCCCAGTGGCGACGCGAGTTCGAGGCAACGCTGCCCGACCTGACCGATGACGACATCCCCGGCTCGGGCTTCGCCATCACCGGTTATACGGTGCATCAGAATCTGGGCGGCGATGCGGCCCTGGCCCGGCTGCGTGAGCGACTGAAAAAGCGTGGCCTCAAGCTCATGCTCGACTTCGTGCCGAATCACATGGGACTCGGCCATCCGTGGGTCGAAGATCATCCCGAGTTCTTTATTCAAGGCTCCGAGCTGGACCGGATGCGCGCACCGCAGAACTACATCTGGGCACATCGTCGACAGGGTGATCTGCTGCTGGCGCATGGTCGTGATCCGTATTTCGACGGCTGGCCCGATACGCTGCAGCTCAACTACGCCAATGCGGACACGCAGGAGGCGATGATGGGCGAGCTGGTACGAATCGCCGGGCAATGCGATGGTGTCCGCTGTGACATGGCGATGCTGGTGCTGCCGGAGGTGTTCGAGCGCACCTGGGACAAGCGAGCGCCGCTGTTCTGGCCCGCTGCAACCGCACGGGTTCGCGAACAAGTTCCAGGTTTCACCTTCATGGCCGAGGTGTATTGGGATCTGGAGTGGACGCTCCAGCAGCAGGGTTTCAACTACGCCTACGACAAACGACTCTACGACCGTCTGCGTGAGCACCACGCCCGTCCGGTGCGCGAGCATTTCCATGCGGAGCTCGACTATCAAAACAAGCTCGCCCGGTTCCTGGAAAACCACGACGAACCGCGGGCTGCAGCGACATTTCCACCCGCCATTCACCAGGCGGCGGCTGTACTCACCTTTCTGTCGCCGGGGCTGCGCTTCTTTCACCAGGGGCAGTTCGAGGGACACAGGATTCGTATCTCGCCACACCTGGGCCGCGGACCCGATGAGCCATCAGATCCGGCCATTCAGCAGTTCTACAGCAAGCTGCTCGCCGTGTTGCGACGGCCGGCGCTGCGCAACGGGCAATGGCAATTGCTCAATTGCGCTCCCGGTTGGGACGGCAACTGGACCCATGATTGTCTGGTGGCATTTGGCTGGCAAGCCGGCGAAGAACGACTGGTCGTGGTCGTGAACTATGCCGACAACCAGAGCCAGGGCCATGCGAAGCTGCCCTTCGCGGATTTGGCAGGGCAAGCATGGCGGCTGGAGGATCAACTGAGCAGCGCAAGCCACGACTGGCACGGCGACGATCTCGCACGAGTCGGCCTGTATGTCGATATGAAGCCGTGGCAAGCAGCCGTTTACACACTGTCACGCAAAACGTCTTGAGCCTGCATTCTGATCAGGGTGATTTCGGCCGGAAATCCTGATCCACATAGGCGGTATCGTCAGGCACCTTGATGACCACCATGCTGTGCTCGGACCCCTGATGACAGGCATTGCAGTTGTCAGTCAGTTGTCGGTACGCCACCGTGAATGCCCTGGCATCATGGTTCTTGATGGCCATATCCAGTGCGTCCAGCGATGGCTTCATGAATGCAGTGGTCAACGCCGGGATATCCAGAGTGCGGTAGACCGGAGCCGTGCGCCCCACGCGCACAAAGGCGTTGCGCAGTTCTTCCAGCTCATAAGTCGCGTAAGTCCAGTTCTGCTGCTTGCCCGCCAGCCAGAGTTTGATGTGCCGGGGCTGCACGCCGATATTCATGAGATCACTCATGCTGGGCTGGTATGGAATAGGCGCGACCGGTGCAGCGGCGGGTGTGGCAGCCGGGGTCTGTGCACGCAGCATGGAGGGCAGACCGACACATGCCAATATCGCCGTACAAACTGACAAGGGATGGCTGAACTTCATGAGCAAGTCCTCGAGTCATTGTTGTGAAGCCCGAGGATAACGCCAATTGCCAGGCAAACCCATATCTCAAGGGCGTTGCGCACAGACAGTGCCTGGCGGTACCAACGCTACATTACCTGCAAGCCATCAGGCAGGATCGAACCACGGCGTCTTGATCGCCGGCGATCTGCTGCTGCCCATGTCAGCGAACAGCGCCCTTGCAAATACGCTCCAGCAATTCTGGAAATTCAATTCCGGCTGCCTTTGCGGCCTGCGGCAGCAGGCTTGTCGCAGTCATGCCTGGCAACGAATTCGCTTCCAGACACCACAGTTGCCCAGCCACGTCGCGTCGGAAATCAATTCGCCCATAGGATCCAAGTTTCAATGCATGGTGAGCACGCAGCGCGTAGTCCTGCATCAATGCCGACTCCGCATTGGGCAGGTCAGCGGGAAACACCTCACGTGCACCGCCCGACTGATACTTGGATTGATAGTCGAAGACTTCGCCAGGTGCAATGATTTCACCAACCGGGAGCGCAGCGCCATCAAGAATGCCTACGGTAAACTCACGACCGGCAATATACTTCTCGATCATGACTTCGTTGTCGTACATTTTGGCCTGGTCGATTGCTGCAGCAAGTGCCGAAGGCTCATGTACGACACTCAGTCCCACCGTTGACCCTTGCTTGCATGGCTTAACCACCACTGGCCAGCCAATCGAGCGCTCCACAACGTCAGCAGTTGTAGGCGCCATCAGCCAATCCGCCGTGGGCACACCTGCAGAGCGAAACAATCGCTTGCTCAAGTCTTTGTCCATCGCCGCCGCGCTGGCTATGTGATTACTGCCGGTGTATGCGAGCCCTGCAAGATCAAGGATGGCCTGAATTCGACCGTCTTCACCCGCGCCACCGTGCAGCGCAAGGAACACCACGTCCACTGCTCGAATATCCATTATCGAGGGTGATAGCGCTATTGCTCGTCCACGAACATTGGCGATCTCAGCTGTTGTGGGCGGCTGCGGAGACACACCGGTGGCCAGCAGCTTCCTTTCCTCTGGCGGCGACAGACGTCCGGTTGCTGTGTCAACAGTGAACACCTCGTGGCCAAGAGTACGCAGTGCGGGAACGATTTGCGCAGCACTGGCAATCGATACGTCGCGCTCCTCACTAGTACCGCCGAACAAGACTGCGATCCTCATGTGTGCTGCCTCCTTACGCGACCCAATCATTTCGTTGATTACGCTGCATTCATTGGCTTGATAACCGGCGGTGTCTGCGCTGCGGTTTGCGTTTCCCTATGTCAAGTATAAGCACAACACACCTGTGGATTTAACGACTGATTTTTTTTGCCCCCACCCTAACCCTCCCCCGCGCGAGGCGCGCAAGGTAGGGGATAAATCTGATTCCCTCCCCTGCGTAGCGGAGCAGAGTTAGGTGGGGGCGGTATCGACTTGGTTGTTGCAGTCCGCTAACTGAGCAACCGATAGCCAATGCCCTGCTCATTGGCGATGAAGCGTGGCTGCGCCGGATCATCGCCCAGCTTGGTGCGCAGCTGCGAAACGTAGATACGCAGATATTGCACATCTTCGCGATGCGATGGTCCCCACACTGCATCCAGCAGTTGCCGATGCGTGCAGACACGACCGGAGGCGCGCGCCAGGGTCAGCAGCAAATCGAATTCTTTCCGGGATAGATGCACGAGCTGCCCCGCCAGATGCACTTCATGTGCGGGCACATCAATGCGCAACTCACCAACTTCGATCAATGGCTGGGTTGCAATCGCTGCATTTACCCGTAAACAGGCGCGTATACGCGCCAGCAACTCGGACGTGCTGAACGGCTTCTGCACATAGTCGTTGGCCCCCTCATCCAGTGCGGCAACCTTGTCGGCATCTTCACCACGAACTGACAGCACGATGATGGGAACCTGTGTGCGCTTGCGCAAAACACGGATCACATCGTGGCCACTCATGTCCGGCAGACCCAGATCCAGCAGCAACAACTCCGGCAGCTTGTTCGCGCATAGCTGCAGGGCTTCGCCGCCCGTTGCCGCCTGCAATACTTCATAGCCGGCAGCACGCAGGCTGATATCGAGAAAGTTCCGGATCTGCACTTCGTCATCCACCACCAGCAGGCGCGCCAGGCCACTCATGTCATGACTCCCTGCCCAGGTGCACGCTGGATTCGTCGATTGGCAGTTCGATCATGAACATGGAACCGCGCCCCTGCTCAGCACCTTGAACACTGATCTTGCCGCCCATGGCTTCGATAAAGCCCTTGCAGATGGCCAGCCCCAGGCCGCTACCGGCCACACCGCTATCGCGCTGCGAGGCACGATAAAAAAAGTCGAAGATGCGACCGCGCTCGTTGGGCTCGACGCCAGGGCCGCTATCGGATACTGCAATCAGTACCTTGCCCGCGCGTTCTTCCGCCGCCAGAATGATTGGCGAGTCGGCTGGCGAGTATTTCAAGGCGTTCTCCAGCAGATTGGTCACCGTCTGTTCGAGCAAGGCGCGATCAGCGCGTGCCGCCGGCAGCGCGGCCTGTACGTCGAACCTGACACGCGTCTGAACCGCCGCACCCAGACGTTGTGCGGCACTGTGCAACACTTCATCTACTCCAACTGCAGTCAACTGCAGTCCCATGCCGCCCTGCGCCAGACGCGTCGCATCCAGCAGATTCTGAATCAGACGATTCAGGCGTTCGGCTTCCAGCAAAGCCGTATTGACCAGCTGCGCCTGATCATCGGCATTCAACTTGCCGACCAGCTCATGCATCGCGCTCAATGAACCAATTACCGACACCAGTGGCGTTCGCAAGTCATGCGACACCGACGCAAGCAGCGCCGAACGTAGTCCCTCGGCCGCCCGTTGGACCTTGGCTTCCTCAGCATACTTGAGCAGGTTGAAGCGCTCCCATGCACCGGCAAGCTGCGCCTGCAAGGAGAACAGCAAGCGCCGCGCCTCCGCGCTGTGCACATCTGCACCTGCCCGTGCCTGCAAGGCCATGACGCCCAGCGCGCGTTCACCACTCAGTACCGGCAGAAAACACCAGGCTGCCGCCGGCAGCGTGCTGGTTCCGGCGCCGGCCATTTCATGATGCTCAGCCGCCCAATTGGCGGCGGCCACATCGGTATCGCGAAAATCAGCACTGCGTTGCAACTCAGTAGGCACCAGCACACGCCCATCGGCGCCACAGGACAACACCAGACTGTGCACGCCCAGAATTTCTTCAACTCCTCTGGCTGCCGCCTGCCGCAGATCCTGCTCGTTGACCGCGGTGGCCAGACGCCGCGCAAAATCAAACAGCATGGCCGTTCGCAAGGTATTGACGCGCGCATCGACAGCTTGGCGCTTCAAGCGTGCTGACAGCACACCGACAACCGTACCGACCAGGAAAAACACTACCAGCGTGCGCACGTCGATCTCGCTGGATATCTGCAGGGAATAGCGTGGTGCGGTAAAGAAAAAATTGCAGGCCAGAAAACTCAGACAACAGGCAATCAGCGCCGAACCCAGTCCACCGAATATGCCGGCTGCCGCCACGCCCATCAGGAAGATGGCAGAGAAGTCGCTCAACTCAAGCCACTGATCGACCATGAATGCCAGTCCGGTGGCCAACGCCGGCATGACGATGGCATAAGCCAGCGAGCGATCCGACACGCCAACCAGGCGTCGGCCACGCGGTGAACGCGGCACCGATGGCGAGGCTTTTTCCGCGGAGATCACCGTGACTTCGAAATTCCGGGCATGCACAAACAGCCACTCGGCGAGCGAGCTCCGCCACCAGTGTCGCCAACGGACAGCACGTGGCCGACCGACCACAATCTGCGCGGCATTGCAGGCGCGCGCGTAGTCGAGCACGCCGACGCCGACACCTTCTGCAGTGATGCTGGCGCTTTCCGCGCCGAGCTCCGCGGCCAGCGCCAGATTGGCTTCCAGCTGCTGCTGCGCGCTAGCGAAAGATTGCGTGCCCAGCGTCTGCACATACAGCGCGGTCCAGGGCAAGTGACGTTGCTCGGCCAGGCGCTTGGCGCTGCGCAGCAGATCCTCGCTGGCCTCGGTGGCATCGATACACACCAGCAACCTACCGCGCGTGGGCCAGGGCCCTTCAATGCCATGCGCCCGCATGAAATTGGCAAGATCGTCATCGACATGTTCGGCCGCCGCGCGCAACGCCAGCTCGCGCAAGGCCAGCAGATTGCCGCGTGAAAAGAAATTGTCCAGCGCGCGCCGCGCCTGCTCCGGTACGTACACCTTGCCCTGGCGCAAGCGCTCAATGAGTTCATCCGGCGGCAAGTCGATCAACTCGATATCGGTGGCCATGTCGAGCACCGAATCCGGCACGGTTTCGCGCACTTCGACGCCGGTGATGCGCATCACCAGATCGTTGTAGCTCTCCAGATGTTGCACGTTGAGTGTGGTATAGACGTCAATGCCTTCGTCCAGCAGCTCCTGCACATCCTGGTGACGCTTGGCGTGGCGCGCGCCCGGCACATTGCTGTGCGCCAACTCGTCCACCAGTACCAGTTGCGGATGGCGCTTGAGCACGGCATCCAGATCGAGTTCTTCCAGCTCGCGACCACGGTGTTGCAACACCTGGCGCGGTATCTGTGGCAGTCCCTGCACCAGCGCCTGGGTTTCGGCGCGACCGTGGGTTTCGACGATGCCAACAACCACGTCCACGCCTTCGGCCTGCTTGCGACGCGCCTGCGACAGCATTTCAAAGGTCTTGCCAACGCCGGGTGATGCGCCGAGGAAAATCTTGAGGCGTCCGCGGTCACTGCGCTGGGTTTCAGTCAGCAACGCATCGGCGGAAGGACGAGAATTCGGTGCGGTGGGCACGGGTTAGGGCCTGTTAACACTAATGCAATCGCTGCGTTGGAGTCCCGGAGACCGCCAGGCAAGGCGCGAGGAGTGAAGTTTGGTAGTTCCAAATGAACGACGAGCAACGCCGTATGGCGGTCTCCGGGGCCCAACCCGAAGGGACGGGGCCAGAAAGACACAGGACTTTGTTGCACCTCGCTTGAGTACGTCAAGTACACAGCGCTCGGTGCGTCGCGTCCTGTGTCTTTCTGACCGCCGTCGCAGCGATTGCATTAGTGTTAACAGGCCCTAGTGTGTCATTGGTCTGGAATGCCTTGTTGCATGGTAGTGGGTTGCGCCGAATTAGCGAAGCCCAACATCGACAATCAGGGTGGTGCAGTTGCTACAAGAGCGGGTGACACAAGCATCGTCCTGCAGTCAGTTGGCGTTATCCAGCGCCACGTTCAACAACAATACGTTGACGCGCGGTTCACCTAGGAAGCCCAACAGACGTCCTTCGGTATTCGCGGCGACCAACTTGCTCACTTTGGCGACTTCAAGCCCACGCACCCGGGCCACACGCGCCAATTGATACTCGGCCGCCGCCACACTGATGTGCGGATCAAGACCACTGCCGGAAGCCGTTACCAGATCGACCGGGACCTTGCTGGTATTGTCTGGATCAGCCGCTTTCAGTGCATCGATGCGCGCCTTCACGGCATCCACCAAGGCGGGATTCAGCGGGCCTTGATTGGACCCCGATGAGGCCAATGGATTATTGGCATACGGCCCGGTGGCAGAGGGACGACTCCAGAAATATTTTGGATCACTGAAATGCTGGCCGATGAGTTTCGACCCGATGGCCTTGCCATCCTTGATCAGCAGACTACCCGCAGCTTGCGCAGGAAAGGCCAGTCTGGCCACACTGGTGATCAGCAGGGGATACACCGCGCCGGTGAGTATGGTGAGACACAGCAACACCAGCAACGCGGGACGTAATTGACGCAACATAGTTAAACTCTCCAAGAAAACCGCTGCAGCTATTCAGGAAATAGCTGACTAATTTCTTATCCGTCATTCCCGCGAAAGCGGGAATCCAGCTGAACGACTGTCTACTGGATGCCCGCCTACGCGGGCATGACGAAATTCAAAGGTCAGGCCCAATTCGCGGCAGTCAGAATCATGTCAATCAACTTGATGCCGATGAACGGCACAATGATGCCACCCAGGCCGTACACCAGCAGATTGCGCCGCAACAACACATCCGCACCCAGCGCACGATATTTCACGCCTTTCAACGCCAGCGGAATCAGCGCCACGATGATGAGCGCATTGAAAATCACCGCTGACAGAATCGCCGAGTCGGGACTGGTCAAGCCCATGACGTTGAGCGCGTTGAGCTGCGGATAAGTCGTGGCAAACGCGGCCGGAATGATGGCGAAGTACTTGGCCACATCGTTGGCAATGCTGAAGGTCGTGAGCGAGCCACGCGTCATCAGCATCTGCTTGCCGGTCTCGACCACTTCGATCAACTTGGTGGGGTTGGAATCGAGATCCACCATGTTGCCGGCTTCCTTGGCAGCCCGGGTACCGCTGTTCATGGCCACCGCTACATCGGCCTGTGCCAGCGCCGGCGCGTCATTGGTGCCGTCGCCGGTCATCGCCACCAGACGACCTTGTGCCTGATGCTCGCGAATCAGTTTGAGCTTCATCTCCGGCGTCGCTTCCGCAAGGAAATCATCTACACCCGCTTCTGCGGCAATGGCGGCAGCAGTAAGAGGATTATCACCAGTAATCATGATGGTCTTGATGCCCATGCGGCGCATCTCGGCGAAACGTTCCTTGATGCCGCCTTTGACAATGTCCTTGAGTTCGATCACGCCCAGCACCTGTGCGCCGTCGCACACCACAAGAGGTGTGCTACCACGCCGCGCAACCTGGTTAATACTGTCCTGCAAGGCTTGCGGCATGGACTGGCCCAGCGCTTCTACATATTTGGCAATCGCATCAGAAGAACCCTTGCGAATGGAACGCATTGCACCGCCTTGTGGAAGGTCGACACCGCTCATGCGTGTATGTGCCGAGAAGGCAATGAAATTGACGCCTTCCGTGCTGTGTTCACGCAGATTGAATTTCTGTTTGGCCAATACGACGATGCTGCGACCTTCCGGTGTTTCGTCGGCCAGTGACGCCAACTGCGCAGCTTCGGCCAGCGCTTGTTCGGTGATACCCGGAGCAGGAATGAAGGCCGCTGCCTGACGATTGCCCAGGGTGATGGTGCCGGTCTTGTCGAGCAGCAGCACATCGACGTCGCCGGCAGCCTCGACGGCGCGACCGGAAGTCGCAATCACATTGGCCTGCATCATGCGGCTCATGCCGGCGACACCAATTGCAGATAACAGGCCGCCGATGGTGGTTGGGATCAGGCACACCAGCAGTGCAATCAACGCCGTGATGGTGACTGGCGAACCCAGCTTGGTCACCGCTACGCTGAACAACGAGAACGGCAATAAGGTCGCGGTGGCCAGCAGGAACACCAGCGTCAGGGCCACCAGCAAGATAGTGAGGGCAATTTCGTTCGGGGTCTTCTGGCGTTTGGCGCTTTCCACCATGGCGATCATGCGATCGATGAACGTCTCGCCGGGATTGACCGTGATCTTCACCACGATCCAGTCGGATAACACGCGTGTGCCGCCGGTAACTGAAGAGAAGTCGCCACCGGATTCGCGAATCACGGGTGCGGACTCACCGGTAATGGCGCTTTCATCCACCGAAGCAGCGCCTTCGATCACCATACCGTCGGCAGGAATGATGTCACCGGCTTCCACCAGCACACAGTCGTCACGGCGCAGTTCAGTAGCCGGAATGCGTTCCGGCATGCTGCGGTTTCTGGGATTGATCAGGAACTTGGCCTGCACGGTCTGGCGCAGGCCACGCAACGCAGCGGCTTGTGCTTTGCTGCGGCCTTCCGCCAGGGCTTCGGCGAAGTTGGCAAACAACACTGTGAACCATAACCACACGGCAATGCCGAGCACAAATCCTGCGGGCGCTTCGCCCAAAGTATTTACAGGGCCGCGTAGTGCCTGGATCCACAGGATGGTGGTCAGCATGCTGCCGATATACACCACAAACATCACCGGATTGCGCCATTGCACGCGCGGATCCAGTTTGCGCAGTGCATCCAGGATCGCCGGCATCACCAGCGATTTATCAAACATGGATAGTTGTTTCTTGGTCATATCTGTATCCAATTCGGCGACATGTCTGTCTATTGCGTTGTAGGGGCGCACCTATGTGTGCGCCCATCCGATCCGGGCAGACACATGAGTCTGCCCCTACAACATCAACCCACCATCATCAAATGCTCAACAATCGGTCCGAGCGCGAGTGCCGGCACATAGGTCAGTAGTCCAACCAGCAACACTGACCCGACCAGCAACACCACAAACAGCAGACCATGTGTGGGCATCGTGCCCGCAGTCACCGGTATGCGTTTCTTGGCCGCCAGCGATCCGGCAACGGCCAGCACCGGCACGATCACCCAGAAGCGACCTATCCACATGGCGATGCCCAATGCCGTGTTGTAGAACGGCGTATTGGCAGACAAGCCGGCAAACGCACTACCGTTGTTGTTACCCGCCGACGTGAAGGCATACAGGATTTCCGAGAAGCCATGCGCGCCTGGATTGGCCACACCGGCAACACCCGCGTCCGCCATCACGGCCACCGCGGTACCGATCAGCACCACCATGGGTGTGATCAGAATGGCGATCGAGGTCATCTTCATGTCGAAGGATTCGATCTTCTTGCCCAGATACTCCGGCGTGCGGCCAATCATCAGACCGGCAATGAATACGGCGAGAATGGCGAAGATCAACATCGAATACAGACCCGTACCCACACCACCGGGTGCCACTTCACCCAGCTGCATCATCACCAGCGGCACCAGTCCACCCAATGGTGTGAGAGAGTCATGCATGGCGTTCACCGCACCGGTGGACGTACCCGTAGTCGCGGTGGCAAACAACGCGGATGAGCCAATGCCAAAGCGCGTTTCCTTGCCTTCCATGTTGCCGCCGCTTTGCGTGGAGCTGACCGATTGGTCCACGCCCAGCGCAGTGAATGCGGGGTTGCCCAGTTGTTCGTTGACTTGCGCGACGATCACCATCGATCCCAGCAGCACCACCATGGCAGTCAGCACCGCCCAGCCCTGGCGCCTGTCGCCCACCATGTAGCCAAAAGTGTAGGTCAGCGAGAAGGAAATCAGCAGCAACGAATAGATCTCCACAAAGTTGGTCACCGCCGTGGGGTTTTCAAACGGATGTGCGGAATTGGCATTGAGGAAACCGCCGCCATTGGTGCCCAGCTCCTTGATGGCCTCCTGCGACGCAATCGGTCCCATTGCCAGGGTTTGCGTTTGCGTACTGACATCTTCTTTCACGGCATCGCCGCTGGCATCCGTCACGGCATTGCCTTCGGCGTCCAGCTTGGGCTGTTGATAAGTCTGCGGCTCAATGGTGGTGACGTCCTTGTAGGCGTCAAAGTTCTGGATCACACCGCCCGCTGCCAGCACCACCGCTACCACCACAGATAGCGGCAGCAACACATACAGCGTGCCGCGCACCAGATCCACCCAGAAATTGCCAATGGTCTGACTCGAGTGACGCGCCAGACTGCGAATCAGGGCGACGGCCACCGCCAGACCGGTTGCGGCAGAAACGAAGTTCTGCACTGCCAGCGCCGACATCTGTACCAGGTAACTCATGGTGGCTTCACCCGAGTAGCCCTGCCAGTTGGTGTTGGTGACAAAGCTCACCGCTGTATTGAACGACGAGTCCGCACTGACATTGCTGAATGTCTGCGGATTCAGTGGCAGCCACACTTGCAGACGTTGCAGCAGATATACCGTTAGCGCACCCAGGGCGCTGAACAGCAGTACTGCGATGGCGTAGTCTTTCCAGCTCTGTTCACGATCGATATCGACGCCGGAAAAACGATAGATGACAGCCTCAAGGCTGCCGCCCAAGCGGGTGGCCAGCATGCGTTCGCCACTCATTACCCTGGCAATATAGGTGCCCAGCGGTTTGACGCTGAGCAGCAGCGCCAGCAGCAGCGCGATGTTCAATACAATTGTAGAAGTAGTCATCAGAAGCGCTCCGCTTTAAGCAGGGCGTACACCAGGTAAACGAAGAGCCCCAAGGCCAGCCACAGACTCAGCCACAGCATGCCGCTCATGGACGTTCTCCCGATTGACGTTCACCGAGGCGCGCCAGCACCCGCACCAGGCCGATGCTCCCCAGCAACAGCGCCAACAGCACTAACAGATAAATGACATCCATCGCCGATACCTCGTTTTATAAGGTGGCGCATCGTAGGGGCGACCCGTGTAAAAAAGCTGTAAAGAATTACCCCTAGACTCTAAGATCGGCCGCGGGCCGCATCAGGGGATAGGAAGGGATCAACATTGGTGACCTGAGACAGGTCCGGCGAGTGGCCGATGTCTGGCACCGTTATTCAAACTGCAATGCTCAGGCCATGACTTCGGTTTGCAGAAATAGCGAACCGGAGATATTCGCTGTCAGGGTATACCAGGAGATCCCTGAAAAGACACGGTCAGTAAACTATCCAACACGCAAATCCAATGGCGCACCCTTATCGTCCATGGTATGCATGACAATCGGCCGGCGCCAGACGCGTTGCATGTACTCGAGCACCTTGTTGCCGCGTTCGACATCGAGTCCACGACCGTCTGTCTGGTTGTCGTGTTGTAGTTCCAGCGTGCCATCGACACGAATATGTGAGGCGGCAATGGACGGCGCGCCGAAGTTGTACTTGGGTGCCAACATTGCCTCGTGCAGATCGCTGAGTTTGGCTTCCTTCACTTCGACGCGGCCATTGGCTTCGGCGTTGTACTTGAACAGATTGAGCTCATCTGCCAGGTTCTCGTCGAGATAGTTGCGCACGAAGCTGAAATCATCGTCCTGCTGCATGATGCTGCGCGCCGCTTCGATGCCATCGCGTTCGATGATTTTTTCCCACATGGTAAAGCCAAGATGGTAGGGATTGATCGACAGCGCGATGTGCTGATCGGGCGCATAGGGACGCACTACATCTGAGTGGCACTTGATGGCATCCAGGTAAGCCGCCTGTGGCATGAAGTCCGCTTCGCGCAGCAGTCGCGCATGCCAGTATGAGGCCCAGCCTTCGTTCATGATCTGGGTGGCAAATACAGGATAGAAGTAGAACGACTCTTCGCGCACTGCCAGAAAAATGTCCCGCTCCCAGCCCTCCAGCTCGGGTGCATACTGCGCAACGAACCACAGCAGATCCTTTTCCGGATGCGGCGGAATCGGTGCCCGCTGCCGGGTCGCTGCCGCGCCTTGTGAGGCCAGCTCCGGATCGAGCGCGGCAAAACGTTTGGCAAACTCGTCATCGCGATGCAGGGGCTTGGCGGCCAGATACTCGGGATATTTTTCGCGACGCAGACGATGGTTGGTATCGATGTGCTGTTCCAGCGCCAGCGCCGCATCCAGCACCACCTCGACACGTTCAGCGCCGTATTCTTCAATGGCGCGGGCAATCTGCCGGGCGTGATTCGCCGCATGCTCAACAATATGTTCGCTGATCTGCGATTGCGCGCGGTTGAACAGCAGGTTGTTACGCGAGAAATCTGCATGTCCCAGCACGTGCGCGGTCACCAGCACGTTTTCCGCAAGACTGTTGTTCTGTGCCAGATAGGCATGCCCCGGATTGCCTGGAAACACCACTTCGAACAGACGCGAGTTGCCCATCTGATGCTGGATCAACTGATAGATGTAGCGCACGCCGAACGACCAGTGCGGCATGCGCACCGGCAGGCCATACACGGAAATTTCCATCATGAAGCTTTGCGGCACAGCTTCAAAATCGACCGGGTTGAAGCTCAGACCCAGTGAAGTGGCCAGCTTCTCGACTTTCGGCAGGTAATCACGCCATTCGCTCATTCATTTACTCCGAGTCTCTACTCCCTCTCCCTGAGGGAGAGGGGATGAATCAATAAACTTCTTCTCCTTAATTCCAGATCTACGCCGCCTCCTGATGCTTGAAGAAATGCCGCACCGCATCCCAGATGTTCTCCAGCTGGCCGATGGCGAAGCTGCCCACTGCTTTACCACGCTCGGCATATTCGCGGAACAGATAACCCACTTCGGTCTGCAGGTTCTGCTGCGTGCCGGTAGACACCTCCAGATAGCCACAATAATTGCTGACCTCGCTCAGTTCCTGCATGGCCTCTTCAGATTCAGCGCGGTCTTCCGAATAGTTGTCACCGTCTGAGGCATAAAACAGATAGATGTTGTAGCGCGATGGGCTGTAACGTTCGGCGATGATCTCGCGCACTTTGTTCAATCCCGTTGAAGTCACCGTGCCGCCGCTGCCGCTCACCTGGAAAAATTCCTGCTCGTTGAATTCCCAGGCTTCGGTGGTGTGGGCCACGAATACGGTATCAAGATGCCGGTACTGCCGCTTCAGGCCCTGTGCTGCCCAGAAGAAAAACGTCTTGGCCAGCTTGCGATCGGCATCGGTCATACTGCCCGACACGTCCATGAGAAAGAACACTACGGCCTGAATCGATGGCTGTTCGCGCTGATTCAATTGTCTGAAACGCAGATCCTCATCCGTGAAGTTGGGCGCGTCAGTTTGAATGGCGCGACGCTTCACCGATTCGCGCAGTGAGCGTCGGCGATCCAGACGTGAACGGGCGCCCTTGCGATCCCAGCCTTCACGCGCCCAGTCGGTGGTTTCAGATTTGCCGACGCGTGATTTGAGGTTGGGCAGTTCCATTTCTTCCCAGAGCCAGTCGACAATGTCGTCGATCTTGAATTCGAGAACGAATTCGATGCCGCCACCGTCATTGCCACCCTTGCCCTTGCCGGGTTGACCGCCTTGCGGCTGGCCCTGCGCCAGCACATCGCCCGGCTTTGCCTGTCCCTGACCCACGCCATCGCGCTGTGAAGGCTGATTAAGGCGGAAGTGATAGTGCTCCAGCATTTTCACCGGAACTTTGACGGTGCGCGAGCCGCTGCCCATTACATCGGCGCCAGCAACGATCTCCGGCAGGTGCTTGCGCACCGCGTCGCGCACTTTTTCGTTGTGTCGCAACCAATCCCTGGCACCGCGCGAGAACAATTCATACCAACCATTGATGTTGGATCTCGTCAGTGTGGAATCGTGTTCGCTCACCGCTACCTCCGGGCCCCGGAATCTTCTACTCCTGGGCCAACAATGTCGTTACATAGTTCAGCGCTTCCTTGGCGCTGTGCTCGTCATAGCCATACTCATTCACCAGGCGCTGTTGCACCGCAGATACTTTCTTGCGCGCTTCGTCATCGGGTCGCGAGCTGGATGTAACCAATCGCAACACATCGCGACGCTCTTCAAACAGATACTGCTCGATGGCTTCATGCATGCGCGCATGACTGTTGAGCGTGAATTTGTCGCCGACCTTGTAGGCCATCATTGCCTTGCGCACGACCTCCTGTCGGAAGGAATGCTTGCCGGAATCGGAGACCTTGATCTTCTCTTCCACCTGACGCAGGAAACGTTCATCGGCCGGACGCGTTTCGCCAGTGATGGGATCGGTGACTTCGCGATGATCCAGCGAGGCCTCGACCTCATCCAGATACTTCTCAAGCAGTTGCTGCGCCTCTTCCTCAAACGAAGCAAACAGCGCGCGATGCACATCTTCCTTGACCCAACGGTTGTAGAAGTCCTTGCGCGCCAGCACCAGAAAATCGATCCACTGCTTTTTCTGCTTGGCGTCCATACGCGCATCGCTGTCCACCGAGTCTTTCAGCGCCAGCAACAGTTCCATACTGGTCAGACTGCTGGCATCGGTGCGCGTAATCGCGTTCGATATGGAGTTGACGATGAAGCGCGGGCTGACCCCACCCAGACCTTCGTCCGGAGCTTCAGCGCGCAGGCGTTGTGCTTCGTTCTCGCCAAAGCCTTCGACGCTCTCGCCGGCATAGATGCGCAGCTTCTTGGCCAGATCCAGACCTTCTTTCTCGGGCTTCTGCAAACGAGTAAGTACGGAAAAGACTGCGGCCAGCTTCAGCACGTGCGGGTCGAGATGCACATCGCGGAAGGCGGGCGCGCCCGACACCAGCTTGTGATAGATGCGTGCCTCATCCTTATAAGAGAGCGCATAAGGCACCTTGATGATGACCATGCGGTCCAGCAAGGCCTCGTTTTCCTTCTCCTGCAGGAATTTGTGGAACTCGGCGAGGTTGGTATGCGCCACGATGGTTTCATCGAGGTAGATCAGCGGGAAGCGCGATACCTTGACGTTCTTTTCCTGCGTCAGGGTCAGCAGCAGGTACAGGAACTCGCGCTTCACCTTGAGGATTTCAATCATCTCCAGCATGCCGCGGCTGGCGGCATACACGGCGCCGGACCACGACCATGCGCGCGGATCACCTTCATCACCCACTTCAGCAACCTTGGACAAGTCCACCGAACCCACCAGATCAGCAATATCTGCAGTGGTGGGGTCATGCGGTGCATAGGTACCCACACCCATGCGCATGGCTTCGGACAGGAACACGCGTTCCACCGGCACCTGTAAATAGTCGCCTTCATAGTCACGTTCGAGTTTGTCGCGTGCCCAAGGACTGAGTTCACCGGTCAACTCGACGCCATAAGTCTCGCGAAACTCGGCGCGCATGCTGGTGGGAATCAGATTGAGGGGCGATTCATGCAGTGGTGAACCCTTGATGGCATACACCGCGCCGTCATCGGTGCGGCTGTATTCCTCCAGGCCGCGCTTGAGCAGAATGGCCATGGTGGACTTGCCGCCTGAGGGTGGACCGAGCAACAACAGCAGACGTCGACCGACGTCAGAGCCAGCGGCGGCGGCTTTGAAATAGTCAATGACGCGCGCCAGGGGCTCATCGATGCCGTATAGCTCACGTTGAAACAGTTCGCGGGGTTTGCTGGCTTCGTCGGTACTGGCAGCAGTCTTGCCATACCAGCGCAGCATGTCCCAGATATATTGATGGCTGGTGCGTGCCAGACCACGCGCTGCCGTGGGCAGTACATCATTGAGAAAGTCACCGAAGGTGCCTTCCCAATGTTTCGCCTTGTGCTGCTTGCCAAAGGCGCTGAGAGATTCAACAAACTTCGACTGACGGCCAGTCGAGTTACCGATGTCGGACTGCATGGTCACTCCTCCGCAATAACGAAGCCGCACCCACCAAAACCGCCATCTTGTTGCTTCGCCCTTCCCTGGAAATCGAAATCAAACTTCACTCTTGAGTCTGTATCGCTAGCCTTGTACTTAACTTAAGGTTGAGACTACTCTCATCGCAACCCAGTTCCGTGACTTAGTACATGAAAACAACGTGCCAATATTGCTAGGGAACACAGGTTAAACGCTTTGTTGATCAAAACTGCTGGCAAGTCGATGCTTTGGCCGTGCTGTTAGGGCGTCGTTAGATGCGTTAATCAGCTGTTGTCTGATATTGCGTCAATGACGTGTCAACGATTTGACTGGCTGCAGTAAGAAGTTTCGACAGGTAAACAGCACCAGCGTGGCGCTGTGCTGAAGTGATAACGCATCATTAAGTCGCAGGGATTTGCAGCCACGACAGTTTAATCAAGGAGGCAGGCGCGATGTGCCATATGAAGTATTGGCGCTGCCAACCCTTCCGATGCTTTGTTCATATATATATGTGGAGGTTCACGATGCTTCATGCAGACGGACACGGATAATCTCTGCCGATCCAGCAATTGTGTAACCCACAATCAGCAGCCGATCTGAAGGTTTGCTGCTCCAATGCAGCGATCGCATCCCACAAATTGTTAGGCAGCTGACCACAACAAACGAGTACTTGATGAAACCCGCCGATTTGTTGCAAGCCATGTTCCAGGCAGCTGTATCCGCAGCGCATCCCGCGAGGTGTATGCCGCCGCATCTGCCTGACCCACCCAAGGGTCGAACCGTGGTGATTGGCGCCGGCAAAGCCGCTGCCGCGATGGCGCATGCTGTTGAACAGCACTGGCACGGCCCCCTTTCCGGCATGGTGATCACGCGCTACCAGCATGGCGAATGTTGCGAACGGATTGAAGTTGTTGAAGCCGGCCACCCGCTGCCGGATGCCACAGGCCAGAGGGGCGCCGAACGCATGCTGGATTTGTTACGGGGACTGACTGCGGACGATCTGGTGCTGTGCCTGCTTTCAGGGGGTGGCTCATCGTTGATGACATTGACACCATCCACCGTGCCGCTGCAGGACAAACGTCATGTCACCAGTGAATTGCTGAACAGCGGCGCGACCATCCACGAGATCAATTGCGTACGCAAACATCTGTCACGCATCAAGGGCGGGCGACTGGCACTGGCAGCGGCACCCGCTCGCGTAGTCAGCCTGGTTATTTCCGATGTGCCCGGCGATGACCTGTCAGTCATTGCCTCCGGCCCCACGGTGGCCGATCCCAGCACACGACAGGAAGCGCTTGCGGTACTGCGCAAGTACGAAATTGCCGCGCCCGACAGCGTCACTCAGTGGTTGAACGACCCCGCTTGCGAAACTCCCAAGCCGGGCGATCCACGTTTGGCGAGCATTGAAAATCGGATGATCGCCACCCCAAAAGCATCGCTGCAGGCGGCGGCATTGATTGCACAGCAGGCAGGCGTTACTCCGGTGATTCTCGGTGATGATCTGCAAGGCGAAGCACGCGACAGCGGCAGTTGGCATGCTGAGCTGGCAGGCCAGTGCTACCGCACAGGTCAACCTGCCAAGGCGCCTTGCGTACTCATTTCCGGCGGCGAGACCACCGTGACCGTGCGCGGTAAAGGTCGTGGCGGTCGTAACGCCGAATTCCTGTTGAGCCTGGGGATTGCACTGGATGGGCAGGCAGATACCTGGTCGCTGGCCTGTGACACGGATGGCATTGACGGCACGGAAGCCAACGCCGGTGCATTGATCGGCCCGAAATTCCTGCAGCAAGCGGCAGCACTCGGACTGGATCCGGCCGCGTTCCTCAACGACAACAATGCATTCACGCTGTTCGAGAA
Organism: uncultured Pseudomonadota bacterium; assembly: GCA_963748005.1. Lineage (GTDB taxonomy): Bacteria > Pseudomonadota > Gammaproteobacteria > Steroidobacterales > Steroidobacteraceae > CAILZL01. The sequence goes on from CAVVHH010000002.1 coordinate 1,105,967, forward strand.
GCTGAATGCCTTGGTCACCACCGGCCCGACCCGGACCAACGTCAACGATTTCCGCGCGATTTATGTCGGGAGAAGAACCTGAGGGACAGCGCGGAGGCAGCCACACGGATAACACAGGACGCTCAGCGTCGACCAGGCAAGCCCGGCCTAGCAGCGACAGAGTAACTAATGCTGCCTTGGCAAATAGTTTTTGAGTGACGCCTGCTGAAACGCCAGCTCAGGCGCCGAAAACCGTTCCTGACCCATCAGCGCAGAAATGTTGCAGCGATGAGCAAGACGATGGTCGCCAGTTGCGCAGCCACACGTGTCCACATCAGTTTGGTGCTGAATTCGCGGTCTGTTTCACCGCCGCCCGACATGGCCAACAAGCCCACAAACATGGCAACAACGGTAGCAATTAAAGCCAGGATGATGACGACCAGAAGCGGATCCATGGTGCAGCTCCCCAGTTTTTTCGATTTGCGGCGAATATAGCACGAGTGGTTTTGACTGCCGTACAGATCAGCTTCATGTGGGTGCCATACGGAACCTGCCAGGTGCTGCAACACTCGCATGACAACGCACAATGCTTCCCAACCCAAAATGTTTATGACACACTGGACTTGCATCCGGTCTGGCGTGACAACCAGAGACGGATGCCACAAACAAGAAGATCTTGCTCATCGGCAGCCGAATTACACGTATCGGGGGACGCCATGAAATGCATGTATTATCTCGCGCCTAATCTGGCCAGCACGCATGATATTTCCGATGATTTGCATCAAGTTGGCGTCAAGGATTTCTATCTGCACGTGATCAGCAGGGATGAATCCGGGCTGAAACAGCAGCACATTCACTCCAGCAATTATCTTGAGACGCTCGACATCGTCCGCGATGGATTTATTGGCGCAGCACTGGGCTTTGTCGCCGGCCTGATAGGCATTGCACTGATGATTTACCTGCAACCTTTCGGGCCCACCGTTGAGGTCCCGACCTATGTTTATGTGATTCTGGTCGGTGTTGCCACACTGTTTGGCGCATGGGTGGGGGGACTCACCGGCATCGATAGCGAAAACCACAAGATCAAGCGATTTCACGACGATATTGCCGCCGGCAAATACCTGATCCTCGTCTATGTGCGCAAATACCAGGAAAACCTGGTGCGTCAGATGATGAAAGAACGACATCAGGAAGCCGAATTGGCGGCGATTGATACCCACTTCATTAACCCCTTCAGTAACGTCGGACGACCTTCAGAAACGCCTGTTGCCAGGACCTGATTTTCTTCTGATGTACTACTGGCTGATTGTCCGGCCTGTTCCTGCAGCAGACCGGTATGGATGTTTGTGATTTAAGTTCCTAGAAACAATTCGAACCACAGATTGACTTGCACCAGAGGGCTGGCAAATGACGATGGCATTTGCGCTGATCTTGTTGGTTGTCGGCACGGTTCTATTCCACGTTCTCAGTCCGTGGTGGTTCACACCTATTGCCTCCAACTGGCAGACCATGGACGACACGGTGAACCTCACCTTCTGGGTGACCGGCGTGGTGTTCGTTGCGGTAAATCTGTTCATGGCCTATGCGGTGTATCGCTATCGCCATCGCAAGGGCCAACAGGCTCGCGCCCACTACGAGCCTGAGAGCAAGAAACTCGAATGGTGGCTCACCGGCATCACTTCAGTCGGTATTGCTGCGCTGCTGGCGCCGGGCCTGGTGGTATGGGCGAAGTTTGTCACTGTGCCGAACGATGCAGCGGTGGTTGAAGTACTCGGTCAGCAGTGGGCCTGGAGTTATCGTTTCCCCGGCAAGGACGGCGTACTGGGCACCACCGGTGCACATCAGATCAGCGTCAACAATCCCTTCGGCATGAATCCGGACGATCCGAAGGGTTACGACGACATTCTGGTCGCCAGCGCCGAGCTGCACCTGCCCATCGACCAACCGGTCAAAGTGCTGCTGCGCTCCAGGGATGTGAATCATCAGTACGTCGTGCCGCAGTTCCGCGTCAAGATGGACATGATTCCCGGCATGGTGACCAACTTCTGGGTCACACCCACCAAGACCGGCAATTTTGATGTGGTGTGCGAACAGCTGTGCGGCATGCCGCACTTCTCAATGCGCGGTCGTGTCGTGGTGGACAGCGCAGCAGACTTTGAAACGTGGCTGTCGAAACAACCCACCTATGCGCAGATGCGCGCTGAAGTCGCAGGTGACGCTGCAGTCGGTCAGACGCTGTACGCCGTATGCGCCGCCTGCCATGGTGCCGCGGCCGAAGGCAATCGCGAGCTTAACGCACCCAAGCTGAGTGGCCAGCCCGCCTGGTATCTGATCAAGCAAGTGCACGCCTTCAAGCAGGGACTGCGTGGCGCTGATGATCGGGATGTTTATGCGAAACAGATGGCGCCATTTGCCGCAACCCTGGCTGACGACACTGCCGTCAGAAATGTAGCGGCCTATATCGCATCGCTGCCCGATCAACGCCCGGAATCAACCGTGCAGGGCAATCCAAACAGGGGCAAGGTTCTCTATACAACCTGCGTTTCGTGTCATGGCCCGAAAGGTGCCGGCACCTGGGCAACCAATGCGCCACGCCTGTCAAACATGAGTGACTGGTACCTGAAGCGGCAACTGCAGAACTTCAAGGCAGGTGTGCGCGGCGCGCATCCACAGGATTTCAACGGTGCGCAAATGGCGTCGATGGCCAGAGCGCTGCAGGACGATCAGGCAATCAACGACCTGCTGGACTACGTTCACCAGCTGTGACTCAGAGTTTCACCTCTCCCCTTGCGGGAGAGGTCGCGCGCAGCGCGGGTGAGGGGTCAATGCGCGCAGCACCCTCACCCTGGCCCTCTCCCTCAGGGAGAGGGAATTGATTTGGCAATGACGAGGCGGAGGAGTTTCTGATGGCATACGTTGCAATCGCCGACCGTGACGATCCTCATGCGTTACACGATCCACAGACTTTCCTGACCACCTATATCTGGAGTCAGGATCACAAGGTCATTGCCATCCAGTACACGATTACTGCGATGGCCATTGGTCTGGTGGCGCTGGCGCTGTCAATACTGATGCGCCTGCAGCTGGGCTTTCCGCACGCGTTCTCCTTCATCGCTCCGGAAAACTATTATCAGTACATCACCATGCACGGCATGATCATGGTGATCTACCTGCTCACGGCGCTGTTTCTCGGCGGCTTCGGTAACTATCTCATTCCGCTGATGTGCGGTGCGCGTGATATGGCGTTTCCGTACATGAACATGCTCAGTTACTGGCTGTACCTGCTGGCCGTCATCGTGCTGGTGGTCGGTTTCTTCGTGCCCGGTGGTCCCACCGGCGCCGGCTGGACCTTGTATCCACCGCAGGCCATTCTGCCCGGCACACCTGGCGCAAGCTGGGGCATTCTGTCCATGCTTGCATCGCTGGCGATTTTCATCGTCGCTTTCACCATGGGTGGTTTGAACTATGTGACCACGGTGCTGCAGTCACGTTGCCGCGGCATGACCTTGATGCGCATGCCGCTGTCGATATGGGGCATCTTCATGGCCACCGTGCTGGGCTTGCTGGCCTTCCCTGCCCTGTTTGTTTCGGCGATCATGATGACGCTGGACAGTGTGGCGCACACCAGTTTTTTCATGCCGGCACTGGTTTCCATGGGCGAATCGGCCAACTACAGCGGTGGTAGTCCACTGTTGTTCCAGCATCTGTTCTGGTTCTTCGGTCATCCCGAGGTTTACATCGTTGCGCTGCCGGCCTTCGGCATTGTGTCTGATCTGCTCAGCACCCACGCACGACGCCACATCTTCGGTTACCGCATGATGGTGTGGGCCATCGTGGCCATTGGCTGCCTGAGCTTTGTCGTGTGGGCCCACCACATGTATATCAGCGGCATGAATCCGTATTTCGGCTTCTTCTTTGCCACCACCACACTGATCATTGCAGTGCCTACGGCGATCAAGGTTTACAACTGGGTACTGACGCTATGGCGCGGCGATATTCATCTCACCGTGCCGATGCTGTTCGCCATCGGCTTCATTTTCACCTTCATCAATGGTGGTCTGACCGGTTTGTTCCTCGGTAACGTCACCGTGGACGTGCCGCTGTCTGCCACCTACTTTGTGGTAGCGCATTTCCACCTGGTGATGGGCGTATCACCCATCCTGGTGGTCTTCGGCGCCATCTATCACTGGTATCCGAAAGCCACCGGCCGCATGTTGAATGACACGTTGGGCAGGGTGCATTTCTGGATGACATTCATCGGCACCTATGCCATCTACCTGCCCATGTACTACCTGGGCATTCTCGGCGTGCCGCGCCGCTACTACGCCTACAGCAACGCCATCGAATTCATTCCACCCTCGGTGGAAACCATGAACCGCTGGATCACCATCTCGGCCCTGTTCGTCGCGGCCATACAGCTGGTGTTCCTGTTCAACCTGATCTGGTCCTTATTCAAGGGCAAACCTTCCGGCGGCAATCCCTGGAACGCCACCTCACTGGAATGGCAAACCCCTGAGACACCGCCGAAGCATGGCAACTGGGGTGCGAAACTGCCGGTTGTCTATCGCTGGGCTTACGACTACAGCGTGCCGGGTGCACGGCAGGATTTCATTCCACAGAACGTGTCGCCGGATGAGCCGCTGGCTGCAGGCACAACATCCGGACGCGAACACGGAGACAGGGCGTGAACTTGTCCGTCGCCGTTATTGCGCTGTGTTCCGGCATCGCGGTCTGGTGGTTGCTGGTCAGGCAGTTGACCGCCAAACCATGGGAACACCGTCCGGCTGGCGAAACCATCGCAGCCGACCCCATGAACAGTGCGCAATCAGCACCACCAGCCAAAGTGGGGCTGTGTGTATTTCTGGTGGTCGTGACTGCTCTGTTCGGCCTGTTTATATCGGCGTACTTCATCCGCATGGGCTACGGTCACGGCCATGGCGCCAAGCAGGCAATACAGATCAACGACTGGCGCATCGTCAGCGAGCCACCCATCCTGTGGCTCAACACGTTGCTGCTGATTGTCAGCAGCGTCGTGATGCAGAAGGCCCGATACGCCGTGACTACCCGGCACGCACAGCGCGCTAGGCAGTATCTGATTGCAGGTGGTGTGTTCACCATCCTGTTTCTCGCAGGCCAGTTGATAGCCTGGCAACAGCTCGGTGCCTCCGGCTATGTGCTGGGCGGCAATCCCGCCGCAGCGTTCTTTTATGTGTTGACCGCGGTGCATGGACTGCACCTCCTGGGCGGCCTGTTCGTGTGGGGCAAGACCCTGGCGCGTATGTGGCGGCCGGATGTCGAGTTGATTGATATCAGTCTCAGCGTAGAACTGTGCAGCGTGTACTGGCACTACCTGCTGTTCGTCTGGCTGGTGCTGTTCACGATACTGCTATACACCTGAAGCGCGAAGGATCACTCGTATGTCAGAACATGCATTGAGCACAGAGCCCACTGTGGCAGGCGTTGGCGAAGGCCTGCAGGGCGTCACTGCAGACTGGTCAGCTGACAAGCAGGTATTTCCCGTGCCATGGGGCAAGGCGATGATGTGGATCTTCCTGCTCAGCGACACTTTTATTTTCAGCTGTTTCCTCACTTCATACATGAATGTGCGGATCTCCACGACCGCCAAGTGGCCCAATCCCAGCGAAGTATTTTCGTTGAACATCGGCGGCCATCCAGTGCCACTGCTGCTCATTGCCATCATGACCATGGTGCTGATTACCAGCAGCGGCACCATGGCGATGGCGGTGAACTATGGCTATCGCCGCGACCGGACCAAAACTGCTCTGTTGATGCTGGCCACTGCGCTGCTCGGCGCCAGCTTCGTCGGTATGCAGGCTTTCGAATGGACCAAGCTGATTGTCGAAGAAGGCGTGCGACCCTGGGGCAACCCGATGGGTGCAGCGCAATTCGGTTCGTCATTTTTCATGATCACCGGCTTTCACGGTCTGCATGTATCGGCCGGTGTGGTTTACCTGCTGGTGGTGGCCAATCGGGTACGTAACGGGTTCTACGAACGCAAGGGAACCTACGAAACCGTGGAAATTGCCGGGCTGTACTGGCACTTCGTCGATCTGGTGTGGGTATTCATCTTCGCGTTCTTTTATCTCTGGTAGAGGGCACTATGGAACACGCAACTGGGCACTCACAGGCCGAAGGCCAACAACATCCTGTCCGCATTTACCTGGTGATCTGGGTACTGCTGTTTGTGTTGAGCACCTTCTCTTACATGGTGGACTACTTCCAGCTGCAGGGCGCGCTGCGCTGGACCTTGATCATTCTTTTCATGCTGCTGAAAGCCGGCTTCATCGTCGCCATCTTCATGCACATGGCCTGGGAACGACTGGCGTTGAAACTCGCCATCCTGGTACCGCCGCTATGCCTGCTGATTCTGGTCGGACTGATGGCAATTGAAGGCAATCACACCTATCTGACGCGCTGGACGGCATTCATTCGGTGAGTGCTGACAAGCAAGGTGAACACAATGACCGAACTACCCTTTTGTGGCCATAGTGCGTTGATGGTGCTGTGGATCGGCATTGCCATCACCATCGCGATCTTTGCGACGATGGTTTATTCAATTGTCAGTTTCTGCAATTCGTCGACCAACAATGCAGCCAGGTTTACGCAACATGCTTATGCGGAAGTGATATGGGCGATGATTCCGATAGTGATATTGATCATTACCGCAATGCCGTCGGTGAAGCAGCTGGTGGCGGTTGATCATGGCTGCGGGCAGATTGCGGCGGTGGCGGCCAGATAATTGCGGTGCCACTTCTCCGGCGCACCCCGGTTAGTCTTGATTTCGTATTCTCATTCGCGCGAATTCAGAAGTTCGAGCAGCTCACTGAACCGGCGCCGGTACTTCAGCAACAACTGCTTTTTGAACCAGATGTCCCATAACACAAACCACGGGACAATAGAGAACAGGAAGCTAGCAGATAGAAACCAGCCGGACGATTTGCCGCTTATTCGGCCAGCGGCCCAGAAACACAGGATCATGGCCACCGATATGGGCGCGCACATCAGCAACGAAGCCAATCGCCCGTGCCGCGATAGCTGATACTCGACCTTTGACAGGCTGCGCCGGATTTGCTCTTGCAGCGAATTGCCGAAGCCGCTCTCGTACAAGGCCTCGCGCCTGCGACTTACCCAATACGCAACGACAGATGACAGAATCGTGCCTGTGCCAATGCCCAGTACCACGTAGTCCCATACGGTCGGATTGAACCCCCGGGAGATCGCCACAGATAGCAATTTGAAAGCGACCACTAGAAAAGCTGTGCCCGTTCCCAAGGAAGCCCAGTAGACGCCCCAAGTATTCCGGCGCAGCTCGCGCCGCAGACTGGCTTGCTCCCGTGGAACCTCCAGCCGAAGGAGATCGCTCTTCACGCCGTAAAGCGGCACCTTGTCCTGAGCACGCCAAACCTCAAGCATTTCATCAAAATCCATCGTTCGACTCCTTAGCAAGCTGGGCGACCAACGTCGCCTTGATGCGGTTGATTTTTACGCCGACGTTGCTTTCACTAAGGCCGAGGATTTGCGACATGTCGCGGTAGCTGAAGCCATCGAGCATCAGCAGCGCGAGCGAGCGGCTGACTTCATCGAGTTCTGCGATGCGCTGGTAGATCCACTCAAGACGTGGGTCGCGGTGGACGGGTGAGACGAGCAAGCCACTCGCCGCCTCCAGATCCTGCCTGCCCAACCCATGCTTGCGTTCCTTCCGGTTCCAGCCGAGCGCCGTGTTCAGCGCCACCTGGTAAATCCATGTGGTGACGGCTGCTTCGCCGCGAAACGCCTCGACGGAGTGCCAGATCTGCAGCGCAATTTGCTGGAAGAGATCCTCCCGATCGGCGTGCGTGGCACCATAGGCACGCGCCACCTTGAACAGGATGGCCTTATGCGCCTCCATCCATTCCCCGAACATCTGATTACGTTTGGCTTCCAGCATTTCCTCTCCTTGGCGCCATTAGTATCAGGTGGAGTCGATTTTCTTACTTGCAGGCCTTTTATTCGGGACCGGTTAAATGCGCGTTTCGTCTTTGAACAAGAACACACTTAATCGAGGCGTAAGGATTTGAAGAATGGCGCGCCCGGCCAGATTCGAACTGGCGACCTTCGGCTTCGGAGGCCGACACTCTATCCAACTGAGCTACGGGCGCGTAAATAGAGGGCGCGCAGTCTAAACCGTCACCTACCCTCCGCCCAAGAAGATTTATTACGACCTGCAGGCCAATCAAGCCAAAACCGGGAGTTTCGGCCCGGCGCACACGCGGCTATACTTGCCCGCTGTTTCAGCGAGTCATTTCGGAGCCGGTGTGAGCGGACCTTCCCACGATAAGCATTTTTTCGACACCTTCATGCTGGTGCTCGGCATTCTGGTGCTGATCGCCTTTGGCCTGTACTTCGGGGCCAGTGCCATTTCATCGCGTACCCAGGAAGTGGAGGTGCTGGCGGATCCGATGCTGCAGGCAAGCATCAACGAGCGCATCGCCCCAGTGGGAAAGGTGGCCATTTCCGGTGAAGACAACTCCGCCGTGGAAGAAAAGGTGGCGGCGCCAGCTGAACTGAAGGAAGTGCCAGGCGATGAGGTCTACAACACGACCTGCGTGGCCTGCCACGGCTCCGGCCTGGCCGGTGCTCCAAAGATTGGCGATAAGGCCGCCTGGGGACCCAGAATCGCGCAAGGCAGCGATACCCTGCATAAACATGCGATCGAAGGCTTTACCGGTAAAGCAGGTGTGATGCCTGCCAAGGGCGGCATGACCAGCGTGACCGACGCTTCAATCGTTGCCGCGGTGGACTATATGGTCAGCAAGGCCAAGTAGCTTGGTCATTAGCGATACACGAGGCCCGGCCGCACCAGCGACCGGGCCTTTATCTTTCTGTCGTTAATCGCATGCACCTCAACCAGCACCGCCGCGATCGAGTCTGCGCAACGCGATCGCCTCGCTGATATGAGTTCCGTTGATCCGCTCACTGCCGTCGAGGTCGGCAATGCTGCGCGCCACTTTCAGTATCCGGTGGTAAGCACGTGCCGACAGCGAAAACTTGTGCATGGCTCGCTGCAACAGAACCAACGCCCTTGGCTCGGCCATACACCACCGCGCCACTTCGCTGGCTGACAATCGCGCATTGCACTTGCCCTGGCGCTGCCACTGCACTGCGCGTGACGTGCTGACTCTCGCGGCCACGGTGTGGCTGGTTTCACCGGGAGCAGCGACATCCTGCAACGCAACGGCCGGCACACGCGGCACTTCCACATGCATGTCGAGGCGATCCAGCAATGGCCCGGAGATGCGTAGTCGATAGCGCTGCACCTGCTCGGCGGTGCAGCGACATTTACCGGCCGAATCGCCCAGATACCCGCAGGGGCAGGGGTTCATGGCTGCGATCAGCTGAAAACTGGCCGGAAATTCGGCTTGGCGAGCGGCGCGCGAAATGCTGATCACCCCGCTTTCCAGCGGTTCGCGCAGCACCTCCAGCACCCGTCGATCAAACTCTGGCAGCTCGTCCAGGAACAACACACCGCGGTGCGCCAGGGAAATTTCGCCTGGCCTCGGTTGAGAACCGCCACCAACCAGCGCGACGGCGGAAGCCGTATGGTGTGGCGACCGAAACGGCCGGATGCGCCATTGCGACAGATCAATGCCACGCCCGATGAGGGAACGAATGGCCGCAACCTCCAGCGCCTCCGCATCGTTCAAGGGCGGCAGAATACCCGGCAACCGCTGCGCCAACATGCTCTTGCCGGTACCCGGCGGCCCGATGAACAGAAGGCTGTGTTCACCTGCTGCAGCAATTTCCAGGGCACGCTTGGCCTGGGCCTGACCACGCACCTCACTCAGGTCGGGCACCGGCGGCGCCGCCTCGCCGTCTGGAGGACCATCACTAATGAGCAAGGGTTGGGTGCCATTCAAATGTGCACACACTTCCAGCAAGTGGCCGGCCGCAACCGATCGACACCCGGCAATGATTCTTGTCTCATTATTATTAGTGTCCGGTACCACGACCGAGTGCCCTGCCCCGGTGGCCGCCAGTGCCGCTATCAACGCCCCCGTGATAGGGCGTAATTCGCCGCTCAGGGACAATTCACCGTATAGCTCGCAGTCGGCCAATTCGCGGGCTGCCAGCTGACCCGAAGCAACCAGAATACCGATCGCAATCGGCAGGTCGAATCGCCCACCCTCCTTGGGCAGATCCGCGGGCGCCAGATTGACGGTAATTCGCCCCGGAGGCAGCTCGAAATTGCAGTTGATCAGCGCAGAACGCACCCGGTCCTTGCTTTCGCGTACCACCACTTCGGGTAGCCCGACGATGGTGAAGGAAGGCAGGCCACTACCAATGTCCACTTCCACGCTGACTTGGGGTGCATCCATGCCGAACTGGGCACGACTGAGAATGGTGGCGATGGCCATATCGACATCCCTGTCTGTTAAGAGGCGGTTATTGACGTTGTTCGAGCTGCGCCAGACGTTGTTCCAGGCTTTCCAGTTTTTCGCGGGTACGCATCAGTACGCCCGCCTGCACATCGAACTCACGCCGCGACACCAGATCCATGCGCGTCAGCGCTGACTGTAACACAGCCTTGAAGTTCTGCTCGGCGTCGCGCTTCAGGGCGCTCAAGCCTTCAGGCAGGGATGCCGACAGCCGCTTTGCCAGCTCGGTTACCTTCTCATCAATTGTTCGCGCGTCCACTTTATCGCTCCGTATCGGCCGGACAGAAATTCAGAACGTCAATTACTGGGGTGACTGTACGGAGGCCTCGCCTGCGGCTCAAGCCCAAGTTTCGGTGAACGCTCGGTTCCGCGAGCCTGAAACTGCGCCACAGTGATGCGGCCGATCACAGCCACACGGACCCCGAGCGCCGAATTGCACCGTATTGAGTCGCCGACCCGACAAAAATGCCCCGCAATTGGGCAATATCAAGACTGGATGACAATCGGCACTACGGTTTTTGCGGGCTGAATCGGCTAATACACGTGGCACAGAAGATGCAAATGTTCACGCGTAGCGCTCAGCTCCAACGTGGGCGAGAGCCCAGATTGCAAGTTGGTTACCAGAAGTTAAGGAGTGCGCTCGCGATGAAGCTGATCACCGCCATCATCAAGCCATTCAAGCTCGATGACGTTCGCCAGGCCGTGGCGGACATCGGCGTGCAAGGCATCACCGTAACGGAAGTGCAGGGATTTGGCCGTCAGCGCGGCCATACCGAACTGTACCGTGGCGCGGAGTATCGCGTTGACTTTCTGCCCAAGACCAAGATCGAGCTCGCCGTTGACGACTCGATTACGGAACAGGTGGTGGAGGCCATCACGAATGTCGCTCGCACCGGCAAGATCGGCGACGGCAAGGTATTTGTATCCGACCTCGAACAGGCGGTGCGAATCCGCACGGGCGAGGTGGGTATTGATGCCGTGTGACGTCTAGAAGGTAACCGTGGGCAACCTTGGCTATGGGCTTATTTGATTTTGATACACAACAGGCAAATAGGCTCAATTCTTGATTCAACAGTTTTGATTCGACAGGCGATTGGCAAGCAGTTTTGCAGCATTACTCATCCCGCAGGAGAACGACAGTGAATAAACCTCTGGCACTTAGAAGGGTGCTCACTCCCTTGTGGAGCGCCGCACTCATCGCACTTGCGATGCTGGGCACCCCGGCTTTCGCACAGGAAACCCCGCCCCCTGATGCAGCAGCAGTCAGTGCAGAAGCGCCAGCTGCAGCACCTGCTGATGCTGCAGCTGAAGCAGCACCTGCAGAAGCCGAAGCGGCGCCTGCGCCGAGCTTCGAAAAGGGTGACATGGCGTGGATGATGACCGCCACCGCGTTCGTATTGTTCATGACGGTACCAGGCCTGGCGCTGTTCTACACCGGCATGGTCCGCACCAAGAACTCGCTGTCCACCGTGATGCAAAGCTTCGCCATTTTCTGCGTCATCGCTGTGCTCTGGATGGTTTATGGTTACAGCGCCGCGTTCACGGCAGGTAATCCCATTATTGGCACCCTGGACAAACTGTTCATGGGCGGTGTTGACCTGAACACGGCCGCAGCAACTTTCAGCAAGGGCGTTTATATCCCTGACCTGGTGTTCTGTGTATTCCAGCTGACCTTCGCGGCAATCACTGTCGCGCTGATCTGCGGTGGCTTTGCGGAACGCTTCAAGTTCTCCGCCATGCTGATTTTCAGCGTTCTGTGGTTCACGTTCTCCTATCTGCCCATGGCGCATATGGTGTGGTACTGGGATGGCCCGGATGCATATCCGAAGGGTGATGCTGACGCAGCCGCGACTGCACTCAGCCACGCTGGCTGGCTGTTCCAGAAAGGCGCCATCGACTTCGCCGGCGGCACCGTGGTGCATATCAACGCGGGTATTGCTGCATTGGTTTGCGCGCTGGTGCTTGGACCTCGCAAGAACTACGGCAAAGTATCCATGGCTCCACACAGCTTGATGGTGTCGGCAATCGGTACCGGCATGTTGTGGATGGGCTGGTTCGGCTTCAACGCCGGCTCGGCACTGGAAGCCAGCGCCACCGCCGGTCTGGCCTTCTTCAATACACTGGTCGGCACTGCCGTCGCAGGTACGGCCTGGATGCTCACCGAGTGGATCGTCAAGGGCAAGCCAAGCTTGCTGGGCGTCTGTTCGGGCATTGTGGCGGGTCTGGTGGCTGTCACTCCGGCCTGCGGCTGGGTGGGTCCAATGGGTGCTTTTGTCATCTGCGCCGTTGCAGGCGTGGTGTGCTTTTTCGCTGCAACCAAGCTCAAGCACATGTTGGGCTATGACGATGCGCTGGACGCCTTTGGCGTGCACTGCGTCGGCGGCATCATCGGCGCCCTCGGCACCGGCATCTTCGTGAATCCCGCCTTGGGCGGCACGGGTGTGTGGGATTACACCGCGGAGGCCGTTGCCCCTTATGACTTCGGCGTGCAGTTCATGGCCCAGGTATGGGCTGTGGGTACAGCGCTGGTCTGGTCTGGTGTGGTCGCGGCAGTGATCATGCTCGCCCTGAAGTACACCATCGGTGTGCGCTCCAGCGACGAAGATCAGGAAGAAGGTCTGGATCTGGCCGATCACGGCGAAAAGGCTTACAACATGTAAGTCACTGTTTACCCGGCGGTCTGCCGCCGCCGGGTTTACAGATCAAACAGTACAGTCGAGTCAAACGGGTGCCATTTGGCACCCGTTTTCTTTTGCCATACAAGGAAGTACAAATGGGACGCATCGCGCCCTTGTGGGGCATCGGCAGCGTCAGAATCCCCGAGGGGGGACCGCGAAGCACAGGATGTGCGAGAGTGGCAGCCACCTGCGTCCAGTAGTGTGACCCGGGTCAATGCAGCAACTGCCGGGTTTGCCAGAATTGCCGCCGGGATATTTTCTGTGACAGAGTTCACCTGACGCTGTCGATGGTTGCACTGGAGCCCCACATGTCGCCCGCCAAGTCATACCTGACCGCCACTCTCGCATTGAGCCTGCTGGCCGTTTCAGTCGCCCAGGCAGACGTATATCGTTTCGTCGACAGCAAGGGACAGGTGCAATACACCGACAAACCGGAGACACTTCCGGCTGAACTGCTGGCCAAAATGAAATCACAGCGCACGGATAACGCCGCACTCGCTGACCGCGTCGCTGCCGACCTGAAAGCCCGTGATGCAGCTGCCAAGACCCAGGAAGCTGCCGCCAAGACCAATGCCGAGAAATCCAGGGCTGCCGAAGTTACTGCGGCAGACAAAGCCAATCGTTGCACGCAGGCACGCAGTCAATACGTGGCGGTCACCACTACCGGGCGGGTGTACACCGTGGATGAGAAAGGTGAACGTGCATACATGAATGATGCTCAACTCGATCAGGCTCGCGCCACCGCCAAGGAACAAATGGATACCTGGTGTAATTAAAGGCAGCGAACCGGCTACACTGAAGTGGCGGCCAGCGTGATGGTCGCCACATTCATTTTGAGAACATGAAAACCGGATTCATCGGACTAGGTGCCATGGGCATGGGCATGGCGCGCAATCTCCACAAGCACGGCCTGCTCAGCGCCGTCTGGAACCGCAGTTCTGCCAAAGCGCAGAAGCTTGCCGCAGAATGCAACTGTACCGCCGCCGCTTCGCTGACCGAACTCCCCCAAAGCTGCGACGCGCTGGTGACCTGCGTATCCGCAGATGACGACCTGCGGCAAGTAATCGAGCAGCTGCAAGACGTGCTGCGTCCGGGCATGCTGGTGATTGATTGTTCAACCGTCAGCGCCACCACGGCCCGTCAGTGCGCCGCACTGGTAGCAGTACGCGGCGGTGAATTTCTCGATGCGCCGGTCAGTGGCGGCGTGGAAGGCGCACGCCTGGGTACGTTGGCGATTATGGTGGGCGGGTCCGCAAGCGCGTTCCAGCGCGCGCAACCGATCTTCAATGCGATGGGCAAGACCATCACCCACTTTGGCGACAGTGGCTCTGGCCAGGCCGCCAAGGCCACCAATCAGATTCTCTGTGCCGGCGCCATTCAGGCCGCTGCCGAAGCGATGGCGTTTGCCAGGGCCGAAGGTCTGCCGCTGGACAAGATCATCGATACCCTCAGCAAGGGCGCGGGCACCAGCTGGTATTTCACCCATCGCGCACCGAACATGATGAATAACAGCTATGACGGTGGCTTCCGTGTGCGCCTGCATGAGAAGGATCTGAAGATTTGCCGCGACATGGCCCAGCAACACGGTGCGCAATTGCCGCTGATCGAAATGACACTGATTCAGTACCGGCGTCTCATTGAACAGGGTTATGGCGATGAAGATGTCTCCGCACTGTTCCGTTTGAAGACCGCCTTGTTCAAGCAATAAACACATGAGCAATACGGACAGCACGCGCGCGGCCAGCAAGTTTCACCTGCCGGACTTCTGTGCCGGCAACGCCACGCTTGCCGTCGTATTGATCGTTGAACTCGTCGCGCTGACGCTGACCACGGCACGACAGCCGTTTCACAGCAACTTCTGGCTGGACCTGGCCGGCACGTCGATGTTCATGTTGTGGCAGGGACTGGTGAGCAGCGCTGTGTTGTGCCGGGCGCGGCCACACTTGAATCAGCTTCAGGCAGGCCGTGCTTATGCAACCGCGCTGGCCCTGATGCTGGCGTCTGCGTTACTGATTGCTGAAGCCGTTTATCAGGTGGGCAACCGTTTTGGCCTTGGGGTAGGCGGGCTAACCGACGTGTTTCCCGATCGCCACGGGCCGTTCCTGCTGCGTACCTTCACCATTACCTTCATCGTTAGCAGTCTGGCGCTGCGCTACTTTCATGTATCAGCCGAATGGCGCCACAGCGTCGAGCTGGAAGCACAGGCACGCATTCGTGCACTGCAGGCGCGTATCCGGCCGCACTTCCTGTTCAACAGCATGAACACGATTGCCGCACTGACCCGTTCTGATCCAGAACGCGCCGAGGAGGCGGTGGAAGATCTGGCCGATCTGTTTCGCGCCAACCTCAGCGAGGCACGCGGCTGGATCCCGCTCAAGGAAGAACTGGAAATCGCGCGGATCTATCAGCGCATCGAACAATTGCGATTGGGTGAGCGCCTGCAGGTGAAATGGCAAATCGCTGAGCTGCCGATGCGGGCGCTGGTGCCCAGCCTGATGGTACAGCCTCTGCTGGAGAATGCCGTATATCACGGTATCGAACCGCTGGCCGAAGGCGGCAGTGTCGTGATCGCCGGCAGTTTCGACGGCGAACGCATCGAATTATCTGTCAGCAATCCCGTGCCGGCTGATGAGCTGGCATTGAAACGCAACGGTCACGGCATTGCACTCGACAACATCCAGCAGCGTCTGGAACTTGCCTGGCCCGGCAATGCCCAGGTCGAGTTGCAGCAGGAAACAGGACAGTACCGGGTGGTACTACGTTTTCCGTATCAGGACCGCAAAGAGAACTAGGGTCTGTTAACAGTCATTCAATCACTGCGTTGGAGTCCCAGAAAGCGCCAGACAAGGCGCGAGGAGTGAGGTTTGTGAACACAAATAAACGACGAGCAACGCCGTATGGCGCTTTCTGGGACCCAACCCGAAGGGACGGGGTCATAAAGGCCCAGGACTTTGTTGTGACCGAAGGAAATCCCTGTGGGACACCTCGCTTGAGTACATCAAGTACACCGCGCTCGGTGCGCCGCGTCCTGGGCCTTTATGACCGCCGTCGCAGCGATCGAATGACTGTTAACAGACCCTACCCATGCGCGTAGTGATCGTTGATGACGAAGCACCCGCACGTGAACGCCTGAAACGTCTGCTCACCGAGATTGACGATTGCGAACTCAGCGGCGAAGCCAGCAATGGGCAGGATGCACTGCAGCTGTGCCAGCAACAGCGGCCCGACGTCCTGTTACTGGATGTGCGCATGCCGGGCCTGTCGGGCATTGATGTGGCGCAACATCTCAATTCCCTGGAAGAACCACCGGCGGTGATCTTCACCACCGCTTACGACGAATATGCGCTGGATGCCTTTGAGGCCGAGGCCATTGGTTACCTGCTCAAACCAGTGCGCAAGGAAAAACTGGCGCGCGCCCTGCGACATGCAGCGCGCATCTCCAGCAGCCGCATCCAGCAGCTGAAACACAAGACCAACGCCGCAACCCGCCGTGAACACATCTGCGCGCGTCTGGGTGAACAGCTGCGTCTGATTCCGGTGCATGAGATTCGCTACTTCGTCGCCGAACAGAAGTACATCACCGTGCATCACAGCAAGGGCATGGATCTGATCGACGAATCGCTCAAGGATCTGAGCGTGGAATTTGCTGATGACTTCATACGCATCCACCGTAATGCCCTGATCGCGGAGCGCGCCATCGCCAGCGTGGAGCGCGACGCGGAAGGTCAGTACAAAATACGGCTGCGCGACAGCGCTGAGACACTGCCCATCAGCAGGCGACACAGCACGGCGGTGTTGCGCCGGTTGCGGGGACAGGCTGTTTGATGGTTTCGATCAGTGGGCTACTGGTGCTTGAACAATTTGTAGATGCGCCGACCTGTTGCAAACAGCACCACACCGCGACTCAGCATGGACCACCAGCCAGAACGGCCAAGGGTCAAGGCCAGCGCCAGGCCACCCGCGAGCACGCTGGGCCGGGTCAGCACCACGCGCAGGGAACCCAGTGCCGCATCGGTACCGCGCAGGCGTGACTCAATGCCTTCAACATGCTGCGCCAGCTCCCTGCGTTGCTGTTCACATCGCGCCTGCAACATAGCCCGATGCGAACCAGCTGCAAGCTCAGCGTTCACTGGCTCGTTGCCGGCCCCTCGCACGGTCACGATTGCCTCCGCACACGCTCTTCCAGTTGCTGGCGATCACGGGCCAGTTCGCCGAGAGTGCCATCCAGCATGCGCGGCCGGTTGCGCAACCTGTTGCGCAAATGCAATGCGGCGCCAAGCGCAATCGCAAAAAACACTGCAGTCACAACCACAGCGGCCAGCATGCGGTATGTGTCCCAGAACAGGAAAATCACCACCAGCGCCGCCAGAAACAGTCCAATGCCAGCCGCAAACAATGCGATGAACGCCCATAGCAGCGAATTGGCGGCATACCGTATCTCCTCCTGAAGCTCGGCGGTCAGCAGCTCAAGACGGGTCTGCGCCATCGCTATCAACGTGGCGAAAGTCTGCGACAGCGATGCCAGCAGGCTGCTTAGCGGCCCTCTGGGCGGTTCGTCATGCGGCGGGGTCTGTGGGTTCTGCATGGTGTTGGTGCCGGCTCTCAATCGCGGCGCCGCAACAGCAAGCCGATCAGCAAACCGGCGCCTGCAGCCATGCCCAGCGACTGCCATGGGTTCTTCTTCACGTAGTCCGCAGCTGCTGCAGCTGCATCACGCGCTTCCTGCAATACGTCGTCCTGCATTTCGCTCAGGCGCGAACGCGCCTGCTGCACTGATTCCTCGGCACGCGCGCGAACCTCTGCCACTCGTTCGCCGGTGTGTGCAGCGGTAGCCTGCAGCAACGCTTCCGCATCGCGCACCAGAACCTGCAGGTCCTCAAGCAACTTGGCAGTAGTCATGGGGTCTGACATGATTTTTTCGCTCACTTGATGATAAATGGACTCATCAACCATGGATCCAGGATACGGCACAGCGTATATCACCTGTCATGCTTATGCTGGCCAGCATAATCCGTCAGGGAAGCATCCTGCCATGAGTAATGTCCCTGCCCTCCGGCTGTTTGAATGGCCGGACGACAGAGCCGCCGTTAGCCGTTACCATGCGCGCCTACCCAGGAGGCGGCCCACCCATGGACAACCGACCGCAGATTTCGCTCAACGCCAATCGCTTCTATACACGTGTGTTCGCCCTGTGCACGGCGCTGCTGCTCGGGCTGGCCTGTTACCGCATCGTTGCGCCATTCCTCGGGTCGCTGGTGTGGGCCATGTTTTTTGCCTTCCTGCTGGGCCCGACCCATGTGCGCCTGACCCGTAAACTGCACAATCGTGCCGATCACTCGGCATGGTTGCTGACCATATTGGCGCTGCTGGCGCTGCTGGGTCCGGTTGCCGCCCTGAGCGGCTCGTTCGTACATCAGGCCAGCAGCCTGTTGCAATACCTGCAAGGCTTGATCGCCAGCGAAGCGCGTACTGACCTGCAAGACCTCGCGCAACATCCACAGTTGCAGAGACTGTTGCAGTGGATGACCCAGACGCTGGGCATCAGCGCCGCACAGATGCGTGGCTGGCTGAATGAAGCCACCGGCAATTTGCTGCAGTCGCTGGCCAATGTAAGCGGTCAGCTGCTGCTCGGCGCACTGGGCACCGCGGCAGGTCTGTGCCTGACCATTTTCTTCATGTTCTTCTTCATACGTGATGGCGCAGCGATGCTACACGCCACGCGCGAGCTGGTGCCCATGCGCGCAGACAAACGGCAGGAACTGCTTGGGCATCTGGCTGCGGTGACGCGCGCAGTGGTGTTCGGCACCGGACTGACCGCGTTGATACAGGGCACCCTGGTCGGAATCGCATTTCTGATTGTGCAGCTGCCCTCACCGCTGGTGTTCGGCGCGTTGGCAGTCCTGCTGGCGCTGTTGCCGTTCGCTGGTACCGCCATCGTGTGGTTGCCCGCAGCGCTGATTCTGGCCGCACAGGATCGCTGGGTGGCCGCCATCTTCATGCTGGTATGGGGCGCACTGCTGGTATCAATGATCGATAATTTCCTAAAACCACTGTTGATCTCCGGACGTGCTCAAGTGGCCACGTTGACGGTGTTCATCGGCGTACTCGGGGGCGTCTCGGCATTTGGCGCCATTGGTCTGTTCATGGGACCGGTGGTGCTGGCGCTGGCAGTGGGATTGATCCAGTTTGCGGTGGAAACCAAACGCGAGCGCGAACAGTCTGCCGCCCCTTCGACCGAAACTTGAATAACTCAATGACGACACTACGTATCGCCACGCGCGAAAGCCGCCTTGCCCTGTGGCAGGCCGAACACGTTGCCGAGCGACTGCGCAACGCACATCCCGGCCTTGAAGTGGCGTTGGTGCCCATGACCACCACCGGCGATCAGGTGCTGGACCGTACTCTGGCGCAGGTCGGCGGCAAGGGACTGTTCGTCAAGGAACTGGAAGCGGCGCTGCTGGAAAACCGTGCGGACATCGCCGTGCATTCCATGAAGGATGTACCCAGCGTGCTGCCGGATCCGCTCAGGCTCTGCAGCATGCTGGAACGCGCCGATCCTCGTGATGCCTTTGTCTCAGGCCAGCACGCAAGGTTCGACGATCTGCCGCTAGGTGCGCATGTGGGTACGGCCAGCCTGCGACGGCAGAGCCAGCTGCTGGCGCTGCGTCCCGATCTGCGCATTTCACCGGTACGCGGCAATGTCGAAACCCGCTTGCGCAAGCTCGACGAAGGCCAGTACGCCGCCATCGTGCTGGCCAGTGCCGGGCTCACGCGCCTGGGTCTGGCGACGCGTATTGCTGAATATATTGATGTTGAACGCTCTGTTCCTGCGGCTGGCCAGGGCGTGGTGGGCATTGAATGCCGCCGCAATGATGTACGCGCCCAAGCGCTATGTGCGGCGCTCAACAATCCCGATGCCGAACACTGTGTGCGTGCCGAGCGCGCCTTTGCCACACGACTGGAGGGCAGTTGCCAGTCACCCATCGCCGCCTTCGCCACGGTACAGGGCGATACTCTGCAGCTCACCGGCCTGGTCGCCGCGCCGGATGGCACTCAGGTCATCCGGCAACACTGCAGTGGTCAACGCCAGCACTGCGAGCAACTGGGTATTCAGCTTGCTGAACAGGTACTGCGGAAGGGCGCAGACCGGCTGCTTGCGGCGCTGCAACACCCATGATCCCGCTGCTGGTTCCACCCCTGAACGGCCTGCGAGTGCTGGTTACGCGCCCCGCCCTGCAGGCCGGGGGTCTGTGCAAGCGGATCGAAACGCTGGGTGGTATGGCGTTGAAATTTCCGCTGCTGGATATCGAGCCCCTGCAGTTCACAACGCCCGATCTGCGTTATGACTTGCTGATCTTCATCAGCACCAATGCCGTCCAGCATGGACAGGTATTGCTCAGCACGCAGTCACAGGCACGTATCGCCGCGGTGGGCTCGGCCACCGCACAGGCCATTCAGGCGTTGGGCCATACCATTGATGTCGCACCCGATCACGCGGCCAGCAGCGAGACTATGCTGGCGCACCCGTTGCTGATGAATCCACCGCCCAATGTGCTCATCGTACGCGGCAGCGGTGGTCGCGAGCTGCTGCGCGACACGCTCATTGCACGCGGCAGTCGCGTCGACGTGGTTGAAAGCTATTGTCGCGTTGCGGCGCAACCGGATGCACAACAACTGGCAAGGCTCCGGCAACAGCTCGAATCCGATGAGCTGGATGTCATCACCATCACCAGTGTGGAAATACTGGACGCACTGACCACCTTGCTGGATGCCCATACCCTGCATCTGGCATATGCATGCATCTTGCTGGCGGGCAGCAATCGCATCGCCGGTGCCGCGCGGGCTGCCGGCTGGCAGGGTGAATGCGTCATTGCTGACAGCCCGGAGGATGCCGCATTGATTACGGCGCTGGCGCGCTGGCACACCCGCGCGCGTAGCGAGCTGTTACGATAGCTGCCGACTCACACGTTGTCTGCTGCTTACATTTGCTACCTGCATGGCTCAATCCGATTCCAACATCTCATCCAGCCGGGGCACCACCCGCAGTGCGCTGATCATTGTCGGCGTACTGGCATTGCTGGGCCTGGCCTATGCCATTGCGCGCGTGGACATCCTGCGGGCACGCATCGTGACCCAGGAAATCAACCTGGGCACACTGCAGGAGAGCCATGATGCGCTGCGTGGCCAGTTAGCGTTGCTCGGTGCCAAACTACAAGACAGCGGCAAGCAGGTCGCCCAGTTGCAAGCTGAGCTGGGCAATCTCAGCAGCAACTTCGGAGACCTACGCAATCAGGCGGAACAGGCGCGCCGTCTATCGGCGCGCAGCGAAGCGCTGTACCTGCTGCGTCTGGCCAACGATCAACTGCAACTGGCACACGATCTGAGCAGTGCCGTTGAGACACTCGGCGCAGCGGAGAGGTTGTTGCTCAATGCACATGACGAGCTGCTGGAGGGCGTGCTGCGCCAGGTGCAGACCCACTTGCAGCAGCTGCGCGCCCGGCCCGGCGTCGATACGGGACTGATCCAGCAACAGCTCGCCGCAGCAGAAAGACAGGTGGGCTCGCTACAACTGGCAGGCATCAGTTTGCAGAACCATGCAGACACCGCCTCGTTGCCGGATCAAGGTTTTGCGCGTGCCTGGGAACTGCTCAAGCGCGGTATGAACAGCCTGTTCTCAGTCAGAAAGACTGGGGCGCAGGCAGCGGACCTGCTCACCAGCGACGAGCAGGCGCTGCGGCGCCGTCATTTGCAGCTGCTGCTGATGAACGCACGTCTTGCCTTGCACGCGCATGACCAGGGCGGTTATGTGGCTGCATTGCAGGATGCCATGGGCTGGCTCGACCAGGCATTTGCGGCGACCGATCCGGCAGTCGCCGGTCTGCGGCAACAACTGCAACAGCTTTCCGGCTTCAATATCGCACCGGCCGCCCCGGACCTCATGCCCAGCATCCAGGCGCTGGCCCGCTACATACCTGCCGCCTCGGGCGGCGCAGCAACACCATGAAGCGGGGCATCTATCTGGCGCTGGCGCTGGTTGTCGGCGGCGTACTGGCCAGCCTGCTGCTTCATGATCCGGGCCGCGTCATACTCAGCGCGGGCGATTATCTGATTGAGATGTCATTGCCGGTGGCCGTGTTGCTGCTGTTGGCCACGTACGTCGGACTGCGGCTGATCATTCGCGCGCTGCGTGCCCGGCGACGCAATGCCGATGAGCGCGCCGCGCGTCAACGGGATCGCAGCCACCAACAACTGGCGCATGGTCTGACCGAATTGTCCGCGGGCAACTGGATGGCGGCCGAACAGATCCTGACGCGCTCGGCATTCGGCGCCAGTCACCCGCTGGTGCATTACCTCGCAGCGGCACGCGCCGCAGAATTGCAGGGCGCGCCCCAGCGTCGTGATGAATGGCTGGCCAAGGCGTTGGACGTGGCGCCGGAGGAACGCGCCGCCGTGCATATTTCACAGGCCGAGATGATGCTGCGCCATAACCAGTTGCCAGCCGCACTGACCACACTGGAACAGCTGGACGCCAGCGGCCACCAGAATGCCCGCGGCCTGATGTTGCTGGCGCGTATCTACCGGCAGCAGGGCGACTGGCAGAAACTGAAATTGCTCGAACCACGCCTGCGCAATACTGCCGGCATCCAGACAGCCACCGTCGATGAAGTGCTGGCCCAGGTGCATCTGGACATGCTCAAAGCCGCTGGCACATCCGGTCAACCAGCCCAGCTGGAGCAGGCCTGGCGTGAAGTGCCGCGTTCCATGAGCAAACGCCCCGATGTGGTGGTGACCTATGCACGCGCCGCGATGGCGTGCAATGCCCATGAACAGGCCGAAAAAGCGCTGCGCGAGCTGCTCAACGAACAGTGGGATGAAACAGCGGTGCTGGCCTATGGCGAACTGTCGCAGAGCGAATCAGGCATTGCCGAGCCACTGAACCTGCTGCACACCGTGGAAAAATGGCTGAATGCTCGCCCCCAGGACGCGGCGCTACTGCTGACCTGCGCACGCTGCTGCATTCGCAACGAACTGTATGGCAAGGCGCGTAGTTATCTGGAAGCAAGCCTGGGACTGCGGCCGCGGCTCGAGACCTACCAGATGCTCGCCAAGCTGCTGGAGGCCACGGGCGATCGCGAACAAGCCTACAAATTGCTCAGTGAAGCCATGGTGCTGGCGGTAGGCCGCAAGGCGCATCTGCCCCGGTTACGTGCCCTGCGCGCAGTCGAACGACGCCATGGTCTGGATCGCCGGTCACGCTGACGTGGCGCCAGCACATCCTGCCCTGACGCCATAAAAACATGCACGACCCTAATGTGTCAGGAACCCAGGATCTGGTGAAAGGGCGAAAACAGGCCTTCATCGTCGGCTGCGGTTACGTCGGACGGCGCCTGGCGCGGCAGCTGGGCAAGTGCTACAACCTGTACGGTCTGGTGCGCACCACAACGCACATCAAATTGTTACGCGCGGTGCGTGCCGAACCCATCGTGCTGAATCTGGACAAGTTCACCAGGCAGGATCTGTCGCCGGTCTGGTTTCGCAATTGCACACTGTTCTACTTCGCACCGCCACCCGCTGAAGGGGAAAGCGATACCCGTCTGCACCGCTTCCTGAATGCCCTGGAAACCATGCCGGACGCGTTGATCTATATCAGCACCACCGGCGTCTACGGCAACAGCCATGGCCAAGTGGTGGATGAAACCACGCTGGTCAATCCGCAGACACAACGTGCACACCGGCGGGTCAGCGCTGAACACATCACCCGTATCTGGTGCACCGAGAACAAGGTTCGTCGGGTGGTACTGCGCGTGCCGGCCATCTACGGTCCCGGACGCCTGCCGCTGGAACGCCTGCGCAAGCGCGAGCCGGTCATTCGTGAAGCAGATGCGCCCATCATCAACCGCATCCACGTAGACGATCTGGTGCAGGCCTGTCTGGCCGCCGCGCTGAACCAGCAGGCGCGCGGCATATACAACGTCAGCGATGGCAACAGCTGCAGCATGACGGCATACATTCGGCTGGTGGCGCAGCTGGCCGGAATGCCCATGCCACCGGAAATTCCCATGGACGAGGCGCAGCTGAGTTTCAGCGCCGAGTACCTGTCGTATCTGGACGAGTCACGCCGCATCGACAACACCCGGATGCGCAACGAACTGGGTGTGCAACTGCGTTATCCCGTGCTCGAAGACGGCATTCGCGCCAGTCTCGAAGAACAGGCAGAACACGCCGCCCGGCGCATCAAGTGAGAGCGACCGTAGGGGCGTCTCGCGAGCCGTCCCTACGCCGGCTGGCTCTTCTTGCTGCCCAGCCACTTGGTGATGGGTTCCCATTGCTGCCAGTCCGGCCAGGCCAGGTATTCCGGCAACTCCAGTACACCCATGCCACGCTGATAGGCACGCAGGTAGTTGGTGGACTGGCGCAGAGCGCTGAGGTAAGGCACCTTGAGCTTGCCCAGATACTTGTCCAGCTCTTCGAACACCAGCGTGTTCTCACGCACCCGATTGGCCACCACCGCCAGCTTGGCCTGCTCGCGCTGCACCCTGCCCAGTTCGAGAATCTCGCCCAGGAAATGGCTGCAGGCTTTCATGTCGATGGGCGATGGCAGCACGGGCACCAGAATGGTTTCCGCGCGCCGCACCAGCTCATTCATTTCCGAGCCGTGAGTGCGCGCCGGCGCGTCGATCACCACCACTTCGGTATCGCGGGCGACCGAGCGCAAGCCGTCGTCAAAGGCCGCGACCCCGGTAATTTTCGGCAGTTCCTCGTGACGCAGTTCCAGCCAGTCGAGGCTGCTGCGCTGTGGGTCATAGTCCGCCAGAACGACCTTGTAGCCTTCCTGCGCAAAATGCGCGGCTATGTTGGTGGCCAGCGTGGTCTTGCCACAGCCGCCCTTGGCATTCATCACCATCACATGACGCATACGGAATCCCTCATCTGCTTGAATGGAGTTGGGCACAGTCGGGAAGCGGTTCGAGCTTTTCTGCTTCCCTGATGCCTGCTGGCAATCGTCCGGGCACCGCAGCGGCCAGATGACAATCAACAGACCCTGAGAACCTCATAACTTAAATGCCGTCGAGGCAATTGTCCATGCGCATGCGCAGCCATTGGCCAATCATCGGTGCCGTCGGCAGGACAGACAAGCTGCTATTCTTCGCGCATGCGGATTTCCTTCACCAAGATGCATGGCCTGGGCAATGACTTCATCGTGTTTGAAGCCAGCGATGCCGCACTACCCGGCGCACAGCAGCTGCAACAACTGGCCGACCGCCGCACCGGCATCGGCTTTGATCAGGCACTGGTGGTGCAGCCCCCGCATCGGCCTGCCACCGATATTTTCTATCGCATCTTCAATGCAGACGGCTCGGAAGTCGAACAATGCGGCAACGGTGCGCGTTGTGTCGCCAGCCTGGTAGCTGCGCAGCGCGGTCAACAACATCTGCGCATGGATTGTCCCGGTGGTCTGGTCAATGCCCAGCTTCAAGCTGATGGCCTGGTGTCGATCGACATGGGTGTGCCGAACTTTGCACCCGCGGCCCTGCCCTTCGTGGCGGATGCCCCTGCTGAACGCTATGCCATCGAGGTGGCCGGACAGCAATTGGAAATCGGTGCGGTATCAATGGGCAACCCCCATGCCGTGCTGGTCGTCCCCGACGTCGATAGCGCACCGGTGGCCAGCATCGGCCCGGCTCTTGAAGCGCATCCCCGCTTTCCACGCCGGGTGAATGTCGGCTTCATGCAGGTGATGTCGCCTGAGCATATCCGTCTGCGCGTGTTTGAACGCGGTACCGGCGAGACGCAGGCCTGCGGCACCGGTGCCTGTGCGGCCGTGGCGGTGGGCCGACAGCGCGGCCTGCTGGCGGAGTCGGTGCGGGTGGACCTGCCCGGCGGCACGCTGAACATCCGCTGGCCGGGGATGGGCGAAAAGCTGTGGATGACCGGCCCGGCGGTTACTGTGTACACCGGCCAAATAGAAATCTGACTTCTTGACTTGCCAACGAGGCGGCGCAGGCCGACCAACCATGACAAAAACTACTGCTCGCGAACTGGATCTGGCCGCTGTCTCGGAAGAGGTGCTGGTCGATTACCTGGTGCGCCACCCGGATTTTTTCGAGCGCCATGCGGGTGTGCTGACCCGCCTGCGCATCCCCCATGAACGCGGCGGCCAGACCATCTCGCTGGTGGAGCGTCAGGTGCAGACCCTGCGCGACAAGAACCAGCAGCTGGAGGCCAAGATTCACGAGTTCGTGAGCATCGCCCAGAGCAATGACGCGTTGTCCGGCAAGATTCACAAACTGGCCTGCCGGCTGGTCGGTGCGCATGGCGCCGCGCAGGTGTTTGAGGCATTGGAAGCCTCGCTGCGTGAGGATTTCGGCGCTTCGCACTGGGTCATGGTGTGTCTGCGCAGTGATGTACCGGAACTGTCGCGACTGATGACCCGGCATCTGCGCCTGCTGGATCGCAGCGCCGGTGAGCTAAAACCCTTTGAAACTTTCTTTGAATCGAACAAACCGCGCTGCGGCCAGATTCGCGACACGCAACGTGAATATCTGTTCGGCAACGACGCGCCGGAAATCGGCTCGGCTGCGCTGGTACCGCTGGGCAATGGCGCCGAATACGGATTGCTGGCAATCGGCAGCAACGAAACCGAACGCTTCCAGTCCAGCATGAGCACCGACTTCCTCACTCGCATCGGTGAACTGGTCAGTGCCGCGGTGGGCGCGTTGTAATCTCAACACACTGTAGGGGCGAGACAGGTCTCGCCCTCTTGATCGAGACAGGCGGGGCACGCCCCGCCACACCATCGGATCCCACGCCTGACCAGGCGAACTGCTTCTACGGCCCTCAACTCGCAGTCCACCGCACCGTCTGATGAACGATTCCGCCCAAGACTGGATCAAACGTTTTCTTGCTCACCTGAGCACGGAGCGACGTCTGTCGGCGCATACCAGTGCCGCGTATGCACACGACTTACATGAATGCGCTGCATGGTGCGACAAACAATCCATCGAGAACTGGACGCAGCTGGATAGCCAGCATCTGCGCGCCTTCGCAGCAGCGGAGCATCGTCGTGGCATCGGGCCGCGCAGCATCCAGCGGCGTCTGTCCACGCTGCGCAGCTTTTTCAATTATCTGATCCGTGAAGCGCAGCTAAAGACCAATCCGGCGCTGGACGTGCGCGCGCCCAAGGCGCCGAAGCGTCTGCCGGTAACGCTGGACGCTGATCAGATGACACGCCTGCTGGAATTTCGCACCGATGCCGAACTCGACAAACGTGACAAGGCCATCATGGAGCTGTTCTATTCCAGTGGCCTGCGTCTGGCCGAGCTGGTGGGACTGAATATGGTGGATCTCGACCTGTCAGACCACACCGTGCGGGTGCTGGGTAAGGGCAACAAGACGCGCGTAATTCCCATGGGTCGTTACGCCATTGCAGCCGTGCAAGACTGGCTGCAGGAACGCAGTGCAATCACGTTGCAGGATGCCGCGGCCGTATTCGTCAGCCGGCAGGGCAAACGCCTGACGCCACGCGCCATTCAGCTGCGCATTGCGCAATGGGCCCGGAAGCAGGGGCTGGGCCAGCATGTGCACCCGCACATGTTTCGCCATTCGTTTGCCTCACATTTGCTGGAATCCAGCCAGGATCTGCGTGGCGTTCAGGAACTGCTGGGCCATGCCAATATTTCCACCACGCAGGTGTACACCCACCTTGATTTCCAGCACCTCGCCAAAATATATGACGCTGCGCATCCGCGGGCCGGACGGAAGAAAGCCGCCGGGGATGACGCAAATTCGTAGGGGCCGTTCGCGAACGGCCCTCTGATCAGCCAGACGGGTCGTTCACGAACGACCCCTAAAACGCCACCAAGAAACCCCATCTCATGTCCCATCCCTCCGCCAGCAACAGCATCCAGTTTCACGGCACCACCATCCTCACCGTGCGCCGCAACGGCGTCGTCACCATTGGCGGCGATGGTCAGGTGACCCTCGGCAACACGGTAATGAAGGGCAACGCCCGCAAAGTGCGGCGCCTGTACGACGGCAAGGTGCTGGCGGGATTTGCCGGTGGCACGGCCGATGCCTTCACGTTGTTCGAGCGTTTTGAAGCCAAGCTGCAGCAATTCGGCAATCTCACCCGCGCCGCGATTGAGTTAGCCAAGGACTGGCGCGGTGATCGCGCACTGCGGCGTCTCGAAGCCTTGCTGAGTGTTGCCGATACGCAAAGTCTGTATGTCATTTCCGGCAATGGCGATGTCATCGAACCGCAGGACGACATCATGGCGATTGGTTCCGGTGGCTCGTATGCACTGGCTGCGGCGCGCGCGCTGTATCAGAACACCGATCTGGATGCACCCACCATTGTCGAACGGTCATTGAACATTGCCGCCGACATCTGCATCTATACCAATCGCAATCTCACGATTGAGACTTTGTCCTGACCGTAAGGCGCACACATGTGTGCGCCGCATTATGACTGGTGTACACGCGTGTACACCCTACGCCGGAATCTGAACCCCGTTATCAACTCTCAACTGGTCTCCCCATGTCCTCCATGACCCCCCGTGAAATCGTACAAGAGCTTGATCAGCACATCGTCGGTCAGAACGCAGCCAAGCGTGCCGTGGCCATCGCGCTGCGCAATCGCTGGCGGCGCATGCAGGTGCCCGAACAACTGCGCCAGGAAATCACGCCCAAGAACATTCTGATGATTGGACCTACCGGCGTGGGCAAGACTGAAATCGCGCGACGTCTGGCCAAGCTGGCGCATGCACCGTTCATCAAGGTGGAAGCCACCAAATTCACCGAAGTGGGTTATGTGGGTCGTGAAGTGGATTCCATCATCAAGGACCTGATGGACGTAGCGGTGAAGATCACCCGCGAAGAAGCCATGAGCAAGGTGCGTCCGCGCGCCATGGATGCTGCAGAAGATCGCGTACTCGATGCGTTGTTGCCGCGACCACGCAGCATGGGTTTCAACGATCAACCCGAGGAAGCGCCACGCGATCAGGATACGCGCCAGAAATTCCGCAAGATGCTGCGCGAAGGCCAGCTGGACGACAAGGAAATCGAAGTCGAGACACGCGCCTTGCCGGTGGGTGTGGAAATCATGGCGCCGCCGGGCATGGAAGAACTCTCTCAGCAATTGCAGGGCATGTTCCAGAATCTGGGTGGCTCACGCAGCAAGACCCGCAAGCTCAAAGTGCGCGAAGCCTTCAAGCTGCTCACCGATGATGAAGCGGCAAAGCTCATCAACGAAGAAGAACTCAAGGTCAGTGCGCTGCAGAACGCCGAACAGAACGGCATCGTATTCATCGACGAAATCGACAAGATCGCGCGCCGCCAGGAAACCAGTGGCGCCGATGTGTCGCGCGAAGGCGTGCAACGCGATCTGTTGCCGCTGGTGGAAGGCAGCACTGTCAACACCAAGTACGGCATGGTCAAGACCGACCATATTCTGTTTATTGCTTCCGGCGCATTTCACATGTCCAAGCCCTCGGATCTGATTCCGGAACTGCAGGGTCGCTTTCCAATTCGCGTCGAACTGGAAGCACTCAAGGTGGATGACTTTGTGCGCATTCTGACCGAGCCCAATGCTTCGCTGGTACGGCAGTATGAAGCGCTGCTGGCCACCGAAGGCGTGCAGCTGCAGTTCACTCCCGATGCGGTGCGACGGCTGGCCGAAGTTGCCTTCCAGGTGAATGAGCGCACCGAAAATATCGGCGCACGCCGTTTGCACACTGTGCTGGAACGTCTGCTGGAAACGCTGTCGTACGAAGCCGCCGACAAGAATGGCGCGCAGATCACTATCGATGCGGCCTATGTCGATAAATATCTGGGCGAACTGGTCAAGGATGAAGATCTCTCGCGGTACATCCTGTAAGAGGACGACACATGTGTCGCCACTACAATAGGCAATCGTAGGGGCGAGGCATGCCTCGCCCATCAACCTCAAGACACACCATGCCCCACCCCACCGCCATCAAACTGCGCACACAATCAAAACTGCTGGCCATCAGCTTCGACGATGGCAGCAGTTATGAGTTGCCCTTCGAATACCTGCGCGTCTACTCACCTTCAGCGGAAGTACGCGGTCATGGCCCCGGTCAGGAAACGCTGCAGCTCGGCAAACACAATGTGCTGATAAAGGGTGCGGAGCCCACTGGCCAATATGCGCTCCGGCTGATCTTTGACGATGGGCATGATTCCGGCCTGTACACCTGGGCCTATCTGCAAGAGCTGGGTAATACCTACGAACAGAAATGGCAGCAGTACCTGGATCGACTAAAGGAGCTGGGCATTCCTTATCCGACCCAGATTTAGGGAATGTCTGATTAACCCATTACTGTCATTTCGACCGAAGTGAGAAATCTTGCAAGTGATTGATAGCCAAGTATCCAAGCGAAGAAAGATTTCTCACTGCGTTCGAAATGACCAGTAAATCAGACCTTCCTTAGGTACCTTGGTGCGTACCCGCCAGTAAACCGGCAAAGGCCTGGCACAATATTGCGCCCACCACCGACATGGAAAAGCCCCACGCCAGCAGTTGATAAAACAGACGGCGCGATATCACCGGATCAGCCACGGCGGCCACACACAGCGCACCGATGGTGGACAGCGGCGAAACGTCCACCAGCGACGAACCCACATTGATGCTCAGCGAAATCGCCAGTGGATCACCACCGCCGAGATTCGCCACCAAACTCGGCACAGTGGGCAGAAAGGCCGGCAGCACCACACCGGAGGTACTGCTGTAGGTTGAAATCAACCCGGTCACCAGCGCAATCACGCCGTTGATGCTGTTGACTGTGGCGATGCGTGCCAGCAGCGATGAAAACAATTCCATGCCGCCATTCTTTTCCAGCAGGGTCACCAGCACCGACACTCCGCATACCATCATGATCACGCCCAGCGGCACCTTGCGAATGGCTGCGCCCTCGTCGGCCACCCTCAGCACAATCAACACCGCCGCTGCCGCAAAAGCCGCCAAGCCGATGTTGGCATTGAACGCGATCACCGCGACGATCCAGGCTGTCAGCACGCCAATGGTCAGCCAGCGCCTGCCATCAAGCGCGGTATCCGGTGCTGCTTCATCTGCAGCTACAGCCATGCTCGCTGGTATACGCCACACAAAATAAAAATAAGCCGCTGCGGCCACCAGCAAGTGGGCCAGAAAATTGGCCAGCATCACCCGCCATTCATGCCCCACCAGCCCCGCTGCCGCCATCTTGGTATTGGCGATGATGCCCACCGCGCTGATAGGCGAGAGATTGCCGGCGTTGGCGCCATTGGCAACCATCAGGGCAGTGAGCATCGGCGGTAACTGCGCACGCGCACCAATGGCGACGCCGATGGGCGCCAGCATGGCCACCGCAGCAACGGCGCCCGGGCCGATTGCAGACAACACACCGGCAATCAGGAACAGGAGGATGGGGATCAATCGCGATTGACCGCGGGCCAGAGCCGCTGCGCGCTGTGCCACCGCGTTGAAACTGCCATTGACCTCAGCCAGTCCAAACAACCAGGTCACGCCAATCAGGGTCAGAAACAAAACCGCCGGAAAGCCGGCCATCACCGAATCGGGCTTCATGCCGGCGCCATACACGCCCACCAGCCAGGCCAGTGCAATGCAGATCAAGCCGACGTTGATGCGCGAGATCATCGAAACCGCGATGGCCAGCAACAGCGCCAGCACCGAGATGACGGCAATGCTCATCGAACTCCCCTCTTACGTGTTCGGCTTGTGCTGCCTGCGCGGGATACCCCACCCATGAGCAGATACTCACGGGTGGGTTATGGATTTCAATTGTCGTTCAATCTTCCGCGCTGCCGATGAAGCGATAAATCGCTGCGCCCAGCGCACCGCCCACAATGGGTGCCAGCCAGAACAGCCATAGCTGCGACACTGCCCAGTCGCCTACGAACACTGCTACACCGGTGCTGCGCGCTGGATTCACCGAGGTGTTGGTCACGGGAATGCTGATCAGGTGAATCAACGTCAGACATAGCCCGATGGCCAGTGGCGCGAATCCTGCCGGCGCGCGCTTGTCGGTGCTGCCCATGATCACGATCAGGAACATTGCCGTCATGACTACTTCGCAGACCAACGCCGCCTGCAGCGAGTAACCACCCGGCGAATGCTCGCCATAACCGTTGGACGCGAATCCCGCCGACAGATCAAAACCCGCCTTGCCACTGGCGATGAGATACAACACGCCACCGGCGACAACGCCACCCAGCACCTGGGCGACGATATACGGCAGCAATTGACTGGCCGGGAACCTGCCGCCAGCCCAGAGCCCCACAGAAACTGCCGGATTCAGATGGCAACCCGAGATATGACCAATGGCATAGGCCATGGTCACCACGGTGAGGCCGAAAGCAAGCGACACACCAGTAAGCCCAATGCCGACCTCCGGAAATGCCGCGGCCAGCACGGCGCTGCCACAACCACCCAACACCAGCCAGAAGGTGCCGAAAAACTCCGCAGCGTACTTTTTCATGTTGAATCCTCACGTCGTTGTTGTTACTGAGGCGAGCTGGCGCACTCTAAGCCCAGACAATCCCATGGTCCATCGGCACTGGGGGCAAAAAGTCAGCAGGCCTTGCACGCCTTGAAAGGCTAGAATCTATCACCCAGAAACTACATGACTGTTATGAATTCATCGGCACCACATTCCGGGGATTCCACCCCCAAGACTGACTTCGGCTTCACCGAAGTGCCCATGGCCGAAAAAGCCAGAAAGGTGCGCGCGGTATTTGATTCAGTGGCCGGCAAGTACGACCTGATGAACGACCTGATGTCGGGCGGTGCGCATCGGCTGTGGAAACATTTCACGCTGTCGCAGACCGGCCTGCGCCCCGGTCAGCGCGCGCTGGATGTGGCAGGCGGCACCGGCGACCTGAGTATGGGCATGGCCCGGCAGGTAGGCCCGACCGGCCTGGTGATTCACACCGACATCAATGCCGCCATGTTGTCGAATGGTCGCGACCGATTGCTGGACAAAGGCCTGATCAGCAATGTCAGCTGGTCACTGGCGAACGCCGAAAATCTGCCGTTTGCCGACAACAGCTTTGATTGCGTCACCATCGGTTTTGGATTGCGCAATGTCACCGACAAGGCGAAGGCCCTGCGCTCCATGTTCCGAGTGCTCAAACCCGGCGGCCAGTTGCTGATTCTCGAATTCTCACATCCCACAACCCCCGGTTTGAAGCCAGTCTATGACTGGTACTCTTTCAATGTGCTGCCCAAGCTCGGCAGGATGGTTGCCAACGACGAAGCCAGCTATCGTTACCTCGCCGAGTCCATCCGCAAGTTTCCCGATCAGGAAACCTTGCTGGGTATGTTGCGCGAGGCTGGCTTTGAACAGTGTTCGTACCACAACATGACCGGCGGCATTGTCGCGCTGCATCGTGGATATAAATTTTGATCGTTAGTGCTCATACAACCATCACATGCATTCCTTGTCTTCGCCTCTCCCTAAGGGATAGGTCAGGGTGAGGGTGCTCTGACAATTCAATGCCATTTACGACCAACCCACTCACCCTAACCCTCTCCCCCACTTCGTGGTGGCGAGGGGATTAAACCGACATGCTGCTATCCGCTCTCGAAGCCAACCTCAATCGCAACATCGCTGCATCCTCCACAGCGCGTGCGTTATGTGCGCGACTGAATGGCAAGTCGATGCGCGTGCAGCTTTCGGGCCTGCCGATGGAATTCGTGCTGCGTGCCGAAGGCGAATACCTCCGGCTCTCGAATGATGACAAAGTTACTGCTGATGCCAGAGTTTCCGGCAGCCCATTGGGCATGCTAAGTCTCGCATCACAGCAAGCCCGGACAACCAGCGGCAGCTCGGTACACATCGAAGGCGATGCCGAGATCGCACATAACTTCAGCGAGCTACTCAAGCTGGCCAAACCCGATCTTGAAGAAGAATTGTCGCGCGTGGTCGGCGATGTCGCCGCGCATCAACTTGGCAATACCGTGCGCAGTCTGCTGGGCTTTGGCCGGCGTGTCGGTGACACCTTCCTGCAGAACGCTGGTGAATACCTGAGCGAAGAAGGTCGTGATGTACCCAGTCGAACCGAAGCCGAGGAATTCAATCGCGAAGTGGATACCCTGCGCGATGATGTAGAGCGCTTCGAAGCGCGCCTGAATGCACTCGAACGCAAGAACAACACCTGATGAACTTCCGCGTCTTCTCCCGTCTTCTGCAAATCCATCGCGTGCTGGTCAAACACGGTGTGGACGAATTTGTGCGCGGCACACGTTTCGCCGGGCCCTTGAAGCTGGCGTATCTTGCGTCACCGGCGGCGTGGTTCCAGATCAAGCACAAAGGCTCACGCGGCGAACGCCTGCGCCTGGCGCTGGAAGAACTCGGACCCATCTTCATGAAATTCGGTCAGGCACTGTCCACGCGCCGTGACCTGCTGCCGCCGGACATCGCCGATGAACTGGCCAGGCTGCAGGATCGCGTACCGCCGTTCGACAGCGCAATTGCAAAGCAAATCATCGAACAGGCGCTGGGCCAGCCGGTAACCGAAGTGTTTGCGCAATTCGATGCAGCGCCTTTGGCGGCAGCCACCATCGCGCAGGTGCACACCGCAACACTGAAAGACGGTAGTGAAGTCGTTGTCAAGGTAGTTCGCCCCGACATTCGCGCACGCATCGAACGCGATATCGAAGTGCTGTATACGCTGGCAGAGCTGGCTGTGAAGTACTGGAGCGTCGGCCACAAGCTCAAGCCCGTGGAAGTGGTGCGCGAATACGAAAAGACGGTTATCGATGAGCTGGACCTAATGCGCGAAGCATCCAATGCCTCGCAGCTGCGGCACAACTTCCTGAACTCGCGCCTGCTGTATGCGCCAAAGGTGTACTTCGATCTGTGTCGTAGCAATGTCATGGTGATGGAGCGCGTGCGCGGCGTACAGATCAGTGACATGGAGGAGCTACGCCGGCGCGGCACCAACATTCAACGCCTGGCCGAAAGTGGTGTGGAAATATTCTTCACGCAGGTATTCCGCCACAACTTTTTCCACGCCGACATGCATCCCGGCAATATCTTCGTGTTGACCGAAGACCCTGAGCATCCGGTGTATGCCGCCGTGGACTTCGGCATTGTCGGTACGCTGGATCCGCGAGATCAGCATTATCTGGCCGAGAATTTTCTGGCGTTCTTCAATCACGACTTCCGGCGAGTTGCGCAGCTACACATTGATTCCGGCTGGCTGCCCGCCGGTACGCGTGTCGATGAAGTGGAATCCGCCGTACGCACCGTGTGCGAGCCCATCTTCAACAAACCGCTGAAGGAAATTTCCTTCGGTCAGGTGCTGATGCGTCTGTTCGAAGCCGCGCAGCGCTTCGACATGGAAATCCAGCCGCAACTGATCCTGCTGCAAAAAACCCTGTTACAGATCGAAGGGCTGGGTCGCCAGCTGTATCCCGATCTCGATCTGTGGAAAACCGCCAAGCCCATCATGCAGGAGTGGATGCATGCACGCATGAGCCCACGTGGCGTATTGCGTGAGTGGAAGAAACAATTGCCTGACCTCGGCGAAGCCTTCCGCACCGTGCCCACGCTGATTCAGCAAGCCCTGATGCAGGCCGCTGAAGGCCGTTATCGCTTGAATGTCAAAAACGATGGCGTTGAAGAACTGCGTCGTGAATTGCAGGCCAGCGCACGGCAACGTGACAAAACCATTCTCGCCTCGGCGCTGCTGTTCAGCGGCGTGATGTGGTTTGCGTTGGTGATTGAACCGATATGGCCCGGCGCCATGTGCTTGCTAGGCGGTGCGTTAGTACTGTGGCGACGCTAAGTTATTCAATGCAATGTCGGCGCATCAACTGCGCAACACTTCTTGAATTTCTTGCCACTGCCACATGGGCATGGATCATTCCGCCCCACCTTTGGCGCTTCACGAACTACCGGCTGCCGAGGCGTATTGGCACCCAGCGAGAAACTGCTACCTGTATGGCCTTCCGGCTGCGCATTGCGACGCTCTTGCCAGTACGCATACATCTTCACCAGCGACGGCACCACTTCATTCATCCAGCGCTCGCCGTCACGCTGCTGCTTGATTAGTGCCATGCCCTCCTCTGTGCCTAAACGCATGAACGGCGTAAACCAACGCGGCTCACTAACCATCAACAACCCCCAAACCTCCTGATCAAACTGAGTGCCCAGGAGAAAGCCCTCACACCATTCCGCCGCACCCCAGTGCCGGGCGAGAAAATAGGCTGGCTCGAACGCCGCAGGATCATTCATAAATTGCCGGACAGTTGC
This sequence comes from uncultured Pseudomonadota bacterium, assembly GCA_963748005.1. Classification (GTDB taxonomy): domain Bacteria; phylum Pseudomonadota; class Gammaproteobacteria; order Steroidobacterales; family Steroidobacteraceae; genus CAILZL01. The sequence goes on from CAVVHH010000002.1 coordinate 1,142,336, forward strand.
GTTGTAGTAACGCATCACCAGACTCATTACCTGGTTGGCTTCTTCCAGAGTGGCAAAGTCGGCTGACTTAGCCCCGTCGTGCATATCCCACACCCATGGCATCCACTCGGACGGCATGACGGTGCGCGGCCCGATGGCTACAGCGGTGAGAAAGCCTTGCAGAGTAGAGACATCCATCGCCCGGTCTTCGCGCGACGATGACATCAAGAACTCATCAAGGGCGTTTAGCTCCGCCTCGGAGACCTCCTCCCGCAAGTCCGTCGGCAAACTTCGCTTCACTTCAATTTCTCATCAATCAAATCCCAGTTTCTGTCCTTGATCATAACGAAGCAGCAACGCCCACCAGACATTTCTTCCCACAGGCCGCCGATCAATCTGTCATCAGCAACTGCGGCCCAACGGTCTGCGCCCTTGTATTCCACAGCCAGTATCACACCGGGTTGTCCGTCCTTGCTCGGCAACTGACACAGGAAGTCAGGATAAAAACGACCATCTGCTTTCTGCAGGAAGAACGAGCATGCTTCCTTGCGCACCAGATTGCGCACCCAATACTCGATGCGCCCCTGCTGTGCCTGCACATCCAGCCAGCAAGCACACTCAAACTCCTCCTTACTGTCGAAGTCACCAATGCGCCCATAGAAGTGCTTGCGAAACTCGAATTGCCCAAATCGGCCATCGTAGTCATGACTGGGCGCATACGCCTGAGGATGAAACTCAAAAGCGTGGGCATCAGTCACAGCAACTCGCGAAGTAGCATCCTCTCCAAACAGTGTCTGCTGGTAAGCGCGGCTCACCGCCTGACGGCGCAACTCGCGGATGTTTGCTTCGATCAAGTTTCGAATCATGAACTTCTGCAAGTTGACGCGCGCCAATGAAAACTCTTCCTTGCCAAGCAACTTCGTCAACCATGCCGCCACGAATGCCTGCTTGCTGGCATGAGTCAGCGATGGCTCAGGCAGGTTGCGGCACAGCCAGGTCGCCAGCCGCACTTCATCCCAATTTTCCGGCTGATATACCAGACCAAGATCACGCTGCAACTCAGGCAAGAATCGCGACACCATCTTGCCGCTGGCAGCATCCACATCGATTTCCCCGCCCTCAGATACTTTCAATCCACCATCGAGATGAGTCAGGTCGTCCATGCTGGGGGCGGCATCGTAGGGCGACAGATCCCACGGGTACTCAAGCACTTCCGGATCGTCAAACAGTTGCAATTCACCCTGAACGCGCAACGCCAGCTGCGGCACCCGCAGTCGCTGCCCAAGCTCAGCAGGCGTCTGGAAGAATTCAATCGCCGTCGTACGGCTAACTTGGGCAGCCTCGGTAATGGCGGTCACGGCCTCCGTCGAAGTCACCGTCCGCTTGAGCGCATCGGTCTCATCTTCCGTAAGAGGTGCATTGATGGTCAGCGTATTGAGCTTGCCATCCCAGGTCACTTTGTCTTTGAGTTGCCTGGTGACTCCTTTGAGATCGGGTTTCTCTGTCAACGTGACCGGAACAGGATGAAACTTCACCCGCCCCTCATGACCTTCGAGGTCAAGCCGGGCATTCTCCGGCTGTGCGGCGATAACAAACTCGCTGACATCACGCCGCTCAAAGCCCGCTCCTGCGACCAGACGATCACGCAGAGCACTGGCGGTTTCCGCAAAATTGCGTGACACCACAAACGCATAGGATTGATTCAATGCCTTTGCAGAACGATGTTTGGCCTCTGGCTGGCGCAACACCCGACCCAACAACTGCTCAACAGCCGTTGCAGAATGCAACGAGGCCATGCTCACCAGAATGTAGGCAAATGGGCAGTCCCAACCTTCCGCCAGGGCTTTCTGGGTAATCACAAACTTCACCGGGCAGGCCGGGTCGTTGATACCCAGCTTGAAGTCCGCATCGATGGCTTCAAGCCCCCGTTCTTCGCTGGTCGCCACCACAATGGCTTCGGCGGGAATCCGGTGATTAGTCGTCAGCTCGCTGCGCACCCGCTCGACATCCAGTGTCTCAACTCCGGCACGGCGTGGCTCGGCTTGAATCAGCACAATTGGCCGCAGATAGGCCGCGCCCGTGCGGCGCTCGTCGTCTGCCAATTTCTGCAGGTCATCGCGGCGTCCCAGTGCATCCGTCAGACATTGCTGCCAGTTGGGTTCGGTTTCCAGCACCACCGGCAGCTTGATCATTTCCTCAGCTTTCAACTCGGCTGCGGACACACTATGCAATACATTCGATGGGGTGCGCTCCAGATCAGGTGTGGCTGTCAGTTCCATCACACCGCTGGGGCGAAACTTCGCCAGCATGTCGAAGGCCAGTTCGGTGCGACTGTTGTGCGCCTCGTCAACCACCACAAACGGCCTGCGCATTCGCAGCACATTCGCCAGTGAATAGGGAATAGTCTGGTCGGCGCCTGCGCCCTCCGTCAGCAGTTCGGCCCGCTGAGTCGAGCTTAGATCGTCGAAGTGATGCATCAGCGCACCGCTGGACTGATACACCTTGCGACATTCCTCATCTTCAACCTGAAACGCCTGTCGCGTGGCAACAATGATCACCGTTGAGGTATCCAGTGTCGCACGTGTCACACTCTTGGCTTCGTCCAGCTCCAACACCGTGATCGGTCCCACTTCGCGCAATGCCGCATGGTAGGGGTGATGAAGATCCTTCAAGGCACGAAGCGTCTGATCACGGATAGGCTTGCTGGGCACCAGCCACAGAATCACGCTGTGTTCAGTGCGCAGCAGATGACTGTTCACCAATTGCACGCTCTTGGCGGCCAGCCAGGTCTTGCCGCCGCCCGTGGGCACACGCAAACAGAAATACGGCATGTCAGCGGGGAAGCCAGCCAACGGGTGATAAGACGAGCCACGCCCCCACAAGCGTTCAGTCGTAGCAGCAAAAGCCGTCGCAGGTGACGGCAGTTCATGACAGGCCTTGAAATACGTTTCGACGCTTTCCAGCACCTGCGACTGGTAAACCTTGGGTGAATATGCAGTCATTCCTTGTCACCGTACTGTGCGGGCAACTCCTGAACACCGGCCGCGGGCGCCAGGGGTTCCGGCGCAATCTTCTTGATGACGCCATCGCGACTGATAACGATCAACGTACCAGTTTGCCGCGCCAGCTCACGCGCGCGTTGCGCTGCTCTAACCAATGCGCGTCGCGACAACCGTAAATCACTATCCTGCGCGCCTTCGATGGGTTTGGTATTCATGGCTGTTCTCTCCAGTCGAGCAGCACTGCTTCACTGCCGGCATTGTCGTAGAGCGCCCAGGCATTCACCTTCGGTGCATACAGCTTCTCAAAATTGGCCTTGCCCGCTGCAAAGCGACGCCGGATGACTGCTTCTGGCACATGATGGCCGCCTTGCCGCACTCGCTGCGCCACACGCTCAATAGCTTCCTCGGGACTGTTCAGTTGCAGGAAGATCAGCTTGACCAGGTAGCCTGCACTCTGCCACTGCTCAATCAGGCGCAAGTAGCCGCGCCCTGCCAAGGTAGTCTCGAAGGCAAAATTGTCACGGGCGGCAAAATGGTGCCTCATCTGTTGCAACATCAACCGGCCTGCTTGCACAGCTGCTGACTCGGGTGCAAACGGCGCCAATCCGGCAGCAATCAGATCAGCGTTCACGAACATCGGACAGCCCGCCTCATTGGGCAGAAACTCGCGCGCAAAGGTGGTCTTGCCCGCGCCATTCGGCCCAGCGATGATGATGACGCGCAAGGGCTCGCTCATCGTCACACCTCCAACGCGTAAGGCGTCTGCTTGAACACAATGCCTTCACGCGCCGCACGCGCGCCCATGCGATTCGCAGCGGCATAAATTACTTTTGGTCCGGCAAACGTTGGCAGGATCTCGAACACCGGCCCGGTCAGTACATTGCCACCGGCGATGGACTTGTCTTTGAGAATGCCGTTGTACAGCAGATAGATCGCCCGGCCTTCATGCACACCTAACAGCGGCGAGCGATCTTCTCCCTCTCCCTTTGGGAGAGGGCTGGGGTGAGGGCGTGCCGTACCCGTTTCGGCGAACCAGACAAACTCCGCCAACTGCGCAAAGCTCACGTCTCCGCGAATCTGGCCTGCTGATGTGAACAGGGGATCAGCGGAGAGCTTGCAGAACTGGAAGCCGCCACCGATACCTGCCACCTCATCGCCTTTGGCGTTGGTATAGCCCTGCGCCACGCGCCGCACCCGCTCGGCAGTCACCGTGCGTGCGATGTTCTCGTCGATCTCAGCCAGAATGAAACGGCGGCAGCCGCCGTCTTCGGCATTTTGTTTCAGCACGGCATGCGCGGTGGTGCCGGAACCGGCGAAGGAATCAAGCACAAGCGAATCTTTGTCGGTGGCAATTTGCAGGATGCGCTGGAGCAGACGCGTTGGCTTTGGCGTATCGAATGCTGTCTGAGTACCGAAAATTTCTTGTATTTCTTTGCGCGACTCATCGGTATGACCAACTTCCTCATGAGGCCACCAAGTCCAAGGTACAAAACCCTCCACCTCAGACAAGTAACGAATAGTACTTGGCTGCGCTGTGCCATCTTTACCAAAGTAGATGCGTCCTTGCGCCTTGAGCTTTAGGAATTCGCTTTCGATTGTTGACCAGCATCTGCCTTCCGGGGGCCGAAGCTTGCGTCCGGACGGAGTCACTATCTCGTACATCTGATTCGGCCGATAACCCTGGGCAGTCATTGGGATACCACGCCACCGTCCGTTTGGGTCTTTGTTTGGGTTCTTGTAGACCGCCGCCTGCTTTTCGTCGATAGGGACGCGATTTCGAGTTTCCTGGAAACGCTCTGGACTCAAGGCGTACACCATCACGTACTCATGAACATCACCAATAGCACCACGATTTTCTCGTGAATAGCGCTTTTGCCAAGCATTACACGCTACGAATCGCTGCCTGCCAAAGACTTCGTCCATGAGGCATCGCAGATGTGCAATCTCAGACTCATCCATAGAAATCCAGATCGAACCATCCTCACGCAAGAATTGTTTCAGCAACACCAGCCGTGGATACATCATGCACAGCCAGCGGTCGTGACGATCCAGCGTCTCGCCTTCCTTGCCCACCACTTCGCCCAACCATTTGCGGATTTCCGGGCTATTGACGTTGTCGTTGTACACCCAGCCTTCGTTGCCGGTGTTGTAGGGCGGGTCGATGTAGATGCATTTCACCTGACCGGCATAGCGCGGCAGCAGGGCTTTCAAGGCATGCAGGTTGTCGCCTTGTACGATGAGATTACCGCTCTGGGCATCGCCACAGGACAACTCAGGTACCGGCTCCAGCAGGCGGAACGGTACGTCCTTGTGATGCTTGACCACGGCTTCTTTGCCGATCCAGTTCAACGTGGGCATTCGGGATTCCAGCGGGTGCTGTTCATGCTACAAGTGGCTTGACGGACACTGTCACTGCGCAAGGGTGGTTATTCGCCAACAAACAAGAGGCAAGCTACATCAGCACAGTTTGCCATGCAGTCGCAAATCCTTACGCACGACTGCCAAGGTGATGTGCGGTTCGGGGCCGCGCGTATTGAACGCAGCCATATCCTGCCGGGTTTCACGCCACAACATACGTTGCACGCCGGGCGACATTCGTGCAGGGCCACGCTGCTGTCTCCGCTGAGATTGTTCTGATCGTTTGTACATGGTGGCTATCTCCATGCGCAATCGTAATGGGTTGGACCCTTAACAGCAAAGGGATCAGGACACCCTCACCCTTCCCTCTCCCACACGGAGAGGGGAAGACCCAAACTTACCCCGCCATCTCCACCCAGGTCGCCACCCCCACCGCACACTGCTCACCTTCTTCATCAAACAATGCAGTGCCAACCTTGTGCTTGCGGCCTTCGATGAGAATTTGCCAGCCTATGATCACGCAGGGCTCTTCGATGTGCACGCTGCGATCGATAAGCACGGCAAGCTCACCCAGCAAAGCGGTGCGGCCGGGTTTTACCGAGGCGAAGTAACCGGGACAATCCAGCGCCGCCCAGATGAATTCCGGACTCACCTTGCCATTGCCATCAGTCAATCCGGCATGCGGTAACCAGGGCGCGGCCACCACATTGGTATCGGGCAGCTTGCCGGCAAAGATGCGCAGGCCATCATTTACCTTGCGCTGCGGGCCGCATACGAAGCAGGTCGGAAAGGCGTGCTGGTGATGGCCGCTGAAATGCACCGCAGCGTCCAGCGCATCTACATAGCTGGGCGGTTTAGGCACGTGCGTATGCAATCGCGTGTGTGCATGCGCGACATTGGCCGCCGCGATCAATTGCTCGTCGCGCTTCAGGTGCCACTTGCCACTGACGGTGTCGAGCAACAAATCCAGATCGGTATCCAGCGGTGGGGGTTTGTACAGGCGCACGCTCAGGGGTTGATTGATGCGGGCCGCCATCAGGCCGCAGACATAGCCGCCATTGGCCGAAGCAGGCGGGCCGTTAAACCGGGCATCAATGCGAATTTGCGCGCTCAAGAATGTCCCTTGGTCAGGATTGGCGGTTTTGCTGCAGTACGGGCGCAGCATTCTGCCAACGCCCTCCCGGCGTCAAGCGCGGGGAATTACGGGGCGTAGTTCTACACTGGTTCGCGCAGCGATTTCAGCGCCGCCCACAGCAGCGGCAGCAGCGATACCACGATGATGATGATGGTCACCACACCGAAGTTGTTCTTGATGATGGGTACGTTGCCAAACAGGTAGCCGCCCCAGATAAACGCAGTCACCCAGCCAATCCCGCCCAGCAGATTGAACTTGAGAAACTGCATGGGCCGCATGCGACCCACACCGGCCACGAACGGCGCGAAGGTGCGGATGATGGGCAGAAAACGCGACAGCACTATCGCCATGCCGCCATGCTTGTCATAGAAGGCCTGGGTCTTGAGCAGGTATTCCTGTTTCAGCCAGCGGAACTGGCCGCTAAAAGCGCGCGGTCCGATGAAACCACCGATGCGAAAGTTGGTCTCGTTGCCCAGCACTGCTGCCAGCATCAGCAATAGCCAGATCATTGGTGCATTCAGGGTGCCGGTCTGATCCACGGCCGCCAGCGCACCCACCGCAAACAGCAGCGAATCGCCGGGCAGGAATGGCGTCACCACCAGACCGGTTTCGGCAAAGATGATCAGGAACAGGATGCCATATACCCAGTACTGATACTGCGCCACCAGCTCGGTGAGATGTTTGTCGAGGTGCAGGACAAGGTCGAGAAACCAGTGAATCAATTCCACGCGGGCGCGTCCTTATCGACTAAGCGGCTTGTGCACGCTTGATCTGGGCAATGCGGTTGTTGGCACCCAGCAGCACCACCGTGGGTTGATAGCTGGCCAGTTCCACTTCGCTGTAAGTTGAATAGGCACAGATGATCAGCAGATCGCCCACCGCGGCCTTGCGCGCCGCCGCCCCGTTCAACGACACCTCGCCTGAACCGCGCGGCGCCTTGATGATGTAGGTGGTGAATCGCTCGCCGTTGTTGATGTTGTACAGCTCGATGTACTGGAACTCGCGCATGCCCGAGGCCTCCAGCAGGGCTTCGTCAATACCACACGAACCTTCGTACTGAAGGTCGGCGTGGGTCACCGTTGCGCGGTGCAGTTTGGCCTGAAGCATGGTGCGCAGCATAAATACCGGAAAGGCGAAGAATTTGAGGCCGCCACGTTGCAGTGCGGCCGCTGCACTGTCAAGGGACAGACAGCTGCTCCAGCAGCGCTTCCGGCTGATCGTGCAGCCGCAACATGTCGCGGTGACCGGGACGCAGGAATCCAGTACTGACGGCCTGATCCAGAAAACTCACCAGATAATCGAAGTACCCCAAAGTATTGAGCAGGCCGCAGGGTTTGGACTGCAGCCCGAGCTGGCTGGCCGTCCAGACTTCAAACAACTCGTCCAGCGTACCGATGCCGCCCGGCATGGCTATGAAAGCCTCCGACAGCGCCATGATCACTTCCTTGCGTTCGGCCATGGTGTCCACCACCCGCAACTCGGTGAGACCGTGATGACCCAGCTCCTTGTCCATGAGCAGGCGCGGAATGACGCCAATCACCTGACCACCGGCTGCCAGCGCCGCATCGGCCACACTGCCCATCAGGCCAATCTGCGCGCCGCCATAGACCACCGTGATCCCCCGTCGGGCCAGCAGATCACCCAACTGCCATGCGGCCTGGGTATAGGCTCGATCGCCGCCGGCGCTGGAGCCACAGAACACACCGATGCTGCGCAGACTCATTTATTTCACCAATCAGAATAAACAGAGTCAGCCACGCAGACCCTGCAGGAACGCCACCGGATCTTCATTGCGCTCCAGCACTTCCACCAGCGCCGAGCCCACCACCACACCATCCACATGGCCGGTCATCAGCTTGACCTGCTCGGGGCTACGAATGCCAAAGCCCGCGCATACCGGCGCATGCGCCAGTGACTTCACCTTGTCCATGTACGCCAGCACATCCTCAGGCACGGCGACATTCTTACCGGTGGTGCCGGTCATGGTCACGGCATACACAAAACCTTCAGCCTGCTTGCACAGCATGGCCAGACGATCATCGGGCGTGACCGGCGTGACCATCTGCACCAATGCCAGGCCCTGCGTGTCGAGTGCAGCGCGAAGGTCGTCGCTTTCTTCATAAGGCAAGTCCGGCACAATGAACCCCGAGATGCCTGCTTCGCGCGCCGCTTGCGGCAGACGATCAAACCCATAAGCCAGCAGGGGATTGAGATAACTCATCAACAGAATCGGTGCCTTGGGTTTCTGGGGCGCATTCTTCAGTGTGTTCAATATCCACTTGAGCGATACACCCTTGGCCAGCGCCACACGACTGGAACGCTGAATGGTCAGGCCATCCGCCATGGGGTCGGTGAACGGCACACCGATTTCAACTACGTCGGCAACGTCGGCGACCCTGCACAGCAACTGATGAAAGTTGTCCGGCTCGGGAAATCCACCCGTGAGAAAAGCCACAATGGCGGGACGTCCCGCAGCAGTTGCGTTACGGATGGAAATGGCAATTTGTTCGCGTGGCAGCATCGAATTGTTCCAGCAGACTCGTCGTAGGTTGGGCTGAGTCTTCGAAGCCCAACTGTATCGCCTAACGGAGAGTTGGGCTTCGAAGACTCAGCCCAACCTACCAAACCGCTCGCTTAGATCTTTCCCAGCAAAATCGTGCGTTGCAACGTCGGCATGTCTTTATCGCCGCGGCCTGACAAGCCGATCAAGATTTTCCTGCCCGGATTGTCGCGCGCCCAGCGACGCGCACCAGCCAGTGCATGCGACGACTCAATCGCGGGCAGGATGCCCTCCGACGCGCAACACTCTTCCAGGGCATTCAGGGCATCATCATCTTCAATACCTTCGTAGCGCACGCGGCCGACTGATTGCAGCAGCGCATGCTCCGGACCGACACCGGGATAATCCAGGCCCGCCGACACCGAATGCGTTTCCTGGATCTGACCGTTCTCATCCTGCAGCAACATTGAATAGCAACCCTGCAGTACACCGGGGCGACCATAGGCAAGCGACGCCGCATTCTCTCCCAGACCAATGCCGGTGCCACCGGCTTCGATGCCCAGCAATTGCACGCCAGTGTCTTTCACAAACGGATGGAACAACCCAATCGCGTTTGATCCACCACCCACACAGGCAATGGCGATGTCGGGCAGGCCACCCGTTCTGGCCAGCATCTGTTCGCGCGCTTCACGACCAATGATCGACTGAAACTCGCGCACGATATAGGGATAGGGATGCGGTCCAATGGCCGAGCCCAGACAGTAGTAAGTGCCATTGGGATCGGTGACCCAGTCACGCAGTGCTTCATCGACGGCAGCACGCAGTGTCTTGTCGCCACTGGTCACGGGCGTGACGGTTGCGCCCAGCAACTTCATGCGTCCTACATTCGGTGCCTGACGTTCCATATCCACCGCACCCATGTACACCGTACACGGCAATCCCACTCTTGCACACGCTGCTGCAGACGCTACGCCATGCTGGCCAGCACCGGTTTCAGCAATCACGCGCCTGGCGCCCAGCTTCCTGGCGAGCAACACCTGGCCAATGGAGTTGTTGATCTTGTGCGCACCGGTGTGCGCCAGATCCTCGCGCTTGAGCCACACCTCCGCGCCCCAGCGTTTTGATAACGTGCGTGCATAGGTCAGTGCAGTGGGACGGCCAATCCAGTCGCGTAGTTCGGCCTGATACTCGGCCTGAAATTCCGGATCATGCAGATACTGCTTCACCCCAGCCTCAAGGCGATTCAGCGCCGGCACCAGGGTCTCGGGGATATAACGTCCACCAAACGGCCCGAAACGACCGTGCTCGTCCGGATAGACATCGTTCATGACATTGGCCAGCAGGGTCTGCTTGTCCAATGTATTGCTAAAACTTTTCATCGGTCAGTTCTCGTCTATGGGTCCGGGTTTACTAACCCAGCCATGCAAATATCCAGATCAGGTACAAGACGCTTCGACAGGCTCAGCGACCGGAACAGCCTCCCTCCGGTCGATGAGCCTGTCGAAGCGTCTGCAAATCTCACGCACTTCTTGCCGCATTCACAAACTCAATAATCTTCTGCGGATCTTTCACACCTGGCGACCCTTCCACGCCGCTGCTCACATCCACGCCAAACGGTCGCACTGCTCTAATCGCCGCGGCAACGTTCGCTGGATTCAGACCACCGGCCAGGATCAACTCACCCTGCTGCGCCATTGCTGCCGCCTGCGTCCAGTCAGCGGTTTCGCCGGTACCACTGACCGGACCTTCAAAAAGAAACCGCCTGGGCAGCAGCGCCGGCAATGCACGCCCGGCACGCAACACCGGCAACACCGTCAATTCTTTCGGCAACTGCAAGCCTGCCAAGTCTTCCCAATCAGTCTGCAGCACATCGGGCTTGAAGACACTCAGTACTTCATCTACCAGAGACTGTGCCGGATGCTGCATCACGGCAATACGCGCGATATGCGTCGGCACCGATGCCGCAAGCTGCACAGCCTGCAACGCACTCACTTGCCGCTTCGATGGCGCAAATACAAAACCCACAGCATCGACGCCGGCCGACACGGCAGTGCGCACTGCCACCTCGGTCGTCATGCCACACACTTTCACCCACGTGTTCAAGTGGCGCTCTACTTCCTGGGCAAGTCGGAGGCAAACAGCTCCACAGTCTGCGTGCGCGTCGCGAGCGCCATTTCGCGCCCCGCGCTGAGCAATTCGCCGGCCAGCTTGCGCGGCGCAGGACTGTTCATCAACGTTGTGCCCACCAGTGCCAGTTGATAACCCATGTTTGCCACGCGCTTCGCATCATCAGCATTCGCGACACCGCTCTCCGCCACTTTAGGACGATTCTTCGGCAACAAATCCACGAGTTCGGCAAAGCGTTGAAAATTCACTTTCAGGGTCTGCAGATCGCGGCAATTGATGCCAACCAGTATCTGCTCGGTGTGCTGTTTGCGTGGCGCAAGCACATCGTTGATCAGTTTGATGTCGTCGGCATCAAAGGCTTCGATCAGCACGAACATGTTCAACATGACTGCGCAATCCAGCAACGCCGTGATGCGGCTTTGGTCCAGCATTCGGGCAATCACCAGCACACCACTGGCGCCGGCCACACGCCCTTCCATCACCTGGTAAGGTTCGACCAGAAAATCCTTGCGCATGGTAGGCACATTGAGCGGCGCCAGCACTTTCGATGCCTGCTCAAGATGCTCCAGTTCGCCACCGAAACGTGTGGGCTCTGTCAGCACCGACACCACTGCTGCGCCGCCCAGACCGTAATCCGCCACCCGGCTCTGCACATCGCGGGTGTTGGCCGACAGATCGCCTGCGGATGGCGAGACCAGCTTGCATTCGGCGATCAGATCAAAGCCTTCTGCGCACAACTTCAACCTCGGCGCCGGCGGCATGGCATTGGCGCGCGCCCACAACTCAGCCTCAGGCAGCTTTGCCCTGGCTTGTTTGTAGCGCTCATAGCTCGAGCACGCCATGTCTGTAAGTAATCCGGACATTCAACCTTTACCGTGGATTCCTGTAGGGGCGAGGCATGCCTCGCCTTCTTGAAATCAAACCATGAAGGGCCACGCATGCGTAGCCCCTGCACGCCATCTTCATCCCTGCCCAAACACCGCCAGCTTCCTCAGCACCTCAGCCGCACGACCTGAATCAATGGCCGCCGCAGCCTGTTGCATCGCTTCCAGTGGCGATGCCGCGCGCCCGGTCAGCTCCAGCACCAGCGCAGCGTTCAGCAAGATCGCATAACGATGTGCGCCGCGATCGCGACCTTCGAATACATCACGCAGACATTGTGCGTTATACACCGCATCACCGCCCTTCAGATCCTCGGGCGCGCAGCGCGGCACACCAAATTCGGCCGGGTCACGTTTGCGGTGTGTCACCTTGCCGGGGCGCACATCAAAACATTCAAACGCGCCGCAGGGCGTGGCCTCATCCCAACCGGGTTCACCATGTACCACGTAGGCACGCTCATTAGGCAAGCCAGCGAGAGTTTCTGCCATCAGCTTCGCTGTCTCAACATTGAACGCGCCAATCAGATGAAATGGCGGTTCCGCCGGATTGCACAGCGGCCCCAGAATATTGAATACGGTGCGCACGCCCAGCGCCTGACGAATCGGTGCCACGGCCTTGGTGGCCGAGTGATAGTAAGGAGCAAACAGGAAAGTGAAGCCACAGGCATCCAGGCATCTGCCCGCCGCGTTTTCATCCAGCGGCAATTTCAGCCCCAGCTGTTCCAGTGTATCGGCACTGCCGCTACGACTCGACACGGCGCGATTACCATGTTTCACCACACGCAGATCCAGCGCGGCCAGTAACAGACCCGCACCGGTGGACAGATTGAAACTGCCGGATGAATCGCCGCCGGTACCGACAATGTCCACCAGTGGCGCACCAGGCGAAATCACCGGATGTTTGGCCAGACTGCGCATGGCCTTGGCAAAGCCACGCACTTCATCGGGCGTGACGCCCTTGCTGCGCAGCGCCGCCAGCAATGCACCGGCCATCGCAGGCGCAAGGGATTCATCCGTCAACGTCAGCAACAGTTGCGAGGCTTCGGCTTCGCTTAATGAGCGATGCTCCAGCAGATTTTCCAGCGTGGTACGCAAGGTGCTCATCGTGACCTACCGCAGCGGTGAACTGAGCTTGAGAAAGTTGCCCATCAGCACCGGGCCTTCCGGTGTCAGGATACTTTCCGGATGAAACTGTACGCCTTCGATGGCGTATTTTTTATGGCGCACACCCATGATCTCGCCTTCCGGTGTACGCGCTGTGACTTCCAGTACTTCAGGTATGGCTTCCGGCGCTGCAATCAACGAGTGATAACGTCCTGCTTCAAAGGGATTGGACATGCCGGCCAGAATGCCCTTGCCATCATGCGTGACTGGCGAAGTCTTGCCATGCATCAGGCGACCGGCACGCACCACCTTGCCTCCGAACACTTCCACCAGGGATTGATGGCCCAGACACACACCGAAGATGGGCAGCTTGCCGGTGAAGTGCTCAATCATCTTCATCGAGACTCCGGCATCGTAGGGCGTGCCCGGTCCCGGTGAAATACACAGATGCGTGGGCTTGAGTGCCTCGGCCTGTTCAATCGTGATCTGGTCGTTGCGATGCACCAGCACTTCCGCACCCAGCACCAGAAATGCCTGCACCAGGTTGTAGGTGAACGAGTCGTAGTTATCGATCAGCAATAGTCTTGGCGTGCTCATAAAATTACAACCCTTCCTGCGCCATCGAGAGAGCGCGTCGCAGAATGGCGCTCTTGGCCAGCACTTCCTGATATTCCATTTTCGGCACGCTGTCGGCGACGATGCCCGCGCCAGCCTGGAAGCTGTAGGTGTCGCCGCTGAATACCAGCGTGCGAATGGTGATGGCCTGATCCATGTCACCCGTGCTACCGAAGTAACCAATCGTGCCGCCGTAGAACCCACGCCGACAGGGCTCGAGTTCATCAATGATCTGCATGGCGCGCACCTTGGGCGAACCGACCAGGGTACCGGCCGGAAACGCAGCGGCAAACAGATCAAAGGCATCCTTGTCCGGTGACACTTCACCCTGCACGCCACTGACGATGTGCATTACATGACTGTAGCGTTCAATCGAACGATAGGGATTCACATGCACGCTGCCTGCCGTGGCCACACGGCCCAGATCGTTACGCGCCAGATCCACCAGCATGACATGCTCGGCATTTTCTTTCGGGTCGGCCAGCAGTTCCTGCTCCAGCGCCAGGTCATGCGCGTCGTCCTGACCCCGCGGCCGCGTGCCGGCAATCGGACGCAACTGTGCATGACCGCCATTCAAGCGCACCAGTGCTTCCGGCGACGAACCGGCAATGACGTGATCGCCCAGATCGCAGTAATACATGTAGGGCGAGGGATTGAGCAGGCGCAACGCACGGTAAGTCTCAAACGGATCGAGATCGCAACGTCCAGAAAAGCGCGACGCCAGCACCAGTTGATACACATCGCCGGCAGCAATGTATTCCTGCACGCGCTTCACGCCATGGATGTATTCGGCTTCGCCCAGTGAGGCCACGGGTTCGGAGTAACGTGCCGCCTTGCCGTTGCCGGGTATTGCACCACGCAGCGCGCGTATAACTTCTCTGCGCAGGCCCTGTCGCTCAGCTTCCGAACCTGCGTGTAACAAGGCCATACTGCGCGTCAGATGATCGAAGACCAGCATCGACTGCGGTGCAAGGTAGTGCGCGTCGGGCGTGCCGTCCAGATTCTTGTGCCGTGACGGCAGGCGCTCGAAGTAACGCACCAGGTCATAGCTGGATGCGCCCACCAGACCGCCCAACAGCGGCACGCCGGGGATGTGCGGCGTAGGCAACGGCGCCTGCTTGAGCGCCCCCCTCAGGGCATTCAGCAATTCCTGCTGGTTGGTCGGCACTGGCAGGAGTTGTTTGCCCACCTTCAGGCCCTTGGCATCCAGACGCACTTCCAGGCAATCACCGAAACCAATGAAGGAATAACGCGCCAACCGCTCGCCACCTTCCACGCTTTCCAGCAGGAAGCGCGGCCGAAACGGCTTCAGCTTCAGGTAGGCCGACACCGGGGTGTCCAGGTCGGCGGCAATGTCAAATGGCGGTTTCAAGTGAAACTCCTGTGGTTACCAGTCAGTTCCTCACCCCGAAACTAGCCGGACGGCAGGCAACAAAAAACCCACCCCCGGCGGTTTCGGAGATGGGTTCTGGTGTCGTCAAAAATCGTTAGATCACGCTAAATCACGGGGCCCAGCGCCCTACTCCGTTACGAGCGGCGCCACCACCAACGGCGGAGGTCTTGGGTAATTTGCGTGCGAGTGATCATGGGCAGCGAGTATTACCGGACGCGGCGGGAGCGTCAAGCCAAGTCCGGCAGGCACCTTCCGGTTTGCTTGGGACCGACCGAAGGCTGTGCCAGAATACGTTCATCCCGTCACCTGCACCCCGACTCGGTTGCGTACCCCATGAACAAACAGGAGATTTTGGACACGCTGTGCCAACACGCCGATGAGCTGCGGAAGCAATATGGTGTGGCTCACATTGGCATCTTTGGCTCTGCCGCTCGCGGTGAGCTGCGCCCGGATAGCGATATTGATGTACTAGTTGAATTCGCGCCCGCCGCTCACATCGGTCTGTTCGGCTTTGTGCGGCTACAGCACCGGCTCGAACAACTGCTGAGTAGAAAGGTTGATCTCGCCACTCCAAGCGCTCTGAAAAAGCAGATAAAGGCCGGAATCCTCAAGGATTTGGTGCATGCCGCCTAGAAACTGGCAGCTGCGCATCGAAGACATCATCGAGTGCATCGACAAGATCAGTCGCTATATACAGGGAATGGATATGACGACCTTCCTGGCCAACGACTTGGTGGTTGACGCCGTGGTACGCAACATTTCTGTGATTGGTGAAGCAGCCCGGCACGTTCCAGACGAAATCCAGACACGCTACCCGCACCTGCCATGGCGCGAAATGCGCGGCATGCGCAATGTCATCGTGCACGAGTATTTTGGCGCGGACGCCATCACCATTTGGGAAACTGCCTGCCGCGAGTTACCACCCTTAGTCGAGCCTTTGCGACGAATTCTGCACGACAATTCCCCACCGTAAGTAACAGACGGCGAGCGAATCCCGATGGCGCCGATCACCCCCACCTGCCAGATCTGTCAATCCCAGCAGCGCACCAACCTGCGGCGCGCAATTATCGTCCGGCCCGCCATTGCGCAGCTGATCCAGCGCGAGACCGGCCATTGGGATGAAAACCAGTGGATCTGCCTCGATGACCTGCAGCGTTTCCAGCAACAGTACGTGCAATCCCTGCTGGTGGACGAACAAGGGGAACTGAGCGTGCTGGACAAGGAGGTCATACAGGGGATGAAAGAACACGACATTCTCGCCCGCAACCCCGAGGTGGAAATTGGCGCCAAGCTTACCGTGGGCCAGCGCATGGCTGATCGCATTGCTGCGTTTGGCGGCAGCTGGTGGTTCATCAGCGCATTCGCTGTAGTGCTGCTCGGCTGGATGGCCTTGAACTCGTGGGTGCTGGTGACCAAACCTTTCGATCCCTATCCCTACATCCTGCTGAACTTAGTCCTGTCAGCACTTGCCGCTCTTCAAGCGCCGGTGATCATGATGAGCCAGAACCGTCAGGAAGCCCGCGACCGGGCCCGCGCGCAGCATGACTATCAAGTGAATCTCAAAGCCGAACTGGAAATTCGCCAGTTGCACCAGAAGATCGATCACATGCTGTCGCATCAGTGGGAGCGCCTGGTGGAGATTCAGGAAGTGCAGATGGAGTTGATCAATGAGGTGAGGGGGAAGCGGTGATGCGTGAGACAAATGCGCAGCGATTCAAGCCATGGAATTACTCGCCAATTTTGTTATGGTCTTATCTTGCACGCATAGAGCGTGGTCAATAGAGAAGGGAGCAGCGATGACGCAAGAAATAAGCTTTGAAGTGCAGGGCTCAGCCGCACAACCATATCGAGTCGTATTCGAAAGGCGCTCAACAACAAACTTATCCGCCTACTGCTCGTGTCCCGCCGGAGAAAACGGACAGTATTGCAAGCATCGTTTCAGCATCCTTGACGGAGAAACGAAAGGAATTATTAGTGGCAATTTTGACGATGTGAAGATTGTTCAGTCTTGGCTGCCTGGTACTGATCTGGAGAAAGCTCTGGTTAAGCTGCATGATCTTGAAACAGAAGCGGACAAAATCAACAAAGCGCTTGCGGCAGCAAAGAAGGAAGTTGCGAAGGCCATGCGTAACTGACGCTTGGCTCGGAAGAATAAGCTGAAATTCCAGCTCGGTAGGTTGGGCTGAGTCCGCGAAGCCCAACGATTAGGGCGTATTGAGAGGGACGTTGGGCTTCGCGGACTCAGCCCAACTACTTGTCAGAGCGGGTCTTGATGCCAAACGGCGTGTACAGCGGGCACCAGCTCAAATACGCAGTAAGCAACGGCACCAGCCCGATCAGGCCAATCCAGCGCGAGCTATCCTGACGCAATACCAGCAGGCTCAGCAACGCCAGACCAATGATAATGCGGATCGTACGATCAACAGAGCCTACGTTCTTTTGCATGATGCACCTCGGCTGATGATGGGTTCTGACTGTAGTCGCAATGCCGGGATATGGCGCTACGCGGAGTTACTGATGGAGTAGCGGTGGGCGCTATTTGATCAGAGTCGGATGCCCTCACCCTCCCCTCTCCCTTTCGAAAGGGAGAGGGTAAGAGCTGGATTACTTGTCCAGCAGGCTGCGCAGCATCCAGGCGGTCTTTTCATGCAGCTGGATGCGCTGGGTAAGCAGATCGGCAGTGGCTTCGTCATGCGCGGCTTCGGCGGCGGGGAAGATGCTGCGGGCAGTGCGCACCACCGCCTCCTGACCTTCCACCAGCAACTGGATCATGTCCGGCGCCTTGGGCACGCCGGCTGTTTCCTTGATGGAACTCAATTTGGCGTACTCGCTGTAAGTGCCCGGTGCGGGAAACCCCAGCGCCCGAATACGTTCGGCGACCAGATCCACCGCCAGCGCCAGTTCGTTGTACTGCGTCTCGAACATCAGATGCAGGGTCTGGAACATCGGCCCGGTGACATTCCAGTGAAAGTTATGCGTCTTGAGATACAGCGTGTAGGTGTCCGCCAGCAACTTGCTCAGTCCTGCGGCAATCTTCTTGCGGTCTTTTTCGCTGATGCCGATGTCAATGTTCATGAAACGTCCTCTCACCTTGGAATCCGGATGTTGGCTGGCAGAAAAGGTACCTGTCTCGTCACCAACCTACAACCGGACTTGCCAATGGCCGCGATCGATACCGTCTGTGGTCACCGCTATTTGAGCGTCACAATCCCCAGCGCCTTGAGCACGTACTTTTCATACACCGGCTCGGTATTGCCAGTACGCACTTTGCGCAGGAAGTATTTCTCAAACGCAATCTTGGCCAGATGCACCCACTTGCCCTGCTTCGCCCAAGTGAGATTGCGTGGCGGAATCTGCGGCAGTGCCACAAACGCCGCGCCGGTATCGCCGAAGTCCGCCAGACAAATGGCATTCCAGGTGGCGCGTGCTTCGGCAGGCTGGCCGGCAATGTCGGCCGCTATGTTTTCGCAGATGGCGCTGACCATGGACTCGATCATGTAGCCGGTCTTGGGTGCACCGGTGGCGACTGGCGTCGCTTCCACGGGCGGGATGGCCACACACACGCCAGCAGAAAAGATGTTGCGGTATTTCTTGCTGCGCTGATGTTCGTCGATGACCACAAAGCCACGCGGGTTATTCAGCTCCGGCACCGCGGTCACCGCGTCCACGCCTTTGAACGCCGGGATCACCATGCTGTAGTTGAATTTGAGTGAATGTTCTTTGGCAGTAGTGCCATCTTCCTTGAGTTCGGTGACATCCATTTCACCGGCACGAACTTCCTTGATCTTCGCATTGGTGATCCACTTGATATGCCGTTGACGCAGCTCGGACTCCATCAGGCCCTTGCTGTCACCCACGCCACCAAGGCCCATGTGGCCAATGTACGGCTCGCTGGTGACAAAAGTCATGGGCACGCGGTCGCGCATTTTCCGCTTGCGCAGATCGGCATCGATAATCATCGCAAATTCATATGCAGGGCCGAAACAGCTGGCGCCGGGCGCTGCACCGATCACAATCGGGCCGGGATTCTCGAGAAATTTCTGATACTCCGCCCATGCGTGCTGTGCATGCTCATGCGTGCAGATGGACAGCGTGTGGCCCTGCGGGCCCAGGCCGGGCACTTCTTCAAATGCAAGCCGTGGCCCGGTGGCAATCACCAGGTAGTCATAGTTGAGCGTGCTGCCATCTTCCAGTGTGAGTATGTTCGCGGTCGCATCAATTTCCTTCACGCGCTGACTGACGGACTCTATACCTTTCTTGCTCAGTGGCTCCTTGAGCTCAACACGCGTTTCTTCCGTTGTGCGCCAGCCCACTGCCACCCACGGATTGGAGGGCGTGAATTCAAAGTAGGGACTGGAGCCAATCAGGGTGATGATGTGATCCTTGCCCAGCTTCTTGCGCAAGCCGTATGCAGCGGGAACGCCGGCGATGCCCGCGCCCAAAATTGCGATGTGTGCCATAAAGCCCCCTAACCCTGTGCGGGT
This sequence comes from uncultured Pseudomonadota bacterium, assembly GCA_963748005.1. Taxonomy (GTDB): domain Bacteria; phylum Pseudomonadota; class Gammaproteobacteria; order Steroidobacterales; family Steroidobacteraceae; genus CAILZL01. The sequence goes on from CAVVHH010000002.1 coordinate 1,161,914, forward strand.
ATTTGCTTGCGATTCAGATACGCGAAGTACAGAACGGGAATGACGATCAATGTCAGCAGTGTCGATACCAGGATGCCGAAGATCAGCGACACGGCCAGCCCATTGAAAATCGGATCATCAAGAATGAAGAACGCGCCCATCATCGCGGCAAGCCCGGTCAGCACGATGGGTTTGGTGCGCACGATGGCCGCCTGCATCACGGCGTCAGCCAGTGGCTTGCCGGCCGCGAGCTCAAGATTGATGAAGTCCACCAGCAGGATGGAGTTGCGCACAATGATGCCGGCCAGCGCGATCATGCCGATCATGGATGTCGCAGTGAATTGCGCGCCAAGCAGCGCATGGCCCGGCATGATGCCGATGATGGTGAGCGGAATAGGCGCCATGATGATCAGCGGCACGGCATACGACCTGAATTGAGCCACTACCAGCAGATAGATGAGGATCAAACCCACCGAATACGCCAGGCCCATGTCGCGGAAGGTTTCATAGGTGATCTGCCACTCACCATCCCACTTGATGGCAAAGCCATTGGGATTGGCAGGCTGCGAGATAAAGCGTTGCTCGATGGCCGGCTGCTTGAGACCATCCTTGATGGCGGCAATCACATCAAACATGCCATACAGCGGGCTGTCGAGCCTGCCTGCCATGTCGGCAGTGATGTAAGTTACCGGCAACAGATCCTTGTGATAGATCGCACCATCCCAGTCCACCTGTTTGACACTGATGAACTCCGAGAGCGGCACTCGCTTGCCGGTACTGGCCTGCACTTCCATTGCCAGCAGGCCTTCCAGTGAGGACTTGTCCGCCACCGGCAGCTCCATACGTATGGGAATGGGATAGCGCTCCTGACCGGCGCGAATGTAGGTTGCGTCGCTGCCATTCAGGGCGATGCTGAGCGTGCTGACGACTTGCGCCTGTGATACGCCAAACAGCGCAGCCTTCTCGCGATCCACATCCAGTACATAGCGTTGGGTTGCAGCTTCGTTGCTGTCATCCACATCGACGATATCGGGCGTGCTGTCGAAGAATTTGCGCAGCTGCGCGGTGAGGCCACGCTGTGCCGCGTAGTTGGGACCATACACTTCTGCCACCAGCGGCGCCTGCACCGGCGGTCCCGGTGGTACCTCCACCACCTGCACCACGGCGCCACGCGCCTTGCCAATGTCCGCAAGGATTGGCCGGATTGCCAACGCAATCTCGTGACTCTTGCGAGCGCGCTCATGCTTGTCAACCAGGTTGACCTGGATGTCGCCCACCAGCGGCCCGCTGCGCAGGTAGTACTGACGCACCAGACCATTGAAGTTGATCGGTGCGGAAGTACCAGCGTAGATCTGATAATTGGTGACCTCGGGCAGCTTGCCGATTTCGGTAGCGAGTTCATCGAGCGCGGCGGCGGTTTGCTCCAGCGCTGTGCCTTCCGGCATGTTCACTACGACCTGAAATTCCGACTTGTTGTCGAAGGGCAGCATTTTCAGCACCACCCACTTCACGCCCACAAGCGAAACAGCAATAACGATGGCGCCGAGAATGCTCCAGTACAGCTTGTGACGTTGCGGCCGGGCGGTGTCACCCTGCAGGAAGGGCCGCAAGGTGCGCTCGAAAAACTCGGTAACTCGTTGTTCTATTTTCAGAACCACCGGACCGGGCTCATGATGCACGCCGGCAAGCAGCTTGCGCGACAGCCACGGCGTGACGATCAACGCCACCGCCAGTGAGATCAACATGCCCATGCTGGCATTGATGGGAATGGGGCTCATATACGGGCCCATCAAACCGGTGACAAAAGCCATCGGCAACAGTGCGGCGATGACCGTGAACGTCGCCAGAATGGTCGGGCCACCGACCTCATCGACGGCACGTGGCACCACGTCCAGCGAATCACCCTTGTCGAAAGCAAAGTGACGGTGAATGTTTTCCACCACGACGATTGCATCATCCACCAGGATGCCGATGGAAAAGATCAACGCGAACAGCGACACGCGATTGATGGTGAAGCCCCACGCCCACGAGGCAAACAGCGTGGCTGCAAGCGTCACGACCACCGCGGTACCGACGGTCACCGCTTCGCGCCAGCCCACAGCTACCACGACCAGCACGATTACCGACACCGTGGCAAACATCAGTTTCTGAATCAGCTTCTGCGCCTTGTCATTGGCCGTCACGCCATAGTTGCGCGTCACGGTGACTTCGACGCCCTCGGGAATGAAACTGTTCTTCAGCGCCTGCATGCGCGCTTGCACTCCATCGGTGACGTCGATGGCATTGCGGCCGGGCTGTTTGGAAATGGCGATGGTCACCGCCGGCGAATCAATGCCGGATGCCTCACCCGCTGCCGGGCCATTGGCATGCTTGACATACTGCTCGGGCTGATCCGGACCCCGCCGAATCTCGGCCACATCCTGCAGATAAATGGGTCTGCCGTTGGTGCTGTTCAACCCCACAATCAGGTCGGCCACGTCTTCGGCACGCGCCAGGAATTCGCCAGCATGTACTGGCGTGCTCTGATTGTTGGCAGTGATACTGCCGACATCCAGCGCCACATTGGCGGCCTGCAACGCCGATTGCAGATTGAGTGCCGTCAAACCAAAGCCGGACAGCCGTGCCGGATCGAGCAATACGTGCACGACATCTTCCGGTCCACCGATGCTGTACACGTTGCGTGTACCGGGCACACGCTTGATTTCCGCTTCAACGGCATTCGCGATCTGCTTGAGCTCCTGCGCACCACGTGTAGCATCACGCGTCCACAGCGTCAGGCTGATGATGGGCACATCGTCAATGCCTTTGGGCTTGATGATGGGCTCCATCACACCCAGTCCCTGCGGACGCCAGTCGCGATTGGAATACACCGCATTATACAAACGCAGCAGCGCTTCGTTGCGCGGCACGCCGACCTTGTATTGCACGGTGAAAATGGCGACGCCCGGTCGGGAAACGGAATAGAGGTGTTCCACCCCTTCGATTTCGCCGAGCACCTGCTCCCCGGGCGATGCCACCAGTGATTCCACCTGCGCACTGCTGGCGCCGGGGAATGGCACGATGACATTGGCCATGGTGACATCAATCTGCGGCTCTTCTTCACGCGGCGTCACCAGTACCGCAAATACACCAAGCAGCATCAACACCAGTGCAATCAGCGGCGTCAATTCGTTGTTGAGAAACAGGCGCGCGAGACGACCGCTGATGCCGAGTTTGTTGCCGGCTTCACTCATGCATGGCTCCGCACTCTTACCCCCTCTCCCTCAAGGGAGAGGGTTGGGGTGAGGGTGCTCCGATGTCGAGACAACATCGACTTACGCAATGCAGGCAATCTGCATTCGCCCTCACCCTGCCCTCTTCCTCCAGGGAGAGGGGAACACAAGGCATTGGTGCAACTCATTTCTGCACCGTCTGCATCGCCGCCACCGGGTCAAGCACCACGCTGTCGCCCACCGACAATCCTGCCAGCACTTCCACTCGTTCACCAAACCGCGGACCGATGCGTATCTGGCGCAGACTCACCGCACCTTCTTTGCTGAGCACGTACACTGCCGTCACTTCACTGCGTGTCACCAGGGCAGTCATGGGAATCAACAGGCGTTCTGCTTCGCCAACTACCAACCCCACCTTGACGAACATGCCCGGATGCAGGTCAGTGGCGTTTTCCGGCAGGTTGGCGCGGGCATGAAAGGTATGCGTGGTTGCATCGGCTTCGGGGAACACGGTGAAGCTGGTGGCTTCGACGCGCTTGCCGTTGACGTAGATGGCAGCCTTTCTGATGGCACGCACTTTCTCGACCACGCTCTGCGGCAGCTCCAGATTGACGCGCAGGTACTGCAGCGAGACGCCGCTCATCAGCGGGGTACCGGGCTGCACAGTCTCACCGACCTGCACCATGCGCCTGGTGACAATGCCGGCATAAGGTGCGCGCACCTCCGTATAGGCGACACCTTCCTGCGCCGCACCCAGCGCAGCGCGCGCCGCCGCCAATTGGGCTTGTGCGGCATCGCGATTGGCCAGCGCCGCGTCGTACTCGGCCTTGGTGGCCACCTTGTCCTTGTACAGCCCTTCAACGCGTGCAAATTGCTGGCGCGCTTCCTGCTCGCGTGTGAGCGCCTGTTGCACTGCCGCCTGTGCCTGCTGCATGCCGGCGCGTTGTTCGGTGGCGCGCAGCTTCATGATCAACGCACCAGCGGGCACGAAGTCATTCACGTCGTAGAAGATCTCGGTGATGCGGCCGGAGGTCTGCGCCGATACCGTAGCCTGATTGATGGCTTCAATCGTGCCATCCACCACCCGCTCCAGCGGCGCTTTTTCCAGCGCCATGACCTGCACCTTGAGCTGCGCTGCGGGCGATTCCGCTTGCGTCTGCTCGTCGCGTGATGAACACCCCAGCAATAACAGCGTTGGCGCCATCCCCAACACCATCCATTTTGCGAGCTTGTTCATCGTCGTGCCCTTGAGGATTTGATGTCGCCGCCTAAAACGCCGAACCCGGACTCACACCCAGCTTTTTCAGGATCATGGCCAGCGGACAAAATCCAGTAAAAGAAGACTGAAACAGATTGGCGCCGACAAACGCGGTCAGCCAATACCAGTTTGTGCTGTGGTAGTAGCCCAGAGCCAGGCTGACCAGAACGACGGTACCTGCAAATCTCATTACGGCTTTATCGATTGTCATGCCTGATTCCTCTTGTTGCATTCTTGCAATGTCCGGGTCACCTATGTTGAACGCCCAGGCGGCTTTGCCGGATCAGTACCACCACCTAGTTGCGCTGCGCATTGCCGCAATGGCTGTGGCGCAGCTCAGCGCCGATGCATTTATATTAGCATTTGCTAATACAGTCAACTCTAATATAAAATCCATCCGACACCAGAACTCCGGAATCCGCCATGCCCAGAGCCGCAACCACCAAACGCAGCAAAGCCAGTCGCCGTCCCATCGATATGCAGGAAATGCTTGCCCATGCCGGCGAGGCGGCTGATTTCCTGAAAGCGCTGGCCAACGACCAGCGTCTGGCCATCCTGTGCACCCTGCTGGACGGCCCGCAGTCGGTGAACCAGATAAACGAGCGGGTACAGCTGAGCCAATCCGCACTGTCGCAACATCTGGCGGTGTTGCGCGAACGTGAGCTGGTGGAAACGGAGAAACAGGCGCAGGCCGTTTACTACTCGGTGCCCGAGGGCAAGACACGTCGGATTCTTGCGCTGCTGCATGAGTGTTTCTGCGGCAGTTGAAACAACATCATGTTCGCCATAGCAGGTGCCCTGTTGATCGGCCTCAGTCTGGGACTGCTGGGTTCCGGCGGATCAATACTGACCGTACCGGTGCTGGTATTCCTGGCGGGCGAACCGGAAAAACTGGCGATTGCAGAATCGCTGGGCATTGTCAGCGTCATCGCCGGCATCGGCGCACTGCAGCACGCGCGACAACGGCATATCGACTGGCGCAGCGTGTGGCTGGTCGGACCGCCCGCCATGATCGGCTCCTATGCCGGTGCATGGTTGTCGCAGTGGCTCAGCGGTCGCACACAACTGTTGATGTTTGCCGGGGTGATGCTGATCGCTGCGTATCGCATGTTCATGAACTCACGGCGCGGCGACGAAATGCAGCCCAGCTACTGCCGTCCCTGGTGCTTGCTGGGTCTCGGCACCGGTTTGGGCATTTTGAGCGGACTGGTTGGCGTGGGCGGCGGCTTTCTGATCGTACCGGCATTGGTGCTGCTGGGTGGACTGACCATGCCCCTCGCCGTGGGCACCAGCCTGATCATCATCTGCCTCAGTTCACTGGTCGGCTTTGCCAAACACCTGCACCTGCTGTATGCAGATAATCTGTCGCTGCATTGGCCCATGCTCGGCATGTTTGTGGTGGTTGGCGCACTGGGCAGCCTCGCCAGCCAGCCGCTGGGGCGTCGCTTGCCGCAGGCAAAATTGCAACGCGCTTACAGTGGCATGGTATTGCTCATGGCGGTGTTTATCCTGTGGCAATCCGCTGCCTTGGCATAGCCCTGAATCTCAGAATTGCCAGCGATAGCCCGCGTACAGAAAGTAGCGTGTACTGTCCTGCTTGGTCATCACGGAGTCGCGCCTGGAAATCTCGCTGCCAAATTCAAGGTCGACCTGCAGGGTGCGGCGCTGCAGCGTCAGCCGCAGTGAAGGCGCATACAGCCACAAGGTGCTGTTGTCACTTTGAAATTGCCTGCGATCCACACGTAATTGCGGACCGAAGCGGTAGTCGCCCCACAACGGCACACGACTGCTCAATCCCAGCGAAGTGGTTTCGGTGCTGCCTCCAGTTTGCTGGCGCAGACCGATGATGTTGATGTCACCCGCACGCATGATGCTGGCTGCCAGCAATTGCGTCGAGAAAATGAACTCCGGACCTTCTGCAGGAATGCCTTCCACGGGCAAAAACGCCGGATCAAGCAGCGAGCCATCGGACGGCGGCGTTGCACCGGTCTTGATGCCCTGCGCGGTCAGGTTCAGTTGCAGACGTTCACCGATGGCACGCGATGCCGTCACGCTGTACACGCTGGTATCGGGCGTGCGATCCAGGGCCAGCTGCCTGATCTGCTCATCATTGAATGCACTCGACAGGCTGTCGAGTGAACCCACCTGCTGGCCGATCAGCGCATTGCGCGTCGCCACCATTGGACTCTTGCGCTGCTCCAGATCCAGATTCAGCGACCAGCGCGCCGGCAGTTGCAGGGTACCGACGAGGACCGCAGTGTTGAGTGTCTGAAAGTGCAGGTCGTAATCGACAAAGCCAATGAACACTCGCCCCGGCCGGAAGTAGCGCAGTTCGGCGCCGATGGCCTGCCGATCAACCGTGCCCTCCAGAGTCTGATTGGTAAAGTACAGACTGGGCTCCCAGGCATCGGCAAAGGTACCGAAGTTGAACGACAGCGACTCGAATCTGTGCTGGGTATTCACGCCGCTGCGCGAGCTGTCCACCGGCATGCCGACAATGACATCCGAGGTGAAGTGCGGATGCCATTGGTAGCTGACCAGCAGGCCATCGAAGGTGCCGAAGGAACCGCTGACGGCGCGATTCTGCCGTCCGAAGCTGCCATACCAGCCGCGATCGCGATCCGACCATTCGACAAAGGCATTGCTGACATGCACCTGATCGCCGGGACCATTCGGCAGGAAATCCTTGTTGTAACCGGCAGTGAGGCGAATGCGGGTGTCGGTTTCGAAGCCGCGATAACGCGCGGTGAGATCAAGGTCATTGAGCAGGGCATTCTGGCTGGTGAGGCTTTGCGTCCTGGTATCGACAGTGAGTCGGCTGTCATCACGGCGGTAGTACTGCGCGACGCCGCCGTGCATGTTCCAGGTGCCTTCCTCGTCTTCATAGTAGCCACTGGCCTGCCGGCCCGGCAGGGTGGCGGTGCGCAAGGCGTTCAGGCGCTTGCGCACACGCGGCGCTCGGCGATCCTTGGGAAACTCGCGCAGGAAGGCTTCGTACTCGGCTTGCGCATGCGCCAGCTCGCCACTGCGCTCATGCGCCAGACCCAACAGTTCCTGCGCCTGCACTCGATACTTGCGACTGGGGCGTGCCAGCAGCTTGGTGAGCAGTTCGATGGCTGCTGAATAATCCTTGCGTCGAAACCTCTCGTTGGCGCTGGCCCATAGTGCGTCGGCCTCAGTGTCCCTGATTGCGCTGTTGGTCGTGTCTTCAACGACGGAATTATCCGCAGCTTCCTCGGCCACCAGCACGCCCTGTTCATCAACCTGTTCATCGGCAATAGCCAGCCATGCGCGCGGATAAGTCTGCTGCGCCGTGAGCAATACGCGTTCGGCGTCGGCGCGGGCGGCTATGGGCCCGAGACGCAGGCGATACCAGTGACTGCCTTCAATATCCACTTCGGAGGTATAGACACGGGTGCCCAGTAATGTCTGTGCCTGCTGAATCGCTTCAGGCGTAAACGGAGTGAGCGCCGATTCCAGATTGATGGCATAGGCGGTAATGACATCCGTGCTCGGCATGTCGGAGACCAGTACCCTGCCTCGAGTTTCCCCGGTCTCCCCGGCACGCAGGATGCGAATGCGCAAGCCACGTTGATCGTTGGTGGGTATCACGAGGAATTGCTGCGCCAGGCGCCAGCGAATCAGCAGCTCGACGTCATTGGCCAGCAGCGGCGACAACTCGATGCTGCGTACCACGGCTGGCGCCGGCGTTATCAGCGACTCCGTAGCCGCAGCAAAGGGACCACAATCTGCGCCCAGTGACAGCCGCACCCTGACCTCGACACCTTGCTCAACAGGCGAATGCGTTACATAACGGACACTGCACGCGAACCGCACCGTCAGGTCGTAGCGTGCGGGGGTCTCGGCAACATCTGCATCATCAAGGATGCGCGACGGCGCTTGCGCCTGTGCAGCGGATAGCAAGCACACCAGCATCGCCAAAGTAAGCCAGCGCCACGATGCAATTTCACTGAACCCGGTGCCACGGCGTAGTCGCTTCAAATACTTCATCAGCACTACGTCGCGCTCAATCAAAGCCTGAATCGGTCACTTTGTGGTGACTGTTGCGCGTCTTGCTGATGGTCGTGAGCGAGGTATTCGTATAGACATGGCAGGCGCCGGCACAATTACGCAGCTCACTCACTGTATATTTTGAAACGTTCGCAACCTTGTCGTGTGGGCCAGACTTGTAATTGCCAGCATGACAGCCTGCACAATCCGGACGATAGGCAGCATTCTTCCAGGTAGCCGCATCGGTATTGGTGGTATGGCAGCTGATGCACGTCAACCCCAGACGGGCATTGTGATTGCCCGGGTATTCGCTTGAAGTGTGCACAAAGGTCAGCGGTGTCCATGCCGAAGTGGCGTGGCACACATTGCAGTCGCGCGAAGTGCTCATGTGACCCGGGTTCTTGCCGGTGGCCGCAGTGCCGTTGTGGCAGGCAGAACAGCCGCTGGTAATGCCGGCGTGACTGAAGGTTGCCGGCGTCCATGCCAATGTGGAATGGCAGGTGTCACATGACTGCGTGGTAGGGATATGTGTCACCGGCTTGCCGGATGCGCTCACACCGTTGTGGCAAGTAGCGCAGGTGCCGGCTTGCACACCAGCGTGATCAAAGCGCGCCGGCGTCCACGCAGTAGTGACATGGCAGGTTTCGCAGGTATTGGCGGAGGCGATGTGATTCACCGATTTGCCGGTAGCGATTGCGCCGTTATGGCAGGAGTAACACGTACCAAGCACCTGTGTATGATCCACCGTACTGGCAGGCCGCCATGCAATGGTAGTGTGACAATTTGCGCACGCCGTAGAACTGTTGATATGGGTGGTATTCTTGCCGGTCGCCGTGGTGCCGTTGTGGCAGGAAGCACAGGTACCGGTGACCTGCGTGTGATCCACACGACTCGCTGGTTTGAAGGCGGTGGTCACATGGCAGCTTTCGCAGGAGTTGGTCGAGAGAATATGCGTGGCGTTCTTGCCAACCGCCGCAGTACCGTTGTGACAGCTGAAGCAATTGGTGGTGATACCATCGTGACTGAAGTGCGCCGGTGTCCACGCCAGAGGCGAATGACAGCTGCCGCAGTCCGCCGTAGTGACAATATGTGTTGCAGACTTGCCGGTGGCCGTGGCGCCATTGTGGCAAGAGGCGCAACTGCCTGTGACCTGCGTGTGATCAACCCGGGTAACTGGCTTCCATACCGTGGTGGTGTGGCAACTCTCGCAGGACGAGCTCGACAGAATATGCGTAGGGTTCTTGCCAGTGGCGCTCACGCCGTTGTGACAACTTGAACAACCGCTGACCACCCCCGAGTGATCGAATCCGGCCGGTGACCAGGCCACCGTACTATGGCAGGTCTCGCAGCTGTTGGATGATGCCACGTGATTAACCATCTTGCCGGTAGCAATGCTGCCGTTGTGGCAGGAGAAACAGCTGCCACTGACTTGAGCATGATCGACGCGCGTCACCGGTTTCCAGACACTGGTGACATGGCAGCTCTCGCAGGACGTGCTGGACAGAATGTGTGTGGCATTCTTGCCGGTAGCGCTCGTGCCGTTGTGGCAACTGGCGCAGCCGCTGGTGATGCCGGCATGATTAAAGCCGTTGGTCACCCAGCTGACAGTGGAGTGGCAGCTGCTGCAATCCGCCGTTGTGGCAATGTGTGTTGCTGACTTGCCGACGGCGGTGGCGCCGTTGTGGCAACTGGCGCAGCTGCCTTGCACCTGCGTGTGATCAACCCGCGTCACCGGTCGCCATGTCGTCGTGACATGGCAGGTTTCACAAAGCGAGCTGGTCAATATGTGCGCAGCGTTCTTGCCAGTGGCGCGCCGACCATCGTGACAACCAGCACAGTTGCTGCTGATGCCCGCATGGGTGAAAGTCGCCGGCTTCCAGGCTGCCGTGGTATGACAGGTATCGCATTCCTGCGTCGTTGGAATATGCGTCGCGGCCTTGCCGGTGGCGCGCACGCTGTTGTGACAACTTGAGCACGCCTCAGTAATGCCACTGTGATCGAACTGCGCCGAGCTCCAGTTCAGCGTGCTGTGACAGGAACGGCAATCGAGGCTGGTCTGCACATGACCCGCTGGTTTGCCACTGGCCTGAACATTGTTGTGGCAGCTTGCGCATGAGCCCGTTACCTGCGTGTGGTCAAAGCGGCTGGCCGGAGTCCATGCAGTGGTGCTGTGACAGTCGGCGCAGTTGTTGCTGCTCAGCACGTGATTGGCTGACTTGGAACTGGCCAGTATGCGCGTGCCGGCCGCGTGACAACCCAGACAGGCAGTCGGTGTGCCCTTGAAAATACCATCCACATGACAGGTCTCGCAGCGTACCTGGCGATGCTGGCCGGTCAGATCGAAGCCGGTGGTCAGGTGATCGAACTGACCCATCAGATTGGCGCCTTGACCACTGGTATTAGCTTGCGCATGTACCCGCTCCACACTCAGCAAGCACAGCGCCAGCAGTCCGAGTGCGCACAGGAAATGGGTTGCATGTCTGGCGATAGTGTTCATATGACCCACTATTGCAAACGCACTTGTCTGAACGAAATCGTGGTGTGGCAACGCTGGCACTGCCGGCCGAACTGGCCGAAGTGCACATCGTCACGCACGTGACACGAGCCGCAATCGGTGGATAGTTTCACTTCCGCCGCCGGACGTTTGTGACAGCCTGCGCACTCAAGCTTGACGTGCGCGCCGGTCAGTGCAAAGCGTGTCGCCTTGCCATGATCGAAGCTCCAGATGTTCCAGCCGTTGCTGTTGTGGCAAGTGGCGCAGTTGTTACCCAGACCGCCCTTGTGCACATCGTCTGCTTGGTGACAGCTGTGACAATCGGCGTTGGCGTCCTTGAACTTCTGCGTCAGATGGCATTGTGCGCACGGTACCGTGACATGCAAACCCACCAGCGGAAAATCGGTGAGATCATGGTCGAAGTGCACATCACCACGCCAGGTATCGGCCGCATGACATTGCCCGCACTGTGCACCGAGCTGCCCGGCATGTGCATCCTGCGCACGATGGCAACTGATACAGGTGGTTCCAAGCTTTTGCGTGGCAACAACGGCGGTATGACAGGTATCGCAACTCAACTTGGTATGCGGGCCGTTCAGCGCAAACTTGGCATCGCGCTCATGTTCAAAACTGGCGGGTTTCCAGTCGTTATTGCCATGACATTGCTGGCACTGCTGTCCCATCCGGCCGGCATGTGAGTCCTGTGCCTTGTGGCAACCATTGCAGTCTTTCGGTAGCGGGTCTTCCATGCGACCGCTGGCATGACAACTCACACAGTCGGTACGCGCATGGGCACCGTTTAATGCGAAACCGGTTTCCCTGGCATGATCAAACTTCGCGGTGGTCCAGCTGATGGTCGAATGGCATTGCGCACAGTCGCTGCCGCGTGAATTGCGATGCACATCGTCCGGCGCATGACAGGATACGCACTGCGATGACGTGTTCTTGTAGCGATTTCCGGCATGACAGGCCACACACTGCACTTCGGCATGTTTGTTGGCCAACGCAAACCGGGTCTTGCTGTGATCGAATTTGGCGTTCAACCAGGTCACGCTGCCGTGACAGGCCGCGCAGTCCGTACCCAGTTGCCCTTGATGCGGCTCGTCCTTCTTGTGACAGGCCACGCAGCTCGATTGTGCTTCGCGATATTTTTTGCCCGGCTGGTGGCAGCTGGCGCACGCCACACTCACATGCGCATCGCGCAGCGGAAAGTCCGTGCGTTGATGATCGAATTGCTCGGCCACAAATTTTACGATGTCGGCATCGCGACCCTGGTGCTCGGTATGGCACCCTTGGCATTGCAATGTCGCGGCATTGGGCAAGCGCCCATGAAATCCGCTACGTGCCTGCATGTCGCTGGCGATGTCCTTGTGGCAGTCCATGCATAAACGTGTCTGGCTGACACGATTCGTGCGGTCATGACAATTGCCGCAGGATTCCTCCAGCTTGGCATGGGCATTACTTACCTTGCCCGGCATCAGCAGGGTTTCAATGTTGGCGGCCGATACGGCGCTGACATATGAAATGGCAAGCAACATAAGCAGTGCAATTAACCTGTGCAAATCCCTGCGCATAAATCAGTAAACATGTACCGCGATAACATGCACGATGCCGGCGATCAGCAGCATGAAAAACAGCGGCAGATGCAACACATGCCATAGCGAGAACAACTGGGTGTAGGCCTGGAACTCCGAGACTTCGCGGGTAGCGCCCATGCGCTGCGCGATGTATCCACGTGCGGTGAGGCGCAAACGCTTCTGCTGCTGCGCCAGCACCGATGATTGCGCTGCGGCAGCGCGCAGGGCGCGCCGTACATAGCGATTCAACCTGCCGCGCGCCAGGGCGCTCAGACAGAATGCATAAGCAGGCCGCAGCAACACGGGACACTTGCTCACGCGTTGCAGAAGTTGCTTTTCTTCCAGCACCAAGCGATCCAGCAACTCGGGCAGGAATGTCACAGACAAGGAAACACTGCGCAGGCGATCGGCATTGGCCTGCAGATCTGCCATTGTCATGGCGCGCTCGGTAAGACCGTGATGAATACGCGTGTAGAAGTAACGGCCGACCAGACCGCTGCCCGATACCGTCAACATGCAGAACAGCGCCACATTGCTGTTCACCGCACCGGTACGGAAATTGGCGTGGTAAAGAATGCAGATGGGGCCTATCAGCCCCATTACCATATGGGTTTGAAACCAGCCCTTGACGCTGCCCATGAAAGATAACCAACGCCAGCGCTTGCGCGCCGGATACAGCAGCAGCAACAGCATCAGACTGCCGCCAATAATGCCCAGCGCATAACCCACGCCAGACTCCGGAGTGAGATAGCGATGCGTGGGAAATTCCCAGCCACCGATTAACAGCACCGCACATAGCAGGAACATCAAGCCGGTACCGGACAATAATTGTTGCCACCAGCGAGCGCGGCGCACCGGAGCGGCAGCAGACTGCTTCAGGCGACGCACCCCGATATCATTGCCGGCAAAGGACGACGCCTGACTGGTTCGTTCGGTCTGCGGCATCACGGCACCAGCCTGCTGATACGCAGCGCAATCGGCTGCGAGGAATGAGTTGCCACCATCACCGGTTCGGCCTGCAGATCGCCGGACTGCGCCAATGCCTGGCCACTGCGCGATAACCGCGCCTCAACTCTGACCTGCTCATACTGTGACAGCGTGCGGCCAGGCATCATGGCCAGGGTATCGTCCAGAACAAAATTGACTGGCCAGGATTTAACGCTGGTGCGATAAGCCGCCACCGGCGCTGCAGAGTCGGTTGCCTTGGCAAATACAAACAGGGTCATGTCGCTCGTGGCACTCTGTTTGAGCGACGGATCCAGCGCCACGCTACCGCGCACCTGCACCGCCCTGGCAACATCAGCACTGGCCCGCACAGCAGCATTACCAGTCTTGTTGCCCGCCAGCGTACGAGCTTCCTGGATATTGGCTTCGATGATGCTGACATCGGGAGAGCCATCGGGAATGGCAGCACGCAGTTGCTGCCATACCTGCAGGGCATCCGCATAACGTCGCTCTTCATGGGCCAGACTGGCCTTCAGCCACAACGCCTTGCTGTGCTGCGGCTCGAGTTTCAGCGCCGCATCGATGGCACTGCGAGTCCTGGGATTGGCCAGGGAGTCGGCCACCGAGGCTGCCGCATCGGCGTAGTCCGCCCAAGCATCCGCATTCATGGCCTGCAATTTGATTGCCTGCTCGAATGCCTTGGTGGCCTCCGCAAAATTGCGTGCAGTGCGCTGCAATTGCGCAATTGCCAACCACGCTGATGCATCCTTGGGATTTTTCGCCACCAGTTGCTGATAGGACGATAGTGCCGCTGCATCCACAGCTAGCGGCGCAGACGCTGGTACAGATGCGGTTTGATCTGCAACGCCAGACTTGAGTTTGTGCTGTTGCGCAAGACTGGCGCCTTCGGTATCGCCGATGAATTCATACGACTGCTGCAGCAATTGCCAATCAGCATCGGTGCCACTGCCACCAGCCAGCTTTGCAGCCAGTCTGTCTGCCGCTTCGGCCATCGAACCCGCGGCACCACTCTCTGCAACGGCATTGGTAGCGTGACCGCTGACAACCGCACTTTGATTCGTCAGCTCAGGTTTTCCGACCCAGCTGTATATCGAAAACACGGTGACACCAAAAACAGACACCGCCACCGCAACCAGTGCCTTGCCGCGCACTGTACTGATGGTTGGCACGCCAGCGATCGACCATAGACGCAACATAAAGAACGCCACGGCGATGCCCGCCATGAAACCCGCTGCTGCCCAGAAATATGCCAGATAATTCATGCGTTTCTTTGTATTCAGCCGACACCAGCGATTGCAACGTGCCAGCTGGTGCGCTTGATGGCACGCGGTTAGCAATCTCCGGCGTGATCCATTGCGGCAGCAGTACAGCTGTATTTCAATCGTTCTTCACAATGTAAATCGTGCACCTGCAGGCAAATTTAAGTTGTGTAACGCATCACACAGAGCTGGTGCCGATGTGCAGCAGAGCACAGCCTTGAACTTAATTTCCATTAAGAGAACGAGCCTGTACGCAAGCAGAGACAACACTCCTCAATTGGCATGCGTGGACCAGCGCACATACACTTTGATAACGATTCGACACCATGTTGCGCATTGCGTGGACGCAGTATTGCACCTCGCTGCTCTGAAACCACTGTATTCGTCGGGAGACATAGTTGGGCTGGTTGCTCTACTTCGTTTATGCAGCGCCACTGCTGCTGATCTGGTGGCTGTACAGCAGGCGTCGCAAGGCGGTGCATGTAGCCAACAGCATTGCCTACGAAGATTCACGCAGCGCCGGATTGCTTGAACCGGCATCGCTGCACCCGGTTATTGATGCCACTCTCTGTGTGGGCTGTGGTTCTTGCGTTAAAGCATGCCCCGAACAACCCGAGCATCACGTCCTGGGCCTGATCGATGGCAAGGCGCAACTGGTCAGCCCGACGGATTGCATCGGCCACGGTGCCTGCAGGATCGCCTGCCCCATGGATGCCATCACACTGGTGTTCGGCACAGCGACCCGCGGTGTTGATATCCCCGTAGTGAACTCGCATTTCGAAACCAATGTGCCGGGCATCTTCATAGCCGGTGAACTGGGCGGCATGGGCCTGATCCGCAATGCGCTGGAACAGGGACGTCAGGCGGTAGACGCCATCTGCGACCATCGGCCGCGTGGCAAGAATGAACTGGATCTGGTGATTGTGGGGGCCGGTCCCGCGGGATTCGCTGCTTCTCTCGCCGCCAAGGCCAAGGGGTTGCGCTTCGTGACGCTGGAACAGGAGTCGCTGGGGGGCGCGGTTTTCCAGTATCCACGCGGCAAGCTGGTGATGACGGCGCCGGCCACGCTACCCATAGTGGGCACCATCAATTTCAAGCACACCTCCAAGGAAGCGTTGCTGGAATTCTGGAAAAGCGCCGAGCAAAAGGCCGGACTCAAGATCAACTACAAGGAACGCGTCGATGCAATTCTCAACCTGCAGGATCAGGGCTTCCTGATTCGCACACCGCAAAGTGAATATGTGACGCGCAATGTGTTGCTGGCCATCGGCCGACGCGGCACGCCGC
Organism: uncultured Pseudomonadota bacterium; assembly: GCA_963748005.1. Taxonomy (GTDB): domain Bacteria; phylum Pseudomonadota; class Gammaproteobacteria; order Steroidobacterales; family Steroidobacteraceae; genus CAILZL01. The sequence goes on from CAVVHH010000002.1 coordinate 1,177,957, forward strand.
GCAAGCTTGGCGTGCCTGGCGAAGACCTGCCCAAGGTGGTCTACCGATTGATTGACCCTGAGCAATATGCAAACCAGCGAGTGCTGATTGTCGGTGGTGGCGATAGCGCAATTGAAGCCGCCACCAGCATCGCCGCCGTCGATGGTGCCCACGTCACGTTGTCGTATCGCGGCGCCGTGTTCGATCGCGCCAAACCCAGTAACCGGCAACGACTTGAGACCGCAGTCAAAGCCGGTGCCGTGGATTTGCGCATGGCATCGCAGGTGCGACAGATTGAGCATGAGACCGTGACATTGGTACAGGAAGGCCGACAGGTCGATGTCGAAAACAATACGGTGATCGTCAATGCCGGGGGCGTGCTGCCCAACGACTTCCTGCGCAAGGTCGGCATTGCCATCGAGACCAAGTATGGAACGGCTTAGGATTCAGGCACGTTCGACGATTGCCGCAGCGCTGCTCGCCGTGACGATGCTGTGCGCTGCACTCAGTGCTCGTGCAGCTGCCACTCAAGACACTCTGGAACCGGTCCGGACCCAGCTGCGCCTGAAACACTTCACGCAGGCCGCCGAGCTGCTCAAGGCACAAGCCAACCCACAAAATCCGGCTGCAGAATATTTGCTGGGCACGTTGTATCGCAGTGGCCTGGGTGTACCGGTGGACGACCAGCAAGCACGTCACTGGATCGAAAGCTCCGCTCAGCATGGCAATGCCGACGCCGCTTATGCCATGGCCGCGCTACTGGCAAATGACGCCAAACCGGACAGTTCCGCCATCCTGCAGTGGTTACAACGTGCCGCCGCTGCAGGACATGTAATGGCCAAACAGGCATTGGCAAGTGGCATTCAACCGCAACGCTTTCAACCCCAGCTGGTACTGCACGATGGCGCAGCGCGTCGTCAGGCCTTCTGGCTGGCGGCGGCACAGGATGAGGTGGAGTTGCTGAGCGCGCTGAGTGATGCAGAATTACTCAAAGCGCAGGACGAATTCGGACGCACTGCGTTATTTTATGCAGCAAAACAAGGCGCAGCATCTGCCACTGCACTGCTGCTTCAACAGGGCGCAGTGGTAGATCCTGCAGATGCTTATGGCATCACACCCCTGATGCTGGCAGTGGGCGCTGGGCACCAGCCGGTCGTCACGCTGTTGCTGAATGCCGGCGCCAGCCTGAACAGCAAGGATCGCGTCAGCAACACCGTGCTGATGTATGCCATCGGCCACAACCAGGTCCAGGTTACGCAACAACTGCTGGCAGCCGGCGCCGATATTCATGGCGTCAACGCGCAGGGCTGGTCGGCGCTGGATTGGGCCGTGCGTACCAGCAACACCGAGCTGGCAAATCAGTTGCGCTCGCTCGGCCTGACCACAACCCACAAGGCCACCGTAACGGCGGGCATGCCCAGTATTCCGCTGCAGCACGCTGCTGGTGATGATCTCTACCGCGGCTGGCCCGATCTGTTGATAGCCGCAGGTCGCAGTTCGCCCGAGTTGTTCAACAACGTGCTGAAAGCAAGCGACAATCCCGCACGACGCGGCCCCAATGGCGAGACCGCGCTGCTGGTCGCCGTGCAATCCGGCAATAGCGAAGCCGTCGAAAAATTGTTGATGGCGGGTACGCCCGCCGTGACGGCTGCTGACAACGAAACGCCGTTGAGCTGGGCGCTGCGCCACAATCAGTTGACGATCGTACAGTTGCTGCTGAATAAAGGACTTGGTCCAGATGCACATGGCAAGCTTGAAGATGCGCCGCTGCTGGATGCGGTACGGCAAAACAGCGAGCCCATGCTCAATGCCTTGTTAAAAGCCGGAGCTAAGCAGCAGATCAGCGATTCAGCGGGACGTACGCCCTTGATGCTGGCGGCGCAGCTCAATTACGCTGCGCTGTTGCGCGCCTTGTTGAATGCGGGGGCCAGTGTCGATGCCACAGACAAACATGGTCGCACCGCCCTGTGGCTTGCCGCTGCCAATGGTGCGGACGATTGCGTTGCTGCCCTGATCAACGCCAAAGCCAATCTCGACAAAAGCGATAACAGCAAATCCAGCGCCTTGATGGTCGCAGCCAGTCAGGGGTATGCGAATGTGGTTGCACGCTTGTTGACGGCGGGCGCCAGTACTCAATCGACCAGCAATGGCAATACGGCGTTAATGCTGGCCGCCGCCAATGGTCACGCGGCCGTTGTCAAACAGCTACTGAGCGCCGGCGCCCGCACCGATGCACAGAACAGGTTTGGCGATACGGCACTGATGTTCGCAGCGCGTGCCGGCCAAGTCGATGTCGCACGCGCGCTGCTGGCCGCCGGCGCCAGCAGCGATCTGCGCAACAAGGATCGCGCCTCCGCCAAGGACATCGCTGAAAGACTGGGATTCAAGGAATTGTCGGTACTCCTCGAACGCGGAGCGTAGGCTCGCGACTGGCAGAGATTGCACCGACCAAGACAGGCATCAGGTTAGCGTGCGCCCGTGTTCACCAGATTCGCCAGGAATCGGCTCAACTCCGCCGGCTCGCCGCGCCACAGGGTATACGACCGCTCACCTTCAGCCATGGTGCCGGGACTCAAAGTCCAACGCTTGGCCGCGGCGAGTGCCGCCAATTGCGCTGTGCTCACCTCATAGTAAGCCTCGCTGGCTGCAGGACTCGGCCACCGGAGTACCGGCGTGCTGACCAGAATCGCATCATGCATGGTGGCGCTACGCTGCAAGGCAAGCGGTTGATCGTCAGCCCAGAGGGTGATGCTGGAAAATGCCGCTTGCAACTGCGTTTGCTCGGCAGGCGTGCGATCGACCGTGCTCCATAAAACCACTGCCATATAGCGCTTGCGGGTACCGGAGCGATTCACTTCGAATGCGCCCAGCTCCGCATAGTCGCGCACATTCACTCCAGCCGGAAAATCCTCGCGCGACAACACCAAGGGCTGCGCCTGCGCCGTCACCGCCACGGCGGTCCTGGCATCAATCCAGGTACGCACGGCGCTACCTGGACCTGCGGTGCACGCCATCAGGCCGGCCAACAACCACGCGCAGCACAACTGGGTTCTTATCAGGCTCATGTGCCTGATTGTGCGCAGGCATCACCGAAAATGCCACCTGTCGATGTTGCCTGACCGGACACTTAAGATTCCTTTGTGTCAATATTGATGTCCAGTATGACCAACCCACCAGCCACGCCATGAAACTACAACAACTGCGTTATCTGGCCGCCGTCGCCCAGAACGGCCTGAATATCACCGCCGCTGCGGAAAAGCTGCACACTTCGCAGCCGGCAGTCAGCAAGCAGCTGAAGCTGCTGGAAGACGAACTGGGCTTCAACATTTTCGTGCGCAGCGGCCGCACGCTGACCAAGATCACGCCGGCCGGACAGAAAGTGATCGACCGCGCGCTGCACATCCTGCGCGAGGTGCAGAACATCAAAAGCATCTCCGCCGATCTGAAGGACGAGGATCGCGGCACGCTGTCCATCGGCACCACACATACGCAGGCGCGCTACGTGCTGCCGACGGTCATTCAACAGTTTCGCGCCAAGTACCCGAATGTGGATCTGCACCTGCATCAGGGCACATCGGAACAGATTGCCGAAATGGCGCAGCTGGATCGAATCGACTTCGCCATCGCCACCGGCTCGCATGACTTGTTCCGCAAGTATGTATTGCTGCCCTGCTATCAGTGGTACCGGAAAATCGTGGTGCCGGTCGGGCATCCACTGGCGCAGATCAGGAAGCCCACCCTCAAGCAGCTGGCCCAGTATCCGCTGGTAACCTATGTATTCAGTTTTACCGGTCCATCTTCGTTGCACGAGCTGTTTTCCAAAGCGGGGCTGACTGCAAATGTCGCACTGACCGCTCGCGATGCCGATGTCATCAAGACCTATGTACGTCTGGGCTTCGGAGTGGGCATTGTGGCCGACGTGGCCGTGGACCCGAAAGAAGATCGCGATCTGGTCGCCATCGATGCATCGCATCTGTTCCCGGTTCACACCACCTGGATCGGCTTCTCGCGCGACGGAGTACTACGTCGCTACATGTACGATTTCATGCAATTGCTGGCCCCACACCTGAACCGCCGTCTGGTAGATCGCACCAGCAACACTCAGTCGCAGGAAGAGGTGGATGCCCTGTTTGCCGAGATGCCGCTGCCCATCCGGTAGGGAAATACAGCAAGAGTCAGAATAAAACCATTTTATAACCGCCCTTCGACTGACTCTGTCACCGCCGGGCTTCTAGCATATTGATCACTGCAACGCCGACCGCGTTGCATGCATCAGCATCAGGAGCTCACACATGTACACAGCCGCAAGACTGGCTGCATTCGCCTTGGTATCGGTTCCCATCAGCACTACGCTGGCCCAATCGGCTGACCCTTCGGTTGCACAACAGCTCAGTGACCAGGAACAACGCATCAGGATCCTGGAACGCAAGCTGGAGCTGGCCAACGAGACCGCCACGGCGGCAGCGGCCGCCACCCCCGTGGTCAAGGCAGGGTCGAGCGGGTTTTCGCTCAGTTCAGCCGATGGCAAGAATGTACTTAAACTGCGCGGCACACTGAACGTCGATGGTCGCTATTTTGCGGACTTTGACGACACCGCCAACCTCACCAACGGCGTACCTGGCACCAGTGCCTACAACTCGGCGAACGGCTGGCTGCTGCGCAAGGTGCGGCCGTATATCGAAGGCACCCTCAACGGCATTTACGATTTCCGCTTGCAGCCGGAGTTTGCCGGCGGTCGTACGGTGGTACTGGATGCCTATGTGGCCGGACGTTTCAAGCCCTGGGCCGTCATTACCGCCGGCAAGTTCAAGAATCCGGTGGGACTGGAACGCCTGCAGACCGAGCAATACAACAAGTTCGTTGAATTGGGGTATCCCAGCTCGCTGGCGCCCAATCGTGATATTGGCCTGCAATTCTCCGGCACTGTATTGAATGGCACCGTCAGCTATGCCGCTGGAATTTTCAACGGTGTGGTCGATGGCTTTGGCGCTGAAAGCAGCCCTGTCGCCGACACCGACTCCGATAATCACCAGGAGTTTGCGGCGCGAGTGTTTACGCTGCCGTTCGCAAACAGCAGTAACTATTATCTGCGCGGCCTCGGTATCGGGGTGGCTGCAAGCGATGGCTCGAAGCGTGGTAATGCAGACATTTCGCTGATCGCCGGTTCAGGTACAGCAGCAGCACCAACGACGCAGGTCGTGAGCGTGGTCAGCACCAATACATGGTTACCCAGCTATCGCACTGCAGCGCTGCAAGTCATGTCCAGCTATCGTGGCGACAACGCTGTAACGCTAACGCTCAATGAGGCGACTTATGCTGATGGCAAACATACGCGTATCTCGCCGCAGGCTTACTACTACTATGGCGGTTTGGGAATAATTGCCGAGTACATTGAGTCGAAGCAGGCGGTCAGCCGTCATATCAGCACTGCGACCACTCGCTCGGACACGTTGAACAATACTGCATGGCAGCTCGCAGCTTCGTACTTTCTGACAGGTGAGGAAGCGGCTTACAACAGCGCTACGCCGAGAAACAATTTCAGCATTGGTCAACCAGGCATTGGCGCCTGGGAAATTGCCGCGCGATATCAGCGACTGAACATCGATGACGATGCCTTCTCAGGCAGCGCGGCATCTTTTGCCAATCCTGCCACTGCGGTTACCGCGGCAACCGGCTACAGCCTGGCGCTCAACTGGTATCTGAATCAGAGCGTGCGCTGGACGCTGGAATATGACCGCACACAGTTTGAAGGCGGAGCCAGCACTTCCGGCGCCATCACCGATCGCAAGGATGAGACCGCCTACGTCACCCGCTTTGCACTGGCTTTTTAGGAAACTCATTCAAACGAATTCCGGAGAATTTTTTATGTTGATCAGAACTGCATTAAAGACGTTATTGGCTGGTGCAACACTGGCACTGACACTGCTGGCTGCGCCGGTTCATGCCAAGGACATCTCGCTGTTGAATGTTTCCTACGACCCGACACGCGAGTTGTATGACGAATACAACAGGGCTTTTGCGGCGTACTGGGTAAAGAAGACCGGTGACAAGGTCAGCATCAAACAATCCCATGGTGGGTCGGGCAAACAGGCGCGTTCGGTAATCGACGGCCTGCAGGCCGATGTGGTCACACTGGCCATGGAATCGGATATCGACGCCATCGCCAGCAATGCCAAATTGTTGCCCGCCAACTGGATAACACGCATCGCCAACAACAGTTCACCCTATACCTCGACCATCGTGTTGCTGGTGCGCAAGGGCAATCCCAAAGGCATCAAGGACTGGGGTGATCTGGTCAAACCGGGCGTTTCCGTCATCACACCGAATCCAAAAACTTCCGGCGGTGCGCGCTGGAATTATCTGGCAGCCTGGGCGTGGGCGCTGAAACAACCCGGCGGTAGTGACGCAACCGCACAGGCTTTTGTGCAGAAGCTGTACAAAAATGTGCCGGTACTCGATAGCGGCGCGCGCGCCTCAACTACTACCTTTGCACAACGTGGTATTGGTGATGTGCTGCTGGCGTGGGAGAACGAAGCCTTCCTGTCCATCAAGGAATTCGGCGCGGACAAGTTTGAAATTGTGGTGCCCAGCGTAAGCATTCTGGCGGAGCCGTCCGTGGCGGTGATCGACAAGAACGTGTTGCGTCATGGCACGCGCGAAGTGGCCACCGCTTATCTTGAGTATCTGAATTCTGCCGAGGGGCAGGACATTGTTGGTCGCAACTTCTATCGTCCGCGCAGTGCCGAGGCGCTGGCGAAATACAGCAAAGTATTCCCCAGGATTCCGACGCTGGTGACCATCTCCGATTTCGGCGGCTGGACCAGGACGCAGGCCAGACACTTTGCTGATGGTGGGGTGTTTGACAAGATCATGTTGTGAGCGGGTTAGCCTTGCTGGCAGCAATTTAGACTTGGGCCCAGCCAGACCGCTGTTGCTGCTAACAGTCACCGCGCCGGCACTTACTCATCATCACCCTTGATGCGTGCCTTCAATTTGCTCCACAAACCCTGAGGTTGTGTTCCGGGTGCTTTCTGCTTTGCCGCATACTTGCTGACCAGCGACTTGCTCGTCGCCTTGTCGCGCGCCGCCTGCTTGTGAACCAGCGCCGGATGAGCTGCAGGCGAAGTACGTCCAGAGACGGGACCACCCGTGTCATAGGGGTTCATGCCGCCACCGGGCAGCCGCTCCGCATCCTGCAGGGACAGCCCCTTGGGCTTCTGTTGAGGCACAGGCTGGGTTTCTTCCAGCGTCAACTTCGCCTCCAGCTTTTTCAGTCGCTGGGTACTGACGTTGCGGTCATAGACTCCGGTAGAAGTTTCCCACTCCCACACCGGATTACCCTTGGAATCATAGGCAACACGCCCAGATTGCTTGGGGTCGCCGGGCGGACGTTTGCCCGCTGGGGATTTTGGATCTTTGTCGTTCATGTTCGCTTGAATCTGCATCGCCGGCGTACAGGCCCTTCCGGCGGCACCCGGCCGGCACGGTAACCAGTAGTAACGTGATGCCACTATAGCGATCCACCGCAGGTATTACGTAATACCGCAGGCAGCGGTTGCAGTCCACTGTGACAGCCGACACACTCAACCTCCTTTATCCAACCCTCACGAAACCCTTGGCAGCACATCCGCCTCGAACCGCACAAGCCACCCCCCAGATCAAGCGCGGCTTTCTTGGGGTATTTGCCTACAGTAGCCGGGCGCTGCAGCTGGTGTGGACCACCAGCAAACCACTAACCCTGGCACTGGCCGCGCTGACCCTGGCGGCCGGTATCCTGCCGGCCGGAGTCGCCTATGTGGGTGCGCGCATCGTCGATGCGGTGGTCGCCGCCATGAACAACGGCGGCGATGTTGCGCGACAGTGGGTACTGGAACTGGTATTGCTGGAAGCGCTGCTGGTCGCCGTGCTCGCCGGCACGCAACGCGGCCTGTCGTTGTGCCAGTCATTATTGCGTGTGCAGCTGGGCCAGCGCGTGAATGTGATGATTCTGGAGAAAGCGCTGACGCTGGATCTGACACAGTTCGAAGACAGCGAGTTCTACGACAAGCTCACCCGCGCGCGTCGCGAAGCCTCCATGCGTCCGCTGTCATTGGTGATGCGCACCTTCGGCCTGATCCAGAATCTGATCTCGCTGCTCAGCTACGCCTCACTGCTGGTGCAGTTTTCGGTATGGGCACTGGCCATCCTGTTGTGCTCGGGTCTGCCGGCCTTCATCGCCGAAACCAAATTTTCCGGCGATGCTTTTCGCCTGTTTCGCTGGCGCTCGCCCGAAACCCGCATGCAGAACTATCTGGAAACCGTCATCGCTCGCGAGGATCACGCCAAGGAAGTGAAGCTGTTCGAGCTCGGGCCGTTGTTGCTGGATCGCTACCAGCAGATCTTCCACAAGCTGTACAAGGCCGATCGTGATCTGACCATCCGCCGCGACACCTGGGGTTTCTTTCTGGGCTTGATTGCCACCGCTGCGCTGTATGGTGCGTATGCCTGGATTGCGCTGAGCGCCGTTGCGCAGCGCATCACACTGGGTCAGATGACCATGTATCTGATGTTGTTTCGTCAGGGACAATCAGCAGTGTCTGCAAGCCTGTCGGCGGTCGGCGGCATGTACGAAGACAACCTGTATCTGTCCACGCTGTATGAATATCTGGAAACTCCCACCGCACCTGTCACTGGTCAGCGCACCGTCGGCACCGTGGCTGCGGATGGCATTCGCTTCGAACACGTGAGCTTCACTTATCCGGGCGCAGAGGAACCGGCGCTGGTGGATATCAATCTGCACATTCGTCAAGGCGAATCGCTGGCGCTGGTCGGCGAGAATGGCTCCGGCAAAACCACGCTGATCAAGTTGCTGACACGCCTGTACACCCCCGACAGTGGCCGCATCGTGCTCGATGGCGTTGATCTGCAGGACTGGGACGAATCCACGCTGCGCCGCCGGGTCGGGGTGATCTTCCAGGACTTTGCACGATATCAACTGATGCTCGGCGAAAACATTGGCGCCGGTGATGTACGTCGTTTTGATGATGAGGCAGAGTGGCGCAAAGCTGCCGAACAGGGCATGGCCGCACCATTGATCGAGTCAATGCCCGCCGGTTACCAGACACAACTCGGCAAGTGGTTCAAGGAGGGACGCGAATTATCCGGCGGTCAGTGGCAGAAGATCGCGCTGTCACGGGCTTTCATGCGCAGTGATGCCGACATTCTGGTGCTGGATGAACCTACTGCGGCCATGGATGCGGGCGCCGAAGCACAGATCTTTGCGCATTTCCAGACGCTGACGCGCAATCGCATTGCCATCCTGATCTCGCACCGTTTTTCCACCGTACGCATGGCGGACCAGATTGTGGTGATCCAGCATGGCCGCATCATCGAACACGGCAGTCACGAACAACTGATGCAGCTCAATGGTCACTATGCACATCTGTTCTCGTTGCAGGCGCGCGGCTATCAGTAAGGCTTGTTTCGTGAACGGCGTTCGATTGCCGGCTGATTGCGTACAAACGCATAGTCCACGGCGTCGGCTGCTGACCGGCCCTGATCATACAGACTGCGCCAGGCAACCCAGTCGACATCATCGAGAGTCAGTTGTTGCAGGATATCCGCGTAGTCACGCCGGATCTTGCTGAGCACTTGCTGCTGCCACTGCGGCCAGCTCATCTCTGCCATGGCGCTCTCCTCATCAGGAGTTTTATCGGACCGTATCGAAGCGAAGCAGTTCAACCGGATGAGCAGGTATTTTGCGCTTGTTTTGTGACAATTCAACGAGGCGCGCTGTACTCGTTTGACGACAGCCAGAACAAGAAGCAGCCCGCTACTTCTTGAACAAATCATTCAATGCCGAACGCGCGGCATCGGCAGCTGTTTGCTGGCCAGTAACCGCATCGGCCGCAGTATCAGTCTTTGCGAACAAGGCATCCAGCTGCGAACGTGATTTCTGCAAAGTATCCGTTGCCACCGGTCGATATGCATCGTGGCGAATTACGAAATAGTCACAGTAATTGGCGCGTTGTTTGTCGCGCACTTCTTCGGCAATGGGTTCGCGACACTGTTTGGCAACAGTGATGTCGTAAAAGACACACTGCCTACACACGTGCAGTTCTGCGCGGCACTGTCGGCAGATGTCAAAACGCGACAGCGGTAGCGTCAGTTCTGCGAGCGACGCGCCACAGTGCCAACATACGGCAGAATGCGACATCCGCGACCTCGGGCCTTGAATTGCTGCATACCGGGCTGGCCGGACTCGTTACGCGGTTCGATGCCGGCGCTCAGTTCATTCAATGAGGCCATTTCCGCCAGGCGCATTTCATCCACCAGATCCACACCCGCACCCAGCAACTCCACCATGCCGATCACGCCGTGACCAGCGTAGTAGAGCTCTGCAAGATCCACGGCGCCGTCGTCCAGCTCGACACGTGACGCCTCGCCACCCAGAATGCCGCGAGTCGTCAGCAGGTAAAACCGCACCTGATCTGTTTTCGGCATGGGGTAAGTATCGACGCGGACACATTGCGCCTCTGCTCGCCCGGCAACCTGCAGCATTTTCGCCGCAGCAGCGCGGACATCCGGATGCAGACCGCAACCAATCACGCCCTCACCATCGCTCAGATACACGCTGACCGAACCGTCCGCCAGCACCACCAGCGAAGCCACCACATCGGCAATGCCCAGTTCCATCATGACGCCCCAGACGGTGGGACACTCATTCGCATTCAGGCCGATATCCCCAGGCACAATCGCCAGAACGCCGGCACGCAGCATTGCGGCCATTCTGGCGGGATGCAAAGGAATGTCGGCTTGCTTCATATGCTGTTTTTCGGAAAATTCAGGTCGGCGGGCGCGAGTGTGAAGACAACCGTCGCGGGCTACAAGCACTGACGCACATTGACGACGTGCCACGGGCATTTCCTTGCGAAGCATCCTTATCAGGGTCCATACCAGGTTTTTGAGCCAACGCGTATAAAGGTACTATATCCTTCGGGAAATTTGGCGCCAATCAGCGCAAAGGACGTGGCCTACGCCACGCAGTTCATGAACCCAGACTCTGCAGCATCAAGTCCTGCCTCCGCACCACACTCAGACACGCAGTCCAGCCACAGCGGTGATCCACGCACCCTGATGCTGGGTGCGCTGGGCGTGGTCTTCGGCGATATTGGCACCAGTCCCCTGTACGCCCTGCGCGAATGCTTTCATGCCCATCCGGAGATCGCCATGAACAGCGCCAATATCTTCGGCGTACTGTCCCTGGTGTTCTGGTCACTATTGCTGATCATTGCCGTCAAGTACGTCGGCATTGTGATGCGCGCCGACAACAAGGGTGAAGGCGGCGTACTGGCCCTGAGCACGCTGCTGGTCAGCGCTTCACAAAACTGGCGGCTGTGGACGCCGGTGGCGGCGCTGGGGTTGTTCGGTGCTGCATTGTTTCTGGGTGATGGCTTCATCACCCCGGCTATCTCGGTGCTTAGCGCCATGGAAGGCATCAGCGTCGTGTCGTCGGAGTTCGAACGCTTCATCGTACCGGGATCAATACTCATCCTGACAGTGCTGTTTGTAGTCCAGAAACACGGTACCGGCGCCATAGGCCGCGCCTTCGGCCCCATCATGATGGGGTGGTTCCTTACCCTGGCAGTACTGGGTCTGGTGTCGATATTCAGAACTCCAGAGATACTCAAGGCACTCAGCCCGCACTATGCCGTGGAGTTTTTTCTCAACAACGGCTGGGCCGGGTTTGTCACCCTTTCGTCGGTGTTCCTGGCTATTACCGGCGGCGAAGCCTTGTATGCGGATATGGGCCACTTTGGCCGTATGCCGATTCGCAATGCCTGGTTTATCGTTGTCCTGCCCGCCTTGATCCTCAACTATCTTGGGCAAGGCGCCCTGCTGCTGCGCAACCCGGAGACCATCAGCAATCCATTCTACTTGCTGGCGCCCACCTGGGCTCTGCCCATCATGATCGTGATGGCCACCGCTGCCACCGTCATTGCTTCCCAAGCCCTGATATCAGGGGTCTTTTCGGTGGCGCGCCAGGCTATCAATCTTGGCTACCTGCCACGCCTGAAGGTGAGGCACTCCTCCGAAGACGAAATAGGACAAGTCTATCTGCCGTCCATCAACTGGCTGCTGTTTACCGGCACCGTGTTACTGGTGGTGAGCTTTGGATCTTCAGGCGCACTGGCCAATGCCTATGGAATCGCCGTATCAGGCAGCATGGTGATGGTCAGCGTCATGCTGATCCTGCTGCTGCGTTCAGTTAAGTGGCGACTGCATCGGCTGATCAGCGCCACGCTGATGATCACTGCCTTCATCGAGCTGTGCTTCTTCATTGCCAACATGATGAAGTTCTTCAGCGGCGGCTGGCTGCCGCTGGCTGTCGGCGCCGGCGCATATCTGTTGATGAGCACCTGGCACGAGGGTCGCAAGAATCTGAACTGGCTGCTGACCACGCAGCAGGTTTCGACTCGCGAGTTCCTCAGTTCGCTGGAGAAAGATCCGCCGCGCCGCGCGCCTGGCACGGCGGTATACATGGTCAGCGAAGCCAGCGGCATTCCACGTGCGCTCACCCAGAACCTGCGTTTCAATGGCGTGCTGCACGAACGCAACTTGCTGTTCACTTTTACCAGCGCCGACGTGCCCAGCATCCCTGCCGAAGAACGCGTCACGGTGCAGACCATCGCGCCCGGACTGTACCGCGTAATTGCCCGTTACGGCTTCATGGAAACACCCAGCATCATCAACGCCCTGCGCGCAGCGGATGACAAGGGCCTGGAGTACCGGCCCGACGAGACCACCTATGTGGTCGGACGGGAAAATCCGCTGATTACCACCGGCCCCGGCATGCCAATGTGGCGCAAACGGTTGTTCGCCATCATGGGTCGTAATGCGCAACTGGCCGCGGTGCATTTCGGGGTGCCGGCACATCGGGTGATCGAGATTGGCAGTCAAGTCCGCTTGTAGTCATCTCGATTTGATCGGGTCTGTGTAGAATGCGCGCCCCCGATTTCCCGAGGGTGGCGCTGCCGCCCGCCTACTTAACTGCAGCAGAGGTTTCCCATGGGTCTGGATCTGGTAACGCCCGGCGACAAAGCACCGGACATTTTCAACGTCATCATCGAGATTCCGATGAACGCCGACCCGATCAAGTATGAAGTGGACAAGGAAAGCGGCGCCGTGTTCGTGGATCGCTTCATGGGTACGGCCATGCACTATCCCTGTAACTATGGCTACGTACCGCACACCATTGCAGACGATGGCGATCCGGTGGATGTGCTGGTGATGACACCCTATCCGTTGTTTCCCGGCGTGGTGGTGCGCTGCCGCCCGCTGGGCGTCCTGAAAATGGTTGATGAAGCGGGCGGCGACGCCAAGGTACTGGCCGTGCCGGACAACAAGATCCTGCCCATCTACAACCACTGGAAGTCCTACCTGGACATCAACGAACATCGCCTGACGCCCATCCAGCACTTTTTTGAACACTACAAGGATCTGGAAAAAGGCAAGTGGGTCAAGGTTGAAGGCTGGGGTGGTGTGGATGACGCCAAGGCCGAGATTGTCGACGGCATCAAGCGTTATCAGGGCAAGTAGTCAGCATGAACAGGGGCGCGTTGCGCCCCGCTGTCATTAACCCAGCGATTCGAGGCGCGCACCCGGGCTGGTAAAAGAATGCGCCAGACCGACAAAAGCCGGTTGTGCGCTGTTGATCACGAATACCGGCACGGGCCGCAGATATTCCACGAAGCGCCCCTTGCCTTCAAAACGGCGCCGGAAGGTGGAGTGCGCGAAATGTTCGCCGAGGCGCGGCACGATGCCGCCGCCCACATAGACCGCGTGCGTCGCGCCCAGCGTCAGCACCAGGTTGCCAGCCATGCTGCCCAGCAGGCCGCAGAACATTTCCAGCGCTTCAGTGCACTGCGAGCAACTCTCGTTCAGACCGCGGTCGGTCACATCTGCGGCCTGGTAGGTCTGCACCGCCACGCCATCCAGTTCACACAGCGCCGTGTACAGATTCACCAGGCCCGGACCCGACAGCACGCGCTCGGCCGACACATGGTCAAAACGTCGCCATAGCTGCCGCAACACCGCCGCCTCACGGTCATTGCCCGGCGCGAGACTGACATGGCCGCCTTCGCCCTGCAGTGGCAGCCAGTGCTCGCCGGAATGAATAAGGCCCGATACACCCAGGCCCGTGCCGGCGCCGAGCAAGGCAATGGGCGCTTCGGAAGCATGCTTGATGCCGCCCACCTGACGCAATTCGTGTTCGGGCAAATGCCGGATGGCCATGGCCAGCGCCGTGAAGTCATTGAGCACGATCAGACGCCGCCAGTTCAATTTCTGGCGCAGCCCGCTAACACTGAAACGCCAGCTGTGATTGGTCATGCTCACCTGATCGCCAGACAGGGCAGAGGCAATGGCCAACGCAGCTTCTTCCACCGGGCGACGCTCGCCGACACTTTGCAGATAGTGCGCCACGGCGTCCTCGATGTGCGGATAGTCGGCGCAACGCAGTTGCCGTTCATCGTGCACGGAGAAGCCTTCACACAGCGCAAAGCGCGCGTTGGTGCCGCCGATATCTGCCAGTAATCGCAGGGGTTTGCTCATGGTGACCAGAACACTTCAATGGGAACGGTTTGTTGATGTAACACGGCGCGCATCGGCAGCGCCGCCGTTGGGCCATGCGCCTTGGCGGCTTGATATACCGACCACTTCGCCTCACCCTGTATGTGCAGAATGATACGCCGCGCATCCAGCAAGGCACTCAAATTCATGCTGATGCGTGCCTGCGGCGCCACCGGCGCCTGCATCGCTACGCAGGCGGGTGGCAACGAGGTATTCATGGCCTGCGCCAGATGTGGCGACGGGTTTGCCGGGGTTTGGGGAAACAAAGATGCCGTATGGCCATCGTCGCCCATCCCCAGCAACACCACATCAAACGGCCGCTTGATGCGCGCCAGTGAACGCCAGGTCCAGTCGACGCCCTGCTCGGGCGTGGCCGCGGTGTTTTTCAACCCGACGAATTGCGCCGCGGCCGCATGCTTCTGCAGCAGTTCGGCACGCACCAGACATTCGTTGCTGGCCGCATCATGCACATCCACCCAGCGCTCATCGGCGAGGGTGACCCATACCTTGTGCCAGGGCAGCTTCTCGCCGGCCAGCTGATTGAACAGCACCACGGGCGTCCGCCCACCCGATACCACCAGGCTGGCATGGCCGCGTGTTGCAATGGCTTCCTGCAACTCGACCTGTATCTCACCCGCAAGGGCGCGCGCCAGCGCATGCGCATCCGGAAATCGATGCTCGGGTGGGTGATGCATGAAGGGTAGTCCAGTGATGTGCCCGGCGTTGATCTTAGAGCCTGTCATCGCGCTATTCCATGGCTGGTGGCGAACTCGGCCACATCAATTATCGATGGTACGGCAACACGGCATCATAGTTCGTCGGACCATGCCAGCCCCTCGCGACTGATCAGCGCGCTGGACGCGGAAGGCCCCCAGCTGCCGGCGGTATAGATCTTCAGGGGTTCTTCGTACTTCAGCCAGCTGGCGCGAATGGGATCGATCCAGCGCCAGGCTGCATCCAGTTCATCGCGGCGCATGAACAGGGTGAGATTGCCTTTCACCACGTCCATCATCAGTCGCTCATACGCATCCATGGGCCGCTGTTTCTGCGCATCATCAAGATCCAGGCCCAGATTGACCGGCTTGAGGCGAATGCCCTCGCCGGGAGATTTGGCCAGCAAGGTCAGCGTGATGTTTTCATCCGGCTGCAGGCGGATCACCAGACGATTGTTGGCGCGATCGGAAATGGGCCGGTCAAAAATGGCATGCGGCACATCTTCGAAAGTAATGACGATTTCGGCCAGCCGATCCTGCATGCGCTTGCCGGTGCGCAGATAAAACGGGACACCCGCCCAGCGCCAGGAATCGATCTGCGCCTTGAGCGCGACAAAGGTCTCGGTGGTGCTGTCCGCCGCAACTCCGGCTTCGTCGAGATAACCCACCACCGGCTTGCCGGCAATCGCGCCCGCCTTGTACTGGGCGCGCACGGTATTTTCGATGGCGTCACGTCCACTCAAGGGTCGCAGCGCACGCAGCACTTTCAGTTTTTCGTCGCGCACATCATCGGGTTTGCTGGTCGAAGGCGGCTCCATCGCAATGATGCACAGCAACTGCAGCAGATGATTCTGCACCATGTCGCGCAGCGCACCGGTCTTGTCGTAGAACGCCGCACGCTGCTCCACGCCCACCTGTTCTGCCACGGTGATCTGCACGTGCTGAATGCGGCCACGCTGCCACAAAGGCTCGAACAAGGCATTACCGAAACGCAGCGCCATCAGGTTCTGCACGGGTTCCTTGCCCAGGTAGTGATCAATGCGATAGATCTGCTCTTCGGTGAATGCCGCACCTACCTGCTGATTGATCAGCTGAGCCGACACCAGATCATGGCCCAGCGGCTTCTCCAGCACCACGCGCGATCTGGGCGTGACCAGTTCAAACACCTGCAACCGCGTGCAAATGTCGACGAACAGCAGCGGCGAGGTGGACAGGAAGTACACGCGCACCAGCTCAGCACGGTCCTGTAACCGTTGCTTGAGCACCGCAAAGTCTTCATCAACTCTGGCATCGACCTTCAGGTAGTCGAGCTGCGCCGTAAAACGCTGCCAGGCAACCGCTTCGAAATCGGCGCCGACGCGATGCCGCACCGGTTCCTCGATACGCGCAATGAACTCCTCGCGGCTGCAATCCATATTGGAAACGCCCAGCACCCGCGATTCGGCGTCGAATTGTCCTGCCGCATGGCGGCGATACAGCGCCGGCAGCAGCTTGCGCGTGGCCAGATCGCCGGTCGCGCCAAACAAAATGATGTCGAATTTCTCTGATCCCGCCATTACCCGCTCCAGGATGACCTTGCAGCCAATAGACAAGCATATTGCATCTGCGTTGCAGACTGTAGTTGCGGGGAGTCATTCATTCAGGTTGGCGGTTTCGCCAGCGCGGACATCGCCAGTGTTATGGCGCCATTGCGGCCGGAGTGATCGGCCAGACCGGGAGACACGATGTATTGATTCGCCCAGTCTGCATCCCTGGTATTGGGCAGATACGCGTTCAGTATTTCGTGCACGCTGCGCCGAATATGCGGCAGCAAGGCCGTGTTGTGCATCACACCGCCGCCAAACACAATGCGTTCGCTGGACAGCATCAACGCAATGGTTGCGGCCAGCTGACCGAGATAGTTGCCGATGATTTCGTATGCGAGATGCTCGGTAGTCAATTGATCCAGTTGAGCACCCCAGCGCGCCACGATAGCCGGACCACTGGCCAAACCTTCCAGGCAATCGCCATGAAATGGACACACTCCCGGGAAATCCATGTCGCGCGAATCGCGGCGCACGCGGATATGGCCCATCTCAGGATGCAGCATGCCTTGCAAGCTGCGTCCATCAACAACAGCACCGCCACCGATGCCGGTCCCCACGGTGACGTAAGTAAGCGACTGGCAATCGCGCCCCGCACCATGAAGAGCTTCCGCCAGCGCAGCTGCATTCACATCGGTATCGATGGCCACCGGACATCCAAACTGCTCCAGCAGTGGCCCCACCAGATCGGCGCCGCTCCAACCCTGCTTGGGTGTATCGAGAATGCGTCCCCAGCTGGACGATCCGACACGCACATCCACCGGACCGAATGCACCGATACCAAAGGCATCAATGGGTCCATGCTGCAGTTGTGCTGCAGCAAAAAAATCGATGGCTGCCGAGAGTGTCGCCTCGGGCGTGGTGGTCGGGATACGCGTTTCAACCAGCACATCATCGATATCGCGCGCCAGCACACACACGAACTTGGTGCCGCCCGCCTCGATTGCGCCGTACAGCTTGGTTGTCGTGGCCATTTATCGGTTGCGTCCCAGTCTGAGCAAGCCCTGAGCATTGGTTATGTGTCTGGTCGATTTAAGAGCATATCGGAGACCAGCCATGAATAATGTGCCCCATGATGAAGCCCGTCAATTTACAGTCAGCTTGTCCGGTGATTTGCGGTAGGCAAGCACCCCCGGTAAATCTACAATTACGCATATCGATCAAGCAGTTTCTCTCGCACCGCAGCGCCAGGCGCGGCACATGAGTTCTGCCAGCACCATGAGGCCTTGCCATGTCCGCCTATTCGCCGCTCCATCCCCGTATCATTGAGGTCACCGCTCGCATCGTGGCGCGCAGCAGCGATTCGCGACAGATCTATCTGCAGCACATGTTTGCTGCGCGTGGCTCGGGCCCATCGCGTGCGCAACTGGCCTGTACCAATCTTGCCCACGGCTTCGCGGCTGCCGATGCGCCGGACAAACCGCAACTGAAATCCGGCCGCTGGCCGAATATTGCGATTGTTTCGGCCTACAACGACATGCTCTCAGCGCACCGGCCGCTGGAGCGCTATCCCGCACTCATCAAACTCGCCGCACGTGAGGCCGGCGCAGTGGCGCAGTTTGCCGGCGGCGTACCCGCCATGTGTGATGGCGTGACACAAGGCCAGTCCGGCATGGAATTGTCGCTGTTCAGTCGCGACGTGATTGCCATGGCCACCGCGATTGCACTGTCGCACAACATGTTCGATGCCAATCTGTGTCTGGGCGTGTGCGACAAGATAGTGCCAGGCCTGTTCATCGGCGCACTGTCATTTGGTCATTTGCCAACCATCTTTGTACCGGGCGGCCCCATGCCCTCCGGTCTGCCCAACAAGGAAAAAGCAAAAATTCGTCAGCTGTTCGCCGAAGGCAAGGTGGGTCGCGATGCCTTGCTGGAATCCGAAGCACAGAGTTATCACAGCGAAGGTACCTGCACTTTTTATGGCACCGCCAACAGCAATCAGATGTTGATGGAAATAATGGGCATGCATCTGCCCGGCAGCGCATTCGTGCAACCCAACACACCGTTACGCGATGCGTTGACCAGTGCTGCTGCGAAACGTGTCGCAAAGCTCACTGCATTGGGCGACGAATACCTGCCCATGGGCGAGATCATCGATGCGCGCAGCATCGTCAACGCCATTATCGGCCTGCTGGCCACCGGCGGCTCCACCAATCACACACTGCATCTGGTGGCGATGGCCAAGGCCGCCGGCGTGCTGATCAACTGGGATGACTTCAGCGATCTGTCTGAAGTGATTCCGCTGCTGACGCGCGTGTATCCCAATGGCAGCGCCGACGTGAATCATTTTCATGCCGCCGGTGGCATGGGTTTCCTGATCCGGGAATTGCTGCAGGCAGGTTTGCTGCATGCCGATGTCAGCACTGTCATGGGTCGCGGCTTGCATCACTACACTCAGGAGCCCTTCCTGAGCGAGCAAGGCCTGACCTGGCGCGATGCGCCGTTGAAAAGCGGTGATGAAAGCGTACTGCGGCCTGCCGGCAATCCGTTCAGCGCAGATGGTGGCCTGAAGGTGTTACACGGCAATCTGGGTCGTTCGGTCATCAAGACCTCTTCGGTCGCTGCCGAAAACCGCGTGGTCACGGCACCCGCCATAGTGTTCGACGATCAGGAAGACGTTATAAAAGCTTTCAAGGAAGGCAAGCTGCAGCGCGACTTTGTTGCCGTGGTGCGTTATCAGGGACCACGCGCCAATGGCATGCCCGAATTGCACCAGCTCACGCCGGCGCTGAGTTCTCTGCAGAGCAAGGGCTTCCGCGTGGCGCTGGTCACGGATGGCCGCATGTCAGGCGCTTCCGGTAACGTACCTGCCGCCATTCATGTCACGCCGGAATGTTTGAACAACGGTCCGCTGCGTCATGTACGCGATGGCGACGTCATTCACCTCGACAGCAATCACGGTATTCTCGAAGCGCGTGTACCTGCTGCGGAGTGGCTGACCAGACATGAAGCGACTCCCGATCTGACACATAATGCCTGGGGCATGGGCCGCGAATTGTTCGGTGGTTTCCGCGCCATGGCCTGTGACGCTGAAGCCGGCGCCAGCAGTTTCGGTATCTGAGCGTTCTTTTTCGTCGTCACCTCATTCACTTCAACTCACAGAAGCTCCAGCCATGAATATTCGCGACATCATGAAAGTTGCCCCGGTCATACCGGTATTGATCATCGAAAAGCTGGAGCATGCCGCACCACTGGCACAAGCACTGTGTGCAGGTGGATTGAAAGTGCTGGAAGTGACGTTGCGTACACCGGTGGCGCTGGCCGCCATTGAAGCCATGCGCAAGGCAGCGCCGGATGGCATCGTGGGTGTGGGCACGCTCACACGGCCTGAAGATTTTCAATCCGCCGAACGCGCCGGCGCCTTGTTCGGCGTATCGCCCGGTCTTACTCCGGAACTTGCTCATGCCTCGCGCACCGTAAACTTTCCCCTGCTGCCGGGCGTCATGACACCTGCTGAAGTCATCGCTGCACGACTGCAAGGTTTCAACTCGCTGAAGTTGTTTCCTGCCATGCAGGCCGGCGGCATCGGCATGCTCAAGGCCATGGCCTCGCCGTTCAGTGATGTGGTGTTCTGCCCAACCGGCGGCATCACCCGCGAATCAGCGCCGGACTTTCTGGCCTTGTCCAATGTGGCCTGCGTGGGTGGCTCATGGGTAGCACCCGCCAAACTGATGGAAGCAGGCGACTGGCAAGGCATTGAGAAACTGGCGCGCGAAGCAGCCAGCCTGCCGCGAGCACTGCGCATTTAACATTACGCCTGATTGATCTGATGGGTGACCGGCCAATAAGCCGAAGTGTGCAGCAGCACACACTTCGCGCCCGTCTGAAAAATTCCTGAAGTGCGCGTCAACCGGCCCGGTCCGGGCCCGTTGTTACAGTCATCCGGATAATAAACCGACTGACAACATACCCTGGAGATCTGAGCAATGAATATCCTGCGTCAACATATCCGCAGTTTGTTAACGGTGACCGCCGTAGCCGCGCCCCTGGTCATGGGTTTGATGAGCCACGATGCCGCTGCCGGCGAACGCGCCGTACAACGCACCAACGCTGCCGGCAAAACCGTCAACCGCAATACCATGCGCAAGATGGACAGCGGCACATACACCGCCAACAGCACACGCACTGGCGCCAACGGCGCAGTGAGCACACGCAGCAGTACTGGCGTACTGGACAAGGAGGCCGGCACCTGGACACGCAGCGCCACCAGCATTGGCCCCAATGGTAACAGCAGTGCCTTCAATGCCAACGTCGCCAGAACCGACAATGGTTATGTACGTGACGCATCGCGCACTGGCCCTGACGGCAAGACCGCCAACACCCACACGGAAATGGTACGTACGGACAATGGTCGCTCTATCGACTCCACGTTCACAGGTCCGAACGGCAAGACCGGCACACGCGCTACTGATGTCGTGCGCACTGATACCGGCAGCGAACGCAGCACCGTATTGACGGGGCCCAATGGCCAGAGCGCCACCGCAAACACTGTGGTAACACGCACCGAAACCGGCACCCGCAGCAGCACCGTGGTCACCGGCCCCAACGGCCAGACCGTCAGCCGTGCAGGCGCAACGAGTTATGACGCCGATGCAAAAACGTTGACGCGCTCAGCCACCACCACAGGCCCTGAGGGCAACACGACCACCTTGAACAGCACAACCACACGTACCGATGATGGCTATGTACGCGATGCCACACGCACTGGCCCGAATGGCAACACGGTTACGACCAATGTCGTCGGCAGCTATGATCCCGATACCCTGACTGCTACGCGCAACACCAACGTTACGGGTCCGCAAGGTCAGACCAGCAGCACTGTGACTACCCGGGCATTTATCCCCGTGCCCTAATGCAGCACAGGGTCACTCACCTCCTCGCTTGCCGAGGAGGTTTTTTCTTGTCATGCGTACACCCATAATCATGAACGCAAATCGATCGCGATCCGGATTGATCAGCAACCGCAATGTCATTGTGCTGGCATTGCTGGGCATGGCGTCAGTAACACATGCGGCCGAGAACGACAGCCATGTATCCGCCATGCGCTATGTCGCGCTTGATACTCAGGTGGACAATGCGGAGTTTTCGCATTTCTCCGGCACCGGCAGCTTCACTCTGGGCAAATATGTGTGGCTGCAGGGCACCCTGGGACGGATAACCGACAACAGCGACGCCACGCTGGGCGATCTGCAGCAATATGGCTTGGGCGCGGGATTTCGCACTGAACACCTGCAGGCGACCCTGAACTTCAGTGACTACCAGGGCGACGCCAGCTATGAACAACGCGATCTTCTGGCTTCGCTGGACTGGCTGGGAGCGCGTTATACCGTCGGACTGGATATATTTCGTCGCAGCACCCACAGCACAGCCAACACCATACGCGACTTTCCTGCCTTGAATCTCACCAATGTCACCCTGTATGTCGATGAAGAACTGACTGGTAATGGCATCGGCCTGCACGCCGACTTTTATCTCACCGACGATCTCGATCTGTCACTGGGCGGCATGAGCTACGACTACGACAGCGACTACACGCTCACCGCTTCCAGCAATCCACTGCTGATCCGGCGTTTGCTGGCCAAGTATCCGACCATTTCCGAACTCATCTATCAGAATATTTCCGGCGTTACGCGTTCGCTGGCGCTGTTCGAGAGCAGTTACAACATCGGCCTCAGCTACCAGTTCAGCTCGATGGCGCTGACGGGCCAGTACCTGCACGATGAGGCGCTGGCCTCTGAAGAAACGCTCGACACCGCTTCCTTGAGTGCCACGATGTTGGTTGGCGACAACTGGATGCTGGCGGCGCTGCTCGGCCAATCCCGCAGCGCTAGCGCCGACGGCGTCACTTTCGGCGGCTTGTCCATCAGCTACAACTGGTAATCGGCCATCCGGCGGGTGATTCGTGCGGCGTACCTGCGTAAACTAGCGGCCTTTTCCTTTCCTGCGGATGAGGTCGAGTCATGAGCCTGTCATTGCGTGAGCAATTGCTGCAAGCCGGACTGGTGAGTTCCAAACAGGCCAAGCAGGCCGAACAGAAGCAGCACCAGCAAACCCGGCAGCAGCAAAAAACCCAGCCGCGTTCACAACCTGCCGCACCGACTCCACAACAACTGGCGCAGCAAAAGGCCCATGCTGAAAAAGTAGCGCGTGATCAGGAACTGAACCGGCAACGTCAGGAACAACGCGAACGTCAGGCACGGCTGGCCGAGATCCGCCAGCTCGTAGAGCAGAACCGCATCCCGCGCATCGAAAGCGACGACTATTTCAATTTTGTGCACAAGAACAAGGTTCACCGCATCGCCGTCGATGCTGCGTTGCGTGAGCGCATTACCAATGGTCAGGTGATCATCGTGCGCTATGGCAAGTTCTACGCACCGGTGCTGCCGGACATCGCCGCACGCGTACGTGAGCGTGATGCTGAATCGGTGGTGGACCTGAATGCGCAGCTCACTACTTCAAGCGAGCCTGCAGAAGACGATCCATACAAGGACTTTGTTGTGCCCGACGATTTGAAATGGTGATGGCTGTTGCGTGACTGGTAATGGCTTGCGATTCATTACTTAACGCGCCACCACTCTTACATCAGCACCATCGCCAGCATGACGGCAGCACCCAAACACGGTCTGGCACGTGTCCTTTCCAAGCTGGGCTTCTGCTCACGCGCACAGGCGGCAGCAATGATCGTCGCTGGCCGTGTCAGTGTGAATGGCAAACAGCAGCGCAATCCAGAACATCCCACCAGCATGGCCCGCGATCACATCACTGTTGATGAACGGCCGGTACAGACAGCACAACGTGTCTACGTTGCCCTCAACAAGCCGCGCGGACTGATTGTCAGCACCGCTGACGAACGCGGTCGCGACACTATTTATTCATTGCTGCGATCTGCACAACTGCCGTGGCTTGCGCCGGCAGGCCGGCTCGACAAGGCCAGCGAAGGTCTGTTGCTGCTCAGCAATGATCCGGAATGGGCCGCAGGCATTACCGAGCCCGATGGCCGGCTGCTCAAGACCTATCACGTGCAGGTATCCGGAATCCCGGATCGGGCCATGCTCGATACCATGCTCAGCGGCATTGACGATGCCGGTGAGCACCTCAGTGCAGTCAGCGTGCAGTGTTTGCGTACCGGTGCAAAGAACGCCTGGCTTGAAGTCATTCTGGACGAAGGCCGCAACCGTCACATTCGTCGATTGCTGCACGCACTAAATCATGAAGTGCTGCGCCTGGTGCGTGTCGCGATCGGACCTGTTGAGTTGGGCACGCTGGCCAAAGGGCAGTGGCGACAGCTGTCAGCGAGTGAAGCAGCTCAAATCTCTACACGGCCATCTCGTTAGGTCCTTTTACCACCCGATGGTCAGGCGCGCACTGACCCAGAGTGCAATCATCATCAGGATCAGACCGAACACAACGCGCAAGCCAAAGGCAAAACCGCCACTGACACAGGCAATCACCGCCTTGGTCAGGGTATTGGCGGTGACCGCCAGCAGAATGGCGAGAACGGCTGTGTCGATAGACATGCTGCCACCTGCTGCCAGCGTTGCCGCAGACGCCGTAGATGAATGCGCATCGGCAAAACCGGCCAGCACCACACCAATGCTTGCGCCAGCATCACCGTAACGGTCGGCAAGAAACGCTGACACCAGCATCACCACGGTCACCATCAGAGCAAACCCGACTGCACGCTTCAACTCGAAGGCGCGTCCCGGCAACTCGTTGCTGACCCGCAAATGTTGCGCGTCCCAGGCCAGCGCCACGCCATAGGCTATCGTCACCAGCGCCACGATCAACAATGCCGGCAACAGATCATTGGCCAGGTTGGGATCGGCCAGATACAGAATCATGATCAGCAGCCACACCGTAGCCACCGATGACAGGGCTGCGCCGGCCGCAGCGGCACGCATCAGTGTTGGGGTGCTACGACTGTGAGCCGCCATGGCCGCGATGGTGGCTGCGCTGGAGATAAAGCCACCGAAGAAACCCGCCCAGGCCAGACCCTGTCCGTTCCTGAAACTGCGGATGGCAACATAACCGATGGCATTGATCAGCAGCACCAATACCGTGATGCGCCAGATCAGATGCGGATTCACCACCCCGTATGGGTCCAGTGCCTGATCGGGCAGGACTGGCAGGACGATCAAGGCAGCAGCAGCCAGCAGAATGCCGTCGAGCACTTCGCGATCGGAGAGCCGGCGTTTCACCAGCTCGTGCAGCCAGGAGCGCGAAGCCAGCAACAGGGCCACCATTACGCCCAGCGCCGCAGTCAGTTTGGGGTGCGACATCGCCAGCACGCCCAGCGCATAGGTCACCAGCAATGCGACTTCGGTGGTAATGCCCGGATCGTCGCTCCGGCTGCGCCAGTAGCCTGCCGCGGTGAACACCGCCACGCCAACACCAAACATCACCATCAGCGCAACGTAGGTGGAAGCGGCAGCGATTGCGCCAAGCAATGCCACCAGGGCGAAGGTGCGCACGCCGGCAGCACTGCGCTCAGGACCACTGCCCTTGTTGCGCTCACGCTCTACGCCAATCAGCAGTCCCGTGCCCAGCGCAACGACAAAACCGATCAGTGTCGGCGTCCAGGGGGATTCAAAGGCATTCATTAAAGGGACCGGGATCAGGATGGATGACTTATTCTTCGCCCTTGACCAGCACCCGTTCAATACGCAGATCCGGCACCAGCCACATCAAGGCAACCGCCACGTACAGCGCACAGGACAGCCACACGTTGACGAAGGCCAGGCCGATGGCCGCTGCGTAGCACAGCGGTGAAATCTTGCCCTTGAAATCGCTGCCTATTGCCCGCGCCAGCACCGAGTCCTTGCCATGCCTGGCAATCAACGCATGTGCGAGAATGTAGTACGCGATGGCAGCGCCGAGCAGCACGATGCCGTAACAGGCCACCGGCCAGGGAGCAAAATGATTCTCGCCCATCCAGCCGGTGGCGAACGGCACCAGCGATAACCAGAACAACAAATGCAGATTGGCCCACAGGATGCGGCCATTCACATGATTGACCACATGCAGCATGTGGTGATGATTGTTCCAGTAGATGCCGATGTATACGAAGCTGAGCACATAGCTCAATGCCACCGGCCACAGGGCCCGCAATGCGGACAGAGAGGCATCGTGCGGTACCTTGAGCTCCAGCACCATGATGGTGATGATGATGGCGAGCACGCCATCGCTGAATGCCTCAAGACGGCCCTTGCCCATCGACGGCCTCCGTGTGCGGCGCCATGGATGGCTTGCTCAGTGACGCGCGCAGCTTGCCAACCACATGACTGACGTATTCCGGCGAACGCGTGTTGCGCGCCATCAGCATATAGACCGCCGGCACGACATACAGCGTCAACACCAGCGACAGCGTGACACCGAATACGATCACTGCACCGATCGGACGTCGACTTTCCGCGCCCGGGCCAACCGCCAGCAGCAATGGCAGGGAGCCAAACACGATACACATGCTGGTCATCAGTACCGGACGCAGACGAATCGTGGATGCTTCGATGATGGCCTCGACAAATTCCATGCCGCGGTCGCGCAGCTGGTTGGCGAATTCAACAATCAGAATGCCGTTCTTGGCCGACAGACCAATCAGCATCACCGCGCCGATCTGGCTGAATACATTGATCGAACTGCCCTGCCACCACAGTCCAAACGCAGCGCCGGTCACGGCGATCGGCACGGTGGAAAGAATGATGACCGGGTGCCGGAAGCTTTCAAACTGGGCCGCCAGCACCAGATACACGATGGCGATGGCCAGCACGAACATGCCGTACAGGGCGCCGCCGGATTCCTTGAATTCATACGACTGACCGTCGTACGAGATGGTCGCCTCTGGCGGCAGTTCCGTTCGAACCACATTTTCCAGGAAGGCGAGCGCTTCACCCAGCGAATACCCTTGCGCCAAGCCCGCGCTGATTTCGATGGCGCGTTGACGATTGAAGCGATTCAATTCCCTGGGACCCGCCACCTCCTTCAGCGTCACCAGATTTGACAGCGGGATCAGTGTGCTCGACTTGTCCGATCGCACATAGATATTGTCGAGATCATTGGGCGAAGCGCGATCTTCGAGCTGGGCTTGCAGCATCACATTGTATTCTTCGCCACGATCCACATAGGTAGTGACCCGGCGGGCACCGAGCATGGTCTCCAGCGTCTGCCCGACGGTCTGCAATGAAACGCCCAGATCCGCCGCACGTTGCCGGTCAATCTCGATCTTCAGTTGTGGCTTGCGTTCGTCGTAGTCCGAATCCGGGTTGAGCAATCCGGCGTTTTCGTTGGCGCGTGCCAGCACGATGTCACGCCATTTGACCAACTCTTCATAGCTCGGCCCGCCCAGTATGAACTGCACCGGTTGGCCGCCACCGCCACCGCCAGCGCCAAGACCCGTCGGCGTTTGCACCGACACCCGCACTCCCGGCAGCCTGGCAAGCTTGACGCGGATCCGGCTTGCCACCTGTTGTGCGGTGTCAGTGCGCAGATCCCAGGGCATCAGAATCACGCCCAGTCGTGCGCCATTGCCGCCCGGGCCACCACCACCGCCACCCACCCGCGCTACGAAACTCTTGGCAACACCACTTTCAAGCTCTTCCCTGGCCACGTCCTCCACCTGTCTCAGGTAGCGATCAATGTACTGAATGCTGGAGCCCTCTGGCGGGATGACATTGACCATGACGAGACCACGATCATCCTGCGGGGCATACTCGCTGGGCAGGGTACGGAAAATGCCATATCCCACGGCAGACACCCCAACCGCCACTGCAACCACCACCCACGCATGCCGTACCGTGCCGGTGAGGGTCCGTCGATAGAACGCCGCCAGCCTGCTGAACGCCAGATCCACAACATGCGTCACCCGACCGCGCACAATGCCACGCGAGAACATGACCGAGGCCAGCATCGGTGTCAGCGTCAAGGCAATCAGACAGGAGAACAGCATGGCTGCCGCCATGGAAATGCCGAATTCACCGAACAGTTTGCCGAGATTGCCGGGAATAAACGACAGCGGCAGGAACACCGCAGTCAGCGACAGCGTGGTGGCAATTACCGCAAAGCCGATTTCCTTGCTGCCATCAATGGCCGCAATCAGCGCCGGTTCGCCTTCTTCCATGCGGCGTACGATGTTTTCCAGCACCACGATGGCATCGTCCACCACCAGGCCAATCGCCAGCACCGCACCCAGCAGGGTCAGCACGTTGATGGAGAAGCCGAGCGCCGCCATCACCAGACAGGCAGCAACCAGCGACACCGGAATGGTGACTACCGGAATCAGCGTGGCGCGCAAGGTACCCAGAAATGCATAGATCACCACCAGCACCAGTGACAGCGCGATGCCCAGTGTTAGTACCACTTCATGGATCGAATCAGATACGTAAGTGGAATTATCCTGTGCAATGGCAAGCGTAATGTCCTTGGGCAGATCACGCTGCAGCGCGTCAACCACCTTGCGCACCCCGAGTGCAACCTCAAGCACATTGGCGGTGGAGGTGGGCGTCACCTGCAGCGACACGTCCGGTCGTCCGGCGCGCCGCGACACGGTGCGAACATCCTCAGGGCCGACGTTGACCGTCGCCACTTCGCTCAATGGCACCAGATAGCCATTGGCGCCCCGGCCCACTATCAGATTGCGGAAATCCTGTTCGGTCAGCATGCCGGTATCGGTGCGCAGTGTGAATTCGCGCTGTTCCGACTCCAGCCGTCCGGCAGGCAACTCAACGTTCTCCCTGCGCAGCGCACTCTCGACATCCTGCACGGTCAGCTGCCGCGCCGCGAGCGCACGCCGATCCAGCCAGATGCGCATTGAATATTTCTGCGCGCCCGTTATCTGCACGGCGGCGACGCCCGGTACGACGGTAATGCGGTCGAGGATATAGCGATTGGCGTAATCGGTCAGGTAGCCGACATTGCGCGTCTCGCTGCTCAATGACAGACCCATCACGCTTTCGGAGCGTACATCCACCTTGCTGATCTGCGGCGGATCGGCTTCTGCAGGCAACTGGGCCTGAACGCGTGACACCCGATCGCGTACATCATTGGCCGCTGCCTCGATATCGGTGTCCACGTTGAACGTCAGATTGACGCGCGCGTTCTCGTCCTGACTGGAGGATTCAAGTTTTTTCAGGCCTTCAATGCCCGCCAGCTGGTTCTCCACCACACGGGTGATCTTGGTCTCGATCACATCAGCGGATGCGCCGCGATAGCTGATACGCACGCTGACTTCAGGTGATTCGACTTGCGGATACTCGCGGATCGGCAGACGCGACAGCGCCATCAGGCCCGTAATCAGCAGCAGCAGACTGACCACTACGGCGAACACCGGACGCCGCACCGAGATGTCGGAAATAATCATGAGGCTAGGACTCCGCAGTACGAGCGGCACCCGCTACCGTAACCTTGGCGCCGTCAGTGAGTTTCTCGCCGCCCTCCACCACCAGCATATCGCCGGCTTTGAGTCCATTCCGCACTTCGACCATGCCCGGCTTGCGTCGGCCGGTCGACACCTGCACCCTGCTGGCCGTGTCGTTATTGACCACATACACATACTGCCGTTCGCCCTGTGGCAGCAGCGCCTGTTCGGGAATCATGAGTACATTGCCCTGCGAGCGGGTGAGCTGTACGGTCATGAACATGCCGGGCTTGAGCTTCTGGTCGCGATTGTCAATGAGTGCGCGCACCACCACGGAACGGCTGACCGGATCCACCCGCGTAGCCATGCTGCTGACCCGGCCGCGAAATACTTCATTCAGAAATGCGGCACTTTTTGCTTCGATCTGCTGGCCTTCCTTGAGCGTGGCGAGGTAGGTTTCCGGCACGGTGAAGTCGAGCTTGATAATGCTGGTGTCATCCAGCGTGCTGATCACCTGACCGGGGGTGACCAAGGCTCCCACGCTGACAATACGCAACCCCATACGACCACTAAACGGCGCACGAATTACGGTGTCGTTCACGCGCGCCTGCGCCGCATCCACTGCAGCCTTGCTGGCCAGCATCTTGGCTTCCAGCTGGATCAGGTCGGATTCGGACAACGCCTTGCTCTGGTAGAGCTCGCGGCTGCGCTGGTACTGGCTCTGCGTATCGCGCAGGGTGGCTTCCGCCGAAGCCAGATTGGCGCGTGCCTCAGAGCCATCAAACTCAATCAGCACCTCGCCCTGCTTGACGAACTGACCTTCGCGAAACCGCACTTCAACCACCCGATTGGTAGCCTTGGCGGTGATGTCGATCGCCTCATTGGATTTGGCGGTACCCAGCGCTTCAGTTTCATCAACAAAGCTGCTCAGCTTGGCGGGCTGCGCCACCACCGAAATGGTACGACCACCGGCGCCCATACCACCACCGACTTGCGCCCCGGCAGTGGGGGCACCATCACCATCCGTCTCATTGCCGCAGGCACTCACTCCCATCCAGACCACTAACACCAGACAGAACACACGTCCCGCGGACCAGCCTGCTTGATTTGAACTCGATTTCACTAGAACTCCGCGTCCGAACCGTCATTAATACCTTCAAACAGGGCGGTACTCAGGTAGCGCTCGGCCGTATCCGGCAGCATGGCCAGAATCACCGAGCCCTGCGGCGCGCCCTGCGCCACTCTGAGCGCCGCCGCAAATGTGCCACCTGAGGAAATGCCGCAAAAAATGCCTTCCTTTATCGACAGGGCCCGCGCGGTCTGAATCGCTTCGTCATCTGTGACCGGGACGATGTCGTCAGCCACGCTGCGATCCAGCACGGCGGGTACAAAATCCGGGGTCCAGCCCTGAATCTTGTGCGGCTTGAACTCTGCACCTTTGAGCAGCGATGCGCCCGCAGGTTCAGTCGCAATGACTTTTATGTCCGGACGTGCCTTCTTGAGCATCTGGCCTGCGCCAGTCAACGTGCCGCCCGTACCCCAGCCCGTTACCCAGAAATCCAGCCGCTTGCCGGCGAAATCGCTGAGGATTTCCGGGCCGGTGGTATTGCGGTGATATTCGGGATTGGCAGGATTTTCAAACTGGCTGGCCCAGAACCAGCCGTTCTTTTCCGCCAGTTCCTTTGCCTTGCGCACCATGCCGGTGCCACGCTCGGCCGCCGGCGTCAGTACCACCTTGGCGCCCAAGGCGCGCATGATCTTGCGGCGTTCCACCGAAAAGGTTTCCACCATGGTGGCCACAAATGGATAACCCTTGGCTGCACACACCATGGCCAGAGCAATGCCGGTGTTACCGGAAGTCGCCTCCACCACGGTCTGGCCGGGCTTGAGCGTGCCGCGTCGTTCGGCGTCTTCTATGATGGCAATGGCCAGGCGATCTTTCACCGAGGACAGCGGATTGAAAAACTCGCACTTCACGTACATCGAGACGTGAGCCGGTGCCAGACGGTTGATGCGCACCACTGGAGTGCGGCCAATGGTGCCAAGAATGCTGTCGTAGATCATATGGACTCCGGGAAAAGTACGGCCTGTCTCACCGCGCCGGAAAAGGACATTGAGTATGGCCTGTTCATGTTGTAGTGGCGAGTTTCTTGACCTCCGTTGACATACGCACCGGGGCCGGATGACAGGTTTTTGACAGCCTGAACCAGCGTCTCAGGCAGTGCGCAGCCACTGCGCCAGCGCTGCTGGAATCTCCTGCTGGGCCCTGCCGCTGACATAAATGCCGATGTGACCGCCGGCGAAGGCCAGCTCGGAGTACTGCTTCGACCCGACATGCTGCTTCAGGCAGCTGGACGCCGCAGGCGGCACCAGATGATCCTCGGTGGCATAAACGTTGAACACTGGTTGCCGGATGTTGCCCAGCTGCACGGTCCGGTCGCCGATCTGCAGTTCACCCTTGATCAACCTGTTTTGCTGATACAGGTGTTTTACGAACTGCGCAAACATTGCCCCGGGCTGATCGGGACTGTCGAAAATCCACTTCTCCATGCGCAGGAAATTCTCGAGTCTGGCGCGATCCTGAGCAATATCGAGCAGGGCCATGTATTTCTGACTCAACAGGCGGAAAGGCATCAAGGTTACAAACGCCGCATTGAGAAAGTCGCCGGATACATTGCCTGAGGCGGCCACCAGCGCATCGACATCCAGTTGCTGCACCCACTTCGACAACACATCGTCCGGCGTCTGGAAGTCCACCGGCGTAACCATGGTAATGAGCCTGCTGACCTTGTCCGGATGCAATGCGGTGAAACACAGACTCAGCGTGCCGCCCTGACACACTCCCAGCAAACTGACCTGCGCCTCGCTCCGCAGCTCACACACCTTGTCAACACAGTGCAGCAGGTAGCGGTTCACGTAGTCATCGAGTTCCAGAAACCGGTCCGCGCCATCGGGATAGCCCCAGTCGATCAGGAATACATCAATTCCCTGTTTGAGCAGGCCGCGAATCAGCGACCGGTCCGGCTGCAAATCCATCATGTACGGACGGTTGACCAGTGCGTAACAGATCAGCACCGCCGGGCCGTGCGCAGCATCAGCATTCATGGACCGATAGCGATACAGCGTGAGCTTGTCTTCGCGATACACCACGTCCTTGGGCGCAGTGCCAATATCAATATCGCGCGCGCCACGCAGCTTGCCCAGCAACTCCGCCGCACGTTGCTGCAGATCGGCCATTTCTCGTCGCGTATATTCCGGATCGAGATGCAAGTCACTCATGGTGCTGTTCCTTTGCACTGCTACGACGCGCCTTGGCCTTCTCAGTAGCCTGCGGTTTGTCCTGCTGCGTTGCTTGCGACAGCTGCTGTTCCAGTTCGGCAATGCGCCTGTGCATATCACGCAAACCCTGATGCACGCTGTTCAACTCGCTGCGCGTGGGCAGATCGTGCGACTTCAGCCAGAACTCGATCAGTGCATTCTGCGCGCGCTTGGCACGACTGAGCGCATTGCCGGACGCGGCCTGTGCCGCAATGAACTCCGGATCGCGCGCCAGTACGGCAAAGGCCTGTTCGCCACACTCGATCCACAACTCATACAGCTCACGAAAGCCATTGACGTCCTGCCCCTGAGCCCTGCGCCGTTCCACTTGCGCCGGCACGGCCTCCAGCGCCTGCGTGAATACCCTGCCGTAGGCATGCAGAACTACCTGCAGGCGCAACTGGTATTCCGTTTGTGCATTCAGATACTCCTGCCACGCAAGTTGCTGTTCGCGCGCGGGACCCAGCGGAAACGCCTGCAACATCTCTTGCCAGAGTGTGCTCGGCGGCGAGCCCTCGGTCGTTGCAGCACGCGCCAGTTCACCGCTGGCGGCCAAACACGACTGCAGCAGCGACTGGAATCCCTGGATGACATTCAATGCTTCTGGCGATACCGATGCCGGGTTGAGATGCTCGCGCAGCGTATCCATGCCCACACGCAGCGCATCGGCGCGCTGCTCGACCGCCGACGATTGCCAGCGACCCAGCCAGCCACGCTGGGTTTCCAGCCAGGCATCGATCCAGTGGGAATTGTTTGCCGCTTGATTCACGGTGAGACCCTGACGCTCGGTATTTCCGGTTGATTGCGCAAGCCTAAGGCCTGTCGGCCAAGTATTCCATCGTCGCGGCAATCGGAATGCACCGAGTAACGACGGTATCGGCGTCAGCGTCATGCCCTCTGCCAGCAGCCTCTCGCACTCAGGAACGATCACTGTGGCGGCGTCCAATCGGCCCATTTTTTCAATCGTTTTCGTTAAACATGCTCGGCTATTCGCTTCAAACGATTGCAAGACAGTTCTCAATTGGTCAGTCGCCTCGCCACGATCACCTCAGTCCGACAGGCTGCTAAACTCCACAGACTTATGAGAATTGCTTTTGTTGCTTCTGAGATCGCGCCATTCGCCAAGACCGGTGGTCTGGCCGATGTAGCAGCGGCGCTGCCATTGGCGTTGCATCGTCTCGGCCACGAGTTGCGTATATTCATGCCGCTGTATGCCAGTGTGCGCAGCCAGAACTGGCCGCTGCAGGCAGTGACGACCATACAGGAGGTACCGCTGCAGCTGGGCGCACATGCCTACCGGTTTTCGCTATACAGCTCGCTGCTGCCGGACTCAACCTTGCCGGTTTACCTGATCGACTGCCCGGCTCTGTTTGCGCGCAGCAGCCTGTACACCTACGCTGCCGATGAACATCGGCGCTTCCTGCTGCTGCAACGCGCTGCTTTGGAATCACTGCAGCGCATGCAGTTCGCGCCTGACATCCTGCATTGCAATGACTGGCATACCAGTCTGCTGCCGCTGATGATCCGCACCAGTTACGGCTGGGATCGCCTGTTCCAGCAAACCCGCTCGTTGCTGAGTATTCACAATATCGGCTATCAGGGCATCTTTCACCACGCCACCCTGGCCGATACCGGAATCGACGATATCCGGATGTACATGAGCACCGAAGATCTGGCTCTGGGCCAGATCAACTGGCTGAAAGAAGGCATTCACCACGCCGATCTGGTCAGCACCGTCAGCCCTACCTATGCCCGCGAGATCTGTACCCCGGCTGGCGGTCACGGTCTGGATGTCATCCTGCGCAGCCGCGGCGATGCGGTCAGCGGCGTGTTGAATGGCGTGGACTATGACAGCTGGAATCCACAGACCGACCGCCTGCTGCCAGCCCGCTTCGGTCCTGATGCCCTGCGCGGCAAGCGGATATGCAAGCAGGCTCTGCTGGAAATGGGGCAGCTGCTGCAGGACCCTGACAAGCCGGTGATTGGCGTGGTGTCACGTCTGGCCATGCAAAAGGGCATTGATCTGATGATGGGCAGCCTGCCAGCGTTGCTGACCACACGCGACTTCGTACTGTGTGTGCTGGGCAGCGGCGAACCACACTACGTGGCATTTTTCACCCAGCTGATGCAACAGTTCCCGGAACGGGTGTTCTTCCGCAATGGCTACGATGAATCGCTGGCGCACCTGATCGAAGCTGGCAGCGACGTGTTCCTGATGCCTTCGCTATACGAGCCCTGCGGACTCAATCAGATGTACAGTCTCAAGTACGGCACCATCCCCATCGTGCGCAAGACCGGCGGGTTGGCCGATTCCGTACAACACTGGGACGGCGCCAGTGGCAACGGCATCGTGTTCAATGACTACGATGTGCCGGCAATCAACTGGGCAATCAATACGGCACTGGACCTGTACAAGGACAAGTCAGCCTGGCTACGCATGATGCACGATGGCATGACCCGGAATTTTTCATGGGAGAAACAGGCGCAGGAATATGTGGGGCTGTACGAGCGGATGATTCAATCCACGTAGAGGCCGTTCGCGAACGGCCCGCCGACGACAGCATTCCAGACGTTGACAAGGGTGGTTCGTGGATGAACCACTTCCTTCGGACGCGAACCACGCCTACTTTTTGATCCCCAGATCCACCATGCCCTGTTCGCTGAAGGGGATCTTGCGCACCATGCCCTCACTCAAAAGGACTTTACCAACAAACTGGTATTGAACCTTGTTGCCATCGCTGCTGTTCAGCTTGCTGAGCAGGCGCCCGACGCTGCTCATGAAATTGGTAGTGACCAGGGTATCGAATTCGGCCTCGCCCAGCGCCGGCACTACGAAAGGCTGGTTACTGATGCCTTCCGCAAAGCTGTCGCCCTGCAGGAACAGCTCGTACTCGATGCCCTTGATGGGCAGGTCACGATCATTGGGGTTCTGCACATGCAGGCGGATACGAAACTGCTGGCTGAATACATCGGCCGACACCATGCCCACATTCACGATGGACAGCTTGGGCGCTTCAAAATGCGTACTGACGCAGGCATTCAGCATCAACGCTGCCAGCATCAAGCCAGCTCTCAGGACCCGTCGTTGGACATTCATGCGCGACTCCCCCGTTTGCCATGGCCGGAATTCTACGGGGGTAGCCGTTGCGACGATACCTGTCTGTTGTTACGCGACCGGCGCAAGCCTGGACAGCATCTCGCGCGTCACCAGCAATACGCCTTTTTCGGTTACATAGAAACGCCTGGCATCTTCAGCCGGATCCACCCCGATCTTGGTGCCGGGCGGCACCACGCCACCAGTATCAATAATGGCGCGCTTGATGACGCAATCCGGCCCGATGCGCACATCGGGAAACAGCAGTGAGCTTTCGATGCGACTGCGTTCACTGATACGCACATTGGTGAACAGCAACGACCCAACCACTTCTGCCCCCGAAATGATACAGCCGCCGGACACCACGGAATCCACGGCCATGCCACGCCGCCCCTCTTCGTTGAGCACGAACTTGGCGGGCGGTTGCTGACGCTGGAAAGTCCAGATCGGCCACTGCGAATCATAGATATTGAGTTCCGGATTGACCGACACCAGCTCCATGTTGGCTTCGTAGAACGCATCCACCGTGCCCACATCGCGCCAGTACTGCTGGGCACGGGTGCGCACATCACGGAAGGCATAGGCCATCACATTCAGCTTGCCGATAACCTGTGGAATGATGTTCTTGCCGAAATCATGCGAGCTGCCGGGATCGGCGGCATCCTCTTCCAGCAGCTTGAACAGCAGGCGCGCATTGAACACATAAATGCCCATGGAACCCAGCGACAGGTGCTCACGCCCGGGTATGCCGTCCGGATTGGCCGGCTTCTCGGAGAACTTCACCACCCGATGTTCTTCATCAATCGTCATCACGCCAAATCCCTTGGCGTCTTCGCGCGGCACTTCCACCACGCCCACGGTAATGTCCGCCTTGTTCTCCACGTGAAAGGCCAGCATCGGACCATAGTCCATCTTGTAGATATGGTCGCCAGCCAGCACCAGCACCAGACGCGGATGATGCAGCTTCATGATCGACAGGTTCTGATACAGGGCATCGGCAGTGCCCTGGTACCAGTCAGGACCAAGCTGCTGCTGCGCCGGAATAATCTCGATGAACTCGCCGAATTCACCGCGCAGGAAGTTCCAGCCGCGCTGCATGTGACGAATAAGAGAATGCGCCTTGTACTGCGTCAGCACTGAAATCCGGCGTATGCCGGAATTGACACAGTTGGACAGGACGAAATCGATGATGCGGAATTTGCCGCCGAACTGGGTGGCGGGCTTGCAACGGTTGGCCGTCAAATGTTTGAGTCGTTCGCCCCGACCGCCGGCCATGATGACCGCCAGGGTGCTCTGCGTCAGACGACTGACATAGCGCTTTGGCGATATCTGCTTGCCGGGCAGTTTTGTCTTCTGGGTCGGCAATTCCTCGTCCATCGTAACCTCTCTCAGGCATGCATTTGACCGTGATCGACTTCAGATCACCCGTTCTCGTTTAATCCGTACGCCATTCCATTTACACTGCTGCGCAGCACCAGTCAGGTACGATTCCAGCGCAATGTCCGTCCCTTTCGCACAACCGCCGCGCAGGCTTTTCTGCGTTCGCACTGTAACGCATCACATGGTCGGGTGGCGATGCGCGCTATACCTCGGCAGTCACTTTTTGATTGCACCACTTGCACTCGGTGCTGCCGCTGACGGGAACATCGAGGTGCAACCGCAGGAACCACGCGCCAAAGAGAGTGTGCAAATTCAATGCCTGCCCGATGGCGCAGCATTTCTGCGCGCACGCCTGACCGGGGCCGTCAACAGGGAGCTGGCGTGGAGCGAAAGCGAAATGAGATGCGCCGGTTCGGTGCGACCCAATGCTGAAGGCATCCGTCTGCGCTTTGCCGGCATCAGTTCAAACGGGGAACCGGCATTGGTGCTGCTGTTCGGTATTACCGGCCTGAAGGAAGGCGAATCAGGCAAGGCGTTGCCGGTCAATCTCACCATCATGCGTGAAGGCACTGGCGAGTTTTACGGCACGCAGGGTGATAACAGGTGCACCATTGATTCCATCAGCCAGGAGCCGCTCAAGGGAATTCCGCTGCGCCAGCGGGCCTATCGGGTGGTCGCGCGCGGCTTCTGCACACAACCAGCGCGCGCCCTGAATGGCGATGGCATGATTCTGGTTACGCGGTTTGATTTCGCTGGTCGCGCCGATTTCGAATCGGACGACGCCGAAACTACCAAAGACTCCAAAACCCGACTCTGAGAGCAACACCACAACATGAACAAAAGCACTGTTATGCATCGTCTGGGGCTGAGTTTGCTGCTGCTGGTTCTGGGTACTGCATCCTGCGTGGCGCAGCAGGCCACCTCGCCGCCGCTGGAGCCGCTAAGCAATTTTCCACAGGCACCGCTGAGCATCCTCACCCCCGATGCACGCCAGCATCGCCTGGAGGTATGGGTGGCCGACACCGATAAACATCGTCAGCAGGGACTGATGTTCGTAAAGTCACTGCCCGACAGTGCCGGCATGCTGTTCGTATTCGATCAACCGCGTAAGATCCAGATGTGGATGAAAAACACCCTTATCCCGCTGGACATGCTGTTCATTGACGCCAACGGCCGTGTCGACAGCATTGCGGTCAACACTACTCCCATGTCGCTGAGCATCATCGAATCCAGGAACCCCGTGCTGGGCGTGCTGGAAATGGCTGGCGGCGCCACCACCCGCCTCGGCATTCGTGCCGGCGCGATCGTGCAGCATCCCGCGTTCGCATCGGTGGGCGGGACGCGCTAGGCCTGCTGTTATCGCAACTCAACGTGTAAAAGATACTCAGCGGCCACCAAAGGCATGCCGATAGCCGACATACCAGCTCGCGCCATCGACATCATGAAACTGCTGATGATAGAAAGTCAGGCTGGCATCACCGTTCTGCAGATCCAGCGGCGGTTGACGATCAAGCAGATTGTTCACGCCGAGCTGTAATTCGCCACTCCAGGGCAACTTGTAGTTAACGCTGAGATTGACCGTACTGTACGACCCGATGTTATCCACATAGCTGGTATTGAGCGGCGTGAATTCGCCCATGTAACTGACAAACAGATTGGATGCCCACGCGCCACGCTGCCAGCCCAGCTGCAGTCCGGCCCTGACACGTACCGCTTCACCGAGCTGGCCGTCTTTCAGGACATCAACCGGCTCACGATGCACGGATTCCTGCATTTCGACATCCAGCAGATAAGTTCCGGACAACCCCACTGTAAAGCGGCCCAGGCCAATCACGTCCAGCGCATAGTCTGCCGCCACATCCACACCGGTGGATTTCTTGTACGCCACATTCTGGGCTTGTGTCTCCATCGCAGCCAATGGACAGACAGGACCACTGCCAGCGCTGCAGTCGCGCACGATGGCGTCTGCAAAGCTGCCATCAACGGCATTTTGATTCAGCATGTACTGCAAATCAGGCGTCGCGACTACATCTTCCAGCTTGATATAAAACAGATCGGCACTGGCGCTGAATGAATCAGCGGGTTGCCAACGCACACCCGCGCTGAAATTGCGGCCATGCTCTTCCTGCAGATTGATATTGGCATGGGTCTGTGTGTAGACGTCCTGTACGGGCGTATTGCAGCTGGCCACATTCGGGTCACCATAGCCCTTGCCACCCTCGGCAATACATCTTGGCGTGTCGATCAGGGTATCGTAACCCGTGACATCGCCCCCAAACATGCGGGGCATATCCGGGGCCCGGAAGCTCAGCCCACCCGATGCGCGCAGCAGCAGCGAGTTTGTGGGACGAAACTCCACTGCAACACGTGGACTGAAGGCACCGCCCACATCCGAATCGTCGTTGTACTGATCATAGCGACCCGCGATATTCAGCTGCAGTTTCGACAGCACGGGTATGGATATCTCCACGCCTGCTGCCACCCGCTCACGTTCACCCTTGCCATTCGAGCCACCCAGCCCAAGCACATTGCCGGCAACGATTTCAGCATCACGCTGGTCGTCATAGCTTTCCTTGACGTATTCCAGCACAGCCGCAAATTTTGCATTACCCGCTGGCAAGCTCAGCAAGTCTCCACTGATCTCAAAATCCGCAGAAGACAGTGTCGAAGTAGCCACCGATTGCGGCTGATAACTCAGCTGGTCGACCACATAATTCGGCAGGGGCTTGAACAGGTTCAATGCGTCGTCTCTGACACCGTTGCCATTGAGATCGAGATTGCCAAGCATGGCCTCACCAATCTGATCGAGCAGTATCTGGCCGGAGGCCGTCTCCTGCACCCGTTGCCGGGCCGACTGCAAACCCAGCTCCCAGGTATAGCCACCGGCAAGCACACCCCGAAGTCCGGTCAATGCAGAGTAAGCATCAACATCGTAGTCATAGCGTTGCGGGCCAAATTCAACCATGCGCCGGAAGTAGAAACCACTTCTACCGGTTGGTGAGTTGGCACCCGCAGTCACAATGCCGCTATCGATATAGGAGTTATAGCTGGTCGGCTCGATCTGCATCCGCGTATCGGCATTGCGCAAGCTCAGCGTAGTAAACCAGTCAACACCCTCGCTCAGGCGCTGCTCGAACTTTGCAGTACCCGACATCGACTTGCTGTCGGGCCACACCTGTCGATATTGCGCACGATTGAAACCACACATCAGGGAATCAATGCCGAACGCAAAGACATCGACAAGAATCGGCCCTGGACTGCCGCCCGACGTATCACAGTTCGGCGCAGGAGTGCCGGTCAGGGAGAAATCCATGAACGTCCCCAGGTAACCGTAGACGCTGAAAGATCCCGGCCCCGCACCATTGACGCCGCCCAGACGATCCGACTGCGTGATCTCGCGCTGCGAGTACCACAGCGCATTGCGTTTGTAGTACTCGAGAAACAACAACGCGTTGCCGCCCTCGGTTTCGGCACCGGTGGAAATCTGGAAGCGCTGTTCAGAACCACCCCCATGCACGGTGTCGCCGTAACGAGCTGATACTTCGGTGCCGGCCTTTTTCCTGAGCACCACATTCACCACGCCACTCATGGCATCCGAGCCATAGATTGCCGACGCGCCATCGCTCAGCACTTCGATACGCTCCACTGCTCCGGTAGGTATGCTGCTGAGATCAACGAAACTGTCGGTGCCATTGAACCCGACCGGGAATACCGGCACGCGCCGTCCATCAATCAGCACCAATGCACGACCAACCCCCATGTCGCGCAGGTTCAAAGCCGCCGCCGATGGTGTGTAGCCAAAATTGAGCTGCTGATCGAATCCACCACCCGAGTTCTGCGGCAGATTATCCAGTGCCTGCTGAACCGTGGCATAGCCGCGCTGCTCGATCTGCTCGCTGGTAATGACGGTGATGGGCAGCACCTGATCCTGTGGCTGG
Organism: uncultured Pseudomonadota bacterium; assembly: GCA_963748005.1. GTDB lineage: Bacteria > Pseudomonadota > Gammaproteobacteria > Steroidobacterales > Steroidobacteraceae > CAILZL01. The sequence continues at coordinate 1,218,921 of CAVVHH010000002.1, forward strand.
GGAATGCGTGACCCGACCACCATCACTTCCGTCAGTGAGTCCGGTTCCGCCGCGTGGGTACTGGTAAGTGTGCCGAGTCCCGCGAATAGCAAGCATCCCAGCGTGGTTCGCGAAACGGGCAGCAACATGGGCCTTTCCTCTGATAGATAGTCAATTCAACGGGAACAAGTTCTCGCCCCTGCGAGCGACAACCCGATCGGGTTTGTTGCATAAATCAGCCCGGAGAATAGCAATGATGCGCACTCTGGCAAAGCAGACAATCCCCGGTATGGCGTCTAATGGGACCCGTTCGACACATTCGTACCCAATAGCGGTGGGATCGGACAGTGCAGGCAGGCACACAGTGCACGCATCAACTCGGCTTCCTCCACCGTGATCTGCTGATCATGCAACACGGCCAGCAACATGGCTTCGAGCAAGTGCTGCTTGCCCATGGGATGCAACCGATCCAGCCGGAGCAGCGCAACATCCAGCAGGCTCGGCCAATTCTCGTAACGGGTGTATTCGGCATAGCGACGCAGCGCCAGATGCTGCATGGCGCGTTCATACGCCTGCCGCGCCTGCCGGGTGTCGACATGCCCCTGTTGTGCCAGAACCGCCAGCAGATGCTGCAGTGATTCAGTCACCTGCATCAGATTCAGATATGAGGCACGCCGTGTCATACCGGCGCCGGCATCATGCAACTGCGCCTGCGCCAGCCTGCACAATGCGTACTGGCCAACCGTGACCTGGTCCGCCGGTGGCAACAATCCATTGAGACAGCTTGTCACTGACGCGCGAGTAGCTGGGGGCAACTGCCGTAGTTGCGGCAGCAAACACAGCAGAGCCGGTTGTCGCTGCAGGGCATTCAATTGATCGACGGTGGCCAGCATCGCCGCAACGCGACCAGTGAGGTCTTCACCCAGGCAACGCCGCAAATGGTTCAGCTGAGTTGCGCGCTGTCCTAAATCGCTGCTCATCGCCAGGGCAAAAAACAGGGCGAGCGCTGCATCTGCTTGTGCGGAGGCCGCAGTAACCGTGGTCGGCAAGGAAATGCGCAGCTGCGCGGCCAGCTGCAGATGCCGCTCCTGAATGTTGCCGACGCTGTCAACGATCTCGGCTGGTGTCAGCACCACATTACTGAGAAAGGGTGTTAGCTGTGCCGGAGTTGCCTGTCGCACAGGTTCGAAGGTGGCTTCATTGCGCGTTGTTTGTGTCTGCAACTGCAGCCGCGCCCGTTGCAATTCCGCTGTGTCGAATGGCGCGCCCAGCGCGCTGATACGCTCCTCAATGGGCGGATGGGTTGCGAACCATTGGCTGCCCGGTGAAGAGAACAGCATATGCGCCACTTCATCGGTATTCACTTCCTGTAACTGTGCACTGCCGGCCGCGATCTTGATCAGGGCACCACGCAAACCATCCGGATTGCGCGTGAACTGCACTGCGGAGGCATCGGCCAGCGCTTCACGGCGCCGCGCTACGGCGGCCTGCATCAAACGACCAAACAGCAGCCCGACGTAACCGAGCGCCATCACCGCAAGAGCAGCCAGAAATATGACCGGCAATCCGCTGCGACGGCCTCGCGAATCATAGGGCGCAAACTTCACGATGCCGCGCGCAATAACCGACAACGCCATCAGTGCATGCAACCAGCCAATCAGATGCAGATTCAGCCGCACATCGTTATTGACGATGTGACTGAACTCGTGGGCAATCACGCCCTGCAGTTCATCGCGTGTGAGGCTTTCCAGCGCACCGCGCGTCACCGCAATTGCTGAACTGGCCGGCGTCAGCCCTGCGGCAAACGCATTGATGCCAGGCTCCCGCGGTAATACATACACCTCAGGCAACGCCACGCCGGAAGCAATTGCCATTTCTTCCACTACATTATGCAGGCGTCGCTGCAGCGGGTCGCGACTCCCGGCATCGATGCGTTCACCGCCCAGAGAGCGGGCCACCGCACCGCCTCCACCGCGCAACTCAATGCGCTTGAGCAGCACAGCCATTGCCATGACACCCAGCACCAGCATTACTGTGCTGATTACCGAGGCTGGATGCTGGGCCAACCAGGGGCCATCAGGCAGACGAAAGAAAAACAGGCCGTTACTCAGCGTTGCGGCCAGCGTCAGCATCACGGCGCTGATGGTCACTGTTACGCATGCCACACCCACTGCAAACAACAGCACCAGCCATCGCGACAGCTGGCGCGCTTCAAGCTGGTGACGGAAGTACTGCATGCTGTATGGCGGTCGCGCAGTAACAGGCGATTGGAAGTCGCCAGTTACTGGGTGAAACTGACCTTGGGTACGCTGCGCTTCTCAGGCGCTTCGATCTGCAGCAGTTGCGCCGGCAGGAAACTGCCCCAGCCAGCGACGATGCTGTTGGGAAACGTCTCGCGGCTGTTGTTGTAGAACATCACTGCGTCGTTGTAAGCCTGTCTGGCAAACGCCACCTTGTTTTCGGTGGAGCTCAGTTCCTCATTGAGCTGCATCATGTTCTGGTTAGCCTTGAGCTCGGGATAGGACTCCGCCAGCGCGAACAGGCGACCCAGCGCGCCGCCCAGTTGCGTTTCCGCGCCCGCCAGTTGCTGCACCGCCGCCGCATTGCCCGGATCGGCAGCAGCCGTTTTCAGGCCGCTGACAGCAGAATTGCGTGCTGCGATGACCGCTTCCAGGGTTTCGCGCTCATGCTTCATGTAAGCGCGAGCGGTTTCCACCAGATTGGGTATCAGGTCGTATCGGCGGGTCAGCTGCACATCAATCTGAGCAAACGCATTCTTGTAGGCGTTACGTGCGGTCACCAGTCCGTTGTAGAGGCCGATGAACCAGGCTACCAATACGACCAGCACTATGACAACGATCCAGGCCATGACTACTCCGAACTGTTACGCCGTCGTTTGAGTATCGGCACTATCTTACTATGCCAGACGAGTGTATCGGACGATGCTGGCACGCTCAACATGCTGCACGCCGTACCCCTGAGCACAGCGCGCCAGTCAGTGCCGGCCGAACAGCCGCGAAAACCACGAGCTCTTCAGACCATCCACGTTCAGATCATTGACCTCGGGCAACACCAGATCCGACAGATCGATATTCAGCAGGGTCTCGTCGCGATCTGACAACTGGATGCGCGATTCGGCCTGCGCCACGGCGGGTTCCGGCGGAGCAGAAACAATGGCAGCAGTGGCGGAACGCATCGAGGTATCCTCATGGTGGACCAGAGTAGTGAATCCAGCGTATTGGAATCATCCTGCAAGGCACGTGAAGCATTTCACGCCTGACGCGACCGTCAGTTCAGCACAATAGTGTTATGTTTTATCCCCCGTCGCCGATCACCTCTGCGCACGTCCAGAACGGAGCAGAACGAATGAAAACCCAGTTCCTGGCTCTCTTCTGCGCTTTGCTGGCGGTGTTCACAGGCTGCGCACGCAAGCCAGCGACGGCCGTCACGCAGATTACCGGCATCGTCCAGTACCAGGAGCCGATCGAGCTGGAATCCGGCGCGACGCTCGAGCTGCGGCTGACCGATGTGTCGGGAGAGGATGGCGCAGTTGAGGTGGCAAAGGCCACAGTGACCGACCTGAAGTCACTGCCCTACCAATACGCACTGCCCTACGATGCCGGCAAGATCGATACCAAACACCGCTATACGGTGGATGCCCGCATCTCCACCGGCAACACGCTGCGGTTTGCCACTGACACCGCCCATGCCGTGCTCACTCAGGGCAATGGCGCTACGCGCAACATCACAGTGACCACCATTGGCGATAACGCTCCTTCACTGGTGAACGATACGCGCGATCGGTCTGGCACCGGCGTGTTTCATGGTGAGTTGCGGCGCGATCGGGAAATCAGCTTGTACAAGGCCGGTGTGCAGGATGGCCACATCATCTGGCTGGAAGAAGACCGCAGCAACGGTACGCCGCAGGCGCTACATGCGCGCTATGACTTCAAGGGCGCGCTGATCATGCGCTACGATGACAGCACACCCATGGAAATCAGCTTTGACGATCGTGGTCGTCCCACCAACATCATCAGACATGGCAAGCCGTTGACACCGGGCGAGCAGATCGATGCGGTCAACGCAGTACGCAATCGCGCCGAACTGCTGCGCAGCCATGCACTGGCTGTCCACGAAGCACAGTCACATCGCCAGGCGACAGGCGGATAAGTATGGTGCTGTATCTGCAGGCGTTCGTTACACGCCCATCACGCAGTGGCCGCAGCGGGTTTTAACGGCACACGCAGCGTAACGAGCAAGCCCCCGTCAGCTGCGTTACGCGCTTCGACCTGGCCCTGATGCGCACTGATAACCCGGGCAGTGATGGCCAAGCCCAGACCATAACCCCCCGTATCGCGCTCGCGTGCCTGCTGGTGCACGCGATAGAAAGGTTCAAACAGGCGCGACAACTCAGCCTCCGGGACGCCCGGACCATGATCACGCACCACCAGCACGGCCGTATCGTTCTGTTGCGTCAGCGTCAACTCGACCGCGGTGCCATCCGCAGTGAAACGCACGGCGTTGCGCACCACATTCTCGATGGCGCTGCGCAGCAGTTCCTCGTCAGCTTCGATACTGACCTCGCCCGGATACGTGAAGCTCACCTGCTTGCCCTGCTCAGTGGCTTCAAGGCGCGCGTCTTCCGCAACGTCGGCGACCAGATTGGCATAGTCAAACTTGTCACGATGCAGGTTTGGCTGCGTGGCATTCAGGCGCGCCAGGCGCAGAATCTCGCCGATAAGCTCGTCAAGTCGCTCGGCTTCGCGCTCAATTCGGTCGTGTTCGCGATCGAGATTGGCGCCTTCGCGACGCGCCAGTCCCAGCGCCAGCCGCAGACGTGCAAGGGGTGTGCGTAATTCATGCGATACATCGCGCAACAACACTTCCTTGGAATCAATCAGGCTGCGCAGCCGATCCGCCATCTGGTCAAAATCATGCGCCAGCACTGCAAGTTCATCCTTGCGTGAAGCAAACTCGTCACCCACCCGGGCATCCAGGTTACCGTCAGCCAGTGCGCGCGCGCTGGCCTGCAACCGTTCAACCGGCCGGGTCACGCTGCGTGCCAGGTACCAGCAGATCGAGCCGCTGATACCCATGGCGATGAGCAACAACAGCGCCTGGATATCGGGCGTACCCAGCACCGACGGCGACCATGCCGGCGCCTGAGCAAAAAACAGTGTGTAGACGGAGCCATCCAGTGCGGTGACCTGTGGCGCGCTGCGCAGAGGATCGCCCCCGGGTGGCCCACCGCGCTTGGCCGGCCCCTTGAGAAACCCCTCACGCGCCATGTTGTGGACCCGCCGCTTCATGAAATCGGGCATGGGGCCCTTGGTAACGGGCTTGCCGGCGGCGTCGACTACAAACACATCCAGACCCGGATGCTCTCTCTGGATCTTTCCGGCCCACTTTCTCAAGTCATCCAGACCGCCCTCGCGCAAACGTTGCTCGGCCGAGCTAGCCAGCTCACTGGGCACCATGCTTTGAAACTCGGCGGTCCGCTTCCAGACAAAAGTGGCTGCCACGCCCACGCTGCCCGCCAGGATCAGACCCATGGCCAGCCAGAAGTACAGAAAGATGCGGGCGAACAGACTTTTCACTCGCGCTCCTCGCCTTGCGCAGTCAACACATAACCAGTGCCACGAATGCTGCGTATTTCCGGCAGGCCGGGCACACCCAGACCCAGCTTGCGACGCAGATTACTGACATGGGTATCGATACTGCGGTCGTAAGGCGTCAGCTTGCGGCCCAGCACCCGTTCGGTCAGCGCATCGCGCGACTGTACCTGGCCGGGTGCGCGCATCAGCATTTCCAGCACACGAAACTCGGTGCCGGTCAACCGGATCTGCTTGCCGTCCAGCGCGACACCGAAGGTCGCCGGATCGAGGCGCAGCTGCCCGATCGATACCGGCGGCGAAGGTCCGCCCGGATCACGGGTAGTAAAGCGGCGCAATACCGCGCGAATGCGCGCCACCAGTTCGCGCGGATTGAACGGCTTGGCCAGATAGTCGTCGGCACCCAGCTCCAGACCGACGATACGATCCACGTCGGTGCCATGCGCAGTGAGCATGATCACTGGCACCGACAGCGTCTGGCGCAGATTGCGCAGCACATCAAAACCATTCAGGGACGGCAACATCACGTCCAGAATGACCAGATCGTACTTGTTGGCATTCAGACGATTCAGCGCCGTGCTGCCGTCGTGCGCGACGGTGGTGTTGAAACCTTCCGCGCCCAGATACTCGGTCAGCATCTGTGCCAGCTCGCGATCATCATCAACGATCAGCACCGATAAAGAGTTATTGCTCATGATTTTCCGCTCTGCGAAATATGAAGGCTCTGGCACTACCTTGAAACAAGCTGCCGCCCTAGTGGGGCATTTGACCCCCTTAAGCTCCCCACGCCAACTGCCTTGTCATGTACTTTGCGGCAATTGGCAAATCTTTACATCCCCGACCCAAACCCGACAAACAGGGCTGACATGGGCAGACGTTTTCAGGGATTCATTCTATTCGATGCGCCGCCCGCCAGTAGTTGAGCAGCAAGAAACCGCCCAGCATGCCACCCAGGTGCGCAAAATGCGCCACGCCCTGCATGGTGCCGAATACGCCCATGGCCAGTTCGATCAGACCGTACAGCGTCACGAACACCCAGGCCTTCATGGGAATGGGCGGAATCAGCAACAAAATGCGACGTTGTGGAAAGAACATGCCGAACGCGAGCAGCAGGCCGAACACACCACCCGATGCGCCCACCGTGGGCACCAGCAGCCCACCCATCAGATGCGTCACGAACAAATGCATCACTGCAGCGCCGACCACACTGACAAAGTAATAGATCAGATAGCGTTGCGCGCCCAGCACGCGCTCGATCTCGGAACCAAACATGTACAGCGCAAACATGTTGAAGAACAGATGCGCCATATCACCGTGCAGAAAACCATAGCTGACCAGCTGCCAGACATGAAACAACGGCGTATCCCAAGGCCACAAGGCGAAACGGTACAGAATCTCGTCGCCGCTGAGTGACTGGATGATAAACGCGCCCACATTGGCAAAGATCAGCGTGCGGGTAATGGGTGACAGGGGATTCATCTGATTCTTATAGTTACACCAGCACTCGCTCAATGCCGCCGCTGTTGGCGCGCTGCACGTACTCGGGCAACCAGTTCTCGCCCAGCACGTGTTTGGCGATTTCCACCACGATGTAATCGGCTTCGGTGGTGGAATCTTCGTTATAGCGTTTCAACCCCTGCAGACAGGACGGACAGGAGGTCAGAATCTTCACCTCGCCGGTAAAGCCGTCGCCGCGAATCCTGTCCGCGCCGGCACGCATTTCCTGCTCCTTGCGGAACCGCACCTGCGTGGAAATATCCGGACGCGAAATCGCCAGCGTGCCCGACTCGCCGCAGCAACGATCGTTTTTCTCGATCTTGCCATTGAGCTTGTCGTTCATCAGCGAGTTGACCACCTTGAGCGGATCGTAGCTTTTCATCGGCGTGTGGCAGGGATCGTGATACATGTAGCGCGTACCGGTGACACCCTCCAGATGCACGCCCTTTTCCATCAGATATTCGTGAATATCGATGATGCGGCAGCCCGGGAAGATTTCCTCAAACTTGTAATCCTGCAACTGGTCGTAGCAGGTACCGCAACTGACCACCACGGTTTGAATATCCAGGTAGTTGAGCGTATTGGCGACGCGATGGAACAGCACACGATTGTCGGTAACGATCTTGTCCGCCTTGTCCGACTGGCCCGAACCACGTTGCGGATAGCCGCAGCACAAATAACCCGGCGGCAACACCGTCTGCACGCCCACGTGCCAGAGCATGGCCTGCGTCGCCAGACCGACCTGCGAGAACAGACGTTCTGAGCCGCAACCCGGGAAGTAGAACACGGCTTCGTTTTCGGCCGAACCGCGCCTGGGGTCACGAATGATGGGCACGTAGTTGCTGTCTTCAATGTCGAGCAGGGCACGCGCAGTACGCTTGGGCAGGTTGCCCGGCATCTTCTTGTTGATGAAGTGAATGACCTGTTCCGTGACCTTGGGCTTGCCACCGGTGGTGGCCGGTGGACGTTTGGTCTGTGTTTTGGCGAACACACTCAACACGGTATTACCGAGGCGCTGCGCCTTGTAACCCCAATCAATCATCACCTTGCGCGTGAGCTTGATGGTCTCGGGATTGGTGGCATTCAGGAACAGCATCGACGCTGCGGTACCGGGATTGAAACGCTTCTTGCCCATGCGCCGCAGCAGATCGCGCATCGCCATCGAGACATCGCCGAAGTCGATGTCCACCGGGCACGGCGTTTCGCACTTGTGGCACACGGTGCAGTGATCAGCCACATCGCTGAATTCATCCCAGTGCTGGATCGACACACCGCGACGGGTCTGTTCTTCGTACAGGAAGGCTTCGATCAACAACGAGGTCGCCAGAATCTTGTTGCGCGGCGAGTACAGCAGATTCGCGCGCGGCGAATGCGTGGCGCACACCGGCTTGCACTTGCCGCAGCGAAGACAATCCTTGATGGCGTCCGAAATCGAACTGATATCGGACTGCTGCATGATGAGCGATTCATGGCCCAACAGATTGAAGCTGGGCGTATAGGCGAAGCGCAGATCCGCACCGGGCAACAGCTTGCCTTTGTTGAAGCGACCTTCGGGATCGACGCGGTGTTTGTAGCCGCGAAACTCGGCAGTTTCATCATCGGTAAGGAATTCCAGCTTGGTAATGCCGATGCCATGCTCACCGGAGATAACGCCATCCAGCGAACGTGCAATGCCCATGATACGTTCCACCGCATGCGTTGCGGTCTTGAGCATTTCATAGTTGTCGGAGTTCACCGGAATGTTGGTATGCACATTGCCGTCACCGGCATGCATGTGCAGCGCCACCCACACGCGGCCACGCAACACGCGCTTGTGAACCTCCTGACATTCATTCAGCACCGGCACGAACACCGCGCCGGAGAAAATGTGCCGCAACTGATTGCGTACTTCCTGCTTCCAGCTGATGCGGATGCTGCGATCCTGAATCATGTCGAAGATGCGCAGGGTATTATCGACCGCCAGACGCTGCTCAAAATCCTTGAGCAGGGCCTCGTAACCCAGTGAGCCCAGCATGGGCAGCGCCTCGCCCAGTGGCTGATCGAGATGCTGTTCCAGATAGTGCCAGCGCTTGCGCACATGGCCCAGCAATGCGATTGCTTCATTGGGGCGGTCGCCCAGCATCTCCGAGGCCGGCAGACGATTGAGCTCGGGATCGTCGGTAGCCGCCAGCTTGAGTTCACCGCTCAGATAAGTTTGCAGCTCGTCCAGCAGCTCCAGCTTGTTCTTGAACGACAGTTCGATGTTGATGCGTTCAATGGCATCGGTGTACTCCCCCATGCGCGGCAGAGGAATCACCACGTCTTCGTTGATCTTGAAGGCGTTGGTATGTTTGGCGATGGCGGCGGTGCGTGAACGATCCACCCAGAACTTCTTGCGCGCATCGGCGTTCACGGCAATGAAGCCTTCTGCGCCACGCACATTGGTGATGCGCACCACTTCCGAGGTGGCCAGCGCAACTGCGTTTTCGTCATCACCGACGATGTCACCCAGCAGCACCATCTTGGGCAGCGTGCCACGCTTGGACTTGGTGGTGTAACCCACGGCTCTGAGGTAACGCTCGTCCAGATGCTCCAGGCCGGCCAGCAGTACACCGGTACGCTGCTGCCCATCGTTTTTAGTCAAACCGTCGATGTAATCCTTGATTTCAACAATGGACGGCACAGCCAGACGCGCCTGACCGAAGAATTCCAGACAGAAAGTGCGCACATGCCTGGGCATGCGATGCACCACCCAGCGCGCCGAGGTGATCAGGCCGTCGCAGCCTTCTTTCTGCACCCCGGGCAGGCCACCCAGGAATTTGTCGGTCACATCCTTGCCCAGGCCCACCTTGCGGAACTGACTGCCCTTGATATCCAGACGTTGCGTACGCAGGGTGCGCGCACGATCCGGATGCTCACGACCGTCCTTCCAGGTCAGCTCGAAACTGGCGACTTCAACGTCGTGGATCTTGCCGAGGTTGTGACCGATGCGCTCCACCTCCAGCCAGTTGCCTTCGGGATCAACCATGCGCCACCAGGCGAGGTTGTCCACCGCAGTGCCCCACAGCACAGCTTTCTTGCCGCCGGCATTCATGGCCACGTTGCCGCCGACACAGGAGGCATCCGCTGAAGTCGGATCCACCGCAAACACATAGCCAGCGCGTTCAGCCGCTTCCGCTACGCGTCGTGTGACCACGCCCGCTTCAGTGAAGATGGTAGGTACAGGATTAGGCACATCCGGCAGGCGGGTCTGTTCCACCGGCATGATGGTTTCCAGCTTTTCGGTGTTGATGACGGCCGAGAACGGCGTCAGCGGAATCGCGCCACCGGTATAGCCAGTGCCGCCGCCACGCGGGATCACTGTCAGCCCCAGCTCAAAACAGCTACGCACCAGCTGCGGAATCTCGGCTTCGGTATCCGGCATCAGCACGACAAAGGGAAACTCCACACGCCAGTCGGTGGCATCGGTCACATGCGAGGTGCGTGCGTAGGCGTCGAAGCACACATTGTCCTTGTGCGTGTGCCGGGTGAGCAGCTTGCGGGCGCGGGCGCGCAATTGTTCGGTCTCGTTGAATCCTGTTTCAAAGCGCTGCACAGCAGTGCGTGCCGCCGCCAGCAATTCACCCACCTTGCGGTCGCGCTCCAGATCTTCCCGGTCGCGGCGCTTGTCGATTTCGCCCAGACGATGGTTCAGCGCTTCGATGAGCAGGGTGCGGCGCTTGGGATTGTCCAGCAAGTCGTCCTGGAGGTAGGGATTGCGCTGCACCACCCAAATATCTCCCAGCACCTCGTACAGCATGCGCGCCGAACGGCCGGTACGGCGTTCTTCACGCAGCTCGTGCAACACCTCCCACAGCGGCTCGCCCAGCAGGCGGATGACGATTTCGCGATCAGAAAACGAGGTGTAGTTATAGGGAATCTCGCGCAGCCGGGCATGCGGCTCAAAATTCACGCGGACCGGCTCTAACTCATTGTCTTCAAAGGGTAACGGCAGGGAAGCGTTCATCTAAGCGGGGTAACCAAGGGGCTGATTGGGCGGCCATTGTAAACGCTGCGGGGGTGGGATGGGGCGGAGCAACCAGGCTTACGCTCTGTTTTCTCCTGACCATGTTTGCTCACGCGGGTGAGCCGGCTTTCACGGATTGCTAGTAGCGGCTTAACATCCCCAAAGAGCGGCGGCTATACTTAGCCCATGAGTGAAATCATCTTCTTGGTAGAAGAGGCCATCGATGGCGGGTACACCGCCAAGGCACTGGGCTCACCGATTTTCACGGAGGCTGACTCCATCGACAAACTGCACGCCAGTGTGCGTGATGCCGTGCAATGCCACTTTGACCATGGCAAGGCGCCGCAAGTCATTCGCCTGCACTTTGTCCGTGATGAAGTGATCGCCCTGTAATCTACGAAATCATGCGACTGCCACGCGACATGGATGCCGCCACCCTGATCAAGGCGCTGGAACGAATAGGGTACACACCCTCCCGGCAGACCGGTAGCCACATCCGGCTCACCGCGCACCACCCGCAGCAATGTCATATCACCGTGCCGAATCACTCGCCGATCAAGGTCGGCACTTTGAATTCGATTCTCACTGAACTTTCAATACAACAACGCATATCACGTGATGAGCTGCTGCGACGGTTGCTCTGATCACTTCCGGACAGCACCCCTCACCGCGCGGCATCCACATATGAATAAGACAGTTTTGCTCGTGGATTACGAAAATATCGGCAAGGTAGATCTCGGCGCTATCTCGGCCGACACGACAGTAATATTCTTTGTCGGCACCACACAGAAATCCGTACCAACTGAACTCCTGAAGAGCGCGGTAAAGCTGCGCGAACGCTTCGTGCAAGTCGATATCGAAGGCCAGGGAAAGAACGCCCTAGATTTCCATATTGCTTTCTATTTAGGCGAGATTTTCGCTAGACATCCTGAAACGTCGTGCGCCATTTTGTCAAAGGACAAGGGATTCGATGCCTTAATAAAACATCTGACTGGACGCCAACTTGCAGTGCGACGAATTGAGCAGATTGGCGTAGCACAGGCTCCCATCAAACCAAAATCCATAACCAGGAAAGCCGCAACACCTACACCGAATCCGATCTTGACTAATGCACTTGAATGGTTGGAAAAGATGCAAAAGAACAAACGCCCACGCAAACGCAACGGTCTCGTTGCGCATCTTCACTCTCATTGTGGGAAAAAGATTCCGGAAACTGAAATTCAGGCGTTTGTCGATTGGTTGATTGCAGATAAAAAGCTGGGTGAAGAAAATGGAGCGATCACGTATCGCTTTTAGCTCGCCGATTCCACCACAAATCTGTACCCCACTCCCCGCACCGTCAGCAGATGTTCCGGCTTGCCGGGATTGTCTTCCAGATACTTGCGCAGCCGCACGATGAAGTTGTCAATCGCGCGGGTATCCATGTCTGCGGGCAGACCCCAGACGTCCTTGAGAATTTCCTGGCGTGATATTGCGCGGCCCTGATTGCTGATGAGATAGCGGAGCAACTCCACTTCCATCAGGGTGAGCTTGATGTTGCCCGCCGGGGAATGCAGCTCCAGCGCGCGAAAGTCGACGGTGCGATCTCCCAATACAAACACCTCGGCACCCTGATTGCTCGGTGCAACAGGCGCGCCTGCCCATTGCCGCCGCCGCAACAGGCCATGAATGCGCGCCAGCAAAATCTTCAGGTCGAAAGGCTTGGGCAGATAATCGTCTGCGCCGCTTTCAAAACCCTTGATCACTTCTTCGGGGCGATTGAGTGCGGTCAACATCAGCACCGGCACGAACTGATTGGCCTTGCGCAGTGCACTCACGACAGCAAAGCCATCCATACCCGGCAGCATGACGTCCAGCACCACGGCATCTGCATCGTGCTGCTGAAGGTGTTGCAACGCGGCTTCACCGCTGTCGCATATCGTCACCTCATGGCCTTCCGCTTCGAGATTGAAACGCAGGCCCTGCGCCAGATGCGTCTCATCCTCTACCACCAGCAAGCGGCTCATTGCGGTTTGAATTTCGGCAGGTGCAGCGTGAGGGTTGCGCCCCTGCCCTCGCCGTCACTCTCGGCAATAACGCTGCCCCGATGCTTCTTGACGATGGCGCGCACAATGAACAAGCCAAGCCCTGTGCCCTTGACCTTGTTGCGCGCGCGGCCAGTGCGATAAAAACGCTTGAAAATCCGCTTCAGGTCATTGCGCGGGATACCCACGCCCTGGTCACTCACCTGCACCAGCACCTCATCGCCCTGCGCTTGTACTGCAGCGGTAATCTTTACCTGGTCGGGAGAATACTTGACGGCGTTATCCAGCAGATTGGTGATGGCCGTGCGCAACTCTTCGGCGTCACCCAGAACCGTGACTGCTTCCTGCGTGGCGGTGGACTGCAGCTCGGTCAGCGCCGCAGCGTTCAATTGATGGCGCTGCCGCGCCAGCTCCACGCATTCATGCAGCAGGGCTGCCAGATCCAGCGGCGACCAGTTGCGTTCGCCGCGGTTCTGTACTGTCTCGGCCGCACGCAGCACCTGCTCGACGGTGGACGTCAGCCGATCCGTATCCTTGTGCATGATGCGATAGAAATCCTGGCGCTGCGATTCACTCAATGAATGCGCCTGCAAGGTCTCGAGATACAGGCGCATCGATGCGATCGGGGTTTTCAGCTCATGCGTGACTGCATTGATGAAGCTGTCATGCTGTTCATTGCGGCGGATTTCCCGCACCAAAAATACGGTATTGATGATCAAACCGGCAATGATCAGCGCGAACAGCACCGCGCCGATGACAATCGGCCACACCCCCGGAGAATTCAGAATCCAGGTGACGTTAAGGGCCAACGCGACCGCCACCAGCGTACTGCCCAGTACGATGAAGAACGCGACGGCCTTGCTGCGGCTGGTGATATTCATTAGGGCGGCAGTGTAACGCGCCAGCGCCAGCTCACCAGAGGCTGGTAACGTCGCCGCCCCCATGTATCAGGACTCGTTGGAGCGGATGGCCACTGGCACTGGCTGAGCGCCCATGGGTGATTGACCTAGGGGCGAAACCTCGAACTTGCCTTTCAGCAGTTCCGGATTGGGCAACTTGATGTTACGCGCCAGCCCCACCAGGCCAAGGGCCTTGATGCAATACCAGTTGATATCGATTTCCCACCAGCGAAAGCCATGACGCGCCGATTGCGCATGGGCGTGGTGATTGTTGTGCCAGCCCTCGCCGAAGGTCACCAGCGCCACCCAGAAATTATTGGTGGAGTCTTCATCAGTTTCGAACCGGCGCGAACCCCAGATGTGATTCACCGAGTTCACCATCCAGGTGCAATGCAGGCCAACGGTGACGCGCAGGAAGATGGTCCAGTACACCATCTGCCAGCCGTACAGCGCCAGAATGATGAAACCCAGTGTGGTCAACGGCACCCAGTGGTACTTGCTGATCCAGACATGAAACTTGTCGCGCGCCAGATCGGGCACCTGCGCCGCCAGTTCGGTGGTGGACTGATGCAGCGCCGTGCCGCCGAGAATCCAGCCCATGTGCGACCACCACTTACCATCGCGCGGTGAATGCGGATCGCCGGGTTTGTCGGTGAACTTGTGATGTTTGCGATGGGTCGCCACCCAGAAAATCGGGCCGCCTTCCAGCGCCATGGTGGCAAAGGTAGTCAGGGTGTATTCCAGCCACTTGGGTGTCTTGAAGGATCGATGCGTGAGCAGGCGGTGATAAGCCAGGCCAATACCCAGCCCGCCGGTGATCCACCACAACACACAGGCCCAGAGGAGGCCCTGCCAGCTGAAATTGAACAACGCGATGACCGCGCCAATGTGGAATGCGGCCATGAAGAACTTGGTGATCCAGTTGCCCTGGTTGCTGCGCTTTGCCAGATCTTTGAACACTGAGTGATCCTCAATCGATTTACTTGAGATTGAAGATAGCAATGCCGGGTTGGGGGCAATGTAATAGTTGTGTAATAGCGGCAGGAGTAACCCCGAAAACGTGTGCTGTAGGTCGCATTGGGCATTACTCCATAGATGCTTGGCCTCTCCCAGAACCGGGAGAGGAAACACAAATCAAGCCTTGTTTTCTCCCGGCCAACCACAGGTCAGGCCCTTGTTCTGTTCAGCCAGATAACCCATCAGTGGCTGAAAGGATTCAATGATCGCCGAAGTATCCATTTTGCAGGTACCAGTGATTTTCTCCTTTTCAACACTGGTCTTCTGCAGTTGCACAAACTTGCCTGCTGATCACATCCTGCGTCAATTGATTTACCCACATCATTGGCGGCAGACTCACGTCTTCACTACTGCATGCCGATCTGAATGAGCCACACCG
Organism: uncultured Pseudomonadota bacterium; assembly: GCA_963748005.1. GTDB lineage: Bacteria > Pseudomonadota > Gammaproteobacteria > Steroidobacterales > Steroidobacteraceae > CAILZL01. The sequence goes on from CAVVHH010000002.1 coordinate 1,234,313, forward strand.
ACGTTACACAACCCGCTTCAGCCGAATTTCCAACCGCATTGCTTGCGCCCTGGAGCGGCCCCTATGGCGGCATACCGCCGTTCGCAACGGTTAACGCTGCTCATTTTCCTGCCGCGCTGCAGGCCGGCATGGATGCACAATTGGCGGAAATAGACGCCATTGCGCACAACCCGGTGGCACCGACGTTTGACAACACCATTGCCGCGCTGGAGTCGGCCGGCCGCACCCTAGACCGGGTACTGGCGATTTATCACATCTATAGCGGCAGCATGAGCGATGCGGCCATGCAGGACGTGGAACGCGAGATGGAGCCGAAGCTGGCCGCGTTTCACGATGCCATTACCCAGAACGAGGCCTTGTTTGCTCGCGTTGCGCACGTTTACGCACAGCGGGAACACAGTGGTCTGAACACCGAACAGCAGCGGCTGACCTGGGTGCAGTATCAGAATTTCGCTCGTGCCGGTGCGCAGCTGGATGCGCCTTCGAAAGCACGGTTGTCGGCCATCAATCAATCGCTGGCAGGGCTGTTCACCGAATTCAGTCAACGCATTCTGAAAGACGAAAGCGACACCTTTGTGGTGTTGCATGAAGCAGATGATCTGGCGGGATTGCCGGAGTCGGAAATCGCCGCTGCGGCCGCCGAAGCCAGCGAGCGCAGTCTGAAAAACATGTGGGTTGTCGCCAACACGCGTTCCAGTATCGAACCTTTTCTGACGTACTCGACACGTCGCGACCTGCGCGAGCGCGTGTGGCGCAACTTCGTCAAACGTGGCGACAACGGCGGCGCCACTGACACCAAACACCTGATCGCCGAGATTCTCAAGCTGCGTGCCGAACGCGCAAGGCTGCTGGGATATGAAACCCATGCACATTGGCAGCTTGAAGATTCCATGGCCAAGACTCCGCAGAGCGCGACTGCACTGCTGCGCGCATTGTGGCATCCGGCAGTAGCGCGGGTTCGTGAGGAAGTGGCTGACATGCAGCAGCTCGCGGACAAGGATGGCATCAAGATCCAGGCCTGGGACTATCGCTACTATGCCGAACAGGTACGCAAGGCGCGCTACGATCTGGATGCCAATGAATTGAAGCCCTACTTGCAGCTGGAACAACTGCGCGAGGGCATGTTCTTTGTCGCCGACAAACTGTTCGGATTGAAGTTTGTCGCGGTGAATGACGTGCCGGTATACCACCCGGACGTTCGCGTGTGGGAAGTGCAGAACACGCAGGGCCAGCATGCAGGTCTGTGGTTTTTCGATCCCTATGCTCGGCGCGGCAAACAGTCCGGTGCCTGGATGAGTGAATACCGCAGCCAGCAGAACTTTGCGGGTCACGTCACGCCCATCGTGTCCAACAACGCCAACTTCACGAAAGGAAAAGCTGGCGAAGCGGTACTGATCAACTGGGACGACACGGTGACCTTGTTCCATGAGTTTGGTCATGCACTGCATGGCTTGTTGTCGAATGTTTCTTATCCGACTTTGGCAGGTACCTCGGTGGCACGCGACTTCGTCGAGTTTCCGTCGCAGCTGCTGGAACACTGGCTATTGGTGCCGGAAGTGCTGAATCGTTTTGCTCGGCATTACCAGAGTGGTCAGCCCATGCCGCAACAGCTGGTGGACAAGATCAGCCGCGCGCGCAATTTCAATCAGGGCTTCGCTACCCTGGAATATCTGGCCAGCGCCATGATCGACATGGAGCTGCATCTGGCGGGCGATACCGCCATCGACGCAACACAATTTGAGCGCGATACACTCAAGGCACTGGACATGCCGGAAGAGATTGTCATGCGTCATCGCACGCCGCAGTTCAGCCACATTTTTTCCAGCGATGGCTATGCAGCGGGTTATTACAGCTATCTGTGGGCCGACACACTGGTGGCCGACGCCTGGGAAGCCTTTACCGACAGCGGCGATGTATTTGACCCGCAACTTGCCGAACGACTGCGCAATTTTGTCTTCACCACCGGCAATCAGCAGGAACCCGATGTTGCCTATCGCGGCTTCCGTGGCCGCGATCCGGATGTGAACGCACTGCTGCGCAAACGCGGCTTTGCGTCGGCATGACGCAACAACCACTCTTCTGATGAATACCATGAAGAAGGCGGTTCATGGGTGAACCATTTCCTTCGGTCACGAACCGCCCCTGCAAATTATTCGCCCAAATAGGCGTGCTGGACTTTGGGATCCGCCAACAGCGCGTCGGCACTGTCGGCGCAGGTGATCTGGCCACTTTCCATCACATAGCCGCGTTGGGCGGTCTTGAGCGCGAGCCGGGCGTTTTGTTCTACCAGCAACATGGTCACGCCCTCGCTGGCGATCTGGTGAATGATCTCGAAGATCTTCTGCACTATCAGCGGCGCGAGTCCCATTGAAGGCTCGTCCAGCAACAACAGTCGTGGCCGCGACAGCATGGCGCGACCGATCGCCACCATTTGCTGTTCGCCACCGGAAAGCGTGCCCGCCAGTTGTTTGTAGCGCTCCTTCAAACGGGGGAATAATTCGTAAACACGCTCAAGGTCCGCGGCGATGGCATCTTTGTCGCCACGACAGTACGCGCCCATCTGCAGATTTTCATGTACCGTGAGACGGCTGAATACGCCGCGTCCTTCAGGCACCATGACCAGGCCGCGCTCGGCAAAACCATGTGCCGGTATCTGGCTGGTATCCTCGCCGGCATAGCTGATGCGCCCGGCATTGGGACGCAGTAATCCGCACAAGGTCTTGAGTGCAGTCGTCTTGCCGGCGCCATTGGCGCCGATCAATGCAACCAGTTCGCCACTGCGGATTTCCAGATCAATGCCCTTCACGGCCTGAATGCCGCCATAGGCCACTTCGAGACCTTCGACTTTCAGCAAGGGTGGCGCTGGCATTTCGCTCATGCCTCTGCCACGCCGAGATAGGCCTCGATCACCTTCGGATCACACTTCACCACCTCAGGCGGTCCCTCGGCTATCTTCCTGCCGTAGTCGAGTACGGCAATGCGATCACACAAGCCCATCATCAATTTCACATCATGCTCGATCAGCAAGATCGTTACCCCATCGTTGCGGACCTTCTGCAGCAACTGCTTGAGTGCGTCGGTTTCCTTGCTGTTCATGCCTGCAGCAGGTTCGTCCAATGCCAGCAGCGTTGGATCAGTGGCCAGGGCACGGGCAATCTCGAGACGACGTTGATCACCATAGGACAGGTTCCTGGCGATGTCATCGGCGCGATCGCCAATGCCAACGTAGATCAGCAGTTCCGCAGCACGCTGCCGGATTGCTGCTTCTTCACGGCGTGCGGCAGCACTGCGCAGGATGGCGCCGATCACCCCGGCGTGCGTGCGCGCGTGCCGCCCCACCATCACGTTTTCCAGTGCCGTCATGTTGTGAAACAGGCGGATGTTCTGAAACGTGCGGGCGATGCCGCTGGCTACCACTACATGCGGCTTCGCACGGAACAGATTACGGCCGTTAAAGGTGAAGCTGCCGTCGTCGGGCTGGTAAAGTCCCGTCAGCACATTGAACAACGTTGTCTTGCCGGCGCCGTTGGGGCCAATCAGTCCATAGATTTCGCTCTGATTGATGGCCAGACTCACTTCGCTGAGGGCGTGCAGTCCACCGAAGCGCTTGTTGATGCCACGAATTTCCAGCAGGGGTTCAATCATGCTGTGTCGCCTTGGCACCAACTTTGGTGACGGGTGCTTCAGCTTCGTGGAATTCTGCCTTGCGCCGTCGTGATGGCCACAGACCTTCGGGTCGCAACAGCATGACCAGGATCAAGGCCACGGCAAATACCAGCATGCGCAGATCGTCCGGGGCCACGATGCGCTCGCCCAGAAACCTGTCCTGCAGGGGATTCACCACATCGCGCAATATCTCGGGAGTCAGGCTCAGCAATATTGCACCGAGAATCACGCCGGGAATATTACCCATGCCGCCCAGCACCACCATGGCCAGCACCATGATCGATTCCATCAGTATGAAACTCTCTGGCGAGACAAAACCCTGGTAGCTGGCGAACAACGCACCGGAGACACCGCCGAAGCTTGCGCCCATGGCGAACGCCAGCAATTTCACATTGCGGGTGTTGATGCCCATGGCCTGCGCGGCAATTTCGTCCTCGCGGATCGCGATCCAGGCGCGGCCGATACGCGAGTCCTGCAAGCGCACCGATACCACTATCACCAGCAGCACGAGCGCCAGAAACAGATAGTAGTATTGATGCAGGGCGCCGAACTCGATGCCGCCGAGATGCAACGGACTGGTGATCTTGTGATCCCAGAAGCTGGCGGGCTCGATGCGATTGATGCCGATGGGACCGTTGGTGATGTTGACCGGCTTGCTCAGATTGCGCAGCAACAGCCGGATGATTTCACCAAACCCCAGCGTCACAATGGCCAGATAGTCACCACGCAACTTGAGCGTGGGCGCGCCCAGCAGCATGCCGAATACGCCTGCCAGAAAAGCCGCCAGCGGCAGCACGATCCACAATGGCGTATGCAGCAACCCCTCGTAGCCGGTACCAGTGAGCAACGGTAACAGTTGCGGAGAATTAAGCAGTGCGTAGGTGTAGGCGCCCACCGCATAAAAAGCGATGTAGCCAAGATCCAGCAGCCCCGCGTAACCGATCACGATGTTCAGCCCCAGCGCTAGCATGATGTACAGCATGGCGGTGTCGAGCGTGCGCAGCCAGGCATTACCAAACGCCTGCTGGATCACGAATGGCAACACCGACAGAGCCACGATCAGGAGCAGAGTTCGGGTATGGCGCAGGGTGGCGGAGTTCATGATCGGTTCAAGGATGAGTGCTCAGGCACGTTCGGCCACACGCTCACCCATCAACCCGGAAGGACGCAGCACCAGCACCCCGATCAGCACCAGGAACGCGAACACATCGCGGTATTCACTGGGTACCAGGTAGCCAGTACCCAGACTCTCAATCAGTCCCAGCAGGATGCCACCCACTACTGCGCCGCCCAGATTACCGATGCCGCCGAGCACCGCAGCAGTGAACGCTTTCAGACCCGGCGTAAATCCCATGGTGGGAGTGGCAAGGCCGTAATTGGCTGCCCACATCACCCCCGCGACGGCGGCCAGCGCGGAACCCAGTATGAAGGTCTGCGAAATTACCCGGTTGATATTCACGCCCATCAATGCCGCCACTGATTGGTTCATCGACACCGCGCGCATGGCCCGGCCGAGTCGGGTTTTCTCGACCAGCAGCAGCAAGCCCGTCATCACCAGCAGCGCCAGGACGATGATGGCGATCTGCACACCGGTAATGTGCGCACCGAGAAATTCAATGGGTTGTTGCGACACCACATCGGGGAAGGAACGCGGATTGCTTTTCCAGATCAGCACCGCCACCTGCTGTAACAAGATGGAAATGCCAATGGCGGTAATCAGCGGCGCGAGCCGCGGCGCATTGCGCAGCGGCCGATAGGCAATGCGTTCAATCAGGAAGCCCAGCAACATGGTGACCGGTGCGGCGATCAACAGCCCGGCCAGCAGTAACAATGGTCCTGGCAAGGTAACGCCTGCACCAGTGAGCAGATTGATCACAGAAATGGTGACCATGGCGCCAATCATCATCACCTCGCCGTGGGCGAAGTTGATGATCTGCAGAATGCCGTAAACCATGGTGTAGCCGAGCGCAATCAGCGCATACATGCTGCCCACCACCAGGCCATTCAGGATTTGCTGTACCAGTTCGCTCACTGACGTTCCTCGCGGGACGAGGGTTGCGGGCCAGCCGCATCGCGCGCGTCGTGAGCATGAACCATGGGATTAGCTATTCAAATCTGCAGCGCGTCTTGTTACCGGGCACTGACAGCGGCTACCGATTCCCACTGACCGTTCTTGACCTCGTACACAGTCACCGAACCATTCAACAGGTCGCCCTTGGCATCAAACTGGATGTTGCCGGTTACGCCGTTGTAGTTGGTATTGGCCAGCTCCGGCAGATACCTGGCGGGTTCGGTGGAATTGGCCTTCTTCATCGCAGCAACCATCACCATCACGGCATCGTAGGCGAATGCGGCGTGATACTGGATATCGATCTTGTATTTGTTGTGGTACTTCCTGTCGAAGTCGGCATAGCCCGGCATCTTGTCCTTCGGCGCGCCGGGTTGCGAGCCATACTGGCCTTCCGCATTGTCGCCCGCGAGCTTGATCAATTCCGGAGTTTGCATGCCGTCACCGCCGATTACTTTGGCTTTGATGCCGAGTGTCTTCAACTGCCGGGCCAGCGGCCCGGCTTGCGCGTCCATGCCGCCATAGAACACCAGCTCGGGTTGCTTGCCTTTAATCTTGGTGAGAATGGCACTGAAGTCAGTGGTCTTGTCGTCACCAGCTTCGCGGGCGACGATTGTCACGCCATTCGCCGTAGCGGCTTTCTCGAATTCATCAGCCAGGCCTTTGCCATAGGCGCTTTGGTCGTCAATGATCGCCACTTTTTTAGCGTGCAGGTTCTCGGCTACGAACTTGCCGAGTGCGGCGCCCTGGGCAACATCGTTGGCGATTACACGGAAGGCGGTCTTGAAACCCTGCTGGGTGTAGACCGGATTGGTGGCAGAGGGGGAAATCTGTGGAATGCCGGCAGCGCTATAGATGGCAGACGCCGGGATGGTCGTCCCGGAGTTCAGATGGCCGATCACGCCAACCACCCCCGCATCGACAAAACGCTGGGCCACGATGGGAGCCTGCTTCGGATCGTGCTGATCGTCCTCCTTCATCAGCTCGAACTTGATCTTCTGACCGCCGATCATCACACCTTCGGCATTCAGTTCGTCAATCGCAAGCTGGGCGCCATTCTCGTTGTCCTTGCCCAGGTGACCCTGATCGCCGGTAATCGGTGCGACGTGGCCGATCTTGACGACGAGTTCGTTCGCTGCCGCACTCGGCGCCTCGTTCCTGTTACCACAGGCAGCCAGCGCAAGCACCGTGGCGGCAATCAGGCAATAACGTGACATGGTCATGACTTTTCCCTCAAGTTGAACCGCAGGATAGGGAATTCAACTGTTCGTTTGCAACCGCGTTTGCAGCGACCAGACGAAGCAACGTCTGGATTGACAGCGACTGCAGAGTAGCCGCTACAGCCAATCAGGATCGGGGATCGCATGAAACGCATGCCGCAGGCTTTCGCTCCACTGACGGTTGATCATGGCGTAATACTGATGCTTGGCATCGATATTGACGTGACTGCCCAGCTTCAATGCGTCGCGCTTGATGCAGATGAGATCCAGCGGCAGCCCCACTGACAGATTGGAACGAATGGTGGAGTCCATGGACACCAGTGCACACTTCACCGCGCGCAGCAGACTGAGACTGCGGGTAATGACGCGATCCAGAATCGGCTTGCCGTACTTGGATTCGCCAATCTGGAAGTAGGGCGTGTCGGGGGTGGCCTCGATGAAGTTGCCGGCCGCATAGATATTGAACAATCGCGGCAACTCATTGCCGATCTGGCCGCCAAAAATCAGCTGGGCGTTGAATTCGATGCCATGCTCCTTGAGCGCATCTGCGTCACGGTGGTACACCTCGCGCAACGCCTCACCTACCAGGCGCGTGGCTTCGAACATGTTGCTGACGTTCATCAGATTGGGTGTGCCGGTGTCCCTGGCATTGATGCGTTCCTGCAGGATACTGATCAATGACTGCGCGATGGCCAGATTGCCGGCGGTCATCAGCACCATGGCGCGATCACCCGGCCGCTCGAACACCGTCATTTTGCGGAAGGTGCTGATCTGGTCCACGCCCGCATTGGTGCGCGAATCGGAGAGGAACACCAGCCCTTCGTCCACCAGAATGCCCACACAATATGTCATCACTGCGCTCTCGATAAGGAAGGCGCGCATGGTAGGCGCACCAGTCCTGCAGGTCAAAGCAAGGATGAGGATTCCTGCAGCAGACTCAGGCAACTTCCGCGGGAATCAGGAAGTCCTTGGACACACGTTCGCCTAGTTCGTAGACGCGGTCGATGAAGCGCATCAGATATTCATGCAGGCCGGAATCGAACACATCGTCGATACGGCCAAAGTGAAGCTCGGCATCCAGCACGCCCACGCGCCGCTCGGTCTCGGCGGATTGATGATTGCGCACCTGCTGCAAATGAAAATACGACTGGCGGATGCAGTGGCTGAGTGACCGCGGCATGTCATCGCGCAGGATCAGCAACTCGGCCACACGGCGTGGTGTGATGACATCGCGATATACCTTGCGATAGATCTCGAAAGCCGCCACCGAGTTGAGCAGGGCGCTCCACTGATAGTAATCCGCTGCGCCGCCAGCACCTTCACCACGCGGCAGCAGCATGTGATACTTCACGTCGAGAATACGTGCCGTGTTATCGGCACGTTCCAGATATGTGCCCAGCCAGGCGAAGTGGAAGGCTTCATCGCGCAACATGGTGGAGCGCAGCACGCCACGCACCAGATGCGAGCGGTACTTCACCCATTCAAAAAAGTCATTGATGTCAGCGCCACCCTTGATGTTGTTTTCCATGTTGCGCAACTCCAGCCAGGTGGAGTTCACCGTTTCCCAGGTTTCGGCAGTCAATGCACCCCGCACCGCGCGGGCATTTTCGCGCACTGCACGCCAGCAACTGATGATGCTCGAGGGATTGCTTTGATCAAAGGCGAAGAACGCCAGCGCATTCTCCGGTGTGGTTTCGGGATAGCGATTCTTGAACTCGCCCATCAGATCGCTGATGGCGAGCAGCGCATTCCAGCCCTGCGTCAGTCCCTGCGAGGCCTGCGGGAACAGTGACATGCGATAGTTCACATCCAGCATGCGCGCCAGATTTTCAGCGCGTTCCGAATACCGCGCCATCCAGAACAGTTTGTCTGCGGTACTGCTTAACATGTCAGGTCCTGTTATTGCTTATGACATCGCTGCGACGGAGGTCAGAAGGACTCAGGACGCGACGCACCGAGCGCGGTGTACTTAACGTACTCAAGCGAGGTGCAACAAAGTCCTGAGTCCTTCTGATCCCGTCCCTTCGGGTTGGGCCCCCAAAAGCGCCATGCCGCGTTGCTCGTCGTTCATTTGGAATTACCAAACTCCTCTCCTCGCGCCTTGCCTGGCGCTTTTGGGGGCGCCAACGCAGCGATGTCATAAGCACTAACAGGACCTACCGCTCCAGAACCCAGGTGTCCTTGGTGCCACCGCCTTGTGACGAGTTCACTACCAGCGAGCCTTCGCGCAAGGCCACACGTGTCAGGCCACCGGGCACCAGTTTGACTTCATTGCCCGACAACACGAAGGGACGTAAGTCGATATGGCGCGGCGCAAGGCCACTTTCGACAAAGGTGGGGCAGGCCGACAACGACAGCGTCGGTTGTGCGATGTACTTGTTCGGCTCGGCAATGATGCGTGCGCGGAAGGCTTCCAGCTCGGCCTTGCTGGCAGCCGGGCCAATCAACATGCCGTAACCACCCGCACCATGCACCTCTTTCACGACCAGTTCGCTCAAATGATCCAGCGTGTATTTGAGATCGTCAGGGCGACGCAGGATGTACGTTGGAACGTTATTAAGCAGCGGCTCTTCACCCAGATAGAAACGCACCATGTCCGGCACGTAAGGATAAATCGACTTGTCGTCGGCCACGCCGGTACCGATGGCATTGGTCACATTCACGCGACCGGCGCGATACGCATCCAGTAACCCAGGCACACCCAGTTGCGAGTCAGGACGGAATGCCTTTGGATCGATAAAATCATCATCGATGCGGCGATAGATCACATCCACCCGCTGCGGCCCACGCGTGGTACGCATGTAGACGTAGTTGTCCTTGACGAACAGATCTGCACCTTCCACCAGCTCCACGCCCATCTGTTGCGCCAGGAAGGCATGCTCGAAGTAAGCACTGTTGTAGGACCCGGGCGTCAGCACCACCACCACCGGATCGTTGACTCCGGAGGGCGCCACGCTGCGCAAGGTATCCAGCAACAGATCGGGGTAGTGCTCCACCGGCGCAATAGCGTGCGTGGCAAACAGCTCGGGGAACAGCCGCATCATCATCTTGCGGTCTTCAATCATGTACGACACACCCGACGGCACGCGCAGATTGTCTTCCAGCACGTAGAACTCGCCCTTGCCGGCACGCACCACATCCACCCCGGCAATATGCGCATAGATGTCGTTGGGCACCTTCACGCCCTTCATTTCCGGACGGAACTGGGCGTTGTTCAGGATCTCATCGGCCGGCAGCTTGCCCGCCTTGAGAATCTCCTGGTCGTGGTAGATGTCCTTGATGAAGGCGTTCAGCGCCCGCACGCGCTGCTTGAGTCCTGCAGCCAGTTGCTGCCATTCAGCCGCAGGAATGATGCGCGGAACGATGTCGAAAGGAATCAGACGCTCGGTGCCAGCCTCCTCGCCGTACACCGCGAAGGTGATGCCCACTCGATGAAACAGGGTGTCGGCTTCGGCGCGTTTGCGTTTCAGTTTTTCGCCCGGCGTGCCCTTCAACCAGTCGGCGAATGCACGATAGTGCGATCGAACGCCGTCACTGGCGTGCATTTCATCATAGGGCGGTTGCGACAAACCCATCCAGGCGAACCCCTGCTCTGTTGTTGGCGGTCGTTATTCCAAAGCGAAAACCATGCCAGAGGATGATTGCCCTATTCTTGCCGGTGCGCAAGGCGATGCGGCCCCACATGGAGCAGTTTCAGTGCACCCGCAATTATCGATGCACTAATTAGATACAGAAGAACACTGGAAATGTGGAGACGTGAGATACGAATGCAAAGGTTACTGCAGAACCCTGACCCTGCCCTCTCCCTCAGGCAGAGGGTTTAGGATAGTGAGCGTATCCAACAGCGCATTTGAGTGGTGGTATGCCGATCATTCCTAAACCCTTTCCCTGAGGGAGAGGGCAGGCTGAGGGTAATCAGGGCAGCTGGATCTTGCCGCCGCGACCGGGCACCGGCCCATCCTTCAAGCCAGCCATGCCGGGCGCCACCACCAGTTGTGAGGCCTGCTGACGCCGCATTTCCTGGATCTGCGCCATGGTGCGCTCGATACCCTGCTGTGCCGCCGCAGCGAACCCGGCTGCTGCTTCAGCCAGCGTCCTGGCTTCAATTTCAAAATTGATCGGCACCGGACCCATGTTGGTCATGATTTCGGCCTGGCCGAGATACAGCACCGGCCGGCTGGTATCCACGCCACCTTCGCCATTGACCGGCGTCATGCAGCGAATTACGCCCAGCTTGCGGTCGGTGTAGGTATCTTCCCGGTACAGGCTGGCAACATCCATCTGTGATTCAGCCGGAGAATCCTGCGACATAAAAACCTCAACGCTGCAAACAATAACAAGGCCGCCAGTATCGCACGCTGCACGGCGCTTGGCAGCGTACAATAACGCCCAGTTTTCCGGACACTTTACCTGCCATGCAAAACCCAGAAGCCAGTTTCAACGAAGCATTCGCCCGCACCGTGGACATCGGCAACAGCATTGCCGAGCAGGACCAGAAAGCGGACCTGTGGGACATTGCCGACGGCATGCTGGCCGGCGCCCTGCAGTTCTGGCTGTATTCACGCCAGCCCTGCGGCGACCCCAGCTGCGACGACTGCACCACCATCGCCACTGCAGAGGGACGCATGGCCGAACTGCGCAAGATGATCGAGCAGCTCGCCGCCGAGAGCGAATACTTCCATTCGCCGAATGATTACAACGTCGGGCGGGCGTAATCAGGTTGCAGGGAAATCAGGCTTTTAGCTTCGCCAGCAACTTGCCATGTATCCCGCCAAAGCCACCATTCGACATGATGAGCACGTGATCGCCTGACTTCGTCTCAAGCGCAAGATCATTCACCATCTGGTCGATATTGGTGTGCACTCGCGCATGTGGGCCGACCTCCCTGGCCAAAGACGCCACATCCCATTTCACATCCGGCCCCTGATACAGCCAGATCTGTTCGGCGCCTTGCAGCGATTGTTTCAAGGGCTCGCGATGCGTGCCGAGTTTCATGGTATTGGAACGCGGCTCCAGCACGGCGATGATGCGAGCCTTGCCGACCTTGCGACGCAGGCCCTGCATGGTGGTGGTGATGGCTGTCGGGTGATGCGCGAAGTCGTCATACACGGTGATGCCATTCACCACACCGCGCACTTCCATGCGACGCTTCACGCCGCCGAAGGCATTGAGCGCGGCAATCGACTCGGCGACACTGACACCGGCATGTTCAGCGGCAATGATGGCGGCCAGCGCATTCTCGACATTGTGTCTGCCCAGCATGCTCCACTGCACTTCGCCCCAAGCCTTGTCTGCCTGCATGACAACGAAGTGCGAACCATCACCTAGGCCCTGCAAATCGGCGTGCCACTCGCCGTAGTGTTTATCAGCGGAAAACTTCACCACCGGTGTCCAGCAGCCCATCTCGATCACTTCGCGCAGATTTGATTCAGCACCGTTGACCACCAGACGGCCAGCACCCGGCACCATGCGCAGCAACAGATGGAACTGCTTCTGAATCGCCGCAACGTCGGGATAGATGTCGGCGTGATCATGTTCGAGATTATTCAGGATCGCGGTACGCGGCCGGTAATGAACAAACTTGGCGCGCTTGTCGAAAAACGCCGTGTCGTATTCGTCGGCTTCCACTACAAAGTGTTTGCCCTCGCCCAGGCGCGCGGTGACATTGAAATTCGCCGGCACGCCACCCACCAGAAAGCCCGGCTTGCGACCGCTGTGCTCGAGAATCCAGGTCAGCATGCTGGTGGTGGTGGTCTTGCCGTGGGTGCCAGCCACTGCCAGCACGTGACGGCCGGCGAGCACGTGACGTGACAGCCACTCGGGGCCCGAGGTGTAGGGAATATCGCTGTTGAGCAAGGCTTCCACCAGTGCGTTGCCACGACTCATGACGTTGCCCACCACCACCACATCGGGCTTGAGCTTGAGCTGCTCCGGGTCATAGCCCTGAATCAGCTCAATGCCCAGCGCGGCCAGCTGGTCGCTCATCGGCGGATACACGTTCTGGTCCGAACCGGTGACACGATGGCCTGCGGCACGCGCCAGCGCGGCTATGCCGCCCATGAACGTGCCACAGATACCCAGAATGTGGATGTGCATTAAAACCTCAAATTTCAATAGCAAGCCGGTGCCCGCTTACACGATCGGCATCAGACCTTTGGCAAGCGCCCAGATGGTCAACATGATGACAAAGGTCAGGGACATGCTCTGCAGCAGGCTGCGCTCCAACGCTTGCTGCAGCACTCGACCCAGCAACAACAGGATCAGTCCCAAGTGCAGAAACGGCCAGGGATTGCTGGGATTGCTGTAGCTCATGCCCAGCAAGCTCATCACCGTGCTGATGACGATGTCCAGCACCGTAATCAGTGCACCGATACCCAGGTAGGCAGTGATGCTCTGCAGGAAACGCGGTCGCTTGGCGAAAAACACCAGCAACCCCCACAACCAGGCCGCTTGCAGCCCCAAATCCACCAGCACCACCAGCACGGCAGAGCGAAAGTCTGCACCCATCATGCCTACCCGCACCGCGCTGGTCAGCGCATAGAACAGCGCCACCAGCCAGGCCAGTGTGGTCGAGGCCGGCAAATCCTGAGGACCGCGACGCCAGAGAGCGATATCGACAAATACTCGAAACAGCTGCGACAACATGCCCGCCCATATTCTGAATGATTCACCAGGATCAGAAGGCGGCACTCTCTATAATGACCGGATGAACACCGATGCATTTCCTGCCGCTGCGACTGCCAGCGGCATTGTACACGTCACTCAAGACAGCCAATTAGCGGCGGCGCTGGCGTTGCTGGCGAATGGCAACTATCTGGCCCTGGACACGGAGTTCCTGCGCGAGAGCACCTACTACGCCAAACTGTGCCTGGTGCAGCTGGGCAATGAACACGCCTGCGTGGTGGTGGATGTACTGGCACTGAGTACGCTGCAGCCGCTGCTGGAGTTCATTCTCGACCGACGACGCATCAAGGTGCTGCACGCGGCACGGCAGGATCTGGAAGTGCTGGTACAGGCCCAGAAAAAGGACTTGGTGTCGGCGAGCGAGTTTGAGGGCGTCGTGCCTGGGCCATTGTTCGATACGCAGATTGCCGCGGGATTGCTCGGCCTGCCGGGACAGATCGGCTATGGCGACCTGCTGGCCAAACGCCTCAATGTCAACCTGAGCAAGGGATTGGCACGCACCGATTGGTCGCGCCGACCGCTGTCGGACGAGCAACTGCAGTACGCAGCGGATGATGTCCGCTATCTGGGACCCTTGTTCCAGCAACTGCAAGTCGAGCTGCAGGCGCGTGACCGCCACCACTGGCTGGAGGAAGAAACCGAAGCACTGGAGAATCCCGCGCTGTATCGCACCCGACCGGAAGACGCCTGGCTGCGCCTGAAAGGTACGGCGCAATTGCAGCCAGCCCAACGCGCGGTGTTGAAACAACTGGCTGCCTGGCGCGAACAGCGCGCCATCCAGGCCGACAGACCACGCGGCTGGATCCTGAGCGATGAGGCGCTACGCAACATCAGCGAACGTCTGCCCGTCACCATGGAGGAACTGGGCCAGTGTCGCGACCTGCAACCTGCTGTGCTGCGCAGGCAGGGGGAAACGTTGCTGGCGCTGGTGGCCGTTGGCCTGCACAACGCCGATGAAGAACCCCCGGCACGCGACTTTCGTCCCACCTCGCAACAACAATCGCAAGTCAGCAAGCTCATGCAACTGGTGCGTGGCACCGCTGAGCGCATTGCAGTGAGTCCGGAACTGCTGGCCACACGCCGCGACGCCGAGCAGCTGGTGTTTTTCAACAAACGCGATGGCCTGTTACAGGGTTGGCGCAGGGATGTGATTGGTGAAGCCCTGCTTGCCGCACACGACAAGGGTTGATGACGGCAGCAATTATTTACGCGAAGTCGCCGCCAACAGGCGTCGAGTGCACTCGTTGGCAGAGCAATGGGTGGATTCCAGCCAGGCCCGCGCTTGCACACCCTGGGCAGCTGACCAGCGCAACACGTCAACCAGTTGCGCTTGTGCGGTGCTCCAGGCATCGCGAACCGGCTGCAGATTCAGGCAGCTGGCATCCCAGACATCGTTTGGCTTTTTCATGATCGCCCCTTGTTTCCAGCGTGCGGCTTCATCAGCGCACCCATCAAGTTGGAGGCGCTTCCAGACCTGGAGTTCCAGAAAAATCCGTCTGCCAGAAACGACAACGCCGCGTCAAACGCGGCGTTGTCTGTGTGATTTGCGATCGAAAAATTACTTCTTGCGAGCAGCTTTTTTGCCGACTTTCTTCTTTGCAGCCTGCCTGGCAACTTTCCTGGTGGCCTTGCGCACTGCTTTCTTTACGGGTTTCCTCGCCACTTTCTTCGCTGCCTTTCTGGTGACGGGCCTGGCGCTCTTCCTGACCGTCTTTTTCAGTACCTTCCTGGTGGCTTGCTTTGCTGCTTTTCTGGCAACTTTCTTCCTGGCCACTTTCACCAGCACTTTTTTCCTGGCAGCCTTTTTTGCAGCCTTCCTGGCCGGTTTTTTGGCCACTGTGTTCGCCGCTGCGGCTTTCACCGGCTGCGCAGCGGCTGGCGCTGCCGCGGGCGCGGCTGCCGGTTTTTTCTCCGCGGCTGCTTTCTTGACCGGGGCAGGCTTTGCATCAGCTTTGACCTGCGGCTTGGTCAGTGCAGCCTCCATGCGTGCAGTGATGAGGTCGAGTTCACCTTCACCCTTGATGACTTTCAGCTGGCCCAGCTTCTGGTAGTGCTCAATGAGAGGTTTGGTTTGCGACTGATAGACATCCAGACGCTTGGCAATGACTTCTTCCTTGTCATCGGGGCGCTGATACAACTCGCCGCCGCACTTGGTGCAAGGCGCATCGGGGGCCGGAAGCGACGCAACATTGTGGACGGCGCCGCAACTACGGCACACGCGCCGGCCGGCCAGACGTTCGATCAGGCTCCTGGTGCGCACATCCATCAGCAGGACGGTTTCCAGCGGCTGGCCGATTTCCTCAAGCAGCTTGGCCAGCGACGTGGCCTGATCGCTATTGCGCGGGAAGCCGTCGAGAATGAAGCCATTTTTCGCATCGGGCTGGGCAAGGCGTTCGCGAATCAGGCCCAGCACGATTGCGTCCGACACCAGCTGTCCTGCTTCCATCGCCGCCTTGGCCTTCATGCCCAGTTCGGTCTGACGGGCCACAGCATCGCGCAATAAATCGCCTGAGGAAACCTGCGGCACGCCGTACTTGGCCTGCAGCCGTTGAGCCTGTGTACCCTTGCCAGAACCGGGTGCGCCGAGCAGAACGATACGCATATTAGACAACCTGTTTGTAGTTGGAGTGTTGGCCGAAGGCCAAGTGGCTACCCTACCGAATTTTGCGGATATTAAAAAGGCTGTAGGCTGTGGGTTATGGGTCAGGAAAAACCAAACTCATTCTGACCCACAACCCACAGCCCACGGTCCACAGCCTTGCCTCGAGGTTTCCCCCATGCCCGCCAGCAAAAACAAATCGCGTCCCCGTAATGCGTTCTACGCTCAATCAGGCGGCGTCACCGCCGTGATCAATGCTTCGGCCTGCGGCGTCATCGAAGCCTGCCGCAAGCACAAGAACAGGATCGGCAAGGTGTACGCGGGACGGCACGGCATTGTCGGCGCGCTCACCGAAGACCTGATCGATACCAGCAAGGAGTCCGCGGCGGCGATTCGCGCCCTGCGGCATACCCCGTCGGGCGCCTTCGGTTCAGCGCGCTACAAGCTCAAGAAATACGAAGACAACCCGGCGCAGTACGAACGCCTGATCGAAGTGTTCAAGGCGCACGACATTGGTTACTTCTTCTACAACGGCGGCGGCGATTCGGCCGACACCTGCTGGAAGGTGTCGCAACTGGCCGAGAAAATGGGCTATCCCATCCAGGCCATCCACGTGCCCAAGACCGTGGACAACGATCTGCCCATCACAGATTGCTGCCCCGGCTTCGGTTCGGTAGCCAAGTACGTCGCGGTATCGATTCGCGAGGCGGGTTTCGACGTCGCCTCCATGGCCAAAACCTCCACCAAGGTATTCATCATGGAAGTGATGGGTCGCCACGCCGGCTGGATTGCCGCAGCCGGTGGTCTGGCGGCGGAACAAGCCGGCGATGCGCCCCACATCATCCTGTTTCCGGAAATTGCGCTGGACGAAGCGAAGTTCCTGGCACGGGTAAAGGAATGCGTAGACAAGTTTGGCTACTGCGCCGTTGTAGTTTCGGAAGGTGTAAAAAACGCCGAGGGCAAGTTCCTGGCCGATGCCGGCTTGCGTGATGCCTTTGGTCATGCGCAGCTGGGCGGCGTCGGCCCGGTGATCGCGCAACTGGTGAAAGACAAGCTGGGTTACAAATATCACTGGGCAGTGGCGGATTATCTGCAGCGCGCCGCGCGCCATATCGCCTCCAAAGTCGATGTGGAGCAGGCCTATGCAGTGGGCAAGGTCGCAGTGGAGCTGGCGCTCAAGGGCCACAACTCGGTCATGCCGACCATTGTGCGCGTATCGGACAAACCCTATCGCTGGAAGATCGGCATGGCTGATTTGAGCAAGGTGGCAAATGTGGAGAAAATGCTGCCGCGCGACTACATCACGCCCGATGGCTTTCATATCACTGCCAAGGGCCGGCGTTATCTGTTGCCGCTGATCAAGGGAGAAGACTACCCGCCCTACAAGGATGGCCTGCCGCAATATGTCGTTCTGAAGAACACGGCGGTGCGGAAAAAGCTTTCTTCCGACTTCAAGGTCTAGTTATAGTCGGCGAGGGTCGTCATAAGAACGGCCCTCGCTGCCACTGGCAGCGCTATCAATTCAACAGCAGGGGTAATGATGTCCACGGATAATGTCTTGTGGCTCGCTATTGGAGCCGGTCTTGCCGCACTCATTTATGGCGGAGTATTTGTAAGCTGGATCAACAAGCAATCGCCCGGCAATGCGCGCATGCAGGAGATTGCAGCGGCCATTCAGGCCGGCGCCAAGGCCTACCTCAATCGGCAGTATTCCACCATTGCCGTGGTCGGCGTGATCCTGTTTGTGGTGTTGGGCGTGGCGCTGAAGAGCTGGGCCACTGCCGGCGGATTTGCCGTCGGTGCGCTGCTGTCAGGCCTGGCCGGCTACATCGGCATGAACGTTTCCGTACGCGCCAATGTGCGCACTGCGCAGGCAGCCAGTGAAAGCCTGAATGGCGCCCTGCAGGTCGCGTTTCGTGGCGGCGCCATTACCGGCATGCTGGTGGTGGGCTTGGGACTGCTGGGCGTGGCTGGCTATTTCTGGGCAATGAAAGGCCAGATCGGCGACGAAGCAGCATTGCACTCGCTGGTGGGTCTGGCCTTCGGGGGTTCGCTGATCTCGATTTTTGCCCGTCTGGGCGGCGGCATTTTCACCAAGGGCGCCGATGTGGGTGCCGACCTGGTTGGCAAGGTGGAAGCCGGCATTCCCGAAGACGACCCGCGTAACCCGGCCGTGATCGCAGACAACGTCGGCGACAATGTCGGCGACTGCGCCGGCATGGCGGCTGACCTGTTTGAAACCTATGCAGTGACCATTGTCGCCACCATGGTACTGGGTGGCCTGCTGTTCAAGAATGCCGATGGCAGCTTGGACCTGAGTTATCTGCTGTACCCGCTGGCCCTGGGTGCGGTATCGATCTTTGCTTCCATCGTCGGCACCTTCTTCGTCAAGGCACGCGATGGCGGCAAGATCATGAATGCGTTGTACCGCGGCGTGCTGGTGTCCGGCGTGCTGGCGTTGATTGCATTCTGGTTTGTCACCAACAACATGATGGGTGAGAAATCCAGCGGCTTGTTCGCCTGTGCGGTGATCGGTCTGGCCCTCACGGCGGCGCTGATCTGGATCACCGAGTACTACACCGCCACCGAATACGGTCCGGTGCGCTATGTCGCCGCGGCCTCGCAAACTGGCCATGGCACCAATGTGATCGCCGGGCTCGCGGTATCGATGAAGTCTACTGCGTTGCCGGTGCTCGCAGTGTGCGCGGCCATCTACGGTGCCTATCACTACGAAGGCCTGTACGGCATCGCCATTGCGGCTACGGCCATGTTGTCCATGACCGGCATGATCGTGGCGCTGGACGCCTATGGTCCGATTACCGACAACGGCGGCGGCATCGCGGAAATGTCCGGGCTGCCCAAAGACGTGCGCAAGATCACCGACGCACTGGATGCGGTGGGCAACACCACCAAAGCCGTCACCAAGGGCTATGCCATCGGTTCGGCCGGTCTTGCTGCGCTGGTACTGTTTGCAGATTACACGCACAACCTGGAAGCCGCCGGCAAGCTGGAAGCGTTCAGCCTGTCCGATCCGGCCGTCATCATTGGCCTGTTCATCGGCGGTCTGGTGCCCTACCTGTTCGGCGCCATGGCCATGGAAGCTGTGGGTCGCGCCGCGGGTTCAGTGGTGGTGGAAGTACGCCGTCAATTCAAGGAAATTCCCGGGATCATGGCAGGCACCGCCAAACCCGAATACGGCACTGCCGTGGACATGCTGACCAAGGCCGCCATCAAGGAAATGATCATTCCTTCCCTGCTGCCGATTCTGGTACCGGTAGTCATAGCCTTCGGCATGAACGCCCTGATGGGACCGGGTGCTGGTGTCAAAGCGCTGGGTGGTCTGCTGATCGGTACCATCGTCACTGGATTGTTTGTCGCAATTTCCATGTGCACGGGTGGCGGCGCCTGGGATAACGCCAAGAAGTACATCGAAGAAGGCAACTACGGCGGCAAGGGTTCGGATACCCACAAGGCGGCCGTGACGGGTGATACCGTCGGCGATCCTTACAAGGACACAGCGGGCCCAGCTATCAATCCGTTGATCAAGATCATCAACATCGTGGCGCTGTTGCTGGTGCCGCTGCTGTAACTGATCAGACTCTTGACCAACCTCGGTAAAACGGCGCAGTGACTGCGCCGTTTTTTTGCAGCTATATTTTCCAGTCAAAACATTCAGCAGCGATGTCGCCGCTGCATATTCTGGTCACTGCGCCAGTCATGACTGCCTCGAAGGCTGCATTGAGATCGATCCTGATCTCCCCTCCCGGCATGCGAACGTCAACACTGGAATCACACAATCCCAGCCGGTACGCCACTGCCGCTGCCGCACAACTGCTGCTGCCCGAAGCCAGCGTATAACCGGCGCCGCGTTCCCAGATTTCGATGCGAATCGCCTGTTGATTCAATACCTGCACGAACTGCACATTGGTACGCCTGGGAAACAGATCGAGCCGCTCAAAAAGCGGGCCGAATTCGCGCGCCAGCCCGGCTGAAGTTTCGTTCACCACGATAACGCAATGCGGATTGCCGATGCTGGCTGCCGAAAATTCGAAGGCGCGTCCATTCACGAGCACAGACTCCCTCAATACCTCGCGCGGTTCACCCGTTAGTGGTACATCGATGCTGTTGAAACTGACGCGCCCCATTTCGACGCGGACGGCATGCCCTGCATCCAGTGTCTGCGCACGCACAACGCCGCCACTGGTTTCCACATTGAAGGGCTGGCTGCCCACCAGACCTTGATCCCACAGATACCGACAAAAAATGCGCAAGCCATTGCCGCTTTTTTCCGCTTCGCTGCCGTCGGGATTAAAAATGCACAGGCGAAAATCCGCCGTGAAGGAGGCAAGCGGCCCTATCAGCACGCCATCGCCACCGATGCCATAGTGACGATCGCACAACCGCGCGATGCGATCGGCAGTAAGCAAAACCTTCGAGTCGCTGGGCAACACCAGATAGTCGTTGCCAAGCGCGTGATACTTGCTGAACAAGGCTGTCTCGGAAGTCAGGCGAGTGGCTTAGCAAAACGCATTGCAGGCGCTCGCGCAAGCCATTGCAGCGTGGCGACCGCTATTAACTCACTGCGCGCATCACCACGCGCGCCAGTGGTTGCGGTCGGGCGAGCTCAAAGCCTTGCACGAAGTCCACGCCGATACGCCGGGCAGCGTCCAGCGACGACGCATCCTCGACCTGTTCGGCAATGATCTGGAAATTGAGGGTGCGCGCCAGCTTGACCATGGCCGAGACCATGGCCTGATTGACATTGTCGATGCCGAGATTGCGAATGAACGAGCCGTCGATCTTCAGATAGTCGATGGCCAGGTGCTTGAGATTGCCGAACGACGACAGGCCACGGCCGAAATCGTCCAGCGCAAAACGGCAGCCCATGCCGTGCAGCACGCCGATAAACCGTCTGGCCTGTTCAATATTCATCATCACCGCATTCTCGGTGACTTCAAAGCAGAGTTGTTGTGGCAGCACGCCGCTGTGATCCAGACACTCGACCACAAACTCGAGGAAGTTCGGGTCAGCCAGTGTCTGACCCGACAGGTTGATGGCCAGCGAACGACCGTCCGGCAAGCGAATGCCGCCCCGCCCCAGCGCCGTCAGTGCGGTCTGCACCACCCAGCGATCCACATCCACCATCAGCCGGTAGCGCTCAGCCGCACGCAGGAACTCCGTCGGCGAAATACCATCGGGTACATGTTCATCACGCAACCGCAGGAATACTTCGAGCGCCGGGCCATCGTCACGCAGGCTTGGCAACACTGCGACGATGGGTTGCGCCAGCAATTCAAACTGGTGTTCTTTCAGCGCAACCTGCAGCCGCTGCAACCATTGAATCTCGCCGCGCTGCCGCGCCACCGCTTCATCGCGGGCCGAGTAGACATGTACATGATTGCCCAGGTGACCGTTATGACGCTTGGCCACATAGCAGGCTGAGTCAGCGGCACTGAGCACTTCCTCCATGGTGCCACTTTCGCGTGTGATTTCCACCAGCCCCACGCTCACGCCGATGGTGAAAATCTTGTCCTTCCAGACAAAACGATAGTCACCGAGCTTGCGCACCACGTCTTCGGTAATCTGCGTCGCTTTTTCCAGCGGACAGCCGGTCAGGATCAAACCAAATTCATCACCGCCCAGACGGCCGACGGTATCTGAATCGCGCACTGCATCCTTGATCAATGCAGCCGCCTCGCGCAGCAGACTGTCGCCCGCCAGATGCCCGGCCGTGTCATTGACGTTCTTGAAGCGATCCAGGTCCAGATAACACATGACATGATGGACAGCACTGGCATGCGCCGAATCGATGACTTCCTGCAGACGACGTTCAAATTCGCGCCGATTGACCAGACCGGTCAGTGCATCGTGGCTGGCCTGATAGGACATCTGCCGGGCCAGGCCGCGCAGCTCGCTGACATCCCGCAACAGCACCACCGTGCCGGTCTGATCACCATAGGGGCTCTTGAGCGGCGACACCGAGAGATCCACCGAGCGTTCTTCACCGGTGCGCGACAGCATCAGGCTGCGCCGACCAGCGCTCACCCGGGTCTGAGTGGCCAGTGCCTGCTTCACCGGATCGGGCAGTTCATGGCGATCAAGCTCGTCCACCAGCCTGACCAGCTGCGAAAACTCGCGCCCGAGGGCCTCGGCAATGCTCACACCGGTCAGCTGCTCGGCGGCGCGATTCAAATATTCGACGCGGGTCTTGTCGTCCGTAGTGATAATGCCCTCGCCCAGTGAATCCATGGTTTCCCAGGCGGTATTGGCACGTGACCGGGTGACCGGTGTCTCCGGCGAGCTGGTACGCGGCGTCATCTCGGTCAGTGTCAGCAACAATGCGTGCTCACCCTGAAACTCCAGCCTTTGCTGTGATAACTCGACCCGCGCCAGCTGACCACCAGCGGGTTTCAGGTCCAGCTCGAGGCGGGCTGGCACGGTCTCGGCGCTCAGCGCCCGCCGCACATGGGCCCGCAACAGGTCGCTGTACTCTGCCGGCACATAGTCGGCAAGTGGATGCCCGAGCAGGGCGATGGGGTCGCTTTGACCCAGCAGCTGGGCAAACGCCGAGTTGATGAACAGCAGGTGCTCACCATGTACGGCTACCGGCTCGCGCATGCTGGTCAGTACCCGAACCAGTTGCCGGTCCTGATCGCGCGCCATGCGCTGGGTAGCGGCCAGCTGGTCGAGGAAGGGTGACAGACGCTGCGCCAGCGGCGTGGTGATTCCCGAAGCCAGCTCCGTCGGCAAAGGCAGTGCGGAATGGGCAGCTATGGCCAGCTGTTCTGCCGCATCGCGCACCCGGAGGGCATCCCGGCGGCGCAACAGCGTGGTAACCACAAGGCTTACCAGCGCCAAAACCAACAGAATGCCCAGAACCCAGCTCATTACCTGCTCATTTACAGAAAATATCGACGACCGCAGCGGCAGTGCCGCAACGGATGCGAAATGCGAACTGCCTCACGGAAAGAATATCTGAAGGGGTGCCGCCGAACTCCGGAGATTGACCATAATGGTTCGCTGATTGGCGACAGCCTGATCTGTCGTTGTTTTCGCTGCGCAAGGGTCGGCAACGACCGCCCTGGGACGTCTTTACCGGGTATGTTGGCAAATTCCTGCGCGGTCAACGGCTACTGGTCCCAACTTGTACCCCTGCGCCAAAGTTCGTAGGCTTGTCGACCGATTTGTTGCATCGGCAAGTTCACTCGCGGATAGCCGCAGCGTTGCCGACTCTGATCGCAGACCCGAATTTGACTCCCTAACAGAGACTGAGCCATGACCCCGACCCTCAACGCCCATGAACAGATGCTCAGCCAGCAAGTCCGCACCTGGAATGTGGTGGACGAACGCGTTTTGCAGGCGCTGCGCAGCGTCTCCCGTGAGCCCTTTGCGCCAGAGGCCTATCGCGAACTGGCATTTGCCGATACCAACCTGCCGCTGGCCAGAGGCCAGGTCATGCTTGCGCCAAAGCTGGAGGGCAAGATCCTGGAAGCGATGAACGTTCAGAGCAGCGAGCAGGTGCTGCTGATCGGCGCCGGCAGCGGCCATCTGGCAGCCTGTCTGGGACAGCTGGCCGGCAAGGTACGCGTCATCGAGTACTTCGCCGAACTCGCCGATCAGGCACGCCTCAAACTGCAGCATGCCACCAGCAACAATGTAAGCGTTGAAACGGGCGATGCCACACAGCTGGATTTTGGCCAGACCTACGATGCCATCATCGTGACCGGTTCATTGCCGGTTTATGACGAGCGCTATCAGCGCGCACTCAAAATCAACGGTCGCCTGTTCGCCGTGGTTGGCGTCAGTGTCCCGATGGAAGCGATCAGAATCACGCGCACTGCGGACAATGAGTGGCACCGCGACAGCTTGTTCGAGACCGAACTCCCCGCACTGCCCAATGCTGCGCGTCCTGCTGCTTTCGTGTTCTGACGATCACTGTCTGCGCGTATCACGTCATCGAACCATGAGCATCGCATGAGCATTCCCGAAATTACCGCTACCGAATTCCTGCAACGCCGTGCCCGGGGCGATTCGTTAACTTTGCTTGATGTACGTGAAGATTGGGAAATCTCCGTTGCCAGTGTTCAGGGAGTCGTGCATATTCCAATGGCCCAAGTTCAGGCTCGCCTCGCGGAGCTTGATCGCAACAAGGATATCGTCGTGTTGTGCCGTTCAGGTCGCCGCAGTCTGGAAGTCGCCAAGTTCCTGCAACTTAATGGCTTTCAAGCGATCAACCTCGCTGGCGGTATCCTGGCCTGGTCCCGTGATATCGATCCCAGCATCCCAACCTACTGACCCACTTTAGTTAAAGAAGCACTGATGTCGAACAAACGTTTTTCATTTCGTGCCGGACATGCCGCGCTGGCACTGGCCATGACTGTCATCGGAGCCTCCTACGCCAATGCTGCCAGCCTGCTGGAAGTTTATGATCTGGCAGCGCAAAGCGATCCCGTCATCCGCGCCGCCGAGGCGGCTCGTCTGGCCGCGCGCGAATCGCGCCCGCAAGCCTGGGCTGCATTTCTACCCAACATCAGTGCCAATGCCGGTTGGGTAGGCACTACTTACGGTGAGGATGGCATCCCCGCAACCACCGCGCGTGGTGGCACCTGGGGTCTTAGTGCCGTGGAATCTTTCAATTTGCCCAACGCATTACGTGCGCTGAATCGCACCGACTACACGCTGGCGCAGGCCGACATTGTCTATCACGCCGCGGAGTTGAGCCTGGTCTCCCGGGTGGCAACGCGCTACTTCAACGTGCTGTCTGCGCAGGACACCTTGAGCGCCGCGCAGAGCAACCTCGACTCCCTGAATCAGCAACTGGAACGCGCCGAAAAGCGCTTCGAAGTGGGCTTGAGCGCCATTACCGACGTACAGGAAGCCAAAGCGCAACGGGACCGCGCTACTGCCACGGTGATTTCTTCCAAACGTATCCTGGCGACCAATCAGGAGCTGCTGCGTGAAGTGACCGGCGTCGCCGTGGAAAACCTGGCGGCTCCTGTCGAAGACATGCCACTGCTGGTGCCGGAACCGCAGAACGAGGATGCATGGGTGCAGAAAGCACTGGATGGCAATCTGAGCCTGGCCAGTGACCGCATTTCACTGGAAACCGCCTCTTACGATGTGGGCACCCAGAAGCTGACGCGCTGGCCAACCATCTCGGTAGGCGCCAACTATCGCAATGTCAATGAATATGACGACTTCAAGGCCCTCGGCGCCAACAACACCACCAATTCCTGGGACGGCACATGGCTGTCGCTGGGCGTGACGCTGCCGCTGTTCACTGGTGGCATGAACTCTTCGAAGATCCGCCAGGCCGTGTATCAACAGCGCGCAGCGCGCGAACGCGTTGAACAGACCACCCGTGAAACCGAGCGCGCGGCGCGCGATGCCTACCTGGGCCTGGAAAGCGCCATTGCCCAGGTCACCGCCAACAGACAGGCACTGGAATCAGCGCGTCTGGCGTTGCAGGCTACCGAAGCCGGTTTTGATGTAGGCACTCGCACCACCATCGATGTGCTGGCGGCGCGCAATACCTTGCTGAATGCCGAACAGAGCTACGCACTGAGTCGTTACAACTACATTCAGGGCATCATCACCCTGAAGGTAGCGACGGGTTCACTGACCCGTGAAGACCTGCAGAACATGAATAGATGGCTGACGGAGTAATCGCGCCTTAATCAGCATTAATCAGGCAGCCAGGATCTGATGGCTGCCTTTTTTAGGCCCGAAAATATCTCGTGCTGCTGCACGCAACCACATTTATAGCCGGACGCCGGCAGCGCCAATCAAATCAATCAGTCTCGCCAGTGAACCTTTGCTTTCCTGTACGACCGCGTGCGCCTGCAGTGCCTGACGCGCTCGCTCGGTGGCATTGCCCAGCAACTCCAGCACTACATCACCCAGTTCGGCACCGGAATACACGTAGCGCAAGGCGCCACGCCCGGCCAGCTTGTCGGCCACCTCGGGTGCATTGAAGGTATGCGGGCCGGTGATGACAGCCAGCGACAGCGCGGCGGGCTCCAGCAGATTGTGACCACCCACCGGCACCAGTGAACCACCGACAAACACCACTTCGCTGGCGGCGTAGTAAACGGTCAGCTCGCCCAGCGTATCCAGTAACAGCACGCTGTGTTGCGGCAATACCGTCTGGCCGCTGCTGCGGGTAACGAAGTTTACGCCCTGCGATTTGAGCAACGCCGCCACCTGCGCGAAACGTTGCGGATGGCGTGGCGCCAGAATCAGCAGGGCATCCGGCCGATGAGCCAGTACCTGCTGATGCGCGGCCAGTACCTGCTGTTCCTCGCCCTCATGCGTGCTGCCGGCAATCCACACGGGTCGTTCGCCCCACTGTGCACGCAAGGTAACGCCGGCTGCACGCACGCTGTCCGGAATTTCGATATCGAACTTGATGTTGCCGGTTACCTGCACATGCGCCGGATCGGCTCCCAGGCCAAGCAGACGTTCGGCATCCGCCTGGGTCTGCGGACCGACGAATACCCTGGGCATGGACTTCACAAACAGAGACCGCAGTTGCTGATAACGCGCCGCGGTCCGCGGCGAAATGCGCGCGCTGGCCAGTACCACCGGCATCTGTCGCGCCACACAGGCATGCAACAGATTCGGCCATAGCTCGGTCTCCATGATGATGGCGCAAAACGGTTGCACACGCTGCAGGAAGCGTCGCACCGAACCCGGCGTGTCATAGGGCAGGAAGGCGTGGCTGAGCGTTTCGCCAAACAGGCTGCGTACGCGCGCCGCACCCGTGGGTGTGGTGGTGGTGATCAACACGGGCCGTTGCCCGGTATTGGCCAGCAAGCGACGGATCAGGGGCGTTGCCGCCTGGACCTCACCCACCGAAACAGCATGCAACCAGATCGGCGCTGTTGAGAAGCGCAATTTCGTGAAACCAAAGCGTTCTGGCAAGCGATCGCGATAGCTGCGATCACGCAGGCCGCGCAACCAGGTCGCCACAAACACCAGTGGCGCCGCAATCCGGATCAACAGTTGATATAGCAACGACACATGAACATCCGGCAGCCTCGACTGCACGCATGATACCGGAGCGGAAGCTCGACGCTGTGCAACGCGCACCGTAAGCTTGCCGAATCTTCGCTATCACTCACCGCAACGATGCCGTTACGACTGCTTGCTCCACATTACTGGCCCACCTGGCTGGGTCTGGGGTTGCTGCGCCTGCTGGCGCCGCTGCCCCTGCCCGTGCTGTTGTGGCTGGGCACGTGGCTGGGCAGCGTGGTGCGCTATCTGCCGGTGGGGTTTGTGCGCATTGCCCGGCGCAATCTCGAACTATGTCTGCCGCAATTGTCCGCCGCCGAACGCGAGCGGCTGTTGACCCGGCACTTCGAGAGTATCGGCATTGCACTTTTTGAGACCGGGCTGGCGTGGTGGGCGTCCGATCAGCGCATTCAGCGGTTGACCGATGTCGAAGGTCTGGAACATCTGCACGCCGCGCAGGCGCACGGCAAGGGCGTCATCCTGCTCAGCGCGCATTTCACCACGCTGGAGATTGGCGCACGTGCTCTGGCGGCACGCATGCCGTTGAATGTGATGTACCGTCCCACCAGCAACGAAGTGATGGGGCGCTTTCTGGCCGCCAATCGGGCTCTACGCGCCCGACGCGCCATCCGTCGCGATGATGTACGCACCCTGGTCACGGCGCTCAAGGCCAACGAACCGGTGTGGTATGCGCCCGATCAGAGTTATCGCAACAAGGGCGCACAGATGGTGCCGTTCTTCGGCATTCCCTGCGCCACCAATACTGCGACTTCACGACTGGCGAAAATGACCGGTGCCGCAGTGTTGCCGTACTTTCCCGAACGACTGGCCAATGGCCGCTACCGCATGATCATCCTGCCGCCGCTGGACAACTTCCCCAGCGACGATGCAGTAGTCGATGCCACACGCTTTCATAGGTTGATTGAAGATCACATCCGCAAGGTGCCAGCGCAGTATTTGTGGATTCACCGGCGCTTCAAGGGATTGAGTGAGGACTATCCGGATTACTACAAGCGGTAATATCCCCTTTAGGCGATGTGACCGAAGGGCTATGACACCCTCGCCAGCAGTTCTTCCAACCGCTGGTCATGCGCCCTGCGCAACACCTGAAAATCCTGCTCTTCAAAATGAATGCCGCGATGCTTGTGCAGTTTGTTCAATGAACGCAGCAGGCGATTCAGCACCGCATTGATCCAGCTGTCATGCACTTCCCGCGTGCGGCCCCGATCAAAGTCGAGGACATACACATCGTCATTTGCGTCGAACACGATGTTATTGGCATTGAGGTCAGCGTGATGCACCCCGATGGCGTGAAAGCGCGCCAGTGTGATGCCGATACGTTGCCACGTTGAGGTATCGAGCACGGCCTGGTCGAGACGTTGCGTCAGCGTTCGTGCGCCTGCAATCTCCACAGTGAGCAGATCAGCGCGATAAATCAGGCCGCTGCGTTTGTAACGCGCCGCGACCGGCACAGGCACTGGTAGCCCAAGCCCAAGCATATGTGACAACAGGCGCCACTCGCGGAAGCAACGCGTCGCTTCAGCGCCTGTCCAGAAGTACTGATCCGTAAACACCTTGCCTATCAGACCGCCGCGCCTGTAGTGACGCAGCACCCAGTGGCGCTCGCCATCGCGAATGAACAGCACACTGCCTCGTCCGCCCACAGTCTGGGTAGCACTGCGCTGTTCCAGCCAGTAAACCGGCTCAAACAGCTCGGCGCCGGGATCGCGCACGATGCCAGCGTTGTAGATGACGTTGTTCTTGATCTGGCCGCGACGGTCTGTCGCCGCTGTCAACGCGTGCATTGCTGTCATAGCGTTAACGCCAGTGATCCTTGACCCACTGGGTCGGAATCACGCGGCGATACCACTTGCCGCTGATGCCGGCGATAGCATCGGGGGGATTGGGCTTGCCATGAAACGCGATGATGCGGGCATCGGGTGGAATACGCGGTGGCAGAAACAGGTTGAGCCCATGCGCACGCACGCAGTGACGTTTGAAGCTGCGACACCAGGCTTCCGGCCAGAAACTCATCTTGCCCTGCTTCGCCAGAAACGTCGTGATGTACTGCTGTTCGTTACGATAGGTGTTGCGTACTTCGTCCGAGTGCTGCCTGAAGTATTCCAGCGCATCGGCATGTGCGCCGGCAATGAAGCGGTACACGGAGGTGTTGCCCGTGCCGTCGCGCTTGTCCCATTCGCGGATCACTACAAATTCACCTGGCACTGCAAAGAATGAATCCAGTTCGCCAACGATTACCACATCAAGGTCGATGAACAGCGTCGGGCCTTCGATGTTGTGCAATGGTTTTGCAAATGAAGCCAGTTTCAGCCAGCCATGCTGGCGCGCCCAGGGCACCATGTTGTCAAAGTCGGCAAAGTCCACCTTGGGCATGGGCAGTACCTCCACCCGGCTGTCGATACCGGTGGCGTCATCCGTCAGACACACAAAGCGATGCGGCTGCTTCAGATGCCGGCTCACCATGTTATGCAGGATGTTGACGTACTCGGGGCCGTATTTCTTGCCCCACTTGATGCACAGCACATTGACCATTGCGGCTGGAATTCCCGAATCTTGAGTTGCAGCAATATACCGCAGCCACCGCAGCACCGCATGAAATGCCACAGCGCAGTACCAGGCATTCCCGGGCTGCTAGAATGCTGCGCCCGCAACGCATGGCTGCGGCACGTCGTTATCCTCAGCGAGATTGCCACCATGGCTGAAATTTCCGTCCCCGTCTCTCCCGGTGAACTGGTAGATAAACTCACCATTCTGGAGATCAAATCTGAACGCATGACCGATGTGGCCAAGCTGGCCAATGTGCGTCTGGAGCTGAAGCTGCTCAGCGAAACCTGGGCCGCCTCGGACTTCGCGAAATTCGACATCAGGGCGGAATGGGCCGAGCTTAAACGCATCAACGCCGCCCTGTGGGATATCGAAGACGAAATACGCGACGAAGAACGCAACCAGCGTTTCGGCGAACAGTTCATCAAGCTGGCGCGCGCGGTTTACTTCGTCAATGACGATCGCGCGGCCGTGAAGCGCCAGATCAACAACAAACTGGGGTCAAAGATCGTCGAGGAAAAGAGCTACGCGGAGTACAAGCAGAACTAGCCTGTACCCGGAGCCGATCGAGGATTGATCAACGCTTGAGCGTGTACTCGGCGCTGCAATAGGGGCATTTGGCCGCGCCAGTCTTTTCGATGGGCAGGAACACTCTGGGATGCGAGTTCCACAGCTGCATGCCGGGCATCGGACAGCTTAGCGGCAGATCTGCCGCGGTTACGGTGTATTGGTGCTGGGCATTGGGCTGGATGAGCTTGTCAGTGCGCTCGGCGGTCATCATGGGGGTCTCGTCAGGGTTCAGGCCGGAACTCGGGGCGGGATTCTGCCATAACTACCGCCAGCAGCGCAGATCTGGCCATTGATCAGACAGGGCTGTAGCCACTAGCGATTGATCACCGCCATGGTGATGCGCGACACGCACACACGTTGATTACGTTCATCCACAATTTCGATCCCCCACACGTGACTGCGCGCGCCGAGGTGAAACGGGCGTGCCGTGCCGGTCACCTTGCGGCCCTCGGGCACCGGCCGCAGATGATTGGCGTTGATCTCCTGTCCGACACAAGCGTACTTCGTGTTGTCCACCACCCCGTTGGCGGCAAAGCTGCCCAGTGTCTCGGCCAGCGCGACCGAGGCGCCGCCATGCAGGATGCGCATGGGCTGACAGGTACGCGAATCCACCGGCATGGTGGCGGTGAGGTAGTCATCACCCAGTTCGGTGATTTCAATACCCAGATTTGCCACCATGGTATTGGCCGCGCGATCGCGCATGCTTTCCAGTGTCAAGTTCTCGCGCCAGATACGTTTGTCACTCATGCAATACTCCTGGCTGAATACAGGGCCAACTCAATACACGGTGCGGCGTGCGATTTGAAAAAGCGAGTATCTTAACTGACACGTCCGGATGTCTGTGCAGCACCCGGCATGCGTTTATGCAACAAGGTATTGCGCGCCGCCCATTCATCGGCCGGATTGAAATTGACATGCAATTGCGTCTGGCCACCGATATGGCTGGCGATCAATTCTCCATCGCGCAGTAACAGACGATTGCCAGCCAGCCCTGGAATGCGCGGCCCGGGAATCAACGCGCCGCTCAGATTGAGTGGATCCGCCGCTGACAATGAAATGAGCTGGCCATCATGCACCTGCTTGCGGATCGCGCGCAGCGAGCTCACTGCTTCCGGCAGGGCATATTGCTCGCCCGTCACACCGCCCACAAACCGCCCGCCGCGAATCAGGCCCTGCGCTTCCAGCTGGCGAAACACCCGCAGCAATTCATGCCATGCCGGCAGCACTGGGCTTTCATGCACCAGCAACTTGCGGAATACCACTCCGTAACGGCGCAGCAGGGTGAAGGCGAACTGAGTGAGACGATCTTCGACTTCAAGATCATGCACCCGCCGCGTCAGTGTCCACCGCCCCGCATCTTCCAGACCAAACTGGGCAATGCGCAGGCCACGCGCGGCCATCTTGCGCTTGCGATCCATCGGTAACACCAGCGCGCGCAGACCACTGAAACTGTCGGCACTGAGCAGACCCGCAGAGACCAGCTCGCTCAGGCCTTCCTCCGCCTGTGACTGCAACAAGCCCGCACCATGCTGTATGTCAGTGAAGAACGACGCGCCATGTTGTTGCAGATAGTCACGAATGCGCTGTGCGGCATGCGACAGCTGCAACGCTTGTGCAGCTTGCCCAACAGCACTCTGCCACAATTTCAGATTCTTGCGCGTCAACAACACAATCGGTGTATTGCGCACCGGCGCTGCGCCGGTCTCCGAGGCCTGCAACCGCAACCACACTGCCCTGCCCGACAGACACACGCTGTCCAGCCAGTTGGGATCGTAGTCCTGCATACGCACCGGCAGAATCTCGCTTTCCCACGCAGCCGCCGGAACTTCGATCCCTTCCAGTTGTTCAATGATGCCCGCCAGCGCTTCAACACCCTGCGGTCGTGGACTGCGCACCACACCCTGCCATTGCAACAGGAAGCGCATGAAGTCCGCCGGTGATACCGGCTCGATCTCGGCGCGCAGACTCTGCACGGTGTAGCGATGAATACGCGCCAGCAGACGGCGTTCACACCATTCAAGTATTTGGGTCTGGCTGGTGAACTGACCGCGCATGGCAAAGCCCTGCGATTCCAGCTTGAGCAGGGCCATGTCGATGTCGCTGAGCTTCAATTGCAGATCGCCTGCCAACTGCGGTGCTGTTGTCGGACCGAGCGCCTGCAAGCGGCCGCGTAATACTTCAACTAATGCAGTGTCTGCTTGCCAATCTTCGCGCGTGAATGATTCAGGCAACTGTACTGCGGGTTCAAAAGTTGCATCTGGATAGACCGCCGCGATCATTGGCATTCGCTCTGCAGCCAGCCAGTAGCAGTGCTCCGAATTCAGCCCCCTCTCCTTCAGGGAGAGGGTTGGGGTGAGGGTGCTCCGATCTTCCTCAGCAAACAGATCACCCTCACCCTGCCCTTTGTTCATCCCATCCATGGGATTCACCCCTTCGGGGGCGCACTGACGTGCGACCAAATTCGTTCCAGACGAATTTGTCCCTGAGGGAGAGGGTAAAGGAGTGTCACCATCTGTAATCGTGGGCGATGTATTCATCACCGTCACTCTTCCCTGCTTCAGCAACTGCGCAAACAATTCCTGCCAGCCGCTGCGCTGTGCTTCTGCCTCTGTGCACAGTCCCATCGACATCAACGCATCGTGCAATTCATCGGCGTTGTCCACGCTGGGCCAGGCTTCTTCCCGCACCTGTGTAATGGCGCGTTCGTCCAGCTTGCCGAACTCGGCGGCGGTTTGCGGATCGAGCCAGCGACGGCTGGCAACAGCCTGCGTGCGACGCTCCTCAAGCGGCGCGTCATCGAGAAACGCATAGGGCTTGGCGGTGAGAATTTCCTGCGACAGCGGCGACGGCGTGGGCAGATCGCAGGCCACGACTTCGATATCGCCCTGTTCCAGCCCTTTCAGCAAATGCTCAAGACCAACGATGTCCATGGCTTCATACAGACAGTCATGAATTGCCTGATTCACCAGCGGATGATCGGGAATCTCGCGATCACCCTGAATGTTTTCCAGACAGGCCAGCTGTTCTGGAAACACCACCGACACCAGATCTTCGGCCGCCATGCGTTGCAGCGGTGCAGGCGTGCGCTTGCCACCACGATAGCGCTGCACCGCCAGCGAAATGCTGCTGACCCAGCGCCAGCGCGTAGTGAACAGTGGCGAATCCAGCATGGCCTGAATCAATATCTCGCGCACTGAATTGCTGTTGAGATAACGCGCTACTTCAGCCAGTTCAAAGCTGTGCGTTTCGCCCAGCGACAGGATCACGGCATCTTCAGTGGCTGCGGCCTGCAGTTCAAAGTTAAAGCTGCGGCAGAAGCGCTTGCGCAATGACAGGCCGTAAGCACGATTCACGCGCGCACCAAACGGCGAGTGGATCACCAGCTGCATGCCGCCGCTTTCATCGAAGAAGCGTTCGAACACCAGCCTCTGTTGCGTGGGCAAATTGCCCAGCATCGCCTTGGCGGCGGCCAGATAGTCGGTGAGCTGGCGCGCTGCAGATTCGCTCAAGCCATGCTCCTGCATCAGCATGTCGATGCAATATTTGAGGTGCGACTCATCCAGCTTCGGTACTGATGCAAGCACCCTCACCCCGCCCTCTCCCTCAGGGAGAGGGGGCAAGGAAAGCGACTGTGTTCCCTCTCCCTGAGGGAGAGGGTTGGGGTGAGGGTTATCGAGCCATGAATTGACCTGCGCACGCAGCCGCGACACCGCCTGCGAAAGTTCATCAGTACGCGCCGGTGCTTCGCCCAGCCAGAATGGCAAGGTTGGCGGCTGGCCCTTGGCGTCTTCCACTCGCACACGGCCCGATTCGATGCGCTGGATGCGATAGGAGGCATTGCCCAGCTGAAAGATGTCACCCGCCTGACTCTCGATGGCGAAGTCTTCGTTGAGCGTGCCGATGAAAATTTCCTGCGGCTCGAGTATTACGCGGTAATCGGCCACATCGGGAATGGCGCCGCCACAGGTGATGGCCGTCAGCCTCGCGCCCTTGCGTGCACGCAGTCTTTGATTGACGGCATCGCGATGCAGGTAGGCACTCTGCCGGCCACGGCGCGTAGCAAAGCCATCCGACAACATGCCCAGCACGGCATCGAACTCATCGCGCTGCAGATCGCGATACGGCCAGGCGCGCGTGACCAGTTCATACAGCTCATCTTCGCCGTATTCACGCGATGCGACTTCCGCCACCATCTGTTGCGCCAGTACGTCCAGCGGCTTCGCGGGCATGATCAGTCGATCCAGCTCGCCGCGTCGTACGGCATCCAGCAACGCGGTACATTCCACCAGTTCATCGCGACTCAGGGGAAACAATCGCCCCTTCGGCACACCCGTTACCGAGTGATTGGCGCGACCGACGCGCTGCAGAAACGCCGCAATCGACCGCGGCGAACCCAGCTGACACACCAGATCCACATCGCCGATATCAATGCCCAGCTCCAGCGACGCAGTAGCGACCAGCACGCGCAGCTTGCCAGCCTTCAATCGTTGTTCGGCATCGAAGCGCGTTTCCTTGGACAGCGAACCATGGTGCGCAGCGACGTGCGCCTCACCCAATCGTTCCGTGAGCTGCCGCGCCACGCGTTCCACCATGCGCCGCGTATTGGCAAACACCAGCGTGGTGTGATGCTCGTCAATCAAGGTCGCCAGCTTGTCGTAAACGTTCTGCCACACCTCGTTGGACATCACCGCTTCCAGCGGCGCGTCAGGCAACAGCATCTGAATGTCGCGTTCGCGGATATGACCCGTATTGACGATGGTGCAATTAGTCTGCTCACCGGTTGCTGATGCGTCCCTTCCCCTGTTCGACGGGGGAAGGACAGGATGGGGGCTGGATTCGGAACGCCCCCACCCCAACCCTCCCCCGTCGAACGAGGGAGGGAGTGAAGCACCACCACATCCCACCAGAAAATTCGCCACATCCTCAATCGGCTTCTGCGTCGCCGACAAACCAATGCGCTGCACGGGATGCGCACACAACGCACTCAATCTTTCCAGTGACAGGGCCAGATGCGAACCACGCTTGCTGTTCGCCACCGCATGAATTTCATCAACGATCACCGTGCGGGTGGTGGACAACATCTCGCGCCCGGAAGCGCTGGTCAGCAGCAGGTACAAAGATTCCGGTGTAGTGACCAGAATGTGCGGCGGCTTGCGGCGCATCGCCATGCGTTCGATCTGCGGCGTGTCGCCCGTGCGTACCTGCGCACGAATCTCGGCGGCGGCACTGCCCTGTTGCAACAGCAATTCGGTGATGCCAGCCAGCGGCACCTGCAGGTTGCGCTCCACATCGTTGGACAACGCCTTGAGTGGCGAGACATACACCACCTGCGTGGCGTCCTCGATGTAGCCCCGTGACGCCTGACGCACCAGTGAATCAATTGCCGTGAGAAACGCAGCCAGCGTCTTGCCCGAACCGGTGGGCGCAGCAATCAGCGTGTGCTGCCCACGCGCAATCGCCGCCCACGCATCGCACTGCACTGAAGTCGGTGCACTGAAAGCCCGCTCGAACCAAGCTTGAACGGCGGGATGAAAGAATTGAAGCGGCATGGGCTGCAGAGGCTAATCAGGCAGATAACCCGTTGGGGTACGGAAGCGAAGCATACACCTGACTGTTGAAATACACAGTACTCGTGCGAGACAATAAGCCTGTCGGACCCGGCTTCTGACAGGGACTCAGGGATAGACAAATGAGCAGCTACTCATTCACCGAGTATTTCGAAGCGCAGGTATTACGCAAACGGCCCTACCTTTAAAAGGAATGGTGCATTGCGGCTGTCCAGAACCCGATCCGCTGTGAGCCGCAGGAACACAATCGTTTCCGTTTCTGGGCTGCCATCCCGGCATGGGCGTTACTTGAGGGTTGTAACGCTTGCAGATAAGGTGACCATCCATGGCGCTTTTCCAGACCGAGGGTTTCGGCCATGAAGCTCAATTACTTTCCGGAAACTGACTCTCTTTATATCGATCTTGCCGAAAGGCCAAGCGTCAGGAGCCGGGAAATATCTGATGGAATCGTGCTCGATTACGATTCCAACGACAACCTCGTCGGGATCGACATCGACAACGCCAGCGGTAAGGTCGACCTGAAGCGATTGCTGTTGTCAAAGATGCCAGGCACGGTTGAAACCGCTGCGGCCTGATGCAACGCCGACGTCAGCATTGCTACGACCACATCGTCTGAATTTGGCGAATACCCTCAGAACACCCCCCGCACCCCCAGGGAAATTTCCCGGCCCTCGCGGCCAGTGCGATATTCCCTGCGCTCAAGTATTCCATCACTGCGATAGCCGTCGTACTGCAGACGTTGCCGTTGAGTTTCAGCACGCAGGGTCTCTTCGACGGCAAACTGCAGGGTCAGGTTGTCGATCAGCTGCATTTCCATGAACAACTCCAGCTCGGTCTCCTGTTGCGTCTCTTCGGTGTAGTCAATGTCGTACTCCGACAATGGTCCATCCCGGAACGCGGTCAGGCCGTAAGAAAAATTTCGCCAGGACGTATCGTGACGGAAACTCAGCGACCATTTGTAGTCGTTGATTTCGTTGATAGCGCTCTTCGCTCCGGTAAAAGGGTCCGTTATTTCTGTATCCACCAGCGTCACCGACCCTTCAATCACTGCCGTCCGCAGTCCAATGGCGGTCAGGCGCA
Organism: uncultured Pseudomonadota bacterium; assembly: GCA_963748005.1. Lineage (GTDB taxonomy): Bacteria > Pseudomonadota > Gammaproteobacteria > Steroidobacterales > Steroidobacteraceae > CAILZL01. The sequence goes on from CAVVHH010000002.1 coordinate 1,271,345, forward strand.
GACTGCCGTTCAGACTGATTTCAAAAGACTTGGCCTTGTCGACATTGCCGATGGCGGTGCGAACTTCCTCGACACCGTTTGCATATCTGACCACCAGCGGTATGGGACCGACGCTATCGCGGATATCGGAATACAGGCCGGTAATTGCAATCATGCCCTGATCATCCGGCAGCCGACGCTCCCAGGTCAGTTCGTATTCCCATGCCTGTTCGGGGACGAGTTCGGGATTACCGGCGCTGATCACATCAATGCGATTGTCGTCGTTGGAAAAACTGGCGACGAAGTCGCTGAAGTCGAGCTGATCCACACGACGCTCGATGCGGCCGCGCCACTGAGTCAATGACGACTGGTCATAGCGTGTCACCAGCCGTGGACGGGCGAAGAAGAAATCCCGTGAATCGCTTACATCACTGCCCTCTTGGGCCAGCTCGGAAAATTCCAGATCCAGCGAGCCTTCCACCAGCAGCGTAGATCGTGGCTGCCAGGTGTAGGTAGTGAAGGCTTCCAGGCGCTCTTCGGTCACGGTGGAATCCTGGTTGAACAACACCACTTCCTCCAGCATGCCGTTGTTGTCCTCCCACAGCTGCACGCTCTGCGACACTTCATTAATCGCAACCTCAATGCCGCTCAGGATGGAACGTGTTTCGGTAACGCCCCATTGATAAGTGCCGCGCAGGATTTTCTCGGAGGTTTCGGAGTTATCCAGCTGCACTTCACGCAGCAGGCTTTGACCTCCCGCCGGCGTCACCAGAAAGGAGTTCTGCTCGTCGCCGCTGCCGGAGGTATAGACAAACAGCGTGGTGAACACGTTGCCATTTGCCATGGCGTGCTCGTAGTCACCACCCAGCTCCCATTGCGTGGATCGAGCCTCGCCGAGAATGGACAGGCTGTTCTCAAAAGTTTCCTGACTGCCCGCCACCTCGAAGCTGTCAGACATTTCATTTCCTGCTTCATCCTCATAGGCATAACGCCCGTTGAGGTTGAGGATGTTGCCGTTCGCAAATGAATACGAGGTATTGGCGGTGAATGTGTACTCGTCGGTCGTATCCTCACTGTTCTCCAGCTCCTGCTCGAACAATGTCATCGTCGGTGTATAGAAGAGATCAGTTCGCTCTTCCAGGTTCTTGCGCGTCTCACCCTGTAACGAGAGCAGGTAATTGAGAGAAGCCACATCTCCGTTGTAACTGACCTCGCCACCTCCGCCGTAACTATCGTCAACATAGCGATCGACAGTGGCCTGCCAGGAACCGACACCAGTGACCAGTGCGCCGTCCAGCACCACATTGACGACGCGGCCCTGGCTGCGCACATCCAGCCCGGCAACAGTGCCGCGTATCACCTCTATGCGCACCACGCTGCGGGCCTGGATACGATCCATGGCCGAGCCGATGTCGTTGGTCTTGCCGGAAAGCCGCTTGCCGTTGATCAATATCTGATCGCCGGAATTGCCGAAACCCCGCTGTTCGTCATCGCCACCGCCTCCATTTTCATCCCCGAAAATTTCCTGCAGACCGGGAATGCGCTCAAGCTGGTCGCGTGCAGTAACAACGTTGTAGGGAAGGAAGTACTCAGGACTGTAAATCACGCGATTGCCTGAATCGGTAACGGTAACTCCCACTCCAGATTCAGTCACACCTGCAGATTCCTGAGCCTCTCCATCCATGGTGGCCAATAACGCGGCGAGAAGCCTCGCCCACGACATTGCATACGGCAAATGTAAACGCACTACGAAACTGTCCCGGTAGCATGGTTGTTGATGAGGTCCGTGCTGATCCATTCGACTCTGTCACCAGAGCAAACCCTGCAGATCAAGAACAGGACTTTTCGAGCCTCTTGCTCAGAACACCGCACCCCGAAGAAAGTTGCAGGCGAGGAGTCATTATCTACAAGCGCGGAATTTGCGAGATGCAAAGGCGTGAGCCGCCGCCATTGAGGTGCGTGTTGCATCGGGCTTACGTGCACGGTTGCTGACATAACTTCACACATGCAATGCGCGATATCATTAAAAGTGTACGCGCCCAGGAAACCAGAACCATGATCGACCACACCGGTATCAGCGTGAGCAACTTTGCAGCAAGCAAAGCGTTCTACAGCCAGGCACTGAAGCCGATTGGATACTCGCTATTGATGGAGTTGCCAGCTGCTGTTACCGGCAGTCATGACGTAGCCGGATTTGGCGAACCGCCCAAACTGGATTTATGGATCAGCAGCGGCACACCCAATGTGCCACCAGTCCACATTGCGTTTCGCGTGGCCTCACGCGAACTGGTTGATGCGTTCTACCATGCAGCTCTGGCAGCTGGCGGCCGTGACAATGGTCCGCCCGGTCTGCGTCCGCACTATCACCCCAACTACTATGGTGCCTTTGTGCTGGATCCGGATGGACACAACATTGAGGCGGTGTGCCATGAGGCAACTGTATGATGCCGATAGCCTAGCTCCCGACGATCAACACCTCACGCTGGCAGCAGCATTGCAAGCACAACAAAAATGGCAAAAGCGGTCCTGACCACCAAGGTCATTTCTGACTATGATGACCTTCCCGAAGTACGCTACCACTTTCCTAAGACTTACCTAAGTCAGGCAAGCCAAGCTGAAGGAGACTGGATTGTTTACTACGAACCAAGACGCCCTTCGGGCGAAGCCAACAGTACCGGGGGAAGACAAGCTTATTTCGCGACTGCCAGAATAGAAAAGATTTATCCAGACTCAGCTAGGGCCGACCATTTCTACGCGGAAATCTCCAACTACTTACCCTTCACCAATCTCGTACCATTTAAGGAAGGCGAACACTATTACGAGTCCGCCCTACGAAAGGATGATGGCTCCACAAACAAGGGAGCATTTGGCCGTGCAGTCCGCGTTTTGCCCACAGAAGAATTCGATCTCATATGGCAAGTTGGATTCGGCCATGCCCTCGGTAACGCAGAACGGCAAAGAGAGGCTCCAGACCGACCAGAAGACCCCATGCCAAGGCTCGAATGGCTAGCAGAGGACAAGGCTACCTATGATGCGAACATACCTTTCCATCAGGACCGAAAGATCATTGAGCAACTCGTGTCGAGGCCATTTCGCGACAGAGCTTTCTCAGCTGCAGTAAAAAATGCATATCAAGACACGTGCGCAATCACCGGGCTCAAAATAATCAATGGGGGTGGCCTATCCGAAGTGCAAGCAGCTCACATCAAACCTGTCGAACACCATGGTCCTGACAGCGTTCGCAATGGAATTGCCCTGTCAGGAACGGTGCATTGGATGTTCGACCGCGGGCTCATTTCGATAGATAAGGACTACAGCCTATTATTTGCAAAGAACCTCGTTCCGGATACAGCTGAACGCCTTCTTGGGGGGAATAAAAAACTACTGCTACCACGCCAGACTGATGTGTGGCCTCATCCGAAGTTCCTTGAATACCATCGGCAAGTGATTTTCAAGGGTTAGTTACTGATCGATATCATGCCATCAGTGATTTAGCCAGAAGAGCCATCAAAAGCTTGCTCGATATGCCACCGGATCAAGCCTACAGAAATCCGAAATGGGTCCGGATAGAGAAAACATCTTTGGATTGGCGCGAAACTCAAACAACCTATAGAGATGGAACTCTTTAGGTCTCTCCCGGGAAAGCGAAAGCTCGTTACTCGTCACATAGAAGGGCACCTCCTTTCCGAACGCTGTGGTTTTAACTTCAATGAATCTCTCCGTACCATCTTTATTGAAGGAGAGGACATCGAACCCTAAGCCGTCGCCTTTTGTCTCAGATACATGCTCGACTCGCATGGACAAAGCCGCTTCTCCAGCTTTGTGCAATCTAGCCCTCTCGAGCTCGACAACAAACCGCTCCCCTAACTGACCCAGCGACCTATTTTGAGCCTCCTCGACTAGATAGTTCCGTCTTATCGCCCGTCGTGCGCGTACCACAAATTCTGGCTGCTTCTCAGGTGCCTCTTCCATCTTGGGCGCATCCACAACCACACCATCAAAGTCCGTCGGCAGAATCGGCATCACGGGTTGATGTACTACGCTTTCAATTATCTGCTCTACCTCCTCATTCCCTACGATCTGAGTAGCAACACATTCACATAGCGCCTGTTGATATCTACTTAGCGGCTTGTATCCCCGAATCCATGGACGGCCGAGGTCACGCATCACGGCGCTGATGTTTTGAAGTTTCCTTTCAATTGCTGATTCGCTTCGACCATCAAGCTTTCCCAACAAGTTTCTTCTCTGATGGGATTTGTTATAGGCTTTACCAGATAGCTCCAGCGAAAGCATATGGCGATAGTCAGCAACAATCGCCTCTATTTCTATAAGTGACCAATCTTCGCCGGAGGCCATATCAACCTCTACTTCTTCGTCCTCTGCAGCACATCAAACATCGAGAACACCCAGGGACGGAACGCGAGCAACAATGCCACGCTGCGCTTTTTTCTTACTGGCAGGTCACGATCGAGTTTGGCGAAGTCGGCAAACTCGTGACCGAGCTGTTCGAGTTTGCGGGATAGCAGGGAAGCGGAGGCTTCGGAGAGTTCGGCGGAATGGAAGTGCAGCACTTCGCCTTCGCCCTGAAACTCGGATTGCAGGAACTCGGCTTTGACCTGCTGTTCATAGACACGGCGCACCGGCCCATCGCTGCGCCAGTTCACCACCGGGCCGACGCGCAGACGCGCTTTCAGACCGGGTTGAAGCTCGGCAAGACGAGCATCATCCAGCTTGACGTACAGCGAACGCAGCTCGCGTTCGTTGAGGTTCAGTCGCGTCTGGATTTCGCTTGAGGGGCGGCCATTCAGCAGCAGATAGAAGCAGGCCAGCAACGACTGGTTGGCCGCCAGCAGCGATTCCTGTTCCAGGCTCAGGTACTGCGAATTTGATTCGCTGCTGTCCGCGGCCATGCGCACCAGCTCGCCCATTGTGATGCCGACGGCGACACAGATTTTTTCCAGGCGCTGCAGGGTGAAGGTTTCTTCGGCAAAAACGCGCTTGATGGACGCTTCGCTCAGGCCCACCTTGGCAGCAATATCGCGATAGGTCAGACCGCGCGTTTTCAGCGTGCGTTTCAGGACATCGATGATCCGGGCGCTCTCGCTCACGCGTTTTATCTCCTCCAGTATTGGCTGCTGGAGTGTAGGCGCTGCTGAGTTGCGAAATCCACTACTGCTTGTGGTGCGAACTGACACCCCGCTGCCAGGCATTGCTCCGTTTCATTGCCGAGCGCTAAATCGGGCCGCCAAGGTAATTTCCGCAATGCACTGGCACTGGATGAAAGTGGGGGGATGATGCAATGACACCTCGTTGCGTGGATGGCTGACTACAGCGGTTGCAGGCCATCGGTACGAGCGTACAGAGCATCAATTTGACGGCCAGCTTTGGCCTGTAAGCTGTTCATCGCATTTTTGCGTGGACAGCAGCGGGGTGTCCGGGTTGCCGTCCACCCCGCAATTTTTTGTAGGTCGGGTTTAGCTGTCTTCAGCGTTACCCGAAATCGGATGTAAGAGTCGGGTGTAAAACCCGACCTACATGGAAGCAGATTCCCCCGTGACCCCGCAGTCAATCCTCTGCCAGCTGTCTGAAATCCACACCCAGCATGCGCAGCTTGCGATACAGGTGCGTGCGTTCCATGCCGACGCGTTTGGCCAGTTGTCCCACTTTGCCATTGCACAACATCAGTTGCTGCTGCAGGTAGGCGCGTTCGAACTGTTCGCGAGCTTCACGCAGCGGCAGGGCCAGCAGGTCGTGCTTGACCAGTGGTTCGTCTTCCGCGGTTTGCGCATTGAGCTCGCGCTCCAGTTCATCCAGACGGATTTCTTCCGAACCGCCGAGGATGAGCAAACGCCGCACCAGATTGCGCAGCTCCTGCACGTTGCCCGGCCAGGGATAGTTGCGCAGACGGTTCTGCGCCGAGACGCCAAAACGGCGCAGCGGCAGGCGTTCTTCGTCGGCCAGACGTTCGGCGTAGTGACGCAGCAGCTCCGGTACGTCTTCGGCGCGTTCGCGCAGCGCCGGCACGTGCAGTGTGATGGTGTTGAGACGGATGAACAGGTCGGCACGAAAACCGTCCTGCCCCACCCGGGTTGCAAACATGGGCTGCGCCGAACTCACCAGACGGACATTCAGTGGTTCGGCAGTCTGTGCGCCGACACGCGTATAGGCTTTCGACTCGATAACCGTCAGCAGCAATTTCTGCAACAGGGGCGAGGTATCTTCCAGTCCCTTGATGAACAAGGTGCCGCCCTGCGCCTGATCCAGCAGGCCGGGCGTGACCACGCCATTCTGCACGGTGCCCAGCAATTCCAGCGCAGCGCTTTCATCACTGATGCTGGCCGGTGTCAGATTCACCAGCTTCTGGTGCGCACGCGGACTATGCGCATGCAGGTAACGCGCAAAAATCTCCCGGCCTGCACCTAACTCACCCAGGAACAACACCGGTGCGTCGCTGCCCGCGGCACGCTGCACCTGTTCGCGCAATTGCTGCATGACCCGGCTCTTGCCACTGGGGGTTGCCGGTACGCTGCTGAAAGCGCTGCCGTTCTTGCGCTTCTGCCGGCCGCTATCCAGCGCCTGTTGTACTACTTGCAGCAGCTTGCTGAGCGACAGGGGTTTTTCGATGAAATCAAATGCGCCCAGACGGGTGGCTTCCACCGCTGCATCGATGGTGCCGTGGCCGGACATCATCACTACCGGACAGGTCAGGCCGTCGCCGCCGGCCCAGTCACGCAGCAGCGAAATACCGTCGGCATCGGGCATCCAGATATCCAGCAGGATGAGATCATGTTCACTGGCAGCGCGCGCCTCACGTGCCTGACCGGCGTTACTGGCCAGATCCACCGCATAGCCTTCGTCGGTGAGTATGTCGTGCAGCAGATTGCGGATTTCCGCTTCATCGTCGACGACCAGAATGCGTGGCGTACTCATGCGCGTTCTCTCCTCCCATCCCCACGCTGCAGGTCACGCAATGCCGTGTTGTCGCGTGCCGCAGCCATTATTGGCAGCTCGATACGAATCTGAGCACCGCCTTCACGACGATTCTCGGCTTCGATGTGGCCACCATGCTCTTCTACGATTTTCTTGACGATGGCCAGGCCCAGGCCCGTGCCCTTGGTCTTGGTTGTGATGTAGGGCTCAAACATACGCCCTAATACCTCAGCCGCAAACCCCGGACCGGAGTCCTGCAGAATTATTTCCACCGTCTCGCCGTTGGCCGACTCCGCCCTGGCGGTGCGCAACTGAATTTCACCATGCTTGCTGCCCTCGCAGGCCTCAATGGAATTGGTCATCAGGTTGTGCAGGATCTGCCGGATACGGTCGCGGTCCGCCTCGATTTCCGGCAGCTCCGGATCGAGTGTGAGTTGCACGCTCAGTAACGGGTTCTGGGCGCGATACAGCTCCGCCACCTGGGTGACCAGTTCATTGAGCGAAAAATGACCAACATTCATGTGCGGTGCGCGCGCGTACTGGCTGAAGGCATTGACCATGTCCTTCATGGCATCCACCTGCTGCACGATGGTATGGGTCGCCCGCTCCAGCACCTGCGCATCCGCCGAGCTCATGCCCGGCAGCAATTTGTGGCGCAGCCGTTCCGCAGACAATCGAATGGGCGTCAGTGGGTTCTTGATTTCATGCGCCAGTCGCCGGGCCACTTCGCCCCAGGCCGCATCGCGCTGCGCCTGCAGCAGTTCGGTGACATCGTCGAATACCAGCACGTAACCTGCGATCTTGCTGCGTGTGCCATCGCCGGTCAGCGCGGTACAGGCACAGATCAGCACCCGGCGGAAGGTCTCGCTCTGCAGCGTGAACTGTTCGCGCCACTCGGTTTCATCGCGATCCAGATGGGCCCGGCAGGCCGCCACGAACTGGGCATACAGGGAATGATCGTCCGCGGCACGCAGCGGCTGATCGATGCAGGCGGGCACGTCGATGTGCAACAGGTTGGCTGCCGCCGCGTTCACCACCCGCACGGTGAAGTCGGGTGCCAATGAAATTACGCCACTGGACAGGCGCGCGAGAATCACGGCCAGATTGGCGCGCTCGGCCTCCACCACCTGCCGGCTGTGTGCGGCTTCTTCACGGGCTCGCGCCAGACGCTGCGTCATGTCATTGAACGAATGCACCAGCACACCCATCTCATCGTGCGCCGGCAGGGGCAACCGTGTATCCAGATCACCGCGCGCCACTGCACGGGTGCCGGCCACCAGATCCTCGATGGGCTTGACCAGTCGCCGCGCCACCCAGAACGCACCGTAGATGGCGCCCAGCACGGTGGCTGCCAGCACCAGACTGAGACTGAGAATGAAACCGGTTTTCAGCGGCTGCCGGGCGCGGGTCAATTCGGCATATTGACGACTGGCCGCATCCACCACATCCGCCAGTTCCGCCAGCCGGCGTTCCAGTGCAAAGGTCGCGCTGAGTATCTGCCAGTCATTGCCGGCACTTGAGGCACGCAGCGGTACGGCAATCCTGACCAGGTAATAACCGGTGCTGACCGGGTCGAGGCTCAGATAGGATTGATCACGCATGACGCTCAACAGCATTTCATTGGTAGCAGGCGTTTCGGGTGTGTGGGTGAGCGTGTCCGAACTCAATGCCATGACCCGGCCATCTGCGCTCAACACGGCTACCTCCAGCGCGCCCGCCTCCGTGCGCAGTGCATTCAGCTGCGCGAGACGATCATCACCCAGCACCGCGACGCGTTCGGCCATGCGTTCGGCCCGATTGAGATACTCGCGGCTGCGGATGTCCAGCGCAGTGCGCGACAGGTTCAACGCATCGTTGAGGCCTTTGCCAATCTCTCCGCCAAACCAGCTGTCGATGCCGCGATTGATGAACTGCACGGAAAAATAGAAGACGACCAGAATCGGCACGATAGCCATCAGGCCCGACATCCACACCATGCGCGCTTCCAGCCGCGAGCCAGTAACACGTCCACGCCAGGCGCGCAGCAATTGCGCGAGCCGGCCCGCAATCAGGATCACCATTACCGCCAGGCCGGCGATATTGATCACCAGCACCCACGGCAGCAGATTGGTGAAGCGTGTGGAATTCTGTACCGATTGCGACAGCAGGTACACCGCAAACAGCCACAGCGCGATACCACCCAACGCCGCCACAGCAATCGCGCCGCGTTTGAACGCGAGCCTGGAATCAGGCTGCTCGGGCGGCCTTAGTGCTTCATTGGCCATATGTACCAGTCACTTTCCAAGGAGTAGTTATCCACCCAAAAAAGCAACAGACCCAGCGCGCGCGGAATGCTGCGCACTTCGACCACCGCACGCAGACTCACCTCATTGCGGACATCGGGCGTCAGCAACGCCTGATCGAGCACTGGCAAGTTGTCAACTCGCTGCAGGGAAGCAATGGCTTGCGCAAAACTCGCGTAGGAACTTTGCGCGCCGCTGTTCACATTGCGCACCAGGTAGCGTTCCGACACGCCGTGATACAGCAACTCGTAACGTTGCTCCAGTTGCGCCAGCACTTCATCGCGCCACCAGGTGCGCGAACGGCTCAGCCTGATCTGCAGTTCCATGCTCAGCGTGGCGCCATCACGCACTGCACGCTCGACCTGCTCCGGCACGCTGAATTGCAGCTGGGCATTGAGCACATACACACCCGATACCGCGGTGACATACGGCGCACGAATCTCGATGGTCTCAGCGGCATGAGCACTTTGAGTGGCGCCGCATATCGCGATCCAGCCCGCCCACAGGCATACCGCAGCCATGCGCCGATACATGCGCATCCAGCAATGCTTTGAATCAGATAGCACCGGCGTCAACCTTGCTGGGCAGCACGGTCAGGCGGTCTTCTGCAGACAGGCGTAGTAGAAACCATCCATTCCCCCTTCTCCAGGCCGTATTGCCAGACCCGCTGGTGCATCGGTCTGCAACTGCTGCACAAACCCCAGACTGCCGGCGATCGTAGCCGTGACATCGCGTGCTTCCGGACAGTTGCTCAGGAATGCCGCGATATTGTGTGAATTCTCAACTGAAAGCGCCGAACAACTGGCGTAAACCAGCCTGCCTCCCGGCGCCAGCAACGGCCACATCGTTTCCAGCAATTGCGCCTGCCGTTCCGCTAATTTGACGATGTCGCTGTCGCGCCGCAAGAGCTTGATATCCGGATGTCGGCGAATGACGCCGGTCGCCGAGCAAGGTACATCCAGCAGGATGCGATCGAACAGCCTGCCGTTCCACCAGCTATCCGGATCACCCGCATCGGCGGTCATCAGCGTGGCTTCCTGTCCCAGACGCTTCAGATTGCCGTACACCCTGCGCAAACGACTGGGCGAGATGTCGATCGCCACCATTTCCTTGAGCTGCGGTTGCCGTTCCATGATGTGGCAGGTCTTGCCGCCCGGCGCAGCGCAGGCATCCAGCACCCGCTCGCCGGGTTCGGCAGCAACGAAGTGCGCAGCAAGCTGGGCGGCCGCATCCTGCACCGATACCCAGCCCTCGGCAAAACCCGGCAGGGACAGCACTTCCACCGCCTGCGACAGCAACAACGCCTCGGGTGCATGCGCGGAAATCGCTGCATCAATACCCTGCGCGGCCAATTGCTCGCGATATGCATCGCGACTGATGCGCTGAGTGTTAACGCGCAGCCAGAACGGCGGATGTTCATTGTTGGACTGCAATATGGCTTCAATCTGATCCGGCCAGTCGCGCTGCAACTGCGTCACCAGCCACTGCGGGTGGGCCGTGCGCACCGCAAGATCAGCATCAACGCTGGCAGTGATCGCTTCAGCTTCACGCTGGCAGCGACGCAGGATGGCGTTCAGGAAACCGGTGGCGCGATTGAGATTGAGCGAACGCGCAGCTTCGACGGTTTCGGCCACGGCTGCGTGTGCAGCAATGTCGGTGTGCAGCAATTGATACAGACCAACCAGCGCCAGCGCGCGCACCTCCGGTTGCAGATCTTTGGGTGGCTGGCTGCTCAATTTGGTCAGCGCCGCCAGCAGGCGCCAGTACCAGCGCACGCTGCCATAACTCAGTGAACGCAACAGGCCCCGCTCCTGCGGCGCATCGCTGCGGTTCTCGAGTAACGCATCCAGTGAGCGGCCCTCGTCGGCTACCTGCATCAACAGCAAAGCAGCCTGGGCGCGGATCTGTGAAGGTGTGTTCTGCACGGCGGTGTTCATGAATGCTGTCCTGTGGCCGCACCCAGTTGCACGCCGGTTAATGAATGGGACTTGATGAAGTCGGCAGCCAGCATCGCCTTGCGCCCCGCCTGCTGCACCTGGATGAGATTCAGTACGCCGCTACCACAGGCTACTTGTATGCCGGTGGAACCGGCAGCGAGCACCGTGCCCGGTGCGGCCGAATGCCGTATCTCGATAACCTCAGCTTGCCATACCCGCAATTGCTCGCCATGCAGGCGCGTTTCGGCAATCGGCCAGGGATTGAAGGCACGTACCTGACGGTGCAACTGCGACGCTGGTTGCGACCAATCCAGCAAGGCTTCTTCCTTGCTGAGCTTTTTTGCGTAGGTGACACCGGTTTCAGGCTGGATCTGCGCATGCGCCAATGCCGTGGTCAGGTCCTTGAGAACTTCCAGCAGCAGCTGGGCACCCAACACCGCCATCCGGTCATGCACTGCAGCAGCGGTGTCCTGCGCTTCGATCGCAAAGGCCTGTTTGCGCAGCATGGGCCCGGTATCCAGACCGGCCTCCATGCGCATGATAGTCACTCCCGTCTCGACATCGCCCGCCAGTATGGCCCGCTGAATGGGGGCCGCGCCGCGCCAGCGCGGCAACAATGAGCCATGAATGTTGATGCAGCCAAAGCGCGGAATATCCAGCACAGCCTGCGGCAGGAGCAGTCCATAGGCTGCCACCACCATGACATCCGGTGCATGACTGCGCAGATGTTCAACAACCTTCTCATCGCGAAAATTCACCGGTTGCTCAACCGGCAGGCCATGCTCCAGCGCACAGACTTTCACCGGGCTCGCGGTCAGCACCCGGCCGCGGCCAGCGGGCCGATCCGGCTGCGTGTACACCGCTACAACTCGATGGAGTGACTGACACAGGCCCGCCAGCGCCGGAACTGCGAACTCCGGCGTGCCGGCATAAACGATACGCAATGGGGTACTCATGTTTTTGTACATGCCCATGACGGGCATGCTGGTTTACAACGCCGGCACGGGTTGCTTGTTCTTCTTCGCCGCAACCTTGCTGAGACGTTCTTTGTGCTCTTTTTCAAGCTTCTTGCGAATGCGGGTGCGCTTGAGATCAGACAGATAGTCGACAAACAGCTTGCCTTCCAGATGATCAAGTTCGTGCTGGATACACACCGCCAGCAAGCCATCCGCATCCAGGGTGAACTGCGTGCCGTTGCGATCAAGGGCGCGCACGGTGACACGTTCAGCACGCTGCACTTCTTCGTAGGCGCCCGGCACCGACAGACAACCTTCCTCGGTGACTTCGACACCTTCGCGGGTAACGATTTCGGGATTGATAAAGGCACGGGGCTGATTGCGCTCTTCACTGACATCAATCACCACCACCCGTTTGTGTACGTTGACCTGGGTGGCCGCCAGTCCCACACCATTGGCGGCATACATGGTTTCAGTCATGTCATCGACCAGCTGGCGCAGGTTGTCGTCCACTTGGGAGACCGGTACGGCCTTGGTGCGCAGGCGGGGGTCGGGGAATTCAAGAATGGTCAGCAGGGCCATAAATACCTTCAAGGTGCTTGTGTTCTGGATGTGACAATCGACCTGATGTCCGGTTCATCCGGGCCAAGACCCGGGCCTGTCGGCAACGAGCGCCGGCGGAATCCAAATGAGAACCGCCTCGCACTCTATCGCGCCTCCGTGCACTCGGTTCGGGAATACTGCTAGAGTTCGCGCGACTTTGAACTTAATGTCGGGACTTGGCCTGGGCCCGGGGGCCCGCGACCAGACCCGACAGATCATCCGGTGGGGCGGATTATAGGGTGTAGTCCCTGTCTTCGGCACCGGCTGTCATAAACAACTCAGATGGAGCATGTCCTGCACATGAAGACGATCAGCTCGCCGATGCAGTACTGGCGTGGCTTGTGCTTAAGTTCAACCCTGGCCTGCGCAGTGCTGGCAGGCGGATTGGCACTGAGCTCAGCGTCGCAGGCCCAAACTTCCAGCGAGCGCACGCTGGCCACCGGCACGCGCCTGCCGCTGGCGCCCAATGCGCCCGACACCTATACCGTCAAGGCCGGCGATACCCTGTGGGGTATTTCCCAGACCTTTCTGAGCCAGCCTTGGTACTGGCCGGAACTGTGGTACCTGAATCCTCAGGTCCAGAATCCTCATCGTATTTATCCCGGCGATGTGCTGTCGCTGGTAACCATCAATGGCCAGCCGCGCCTGATGGTGACCGAACGTGGTGCCGCGGGTGCCGAAAGCGTGACCAGCGGCAACGCCGAACGCCTGTCACCTCAAGTTCGCAGCGAACCCCTGGACGCCATCACCACTATTCCTTACGGCTTAGTAGCCGCCTTCCTCGGGCGTCCGTCGATCATTTCCAAGGATGAAGTGAAGAAGGCACCTTACCTGGTGAATGTGCGCGACAAGCACCTGATCGGTTCCGCCGGTGATGAGGTCTATGTCCGCGGGATAAAAGATGCTGTCGAAGGTACGCGCTACAACATCGTCCATGTTGGCGAGGAGCTGCGCGACCCTGACGATGGTGACCTGCTGGGCTACTTCGGTGCCTACGTCGGCACTGGCCCGGTGGTCGCCACTGGCGATCCGGCCAAGCTCAAGCTGAATGAAACGGAGAAGGAGGCGTTACAGGGAGACAAGCTGTTCGCCGAAACCTATCAGATGAATATGGATTTCGTGCCGCATGCGCCGGGTAGCACGGTTGAAGGCACCATTTTCGCTGTCAAGGGCGTATTTTATGCGGGCCGCTACCAGGTTGTGGCTATCAATCGCGGAACCAAGGCTGGTGTGGATGCCGGCAGTGTGCTGGCTATTTATCAAAGCGGCGAAACCGTCCAGGATATCTATTCCGACGGACACTCTGCCGACCCGATGAAGAGCCGGCGCGGCATGTTCAAGGACAAGGTCAAGCTCCCCGATGAACGCATCGGCAGGGTGCTGGTGTTCAAGACTTACGAACGCATGAGCTATGCGTTGATCATGGATACTTCTCATGCTGTCGCCATCGGCGACTATGTACGCAACCCCTGATTAATTTCTCCCCTCAATAAGGTGGGCTCATGGACGAGCAAACAGCAAACCTGATTCTGATGCGCGCCCCGGCCCTGTCCGGGGCGCAATTGTTTGCGCTCTCGGCAGAGCACGGCAGCAGCACCAACATTTTGCACGCGGGGGTTTCAGGCTGGCTCAGTGCCGGACTCAGTCCACGCTGTGTTGAGTTCCTGCGTGCTGCTCATCCAGGCCTGGTCGACAATGATCTGCACTGGCTGGACCAAGCCAACCATCATTCTGGTGATGCTGGGCAGTCCGGCATATCCGGCCTTGCTGCAGCAGATTCCGGACCCGCCCCTGGGATTGTTTGTCAGCGGCGCTATCGATCTGCTCAGTACACCGCAGCTGGCCATAGTCGGCTCGCGCAATCCCACTCCCTATGGCCGCGACCTGTCCGAAGCCTTTGCCAGGCACCTCAGCAGCTGTGGCCTGACGATTACCAGCGGACTTGCCGCCGGCATCGACGCCGCCAGCCACCGGGGCGCCCTTGCCGCGAATAAAGAAACGGGTAGCGGCTCAACACTGGCCGTGTGCGGTACCGGGCTGGATGTGGTCTATCCGCCCAGCAGCACCCATCTGGCCGGGGAGATTAGCCGACGCGGTGCACTGGTTTCCGAATTTCCCCCGGGAACCCAGGCGCGTAAACATCACTTCCCGCAACGCAACCGAATCATCAGCGGGCTTTCGCTAGGCACGCTGGTTGTCGAGGCTACTCTGCAGAGCGGCTCATTGATTACCGCCCGCATGGCCGGTGATCAGGGTCGCGAGGTATTCGCCATCCCGGGTTCAATCCATAACCCCATGGCCAAGGGGTGCCACCAGTTGATCCGCCAGGGGGCAAAACTGGTGGACTCGGCCGACGACATCCTGATGGAACTGGGGCCCTTGGCAGCGACGCTGCGCATGACTGCCCAGTCAGGGACCCCTAACTCATTTGATTTACAAGGAAATTCACAAGCGAGGTTGGACACGGATGGCAAAATCCTGTTAGATGCCCTCGGCTTCGAGCCGCTGGGCGTGGACCATCTGGTCATCCGTACCGGGCTGAAAGCTGACGTCGTGGCGTCGGCGCTGCTGATCCTCGAACTTGAGGGGCGCATCGAATCCTATCCCGGCGGGCTCTACGTTCGAAGTGGAGCACGTGCCGGGCCCTGAAACCTGGACCTGCGGTCGACGACCCACTGATTGAACAGCGAAATGAAGGAAAGCGTGCTCGATATTCTGATTTACCTGTTCGAAAACTATGTGGACGGCGAAGTCGAAACGGCGCCAGAGCCGGATCGGGATACGCTGAAAACCGAACTGGAACAGGCTGGATTTGCTGATCGCGAAATCGATCAGGCGCTGGTGTGGCTGGAATCCCTGGCCAGTTCGCCGACACGCAACAATCCTGTGCCCACCTCGCGTTCCATTCGGGTATTTGATGTCAGCGAAACCGCACGCCTGGATCTGGAATGCCGCGGCTACATCATGCACCTGGAAAATCTGGGCATCCTCAGTCCGGTGCAGCGCGAATGGGTCATTGATCGCCTGCTGGCCCTGGCGGCAGACGAGATTGATATCGAACAAGTGAAGTGGGTGGTGTTGATGGTGCTGTTCAGCCAGCCCGATGAAGCCAACGCTTACGCACGCATGGAAGATCTGGTGTTTGAAGAACAGGCCGACAACGCTGTTCACTGATACCGGATTACATCTGGAACTACGCACCGCGGCACGCCGCGGTTTTTTTTGCTGTACAGGGAGGTACGAATGCCGTGGAGCACACGATGTGCGAGAACGGCGCGCCGTGCACGAAGCACTCGATCAGCGCTCTGACGCAACAGTTTGAATGAGACATGAGCCGGAACTTAGTAATCGTTGAATCGCCTGCCAAGGCGAAGACCATCAAGAAATATCTGGGCAAGGACTTTGAGGTCCTCGCTTCGTACGGTCACGTACGTGATCTGGTGCCCAAAGAGGGCGCAGTGGATCCGAACAAGCACTTCGCCATGCGCTATCAATTGATCGACAAGAACGAAAAACACGTTCAGGCGATCACCCGCGCCATGAAAAAGGCCGATGCGCTGTATCTGGCCACCGACCCGGACCGCGAGGGTGAGGCCATTTCCTGGCATATCCTGCAGGTGCTCAAGGAACAGAAAGCGCTGGATGACAAACAGGTGCATCGCGTGGCGTTCTACGAAATTACCCGCTCGGCGATTCAGGAGGCCATCGCGCATCCCCGCGAAGTTTCAAATGATCTGGTGAATGCGCAGCAGGCACGCCGCGCGCTCGACTACCTGGTGGGGTTCAATCTTTCACCGTTGCTGTGGAAGAAAGCCGGCTTGCCGGGTGCTTCTGCGGGCCGCGTACAAAGCCCGGCGCTACGCCTGATCTGCGAGCGCGAAGAAGAAATCCTCAACTTCAAGCCGCGCGAATACTGGTCGGTTGATGCAGATGTCGCTAAGGAAAAGCAGCAGTTCCCGGCGCGTCTGATCGAATATCAGGGCAACAAGGTCGAACAGTTCACCGTGACCGAGGCCGGTCAGGCTGCGCAGGTCAAACAGAACATCGAGTCGGCTGCCGGTGGCAAACTCAAAGTCACCAACATTGACAAGAAGCAGCGCAAGCGCAATCCGTCGCCACCGTTCACGACATCCACGCTGCAACAGGAAGCGTCGCGCAAGCTGGGCTTCGGCGCACAGCGCACCATGCGTCTGGCGCAGCAACTATATGAAGGTGTGGACTTCGGCGAGGGTGCAGTCGGTCTGATCACCTACATGCGTACTGACTCGGTGAATCTGGCCGCTGAAGCCATCACCGAGATTCGGCAGGTGGTCGCCCAGCTCTACGGCGCCAAGGCGTTGCCGGACGAAGCGCGTATCTACAAGACCAAGTCCAAGAATGCGCAGGAAGCCCACGAAGCCGTGCGCCCGACTTCATCCGCCGTGACGCCTGAACGTCTGGCCGGCAAGATCGACGCGGATCTGCTCAAGCTGTACAGCCTGATCTGGAAACGCACCGTGGCCTGCCAGATGGCGCCAGCCGTGTACGACACCGTGGCCGTGGATCTGATTCCCGCCAACGACAAGGTCGCCGTGTTGCGCGCCAATGGCTCGACGCTGGTGGAACCCGGTTATCTGGCCGTGTATATCGAAGGCACCGACGATGTGAAGGAAGATGACGACGACCGGCTGTTGCCGGCCATGAATGTGGGCGATGTGTTGTCGCTGTTGAACATCCGCACCGCGCAACATTTCACCGAACCACCACCGCGTTACTCGGAAGCGTCGCTGGTCAAGGCGCTGGAAGAATTCGGCATCGGCCGGCCTTCCACCTATGCCAGCATCATTCAGACTTTGTTGGGCAAGAAATACGCGGAGCTGGACAATCGGCGGTTCATTCCCAGTGATCTGGGCAAAATCATCAATAAATTCTTGACCCGCAATTTCGAGCATTACGTCGATTACGGCTTCACCGCCAAGATGGAAGATGACCTGGATGAGATTGCCGATGGTCACGCCGAATGGGTGCAGGTGCTGACCCGTTTCTGGAAGGACTTCAAGACCCAGGTCTCCCTGGTGGATGAAACCATCACCCGCGATGACGTCTCCGAGTCCAGGGATCTGGGTACCGATCCCGCCACTGGCAAGCCCATTTCGGTTCGCTATGGCCGCTTCGGGCCCTTCGTGCAGCTGGGCACCAAGGACGATGCTGACAAGCCCAAGTTCGCCAGCCTTAAAGCTGCGCAGCGCATGGACACCCTGACTCTGGCCGACGCGCTGGAGCTGTTCAAGATGCCGCGCACACTGGGCAAGACAGCTTCCGGAGAAGTGGTTAAGGCAGCGATTGGCCGTTTCGGCCCCTACATTCAGTACGGTGCCAAGAACTATGTGTCGATCAAGACCGATGACCCGTACACCATCGAATTGCCGCGTGCTCTGGAGCTGATCAAGGAGAAGCAGGAGCTGGATGCCAACCGGCTGATCCAGGATTTCCCCGAAGACGGCATCCAGGTGCTGAACGGCCGCTATGGCCCCTACATCACCGACAAGGTAAAAAACGCCAAAATCCCCAAGGATCGTGATCCCAGGACCCTGACCCGCGAGGAGTGTCGCGAACTGATTGCTGCGGCGCCAGTGCGGCCCAAGCGCGGCGCATTCGGCCGGCCAGCTGCTAAGACAGCGACCAAAGAAGCGCCCGTGGAAGCCAAAGCCGCTGCAAAGTCCCCTGCCAGGACTGCTGCGAAAAAAGCACCCGCCAGAAAAACCGCCAGCGCCAAGACCGCCAAACCCGGGGCCTGACGCCACGCGGACCTAACAATGTAAGGGGTATTCCGCGTGGCGGAAGTACCCGCCAACCATCGACCATAGTCCTAAATGCAATCGTGGTTTAACAGCCACGTGAGGACGATGTCGTGCTGCCGTTGAGTAAAATCCAAGCCATGTTTGGTCATGTTCCCGACACCCACGTCGTGATTGCGTACCTGCGCAAGCTGCACGACCAGATCACTGACGGCATCGAAGGTATCGATGGCGGTGGCGTGACATTCCGTTGCGACGCCTGGAAACGCCCGGAAGGCGGTGGCGGCGAAAGCCGCGTACTCACTCAGGGCTCGATCTTTGAGCAAGCCGGCATCAACTTTTCGCATGTAGTGGGCAAGCAATTGCCACCCTCTGCGACGGCATTGCGTCCGGAACTTGCCGGCGCCAGCTGGCAGGCCACCGGCATTTCGCTGGTGCTGCATCCACACAATCCCTACATCCCGACTACCCACGCCAATGTGCGATTCTTCATGGCGGAGAAGCCCGGCATGGCGCCGGTATGGTGGTTCGGCGGCGGTTTCGACCTCACACCGTTTTACGCCTTTGACGAAGATGTGCTGCTCTGGCACCGCACCGCCAAGCAAGCCTGCGATCCCTTTGGCGAAGACGTTTACGCCAGATACAAGGCCGAGTGCGACAAGTACTTCTTCCTCAAACACCGCAATGAAACCCGCGGTGTTGGCGGCCTGTTCTTCGATGACCTGAATCAATGGGGCTTTGAACGCAGCTTCGCGTTCCAGCAAAGCGTGGGCGATCACTTTCTTCAGGCTTATCTGCCCATCGTCGAACGCCGCAAGGACATGCCCTATGGCGAACGCGAACGACAGTTTCAGCTGTACCGACGCGGCCGCTACGTGGAATTCAATCTGGTGTACGACCGCGGCACGTTATTCGGCCTGCAGTCCAATGGCCGCACTGAATCCATCCTGATGTCGATGCCGCCGCTGGCACGCTGGGAATACGACTACAAACCCGAGCCCGGTTCAGCCGAAGCCCGGCTCAACGAATATCTGAAGCCACGGGACTGGTTGGGCGAACTAGCGTAGGGGCGGTTCGCGAACCGCCCTCCCCTCTGGGTTTCAAACACAAAGGGCCGTTCGTGGATGAACCATTTCCAGCGGTACGGCTAAACTAGCGTGCCTGACTATCCCCGCGGACGCCCGTGAACTACCGTCACTCTTTTCATGCCGGCAATTTTGCCGATGTGCACAAACACGTCGCGCTGCTGGCCATTCTGGATTACCTGCTGCAGAAGCCCAAACCGCTGTTCTACCTGGACACCCATGCCGGACGCGGCGAATATGATTTGCGCAGCGCCGATGCCGAACGCGGCAACGAATGGCAGACCGGTATCGGCCGTGTGTTCGACGCGCAGTTCACTTCACCCCTGCTCAAACGTTATGTGGACGTCATTCACAAGGCGCAGCGCGGCGCGGGCAGCCTGCATTGCTATCCCGGTTCGCCGCTGATTGCCGCGCATGTGCTGCGCGATGTGGACCGGCGTGTATTTGTTGAAAAACATGCCGAGGAATGCCTCGCGCTGCGCAAGCTGTTGCGTCAGCCGGAACATCACATCAGCAACACCACCATTGACGATGGCGATGGTTATCATGCATTGAGTGCCTACCTGCCACCCAGGGAGAAACGTGGTCTGGTGCTGATCGATCCGCCGTTTGAAGACCCTGACGAGTTCAAGACACTGGAGCATGAATTGCTGCAGGTGGCGGAGCGCTGGCCCACTGGCGTGTACTGTCTGTGGTATCCGCTCAAGGCCGGTGGCCTGGTCAATCCCTTCTATGCGGCATTGAAACGCAGTGGCCTGAAAAAACTGCTGCGCGCCGAACTGTCGGTACGCCCCACAGATACGCCACTGGGCCTGAATGGTTCCGGCATGCTGGTTATGAATCCACCCTGGCAACTGGACATTGCGCTGCGCGCTGCCTACGCCGAGCTATTGCCGGCACTGGCGCCGGAGGGACAAGGCGAAGTTCGCGTCGATTGGCTGGCCAGGGAGTGAGGCGATCGTTTCCTGGGGCCGGATGATTCAGGTATAACGAGCACCTGCCAATGGCTACCAGTAATTCAAGATGCAAGACGAAGCGCTTGGTAATTTTCCCTTGACGCGTTTGCGCCGCATGCGGCGCGATGAGTTTTCGCGCCGCATGATGCGCGAGACCACACTCACGCCCGCCAATCTCATCTGGCCGGTGTTTGTCATTGAAGGTTCGCACCAGCGTCAGGCCGTACCATCCATGCCCGGCGTGGAACGCATGAGCATTGACGAACTGCTGGGTGAGGCCGAAGAACTGCTCACGCTCGGCATTCCGGCCATCGCGCTGTTTCCAGTCACCGCGCCTGATGCCAAGAGTGCTGATGGCCACGCAGCATGGGATGACAACGGTCTGGCACAACGTACGGTGCGCGCGCTTAAACAACGGTTGCCGGAACTCGGCGTGATTACCGATGTGGCGCTCGATCCCTACACCTCGCATGGCCAGGATGGCGTGCTGGATGCATCGGGCTATGTGCTCAACGATGAAACCGTCGATGCGCTGGTCAAGCAGGCGCTGTCGCACGCACAGGCCGGCGTCGATATCGTGGCGCCCAGCGACATGATGGACGGACGCATCGGTGCGATTCGCGAAGCGCTGGAATCAGCGGGTCATATTCATACGCGCATCCTGGCGTACTCGGCCAAGTACGCATCGAGTTATTACGGCCCGTTCCGTGATGCCGTCGGCTCGGCCGCCAATCTCGGCAAGAGCAACAAGTACAGTTACCAGATGGACCCGGCGAACAGCGATGAAGCCCTGCGCGAAGTCGCGCTGGATCTTCAGGAAGGCGCCGACATGGTGATGGTGAAACCGGCCATGCCCTACCTCGACATCGTGCGACGCGTGAAGCAGCAGTTCGGCGTGCCTACCTATGCCTACCAAGTGAGCGGCGAATACGCGATGCTGATGGCCGCCGCGCAGAACGGCTGGCTGGACGAACGTGCGGCCGCGCTTGAAGCGCTGATGTCGATCCGTCGCGCTGGCGCAGATGGCATCCTCACCTATTTCGCCAAGCGCGCCGCGCGCTGGCTGCGGGAGCAGCCGTGAGTACACCGGATCGTTATGCGGTGATCGGTTATCCGGTCAAGCACAGCCGTTCGCCGTTCATTCACGCCATGTTCGCCAGACAGACCGGGCAACAGATCAGCTATCAGCTGCTGGAAGTGCCACCCGAACACCTGGCCGACGAAGTAAAACGTTTCTTCGCTGAAGGTGGCAAGGGCCTGAACATCACCGTGCCGCACAAACAGGCTGTACTGAGCCTGGTCAAATACAACACGCCACGCGCTGAATTCGCCGGTGCGATCAATACCATTCTGCTCATGCAGGATGGCGAACTGATGGGCGACAACACCGACGGGGTGGGCCTGCTCAACGACCTGAACAACAACCTGAAGTTCGAACTCAAGGACAAGCGCGTGTTGTTGCTGGGCGCAGGCGGCGCAGCGCGCGGTGTGCTGGCGCCCTTGCTGCAGCAACATCCACGCGAGATTGTCATTGCCAATCGCAACGTTGAGCGTGCGGTGGAGCTGGCCAAAGAATTCCAGAGCCTGGGCGATCTTTCGGGTGTGAATTTTGCAGCTGTCGGCAACGAACCCTTTGATCTGATCATCAATGCCACCTCGGCCAGCCTGCAGGGCGAGATGCCGGAAATCCCCTCGACCGTGGTGGGCGAACACACCCTGTGTTACGACATGGCCTATGGCAAGGACGACACGGTGTTCACCCACTGGGCCAAAGGCCTGGGCGCAGCCTACGCCGTGCAGGGCTGGGGCATGCTGGTGGAACAGGCCGCCGAATCGTTCTATCTGTGGCGCGGTGCGCGCCCGGATACGGTTCCGGTGTTGGTGGCATTGCAGAATCCACCGCCGCCACGGGCAAAGATTTAATGCTTTGATTCCCCTCTCCCTAAGGGAGAGGGCAGGGTGAGGGTACTCTTATCCAGCATTAGGAACCCCCTCACCCGCCCGTTGGGCGGCCTCTCCCTGAGGGAGAGGCGATTGAGCCAGTGCACAGCAAGCCATCCACGTAGAATGCGCGCCCACCTTTCCCGATACGGCCGCGCATGCCCACTGATTCCTTTGAAGATCTGCCGCTGGAAACTCTGTTCCGACCTTTCACCGAAGGCGAACTGACCTGGCCGAAGCACGGCGTGTTGTTTCTGCGCGCGCGTGATGGCTTGCCTTTGCACCAGCAGAACCTACCTGAGCTTATCTGCGAACAAAGCTTCAAGCCCGATGCAGATGCATTGACCCGTGCCGGTTTCAGCGTGCATTCGCTCGATGAAGTGTCGCAGAAAAAAAATTACTCGCTGGTGCTGGTGCTGCCACCGCGACAACGCGACGAAGCGCGTGCACTGCTAGCGCGTGCCGTATCACTCGCGCAGGGTGGCGGCCGTGTCGTTGCCTGCATCAGCAATAACGAAGGCGCACACTCGGGTGAGGCGGACCTGGAAAAACTCGCCGGCAGCGTGACCACCTTGAGCAAACACAAATGCCGTGTGTTCTGGACGGCGCCGCTGCATGAACAAGTCAATCAACCTCTGGTTGATGAATGGCTGGCGCTGGATGCGGTGCGACCTATCAGCGACAAGCGTTTTGTCAGTCGGCCGGGTGTATTTGCCTGGGATCGCATTGATCCTGCCTCTGCGTTGCTTGCCAAACACTTGCCTGCCGACTTGAAAGGTCGCGCGGCCGATCTGGGTGTAGGTTTTGGTTATCTGTCAGTGGAATTATTGAGCCGATGCGCTGATATCACTTCACTGGACGTTTATGAAGCCGAGGCACGTGCACTGGATCTGGCGAAACAGAACCTGAAGAGTTTTGCCGAACGCGTTGCCGTGAAGTATCACTGGCACGATGTCACGCAAGGCCTGCTCGGCAATTACGATGTGATCATCACCAATCCGCCCTTTCATACCCAAAGTCGCGCCGATCGCCCCGATATCGGCAAACGCTTCATCAGCGCCGCCGCCGACAGCCTGAATCCCGGCGGCACTCTGTGGCTGGTCGCCAATCGCCATCTGCCCTACGAAGAAATACTGACCAGCAGCTTCGGACAAACACGCATCGTCACCGAGCAGGATGGTTTCAAAATCATCCATGCCACCAAGGCAGCCAGCGCACCAGTCAGTCACAAACCGCGCAGGCCACGCTCCACCCCCTCTCCCTCAGGGAGAGGGCGGGGGTGAGGGTGGAGCACACTGGCAATCTGCCCGAAGACACCCTCACTCTGTCTCTCTCCCTGAAGGAGACAGAACGTATCAACTAACACTGAAACGTATACATACGTAAGCACGCATCTAACCGGAACCAACCACCCCACCAATGAAGTTAATCAAACTCATCGCCAATCTCGGTTATGGCAGCCGCAAGGAAGTCACGGCCATGTTCCGCGACGGCCGCATTACCGACGCCCATGGCGAAGTGCTGTATGCCGACGACAAAGCCGAGCACGAAGATATTCGTATCGATGGCGAACCGCTCGATCCGCCCGCCGGTTTGCTGATCATGTTGCACAAACCCATCGGCTATACCTGCTCCACCAAAGATCACGGCGAGCTGATTTACGAATTGCTGCCACCGCGCTTTCGACTGCGCTCACCCATCGTGTCCAGCATCGGCAGACTGGATCGGGATACCAGTGGTTTGTTATTGATGACCGACGATGGCGTACTGCTGCATCGCATCAGCTCACCCAAACACAAACTCGCCAAGGTATACGAAGTTACCCTCGCCCGCGACCTGCGCGGCGACGAAGGCAAGCTGTTCGCCAGCGGCAAGATGATGCTGGAGTCGGAGAAAGATCCGTTAGCTCCTGCCGAGCTTGAAGTGATTGATGCACGCCACGCACGTGTAACGGTCACTGAAGGCCGCTATCACCAGGTACGGCGCATGTTTGCTGCAGTCGGCAATCATGTCGAAACACTGCATCGCCCGCAGGTGGGTGGCTTGACGCTCGGGGATTTGATGGTGGCGGAGTGGAGGATATTGAACGAACAGGATCGCAAGACATTGTTCAATATTGGAGATGACAATTTGCCGTAGGGCGACATTAAGCGCAGCGCAATGCGCCACCAACGATAACCATTCTCCAGAATGGCGCAGTGTGCTTCGCGTACTGCGCCCTTGCGAGCTGCCAAATTTAGTTTCCGGGTGACGTCAACAGCCTCTTGTGGTTAGATTCAGCCGGCTCCACGTCAAGTCTGCCGGGAGAATCCACATGCAAGTCCACAAGGTTGTCTTGATCGCGCTCCTGGCCCTGGGCGCCAGCGCAACGGCCACAACAACTCCTGGTACCTATGGCAGCACCGGGTTGATTTCACCATGACCGTAAGCACCACCTGCGCCAAAACCGCACCTGGCACATGGGTACAGGTCAGTGGACCGTTCAAAGATGCAAGGTGTTCCGTACCAGTCAGCTTGTAGGCCAGGTTGCGGCTTCAACATCTTGGTCCCCAGCGAGTAGGTTGGGCTGCAAAGCCCAACCTTGAATTACGCCTCTTTGAAAGAGGCGTTGGGCTTCGCAGACTCAGCCCAATCTACGTGCTATTTTTAATATAGTTGCAGCATAAGCATCGATTGGTGCCGTAACAACATTTCAGATCAAGGACAGCATTATGCTCAGGAAATTTATTGATGGACTATTGTTTGGCAGCGGATTTACCGTTGCAGTATTGGTAGTCTGGTGTTTAGCCAGTTACTTTGTTTTCCCAGCAATCTTTGGTTCGCAGCGGCAGCAAGAAACCATTTCGTTTCAATCGCAAACATCATCGCCGCCCGAATCGCCCTTTTCAGGGGCGAATTCTGGGGGTCGAGGCGTTGAAAAACCATTCCATGAGCTGAGTCTGGACGAGCAGATCAAACGTTCCAGCGTAGTGGCGATTGCGAAGTTTGAAGCGGCTGCCGACGGCAAACAGAAGGCGGTAATCAAGGAGTTCCTGAAGAAGGACCCCAGTACAACCATCTACTACAACATTGGAGACGAATACCCATCTTCAAGTTATTACCCGAAAGATAACCAAGTTTATGGTGAGGGTGTGGTGATTTTCTTTGAAGGCTCGCCCGCTGACATGCGGATGACTGCGTCGTATGACGGCGACCGAATCCACGGGCTTAGCGACATTCCTATTGAGTTACTAAGGAAGAAATGCAGCCAATAGGGTGAAGGCCGGAAGATTCAGCCGGCTTACCAAGTTGCGCTTGCGATCTCGATCAAGGGATGCAGCGCAAGGCGAAACGCTTTGAAAAAGCGGAGCGTACACGTCAGTACGTGAGCATTTTTCAAAGCGTTTCAACGCCGCGACGCAACCTACAGGATGCAGGAAACGCCAGAAACGCAGGAGCGGTTTCTGGTACGCACTTCAGCGAGATAGCTTCTACTGGCCGAACACCCAGCGCAAGACGCTCGCCTCCACTTCATCCCCACCGCCATATTGAGCCCCCGGATGATTGACGATGGTGACCACCACATAGTGCTTACCACTGGCAGCATTCACAAAACCCGCAAGACTGGCCACACCTTCCATATGTCCCGTCTTCAATCTCAATCGTCCGCGCATGGCGGCGGATTGAAAGCGCGTGCGTAACGTGCCGTCGGTGGCTGCAAGGGGCAACGATGCGGCGAACTCGGGCATGAACTGATTTTGCCAGGCCTGCTTCAACAGACCGCCCAGACCCAAGGCGCTGGTGCGCTCCAGACGCGACAGGCCAGAGCCGTTTTCAAGCACAAACCCGCGTGGATCGATCTGATGCTGGATCAGCCACTCGCTGATGGCGCGTGTACCTTTTTCCGGGGTCGCGGGTGCGCCGAATTTGTCCGCACCCAGCGTCAGCAACAAGGTGCGCGCCATTATGTTGTTGGAGAACTTGTTCACCAGCCGGATGATTTCACCCATGGTCAGTGAGTCATACGTCACCAGCAATCGCGCCTTGGCGGGTACAGTATCCAGTCGCAGGCCGCCATTGATGGTGCCGCCCTGCTGCTGGAAGAAGGTCTTGAAAGTGCCAAAGGCATAGTCGGGCGCGCTCATGATGGCGCGCGCCACGGTCAGGCTGCCGCAGCCCGCGGCAGCAGTGCCACTCACGGTGATGCTGTTGCTGCTGGCGCCCTGTGGCGTACTGAAACGCAGACCTTGATAGCCGCGTCGGCAATTACTGCCGCTCAGGCGCACTGCGTTGTTGACCTGCAGATGGGCGGGTTGCGGCTCGACCACCAGCGCGGCTTTGCCAGCTTCGACACCGCCGGTGAGCGTGAACTGCGAGGTCTGGAAGTTCACCATCAGGGCGTCAGGAATGACGTTGTAGGATTTCTCTGGCGAGCCGTCGAAAGCGGCGCGATCTTCATTGAGGGGCGCAAAGTAACTGCGATCGATAACCACATCGCCGGTGATGGTCTTGACGCCGGCCTGGCGCACCTCGGCCACGAACGCCCACCAGCGTTC
This sequence comes from uncultured Pseudomonadota bacterium, assembly GCA_963748005.1. Taxonomy (GTDB): domain Bacteria; phylum Pseudomonadota; class Gammaproteobacteria; order Steroidobacterales; family Steroidobacteraceae; genus CAILZL01. The sequence continues at coordinate 1,298,326 of CAVVHH010000002.1, forward strand.
GGCGGTCATGTACGGATCGCCGCCACCTACCAGCACCAGATCGCCAGTCAGCACACCATTGCGCAACGTGCCATTGGCATAGGCGCGTGTCTTCCAAGTGTAGGCGGGGCCAAGCACGTCCAGTGCCACAAAAGTCGTCAAGATCTTGATGGTCGATGCGGGTTGACGCAATTGCTCGGCGTTGTGTGATAGCAGCAATTCGCCGCTCTCCAGATCTTCGGCGTACACACTCAGGCTGCTGGCCGCAATTTTCTGCGTCTTGAGTGCGCTATTGACCACCGGCGGCAACGGCGTGTCGCGCGCCCACGCAACGCTCAACGCCAGGCACGCCAACAATACCCACCCCAAGCCCCGCTGCAACCACACCATCAATGTCTTCAACTCTTGGCCGGTGAAAGCGTAATTCTAGCCACCAGCGGCGCTGACGTGGGATTCAAAAATGGCTGCGCGGCAAACTGCTAAAGTACCGGCCTGTTGCGCTGCTGCGGACAAACGATCCGGCGCGACCTGCGGAGAAACCATGCGACGTATCTGGACCACATTTGCATCAGGACTGGCCACCGTACTGCCGGTCACCATCACCATCTATCTGATCTACTGGCTGGGCACCACTGCCGAAACGGTGCTCGGCGAGTTGCTCAAGCTGGTGCTGGAGGAACAGCATTACCGGCCCGGCATGGGGCTGATCACCGGCTTCATTGTCGTGTTGATTGTCGGCGCGCTGGTGAATGCCTACGCGGTACGCTGGTTCATTCGTCGCGGCGAAGAACTGCTGGAACGTATTCCCTTCATCAAGTCCGTTTACGGCGCCGTCAAGGACATCACCCAGTTCCTGCCCGGCCAGGGCGAACGGCGCGATTCACGCCGCGTGGTGCTATGGCTGAACGACAATGCCTACATGATTGGCTTCGTCACCTCCGATCACATCAGCCCGAAACTGCCGCAAGCCCTGCTGGTGGATCGTCTGCCGGTGTACTTTCCCAAGAGCTACCAGATCGGTGGCTATACGCTGTATGTGCTGAAGTCGGAACTGATCGAAACCACCATGACCGCTGAAGAAGCCATGCGTCTGGTGCTGATCGGCGGTGTGAATACCGAAGCTCACAAGGACCTGCTGCGCGGCACGGACAAGCATTAAGCAACCTCTGATTAACGTCATGCCCGCGTAGGCGGGCATCCAGTAAGACAATGATTCAACTGGATTCCCGCATTCGCGGGAATGACGAATTCGAGGTTAATCAGAACTTCCTTAAAGACAATGGCGCCTCGTTAAGCCCCCGCTCCCTCAGGAAACTGGCATGACCAACGTTTAAGTATGACCAGCTGTAGGTCGGGCTTTTATTGAAATATTGCTCAAAGATGTTCCATTTCCATCAGCACCACTATTCTTTCAACTCACGCAGCTCGCGCGCGCTGAGCAACACATGCGCAAGGTTGTCCATCTCCTCAACCAGATTCTGCTGCACATAGGCATGCAGGATCAGTAGATCGCGTTCGGTCAGGCCGTGAAATTTCAGGCCGCGAAACACGATGTCCGGAAACCCCGGAGCCGGTTCGGGATTGCCCATGACTGTGCACTTCAGGGTGAGCAGCACGTCAATATCCAGATGCAACCCGGGCTTGACCGACAGCTCCAGCTCGTGACCAGCCGGCAAGACGTTGTCCTTGAGCAAGGCGATACGCGCGCCCGTGGTACTGCAATCCACCAGTAGTGCCGTTTCCACCTGCGGCAAACGCACCACCACCGGCAGATTGACCAGGGCGCGCGGCACGGTGCGCACGGTGCGCTGGTAGGTATGGTCGGCCAGGCGCAGGTACAGCAACGGCTCCGGTTCGAATACCACCTTGGCAATCGCCGCCTCAAAACGGAACAGCGCGCTGGCGTTGAACCAGCTGCAGCGCAGCGTCAGTCCCTGATACACCGCAATCAACGAGCCATCAGGCGTTTTCGGCGCGCTGACAATCAATTCGCGTTTGGCGGGCAACACACCCAGCGCCGCCACCGGAAACGAGCGATCGCTGCCCACCGGCGCAATGTTCATGTTGAAGCGGGAACGAGCCTGCGTGCTGCCGTATACCTTGGCAAAGGCTTCCAGCGCCTGTCTTCGGGGGTCTCGCACGAGTTCTGATCGCATGGCAACACAGCGGCTTTGGATGCTTCTGCATCGGCCGTGCCGCCCGAATCCTGAGTCTTGCAGGCAAATTTGATCTGGCGCACAGTCCGAGTGTGGTGGCGTTAACAATTCGGAGCGCCGCCTGCAGCTCACTGTCCTCCAGCAGCTAGGATGTCGGTCATCGCCGTCACCGAAGAAGTATCGTGGCCGAAGTCGAAGCCAATCCGATCAAAGTGCTGCACCTGGTCAGCGCCACTCATCAGTCTGTTAACAGCACGACGACAGCTTCGCTGAGCACACAACTGACGCCACTATTGGCGCGCATTGATCGCGAGCATTTCCAGACGCAGGTGGTGCATTTCGCACCGGGGGACAGACAAGCCGCGGTGATGCGGCAGCTGGGTGTGCCGGTGTACGACATCGAATTGTCCCGCCGCCGGTTCGCGCCGCGCGCCTTAAGCGAGCTGCGCAAGTACGCAGCCAGTTTCCAGCCCGACCTGATTCATGCCTGGGGCCACACTGCACCGCTGGCCGCGCGCTGGCTGAAAGGCGCAAACAACATCCCGACGATTTGGACTCTGCCCGGCGGCAAGCCTGACAGCACACACTTCCTGGATCGCTACAAACTCAAACAATTGCGCAAACATACGGCGACGGCCAAACACATCGTCTATCCCTCCAGAGCCCTGGCGGCGGAATATCGCCGCCTTGGCTTTCCGGAAGCCAACGGCAGTGTGATCGCCGCTGGCGTGGACCTGGACCGCTTCAAGCCGGATGCAAAACTGGGCCAGCAATTGCGCGCGCAGCTGAAGCTGGAGGCCAATGCCTTCGTGATTGGCATGCACGCCACCTTCGCGCCCGAAAATGATTTCGCCAGCTTCGTGCGCGCCACGGCCGAACTCATCAAGCACAACCCGAACGTGTACGTGATCCTGGCCGGCAAGGGTGTGCAACGCGGCAATTCGGGCGTCATGGCGCTGCTGGGTGGTGGCACGCTGGCGACGCGCACCACCCTGCTGGGCGAATGGTCGGACTTGTCGGCACTGTTCAACGCCTGTGACGTGTTTTGTTCCAGCGCGCTGGGTGATGGCAGCGCACAAATGCTGGCCTCGGCGATGTTGTGCGGTGTGCCCTGCGTGGGCACTGGCAAGGGTCTGCATGGTGAAGTACTCAGTCAGTATGGCATTGCTGTGGAACCCGGCAGTCCCAACGGCCTGGTGCGCGGCATCACCCGCGTGCTGGAAATGTCTGCCGAAAAACGCATATTCATGGCAGAAGCGGCCCGCAAGCACGTTGTCAGTCACTTCTCCATGCAGGGTGCAGTGCAGAAATATCTCGGCCTGTACCTGCAAATGACTCACGCAGTCGAAACCGCCACCGCCGATCGCGCCCTAAAGCTGCAACGCGCCGTCGGTCGCTAACCCCACGCCGTCAACGCTGCAGCCAGTCCCAGACAGGCCTGAACCAGCTGGTTAACAAATCACCACAAACCGGCCTTTACGGCGCCGGGTGAGCGGACTTAGCATCGTCGCTTCTTTCGTAGCAATGCAGCTCGAGGTCGGACATGACTACGCTCACGGTGAACGGCCGAACCCACCAGTTGGACAACATTGATCCGGCGACACCCTTGCTATGGGTGCTGCGCGATCATCTCGGCCTGCTGGGTACCAAGTATGGTTGCGGCATCGGCCAGTGCGGTGCCTGCACCGTGCATTTGAATGGCACGCCGACACGTTCGTGCTCACTGCCGCTGTCTGCCGCGGCCGGTCAGCCAATTACCACCATTGAAGGCCTGGCCAAGCCGGACGGCACGCTGCATCCGCTGCAACAGGCGTGGGTTGAACTCGATGTGCCGCAATGCGGTTACTGCCAGGCGGGCCAATTGATGAGCGCGGCTGCGCTGCTGAAGCAGAAGCCCAACCCTACTGATGCCGACATTGATGCCGCCATGGCTGGCAATATCTGCCGCTGCGGCACCTATCTGCGCATTCGCGCCGCCATCCACACTGCTGCCAAAGCCTGAGGATCGAGCCATGAACAACGTGCACGATCAGTACAACCAGCGCGCCCTGACCAATCGCGACAGTGACGCGCAAGTACAGGCCATCATGGCCAATGCCTTGAATGAAAAAAAACCATCCGTGTCGCGACGAATGTTTCTCAAACTTGCCGGGCTGTCGGGCGGTGGTCTGGCGCTGGCTTTTTATCTGGGCGATTCGCAAACCGCACATGCGCAGAACGCATCAGCAACTTTTGCGCCAAACGCCTTTGTGCAGATCAGCAACGACGGTTCGATTCTGATTTATTCCAAAGGTCCGGAAATCGGTCAGGGCATCAAGACCGCTTTTCCCTTGATCATCGCCGAAGAGCTGGATGCCGACTGGAACCGCGTGCATGTTGAGCAGGCGCCGATCAATCCGGCCGTATATGGCTCGCAGGGTGCAGGGGGTTCGACGTCGATCCCCAACAACTGGGATCAACTGCGCCAGGCCGGCGCAGTGGTGCGGGCCATGCTGGTCAGTGCCGCAGCACGCGAATGGAACGTGAGCGAAACCGATTGCCGTACCGGCAACAGCATGGTCACCTGCAAGGACGGTCGCACGCTGGGTTATGGCGCCCTTGCCAGCAAGGCGGCGCAGTTGCCCGTACCGGATGCGAAATCGGTGAAACTCAAGGAACGCAGTGAATATCGACTGTTAGGCAAGCGCTACCTCGGCGTAGATAACCGCAAGGTGGTCACCGGCCAGCCGCTGTTCGGCATCGACACCGTGCTGCCCAACATGCTGTATGCCGCGTATGAAAAATGTCCAGCCTTCGGCGGCAAGGTGAAGTCAGCCAACCTGGATGAAATCAAGAAGCTGCCGGGTGTGAAGGATGCCTTCATCGTTGAAGGCAATGGCATTGCCACCGAAGTCATGCCTGGTGTGGCGATCATTGCTACTTCCACCTGGGCGGCGTTCAGCGCCAGGAAAAAATTGCAGGTTGTCTGGGACGAAAGCAGCGCCTCTCACGACAGCTGGACCGAGTTCGTCAAACAGGCGCAGCAACTGGCCAAACAAAGTGGCAAGGAAACGCTGCGCAACGATGGCGATGTCGATGCAGCCTTCGCAGCCGGCAAGCAGATCGAAGCTTTTTATACTTATCCCTATCTCTCGCATGCCACGCTGGAACCGCAGAACTGCACCGCCTGGTACCGCGATGGCGCCATTGAAATCTGGGCGCCGTCGCAACAGTCCGATCGTGCGATTCCATTGATTGCCAAGACCGTGGGTCTGCCCGTCGAACGCATCACTGTCCATCAAACCCGTGTTGGCGGCGGCTTTGGCCGCCGTCTGATGAACGACTACGTGTGCGAAGTGGCGGCCATCGCCAAACGCGTCAATGCGCCGGTGAAGCTCACCTGGACACGCGAAGACGACATGACGCACGACCTGTATCGTGTTGCTGGCTTCCACGCGTTCAAGGGTGCCGTGGATGCACAGGGCAAACTCAGCGCGTGGCAGGATCACTTCATCAGCTTCACCGCCGATGGCAAAACGCCGGTCTCGGGCGGCAATCTGGAAGTCGATCAATTTCCCGCACCGTTGCTGCCGAATCTGCGCTTCACACAAACCCTGCTGAATTCGGGTACGCCCACCGGCCCTTGGCGCGCACCGCGCTCCAATGGCATTGCCTACGCCGTGCAAAGCTTCGTGCATGAACTGGCGGTGGCGGCAGGTCGCGATCATCTGGAGTTTCTGCTGGAAATCATGGGCCAGCCGCGCTGGCTGGTGTCTGGCAACAAGTACTCACTCAACACTGGACGCGCAGCAGCCGTGATCAAGCTTGCAGCCGAGAAAGCCGGCTGGGGTAAACCGCAACCCAAGGGTCGTGGTCTGGGCCTGGCTTTTCACTTCAGTCATGCCGGACATGTGGCCGAGGTGGTCGATCTCAGCGTCGCTGCCGACAAGAAAATCACCATACACAGTGTGGTGGTGGCCGCCGACGTGGGACCGATCGTCAATATGAGCGGTGCGGAAGCACAGGCGCAGGGCGCCGTTACTGACGGCTTGAGCATGGCGTTTGGTCAGGAAATCACGATTGAACAGGGACGCGTACAGCAACACAACTTCAATGAGTACAGCCTGTTGCGCATGCCGTATGCACCAAAGGTCGAAGTGCATTTCATTCAGAGCGAATACAACCCGACCGGGCTGGGTGAACCCTCGCTGCCGCCGCTGCCACCCGCGCTGTGTAATGCGATCTACGCAGCCACCGGTGAACGCGTGCGTACCCTGCCACTGGCCAAGCAGGGCTTCAAGCTGGCGTAATGTGAGTTCGGTATTGGTCGGGTTAGCGGCGCTATAGCGTTTACCCGACTTGCACCATGACGATGGAAATGACCTGATGCAGCCGGTATTGTGGCGCGACCCACCGCCACTACAGCAATCATGCCTCAATACCTCGGCTCACCTGACTTTGACCACCGCGCTCCCGAACGCATCGGCATCCTGCTGGTCAATCTGGGCACGCCCGCCGCGCCCACACCAGCTGCCGTACGTCGCTACCTCGATGAATTTCTTTCCGATCCGCGCGTAATCGAAACCCCACGCTGGCTGTGGTGGCTGATCCTGCACGGCGTGATCCTGCGCATTCGCCCATCCAAAAGCGCACACGCCTATCAACAGGTATGGACCGAACATGGCTCACCGCTGCTGTTCAACTCACAACGCCTGGCCGACAAGCTGCGCGAGCAACTGCACATGCACATGCATCCAGAAGTGAAGGTCGCGCTGGGCATGACCTATGGCGAACCCTCTATCGCCCAGGCATTGAAGCATTTGCATCAAGCCAACGTCCGCAAGCTGCTGGTGCTGCCGCTGTACCCGCAGTACTCGGGCAGCACCACGGCGTCGGTATTCGATGCAGTGACACGCATCCTGCAAACCTGGCGCTGGGTGCCGGAGCTGCGCTTCATCACGCAGTATCACGATCATCCTGCCTACATCGATGCCTTGGTCAGTTCGTTACAACACCACTGGCAGCATCATGAAAAGAATCATCTGCTGCTGTCATTTCACGGACTCCCCAAACGCTACCTGCTGAATGGTGACCCGTATCATTGCCAGTGCTTCAAGACTGCGCGTCTGCTGGCCGAGAAGCTGCAGCTGCGACCTGGCGAATGGAGCGTGAGCTTTCAATCGCGCGTCGGCCGTGAAGAGTGGCTACGTCCTTACACCGATGAAGTGTTACTCAAATACGCCAAGGAAGGACCCAAACGCATCACCGTGGCCTGCCCCGGCTTTGCCGCCGACTGCCTGGAAACACTGGAAGAAATCGCCCTGCGTAATCGCGAAGATTTTCTCAAGGCAGGCGGAGAGCAGTTCGACTATGTGCCCGCCCTGAATGCCAGTGATAGCCATGTGCATATGCTGCGCGATATTGTCGGACTACACACTCAGGGTTGGAACGCTAGTGGCGATCGCGGCGAGACGCAGCGTCTCGCTATGCAACAAGGGGCGCAGCGCTAGTCATGCCAGGACGGTTTCTTGAAATCAGCGTGTTTGCACCGGAGATTCTCGAGTCCATTGCTTTTTATGAAGCATTGGGCTTTCAACAGGCAGCCACCAATGAAACCTGGACGCATCCCTATGCGGTGATGACCGACGGTCGCCTGTTTCTGGGCCTGCATCAGCAGCCAGCGAAATCGCCCACTCTGTGTTTCGTGCATGCAGAGCTTGCACATCACGCAATTCAACTGCGCGAGATCGGTATTGTCTTTGATCGCGAGCACCTGAGCAGCGACAGCTTCAATGAACTGAGCTTTCACGACCCCAATGGCCAGTACGTCCGGCTGTTGGAATCACGTACCTTTTCACCGCCCGACATCGATGCAGCCTACAGTTCCATCTGCGGCTACTTCGTCGAATACGGTATGCCCGTAAAGGAGTTCGACAGCGCACGTCTGTTCTGGGAACCACTCGGCTTCATCGCCATGGACGAAGAAGCCCGACCGTTCAACCGCGTCTCGCTCACCAGCGATCATCTGAACCTCGGCCTGCATCGCAGCCGCGCCATCCGCCAACCGCTGCTGGTGTTTGAAGATCCCGATATGCGCGAACGTTTAACTCACCTGAAAGAACGTGGCGTTGAACTCAGCGACGAAATGCCGGACTCGCTGGATGAGCGCAGCAATGCCATTCTGATTGCGCCTGAGGGTACGCGGCTGCTGTTGATGCAAAGTGGCGCCTGATTGATCGACAGCAAACGACGCAGCAACCAGATGGACCGATGAGTTCTGTGTTGCAGCACACGAGTTCTGGCCCATGTGGGAACAGTCGAAAGCCCTGCCGGCGTCATCAGAAGGGCTGCTCAGGCAATTAACCACCAGTAAGACTTGCCCCTAGCCGGCTCTGTGACACACAGCCCAATCCCAAGAATTACAACCTTCAGCATTCGCCACGAGTGTGACGCACATCCACTGCCTCCTTCTGCAACAAAATAGACTTTTCAGCCAAGGGCCGGTTAGAGCGCCGTAGTGGCAATTTCAACAGGCCTCCCGGAAGTGCCTGTGCAAACATGCCCATCACAATCTGGTAACAGCGAAGCCATCCGCCATCGCAGTCGCGGCATGACGCTTATTGAGCTGCTGCTGGTAATTGTCATTGCAGGCGTGCTGGTCACTATCGCCGTTCCCTCCTACAGCCAGTACATCACGAACTCCCGGAACTCTCGGGCAATTGCCGATCTTGCCGAAATCAAGCTGCTGATCGACAAGTTCCGTTTGAACAACAATGATGGCCTGCCAATGACCCTGTCTGAAGCAGGTGCAGGCGGGCGCACCGATCCATGGGAACACCCCTATGTGTATCTGAATTTTTCAACCGTGCACGGCCTCGGGCCTTTGCGAAAAGATCGCAATCTGGTCCCCATCAACTCCGAGTTTGACTTGTACAGCAAGGGGCCGGATGGCCGAAGCGTTGCACCGTTGACTGCGTCAGCGAGCAAGGACGACATCATTGTCGCCAACAATGGTGGCTTCATCGGCAAGGCCAGCGAGTATTGATCGATGGCCAGCACACCATCTGACTGGCGCCATGCCACGGGCACGCTTCTCGATCGCATCAAATCTGGCCTGCTCGGCCGCTTGGCCACACGTACTTTTCTCATGTTCGTGATCTGCGCGCTGGTACCCATCGCCGTTACCGGCCTCATCACCATCCGCCAGACCAGCAGCTATCTCGAAGAACAGGCCGCCCAGAACATGCGCATGCGTGCCAAGAGCTATGGCATGCAGCTATTTGAACGCTTGTCGCTGGTAGTCGATCTGCTGCGCAAGACAGACGGCTTGCAGATCCTTGCCGACAGTTCGTCTGCAAGCTCTCACCGCATCGACACTCTGGGAATCTTTCAACAAGGGCAGTTCAATCTCATAGCCGGTGACAGCAGCCATCTGCCTGACAGATGGAACGGCCCATCGCCGGCAGCGCTGGGCGAGGGCAACTCGACGTTGTGGGTGCAACAGGACAAGGCTCGACGTAACACCGTATACATGCTGTATCGTCCGAGTGGCGCCAGAAACACGGGCGTTTTGATCGCCGCGCTCAACTCCGATTACCTGTGGCAACCTGTCAAGGAATCTGAGACCTATATGGTGTGCGTCACTGATAGCCGTGGCATATCCCTGCACTGCTCAGACGCAGATGCCCTCGATGGGATCGCGTGTAGCGCCGGGCACACCGAAGCAACCGACTGCATATCCGCAGACTGGACTCTGTTTCTTGGCGGCATGTTCGGCACCGCGGACTGGCGCATCTCCACTGACCAGCCCAAGGCCGTCGCGCTGGCCGCCGTCGACTTCTACAAGCAATTGCTGCTGACTGCCATGCTAGGCACGTTGGCGCTGGTCGCATTGGTCAGCTCCATCAGCATCCGGCGCAATCATCGGCCGCTGGAGACACTGTTGGCGGCCACCAGGCGCATCGCCAGCGGTCAATTCAATGAATCGCTGCGGATTAACAGTGGCGACGAATATCAGGAGTTGTCGGAAGCGTTCAACGTCATGGGCACCCGAATTGCGCTGCAGTTCCGCACCATGGCGGTACTGGCGAAAATTGATCATCTGATTCTGGAGTCACCCAGTCTGGAGCCTGTCATTGAATCGATGTTGACGCAGGCCCGCGACCTGCTGACATGTCAACTGGCGTCGATAGCACTGTTTGACACGGAAGCAGAAACCCTTGGACGACTGTATCTGGTGGACGATCGTCTGCACGACAAACCGCACCTGTCCAGAATCAGCTGGCCGATTACCAGCGTGCTTCAGCAGGGTTGCGACAACGACGGCCACCTCGTCACTCGCAACAGCCAGGGCTATGCCGCGCTGCAGCCGCTCTGGTCGCAGGGCGCTCAGCAATGCCTGTTACTGCCGGTCATGACCAGAACGCGGATGAACGCGCTGTTGATACTTGGCTATCGGACTACTGACGACATCGAATCTGAACAACGGCAACTGGCTCGTGATCTGACCGACCGTCTGGCCGTGGCACTGACCAGCGTGGAGCGCGAGCAGGCGCTGTTCCAGCAGGCACACTATGACTCACTGACTCAGTTGCCAAACAGGTTCCTGTTCAAGGACCGGCTCGAACAGGAGCTGGCGCATGCGCGACGCGATGCCAGCAGCGTCGCCCTGTTGTTCATCGACCTGGACCGTTTCAAGCACATCAATGACTCGCTTGGCCACACGGCAGGCGATCAGCTGCTCAAACAGGCCGCCACGCGCCTCGCGGATGAATTGCGTGACATCGACACCATCGCCAGACTCGGCGGTGATGAATTCACGATAATTGTCCCGCAGCTGCGCACGACCGCCGATATCTCGCGTCTGTGCGAGCGCCTGCAACAACGCTTGAGCCGCGCGTTCGTTGTTGATGACCACGAGTTTTTCGTGGGCGCCTCCATCGGCGTGGCGCTGTATCCGAGCAATGGCAACACCGCCGAAGCTCTGCTGCGCAATGCCGACACCGCAATGTATCGCGCCAAGAACAAGGCGCGTGGCAGTTATGCTTTCTATGAAGAAAGCATGAACCAGGAGATACAGGAACGCACAATGATCGAAAGCTTGCTGCGTCAAGCGCTGGGGCGTGGCGAACTGGAGCTTTACTATCAGCCCAAGATAGATCTGGCAACGGGTGACATCGTCAGCGCCGAAGCTTTGCTGCGCTGGAACCACCCAGACCATGGCATGATCGAACCTGCGCGGTTCATTCCTATTGCCGAAGAAACTGGACTGATCGTACCTATTGGCGAATGGGTGATCGATACGGCCTGCGCGCAGCTGCAAGCCTGGCGTCGCCAAGGCATCACACTGAAGTCCATCTCGGCAAACGTCGCGGTGCCGCAGCTGCAGGCGCCGGAATTCGTGCCGAGTGTCCAGAGAATCATGGATAAACATCAGATCGGACCCGGCATGCTGGAGCTGGAAGTGACGGAAAGCACGCTGGCTGCGGATATTGACAAGACTGCCGAGGTGCTGCATCTGCTCAGCAGTGCTGGTGTGTATCTGGCAATTGACGATTTCGGGACCGGGTATTCGTCGTTGAGCTACCTGCAATGCCTGCCAATTGACGTATTAAAGATTGATCGCGCCTTTATGCCGCGCAAATTTGATGGCAAGGATCATGCAATCTGCGATGCAATATTGGCAATGGCGCGTGCACTGGGCAAGACCGTTGTAGCCGAGGGCATAGAGAACGCCGAGCAGCTATTGTATTTGCAGAGTCATGGCTGTCATATCGGGCAGGGTTATTTTTTCGGGCGGGCAATCTCCAGTCAGGAATTCACCGCCCGGATGCGCAACCAGAAACCGCCGCAGACACAGGCCGCCATCGCCATCTGATTGTTCTACCGCAACGCCACCAGCTCGAACTTGATGGTCAACTGATCCTGCACCAGCAGTGCCCCCAGCGCGACGCTGTAGGGCGTGATACCGAAATCCGTCTGGCGCACGGTGAATTCGCCGGTCACGCGCAAAGTATTTTCGATCGTTGCCAGTTGCACCGGAACGTCGGTTTCGCGGGTCTGATCCCTGATGGTGATCTGCACCTGTAACTGGGGCTGGTCGCGCGTACCGGAAATGGACATCGAGCGCAGGCGAATTGCCGGATAGTGCTCGCCATCCAGCTGCTCCGGTTTGAGCATATTGGCTTTGGTACCAGCGCGTGCGGCATCGGTGACATTTGCGCTGAAATCAGTCCCCTCTTCGAGCCGCGCCTGCGGGTCATCCACAATCAGATCATTCACCGGCATGGTGATGCTGAAACCGGAGTGCTCCAGCGCAGCATTCAGCCACACATAACCGGACAGCGTGCTGGAACTGATCACGTGATTGTGGCCCAGTTGCGCCATGCTGCCGCCGCGATAAACCAGGATGTGCAAGCGCGATTGCTCGGGCGCCAGACGATACAGACGTGCGCCTTGCAGATCGGCTGGATACTCGGCCTGTGCCGGCGCGGGCGCAGCCGGTGTGGGTGGTCGACTCGTAACACAATTGCTCAGCAGTGCGACAAGCAGCAACCCTGCAAGCGCGGTGCAGAAACGCTGCGAAACGCTTGCCGGTCGCATCACGCCGCTCCCTGAACCTGCTCCAGCCCTCGTGCAATGCGTGCGGCCTGATGGCGCAGCAGCGGACCAAAATTGGCTGCTTCGTACAGATTGTCGAGGCGCGACAGATCAGGTGCGCGCCTTTGCAAATGCTCCAGCTCTACCTGCAAAGGCATATCGCAGGCAATTTCAGTCAGCTTTCTGGCCAGCAGCGCGGATTCCTTGTGATCGCGCAACTGGCCGACCACAAAGCCCGGATTGCGCAGTTTGAGCTTCAGCACATGGTCGAGGTCGTCGTACAGATGCGTGATGGATTCAAAATGCCTGAACAGCATTGATGCCGTTTTCGGCCCGACGCCCGGCACACCACGAATGTTGTCCACCGCATCACCCATGATGGCCAGATAACAGGCCATGCGTTCGGGCAGCACGCCGAACTTCTGGGGAATGTCGTCGTAGTGATAGCGCTTCTCGCCCAGATAGTCCCAGTACACATCGCCGGGGCGGATCAGCTGCGTCAGATCCTTGTCGCGCGATAGCAGCACGATCTGCTTGCCCTGGGCACGCATCAGCGTGGCGAGCGTGCCGATGATGTCATCTGCTTCGAAGGAATCGCTGGCGAAGCACGCTATGCCCAGCGCCTGGCAGACCTGCTTGCACAGTGCGAACTGGCGTTTCAGTTCCTGCGGCGCCGGCTCGCGATTGGCCTTGTACGCGGGATAGATCTGGTTGCGGAAGGAGTTGCGCAGGCTTTCGTCGAAGGCCACCGCAATATGCTGTGGTTTGACCTGCTCCAGCACATCGCCGATGAAACGCGCAAAACCATGCAGCGCATTCACCGGATTGCCATCGTGATCCACCAGCGTATTCGGTACCGCATGCCAGGCGCGGAATACGAAAATGGAGGCGTCAATCAGGTAGACAGGTTGGGTCACAGGAGAATATCGCGGGTAGGGGTCGGGCATGCCCGATCCAACTGTAGCAGGTCGCACCTGACCCAGGGCGAGGCATGCCCCGCCCCTGCAGCCGTTACGCCTGTCCTGCCCTCAACCGCGCATGCAAAGGACTGGTACGTGGGAAATGCGCCAGCAGGTATTCCATCTGGTCGGCCAGGACGCGACGGCCCTTCAAATAGATATATTCGGCGTAGGTGGGCGTGAACGGCACAGCCAGCAGCTGCATGCGCGCCTGCTCCGGTGTGCGCCAGGCCTTGATGTTGTTGCAGCGACGGCAGGCGGTGACGACATTGGTCCAGACATCGCGGCCACCCTTGCTCAGGGGCTGTACGTGATCACGCGACAGCTGGCTGTGCGGGAAACGGTCACCGCAGTACAAACACAGATTGGCATCGCGCCGGAACAACGTCTGATTGTTCAGCGGCGGAATATAGTCGTGGCGCAGATTACCGGGATTGTGGCTGTGGCCGGTGGTGGACAGGATGGTGGGGATTTCCAGCACGCTCTGCCGGCCGGTGCGGGCATTGGTGCCGCCAAACAGCCGGTACAGCGACGAACCACAGGCATAGGCCACCTGCCCGGTGTGGTATAGCCGCACGGCATCGCGGTAGTCGATCCATTCCAGCGGCATGCCGGACACATCCGTACGCAGGATCTCCTGATTCAGGGTGGGACTCAAAGAATGCACAAACCCCTCGCTTCATGCTGAGTTTGGCCAGCCCGGTCTTGCAGTACCTCTGCACAGACACTGTGAAAATCACGGCGGCCTGTCGTCAGCATCCACATTTCTCTTGCCTGCGGAATTCTACACGCGCAAACGCTGTGCAATAATCCGCACGCCTTTATAACCCCCAACTTATAAACCAGACAATAGATAGTATTAAGCTGCGCTCTTGACGCAGTTCCCATTTGCCAGACTTTCAGCCGTACCGGAGGACTCATGTCCCTTACCTTGGGTGTGCTTAAGGAAATCGCGTCCGGCGAATGCCGGGTCGCGCTGGTCCCGGAAGTGGCCGCCAAATTCATCGCTGCCGGCGCGCAAGTCCTCATGGAACGTGGTGCCGGCGTACTGGCGCAGTTCCCGGATGCCAGCTTCAAGGAGGTGGAATGGGTCGATGGCCCCAATGCGGTACTTGCGCGCGCCGATATTCTGCTGAAAGTGCAGCCACCCACGCTGGATGAAGTGGCACAACTGAAATCCGGCGCCACGCTGGTGTGCTTCATGTACGGCCATCTGCGACTGGAGGTTGTAAAGGCTTTACGTGACAAACAGGTGACGGTGCTGGCCACCGAGCTGGTGCCACGTATTTCACGTGCGCAGTCGATGGACGCTCTGTCGTCCCAGGCGGCTGCGGCCGGCTATAAGGCGGTGCTGATTGCCGCCAACACCATGGACAAGTTTCTGCCCATGCTCACCACGGCGGCCGGCACCATTCGTCCGGCGCAAGTGCTGGTGATCGGCGCCGGTGTCGCCGGCTTGCAGGCCATCGCCACCGCCAAGCGTCTGGGCGCCATTGTCGAAGCCTATGACGTGCGCAGCGCCACCAGGGAACAGGTGAAATCGCTGGGCGCGAAGTTCGTGGAAACCGGAGTATCCGCCGAAGGTACCGGCGGCTATGCGCGTGAACTCACGCAAGCCGAAAAAGACCAGCAACAGGCGGTGCTGGAAAAACGCATTGCCGCGGTCGATGCGGTGATTACCACCGCTGCGGTGCCGGGTCGCCCCGCACCCAAACTCATCCGCAAGGAAGCCGTGTATGGCATGAAGGCGGGGGCAGTGATTGTCGACATCGCCGCCGAAACCGGCGGCAACTGCGAACTGACAGTGCCCGGCGAAACCGTGCTGATCAACGGCGTGAAAATCGTCGGCCCGCTGAATCTGGCCAGTTCGCTGTCGTATCACGCCAGCGAGATGTATGCGCGCAACCTCTACAACCTGGTCAAACCCGCGCTGGACAAGGGCGTGTTCAACATCGACTGGAGCGACGAAGTATTTGCCGGCTGTGCGCTGACGCATGGCGGCACAGTGCGTCACGAAGCAACACGCAAACTGATTGATGGCTGAAGCCTTGATTTGTGTAGGGGCCGTTCGTGAACGGCCCTCCGCCTCTGCTCACAATCAGGGTCGCTCGCGAGCGATCCCTACGACAACGGAGAACAAACATGACTGGAATGCTGGCTCTGTACATTTTCATGCTCGCCGCTTTCACCGGCTATGAAGTGATTGCGCGCGTGCCGGTGATCCTGCACACGCCCCTGATGTCGGGCTCGAACTTCGTGCACGGCATTGTGCTGGTCGGCGCCATGGTGGCGCTGGGTCATGCACACGGCCCACTGGAACTCACCATCGGTTTCATCGGCGTGGTGCTCGGCGCCGGTAACGCCGTCGGTGGTTATGTGGTGACCGAACGCATGCTGGAGATGTTCAAGTCCAGCGGTCAGAACAAAAATAAGGGTGCGCACTAATGAGCATGTCATCTGAAAGCACAGCACGTCTGCTGATCGACGCCAGTTACCTGCTGGTCGCGTTCCTGTTCATCATGGGTCTGAAGCAGATGAGCTCGCCGGTCACGGCGCGCCGCGGCATCCTGTGGGCTGGGGCCGGCATGCTGATAGCCGTAGGAGTGAGCTTTGCCTATCCCGGCATGAGCAATTACGTACTGATTCTGGCCGCCATTGGTGTGGGCAGCGCCATCGCCTGGATCACCGGCAAGAAAGTCGCCATGACCGATATGCCGCAGATGATTGCACTGTACAACGGCATGGGTGGCGGTGCAGCCGCCGCCATCGGCGCGGTGGAACTGTTCTCTGGTGAAGTGCATGACACCGTCGCACTGACACTGGCCGTGGTCGGCAGCATCATCGGCAGCGTGTCGTTCTCCGGCAGCCTGATTGCCTTCGGCAAACTGCAGGGCCTGATCAAGAAGTCGTTCCGCTTCAGCGGTCAGCAACTGTTCAACATCCTGCTGGTGCTGGGCATTGTCGCCTGCGGCTTCATGGTCAGCAGTGGCACCACCGACCTGCAATGGGTTACCGGGCTGTTTGTAGTATCTCTCATCCTCGGCCTGACCATGACGCTGCCGATTGGCGGCGCCGATATGCCGGTGGTGATCTCGCTGTACAACGCACTCACCGGTCTGGCGGTGGCCTTCGAAGGCTTCGTTCTGCAGAACGCGGCGATGATCATCGCCGGCACCGTGGTGGGTTCTGCCGGTACCTTGCTGACCCAGTTGATGGCCAAGGCCATGAATCGCTCACTGGGCAATGTGTTGTTCAGCGGCTTTGGTGACAGCGGTGGCGGCGCAGCATCCGGTCAGGCTGTCACCGGTTCGATGAAAGCGATTGAAGCCAATGACGTCGGTGTGATGATGGCCTTCGCCCAGAAAGTCATCATCGTGCCGGGCTACGGCATGGCGGTGGCCCAAGCCCAGCACAAGGTGTGGGAACTCACCCAGTTGTTGCAGGACAAGAGTGTCACCGTAAAATTCGCCATTCATCCAGTGGCTGGTCGCATGCCCGGCCACATGAACGTGTTGCTGGCCGAAGCCGGCGTGCCCTACGACATCATCGCCGACATCGATGAAATCAATGCCGAGTTTGAAACTGCCGATGTGGCGCTGATCATCGGCGCCAACGACGTGGTGAATCCGGTGGCGCGCAACGACAAGTCCAGTCCCATCTATGGCATGCCGATTCTCAATGCCGACAAGGCCAGGAATGTCATCGTCATCAAGCGCGGTCAGGGCGCAGGCTTCTCCGGCATCGAGAATGCGCTGTTCTATCTGGACAATACCCGCATGTTGTACGGCGATGGTCAGGCTGCGGTGGCGCAGCTGATTCATTCGGTCAAGGCGCTGGGGTAATGTCAGACAACATGTCAGTTGACGTCCGACACCAGCCAGGCCATGGCTTGCTCGCGCGTCCTGAAGCTCATGAACGGCGGCTTGATATTCTGCATGCTCCGATAAGCCTGATACATGCGGGTCATGCCGAATGACAGATCGGTGGATGCGACCACCGCGCTCCTGCCTCCGGCCCGGCGTGAGATAAACTGCGACACCAGCTCGGCGATACGCATCATGTCATCGCCGTTGATGGATCTGGTCGACGCTTGCGACACATCCCACAGCACCAGCTTTGTCACCGGGCCATCATACGAACGCCTGATTTCACCGAGAACATCATCGACCGACAGTTCTCCCACAACGACTCTTTCCGTCAAGTCCAGTTCGGAATGAACGATTGTGATGATTTCCGCCATGTACCCGGCTCTACCCCATTGATCTGTGGCGGAACAGTGGGCGACTTCAAGTCAGCTTGCCGCTGGCAGTTGTCCTTGTCCGGTCCGCAAGTTGTATGCAGGATAGTTTATGCCAGAAAAAAAGCTGTAGGCAGTGAGTTGCATTACTGCGCTCATTACGCAATGGGTAAACGCTGTCATTTGTGGATCAGCAGATTCAGTAGTTCACCAGGTGCAGTGATCCTGCGTTTTCGTTCCAGAGAGATATGCAATGTTCGCATCAACCGCAACGGGTGCTCACAATTTTCCACGGCCGCGTGACGGAAGAATTTGCCAGTTCACCGCTGCACCCTTCTCTGCCGCATCTGTTGCAAACGTTGCTGACGCTCCTGCGGCGACAACTGGTTCCAGCGACGCAGTATCGCTGCGCGCTGCTGTTCATCGAGTTGTCTGAACCTGGCAAAGCTCATGCGCACCCGCTCCTGGTCTTCGGGCGCCAGTGCCTGAAATTCCAGATAACGCTGACGAATCTCGGCGCGCCTTTCCGGCGGCAACTCGCGCCAGGCCTTGAAACGTTCGGCGGCTGCCGCACGCTGTGCCGGATTCATGTCCAGCCAGCGTTGTGCGCCACGCGCCAAGGCCTGCTGCCGCGCCGCAGGCAAGGTGTCCCATGCTTGCTGTTGCCGGACCAGCACCTTCTGCTGTTCAGATGACAGGGAACTCCAGGCAATGCCATTCGCGGTCTCATCTGCTGCCATGGTGGCGCCACTCATCACCAGCATCAGCACTGTGCTGCCGATGAAAATCTTAATTAACTGTATTACGAACTGTGACAATTTCATTTTTCCACCTTGCCGGTCGTGGGCACGGCACCGGGAGTCACGCTGGCTGTTTGCGGCTTGGCCTGACCCTGACTTGATGCTGAGCTGCTGGCATTGGCAACCACCTTGGCATCGCTGCCGGTCTTGCTGGCTTGTGCCTGCGGCTTGGCCGACTCACTGCTCGCTGCCGACGCGGCGACCAGATCCATCCAGCTTTCATCCTCACCTTCGAAACTGCCCAGGTACTCCAGAAATTCGTCACTGAGCTCAGCCGCTTTGTCCGCCGCAATGGCAGCCGAGACACAGCCCAGCAACAACAAACTGGCCAGTTGCGCACGACGCACCATCATCGCGGCCACTGCGCGCAGATCATCGCGTGGCATCAGCCCGCCTCACTGGTGTTGGCACCACCCACCGCGCCTTCCTGCTGGGTTTCCAGCCAGGCATAAAAATCCACGTCCTGAAGCATCTCCAGCTCATCGCTGGAAGTGAGAATCTCCAGATCATCCACTGTGCTGGCGACGGCATTGGGCTGTTCCATCACCGGCGTCTCATTGCCTGAGCGCATGAACTGCACTGAGGTCAGCACTACCAGCCCCAGCGCTGCGGCACTGCCCACTGGAACTAACCAGCGCATCGGCGTGGCTGTGGCTGAACCTCGCGCCACATCCAGTGCTGCCTGGCGAGCCTGATTGAGGCGTGAGCGGGTGCGCGCATCCTGATTGGCGACGCTGGTGTCGAACAACTCCCGGCTGCGTTGCTGCAGCGGGTCGTTGTTCGCCGGTTCGTTTTGTTCAGGTGTCTTCACCAGGTTTCTCCAAGGCGGGCGCGCAGGGTGTGCACGGCTCGCGAATAATGCGTTTTCACACTGCCTTCGGTGCAGCCCATGGCCGCAGCGGTTTCGGCTACATCCATCCCTTCAAAGTTGCGCAGGCTGAAGGCTTCGCGCTGGCGCTGCGGCAATTCGGCCAGTGCCTGTTCCAGCAACACCATGGCGTCGCCCAGCATGACCTGTTCGCCGGGACCCTGACCTTGATCCGGCACAGCTTCGTAGGGATCACCGTCTTCGCCCTGCTCGTCGGCAAACCCGGGCAACCAGCCAAACAGCCTGTTGCGCACCCTGCGCCGGCGCTGCCAGTCGCGAATCCGGTTATTGAGGATGCGGTAAAACAGAGGTCGCCACTCTTCACTGGGTCGTGCGCCGTAACTACGCGCCAGCTTGAGCATGGCGTCCTGCACGATATCCAGCGCCTCATCCTCGTCGCGCAGCGCCATGCGGGCGATCTGGAACGCCCGCCGTTCGACGCTGGCCAGAAATTTATCCAAGGTATGAAGCTGTGTTACCGATGAGTCCAGAATGCCCTCCTCCGAATAATCGGCCTCCGCCAGCATCGGGCGTCTTTGCTCCAGCATGGTCAACCGCCGCTTCGGCAGCGCCATGGGATCAAACAGATAACACAGCGTAGCAAACATCTTTCGCCTCAACCGGGCAACATGGGCCGACATCCCCGGTTCGAACCGTGTGTTCCAATGGGCCGGATTACGCGGCCTGCCCACCGCAAAAAATTAGGAGCAAAAACAGGCATGCTATTGCGCTATAACGCGGCATTCGGTACCCGGTTGACGCGTCGTTACAACTATGCTGCCGCAGCTGTTGCTCACAAGCCGCAAGTATTCGCTGTCACAGACTTGACTCATATCCGGCGGTCGTGCTGCATCACTGGCTAAACCCTTGTTTGCGCGATGCAATTTATGACGATCAAAACTTGACCATCTTGAAAAACTCGCCCATGAAACACCCACTTGAGTCGCTTTGCCCCAAACCATGCACAGACTTATCCACAGCATTTGTGGACAAGTTTCGGAGCCCTTGGCGCGACGCATGTCAAGCATGAATCTGATCCTGCGAATCGCGCTGGATACGCCACTGCGGCGACTGTTCGACTACCTGCCGCCAGTGCATTTTGATACCGCGCAACTGCAGCCGGGCGTACGGGTGCGGGTGCCATTCGGCCGACGTCAAATGGTCGGAATGCTGATCAATACCAGTGACAAGACCGACGTGCCGACCGCGAAATTGCGGCGCGCACAGGCACTGCTCGATGCCACTCCGGTGTTCGACGCCACGTTGTTCGCCCTGTTGCAGTGGTCGGCCGACTACTACCGGCATCCGCTGGGTGAAGTGCTGGCTGCGGCACTGCCAGCGTCGCTGCGCACTGGCGCCGCCCTGACCGCGGCGCAGGAATGCTGGCAGCTGACATCATTGGGTCAGTCCGAAGCGCGTAATCAGATCCCCAAGCGCGCCCGCCGGTTGCATGCCTTGCTGGATGTACTGGGCGATGGACAGTTGCATGATGCCGATTCGCTGGCAGCAGCTCATGACGATTGGCGCGCTGGCTTGCGCACGCTGCGCGAACGAGGCTATGTGCAAGCCGTGATGGTCGAACAGAGCGCAGTGCCGCCGGGATCATCGGCACAGCCGGTGCAGATGCCGGTGCTCGGCGCGGCACAACAACAGGCGCTGGCGAAAATCGTCGAGAGCCTGGGCAGCTTTGCCACCTTGCTGCTGCACGGCGTCACCGGTAGCGGCAAGACCGAGGTGTACCTTCAGGCCATCACGGCGGTGTTGGCCCGCAGCGAACAGGCGCTGGTGCTGGCGCCGGAAATCGCCCTGACCCCGCAATTGCTGGAACGCTTTCGCGCCCGGTTTGCGGTGCCGATTGCCGTGCTGCATTCGGGTCTGAATGACGGCGAGCGACTGGCGGCGTGGCGCGCCGCGCGCAGTGGTGAAGCCGGCATTGTCATTGGTACGCGCTCGGCGATTTTCACGGCGTTGCAACGTCCCGGATTGATCATCGTGGATGAAGAACACGATGCGTCATACAAGCAGCAGGAAGGCTTTCGCTATTCGGCGCGCGATCTGGCCATTGCCCGCGCGCAGCGCCATGGCATTCCGGTTGTACTGGGCTCGGCGACACCGTCGCTGGAAAGCCTACTGCGCACCCAGCGCACGCCCGCCAATCTGTTGCATCTGCCGGATCGCGCCGGCGGTGCTCAGGCACCGCAGCTCAGGTTGGTCGATCTGCGCCAGCACGCCGCCAATCAGGGGCTATCCACCCCCGTCATGCTGAGCATCCGCAGGCATCTCGATGCGCGAGGCCAAGTACTGGTGTATCTGAACCGGCGGGGTTTTGCGCCGGTGTTGTTCTGCCCCAGTTGCGGGTGGTCGGCGCCCTGCCCGCGCTGCGATGCGCGTCTGACCGTGCATCAGCGCCAGAGGAAATTGATTTGTCACCACTGCGCTCACGAACAGGCTTTAACCACCACCTGCCCTTCCTGCCAGGCCGAAGTGAAACCCGTTGGGCAAGGTACGGAACGCATCGAAGATACGCTGCAACAGATTTATCCGGATGCGCCACTGGCGCGACTGGATCGCGACAGCACCAGTCGCAGGGGTGAACTCGATGCCACACTGGCGCGAGTGCAATCCGGCGAAGTGAAGATTCTGGTCGGCACCCAGATGCTGTCCAAAGGACATCACTTTCCCAATGTCACGCTGGTAGTAATTCTCGACGCCGACCAGGGCCTGTTCAGTACCGATTTTCGTGCCAGCGAAAAACTCGCCCAGAGCATCCTGCAGGTCTCCGGCCGCGCCGGACGCGGCGATCGGCCCGGCGAAGTGTTGATCCAGACCGAGTACCCCGATCACCCACTGCTGCAACGCTTGCTGACTGAAGGCTACGAAGGATTCGCCGCCGCCGCACTGGCCGAGCGCGAACAGGCGCATTGGCCACCATTCACCCGCATTGCCCTGTTGCGCGCCGAAGCCAGCGACTTGGGCGCCGCGATGCGTTTTTTACAGACCGCGCAGAAACTTGCTCGCGGTCAGCAGGACAGGCAGCCCACCAGAACGCGTTCACCGGTGAAGATTCTGGGCCCGGCACCCGCCCCCATGACCCGCCGCGCTGGAGTGCATCGTGCGCAGTTGCTATTTCACGCTGCGACGCCCGGCCCGTTGCAAACGCTGCTGGCAGGCCTGTTACCCAAACTTGAAGAGTTGCCGGAAACCAAGCGTGTGCGGTGGTCGGTGGACGTGGATCCGATTGAACTTTTCTAGGCAAACCTGCTACTTACTGCTTTTGCTGGAGCACCAGGCAGTGCCTTGACGTTTATAAACTCTGTACCGTCATGCAACAGTGCTAGAGTCATTCACATTGGTCCCCCACTGCCCGGGCCACAGGCAGAGGGATTGGCCGTCCATACAACTCCATCCCCTCACCAGCCGAGGTCATTACTTATGAAACGCTTACTTGCTACGGGTCTGCTCACTGCATTGTTCACCCTGCCGGCATTGGCTGCGCTGAATCCCGGCGATGCCGCCCCGGATTTCACCACCCAGGCATCCATGAACGGCAAGGCTTTCACGTTCGCACTGAAGGACGCCCTGAAAAAGGGCCCAGCGGTGGTGTACTTCTACCCTTCAGCCTATACCGGCGGCTGCAACCTGCAGGCGCGCACCTTTTCGCAGAACATCGACAAGTTCAACGCCGCAGGCGTGACCATCGTGGGCGTGTCGCTGGACAGCATCCAGCGTCTCAATGATTTCTCCGCCGATCCGGAATACTGCGCCGGCAAGTTCGCTGTCGCCTCGGATGCCGATGGCAAGATCGCCAAGAGCTATCAGCTGAACATTCGTCCCGCCAAGGAAGAAGCGAAGGACACGCGCGGCATTGTCATTGGTCATGACATGGCCGAACGCACCACGTTCGTCGTCACCCCGGATGGCAAGGTTGCTGCGGTGGTCGGCGGCGTGACACCGGATGAAAACGTGAAGCAGAGCCTGGCCGCAGTGGAAAAGCTCAAAGCCGGCAAGTAGCGCCGAGTGCCTCGCGGCGCATCTTCGTATGCGCCGAAACTGAAACACCCGGGTCAATCGGCCCGGGTGTTTTGTTTTGCGTCGAAGATTTTTTCAGGGCGCGGGTTTGATCTGTGTTAGGGGCGCAGGCAATCGGGAGCCCGGCGGTCCCGTGAACTCTTCCTTGTTGCCATCTGCGTAGTACTGCACGAACTTCCAGGTCATGGTGCCGGCGCTCGTCGGGTTGATGGCCAGCATGCCGAACTCCATGAATTCATACGGCTTCATCGCGCCCGTCCACACCGCACCGACGATGTTGCCATCCTTGTCTTTCTTCAGCTCCACCGTCCAGCCCGGCCTGGGTTCAAAGGCATATACCTTGAGTCCTGCCGGAAACTCACCCTCGATGCGCGTCGAGTCGACCTGTTTTTCATTGGGCACGCGCATGGTGTAGCGCTCACGCGCACCGGCAATGCTCTCCGTCTGCAGAATACGGGTGTGTGCTTGCACCAGTTGTGTCGCCAGCAACGACACTGGAATCAGCCAGAGTGATTTGAACATGTTCCCTCCCGCGTTGTTGTGGGCGGCATATTAGCGCCAGCGGGGACTTAAGAAATGAACGTCGCGAAGCCATGCCGGAACCCGAAGGTCTCGCTGATTGATTCCCCGGCCAGCCGCAGCAAGCGCACGTTTTGCAAAAATCCATTAATAGACTATTATTAAATTAAGTCCACAAGTGGAGTTTCCAGATGTCCGCCAGAACCCACTCCGGCCAGCTTCCGAAGCCCAGCCTCGAAGAACTCGGCGCCACCGCGCTGGCGGCGTTCTTCAACATCACCGCCGCTTGGGCGTTGAGCGCCGATGACGAGCGCATCCTGCTTGGCGCACCGCCCCGCTCGACGTTCTTCAAATGGAAAAGCGAACGCAACGCCAAACTGGGTACGGATACCCTGGAGCGCATCAGCTACGTGATGGGCATCTACAAGGCGCTGCATATTCTGCTGCCCACTGCCGAAGCGGCCGATGCCTGGCCGAAGAAACCCAATAGCGCCGCACCGTTCGGCAACAAGTCGGCATTGGAGCGCATGCGCGGCGGTCGCGTCATGGATCTCGCCGATGTGCGGCGGTATCTCGATGCCGAGCGCGGCACATGAAATTCGCTGAACCGCCGCAGGTCACACTGCGCAACGCCAGGCTGTATCGCGTCATTCCCTCGCAGTTCCCACCCATCAACATATTCGAGCACGTGGTTGCGCCTGAACAACTTGAAACCGCGTGGTATCTGGAAAGCCTGACCAACGATCGCCTTCGTGATGCCGCCGGCGACATTCATCTGGTGAATCCCGAAGACCGCGTGACCGGACGCGGCAGCAGTGTGGTGATGGCCGCCTTCACTCACATCGGCCGACCCAGCCGCTTCACCGATGGCAGCTATGGCGTGTACTACGCCGCACGTTCACTGGAAACCGCCGTGCGTGAAACCGCCTATCATCGCGGCAAATTTTTAGCCGCTACCAACGAACCGCCCGGCGAGATCGACATGCGCGCCTATGTCGGTCGCGCCCAGAAACCGTTGCTTGATCTACGTGCGCCCCGCTTCAAGCCGCTGCACGACCCCGATGACTATCGCCCTTCGCAACTCTATGCAGCCGAACGCCGCAAACAGAATGACTGGGGTCTGCTGTATAACAGTGTGCGTCATGAAGGCGGTTTGTGTGTTGCAGCATTGCGCCCACCCGCAGTGAGCATTCCCATGCAGGGACCTGCGCTTGCTTACGTGTGGGACGGCAGGCGCATCAGCAAGGTGTATGAGAAGTCGGAAGTGTTGTTTGAGATCAAGTGAATGCCGGCAGTCCGGCGTAGGTTGGGCTGAACAAAGTGAAGCCCAACATCAAGTCACCTTCTTCTTATTGGGCTTCAAAGGCGCAGCCAAATCTGCGCGCTGTGACAATTTCCTCCATTCACGAATATCGGCAACCACGGGCAGCGTCGTCTTGCGTACCTGTTCGCCACGTTTGATTTCCTGCAGACCTTCAAGGATCTCCAGGCCGATGTTGCGCTAAGGCTTAGCCATCGATTTCCTCACGATAACGCAGGCCGACAAAAAATCCCCCTAACCCGGTGCCCGGCACCGGTCGCGCGCGCGCCGTTTGCTGCGTGCATCCATGATAAAAAAATCCATCAACGTAGGGCGCCGGTAAGCGCAGCGCACCGCGCCACCATTCGCAACAGCAGCACCGGAAGCCGGATCAATGGCAATGGTTCGACGATGTGGTGCGGATGGCGCAGTGCGAAGACTTACTGCGCCCTATACTGCGGGTTACGCGTTGCGCCGTTCAGCCGAAAACTGGTCAAGAAAAAACCCCAGCTTCCATCCATGCGTTACCCGATGTATCCACAACGCAGCCTGCTGCTTGTAACCGATCCACCAACTCCTTTCTACGTTGGGCGGAATCATTCATCTTTACGACATGCCTACCTAATGTGTCACTAAAAGGACGGCATTTCCCTATCTCAACTATGATCGTTTCATTTTGGTGGGTGGCGAAAGCCATTCCGGCTTCAAAAAGCACATTTGGTCGTGCCTGACCCATAAGTTTCTTTTCGTACGCTTCTTCTCCCTTTCTCCAGTGCTCTTTCTTCAGTCGAGCCTCGTCATCTGGAGTCATGACAACAATTACTGCAGATGCCTTCTGAAATGCCTTATCAAGTACCTCGCCGACGTAAGGTGTACCTTTCCTTGTCGCCTTCATCGCCGTGGCCCATTCCAGCGGCTCCAATCCAACGCTTCTTACAAAATCGGCGATCGCTCTGCGATATCGGTCATCTCGACCGTGAACAATCCACACATACTTGCCCGGCGATCTTTTTCCGCTTCTGCTCGACTTCTTCGGAACCTTTGGGGCTAGCGCGGGCTGTGCGAAATGAGCTGATGGTGACGCACGCCTGGCGTCGCGTAGCTTTTCCAGTTCGCTTTCTTTGGCAAAGAGATTGATGTTTACGCTATTTGCGGATGCGACATCTAGCGCCGCAATCTCACGGCGAACGCCAAGTGCGTTTGCGCGCTCTGAAATGCGGTTATAGAGAGCCCTTTCCTTAAGGCCTGTTTTCTTTTTTAGTGCTGCTAAAAGCTTGGGGTTTATTGGCGACACTTTTAGTCAGCCTTATTTGGCTTTCTTCTTGTTTGCCAGATATCTGGTTTGCCTGATAACGCCGCCCGTAACGCTTAACAGACTGGTTATCTCGTCGTCGGAAAAGCCAGCACGGCTAAGTTGAACGATAGCGTCTCCTTGCTTTGCTTCCTTTACAACAAAGAGCGCGAGCAGATTGGCAATTTTTTCTAACGGTTCGGCGGCTTTACTTCGTGGCTCTGCGTTTCGCTTTGCTGCCATTTTTCTTGCTCCTTTTTGCCTTCTTCCGACTAAACATGACTCCAAGAGATTCGACACTTGAGCCGAGAAGTGCTGCCACATCGGAACGTGGAACCCCTAGTTTCTCCAAGAAGTCCGCTCTGATAATGAGGTCACTGTTGCCAAGTTCCGATCGATGCATAGCAAGCAACGCTAGTGACTTGGCGATAACCGGCAGCCAAATTTGTTCCGTTTCTCTATCCATTTTTATGCTCAACTAATGCGACTGAAGCTTACCCGCACTTCGAATCCCCACAATTCAAACAAGTCATGCACCCATCCATCATGATCACCGCGGTGGTGTTGCACTTGGCGCACATCTGCGCGCCTTCGGGGAACAGGCTTTTGGCGAAGGCGTCGGTTTGTTTGTTGCGGGCTTCGAATTCGGCTTTCTTTTCTTCGATGAGTTTCTTGCGGTGCTCATCCATTTCGGTTTTCTTGAGCAGGCCGATGAACTGCAGGTGGCGCTCTATCACGTGACCGAGTTCGGCAATGATGGACGGCATGAAGCGGCCGCCGGTCTGCCAATAGCCACCGCGCGGGTCGAATACGCCTTTCATTTCATCCACCAAGAAGGTGACGTCGCCACCTTTGCGGAACACGGCTGAAATGATGCGCGTCAGCGCCACGATCCACTGGAAGTGATCGAGGTTCTTGGTGTTGATGAAGATCTCGAAGGGGCGGCGCTGCTCATGCGGCGTACCTTCGTTGAGCAACATGTCGTTGATGGTCACGTACATGGCGTGATCGGATACCGGCGTCTTGATCTTGTAGGTGGAGCCGATGAGCATGTCGGGACGCTCAAGCTTTTCGTGCATCCACACCACGTTGTCTTCCTGACGCAGCACGGGCGCGGCCTTTTCTGCAGCAGCCTTGGCGGCGGCAGCGTCTTCGGGTTTTTCAACGCGGTACTTGGAAATCTTTTTGTCGATGGTAATCATGGGTGTCGTTCCGTAATTCGTTGCTTCACTTATGAGTCGTCATTCCCTCGCAGGAGGGAATCCAGTCAAGAATGATCAAACTGGATGCCCGCCTGCGCGGGCATGACGGAAAGTGCCGCGTTAAAACTTGCCGTAGTAGCCTTCTTTGAGCGCGTCGAACAAGTTGGCGGCGGTGTGAGTTTCGCCGTCGTACATCACTTCTTCGTCGCCCTTCAATTTCACTTCGCTGCCGTCTTCCAGCGTGAACACGTAGGTGGTGTTCTTCAGGTCCTGCTCTTTCACCAGCACGCCCTGGAAGGCTTCAGGATTGAAGCGGAAAGTAGTGCAACCCTTCAGGCCCTGCTCGTAGGCATAGCGATAGATGTCCTTGAAGTCGTCGTACTTGTAGTCGGTCGGCACATTGGCGGTCTTGGAGATGGACGAGTCCACCCACAGCTGCGACGCTGCCTGAATATCCACATGCTCTTTGGGCGTGACATCGTCGGCGGTGGTGAAGTACTCCGGCAGCTTTTCGCCCGGGTTGGTGGAACCGGGCATGGCGTTGGGATTCACCATTTCGCGATAGGCCAGTAGTTCAAACGAAAACACGTCGATTTTTTCTTTCGACTTCTTGCCTTCGCGGATCACATTGCGGAAATAGTGATGCGCGAATGACGGCTCGATGCCGTTGGAGGCATTGTTGGCCAGCGACAGCGAGATGGTGCCGGTGGGAGCAATCGAGCTGTGATGCGTGAAGCGTGCGCCGACTTCGGCCAGCTCGTCCACCAGCTCGGGAGCAGCTTCGGCAACGCGCTGCATGTAGCGACTGTAGCGGGCATGCAGTACACGACCGGTGATCTTCTGACCTATGCGCCAACCATCGCGCACCATCTCCGGACGCTTGCGCAGCATCTCGTTGGTGACTTCGAAGTCTTCCAGCATGATGGGCGCGGGGCCTTTTTCGCGCGCCAGCTCCAGCGCCGCTTCCCAGCCGGCCAGCGCCATTTCGCGCGACACGTTCTGCGTAAAGGCCACCGATTTCTTTGAACCATACTTCATGCACAGCATGGTGATGGTCGAACCCAGCCCCAGGAAGCCCATGCCGTGACGGCGCTTGCGCAGGATTTCATCACGCTGGCCACCCAGCGGCAGACCGTTGACCTCGACAACATTGTCGAGCATGCGGGTGAACACCTTCACCACCTTGCGATATTCCTCCCAGTCGAAGCGTGCGTCTTCGGTGAAGGGATCAATTACAAACTTGGTGAGATTCAAGGAACCCAACAGGCAGGAGCCATACGGCGGCAGCGGTTGCTCTCCGCAAGGATTGGTCGCACGAATGTTTTCGCACCACCAGTTGTTGTTCATCTCGTTGACGCGATCGATGAGGATGAAGCCGGGCTCGGCGAAGTCGTAGGTGGAGGTCATGATGATGTCCCACAGACGCTTGGCCGGCACGGTTTTGTAGACGCGGCAGCACACCAGGCCGGAGTCATTGGTGACATAGCCTTCGGTCACCGGCCATTCGCGCCAGATGTACTTGGACTCGTCACTGAAATCGAGACCATCGGCTTCCTTCAGGGACACGGGGAAGGCCAGCTTCCAGTCGGCTTCGTTCCTCACTGCCTGCATGAACTCGTCGGTAATCAGCAAGCTGAGGTTGAACTGACGCAGGCGACCGGCTTCGCGCTTGGCGCGGACGAAATCGATCACATCCGGATGACCGACATCGAAGGTGCCCATCTGTGCGCCGCGGCGGCCGCCCGCCGAGGACACGGTGAAACACATCTTGTCGTAGATATCCATGAACGACAGCGGTCCGGAAGTGTGCGCGCCGGCGCCGGACACATAGGCGCCCTTCGGACGCAGCGTCGAGAACTCGTAGCCGATACCGCAACCGGCTTTGAGGGTCAGGCCCGCCTCGTGCACCTTGTTCAGGATATCGTCCATCGAGTCGAGGATGGTGCCCGACACCGTGCAATTGATAGTGGAAGTGGCCGGCTTGTGTTCCAGCGAGCCCGCATTGGACATGATGCGGCCGGCGGGGATACTGCCCTTGCGCAGCGCCCAGACAAATTGTTCGTACCAGTGTTCGCGCACTTCCGGCTGCTCGACATCGGCCAGTGATCGCGCCACGCGCCGGTAGGTGTCGTCCATGGACTGATCGATGGCCGAACCGTCCTTGGCAGTCAGGCGGTATTTCTTGTCCCAGATGTCCAGCGCGGCTTCCTGGAACGGAATGGTGTTGACGTCCATAGGCTCCAGCTTAATGGCGGTTTTGATCATGTATTCGTTCCGAGTGAATTCCCAAGCGAGGGTTCAAGGCTGGTGCATTTGCTCCGGCAAACACACCAGCCTTGCTATCGATACCGCGTGCTCCACGTGCAATCAGGCGTGGGCACGCTCCCCTGACCTCTCTTGTTGGTGCAACGCCATTTAATTATTTTTTGGCGCCGGTCCCACACACAAGATGTTGTGTCAGGCGGCAAGACTATTCCTGCACTGTGAACTGCGTCAAGAGTTCAGACTAGACAATAATCGATTGGAATAAACAAAAATCAATCAATAGATAAGAAGTATTACGCGGATATTACCCAGCCAAAAATGTTTTCATTGACAGAAATTTCTGGCTTTGCCGAACACAACATCTTGTGTCTTCACACACACCTTGCGCACACCCCACCCACTGCTTATCCACAGGCCTCACACAGGATCCTGCACAGCTTGTTGAACGGGTACATTAGGTACTGACTTCAAGCCAGCCCAATTAAGTCTGCGTAACCCTGTGCCCGAACAGCGATTGGCATGGCTAGAATCGTCCCCAGATACCGGGTGGGTCATCATGTTGACTCCACCATCATTCAAGTTCAGTGCATTGAAGATTTCTGAGGTTCCGCATTCATGACTCTACGATCAGTAAGTCGGCCCGGCCTTATCGCCACAGTAGCTGCCAGCCTGTTGCTCGCCTGCGGCGCTGCAACGGCACAACTGCCCGCCAAGGTAGGTGACGCACCGCTACCCTCACTGGCGCCCATCATCAAGCGTACTTCACCCGCCGTGGTGGGTATTTCGGTGAAGGGCTCGGTGCAGCAGCAAGCCAATCCGCTGATGCAGGACCCGTTCTTTCGCCGGTTTTTCAATTTTCCGGATGAACAGCAGCAGGAACGCGAAACCCAGGCCGCGGGGTCCGGCGTAATCGTCGATGCCGCGAATGGCTACATCATCACCAATGCGCATGTAGTGGAGAACGCCAAGGAAATCACCGTCTCTTTGCTCGACAACCGCGAACTGAAGGCCACCATCAAGGGCGTCGATCCAAATTCGGATATTGCCGTGTTGCAGGTAAAAGCCACCAATCTGACGGCGATCGTGATGGCTGACTCCAGCAAGGTGCAGGTGGGTGACTTTGCGATCGCCATCGGCAATCCGTTTGGCCAGGAACACACCGTGACCTCGGGCATCATCAGTGCCGTGGGCCGCGCGCCCGGCATCAGCCGTGATGGTTATGAAGATTTCATCCAGACTGACGCCGCCATCAACCCCGGCAACTCCGGCGGCGCCCTGCTGGACCTGAATGGTCAGCTGGTGGGCATCAACTCCGCCATCCTGTCCAGCAGCGGCGGCAATATCGGCATCGGCTTCGCCATTCCCTCCAACATGGCCAAGGCCGTCATGGATCAACTGGTGAAGTACGGCAAGGTGCAGCGCGGCCTGCTGGGCGTGACCATGCAAACCCTTACTGCGGAAATCGCCGAAGGCATTGACGCTACCGGCGCCGAAGGGGCACTGGTCTCGGAAGTGGCAGAAGGATCGGCTGCCGACAAGGCCGGCATCAAGCCCGGTGACATCATCACCAGCATCAACGGCCGCGCCACCAAGACTGCGTCGTCGCTGCGGGCTGCCATCGGCGTACTGCGCGTCGGTGAGAAAGTCGAAGTCGGCATCATCCGCGACGGCAAGCCGCGCAAGGTAACCGCTACCATCTCGGAAGCCGCCGACAGCGCTCAGGCCGGCACCGGTAGCGGCAGCAACGGCAACAATGGCCTGCATCCCGGCCTGAAAGGCGCACAGCTGGCCAACAGCAATGGCGAAGGCGTACTGATTGCCAGCGTGGCCGAGAACAGCAATGCCGCGCAGAACGGCCTGCAGCGCAACGACCTGATCGTCGCGGTGGGCCGCATGCGCGTCACCAGCGTGAAGGAGCTGCAGGAGGCCACCAAGGGCCTCAATGCTTTTACCATGACCATTCAACGCAATAACCGCACTTTGATCGCCGTGATTCGTTAATCCCCCGTTTTGCCAGACTCTATCCCCCTTCCTGGCAAAACATTTGGCGCACCGGTTTATCCCGGTGCGCCATTTTTTTAACTTCGTCATAAAAACGCGGCAGGTCACCAGACACGCTGGTCAGCAATCGCTCGAATGCCGGTACGCAGCGTTGATACGTTGCAATCGCCACAAAATCCGCATTGCTTAGCGCGCGGTCGAACCAGCGATCGTACCCGGCATAGCCCTGCCAGCTCTGACGTAGCTGGCTGTATTCAAATTTCAATTCGCCCAGACGTTGCTGCTTGCCAGCCAGCAACGCTTCGCGGTTTGCGCCGGTGGCATACCAGGCGCGTAGCCGCTCACGGCTGCGCAGCAACAAGGCATTAAACTGTGCAGCGCGCTGTCGCTGCGCCTGCCAGCTCTGCCAGTCACCGCCACGATTCTGAGCCGTGAGCCAGCGCTCAAGGCCCGCCTCCTCGACCACCGTGGCAAAGGATTCGTTGAATGCGGAATCGTCACTGACGTATGCGACCTGATGCGCCAGCTCGTGAAACAGAGTGGCAGCAATCTGCGCATCGCTCCAGCCGAACATGCTGCTTAACACCGGGTCATCGAAATGACCCAGCGTTGAATACGCAGGCACACCGCTGACCGCTGCGTCATAGCCACGCGTGCGCAGGCGCAATGCATATCGTTCGGCGGCGGCCTCACTGAAATAGCCGCGATACACCACACAGCCGGTGATGGGAAAACACCACTGTTTCGGCTCCACCGAAAACTCCGGCGCGGCAAACACATTCCAGCTGACGTAGCGGCGCTTGATGTCGGCATAGGTGGTGTAGCTGCGATTGTCGGGCAGTCCCAGATCGCTGGACGCAAACACACGCGCCGCTTGTATGTATTCAAGTCGCTGGCGCAGCTGGGCATCGGTATCGGGCTGCGCCAGCACCTTGCTGATCGGCTCACGCCTGGCCAGCACCGCCATCTGCCCCTGTGCTGCCTGCAGGTAGTAACAGCCGGACAGCGGCAGCCACATCCAGCACAGCGACAAAATTTTCAACCAGCGAATCATCAACTCAAACCATCCTGCCTCAGCTCCAGCCGGCAACTGGGCTACTATAAAACCATGAAAACCTATCT
This sequence comes from uncultured Pseudomonadota bacterium, assembly GCA_963748005.1. GTDB lineage: Bacteria > Pseudomonadota > Gammaproteobacteria > Steroidobacterales > Steroidobacteraceae > CAILZL01. The sequence goes on from CAVVHH010000002.1 coordinate 1,331,632, forward strand.
CGTCGGCGGCGCAGTACGCGATGCGTTGCTGGATTTGCCCATCAAGGAACGTGATTGGGTGGTGGTCGGCGCCACTCCCGAAGCCCTGCTGACGCAGGGCTATCAGGCCGTGGGCCGCGATTTCCCGGTATTTCTGCATCCCGGGAGCAAGGAGGAATACGCGCTGGCGCGTACCGAGCGCAAGACCGGCGCCGGCTATCACGGTTTTGACACCCGCTTCTCGCCGGATGTGACGCTGGAACAGGACTTGCTGCGCCGCGACCTGACCATCAATGCCATTGCCCAGGATCCGGACACGCAGCAGTTGATTGATCCCTATGGCGGCCAGAGCGATCTACAGGCACGTGTGCTGCGACATGTGTCGCACGCCTTTGTGGAAGATCCCTTGCGCGTGTTACGCGTGGCGCGCTTCGCTGCACGTTTTGCGCCGCTGGGTTTTGTGGTGGCCGAGGAAACTCTGCAGCTGATGCGACAGATCAGCACCAGCAATGAGCTGGACACACTGACGCCGGAGCGCGTCTGGCGCGAAACACAGCTGGCATTGAGCACTTCCGCACCACAGGTTTACCTGCGGGTGTTGCGCGAGTGCGGCGCCCTGAAGGTCATTCTGCCCGAAGTGGACGCGTTATTCGGTGTGCCGCAACCGGAAAAATGGCATCCGGAAATCGACACCGGCATTCATATCCTGATGGTGCTGGAACAGGCCGCTGCGTTGAGCAACGACCCGGCTGTACGCTTCGCCGCCCTGATGCATGATCTCGGCAAGGGCACCACACCGCCTGCCGAATGGCCACGTCATATTGCGCATGAAGCGCGTGGCGTGCCGTTGGTGAAAGCCGTGTGCGAACGCTGGCGCGTGCCCAACGAATATCGCGATCTGGCGCTGATTGCGTGCGCGCAACACGGCAAGTTGCATGCGGTGTTCGACATGCGCGCCAGCACGTTGCTGGAGTTTCTCGAGCAATTGGACGCTTTGCGCCGCCCACAACGTTTCGAGCAATTCCTGTTGGCCTGTGAAGCCGATGCGCGCGGTCGCACCGGGTTTGAAACGCGCGCCTATCCGCAGGCTGCGTTTCTTGAACAGGCACGCGAACTGGTGGCAGCCATAAAGCCCGATGCGGATGCGATCATCGGCAAGACCGGCCTGCAGATTGCCGAAGCCCTGCGCCAGCTGCGCATTGCGGCGCTGGAACAGTTGCGGCGGCCTGCAAAGTAGAGGCCCGCCACGACGCAATTCATACGTGAATCTTTCGCAGCTGACGATACACCAGCCTCAGGAACAGCAGCGTGCATAGCGCTTCAAACAACGTCACCACAAATGCTGCCACTGCGTTCCAGCGAATCGAGCGCGCGTTGAACTTGGCCAGTGCGTGTTCGCGTGCGATTTCAATGCTGTCGTAAAAAGTGGGTACCACCAGCAGCGTCAGCATGGTGGCGGTGATGGTGCCGCCAATGATCGCCACTGCCATGGGGCGATAGAACTCGCCGCCCTCGCCGAGCCCGATCGCCACCGGCATCATGCCGGCAATCAAGGCAAAGGTCGTCATCAGAATCGGGCGGAAGCGCGCGCGTCCGGCATGCATCAGCGCCTCTTCGCGCCCCACGCCCTGTGCTTCTTCACGACGTGCACAGTCGAGCAGCAGGATGGCGTTCTTCGCCACCAGTCCCATCAGCATGATGACGCCAATGAAGCTCATCAGGTTCAGCGTGCCATGCGTCAGCAACAGCGCGATGACCACTCCAATGAGACTCAGGGGCAGTGACAGCATCACCGGCAGCGGCGCCGTGAACGAACCGAACTGAATCACCAGAATCAGGTACATGAGCGCGATACCCATCACCAGTGCGATGCCCATTTCGGAAAACACTTCCTTTTGATCGCGCGACGCGCCACTGAGTTGCAGGCCATAGCCGCTGGGGAAATCGAGCTGCTGAGCCAGTTTGATTGCATCCGCCGTGACTTCGCCGGAAGAACGTCCCTGCACATTCGCCGATACCGTGATCATGCGCTGGCCATCGGAGTGCTGGATCTGTGCCGGCCCCTTGCTCATCGTAATAGTGGCGATCTGGTCGAGCGGCACCATCATGTTACTTCCGCTTACCGCAATGGGCAGGTGTTCGATATTGGCGGCACTGATGCGATCGTCGGGATGCAGGCGCACCGCCACATCGCGTGCTTCGCCGGTGGGATCGATCCAGTCGCCTATTTCCACGCCTGCAAATGCCACGCGCAGTGCCTGCGCCGCATCGCCCACTGCAATACCCAGCGAATTGGCCAGGCCGCGATTCAGTTCAATCTGCAACTCATCCTTGGGATCCTGTTCGGAAAGGCCTATATCCACTGCTCCCGGCACTTGCGCGAGCCGGGTCATGAAGTCGCCGGTCAGTGCCAGCAAGCGGCGTGCATCCGGACCGAAGAACTGAATCTGTACCGGCTTGTTGGCGCCACTGTTGAGATCATCAAGCACGACGTATTCCGCGCCCACCAGACGTTGCATCTGTTGTCGCAGCTCGACCGCCACCATTTGCGCCGAACGATTGCGTTCCCAACGCTTGCCGATATCCACATAGATACGACCCCCATTGGCATTGACCGTGCTGTTGGTCGCGATGGTTTCCGGCAGCGCCCGCGCCAGCTCAGCGGCAGCTTCCACCTTGCGCTTGACGTACTCGAGGCTGGCTGAAGAAGGTGTGCGCACTACCACCGCCACCATGCCGTAATCACTGACGGGCAGAAAGCTGGAGCCGCCCACTGTGGCCTGCAACATCAGCGCACCCACCAGACTGACCCCGGCAATCCCGGCCATGTAACGCCGCCGATGCAGGGCCCAGGCAATCACCCGGCTATAGCGATCAGCCTGATGATCAAACCAGACATTGAACCTGGCTAACTTCAAACTCAGACCACGCCTGGCCTGATGGTGATAGCCGGGGGGATCGCCCCAATAGGCCGATAACATCGGGTCCAGCGTGAAGGAGATAAACAGACTCACCAGCACCGATGCGGCCACGGTGAGTGCAAACGGCCGAAACCATTGGCCGGCCATGCCGCCCATGAAAGCCACCGGAATGAACACCGCAATGATCGAGAGAGTGGTAGCCGTAACTGCCAGACCGATCTCCTGTGTACCCGCTGCCGCCGCCGTTCTGCGATCGGCGCCGCGCTCCATGTGACGCACAATGTTTTCACGGACCACGATGGCGTCGTCCACCAGTACGCCGATAGCCAGCGACAACCCCAACAAGGTCATGAAGTTGAGTGTGAAGCCGCAAGCCCACACCGCAATGAAGGCAGCAATCACTGAAGTAGGCAGACTGAGCGCCGTGATCAGCGTCGAACGCCATGAATTGAGAAAGGTGTACACCACCAGGATCGTCAGCAGCGCACCGAACACCAGCGCTTCGATGACATTGTGCAGACTGTTTTCTGCATCCTTGCCGCGATCCTGGGTGATCTCCAGCTTGGTGCCCGCCGGCAGCTCGGCATTGGTTTGCTGCATCACCTGCCGAACTTTTTCCGCAACCGTTACGGTGCTGGCTTCGCGGGAACGAATGATGGAGATGCTCACATTCGGATGACCGTTGCGCAAACTGAAACCGGACAACTCGGCGAAACCGTCCTGGATAGTGGCAACCTGCCCCAACCTGACCATCTCGTCACCACGCCGTCGCAGTACGATTTGTTCGAATTCTGCCGGCGATTCGATGCGGCCGACCAGGCGAATACTTTTCTCATCGAGCTCGCCTTTGACCCGCCCCACCGGTGCGGTGGTGTTCTGATTGCGTAGCGCATTGACCACCTCGGAAACCGAGACGTTGTACTCACGCAGCTTCTCGGCGCGCAACAACACCGACAGTTCACGATTCAACGCACCATTGACATTCACCACTGCCACACCGTCAATGCCGCGAAACTTGTCGGCCAGTGTGTCTTCCGCCAGTCGCGATATTTCGGCGTGCGACAAGGTAGTGGACGACAGCGCCAGCTGCATGATCGGGTCGGTGTTGGTGTCAAACCGGCGCAACACCGGCTCACGCATTTCCACCGGCAGTTTGTAGCGCACCGTGGCAATGGCGTTGCGAATCTCGTCCGAAGCTTCAATCAAATTTTTCTTGAAATCGAATTGAATGACGATGTTGGCACTGCTTTCTGCCGCAGTGGAGCGAATCTGATACACCTGTGGAATGCTCTGCAGAGCCTTCTCGACGCGATTGATGATTTCACGCTCCACGGTTTCCGGCGACGCACCGGGATAGGGGATGTTGATCGCAATCGTCGGCGATTCGACATCCGGATTCTGATTGACGCGCAGGTTCTTCAGCGCCAGCAGCCCCAGGCACATCAGCATGATGACAATGACCACCGTGGCCACCGGCTGCTTGATGCTGAAGTTGGAAAGAAACATGGGCTGCTTCCTGTGCCGGAGTTGAGCGTTCAGTTCTTGCCGGATGGGGCCATGTTGGGCGCGACGACAGCAGTTGCGGCTATTGCTGCCCGTACGAAAGCCTGTCCGTCACGCAGGTTCGAAGTGGGATAACGCAACACCTCATCGCCTTCCTGCAGGCCATTCCGCACTACGATTTCGCCGCTGCGCGCATCGCGCTCCCCCATCACCAGCGATATCTTCTGCAGTGCATTGCCGTTGAGACGCCAGGCAAAAGTGCGATCGCCATCCTTGGTCAGCGCACTGGGCGGCAGCGACAATCCGGCGCGAGTGCTGGTCTCAACCCAGCCTTCCGCATACAGGCCCGCCAACCTGGGTTGCTGTCCGGCATCGGCAAAGTCCACCAACACTTCAACTTGCCGGGTAGTGACATTCGCCGCCGGATTCACCCGGGTGATCCTGCCCTCGAAAGCCCTGTCCGCGAATCCGTGCACACGAAACACCACGGCCTGTCCCGCTTTGACCATGCCGATGCTGTCGGCCGACACCATGCCTTCGAAGCGCATGCTGCGCGGATCGATGACCTTGACCAATTCCTTGCCGACCTGCGCGGTGTCGCCTGCCGACACCTTGCGATCGCTGACGATACCGTCGAAGGGCGCGCGCGACTCGGTACGCTGCAATTGCTGGCGCGCTACGACAGCCCGGGTCTTGGCCGCTGCGAGATCGCTCTGGGTATTGTTGCGGCGTATCTCCGCATCTTCCAGCGCTTCAGCCGACACCATGCCGGACGCGCGCAATTTGTCGAGGCGTTCGAATTGCCGCTGTGCCTGTTCATACGCCTGCGCTGCGGCGCGGGCCGACGCTTCGGCGGAATTAAGGCTGTCGCGAATGGCGGTATCATCCAGCCGCACCAGCAAATCGCCGCGCTGCACCGGATCACCGTTTTCCTTGAGTACCTGCAATACCACTGCGGAAACTTCCGCCCGCAAATCCGCACGCCGCTCAGGCTGCACTGAACCGGTAATGGACGGACCGGAGGTCAGCGCGTTGCTGTGCAGGGTGAGAATATCTTCGGGCGACAGCAGCAGTGGCTGGTTTGCCGCATTCACCGGCGCGGCAGCGTGAGCGCCGTCCTTGGTTGTGTCCTGTTTGCTGCAGGCCGCCAGCAAACCCATCAGGACGACTAATGCGATCTTGTTCATGCGACTTTTCCTTGTTAGCGCGCCGATCATACGCATAACACGGCCCGGCGCCATTTGTTACAGATTAAATATTGTTTTCTGCAGCTGTAGTCGCGTTGATTCGATGCCGCAATCCACGACAATCGCCATGACCTTGAAGCGCTTGAACAATTCAGAGCGCGGCGCAGTGCGTCTTGGTAACCGTCCCGGGGCGAGGCGTACCTCGCCCCTACAAATCCGAATTGTCCGGTGTCATGCGCGCTGGACCAGAACCAATGTGGTCTGCCTGGTGGGATGCTTCGATTGCACCGCCGGTACTTTCGGCGACCTCCGGCAACATGTCGCGATTCCACGCCTGCCACTCATCGACCAGGCGTCGATACACATCGGGTTTACGATTCTTGAGATTGGCCCGTTCCAGTGGATCCTCCACCACATTGAACAGATAAGTGTTGTCGAGAATCTTGAGGAACTTGTAGTCGCCATCGCGCATGGCGCGCTGATGGTTGGACTTGTAGCGCCAGTACAGCTTGCGCTCCACCGGCGCAGCACCCTGCAGTTGCGGCAACAGATTCAATCCATCGGTGGGATAGGCCGGATCGGGTGCGCCGCCGGCAACGGCCAGCAGCGTAGGCAACCAGTCCATGTGCATCGCCTTCTGTTCGATGACGCGATTCCCGGGTAGTTGTGCTGGCCAGGAAATGATGGCTGGAATGCGCAGCCCGCCTTCCAGCAATTCGGTCTTGCGTCCCGAAAACGGCCAGACATCAGAGAAACGTTCACCGCCATTGTCACTGGTGAAGATCACGATGGTGTTGTTTGACAGCCCGTTGCTCTGCAACGCCCGCAGCACGCGACCGATCTGTGTATCCATGGCTTCAACCATGCCGCGATAGGTCTTCTGGGTGCCGGCATCGAAGTGATACAGATTCGAGCCTTCAATACGTTTTGCTTCCGCCTCATCGCCGGGCAATTCCCATGGCCAGTGCGGCGCATTGAAGTGCAGGCTGAGCAGGAACGGCTGCTTGCTGGCCGCGTATTGATTGACCACCTGCACGGCGCGATCGCCAAACAGCTCGGTGATATAGCCACTTTTTTGAATGGGCACATCGTCGTCCCAGAAATCCGGAAAGCCGCCGGTGTTCTTGTGCGTGAAGTAATCCACGCCACCGGCGCGAAACCCATAGAAATGATCGTAGCCACTCCTGAGCGGCCCGAATGCCGGCAATGCACCGAGATGCCATTTGCCGATCAGCGTGGTGCTGTAACCCTGCTTCCTCAACAACGACGGCAGGGTGGGATGTTCGGGCGGAAGACCGATATCGCGACTGCCCCCCAGCGGCTCTTCAAGACCCAGGCGCAGACGATATTGATAACGACCGGTGATCAATGCCAGCCTGCTTGCCGAGCATACTGCCGAGTTGGCATACGCCTGACTGAACCGCACACCGCGTTTTGCAATGGCATCAATATTCGGCGTCTTGATATCACCACGACCGTACACACCGACATCGGCAAAGCCGAGATCGTCCGCCATGATGAACACGATGTTGGGTGGCCGCGGTGCTGCAGCTGACGCATCGCGCATGCCGGCTGCCAGCGCCGCACCGCCCATGCCGGCAAGCAGGTCGCGTCGTGTCAGGTCTGTATTGCCCATGCTCATCCCCCGATCATTAGATAGCGTTACAGTCGGTCACGCAGGTCGCGAAAAGCAAATCCGTGCAATTCAATATCGCACTCCCTGGCAAAGGCCATGGCCTTGAAACTCTCTCCCATTTCACCTGGCAGCGTCAGTTTCTGCACTTGTTGCGATAACTGCCAGCGCGCCGGATCAGACAGCTCACCCATGTCGGCCAGCAATGACTCCAGACCACAGCCAAACAGAAAATGCGCCTGTGTGGCAAAACCCTGCAGCTCAAGTCCGGCAGCGATGCCCGCTTCGGCCACTGCGGTGAAGTCCACCCAGGCGGTGATGTCCTGCAGGCCCACGTTGATCAAGGGATCGTCGTGCATGCGCTGCCGGAAAAAACAGCTCAGCGTGCCTTGCATGCGTTCGGCGCTGTAGTACTGTCGTCGTGGCCAGCCGTAATCGACAAACAATACGACGCCTTGCTGCAGAGTATCCGACAAAGCACTGACCCAATCGGGCAACGCTAGATTCACTTCGCTGCAATAACCTTCCTGCCAGTTGCCCTGTACTTCAGCCTGAATGGCTTGCGCAGCAACACGCAGCGCATCGCTGGCCGGCCGCGTTTGCCATGCCAGTTGGCCATCGACATGCGTAACACCCAACGCACTGATTTCACCGCCTTGGATCACAAAACGCTGCACCGGCAAGGCATCCAACACTTCATTGGCCACCACGACACCAACGAATTCACCGGGCAAGGAGTCCAGCCACTGCACGCGTTCGATCAGGTGGGGCAGCTGCTCCCGCAACAGGGTTTGCTGACGCGCGCGCAGGTCGGCGCTGACTTCCAGAATGCAATAAGTCTCCGGCAGGCAGTGCATACGCTCGAACTCGCGCAACATCTCCAGCGCCATCGTGCCGGAACCTGCACCCAGCTCCAGCACGCTGCCACCGCCCAGATGGAGCAGCACCTGCGTGCATTGCCGCGCCAGGCAACGACTGAACAGCGGCGAGATTTCCGGTGCGGTGGTGAAGTCACCGCCCTCACCCAGTTTGTGCGTGCCGGCGCTGTAGTAGCCCAGACCCGGCGTATACAGCGCGAGCTGCATGAACGACTCAAAATCCAGCCAGCCACCAGCGCGTTCAATATCGGCACGAATCAACGCCAGCAGCCGTTCGCTGTGCGCGCGTTCGTCGGGCGACAGCTGGGTAGCCAAATCCTTGCGCCAGGATGGTATGGTGTGTAACGGCATTGTACTAATGACCAATTTCTATTCGGCGGCCTGATCTGCATCAACATGAGTGACCTGTCCACAAGCCTCGTCGGACGAGCAGCACTGATTACCGGTGGCGCCAAACGCCTGGGTAACGCCATTGCTCATGTCCTGCACCGGGAAGGTGTGCAGCTGGTGATCCACTATCGTAGCTCGAAGCGCAACGCCGATGCGCTGGTCGATGAATTGAATACCCTGCGGCCCAATTCGGCAGTGGCGATCGGCTGCGATCTGCTGGATACCCATGCCTTGCCACAGCTGGTTGCGCAGGCACTGGCACAGTTTGGCCGGCTGGATATTCTGATCAACAATGCTTCGAGTTTTTATCCCACCCCCGTCGGCACGATCACCGAACGACATTGGGACGATCTGCTCGGCACCAATCTGAAAGCGCCGCTGTTTCTGGCCCAGGCGGCCGCGCCGGCGCTACGCACCACGCAGGGCCTGATTCTCAACATGGTAGATATTCATGCGCAACGGCCATTACCGGAGCATACGGTGTACTCCATTGCCAAGGCGGGGCTGGCCACGCTCACCAAGTCACTGGCGCGTGAACTGGGCCCGGACATTCGCGTCAATGGCATTGCGCCGGGGCCGGTGCTGTGGCCAGAACGAGAGATGAACGCCGAGCTGCAGCAGGAAATCATCAGCAAGACCGCGCTCAAGCGTCAGGGCACGCCACAGGACATCGCCCGCGCTGCGTTGTACTTCGCCAAGGATGCGCCCTACGTGACGGGGCAGATACTCGCAGTCGACGGGGGACGCAGTATCGGCTGGTAACCGGGGCTTTCAGAAGCTTCACACGATCTCGTTCAACGCGAAATCGTTTCCTCAGATCTCTACCACCTGCATGGCATGAGCTTTCTGATCAAAGCCCTTCCACAGATCAGCCATGGTCTGCTTGAGCGTGGGATGTACCAGATCCGGCGCCAGTTCCGCCAGCGGTCCCAGCATGTACGCGCGCTTGATCAGATCGGGGCGCGGCAGCGTAATGGCATGCGTGGCGCAGACCATCTCGCCGTATAACAGCAGATCGAGGTCCATGGTGCGCGGCTCAAACTTGGGTGCCTTGCGTGGCCGGCCACACAGGCCTTCCACGGCCTGCAATACCGACAAAACCTCCGTCAGGGTCAGTTCGGTTTCGAAGGCGATGACCAGGTTGACGAAATCGGGGCCATCAAACCCCACCGCCTTGTTGCGATAGGCCTTTGAAACCCGGAGGTCTCCTACCCGACGTTTCAGGGCAGAAAGTGCGCTACGTAAATTCTGTTGTGGCTGGATGTTGCTGCCGGCAGCAACGTAGACATCAGGCATGTTCTATCTCTAGCTAGGTTGTAGGTAATCTTCGGCACGACGCTCGATCAATATCCCTACATCCCGCGAGTTTCGAATCGCACCCTGTTTGTTCAATCTAACACGTACCCAAGGAACATCGAACTCCGTAATTACGATTCTGGCTATATTTTCGGTAAGAGTTTCCACCAACTGGTACTGAGACTCGCCAATGAAGCTCAGCAACCGTTTACTGACTTTCTTGTAGTCCACCGTATCGTCGATATGATCGGATTGCGCGGCCTTGCGGATATCGCAGCCCATTTCCAGATCGACTACCACGGTTTGCTTGACCTTGCGCTCCCAGTCCCAGATGCCGACGATGCACTCGGTACGCAGGGCGGTCAGAAAAATCTTGTCTGTCATGGTATCCATCTGAATTCTTGAGTCTGTCAGAGCCGAACCGGCCGGGACAACGTGTCCATCGGCCAGCGGGCCGTGGCCCGTATGGCCAGACCGTCCCGCTCGCCCAGCAGCAAACGCTGGCAGCCAGCATAGGCAATCATCGCGGCATTGTCGGTACAAAATTCGGTACGCGGGTAGCGCACGGCAACGCCGCGCTGTTTGCCCAGCGCCAGCAGCCGGGCGCGCAGACTGCGGTTGGCGCCCACGCCGCCCGCCACCACCAGGGTGCGCGCGTTGCTCCGGTCCAGCGCCCGTGCACACTTGGCTGCCAGAGTTTCCACCACTGCGGTCTGAAAGGCACAAGCCACATCCGCGCGCACCTGATCGTCCAGCTCCAGATTGCGCAGCGTCACCACTACCGCTGTCTTCAAGCCACTGAAACTGAAATCCAGACCTGGCCGGTCCAGCATGGGCCGCGGGAACTCAAACCGGCCCGGCTGGCCCTGGTCAGCCAGCTGCGCCAGCGCCGGTCCACCCGGATATGGCAGACCCAGTGCCTTGGCGGTTTTGTCGAAGGCTTCACCGGCTGCATCATCCACCGTACTGCCCATGATCCGGTAGTCACCCAGTCCGGATACTTCCGCCAGCAGGGTATGGCCGCCGGATACCAGCAAAGCGATGAAGGGATACTGGGGCGGATCCGGCTCCAGCATCGGCGCCAGCAAGTGGCCCTCCAGGTGATGCACCCCCAGTGCCGGAATCCCGCGCGCGAACGCAAAACTGCGCGCCACGGCCGCGCCCACCAGCAACGCCCCGATCAGGCCGGGACCGGCGGTATAGGCCACGCCCTCCAGTTGTTCCCGGCTGGTATTCGCTTCCGACAAGGCCGCGTCGATCAGCGGCAGAATCTTGCGTACGTGATCGCGCGACGCCAGCTCCGGCACCACGCCGCCGTACTGGGCATGCATGGCGATCTGGCTGTACAACTGATGCGATAGCAGACCCCGCTCGCTGTCGTACACGGCAGCGGCGGTTTCATCACAGGAGGTTTCGATCCCCAGTACCCGCATTGGTCCTCTCACCCCACATTCCAAAAGCCAACCTACCCGGCTTTGCTTTTCGGCCCGGGGCTCATTAAACTGCCGCGCTCTTTTTCCCCCGTACCGGCGGATGCCGGTTACTAATTCAATAGTTCGAGGTTGCGATGCCTAGCGTTCGCGTTCGAGAGAACGAATATTTCGATGCCGCCCTGCGCCGTTTCAAGCGCGCCTGCGAAAAGGCTGGTGTGTTGACCGAGCTGCGTCGCCGTGAATTCTACGAGAAGCCGACCCAGGAACGGAAACGCAAAAAGGCGGCTGCCGTCAAGCGTCACATGAAGCGCAGCAATCGTCCCACCGGCGCACCGCGCGGTCGCCCGACGACTGCCCGTCCGACCACCGCCCCCCGCACCTGAATCAGACTCGCCGATGTCACTTAAAGAGCGCATCAGCGAGGACATGAAGGCCGCAATGCGCGCCAAGGACTCCGAACGTCTTGGCACCATCCGCATGCTGCAGGCTGCCATCAAGCAGCGCGAAGTCGATGAACGCATCACGCTGGACGACGCCCAAGTGATGTCGGTTCTGGAAAAAATGATCAAGACACGCAAGGAATCACTGGAGCAGTTCCGCTCCGCGGCGCGCGAAGATCTGGCCGCGAAAGAAGCCAGTGAAATCACCCAGCTGCAGGCCTACTTGCCGGAACAGCTGTCCGCCGGCGAGCTGGAAGCCATCATTGCAGCCGCTATTGCCAGCACCGGTGCAAGCTCTATCAAGGATATGGGCAAGGTAGTCGCTGCGGTGAAGCAGCAAGCCGCCGGTCGCGCCGACATGGGTGCGGTGAGCGCCACGATCAAGGCGAAACTGGGCGCCTGATTAAGCGCTTCGCCATCGTCGTTTACCATTGAAAGGCGCTGTACAGCGCCTTTTTGCTTTGCCCCCTCACGCTGGCTGCTGCTACTGTGCAGCTCTTTCCAACTGGCCTGACTGCCGCACGTGTCTGGACGCATTCCCCAATACTTCATCGATCAGCTCATCGCGCGCACCGACATTGTCGAGGTGATCGGCACACGTGTGTCCTTGCGCAAGGCAGGCAAGGAGTACAAGGCGTGCTGTCCGTTTCATGACGAGAAAACCCCGTCATTCAATGTAGTGCCGGACAAGCAGTTCTATCACTGCTTCGGTTGTGGCGCGCACGGCACGGCGCTGGGTTTTCTCATGGAGTACGACCACCTGAATTTCGTTGAAGCGGTGGAAGAGCTCGCCGCGCGCGCTGGCCTCGATGTACCACGCGAAGAAAGCCTCGCGCCGACACCGGCCAGACCCAGCGCAGATCAATACACATTACTGGAGCAGGTCGCCGAGCACTACCGTAAACAGTTGCGCAGCAATCCATCAGCCATCGAGTACCTCAGGAAACGCGGTTTGTCAGGCGAGACAGCGGCACGCTTCGGTATCGGTTTTGCGCCGGATGCCTGGGATGGGCTAATCAAGCAATTGGGTCAGAGTGATGGCGCGCTGAGCGACCTGACACGCGCAGGCATGCTGATCGAACGCGACAACAAGAGCGGTTTCTACGACCGCTTCCGCAACCGGATCATGTTTCCGATCCGCGATTCGCGCGGCCGCACCATTGGTTTTGGCGGCCGCATCATCGACCAGGGTGAACCGAAGTATCTCAACTCGCCTGAAACCGACCTGTTCCACAAGGGCCGCGAGCTCTATGGTCTGTACGAAGCGCGACAAAGCACACGTCAGCTGAAACAACTAATGGTGGTGGAAGGCTACATGGACGTGGTGAGCCTGCATCAGGCCGGCATTACTTATGCCGTGGCCACGCTGGGCACTGCGACGACACCCGATCACCTCAAGCGTCTGTTCCGCGTCTGCCATACGGTGGTGTTCTGCTTTGATGGAGATCGGGCCGGCCGGGCGGCGGCGTGGAAGGCCCTGGAAGTAGCGTTGCCTGTGGTCAGCGAAGGCATGTCACTGCGCTTCCTGCTGCTCCCGGAAAAACACGACCCGGATTCACTGGTACTGGAAGAAGGGCGTGATGCGTTTGAAGCACGTATCAGCCACGCCACGCCGCTGTCCGAATATCTGGTCAATGAGTTGGCGACACGCTTCGACCTGAGCAACGTGGATGGCCGCGCGCAGTTCATCACCGAGGCACAGCGCCTGCTCAACCTGTTGAACGACGACAACTACCGCACCCTGCTCTACCAGCCAATTGCCGTCGCGCTGGGTATTTCCGAAGATCGGCTGCGGCAATTAATTCCCTTGCAAGCCTCGACCCGGGAGAGCGTACAGCGAACGGTTGCCCCGCCGGCGGATACCTCTGGCCGAGGCACGCTGGTGCGGCAGATGATCCAGAACCTGCTGCACTTCCCCGCCGCCGCCGCTGCTCTGGACCGTCTGGAAGAATTGGCGCAGGTAGACAAGCCCGGCATCACCCTGCTGGTGCAACTGGCCAGCGAACTTCAGGAGTATCCGGATCTGACCCCTGCCGCCTTGCTGGAACGCTGGCGACAGCGCCCGGAATTTCACTACATTGATAAGCTTTTATTAAAGATACCACCCGCCACAACGCTTGAAATGGCGACAGACGAAGTAAAAAAGGCCTGCGCCAGACTTATTGCCGAGCAGATCCCTCAAGATCGTCTTGATGAACTGATGCGCCGATTTCATCTGGGCGCCCTGAGTCCCCAGGAAAAACAGGAGCTGCGCGATCTGATCCAGAGGCGTAGCGCAAGTGGAGCGGTCTGAGTTAATCCGCCACTGCACCTGCCGATAACCCTTCTACCAGTGGAGATCCAGGCTCTCAACATTTTTACGGGCTAAAACGATGGCGAACCTAGCTATGAACCGTCTCTCTAAGTAGAATGCGCGGTCCTTTTATCCCCCCGCGCTCCGCGACACTTTATGGTGAGGGCTTCAGCCTTGAGCAAGACCACGGCCAAGAAAGAGACGATCCCAGCTTCCCCCAGCATTGCCGATGAGCGTCAATCACAGCTGAAACTTCTGATTGCCCGGGGCAAGGAGCAAGGCTTCCTGACCTATGCCGAGGTCAACGATCACCTGCCCAGCGAAATCGTCGACCCGGAACAGATCGAAGACATCGTTAACATGATTAACGACATGGGCATCACGGTGTACGAAAAAGCACCCGATGCCGAATCGCTGCTGTTGAGCGAACCTGTTGTTGCCGACGAAGAAGCTGCCGAAGAAGCCGCTGCCGCACTGGCTACCGTGGACGCCGAGTTCGGCCGCACCACTGACCCGGTGCGCATGTATATGCGCGAGATGGGCACCGTCGAGCTGCTGACCCGCGAAGGCGAAATCCGCATTGCCAAGCGCATCGAAGAAGGCCTGGATGCGGTCAAGATCGCGCTGTCGATGTATCCACCAACCTTCAGCCTGCTGCTGAGTCAGTACGCCGGTGTTGCCACACAGACAGTGCGTCTTGCCGATGTGATTGTCGGTTTCATTGACCCGAATGCGCCGGATGAAATTGCGGCGCCGATCAATCCGAAGCTGGTCGAAGCCGCCAAGGAACTGGACGACGAATCCGAAGATGAAGAAGGCGCTTCCGAGGAAGAAGAAGCCGTGGATACCGGCCCGGATCCGGAAGAAGCCGCACGTCGCTTTGAATCCATCGGCAAGGTGTTCGCGCAGGTGCAGAAAGGCATGGCGGACAAGGGTGCCAACGATCCGAAGGTGCAGAAGCTGCGCAAGAAGCTGTCCGACGAGTTCATGGAACTCAAGCTCTCGCCAAAAATGTTCGACCTGCTGATCGCGCAGATTCGCGATTCGCTGACCAGCATCCGCAACATCGAAAAGCAGGTGATGCTGCTGTGTGTGCGCGATGCCGGCATGCCGCGCAAGGATTTCATTTCCACCTTCCCCAGCAACGAAACCAACCTGACCTGGCTGGACAAGCACATTCGCGCCAAGCGCAAGCATTCCGCTGCGCTGGCCAAGCATCGCGATGAAGTGGAAACCCAGCAGAAGAAGCTGGCCGAAATGGAAAACACCACCCACCTCACCATTGCCTCGGTGAAGGAAATCAATCGCGAAATCGCCGTGGGCGAAGCCAAGGCACGTCGCGCCAAGAAGGAAATGGTGGAAGCGAACCTGCGTCTGGTGATTTCGATTGCCAAGAAATACACCAATCGCGGTCTGCAGTTCCTGGACCTGATCCAGGAAGGCAACATCGGCCTGATGAAGGCCGTGGACAAGTTCGAATATCGCCGTGGCTACAAGTTCTCCACCTACGCAACGTGGTGGATCCGTCAGGCCATCACGCGCTCGATTGCCGATCAGGCACGCACCATTCGTATTCCGGTGCACATGATCGAGACCATCAACAAGCTCAACCGCATTTCGCGGCAGATGCTGCAGGAGATGGGCCGCGAACCGACGCCGGAAGAATTGGCCGTGCGTATGGAAATGCCTGAAGATAAGGTGCGCAAGGTGCTGAAGATCGCCAAGGAACCCATTTCGATGGAAACTCCGATTGGTGATGATGAAGACTCACACCTGGGCGACTTCATCGAAGACACCGCCGTGGATTCGCCGATCGATTCGGCCACCATGGAATCCCTGCGCGAGACCACGCACGCCGTGCTGGCAGGCCTGACGCCGCGCGAAGCCAAGGTGCTGCGCATGCGTTTCGGCATCGATATGAACACCGACCACACGCTGGAAGAAGTGGGCAAGCAGTTTGATGTAACTCGCGAGCGCATCCGTCAGATCGAAGCCAAGGCGCTGCGCAAGCTGCGTCATCCATCACGCAGCGAACAACTGCGCAGCTTCCTCATAGAAGACTGATTGGAGCGACCTTGCGGTCTGCCATACGAAGCCGATGGTGATAACCCATCGGCTTTTTTATTGATATCTATCCATGTCAGACAAGCCGAGCCGCGAATTCTATCTGCAAGACACGCTGGTCGTTGCCCAAGGATTGCTCGGCATGCACCTGGTGCATGAAGTAGATGGCGTCCGGCGTACTGGCCGCATCGTTGAAACCGAAGCCTATCAGGGGCCGGAAGACCAGGCCGCACACTCCGCGCGCGGCCTGACCAAACGCAACGCAGTGATGTTTGGTGCGCCGGGGCTTGCCTACGTGTACCTGATCTACGGCATGTGGCATTGCATGAACGTGGTGACGCGCGAAGCTGGGGTACCGCATGCAGTGCTGATTCGGGCGCTTGAACCGGTCGCTGGTCTCGATGCATCAACGCATGGCCCCGGTCTGCTATGCCGCGCCATGGGCATCGATCGACGCCTGAATGGCGCCGACCTGCTGGGCACGCAACTGTGGATTGAAACCGGTACGCCGGCACAGATGGAGATCATCAGCAGCCCGCGCATCGGCGTGAACTATGCGGGCGAATGGGCGCTGCGACCATGGCGTTTTCATGATGCGCGCTCGGCACACGTGTCATCGCTCACTTCTGGACAGCGCAAGCGCCTGCGCGCACCGGAATCGTGCTGATATTCACATGTCATGCACGGCCTTTTTATAGGACAATTCACGCGTGTTGCATATGTGTATAGGCCTTGAGCAGTACCGAACTTGAGAATCGCCAAACCCATTTTGCTGGTGAGCACACCGATCGGTGTCGTGTGGGGCGTGGTCGAAGCTTGGCGTTTCAAGCCGGTGCTGGCCCTGCTGATGTGCGCGCTGCTGTCGGTCATCAGTGCTTTTATCTGGATGACGGTGCGCACCATACGCCGAGAGCAGCATAACCAACGACCAAAGCACTGACGGATCAATGATGAGTTCCGAACAAGTATTCGATGTGGTAGTGATTGGCAGCGGGCCGGGTGGCGAAGGTGCCGCCATGAATGCCGCCAAGAGCCACCTGAAAGTTGCGCTCGTTGAACGTTATATGGAAGTCGGCGGTGGCTGCACCCATTGGGGCACCATTCCCAGCAAGGCGTTGCGTCATGCCGTGCAGACCCTGCATGCGCTGCGCCAGAACCCACTATTCAAGGATGCACGCAATGCCTTGAACCTGACCTATCCACAGATCTTGGGCAATGCCGCGCGCGTCACGGAGACCCAGGTTGCCGCGCGCAAGCGCTTTTACGAACGCAATCGCGTACCCATGTTTGGCGGCACCGGTCGCTTCATTGATGCCAACACACTGGAAGTGCAATCTGGCACAGGCTCAACACAACTGCAGGCCAAGCACTTCGTTATTGCAACCGGTTCACGACCCTACCATCCGCCCGAAATTGATTTCACTCATCCGCGTATTGTCGACAGCGACAGCGTACTGCGTTACAGCGGCCAGCCATTCTCGGTGACAATTTATGGGGCGGGCGTTATCGGCAGCGAGTACGCCAGCATCTTCATCAACCTCGGCGCCAAAGTCACATTGGTCAATACCCAGGATCGCCTGCTGTCATTCATGGACGAAGAAATCGCCGAAGCGCTGTCGTATCACCTGCGCGAACAGGGCTGTGTGATTCGCCACAATGAACAGTTCGCGGCCATCACCGCGCGCAGCAACGATGTGGTGCTGGAACTGCAATCTGGTCGCCGTATCAAGTCTGACATTTTGCTCTGGGCCAACGGCCGCACCGGCAATACGCAGGACATGGGGCTGGAAGCTTTGGGGATCGCACCTAACTCGCGCGGCCAGCTGGCCGTGAATGGCCACTATCAAACCAGCGTACCGAACATCTATGCGGTAGGTGATGTGGCGGGACCGCCGGCCCTGGCCAGTGCTGCGTACGTGCAGGGTGCACATGCAGTGCAGCACATCCTCACACCTGATGTCGCACCTCACTCCCTGGCCATGGTGCCGAGTGGCATCTACACCATTCCGGAGATCTCTTCGATCGGCAAGGGCGAGCACGAACTGCAGGCTGCGAAAGTGCCGTATGAAGTCGGGCACTGCTCATTCAAGAATCTGGCGCGCGCACAGATGACCGGCGAACAGGTGGGCATGCTGAAGATCATCTTCGACACCAAGACCTACAAGGTGCTCGGCGTGCATTGCTTCGGCGATGGTGCTTCCGAGATCGTGCATATCGGCCAGACGGTCATGGCCAATGATGCCATCAACGATATTCGCTACTTCACGCGCACCACCTTCAACTATCCAACCATGGCCGAAGCATATCGGCGCGCGGCGTTCAATGGCTTGAATCGCATGAGTTGAGGATGTTGACCTAAGCAGTTTTTTACCTCGCCCCTTGCGGGGAGAGGTCGCGCGTAACGCGGGTGAGGGGTCAGGAGATGCAAAAGCACCCTCACCCTAGCCCTCTCCCAAAGGGAGAGGGGATAAAGTTAGTGCCGATTGTTTACCAAATGGTCACGCGTTTCTCTGGCGGCAGATACATCTTGTCACTGTCCGTGACTGAATACGCGTCATGGAACGCCGCCTGATTCACCGCAGCACCCCAGGCGCGATACTGTGCGGGCGAATGCGGATCTACGGCCAGCAAGCGGATCTCTTCCTGCTGACGCGCCTTGTTGCGCCACACCTGAGCCCAGCCAGCGAAGAAGCGCTGTTCGCCTGTCAAACCGTCCATCACCTGCGCTTCCTTGCCCTGCAATGACAACCCATAGGCCTTGTGCGCAATGGCCAGACCGGAGTTGTCGGCAATGTTTTCGCCCAGCGTCAGTTCACCATTGATCTTGTAGCCGGGCACCGGTTCATACGCCGCATATTGCGCCACCAGCGCCTTGGTCTTGGCGGCGAACTTCTCATGATCTTCTTTCGTCCACCAGTCGCGCAGATTACCGTCACCATCGTACTGGCTTCCCTGGTCATCAAAGCCGTGGCTGATTTCATGGCCGATCACGGCGCCAATACCGCCATAGTTGGCGGCATCATCTGCCTGTGCGTTGAAGAACGGCGGTTGCAGGATCGCCGCGGGAAATACAATTTCGTTGAGCTCCGGGTTGTAATAGGCATTCACGGTCTGCGGCGTCATCTGCCATTCGTCGCGATCAATCGGTTTGCCGAGCTTGTTCAACTGGCGCTGATACTCGAACTGCTGGGCACGCATCACGTTACCTACCAGATCATCAGCAACAATCTTGAGTGTTGAGTAATCCCGCCATTGCTTCGGATAACCGACTTTGACGGTAATCTTGGCAAGTTTTTGTTGTGCTGCCTGTTTGGTGGCGGCACTCATCCAGTCCAGGCTATCAATGGACTGTCGATAGGCAGCCAGCAAATTGCCTACCAGTGTTTCCATGCGTTGCTTGTTTTCCGGGGGGAAGTGCCTAGCTACATACAGCTTGCCCATGCCTTCGCCGATGGAAGATTCAATCAATGTCAGACCCCGCTTCCAGCGCGGCCGGTTCTCCGGAATACCGCGCAGCACGGTGCCCGCAAATTTGAAGTTGGTATCGACAAAGTCCTTGCCGAGATACGGCGCAAAGTCGGAAATCACACGCCACTTGAGATAATTCTTCCAGGTCAGCAGCGATTCCTTGCGCAATAGCTGGCCATAAGCCGTCACATAGGTGGGCTGGCTGACAAGCAGATAATCCACTTTATTGCTGACACCGGCCGCATTGATGAAAGCCGACCAATCAACATCCGGTGCCAGCTTGCTCAATTGATCCAGTGGATACTTGTTGTAGGTCTTGACCGGATCGCGATTGGTCACCTTGTCCCACTGCGCCTTCGCCAAGGCGGTTTCAAGTGTGAGAATTTTCCTGGCGACATCTGCCGACTGCGGTTGCCCAGCCAGATTCAGCATGGTACCTACGTGTACAACATAGGCTTCGCGTATTTTTTTGTAAGTGCCGTCTTCACCATCTTTCAAGTAGTAGTCACGGTCCGGTAATCCCAGTCCGGCTTGATACAAGTCCACGGCATAGCGGGTGGAATCGCGATTGTCCTGATGCACATATGGCACAACCGGTACATTGACACCGATCTGTACCAGATGCGCCATGTGTGTCACCAGCGCGCTGGCGGAATCAATCTTGTCGATCGCATCAAGCTCGGCTTGCAGTGGCTGCAATCCCAATGTCTGCAGCTTTGCCTCGTCCATGAAGCTGGCGTACAGGTCACGAATTTTCTGGGCGTCGCTATCGGCAAGCGGCTCCTTGCTTTGCCCCAGCTCATCAACGATGGCGTGCAGCTGCGCTTCGGCAGCATCAGCCAATTCATAGAAAGCGCCATAGCGGGCTTTGTCAGCGGGAATGGTCGTGCTATCCAGCCACTTGCCGTTGATGTGGCGATACAGATCGTCCTGCGGCCGAACGTTGCTATCGAAATAGCCGGGTGTCAGACCACTCACCAACGTGGCGGGTGGAGTCGCAGTTTCAGATGCCTGTTTGGCGCATCCCGCCAGCCCAGCCATACACAATCCGATGCTCATAACCCGATAAATCATTGGATCAACCTCATAAGCCCTGTTATGCCTTCACCCCACCCTCTCTGGAGGAGAGAAAACCCAGCTAGCGACCCCATTTCGGCCGCCTTTTTCCCGCCGCACATAGGTCAAGTAGGGGCTTCGACGACAGCCAAGTGTGCAGAATCTCACAGTTTCAGTATTACTTGGCAAGCCACGTACTTTTCGCAACAACCCTGACAAAACTTAAATAAACCAAGCATTTACACGCGCTCATTGACCCTCCGAGCTGGCTAAATACTCGCCAAGGTCCACGGCAAAACGGTTTCACCTATTGCATCACGGCCAAAGCAGTAATATGCTGCATCGCACAATGTTGCAAAGCAGCATTGTAGTTCGAAAGTTTGGAGGTAAATGTCATGTCACTCGTAGCAATCGTGTTCCTGGTCGGTGTCGCCCTGTTCCTGTCCTTGCAGGCCAGCTCAGAAGGCTAATCGTTCCTAGGAAGTTTCCCTCGTCGCAAGACGTAAGTAGACGCCAACAGCCGGGCCGGGTCAGCCAGACCCAGATTTGAACGCCATGACTGTTGGACTGATCTGCACCGGCGCAGCTCCGGGCAAGATCAGGCCGCAAATTGACTGATTCTCAGCTGCGCGACTTCTCCCGCCCTGCCCACAGCAGGATCAGGAGCAGCACCGCAAAGGGAATCAGCGCGAGGGCATCTGCCCACGCGCCCGCGAAAAAGGGATTGTTCGCCTGCGCCCACGCCGCCAACCTGGCGTCAGTGGTTTCAAATACCCCTGCCATCAAGGCAATGGCGATACCCGCAATCGCGCCCCCGGCAATATAGCCCGAGGCCATCAATACGCCTGCACTGCGATCCGCATTGGCAGCAATGGTTGTTGCATCTTCGCCGCGCTTCAGTGCTGCTGCTTCTCGGCCGCCATCCGTCCACCAGCGCAACAACCCGCCAATCAACATTGGCACGGTTGTCACCAGCGGCAGATACACGCCCACTGCAAAATTCAGTGAATTGATACCGCACATCTCCACGGTCACGGCCAGCATCACACCCAGCAGCATCAGACCCCAGGGAAGCTCGCGATCCAGCACGCCACGAATGATGTACGACATCAGGGTCGCCTTGGGCGCATCGAACTTGCGCACCTCGGTGCCGTCAGGGCGTTTGTTGTAACGGCCATTGATGCCCGGATCGACCAGCCAAACGGCCTGTCCCTGATCGTTCACCAGATACTTGCCCGCTGGTCCACCCTGATCATTACGTTTATGCCAAGTGCGATAACTGCCGGTGTCATCACGCGCCTGCGGACCTTGCAACGATTCACGCTGCTCGCTTACTTCCGCCATGTTCGCCTGCACACCGGCCGGTGCAACTTGCGCAATGGGCACATACACCGTCGCATTCTGATTCAGCTTGAGGAGGATAGGTCCGAGAATCAGCACCGACATCAGGCTGCCGATGATGATGGCGTATTGCTGAAGCCGTGGCGTTGCGCCCACCAGATAGCCGGTCTTCAGGTCCTGCGAAGTGCTGCCGCCATTGGACGCCGCCACACACACGATGCCACCCACCGACAATGCCGCAACATAGTGATCCGTACCGGTCCAGCCCAGCATCAGAAACACCAGGCAGGTCAGCAACAACGTGGCAATGGTCATGCCCGAGATGGGATTGGAGGTCGAACCAATCTCGCCCGTCAGTCGCGACGATACCGTGACAAACAGAAATCCGAACGCCAACAACAACACCGCTCCCAGGAGATTCATATGCAACGATGGCGATGCCACAATCCACAGCAACAACACACCACAACCAATCACCACATATTTGAAGGCGATGTCCTGTTCGGTACGCGGCAACGCACCGGCCAACGCACCGGCATGAGCCGCCGCGCCCTGCGCAGTGCTCGCCAGGCCGCGACGAATAGTGCCGACGATCATCGGCAACGACTTGATCAGGCTGATCACGCCCGCCGCCGCCACCGCACCCGCGCCGATATACAAGACATAGGCATTGCGAATGTCGTTACCGCTCATTTCGCTGATCGGCACGGTGCCGGGCGGTATCACGCCGGTCATCGTCTCGCCCAACCACTTGATCATGGGTATCAGCACCAGGTACGACAACACGCCGCCGGCACACATCACGCCGGCAATACGCGGGCCGATGATGTAACCCACGCCCAGCAGTTCCGGCGATGCCTCGACACCAATCGAGCCGCCCTTGAGCGGCGCGCCAAATACTTTTTCCGGCACGTCCTTCCACAGCTTGAAGGCCGCCATCGCCGTCTTGTACACAAGGCCGATGCCAAAGCCGGTGAAAATAGTGCTGGCGCTCAAACCCTGCAGCAGGCCACGCGCTTCCTCGGCTTTGGCTTCAGGCGAGGCCGCCGCGCGCGACTCCGGCGATGCGCCGGCTTTCAATACCTCTGCGCAGGCCGTGCCTTCCGGATATTTCAGCTTGCCATGCTCGCGCACGATCAAAGCGCGTCGCAGCGGAATCATCATCAGGATACCCAGCAATGCACCGGTGGCCGCCACCAGCATGACGCGCGTCAACTCCAGATCGAAGCCGAGAATCAGGATCGCCGGCATGGTAACGCCCACGCCAAAAGCGATGGATTCGCCGGCGGAACCGGCGGTCTGCGCAATGTTGTTTTCCAGAATGCTGGCATCGCGCGCTCCCATGCGCGAAACCAGCTTGAACAGCGTCAACGAAATCACTGCTACCGGAATCGACGCGCTGACCGTCAGCCCAACCTTCAGCACCAGGTACAGCGACGATGCGCCGAATATCGCGCCCAGCACCGCGCCCACCAACACGGCACGCAATGTAAATTCAGGCAGTCTGGTATCTGCGGCGATATACGGCGCAAATGGCGGTGGAGTGTTCATGAATACCTGTACTGGATGGAATGACGTCGGGACGCTACCCTTGCCGACTGCCTGATTCGCGTCACTATCTCCCATGCACAAATCAAAGATCAATAGCAGCAATGTCGGACTGGTCTATTCCACCGACAGCGGACGTCTCTGCCCCAGTTGCCACAAACCCGTGGCCGCCTGCATCTGCAAGAAACAGAAGGCGCCGCCTGCAAGGGGCGATGGCATCGTGCGCGTAATGCGTGAAACCAAGGGCCGCGGCGGCAAAAGCGTCAGTGTCATTCACGGCCTGGCGCTTGCTCCCGCCGAACTGGAAAAACTGTGCACTTCCTTGAAGAAGCGCTGTGGCACCGGCGGCACCAGCAAAGACGGCACCATCGAGATTCAAGGCGAGCATCGCGATACCCTGGTCGCGGAACTCACCAAGCTGGGTTACACCGTGAAGAAGGCGGGAGGGTGAAAGTACAGCTGCGTCCTCTCTCCCGCGTGCAAGAGCAAGACAGAGAGAGGGTTATGAAGACGCTTCGACAGGCTCAGCGACCGGAGTGAGATTCCGGTCGCTGAGCCTGTCGAAGCGTCTTAAAGTCGAGTAGGTTGGGCTGAGTCCTCGAAGCCCAACATCAATACCCACCAACACCAAACCACCCAATGTCCACGCGCATCAACAAATTCATCAGCGAAACCGGTGTGTGCTCGCGCCGCGCTGCTGACCAATGGATTGAAGCCGGGCGCGTCACCATCAATGGTGAAACCGCCACGCTGGGCAGCAAGGTGGAAGAAGGCGACCAGGTATATGTCGACGGCCAGCCCATCGGCGA
This sequence comes from uncultured Pseudomonadota bacterium, assembly GCA_963748005.1. Classification (GTDB taxonomy): domain Bacteria; phylum Pseudomonadota; class Gammaproteobacteria; order Steroidobacterales; family Steroidobacteraceae; genus CAILZL01. The sequence continues at coordinate 1,355,871 of CAVVHH010000002.1, forward strand.
CAAGAAAAAACACATCTACATCGCGCTGAACAAACCCGTAGGCATCACCTGCACCACCGAACGCCACATCGAAGGCAACATCGTCGATTTCATCGGCCACCCCGAACGTATCTTTCCCATCGGCCGGCTGGACAAGGATTCCGAAGGCCTGATCCTTCTCACCAACAACGGCGACATCGTCAACGAAATCCTGCGCGTCGAAAACGCACACGAAAAAGAATATGTGGTCACCGTCGACCGCCCTGTTACCGATACCTTCCTGAAAGGCATGGCCAGCGGCGTGCGTATCCTGGGCACCCTCACCAAGCCCTGCGTCGTCACCCGCATCAATCCCAACACCTTCCGCATCATTCTCACGCAGGGGCTGAATCGCCAGATCCGCCGCATGTGTGCAGCGTTTGATTACAAAGTGCGGCGGCTACAGCGCGTGCGGATCATGCACATTCAATTGGGGGAGCTGAAGCGCGGTAAGTGGCGGGAGTTGTCTCCCAGCGAGCTAAAGCAATTAATGCCTTCGCGGGTGTGAATACACGTATGTCGATGGCGGCTGGCGTCCGCTGCCCCTTATAATGCTTCGCCTCCTGCGTACGTACTAGTTAGGACATCCACCTCATGATGAAATCCATCGCGACGGTCTCGGTCAGCGGCATGCTGAAGGACAAGCTGGCCGCCATTGCCAAGGTGGGTTTCGCAGGCGTGGAGATTTTCGAGAGCGACCTGCTGGCCGCGCCGCACACCGCCAGTGAAATTGGCGCAATGATCCGTGACCTGGGGCTGACCTGCACTGCGCTGCAACCGCTGCAGTGTTTCGAGGGTATGCCGGCCGATCTGCGCCAGCGCGCATTTGACCGCGCTGAGCACAAATTCGATGTAATGAGGGAGCTCGGCGCCGATCTGCTGATCGTGACCTCGAATGTCTATCCCGAAGCGCTGGGCAACCGCGACCGCATCGCCGACGATCTGCGCGAACTGGGCGAACGCGCGGCCGCACGCGGATTACGCGTGGGTTATGAAGCACTGGCGTGGGGCAAGTATGTGTCCGACCACCGGGAAGCGTGGTCACTGGTGCAGCAGGTGAACCATGCCGCCGTGGGTCTGGTGCTCGACAGCTTCAGCACTCTCAAGCACGATGGATCACTTGAAGCACTGCGTTCCATCGACGTGAATAAACTGTTTCATGTGCAGATTGCCGATGCGCCGGACCTGCCCATCAGCCCGGAGTGGTTGAGTCAGCACTTCCGCTGCATGCCCGGTCAGGGTGATCTGCCGGTGGTCGAGTTCGCTGCAGTGGTGCAGGATCTCGGCTACCAAGGCGCGCTGTCACTGGAGATTTTTAACGATCATTTCCGCTCGGCGCCCACCGAGGGTATTGCCATGGACGGCATGCGTTCACTGACCTACCTGCAGGAAGAACTGAATCGGGTACGCCGCCGCAGATCATTACCGGTGGGAGATCCACGCATCGTCTGTCAGAACGTCGAGTTCTTCGAGTTCTGCGCCAGCGAGGAAGAAGCACCCCGGCTAGAACAGATGCTGCGCAAGATGGGTTTCGTGCTCACTGAACGTCATCGCCGCAAGGCAGTCACGCGCTGGCGTCAGGGTGAAATCAACCTGCTCATCAACTGCGAACCGGAAAGCTTTGCTTCTGCATTCTGTTCTGCGCACGGCGCGTCGGTATGTGCGATCGGCCTGCGTGTCGATGATCCTCATGTCGCGCTGGAGCGCGCGCACTCCCTCGGGATCGAAACATTTGCCCAGGATGTGGGGCCGGGTGAATTCAGGATTCCTGCTGTGGTCGGCGTAGGCAACAGCCTCATCTATTTCTTTTCAACTGCCTTCGCCGAGCCGATCTGGGCGACGGATTTCATGCCCGTCAAGGATGAACCGGCTCACGGTGGCGTGGGACTGCGCTGGGTCGATCATTTCACGCAGGTCACGAGCAACAAGGAAATGTCCTCCTGGCTGTTGTTCTATCTCACCCTGTTTGAAACCACCAAGGGGACCGCCACGGAGGTTGCTGAACCGGCTGGTCTGACGATCTCCCAGGCCCTGCAATCCAGCTCCGGCAGACTGCGTATCGTGTTGAATGAACCGGAAAGCGATCAGACCCTCGCATCAAGATTCCTGAACAGCTATGGCGGCGCGGGTCTGCAGCAGATCGCCTTTGCCACCGACGACATCTTCGTCACTGCACGCAAGATGCGCGAACTCGGCATGGAGTTCCTGGCCATTCCCGGTAACTACTACACCAGTCTCGGCGCGGAATTCGGTCTCGACGCAGCAGCGCTGCAACGCATGAAGGAATTCAACATTCTTTATGATCGCGACGCCAATGGTGAGTACTTCCATATTTATACGCGCGCGTTTGCCAAGCGGTTCTTCTTCGAGATCGTCGAGCGACACGGTTACGAAGGCTATGGCTTTGCGAACAGCCCGATCAAGTACGGCGCGCAGTCGCAATTCCGCAATCAGTCGCCGTGACGTCAATGCTTCATTGCGCGTCGAGCCCACGCGGATGCGATTCCAGGTAGCGTTTTGATGTAACCAGGCACTGACGTGCAAATTCCTCCGGACCCAGCGCCTTCAGTCGTTGCCGGTTGGGAAGCTCGATCGCATAAGTCATCAATGGCATGCGTTCCAGTATGCCGGAGACATTGACGCCACCTTCACCCAGGTACAGGCGAGCCTCACGCGCCACGTATTTCAATTCGTTGTCTTCTGAAGAGAATTCCGCCGGTCCATCACAGATCTGTGCGTAGTGAAACCACTTGCGCGGCAACATGTCGAGATCGGTAACTCGGCAACGGGAGCGGTCGAAATGCAGCGTATCGATGCACACGCCGGCGTTGTCGCACCGTGACGCGCCAACGATGCCGACCACATCAATGAGATTGCGGAAGCTCGCGAACGGCACGAACTCGAAATCCACCGTGAGATTGAAGGGCGCGGCCAGCTCGCACAGCTCGATGAATTTTTCCAGCACGAACTTGCGATCATCCACCCAGGCGCTGGTGAGCACATGCTTCGCACCAAGCTCGGCGCCGGCTTCCAGCGCCGGCCGATAAGACTGGATATCACAGCCGTGATAGATGCGCGCCAGCTCGATGTCCAGCAGCTTGAGTCCGGTCGCCGCCAGTGCAGACTGTGTGCGTTTCAGCAGTGCGCGGTCGGTGCCGAGCGGATGTATGGGTTCATTGGGGGTCCCCAGCGCAATGGGACGGAAACTGACGAAATCGTAGCCGGCACGCGCCGCGATTTCCGTCAGATCGGGCGGCGAACAGGCCAGGAGAGTCAGATGCGCCAGGGAAAATTGCATGCAGTGAACCTTTTAGTACACACCGCCAACCATAGCAGCTGGCTGACCACAAAATAAAACAGCAGCCGCAGCCATCACGCCAGTTGCGTCTGTGTACGAAACAGTTAGTATAACCGCAATTGCGCGACCGATTCACGGTCGCCGGATCGAGGGGGAATAATCGTGAAGTACCTGTCGTTGTTCGCTGCGGCACTGGCTGTTGCCGGTTCCTGGTCGGTGCAAGCAGTACCGGTCGAAAAACCCGTCGCCGCCATTCAGACCAGCTCCGGCCAGGTCGCCGGCATGGTGCTGAACTCCGGTGTGAAAGCCTGGTACGGCGTACCGTACGCAAAGCCGCCGACCGGTGAGTTGCGCTGGCAGCCGCCGCAACCGCTGACCTGGAAGGGAGTCTGGAACGCCGACCGCATGATGCCGGAGTGCATGCAGGTACTGCGTCCACACAACATCAATCACTACTTCGGTGAAGAAGCCACCTCCGAGGATTGCCTGTACCTGAACATCTGGGCGCCCGGCAATGCGACGCCGCGATCCAAGCTCCCGGTCATCGTGTTCCTGTATGGCGGCGGCGGCACCATCGGTTCGTCCGGCATGGCCAGCTACGGCGGTGAGAACGTCGCGCGCCACAATGCCGTGTTCGTGAACCTCAACTACCGCGTCGGTGTACTCGGCTTCCTCGCTCATCCGGAACTGACCAAGGAACAGGGCGGCCACTCGGGCAATTACGCATACCTCGACCAGAACGCTGCCATCAAGTGGGTGCATGACAACATCGAGCGCTTCGGTGGCGATCCGGCTCGCGTGGTCATCATGGGCCAGTCGGCTGGCGCCGGCTCGGTGGTGCAGCAGACCTACAGCCCGCTATCGAAGGGTCTGTTCAGCGGCGCCGTGATGTCTTCTGGTTGCAACTGGGGTGGAACGGGCACATCGCTGGCGGATGGCGAGAAGAACGGCCTGGAGATCCAGAAGCGTCTCGGCGCCGCGAATCTCGCCGAGATGCGCAACATCCCGGCCGACAAGATCATCGCGCAGCAGAGTGAGAATCAGGTCGGCACCACGGTCACCGGCGGCATCCGCGCCAGTGGCGTCATCGACGGCTACTTCATGCCGAAGCCGCAGATGGACATCCTCAAGGCGCATGAATTCAACGACGTGCCCATCATCGCCAGCTTCAACCACGACGAGTCCGTCGGCGCGCTGATGAATGCGCAGAGCATCGACGAATATCGTGGCATCGCGCGCCGCATGTACGGTGCGGACGCCGATGCGTTCCTGGCGCTGTACCCGGTCAACAGCGTCGCGGAGATCAAGAGCGTCGGCCTGCAGGTGGCGCGCGAGGGCGGTCTGGAAGCCAGCGCGCGCAACTGCGCTGCGCTGCAGACGCAGTACAACAAGTCCAAGGCCTGGATCGACACGTTCTCCCGGCGCCACTCATACGCGCCCGGCGTGAAGATCGCCGACCAGGACGTGGCGACCATCGGCGCCTACCACACCGCAGACATCCCGTTCTGGTTCGGCACACTGGATGCGTTTAACCTGATTCGCACTACGCGCGCGTGGACGCCCGCCGATCGCGACCTGTCCGAGAAGATGATGGGCGCGCTGATCGCCTTCGCCGCCACCGGCAACCCATCCACGAAGGATGTGGACTGGCCGGCCTGGTCGCCGCAGAACGAAGTGAAAGTGGAATTCGGCGGCGCCAGCGGCAAGCCGGCCGAAGTTGTGAAACTCAACACCAAGGGACTGGACTGGCTGAAAGCGCATCCGGCGCAACCGGTGAGCGCTGCGCCGGGCACTGGCGGCAATCGCATCATCGCTGGTCCGCGCGATTGAGCAGTCCACGCATGAATAGCACATTGGGAAAATGGCTCGCGCTCACAGCGAGCCTGGCGTTGTACGCCTGCTTGCCGACGATACAGGCGGCGCAGAACGGAGCCGCCGCCTACGGTGAACCGGCCACAGCGGCTCGAGCAGTGCCCGAGGACCGTTATCCGGAGCGCAAGATCGGTTTTCCCGGCGGAGTGACCGGCTATCCGGACCTGGTGTACGCACAATATCCAGGCTTTCGCCCGCTGATCATCGACGTCTACACGCCACCTGCCGGTACTGGTTCCGTACATCCACTGATCGTCGAAGTACATGGTGGTGGCTGGATGGGCGGTCACACCCGGCAGTCCGGCGCATTCGAGAATTTTCCGACCGTGCTGGCATCGCTGGCGGCGCGGGGCTATGTGGTCGCGTCTGTGGAATACCGGCTGAGTGGCGAGGTCCGGTCGCCACTGCAGGTGCAGGACGTGAAGGCTGCAATCAAGTGGCTGCGCGCCAATGCCGCCAAATACGGCATTGATAAGGAGCGGGTCGGCATCTGGGGTGGGTCGGCGGGCGGTCACCTGTCGGCGCTGGTGGGCACCAGTTGCGGCGCGCCGGAACTCGAGCCGCCGGGCGACAGCAGCGAATCCGACTGCGTGCAGGCCGTCGCAACCTGGTACGGCATCTTTGACATGCAACCTATCAGCAGCCAGGCGCCGGTCGCGCGAATGCTCGGTTGCACAACCGACCAGCCCTGCACCGACGAACAAGTACGCATCGCCAGCCCGATCCGCTATCTCGACAGCAAGGATCCGCCATTCCTGCTAATCCACGGCGATCAGGACAAGACCGTCGATGTCAGCCAGTCACGAAATTTCTACGCCGCGCTGCAAACCGCGAAGGTGCGCGGCGAACTGCTGGTCATACCGGATGTCGACCACAGCTTCATCGGAAAGACGCCCGAGTCCACACACGCAGCGTCCATTCAGGCGCTGAACAGAACCATCGAGTTCTTCAATTCAACGATCGGCACCCGGACCGAGCATCGGTAAAGACTCAGCGCCAGCGCGGTCGACACAATCAATCAAATCCTGCGCGTCGAAAACGCATACGAAACGAATATTTGGTCTGCGGCGTACGCATCCTGGGCACGCTCACCAAACCTTGCGTCATCACCCGCATCAATCCCAACACCTTCCGCATCATCCTCACGCAGGGATTGAATCGGCAGATTCGTCGCATGTGCGCTGCCTTTGATTACAAGGTGCGCCGGCTACAGCGGGTGCGCTTCATGCACATTCAGTTGGGGGACTTGAAACGGGGTAAGTGGCGGGAGTTGAAGGTAAGTGAATTGCAAAAACTAAGGATCACGTCGATCGGCTACCGATCCAAATATTTCGCAAACAAATAGTACCTGCTGTTACTCAGCGGGAGTCACAACGACTCTACTGCGTTTGATTGACCACCCTGTGAGGTACCGAATAAGCGCACTAACCCTCTCAAGATAAGAGCAACCGCCTCATCGACATGGACAGTGCGGGCGAGCGTTGAGTTCTCAACTTCAGTCAACCCATTACCAAGCACGCTTACATCGAGACCGTCGAAATTTTCCGACCCTTGCCAGGACACAGATCGTGTTTGTCCTAGTGAAAGTAAGTTCATTTTATCAACGATGTCGCGAGCACACCCACCGAAACCACCCAATATAAATAGCGGTTGCGATGCCTCAATTGAAGATAAAGCTTCTTCAGCTATACCGGGCATTCGTCCCATAAATCCTGAAACACGACCGCCAAGGACAATTCGAGCATTACTATTGTCAGTCAGTACGCGGCGCATGGAAGTCAGGCTTGTAGACCACTCTTCAACAGTTGCCAGTCGTACTAGCGGCTCAACTTGCAATTTTTCCAATGCCAGCTTATTGCCTTGCAGATCAAGACAGTGAATCTCTGCCAACCCACTAAGGTCTGAAGCGAAAGAACGAATCTCTCCTGCAGACTTGGCACTATGGACTGGCCATGGCAAATAACTCAGTACTGGCGCACGGTTATCACCTACGTCAGCGTCTCGTCTATACCGAGCAACAAGCTCAAATAGCAACTCCGTGAATCCGTGCTCGCGTAGGTCACCGCCGTATACCAATCTCGCCCCCATGGCCAGAAGGTACCGCGCCACTTCTGTCATAGCATCACGCAGATGCTCTTCGGCCAAACCCAGAACTGACATATCTGCACTATCCGAAATAGAGATCGCCACGGCCGTTCGGCTAAGCGGCTCTTGATAGGTCATAGCGCTGCCTCAGATTCTGCTAACCACTCGGTTAGACTTTTCAGCTGCACTTTGGGAGCGATCACTTCAAAAAGCCGCTGCTCTTCCGAGCCCAATGGCGGATCTGGATATACAAGGACTATTTTCCCAGTTCCCTGATCATCAACTACAACCAGCGAAATGAGTTCTGGCGGGCGAGGAATAAACGTGACGTTGTCACCAACCTCCCCAACTACCAACTGCACTCTGCACCGCCATAAAAAGTCTTTGAGCACTTCATCCAACAGTCGAGCAATCACCTGGTCGATCCGATCCACTTTTGATGGATCCATCCTAACAACCGGCACATTACCCATATATGGAAAACTGCGCTCATCTATATCGGAGATGCAATTGGCCACAACAAGTGGCACATTTCCAAGCTTAGCCTCTATGATTTCGCGCCGGCACCATTCACGAGATGAAAAACTATCCGTGTGAATCGCCACCACTGCGCTGACTCGAACTTGCTGAACAATTGCCGAGTCAAAACGTATACCAGCGGGAATATCATGCACATCGAAAAACGATGCGAGGCCATCACCATCGAAGAGTTGCTGCCGGATACTTCTCGCGATCCGCTCACCATCATTATCGCGCTTAGAATGACTAAGAAATATCTGAACTTTCTTTAGGTATTGCTCCAGCGAAGCTTCATCCTCACCTGGTCTGCGAAGTCGCTCAAAGTACGCCCGGAGCATTCGACAAAACTGATAGGTCAAATCTGATTTCAGGCGCCGCAGTCGCTGCTCGATGGTCAGATCGCCCCATCGATCCCAACGTATCGCCTGCTGCGCCACTCCCACTCGGGTTAATGCTCCATCTATGGCAACTGGAAACACTCGCGCACCCAAACCAGCTACGTCGGCCCGATCCATAAGATTCCGTGCCCATGCCATGTATGTCGCGCCACCTACAAAGTGCTCATCGAACAGCAAAACGATAGCAGCCGTTTCCCCTTCGGAAAAGTCGATGTGACTAGGCACAAAAGTGTTTGGATCAGGAACACTTCGGTAAATAACGCTCAAGCCAATACCTCCCGCAACGTTCCGATATAACTCACGGCGGTAGTGGTCATAGAGTTCTTTCGCGATCATCTGCCCCTCATCGAAGGCCGGATGCCACGCAATGTATAAAATAAGAAATGGACGCGTCGCGACGGGCATTCTTAAGACTCTAACTGAGGATCGCGTTGTGCTTACAGATTGATTGCCTAGTTAGGAAAAGCTCCAAATAGGTTCTCTTGTCGATCAGAACGATTAATGCCGTTGCTCATAAGGCCGTACACCTCCGCAATACCACGGCGGAAGTCTGTAATGCCACCGTAGCTTGGGTGCCGAACAATCTTGATCTCCACGCCAAATCGTTTTGCATATCGCGCAGCATCCTGACCAATCGATACGATTCTTGTTACACCCAACCAAGCGATCAACGATGCGTTCAAATCATCAACTTCAGCAAGTTCTTTGGCGGTAAAGCAACGATTTGTTAGTGGAGCACCACTCTCATGCGGATGTAATGGAAAAACATTCCAAAGCAGCGGGGGGCACGGCAATGCCCCAAGTGCAGCCCAAATTTCTGCAGCAGTGCGCTCAGCCACTGCATTACCATGAGTAGCACGGGACAATATTGAGCCAGGAAAAAGCTTCTGTAGATCGAACAGATGGTACTCATCTGTCAACGCCAAGCCTGTGCGCCGTCCACCACGATATCCTAAGTCTCTCCCCATCCAAATCGTATCGACACCCAATGTCTGTGCTGCATCAAGGTAGGTACGCAAATTTCTGCGTCGTATCGCCGCTCCATCAACCTTGTCATGTATGGCACAACAATCTGCATAAGGATTAAACACACTCTCGAGAGCGATAGTAGCCAAATCTTTCACGAAGGAAGCTGAGTTCACGAAGCAATCCTCGAAGGTGGTTCGAATGACAAAGTGTGGGAAACCATATTTGCGGTCACAGTACCCCCTCGATGCTCTGGTTTACGCAATTCGCGAAATACGCGAAAGCCATCGAGTATGGCTCGCTCCCATTGCCATAATGGGCAATCACCAACCTCGTAGCCAGTGACCATGCTCTGAACTTGCTTAAGAAGCCCATAATCTAACTTACCAATCGCAACGTCCTCGTATAGAACGCGCTTTTTAGCGTGATTGAATATCCAAGTTGCAATACCTTCTTCAATGATCATCGCCCGAGCTCCATCCTCATTTTCATCAATTTTTCGCTGAGACTTGCGTTTGACCTTCAATAGTGCGCGGATCACTGGTGACCAGCCTAAATGAGCAACGTAAGCCAGATGAAACACGTCGTGAAATCGATAGTCATCTGGCTCGTTGCTGTTATCCGTCAATCTGTCGCCGATATATACGCCATGCAACCTTTGAACTACATGGATTCCCTGTGAGCTTTCACGTTCGATAAACTCCATCGGGATCTCACGCGGTAGACGCTCATGCTCGGGATACTGATTATCAAAAAGAGGGTAATACGAAGGGTCTTTTCCTGGCCAACGTCCATGGACTTTAACTAAGTTATCACGCGCAACATCTTCGATCTTCAACATAAACGATGCGCACACTAGGCTGAGCATTGCTAGTAATTGCCCAAATAGGTCGGCTCGAGCAGTTTGTCCAAGCGCGAACTGAGGCTGACTACCATGACCAACCACCTCACCGCTCATGCGCGCAAGTTCCCCAAGTAGCTCCAAACGAAGCTTATCGAGTCCTTTGCCGTGAAGCGCAATCAGGCCATCGATTTGCCGAAAATTGCTTGCATCATGGCCGCCGCAGTCAGTTTTCACCAGGCGTTTATGCAGAAACGCCAAGCAACTAATGCCTACCGCTTGGGGATGAACTTCCTGCACACTAGCCATAGCGAACAAATACCAAAGAGCGTCTCCTATCTCCTCTCCAGCCACCTCTGTTTCTGATTCACGCAACTGATCACGATTTACTTTTTTTAAAGCCGCCAGCAGGCCACCGACTTCACCAAAAAATCCAAACGTGAGCTTGCTAGATCCCTCTGGAACGTTTGCAAAACGATCCGTCTCATTGGCTTTTTCCGAATATTCGGCGATTGTCAACGGGGGTTTCTGTGGGAGAGCTATTACCACGGCAATCCTTGTTCTTTGAATTCATGTATTAGGATGTGCCCACGTCGATCTTGGGCGTTTCCACATAAAAGGTTGCGCCACGCAACCCTGTATACCCAGCGTATTGAACCAATCAACAAAAGCCTGAACAAAAGCCACAGGAAACTTCGACTTATACCCACGTTGAAGGCGGAGAGTATGACCTTCAAAATCGAGAAATTCATAAGGAATCCCTATAGCTTTACTACCCCAATAAGCAAAGCGCCTACCTACAAGCACACCCGTTGATTTCGTATCATTTGCTATATTCCTTTGGTTTGGCGTTCCATCTTCACAACTGTGATGAGAATCTGCCTGCTGCCAAATGCTTTGGGTATTGCAATGGTAGATGTTGTCTCCAAATAGCTGCTTTACGCTACCAATGCGCGAAGGTTTCTTGAATTGAAATCGAGGATCACACCAATACGCATCATAGGTGAGAATTTCATCTACTCGCATCACATAGACCAAACTGGGAACTTTGCAATCACTAGCTCCCGCTAACCCAGCAATCCAATCGCCCACCATCGCACGCTGACGGATATCTGGCTTACATGTCGCCAGAGTACATACCCCTCCAAAAGGGTTGGGTGCAAAACCATAGTCTCGAGCGACTACGTAGGAATAGAGCCTCATTTTTTTCAGCAAGAATATCTTGGCAGATCGCGCGTTGCTGACAGCACCCCATCAGGTGTCTCACGATTGTTGATAGTGCCTTCTATCGCCTCCTTGACTCTGTCTCCTTGCCATCCAACGATCGCATCAGCAAAAGAATCCAAAGCCTCTGGCATGTCGCATTCCGCTTCACCGTAATCCCAAACGCCAACTATGCGTTTTCCTAAGCGCTCAGCGTATTCAATCTCCCAAGTGACATACTCACTGTTCCGCGTTTCCGGAGTGATCAACACAACAAGAACTGATGCCCACTCAATTCTGGGCGCTAATATGTTTGATTTAATGTATTCCGGACTAGTGGCATTGTTTGGCTTATCGCTATTGATCGAGCCATCACGAACTTCCATTCCTGCCTTACTTAGCATTTCTTTGAGGGGACCAAGCCGATGGTCGTCCTCATGTATGTGGCTGATAAAAATATTCTTGCTAACTTCTGCCATACAAGGCTCCTTGTGATTTGCTGACTAGCAAATATTCGATGATTCGCCTTGTATCAGATTAGGGCATTCTCCGCACCTCTTTCGACTACTGGCACCAAGATGACCACCAACGGGCACATCGACATCGAAATGGCCGATGCGGCAAGCAGCCGCGTGCCACTTGCCAGCAATGTACGAAACAGTTAGTTTACTCTCAGTGACAAAAGCCACGAGCTGTCCAAACGGGGAAATTGCTGCGCTATTCCGCGCTGCTTTCTGTGTTGCCCCTGGATGACCAAACAAGCGCGAATCGCAGGGCAATCATGAAACATTTGTCGTCGTTTATTGCTGCCACCGGCCTCACCTGCGTGGCGTTGGCGCATGCGGCCGGCCCGGACGATGGCACGCAGTGGTCGACCTATGGTCAGGACAAGGGTCAGGCGCGTTTTTCAGCCGCCGCGCAGATTACGCCAGACAATGTGGGGCGTTTGCAGCAGGCCTGGGTTTATCGACTGCGCACACCGGGCTATGAGATGTATTCCGGACCGCGCAGTCGCAATACTGCTGAACCTGCGGGCACCAAGCGCCAGCGTTACGGCAGCTCCGAGGTCACGCCGCTGGTGGTCAATGGGTTGATGTATCTGACCACGCCTTACGGGCGTGTGGTGGCGATCGACGCAACCACCGGCACGGAAGTCTGGAGCGTAACTGCGCAGGGTTCGGCGCGCGGCGTTGAGTACTGGCCGGGAGATGCGACGCAAGCTGCGCAAATCATCTATGCCAGCGGCAGCTCGTTGTACGCAGTCGATGCGCTGCATGGCAAACCAGTCGCGAGCTTTGGCAACAACGGCGTACTCGAGGGCAAGCAGGGTACGTTCGGCACCTCATCCTCGCCACCGATTATTTACCGCAACCTGATTATCTCCGGCGCGGCCAATCCCAATGGCGACGGCCGCGACGGCGATGTGCGCGCCTTCGATGTGGTCACCGGCAAGCAAGCGTGGCGCTTCGCCACGGTTCCCGAGAAGGGCCAGAAGTTTTACGACACCTGGTCGCCGGGCAGTGCCGAAGGACGACGTGGCGTGTATGTGTGGGGCCTGATGAGCGTCGATGTCGAACGCGGGCTGGTGTACTTCCCGGTGAAGGCGCCCAACTGGGATCGCTATGGCGGCGAGCGACTCGGCAACAATCTGTTCAGCTCCAGCATCGTTGCGCTGGACGCCAGGACCGGCAAGTACAAGTGGCACTTCCAGGTCACGCACCACGACATCTGGGACTTCGATCCAGCCGCCGCGCCGTTACTGCTGGAGGTAAAGCAGCGCGGTCGCACCATCCCGGCGGTGGCCATCACTTCCAAGAGCGGCTTGATCTTTCTGCTTGATCGACGTGATGGCAAGCCGATCTACGGTGTCGAGGAGCGACCTGTTGCCAAGAGCGAAGTGCCGGGAGAACAGACCTCGCCAACGCAGCCCTTCCCCGTCAAGCCAGCGCCCGTCGCACGCCAGACCATGTCGATGGCGGACATTGCCACCGTGACACCGGAGCTGGAAGCCAACTGCAAGGCGCTGGTCGAGAAGTACAACATCGGCATGGGCGGCCCTTACCTGCCGCCGGGATACAAACGCCCGACCGTGAACTTCCCGGGCACCATCGGCAGCGCCAACTGGGGCGGCATGTCGTACAACCCGCAACTCGGTTACCTGTTCATCAACAGTCATGACCTCGGGCAACTCACCGGCATATATGAAAGAAACGCGCCGCGCGAAGTAATCGGCGTCGCGGGTGCTGGTTCCGCGGGCATACCCAATATTTCCTATGACATGGGCGGATTGCTGGGCCGCTTCCGCGACCCTGCAACTGGATTGCTGTGTAACCAGCCGCCATGGGGAAGCCTGACGGCGATTGATGTCAATACAGGCGAGATTGTCTGGCGTTCGACACTGGGCGTGACGGACAGCTTGCCCGCCGACAAGCAGAACACCGGCCGACCCAATCTCGGCGGCAGCATCGTGACGGCGGGTGGCGTGGTGTTCATCGGCGCGACGGATGATGGACGCTTCCGTGCCTACGACGCAAAGAGCGGCAAGGAACTGTGGGCGACCAAGCTCAGCGCACCGAACCATTCCGTGCCGATCACTTATGTGGGTCGCGACGGCCGTCAGTACGTGGTGTTACCCGCCACGGGCGGCAGCTTCCTGGAAGACCCTGCCACCGACGATGCGCTGGTGGCGTTTGCACTGCCGGCACAGTAGTGCGCACATATTCATCGAGGGGTACGAGTAATGAATAGCTGGAGACGATTGATGACCGGGCTTGTCGCTGCCTCGGTAGTTGCAACAGTGCTTGCGCAGACACCACCGGCGCCAACGCTGGGCAAGGATGTGGACACCGATGGTCGCCCATTGCCTTTCGGACGCCGCCCGCATCAGCCCGACGACACGCCGCTGGGCTCCGGCAAGTTCAAGGCGATCATGGGCACGCAGGCTAGCCTGCCCAATCACGTGTTGTATTACCCGGCCAATCTTGAGCGAGCGGGCAAGCTGCCGGTGATCGCATGGGGCAACGGCGCGTGCATCAACGCCGGCAACCGCTTCCGCTACTTCCTGACCGAGATTGCCAGTCACGGCTATCTGCTGATTGCCAGCGGGCCGATGGCCTCGACTGATCTTGAGGTGGGTCCTCAGGAGAATCCGCCAGTACGCAAACCAGGTGAAGCCGGGCCACCGCCCCCGGTGGTTACCAACAACGCCACACGTGCGCCCGGTCGCACCACCGCCGAGCAACTGATCGAAGCCATTGACTGGGCAGTGCGCGAGAACGACCGACGCGACAGTCCTTTCTACCATCGCATCGATGTGACGCGCGTGGCGGTGATGGGCCAATCCTGCGGCGGCGTGCAGGCACTGACCGTGGCCGGCGATCCGCGCCTGCGCACGGTGATGATCTGGAACAGCGGCGTGGGCATGATCCCGAACAATCCGTCCGATCCGGCGGCCGCGCTGGCGAAGATTCACACACCCATCGCCTACATCCATGGCGACGAGGCGCATGACATTGCCTATCCCGCCTCGGTGCAGAACGTAAACGCGCTGTCGCATGTGCCGGTCTTCGGCGCCTGGCAGGACGGCATGACGCATCTGGGCACCTATGGCGCCGAGAACGGCGGGTTCTTCGCGCAGATCGCCGTCGCATGGCTGGACTGGCAGCTCAAGGGCCAGCAGTCCGCGTCGAAGATGTTCCGCGGTGCGGACTGCACGCTGTGTCGCGATCCGTCGTGGCACGTGGCAAAGAAGCAGATAGATTGAAGAGGCAAGTCATGAAGAATGCTGCGCGAATTGTTGCTGTGGTGGCCATGGTGTTGTGCGCTGGCGCGTCCATGGCACAGGCGCCGGAAGGTGGGCCGCCGCGGGGCGCTGGCCCGCAGGGGATGGGCAGCGACGAGATCGCGCCGCTGCTGTTCGAAGAAAAGTGGACTCGTGCGCCACAAGCACAGCCGATGACGCAGGCCAATCTCGGCAACCAGAACCTCACGCTGCATCTCTATGGCGACGTAGACGGCATTCGCAAGACCTTCCATCCGATCGAGGATTACACCTACACCGGCGAGACGAAGACCAACTGGCTGATCACGGTCAGCGATCCGAAGAACTTCTGGGATCTCACCGGTTCCGGGAAAATGATGTTGCGCACGCGTAACTCCGGCTACCGCTTCCTGCACATCGTCATCAAGACCGCGGACGGCCGCTACTTCGTCAGCGAGGAGGGATCGGGCGAATCGTCATCGTGGATGAACGTCGAGTACGTGTTGAGCGACTTGCACTGGCGCTCACTGCTGATGACCGACAAGCCCACCAACGCATCCAACAAACGCGCGCCCGACCCGAAGCTGGTGCCGATCATTCCGCAGGGCAAGGCGAGCCCGGATCTGAGCAAGGTGGACGAGGTCGGTTTTTCCGACCTGATGCCAGGCGGCTGGATACCGTCCACTTCGCGTGTCAATGCATTTGCGTTGTACGGCAAAAAAACCAGCCGCTGAATCCGGCGAATCCAATGCAGGAGATATCGCAATGATCTTTGTGAAACCAGTGATGGCAATTCTGCTGATAGCGGCAACCAGCTTGATATTCGGCGATGCAGCCGATGCCGCCACGCCACACCTCACACAGCCACCGGTGCCCGCCGGCACCGCGCCGCAACCCAGCGCCAGCCAGCCCTATGTATATCGCAAGATCAGCGACCGCCTGTATATCATTGCTGAAATTCACCAGCCCTTTCCGCGCGACGAGCCAACCAATCCACCACATACGCAGCAGATCGGCCTGATCATTGGCGACAAGCGGGCGGCATTGATCGATACCGGACTGGGCCTGGCCGACTTGCGCAAGTTTGTCGAGCAGTTCACCGATCTGCCGGTGATCGTGCTGAGCACGCACGGTCATCTCGACCACGTCGGCGCCAATCAGCTGTTCGACATGTCATACATCGGCAAGGAAGATGAAGCGACCATGCTGTCATCAAACCGCGCCGGCCGGCTCAAGGGTTATTCCGAATTCATGGCCGGCAATACGGCGATGATCGAGTTCGCCACGAAAAGCATGGTCGACGACAAGCCCTTCAAGTACGGCTTCGTCAAGGATGGCGACAAGATTGATCTGGGTGGTATCGAGGTGGAAGTCATCGGCTTTCCGGGACACACGCCGGGATCAGTTGCTTACGTCGAGCGTCAGCACAAGGTGGCCTTCACGGGCGACTCCATGCTGTTCCGTGTGCTGCTGAATGATCGGGCCAAGCTCGCGCAGTGGGCCGATTCGGTACGCAACTTCGCCGCGAAGACAAAGGACATCGACACCATCATCAATGGCCATCAGTGGGAACCGTTTCATCGCAGTGACATCGATGAAGAACTGGCGCTGGCCAGCGCCATCCAGAACCGCACGATCACCGGCACCCGCAAGTACCTGCTGTTCGCGGACCGGACGATCTATACGCTCGGCTCCAAGCGCATCGGCCTGAGCAACGACCAGTAGGTTGCGGCAGCGCCGAAGGTAAATTGCAGCAGGAGAAAACTGGAGCGGTAGGCCGGCCGGGGAGCATGAAGGGAATCTGCGGGTAGGACCATCCTGACCGTCAATGGCGGAATCTGAGTCTGGATTGGACCATGCCGTGAACACGGTTCAAAATCCCTGCTGCCCGCTTTGTTGTTGAGACTCTGCCATGAAAACCATCCATGCTTCGCTGTCAGGCTTGGCGCTCTGTCTGTGTTTGACTGCCTGCGGCACCAACCCTGTTACGGGCAAGCAGGAACTGCAGTTTGTTTCCGAGGCTGCGGAGCTGAAAATCGGTGAGCAGAACTATGCGCCAACCCGTCAGGGCGAAGGCGGTGATTTCACGCTCGTTCCGGAGCTGACTGCTTACGTGAATGAAGTAGGTCAGAAGCTGGCCGCCGTGTCGGATCGCAAGCTGCCTTACGAATTTGTGGTGCTGAACAATTCCGTGCCCAATGCCTGGGCATTGCCGGGCGGCAAGATTGCCTTCAATCGCGGCCTGCTCACCGAGCTGAACAATGAAGCCGAGCTGGCGGCAGTGCTGGGCCATGAAATCGTGCATGCAGCGGCTCGACACGGCGCCAAGGCGCAGGAACGCGGTACGTTAATGCAGGTGGGCATGGTCGCCGCTCAGATTGGCCTGGCTACCAGCAACGTCGATGGCAATCTGGCCGGCCTCGCCATCATGGGCGCCGGTGTCGGTGCGCAGCTGGTGCAGACAAAGTATGGTCGTGAGCAGGAACTGGAAAGCGATCACTACGGCATGGTGTACATGAAACGCGCCGGCTATGACCTGAGCGGCGCGGTGACCTTGCAACAGACCTTTGTGCGTCTATCCGAAGGACATAACCAGAGCTGGCTGGAAGGACTGTTTGCCTCGCATCCACCCTCGCCGGAGCGCGTGGCAAAAAATCAGGCGACGCTGGCCGAACTGGGCGCAGGCGGTGAGCTGGGTGCTGAGCGCTTTGCGGCCAAGACGGCTGAGCTGCGCAAGATGAAACCCGCCTATGACAAGTACGATCAGGCAATGGCCGCAGTCAAGAAGAAGGATCTGGCCACGGCGAAAAAGCTCGCGGGTGAAGCCGTGCAGCTGTTGCCGCGCGAGGCGCGTTTCACGCAGTTGCTGGGCGACATCGCCATGTCGGAAAACCAGCACAAGGAGGCGCTGGCCGCGTATGAAAAATCCATCGCACTGGACGACAATTATTTCGCTTCCTACCTGGGCGGCGGCATTGCGCAGTTCAAGCTGGGTAACAAGCCCAAGGCCGAAGAATGGTTGAAGAAAAGCGCCAGCCTGCTGCCCACTGCGCCGGCGGCCTACTACCTGGGCAACATCGCCAAGGAACGTGGCGATCTGCCCGGCGCAATGCGGATGTTCGAGGCTGCGGCGGAATCGCAAAGCGAATATGGTCAGCTGGCGGCTGGCGAATATCAGCGCATGGATCTGAGCCAGAATCCCAACAACTACATAGCCACTGCCGTGCAGCAGGACAGTGCCGGGTATGTGTATTTTGCCGTGCAGAATCGCGCCAAGATTGCGGTAACCAATCTGCAAATCACGCCGGTACTGCTCGATGCCTTTGGACGAGTTGTCCAGCAAGGTCAGGCGCGTCCCTTGCGCGTCACGCTCAAACCGGGCGAGACCACGACGATCGAGTCCGGACTGGGGACCATGAGCCCAGAACAGGCGGCGTTGTTGCGCGTCAGCGTAACGTCCGTGCAGGCTGCCCAGTAAGCAAGCGCTGGAAGTTTAGCTACTATCGCCCGGTTTCTGCCGCTAAAATGCGCGCCCATTCTTCGAGTACCGGCGACCAATGAGTCGCCCCTGGAGTGAATGGCGCTTTTTAAGGTAAGACCGTCTCTTGTAGGTCGGGTTTTACCCCGCAATATGGCTCAATTAAGCGCCATCCCAAAGTTATTCTCACAGTTGATCGAAATTGAAACAGCAAATCCAGTCACTGCTTGCCACCGCCTTGCGTAACCTGCCGGACGACACGCTACCGGCAGATCTCGAACTACCTGCGATTGAACTCGAGCGCACCCGTGACGTGGCGCATGGCGACTTCGCCTGCAACATCGCCATGCGTCTGTCCAAGGCTGCGCGCAGCAATCCGCGTCAGTTGGCACAGTTGATCATCAATGCGCTGCCGGCCAGTGCCCTGATTGCGAAAGTGGACATCGCCGGGCCCGGCTTCATGAACTTCCATCTGTCATCCGATGCGTATGCGCAGGAGATTGGCCAGATTCTGGAGCGTGGCGCGGCTTATGGTTCGCAGCCCACCGGCTCACGCGGCACGGTGTTGCTGGAATTTGTTTCCGCCAATCCCACCGGTCCTTTGCATGTCGGTCATGGTCGTCAGGCGGCACTGGGTGATGCGCTGGCAACCCTGATGCAGTCGCAGGGCTACCAGGTCACTCGCGAGTTCTACTACAACGATGCCGGTGTGCAGATCCATACCCTCGCAGTGTCGGTGCAGGCACGTCTGCGCGGTCTGAAGCCCGGTGATGTTGGCTGGCCTGAGTCCGCTTACAACGGCGATTACATCGCCGACATTGCCGCAGACTTCAAGGCACTCAAGACCGTGCGCGCCAAGGATGGCCAGCCGGTCACTGCTACGGGTAATGTCGAAGACTTCGACAACATCAAGCAGTTTGCCGTGACCTATCTGCGTCATGAACAGGATCTCGACCTGCAAAGCTTCGGCCTGCAGTTCGACATCTATTATCTGGAGTCGAGCCTCTACACCGACGGCAAGGTTGAAGCGACGGTGCAAGGACTGATCAACAGCGGCAAGGCTTATGAGCAGGAAGGCGCGTTGTGGCTGAAGACCACCGATTACGGCGATGACAAGGATCGCGTCATGCGCAAGTCGGATGGCAGCTATACCTACTTCGTGCCCGATGTGGCGTACCACATCGCCAAGTGGCAGCGCGGCTTTCATCGCGCCATCAATATCCAGGGCTCGGATCATCACAGCACCATCACGCGCGTGCGTGCCGGCCTGCAGGCGATGAACATGGGTATTCCGCAGGGTTATCCCGATTACGTGCTGCACAAGATGGTCAAGGTGATGCGCGGTGGCGAGGAAGTAAAAATCTCCAAGCGCGCTGGTTCATACGTAACCGTACGTGATCTCATCGAATGGGTGGGCCGCGATGCCGTGCGGTTCTTCCTGGTGTCACGCCGCGCCGATACCGAGTTTGTGTTCGATGTGGATCTGGCGTTGTCGCAGAGCGAAGAAAATCCCGTGTACTACGTTCAGTATGCGCATGCGCGCGTGTGCAGTGTGTTCCGTCAGCTGGCAGAGAAGCAGCTCAAGCACGACGTGGCGCTGGGTGCGGCGAATATGCAGTTGCTGAATACGCCACATGAGCTGTCATTGATTCGCCGCCTGTCAAACTTCCCGGAACTGCTGGACGCCGCCGCAGAAGCGCTGGAGCCGCATCAGATTGCGCATTATTTGCGCGAGCTGGCCGGCGACTTCCACACCTATTACAACGCACACAAGTTCGTGGTTGAAGATGCGCCGCTGCGTAATGCACGGTTGAATCTGGTGGCAGCTACTCGCCAGGTCATTGCCAATGGCCTGCAGCTGCTGGGCGTATCTGCACCCACCGCCATGAGCAAGACCGGCGAGTAAGACAAACACATGGCACGCGATTACAAACATACCCGCACCAACAGCAGCAGTGGCGTGTCCGCGTGGGGCGGTTTCACCATTGGTCTGTTGATCGGCTTGGTGGTGGCCACAGCGGTATACATCTATGACCGTCGGCCGGGCGCCAACCCCGCTGCCGGTGGTGCGCCGTTGAGCAGCGAAAAGGAAGGCAGCGCCTCCAGCAAACCCACGCCAGAGTCGGCACAGTCAGGCGATTCCGGCACCGAGTTCGACTTTTATGAAGTGCTGCCCAAGCTCGAAGTAGAGGTTGGCAAGGACACCGCGAAATCCGATGGCAGTTCATCGGCAGCCGGAGCGATCGATGCGCCGGGCTCCTATATCCTGCAAGTGGGTTCGTATCGTAACTTCACCGACGCCGACCGGGTGCGCGCCAAGCTGGCCATTCAGGGTATTGAATCCACCATTCAGAAAATCAGCATCGACGGTCCGGAAGATGTCTGGCATCGCGTGCGCATCGGCCCGATCAATAATCTGAACAAGCTGGAAGATACGCGTCGCAAGTTGCGCGAAGCCCAGATCGACGCGCTGGTCATCAAACAGGGCAAGTAATCATGACGCTGGCATTGTGGTGCATCGTGATCGCAGCCTTGCTGCCCTATATCGCAGCCTATATCGCCAAGGCCGACCGGAGTTTTGACAACGCCGATCCACGCGGCTGGCTGGCCAAACGTACCGGCTACCAGCAACGCGCCAATGCCGCGCAGCACAATTCGTTTGAGGCCTTTCCGTTCTTTGCGGTCGGCGTCGTGATTGCGCAATATCTGCAGGCGCCGCAGGCGCAGATCAACGCACTGGCACTGACTTTCATCGGTGCACGTGTTCTGTACATCATCATGTATGTCGGCAATCGCCCGACGCTGCGCAGCTTATGCTGGACGGTTGGGTTCACCAGCGTGATCGGTTTGTTTGTTATTGCCGCTTGAAGAAACGGAGTCGGGTTTTAATCCGACCTGCAGGGAAGGAGGAAGTGACGCAACAGCGGCATTACCACTGACTACGCACTGATCACTTCGTAGCGATTCTTGCCGGCCGCCTTGGCGCGATACATGGCTTCATCGGCGCGACGATACATCACGTCAAACTCGGTAATCGTATTGCTTTCAATGCAGATGCCCACTGACAGGGTGTATGCATAGGGCACGTGCGTCTGTGCCGCCGCATTCTCAAGCATCCTGGCGACGATCTGGCGCGCGGCGGTCTCATCGCAGGCCGGCGCGAATACCAGGAATTCATCGCCACCCAGTCGTGCCACTACATCCCGGTCACGCACACTGGCGCGCACTACCTTGGCCACACTGACCAGCACCGCGTCGCCCACTACATGTCCATAGCTGTCGTTGATGTGCTTGAAGTTGTCGATATCGATCAACAGCACCGCAAAACTGGCGCTACGCATCGAGCGCAGTACGCCAACCGCTTCATATGCGCCGCGACGGTTCAGCAATTGCGTCAGCTCATCGCGCATTGATGAGTGATAGTGCCGGGCGAGGCGGTGCTGCCATTGATAGTGATAACGCGCCGCGAGATAGGCGAGCAACACGCTGATCAGCAGCGCCGCCAGTACCGACCCCAGCCCGATCCATTTGAAACGCTGTTCCTGGGCTTGATAGTAGTCGGTGTCAAAATCAACACCAACGAAACCGCTGTAACGACCCTGGCTGTCGTAGATGGGCGCATGGCCCGAGAGGAAGTAGCCATAGTCGTCTTGCTGGAATCCCGGCGTCACCCAGGTCTTGCCAGCCGCAATTTGTTCGAGCCAGTCGCTGGCGTACTCAGGTCTGAGAACAAAATGCTCCATATACGCAGAAGCCTGCAACTTGCGGCTGGTTTTCAGCTGCGGAGATTGCGCAGTATCCAGCACAAAGTAGGCTTCGCCATCATGCGCCACCATGGTGTACACGTAGTAGAGGCCGGAAGTGGCGGAGTGGAAACGCACCAGAGGCGCCAGAGCCCGCTGATACAGCGCATCGGAATAATTGGCCTTGTCCAGCAATTGCCGATGCAGATCGCCATCAACGGTGCTGGCCGCCAGACGCGCCACCTGTCCGACGTGCGAGCGCACCACTTCCAGCCGCGCCTGACGCGACAACCACTGCGGAATAACCACAATGCTCAGCAATACACCGGCTGCCAGTAACGCCGCCAAACCGAATATGCGCCATTCGAACTCACGCCAGCGCATGCCGGGCATCGCGACACTCTGTGTCATTGCAGGACGTGCGCCAGCCACGCAGAGATGTCATTGATTTCAGGTCCACACACCGAATGCGGCATGTCGTAGAGCCGGAAATCCACCGCATAGCCCAGTGCGAGCAACAGGTCACGCGATCGTTCGCCCAGCTGCAGCGGCACCACCGGATCCTGTCGCCCATGGCACATCAGAATCGGCAGGGCGCGATTGGCGGCGCTGGCCTCATTCGCCAGCGTGTCGCGCAACGGCAGGTAGGTGGACAGCGGCATGACGCCGGCCAGTCGCTGCGGATAACGCAGTGCGGTTTGCAGGGCAATTGCACCACCCTGCGAAAAACCGGCAATCACGATGCGTTGCGCGGGAATACCCGCGTCGAGTTCGGCCTGAATCAACTGTCGCACCAGTTGTTCTGAAGCATGCACGCCAGCTGCATCTTCCTGCGCCTGCAAGGCCAGCGCCTTGATGTCGTACCAGGCGCGCATCACGTAACCATTGTTCAATGTCACGGGCCGGTGCGGCGCATGCGGAAATACAAAGCGAACCGCCAGCGTGGACGGTAGCTGCAACTCGGGAACGATGGGCACAAAATCATGGCCGTCGGCGCCCAGTCCATGCAGCCAGATGACGGTCGCCGTGGGCGCAGCGGTTGGCGTCAGGATCACCGCCGTGCCCGTTTCCTGTCGGGTGTAATTCATGGAGTCCAGAAAGAATTGAGGGTAGAAAGCTGTTGCATTCTACCCTCAGCCACCTGCCCTCGCCCGGGCGGATACGTTACTGGTCACACGCCCTAAAAACTGACAGTGGCCTGCACACCCAAAACGTTGATAGTGGTCTTGTGCTCACCGTTGATCAGGCCATAAGCAGCGGTGTTACCGGCATTCTGGTTGAGGGGCGCACCCTTGGCCTCTATGTAGCTGTAGCCCAGATCCATATCCACGGTCTTGCTGAGATTGAACTTGGCGCCAGCCGACAACCAGGTGCGATCCGCATCCGGTAGACGCGGTGTGCGAGTGGAGTCCGGTACCGGTGCTTCGTCAATGGCGGCACCGAAGCGCAGCTTGATTGCGTTGCTCAGCTGGAAGTTTGCACCCACGGCATAACGCATGGTGTCATCCCAATTCTCAGTTGTGCTGCTTAGCGTCACGCCACTGCTGCGTTTGATCCGGAGTTCGGGGATGCTGCTCCATTGGGTCCAGGAGACCTCGCCAAGCAACTCAACAGCATCACCAAGCCTGTGCGTCATTGCCAGACGAGCTGTCGCCGGAAGTTTAATATCCAGCGTGACCGGACCATTGGCCAAGGTGCCGGCGCTGGCCGCGTTGATAATGGCCTGTCCGTTGGCATTACTCGTGGTAGGCGGCGCAAAATTGACATCGCCATTGACGTTGTAAGAAAGCGCCGAACGGTATGACAATCCGAGTCGAGTACGATCATTGAAGTTGAACAACACTCCGATGTCATAGCCCCAGGCCGAGTCATCGCCTTTAACTTCCGAACGTCCCTGCAATCCCAGGTTGGCAGAAGCAGCCAGTAGCGCCGGATTGACCTGGGCAATGACGGCGGTGTAATTGACGTTGTTCGTCAGTGTGGCATCAAGAGTCTGGTAGTCTGCGCCTATGCCTAAGGACACAACGTCATTGACCTTGAATGCCAGCGCAGGATTGATATTGAGGGTTTTCACATCGGACTTGATGGCCTGAAACCGGCCCAGCCAGTCATCGCTGTATTCGGTCTTCAACCCGAAGGGTGCATTGATGCCGATACCCCCAGTGATGCGCTCATTCAATGGCATTGCGAAGTACACCGCCGGAACCAGCGTAGTACCACCAGCATTGCCACCGTCACCGCCCAATGAATGCCCCAGAGCAGGCTGCGAATTGGCATTCTTGAGCTTGGAATCGACCATGACGGCAGCGGCATTCATCACCAGCGACGAACGTTTGAGCTGGGTCAACCCTGCCGAGTTGAAAAAAATGGTGCTGGCATCTTCGGCCGCCGCCGCAGCTCCAGCATAGGCATTACCAAGGCCGGAAGTGTTTTGTTCCAGCAGCGCAAAACCGGCGGCCATCAACTGGTTCGTCGCCAACAATCCGGCAGCGGCAGCCACCGTTAGCAGCGTCTTGCTTGAGTGCATAACTCCCCCGCACTGTTTCCGAGATGTTTACGGCCCCACATATACGTTGCCCGGCGATGAAAAACCATGCGGAGAAACCGCTTGTAGCCAAATACCTACATGAGGGATTCTGCAGGTCGCGGCTTCGGGTTGGCGCTACAGCCCGCCCGGACTTGCCTGGTACCGACATCCGGCACCGGCCCCGCACCGGTGCAACCCACCTCCGGTGCCGATGTGACCAACAATTCTTTTCAGTTACAGCGGTCGTATTCTGTGTGGACCCGTCGCTAGGGTCTGTTGACAATCAACGCATCGTTGCGTTGGAGTCCCAGAAAGCACCAGACAAGGCGCGAGGAGTAAAGTTTGGTAGTTCCAAATGAACGACGAGCAACGCGGTATGGCGCTTTCTGGGGCCCAACCCGAAGGGACGGGGTCAGAACAGCCCAGGACTTTGTTGTGACCGAAGGAAATCCCTGTGGGACACCTCGCTTGAGTACGTTAAGTACACCGCGCTCGGTGCGTCGCGTCCTGGGCTGTTCTGACCGCCGTCGCAGCGATGCGTTGATTGTCAACAGACCCTAGTATTGCCACCGCCCCCACACGGAGACCGATCATGAATTCCCCTCCGAACCCGCAGCATGGCTGCACGTCGCGTAGTGCGCTGTTGTGCATCCTGGCAATGGCCGGGAGCATGTTCACACCGCTGGCAATTGCCGCACCCATTGATGAATTCCGCATCAGCGACATCGAGCAGAAGATCCGCGATCTGGAAACGCTGACGCGCGAACACACACGCCAACTCAGCGACATGCAGTTATCGCGCACCGGGGGCAAAACCACACCCACGGCCAGCTCCGGCAACACCACGAATGGCAGCGGTGAACTGCGTTGGGTCAATGTCGCGAGCTGGAACCGCATCAAGCCCGGGATGAGTGAACTGCAGGTGGTTGAGCTGCTGGGCACGCCCACCCAGCTGCGCATTGCCGACGACAAGCAATCCCGCCAGCTGCTGTACGCGCTGGAGATTGGCCGCTCCGGTTACCTGACCGGCCGGGTCAGTTTCAACCAGGGGGTGGTCACCGCAGTTGAAATGCCGACGCTGAAATAGCATCAGGACACACCGGCCTGCGACACTCCGCAATCACTGTCGCCGGGCTGCTAGAATTCTGGTCGCCTTGTCGCTGGAGCACTATTGAATGATTGAACGCACGATTGAAAAACTTCTGTTTGCCAGCCGTTGGCTGCTGGCGCCCATTTATCTGGGCATGTCCATTGCCCTGGTCGCACTGGGACTGAAGTTTTTCCAGGAAGCCTGGCATGTCATTGCGCATGTAATGAGTACTGAAGAATCGGCGCTGGTGCTGACGCTGCTGTCGATGATTGATCTGGTGCTGGTGGGCAGTCTGATCGTGATGGTGATGTTCTCGGGCTATGAGAATTTCGTATCACGCATTGATACCGGAGGTGAAGGCGACAAGCTGGGCTGGCTGGGCAAACTGGACGCAGGTACGCTGAAACTCAAGGTGGCCGCGTCCATTGTTGCCATCTCGTCCATTCACCTGCTGCGCAAATTTGTCGAAGCAGAAACCACCGACAACGACAAATTGATGTGGTACGTCATTATTCACCTGACCTTCGTCACATCGGCGGTGTTGATGGGTGTGCTCGACAAGATGTCGTTTGCGGCGCATCGGGGACACTGAAAATCAGGAACTGACAAGTTCATGCCCAGTCCATGATTTTGGGTTAGCGAGCAAATCAGACCTTTGGTGATGCGACGTTGAAAAAGGGCAGGACAGCCTTTTTTCAACAACCTGCTGGACCAGTCAATGCGCCACGCCGAACGACTTCCATCGTTCGGCGTGGCGCGTCGTGTGTTGACCGACCGAGCAGCCGTCTATTGAACCGTGTCCAGCCTGAAGGTCAGCGGCAGACGCACCCGCGCGTATTCGCTGTCGCTACTGACCGTAAAGCGCCATTTGCGCACCGCGGCTACCGCGGCATCATCCAGCCTCATAAAACCGCTGCTGCGCTCCACGTTGATCTCGGTGGGTAAACCATTCGGACCCACCACAATACCCAGCAGCACCGTCCCCGATTCACCCGCGCGTCTGGATGCGGCGGGGTACGCCGGATCCACACGGTGAGCAATAGAGAATGATCGCGCCGGTGCCAACTCGCTGCCGGTCGTACCGGGAGTAATGGCAGATTCGCCTGTCGGCGCGCTGACCAGTACGTCAGGCTGAACCTGCGCTTCCTGCACGTCCTTGGGCATGTCGGGTAGCGGAGTATCGATGGGTGTATCGAGTGGCTTGACCCTGGGCACTGGAAGCTCGGGTATGGGTCGCTTCTCCTCGGGAATGAACACTGCAACCGTATCCTTGAGTGGCGCGACGATGTTCACCACATTCAAGCCGTGCGTAAATGCGTAGAAGAAACCCAAATGCAGCAACACGACGATGACGATGGTGCTGGATTTGCGGACTGAATTCTCGGATTGTTGTGCAGCATAAGTCAGCGACATGACTACTCCCTCGACGCCATGCTGGCGTCCAAGTTGAAGAAATGCCGAATGCATTCAGCTGTAGTGAATGAAAGTCACGGTCGGAGCTGCAACTTTCACCCGACGTCTTCTGCATTGACCGATCGCGCATCCACAAAGTTCACAAACCGGGATGCAGCCTCCCCGACAGACTTCAATCAAACTCCGTCGGCAGGGCTGGCTGCTGGTGATGCCGGTACAGCAGGTGAATCTGCTCGGCGGTGATGCGTCCGGTTGACAGTGGCGGCAGCTCATTCACCGGAAAGAATTCCACGCCATCGGTTTCGTTGCTGACGCGCGCCGCACCACCGGTGATTTCGCACACGAACAGCAGCTTCCACAAATGAAACATGAATTGCGGGTAGTTGTGTTTGTTGCGATCGTGTACAGCCGCCAGCTTCAATACGCGCGCGGTGTATCCCGACTCCTGCTCGATCTCCTTGAGTATGGACACTGACGGTGTTTCATTCACATCGGCAAAACCGCCGGGCACGGTCCACTTGCCGTCGGAACGTTCGCGCACCAGCAGCACCGTGTCGCCGCGAAACATGGCGCCGCGCACGTCCAGCTTGGGTGTGCTGTAACCCTGTTCCACGATCCATGCATCGCGCAATTGTCTGGCGGTGTAGCTCGATTCGTTGCTGAGCATCTCCGCGGCCAGCTGCGCAATTTCTTCATAGCGTTCGCGCTCGAATTCGCTGCGGGTGTAATGCAAACCGCTTTGCGCCACTGCCAGCAGCCGCCGCGCCTGATCCAGCAAAGTTGCCATTGATATCCCTCGATGACCGGATGGCAGCATATACAACAATGAAATTGCAGTTCCAAGTACACTGAACTACCTGCCCGCAGGGATTCCGGTATGTCCAGCAGCGCTACCTTGCCCACCCAGTCACGCAACGGCGTCAGTGCCGTGGCGGGTGCATTTTTCATCTGGGGGTTACTGCCGCTGTATTTGAAGCCGCTGACCTCCATCCCGGCCCTGCAGATTGCCGCGTGGCGTTACTTGATGGGCTGCATCTTCGTATTCGGCTGGGTCAGCTGGCGGGGCGAGCTGGCACAAGTGCGCCGTGCCTTCACCACGCCTCGCCTGTGCATGCGCCTGGTGGCCACGGCCGGCTTGCTGGCAGTGAATTGGGTGCTGTATGCCTGGGGGGTGTCGCATGGACAGGTGCTGACCACCAGCCTGGGCTATTTCATCAATCCCCTGGTCAACGTGATGTTGGGCGTACTCATCCTTTCGGAACGTCTCAATCGCATGCAGTGGCTGGCGGTGGCACTGGCCGCCTCGGGCGTGACCATCCTGACAATCAACACCGGCCAGTTGCCGTGGATTGCGCTGGTGCTGGCCATCTCCTTCAGTAGTTATGGCCTGTTACGCAAGACAACGGATGTAGCACCGCTGGCGGGCCTGGCCGTCGAAACACTGGTGGTCGTGCCGATCGCGCTGCTCTACATGAGCTGGCAACAGACGCAACACGGCGAGGTACTGAATCATTCATTCTGGCAAACATTGCTGCTGGTGCTCTCGGGCATCTTTACGGTGGTGCCGCTGGCGCTGTTCAACTATGGCGCGCGCCACATCAGTTACGCCACGGTGGGCATGTTGCAATACATCGGTCCGACGCTGCAGTTCCTGACCGGCGTTTTCATTTACAGGGAAGCGCTCTCGCCCGTGCGCCTGATGTGTTTCTCGCTGATCTGGCTGGCACTGATTATTTACGCTGGCGACAGTGTGTGGCGCTCACGGGGGATGCGTTCGTTGAACACCTGAGTTGGCAAGCCAGCCCGTACACGGTGCCAGAAAATTGCAGGTGTGTTCCAATACGCTCACAAATTTGTGTACACGGCATTGCAGTCGGAGCCAGGTAGTGAAGTGTATTGAATCGGTTCGCACGACCTTTCTGGGCGGGATCGCCGCAGTAGCAGTCGGTCTGTGCTGCGCGCCCTTGTCTGCGCAAACACCTGCCACTACTGCCGTTCCTTCAGGTCCGGGCAGCCTGGCAGGTCTGTGGATGAAAACCGGCTACAAGAATTTGACGCTGGCTTCCCTGCAAACATCCGAACGCAACAAGGTGCAGCGGACCAGCGATGGCGAATGGCCGCCCCTGCAGCCGTGGGCAAGTGACGAGCTGGAAAAGCGCATCAAAATGTCGGAAGCCGGTGATCCATTTCCCACTACGCAGACAAGATGCCTGCCCGGCATCCCGGTGATGCTGCTGGGTGGTGGCGGCTATCCCATTCAGATCCTGGAAACGCCGGGACAGGTGACCATGCTGTTCGAGGAGATGAATCATTTCCGGCTGATCCATTTGAATGGCGCTCATCCCGAGGACCCCGATCCGACCTACATGGGGCATTCCATTGGCCACTGGGAAGGCAGCACCCTGGTTGTGGATACGGTCGCGCTGGTGAAAGACACGCCCCTCGACTGGCTGGGCATGCCTCACAGCGAGGATCTGCATCTCATCGAACGTTATCGGCGCACCGGCAAGGACACGCTGGAGCTCATCATTACCATTGACGATCCCAAAACCTTCACCAGACGATGGGATGCGAAGCAGGTCTTCAAAACAGCTCCGGCTGACATGACCCTGACCGAGTACATCTGCGAGAACAACCGCGACGCTCCCGCTCCCGAGTAGTGGGCAATGCCCCGGCACACTGTACCGGTAACGGCGCCGGAAACGTCTTGTGTAGCTGCGCCGGCGCATTTAAAAACGCCAGGAACGTATTGAAATGCACTGAGCGGTGTTCCAGAAGTTTTCTGGTATGTTCCAATATGCTCATAGATAAGAGCCTGGCATGACAGAGCACACGGCCAAGGGGGAAAGATGCGAGTTCCGGAAAAGACACTGGTGTCGGGTATTGCGATCCTGTCGTTGTCGGCAGCGGCCTTTGGGCACCACTCTTACACCAAGTTCGATATGAACAAGACCGTGACGCTGGAAGGCACCGTGAAGGAATTCCAGTGGACCAACCCGCACGTCTGGATCCAGCTGATGGTGATGGACCCCACCACGGGCAAGGAAGTGGAATGGTCGATAGAGAGTGACAGTCCGAACATGCTCAAGCGGCGGGGCTGGACCCGCAAGTCGTTGCAGCCGGGTGACAAGGCAGTAGCACTCGTCCATCCCCAGAAACTGGGTGATAACGTCACCAGCGGTGCGCTTGAGAAGCTGACGGTGAACGGTCAACCCGTTGGTGCAGCTGCTGCTGCCGCCAAGCCAGCCGAGGACACCAAGCCATGAAGCATACGAGCTGTATTCGCGCGGCGTTCCTGAGTGGCATCGCCGCAGCAGTAGCCTGTCTGGGCGCCACGCCTTTGTCCGCACAGACAACCTCCATACCGGCCGCTGCGTCGGGTCCGGGCAGCCTGGCCGGTGTCTGGCAAACCGGCGGCGTGTGGAAAACCAGTATTACCGACAATGTCGGCAGAGAACCTCTGGGTTCGCTACGAACTCCCGAGCGCGACCGGGTGCTGAAAACCGCCGATGGCAAGTGGCCGCCGTTGCAACCCTGGGCCGCTGAACTGCTTGAACAACGCATCAAGCTGTCACAACAAGGTGACCCCTACCTCGCGAACACATCACTGTGCCTGCCAGGCGTGCCGGTAATGATGCTGGGCGGTCCCTACCCCATCCAGATTCTGGAGACGCCGGGACTGGTGACGATCCTGATGGAGGAGCAGAACCACTTCCGGCTGATTTATCTGGATGGCAAACATCCGGAAGACCCGGATCCAACCTTCCTGGGTCATTCGGTGGGCCATTGGGAAGGCGGCACACTTGTTGTGGACACGATCGGCCTGACTGATCGCACCAGCATCGACCGGATCGGCATGCCTCATAGCGAGGAACTGCACCTCGTTGAGCGATTTCGGCGTACCGGCAAGGATGCGATGGAGCTCACCATCACGATTGATGACCCCAAGACCTTCACCAAGGCTTGGGACGCAAAGGTGAACTACAGGACTCCTGCCCCCGGTGTGGAGATGACCGAGTACATCTGCGAGAACAATCGCGACGACCCCTAAGGAAGGTCTGATTTACTTGTCATTTCGAACGCAGTGAGAAATCTTTCTTTGCTTGGATACTTGGCTATCAATCACTTGCAAGATTTCTCCCTTCGGTCGAAATGACAGTAATGGGTTAATCAGACATTCCCTAAGGGTAAACCGCGTCCCTTAGCAAACCAATTATTGCCAACCCGTCTTCGTCACCAGGACGAAGACGGGCCTTGCTGAATGAATTTACTTCTTCCTGGCCGGCTGTTTCCTGGCAGCCTTGCGCTTGGCTGGCCGCTTCAATTTTTTCGCCATCTTTTTCCTGGCAACCTTCTTCTTCGAAGCCGGCTTGCGCATTACTTTCTTTTTGGCTTTCTTCGCAATCTTCTTGCCGGCTTTTTTCGAGGACTTTTTCTTCGCCGCCTTCTTGGCCGGCTTGCTGGCGGCAGCTGCGGGTTTCTTCTTTGCTGCTTTTTTCTTGGTTACTTTTTTCTTGCTGGCCTTCTTCACCGTCACTGCGGCACTCGCCGCAGTCTTGGTTTCAGCCGGGGGTGCCGCTGCAACCATCGGCTCGGATGACACCACGGCATGCATGCCACCTTGCGGATCGATGAGTTGTGCAATCCAGCTGCCGCCGGGTACTTGCATGGGTCCATTGATGATTTTGCCACCGGCTTTGGTCGCGACCTTGGCGGCCTTGCGTGCATCCGCCACCTGCGCATAGCAACACCAGCCAGTGGGCATGGGCATGCCGGCGGGCTTGTTGAACATGCCCCCAAATGCCTGGCCGTTCAGTCCGTACATGAAGTACATGCCTATCGAACCCATGTCGTGTTCGCCGGTTTTTTCCCAGCCAAACAGCGCCTGATAGAACGCGAAGGCAGCCTTGTAGTCGGTGGTAGCCAGCTCCTGCCAGGAAAACTGGCCAGGCTGCGGTGCACCACTGGGCGACATCGACTTGGGCGACCAATGCACGCCGAAGGTTGCACCCTGCGGATCGGCCAGTACCGCATATCGTCCGGCGTTGGGAATGTCCGTCACCGGAGTAATAACTTTGCCGCCAAACTTCTGTGCCTGCTGTACGGTGGCTTCGATATCGGTGGTGCCGACATAGGGTAACCAGTACGGAGTGGTCTGTCCGGTGGGCAGTGTCGCAACACCACCGATGGGACCGCTCTTGGCCACCCACATCAGGTAATTGGCATCGAAGGGCTGCGTCTTCCAGCCCACCACTTTCTGATAGTAAGCAACTGCAGACGGTATATCGGCGGTCATGAGTTCGTGCCAGACAAAACTTCCGTGAACATTGGGTTCAGCCATAGGAATCTCCCGGAGAAGTTGAAGGGTGACGAGGGAAGGACGCGCGACGATAGATACACCCTGCAGGTGTTGTTGTATTGAATGTACGCCGCAGCACTGCTTGCGCCAAGTGGTCTCCTGCTGTGCGCACCGCTGCCTGTCAACTCGACATCAAGTGGACTCAGTGTGTCATCAGAAAACACACACCCGTGGCAGCGCCGGGCACCTACGGTTGTGGCGTTGGCTCGACGCGCCGTACCGTCAGTACCTTCACCGGTGTTTCCAGCATCTGCCCCTTCATCACCCCTTCGCCGGCGGTGAGTGAACGTGGTCTTTCGTTGATCGCCTTGACCACATCCATGCCTTCAGTGACACGACCGAACACTGCATAGCCGAGATTGTCACCAGGCGCACTCGGCTGGGCATCCAGCGATACCAGATCGCCAATGATGATGAAAAAATCCGCGGTCGCCGAACCGGGCGCCAGACGCGCCATGGACAGCGCACCATTGACATGGCTCAGGCCGGTTACCGTGGTCGGCTCATGGGCAATGGGCTTCATGATCTTCTTCGGGTCGCGGATCCCGGTCTGTATCAGACCGTAGTTGCCAGCTTCATCGACCTTCATGCCACGATAGAAACCAATGCCATCCATGCTCTTCTTGTCCACGTAGCTCAGGAAGTTGGCGGCCGTAATCGGTGCGCGTTCGGTTTCAATCTCCATCAGGATGTCACCCAGTTCGGTATGCATGCGTACCGGCACAACAGCCGGCTTGTGCACTTCCGCCGGAGCTGATTCCTGAGCAGGCGCTGCCGCCGGTGGCGTATCGCTGACCTGAGGCTCCTGTGCGAATACACCCAGCGACAAGCAGGACAACAGAAAAGAACTCAGCAACTTGGTCATAGGAATGATTCCGGCACATCATCGGGTAAGGAGCAGCAAGGATACCCCATTCATCCGGTACGATAGCCGGGTGAGCATTTCGCATTTCATCGGTTCATCGCGATTTGCAAACTTCCATGGGACAACTGTCGCTGTTTGACTCAGAACCTGGCGCGCAGCTTCACGCCCAACAGCCGTGGATCGCCGGGCTGACCCAGAATCAGACCGGAGTTGCCGGTCTGGATGGTGAGCGCGGTGATGTAATCGGTGTCGAACAGATTGCGCGCGAACACATCGACCTCCCAACCGCTGTCGAAGCGATAGCCGACACTTGCGTTGGTGACGTTGTAGCCCTCGATCCAGGCGTACTGGGACGCGGACGTGTCACTGTAATAACCGCTGCGGGAATTCGAATCCATGTGGATGAGAAAATTACCAGCACCTACAGGTACCTCATGGTCGAAACCCAGTGTCCCGGACCATCCGGACAGGCCCGCCAGTGGCACGCCGGTGAGGTTGCAGGCCACCGTGGCAGCGGTCTGAGCCTCAAGCGGGCAAGGTCCGGCGGGGTAGTCCGTATTCTCGCCGTCGGCGTAGGCGACCGAGGCGCGTAACGTAAAACCCTTGAGCAGCAATGCCGCGAAGTCCGCTTCCACACCGCGCACACGTACCTCGGGAATGTTGGAAGGATAGGAACGGATCGCCGCTGTCTCCACGCTCGACACCACGTTGGCCTGGTAGTCTCCGACGATCGTCCAGTAGCCCGCGAAATTGAGCGTCGCAAGGCGATCGAACAGCGTGGATTTGAGGCCCATCTCGTAAGTGGTGTTCTTCTCGTCCTCAATCACGGCCGTCGCCAGAGTCGGCTGGTTCAGCGCATCCAGCGGCAGACCCGACATGTTCAGGCCACCGGACTTGTAGCCGTAGGCATAGCTCACGTAGCCCAGCAGATCATCTGTCAGCGTGTATGCAAGGTTGGTACGACCGGAAAGGCTGCCACCATCGTCAGCAGCCGAATAACTCTGTGGACGGAAGATCGAGAGCTTGGCGCGCGCCAGCTCCGCCGCAGTCGCTGGCGGAAGTCCCGTGAGGTCAAGCCCACCGGAGACTCGCGTCGCATAGGTTCCGTGCTTGTCTTCGTAGGTGTAGCGCAGGCCCAAGGTCGCGGTCAGTCGCTGGGTGAACTTGTAGTTCAATTCACCGAAGGCTGCGTAGCTCTTCATCTCGAAGCTGGACTCACCTGTCTGCCCATAACCGTCGAGCAGATTGCGCGGGATGGGCACAGTGAAGGTCGTCGGGTTGAGCAGCCAGTACGCAGCCTCCGGGCCATAGGTGCTGATCGGGGTGCCGGATATCTCCTGTGAGAAATAGTAGAGACCAGTGACGTAGTTCAGCGGACCATCGCTATTCGAAGCCAGTCGCAACTCCTCGCTGTATTGATCCTGGCGCGAGGGAATACGCTGGACCATCTGAATGGGAATGCCGGTGTAGTCGCGATCATTCGCAACATCCCAATCCCAATAGCGCCAGGCAGTGACTGAGGTGAGGGTCGTAGTACCCCGGTCCCAGTCGGCGATCAGGGATACGCCGCCGTCCTGCGTGTCGATGTGCAGATCCGCATCAATGTCAGTGAGACGGTCATAAACGTCGCGACTGGGCGGCTCGTAGCCAAGCCCCGCGGCCAATGCCGGAAACTGCCGGGAAGCCGGGCGCAGAATCTGGCCGACCCGCAGGAAGTTCTGGGTACAGCACGCCGAATCCAGATCGGAGACGTCGGCGATCAGGCGCAACTCCACATTCTCGGTTGGTACGAACAGCAGTTGCCCGCGCACAGCGTAGTTGTCGAGCTCGTTGAGGTTCTCGCCCGTTCTGACATTGTGTATCAGCCCATCGCGCTGCGTGAATTGCGCGGAGAGGCGGCCGGCGATGACGTCACGGAACAACGGGCCGGAAACAGAACCCTTCGCCTGAACGTAGTCGTAATCGCCGACCGAAACCTCGCCGCTCGCCTCGGGCGTGAAACTGGGTGCGCGGCTGATGACGTGAATGGCGCCTGCGGTGGTGTTCTTGCCGAACAGCGTGCCTTGCGGACCGCGCAGCACCTCGACACGTTCGATGTCGGTGAAGTCGAATGCCGCCGTTGCCGGGCGGCCGTGATAGACCTGATCGACATAGAAGCCGACACCCGGTTCGATGCCGTCGTTCGCTGCGCTGATGGAGAGCGTGTTCGAGCCCAGGCCGCGGATTGTGTAGGCCGTATTTCTCGGGTTGGCTGAGTTGTAGTAAAGCGATGGCACAAGCTGGCTGAGCTGCTGCGTGTTTACCGTGTTCGAACGATCGAGAAGATCGCCGCCAATCGCCGAGACCGCGGCGGGAATGTTCTGCAGATTTTCCTCGCGGCGGCGCGCCGTAACGATGACGGTATCGAGGCCTTCTGCGTCCTTCGCATTGGTGGATGCATTCGATGCAGTACGTTGCTGGGCGACAGCTGTAAAGGCACCCAGACACGCAGTGGCAGCTGCGACCACAAACTTGAGACGCATGAAAACAACCTCGCAGATTGACCATTCCGGATATTTCCTTCCCGCCGACGGATCGCTCGGCGGGAGCATCGTGATATTTACATGTATATAACGATACGCGAAAGACATCTCATTGTATTTATGCTAAAAAAACTAGTGATCGCTATTCATACCGCGCCGTTGGTGTTTTTATGCCCGAGGGACCACGTCTACATCTGTAGCTATGCGCGCAAGTCATCGCCTGCTCATAAGTAGGCGACGATGCTTGTTGTGTCATCAGAGGACACTTAACCGTGGCGGCGCGTCGGCTCTGGCTTTAGGAAGTCACGAATTCATTGCAGCCCGACGATAGAAATAGTCGTGGGACCTGACCCAGTTGCATAGCTGCCAAGCAGAGTTATCAGGCCAAAATTCGTATTTACGGAAAACACAGACATTGACGCTGCAGTAGTATCAATCAGATAAGCAAATTTTCCAGAAGGGTCGATGGATAGAGAACCTGGAGAAGTGCCCGGTGTGACAAACGGGGAGCCGTTCACGGGAGTTAGTGCTCCCGAAATCGTATTGACGGCGAAGATTCCAACATTAGCGCTGGTTGAATTCACGACCGCAACATAGTTGCCATCCGGATATCTGGCAAAACTTGCCGCTGTATTGCCACCGGTCGGAAATGGGGAGCCGGCAACAGTGCTCAGTTGGCCGGTCGTTTCGTTGACCGAATACACCGTTACCCCTCCGGCGGTTGTAGTGTTCCCCCGCTCGACCACGTACAAGAACTTCTCGGACCGATGTGGAATGGGCGGACCCGACAGGGTATTCAACAGCTGATATGGCGCCCCTGGAATCACAGTTA
Source organism: uncultured Pseudomonadota bacterium (assembly GCA_963748005.1). Lineage (GTDB taxonomy): Bacteria > Pseudomonadota > Gammaproteobacteria > Steroidobacterales > Steroidobacteraceae > CAILZL01. Next base: position 1,392,660 of record CAVVHH010000002.1, read on the forward strand.
ATGCGCCGGTCACCGGATTGACTGAATAGGCCGCCAGCTTGCGTGGATAAGGTGGTGGTATGGGCGGTGTTGGCGATATGTAGTTGACATACAGAAACTTTGCGGATGACAGTAATACTGCGCCTAATGGATTGCCGCCGTTCAATGCGACTGAGCTGGAAAGAGTCAGGGTGCCTGTAGCTGTATCCACGGAGTACACAGCCAAAGTTCCCGTGGTGCCCGTACTGGGACTTCCCGCGCCATTGTAAGGAATATAGAAATACCGACCAGTTGAATCGAATACACCTCCCTGTGCGGTCAAACCAATCGTGAATGGTGAACCCGGAACTGGTATCAGTTGGCCTCCGGGTGACCCCACAGCGTAACCGTACCACTTGCCATCACCAATATTGCTGACATACAGAAATTTTTGAGAGGGATGAATAACGAGATTGCCTCCCACGTTATACGAAGGTCCGACCGGGAAAGGTGATCCGGATATCTCGGACAGCGCCCCGTTCACGGGGTTAATCGAAAATGCCGACACCGACATCGTCGTAGCCGTCCCTGTATTCAGGTCAAACCCCGAGTTAAAAGCATAGAGATAGGTTCCATCGCGATTGACACGAGTGAATGCCGGCGCCTTGCCCACGGTGTATGGCGAACCCGGTACTGCAGTCAGCGCTCCCGTAGCCGCATTGATGGAATAGGCATAGACACTGTTTGAATCACGGTTCGTGATGTAAACAAATTTGCCGACCCCTGGCCGACAATTCACTGCAACATTCGCAATTGGCGCATTACCCACCGTCCCATTTGCGTTGCTGACATCACAAACTTGCGCAGGGTCCGTGGTAGGCTGAGTTTTGACCGTGACGTTATATGTTTGGCCGCTGGCAACAGGAGTAGCGAAGGTCACCGTACCATTCGCGGCAACTGCCAGGTCGTTCGTCGCATTATTCTGCAGTACCAAACCCGTACCGCTCATACCATTAACTGTAGCGCTGATCGGGTAGGTCGTTGTTACACACGTGACCGCAACGTTGGAGACATTGGCGCCTGAAACCATGCCTGCACCATTGGCGACAGTGCATGCCTGCGTTGGATTGGAAGGCTGCGACTTAATTGTCAGGCTATATGTGCTACCTGTAGCCACCGCAATAGGGAATGAAAAGGTCCCGCTGCCGTTCAAGGCAAGATCATTGCTGGAATTATTCTGCAGAACCAGGCCTGAGCCGGCCAATCCGCTAACCGTTCCGCCAATTGTGTATGTTGGAGGTGGTGAGCTTGATGAGTCACCACTGCCACCCCCACCACATGCCGCAAGTTGTGCGATAACAAGCAGCCATACCCCTGTGTTCCTCATGATTCTTCCCCGTTAATCATTTTTGTTGGACGCGCTTTCCTGCGTCGTTGGGACCAGAGCATAAACAGTCGGAGTGTCGGCTGTCACGCGGTACGCTCGCCGCGCACTCAAACCTCTTGACAAGAACATGCATATTTATGCAATATGTCCGCAACTTTATGCAGACCTGCACTGAGCACAGCCCAGGCCGGTCTTTTTGATCTGGTAAATTGGAGTAACCAACCCCCACCATGGCCGCTGAACTGCAACAAGCCACCCTGCGCCGCGCGGCGATCGTCAAGATCATCCGCGAGTCGGTGGTGCACAAGCAGGAAGAGCTGGTGAAGCTGCTGAAGAAGCAGGGCTTTGACGCGACCCAGTCGAGCATCAGCCGCGACCTGCGCGAACTGCAGGTGGCCAAGGCCGGCGATCACTACATCGTGCCGGAGGGCGCGGGGGCTTCTGCCGATCCATTCGCCGCGGTGAGCAGGTTTGTCACCGATATTCGCACTGCTGGCAAGGCGCTGACCGTGGTCAAAACCAGCACCGGCACGGCGCAGAGCGTGGCGGTGGCCATCGATCAGGCCGAGTGGCCGGAAGTGGTGGGCACGATTTCCGGCGATGACACCATTTTCATTGCCACTGACGATGGCAAGGCGCAGCAACAGCTGACCAAGCGCCTGCGCGGTATTTTCAACCTGTAATTGCAAATGTTCGCGAGTATGCTCGCCGCCCCCTCCCTGCCCTCCCCCGCAGGCGGGGGAGGGTAAATGGGGGAACGAGAGTTCTTGTACATCATGACCGACACCATTCCTGCTGGTAACGAACCCATCCTGCTGGCCTTCTCCGGCGGGCTGGACACCTCCTTCCTGGTGCCCTGGCTGAAGGAAAACCATGGCCGGCCAGTCATCACCGTCACCGTCGACACCGGCGGCATCGATGTGGAGGCTGCCAAGGTGCTAGAACAGCGCGCGCTCACGTATGGCGCGGAGAAGCAGATTCTGGTGGAAGCCAAGCCCACCTACTTCGATCAGGTGCTGAAGTACCTGATCATGGGCAATGTGCGGCGCGGCAACCTGTATCCGTTGTGCGTGGGCGCCGAACGCGTCATGCAGGCACAGATCATCGCCGAATACGCCCGCAAACTCGGCACCAAGATTGTGGCGCATGGCTGCACGGCTGCCGGTAACGATCAGGTGCGCTTTGAAGTTGCGCTGCGCACGCTGGCGCCGGAGCTGACCATTCTTGCCCCCGTGCGCGACAAGGCTTTCAAGCGTCCGGAACAGTTGAAATACCTGGAAGACAAGAAGTTGCCGCTGCCTCCCTATGGCGCCGCGTATTCGGTGAATCGCGGCCTGTGGGGCGTGACCATCGGCGGCAAGGAAACTCTTACTTCCAGTGACACCATTCCCGATAGCGCCTGGGTGCTCTCAAAGCACGCGTTCAGCAATCCGCAGGCGCCCGAAGTGCACACCATCGGTTTTGAGTGCGGTGTGCCCTGCAGCGTGGATGGCGTGACCATGAGCGCGGTAAGCGTCATCGAAAAGCTGGAAACCATTGGTGCAAAGTACGGCGTGGGCCGTGGCATCCACGTCGGCGACACCATCATCGGCACCAAGGGTCGTGTGGCATTCGAAGCGCCGGCCGCAGACGTGCTGCTGAATGTACATCGCGAACTGGAAAAGCTGGTGCTCACCGGTCGTCAGTCGCGCATCAAGGAAATGGTGGCGGCACCCTATGGCGATCTTGTGCATGAAGGTCAACATCTTGATCCGGTGTGTCGCGACATCGAGGCGCTGCTGTTGTCATCGCAGGAGCGCGTCACCGGCGAAGTCAAGGTGAACTACCGTCCGGGCATGGCCTTCATTGAAGGCGTGACTTCGAAGTACTCGCTGATGGCGGTGTCCAAGGGCGTGTATGGTGAAGCAGCCGGTGAATGGACGGCAGCCGACGCACTGGGCTTTTCCAAAATGGTGTCGCTGCCCAGTTCGTTCTGGCATCGCGCCGGGAAATGATGATGTGTTCGATGTACGGGCGAGGCATGCCTCGCCCCTACCCACGAAAGGCGGCAGTCAAAAGGTTCGAAAGATGAAAACAGTTGTTGTAGATAAAGTCGGTTCGATCACGCAGGCGCTGAACCTGGGTCGCGAGCTGCGCATTGAAACGCAGAATATTCCGACCACGGAGGGCACCGTGCTGGTGGTGGAAATCCTCACCAGCAAGTCCACCTACAACACGCTGGAACTCACCAGCGGCCGCATGGCGAAAGTGTCGCGGGGTGACATTGTCGTCGGCGCGCTGGGTCATCGTCAGGCGCTGTTCGGTTACTCGGGCCATCTGCCTGAGTCAGTGAAAGAAGGTGACATCATTCAGATGCTCAACATTGGTGGCGTGCTCGGCATTTGTGATTCGGCCAATCCCGACAAAGGCAAACCATTTGATTGCCGTGTACTCGGCGTGGTCCTGCAGTTCCCTTACCTGGGTGAACGCATCGGCGTACCGGCCAAGGTCGGCTACAAGCAGCTGGATTACAACGCGACGGTGAACACGCGTGGTGTGCCAGTGGTGGCGCTGGCCGGCACCTGCATGGAAGCCGGCAAGACCGCTGCGGCCTGCGCGATCGTGGCGCGGATGCGGCATCGTGGTTTGAATGTGCATGCATTCAAAGCGACCGGCGTTTCCCTGCGGCGCGACATCATGGCCATGGAAGATGCGGGCGCAAAGAAGAGCGCCATCTTCACTGACTATGGTGTCGTCACGACGACCGCCAAGACCGGCCCGGCGATTACACGCACGCTGCTGACTGAAATGACGCAGGGCGAACCCGATGTCATCGTGTTCGAACTGGGCGATGGCCTGCTTGGTGCCTATGGCGTCGAAGCCATCCTGCTGGACCAGGAGATCAAGAATTCGCTCACTTCCGTGGTGCTGTCGGCCAATGACCCGGTCGCGGCGTGGGGTGGCGTTAAGTTATTGCGCGAGAAGTTCGGCATTGAACCTTCGGTCGTCACCGGCCCTTCGACCGACAATGCAGTGGGCGTGAACATCATTCGCGATCAGATGGGTGTGCATGCATGGAATGCCATGACCGATGGCGCAGCGTTGGGTGATTGCGTGATCGACAGCCTGAAGCTGTCGCCCGAAGTGCTGGCGAAGAGTCATGTGAAGCAGGATTGATTTTGTATTGATGTAACAGCAAGCGTCCTCTCTCCCTGAGGGAGAGAGACAGAGTGAGGGTTCCGGAAATTCAGAACACCCTCACCCCAACCCTCTCCCTCAGGGAGAGGGAGTGAAGAGCGAGATTGAATCTGATGATCAACAAGGTCCCAACAATTGTTCTCGGCGGCACCGGCTATGTAGCCGGCGAACTGCTGCGCCTGATTGCCGGCCATCCCGGCCTGGAACTGAAAGCCATTCTCTCCGACAGCCAGCCCGGCGAAGCGGTGAGCAAGGCTTTCCCGCATCTGGCCACTGCGTATCTGCAACTCAAGTATTCAAGTCTTGAAGAAGTGACGCAACTGATTGCGACATTGCCCAAGTCAGCTGTGCTTGCAGCTGCACCACATGGCGTGTCACACAAGTTGCTGGATGGTCTGCTTAAAGCTGCAGAAGCCGCAGGCACCCAACCCACCGTGGTGGATATTTCTGCCGACTATCGTTACACCACAGCAGCAGCGTATGAATCTGTGTACAAGCACGCACATGGTGCACCGGAACGCATCAAGGATTTCACCTGCGCCGTGCCCGAACATCTGGCCCAGGCGCCCACGAAGCATGTTGCACATCCAGGCTGTTTTGCCACCTCGATTCTGTTGTCGAGTGTGCCGCTGTTGAAGCTGGGAATTGTCGAACCGCGTCTGTTTGCCTCCGCCATCACTGGCAGCACCGGCGCGGGCCGCACACCCACGGCGGGTACGCATCATCCGCAACGGCATAGCGATCTGTATGCCTACAATGCACTGGCGCATCGTCACTCTCCGGAAGTCACCGAGATTGCGACCGCCGCATCCGGCGTGCAGGCGGAATTCTGTTTCGTACCGCATTCGGGTCCGTTTGCGCGCGGTATTCACGCGACCATTCAGGCTACCGCCATCAAGTCCATCAAGACCGATGAGCTGCTCGCGGCGTTGCAGGACTTCTACAAGCACTCACCCTTTGTGCGCGTCAGCAAGGAAATGCCGCGCATCAAGGATGTCGCCACCAGCAACTACGCACATATGAGCGCAGTAGCCGACGGCAAGACTGTCGCAGTGATGTGCGCCATCGACAACCTGACCAAGGGCGCAGCTGGTGGCGCCGTGCAGTGGATGAATCGGTTGTTGGGGTTTGACGAATCGCTAGGTTTAATCACACCAGCGCCGGGCTGGACTTGATGTTTGAAGACCAAGACGCTTCGACAGGCTCAGCGACCGGAATCTGAATTCCGGTCGCTGAGCCTGTCGAAGCGTCAGATGAACGTTTCAGCACACGCTGAACGAAGAGGTTTTATGAGTACGCAGAACGTTGTTCCGTTACGGCCCGCCAAGGTCGAAGAATCCGATCACCTGGCGCATGTATATGCCCAGTTCCCGCTCGAGGTAGTCGATGCGAAAGGCGTGTACCTGAACACGCCCGATGGCCGCAAGGTGCTGGATCTGTATGGCGGTCATGCTGTGGCTGCCGTCGGTTATGGCCATCCACGCTGGGTGGAAGCACTGACGAAACAGGCACAGGCGCTGGCATTCCAGAGCAATGCAGTGGCGCTGGATGTGCGCAGGCGCGCCGCCACCAAACTCGCCAAGTTCTGCGGACTGGGACTGGACACCGTGTTCTTCGTGAACTCCGGTGCTGAAGCCAATGAGAATGCACTGAGACTGGCACTGAAGATCACTGGTGCGCCGGAAGTGGTCGCGATTGAAGGCAGCTTTCATGGCCGCACGGCAGCTGCCGGTGCGGTGACCTGGGGCGCAAGAAATAAATGGTATGGCTTTCCGCATGCGCCGTTCGATGTGAAGTTCCTGCCACGCGGCAACATTCCCGCCGTGAAGGATATGATCACGGATCAGACTGCAGCCGTGATTGTCGAACCCATTCAAGGCGTGGCCGGCGCCTGCGATCTGCCCAAGGATTTTCTCGAAGCCATCCGGCAGCGTTGCTCGGAGAACGGCACCATCCTGATCTTCGACGAAGTGCAATGCGGCATGGGCCGTACCGGTTATCCGTTTGCCGCGAACATGTATGGCGTCACACCCGACATCATCACCACCGCGAAAGCACTGGGTGCCGGCTTCCCCGTCTCCGCAGTGTTGATGGCCGATCACGTGGCCAGCAATCTGACCATGGACAGCCTGGGCACTACTTTTGGCGGTGGCCCGATGGCCTGCGCCATGGTGGAAGCTGTGCTGGACATCATTGAAGACGAACAACTGCTCAAGAATGTGCGCGAGCGTTCCGCCGAGATTCGGCAGAAGTGTATCGTCGGTCCGGTGACTGCCATTCAGGGCGCAGGCTTCCTGCTGGGTCTGCGCACGACGCGGCCCGCCAAAGAGATTCATGCCGAGCTGCTCAAGCGCAACATTCTCACCGGCACCAGCGGCGATCCGAATGTAGTGCGAATTCTCGCGCCATTTGTGCTGGAATCGCAGCACGTGGAGGCGTTGCGTGCAGCATTGCTGGATATCGGCAAGTGATTACATTCCTTCCCCCGTTCGACGGGGGAAGGCCAGGATGGGGGCTGTTTGGTTGCCCCCACCCCAACCCTCCCCCGTAAACGGGGGAGGGAGTAAAGGTTGAAGCCTTTTTAGATAGAGACATCATGAAAAGATTTTTAGACCTCGCTGATTTCGAACGCGCAGAAGTGAAAGACCTGCTGGGGCTGGCTGCGCGCCTGCAGTCAAAACCCGATCCGCATGCGCTGGCCGGCAAGGTGCTGGGCCTGCTGTTCATGAATCCCTCGCTGCGCACGCTGGCCTCGTTCCAGAGCGGCATGATGCGTCTGGGTGGTTCGGTGTTCGTCATCACCCCGGGGCAGGGCACATGGCAGCTGGAAACGCGCAATGGCGCAGTGATGAATGGCGCCGCGGCAGAGCACATCAAGGAAGCCGTGCCGGTGATGGCATCGTACTGCGATGCACTGGGTGTACGCATGTTTGCCGAAGGCAAGAACCTGCAGGCGGACATCAACGAGACCGGTTTCAAGATGATTGCCGATCTGTGCGAGAAGCCGCTGATCAATCTTGAGTCTGCGGTGAACCATCCCTGCCAGGCGCTGGCCGACTGGTACACCATGGATGAACTCGCTGTGCCCGAGCGTGGCAAATTCGTGTTGTCGTGGGTGAATCATCCGCGTGCGCTACCACTGGCCGTACCTTCTGCAACCGTGCACATGGCCGCCATGCGTGGCATGGATGTAGTGGTATTGCGTCCGGACGGCTACGCCCTGCCGGATGCGATCATGGACAAGGCTCGAGCCGCGGCGAAGGCTGCGGGCGGCAACATCACCGAAACCACCGATCGCACCGAAGCGTTGAAAGGTGCGCAGGTGGTGTATGCCAAGGAATGGGGTTCACCGCTGCATTATGGCGATGCCGAAGATGAAGCACGCTTGCGCGAAGATCTGATCGACTGGTGCGTGAAGGACAGCTGGTTCAAACACACCGCGCCGGACTGTCACCTGATGCATTGCCTGCCGGTGCGTCGCAATGTCGCCGTGGATGACGAAGTGCTGGACAGTTCGCGCAGTGTTGTCATCCACGAGGCTTACAATCGCATGGTGGTGCAGATGGCGGTGTTGTATCGCCTGTTGAGGAATGCTTGATTTGTAGGTCGGAATTTATTCCGACACTTAGGCCGTCGGAATAAATTCCGACCTACACGAAACCAGACATATAGAAATTGCAACCATGACCAATCGCACCGATCCTTTCGTCACCGTTCGCGCCCTGAAGAGCGCCGCGCCCTACATCCGCATGTTCAAGGGCAAGGTGTTTGTCATCAAGGCCAGCGGCGGTGTATTCGGCAACGCCGATGCCACGCGCAATCTGATGGAACAGGTGGCCATCCTGCATCAGGTCGGCATACGCGTAGTCGTGGTACACGGTGGCGGGGAACAGCTGACCGGCATCCAGCAGTCCATGGGCATTGAAACCAGGATGGTGGCGGGCCGTCGCGTCACCGATGCCAAGTCCATCGAAGTCACCAGCATGGTGCTCAACGGTCTGGTGAACACGCAGATTCTCGGCATCTGCCGCGAACTGTCCATCAATGCCGTGGGCGTCAGCGGTGTGGATGCCGGTTTGATTCGCGCCCATAAGCGCCCGCCGGTGGTCGTTGAAGGCGAGACGGTGGATTATGGCTTCGTCGGTGATATCGATCTGGTGGATTCAAAGGTGCTGCAGCAATTGCTCGACGATGGCCACATGCCGGTGGTCAGTCCCGTATCCTGCGATGACAAGGGCGTGTTGCTCAATATCAACGCGGATACGGTGGCAGCGGCCATTGGTGGTGCGCTCAGGGCCGAGAAGCTGATGCTGGTGACCGGCGCGCCCGGCATCATGGAATCGCTGGAAGATCCGCACTCGCTGGTGTCCTACACCGATCTGGCGGGCTTGAAGAAGCTCAAGGACCAGGGTTCGCTGAAAGACGGCATGTTGCCCAAGGCCACCGCCATCGAAGCTGCGATCCGTGGCGGCGTACGCCGCGTGCATTGCATCTCGTACAAGACGCCCGACAGCGTGCTGGCTGAAGTATTCACCAACGAAGGCACCGGCACCTTGATTGTCGAAGACATCAAGGGTTTGAGCGCGGCAGAACAAGGAAATTGATTGATGACTGATCCCCTCTCCCCGCGCACGGGGAGAGGGCCAAGGAGAGGGGTGTTGAGCACTGCGACCGCTGTTCGGACGCCCTCTCCTTAACCCTCTCCCGCAAGCGGGAGAGGGAAACAGACAACCGGAAGCAACCATGTCCAGACTCTGGGATAAAGGCGCACCCCTCGATTCACGCGTGTTGCAATACACCGCGGGCGATGACCATCAACTGGACAATCGCCTGGTGCAATACGACGTGCGCGCTTCGATTGTTCATGCCGAAATGCTCAATGCACAAGGCCTGCTGACTGCGGACGATCTCAAGCTGATTCGCGATGGACTCACGGACATCGGTGACGCCCATACACGCGGCGAATGGCGCGTCACGCTGGAACATGAAGATGGCCAGACCGCGCTGGAAACCTTGCTGACACAAAAAATCGGCGACGCCGGTGCCCGCGTGCATCTTGGCCGTTCGCGTAATGATCAGGTGCTGACGGCTTTGCGTCTGTACCTGCGCGACGCTGCGGATGGCCTGAGCAACGCCACGCTGAAAGTCGCCGATGCACTTGATGCGCTCGGCGCACGTGAAGCATCCACCGTGCTGCCCGGCTACACCCACATGCAACAAGCCATGCCCAGCAGTGTGAAACTGTGGGCCGGTGGCTTTGCCGCTGAACTGCGCGATGACGCCGTGGGCCTGAATCATGTGCAACGCCGCATTGGCAAAAGTCCACTGGGTTCTGCTGCCGGCTACGGCGCACCCAACTTGCCACTGGATCGCGCTGCAACAGCGCAAGCACTGGGCTTCAACGAAGTACATGAACCGGTCACCGCCGTGCAGCTGTCACGTGGCAAGGCCGAAGCGCAGCTGCTGTTTGAAATCACCATGGTGATGCAGGATGTCGCAAGGCTTTCCACTGACCTGTGCCTGTTCTACACACAGGAGTTCGCCTTCGTCTCGTTGCCCGATGCCTTCACAACCGGCTCATCCATCATGCCGCAGAAGCGCAACCCCGATGTGTTTGAGCTGATTCGTGGCCGCTCAGCAGCCGCCATTGCCGCACTGAATGAAGTGCTGGGCATCGTCGCCAAACTTCCTTCCGGTTATCAACGTGATCTACAGTTGATCAAAGTGCCACTGTTCCGTGGCATCGACCTGTGCAGCGACACGCTCGACATCCTTGCCCCGGCGCTGGATCAGGTGAAGTTCCGTCCTGAGAACATCGAGATGGATGTTTCGATCAATGCCGCAGCGGAAGCCTACGAATTGGTGAAGAGCGAAGGGATTCCGTTTCGCGAGGCTTACAAGCGGGTGGGAAAGAAGTATTTGAAGTGATTGATTTAGGAGTTGATGCAATTGGATGCCTACGACCGAATCGACGGACTTACGCGAAATGAGTACGTGCAAGCACTTGCAGCAGTCAACCCGTCCGCTCAACAAGTGGAAATGCTGCGGATTCACCTATCAGCACCGGGAAAATCCCTAACTGCCAGACAACTGGCAAGGGCGATCGGCTTTAGTAACTGGAATGCAGCAAATCTCCAGTACGGAACGTTCGCGGGCAAGCTCTGCAAAGAGCTCCATTTGGAGCCGGAACAAAACCTGCACGTTATTGCCACTTTCCTAAAACAACCGGATGAGGAATGGCAATGGCAGCTCCGTCCTGAATTTGTCGCCGCTCTTGTAGAGTTCGGCATTGACACACAAACAAGTACCAATGCTCTTGAAGAGTTCAACGGCGACGAATGCCTAACCGAAGGAACGGCCTTTACCGTAAAGGTGAGCGCGTATGAACGTAACCCAGTAGCACGGCAAAAGTGTATTGACTATTACGGATTTAGTTGTTTTGTGTGTGGGTTTAACTTCAAGAATACTTACTCAGAAATTCAAAGAGATCACACACACGTCCACCATCTGATACCGCTGGCATCCATTGGTAAAGAATACGTAATTGATCCAATACAAGACCTTCGACCGGTATGCGCGAACTGCCATGCCGTGATTCATTTGCGAACCCCACCGTATTCGATTGAAGAAATGAAATCCATGCTTTCTGAAAAGCTGTAACCCGTAGACTGTACGGCGCACTCGTGAGTGCGCCGTACGTCTTGAATGACCAAATCCCCAACACCTTAAAGTAACCTATGCACACTGACCCATCATCTCAATCATCCGGCGCACACTCGAGTGCGCCCTACGCCGGAGTGGGTATATCGCGTGTGGTTTTGGTTGTTGTGCTCGCTGGGGTGATATCCGGTTGCGGTCTGAAAGGTGATTTGTATCTGCCGGAAACCAGCGCACCAGTGGTCATTACTCCAGCAGGCAGTGCAAGCAGCTCCAGCAGTTCATCCACATCGTCGCAGGCTGCGCCATGACCAAGCTGGTGCTGGTGGATGGCTCGTCATACCTGTACCGGGCCTTTTTTGCTTTGCCGCCGCTGAGCAATTCGCGTGGCGAACCTACTGGCGCGCTGCTGGGTGTGGCCAACATGCTGCACAAGCTGGTCAAGGACGAACAACCGGATCTGATTGCAGTGGTGTTCGATGCGCCGGGCAAGACCTTCCGCGATGATCTGTTCGAACAATACAAGGCGCACCGCGAGCCTATGCCTGACGATCTGCGTGCGCAGACCCAACCCCTGCTGGAGCTGGTGCAGGCGATGGGCTTGCCAATGTTGCGCGTCAATGGTGTGGAAGCAGATGACGTGATCGGCACGCTGGCGGTGCAGGCGGCTAGCCAAGGCATTGATGTATTGATCTCCACCGGCGATAAGGACATGGCACAGCTTGTCGGCCCACATGTCACCCTGATCAACACCATGACCGGATCGCGCTATGACCGCGAGGGCGTGAAGACCAAGTTCGATGTGTATCCGGAACAGATCATCGACTACCTGTCACTGGTGGGCGATAGCGCTGACAACATTCCCGGTGTACCCAAGGTGGGGCCGAAAACGGCCGCAAAGTGGCTGGGTGAATATCAGTCGCTGGACAACCTGCTGGCCAATGCTGACAAGGTCACGGGCAAGGTGGGTGAGAACCTGCGTGCAAGCACGGAAGTGCTGGAGCTATCACGCAAGCTGGCGAAGATCGATTGCGCCGTGGCGCTGGATGTCGCGCCTGCAACCTTGCGCGCGCAACCGCCCACCGTTGATGAGCTGCGCAAGATCTACAAGCACTATGAATTGAATGCATTGTTGCGGCAGCTGGAAGCACAGCAAGAAAGCACCCTCACCCTGCCCTCTCCCTCAGGGAGAGGGGATAAAGAATCTGGAGCGATGCCTTCCCCTCTACCCCAGGGAGAGGGGACAGGGGTGAGGGTGACAGGCGCCGAATACGAAACCGTCCTCACGCAAGAACAGCTTGATCAGTGGCTCGAAAAACTGCGTAACGCAGACGTGTTCGCCATCGATACCGAAACCACTTCGCTTGATTACATGTCGGCAGAACTGGTGGGCATTGCCATGTCGGTTGAGCCCGGCAAGGCGGCGTACCTGCCGCTGGCACACAACTATCCGGGCGCACCAGAGCAGCTGTCGCGCGATGCGGTGCTGGCGCAGTTCAAACCACTACTGGAAAGCGAACAGCACGCCAAACTTGGTCATCACCTGAAATACGACGCACACATCTTTGCCAATTACGGTATCGATATGAAGGGCATGCGCTACGACAGCATGCTGGAATCGTACGTCTTGAACAGCACCAGCGGTCGTCACGACATGGATACCGTGGCGAAAAAGTATCTGGGCGTTGACACCATCCACTATGAAGATGTCTGTGGCAAAGGCGCCAAGCAGATCACTTTTGATCAGGTCGATCTCGAAACCGCCACACGTTACTCCGCCGAAGATGCCGACATCACACTGCGCCTGCATCAAACGCTATGGCTACAGTTGAGCGCCGAACCAAAACTGAAAACGCTGTATGAAACCATTGAACAGCCGCTGGTGCCGGTGTTGCTGCGCATGGAACATCAGGGCGTATTGATTGACGGTGGCCTGCTCAAGAAACAAAGCCAGCAACTGGCAGAGCTGATGCAGTCGCTGGTGGAGCGTTGCCATGCGGCGGCCGGACAACCTTTCAACGTGGAGTCACCCAAACAACTGCAGGACATCCTGTTCAATAAGCTGCAGATTCCCGTGTTGCGCAAGACGCCTACGGGTCAGCCTTCAACGGCTGAAGATGTGCTGGAAGAGCTGGCAGGTGAGCATGAGTTGCCCAAACTCATTCTTGAATATCGCGGCATGGCCAAGCTCAAATCGACGTACACCGACAAACTGCCGCTGCAGATCAATGCGCGTACCGGTCGCGTGCATACTTCGTATCATCAGGCAGTAGCGGCAACCGGTCGCCTGTCCTCTACCGATCCCAACCTGCAGAACATTCCGATTCGCTCCGCGGAAGGTCGGCGAATTCGTCAAGCATTTGTAGCACCGCCCGGACATGTGCTGATTGCAGCCGACTATTCGCAGATTGAATTGCGCATCATGGCGCATCTTTCCGGCGATGCATCACTGTTGAAAGCTTTCGCCGAAGACAAGGATATTCATCAGGCCACCGCTGCTGAAGTCATGGGCATCACACTGGAACAGGTCACCAGCGAACAACGTCGCTCGGCCAAGGCCATCAACTTCGGCCTGATCTACGGCATGTCGGCGTTCGGTCTGGCCAAGCAGCTGGGCGTGGGACGCAACGAAGCACAGAAGTACATTGATCTGTATTTCGATCGTTATCCCGGCGTGAAGCAGTACATGGAACGCACGCGTGCACAGGCGCATGAGCTCGGCTATGTGGAAACCGTATTCGGCCGGCGCCTGTATCTGCCGGATATTCAATCGCGTAATGCATCTTTGCGACAGTACGCGGAGCGCAGCGCCATCAACGCGCCCATGCAGGGTACGGCGGCCGACATCATCAAGCGCGCCATGATTGACGTGGATGGCTGGCTGCAAACCTCAGGCTTCAACGCCAAACTCATCATGCAGGTGCACGATGAACTGGTGCTGGAAGTCCCCGAAGTGCTGGCCGAACAACTGATTACCGAAGTGCGTTCCCGCATGTCCGCTGCAGCCGACCTGAACGTGCCCCTGAAGGTGGATATCGGCACCGGCAAGAACTGGGACGAGGCGCATTGAGCCAACACTTTTTGAACCAGTTGCAATCTGCTCCGGTCGCTGTCGCCAATAAACCCGGGGTATAGAGCGCCAGGTAGACCTCATCCGGTCCGGCCTGAGCGATCCTGTAATTTCTTTGCAAATCGGGCGGAAAAAATTTGGCGTCGGCTGGAACTTTCCCGGTCCCTGACGGCTCTCATACCTTGAACGTCTGCCAGGACGTTTCCATTCGTCTCCCTCCCTGAGCGAATGGCTAACCCGGTCATCCCCATGCCGGGTTTCTATATACCCCCGGTGGCCATGCCACCGGGGTATTTTTTACCCCTTCAAACACCCATCCAGAAACCGCCGCGCCTCATCCACTCCCCGATTGGTAGTGGCCGAAAACAGCTGCACCGTGGCGTGATCGCCCAGTGCCGCGCGCACCTCTCGGGTGACCTTCATGCCCTCCGACTGGGTCAACTTGTCGGCCTTGCTCAGCAGCACATGGCACTTCAGGTGCCGCTGCGCACCCCATTCCAGCATCTGCAGGTCGGTGTCCTTGAGCGGATGGCGGGAATCCATCAGCACCACCAGACCGGTCAGGGACTGGCGCTTTTCAAAGTAGCTGCTCATCAGCTCGTGCCAGTGCTGCTGCATGGCCGGTGGCACCTTGGCAAATCCATAGCCCGGCAGATCCACCAGCCGCTGGTCCTGCAACATACTGAAAAAATTGATCAGCTGGGTGCGCCCCGGCGTCTTGCTGGTGCGCGCCAGACCAATACGCCCGGTGATGGCATTAATGGCACTGGACTTGCCGCTGTTGGAGCGCCCGGCAAATGCGACCTCCACGCCCTGGTCCGAGGGGAACTGCGGCGCCTGCCAGGCGCCGGTCAGATACTGAACGTTCGGGTAGTAGGACATGGTGTTGCTGACCGACGGCACAGCCGCCAAGGCATTGATTCCGGGCTGCCAAATTGGGAAATAGGGTCTGATGGCGTTCATGCCATCGCCGTGATGAGACTATAGCGACTCAGGACGCGACGCGCCGAGCGCAGTGTACTTAGCCGTACTCAAGCGAGGTGCTCCACAGGGATTTCCTTCGGTCACAACAAAGTCCTGAGTCGTTATAGTCTCAACCCATCGGGCTGGGCCCCAAAATCCGCCATGCCGCGTTGCTCGTCGCTCATTTGGAGCTACCAAACCTCGCTCCTCACGCCTTGCCTGGCGGATTTTGGGACTCCAACGCAGCGATGGCATGAACGCCATCAGACCCTCGTGTACAATCGCGCGACTTAAGCGCCAGCTTTGTCCTCAGACACACTCAGGCTGGCATTGGATTACCGCATTGGAGCTCTGTCGATGAACCTTGGTCTGTCTAACAAGTACGAACTGGCGCGTGGGCTGATGGTTTCCACCGCACTGTTGCTCGGTCTCACTGCAGGTAACGTCGCCGCAGCGGCCGGCGATGTCCAGGCCGGTCAGACCAAGGCCTCGACGGTATGTGTGGCATGCCATGGTCTGGACGGCAACAGCGTCAACCCGGAATGGCCCAGCATCGCCGGTCAGCACGAGACCTACATCGTCAAGCAGGTCAAGGCATTCCGTGCTGGCGAACGCACCAACGTACTGATGTCTCCGATCGCGCTCACCCTGACCGACAAGGAAATTGAAGATACGGCGGCCTATTACGCGTCACAACGCATCAAGGGTCAGGAAGCCGCCAAGGCGAAAGTCGAGCTCGGTCAGAAGATTTATCGCGGTGGTGTCGCTGACAACAAGACACCGGCCTGCATGGCCTGTCATGGACCCAACGGTCGTGGCAATCCGGCCGCCAGCTATCCATCCATCCGCAGTCAACACGCCACGCAGGTAGCGCTGCAGCTGCATGCTTACAAGAAGGGTGAGCGCAAGACCGACCAGAACGAGATGATGCGCACGATCGCCGCCAAACTGACCGACGACCAGATCGACGCGGTTGCCCAGTACGTACAAGGCCTGCGCTAAAACAACCGTACACCGGACTTGTCCGGTGTACCTGCTGATTGGACCCGTGCACGCGGATCCAGACACTATATCCACGCTTAACCTCGGAGCCCGACCATGAAGCGCATTTCTGTCCTGGCCTTGGGGCTTGCGTTGCTGGTATCACTTATTGGCTGCAGCCAGAAGGATGCACCCGGCAACACGGGCGATACCAACACCGCAGTAGTCAGCGCGCCGGCAACTGAAACAGCAACTGAAACACCTGCCGAGGTAGTCGCGCAAACCGCCCCGGCAACCGATGAGCAGACGCTGGGCGAACAAATCACTGAAACCGGCGATACGGAAGCGGTAGATACCGGCGCCACCACTTCGCAACCCATGGCCCTGCGTATTGCCGAGATGCAGCCGGAACCGGCTTCAAAATGGAAGGAAGGTGTGCACTACACCCGTCTTGTGCCCACCCAACCGACCAGCGCCGCGCCGGGGCAGGTCGAAGTCACCGAAGTATTCTGGTATGGCTGTCCGCATTGTTATGCGCTGGATCCGTACCTGGAAAGCTGGCGCAAGAGCGGCAAACCGGCGTTTGTCAGTTTTGTGCGCGTGCCGGTCATGTGGGGTGCCGTGCATCAAACGCACGCACGGCTGTTCTATACAGCCGAAATGCTCGGCAAGCTGGAAGAACTGCACACCGCCATATTTCAGGAAATCCACAAGAATGGTGATCCGCTCAATTCGACGGAGCGCATTCAAGCCTTTTTTACCAGTCATGGCGTCAGCCAGGCCGATTTTCAAAAGGCATTCTCTTCATTCGCTGTCGAGTCCAGCCTGAAACGCGCTGACTCGCTGGGCCTGCGTTACAAAGTGGAATCCGTGCCGCTCATCGTTATCAACGGCAAGTATGTTACCGATGTAGGTCGCGCCGGCAGCCAACAACAACTGATTGATCTGATCAACGATCTGGCCAGCCGCGAGCGCGGCACCTGAGCGCGCTGGTCGCATGCTGAACACCTACATTTCAACTGCACGCGGTCTGGCCAGGACGCAAGCCAGCGGCATCCAGCGCATTCCTGATGATGGTGTGTGGGTCGACTTGCTGGAACCCAGCGCAGAAGAAGAACGCGCCGTAGAACGCGAACTGGGCATCGATATTCCCTCGCGCGAAGAAATGCGCGAGATCGAAACGTCCAATCGTCTCTACGAAGAAGATGGCGTGCTGTACATGACCACGACCATTGCCGCCAAACTCGATACGGCGCGTCCGGAAAGTACTGCCGTGACTTTCATTCTGGCCAAAGGCCGGCTGATTACCAACCGGTACGTGGATACGCGCCCCTTCCGGAATTTCATTGCCTACGCTGAACGCCATCCCGGCGCCTGCAACTCGGCAGTGTCCATTTTTGCAGGCCTGATCGAAGCCATCACCGAGCGCATTGCCGATACCCTGGAACGGGTGGGCAATGATCTGGACGCCGTGTCGGGCAGCATTTTCCAGACCGATCCGGAGGCCCGCAAATCCAAGCGCGATCTGCGTGGCCTGCTGGAGCGCATCGGCTTCAACGGCGAACTGAACTCCAAGGCACGCGAGTCGCTGGTGAGCCTCGCGCGCCTGCTGGTGTTCGTCCAACAGAGCAGCAACATTGCCCTGAACGATGAACATCGCAGCCGGTTTCGCTCCATTGCCCGCGACGCCGCCGCATTGTCGGACCATGCCAGTTTTCTGGGCACCAAAGTGTCGTTCCTGCTGGAAGCCACACTGGGCCTGATCAACCTGGAACAGAACAACATCATCAAGCTCTTCTCGGTAGCGGCGGTGATGCTCATGCCACCGACATTGATTGCCAGTATATACGGCATGAATTTCCGGCACATGCCGGAACTTGAATGGCCGCTGGGCTATCCGCTGGCGCTGCTGCTGATGTTCGGGTCCATCCTGGGCATTTATGTCTATTTCAAGCGCCGCGGCTGGTTGTAGTGACGGCTGGTGTGGCTTGCCACACGGCCACGTACACAAACACCGCATGATCAGCGCCAAGAACCCTTAACAAATCCCGAAAACCTTGAACCGTTTCAAGTTTCCATCAGCCCGAATGGCGAACTGTGTCGCCTTCTGCTGACGGAAATATATGGAACATAGCGCTGTAATGGACAGTGCACCGGAATGGGGATTTCGCAACTGTGTGTCGTATAAGGCGCACAGTCGTCACTGGCAACTCATATGGCACAAAGTACATAGGACCCGGGGGTTCTGATGAATTTTCTTGATCTTGGCCGCTATAAATCCATCGCCATGGGGCTGGCAGCATTCATGTTGCTGATCGGTCTGGTGCTGGGTTTCAACATGTACATGTCGCAGCTGTTCAGTAACGACCTGTCAGGCGTCAAGTACCTGGCGCGTCAACAAATACAGCCTGCCGTGATTACCGCGAACACACGCGCCCTTGCCGCGCGCCTGAAGACTCACGAACCCATTGCCGAAACCTTTGGCGAACTGCGTAACGCTGCCAACAGCGTCGATCAAACGCTGGCCAGCCTCACCAATGATGGCAGTATCACCGACGATCAGGGACGCATCTATGCCTTCTCCAGCATGCGCGACGAACCGGCGGCGAGCACCCTGCTGAGCGCGCAGAAGCGCTGGAACACCTACAAGACCAAGCTCGACGCCGTGCTGCGTCTGGGTGGCGGCAATCCCTATCAGACCGACAACAACGTGGTCAGCCTGAATGAGCGCGGCACTCGCCTCGCAGAAGCCCTGGCCGAGCTTGCGCCGCTGGAAGTCGTGATGCAGAAGGAGCTGGGCGCGGCATTCAAGACCGTCAGCGAACAGCTTGAAGCCAACGGCAAATCGCGCGTCGGTTTGCTGCGCATCGTGCAGATCGCCAGCATCGTGATTGCACTGGGTGGACTGATCGCCATCCTATCCTATCTTGGCGGCACATTGCGCGCCGAGGAAGTGCAATCGGGTCTGGCGCGCAAGGAAACCGCCGACATTCTGCGCACCGTGAACGAAGGTCTGTTCCTGCTGGACCGCAACCAGCGCATCGGCAGCGAACGTTCGCTGGCGCTGGCCAATATATTCCACCGCGATGACCTGGACGGCCTGACCTTTGAGGGTCTGCTGCGCAACATTGTGCCGGAAAAGACCCTCAAGACTGCGCAGGACTATGTGCAGTTGCTGTGGGGCGAACGTGTCAACGAGAAGCTGGTCAAGACCATCAATCCGCTGAACGAAGTGGAAGTGCACTTCGACAATCCATCAGGCGGCTTCGAAACACACTTCCTGGAATTTGATTTCAACCGGGTGAAATCCGACGGCCAGCTCTCGCACCTGCTGGTGACGGTGAACGATGTCACCAAACGTGTGATGCTGGCGCGTGAATTGCAGGAGTCACAGGAAAAGGCGCAGGCGCAGCTGGATCTGTTGCTGCGCATCCTGCACGTCGATCCGGCCAGCCTGACCGGCTTCCTGTCCGATGCCGAAACTTCGTTGAAGATGGTCAACACCATCCTGCGCGAGCCGGCCCGTGAAGAAGCGATGTTCCGCAGCAAGATCGACAATATCTATCGGCAGATTCATGCAGTGAAGGGCGAAGCCTCGGCACTGGGTTTGAAAACCGTCGAACAACGCGCGCATGGCTTCGAAGAATCACTCAACGAAATCAAGGCGCGCGCCACCATTTCGGGTAATGACTTCCTGCCGCTGGTAGTGAAACTGGACGACCTGTTCAATCACCTGGCGCAGGTACGCGAAATGCTGGGGCGTCTGGTGGATCTGCATCAGGCAATCGCCACCCGGCGCGCGTCCGAATCTACCCAGCCAAACAAGACCGAGGTGAACTCCGAAGAGGTCAACGACTGGCTGTCCAACAGCAATACCGATGATGCCCGCGAAGGCACCTCGGCGCTGGAAGCACTGATGAGCGGCAATGGCCTGAAGCGCACACTCGACAAGCTGGCCCAGCAAGTAGCTGACAACAGCACCAAGCAGGTGGAGCTGGAATGCAGCGGACTGGAGTCGGTGCCGGAAGCTTATCGCCGGGCCATCAAGGACATCGCCATACAACTGGTGCGCAATGCCGTCGTGCATGGCATTGAAACACCCGCAGAGCGTCGTACCGCCAACAAACCCGAGTTCGGTCAACTCAGTATCGAGTTCGCCGACCACGGCGCGCAGGGAATGGAACTGATCGTGAAAGACGACGGCGCCGGCCTGCAGCTTGATCGCATCAAGCAGGTCGCCATCGAACGCGGCTTGCTGAGCGCAGGACAGGCAGCGGTGCTGGATCAGCGCCAGACCATGGCACTGATCTTCCGTCCAGGATTCTCCACCGCCGACACAGTTACCAGTGACGCGGGTCGCGGCGCCGGCATGGATCTGGTTCGCGTGCTGGTGGCCGAGCTCAACGGCCGTGTCGGCATGTCAACTGCCAAGGGACGTTACACCAGGTTCAAGATCTGGTTGCCTGCGCCGTCTCAGGCAGCCGCAGCATAAAACAACAATCAACACATCAGGAACCGAGAGGGAAACCAATGTCAGTCGCCACTGCCCAGGCCGAACAGAACGCCAATCGCAAGTTCAAGATGATGATCTGCGATGACTCGAACATCATTCGGCGCAAGATAGAACGTGAACTGAAGATCGAACGACTGGAAGTCGTGGCAACCGCTGCCAACGGCCGCATTGCCGTCGAAACTTTCCGCAAGCAGCCGGTGGATGTTGTCACCATGGACATCACCATGCCGGAAATGGATGGCATCGAATGCGTGGAAAAGCTGGTCGCGATCAAACCCGATGTATTGATACTGGTCGTCTCGGCACTGTCTGACAAGGCCACCGCCATCGAAGCGCTGCAGAAAGGCGCCAATGGTTTTCTGTGCAAACCGTTTACCGACCGGCAGCTGACCGAGGCTCTGGAAGAGTTGCTGCGGGGTGCACAATGATGTCGGATCTTGAACTGTCAACTTTCGTCGAAGGTACCACCCACTACTTCGAAGCTACCGCCAATCAGGCGGCTACCGTAGGGTCACCGTACCTGGTGCAGAACGGCAAGCCCACGGTGCATGAATTCACCGGCATGATCAGTATTGCGGGCAAGCGTCGTGGCGTGGTGTATTTCACGGCTTCCAGGCCCATGCTGACAGTGTTATTGATGCGCATGGGTGAAACCGAATTGACCGAGGCAAACATGGCCGATCTGGTGGGCGAGGTTGCCAACACGATTTCGGGAAATGCGCGGCGCGATTTTGGCAAGGACTTCATGATTTCGGTGCCACAGGTGATCGCCGGCGATACCGACAAGGTCAGCACACCCGAGAACGTGCGGTCGTTCGTCATTCCCATCAACTGGCGCAGCCATGCGGCGCAACTGGTGGTGTGTCTGGAGTAAGTCTGTCAGGGCCCGCTACGGGGTCTCTGAGTTCGTGGCCGGTAGTGCGTTCTAAACCGGCCAATGCCCATCATTACCGCTTAGCACCCGCTCACACGCGGCCAGCACGTCAACGTCATATAGACCACCATCTGCCTTGAGTTCCACCAGCGCAGCTTCAATTCTTTGCGCCGGCCGCCAGGCACGAGCCCTGCTGATCGCTTCCAGCACATCGGCCACCGCCAGAATGCGCGCTTCGATGCTGATTTGCGGACCTTGTATACCCAGCGGATAGCCACTGCCATTGAGACGTTCATGGTGCTGCCCAACGATGCCGGCAACATCCACACCCAGATCAACGCTGCGCAACAGTTTGACGCCCTGTTCCACGTGAGTTTGCACCAGGGCTCGCTCAGCAGGACTGAGCACAGCTGGCTTCAACAACAAGCTCTGCGGCAGCATCAGGTGTCCCACATCGTGCAGGCGCCCCGCATGCGCAAGCGCGGTTTGCTGATCGCTGCTGAGTCCCAGTTGCCGGGCAATGGCCACGGCAAGACTGGCAACACGCTGGCCGCTGCCGGCCGCGAAAACATCATGCTGGTCGAGCAGTTTCTCAATGACACCCAGTACGCTTTCCATTGATGCGGCACTGCGTCGCACCGCGGACTGCAATTTGAGCTGCTGACGCTTGCGCGCCAGCAGCGCCACCAGAATTTCGGTGCAGTCCTGCAATTCGCGTTGTTCGTCGGCAGTATAGGCAGCATCCCGATTGCCAATGACCAGCAGCCACAACTCACGGCCGCTACCGGCCGAACATGCGGCATAACTGGAAATCTCCGGCAGTCCTTCAATCAACAGCGCATCGTCGGGTGTGTCGCTTGAACACAGGGTGCGCGGAGTCAGCAATTCGCGCCATGGCCCAGGGACAGCAATGGAGTTGCTGGCGGTGGAACGGCGATTGGACTGGGCATGATTGATGGCACAGATGTCCAGCGTTTGTGTGACCCGTTCCAGCGACGCAAACAATGCCAACGGACTGTCGAATGC
This sequence comes from uncultured Pseudomonadota bacterium, assembly GCA_963748005.1. Lineage (GTDB taxonomy): Bacteria > Pseudomonadota > Gammaproteobacteria > Steroidobacterales > Steroidobacteraceae > CAILZL01. The sequence goes on from CAVVHH010000002.1 coordinate 1,415,266, forward strand.
CTGCGCCAGCTGCGCCATGGCATACTGCAGCAAGGTGCCTTCGTCGGCATCTTCTGCATAACGCAGCATTTCCAGCGCCACCGGCAGCTTCGGCACGGTGGGCCGCTGTACCGCCATCTCGTGGGTAATGGGCGCCCGTTCTGCCTGCAATGCATACAGGCGCTGACCAGCCCCGAATTCACCTTGTCCCGCAATGAATTCAACTGGCTGTACGCTGCCGTCACCATGCTTAACTGACACCGCGAGGTGTTCTCCGGCCGATAGCTGCAGCAGGGCCGCAGCTTCCTGCGCATCCTGGATCAGATCTGTCACGCTGCATTCAAGGAGGTGTTCACGCCTGTGGCCCAGCAGCTGGCAACAGGCCGCATTGGCATCACGCAGCCGATTGTCCGCGTTGATGACCCAGTAAGGCACCGGCAGTGCCGCCAGCTGGCCTTTGACACGCTGCACTTCCTCGGCCATGGCGCGCTCGCCGCGTACGCGGTAGGTGACATCAAGCGCCGTCCACAACTCGGCTGGGTGCGTTTCAAACTCAAGATCGGCGGAGTTGACCAGCAGCGACATGCTCTTGCCGTCCTTGCTGCGAAACGCGAATACATTGGTGATATTGACTTGCCCGTTGTCACGCAGCATGTCGGGCGACTCCAGTTGCAGAAATTCCTCCCGACTGTAACCAAACAGGCGCGAGGCAGCCGGATTCACCGCCAACATCTTCTGGGTGGACTTTTGCGTGATCCACATTGCCACGGGGCTGGATGCAAATAGCTGCTGCCAGGCCTGCGCCCCAGCAAGTTCTTGCTGGACAATGGACAAGGACTGCTTCAGCCGCGCATGTTCCATGCGTAGTTCCGCCAGCTGTTCTGCCTCAGGCGATGCAACCAATGCCTGCAGTTTCATGGTCCGGTCGATCGCAGCGGGCATGGCTTCTTTATCGCTGACCACCACAGCGGATGGCCCGGGAGCCGGTCTGGACAGTGGTGTGACGTCGGCTTTATCTGTCTCGGATGGGGTGGCATCAACCTCGATTGGTGGAGCAGCCACCGGTTTCTTCAGCTGCACTACCGGCAGTGGCGCCGGGGGTTCTGCTTTGAGCGCAGCTTCGATGACGCCGTTGAGCGCGCCGGGTTTCAGGGCATTGCCCACGAATCGCACTGCGCCCAATTCCTCCGCAAATCTCTGAGATTTCTGATCGTTGCTGCGGGTCGAGAACAGCACCACCGGAATGCCGCGCAACTGGTCATCCTGCTGAAAACGGCGATACAGCGCGAAACCATCCAGCTTGGGTAATGCCACATTGACCAACAGCACCTGCGGCGACTGGTTACGGGCCATTTCCAGCGCATCCAGACCATCACGCGAACGGATGACGTTATAACCCTTGCCATCCAGGGCCTGAGCCAGCAGGTTCTGTTCAAGATCACGTTCGGTAGCGACCAGTACGGTATTCATTGTGTGTCCAGTTGTACGGACCGGCGGCAGAGTCGGTAGCAAAATAACGGCTATTGCACAGGCACTCAAGCACCTCGCTTAATCCGCAGCATCTTGATACTACGCCCTTGCCCCCTCCTCCAAACAGGCCTTAAGTCCATTCATGCAATTCTGCGGGCTGGTTCACGTCACCTTATCTTGAACAGGGACGCATGTCGCAGAGTCGCGAATCACTACCAGTACCATGTATCGCCAACGGAATTACCACCGTCGGGGAACGGCAAGATGGCAACCATCCACTCACTATTCAAAGAAACCCAAACCCACGATATGCAAGCCGCAAACAGACAGACTGCCCAGAACTCCCAGGCCAGCACTGGCACTCAGCCTGCTATTCTGGCGCTCAGCAAGAATGCCAACTTGCTGGAAATCGTCCACCGCGCCACGCCCACCGGCTCGCAAGTAGTCGACACCCACAGTCTCGATACCATGATGGCCCAGTGCCGTAACCTGCGGCCCGGCGTGCTGTTGATGGATACCGCTTGCTGTCCCGATATTCCAGGCACAGTCATTCAGCTGCTGCAGGATCTGCCCGATCTGGTGGTAGTGGTTGCCGGCAGGAGTGAGGACAGCGCGGCGCTGATGAAGCTGACCGCAGCGGGGCACATTTATCGATTCATGCTGATGCCGCTGGCGCACAGTCAGACCAAACTGACTCTCGAGGCCGCGCTGACGCAGCACGCGGAGCTGGGCGCGGCCAACAACCGCCGAGAAGCCAATGCCGATAGCGACGACGGTGCGGTGCGCAAGAGTTACCTGCCCGCCTACATCGGTCTGGGTGCGGCACTCATTGTTATCGTCGGTGGTGCGTTCTACGGCCTGAGCCGCATGGGCGGCAACGAGACGCAACCGGTAGCAGCTGCCGTTGACCAGAACACTTCCGGCGCCGGCAAGGAACTGACGCTGGCTGACGCGGCCCTGGCGGCCGGCAAGCTGCTGGAGCCACCAGGTGAAAGCGCATTGGACCTGTATCGCAGCGCCTTGGCCATCGACGCCAAAAGTGCCCGTGCGCGCGCTGGTATCGATGCAGTGGCCAACAAGCTGCTGGAACAAGCCGAAGCGGCGTTGACCGCCGAGCAGCTGGAAACCGCCGTGACAGTGCTCGAACAGGCACGTGACGTTGCACCCGATAATGCGCGATTGAAGTTTCTTGACGGCCAGGTGGCGCGTGAACGCGAACGTCTCAAACTGACCCAGGCTCAGGATCTGGGCAAGAAAGTACGCGCGCTGCTCGCCGACGCACAGGAGAACATGGACAACGGTCGCCTGATTTCGCCGGCCGGCAACAATGCGCGTGACAACATACTTGACGCGCGCAAGCTCGATCCCACTGATCCGAGCATCGCGCAGGCGCAGCGCGCGCTCAGCAATCGCCTGATCGAGGCCGCACGACGCGCTGCTGAACAGAACCAGATGGATCAGGCGCAGGCTCTGCTGGCCGCAGCGCGTCAGCTGGGTTTCGCAGGCGCCGACCTGAGCGCCATCGAACGCTCATTGAACGAAGCACGCACCAAGACCACTGCTGCAGCTGAAGCACAGGCCGCTCAGAAAGCCGCAGCGGCAGCCCAGGCAGAACGTGATGCAGCGCTGGCTGCAGCGGCGGCAGCCCAGAAAGCTGCTGCGGAAGCCGCCGCACAAGCCGCCGCCAATAACAATGCAGCGAATGCAGCCAGCTTGCCGCCGGTACCACTCAAGCGTACCAAGACCGTGGCGCCTGCTTACCCCACCGCGGCACGTGATCGTGGCATCGGGGGCTGGGTGGAAGTCTCGTTCACGGTTACCCAGACCGGTGCGGTTGAAAACGTACGCGCGACAAATTCCGAGCCCAAGGAAGTATTCGACTGGGCCGCTGTACAGGCCGTCGAGCAATGGCGCTTTGAACCGCCCATGCGCGACGGCAAGCCCACCACCCAGCCAACGAAGGTCAAGCTTCGCTTCGATAGCCCGAAGTAGTCAGTAAACCATCCGAGAAAACATCAGGCCCTGCTCGATTGCGAGCGGGGCCTTCTTGTTTGCGGATACCACCGCAGTAGCGGTTACACTGTTGGGCCGCATGACTGCCCCATTTGCCCTGCATGAACCGTACTGTCAGCGAACGACACCTGCCAGCCCAGCGCTTCGATACGCAGGGTCGCGCGCATGTGGACTGGCGGATTGTGTTGGCCCTTGCCGGCCCGCTGATTGCCAACAGTGCAGTGCAGGCGCTGCTCAATCTCACTGATACCTGGTTTGTGGGTCGCATCTCCACGAACGCACTAGCCGGCATGGGCGCCGTGCACTGGCTGACCATTGTGTTCATTGGCGTGCTCGGCGGCGTGGGCATGGCGGTGCAAACCCTCGTAGCGCAGGCCTATGGTGGCCGGCGTTTTACACGCGCCTCACAGGCCACCTGGACAGCACTATGGGCAGCACTGTTCACTGCGCCGGTATTTGCGTTTGTTGGCTTCAAGGGTGAATGGATTCTCGCGCCCTTTGGTCTGGATGAATCCGTGCGCATACTGGCGCTGCAATTCTGGCAGCCGCGCATGCTGGGCGCGTCACTGGGTGTGGCGCTGTGGGCAGTGCTGGGTTTCTTCAATGGCATTGGCCGCGCACGGGTGACGCTATCCATCAATCTGTTCACGCTGTGCATCAATGCCGTGCTGGCGCAGTTATTCATCTTCAAATTCAACTGGGGCGTGGCCGGCGCGGCATGGGCCACCAACTGCGCAACCGCAACAGGCGTGATGATTGCACTGTGGGTGTTCGCGCGCTCCGGCGAATTCAGCAGGTATCGCGCACGCCTTACCTGGCACCTGCATTGGCCACGTCTGTATCGCCAGTTCCGGCTCGGGCTGCCCATGGGCGTGATGCTGGCCGCTGATCTGTTTGGCTTTGCATTGTTTCAATTGATGCAGGTGAAGCTGAGTGCGGTGGATGGCGCCGCTTCGCAGGTCACCATGATGCTCACTTCCATCGCCTACATGCCGGCCATCGGCATTGCACTGGCGGGCACCACACTGGTGGGACAGTCCATCGGCGCAGGCGATAAACGATGGGCTCGCAAGCTGGGCAACTTCGTCATCCTGCTGGCCACGCTGTACATGGGTGGCATTGGTCTTATTCTCGGCCTGACCAGTCCCTGGCTGATGCCGCTGTTCGTGAATGCAAATGATCCACAGTCCGTTGAAGTCATCCGCACCGGTGTCACCATCATGTGGCTCGCAGCGGCCTATCAATTGTTTGATGGCATGACACTGGGATCGAGTTTCTGCCTGCGCGGCGCAGGCGATGCCACCGTACCCGCCGCATTGGTGCTGGGCATGTCCTGGTTCTTTTTTGTACCCCTGGCCCACAGCCTGTCGTTTGCAGAGAGCAACGGCTGGGTGACATGGCTACCGCAATTCGGCATGGGTGCAGTCGGCGGCTGGACCGCCGCGGTGATCTACGTGTGCCTGATCGGCTGCGCCATGTTCTGGCGCTGGCGCTCGGGGGCGTGGCAAAGGATTGAGGTGCGGTGATCAGGCGCCAGCAAATCAGAAATCGGAGTCGGCATGAACGCTCAAGTCCTATTTGCCTTTTGTATTTAGACCCACTAAGAATACAGAAAGACTTTGATCACAATCGGAAACAAGGAACGAGGTATGCCGTTATCGAGCAACAGCTCCCTTTGTAAAGCGGTATTTAGAGCCCGTAATACCGACCTCTATTTGTAGTTGGGCGAAACCATGATCCAGCTTCGTCCGGGTGATCTAGTTACGATCCAGAATGGGGATGCACATGTCCTGTTTGCAATCTTGACCAAGCAAATCCTGTTTGGCGGCCATTGGTCTTTCGTATTTCACAATCCACGATCCGCGCTGCCTTCTTTGGGCGACAAGATCTCCGATCCCGGATTCAACGCAGCAGTAGACTTCATCGTGCCAAAACGCGAAAAGCGAGTAATATTCGTTTCGAGAGACAACGACTTCTCAAAGCTAGTCGGACCGGAACTGCTTCAGCAGCCACCGCTTCGCGGAGAATCTAACTACCGTATCTGGCGGTGGGTGAATGGTAGGCGAGAGGAAGCAGAGTACGTTCGCTTCACGTCGTCACCGACTCAAGAAGAGATGTCTGCACCTCACTATTCCTGCCTCCGTGCGGATTTCGCATGTGACTTGGCAAAAAGTGGTTGGAAACCCGGGTCGTCAATGTGGGACACCCAATCGGGTAAGAGCCGGCATTTCTCCGGCTCTCCCCACACCACCTAGCATGCGGGTCCGCACTAGGCGGTTGAAGCAGGGTAGTGAAAACGGGACCACAGTTCCTTGATTGAGACCAAGCCTTGCTCCTTGAGCCACTGATTTGACATCGCCATCTGCGTCACCTTGGTTCGCGACATGCAGTACGGGCCTTTGGAGCTCATGCCTGCTTTAATCGCGTCCTTGAGTCCGATACCCTGCGCAACAAGATGACGGATTTTCGTCCGCGCCCAGCGCCATTGTTTCCAATAGCAAGTTCGCAGTCGTCTTCGTAGCCATTCGTCGAGTTCGGGAATCGGTCGGTAGTATTCCGACAACGCAAAGTAGTTCAGCCATCCTACGACGTAGCGTCGTAGTTCCATGTAGCGGTGCTCCATGCTCACGCCCCAACTGCGACCGGTGAGTTGCCTCACCCGGTGCTTGAAGCGGTGCAACGCTTTGTCGCTCCAGACGATCTTCGTTCCCCGGAAACAGAACCCGAGAAACTCCAATTCTTTGCTGGGCACGACCCGGCTCTTGTCGTGGTTGATGCTCAGCTTCAAACGCTGCTTGAGAAACCGCGTGACGTTGGCTTTCACGCGCTGCGCTGCACTGGTGCTGCGTACGCAGATGACAAAGTCATCGGCATACCGAGCGAAATGGCGACCTTGGCGTTCCAAGTACACATCCAATTCGTGCAGCACAATGTTGGCGAGCAGCGGCGACAGCGGTCCACCTTGCGGCACGCCCAAGGGCGTCGGTTGCTTCACACCGTCCACTTCGACACCGGCACGCAAGTATCGACCGATCAGCTTCAACACTCGCTTGTCTTTGACGCGCTGCGCGACTAAACGCATCAGCACATCATGATTCACGCTATCGAAGAATGCTGCCAGATCGATATCGACCACCCGCTTGTATCCTGATCGAAAGTAGTCACGCACTCGCCTGACGGCTTGATGCGCGTTCCTTCCCGGTCTGAATCCAAAGCTGTAGTCACTGAACTGGCCCTCGAATACCGGGCCAATTACCTGCGCGATTGCTTGCTGAATCACGCGATCCGCCACGCTCGGAATCCCCAACGGGCGCTGCTCGCCGTTCGCTTTGGGTATCCACACGCGACGTACTGCGTTCGGTTGGTATTTCCCTTCCATCAACTGTGCCTTGATCGTCGGCCAGTGCGCGCGTGCCCAGGCTGGAAAATCCAGCACACTCACGTCGTCGCAACCAGCCGCACCCTTGTTCGCCTTCACGCGCTGCCATGCGCGCATCAGGTTCTCGCGGGCCACAATCTTCTCCAGTAAACCCCATTCCAAGGCGTGCGCGGTGCTCATGCGCCGATACCCACTTCCCGCTTCGCGCAGGCTTCGTGAGCATCGAGTACCAACAGGCGCTGCCTTGTCCTACTTCTTTGGTCCTTCGCCAGCCGACCATCCATGATCGCCTCGCTACCACGACCGCTGCTGACTTCTGCCGCATTACGCGCTGCATTGCTGCACCGCGCGCCGTTCTTTACGAACTGCACACACAGCAGATCTCCCCGGATAAGAGCATGAACTGTCACGACACAACCGCCGGATTTACTGTGCAGCGCGGATTCGTGGTCATCGCAGTCTTGTGCCTGCTCGACCCTGCTGCTCAGCCTTGTATCCGATTCTTGTTCATCGGCTCGTCGCTTTGCGCTCAGGCTTCCTTCGGACAACCCCTCGCGGGGTTGCCCTTGCCGTCGGCTAGTCTTTATGATCGTCAACATGGTTGACTTCAAATCCTCAGGCAGGGGACTTCCACCCCATAAGTTCATGCCCATGCCGGGCGTACACAAACGCCTGCAGGCGACGCGCAAAATGCACGCGCCTGAGGCACAGCGTTCAGCACCACCTACAAGTTCGGATTCTCTCCCCTTCTCGCCTTACCCATCGCACGCAACACTTCTTGCACGTCTTCACGCTGCAGCGTCACTGACAAATCCTCCGCCAGCTTGCGCTGCCAGTTGGCGTGTTCGGTACTGGTGCCGGGTACATTGACCGGATCGGTCATGCCCTGCAGGTCTTCGGGTTGCACCACCAGCAACGCGGCGGGCGATAACGCTGCATACAAATAGGCCGCGCGCATCAAGGCCAGCGAATACGGCGGCAACGGTTCGTGTGCATGCCATTGCCACAGCGCGGCGCGTGTCAGCGCTTCCAGCAGCAGGCGACGATCATGATCGCGTTCATGTTGCACGCGTTCGAGTGTGGCTTGATCCGGATACTGCTTGAGCTGGTCACGCAGCGTAATATCATCGCCCTGCCACCAGCTCTTGAATGGTGGCAGATCATGCGTGGTGATGACGGCCAGGGCCTGCGGTATATAGTCGTGTGGCGCAATGAACTGGCCATCATGGCCTTTCTCGAAGAGCAGCACCTTGTAGTGATACAGGCCGAAACGTTCCATGGCATGGCGCATGGCGTCGGGCACCGTACCCAGATCTTCACCGATCACCAGGCAGCGATTGCGCACGCTTTCCAGCGCCACCAGCTTCATCAGGTCATCCAGCGGGTAATACACATATACGCCATCGGTGGATTCAAAACCCCGCGGCACCCACCACAGACGACACAGCGTCATCACATGATCGATACGCAGTGCGCCGGCCGATTGCATATTGGCGCGCAGCATATGAATGAACGGTTGGTACGCCTGTGCTGTGAGCTGCGCAGGATGTTGCGGTGGAATACCCCAGTCCTGACCTTTCAGTGCCAGTGCATCGGGCGGCGCACCCACCGCAACGCCATCCACATACAGCGTTCGATTGCTCCAGACTTCAGATCCGTTGGGGTCCACACCCACGGCCACATCGCCATACACTCCCAGCTCCATACCCAGGTCACGCGCGAGCTGCTGCGCTTCATGCAGTTGCGTATATGCCAGCCACTGCAGATACATGAAGTAGCCCACCTGAGATTCATGCTCGGCAGCAAACTGCTGAACTGCTGCGCTATGCGGATCGTGGAAGGCATCGGGCCAGCTGCGCCAACCCCAGCCGCGTCCCGGCTGCGCGCTGAAATGCTGATCCAGTGCGTCGTACAAGGCATGCAGGTGCAGCGCTTCACCAGACCGTTCCACAAAGCGATGGAAGGCCTGTGCCCGCAACGTATTGTTGGTCAGGTGTTCGGCGTGAAAGGTATCGTACAGGGCGCGGAATGCCTGGAATTTCGCATTGGCCACGGCTGAATACAGCACCACTGTGCTGGCGCGCAGGAGATTGAGCTGATCCCCCTGCTGACTGACGAACGCCTGCGCAATCGGGCACTCCCGATACTCGGGTACGGCTGTGGGCGCGATGTACAGCACGTTGAGAAAGTCACGATGCGAGGGACTGTAGGGACTGATGTGCGCCGGATCGGCCGGTCGCAGAGCATGTAATGGATTCAAGCCGATGGTATCGCAACCACTTGGTGCCGCGACGCGGATCAGGTCCTTGAGGTCGGCAAAATCGCCCATGCCCCAGTTGTGATCCGAACGCAGCGTGTACAGCTGGATGGACAGTCCCCACAGGCGCTTGCCCTGCTGTATGACTGGCGGCTCGTAGCAGCGCGGCGGCGCGATGATTAGCATGCAATCAGCAAGAGGTTGCCCATCAACACGCAGCTCCAGCCGGTGATAGCCCAATGGCAAGTTGGGCGGCAGCGGCAGCCGACAAGAACTGTCCGCCAGCTGCTGTAAGTTGCTAACGGCGTGTGTTGCAACGATGGACTCACCCGCTTCAGTCTGTACCTGCAACTGCACATTGCTCCCGGTATGCACACCGGGCAGCGGAACATCGATAAACAGCTCATCCTGAGTGCGCACCTGCACCGGTAATGCTGGTGGCGATGCACCCTGCGTTCTGACACCATGACCCAGCGCACCCATGGCCCGCAAAATCGCGGTGCGTGCTGCATCGGAGAAGGGTCGAAACTCCCCGCGATAGTCGTGGTACGACTCCCCCAAACCGTACTGTCTTGCGAGATGAGCCAAGGTCTGGGGGTCGAGCTTCTTCATGCGAACTTTTAACTGTTGCGAGGTTGTAAACGTCGTTCGTGCAGACCATCGGTCAGCAACACCATGGAATGTCCTTGCACGATGCATGCCTCACGGATCAGCTGTGGCTCGGGAATCATGCCGTCAACCGAGGTATCGAACGCGAGACGCCATTCGATACTGCGCTGCGGCATGGGTAGTACGAAGCGCACCGGTTGATCGCCGGTATTGCACAACAGGAACAGATGTCCCTGCATCTCGCCATGCAGATCGACAAACGCCTGGCCGATCAGCACCCCAATGGCCCGCGCCTCCGAATCATGCCAATTGCCGGCATCCAGTTCGTGACCCATGGGATGTCGCCAGCTGACGTCCTTGTGTTCATGTCCAGGGCCGCGCGCACCTTTCAGAAAGGTATCGCGGCGCAGCCCCGGCGCCTGACGGCGCAAATGAATCAGCTGCCTGACGAACTGCAGCAGCGCCGCGTTCTTGTACGCCAGTGACCAGTCAATCCAGTTGATGGCGTTGTCCTGACAGTAGGCATTGTTGTTGCCCAATTGCGTGCGGCCAAACTCATCGCCCGCACACAACATGGGCACGCCCTGCGAGCACAGCAAGGTTGCAAGCAGGTTGCGGGTTTGCTGGTTGCGCAATTGCAGAATGGCCTGGTCTTCGGTGGGTCCTTCCACGCCGCAGTTCCAGCTCAGGTTGTGGCTGTGGCCATCGCGGTTGTCTTCCAGGTTGGCTTCGTTGTGCTTGTCGTTGTAGCTGACCAGGTCCTGCAGTGTGAAGCCATCGTGCGCTGTGATGAAATTGACACTGGCCGTCGGCTTGCGACCGGCGCTGCGAAACAGATCGCTGGAACCGGCAAAGCGTTCGGCGAACGCGCCCAGCCGGCCTGGATTGCCGCGCCAGAAGCCGCGCATGGTGTCGCGATACAGATCATTCCACTCCGACCAGCCATTGGGAAAACGGCCCAGCTGATAGCCGTCGAAGCCAATGTCCCAAGGCTCTGCGATCAGCTTGATATAGCGTAACGCGGGCTCCTGTCTGAGCATCTGGAAGAACTGCGCTTCGCTGCGAAAGCCTTGCGCATCGCGACCCAGTATCGGCGCCAGATCGAAACGAAAACCATCGACGTGCATCACCTCCACCCAGTAGCGCAAGGAATCGATGATCATCTGTTGCGTGGCCGGATGATGTGCCGCAATGGTGTTGCCACAGCCGCTGCGATTGATGTACCAGCGGGGGTTGTCCTGCTGCAGGGAGTAGTAAGCGCCGTTGTCGAAGCCACGCCAGCTGAGTGTGGGCCCCAGCTCGCTGCCTTCTGCAGTATGGTTGTACACCACGTCCAGAATCACTTCGATGCCAGCTGCGTGCAGCGCACGCACCATGGTTTTGAACTCCGCTACCGGATCCTGGCTACCGGCAGTGGCATAGGCGCGTGCCGGCGCGCTCCACGCCAGACTGTTGTAGCCCCAGTAGTTGCGCAAACCCTTTGCAGTCAGAAACGCTTCACTGACAAAGTCCTGCACCGGCATCAGTTCAACGGCGGTCACACCCAGTTGCTGCAAGTGATCAATCACGGCCGGATGGGTCAGCCCCAGATAGGTGCCGCGATGTTCGGGCGGCACGTCGGGATGCAGCTGCGTGAATCCTTTGACATGCAGTTCGTAAAAAATCGAATCGCGCCAGGGGACCGAAGGCGGATGATCACCCTGCCAGTCAAACGCAGCAGCAACAACCACGCTCTTGGGCACAAAAGGCGCACTGTCGATCACGTCGGCGCTGTCGGCGGCTTCTTCGCCAGCAAAGCCATACACGGCCGGATGCCAGATGAGCTCGCCGCGCAAGGCACGTGCGTAGGGATCAATCAGCAACTTGTTGGGATTGTAACGCAGTCCATTCGCTGGCTCGTAAGCGCCGTGCACGCGAAAGCCATACACCACGCCAGCCTGACCTGCTGGCTTCGGCAGCAGGCCATGCCAGACACCGGCGGTATGACCGGGTAAGGGCTGGCGCCACAACTCCACCGCACCGCTGCTGTCGAACACGCACAGATCCACCGCCGTGGCGCGGCTGGCGAACACGGCGAAATTCACGCCTTGGTCACCAAGGCTGGCGCCCAACGGAATGGGCTCGCCGCGTTGCAACTGTGGAAATTGGTCTACTTGCATCTGGCGACTCTACCGGCCCCTACCGCAGTGCGCGCATCCGCAGCTACCGAATGGTTGCCTGATGCCCGACAACAATTCGCTCAGCCCCGCTGCCAGAAAGTCACGGCCAGCGGCGGCAGATGAATACGCATGCGATGCGCAAAACCCGCCCAACCATCGCTTTCCGCATCCACCGTATATTGATTACTGTAGCCGGAACCACCCCAGGCTGGATCATCGCTGTCCAGCAGCTTGCGATAACGCCCCGGCAACGGCACACCAAACAGGTAATTGTCCCGTGGCACCGGCGTGCAATTGAAGATACACAGCAGGGGCTCAGCGTCCGGCGTCGTGCGACGCATGAAGGCGAACACGCTGTCGTTGGCGTTGCTCAGGTCTATCCACTGAAACCCTTCCCAGGAGTGGTCGCTGGCATGTAGTTCAGGATGCTGACGATAAATGAAGTTCATGGTCTTGCACCAGTCGCGCAGCGAGCGGTGATTGGCGTGCTCCAGCAGCGGCCAGTCCAGTTGCTCATGCGCACGCCACTCATGCCATTGCCCGAACTCGCTGCCCATGAACAGCAGCTTCTTGCCCGGATGCGCCGTCATGTATCCCAGCATCAGGCGCACACCGGCGCGTTTCTGCCATTCATCGCCCGGCATCTTGCTGATCAGCGAACGCTTGCCATGCACCACCTCGTCATGCGAGATCGGCAGCATGAAGCGCTCCGAGTAGGCATACATCATCGAGAAGGTAATCAGGTTGTGTTCGTAGCGCCGATACACCGGGTCCAGCTGCATGTAACGCAGCGTGTCGTTCATCCAGCCCATGTTCCACTTCAGCGTGAAGCCCAGACCGCCCAGATGCACCGGCTGAGTGACGCCGGGAAATGCGGTTGACTCCTCGGCAATGGTCAATGCGCCGGGAAAGTAGTGCCCCACTGCCCAGTTGAGCTGTTTGACGAATTCAATGGCATCGATGTTTTCACGGCCACCATATTTGTTGGGTATCCACTCGCCGGCCTTGCGGCTGTAGTCCAGGTACAGCATCGAGGCCACGGCATCGACACGCAGACCATCGATGTGGAACTGTTCGATCCAGTACAGGGCATTGGCCACCAGAAAGTTACGCACTTCATGGCGACCGTAGTTGAAAATCTTGGTACCCCATTCCTGATGTTCGCCCTGGCGCACATCGGCATGTTCATATAAGGCCGTGCCGTCGAACTCACGCAGGCCGTGCTCGTCCTTGGGAAAGTGCGCTGGCACCCAGTCCATCAGCACGCCGATGCCGGCCTGATGGCAACGATCAACAAATATGCGGAACTGCTGTGGCGTGCCATGCCGCGCAGTGGGCGCGTAGTAGCCCGTCACCTGATAACCCCACGAACCGTCAAACGGATGTTCCGCCACCCCCATCAATTCGATATGCGTGTAGCCCATCTCGACGACATAGGGGATCAGTTGTTCGGCCAGCTCCAGCCAGGTCAGAAAACTGCCGTCCGGTTTCAGCCGCCACGACCCCGGATGCACTTCATAGGCATTGATGGGCGCGGATTGAGGTTGCCAGTGGCGGCGTTGCTGCAGCCAGTACGAGTCCTGCCACTCATAGTCATCCAGCGCTGCCACGACGCTGGCCGTGTCGGGGCGCAGCTGCATCTGCAAACCATAGGGGTCGGACTTGAGCAATACGCGACCATCATGGGTGCGGATCTCGAACTTGTAGAGCGTGCCCACTGCGATGCCGGGCACGAACAGTTCCCAGATACCCGAACCGACCAGCGCATGCAGCACATGACGTCGGCCATCCCAGAAATTGAAATCACCGACCACACTGACGCGCTGTGCGTTGGGCGCCCAAACCGCAAAGCGCACGCCGGCCACACCATCCAGTACTTCCGGATGCGCGCCGAGCTTGCGATACAAAGTGTGGTGATTGCCTTCGCCGAACAGATGCAGATCCAGATCGGACAGCTGCGGCGCAAAGTAATAGGGGTCGTGCTTGATGAGCTCGGTGCCATCGCGATAACGGATCACCAGCCGATAAGGCAGCAGCGGACGACGGTAGGCAACCCGGCCTTCAAACAGGCCAGCGGCATGCAGCTGGCTCAACGGCCTGGCGTCGGCCACGGTCTCGTCTTCCCAGAACACGCGCACGCTGGTCGCATCGCGCTCCAGCACGCGCACCAGCGCCACCGGCTGATCCTGTTCGCGGGCAAATTCATGGTAGCCGAGCAAGGATCGGGGTTCGCCACAGGTAGCGTCCACCAGATCGGTGATCTGCGCAGCAGTCAGGGTCAGAGGCATGTAGCAACAAACTCCGCGAGGACTTCCAGCCGGAGTCTCGTTGTAGTCACTCAGGAAGGAATGTGCAAGCGCTGCAAGCGACCTCAGGCGGACAGGCTGAAGTCACCGTATTGGACTGAATTGCCGCAGTTCATCAATTCGTGTAATACCGTTTCCAATGGGCGCGGACGACCAATGGCAAATCCCTGCGCATGGTCCACGCCCAGTTCGGCGACGATGCGGCGAATATCCTCGCTCTCGATGCACTCGGCGGTGGTGGTCAATTTCATGGCGCGCGCCAGTTGCACCACGGCACTTACCATCGCCTGCGAACGCGGGTTCTGCACCAGATCGCGAATCAGTTCGCCATCAATCTTGACGCAGGTCACCGGCAGGGACTTGAGGTATGACAAGGACGACAGACCCTTGCCGAAATCATCCAGGAAAATCTCGTGGCCCAGCTCCCGCAGTTTGCGCATCAGGGTCTCGGCGCGCACGATATTGGATACCGCCGCGGTTTCGGTGAGTTCGAAGGAAATCAGCGGGGCTATCGACTCGTAACTGCGCAGCTTTTCTTCCAAAAATCCCAGGAACTCGTCATCACCCAGCGACTGGCCGGACAGATTGACAGCGAAACAGGCCTTGGCGCGCTGCAGTTGTGGTGCAATGGCCGACACCACATCGAGCACATAGGTCACCACCCAGCGATCAATGGCCGGAGCCAGTTGATAACGCTCGGCCGCCAGCAGAAACTTTTCCGCCGTAATCGGCTGACCCGCATCGTCGGTCATGCGCAGCAGCAATTCGTAGTGCCGCCGACCGGAATCGCCCTGCAGATCCACGATGGGCTGGGCATACATGCGGAAGCGGTGGTGCTCAATCGCCTCACGCAAGGCACCGATGAGCGTGACGTCCTCCACCCGGCGAATGATGCTGTGGTCGGTATCCTCAAACACTTCAACGCGACCACGGCCGCGATCCTTGGCGGCCTTGCAGGCCGCTTCGGCGCTGGCCAGTGCATGCGACAGGGGATGTTCGGTGTTCTGCACCGGCGCCACACCGAAACTGGCGGACACTTCAACAACCTTGGAACCGATGGTATAGCTCATATTGCTGATCGACTCGCGCAGCGTTTCGGCAAGCTTGCTCGCCTCTGTCATCGTGGCGTGTTGCATCAACAGGGCGAAACGGTCGCCGGAAATCTTGGCAGCAGAAATGCGCGTGCTGGTCACGCCGCGAATGATGGCCGCCACGCGGGTAATCACTTCATCGCCGATGTGCATGCCGTAGATTTCGTTGAGCACATGCAGGCGATCGATATCGACATAAATCACATGATGCGTGTCGCCGCCACGCTGCGCACGCAGGGCGTTGACCGCGCGTTTTTCCAGCGCCGGACGGGTCAGCAGGCCGGTGGCAACGTCGTAGGCATGCAGCAGAATCTGGGAAATCCGCCGCGCCAGCAGTTCCACCAGCTGAATTTCGCGCAGCGCAAAGTCGGGGCCGCGCGTAGGCTTGAAAAACACCAGCACGCCCACCACGCGGCGACCCCCGTAAATGATCGGGCAGGCCAGTATCTTGTGCTCGATGTTTGCCAGCGGGCCGGTATCGATGGGGCGGTTCAACAACACGGTGCGACGTTGCACCTGTGCCAGGGAAAACAGATGCCGGTGCGTACGATTCAGCAGATCGGAACCAGCCCGGGGGGTCACCTCTTCCGCTGTACGGTAAACAGCAATGTTCTTCTCGGGCACCAGCAATGCGCCCACGGCACTGCCAATGTGTTTTACGCAGGCCTTCACCAAACGCGCAAAATCATCCACCTCATTGAGCTGTTCATGGGTGCCGGTATCCTCACCCAGCACCACGGCCAGATCGCCATCGCGCATGCGCAGATCGCGCTGCAGGGTTTCGATGCTGTATTGACTGGCCAGCTCGCGGCACAGCACTTCCAGTGCCGGACGCAGCAGGCCCGCCAGTGCCTCGGCAGTGCGCACCGCCGCGCCGCGCTCTGCACAGGCCAGCACCACCACACCCAGCAGATTGCGCTGGTGATCACGCAGCGGAAAAACATAGGCGGTCTCGCCATCCAGCGGCACCATGCGGCCGGCATAGCCGTCTGCGTCCGTCGGCTCCAGCTGCGTGCGTGCCACTTCGTCTTCAGCAAGCTGCTGCAATTCGGCGGTCTGGCAGGCATCGGCCAACCACAGACACAGACCGTTGCGATCATGAATGGCAATATTCAGCGCGCGTGGCAACAACACCTTCAGCAGCTGGCCATAGGGATTGAGCGAAACCGTATCCATGGCCACAGCACCGTCTGGCACCGTATCCGTCCGGGATGCCGCGCCTGCCAGCAAATTTTCCTTGGTAAGGTCCTTTTTCATTCGCCAGTTGTGCTATCGGTAATGCTGCTTAATCAAGATCGATTTGAAAATCTGCGGGTAGAGTAACCTGCATTAAAAATCGAAAATTGATGCAGCTAACACTTTGACGCTTATGTCCAGAATTCCATTGCGGGAAAAACTGACGGGGCGAGAAACCGCTCACATATCCGCTGCTTCATGCACCCAAATGGCTCAAGGTTTTCCCAACCAGTTGAGCGGATCCACGGGTTGCTTGCCGTTGCGGATCTCCAGATAGACGCCGGTGCGACCTTCCAGACCGGTGTCACCCACGGCTGACAGCACATCGCCCACAGCAACCTGCTCGCCGACCTTCTTGTAGAGCTGCTCGTTGTGTCCGTACAGGCTCATGATGCCGCCGCCGTGGTCCAGCACCAGCAGCAACCCCAATCCCGGCAACCAATCGGAATACAGCACGCGTCCTGCAGCCGGGGCGCGCACCTGTGAACCCTGGCTTGAGCCGATCATCAGGCCTTCCCATTTCAACGGGCCGCCGGAACGCAGCTGGCCAAAACGCGCCAGTACATCGCCTTTAACTGGCCATGGCCAGCTGCCGCGGCCGACAGGCGCCTTGGATATAGTCGGCTTGGTGTTTGACTTGCTGGCGTTGGCGCGGGCTTCAGCCGCCGCTTTTTCCATGGCCTTGCGCAATTCGTCGATCAGTCTTTCCAGAGCGCGGGCATCGGCTTGCAGCTTGCTGAGACGCTCATTACCGGTCTTGAGCTTGTCTTCCACCTGCGAAAGCGTGCTGGCCCGCTTCTGGCGTGCCTGCGCCAGCGCTTTGGCACTGCGCTCGTTTTCGGCTTCAATGTTGCGCAGCTTGGCGGTTTCGGCGCCGATCTGTTCGGCCAGCAGATCCAGATGCGCCAGTTGTTCGTTGATGCGCTTGATGTGTTCGGCGCGTGCCCGGCCGAAGTAGCCGTAATAGTTGAGCATGCGACCGAGCTGGGCCGGGTCCTGCTGATTGAGCAGCAACTTCAACTGTTCGTTGCGACCGTTCATATAAGTCAACTTCAGCTCCCTGGCGAGCGCATCGCGCTCCAGCTGCAGTTTCAACTTATCCGCAGCCTGTTCCTTGCCCAGGACGACGAGCTGCTGTTCAGCAGCCAGGCGGCGGGCGCGGATGTCACCCAGCTCGCTGCGCACAGCCTGAATGCTCTCGTCGGCGCGCTTCAGGTCACCCACCAGCGAGTCCCTGCGTTCGGCGTCTTCCTGAATGGATTTGCGCACAGCTTCGATACGCGCCCGCACCTGATTCAGCTCGGTTTCCTTGGTTTTTGCAGCATCACGGCTGGCCGCGGTAGCCACCATGGCCAGCAAGACCGTGCTCACGCACAGCCCCGCCAGGAAACCTCGCGATCCAGGTACGACTGATATACTGCGCGCCCTTTTCAGCTCAAACCCCGGTTTGTCGGACAGATTACCCATGGATCGCTTTCTGGAATATCTCAACCATCACCCCTACCTGGCGGGTGGCACGCTCCTGGCAGCCCTGATTGCCCTCGCCTTCGAGGTGCGCAACCGCATGCTGGGCGCCACTTCGATCAGCACCAACGAAGCCATTGCCCTGCACAACAAGGGCGCTCTGGTACTGGACGTGCGCAGCGCCGAAGAGTTCGCCACCGGGCACATCGTCAATGCCCGCAACATCACGTTGGAGACGCTGGCGAACAGCCTGGACAGCATCAAGAAGTATCGTGAGAAACCGGTGATCGTCTGTTGTGAATCCGGCACCCGCTCGGCACAGGCCACTAAACAGCTCAAAGCGCAAGGTTACACTACCGTCTTCAACTTAAGTGGTGGCCTGGCGGCATGGCGTCAGGACAATCTGCCGCTGAGCAGGCCGATTGGCAAGGCTGCTGCAGCGAACAAGGGCTAATCTTTGATGCCCGTGCCGGAGATCGTCATGTACAGCACCCATGTGTGCGCCTATTGTGATCGTGCCCGCCAATTGCTTGCCCGCAAGGGCGTCAGTGTCACTGACATCAAGGTGGATGACGATCCGGAACAACGTACTATCATGCTGAAACGCTCCAGCGGCCGCCGTACCGTGCCACAAATCTTTATCGGCGATCGCCATATCGGTGGCTTCGATGACCTGGCCGCACTGGATCGCAAAGGCGAGCTGGACGTGCTGCTGGGCAGAGCTCCGCAATAAAACACCTTCTTGCAACCTGCAATTCCTGTTCTTCTCAATATAAACCAACCGTTAAGGCATCAATATGGCTGACGAAATTAACCAGCAGAATGGCGCTACCGATCCCAATGCTCCCCAGTTCGCGCCCCAGGTCGTCTATCTGAAAGACGTCTCGTTCGAGTCGCCCCAGGGACCCCGCATTCCGCAGAATGTGGGTACTCCCGCCGTGAACATGAATCTCAACACCGCCGTCAACCAGCTCGGCGAAGAGCTGTATGAGGTGGTGGTGCATATCAACGTGCAATCCGTGCTGGGCGACAAGACCCTCTGGTTGTGCGAAGTGAAGCAGGCCGGCGCTTTCGCTGCGCGCAATATTCCCAACGAGGAATTGCGCCGCGTACTGGGGGTGTTCTGCCCCAACTATCTGCTGCCCTATGCGCGCCAGACCGTGTCCGACCTGCTGATGAAAGGTGGCTTCCCGCCCTTCCTGGTCCCACCGGTGAATTTCGACGCCCTGTACGATCAGGCCCGGCAGCAGAACCCGCCGGCTGAAGCTCCCAGCCAAGTTACCGTCAACTGAGGCTGATGTGGCCGCATCACCGATCGCAGTTATCGGTGCGGGCTCCTGGGGCACCGCGTTGGCGATTCAATTCGCCCGCGTCGGTCGCCCCACTCGTCTGTGGGGACGGGATAGTTCGCTACTGCGCGGCATGCAGCTGACGCGTCACAACACCCGCTACCTGCCGGATGCACTTTTTCCCGACACATTGCAGATAGAACCTGATCTGCACACAGCCATCAGCGGTTGCAGCGAAGTACTGGTAGCCGCGCCCAGCCATGCATTTCGTCAGTTATTGATTCAGCTGGCGCAGTCCATGCAGCCCGGCATGCGACTGGCCTGGGCCACCAAGGGCTTCGAACTCAGCACCGGCAAGTTGCCGCATCAAGTGGCGGCAGAAGTGCTGGGCGCCGACTGTCCCATGGCTGTGCTGTCCGGCCCTACATTTGCACGCGAGGTCGGCGCCGGCCTGCCTACTGCGATGACCGTCGCCGCGAGCACGGCCGACTATGCACTGGAACTGGCGCGCAGCATTTCGGGCCATAACTTTCGCGCCTACACCTCCACTGACATGGTGGGTGTGGAGGTGGGTGGCGCAGTGAAGAATGTACTGGCCATCGGCGCTGCCATCTCGGACGGACTGGGCTTCGGCGCCAATACCCGCATTGCATTGATTACCCGCGGGCTGGTGGAAATGACCCGCCTGGGCGTGGCGCTGGGCGCCCAACGCGAAACCTTCATGGGCCTGGCGGGCCTCGGCGATCTGGTGCTGACCTGCACCGACAATCAATCGCGCAATCGTCGTTTTGGTTTGGCCTTTGCCTCCGGCAAGACCGCCAGCGAAGCGCAGGCGGAAATCGGCCAGGTGGTCGAGGGGTATGCCGCGGCACGCGCGGTGGTGACCGTGGCTACGCAACATCAAGTGGATATGCCCATCTGTCAGCAAGTATTCCGCATGCTGCATGAAGGTCTGTCGCCGCATACTGCCGTCAAGGAATTGATGAGTCGCGAGATCAAGGCGGAAGCCGGATAGTTGTTGGCGTTTGCCTGATGCTTCAGGCGCCCGAGGGAAACCCCTGCTGTCGCCATGCCTCGTACACCAGTACCGCAACCGCATTGGACAGATTCAGACTGCGATTGCCGGGCAACATGGGAATACGCACCCGCTGCTCCGGCGGACATTGCTCCAGCAATACTTGCGGCAGACCACGGGTTTCCGGACCGAAGACAAAGGCATCGCCCGGTTGATACTGCACCTGGTCGTAACGTTGTGCGCCGCGCGTCGATAACGCGAACCAGCGTGGCGGCCTGATGCTATCGAAGCAGGCATCAAGGGACGGCCATACCTGCATGTGCGTCAGCTGGTGATAATCGAGGCCTGCCCGACGCAGGCTCTTTTCGCTGATATCAAAGCCCAGTGGCTCGATCAGATGCAGTCGCGCACCGGCATTGGCACTCAGGCGAATGATGTTGCCGGTGTTGGGGGGAATTTCGGGCTCGAACAGAACAATATGAAACACAACAGGACCGCAGTGGATACTGATAGATCACCAGTGTACTGAAGTAGAATTCGGGCTGCCCATCCTCACGATGAAAGCCACCAACTATGGATCAGGATCAAGACACCCAGTCTGGCGTTTCCGAATCAGCCATCACGCTGTGCGGCAAATCGTGGACCGCCTATGTTGGCATGGTGTTCCGCCTGCTGTTCCTGGTCGGCCTGGGCGTCGCGGCCGTTTACTGGCAACCAATGTACTGGCACATCACCGCACTGATCCTGCTGGTGGGATTGATGCTCATCGGCTATCAGATTGCCTTGCTGCGCAGTTATCGCCTGTATTACGACGCCGCGGGTGTATGGATCTATTCCGGTATTCTGCCCTGGAAACGTGGTGTGGCCGGCGTCAAATGGCGTGATCTGGATGAAGCCATCTTCGTCAACACTTTCTGGAGCTGGATGAGCGGCTCATATACGGTGCAACTCAAGCACCGTTACACCAAAGCCATCGAGATTTCCGAAGCCAGCATGGCGCGCGGCAAGCAGGCCGTTATCACCATCAACCAGCAACACCAGCAGCATATTCATCGCGCAGATGCAGCCGTAGCTGTGCCGCAATAAATACGCCCCTGATTCGCGACTATTCGACAAAACGGCCAGCCACTTCGCACTATCGCGCGGCAACACTCAGGGAAGGCAAATACAGCCAGCATTGGCACAGCCAAGTGATGGCGTTATCTGACTAACGCCGGGTGCAATCGATGTTTGCTCGCATACTTCTGGACCACGATGAATGGTGGGTGACGGCCGACTGGTTCGGCCGGGGTGCGCTGCGGGCGATGAATCGCGACATGCTCAGCGCCAAAGCCACCGATGGCGAAAAGCAGTACCTGATTCAGGTGCTGCAAGCCTTCAATAAAGCGGGCGTGACCACGGCGTCGAACTCACCCGCAATGCGAGCAGCTTTGACGGATTTCGCCAAAGCCATCCATCAACGCCACCGTCGCACTACCGCCGGTGGTGGCTTCGCCTACAGGATGTTTTTCAACACCTACCCAGCAGCGGAAACCGCCCGGAACTATCTCGACAAGTTTCGCTGACAGCAGCAGGTAGTACGTAACGCCCAACAGTATTGGCAACTCGAAATCCTCACATGGATGTGGGAAGCTGGGTTGATAACATCACCTTCC
Organism: uncultured Pseudomonadota bacterium; assembly: GCA_963748005.1. Lineage (GTDB taxonomy): Bacteria > Pseudomonadota > Gammaproteobacteria > Steroidobacterales > Steroidobacteraceae > CAILZL01. The sequence continues at coordinate 1,437,188 of CAVVHH010000002.1, forward strand.
AACCAGTAAGTCATCACGCCGCAAGCCACCGCCATGTCCTCAACCAGCCACTCAGGGCTTGCTTCAATCACGAAGGTCATAGCCGACATCAGGCCGCATGAACGCAGGGCGGTGCTGCTGGCGTTCCTGTGCAACTTCATGTTGCTGGGCAGTTACTACATTCTGCGGCCGGTGCGCGATGCCATGGCCACGGTGGTGGGTACTGATCAGTTGCAGAATCTGTTTACCGGCACCTTGATCCTTACCGTGTTGTGCTCGCCGGTGTTTGCCTGGCTGACCGAACATTTCAAGTTGTCCAGAGTGCTGCCCGGTGTGTTCTGGTTCTGGATCATCAATATCCTGATCTTCTACGGGCTGTTCCAGCATTCTGCAGAAGACCGCTGGGTGGCCGCGGCGTACTACTGGTGGTTCAGTGTAGTCAACCTGTTCATGATCTCGGTGTTCTGGAGCCTGATGGTGGATCTGTTTGCGCCCGGGCAGGCGACGCGCCTGTTCGCCATCATTGCCGCCGGCGGCAGCACCGGCGCCATTGCCGGCCCGATATTGACACGCATCTTCGTGGCTGCAGCAGGCGTTGACGGCATGCTGCTGATCGCCGCTGCCGGCTTTGTGGTAGTGATTGTGCTGGTGCATCTGTTGATGCGCGAGAAAGCGCGACTGCATGCCCGGCAACTGGAGACGCAGGCTTCGACGCTGGATCACCAGCTCAGTGGCAATGCGCTGGATGGTTTTGCCGCCATTCTCAGGTCGCCCTATTTAATGAATCAGACCGTGTTTTTTCTGCTGATGACCTGGGTCGCCACGGTGGGCTACTTCCTGCAGACCGATCTGATCACCAAGAATTTTGCCGATCTTGAGAGTCGTACGCAGGCACTGGCGGATATCGATCTGGTGGTCAACATTTGTTCGGCCGCAGTATTGATTCTTGGCCTGGGGCGTTTTGTTACACGCTTTGGCGTGACCGCTGGTCTGGTGCTCAATCCGGTGTTGATGGTGGTCTCCTTCCTTGCCATGGTGTTTTCGCCGACCGTGCTGATGATGCAGGCCACGCAAGCCCTGCGGCGCGTCTCGCAATATGCCATCGTGCGCCCCTGTCGTGAAATGTGTTTCACCGTCGTGCCACAGGACAGCCGCTACAAGGCCAAGAATGTGATCGACACCGTCATTTACCGCCTGGGCGATCTCACCTCAGCCTGGTTGCTGGCCGGGCTGCGCGTGCTGGGGTTTGGCACCAATGGCTCGCTGGGTCTGGGCATGGTCGCATCGGGGTTGTGGGCACTGGTATCCATTGCACTGGGTCGTCGCTACGAAAAACTGCGCATCCAACAGGATGGGCATGCATCGCGACCAGCAGACCATTGACAGCTGGTATTCTTCCAGATGCAGGAACTGTCAAGACTTGTGGACGTCATGTTTACGACAGCATGGCACCGCTACACTGCTCCTGAAACTTGATCAGACCATCAAGGTCTGAGAACCTCCATATTCACTTCCCGTCCCGCTCCGGAACCTGTCCATCATGACCAACGAGAAACGCGGCCTGCTGGCCGGCTTCATGCAGGTGCTGTCCAAGATCGAGCCCAACGAGCTCAAGGCGACGTTCGCTTCCTTCGGTTTCGTGTTCATCCTGATGTCGTCGTACTACATCCTGAAGCCAGTACGCGATGCCATGGCCAGCGACTGGAGCGATGCCGAAGTGGCGACATTGTGGACCATCAATTTCTTTCTGACCTTCATCGTTACGTTCCTGTATGGCGCCGCGCTGTCGGTGGCGCGCCTGAAGGTGGTGGTACCCGGGGTGTATGCCTTCTTTACCCTGACCTTCATCGTGTTTCGCGCTGGGCAATGGCCAGGTCTCCGACCCGAAGTCTGATCGACAAGGCCTTCTATGTCTGGGTCAGCCTGTTCGCGCTGTTCCATGTGTCGGTGTTCTGGAGCTTCATGGCCGACCTGTTCAACAAGGAACAGGCCAAGCGCCTGTTCGGCTTCATCGCCACCGGCGCCAGTGTCGGCGGACTGGTGGGACCGCTGATCGCGATCGTGCTGGCCGAATACATCAGCAATAACGCGCTGATCATTGTGGCTGCCCTGATGCTGGTGCTGGTGATGCCATTGATTCCGTATCTGGAAAGGCTCAAGGCCACCGAACTGGGTAACGCAGCGCTGGATGGCGGCGGCGCGCAGAAGAGCATCGGCGGCAATCCCTTCGCCGGCTTTACCACCTTCATCCGCAGCCCGTTCCTGCTGGGCATCGGCCTGTTCCTGCTGCTGTACACCTCAATGGGTTCGTTCATCTACTTCGAGTTGAAAAACCTGCTGGAAGTATACGACCGCGGCACCCGCACCCAGATCCAGTCGGGCATCAACTGGGCGGTCAATTTCTTCACCATCGTCACCGCAGTGGTCGCAACCAGTCGCCTGGCCACCCGCTTCGGGTTGAGCGTCACCCTGGCGTTGATCCCGGCCATCATGGCTGGTGGTCTGTTGATGCTCGCCATTCTGCCCGTGGTATGGCTGGTGGTAATCCTGCGTGTGGTACTGAACTCGGGCAACTATGCGATTACCCGCCCGGCACGCGAAATGCTGTTCACCCTGGTCGATCGTGAAGTGCGCTACAAGACCAAGCCGGTGATCGACACCGTGGTGTACCGCGGCGGCGATACGCTCAACAGTTGGGCTTTCGCCGGCCTCACCGAAGGTCTGGGACTGGGCATGTCGCCGGTGGCGATCATTGGCGCCGTGATTGCTGCGATCTGGGCGATCGTAGGTGTCGGACTGGGCCGTGTTTACAACAAGGACAAGAACGCGGTGCCCAACGCACAAACCCAGCCGGGCACGCAAACCGCAACGGTGTCATAGTTGTGAGATGGGCAAAGGTGACTTGAGTCGCCAATGCCTTGACCGATGCGTTCTGGCAGGCTGTGCAGATCGAGTGCGATCCCACTGCACAGCCTGGCGAGTGTCACTTGCCCCGACCGAACGCGCGCGCCAGTGCCTGCCCGAGATCTTCCGCAGTACTTGGTTTCTGGATCAGTTCGCGAATGCCAAGCTGCGCGGCGCGTTCGCGGTCCTCGGTACGCAGGTAGCCGGAGGTCATCAGTATCGGCAGTTCGGGACGAATCGCACGTAGCTTGCCGGCCAGCTCAAAGCCAGACATGCCGCGCATCGACAGATCGGTCACCACCGCATTGAATGTATCCGGTGTGGCACTGAAGGCGTCGAGCGCTTCCTGCGGGTCGGTGTAGACCGTGCAGGCGTAACCCAGCCGCTGCAGAATGCGTGAGGCCAGAACCACCAGCGGCTTTTCGTCGTCCACGAACAGGATATGTTCCGCGTTAGCGGGCGCCGTGGTTACAACTGTCGTTGCCGCCGAAGCCTGCGGTGCATCGGCCGCCGGAAAGTACAGCCTGAAGGTCGTCCCTTTGCCAGGCTGACTGTCGACATTGATCGCGCCGCCGTGATTTTTCACGATGCCATGCACCACGGGCAGGCCGAGCCCAGTCCCCTGCCCCGGTGGCTTGGTAGTAAAGAACGGGTCGAAAATCCGCTGCATCGTTGCCTTATCCATACCGCTGCCGCTATCGCTGACCGTCAGGCTTGCATAGCGGCCGGGAGTCAGCCCGGGATAGTCATCAGCCAGCCGTGTATCGATCATGACCGGGTCGAGCCGTACTTCGATCAAGCCCTTGCTCTCCCCGATTGCATGGGCTGCATTGGTCAGCAGATTCATCATGATCTGGTGTATCTGCACCGATTCGGCAGCCACGGTCGGGGCTTCGTTCGACAATGACGTGTGGATCTCGATCAGTGCCGGTAACGTCGGGCGAATCAGCTTGAGCGCATCGTCGATGATTGCCGGCAGGGCATTGACCTCGCGTCTGGCTTCCTGTTGTCGACTGAAGACCAGGATGCGCCGCACCAGGTCAGTGGCGCGAGCACCTGCCTTCTCGATTTCACCAAGGCTGGCCGCGACCGGATGCTGCGGCGGCAGTTCCGCGAGCGCCAGTCTGGCGTTACCGGTGATCGCCAGCAGAATATTGTTGAAATCGTGGGCGATGCCACCCGCCAGCGTGCCGAGCGCCTCCAATTTCTGCGAGTGCGCGCGCGCTTCCTCGGCACGCCTGCGCTCCGTCACGTCAATGAACACGCCGGCCGCACGCACCAGCTGGCCGCGGTCATCGTGAATCGCGTGCCCGCGACTGATCAGCCATTGCACCTGACCGTCGGGACGCGCAGAGCGGAATTCAGGCGATACGACGTGGCCGGTTCTGGCGAACTCCTCGAAAGCCGCGGCGACATGCTGCCGATCGTCAGGATGAATGAAAACCAGTGCCTGCTCGCGCGAAAAGACCTTCTTCTCTGCAGGCACGCGGCCAAACAGCCGTACGGCGGCATCGTCCCACCACGCCTCACCCGTCTGCACCTCCCAGATCCAGGTACCCATGCCGCCGCCCTCGATGGCGGCCTGCAGCCGGGCCTGGGAATCGCGCAGTGACTGTTCGATCTGTATGCGCTCGGTGATGTCGATCAGCGTGCCGAGTGCGTACTGTTCAGAACCGATCGAGATCAGGTGATTCGAGCGCAGGCAGTTGCGGATTGAACCGTCCTTGCGGACGTAACGCAGTTCCATATCCTCGACGCCACGCCCGACGGCAAACGCCTCATCCGTTGCCACACGCAGCAAACCGCGTGGCTCGTAATGCAGGATGCTGGCGGGCGAACCTATCAGCTCCTCGCGCGTGTAGCCGACTGTCTTCAGGAAGGCATTGTTCACTTCGACAATGGCGCGGTCGCTCAGCCGGGTCAGGAGGTGACCGACCGGACTGGTATGGAATGCCTTGGCAAACCGTTCCTCTGATTCGCGCAACGCCGCCTGGATGAGATCGTCACCGCTGTTATGAACCGACAGATCGGTCATGCTTGTATGCCGTCGGCGGTCGCTCCGCCTGTCGCGCGTCGGGACGACAGGCCCGATGCGCATTCCTTTCCCCGCACGCATTCTAGTCTGTGTGACTGGGAGAGGATAGAAAGAATATGGCACGTTTGATCCTGCCTCCGCACACGCCGGTCCACATACTGGCGCCAGCTTCGGCTGCACGTTGCAACCGCAACGGAACGGATCAGTGACGCATGCCCAATGCTCCAGGCACTGACCGGTTGTTTGTGTGCCCTGTCGGTTCGTAGCTTCCCGCTAAAAGCCAAGGTAGGATCAGGTCAATCACAACGAGGCACCGCCATGATCATGGGAATGACTGCCTTCACACTGATACATGTGCTGTTGAGCCTGGTCGGAATCGTGACGGGTCTGGTGGTGCTGGTCGGGTTGTGCACAGCCAATTCGATGCAGGGATTGACGCTGGTGTTTCTGGCCACGACGCTGGCGACCACGATCACCGGCTTTCTGTTTCCCTTCAACGGCTTCACACCTGCGCTGGGCGTGGGCATCGTGTCGTTGATTATCCTGGCGGCGACGATCAGCGCCCGTTACAACCATCACCTTGCCGGTTTCTGGCGCGGTATCTATGTGGTTGGCGCCGTAGCAGCGCTGTATCTCAATTCCTTCGTGCTGGTAGTGCAGTCGTTCCTGAAGGTGCCCTCGTTACATGCGCTGGCGCCGAACGGAACCGAACCACCCTTCGCAGTCGTGCAGGCAGCTGTACTCGCCTTCTATCTGGTCAGCGGCTTTGCGGCCATCAAGAAATTTAACCCAGCCCTGGCGCGCAGCTAGATTTCATACAACTCCAACGGCAAACCGTCCGGGTCGGCAAAGAACGTAAATCTCTTGCCGGTGCATGCATCGACGCGGATTGATTCGACCGCAATCTGATGATCCTGCAAATGCTGCACGGCTGCATCCAGATCCTGAGCACGGAACGCAAGATGGCGCAGACCGCGGGCTTCGGGGTGGCTGGGACGGGGCGGCGCATCTGGAAAAGAAAACAATTCTATCTGCACGCCATCGTTCATACGCAGATCGAGTTTGTATGAGTTGCGCTCAGCGCGAAAATTCTCCGCAATTACCTGCAGCCCCAGCACCTGCACATAGAAGCGTTTCGAACGTTGATAGTCCGAGGCAATGATTGCCACGTGGTGAATGCCAGAAAGAAACATGTTTTTTGAAACCTTGTCGAGATGGTGCTTGATTCCGCTTTCCCGCCCAGATGGACAGTGAGCTTAAGGGATTCGTTTCCGCCTAACGCGTCCGTCGTGCGCACGCAGGGCAAAAGCTGCCTGGTAACGAGACTGTAGAAAAAGTCGAAAATGGAGGTGCTTTTCGGACTCGACGCTTTTTCGAAGAATTCCTCGGTCCATATTTTCGCTCCACCCTGCGTCACGATCGTCGACTGTGGTGAATTTTCTCGGTTCAGCCGAACAGCAACGTTACTTTCAAAAGCATCGTGCCCCATATCGCTTCCTATTGAAAGCATCTCGCGGCCGGGGGTTTTTCTACGGCCTCAACGGGACACACCAGCTGCGGTGAAATCCGGAATCCTGTACCTGCGTGGCACCACCTACGGCGGTCAGGCGGCTGCTGTCGGCATGTCTATGGGATTGGATAAATCCTGCCACTGGCCAGAAAGCCTTGCCAACGATGCGGCGCACACTGAAAAATCCGCGGGAAAGCAGCAACTGTAATGTTGCATTGACGACTCGTGGACGTGATCGAATTCATGCTTCCTGCACCTGAATTCCCATGGCCGTCAGACATGCTGGACGATGTGAGCCACTTAACATTAGCTGGCGTAACGCCCCCGTACTGTGCGTCCTGGTTTTCTGTGAGGTTCGTTCCGTGTCCACCGTGCTGAGTGCTGTAACAATCCCTGAGTTGGGTTGCACGAGGTTCACCTTGTTGGAATACCCGTTGACAACAACCAATTCGGGCAGACATGCGCTTGATGAACACACGGGAAGTGCACCCGTCGCCTCGGGAATGACTCACTCCGGCAGCAGCCACTGACATGCGCTTTCGGCATCTTCGCACCCGCATCATCGTGTTCTTCGTGGCGCTGCTGGTCACGGTGCAGGTGGTCGCGCTGTTATTCGTCAATAACGCCAACACCAGTAATGCGCAGAAGAAAACCGATGATGAGTTTGCGGTGGGTCAGCGCGTCTTCGAACAGCTCCTAACCCAAAATCGCGAACGCCTGTCTCTGGCGGCCCGGGTGCTGGCCGCCGATTTCGCCTTTCGTGAAGCCGTGGCCGGCAGTGACGTCGATACCATCCAGTCTGCACTGGGAAACCATGGCTCGCGCATTGGCGCCAACGTGATGTCACTGGTGTCTCTCGACAAGACCGTGGTCGCCGACACCCTGAATCCGCAACGAGTTTCGCATCCCTATGAGTTCGGCAATCTCATTGATGCTGCCAGCGAGAACGGCTCTGCTTCGTCAATCGAATTGATCAACGGCCATGCGTACCAGATCGTCCTGGTACCAGTGCTGGCGCCGGTACCCATTGCCTGGGTAGCCATGGGCTTCGTAGTGGACGATGCCCTGGCCAGTGAACTGAGACAGCTGACCACCCTGGAAGTATCCTTCCTGGAACTGGGCGCCACCGGAAAATGGCGCCTGCTGGCGTCGACGCTGAACCCTTCCGCCAAACAGGCTTTGTTGCAGGGTCTGGCAGATTTGAACAGCACCTTGAGCAAACGCGAACTGGACACGGGCACCGAGGTGCAGCGTATTCGTGTATTCAAGCTCGAACAACATGGCGACACCGTGGTGCTGGCAGTTCTGCAGCGTTCCCTCACTGAATCCTTCGCTGCGTTCAGCACCTTGCAAAGTACCTTGCTGGTGCTCGGCCTGGCTGGCTTGCTGGTATCCATATTGTTCAGCGCTGCCATTGCACTCGGCATCACCCGACCGCTAAGCACATTGGCCAACGCCGCCACGCGCATGGAAAAGGGCGACTACAGCAAGGCCGTGGCGCTGCGCCGTGACGACGAAATCGGCGTGCTGGCCAACAGCCTCGACAAGATGCGCACCGGTATCGCCGAACGCGAGCAGGAAATCCTGCGTCTGGCTTACCAGGATACGTTGACCGCGCTGCCCAATCGGGCGTTGTTCAACGAACGCCTGCTGCAGGCGATCATCACGGCAAAATTCAAAGATCAGGCGGTCACCATCCTGATGATGGATCTGGATCGCTTCAAGTATGTGAACGACACGCTCGGTCATGGCGTGGGTGATCACGTGTTACGCGAAGTGGGCGCCCGTCTCACCGGCCTGCTCAGCGAGTCGGACACCATTGCGCGCCTGGGCGGCGATGAGTTCGCCGTGTTGCTCAATACCGGCTGCGGTGAACATGCCGCCGAGGTGGCACACAAGATCGTTCGCTCGCTGGAACAGCCCATCAACTATGAAGGCCAGCAGCTGGACGTGGGCGCCAGCATCGGCATTGCCCGCTTCCCGGAGCATGGCGAGGATCCCGGCACGCTGCTACGCAACGCGGACATCGCCATGTATGTGGCCAAGCGCAACAAGACCGGCTTCGCGGTCTACGATCCCGAATACGACACGCATCAACAGGAGCATCTGTCCCTGCTGGGCGAACTGCGCCGCGCGGTGGAACAGAACGAACTCAAGGTGTTCTACCAGCCCAAGGTGTCGCTGCTGAATTCAAGTGTCGGCGCCGTGGAAGCGCTGCTGCGCTGGGATCACCCCACTCGTGGCTTCATCCCGCCAGGACAGTTCATTCCCTTTGCCGAACACACCGGTTACATCAAGGTGCTGACCCGCTGGGTACTGGGTGAGTCGTTGCGTCAGTGCGGCGTGTGGCGCGCAGCCGGCATGCCACTGCGGGTATCGGTGAACATCTCGGCACGCGACCTGATGAATCGCGAACTGCCGGATCTGATCGCCGAACTAATGGCGAAACACGATATTCCAGCGGACCTGTTGTGTCTGGAAATTACCGAAAGCGGTTTCATGGAAGATCCCGCCTATGCGCAGAAAGTACTGCAGAAGCTGAACGATCTGGGCATACATCTGTCGATCGACGATTACGGCACTGGTTATTCGTCACTGAGTTACATCGTGCAATTGCCAGTGGATGAATTGAAGATCGATCGGTCCTTTGTGATGAACATGGGCACGGATGAACACACCTCCACCATCGTGCGTTCTACCATCGAGCTGGGACATAGCCTCGGTCTGAAAGTAGTCGCTGAAGGCGTGGAAGACGAACAAGGCATGCGTTTGCTGCGTGAGCTGGGGTGCGACCAGGCACAGGGTTATTTCATCAGCAAACCCGTGCCAGCCGAACAGCTTGAAGCATGGCTGGCGAATCGTTTGCTGTCACAACCGGTGCAGATACAAGGCAACATGCAAAAAGCGTCACTCGAAGACACGCAGCCGGCTGCAAGGGCCGGCTAAGGAAACTTTGAATAACCTACTGCGCTCGGCATCTTGTGCGCGACGGTTGTTCAGAGGTTCCCCAAGACTCAACAGTAAAATCAACGCCAGATCACCTCTTGCTGAAGCAGAGGGAACTTAACTGCGCATCGTTACCTTCAATTCAGCATTCAATGTTTCGCGCACCTTGATGGCCAGTGCGTTCAGCGTGAACGGCTTTTGCAGGAAGGCTGCTTCAGCTTCCAGTACGCCATGCCGCAGCACCGCATCATCGGTATAGCCGCTGACGAACAATACCCGCGCCCCTTCATGGCGGCGGATAAAAATATCAGCCAGCTGACTGCCGCTCATTTCCGGCATCACCACATCGGTCAGCAGCAAGTCGATGGACGCCCGGCTTTCGTCAAGTACCCGCAACGCGTCGCGGCCATTGACGGCATGCAACACACGATAACCCAGTGATTGCAGCGAACGCGACACCAGTTCACGCACCTTGTCGTCATCTTCCACCAGCAGGATGGTTTCAGTGCCGGTCACCACCGGCACAACATCGCTTTCAACAACAATGGGCGGCAGTTCCTTCACGGCGGGCAGGTAAATCCTGAACACCGTGCCGCGATCCACTTCGGTCTGCACATCGATGCTGCCGCCGCTTTGCTTGACGATGCCATGCACCACCGCGAGGCCCAGACCCGTCCCCTTGCCCACACCCTTGGTGGTGAAAAATGGTTCGAAAATGCGCGCCTTGACATCGGCGCTCATACCGTGGCCGGTGTCGCTGACGATCAGTACCACGAAGCCACCGGCACGTCCCGGCTGACGCAGTGTGCTTGGCACGGCATTCGCTGTCACTTCCGCGGTCTCGATAGTGAGCTTGCCGCCATTCGGCATGGCGTCGCGCGCATTCACCACCAGATTCATGATGACCTGTTCAATCTGACCCGGATCGATCTTCACTGAACTGATATCGGGCGCCAGAACGCTCTGCAGTTGCACATCCTCACCGATGACACGCATGAGCATGCGCTCCACATCCCTGACAACCTCATTGAGACTCACTACGCGCGGTTCCAGCATCTGCTGCCTGCTGAACGCCAGCAGCTGCCGGGTAAGTCTCGCAGCGCGTTCGCCGGCGCGGCGAATCTCAGCGACAAACCGGTGCGGCTCGTCGGCGGGATCCAGGGTATCAAGCAGCAAGGAACTGTAGCCGGAAATTACCATCAGCAAATTGTTGAAGTCATGCGCCACGCCGCCTGCCAGCTGGCCGAAGGCTTCCAGCTTCTGCGATTGTCGCAACTGTTCCTCCAGGTTCTTGCGCTCGGAAGTATCACGCAGGATGCAGATGAAGTAGCGCTGCTGGTCGAGTTCGAAACCGGTAATCGCCAGTTCAATCGGGAAGGTGCTGCCATCCTTGCGCATGCCATAGACTTCACGCCGCGTGGCGATGCTTCTGGCGCTGCCGGCACGCAGGAAACTGTCAAGATAATCGTCGTATTCTTCCTGGAAGGATTCTGACAACAGCAGACGGATATTGCGACCCATGACCTCTGCCGCACTACGGCCGAACATGGTCTCGCCAGCGCGGTTGAACAGCGAGATCGTACCTTCCACATCGATACTGACTATGGCATCCAGCGCATTGTCCAGCACCGAGTAAAGCAGCTCATCGTTGCGACGCTTCTCGGTGACATCGCGCATCACCTTGACATAGCCCACCAGTCGATCGTCGTCGCCATGCAGGGCAGCGATGGTGCCGTTTACCCAGAAATGCGTGCCGTTCTTGCGCACCCGCCAACCGTCGATTTCCAGTTTGCCGCTGGCACGTGCCTGCGCCAGTTCAAAGGCCGGCTGTTCAACCTCAATATCCTGGGGTGTGAACAGCCTGGCAAAGGATTGTCCGACGATCTCCTCGGCGCGATAGCCCCCGATGCGTTCGGCGCTCTTGCTCCATGCCTGGATGACACCGTCTGGGTCGAGCATAAGAATGGCATAGCCCTCTATGCCTTCGATCAGCACCCGGAACTGTTCCTCGCTGGTGGACAGCTCGGCTGTGCGCTGCGCGACCTGCAGTTCGAGTTGTACCCGCAGTTCGCTGCGCAGATGGTCAAGCGCCTTGCGCACCGTGACATCGCGATTGGTCTCGACAACATAGATCCTTGCCGCTTCGCGGATCAGCATCATGCGGCTTTCCACCCAGATGTGCTGGCCACTGCGGGTGCGGTGACGCAACTCGCCTTCCCAGCGGCCTTCTGTCTCGAGCTGCTGCAGCAGCAGTTCGATGCCACCAGTCACTTCCAGGTCCAGCAGTTCGTGACTGGCTCTTCCCAGCGCCTGTTCACGGGTAAAGCCATACATCTGCTCGGCGCCACGATTCCAGAAGGTGATTGCGCCATGCCAATCCCACACCACCACCGCGTCATAAACCTGATCAATGAGTACCGCTTGCTGACGCACCTTGCTGGCACTGTGTTCGGCGCGCATACGCATCAGCTGCATGGCGCCGCCCAGCAGCGCAGTGGTCGTGGCCACTACGATAAAACGTATCAGGAATTTCACTTGTTCGGCGTCGGCTGGACCGAGACTGAACAATGGCGGCAGAAAGAAGTAATCGCCTGCCGTGTAACCAAGTGCGATAGCCAGTAATGCTGGCAACAAACCGCCGTACCAGGCCGTGAAGGCAATAGCCATGAAAACGGTTGCTAGCGGAAACTGGTCACCCAGCAGCGGATCGAGCAGCATGCGGATCACAAGCGCCAACGCCACGCTGACTGGTGCGCACAGGTAGCGTAGTAGACTGGGATAGCGGTTATGCAGCATGTATATCCAGGATCTGACAACTCCCTGTTTGTTTTGCAGATGTATGAAGACGACGTACACAGCCCGGCCGGCCGCGAAATCGTTATCGGCCGACCAAACCGCTAATTGAACGAGTGGCAGGATGCATGTATGGCATGCCACCGCACCTGAACCGCAATTTAATTATGAACAGAATCGTTGCAGTTCAGATGCCTCCGGGTTGCAGATGATGCCAGCCTCGCAGACACCTTCATAGATCAGAATTCAATCGAGTGCGGCAAGGCCTGAATCTTCCCTGCGTTTTCCACTAAGGGCTATTGATTTCCAATGCCGGCGCCAGCAGTTTGTACATCACCGGCGTCACCAGCCGCGCCAGTAGCGTCGAGGTAATCAGACCACCGATAATCACCCACGCCAGTGGCGAATAAATGCCGGTATTCTCCAGCGCCAATGGCAACAAGCCACCAATCGCCGTGGCCGAGGTCAGCAGAATCGGCAGGAAACGTACTTCGCCGGCGCGCTCGATCGCCTCATCCAGCGGTACCCCTTCACGACGCAGCTGATTGGTGAAATCCACCAGCAGAATTGAGTTTTTGATCTCAATACCGATCAGGCCGATGAAACCGATGCTCGCTGTGAATGAAATGTCGTTGCCGGTAACAAGCAACATTAACAAACCACCCAATACACCCAGTGGCACGACAGTCAGCACGATCAATGTGCTCTTGAAGCTGCCGAACTCCAGCACCAGGATGGCGAAGATGCCGAAGATGGCAACGATAATGGCCGTGCCGATGCCGGAGAAACTCTCGGCGCTGGAGGCCGCTTCGCCGCCCAGTGCGTAGTGATACCCGGCAGGCCAGTCGAACGCGTCCAGTTTTTGCACCACTGCGGCTGTCAGTTTGCCGACATTCTGGCCGCGCTCGGCGCTGGCGTCGATGACCACCGCGCGTTCGCGGCTGAAGCGCTGGATCAGGATGGGTGCACTCTCAAATTGCAGTGTTGCCAGCTGCGACAGCGGCAGACTCTGCCCTGTCACTGTCGCCACGCGGGTCTGCTGCAGCGTATCGAGACTGGCGCGCTCACCCACCGGAACACGCAACATGATGTCGTACTGTTCGCCTTCGGCATCGCGGAATTTGCCGGCGGAAATGCCGCTGATTGCCAGCCGCACCGCGCGATCGAACTCCACGGTGGGCACGCCCAGCAGATTGGCCTTGGCTGAATCCACCTGCAATCGCAGATTGGTGCGCGTTACGCGCATGGAATTTTTTACATCTCGCGCACCCGGCGTAGCTTTCACCAGTGCTTCAACCTGATGGCTGAGTTTTTCCAGCACGCCCAGATCAGGCCCCAGCACCCGTACCGACACCGGCGCCGAGATGGGAATGCCATTGGTGAACTCTCTGACATAGATGCGTGCATTGGGATACACATCGAGTTTGTCGCGCAGTTGATCCAGCATCAGTGGCGTGGTGCGCGCGTCGTAGTCGCGCAGCTGCACATAGATTTCCGCGTAGTTGGCGGCATCCTCGGTGGGAATGTGGTTGTAATAGATCTGTGGATTGCCGTGGCCGAGATTGGAGAAGTAATTCCTCACCTCCGGCATCTGGTTGAGCCGGGCTTCAACAAAATCCAGCGCCTTGCGCGTTTCGGCAAAACTGCTGCCGTTGGGCGTGGAGATATTGATCAGGAAACGCGGCGTATCAGCCTTGGGAAACAGGCTGGACCCCAGAATGGGCACCACCAGCGCCGACAACAGCACTGAACCGCCGATCGTCACCCATGCGGTGGTCCTGGGGCGCGCCAGCGAGACATGCAGCGCCGGCCGGTAGTAGCGATGGATCACCGCCATGACTTTCTGCAACAACGCACTGCCTTCGCTATGACCTTCTTCCTTGAGCAGGCGACTGGCCAGAAACGGTATGACAAACAGCGCCACGATCAGCGACCCGAGCACCGTTGCGACAATGGCAGTGGGCAACACACGAATGAACTTGCCGGCATCGCCGGGCAGCATCAACAACGGCAGAAAGGCAAACACCAGTGTGGCCGTGCAGCCGAGAATCGCCTCAAAAATCTGTCTGGTGGCCAGCAGCGCGGCTTGCGTGCGCGAGTTGCCCGCACGCAGATGTCGCGCGATGTTTTCCACCACCACGATGGAATCGTCCACCAGCAGGCCCAGCGCCACCACGAAACCGGCAATGGAAATCTGGTTCAGCGAGTAGCCCATGAAAAACAGCACCGCCAGACCAAAGGCCAGCGACAGGGGCACTGCGATCATCACGATGCCCGCCGCGCGCAGCCCCAATGGCAACAGGGTCACCAGTACCAGTGCGATGGCAATGCCAAAATCCCGATACAGGTTGTTCAGGCGATGCGCCACATTGTCGGCCTGCTTGAACCCCCATTCGAGCTTGATACGCGAGGGCAGGTCGTTGCTGCGAAAAGCTTCGACGGCCACCGCAATACGCTCGTTGGTCTTGAGAATGTTCTGATTGTCCTGCTGCTGCGCCGTGACAAACACGGCACGCTTGCCGTTGTAACGGCCCACATAACTCAGCGGCGCATTGTCCCAACGCACCTCCGCCACATCACTGACGCGGGTGATCTGGCCATTGCTCACTGCCACTACGGTATCGCGTACATCACTTTCGGAATTGAAGCTGTCCGATGCCTTGAGACTGAACGAGCGCGCACCAAGGTCGATGAATCCGGCGGGGATGGCGGCGTTTTCGCTTTGCAGCGCATTCAGCACCTGTGATGGCGTGATTTTCAGTTCCGCCATACGCGCCAGATTCAGCGCCACACGCATCTCGCGCTTGGGGTAAGCCCAGGTCTCGGCCGTGCGTACACCGGGCACCGCTTTCAGCGCATCGGCCAGATCGCGCGCCGTATTTTCCAGCTCGCTGTACGGCGCTTCTTCCGACACCAGCGCAATCTGGATGATGTTCACATAGGCCGGACTCCACTTGCGTACGATGATACTGGCAGGAGCATTGCCACTGCCTGCGACCAGTGAGTCGCGTACCACACCCACTTCGCGCGTCACTTCATCGTATTTCTTGTCCGGATCGGAGTTCACGCCGAACTGGACAAAGATCACACCAACACCATCGACTACCGTGGTTTCCAGCTTGAATACATCGTCCAGCGCCGCAATGCGGTCTTCGATGGGCTTGACGATCAGGCGCTCGATTTCCTTGGGATCGGCACCTGGATAAATGATGGGAATGGAATAGGCCGCCGTCTTGAAGAATGGATCTTCTTCGCGCGCAATGGCGTTGAACGAAAACCAGCCGATGGCCACCAGACACAGGAAGGCTACCAGCGTGAACTGATAACGGCGGATGGGAAATTCGAGTAACTGCATGTTGTGCCCGCCGTCAGACTATTGCGCTGCCTGCACGCTGACTTTGTCACCGTCACTCAAGTACAACGCGCCGTCGGTGACTACCTGTTCATCGGCAGTGAGTCCTTCGCGCACAGCCACCTGGTCACGCGTAAAAAAAGCCACCTGCACGCTGCGCTTGCGCGCCGTATCGCCCTGCACCACAAACACGCTGGCTTGGCGGCCCGCGCCTGCGACCACTGCACCGGTAGGCAGGTACAACAGGGATGACTGGTTCGCTGCCGCCGGCTGGATGCTGACTTGCGCCACCAGGCCGGCAACCAGCCGGGCATCAGTGGGCTCAAGCTGGATCTCCACTGGAAACAGGCCGTTTGCCGCCTGCGCTGCGCCACCCACTTCGCGCACCTGACCGTGCAAGGTTGTGCCCGGCAAGGCGTCCAGTTGTACGCTCGCATGATCGCCCACTTTCAATAAAACGGCTTCGCGATCCGCCAGTGCTGCACGAACCACATAGCCCTTGTTGCTTGCACCCAGCACCAGCACCGGCTGACCCGGCGCCACCACTTCATGATCTTCTGCCAGCTTGCGCATGACGGTGCCATCCGCGGGTGCGGTGATCTGTGCAAAGCCACTGTTGAAACTGGCCGCCTGCAATTGCGCGGCAGCAATCTGCGCCTGAGTGCGCAGATTCTGCAGTTGCTCCAGCGCAATCACCTGATCGGCATACATGCGCTCGCCGCGTTCCAGATCGCGTTGCGCCTTGTCATTCATCTGCTGCGCCTGGGTGAGCTGTGCGTTGATTTCGGTGGGCACCAGCTCTGCCAGCACCTGTCCTGCTTTCACCTGCTGACCTTCGCGCACTGCAATACGCTGCACCACGCCACCCAGCTTGAAAGACAGTTTCAGTTCATCAGCAGCGGTAATGATGCCAGTGCTGACAATGGGCGCTGCGCCCGGACCGCTGATGGGTTTGACGACACGTACCAGCGTCGGAGCTGCTGCAGTTTCGGGTGCCGCGTTATTGCCGCAGCCACCGAGGAACAAGGTGCCGACAACTGAAACGACAAACAACTGTGTGACTGCCTGCAGACGCAACATGAGCTGATCCTTCTGTTTTTTCCTCTCCCCGAGGGAGAGGGCCGGGTAAGAGTGCCGTATCAGTCACACCCTCACCCACGCTACGCACGACCTCTCCAATTGGAGAGGTAAAGAAATCAAGGCGCCAACACCACACCGCTGGCCGTGGTGTACTCCAGCTCTGCGGCTTCGACCAGCGCCGCATAACGCGTGACATTCAGGTTGAGTTCCGCACTGGTCAACGCCGAACGCGCATCGAGAAACTCTGCCTGATTGATCACGCCTTCGTCGCGCTTGCGACTGGCAATGCGGAATGCGGCGCGCGCTGCCGCTTCACGCGCCTGCGCGGTGGCCAGCGAGCTGGTCGCGGTGCGATAGCGATCCAATGCCTGCTGTACCTGCAAGGCAATCTGGTCGTCCAGTTGTTCACGCTGGGTTTGCAGGCGACGCGCCTGTGCTTTGGCGCTGTTCACCTGCGCCTTGAGTCCACCGCCGTCATAGAATTTCCAGTTCAGCAACAGCGATGCGCTGGCGTAGTTGTAATCGGAGCCATAGCCATAGGTGTCACCCTGTACGCCGGCATCGACCCCCAGGGACAACATCGGCATGGCCTCGGCACGCGCCACCTTGACCTGCTCATTGGCTGCCACAACGTTGCGCTCCAGCTGCTTCAGTTCCGGGCGCTGCGCGGCGGCCTGTGCGCGCAATTGATCGAATTCCAGTGGCTGCGCTGTGATACTGGCCGGTGCCACACCCGCTTCCAGCGGCGTATCGAGCGGCCGGTTGAGCAGAAAATTCACATAGCTTTGCGCCTGGGTGACGTTATCGCGCGCCCGCTGCAAGTTCTGTTCGATGGACAACAACTCCGACTCGGCGCGCAGTGGCTGATCCTCAGTGACCTTGCCATTGTTGAACAGCGAACGATTGATGCGCAGGTTCTCGGTCAGCTGCTCCTGCGTGCTGATGGCAATCTGCACGGTGGCGCTGGCCTGCAACCAGTTCAGGTAGGCCACGGTGACATCACGCTTGAGTTGTCGCGCCACCGCCATGCGTTGTTGTTCGCTGGCGCCGAGCAGCGCCTGCTGGGCACGCACGCCGGCACTGATGGCCGGTGCAAAGATGGGTTGGCGCACAGCAAGATGCGTATCCTGCTCGCGTGGACGCAGCAGTGGAAAGGACTGGTTCGACACAGTCGGCAGCGCTGCCGCCTGACCCTGGGCAACCAGCATGCTGTTGAGTGTCGAGTATACCGGGTTGAGCAAATCACTGACGGGAAACTCGAATTCCCGACCGCCCTGATTCACGGTGTAACGCGCCGACAAACTCAGCTCCGGCAGAAAGCGCGCACGCGCGGCATCCAGTGCGGCCCGCGACTGCTCCACCGCAATTGATTCGCTCTGCAGGGCCAGATTGCTGCGCATGGCCTCAGCCACGTAGTCGTCGACTACGGCTTGCAGCGGACGTTCCTGTGCTGATGCGTTGAATACCACTGCCAGCAGGACCGCAACCGCGTATTGTTCAAGGCGGGATTTTTTTCCCCGATGCGTTTCGAATGTCGGGTTAAAACCCGACCTACAGGATGTAGGAAATGCCGGGCCTGTATGGAACATGGCCCGGTACGACCTGCAAGGATGTAGGCATTCCCGTGTTGCAAGGAGCGTTGCCCGGGACGAACTGCGTAGAAGCGACATCATTTGCTGCCATGTACGCCTGATCATCCTGCTATTCCTTCTGCATGGAGCGCGTGCACATCAGCAGCGCCTGATCGACCAGCTGTCTGGACTTCACACCCTTGAATTCCAGTACATCACCCTTGGTGGCGATAATCTGGATGATGCCGTGCATGAAGCCCCACAGCGTGATCGACACCAATGCCGGATTGCCGATGTCACGCCGGATGGAACCGTCGGCCACACCCGCCTCGAGCGCCTGGATCATTTCGCCGTGCACCAGATCACCACCCTGCATGCAACGCAGCAGGTTGCCTTCCGGTACCTTGTCCTCAGCAGGATGCGCGGCAAAACATGCCAGCGCTTCGAAATACACCGGGCTGTCTTCGGCAAAGGCCACATAGGCGCGACCCATGGCCTGGATTTTTTTCAGGCCGGTCTGCTTGCGCGCGCCGATTGCCGCAAAGCTCTCATGCAGCATGCCGTGGGCACGATCCGCCAGACCCATCAGCAAGTCCTGTTTGTCCCGGAAATACACATAGAGCAGCGCCCGCGACAGGCGTGCCTTGCGCGCCACCTGATCCATGGTGAACTCCGCCAGCCCCTGTTCGGCAGCCACCAGCGCTGCCGCATCGAGAATCTCGTCGCGGCGGCGGTCTTTTTCTTCCTGTCGTCGGGTAGCCAGTTCGCTCATGGTGCTGGACGATAGTTTAGTTATTGACACCGTGTCAATAACTGAACAAATGCCCAGTGTCAGTCGGCAGCGTGTAGCAATATCACGCAAGGACCGTTCATTGCGCCAGACAATGGCAGGACTGGCGCGCTAAGCTGTACCGGCGCTGCCGAGTCCCGACGAAACATGGAGAACACGCCATGCAGATGCCTGCTCATGCACTGATCCTGCTGGTGGCCCTGCTGCACATCTGGTTTCTGATACTGGAGATGTTCTTGTGGGACAAGCCGCTCGGACGCAAAACTTTCAGGACCACAGCGGAGTTTGCAACCGCTTCAAAAGCGCTGGCAGCGAATCAGGGTCTGTACAACGGCTTTCTGGCAGCGGGGCTGTTGTGGGGGCTGGCTCAAGGCGATGCAGGCCGCAATGTGCAGCTGTTTTTTCTCGGCTGCGTGATCATTGCCGGAATTTATGGCGCGTACAGCGTCAGTCGCAGGATTCTGTTTGTGCAGGCCCTGCCTGCTTTGGTGGCGGCGTTGCTCGTATGGCTGGGGTAGAGACCGACTGTGCCAGTCACGTGAAGTAGATTGGCGATGAACAGCAAGGCAGAATTTTCAGAATGGCATTGCTAATGCCGCCGCTGTGCCGCGAGCAAAAAAAGGTTCTTGCTTTTGCGAGTCAGAACCAGCGGCTTGTTAGGCCTCATTGCATTGACCTCCCGACTAATAATCACTTGGTCCAAAAGTCCTGGTGGAGACGACCACTTGACCATCATGCGTGATATCGCAACTCCAATCACCCATTGTGGATGCTGCAGGAACCGCAAAGGACCATGTATGAGATTGCTCATCTGGTACACCGCTGGGAATTGGCCCATTCGAGTCCGGCAACCAACCGCCAACCCCACGTTTCTTGATAAGCGAGCGGGCATTGGCGACTGACATGCCAGGCTGAATCGATTTGCAGATCGATTTAACACGAGAGATATCCCATGCAATGTAGGCAACGTAAGCAGCAACAGTGACAACGGGTACTGCAAGTAATGCTAGGACTACATGATACTTCCGCAACTTCATCGTGAAGCAAAACTAAAAGTAGGCACCCTAAAAGGTGTTTTATAAAGCGTCTTGATACTGTATATCCGCATTGGAATTCGTACTCCTTACGAAGGCAGTCAATGCACAAATAACACTACTTTCCTTCTTTACTTTCCCGCTCCTGCTTGCATACTTCGCATTCGGGCGCGAAGCGGCGAATCAGCTGATCGAACAACTGACGCACCTGCTGCTGGCGGGCGGTGGTAGTGGCGCGTTGTGCTTCGGGAAAGAAATCCAGCCAGCGCAGTTGCGTCATCTGCGTGCCCATGGCAGTGAAGTACAGCACGGTCCATTGCTCGTTGCTGGCGCCACCCGCAGGCTTGAAGGACAGCATGTGTTCGGGATCGAGACTGATGATTTCGCCCGACACAGCGGTCAGCGGCGCAGTGCCGCCGCTGATCTGCAACGGTCCCCCCAGTTGCGTGGCTACTTTCGCCTGCGTATAGCCCATGGACTTCAGGCCATCTTCACTGGTGAACAACATCCAGGCATCAGCAATGGGCAGATTGATGATGGCTTCGGTGCCCAACGTAGCCGGCGCTGCGTGACCTATCTGCGCCGCCAACAGCAGCGCACATGTTATTGATCTGATCATGAGCGAAAAGCAGCCTGGTTGTTTCATTTTTGCCTGACCGGAAAAGATTGGGTCTGTCTGCCGATTGTAAGGGGTTTGCCGTTCACGACGCGAATCTCTCCAGCACCTGGTATTGCACACCACCCGGGGTCGAGACGGATTCGACCAGTACAAAGTCCCGCGCCGTCCAGATGAGCGGTGTGGTTGCTTCGCTGCTGTCGCCGCCTCGTACATCGCGTCCCAGTGTGATGTGCGGGCGATACGGCCGGTCATCGACCCGCAAGCCCTGCCGGGTCAGTTGCGCTTGCAGCTGCCCCACAAACAGCAGTAACTGTTCCGGTAGCGAAGTCGCCGCGAGTGCCAGCACCCGTGCCTGTCGCCACACGACGAGGCGGTCAAAGACAAGTGTGCAGGGATTGAACTGCACACGCTGCCCCAGTTCCATCAAGGACGCCAGCCGCTCGACGGGCACCGAGCCGACAAACGCCAGCGTGATATGCAGGTTGCCGGGCGCCATGGAACGACCTGGAAAACGCCCGATGGTGGCGGCAGTGCGCGCGGTTATTTCGCTGCGCAGATTGTCATCGGGCCAGAGGGCGAAGAACAGGCGGCGGGTATCAGTCATGAGCGGAACACCCTCACCCTGCCCTCTCCCTGAGGGAGAGGGAAAAGACCGACAGATTGCGACAGCTAGTGCTCAATCTTGAACTCCACATCCGCGCTCTGGGCTTCGCCGGCTTCGGTCTTGATGGTCCAGTGATCACTCAGGGCGTAACGCAGTTTCACGGTGTTGAAAGCTTCGGTAAGTGAAATGCCATAGCTGACAAACAGGCGCGGCGACAGGAATTTACCCAGCACCAGCGAACTCTGGTTCTTGGCGTCGGTTTCCACACCCACCTGTTCCAGACCGATGCGCCTGCCCAGCTGCCCGGCAATAAAACTGCCGCCCTGAAGCGCCAGGGTATTGCTGGCCGACCGCACCGTTGTGGCTTCGCCGCTTTGCAGATCATCCAGTGGCTTGCCGAGCAGCAGATACGAAACGATCTGCGTTTGCGACATCGACGGATCGGAATAGAACTGCAGACGCGGCGCACTCAATACGCCGCGTACATTCACGCCAACAGTGATGTTATCGATCTCGATCCTGCGTTCGGCCTGTATATCCAGACCCGGATCACCCAGCGGCGTGCTGTCGTAGATCAGACGGCCGCGCTTGATATCCAGCTTCTGAATATTGATCTTCTGTATATAGATTGAATAACTGCCACTGTTGACGCTGAGTTCGCCGTTGCCCACGGCCGGGTCACCGGTGCGCAGGCGCGTATTCACCACACCACCCAACTGCCCCTGCAGACCCAAGCCATCAAAATTGACCTTGTCGCCGAGACGAACGGTGACATCACTGTCGATCACCCAGTTGCTGCGCTTGCCGTCGAATACTTCATCGCTCTTGAAACGCGCATCGGCCGAGGTTTGCACCGCGCCCACCACTTCCTTGGGCTGCAGCCGTGCCTCGGGAATCACCACTTCGCCTTTAACGGCAATGTTCCGGTCGTTGATGTCGAAGCGCAGATCAGGCGAGGCCAGCACGCGATATTCGGGCAGATCCGCCACCAGCAGGCGTTCACCCTTGATCTGCAGGCTGCCAAACAATTTCGCATCGCGCCAATTGAGCTTGCCGCCGGCATTGAGCATGCCCTCACCGGCATTGGCCTGTGCAGTGAACTGCACCTGATCGGTGTCCACCTGCGCATCGAACTGCAGACTGCGCAGCGCGAGATTGAGTCGGTAAAAATCCAGCTCGCCGTCCAGCAACCGTATGGTGCCGGCAAAACGCGGTGCAAGCGCGGTACCGGACAACTGCAGGGCAGTCGCCAGCGTGCCCTCGGCGCGATCCACTTCGTTGACAAACACGGGAATCAGTTTGGCGTCGCTGCTGCTGAGACTGAGCACACCGCTCAGCGGCCAGCTATCCAGGCCCTGGCCAAGACTGCGATCAAGATTGGCCGTCAGGCTGACCACGGTTTGCTCGCTGAGGCGCAGGTCAGCAGTGGTCAACACAGCAGCAGGATTGGCATCGAGATGAAGTTCACCCAGGGTAATCGGCAATACCACTTCGCGATTGGTAATGGATTGATAACGAATGCTGGCGTCCGCCAGTTGCAGTTCTGCGCTGCCCTGCCAGGGCGTGGCGGGTGAGGCCGAGAAATCAAACCGGCCATTGACCCTGGTCTGCAAGCGTGTGCCCGCTGCCAGCGCTGCGTTGCTCACCACCAGGGGCAGACCCTGCAAATCCGCATGTGCATTCCAGGTTGCCAGATTGCCCTCGCCACGCTGCCAGTCCATATGGCCGCAAGCATGACCGCCATCGACGTTCACACACAGCGACTGCAATTGCATCAGTGCCGCGGATACGCGCCAGGGAACATTTTCCTGCAACGCCACACGTTGGTTCTGCCTGCCATCGATGACCTGCAATGTGTCGAGTACGCCATGCCACACATCAGCGTTGTAAGCAGCGCCGGTATGAATGCGCAGGCGCAGATCTTCCGGAAGCCAGGTGTTTACCAGCAAGCCTTCCAGGCTCAGCTCATGACCGGTCATGCGGCCATCACCCTTGACCAACACGTCCTTCATGCCACTGGCGCCGCCCATCAGACTGGCAGCATCCAGTTCAAGATGTGAGTCGCTGCCGTCAGTCACATCAATGCGCGTATCCAGATTTACTGTCTGCGCCTGCCAGCCCGCGTACGACAGTTGCGCCGATTTGCCACGCATGGTCAGCAAGGGGGTATGAGCCGGACCACTGAACTGGCCGGTAAGATTGACATCCCCCGTCACATCCGGATGCAACTGCTGCAACTGCGGCGCCACCAGTGTGAAACTGAGATGGTTCTGCGGACCGAGCACGCCCTGCGCGTCAAGACGGGCACGACCCCACTGTGCATCTATGCCATCTGCCAGCCAGCGGTCGCCGTCGTGCTGCAACCGGCCGGCCGCCTTCACCACCTGATTGCGCAACGTGCCGGTCAGTGACTGCAGCTGCAGATCAAATTGCGCGTTCCGGTCAAAGCCGCGTCCCCGGCCCGTCGCATTGATGTTGAGTGCACCCGGCCACGCCGCCTGCAACTCGGCCGGATTGAGATTGACGCCCTGCAGTTTGAACTGCCAGTTGCGGGGCGCAGCGAAGCCGATCACTGCCGAACCGGTGGCGCGCCCCTGCAAGGTGTTGGCGATGAACTCATTGATCTGTACTTCACCACTACGTAACTCACCGCTGGCACGCACGGTGCTCAGCGGCCACTGGGGGGCGCGCACATCACCGTTCACCGTCACTGCATAGGGCTGCTCGCCACGCAGCGTCATCTGACCGAGCGGGCTGATGAAGTAAGCCCGATCATCGCTCGCATGCAATGGCCAGCGCAGGCGTTGCCAGTTGCCCTGCATATCCACCAGCGGTTTATGGCCGGTATTGAGCGTGATGCTGCCATTGGCGGTGACCTGCACACCGGTGGCCGGCACGGCGATATTGACGCGATCCATGGTGAACACGCGCTGCGCAAAGCGCGTGTCCGCAGCGAAGCGCAATTGTGCGGGACTCCATTCGGGCACAACCACTGTGCCCGTGTAGCGCATGCCGGCATCGCTCAGTTCAAAGTGTGCGGCAAGGGCGTTGAGGCTGAATGCCGGTTGGGGCCACCAGGCATCCAGCAACACGCGCTGCGCCGTAGCGTCGCCCAGCAATGACCAGCCCGCATCAGGAAACGCCAGTACGCCTTTTACCAGTGCTTCGTGAGGTTCATGCAGTTGCGCATCCAGCGTCAGTTCGCGCACCTCACCCGTCACCGGACCACTGGCCTTGAGCAGACCGCGCAACACCGGGCCACTACTGATCCGGTACGTGGCATCCAGATCGGCAACCAGGGTCAGCACTTCGTCCGCGGCAAGCGTTACCGTACCGCGCGCATCATAGTCACGCGTCACGGCATCCAGTTCGGTGACTTCCAGTTTGTTGCGCGACAGCTCGACGCCGGCGTGCAGTGGCGTGGCCACAATCTCATAGCCACTGGTGTGCAGATATTCGGCACGCTGCAACTGCAGCTCGTCGACGCTGATGCGCAGAAACGCCGGCAGGAAGTGAATGGGTCTGTCAGGCGTCTCCACTGTGCGCGGTTTGAGCGTCACCTTGACCGCACCGATCTGCAGGCGATCTATTTCAACCAGACCGCTCAGCAACAGTGCCGGCGTCAGGTCCACATCAAGCCGCTCGATCTCGATCAACACGCGCTCCTGATCCAGCCTGATGCGATCCACATGCAACGGTCCCGCCAGCCGGCCGCTGACACCCTGCACCTCTACGGTGAGATTCGGCACGTGATTCAGTTGCAGCAGGGCGAATTGCAAACCCGAAGCGGTGTAACACAACCATGCAATGCCAGTGCTGGCCACGATCAGTAGCAGCAACACGAACAACAAGGCGATGCGGAGGGATTTGCGCATGGTGCGTTAGAACAACGTCGAGATATGCAGGTGCAGACGCGGCTTCTTGCCTTGCTCCGACAATGCCTGCGCCACATCCAGCCCCATGCTCGCCACCGAAATGTGCCAGCGCAAGCCGAGGCCCGCGGAATCCTCCAATGGATCACCAAAATTGTCGATGGCATTGCCGATGTCATAAAACACCGCCAGCCGGAAGTTCCTGGGCAGATCGCGCTCAATTTCCGTGGTGCCCAGCACCAGGTGTCGCGCACCGACTTTCTTGCCGGCTGCATCCACTGGCGACAATTCATTCAGGCCAAAGCCGCGCACGCTGTTGTCGCCACCGGCGAAGAAACGCGCCGACACCGGCAGTTCGCTGAAGTCGGTGCTCGGCAGCCAGCTGGCGCCGAAGGAGCCCCGCAGCCGCAGGTGCCACAGTTCGCCCAGATCGAAAATGCGTTCACCCTGCAACAGCAGTTGCAGGAACGACGCGCCCGAACCCAGCGAGTTCGGCGAACCACTCAACTCGGCATACAACGAATAACGTCGTTCCTCCTGGCCCAGAATGTAATTGGGCAGGGTGGAATAGCTGATGCCTGGAATGATCAGGAAACTCTTGTCTTCACGATCGGGATAAACCGAACGTTCCTGCGACAGCTTGGCGAACAGCACGCGCTGCCAGGACCCCATCACCTGCGTGAAGCTGCTGACGAATTCCTGACGATAGCTGATGGCATCGGCCAGCTCTTCCTTGGTGTCCGACAAGGTGAACTCCAGTTTCTCCAGCGCGACATCGCGCACCGGAATCACATAGCGCAGACTGGCTTCGTGACCGATGGCAGAACCGGTCAGCTCCAGCTTGGCGCGATGTCCGGCGTGATTCACCAGACGCCGATCCCAGGTCAAGGTGCCGCGCGCCTGGGTATCGGTGCCATAGCCTGCCGCGATCGAATAGCTGTTCTTGCGATTCGGCTTGGCGGTTACCTTGACGGGTACGGTATGCGTTGCGACATCGCGTGCGCCGCTTTCCACTTCGGCAGGAGAAAAATACTGCGTGTCGTCGAGCACGTACTGGGTTTGCAGCAGCAGATCCAGATCATAGGGATCGCCCTGCTTCATGCGCAGCAGGCGCTGCATTTTTTCCGGATCGATCACATCCTGCTCGATGCTGATTTCACCGAAGTAGTAGCGGGCACCGGTATCGAGCTCCAGCGTGACATAGGCGCGACGTTCAGCTTTGTCGATCAGCAGATCATTTTGCAGCCAGCGCGCATCCAGATAACCGCTGCTGGTGGCGGCACGCATCAGGTTGCTCTTGAAGCCCTCATAGCTGCCATGGTCCAGACGTTGCCCGGGACGCAGCGAGTTTCTGGCCAGTTCCCTGGTTATGCGCGGATCATCCTTGCCGTCGCCGACCACGTTGATGGTGACGTCCGACAGACGCACTGCGCGTCCCGGTATGATCTTGATGCGTGCTTCCCAATCATTCTTCTCGGCATTGGTTTGCCGTAGCTGGTAAGTAATCTCGGGTTCGTAGTAACCCAGTGGCTCCAGCGCCTTGCCTGCTTCAAGCGGAATGCGTGCGGCCAGACGCTCCAGTGTTTCGCTCTGCAGATCGCTACGGTCTCTATAACGACTGAGGCTGAGGAAGGCATGCACGTTGTCGTGCATCTGCGGTGTGCCGCCGTCGATCTCCACTTCGATAGCCACGCCCGCCTGTGCCACGGCGCTGACACACATGCAGATGACAACACCAAGCAGACGCAGTACCAACAAACTGCTTACTCCGGCGAGGTATCGAATCCCGACACCGGTTCGCTGGCAATGGGATCATCCGGGTCTTCGGCGGCGAACCACATTTCAGGAACATCAGCACTTTTGAATTCAAAGCGCGATACACCGGTCTGCACGCCCTCGGGGTCAAAACGGCGTTCATGCAACACGGTGCGCCCGGTGCGCTCCACCAGCAGCACGTACGAACTGCGCGTGCCGTAACGTTCGTTGACGATGAAGGGTGCGGATACGGCGCGCTCCCATTCCAGCGGCAGGCCGGTGTTCGGCAGCTCGGCGTCCGGTGTACGGGCGCGATCCGCCAGCATGTCGAACAGCGCATCCGCGGTGACATCCGCCTGCTTGAGCAATTCAGTGAAGCGATTGCGGGTGCGCATGAGCTTGGGCCAGGGTGTATTCAGCAGGTGATTGGACACACCGTAAATACCGGGTTTGAGCGATTGTGGTGTGGGCGCACCGCGATTGGAAAAGTAGTACAGCGCCCGCGGCCCACCCACCAGCAGATTGAATCCCGAATAGCGCGGTGCGGCACCGCGCAGGTCATCGAGAAATTCCTTGGGTGACGTTGCGCCGGTGAGAAAGCGCGGCACCAGTGAACCCCGCGACGGCGAAAACTCCGCCGGAGCCTGCAGATCGCGAAAGTTGGTGACCACACCAAAGCGGCCGGAACGCGCCACGCCCAGCCAGGTGCCATTGGCCTTCAGGTCGCGTGGCGCAAGGATGCGTGCGTCGTCCTGCCACCAGTTCAGCGATGCGGCCGGGCGATCGTGAAATTCATCGTGATTGCCCGCAAGGACCAGGCGGTAGCGCGGATGGTTTTTCCAGGCAATGACAAGTAGGCACATGGGTGGATTCTACAAACCTCGATACGTGTTGGTGTGACAATCCCCGGGCTGAATCAGTCCTGCTGAACAGAAAGCGCTGCTGTCCTGTCGCGCGTGCAGGATCGCACTCACCGGGCGGGCTGGGTAAAGCCGGCAATTCGCACTGCCGACTCAGTTTGCAGCGGCCGCACTGCGTCACGGTCGTACCAGTTTTCGATCAGGCGGAACGATATTGCCTGCACCGGCGGCAGAATGACGGCGCCGTTGGCAATGTCCTCACGACTGAACCAGCGGGCATCTTCCAGTTCCATGTCGATTCGCTGAATCTCGGTGGTGGCGGCATGCGCAATGAAACCCAGCATCAACGACGAGGGAAACGGCCAGGGTTGCGAGGAGTGGTACTCCACTTCATCGATAATGACACCGGCTTCTTCGCGCACTTCGCGCGCCACGGCTTCTTCAACGCTTTCCGCCCACTCGATATAGCCGGCAAGGGTGGAATATCGACCGGCGGGCCATTGCGCCTGTCGTCCCAGCAATACACGCTCGCCGTCGGTCACCAGCACGATGATGGCCGGGTCCAGGCGCGGGAAATGCTGCAGGCCGCAGGCTTCGTTGCTGCATTTCAAGGTATGGCCGGCATTGATACTGTGATTGGCTGAACCGCAGCGCCCACAGTAGCGATGTTTGTCGCGCCACATCAGCAACGCACGCGCATAACCCAGCAATCCGGCTTCGTCGCGGTCCATCTGGCCGCTGATCATGCGCAATTCATGAAACTCGCCGTGTTCCGGAGGCAACGGCGCAGTCTCACTCTGCAACTCGACGGCAAAGCAGTACTTGCCGCGGAATTCACCGAGAAATACCAGCTCATGCTCCGCCACAGCCTGTGCCAGAACACGCTGTTCCAGCAAGGCAGCGCTGGGTGAGCCTGCACCACCTGTCACCAGGTTGCGCCCCTGCCACAACGGCAGCAGACGCACTTCACCCTCAGCAAGCACGCCGGCCAGCCACTGTTCATCGCGACGGCGCTCAGCCATGCGATTGAAGCTGTTACCGGCATAAAAATTCTGGGGTTGGCGCAAGCTGGGCATCACGGATTGTGTGGCGACTAAACGGACATGAATTCTAGCAGGCATGCATCGCGTTCCCTGTCACCGTCTGCGCCTTTCCGTTGCGGGAGAGGCAACTTCCGTACTCGATCAATGACTCTTCATCAAGTCTCCGGCTTCTGCGACGCCTGGTCGCGCAAGTGACACAGCGGGCATTGGCTCTTCAACACTGTCGAGGTATCGCGCACGAAGTAGCTGGCGCAGCGTGGACAGTGCTGCAGGTACAACTCGCCGCGTGCCGCCAGTGTGCGCGCCAGATACCAGCACTGGTCAAAATTCAGCGCGCCGTGATGCGCCATCCGCAGATATTCGGCATAGGCATCGCAGAAGTGCAGCGCATACTGCAAGCCATCGTGCAGCCAGGGGCGCGGCCGGCGTCCCTTGAGCAGGCCATGCTTGACCAGTACGCCGGCGAAAATGGAGGACTCGAGTTGCGCCGCCAGATTGCGGGTGTACTGCAAGGCATTGCTCGGTGACCGCCCGCGGTGGCGGCTGCTGGCAGCCGAGATGCCGGTCTGGTGGTACAGGCGACGAATCTGTTCCTCGGACAGGCCGGTGGCCAGCCGGATAGTGCGGGTGCGCGCCTCAAACATCAGCATGCGCAGGGCCACCGCAAATCGCGCTGCTTCGGTTGCAGCTTGTAATTCTTCCACGCACGCCTCTCCTGACACGAACCTTCCTGTGTCGATGCCTTGGGAAGCCCTGATTGACCGTAACGAGCGAAGGCAGGTTGCACGCGACCGGAGCGCAGGAATCGGAATTTATCAGCGATAAATGACGATTCCGAGCACCGTACGCGTACAAGATACCGAGCGCAGCAGGTCAAGCGGAGCTTCCCTTGCCGGATCGACGTTTCCTTGGCTTACTATCTACCACGCTGCCGGGCGTACCGGCAATGTCACCGAAAGAACAAGGAGCAGGAGCATGTTCGATCAACCGACCAGCCCATCATCGGGTGTGGCCCCAGCCACCGCAGACCAGCAGCAACTGTTGCGTTTGAATGCTGATTTCCTGCATTTGCTCCGGATCGGCACTCAAGCCGGTGCTGGCCGCCCATCCTCAACCCTGTCCGCATCACAGGCGACCCTGCTGGCACAGTGTTCCGCCGACGGCATACGGCGGATGGCCGGCTGCGGCTTTTCGCTGTTTTCCCTGTCGTTGCATCGCCCGGACCTGTGGCAACGTGCGCTGGCGCGCAGCACAGTGCGGGAGGATGGCCAGCATTACGGTATATCTGTCGCGCAGGACGCTACCGGCCAGATTCGCAGCGGCTTCATGGAATGTGCGCTGTTCTTCGCCTGGCACCTGGCGCAACAGAGACCTCGCGACGCCCGCTTCATGCTGGGCATGTCCGAGGATTGTGCAAAGCTGATCGCCCGCATGGAGCTGTGGATGTGCCGCCAGCTGGCGCAGACGCAAGCCCACCTGCTCAGTCCGCGCTGGATACACCACCCCTATTTCTGGAATGACCTGCTGAGTTACGGCAGCAGCGGCGATACCCAGCATTTCAAGTTCGCCTGTCTGCTCGGCTCGCAGCTGCTTGCGCAGGACCTGGAGCCCAGCGCCATCCTGCATCTGAGCAGCACGGATTGAAGCTTCGGCCCCCGTAGGTCGCACCGCCCCGCGTTCCATACAGGCCTGGTTTTCCCAGGTCATTGCAGGTCGGGTTTCATACGCGACATTTTCAAAGAGTCGGGTATAAAACCCGATCTACCGAGAGCCATGGAATCCCCGGGACGACTTGCGAGACCCCTTTCCCTTGCGGGTCGGGACTGCGCTCAGTACGCTTGATGGTCTTAGCGGTCATCTGAGCCACCCCATGAAAGCCCTGTCGCTGCAAGGCCTGAGCAAGACTTACAAGAACGGAGTGCAAGCCCTCAAGGGCATCGATCTGGAAGTGGAAGAAGGTGACTTCTTCGCCCTGCTCGGTCCCAATGGCGCCGGCAAGACCACGGCGATTGGCATCACCACCTCGCTGGTGAACAAGACCGCCGGCACCGTGAAGGTATTCGGCCATGATATCGACACCGAGCTGTCCGCCGCCAAAGCCTGCATTGGCCTGGTGCCGCAGGAAGTGAACTTCAACATGTTCGAGACGGTGAGCACCATTCTGCTCAACCAGGCCGGCTTCTATGGCATCCCCCGCAAGGTTGCGCATGACCGGCTGGAGAAGTATCTGCACAAGTTGCAGCTGTGGGAGAAGCGCAATGCCATCGCGCGCGGTCTGTCCGGCGGCATGAAGCGGCGCCTGATGATCGTGCGCGCGCTGGTGCATGAACCCAGACTGCTGATCCTGGACGAACCCACTGCCGGCGTGGACATCGAAGTACGCCGCTCCATGTGGGAGTTCATCAAGGAAGTGAATTCCGCGGGCACGACCATCATCCTCACCACGCATTATCTGGAAGAAGCCGAGAACCTGTGCCGCAACGTGGCCATCATCAATCAGGGCAGGATCATTGAGAACGAACGCATGAGTACCCTGCTGCGCAAGCTACATACGGAAACGTTCGTACTGAACCTGCGCAATCCTGTCAGCAGCGCGCCCACGCTACCCGGCTACAGACTGGAGCTGGCCGATGACCACACGCTGGAAGTTGAAACCAGCAAGGATCAGGACCTCAATGAAGTTTTTGCCGCACTGACCGCGCAGGGCATCCATGTAGTGTCGATGCGCAACAAGGCCAACCGGCTTGAAGAACTGTTCCTGAGCATGGTGGAACGCGGCACCGGCAATGGTCCGAAGACTGGCGCGGGTGGCGTTTGAATGAATCACCTCTCCCGAGGGAGAGGTCGCGCGCAGCGCGGGTGAGGGTCATGCTTCAACGGCGGAGCACCCTCACCCCCACCCTCTCCCTAAGGGAGAGGGAGTAGAGACAGAACGACCGACTGGATATTTCGAACCAACAACATGACCACCTACACACCCGCCAATCGCACCACTGCCAACCTGATCGGATTCAAGACCATCGTGTTGCGCGAGTATGGCCGCATCATCCGCATCTGGGGACAGACCATCGTCCCGCCGGCGATCACGGCCACGCTGTACTTCATCATCTTCGGCAACCTGATCGGCGGCCGCATCGGTGTGATGCATGGTTATAGCTACATCCAGTACATCGCGCCCGGGCTGATCATGATGACCGTCATCACCAACAGCTACGGCAATGTGGTGTCGTCGTTCTTCGGCGCCAAGTTCGGCAAGCACATCGAAGAGCTGCTGGTCTCACCGCTGCCCAATTACTTGATCGTCACCGGCTACATGGTCGGTGGCCTGATTCGTGGTCTGATGGTCGGTGGTGTGGTCACACTGATTGCCCTGGCGTTCACGCACCTGCACGTGCAACATCCGCTGATCATCGTCAGCGCCGTCATGCTGACTTCCATGCGTTTTCGCTAGCCGGCATGATAAATGCGGTATTCGCCAAAAACTTTGATCAGGTCTACTTCATTCCCACTTTTATTCTGACACCGCTCACTTACTTTGGCGGCGTGTTTTATACCATCAGCCTGCTGCCGGAGTTCGCGCAGAAGTCTGTCGCATCTCAACCCCATCTTGTACATGGTCAATGCATTTCGCTATGGCTTCATCGGCATTTCCGATGTAAACGTGGCATTGGCCTTTAGCATCATGGTGGTGGCCGCGACTGCCCTGTTCAGCACTTGCCTGTACCTGTTAAAAGGCATCGGCCTGCGCGAATAATTCTGACCCTCCCCCGCTTGTGGGGAGGGTCAGGGTGGGGGCAGCCTTACATTCATAGCGAGCACAACTTGATCACACTCCGCTCACTACTGGTATTCACCCTCGCGGGATGGTCGGGTTTTTATGTGATGGCGGTCGAATTGCTCAGTGGTCGCATTCTGGCGCCCAGCTTCGGTAACAGCATTTACGTGTGGGGCGGCGTCATCACCATCTTCATGCTGGCGTTGTCCATCGGCTATCTGATCGGCGGCCAGCTATCGGTGCATGCGCCCAGCCTGCGCAAACTGGGCATGATTTTGATCGCGCCGCACTGGCAACTTGCCGGTGGTGGTGTGGAGCGAGCCGCTGTTGGATGCATTTTTACCAGTGTTCACGATCCGCGTTATGGCTCGTTGCTGGCCAGCTCGGCGTTGTTTTTTATCCCCACGGTCATTTCTGGTAGCGTGTCGCCCTATGCCATCCGCCTGTTGATAACACAATTGCAGGCCAGCGGCAAGTCCGCCGGCAAACTGTACTTCGTGTCCACCTTCGGCAGCGCCGCCGGCACCATCATGCACTTCGTTTTATCTGGTGTTATGTTTGAAGTAAATCAGATATTTTCGGCCTGACATTGATCTCCCTGCTGCTGGGCGTTACTGCCATGTCAATGCGTCATGTTGATGAGAAGGCCAATCATGAATAAATTGCCGCTTGCAATATTGATCGCTTGTTTGCTGGCACTGAGCACGCCCGCGCTGGCCGCGGTGCTGCACACGGAAAAATCATTGTACCGGAACATCGTCGTGTACTCCGAAACGAGTTGCGTTGCATGCGCTTCGGGCGTTACATGGCAATCGTCAGGCTGCATATCGATGGTCAACCCACAGCGTCTGGTGTTCGATTACACACGCATGATGATGGGTGCGCTGTACATCAATCCGAATCCACAGCACGTGTTGGTTCGGGCTTGGGTGGCGGCACGTTGCCCGGTACGTTCGAAACTGTTTCCAGCCATGCCTATAGAGGTGGTGGAAATTGATCCTGCTGTGGTCAGGGTTGCGCGAAAGTATTTTGCGTTTGATCCCGCCGGCATGATACGGGTTGCCGAAGAAGTGGATGGCCGGGTGTTTGTAAAGCGCGCACTGCGGTAAACCGCACGTTACGACTTGATCATGCTGGACGCCTTTGATCACGAGTACATCCCCGAGCACATGCTGACCCGCGAATTTCTGAGTGAAGTGCGCGGCTCTGCTCACCGAACACGGCGTGCTGGCAGCCAATACATTTTCATCCAGCCGTCTGTACGACTCCGAATCCATGACTTATGAAGCCGTGTTTGGTGACTTTTTCAATCTGAAAGATGCCAATCGCGTCATCCTGCTGCGCCAGGGTGGGCTGCCGGACAAGGCCGAACTGCAACGCAATGCCGCCCTGTTCGCTGACAAGTTCAAGCCGCTCGATGTGAATGGCGATTTCCTGTTGCCCCTGATGGCCGTCAGGAAGGACTGGCCGACCAACACCCGGGTGCTGACCGATCAGTATTCGCCAGCAAATTTACTTAACAGCAAATAGGCCTTCGCCGTCCAGACCTCGGATTTGCAGCCAGCCCAACTGTCGCGAGGTTTCCGGCCGCCTGCCGGCAACATTTCTCAAGGATTGTTAATGCAAGGCACGCGCAAGCTTGGGCTATGCTCTGATGCCTTGTCGAATCCCTCGTCCAAATCCGGTATGCACTCCATGAATCTCAAACAGCCCCTGCTTGTCGCCTTGCTGATGGCCTGCAGCGTTGCCCCTTCCCAAGCCGCGATGGCGCCGCCATCAGGCATCACGCAGACCACTTCGGTGGAAGGCATTACCGAATACCGTCTGGACAATGGCTTGAAGGTGCTGCTGTTTCCGGATGCGTCCAAGCAGACGATCACTGTCAACATCACTTACCTGGTTGGCTCACGTCACGAGAACTATGGTGAAACCGGCATGGCGCACTTGCTGGAACACATGCTGTTCAAGGGCACGCCTCAGCATCCCAACATTCCCGCTGAATTGAGCTGCACATGGCGCGCGGCCCAATGGCACCACCTGGTATGACCGCACCAACTACTTCGAAACATTTGCTGCCACCGAAGACAATCTCGAAATGGGCGCTGGATCTTGGAAGCCGATCGCATGGTGAATTCGTTCGTTGCCAAGAAAGATCTCGACACTGAGATGACGGTGGTGCGCAACGAGTTCGAATCGGGCGAAAACAACCCCGGCTCCAGTGCTCGAAGAGCGCATGATGTCCACGGCCTATCTGTGGCACAACTATGGCAATTCCACCATTGGCTGCGCGCGCCGACTATCGAGAACGTGCCGATCGAACGCCTGCAGGGGTTCTACAAAACGTACTACCAGCCGGACAATGCCGTGCTGCTGGTGGCTGGCAAGTTTGATGAGCGCAAGAACGCTCGGCCCTGATCAAGCAGTACTTTGGCGGCGATTCCCAAGCCAACCCGCAGCCTGCCGCCCATGTACACGCTGGATCCGACCCAGGATGGCGAACGTGAAGTCACGCTGCGCCGTATCGGCGATGTACAATGGTCGGTGCGGCGTACCACGTACCCAGTGGTGCTCATGCTGACTTTGCAGCGCTGGACATTATCACTGAAGTGTTGGGCGACGAACCTTCTGGTCGCCTGTACAAAGCCCTGGTGGAAACCAAGCAGGCCGCCAATGTGTCGCCTATTCCTACCAATTGCATGACCCGGGCCTGATGCTGATGTTTGCCGAAGTCCGACAAAGCGATTCTCTGCAGACCGCACGCGATACCCTGCTGAAGTCCATTGAAGGCCTGGCCACTCAGCCACCCAGCACGTGAAGAAGTGGAACGCGCACGCGCACAGCTGCTGAAACAGATCGAGCTGAATCTCAATAACTCCGGCAACATCGGCCGAACCCTGAGCGAGTGGATCGGCATGGGTGACTGGCGTCTGTACTTTCTGCATCGTGATCGCCTGCGCGCAGTAACAGTGGCCGATGTGCAGCGCGTTGCTGGGGCTTATTTCAAGCCCAGCAACCGCACTGTGGGCTTGTTCATTCCGACGGAAAAACCTGATCGCGCCGAGATTCCCGCTGCGCCTGAGGTGGCCGTTCTGTTGAAAGACTACAAGGGTGATGCGGCCAAAGCACAAGGCGAAGCCTTTGATCCCACTCCTGCCAACATCGATGCGCGCACGACGCTGGGTCAATCGGCCACCGGCATCAAACTGGCGTTGCTGCCCAAGAAGACTCGCGGCAATACCGTGGTGGCAAATCTCACCCTGCGCTTTGGCAGCGAGCAGAGTCTGCGCAATCGTAGCGCGGCTGCTGAGATGACAGGCGGCATGCTGATGCGCGGCACAGTGAAACATACACGACAGCAGATCAGCGATGAATTGAATCGCCTGCAGGCGCGTGTAAATATTTCTGGCGGGGCAACCGGGGCCAATGCCAGCATCGAGACCACCCGCGACAAATTGCCTGAGGTCATGAAGCTGGTGGCCGAGCTGTTGCGTGAATCGAACTTCCCGGCGGGCGAATTTGAAACGCTCAAACGCGAACGCCTGGCCAGCATTGAACAGCAGCGCACTGAACCGCAAGCGTTAGCCAGCATCGCGCTGCAAAAGCACCTCAATCCGTTCCCCAAAGGCGACGTGCGCTACGTGTCCAGCATTGATGAACGTATTGCCGACATCGATGGCGTAACGCTGGAGCAGGTCAAGCAGTTCTACAACGAGTTCTATGGTGCGAATACCGGTGAATTCAGTGTGGTCGGCGATTTCGATGCCGCTGCCATCAAGCAGCAATTTGATACTCTGTTCAAGGGCTGGAACAGCAAGCAGAAATTCGAGCGGGTGCCAAACGTGTATCAGGCAGCTGCGTCGATGAATCAGGCCATTGAGACGCCAGACAAAGCCAACGCGATCTTCTTCGCCGGCACGCAATTGCCGGTGCGTGATGACGATCCAGACTATCCGGCACTGGTGTTGGGCAACTACATGCTTGGTGGCGGCTTTCTCAATTCACGCCTGGCAGTTCGTGTGCGTCAGAAGGAAGGTCTGAGCTATGGCGTAGGGTCGCAGTTCAATGCCAGCTCGCTGGATAAGGTCGGTAACTTCATGGTGTATCGCGATCTATGCACCGCAGAACCTGAGCAAGCTTGAATCCGCGATCAATGAAGAAGTTACGGCGCGCCATCGGCGAAGGGTTCACCGCCGAGGAAATTGCCGCCGCGAAATCCGGCTGGCTGCAGGCGCAGCAAGTCAGTCGTGCCCAGGACAACGAACTGGCCCGCAAGCTTTCCGGCTATCAGTTCCTGAATCGCAAACTGGCCTGGGACGAAGCACTGGAACAGAAAGTCGCCGCACTCACACCCGAACAGATTACCGCAGCTCTGCAACGACAACTGGATGCCGGCAAGCTGAGTGTGGTGAAGGCGGGAGATTTTGCGAAGGCGACTGCACCCTCACCCCAAGCCTCTCCCTGAGGGAGAGGGGGTGGATTGCAGCACAACTCATCTGCGCATTACCCTTCGACTATGCAGCTGTTAATACCCTCTCCCTCGGGGAGAGGGGACTCGATCTGCCGCATCGCCGAGTTACTCCCTCTCCCTTTGGGAGAGGGCCGGGGTGAGGGGCGGTAACGTCGAACGCAGTTGAATTCCATCGTGCTCGCTCAGCAATTGTACGATCCAGTCAACGAACACCCGTATCTTGCTCGACAGGTGACGGTTCTGCGGATACACAACGTATAGCGGCGCGGGTTCGGGGAACCAGTCGCCCAGAACCAGCTCAAGTCGACTGCCGTTTTCCATTGCTTCCTTGAGCACAAACGCCGGAATGCGCGCGATGCCGAGCCCGGCTTCGGCTGCGGCGACGTAGCTGTTGTCATCTTCCAGCGCGATGTGACCTTGCAGTGAGGTCTGAATGCGCGTGCCATTCTTGGAGAATATCCAGTCAGCTACCTTGCCGGTGCGCGATGAGAAGTGATTGATACAACGATGTTGCGCCAGATCATCCGGATGGCGCGGCTG
Source organism: uncultured Pseudomonadota bacterium (assembly GCA_963748005.1). Classification (GTDB taxonomy): domain Bacteria; phylum Pseudomonadota; class Gammaproteobacteria; order Steroidobacterales; family Steroidobacteraceae; genus CAILZL01. The sequence continues at coordinate 1,474,718 of CAVVHH010000002.1, forward strand.
ACCATGTTCAGCAATATATGAAGGCGCAGCGCAGGTGGCGAACCAGAGGAATCCCACTCGCCGCGCAACATAGCTGGGTTCTTCGACCTCGCCACTCCAGATGGCGCAATCAATGTCTTCCTCAACGAGGTCGGCATGACGTTCGCTGCTCACCAGCACCAGTTCGATATCGGGATAGCGCGCAAAAAAGGTTGGCAACGCCGGCACAATCACCAGACGTGCGATCAGTGTCGGCACTTCCACACGCAGGCGTCCACGTGGCGTGACGTGCTGATGCGTGAGCAATTCCTCCGTTTCGCGTACCTGGGCCAGGATGGCGACACAACGTCCATAGTACGCAGCGCCATCGGGCGTGACGCTCATGCGTCGCGTAGTGCGGTTAAGCAGTTTCACTCCTAACGTGGCTTCCAGCTTCTGGATCAGTGTCGTTGCCGTGGCTTTGGGAATTTGCAGGCTGTCAGCCGCGTGCGTAATGCCACCGGTCTCGACGACACGTGCGAACACTTCCATCGCCAGCAGCTTGTCCACAGACATTGCTCACAACCCCATTGTTCAGAACCGCGAATAGTGAATTCATGTGCGGCTATTTGTGCCCGCTGCCACGAATAATAGACTGGCCCCAGGCCATTTGGTCAAACCCGTTTCAAAACGAAGTGAGAGGTAATCCGTGAGCGAAGCGATCAAGAAAGTCAGCGATGCAAGTTTCGAGGAAGAGGTGCTCGGTGCATCGGCACCCGTACTGGTCGACTACTGGGCCGAATGGTGTGGTCCGTGCCGGATGATCGCGCCGTTGCTGGATGAGTCGGCTGCGCAATATGCCGGACGTCTTAACATTGCCAAACTCAATGTCGACGAGAACCCGCAGATAGCGAGCAAGTATCACGTGCGTGGTATCCCGACGCTGATGCTGTTCAAGGATGGGCAGGTGGTGGCAACGCAGGTAGGCGCGGTAAGCAAGGCGCAGTTGTCGGCGTTTATCGATAAGCACCTGTAAGAGCTGGAGTAACCCTCACCCTAACCCTCTCCCTCAGGGAGAGGGGATAAGGAGGCTACTCCCGGATCAGTTCATCCAGCGGCATGTTGGCGGCAGTGTCTTCGGCATGCGGCGCCAGTTCGCGGGGATCGAAGTCATCGACGTTGATGATGTCCATCACCTTGCGATCGTAGTCGCGCAACAGCTCGGCTTCGGCAACAGTTATGAGATCAATCTCTAGCGCTTCTTCAATCTGATTCGGCAGATCCAGCGCGGTGATGCGTCCGGTCTTTACGCCTTCGACACGGATGCGGCGCTCCAGCGGCTCTGCGGCATCGGCCAGGGACAATGCCTCCTGCAGCATACCCAGCGCATTGTCCTTCTCAATGGTCTTGTAGATGCCATCGCTGAAGCGGGCGCGGGTATCGGTGACTGCCATCATGCTGTTAGCCACCAGCGCACCCAGCTTGTCACCCGGTGCGAAGTAGGTGCGACCGCGTGGGAAGATCACCATGCGCATCACACCCGCCATGAAGCGGTTGGGAAAGTTGCGCAGAAATCCATGCAGCTGTTCCTGCGCCTGGTACAGCAGATGCCGGCAGGCCCACTCGACCAACGGCAGGTCAGCTTCGGGACGACCCTGATTTTCATAGTGCTTGAGCACCGCTGACGCCATATACATGTTCGATAGCACATCCGCCAGACGACCCGAGAGCGTTTCCTTCTTCTTGAGATAACCGCCCAGACTCAACATCGCCACGTCGGCGGCAAAGGCAAACGAGGCGCTGAAGCGATTGATGTGCTGGAAGTAACGCCGGGTGGGCTGAATGTCCGGCGTGTGTGAGAAGCGCGCCAGCGTGATTGCCATCACCAGCGAACGCACCGCATTGCTGATGGTGAAGCCGATGTGTGCAAACAGCGCCTGATCAAAATCACGGACACCTTTCTCCTTGTCCTTCTCGCGTGCTGCGTTCATCTCCTTCAATACAAAGGGATGGCAGCGAATGGCGCCCTGACCGAAGATCATCAGCGTGCGCGTAAGAATGTTCGCGCCTTCCACGGTAATGGCGATTGGCACACTTTGATAGCCACGACCCAGATAGTTCTTCGGTCCCAGGCAGATGCCTTTGCCGCCCTGCACATCCATGGCATCGTTGGCCACCTTGCGACCCATCTCGGTGATGTTGTACTTGAGAATGGTGGACGGCACCGCGGGACGTTCACCCGCATCCAGCGCAGTGACGGTGACCGAACGCGCGGCATTCATGATGTACGCCATGCCGGTGATGCGTGCGATCACTTCCTGCACGCCTTCCAGTTGTCCCACCGGCACATTGAACTGACGGCGGATACGGCAATACGCGCCCGAAGCATAGGCTCCCGCGAGCGCCGCACCCGTGGTATTGGAGGGCAGCGAAATGCAGCGCCCCACGGACAACTGCTCCACCAGCATGCGCCAGCCCTGCCCGGCCATCTTCGGGCCACCGATGATGGCGTCCAGCGGCACGAACACATCCTTGCCAAACACCGGACCATTCTGGAACGGCGTGTTGAGCGGGAAGTGACGTCGGCCGATACGAATGCCGGGCGTGTTGCGTGGGATCAATGCGCAGGTGATGCCGTAATCCACCTTGTTGCCGCCCAAGCCCTCCTTATTCAACAAGCCCTCCGGATCGCGTAACTGGAAAGCAAGACCCACAAGCGTCGCCACCGGTGCGAGCGTGATGTAGCGCTTGGAGAAATTGAGTCTGATGCCAATGACGTCTTCGCCGTTGTACACCCCCCTGCACACCACACCGATGTCGGGGATGGAGGCAGCATCCGAACCTGCACGCGGACCGGTCAATGCAAAACAGGGAATCTCCTCACCCCGTGCCAGACGTGGCAGGTAGTAGTTCTTCTGTTCTTCGGTACCGTAGTGCTGCAGCAGCTCACCGGGTCCCAGTGAATTTGGCACACACACCGTGGAACTGACCGTGGCCGATTTGCTGGCAATCTTCACCAGCACGCACGAATGCGCGTAGTTGGAAAAACCCAGACCGCCATACTGCTTGTGAATGATCATGGCAAAGAAGCGATGCTGCCTGATGAACGACCACATCTCCGGCGGCATGTCGGCGCGCCGATGCGTGATGTCCCATTCATCGATCATGCGGCACAGCTCTTCCGTAGGTCCGTCGATGAACGCCTGTTCTTCAGGCGTAAGCTGCGGCGGCGCCATGGACATCAGCTTGTCCCACTGCGGCCCGCCGCTGAACAACTCGCCATCCCACCACACCGTCCCGGCCGCCAGCGCTTCGGCCTCGGTGGTGGACATGGGTGGCAGCATGCGCCGGTAGGTACGCAGGAAAGGGCGGCTGATCAGCCGGATGCGCAGGCCGTCAATATTGAGCAGCAACAGCACCAGCATGGCCAGCCACAGCACGATGATCCAGGTCAGTCCACCATCACCCCACAGGGTGTAACCAAGCACTGCGGCCACGAACAAGCCGGTAGTGGCACCCAGTGAGGCTCGCTGATACGCCAGATACAGCCCACCCCCGATGAACGCTACCAGCCAGATAATGCCCGACACGATGCTACCCTCGTTGTTGACGCAGTCTGATGACCTGCAACCACACCCTATGCTCTGGCAGGGTACGCAGCAAGCCCGCATATCTACTCAGACAGCAGTCAGGCATCGCTATTCAACCACTGCATGATCTGCCCTAACACGCCAGTCACCACTACACCCACCAGGCCGCTATCCGGCAACTGGTACGGCGCCCGATACAGGTTTCCATATAGGCATTCCCCTGAATTCCCGGCGTTTCACTCAAGTCAACCGGCTTCGGCCCGACATTCCGTCCATGCGCCAAATCGTTGCAGCCCAACGCTTGACCGCTTGACGAGAAACCAGAAGCGCATTGTCCGAGTTCCAGCCATGAATGCCGCAACACTTGCTGAAAATCAGGATCAGGATCTGCAACAGATGCTGACGTTTGCGCTGGGCGACGAGAGTTTCGGCGTGGATATCCAGCGCGTGCAGGAGATCCGCGGCTGGTCGCCCGTCACACCGATTCCCGAAGCACCCGATCACATTCTGGGTGTGCTGAATCTGCGCGGCGCCATCGTACCCATCATCGATCTGCGCGCACGAATCGGTATGAGCGCCACCAGCAATTCCGCCACCACAGTCATCATTGTGCTGAGCGTACAAATGAAAGAAGAAATGCGCCTGTTCGGCATCGTGGTGGACCGGGTTTCCGATGTGGTCAATATCGATTCGGCCGCCTTGCGCGCCGTGCCGACACTGGACAGCCATGGCAACGCCGACTATCTGCGCGGCCTGATCAGTCAGGGTGACCATATGGTTATTCTGTTTGATATCGACAGGTTGCTGGCCAGCGGCGGAATGAGTTCCTGAAGAAGAGCCCCTCGACCAGCAAAGGACGAACGGAATGAATTCATGTGCGGGATGGATAGTAGGCTCTGCGGAAACCCAGCTGCTGTATCCGGTGTTGCCGGGATTTCATCCCAGGCCCGCAGCATCGCTCCGTGTCAGCAGCCCGCTTGACTAGCCCTTCTGACTTGGTATCTGCGGCGAACTTGCGGATACAGGCGAAGCCGTTATCACGCCCCTTCGGGATCGCGAGCGCCATATGCTCCAGGGCCATCGGCCCTCGAGCACTCTGGAACCGGACAGCTGCTCAGAAAACTGGAACAGGACGGATCCATTTGTTGCATTTGCATCAACCTTGCGCGACGACAACTCGACGGTCCCCGCCAGCGAGGGGGTCGCTACCAGCGTAGCGTGCTGGAACTGACGCGACAGCACGCTCAGTGAGCTGCTGCCCTGAATCACGCCCACACGAACAGCGGGTCGATCCACATCGCAAGTGTCGACACGGGGGCCGGAAACCACCAGATACCCCTGCTCGATTTCCAGTCTCGTCGCGCTGAAATCCATGTCCTTCGCCCAGACTTCGGCCGCATTGGTAACGGTAAAGCCCGCCGAGCCAGTTCCCAACGCTTCCACAACCTGCGCGACTCGTTCGCACTCAACTGTCTTGAAGGGAACACGCAGTCGCGCAGCAAGCTCCTTGCCGAGATCAACGCTGACACCCTTCACATCCCGACACCGGATCACGAATCATCGAAGTGGGACTGCCCGGATATACGCCGACACGCAGTACCCCGGTGGGCACGATTACCTGAACAATCTCCGGTGTCACGTCGGTACTGACGCAGCCACTGACCGGCGCCGCCACCATAACCGTGTTGATATATAAGTCAACTAATTGCATGATGAAGCTGATGGATAAGTCAATACCTAGTCTGGCGGCATTGCTCGGTGCCCTGTCGACGGCAGCGCGGCAGCGTGGCTTGTCGGACAGCGCGTGGGCGGCAAAGTCTGGTGTTCGCAAGGAAACCCTGTCGCGGGTGCGCAGCCGTGGCAGCGCGGATTTCGGCACTGTCGCCGCACTTGCCCACGCAGTTGGTGCACAACTCGGAGTGACGCGCCTGGATACCCCGGCGCTGACTGCTGATGGGCACTTTCCTTCCCGAGTCGACCGCGATTACGAAGAACAGCTGCTGCAACTGGCTGCGACACGCAAGCTGGATGCGAAACAGTGGCTCGCGGCCGGCCCGGCATTTTTCGTGGCGGGCCTTGCCGTGATGCTGGCCAGCGTACGTGGCATGGATCGGCGCAAACTGCTGGTGCTGGCCGAGCAACTGCACCCCGGCAGCTCGCAGCCGGAAGTATTTTCGTTGTGGCTGGCACGCAGCCCGGTGCGGCCGTCGCGTTTTGTGCCGATGCTGACGGAGCGTCTGCAACGTGCAGCCTGACAAAGCCGCCAGACCTGAATTCGTCGCCGCGTTTCGCGAACTGGCGGAACGCATTGTGCAGGTATTGGCGAACACGCCGAAACGCAACCTGCCTATCAGGATGTTTGTTGCTGGTGGGGCAGCCCTGCACTTTTATACCGGCGCACGGGTCTCCGAAGATGTGGATGCAGTGTTCTCGCGCCGCATTGCATTGCCAGACAATCTCGAAGTGGCGTATCGCGATGCCGATGGCGCTGCACGACTTTTGTACTTCGATCGGCAATACAACGACACGCTGGGCCTGCTGCACGAAGACGCGCACGAGGACTCGGTCCCGTTATCCATCGAAGGCATCGATCCAAAGATTCTGGATGTGCGATTGCTGGCACCGGTGGATCTGGCGATCAGCAAAGTGGGTCGTTTCGCCGAGCATGATCGCGACGATATCGCGGCGTTGGCATCGCGTGGATTGATCGATGCGCGCTCGTTTCGTAAACGTGCCGAAGAAGCTGCTACTGCTTACATCGGTGACACCGCGCGTCTGCAAGGCTCCATCGAGATGGCCTGCCATCTGATTGAGGATGTGAAGCGCCGCGATATCAAACCTGTCGCCAAGCGTCGTACAAAATCGCGACCAGCTGTCAAATAATCAAAGCGTAGGTTGGGCTGAACATCGTGAAGCCCAACAATTCAACAAGCAACAAAGGTCATCAACAATGTTGGGTTTGTCAGCCCAACCTACCAAGCTTGATACGCGCACGAACCAGCTCGAATACATCTGTGCCGCTACCGATCCCCCGGCCCGGCACCATTCATTCTATTCATTGCGAATTCCTAGTTGCGCATTAGCCTGTAAATGGTTCCAGTGCCAGTTCGATCACCAGAAGCGCCATAGTTGCCGTTATAACCGGTCGTACCGTACAGGGCACCGTCTGAGCCTTCGATTACTCCTCCTTCCGGACCGGAAGGATTGACGTTCAACGGCCCGAAGGAATAAAGGATTGTCTTGACACCGGAAGGGGTGAGCTTGAAGACCGTGCCCGTCAGATCGCCGAAGTACGCACCACCGGAGTAGGTCGTTCCATAAAAATTTCCGTCGCGACCCTGAATCAGATACGGCGCCGCGCCATATCCATCGGTCTTAGGATTGATACCAGCACCCGAGATAGCGCCAAATGCGTACAGTATTGTCACTTCTCCGGCAGGAGTGATTCGGAATACCGTTCCGCAATCGAATATCTCTCCACACGACCCACCACCTCCCTGTGCGGTGGTGCCGTAAAAAGCACCATCACGCCCTTCGATAAGTGGCCCTTGCGGGAACTTGCCATCAGCGCGCGTAGTTCCAAAGGAATGGAGAACCGTCGCGACGCCAGACGGAGTGATCTTGAACACCGTGCCACAAGTATTTGGTTCTTGGGTCATACTCGTACTACAGCTGTGTGCTCCACCGTTGACCGTCGTCCCGTACAGGTTGCCATCGCTAGCCAGGAGCAGAGGCCCCGGGGTCACACCGTCTGATGGCGTCGCACCAAACGAGTAGATGATTGTCACTGCGCCGTCAGGCGTCATCTTGAAGACGGTCCCGCAGTTCCCGGCACCTTGTGGAATTTGAACGCAATGATTGGCGCCTCCCGAAAAAGTTGTGCCGTAAAAATCGCCGTTGCTGGCCTGGACAAGACCGCCGACCGGAACGAGGCCATCTGAGGGAAAGCCCCCAAAAGAGTGAAGGACGGTATAAACACCATCGAGTGTGATTTTGAATACTGTACCCCCGCCACCGTAGCGGCCGCCATTTGCAGTTACGCCATAAAGGGCACCGTCTCTGCCTTGAATCAAGGCTCCTCGCGGGGTGTACCCGTACGCATCGGATGAACCGAAGTTGTAGAAGACTGATTCCTCCCCCGTGGACTTCAACCTGAAGATTGTGCCGCATGGAATGGGGTCCGGCATCCTGCAAAACGGCATACCTCCCAACCCAGTCACCCCATAAAAGTGACCATCACTGGCTTGAAGCAATGGCCAGCCAGGTCGCTGTCCGTCGATCGGAAGAATACCGAACACATGAAGGTAGCTCAGTGTCGCTGGTGCCACCGGTGGTGGGGTGGGCGCAGGAGCAGGCGTGGGTGTGCTGGCAGAAGTGGACGACTGGCCGTCGCCATCGCCACCACCGCATCCGGCTAACAGGATGAGCGCCAGTCTCAGTACATTGTTACCCAGCGCGGTTGCACAGCGAGTTAATGACCACACTCCAGTTGAGGAATCAGAAACCATTCTATTTGAGATCATTTTGTCCATTTTTATCCATAGTGAAGCAGCGCAGTACACCGAAGCACCAAAACTCGATTTGAGCACGCGTTACCGGTGCCAGGTGCGGAGGATCGGGGGTAACCAAGACTCGATTTCTGCAGGCAGCACTTTGGGCACATCCCCTCAATCAAGCAACTTCACCGATTATTTGCGCGGCGTGATCGCTTCTTCAAGCGCGTGGCGGATAAAGCGCTGGTAGGGCACACCGGCCTGGCGTGCGGCGGCTTTGATAGCATCCAGCAATTTCCCGGGCAGGCGCATATTGACGCGCGCCTCTTTGGCTTCGAACTCGAATCGCATGGGCCGCATGGCGCTCAAATCGTACTGGGTCAGATCGGCACGATTGACGAACGATGCCGCCTGTCGATCAGTTTTTGCGACGGGCAACTTCCGCTTCATAGTGCTTTACCTCTTTCAAGTGCATGTACCGTGCGCTGATCGGCCTGATCAAATTTTCACCGGCTTTGGTACGCAGCGTAAAAGCGACAAATAAATACCGACCCGCCGACGTTCGACCAATGCCCAGAAATCGGGTTTCTTTACCCGAGTGCGCTATGTCCGGGTACACGTCTACCGGCCCATGGAACAGCGACTCAATTTCTGCGAGCGTCACACCGTGCTTGCCACACTTTTCCATGTTGGCAGCGTCCCAATCGAATCCATTCGTTAGCTCACGCATGCACCAAGGCTAGCCGAATGTATGTACAACCGTCAACACGCCAGATTGTGCAAAGAGCCATTTTTAATGTGCAAGCAAACAATAAGGCCCGCTCGGTTTTCACCGGGCGGGCCGTGTTTCATCCAGCAGGGCGAGGCATGCCTCGCCCCTACCCTACGGTTGATCGATCAACTCACGGCAGCAATTCCTTCACGCCGTCCTTCTCTTCCAGCAGTTCCTTATGCGTGGCGTCCAGACGGGCGCGACCGAACTCGTTGATGGCGAGGCCCTGCACAATGGAGTACTTGCCATCCTTGCAGGTGCAGGGATAACCATAGATCACGCCCAGGGCGATGCCATAGCTGCCATCGGAAGGAATGCCCATACTCACCCATTCACCGGGAGCGGTGCCCAGCGCCCAGTTGCGCATATGATCAATGGCAGCTGAAGCCGCAGATGCAGCCGAGGACAGACCACGTGCCTTGATGATGGCGGCGCCGCGCTGTTGCACCACGGGGATGAAGGTATCGGCATACCAAGCCTGATCCACCAGTGACAAAGCTGCCTTGCCGTCGACCGTGGCGTTGTGCAGATCGGGATACTGCGTGGCGGAGTGATTGCCCCACACGATGACCTGCTTGACGGCAGTCGTGTGCACGCCGGTTTTTTCAGCGAGCTGCGACATGGCGCGGTTGTGGTCCAAACGCAGCATGGCGGTGAAGTTGGCGGGGTTCAGGCCGGGTGCGTTGCTCTTGGCGATCAGCGCATTGGTGTTGGCGGGATTGCCCACCACCAGCACTTTGACATTGCGATTGGCGACGGCATCCAGCGCCTTGCCCTGTGCCGAGAAAATCTGCGCATTGGCCATCAGCAGGTCTTTGCGTTCCATGCCGGGGCCGCGTGGCCGGGCGCCGACCAGCAGCGCGTAATCGCAATCCTTGAAGGCCACTTTGGCATCATCGGTGGCGACGATCTTGTTCAATGTCGGGAACGCGCAATCGTTCAATTCCATGACAACGCCAGACAATGCACCCAGCGACGGGGTGATTTCCAGCAGGTGCAGGTTGACCGGCTGATCCGGACCCAGCATCGCGCCCGAGGCGACGCGGAAAGCCAGTGCATAACCGATATTGCCGGCGGCGCCGGTGATTGCGACATTGACAGGGGTCTTCATGGGAATGCTCTCTCTCAGGACAAACTGGGGGCGGAACCAAAAAGGGGCGCGAATCTTAGCAAACGATGCTGCGGATTAGGCATGTTCCAGCTGGGTGCAGCGCACAATTTGTCGACACTGTGGGAATTATCAGGTTGAGCCATGCGGCGTATGCCGTTACGGTCCATGGATGACTTTGCGAGGCAGATTCATTCTGGAGCAGGAGCTGGCGCTGTTTCTGGACGTGGACGGCACGCTCCTTGAGATTGCTGCCACTCCCGACTCCGTGCGGGTGCCAGCCGCATTGCGCAACACGCTGGAGCTGGCTGCCCAGCGCGAACAGGGGGCGCTGGCACTGATCAGCGGTCGCACGCTGGCCTCGCTCGATGAGCTGTTTGCGCCCACGGCGTTCCCCGCCGCGGGTCAGCATGGCCTGGAGCGCCGCAACCTTGCCGGCGATGTCTGGCGCGCCAGGGTCAGTCAGGAAGCGCTGAATGTCGCGCGGATACGTCTGCAGGAACTGCAGGCCTCGCATCGCGGCCTGTTGCTGGAAGACAAGCATCTGGCGCTGGCGCTGCATTACCGTCATGCGCCAGCGCTGGCCGACATGCTGTTCGACGAAGTTTCGTGTCTGCAGCAGCAGCTCGCGCCGCATCTGCAGCTCAAGCCCGGCAAGTGTGTGCTGGAGTTGCTGCCCTCGGGTTATTCCAAGCGCACGGCCATAGAATCCTTCATGCGCGAAGCGCCGTTTGCGGGACGCGTTCCGGTATTCGTTGGCGATGACGTCACCGATGAAGACGGGTTTGCGGCGGTGAACGATCTCAGTGGTTATTCCATCCGCGTCGGCGAATCCAGTAACACGGTTGCGCGTTTCACCTTCAGCAGCGTATCTGCGGTGATCGGCTGGTTACGGGAACGCAACCTGAGGTATCCAAGAACCCGCGCCTGAAGTGGTGGGCCTGGCGCCCGCACCGACATCTCGACAGGAGAAGTTCATGCAAGCTGACCTTGAACTGGGAGTGATCGGCAATTGCCAGATCAGCGCCTTGATCGATGCCAGGGGCCGGTATGTATGGACCTGTTTGCCGCGCATGGACGGTGACCCGGTGTTTTGTTCATTGCTGCGCCAGGATGCCGACGGCCAGGAGCAAGGATTCTTCAGCGTGGAACTGCAAGGCTGCGAGCATATCGAGCAACACTACGAACCCAACACTGCCGTCCTGCAGACCCTGCTCAGCACTGCTGACGGCGCACGCATCCGTATCACCGATTTCTGTCCGCGTTTCCGCCAGTTCGGCCGGAATTTTCGCCCGGTGATGATGGTGCGCATCATCGAGCGGGTTGCCGGTCATGCAGTGTTGCGGGTGCGCCTGCGCCCCAGCCAGCACTATGGTCGGCAGCGTCCCGAGCGGCATCTGGGCAGCAATCATGTGCGTTTTGAAGCAGACGACATGAGCTGGCGTTTCAGCACCGACATGTCGTTGAGTGCCGTACTGGAAGAACGACCGGTGGTGTTGCGCGAACGTATCTGCTGCGTGCTGGGCGCCGACGAGTCCATCACCGAGTCGCTGGATGCAATGTGTGGCCGCTTTCTCGATGAGACGCTGCGTTACTGGCGCGACTGGACTCGCGAACTTGCAATTCCCTTTGAATGGCAGGCTGCCGTGATTCGCGCCGCGATCACCCTGAAACTCTGCACTTACGAAGATACCGGTGCGGTGCTCGCGGCATTGACCACATCAATTCCCGAAGCAGCCAATACGCAACGCAACTGGGACTATCGTTACTGCTGGTTGCGTGACAGTTACTTCACCATTCATGCACTGAATCGTCTGGGCGCCACGCGCACCATGGAAGGTTATCTGCGCTACATCGCCAATGTTTTCGCCGAATCCGGCGGTTCGGCTTTGCAGCCCGTGTATGGCATCAGCGGCTATCTCGAACTTGTTGAAACCCATGCGCCGGCATTACCGGGTTATCGTGGCATGGGTCCGGTGCGCGTCGGCAATCAGGCCTACGAGCAGATACAACATGATGTGTATGGCGCGGTGATATTGGCGGCCATGCAGTCGTTCTTCGATCTGCGCCTTGGCAATGGCGCCGATATCAGCGTGTTCCAGAAACTGGAGCTGGCTGGCGAGCGTTGCTGGCAACTTTACGATCAGCCGGACGCGGGCATCTGGGAATACCGCGGCCGGGCGCGTGTGCACAGTTTTTCCAGCGTCATGTGCTGGGCCGGCGTTGATCGACTGGCGCGCATCGCTGCACATCTCGGCCTGCCGGAACGCAATCGCGTCTGGCGCGAGCGTGGCGATTTCATGCGCGAACGTATCATGGCCGCGACCTGGAATCCGCAACTGCAGTGCTTCACCGAAGCCTGGAACGAACCGGCACTTGATGCCAGCGTACTGCTGTTTGTCGAACTGGACTTCGTCACCCCTGACGATCCGAAGTTCATTGCCACAGTTGATCACATTGGCCGGCACTTGCGGCGTGGCCCGTACCTGATGCGCTACATCGCAGCTGATGATTTTGGCGCGCCCGAAAACGCCTTCAACATCTGCACCTTCTGGTACATCAATGCACTGGCCGCCATCGGCCGCAGGGAAGAAGCGCGCACGCTGTTCGAAAACATGCTGCAGCAACGCAACAGGCTGGGCCTGTTGTCCGAAGACCTCAACCCCGTGACCGGAGAGCTGTGGGGCAACTATCCGCAGACCTACAGTCTGGTGGGCATCATCAACTCCGCCATGCGGCTCAGCATCTCCTGGGAGGAGGCGCTTTGAACCTGAATCAGAAGCGGCTGGTGTGTGTATCGAATCGCATCAGTCCACCGCGCAAGACCGCCGCGCCCGGCGGGCTTGCAGTGGGCGTGCTCAGCGCCCTGCAGAAATCTGGCGGTTTATGGTTTGGCTGGGACGGCGATCTGGTCGATGCCGAACCCGGCGATCCGGTCATTTACATCCGCAATGGCGTCAGTTTCGCCACCATCGACCTGAAACGCAGCGACTTCGAGCTGTACTACAACGGCTATGCCAACGAAACGCTGTGGCCGCTGTGTCATTACCTGCTCAAGGACTTCAAGTTCAGAATGATCGAGCACGATGCCTACGAAAACGTGAATCGGCTGTTCACCGGCAAGCTCCTGCCGCTGTTGCAACCCGACGATGTCATCTGGATTCATGACTACCACCTGATACCAATGGCGCGCCTGCTGCGCGAAGCAGGGTGCAAGCAGCCCATTGGTTTCTTCCTGCACATTCCGTTTCCGCACATCGAGATGTTGCGCGTCCTGCCCACCTATGCAGAAATGCTGCGCGATCTGACCACTTACGACGTGGTGGGCTTTCAGACCGGCAGCGACCTGCGCGCTTTCCAGTCCGGCATCGAGTATCTTTTCGGGGCCGGCTGCGTGCGTGCTGACGGCCGCGTTGTGATCGGCGAACGACAGTTGCTGGCCGATGTGTTTCCCATCGGAGTTGACGTCGAAACCATCCAGAACGCAGCGCTGCAGGCGCGTCAGACTGAAACGGTGCAACGCACCATCGACTCGCTGGTGGGACGCAAACTGATGATGGGCGTGGACCGTCTCGACTACAGCAAGGGCCTGGTGGAACGGTTTGCCGCGTATCGGCAGTTTCTCGAAACTTTTCCCGACAATCTCGGACGCATCACCTACATACAGATTGCGCCGCTGTCGCGCACCGACGTACGCGCCTATGCCGAGATCCGCAATTCGCTGGAACAGGCTGCCGGACAGACCAATGGCCGGTTCGGCGACACCGACTGGACGCCCATTCGTTATCTGAACCGCAATTTTCCGCACGCGACGCTGATGGGTTTCCTGCGCGCCGCACATGTTGGTCTGGTCACGCCGGTACGCGATGGCATGAATCTGGTGGCAAAGGAGTTTCTTGCTGCACAGGATGAGAACGATCCCGGCGTGCTGATCCTGTCAAACCTTGCAGGCGCTGCCAAAGAATTGACTGCGGCGATCCTGATCAATCCCTACGATGCCCGCGCCGTGGGCATGGCCATTCAGACCGCGCTGACCATGCCGCTGGCGGAACGTCGCGAGCGGCATGCTGCCATGCTGGAACTGCTCAGGCGTAACGACATCCATCACTGGGCCGATAGCTTCGTCGGCGCGCTGGACAAGTCATTCGCCCGCTGTATCTGATGGCAGCGTCGTGCCAGGCTGGATTGCTGTCCATTGTTTCTGGGTCGGATAGGCGAACTCGATTTGCTCGCGCTCAAAAGCTTCAATCAGCCTGAGAATGATCCGCTGTTGAGTATCCATGTACAAGTTGTAGTCAGCACTGAGCACGAAGTACACCACCTCGCAGTCGATCGAATACGCACCCAGGCGCGCCAGATGGCAACGATCCAGACGCACGCTGGCTTGCGATTCGACAATCTCCCGCACCATGCCGGGAATTTTTTCCAGTTTGGCGCGTGGCGTCTCGTACGTGACACCGATGGTGAAGAGTACGCGCCGCTCCTGCATGCGACCGAAGTTGCGCATGCGGCTTTTCAGCAGATCGGCGTTCGGCATGACGATCTGCTCGCCATCGACACTGCGCAGGCGCGTGCTCTTGATGCCGATGTGCTCCACCTTGCCGTTGAAGCCGTCGACCTGCAGCGAATCGCCAAGCACAAACGGTTTGTCGAGTGTGATGGACAACGACGCCAGCAGGTCACCGAGCACATTCTGCACGGCCAGCGCAATGGCGATGCCGCCGATACCGAGGCCGGCCACCAGCGTGGTGATGTTGACGTCCAGATTGTCCAGTGTCAGCAGCAGCACCACTGACCAGATGAGGCCACGCACAATGATGGCGATGATGCCGAGCGTGCCGGCGGTGGCGCGATCCTCCGCCATGCTGTGGCGGCGCTTCATGTCGATCCAGGCCAGCGCGCCGGTGGTGGCCCAGATGCCAACCTGCCAGCACGCGGCAATGAGCAGCACCTTCTCGGCGACGCGATGTACCGTTGGCGACAGCTTCAGCGTCAACAGGCCAAAGAACAAGCCCAGCACAATCAGGAACAAGGTGCTGGTCTTGCTGGCAATCTGCAGCGGCACTTCCATCAGTTCGACCTGTTCGGTCGCGGCCATGCGCTGATAATGACCACGAATGAAGCGCCGTATCAATAGAGTCACCAGCCAGATACCCGCCGCCGTGCCCATCGCCCACAGCCACTGGTTCAGCGTGTTATCCAGATACAGTTTGTCCAGCGTGTTCAAGATCGGATTCATGCAATTTCCACATCGTCATAAGCCAACAGGACGGACGCGCACCGTAGTCCATACCTGCCCTGAATTTCAATGCTGACGCCATGTGGCTGCACGCATCCAGTGCTGTATGTCCACTGTGTACCTGGTCATTGTGATGTCGCGCAGTCTGCGTAAACTATGTTTTCGCAAGCCGTACTGGAGCTCTCATGTATCGCCTGGTTTGGGAATTCGACGCGAAGCCGGAGCGCGTCGCCGATTTCGAGAAGGTTTACAGCCCGGATGGTCGCTGGACCACATTCTTCAAGCTGAGCCCCGACTACCTGGGCACCGAGCTGTACAAGAGCACTGGCAATACGCGTCGTTTCGTGACCGTAGACTCATGGCGCTCCCGTGTGGCATACGAAACATTCCGCAAGGCTCATGCTGCCGAATACGCAACCCTGGATGAGTCGTGCCGGCAGCTCCTGAACCATGAACGCATGCTGGGCGTCACTGACGACGGCAAGGGCTGAGACCAGGACACGATGGTCCGTTGCCTGGCGGTGGGTTAATCAAGCCTGTACGCCGCGCGGCGCAGCCTTGTCCACCGCCTGCACGGTGTAACCACCGGATTTTTCATCAGGCTGCAGTCGCACGAGGCCGCGCTTCTGCGCTTCCACCAGCAGGTCGTTGAACGAGCCGAAGCCATGCGCGCGCTCGTTGAAACCCGGATTGCGGCGCTTGATGGCCTGCTTGATCATCGAGCCCCAGATGGGCTCGTTTTCCTCGCGCTCTTCGGCGATGGCGTCCAGCGTTTCCACCAGTTGATCCAGCGCCGCTGCCGGATCGGGTCCTTTATGCGCCGGCTTGGGCGTCGCTGTGCTCGTGGCCGCGTCTTTGCTACGACGCGTCTTGGCCGGCTCCTTGCGCACCAGATCGTCATAGTAAATGAATTCGTCACAGTTGTTGATGAACAGGTCGGAAGTGGAATTCTTCACGCCCACGCCGATCACCGTCTTGGCATTCTCGCGCAGCTTGCTGACCAACGGTGAAAAATCCGAATCACCGCTGATGATCACAAAGGTGTCCACGTGCCCCTTGGTGTAACACAGGTCCAGCGCATCAACGACCATGCGGATGTCTGCGGAGTTTTTGCCTGACTGGCGCACATGGGGAATCTCGATCAGCTCGAACGCCGCTTCATGCAGGTCGCGCTTGAAATCCTTGTAGCGGTCAAAATCGCAATAGGCCTTCTTGACGACGATATGACCCTTGAGCAACAGGCGCTCCAGCACCTTGCGGATGTCGAAGCCCGGATACTTGGCATCACGCGCGCCAAGGGCGAGATTCTCCAGATCGAGAAACACGGCCATGGTGGCATCGGTAGTCTTGATGTTCATAGTAAGCGCATCATGAACTTTATGAAGACGAGTAGCCAGTAGACTATCCAATCAGCAATATACTCTCGCCCTGCTCCAGCGCTTCCGGCGTGCCGTACAACACCACCACGTCACCTTCCCTGAACACCATGTTGCTCGCGGGCTGACGCCCGACGATACCGTCGCGACGGATGGCATTCACGCTCACATCGGCTTCTTCGAGTTTCAGCTGCGCAATGCTGCGACCAATGGCGTAGGCATTGCGTGGCAACACCACGGTACGCAGTTCGCCTCGCAGGGCGTGGCTTTCATCAATGGGGCGGGCGTCTTCGCGACGGAAGATGCGGCGCAGCATGCTGTAACGATTGTCGCGGATGTCGCCCACGGTCTTTACCACACGCGATACCGGCATGTTGAGCAGCAACAGCATGTGCGACATCAACATCAGGCTGGCTTCCAGTGTTTCCGGCACCACTTCGGTGGCACCGGCCGTCTGCAATTCATCGAGTTTGGTATCGTCCTGAGTGCGCACCAGCACCGGCACATCATCGCGCAGCTTGCGCACGCTTTTCAGGATGCGCAGCGCCAGATTGGGATCCGCAAAACTGATGACCAGCACGCTGCAATGCTCAAGTCCCACGGCTTGCAGAATCTCGATATCCGCCGCATCGCCATAAACCACCGGATCACCGGCCTGACGCGCCTGCTGCACGCGTTTGGGATCCATGTCCAGCGCGATGTATTCAAAGGCATGTTTTTCCAGTGCACGCGCCAGGTTCTGGCCGACACGACCGAAGCCGCACAGGATGACGTGATTGCGCTGCGCCACGGTATGTGTCGCCGCCAGTTCGCGTTGCAGTTCGCTGAGCTCGGGCTTGCCGTGTTTTAGCAGATACTCCGTGACACGTGTGTTGTGGCGGATCAGAAAGGGACTGAGCACCATGCTTACTACCGTGGCGGCCAGCAGCGGCTGAATGACGTCATCGCCTATCAGGCGGTCATTCAAGGTCAGGGTCAGCAAGGCAAAACCAAACTCGCCGCCCTGCGCAATCACCAGCCCGGTCTGGATGGCGCTCGGCCAGTCCCTGGTCAGACGGCGCGCCATGATGCTGACAATAAACGCCTTGCTGAACTGCAGCAGCACCACCAGCAGCAACACCAGCCACAGGCGATCAACCAGCAGCCGCAAATCCAGCATCGTGCCGACGGTGATAAAGAACAGGCCGAGCAGGATGTCACGGAAGGGACGAATCACCACCTCTATCTGATGCCGGTACTCGGTTTCCGCGAGCATCATGCCGGCCAGAAATGCGCCCAGCGCCAGTGACAAGCCCACCTGATTGGTCGCCCAGGCGCTGGCGAGTGTGACCAGCAATACCGTGAGCGTGAACACTTCGACACTGCGTGCATGCGTGATTTCATGGAACAGCGGGCGCAGCAGCCAGCGCCCGGCGGCAATCACGAACAGCAGGGCGATACCGGCACGCAACAAGGCGCCGCCAATTGCCAGTGGATCGAGCACATTCAACTGACTGCGCAACGCGCTTTCCAGGGCCAGCAAGGGCACGAAGGCAAGATCCTGAAACAGCAGAATGCCCACGGCCAGCCGACCATGCGGTCGATTGATTTCAAGTTGCTCGGTGAGCTGCCGCACCACGATGGCCGTCGATGACATGGCCAGTGCACCACCCAGTACGATGGACACCATCGGCGGCGCACCCAGCAACCATGCGGTGCCGCCGATCAATGCAGTAGTCAGGATCACCTGCGCGCCACCCAGGCCGAACACTTCCCAGCGCATGGCCAGCATGCGCGGATAGGAAAACTCCAGTCCCAGCGTGAACACCAGGAACACCACGCCATATTCGGCCAGCAACCGCGTGGTCTCGCTGCCCGCCAGACTCAACGCCTTCGCGCCCAGCAACATGCCCACCGCCAGATAGCCCACGATGGGCGGAAACTTCATGCGCTTGAACACCGTGACCACCAGCACTGAACAGGCCAGCAGTATCAGCAGTTGTCCCAGCGCATTGGTTGCCATGGTCGGAGAGTAAGCGATACGCCGGCACAGGGTCGAGAGCAGGCTGCGAGATTCACAAGGATTGCGCGTCAGGCTCCAGCGTCACAACTACTGACGCTCAACGCAACCATGGAATAGTTTGCCGACAGGCCTTAGCATGCGTCGTTGTGCTAACCACGGAACTTCAAGCTGATACGCTGCTGCTGCGCCTGACCGGTCGCTGGACGGTACAACGTCTCGGCGAGATTGAGCAGGCGTTAAACGCATTGCCATTGACCGGCGTGAAAACGTTGCGGGTTGATGGCGCTGCACTGGAGCATGCCGACCTGAGCGCAATGTGGCTGCTGCGTCTGGCCTTGCAGCGCTGTGCCACCGCCGATGTGCAAGTCAGTTTCGCAGGTGGCGAGCCGGAGCATTTTGTATTTCTCAGGGACTTGCAGAGTCATGCTGACGAGCCGCAGACCGAACCCGAAGCCAATCTGGTGTGGACCGAGCGACTGATCGCCGGCTTTGGCTGGCAGGCCGTGCAGCTGGGCAATCATGCACTGGGTCATCTGGATCACTTCGGCCGTATCCTGGTGACGCATGTGCGCGGTTGGCGCCAGCCGAAACGCCTGCGCTTCCCGTCCATCGTGCGCCATGCTTACGAGGCCGGCATACAGGCCCTGCCCATCGTTGCCATGATCGCATTCTTTGTCGCGGTGATCATCGCCTACATCGGCGCCAGCCAGCTGCGTGACTTCGGCGCGGGCATCTATACGGTTGACCTGATCACCATCGGCGTGTTGCGTGAACTCGGCGTGTTGCTGACCGCGGTGATCGTAGCCGGCCGTTCCGGCAGCGCCTTTGCCGCCGAGATCGGTGTGATGCAATTGAATGATGAAGTGGATGCGCTCAAGTCCATTGGGCTTGATCCCATCGAAGTGCTGGTGGTGCCGCGCGTGCTGGGGTTGATCATTGCCCTGCCCTTGCTGACTGTTGTCGCCGATGCCATGGGCATGGCCGGCGGTGCGCTGCTGTCCAACTGGCTGCTGGACATTTCCATTCCGCAATTCATCGCCCGCGTGCAGGATGCGCTGGCGCCAACCACCTTCTGGGCAGGCATCATCAAGGCCCCGGTGTTTGCCGTGCTGATCGCCATGATTGGCACGTATCGGGGCATGCAGGTCAGGAACTCATCGCGTGAACTGGGCCGACTGACCACCGCCGCGGTGGTGGAATCGATTTTCATGGTGATTTTTGCCAATGCCGTGTTTGCCGTGATCTTTGTTGAGCTGGATTTCTGATGACAGCATCACCCATAGTCTCCGTGCGCGGCGTGATTAACCGCTTCGGTGAACAGCTGGTGCACGATGGGGTGGATCTGGACGTTGCACCCGGCGAAGTGATGGGCATCGTCGGTGGTTCTGGCGCCGGCAAATCGGTGCTGTTGCGCACCATTCTCGGACTGCAGAAACCCACGGCGGGCCAGGTGATGATCGAAGGCTCGGACATTACCGCCATGTCCGAACGCCAGCTGCTCAATGTCAAACGCCGCTACGGCGTCACCTTTCAGCATGGCGCGCTGTTCAGCTCACTGACAGTGGCCGAAAACATCCAGTTGCCGCTGCATGAATACCTGCAGGTGTCACAGGCCACGCTCGATGACCTGACTGCATTGCGACTGCGCATGGTCGGCCTGCCACTCTCGGCAGCCGGCAAGCTGCCCTCGCAATTGTCAGGCGGCATGATCAAGCGCGCCGGTCTGGCGCGTGCGCTGGCCCTGGACCCCAAGCTGCTGTTCCTTGATGAGCCCACTGCGGGTCTTGATCCCATCTCGGCAGCGGAGTTCGATACGCTGGTAAGCTACTTGCAAAGCAGCCTCAAGTTGACCGTGATCATGATTACCCACGACCTCGACACCCTGCTCACCGTATGCAATCGCGTCGCGGTGCTGGTTGACGGGAAAATGATTGTCGATACCCTCGATGGCATCATGGACAATCCGCACCCCTGGATTCATGAATATTTCCACGGCCCCCGGTCGCGTGGTATCAATCGCCAATCAGATACAGGAGCTGCGCATGGAACGTGATGCCAACTATGTCGCGGTCGGTGCATTCACGCTGCTGGTCATCGGCATGGCCGTGGCGTTTGTCATCTGGTATTCGGACAGCGGTGACGCTCGCGATTACGCGACCTATGAAATCAATTTCACGGGCAGCGTGTCGGGTCTGACCCCGGGCAGTCCGGTACGCTACCTCGGTGTGGATGTGGGCAGCGTACGGCGCATCACCCTGGACAAGGACCGGCCAGATACCGTCACGGTGCTGGCGTCGGTGGATGTCGATGCACCCATCACTGGTGCCACGCGCGCCAGCCTGGGCCTGCAGGGCATCACCGGCCTGCTGTATGTCAACCTGAAACAGATGAATGGCACACCAGCCGGTGAACTCAAACAGGGAGAGCGCTATCCGGTGATCGAAGCACAATCATCGGATATTGATGCCTTCATCGCCACCTTGCCGCAGCTGGCCGTACGTGTTTCGTCGCTGCTGGACAACGTCAATCAGGTGTTCTCACCCGACAACGTCAAGGCAATCAACGCAACGCTTGCCAATCTGAAGGCAACCAGCGATGGCCTGCCGGATACCCGCGAAAGGATTCAGGCCTTGATCGCCGAGCTGACACGCACTGCGACTGAGATCAGGAATGCCGCAAACAACATCAATAGCCTGGCCGGTGATGTACGGCCCAACGTCAGCGCAGCAGTGGCCAATCTCAACAAGATTTCATTGCAGCTGGCCAATACCACCGAACGCCTCGACAAACTGGCAGCTGCCAGCGAAGTACCGCTGACTCACTTCAGCGAGCAGGGGCTGTTTGAAATGGAACGGCTGCTGCATGACGCGCGCAGTGCAGCTGCTGAATTCCGCGAGCTGTCGCGATCGCTCAGGGAATCACCCTCTCAGTTGATGTTCGAGCGCCCCGAGTCCGGCGTGGAGATCAAGCCGTGAAGACATTGAATATCTTGTTTGGGTATTTTCCCCTCTCCCTCCGGGAGAGAGGACTGATCCGTGCCAGCTCAAGCGTTGTTGCAATGCTGCTTGCTTCTGTGGCCCTCACCGGTTGCGCCAGCAACATACTCGAAAGCAAGGTCGATGAACCGCAGGTGTATGTGCTGCGCACCGGTAATGTCGGCACCGCGACGGTGGCCTATCCAATACAACTGGGCATTGCGCTGCCTGCCGCCGCGCCTGGACTCGACACCAACCGCATTGCCTTACTGCGCAACAACAACCAGCTGGACTATTACTTCGGAGCACGCTGGGGTGGGACTGCACCGCAGGTGGTGCAGACATTTCTGATCGATACCATGCAGGCACAACAGGGCTTCAAGAGTATTGCGACTGAATCCGCGCGTATTGATGCCGAATACCTGCTTGAATTGCAGCTGAAGGATTTTCAGGCCGAATACACCGGCGAAGACACGCCGCCAGTAGTCAAGATCACCCTGGGCGGCAATTTGATCAGCATCAAGACCCGCAAGCTGGTTGCCTCGGTCAATTCTGCGAGCTCCGTAACTGCAAGTGACAATCGGCTTGGCGCAGTGGTCACGGCCTTCCAGACCGCGATGCAGCAGATCAGTGCCGAGATCAGCTCCCAGTTGGCTGCGGCTGCTGCAAAATAATTACAGAGCACATTGTCTTATGCAGATTGATCCGGCCGAGCACTCCAGCAGCGACAGCTACAAGCTGCTGACCAACCTGGTCGTACCGCGACCCATTGCCTGGGTAACCTCGCAGAATGAACAGGGTGTGGTCAATCTGGCGCCGTTCAGTTTCTTCAACGCCGTGGCGAGCAAGCCGCTATACCTGATTGTCAGCGTCGCGCGCAACGACGATGGCAGCGACAAGGACACCGCGCGCAACATCAAGCGCTCCGGCGAGTTCATCGTGAATCTGGTCACTGAGGAATTGTTCGATGCCATGAACATCTCGGCGGCCACCTTTCCGCCGGATGAAAGTGAGCTGACCGCCGCAGGTCTGCATACCGCACCTTCGGTGCATATCGGCACACCGCGGCTTGCCGAGACTCAGGCCAGCATGGAATGCAAGCTGCACAGTCATCAACCATTGGGTTCCAACACGCTGTTCATCGGCGAAGTAGTGATGTTCCATGTCGCCGATCACCTGATGGGTCCGCGCATGCATGTCAATGGCTTTACACCCATCGGCCGCATGGGCTCACCTTCAGTGTATTGCCGGACCACAGACCGTATGGATGTTCCGCGCATGACTTATGCGCAATTCCGGGACAAGAAGAAATTGTAGGCTGGGTCCCTGACTCAGCGTTCTAAAGCAAGCTGGGTGAGGCGCCCAGCCTACGGCCGCTCGAACAGGTAGTGAGATACCAACCACTCGCGTCCCTGGTTGTAGCCCCACAGTTCGGCGCAGGACATGAAGAACACGCGCCAGTAGTTCCACCACTTCAGCGCCTGCGGTGCGCCATACGTATCAATAAACACCGGCATGATACGTTCACGGTGTGTATCCATATTGGCCAACCAGCACTCTGCGGTTTTCTGATAATGCTGACCGTTTACCTGCCAGTGATTGCGCAGCTTCAGATCATCCTGGAAATACAGCAGCAGATCGACGCTGGGCATGACGCCGCCAGTGAAAAAGTGCTTCGCCATCCAGTCGGTGTCGTCACGCACCTCGAATGGGTAAGCGTATTGCCGGTGCGTGAAGATATGCACAAACAATGTGCCACCGGGTTTCAGCCATGATGCGATGCGTTTGAGCAGCGTCTGGTAGTTGCGCATGTGCTCGAACATTTCTACCGACACGACGCGATCGAACTGGGTGCCTTCCGGAAAGCAGAGGACATTGGCATCGCAGGTGATGATGTTCAGATTGCCCAGACCCCGCTGTTTTGCTCGCGCCATGATGAATTCGCGTTGTGAGTTGGAATTGGACACGCCGGTGATCCGGCTGTCCGGAAATTTCTCTGCCATGTACAGACTCAGGCTGCCCCATCCACAGCCCAGCTCCAGGATGCGTTCGCCATTGCGCAGCTGCGCGCGTTCGATGGTGATACGCAGCATCTCCGCTTCGGCTTCATCCAGATGGGTGACACCGGGCTGGAAATAGCAGCTGGAATACTTGAGATGTCTGCCCAGCACATGCTGGTAGAACGCCGCCGGCACCTCGTAGTGCTGCTCGTTGGCAGCTGCTGTTTCAATCGCAACCGGACTCTGACGCAGTTGCCCGACCAGCTGCATGAGATGCGCCTGCTGCTTTTCCGGGTCGCCCTTGTCTTCTTCTTCCAGACGCTGCGCCAGCAGACGACGGATGCCATGCCGGATCACGGCATCCGGTAGCAGACCTTTTTCAACCAGCGACATCGACAACTTCATGATGACTCCAACCAGACCAGATATTTCAGATCAGGGATGACGTTCCACCAGCAGCAGCTGCACTCCGGCCTGCGGCGGCAACCGGCGCAGCGCCAGCAGTACATACGACGCCATCGCGATATTGCCCAGCAGCATGATGGCCACGAACCAGAAGACTCGCCTGAGCACGGAGCATTCCTTGTAGAACACCCACACATAAAAAGTGATGAAGCCGCAGTAGGCATCAGCGAGTGTGGCGAGGGTCCACGCGTGATCCGGCGCGCGGCTCAGGCCCTGCCACTGCCACAGGGGCTGCACCAGTGTCGCCCAGCTGGTAACACACAGCATGACCGTCAGGATCAGAGTGAACAGGACTGTCAAAAGCGTACGGCTCGTCACACGACGCCCTCCCGGCGATACATGGGTACAGATACGCACCGCGCCCGGAACCGGATTCACCAATTTTCGCCCAATTGAATCCGGATCAACGCAGCGGGCGTATCTGTGAGCAACCACTGCCTCGGAAGATGCCCCGCTCGCCATGCACGATACCGCTACCAGATTGCCTTCACCCGCCACACAGGCCACACACTTCGTGCTGTTCCAGTGCGCGTGGTTTGCCGCCGTGCTGGACGCTGCAGCGCAACGGGTCTGGCTGGGTTGCCTGTGTGTGGTGCTGCTGATGGGCTGGCATCTGCAGCGGTCCCTGCATCCGCAGCGCGAAGCCACGCTGATCGGTTGCGCGCTGATGGTGGGGCTGGTGTTTGAAACACTGAATCTGCATCTTGGTTTTCTGAATGCAACATCGGGGCAGCTTCATGCATGGCTGCCGTCTTACTGGCTGGTGGCCATGTGGGGTTTGCTGGCCATCGCGCTCAACGTCACGCTGCGCTGGCTGAAGCGACGCTGGTGGCTGGCCTCGCTGCTCGGCGCAGTGGCCGGCCCGCTTGCCTATCTGGCAGGTGAAAAACTGGGCGCGCTGCAATTCATTGAGCCCACCGCAGCGCTGATCACGCTGGCCCTGGGCTGGGCGCTGTTGATGCCGGTCCTGGTGTGGCTGTCGGAACGCTTTGATGGAGTGACGCCCCATGACTGACAGCGTGATGACAGTCGCCCTGTACGGTCTGGGCGTGACGCTGATCCTGGCGTTGCTGACCTGGGGAATCAGTCTGCTGCGTCGCGATGTCAGCATCGTCGACAGCCTGTGGTCGATCTTCATTGCCAGCGCGGGTGTGGTGTATGTGCTTGCTACCGATCACCGGTCGTCACGCGCCGTATTGCTGCTGGGTTTGACAGTTGCATGGGCGTTGCGGCTGTCGATTTATCTCACCTGGCGCAATCATGGTCAGCCAGAGGACCGGCGCTACCAGCAAATCCGCGCGCGCAATCAACCGGGTTTCGAGTGGAAGAGCCTGTATCTGGTGTTCGGTCTGCAGGCGGTACTGGCATGGATCGTGTCGATGCCGTTGCTCGCCGGCGCACGCAGCACCGCTCCTTTGAATGCGCTGGATGTGCTCGGTGCACTGCTGGCGACTTTCGGCATCGTATTAGAAACCATCGCCGACCAGCAGATGACACGCTTCAAGGCTGATCCGCAGCAACAAGGCAAGGTGATGGATCGTGGCCTGTGGCGCTACAGCCGCCATCCCAACTACTTCGGCGAGTGCTGTGTGTGGTGGGGCCTGTTCCTGATCGCGCTGGCCGGCGGCGGCGCATGGAGCGTGATCTCGCCGTTACTGATGACGCTGCTGCTGCTCAAGGTATCGGGTGTCACGCTGCTGGAAGCAGATATCGGCGAACGCCGTCCCGCGTATCGCGACTACATCGCGAATACCAATGCGTTTGTGCCGGGCCCATCACGCAGTAGAAAGCGACAGCGGCCATGAAACACGCCGCCACACTGCTGCTGGCAGCAATGCTGTTCGTCATGTCTCCCGCTCATGCCGAATCAAAGACCTGGAACTTTCGGGTGCTGCTGGACGGCAAGCCCATCGGCTCACACCGCTTCGATCTCACCCACTTCCATCTCAATGGGCAAGACGATCAATACCTGCTGCGCAGCGAAGCAGCCTTCGCTGTCAAGCTGCTGGGCATCACCCTGTATCGCTACCAGCATCAGGCTAGCGAACGCTGGCAGGGTGATTGTCTGCGCGCGCTGGAATCGAGCACCGACGACGACGGCAAGTTGAGCACCGTGGCGCTGGATGCAAGCGACCTGCCGCCCTGCATAATGAGTTACGCCTACTGGAATCCGCGCCTGCTGCAGCAAACCCGCGTGGTCAATACACAAACCGGGCGCATCAATGCAGTTCAGGTTTCCAGTATGGGCACGAGCCGGATTCAGGTTCGAGGTGAAACGGTATCGGCGCATCGCTGGCGCATCACCGGCCTGCAGCATCCGATCGACCTGTGGTACGGGACTGGCGAATCGCAGCAAGGCGATACGCAGCAGTGGCTCGGCCTGGACTCCCACATGGGCGATCGCCTGCTGAGTTATCGACTGGAGTAAGACCCACCATGTACCTGCGATTCACCTCCCTTTTATTGCCGGCAATTCTACTGGCGGCCTGCGCCAACACGGCGCCATTACGACCAGTCACCACACTCAGCCAGGTTGAGCTGCAACGTTTCATGGGTGACTGGTATGTAATCGCCAGCATTCCCACTTTTCTGGAGAAAGGCGCGCACAACGCGGTGGAAAGTTACCGGCTGGACACGGATGGCAGCATCGCCACTACCTTCCGCTTCAATGCCGGCAGCTTCGATGGCCCGGTCAAGCAGTTCAATCCGCGCGGCTTCGTGCTCGATGCCAGCAACGCGCGCTGGGGCATGCGGTTTGTATGGCCATTCAAGGCCGATTACCGCATCTCCTGGCTGTCGGATGATTACCGTCTGACGGTGATCGGTCGCGAAGCGCGCGACTACGTCTGGATCATGGCACGCACGCCGCACATCAGCGAGGTGGACTATCAACGTGTGGTCGAGTTTGTTGCCAGCGAAGGTTATGACATGAGCAAGCTGCAACGTGTACCACAGCTGCCCGTGAATCCATTCGTCTCACCCTGACGTATCTGATTAACAGGTTCATTGCCACACGCATCATGTCCAGCACCACAATCCATCTTTCGCTAAGTCAACGCCTCTGGCGCAACCTGAAGTTGTGGTTCATTGCCGATCCGGCTGCATTGACAATTGATGCCAGCGAGCCAGATCGCATCGAGTGGTCACGGGTGATTCCCTTCGTCGGCGTTCATCTGATGTGTTTTGCGGTGATCTGGGTGGGTGCCAGTCCGGTTGCAGTGCTGGTGGCAGTGCTGGCCTACCTGGTTCGCATGTTCGCCATCACCGGCTTTTATCACCGCTACTTCTCGCACCGCACTTTCAAGACCTCGCGCGTCGGCCAGTTCCTGTTCGGCGCATTGGGAGCATCGGCCGTGCAACGCGGCCCGGTATGGTGGGCTGCACATCACCGGCATCATCATGCGCACTCGGATCAGCCGGCCGATCCGCACTCACCGACACAACATGGCTTCTGGCGCGCACACACGGGCTGGTTTCTCACGCGCAAAGGTTTCGCACCGGACATGCAGCGCGTGCGCGATCTGCAGCGTTACCCCGAGCTGCGCTGGCTGGATCGCTTCGACATTGCCGTTCCCGTGCTGTTTGCGTGGGGCATGCTGCTGCTGGGTCAGTATCTTGAAGCCAATCATCCGCAGCTCGGCACTACCGGCTGGCAGATGTTGATCTGGGGATTCTTCATTTCCACCGTGGCCTGTTATCACTGTACCTACAGCATCAACTCGCTGTCGCATGTGTTCGGTTCACAGCGTTACCAGACCGGCGATGACAGCCGCAACAACTGGCTGCTGGCTTTGATTACTCTGGGTGAAGGCTGGCACAACAATCATCACCACTACCCCGCCTCCACGCGCCAAGGGTTTTACTGGTGGGAAATCGACATCACGTACTACCTGCTGAAGTGCCTGTCCTGGCTGGGCATCATCTGGGATCTGAAGCCGGTGCCGGCGGAGGTGCGAGACAGTCACAAGGCCATGACGCCGGGTATAGCCATCGATGCTTCAAGCCCCCTCTCCCTCAGGGACAAATTCGCCGGGAGTGAATTGGGTCGAGCGAAGCTCGCCCAAAGGGTGACGGACGGGACAGTCCGGCGACAAAGGGCCGGGGTGAGGGTGAAAAACAAGGCGATGCATTTATCCCCCTCACCCGCGCTACGCGCGACCTCTCCCACGCGGGGAGAGGTGACGATTGCCGAAGCTCGCGACACCACCCGGCAACCCATGTCAGGAGAGCGTTGATGCGTATCGCCATCATCGGCTCCGGCATTGCCGGCATGACTGCTGCCTACCGGCTGCACCAGCATCGCCACGACATCACTGTCTACGAAGCTGGCAGCTACGTCGGCGGACACACCGCCACCATCGATGTCGAGTGCTTCGGCAGTCACTGGGCCATCGACACCGGCTTCATCGTGTTCAACGACTGGACCTATCCAAATTTCATTGCGCTGCTGGATGAATTGAAAGTGGAGTGGCAGTACTCCAACATGAGCTTTTCATTGCGTTGCGAGAAGACCGGCATCGAATACAACGGCACTTCGGTTAACAGCCTGTTTGCGCAACGACTGAATATTCTGCGGCCATCGTTCCTGCAGATGATCCGCGACATCCTGCGCTTCAATGAGCAAGCCAGGGCATGGCTTGCCAAGGGCGATGCACGTCTGACGCTGGCGGAGTTTCTTGAACAAGGCCGCTATTCTCGGACGTTTATCGAGCGTTACATCGTCCCTATGGGCCGCGCCATCTGGTCCGCAACCGACCATGCCATGCTGGGTTTCCCGGCACGCTTCTTCATCGACTTCTTCGACCGACATGGCTTTCTCAATGTGAACAACCGACCGGTGTGGCGCGCCATCAAGGGGGGCTCTCGTGAGTATGCCCGCAAGCTCACCGCCTCATTCCGGCATCGCATTCAACTGAACACACAGGTAACCGGGGTAAAGCGCTCTGCCGATCGGGTGTTCATCCGCACCGCCCGTGGTGATGTGGAAACGCATGACTATGTGGTGTTCGCCTGTCACAGCGATCAGGCGCTGAAGATACTCGAGCAACCCTCGCAGGTGGAGCGCGAAGTGCTTGGCGCATTTCCCTATCAGGAAAACGAAGTGCTGCTGCACACCGACACACGCATGCTGCCACGCAAGCTGCTGGCAAGGGCCGCGTGGAACTATCATCTGATGAATCGTCCGCAGGAGCGCGTGGCCCTGACCTATGACATGAATGTGTTGCAGAACCTGGATGCACCCGAGAAATTTCTGGTCACGCTGAACCGAAATCAGGACATTGATCCCGGGAAGGTGATCGGCAGTTACGTGTATCACCATCCCGTGTACACGCCCGGTGCTGTCGCCGCTCAGGCTCGTCATCACGAAGTGAACGGCGTGAATCGCACCTTCTACTGCGGCGCGTACTGGCGTTATGGCTTTCATGAGGATGGGGTGGTGAGCGCACTGAACGTTTTGCGAACGTTTAATGCGCTCGTAGGGGCGGTTCGTGAACCGCCCTCTGTTTATATCGCAGCAGGAGGGCGGTTCACGAACCGCCCCTACCATGATCGGGAAAGAGCTCAACAGGCGGCGCCATGAAGAGCTGTCTGTACATAGGCCACATCCAGCACCGGCGCCATGCACCGAGAGCCAATTTTTTCCGTTATCGCATCTACATGACGCTGCTGGATCTGGATGAACTGCCGACACTGTTCGATCGCTTCTGGCTGTGGTCTGCACGTCGACCAGCGCTGGCCTGGTTCCGGCGCAAGGATTTTCATGGCCCTGCAGAGCAATCCCTCAGCGACGCAGTGCGCGACACCGTTGCGCAACGTACTGGTGTACGGCCCACAGGCCCTATTCGTCTGCTCACCCACCTGCGTTATTTCGGCTACAGCTTCAATCCCGTGAGCTTTTACTATGTGTACGACGCCGCCGATACGCGGGTGGAAACCATTGTCGCCGAAATTACCAATACACCCTGGAAGCAGCGGCATAGTTATGTGTTGAGAACGGAAGAATCAGGACGCTTCGACAGGCTCAGCGACCGGAATGAGGACCTCCGGTCGCTGAGCCTGTCGAAGCGTCTCCCCTGGCGCTGGCGATTCGACAAGCAGTTTCACGTCTCGCCGTTCCTGCCCATGGACATGTCTTATGACTGGCGCTTCTCGCCCCTGGGCGAAGCATTGCATGTGCACATGGAAAACTGGCGTGATGGCCGGAAAGACTTTGATGCCACACTGACACTGCAACGCCAACCGATCACCTCGGCCTCACTGGCGCGAGCCTTGCTCAGCTTTCCATTGGTCACGCTGCAGGTCATCACCCTGATTCACTGGCAGGCGCTGAAGCTGATGTTCAAGCGCGTGCCGGTTCATACCCATCCCGACAAACTTGCAAACAAAGTGCTGGAATCTTGAGGAACAGTAATGAGTGCGCTCAAACGTCAGCAGGACATTTCTTCCATACCCTCTCCCTCAGGGACAAATTCGTCTGGAACGAATTTGGTCAAACGCAGTTTGCCCGGAGGGGGTGGAGCAGGACAGCCCGGCAACAAAGGGCAGGATGAGGGTGTAGAAACCAGTTCCAACCTCTCAGGAAGCACCCTCACCCCGGCCCTCTCCCTGAGGGAGAGGGGGTCATTCGCCAGCATTGTTCCTGCGGATACTGCCGATGTATCTGTCAAGCAAAGTTCATGGCTTGCACGCCTCGGCCGCAAGCTGCTGTTCGCGCAGTTGAAGCAACTTGAACACGGCGAGCTGACCTTCATTGATGATCTGGGTGCGCATCGCTTCGGCAAACGTAGCGAACAGTGCTTACTCAGCGCCACCATCCATGTGAATCACCCGCAGTTGTATGCCGATGCTGCATTTGGTGGCAGCGTGGGCGCAGGCGAGGCCTACATTCGTGGCCTGTGGCGTTGCGACGATCTGGTGTCGCTGATACGCATCTTTGTCATCAACCGCGACGTGCTCAATGGCATCGACAGCCGCTGGTCGTTCTTCAGCCAACCATTCCTGAAACTGTTTCATTTCTGGAACCGCAACAGCAAGGCCGGCAGCGCCCGCAATATCGCTGCGCATTACGACATTGGCAATGAACTCTACGAGCTGATGCTGGATGACACCATGGCCTATTCCTGCGGTATCTTCGCCACGCCGCAATCGACGTTACATGATGCCTCGATTGCCAAGTTCGACGCGGCCTGTCGCAAGCTGGATCTGCAACCCGACGATCACCTGCTGGAAATCGGCACAGGCTGGGGCGGCCTGGCCATTCATGCCGCGCAGCACTATGGCTGCCGCGTGACGACCACCACCATTTCTCGCCAGCAGTACGAGCTGGCGAAAGCCAGAGTCGAAACTGCCGGTCTGTCAG
Source organism: uncultured Pseudomonadota bacterium (assembly GCA_963748005.1). Taxonomy (GTDB): domain Bacteria; phylum Pseudomonadota; class Gammaproteobacteria; order Steroidobacterales; family Steroidobacteraceae; genus CAILZL01. The sequence continues at coordinate 1,506,056 of CAVVHH010000002.1, forward strand.
ATCGCATCACCTTGTTACTGGATGACTATCGTGACCTCACGGGTACCTACGACAAGCTGGTGTCGATTGAAATGATTGAAGCGGTGGGCGCGCAATATCTGGATACCTATCTCACCAAGTGTTCCAGCCTGCTCAAGCCGGACGGCGCCATGCTGCTGCAGGCCATCACCCTCCAGGACCAGCTGTATGCACAGGCGCTGAAGTCGGTGGATTTCATCCAGCGCTTCATTTTTCCGGGTAGTTTCATTCCCTCGGTGACTGCGATCAGTGCCTCGCTCAGCCGCGTTACCGACTTCAAGGTATTCCACCTCGAAGACATCGGCCCGCACTACGCCACCACCCTCAACCGGTGGCGGCAGCGCTTCTTCGCCAACCTGCCTGCAGTGCGCAGGCTGGGTTACTCCGATAGCTTCATCCGTCTGTGGGAATACTACCTGTGCTACTGCGAAGGCGGCTTTGCCGAGCGGCAGCTGGGCACGGTACAGATGCTGCTAACCAAGCCACGCTGCCGGCGTGCGGCGATAGGGGTGCTGGCTTGAGCGCCGAACTCTGCATTTCCTGCATACCTGTATGTCGGGTTTTAACCCGACATACGGAAGAACGACGTATCGAGGTAGACACGGCTGCTCCCGGCATGGCTATACTTCGGGCCTCATCCGCCACTGGTCTGCATGCCGCATGCTGGCCGGTCAACAAGAGCAACGGAGTCCGGTTTGGCAGCAGTCTTGCAACAGTGCTTGCACGCAGCTCGCGGTTGGACCGCGAGGCGTACGGGTATTGAGGAAGCACCATGCTGCTTGCCGCCAACTTGTTCGCGTTTGTCATGCCACTGGCGGGTACGCTCATGAGTGCGGGCTTGCTGACACGCATCGCACAGGGCGAGCAGGCGGCTTTCAAGCAATGCGTTGACCAGTACGGCGGCATGATCTGGGGACTGGCGCGCAAACTCTCACCCACGCCGACCGATGCCGAAGACGCCACGCAGGATGTGTTCCTGCATCTGTGGAAAAACGCAAAACACTTCGATGCCACGCGTGGTTCGGAAGCCATCTTCATTGTCACGCTGGCACGCCGCGCGTTGATCAGCCGGTTTCGGGGCCAGCAACGCCAACCAAGAGAAGTCTCAGTGGAGGAATTGGGTGAAACCAGTTGGGAACCCAGTATCAGCGCCGATCACGACGATCACCTCGAACAACGTCGTGCCGCAGCCGCCCTGAACACCCTGCCCCCCGAGCAACAGCACGTCATCAAACTCGCCGTGGTGCGCGGCCTGTCGCAGAGTGAAATTGCCGCGCGCACCGGAATGCCGCTGGGCACAGTGAAGACCCTGATGCGACGCGGCTTTATGGCCGTGCGCGACAAGCTCGGCATGGGCAACAGGGAGGTGCAGGCATGAGCACCTCGCGCGAGCAATTGCTCGACCTGCTGATCGATGACGCGCTGCGCGGCCTGAGTACCGACGAGCTGCAGCAGATGAAGATACTGCTGAGCGCTCAGGGCGAATTTGTAGCAGAGGAATTTGATGCCACGGTGGCTGCACTGACGCTGGCTGCAGAAGCAGATGCCGCCACCCGTTCTCCGGACATGCCCGCACACCTGACTGCAAAGATTCTTGCCGCTGCGCCAGCAACACATACCACCTCAGCCGCCAACGTGGTGCCAATGTCGCCACGCAAGCCCTTGTGGCGTTCGGAAGCCGCCGGCTGGTGGAGCGCGGCAGCCTGTCTGTTGCTGGCCGTTGCCGGCTGGTGGCCCCGACTTGCCGGTGAACGCACGGCACCGGCGCCCGTGGTCGCGCAACTCACGCCCGAACAGCAGCGCGAAGCTTTGTTGAGCAGCGGTCGCGCCATTCAAGCGGCGTGGTCGCCGGGCAATGACACAGCCGGCAATACCCTGGTGGGTGATGTGGTGTTCGATCCGGTAACGCAACAAGGTTATCTGCGTTTCCGCGGCATTCCGGCCAACGATCCGCGCCTTGAGCAGTATCAGTTGTGGATTGCCGATGCAGCGCGTACGTCGCCTGAACCCGTGGATGGCGGCGTGTTCAATACACCGCAAGCCACGGTAACCGGCGATGTGATCATTCCGTTTGAGGCCAAGTTGCCGGTGGGCAAGCCCGCGGCATTCGTAGTCACCGTTGAACAGCCCGGTGGTGTGGTGGTGTCGAAGCAGGATCGCGTGCTGGCGCTGGCGAAGGTGAAATTTTAACAGCTTGCCCCCTCTCCCTGAGGGACAAATTCGCCGGGAGCGAATTTGGTCGAGCGAAGCTCGCCCGAAGAGTGACGGACAGGATAGTCAGGCAACAAAGGGCTGGGGTGAGGGTCTGTATTTGCATCTCCATTCAGCTGCAATATGTGCCGAATTTGTAGGTTGGGCTGAGTAAAACGAAGCCCAACATCGCAATGATGTTGTTTCACAAGTTGGGCTTCACTACGTTCAGCGCCAACCTACGTGATGAATAACGATGGGCACGATCACAAACCCAAGCAACTATCAGCTGATCTACGCCACCGTGCGCCAGATCCCCAAAGGCAAGGTCGCCACCTATGGGCAGATCGCCGAGCTGGCCGGATTGCCACGTCAGGCACGACAAGTGGGCTATGCACTACATGCGCTACCTGAGAAAACCACCGTGCCATGGCATCGCGTGGTGAATGCACAGGGCAAGATCAGTCTGCGTACCGAGGGTGGCGCCGACACCACGCAGAAGCTGCGACTGCAACGTGAAGGCGTGCGCTTCAATGATCGGGGCGTGATTGATTTGAGGGTGTATCGGTGGCAGGCTTGAGCATCAGGTCCCTTTTGCTTCTTGTTTTATTTTGAATTACAACAGCGGCAACTCGCTGAGCTGGAAAGGAAATATGGAACCTGGGGCTCGGATATACAGTATTAAGTCCCTTTGTAAAGGGACATTTAGGGCCCGTAACACTGGGCTCTACTTGTAGTTGGGCATCATGAAGGATTGCCATGCACATTAGCCGATCAGATCGACAAACATCTGTATTCGTTCTGAAATGGTCGGATGTTGAAAGACTAATTGCGACCGTCAGCGAACTCCTTCCGGTCATATCGATTAGTGCAGCATGCGCTGATCGTCTAGACCGTGCATTCGAAAATATTGACGAACTCAAAAAATTCAATAATTCAAAGCGCGCCGCAATCACTGAGTTGAGCATCGTAGCCAGAGACGAAAACCGTTCACAACGATTCTCTATATCGCTCAGCAATGACGAACAACGAAACGCACGTATATCGCTAGAGGCTGAAGAGGCCATAGCAATCAAGATCAACGACGCTTACGAGGACTTTCTGGATTCAGTGCGCCCTTGGTATAGCTGGATAGCACGCGCCGATTGGTATCTGGTTGTTTTTGGAATTTGGATGCTCATACAACTTGGATTTATTGGAATTCTGATGTTCAAAGCAACATCAATTTCCTTCACCTGGCCAAAGGACGGAATACCGGCAAAGGAACTGCTCAAGAGTTTTCTAGTCGGACTGACGCCGCTTTTCATTGGTATCGCCATGAATCGTGTCAGAGATAAGTTTTTTCCGACCGGAACGTTTGCTTTTGGAGATGGCGAAAATCGACATCAGCACAATGAAGTAATAAGAACGGTGCTAATCGCAGCGTTCGCAGTTTCCGTAGTTTCAAGTATTGCCGTGTCATGGTTCCAATGATGCCCAACCCATCATTCCACCGGATCTGCGCGAAAAGCCGCGCAGGCCGGTGAATTCAAACGTTGAGGCTGTAGAAAAATCCGTAGGGTGCACACATGTGTGCACCGTATGTCTTGCCAATTTCTACTGCGGCGCACTCGCGAGTGCGCCCTACGCAAGCCACGGAAAAGCCAATAGTTAGAACGTCGACAGCCCGGTCGCTTCCATCACTCGATAACGCCAGTAACGAGCTGTTGAATCGTCCTGATATGCGCCAAATGGTGCTGTGTACTCCGACGACTTTGCATCACTCTGCCAGAGTCTTTCGAAGTAAGTGTTGAACCTGGCCGCCAGCTCGGTGTCGTCAATAATATCAAGCGCTACATTGGCTTCAAGGTTGTAGTCTTCAAGGTTTCGGCGTGTGAAGTTGGCGGAGCCGAGGGTTACAAACAACTTGTTCTGATGGCGCACCATCAACAGCTTGGTGTGAAACTGCTCGCCATGAGTGCGATACCAGCGCACTTCGATGTGTCCTTGTCCATCCTCCACCAGCTCATTTGCAACCGGACGGTTGGGCACACCATCCTTTTCGATGCCGAAGGCGTCTTTGTTGGGATCGAGAATGAGCTGCACATTTACACCTCGTTGCGCCGCCTGCTTGAGCGCATTGATGGTGTCGCGTTCACTCAGATAGAACATCGCCATGCGGATCTGGTCGCCGGACACAGTGGCGTCGATCTCACGCAGGGCTCGCTCCAGGATGGCGCCTTCAGTTACATAGCTCAGTTCGACGCTGCCAACTGTTGTCTCCGTGGTGGCACGTGAGGGCGGCACCCAGCCTGCTTTCCATCCTGAAGCACGCGCAATCTCCAGTTCGCTGTTGAGCACCGCCACAGCCAGTTCGCCGCTGAATTGCAACGCCACATTGGAATGCGCACTGCTGGCGTCGTGCGGGTTGGCCGAGGTGACCAGCGCCTGCCACTCGCCATCGACTCGATCGGTCACCAGCACCTTGCGGTGATTGGCCTTGAAGTTGAGCAGCGCCAGCCAGCTGCGCAGCGTGATCTGCTCATTGCCGTCAAAAGGGTTTTTCAACCAACCACCGCTGGCACCGTTGCCGAACCATTGCATGGCCATGCGCCACAGTGCGGAGTAACCGGGATTGGAGTCGCGCAGCACGGTGAGATCGGTGCGTACTACATCGATGCCGACTGGCTGCAATTCAGCCAGCAGCTTTGATGGCGCGCCCCCATAAACATCATTGATGGGATCGGTGATCAGCAGCACTTTCAGATCCGGTAACACTCGTTTGCGCGCGATCAGGTGATCGGCCAGCTTACGGCTGAGTGGCCGCAGTGCCTTGCCGCCCATGTCGTCGTTGATCAGGAAAAAATCCAGCACGATGAAGTGCTGCGCTTCATCGATTTGCTTCAGCACAGCATCGAAGATATGTTGCTCGCTGACGCGCTGATCTTGTGTGTTCTGGTAGGTCAGGTCAGTAAGCAGATGCACTTCAGTTTCGGGCAGCAACACCGATGGCGAACTGACATGCACACCGGCAATCAGCGGCTTGTGGGTTTGCCAGGCCATGGTTGCCAGCCATGCGATCAGGACAGTGATCAGCAGCGGTCTGGTGATGCGGCGCAAGTTCATGTATTGCTGTTATCCCCTGCGCCTTCCCCGTCGCGCTTAAGGCTGGAGAAGGCATTAAATCGTCATGCCCGCGCAGGCGGGCATCCAGTAAGCAATAGTCTCATCTGGATTCCCGCTTTCGCGGGAATGACGGAACTGCGGTGAATCACATTTTCCAAGTCGATATAAGCTCACCGCTTCGGCAGATGTAACGTGCCGCTCAGCTCGGCGACGCTGTGCAGTTTGTGGCGAGTCAGATACGCGGCAATACCGGCATTGAGTTTTGGGCACAGCAGCGGATCGTAGAACAGGCCCGTGCCCACCCCCACGGCATTGGCACCGGCGATGAGAAATTCAATGGCATCGTCCGCGGTACGAATACCGCCCTGGCCGATGATGGGAATGCCGTGCGGTCGCGCCACTTCAGCAACCTGCATTACTTTCAGCAGTGCAATGGGTTTGATGGCGGGCCCCGACAAGCCGCCCTGAATATTACCCAGCACCGGCTTGCGTGAGTGAATGTCGATAGCCATACCGGCCATGGTGTTGATGAGCGACAACGCGTTGCTGCCGGCTTCAATGCAGCGGCGCGCGTTCTCGCGAATGTCGGTCTGGTTGGGCGAGAGCTTGGTGATCAGCGGCTTGCTGGTTACGGCGCGGCAGGCCGCGACTACTCGCGCCGACATGTCCGGATCGTTGCCAAATTGCACGCCACCTTCCTTGATGTTGGGGCAACTGATATTCAGTTCGATTGCAGCCACCGGCGAATCGTTGAAACGCCGCGTGACTTCGACATAGTCATCGATGGTTGAACCGCAGACATTGGCGCAGAAGTTGGTCTCGCTGAAATCCAGTTGCGGCAGGATGGTGTCCACTACCGCATCGACACCCGGATTTTGCAGACCAATGGCATTGAGCATGCCCATGGCGGTTTCGGCAATGCGATGCGGTGGATTTCCCAGGCGCGGCTCGCGTGTGGTGCCCTTGAGCACCACCGCGCCAGCATCGCGATTGCTGAAACCTTCGACACGCGTGTACTCCTCGCCAAAGCCCACGCAGCCGGACAACAGCACCAGCGGCGTCCGGAATCTCAGGCCGCAGAAGTCGAGGCCTAGGGAAAGTGGATGGGTGGAATCAGGAGCGCTCATGAAAGCCAGGTCGACTCCGACATGCGTCGGCGCGCAACTATAACAAGCGCAGGTGGTGCGGTCGCCACCCTCTTTTGTAGATCGGGCTTTACTCCCGACATTAAACACGTCGGGCGTAAAGCCCGACCTACAGGGGTGTAGGGAATGCCGGGGTTGCGGGAGCAAAACCCGGTGCGACCTACAGAACAATCTACAAATGCACCAACCCACGCCGATGCGCCACGGCTACCGCTTCGGTACGGCTGATGGCATCAAGCTTGGTGAGGATGGCTTTCACATGGGTCTTGGCGGTGCCTTCGGTAATTTCCAGACGACGGGCGATGTCCTTGTTGCTGCGGCCTTGCGCCAGTTGCTGCAACACATCCATCTCGCGTTGCGTCAGGTTGGGTTTGGCCATGCGTTGTAGTGCCTTGGTGGCAATCGACGACGAGGTATACGGCTGATCCTGACTGACGGCACGAATGGCGGACAGAATTTCCTGACGCGGCGCATCCTTGAGGATGTAACCCTTGGCGCCCTGACTGAGACTGCGAAAAATGTCTTCATCCCCGTCGTAAGTCGTCATGATCAGCAACCGCGCCTTGGGATGCGCGGCAAGCACATGCTCAACTACGGCCACACCATCGCGCTTGGGCATGCGCAGATCCAGCACCATGACATCGGGGTTGTGTTTTTCGTACTGAGCAATGGCTTCATCACCGTCACCGGCCTCGGCAACCACCTGCATGTCGGGTTGCTGATTGACCATGTTCGCCAGCCCATCGCGCACCACCGGATGGTCGTCGGCCAGGATCACACTGATTTTCCTGGATTCGGCATTCATGGGAAGCAACATTACGCACGCACCTGTCGGGGAATGCGCACGCTGATGTGCGTGCCACCGCCCGGACGACTTTCAATCTGCCAATCACCACCAATGGCCTGCGCGCGTTCACGCATGTTGGTCAGGCCAAAGCCCTGTTGTGCATACAGCTCCGGCATCTGTTCCATGCCACAGCCATCGTCGCTGACGCGCAGCACCAGAAATTCCGTCTCAGACAGCAAACCGATCTTGATGACCTTGGGTTGTGCGTGACGTACGGCGTTGATCACCGCTTCCTGCGCAATGCGCAACAAGGCATGTTCGTATTCGGGTGCCAGCCCCGTCGGCACTTCTTCGCCTTCAAAGTGCGAGGTCACTCGGCCGGGCACCGTGGAGCGTTCCGCAAGTTGCTGCAATGCCAGTTGCAAACCACCCGGGCGCGCCGCGTCGGGACGCAGCGCCAGCACCGAGCGGCGCGCTTCGTTCAGACCATCGCGGGCAATATCGCCGATGCGATCGAGCACCGAACTGAGCGGCGAACCTTCAGCCAATTCTTCGGCTGCACCCAGCTGCATCAGGATGCCGGTAAACGCCTGCGCCAGACCATCGTGAATTTCACGGCCGATGCGATTGCGCTCGGCCAGCACCGCCGAATCCTTGGCCGACATGGCCAATCTCTTCAACGTAATCGCCAGCGTCACCTGCTGCGCCATGGCGACAAACAGTTCGAGGCGATCAGAACTCAATGGGTTCAGGTGGCGGAACGCCAGGTTGATGAAGCCCACGGTCTGCTCTCCGAATACCAGCGGGATTTTGTAACCGCTGCGATGACCCTCGCGCTGCTGGTATTCGCAGTAGCCCGGCCACGTGGACTTGGGAGCTGCATCGATCTCGAAATACACGGGGGTGCGGCTGCGGTCGCGCCATTCGGTCTGCAGTGCTTCGGTATTGGGAATGCACAGTTTGAAACCGGGCTGCTCCACCTGGCCATCACGCACATGCGCGACGATGCGCCATTCATCGCCGGCAAGATTGAGCATGACAATCGAACCCGCTGCCGCTTCCAGCTGCAACGCCGTTTCCAGCAACATGTGACTGAGAAAGTTATAGGGATCAGGCGCACTGGCCAGACGCTCAAGATTGGCACGCAACGCGGCATTGGCCCGACCCAGCTCAAAGGCGCGTTGCTCGGCTGCACGTTCACGCTCCCGATGCACCGTCTGAATCAGTCTTTCGCGATGCAGTGCGGCGCCGATAACACTGGCAGCAATTTCCAGCGCCGACACGACAGCCGGATCAAACTCACGCATCTCACGGCAGGAATCGAAACCGATCACGCCCTGGTATTCGTCTTCGACCAGAAACGGCACGATCATCGAACTCTTGGCAAAGTCGCTGGTGATGCTGCCATCATCGCTGGCAACCGGCTGTTCGCGACACACATATACACTGCGTCCGGTCTTCAACTCCGAACAGTAACAATCCGACTTGCGTGCATTGGCATTCCAGGTACGTGGCACGCTGATATTCTGAAGCGCAACGCCATCGGCCACCCACTCGCTTTTGATGATCAGCCAGCGCTCGTCATTCGCACCGACTTCCACCAGTGCCAGGGCAGTGCGATCAACTCCTGCCGCCTCGCCCAGTTCGCGCAACACCTGCGGCATGGCCGCCATCACGTCCTGAGCCTCCAGCAACATGCGGCTGACACGCGCCGTTGCAGCCCACAGACGCTCGCGTTGCTGTGACTGCAATGTGTCAGCAAGCGCCAGCTGCGACAGGTCGGAACCCATTGGGTGGCTGGTCAACTGACTTTCTATGAGATCGGCGGTCATAAGTTACATGCGAACACGTAGGTATGTGAGTTTATCAACTGTCATGCAAGCCCGGCATTCCCTGTATCCCCTGTAGGTCGGGTTTTATACCCGACCTACAAGGGCCATGGTCCCTACATATCCTGCCAGCCGCCACCCAGCGCCTTGTAGACAGCTACCAATGAAGTGGCCGTTTCAGTGCGACTTTGCGCCAGCTGGTCCTCGGCCTGCAACAGGCTGCGTTCAGCGTCCAGCACCTGCAGAAAGTCGGCCACGCCATTTTCATAACGGATGCGCGCCAGTTCTGCCGCGCGGGCGCTGGCTGCGGCAGATTCGGTCAGATTCGCCAGTCTTTCACGGGCACGCGCATGCGTGACCAGTGCATTTTCGGTTTCCTCCAACGCCACCAGCACGGTCTGCTCATAACGCGCCAGGGCGGCATCGGAGCCGGCGCGCGCCGCGGCAATCTGTGCGCGGACTCGACCCAGGTCCAGTGCAGCCCAGGAGATGCCCGGCGCAATCAGGCGCGTACCGCTGCCGGGATCGCCCAGGCCGCCGAATGAATTCGCCGCAACACCCACGCTGCCGGTAAAACTGACCTTGGGAAACAGATCCGCCACCGCCACGCCCACCAGTGCCGTGGCTGCCGCCAGCTGACGTTCGGACACACGAATATCCGGACGACGCCGCAGCAGGCTGGCCGGGTCACCTACAGCCACCAGCACTGGTACTGCGGGCAGGTCCTGCGGCAACTGCAACTGGTCCTGCAACGCATCAGGTTGCCGGCCGGTGAGCACACTCAGACGATGAATCGAACGCGCCACCGCCGCCTTGAGCGGCGCAATGGCTGCCGTAGTGCTGCTCAACAAGGCCTCGGAGCGCACCGTATCCAGTTCGGCATCCCGCCCGGCTTCCAGTCGCGCGCGCGTCAGCCCAAGCGTTTCGCTTTGATTGAGCACATTGCGCTGCGCCACATCCAGTTGCAGCTGCTGGCCACGCAGTTCGAAATAGGTACGCGTGACTTCCGCAGTGATCATCACCTGCACGTCGCGCAATGAGGCTTGTGCGGCCTGTGATTCGGCGCGAGCGGCTTCGACATTGCGCCGATTGCGACCGAAAATATCCAGCTCCCAACTGGCATCGACACTGGCATCGTAGATCTCGACTTCACGCATGGGATTGAAGTCGCGTGAATTGAGCTGTTCGGTGTAGCCACCGCCGGCCGTGATGGTTGGCAACAGATCGAAGCGGGTTTCACGATGAATGGCCCGCGCCTGGGCAAAGCGCGCCAGTGCGATGCGCAGATCATGATTGGCAGTCAATGCCTGTTCAACCAGTTGATCCAGCGTGGCATCACCGAACTGTGTCCAGAAGCTGGCGAGCAGGTATTGCTCGCTGGAAGCTTCGGTGAAAGTTGTGGCTTCACTATTGGCGAAGTGCTGTGCAACCGGTTGCTCAGGCTGTTTGTAGTCAGGACCCACTGCGCAGGCGCTGAGTGTGGCAGCGATCAACAGAGTGAACACCGCCTTTCCTGCCCGCGTAGTGGCGACTCGGGTAGGGGCGGCTCGTGACCAAAGGGAATGGTTGATCCACGAGCCGCCCTGCCTTGATGGCAAATTTTCTGAGGGCTGTTCGCGAACAGCCCCTACGTTAGATTCAAGCATGACTCACCTCAATTGCAGCTGGCACATCGACGCTGGGCTTGCGCTCGGCGAGCCTGCGTACCAGCACATAGAACACCGGCGTCAGCAGCAGACCGAATGCGGTCACGCCAATCATGCCGGCGAACACCGCTGCGCCCATCGCGTGACGCACTTCAGCACCGGCACCCGAGGCAAACACCAGCGGCAATACACCCATGATGAAGGCGAACGACGTCATCAGAATCGGCCGCAGTCTCAGGCGCGCGGCTTCCAGCACTGCTTTAACACGATCATGTCCTTCATCCTGCAGATGCTTGGCGAATTCGACGATCAGGATCGCGTTCTTGCATGCCAGTGCCACCAGCACCAGAAAACCGACCTGCGTAAAGATGTTGTTGTCACCACCTTGCAGGCGAACGCCAACCATGCCAGCCAGCAGACTCATCGGCACGATCAGAATGATCGCCAGCGGCAACGTGAAGCTTTCGTACTGTGCAGCCAGCACCAGGAACACCAGCACCACCACCAGCGGGAACACGAATGCCGTCGCATCACCCGAAGCAATCTGCTGATAGGCCAGATCGGTCCATTCGAATGTCATGCCACGCGGCAGTGTCTCCTCCAGTATCTTCGCAATCGCGGCCTGTGCCTCACCAGAGCTATGACCCGGCGACGGACCGCCATTGATGTCGGCAGAACGATAGGCGTTGAAGCGTTCGACGAAGTCCGGGCCAAAGCTGTCATCAATACTCACCATCGAGCCCAGCGGCACCATGGCGCCATCGGCATTGCGCGTCTTGAGCAGGCCCACTGCCTCTTTCTGGGAACGGAACTGCGCATCGGCCTGCGCCACCACCCGATAGGTGCGACCAAAGCGATTGAAGTCGTTCACGTACAGCGAGCCCAGATACACCTGCAGTGTCTGGAACACATCGGTAAGCTTCACGCCCTGCTGCTTGACCTTGGCGCGATCCACGTTCACGTCCAGCTGTGGCACGTTGATCTGGTAGTTGGAGAACACCCCAGCCAGTGTTGGATCCTGATACGCCTTGCGGGTCACTTCCTGCACTGCTGCGTATAGCGCTTCAGGGCCGAGATCGCCGCGATCTTCCACATTGAGCTTGAAACCACCCAGGGTGCCCAAGCCCAGAATCGGCGGCGGCGGGAACACGCCCACATACGCATCCTGGATCACCGACAACCTGGCATTGAGCGCGCCGGCAATACCGCCCGCCGACAGTTCTTTTGCCTTGCGTTGATCGAAGTCCTTCAGCGTGAAGAACACGATGCCAACATTGGACGCGGTGGCGTAGTTGTTGGGCGACAATCCAGTGAACTGCACGGCCCCCTCCACACCCGGTTGCTGCAGGCCGATCTCGGCAATCTTGCGGATGACTTCATCGGTACGTTGTATTGACGCAGCCGGCGGCAGCTGCGCCACGGCAATCAGGTATTGCTTGTCCTGCGCCGGAATGAACCCGGAAGGCAAAGTCGAAAAACCAAACACGGTCAGCAACACCAGTCCGCCATACACCGTCAGCGCCACGCCGGTGCGCTTGATGGTGTTGGACAGGCCGCGTTGATAGGCATTGCCAGCACGCGTGAACAAACTATTGAAGCGTGTAAAGAAGCGGCCGAACAATTTATCCATCCAGCGTGTCAGCCGGTCGGGCGCAGCGCCATGCGGCTTGAGCAACACCGCGGCCAGTGCCGGCGACAGCGTCAACGAATTGAATGCCGAGATCACCGTCGAGATGGCGATGGTCAAAGCGAACTGACGATAGAACTGTCCAGTGAGCCCAGTGACGAATGCCACTGGAATGAATACAGCCGACAGTACCAGCGTAATGGCAATAATGGGTCGGCTGACTTCACTCATGGCCAGCTTGGTGGCTTGCAGTGGCGACAGGCCTTCAGCGATATGTCGTTCGACGTTCTCCACCACCACGATGGCATCGTCCACCACAATGCCGATGGCCAGCACCAGGCCAAACAACGACAGCGTGTTGATGGAAAAGCCAAATGCCAGCAACACCGCGAAGGTACCAATCACCGATACCGGCACGGCAATCAGTGGAATGATCGAAGCGCGCCAGGTTTGCAGGAACAGGATTACTACCAGCACCACCAGTGCAATGGCTTCCAGCAGCGTCTCCACCACGCTCTTGATCGAATCGCGCACGAAGATGGTCGGGTCGTAAACGATGCTGTAGTCCACACCCTGCGGGAAATTCTCCTGCAACTGCTTCATGGTATTGCGCACGGCAGTGGACAATTCCAGCGCATTGGAACCCGGTGCCTGGTACACCGGCAGCGCCACAGCGTTCTTGTTATCAAGCGCAGCGCTCAATGCATAGCTGGCCGCGCCCAGCTCGATACGCGCCACATCCCGCAGGTGCACGATCTCGCCGGCAGCACCGGTCTTGATGATGATGTCGCCGAACTGCTCTTCACTGGTCAGGCGGCCCATCGCATTGAGCGCAAGCTGAAACTCAGCGCCCGGTGCCGGCGGTGCACCGATCTGCCCGGCGGCCACCTGCACGTTCTGTTCGCGGATGGCAGTGGTGATATCACCGGTGGTGAGATTGCGTGCTGCGAGTTTCTGCGGATCCAGCCACACGCGCATGGAGTAGTCGCCCGCGCCGAATACACGCACATCCCCCATGCCGGGCAGACGCGCCAGCGCATCACGCACATTCAACACGGCGTAGTTGCGCAGGTACAGCGAGTCATAACGGTTATCCGGCGAGGTGAGATGCACCACCATCATCAGGTTGGGAGAACTCTTGATGGTGGACACACCCAGCGCGCGCACTTCTTCCGGTAACCGTGGCAGGGCTTGTGCAACACGATTCTGCACCTGCACCTGGGCACGATCGATGTCCGTGCCGATCCCAAAGGTCACGGTAACGGTGAGCGTGCCATCCATAGTGGCCTGCGAGGACATGTACATCATGTCTTCCACGCCGACGATTTCCTGTTCCAGCGGCGCAGCCACCGTTTCGGAAATGACCTTGGGATTGGCGCCGGGGTACTGCGCGCGCACCACCACCGAAGGCGGCACCACTTCCGGGTACTCGCTGATCGGTAGTTTGAATAGTGAAATTGCGCCGCCGATGGTGATCAGTGCCGATAACACGGCAGCGAACACCGGGCGATCAATAAAGAAGTGTGAGAATTTCACAGCTTTGCTCCTGCGTTGCCTTTGAGGTTGCTTGCCAGCAATGACGCTGCGCTCTGTGCGGGCGCCATCTCAACCTGCTGCGGAGTGACTTCCGCGCCCGGACGCACGCGATGCAGACCGCTCACCACAATGGAGTCACCCGTATTCAGTCCTTCGCGCACCACGCGCAGTCCATCCACCAGTGGTCCCAGCTTCACCGCGCGATACTCAACCTTGCGCTGCGCATCCACCACGTAGACAAAGCGCACGTTCTGACCGGTGCCGATGGCACTGTCCTTGATCAAGACTGCCTCTTGTTGCTGACCGCCACTCAGCCGCACGCGGGCAAACATGCCGGGCGTGTACTGACGATCATGATTGTTCAGACGACCACGAGCGCGCACGCTGCCGGTGGCCGCATCCAGCTGGTTATCCAGAAACACCATCACGCCCTGGTGCGGATAACCTTCTTCATTGGCCAGTCCCACCCACACCGGGCGTCCCGCAGCCTGCGCTTGCTGACGTGTGCTGGCCGCGTACTTCAGGTACATCTGCTCATCGCCCTGAAACTCCACATACACCGGATCCATCGACACCAGCGTGGTCAGCACGGTCTGACCGCTATTGACAAGATTGCCGGCGGTGACTTCGGCCTTGCTGATCAAACCGGAGATGGGCGCACGCACCCATGTGTAAGTGAGATTGAGCTGCGCTGCTTCCACTGCGGCCTGTGCCGCCTGCACATTGGCAACGGCCTGCTCGCTGCTCGCCACGCGCGTGTCGAACTCTTCCTGCGAGATGGCGCGCAGATTGAGCAGCTTGGTGGCGCGCTCGTGTTCCGTACGCGCCAGGGTGGCTGCGGTGGTGGCGCGTGCCAGATCCGCCTGCGCGCGCTTCAGATCGGCTTCATAAGGACGCGGGTCAATGACAAACAGCACATCACCCTTGTTCACCTCGCGGCCTTCAACGAAGTCCACCGATGCGATGTAGCCCGATACTCGCGGCCGGATCTCGACCCGTTCCACCGGCTCGATGCGCCCGGTGAATTCGTCAAACTCGCTGACCGATTGAGTAATCACTGTGGCCACACTCACCTGCGGAGCCTGCATCGGCGCGGGCGCCGCCTCATTGCGGGCACAAGCAGTGAGAACCAGAACAGAGGCCAGGACGGCTGTTATTTGAAGTTGGCGGTACATCGGTGATTCCTCCCAGAATCGGACTATTCGATGGCTGCCATTCTTAGGTACCGGCGTCACCTTAGATATTGACCCGGCGAGGGGTACGCGGGGCCTCAGCGGGTGGGGGTGCGTCTATCCCTTTTGAGAGAGGCCGGGTGTTCGGCTCATACTCACTGCGGGTACTGAAGGCGTTTATTGTGCCTGTGCCTGCGTGCAGTAAATGCTGTCTCGGCCTGTTGCGACAAACACTTGCGCGTTATTTGAGTCCGGTGTTATCTAGCGGGGATGTTGTCAATCAGACTGTATAAAACAAGTCAGGTCACGCCCCATGTTTAGCGCCATCGGTTAGCTAGAGAATCCACTCATGGTCACGTTCCTTCTTTGGCTCCTGCTCTTCGTCCTGTGCTGGCCGCTAGCGTTGTTCGCACTCCTCCTGTGGCCCATTGTATGGCTGATCTCCTTGCCGTTCCGCCTGCTCGGCATAACGTTTGAAGCACTGTTTGCCTCGCTTCGAGCCATCCTCTTGTTGCCAGCGCGGGTCCTGGGCCACAGACCAAAATCACCTTGAGCACCGTCGCCTGACTCAAACGTTGTCTTGAAACCCAAAACAGGTAAATCATGTTAGCTGTCATATCGAAGCCACTCATCCGTGCCACCGCTTTCCGGCGAGTGTTGCCGCTGTTGCTTGGCTTGCTCCTGCTGAGTCAGGCTGTATCCGCTGAAACGCTCAAGGTTTTCGCGGCTGGCGCAGTCAAACCCGTGGTCACTGCAATCGTTCTGGGCTTTCAAACCCGTACTGGTGTGCAGGTAGTGGTTGAGTCCGACACGGCGGGTGCGCTGCTCAAACGAATTCAAGGTGGCGAGACATTCGATGTGGCGTTTCTGACTTCTGCGGGTATCAAGGACCTGATCGCCGCAGGCAAGGTCAGCAGCGCGGGGGCAAAGGACTTTGCCAGGATTGGTATCGGCGTCGCGGTCAAGAGCGGCACCAACGCACCGAAGATCGGCACCGTTGAGGAATTCAAAGCAGCCGTTCTCAATGCACGCAAGGTGGCATATATCGATCCCGCAGCAGGAGGCTCCAGCGGCATTTACATGCAGGGACTGTTTCAGCGCCTGGGTATTGCGGATGCGGTCAACTCAAAAGCACTACTGGTTCCGGGTGGGCTTACCGCCAGCAAGCTTGTCAGCGGCGAGGCAGATCTCGCCATACAACAGGCGAGTGAACTGATGGTCGTGGAGGGAGCAACGTTCATTGGCATGCTACCGGACAGCATCCAGAACTATACGATTTATGGTTTTGGCATTGCATCTGACAGTCGTCAGCGCAACGCAGCTGAAGCGTTTGTGGCAGCACTGGCGACTCCAACAGCAATTGCACTCATGCGCAACGGCGGAATCCAGCCCGTTCAGTAAAGCAGGCTTGTAAGTGAAGCCCTGTAGGCCGGATTTATGATCCGGCATCGGCTTGGCTCATCAACACCGAAGGGTTGCGTGTAGGTCGGGTTTAGCTGTCTTCAGCGTTACCCGACCTACAACAGAAAGCCTCTCTCGCAATATGGTTCAAGTCAGTGTCATTGCCACGTGAGGGATTTTGTAGGACAAAAATTCTGCGGCGTGGACTACGGCACAGTGTGACGAGAGTCGTGCATGCACTGATATATTCCGTTAAATTACCTCCGGCTCTTCGTTCATCGGCGGTCGCGACCATGACCCAAAAGTTCGGTTTGCAAATATTGGCTGTCGCTGCTTGCGCGGTGTTTATGCAGCAGGCGATATGCGCGGAGATTACGCCCTATGTGCGCGCCATTCCGCAAAGCAAAAGCCCACCACGCAGTGATGTCGGCTTTAATTTTTTCGCAGACTCCCTGAATCTGCAAGGTGCCATCACCACCAGGCGCGCCGGCACCACGACACTGGTAACGCCGCAACTTGCATCCAGCTTTGCGTTGGCCCCCGATCTCAAATTCGAAACACGGGCGACATTTACCAACTGGAATCAACCCACCGGAACGCAGCGCGATGCCGTCGAATCCAGATTGACCGCGCGCTCAACGCTGCCGATGCTTGCCGAGATCGAAGGCTCAGTGGGACACAACGCGGCAGGGGAATCGCGCCGCAAGCTGCGACTCAAGATGAACGACGCCACGGTTGCGTCGTTCCAGTCCGAACCCATCAAGCTCATGACCAACGCCACCATCGAACAGGTGGGCAAAGGCACTGCACCGAGCACACTGGTGACAGGTGTTGAAGCTGCGTTGGTGCAGCAGGCATCACCTGCCAGCGCACTCAACCGGCTGGGTTTCAAATACACCAATCAAACCGGAGCCATTGACAAGCAACTGCAGGCCGCAACGTTCAGTCGTTCCTGGTTACACAACGATGCGCTGCGCCTGGGTGTCGAGTATCAGCTGACCCGCGATGTCACCAACCTGCAAAATGCACTTCGCTTCACCTGGCAGGGTTATTTCTAGACCCCATCTCAAAATTTGTTTTACATCCAACAGTGCTATCAACGTCATTCCCGTGACCGAAGGAAATCCCGCGGGACGCAGACGGGAGTCCAGTTGGATAAGGGTTTTACTGGATGCCCGTCTTCACGGGCATGACGAGAATCATGAGCGTCACTTCTTGCCCGCGCTGCCGCCAGCATGCAGCGCGAGGATGTCGGCGATCGCCCGGTTCATCGGCGTGGGTATACCTTTGCGCTGCCCAAGTTCCACAACACCGCCGGACAGCCAGCGTACTTCCAGCGGATTACCTCGATCGAGATCGTGATGCATCGAGGACGTCATTTCATAGTCCAGGCCGTCCACAAGCTGAAGACGCAGGTCAGCATAGTTCTCGGGCAAGTCCACGCCGTGCGCCCGCCCCACCGCAACCACCTCGCGCATGGCGTCATGCAGGAAGGCGCGCGTCTGCGGATGCTCGCGAATCGCACCAATGGGTTTGCGCATGGTCGTCGTGGTTCCCGACAGCCCCACCAGGAACACATACTTCTGCCAGATTTCGCGAACGATGTGCTCCGAGAGTTCGGCATTGATGCCACCGGCAAGGCACGCCTTCAGAAACGCCTGTCCACGTGTTGATCGCGAACCATCAAACTCGCCGAACAGCAGTCGTTGTATCGTCCCCGTCTGGCGTATGACGCCCGGCCTGTCGATGGTGGTCGCGACGTAGCTGACACCGCCCATGAGCTGTGCTGCGTCGTAGGCAGCGCGCAGGTACTGGTCCTTCAATACACCGTTCTGAAACGAGATGATGGTCGTGCCGGGACCAACCATCGGCCGGATCTGTTGCAGCGCCGCCTCCGTGTCCCACAACTTGACGCACAGCATCACGAAATCGACGACACCCACTTCTGCTGGATTGTCAGTCGCGTTGACGCTACGGATATGAATGGGCTCGGGGCCTTCGATGCGCAGTCCTTCGCTGCGTAAGGCCTGCAGATGCTTGCCGCGGGCAATAAAGTGCACCTCTGTGCCGCCGTTGCACAGACGAGCACCGAAGTAGCCGCCCAGTCCACCTGAGCCCATCACTGCAATACGCATTGCCCCTGCCTCTCTCTAGATGTCACTGCAGCATAAATTGCAAGGCAATGGCGTTTGAAGCGGAATCGTGAATTCTGATTGCAACATCAGTGAAGTTCGACGTCGCCATTCAGCCGGAGCCCGTCTTCGGGCGATCGGCTGGAATGGCTTGTTGGGCATCGAGCTGCGATGCTCTTTTCCGGAATGCCAGACTGACCACCGGACGCGTCAATGCCCAATGCACCAACACGAAAGCGGCGGCAAAGCTAACTAAGACAAGCAGGGCCATTCCCGGATTGTCGGACGCGTTACCGCCAAGCGAACCAAGCTGAATGTTTACTCGTGCCGGAAACACTACAGCAAGAACTGAAATGAGAAATGCACCACCGACCATGAGTCGACAGGCCCAAATGAGAAAAACCAGCCAGCCGCGTTGACGCCTAACTAGGCCGATACCAGCGAACAGGCAAAGCAACGCGAGAAGGTCAATGTTGATATGGTTAGTGAACAGGCTAAAGACGGCAAGCGTAGTAAAGATTGACCCGTATGCAAGACACGCGACAGCAACAAACATCACCGAAGCGGGCAAGCGCGGATTAACTTCGCTGATGTCGATGTCAGCACTCATTGTGAAGCCCAACTACAAGCAGGCACCCTAAAAGGTGCTTTATAAACTGTCTTGATACTGTATATCCGCATGGGAATTCGTACTCCTTACGAACGCAGTCAATGACTTGGAGCCGTTTTAGCACACCCTAAAATTAAACAGCAAACACACCTTGGTTCATTGTCACTAATACTGCTTTGGCCGCCCTATTACCCGTTACCAAGCTTTCAGCCGCTTCTTCACAATAACCAACGCGATGCCACCCAGTATAGACACTGAAGACAGCACCAGTCGCAATGTCACTGACTCACCAAGAAACAGGACGCCACCTGCGGCGGCAATGACCGGCACACTGAGTTGCACGGTTGCTGCGTGCGTGGCTTGCAATGCCGGCAATGCGCTGTACCAGATGGCGTAGCCGATGCCCGAAGTGAGCGCGCCCGACGCGACTGCGTACCAGAATCCGGCGGCATCCACGGTGAGGGCCTGATGCCTGACCGCCAGCAACAGGATAGCGATGGACACTGCGCGCAGGAAATTTCCTGCGGTGACTTGCGTGGGATCGCCGGCACCTTTACCACGCAGTGAATAGATTCCCCAGGCCACGCCGGCACACAGCATCAACGCAGCACCCATCAGTGGCGGCGCGGCAAGTCCCGGCAGCAGCAAACCGATGACGCCACACAGCGCCAGAACGAAACCGACAAGTTGCAGGCCACGCAGACGTTCACCTGCTTTCAGACCGTAACTGATCATGGTGACCTGCACTGCGCCAAACAGCAGCAGGGCGCCGGTGGCCGCCGGCAGGCTGAGGTACGCAAACGAAAAGCCGGCGGCATAGGCAAACAGCGCCAGCGCCGAACGCCAATGACCGGTGCTCCAGCTGCGCTTGTCAGTATTGCCAGCGCGACGGAATAACACCACCAGCCACAGCGTCAGCGCACCAGCAATCAGTCGAATGGCCGTGAAGCTGGCCGCATCAATGGCCGTGTCCTTGAGCGCCACGCGGCACAGCAACGAGTTGCCAGCGAAAGCCAGCATGGCCAACGTGGTCAGGAAGGTCACTCGCGCGGCAGAGAGTTCGCTATGGATACGCATTGCCGCTCTGACTAATGACTCTTTCCGGCAACAAATGTCTGAAAATATTTCTGGATGTCCGGATAGGTGCCGAACTTCTCGATGTCTTTCTTGGGTGGGTTGTAGATGGCTACCAGGGAGGCAACAGCAGCGTCAGCAATGCTCAGATTACCCGACACAACCGACCCGATCAGGTGTTCCGTCGCCGGTTTGAATTTGTACTGGCCGAACAGCGCCATCACCGGTGCCCATGAATAATCTGGCACGGGATACTGTGCGTAGTTGTCATTGAGATTGCGCAACGCCGCTACATCACCCACATCGGCGAAATACAGATTGGCGTTGTATGCGGTGACGGACTTGTCCTTTGTGGCCACCGGCCGCACCAGCGCATCGGTTGCAGGTGAACGCAATTCTTCCAGGATTTCCAGCGCCCAGTACTGGACTGCAGTGCCCGCGTCGTCTTTCAGCAGTTCAACGACTTCTGCTGCCGCCTTGCGTTCAATGAGATTCTGTTTGATTGCAAGAGCCTTGGCCGAGTCGTAGTGAATCAGGTTTTCACGCAACAGATCCCTGGCCCCGGCGGCGGTGCATTGCGCCAGGTGCTCGTAGTCGCAGGATGCCGATTGGGCGTGCGCACTCATGCTGCACAGGATCGCCAGAAACAGAATTTTATTCATCAGAATGACCGCCAACGTTCAGATGCCGTAATGGTAGCGCGTAATCGTTGAAGGCCCGTAGGTCGGGTTTTACACCCGACAACAATGTTGAATGTCGGGTGTAAAACCCGACCTACGGGGAAGAAGGGGATGCCGAGTGTGCACGAAGCATCACTCGGTACGAGCTGCACAAAAATCACTCAACGATCAGCTTGTATCCCGCACCCGGTGCGGTTTGCAGCAGCTGCGGCACGGCTGGATCGACTTCGATTTTCTGGCGCACGCGATGCACCAGTTGTTTGAGCAGCTGACGATCACCGGCGCCCTTGTGTCCCCACACCTGCATGAGCAAGCGATCGGAGCTGACGGTGTGGCCGACATTGGCGAGCAGCATCTGCAGCAGGCGGGTTTCGAGCTTGGTCAGGCGCATGGGTTCGGCATCGCCAACCTTGACGGTGTGCTCATCCACATCCAGCTTGATACGCCCTGCAGATACGGGTGCAGCATTGGCTTCGAGGCCGGCGCGGCGCAGTAGCGCCTTGACGCGGGCAATCAAGGTGCGCGGACTGAAGGGCTTGTTGAGGTAATCATCTGCACCCAGCTCCAGCGCCTTGACCAGGTCTTCCTCTTCGCCGCGCGCGGTGAGCATCATCACCGGTACCCGCGATTGGTCGCGAATGCGTGCGCAGACATCGAAACCACTGGCACCGGGCATATTGATATCCAGCAGCACCAGATCGGGCGCTTCCTGAGCGAACACGCGCATTGCCGTGATGCCGTCGCCGGCTTTCACCACAGCAAATCCGGACTGCGACAGCGTAAAGCCGATCAGGGCCAGCAATTCCAGATCATCATCAGCAATCAGTATCTTCATGCAGTGGTGACCGGCAAGGTGAAGCTGAAGCGGGTGCGATTGTCGGCGGTGCGCTCCGCGGAAATCTTGCCGCCGTGCCGTTCAACAATCGATTTAACGATCCACAATCCCAGCCCCAGACCACCCGGCTCGGGTTCCTGTTCCGGGCCGCGCGAGAAGCGATCGAATATCGAACCCAGCTGTGCATCCGGCACACCCGGGCCTTCGTCTTCCACCCAGGCACACACCGTTTCGCCCTGTGCTTCGGCGCCGACCCGCACCACACTGTTTTCGGGTGCGTACTTGCAGGCATTGGCAAGCAGGTTCACCAGCACCTGGGTGAGGCGCATTTCATCGCCCGCAACATTCGGCAGCTCTTCAGGAATATCAATGATGAGTTGCTGACCACGCTGCGCCAGCAGTGCGCCCACCAGGGTCTGCGCTTCGGCAGCCACATCACTCAACGCCACGCTCTGCTGACGAATGCTGAGCTGGCCGGATTCGATGCGCACGCTTTCCAGCAGGTTGTCGATCAGCGCGGTGAGTCGTTGCGTGCTGCGCTCCAGCGACAGCACCAGCTCGCGGGTCTGCGCCGTGGGCATATGCTCAAGACCATCGAGCAGCAGTTCGATGCTGGCCAGTTGCGCGGCCAGCGGCGTGCGGAACTCATGCGAGATATTGGCCAGCACCGAATCGCGGGCACGACGAATCGCTTCCAGTTCGGTTTCATCACGCATCACCTGCACCTGCAAGCCATCGACCAGACCGGCGCTGGTGATCACCGCGCTGGTGATGCGGCCATCGCTGATCTGCAGGCGCTCGGTGGCCTGCGCACTGTCGGTGCCGCGTGCCTGCAGAATCGGGCACTGCGTATCGCAGGGGCGGTTGCCCAGCTTGTCCACACATGGCTTCAATACATCGCCGCAGAATTTGCCGATGGCATCTTCGGCCCTGATGCCCAGCATGCGCGCGCCCTGTGGATTGAGATAGGTAATGCAACGCTGCTTATCCACCGCGTACACACCTTCAATGGTGCCGCTGAGCACAGCCTGCGCTTCGGCCTCACGACGCCGCAGGGTGCCGGTCAGTTCCACAAGGTTGCGGCGCATGTCTTCCATGGTGCGCGACAGCACCCCAATTTCTGCGGGCCCGCCGGTGGGAATAGACGTTGAGAAATCGCCCTGTGCCAGTCGCGTGGCGGCGCTGGTCAGAGCCTGCACGGGTTTGGCAACCAGCTGTCCGAGTATCAGGCTGCCGAGAATGGCCAACGCGCCAACCACTACTGCGGTGATCAGAAAACGTTTGCTCAGCGCGCGGGTATTGGCATCACTGTCGTCAGTCGAGAACTCGGTCTGGATCAAGGCAATGGCTTCGCCGGTACTGGCGAATACCGGTACGGTGGCTGCGAACACATCGTGACTGTCAATGCGCTCAGCTGCATAACGTCCGTCCGAGAGCGCCGCAGAATTCAGGCGAGTGTAATCATCAACCGCTGCGGCACTGAAGGCGCGATAGTTGATCAGCCGTACCTGCAGGCCGACGCGTTCGCGCAAACTCGCTGCAAGCTTGTCGTCCAGCAGACGCAGCGCATACAGCCGGATGGATTGCGAGGGTCCGGCGGGATCGGGTACCACTACTGCACTGGCGCCGGTGACCGGTGGTAACACCGCGGAAGGTACCGCAGAAAATCGCTCGCCCTGCTCACGCGCGGCGGTAAGAACGCTGGCCCACTCCGTTTCAGTAAATTGTCCCTGCGTGGGCTGGTCCGCAACGGGATTGAGGTCGGTGCGCACCAGCAGTTCATCGCCGCGCATCAATGCACAGGTATCCAGACCTGCCGCCGTGCACGCCCGCTTCAGCAAGGGCAACAGATCAGGGGCATTGGCCAGCACCAGACGACGCAGTGTGGCATCGCCGGCCATGGTGCGTGTCTGCTTCAGCGCATCTTCACTGATCTTGCGCAGCTCTTCGCGGGCACCCGCGCCCGCCAGCTGCACCTGCGACAGTCCCTGTTCATTGGCAAGCTTGCGCAACAAGCCCACACCACTGAACGAAATGCCGACAATGACCAGCAGCACCAGGGCCACATTGATGGCCGGCAACAGGGTGCGCAAGCTGGTCTTTTCGGGATCCAGTTCAAGCCGGTCCAGCCAGTCCTGCAGACGATTCAGCATGATTCAGGGCCTGTCGACACCAATGGTCCCCTTAACCTCTCAAGCCACGCCACTCGATGGCGGTCTTGATCAGCAGCGTGACGATTGCCAGCACCATTAGCAAGGAGGCCACAGCGAATGCGCCGACGAAATTGTATTCGTTATAAAGAATCTCGATGTGCAGTGGCATGGTGTTGGTCAGGCCGCGAATGTGACCGGATACCACCGACACGGCGCCGAACTCGCCCATGGCGCGTGCGTTGGTGAGGATCACGCCATAGATCAGACCCCAACGGATCTTGGGCAGCGTGACACGAATAAAGGTCATCAGGCCGCCTGCGCCCATGGTGATGGCCGCCTCTTCTTCGTCGTTGCCCAGCTGCTGCATCAGGGGGATCAGCTCGCGCGCCACATAGGGAAAGGTGACGAACATGGTGGCCAGAATCATCCCTGGCAGCGCGAAGATAATGCTGATGTCATGTTCGATCAGCCACAGCCCGAACCAGCCCTGCGAGCCGAACAGCAGAATGTAGATCAAGCCGGAGATGATGGGCGACACCGCAATGGGCAGATCGATGGCGGTGATCAGAACACTCTTGCCACGAAACTCGAACTTGGCAATCGCCCAGGCCGCGGCAATGCCAAACACGGTGTTCATGGGTACCACAATCGCAGCGATGGTCAGGGTCAGCTTGATGGCCGCCAGGGTGTCTTCGTCCATGAAGCTGTTGGCATAAGCCGCAAAACCTTTCGACAATGCCGAAGACAGCACGGTCATCAGCGGTGCGATCAGCAGCATTGCCAGAAACAGCACCGACACGCTGATGAAAGCCCAGCGGGCAAACTTGTCAGCCCAGTTGTTACGACCGGGGCGACTGGCCAGTTCGGCGATGATTTGTTTGGAAGGACCGGCAGCCATCAGTGCTTACCCACCTTGCCGACGAACAGACGCCGCCGGCCCCAGGCCTGCAGCAGGTTGATGGACAACAACATCACGAACGACATGCCCAGCATGATGCAACCCAGCGCAGCCGCGCCAACGTAATCGTACTGCTCCAGCTTGATGACGATCAGCAGCGGTGTGATCTCGGTCTTCATCGGTAGATTGCCGGCGATGAAAATCACCGAACCATATTCACCCAGACCACGCGCAAACGCCATGGTGAAGCCCGTCAGCAATGCCGGGAGCACGGTGGGAAAAATGATGCGCCAGAAAATCACCACGCGTCCGGCACCGAGCGTTTCAGCGGCATCTTCCAGATCGCGCTGCACTTCGGCCAGCGCTGGTTGCACGGCACGCACCACGAACGGCAATCCGATCAGGGTCAGCGCGACGGTAATGCCCAGCCAGGTGTACACCACCTGGATGCCAAACTTCGCCAGCTGTTGTCCCAGCCAGCCGTCCTGCGCAAACACCGCAGTCAGTGCGATGCCAGACACCGCAGTAGGCAATGCAAACGGCATGTCGATCAGGGCATCCAGCACTTTGCGACCCGGGAAGTCGTAGCGTGTCAGCGCCCATGCAATGCAAAAGCCAAATACGGAGTTGATCAGCGCTGCCAGAAACGACGTACCGAACGTCAACTTGTAGGAAGCCACCACACGCGGATCCAGCAGTACCTTCAGGAACTGATCAATACTCAGGCTGGAGGCCTTGATCACCATTGCCGCCAGCGGAATCAGCACGATCGCGCTCAGAAAGAACGTGGTGTAGCCCACGGTCAGCCCGAAACCCGGCAGCACAGTATGTTGACGCGACTCAGCCATGCTTGCCTGCACAGTGAGTGGTGCGTGGACTCAAGATCGAGATACCCCCTCCCTGCCCTCCCCCACTCGCGGGGGAGGGTTGGGGTGGGGGCATCAGATATGTAGCAGATGCCGTCATCTAAGACCCCTTTGCGTCCGTGTAGATGCGATCAAACAATGCGCCATCCGCAAAATGTTCGGCCTGTGCTTTCTGCCAGCCACCAAACACTTCATCAATGGTGAACAGCCGCAATTTTGGGAATTCATTCTGATGCCGGGCCAGCACCGCCGCATCACGCGGACGGAAATGGTGTTCAGCCACCAGCTGCTGGCCCTCGGGCGTGTACAGATATTGCAGATATGCCTCGGCGACCTGCCGCGTGCCCTTGCGATCCACCACCGTATCCACCAGCGCCACCGGCGGTTCGGCAAGAATGCTGCTGCTGGGCGCAACCAGTTGCAGATCCTGGTCACCCAGTTCCTTGATCGCCAGCAAGGCTTCGTTTTCCCAGGCAACCAGCACATCACCGATGCCACGTTGCGCAAAGGTATTGGTGGCCGCACGCGCGGCGCGATCCAGCACCGGTGCATGGCGATACATTTCGGCAACGAACTGTGCAGCCTTGGCCTGCGCCGCCTGTACTTCACTGGCTGCGGCAGGATCGCGCAACTTGCTCCAGTCGCCGTGCAGTTCGCGCTCCAGCACATAGCCCCAGGCCGCCAGATAATTCCAGCGCGCGCCGCCGGAGGTTTTCGGATTGGGTGTCACCACCTGCACATCGTCGCGAATCAGGTCATCCCAGTCACGGATGTTCTTGGGATTTCCTTTGCGCACCAGAAACACGATTGTTGATGTATAAGGCGAGCTGTTGTCCGGCAAGCGGGTCTGCCAGTCGGCGCCAAGCTTCCTGCCGCGTTTGTGAATGGCATCGATGTCATAGGCCAGCGCCAGTGTCACCACATCGGCTTTCAGGCCTTCAATGACGGCACGACCCTGACTGCCCGAACCCCCATGTGATTGCTTGATGCTGACTTGCTGGCCGGTCTTCGCCAGCCACAGTGCACTGAAGCGTTCATCGATGTCGCGATACAACTCGCGGGTCGGGTCATAGCTGACGTTGAGCAGCTGCACCGTACCCTGTTCAGCGCGTTGCGCATCGCAGCCGGCCACTGCGATGGCGACCAGCAACAGCAACGACCACTGCCGCATGTAAAACATCAGGCCAGCTTCCGCTGCGTGCTGTCCGATTCGCTGGCGCGAAACACGATCAGCATGGGCCAACCGGGACTGTGTTGCAGCAAGGGTGCAAACCGGTTCCGGAGTTCATCGCGGTCGGTCACGCCCAGAATCAGCATCTGGTCGGGCTTGTCACCCAGCTGGCGCATGAGCTCTGCCACCGCATCGCCATAGTGCAACTCGGTACGCATCTCCAGACCATGTACGGCCTGCGCTTCGGAACGTGCATCCAGCAATTCGCGCATGGCGCCCGGCTTTTGGGCTTCATTCTCGTTACCGGCGACGATATTCAGATAGGTTGCTTCAGCTGGCACGTGACGCAGCACACTGGCCGCGACTGCCAGTGTTGCGCGGCGGGCATCTTCCGCAGTCCAATGAATCAGCACACGCGTCGCCGGCGTGAACTGCGCCGGCAATATCAGTACTTCTCTGGCGCCGCGTTCCAGCAACCAGTCGAGTTGCTGTGCCACCTGCGCACCTGCTGCAATCACCGAGACACCTGCCAGCGGCGCGACACTGGCGCTGCGAGCACCGGCGCTGCCAAGTTGCGCTTCCACCACGGTATTGATGCGGGTCTTCATGCGTGTAGCCAGATCCACCAGCAGCGGATGCGCCTTGAGATCTTCCATGACACTGGCGGTGCGCGCATACACCGAGTAGCTCGACAGGGGTGTGGGCAACACATGGATGCGTCGCACACCCACGGCAACCGTCTGGCCCGCACTCAGCGGCAACAGACGCTGCTCGTGCTGCGTGCGGGTCACATCGAGCGTGGCAAGATTTTCACCATTGTCAGCACTCACAGCGCCCTTGTCGGACTCGGTCATGCGTACGCGCAAGCGTTCGAATGCGCCGGTAAAGCCCACCGATTCGACGACCCCACCGCCAAGATAAATGGTGTTCAAAGCATCGCGATGCGCCGCCAGTGAAATCTCTTCGGGACGCAGCACCGCCACCACTTCATGATCGTGCTGCATTTCCACGCGCTGGTCGAGTTTGGCGGTCACCGGTGTGGTGCCGACGCGAATGCCTTCAGCAGTCTGCCGCGCCAGCAACAGGTTGGCGGCACCGAGGAAGGTAGCCACAAAACGCGTCGCCGGGCGCGCATACAATTCTTCAGGACGTCCCACTTCCAGCAGACGACCCAGATTCATCACGCCAATTCGATCCGCCAGCGCAAAGGCTTCTTCCTGATCATGCGTCACCAGAATGGTGGAGATTTTCAACTCGCGCTGCACCTCGCGAATGGTGCGGCGCAGCTCTTCGCGGATTTTGGCGTCCAGCGCGCCAAAGGGTTCATCCATCAGCAGCACCTGTGGCTTGTGCGCCAGGGCGCGTGCGACGGCGACACGCTGCTGCTGACCACCCGACAACTGAGTCGGCAGACGATCATCCATACCTTCCAGCGCCACCAGCCGCAGCAGTTCCTTGCGACGCGCGATGCGTTCGGCTTTTTTCACGCCACGCACGCGCAGCGCGAACTCGATGTTGTCGGCCACACTCATGTGTTTGAACAGTGCGTAGTTCTGGAACACGAAACCGACTTCGCGCTTGCGCGGTGACACATGGGTGACATCGCGGCCATGCAGGGAGATACGGCCGTGATCAACACCGGTCAGGCCGGCAATGGCGCGCAACAGGGTGCTCTTGCCGCTGCCGCTGGCGCCCAGCAATACGAAAAACTCGCCGTCGGCGACGTCCAGCGAAACGTCATTGACGACCGGCGTGTTCTGGTAACGCTTGGTGATCTGGTCGAGCGTAATGGACATGGGGAGGCCACGGACTGAGGGTGCACGATCCTAGCGCGTCGCCGGTATCACGGTCAGTTACAGCCGGGTTATAAACTGGTTACAAATGGTTGCATGACAAGTTGTTTAGAAACGCAGCATTTGCCCGCCTCCGTCGGCAAAATACCCTGAGCCAGAACCTCGATAGCCGAACATGATCGTGAAACTGATACGCACTCTCTCCGTATTGCTGCTGGTCAGCCTGCTGGGTGCCTGTGGCAAACTCGATAGACCTGCACCGGGCACGTACCGCGCCCAGGTCACGCTGCGCGGCGGTGAAGTCCCCTTTGAACTGCAGGTCAACGACGAAAATGGCCAGGCCACCCTGGCGATCGTGCGCGATGACGAGTTGCAGCCGCTCACCGGTGTGGTCCTCAAGGAAGGCAAGCTGGAAGCGCAACTGCCGGATGCGGCGGGCACGCTGCACGCCAGCATCAGCCGTGGAGAACTCAAAGGGGAGGTACGTCTGATTGACCCGCAGGGCAAACCCCAGACCCTGCCGTTCGCCGCCGATCTGGATGATCACTATCGTTTTGTTGAAAAACCCGGCACCGATAACGCCGACATCTCCGGGTACTGGCAGCTGGAAGTCATCAGCCCGGAACATTTTGCGGTGCCGGTCACTCTGCAGCTGCAACAACGCTTTGACGCCGTGGATGGCCGGCTGCTGCTGCCGGATGGCAAGCAGGTTGCCGTGTATGGTCAGGTGAATGGCGACGTTGTGTATCTGTCGGTGCTTGGCCAGGGCCGTGCCCTGCTGCTGAAAGGCAAGGTCAATCAGCGAGGTGAATTGCAGGGAGAGTCATGGAGCAACCTGAGTGCCGCCAGGAACTGGGTGGCGCGACGCATGCTGGATGAGCAAGCAGTATCACTGACGCCGCAGGACGAAACAGTGCGCAGGGTGGCGTTGCCCTGGAACATTCCGACGCAACAATAAGAGCGCGGTCCCCTTACCTGGTCAGCCACCGATGCGCCGCCAGCAATGCCAGCGAGGCAACCAGCATCAGCAACGCCATGGCGTGCACACCGCCGCTGCTGAATATGGCGGTGGCAAAACCCGCCAGCGTTGAACCCACCGACTGGATTGAACCGAGCAATGCCGAGGCCGCCCCGGCCCGCGTACCCTGATGCGCCAGCGCTTCGGCAGTGGCATTCGGGCCAATGTGACCCGTGCCGATGAAGATCCCCGCTTGCAGCAGAACCAGCAGCCACAGTGCGCTGGGTATATGCCAGTTGGTCAGCAGGGTGGCACCAGCGAAGAGTACCGGCGCCCATACCGCTATGCGCAGGATGGCGGCGGGTGAATGCAGGCGCAGCCGATGCAGATTGAATTGGCTGCCCAACACGAAACTCATGCCATTCAGCCCCATCAGCAAGGCCAGCTGGAATGAGGTCAGGCCATACGCAGCCGACAGCACTGTGGGCGCGATGGATATGTAGCAAAAAATCACCGCAATGGCGCAGGCGCACAGCAGTGCATGGCCGGCAAAGCTGCGATCGCGCAGCAGATCAGCATAGGTATCCACCACCTTGCGCAGACTCAGGGCGCTGCCACGCTGGCCGGTTTCCTTGAGTGCAAAATGTACCAGCGCCAGCAGCACCAGCCCCACCATTGCCTGAATGTGAAACAGGGTACGCCAACTGCCGGCGGTAGCGATGAGACTGCCCAGCAGCGGCGAGACAATGGGTCCCACGGCAGTAATCAGAATCAGGGTGGAGAACACGCGTGCGGCCTCATGGGCTTCGCAGCAATCGCGCACCACGGCACGGGCAATGACCACACCGGCGCAGCCGCCCAGCGCCTGCAGCAAGCGACTGAGCGTCAGGGCCGTCATGCTGTCTGCCAGCGCACAACCCAGCGAACCCAGCACATACAGGATCAGCGCCCCGTACAGCGGCGGCTTGCGGCCAAATCGGTCGCTGATCGGTCCATAGAACAGCTGCCCGATCGCCACGCCGAACATGTAGGCCGCCAGAGTATTCTCGATGCCCTGGCCGAGATCACTTTCAATAAGAGTGAATGCCGGCAGATACAGATCGATGGACACCGGACCCAGACCGGTCAGCGTGCCCAACAACAGGAGCCAGCCCAGCGGATGTGCCGCGAACCGCGATGGCTGGGTCATGAAACGTTATTCCCCCGGTAGATATAGTCTGTTCGAGCAGCGCAGATTAGCATTCAGCCCAGCCCATCGACCCAAAAGAAACGTAAACTTCCCGGTTTGGAACCCTTACGGATTTGACACCATGCCATCCTTCGATATTGTTTCCGAACTCAATCAGCACGAAGTGGTCAACGCCGTCGATCAGGCCACCCGCGAAATCGACACACGCTTTGATTTCAAGGGCAGCGATGCCAAGTTCGAACTCAAGGACAAGGTCATCACCCTGAGCGCCCAGGCGGATTTCCAGCTCAAGCAAATGCTGGATATCCTCAGGTTGCGGCTGTCCAAACGCGGCGTCGATGTGCAATGCATGAAGATCGACGATCCAGTCGTGGCGCTGAACTCAGCCAGACAAGTCGTGACGCTGCGCGAAGGTATTGAGGGTGAGCTGGGCAAGAAAGTTCAGCGTCTCATCAAGGATTCCAAACTCAAGGTACAGGCTGCCATTCAGGACAAGCAGGTGCGCGTCACCGGCAAGAGCCGCGACGACCTGCAGGCCGTAATGGCGCTGCTGCGCGGCGCCAAGCTGGAGATGCCGCTGCAGTTCACCAATTTCAGAGACTGATTAACAACATGAACCTACGCGATTTGCGTTATCTGGTGGCGCTGGCCGATACCCGGCACTTCGGCAAGGCGGCGGCGCGCTGCCATGTCAGTCAGCCCACGCTGTCGGCACAGCTGAAGAAGCTGGAAGAATATCTGGGCGTGGAATTGATCGAGCGTCAGCCGCGCCGTGTGGCGCTCACTGAAATAGGCGAACAGATCGTGGCGCGTGCGCGGCGCGTGGTAACTGACAGCGACGAACTGCTGGCCCTGGCGCGCAGCCAGCGCGATCCACTCAGCGGCAGCCTGAAGCTGGCATTGATCCCCACTCTCGGTCCCTATCTGTTGCCGCTGCTGTCCAAACAACTGCGCCGGCAACTGCCCAAGCTCAAGCTGATGCTGTACGAATATCAGACCGAACCTTTGCTACAGGCGCTACGTACCGGCGATATCGACATGGGAGTGCTGGCGCTGCCTGTTCATGCCGATGGCGTGGAAACCCGCAAGCTGTTCGAAGAAGACTTCATGGTGGCGCTGCCCAGGGGGCATCGGCTGGCCGACAGGGCCACGGTGAAACTCGATGATCTCAAGGGCGACTCGATGCTGCTGTTGGAGGATGGTCATTGCCTGCGTGATCAGGCGCTGGAAATCTGCAGCAAAGGCGACGTGGAAGAAGACCAGGACTATCGTGCCACCAGTCTGGAGACGCTACGGCAGATGGTGGCTGCCGGTATGGGCGTCACTCTGTTGCCCAAACTTTCAACCGGCGGCCCCTTCGGCAACGAGAAGAGTGTGGTGGTCAAACCCTTCCCCAAACCAGCCCCACACCGCATCATCGGCGCAGTCTGGCGCAAGAGCAGTACCCGCAGTTCGGCCATCAAGGCGGTGTGCGAGGTGATTGAAGCGAGCATGGCGGCGCACGTTTGATTCCACCTCTCCCCTCGTGGGAGAGGTCGCGCGCAGCGTCCCGCGGGATTTCCTTCGGTCACGGGTGAGGGGTAGTAAGCGAATGCGTACTTCAATCACCCTCACCCCAACCCTCTCCCTCAGGGAGAGGGGGTATCGTCCAATTCCCAAGCACCGCCCTTGCGCCAGCCGCGCAGAGCCTGCTAGATTCCAGCCATGCGTCACTTCCAGACAACGAACATCTCCATATCGCCCCGTCGCGGCGGTTCGTTGCTGGGTGCGCGCCTGCACCTGCGTCGCTAGACGCAACATCAAACTTCTCGCGCCCAAACTACTGACAGGGCGCCGCACACCCCCCGAGTTTTTTGTTTTTTTGCAGGCCGCCCTGCCGTGGGAGAACCACCATGTTGAAGCATCCTTCCGAGAAATACCGCCCCTTTGTACCGGTCAATTTGCCGGATCGCAGCTGGCCGAATGTGGTCATCAGCAAACCACCCACGTGGTGCAGCGTTGATCTGCGCGATGGCAATCAGGCGCTGATCGAGCCCATGGATGCAGCACGCAAGCTGCAGATGTTCGAGTTGCTGGTGAACACCGGCTTCAAGGAAATCGAAGTGGGTTTTCCCGCCGCGTCGCAAACCGATTTCGATTTCGTACGCCACATCATCGACAACGATGTGGTGCCGCCCGATGTCACCATTCAGGTGTTGACCCAGGCGCGTCCGGAATTGATTGCACGCTCCTTTGAAGCACTGCGCGGTGCACGCCGCGCCATCATGCATCTGTACAACTCCACCTCCACCGTGCAGCGCCGCGTGGTGTTCAATCTCGATATGTCCGGCATTATCGACATCGCTGTGAAGGGCGCCGAATGCGTGCTGCAACATGCACGGCAACAGCCCGATACCGAGTGGGTATTTCAGTACAGTCCGGAAAGTTTCACCGGCACCGAGCTGGAGTTTGCGGTCGAGATATGCAATGCCGTGAATGCAGCCTGGCAACCCACACCCGAAAACAAGGTGATCCTGAATCTGCCGGCCACCGTGGAAATGGCCACGCCCAACGTCTATGCCGATCAGATTGAATGGTTCTGCCGCCATGTAAAGGATCGCGAGAACCTGATCATCTCCGTGCATCCGCACAATGATCGCGGCACCGCCGTGGCCGCTGCCGAGCTGGCCGTGATGGCCGGCGCCGATCGCGTTGAAGGCACGCTGTTCGGCAATGGCGAGCGCACCGGCAATGTTGATGTGGTGACGCTGGCGATGAATCTGTACACGCAGGGCATTCATCCCGGGCTGGATTTCTCCAATATCAATGAAGCGGCGCGCACTGCCGAATACTGCAATCAGTTGCCGATTCATCCGCGTCATCCCTATGTCGGCGATCTGGTGTTTACGGCGTTCTCAGGCTCGCATCAGGATGCCATCAAGAAAGGTTTTGCTGCGCGCAACGAAGGCGATGTGTGGGAAGTACCGTACCTGCCCATCGATCCGCGCGATCTGGGCCGCACCTATGAATCGGTCATTCGCGTCAACAGTCAGTCCGGCAAGGGCGGCATTGCTTACTTGCTGGAGCGTGACTATGGATTGGTATTGCCACGGCGCTTGCAGATTGAATTCAGCCGCGTGGTACAGGAAGTCACCGACACGACCGGCAAGGAACTCAGCTCGGCAGAAATCTGGGCGCTGTTCGAGCAGGAATACATCAAGCAGGCCGGCGCGTACGACTATCGTTCGCATCAGCTGGTGACCTCGCAGGACGGCAGCGACAACGAAAGACTCAGCATCAAACTCAGCTACCGCGGTCAGGGCGCCAGCTTCAACGGCAGCGGTAACGGACCGATCAGCGCCTTGATCGATGCACTCGGCCTGCAATGTGATGTGCTGTCCTATGAAGAACGCTCCATGGGCAGCGACAGCAATGCTCAAGCTGTTGCATTCGTTGAGATTACGACGCCCGCGCGTGTAACGTTGTTCGGTGTGGGCATGCATCGCAACATTGTCAGTGCATCACTGGTTGCCGTGTTGAGTGCGGTGAATCGTGCGTTCAAGCAAGGTGCGTTGAGTGATGCCATGCCGGTGGCGAGGGCTGGAGGGTGATGCAGCCGTTGCAGCCAAGGTGCGGTATCGCGAGATCAGCTGCAACAACTCCGTTCGGTACTATTTAGCGAAGGCCAGCGTCTTCGAGCTTCCGGAGCAACATCGACGTCAATGAAAGATGATCT
Organism: uncultured Pseudomonadota bacterium; assembly: GCA_963748005.1. Lineage (GTDB taxonomy): Bacteria > Pseudomonadota > Gammaproteobacteria > Steroidobacterales > Steroidobacteraceae > CAILZL01. Next base: position 1,540,586 of record CAVVHH010000002.1, read on the forward strand.
AGACACGTGTCTGGATCATCGACTACACCAGACTTATGGCCACGTGGATTTCTGATGCCAGCCATGGCGCCGGCAAAGATGAACTTGTACCCCTCCTGTTCGCTCAGCTCAGAGAGCGTCATGCCAGGATTCAGGGGTAGCTTGGGGGGAGTTCCACCAAACATGCGCATCATGAGACTCTTACCAAAATCGGAGTCACCAGAAATCCGTTGGACTTCTTCATCCAGATATTTCAATGCTTCAAACGTGGCTTGCGCGTAGTGACCGTTATCAAACAGCCTCCGCACCTCCGTAGGGAGGTCCGGATGGATATTGCGTGCGTCAAATGGGTGAACAGCACTATCTAGCTGCGCTTCACCTTCCGTGAGGACGTGAGCGGTACGGACAATTTGTTCGAAGCGTTCGAGATCACGAACCATTGATGAGATTCTTCCGGATACTTTGGAAGATTCGGTCATACGTCTCTTGATCGCCAGATGCTGGCAGATTCACTTCTATGCGCACTGTGAGCCCGACGGGTGCAACCGCCGCACCGTCGCTCGTCCGTGCCGTTTCTGATTGCTGCGCCGGTCGTTCGGACTTGATTTGTTTCTTCGTGTTATCAACGACTGCCGCTTTACTTTTCTTAGGAGCTGTAACTGCTTTTGGGGTTGGCACATCTGCATGACCGGAAAGGGCGGCCAACGCAGAGAACGTACCTGCCTGCCGGGTACCTACGACATCGGAGGAGTGGTCCGTCGTCCGAAAGAACTGTGTTAAGGCATTGCGATCCTGCGTCCAAGCGGTATCCCCATGCAGTTCGAACAATTCCTCATACGCTTCTTTAACAACTTTTCCGAACTCAGAGGCAAAAGCCTCATCTTGATGTTGAACAAATGCCTTCGATTTCGCATCGACCTTCTTTCCCTCTTCATCGATGATCCCGAGGAATCGCAGTACGTTAATCACATACGATTCGTTCTTCGGTGCAACGCCCAGTTTACGCAACGTTTCCGCTGTCAACTCCTTCGGGAAGGTCTTGCGGAGATGGGTGATGGTTTTGACCAATGGGCCTGCTGATGGGACATATGGATATTTGTTTGCCATGTGTTTTCCTGTTCCGCTAATTTCCTATCGAGCTCAGACTGACACTCATTGAGTAGTCACACCCAGACCGCCACTACCTGAATTAGTTTTACACCAAGAAAGAGCCAGAATTCTGTGCCCAAGTCAAAGAACGAAACGTCCCGAAGACAAGTACACACCGGTCTATTTGGACTGTCTCTATAATCTAGCGAGAGATTGTGAAACGGCCAGACGTTTGAAGTGTCGGGAAATATGCCTGCCTGCTGAATGACTTGCATGTCTGCGTTCCATGGCCGGCCGTCTGGATGGGCCGCTTGTTGTTGGTGTTGCCGCGAACGATAAGCTTGTGAGCTTTGTGGCGTCAATCAAATCGCCCTCTCCCTAACCCTCTCCCGGCGACCGGGAGAGGGGATGATTCAGCTGACGATGTATTTTTCCAGCTGGGTAATGGTTTCCTGCTGCTCATCGATGACGGCCTTGACCAGATCACCAATGGAAATCATGCCGATCAACTGGCCCTTCTCCACCACCGGCAGATGCCGGACGCGTTTCTCGGTCACCACTTGCATGCAGTGATGCACGCTGTCTTCGGGCGTGACGGTGATGACCGGGCTGCTCATGATTTCCCACACCGGGGTTTCCGCCGACGAGCGACCGTGCAGGATGACTTTGCGCGCGTAGTCGCGTTCCGAAACGATGCCCACCAGCGAATTGCCGCGCATGACGGGCAGTGCGCCGACGTGTTTGTCGGCCATCATCTGGATGGCTTCCAGTACCGGGTCTTCGGCTTCTATCGACCAGACTTCGTTGCCCGTAGCCTTTTCGCCCAGCAAGTGTTTGACGCGCAACATGGCCAGATCCTCCGCAGCGGCGACTGGCCTCGATTCTAGTCCCACCCACATGGGCAGGGACAGAGATGTTGCTTACTTGCCGATTGCGCTGCCGCGAATCACCTGCTCGGCAGCCAGCCAGTCCTGCATTTCATAACCGGGTACAAAGTGCCGCCGCTCGGCCAGGTAGTAGGCGGCGGTGGCAATCATGGGCCCCAGGTCGGTAACGACGGAAACTTCCGCCTTGGGCGCGGCAACCGCCTTGCTCTTGCGAGGTGCGGCAGCGGTCTTGGGTTTGGTTGTCACAGGTTTAGCCGCAGGAGGCTTGGCTTCAACCGGCTTGGTTGCAACAGCTTTGGTTGCGACAGGTTTCTTCACCGGCGCGCTTGATTTGGGCGCGGCCGGCTTGGTGGCACGCACCTTGGTTGTGCGCGGCGTGGACGACGAAGGGGTAATTTGCATGGAAATGCCTCATCCAGCGAGATGGTACGTATAAACAGGCATGTACCATGCCAGAGAGAGGTTGCAGCGCGATTGCAGTGCGTAGGAGGGGGCGCGATAAACCACGCCGCTACGAGAGGATCGCTATCCATCAAATGTGAAGAGGGCTGCTCACGAGCAGCCCCTACATCGGATTTCCCGTTAGATCTCACCTAGGAGCGACGTTTGAGTGGCCTTCCTCTTCGCGATTTCGATCAACGGATGCAGTGCAAGGCGAAATGACGCAAAAAAGCGCAGCGTACACGTAGTACGTGAGCATTTTTTGCGGCGTTTCAACGCAGCAATGCGCCGTTCAGCGAGATCGCATCAATGGTGGTGACCGCCGGGACCATGCACATGCCCATGGCTCAGCTCTTCCTTGCTGGCGGCGCGCACTTCCACGATCTGCACGGCGAAATGGAGGGTCTGATTCGCTAGCGGATGATTACCGTCAACGGTAATGGTGTCAGGTGCAACCTTGGTCACCGTGACCGTGCGCGGACCGTGGTTGGAATCGGCATGGAATTGCATGCCAACTTCGATATTGGGGATACCTTCGAACGCACTGCGTGGTACCTCCTGGATCAGCGCTTCGTCGTGTACGCCATAACCCTCTTCAGGCGGAATGCTGACGCTCACCGCATCGCCGGCAACCTTGCCTTCCAGTGCCTTCTCCAGACCAGGAATCAGATTGCCGTTGCCCTGCAGATACGCCAGCGGTTCTGAACCTTCGGAGGAATCCAGCACTTCGCCCGCGTCGTTCTTGAGGGTGTAGTGAATCTGCACGGCGGTATTTTTGGCGATTTGCATGGGGGCTCCGGAGGCGGGGGTCCTGAAAATGGGCCGGCACTACATCACGTGGAAGGGAACCCGTCAACGGACGGAGGGTTGGCGAATGCCGCTACCGGCAGCTGCCAACTGGTAGTTCTGCTCATTTGCGGCCAGCGGACGTCGGCCGTACTGTGCACAGCAACGATAGTTCCCGGGAGCGCACTATGGAGACTCGATTTCCCCTCCCCGCAGCGGCGGCCGGTACGCTGGCCATCGGCGGCGACCTGCAAGTGAATCGACTGGGATTCGGCGCCATGCGGCTAACCGGCGCGGACATCTGGGGTGAGCCGGCCGATCCCGCGGCAGCGCAGGCGGTATTGCGCCGCGCGGTGGAGCTGGGGGTCAGTTTCATAGATACCGCCGACTCCTATGGCCCGGAAGTCAGCGAGCGCGTGATTGCCGCCGCGTTACATCCCTATCCGGCCGGGCTCGTGATCGCCACCAAGGGTGGCCTGATTCGGCCTTCGCGCCTGAGCTGGGAACGCAAAGCCGATCCTGCACATCTGCGACAGGCCTGCGAAGGCAGCCTGCGTCGTTTGCGTGTGGAGTGCATCGATCTGTATCAACTCCATGCAATTGATCCGGTGGTACCGCTGGAAGACTCGCTGGGTGAACTCAAGCGCCTGCAGGCCGAAGGCAAGATTCGTCACATCGGCGTGTCCAATTTTCGCGTGAAGGACTTGCAGCGTGCGGCGAAGGTGGTGCGAGTCGTGTCAGTGCAGAATCGCTACAACATCAACGATCGCGCCCACGATGAAGTGCTGCAATACTGCGAGCAACACGACATGGCGTTCATTCCCTGGTATCCGCTCGCAGCCGGTGCGCACACCAGCGTCGGCGGTGCGCCGAAGGAATTGTCGCGAATTTGCACGCAGCATGGCATCAGTGCTGCGCAAGCTGCGCTTGCGTGGCTGCTGGCGAGATCGCCGGTGATGCTGCCGATTCCGGGCACAGCTTCATTGCAACATCTGGAGGAGAACGTGGCTGCAGCCGGCGTCAGGTTGTAGCGGCCGTTTGCTGTATCTAATAAAGAAATCTGTTGATAAAGACGCTTCGACTCCGCTCAGCGACCGGAGCTGGTTATTCCGGTCGCTGAGCGGAGTCGAAGCGTCCTGGATTCTTGAGTTGCCCCCTCCCTGCCCTCCCCCACAAGTGGGGGAGGGTTGGGAAGAGGGTGCGCTGCGCTTATTCCACAGTAACCGACTTCGCCAAGTTACGTGGCTGATCAACATCCGTGCCTTTCAGAATGGCGCAGTGATATGACAGCAGCTGCAGCGGGATGGTGTAGATGATTGCCGCCTGGAAGTGGCTGACATGTTTGGGCATGTGCAGCACGGTAACGCCTTCGGAAGATTCAATGCCGGAATCCGGATCGGCAAACACATACAACTCGCCGCCACGAGCGCGCACTTCCTGCATGTTGGACTTGAGTTTCTCCACCAGATCGTTGTTCGGTGCAACGATGATGACCGGCATGTCGGCATCCACCAGCGCCAGCGGTCCATGCTTCAACTCGCCCGCCGGATACGCTTCGGCGTGAATGTAGGAAATTTCCTTGAGCTTGAGTGCGCCTTCCATCGCGATGGGATGCATCTGGCCGCGGCCCAGAAACAATGCATGATGTTTGTCGGCAAAGCGCTTGGCCAGTTCCTTGATCGCGCCATCCAGATGCAGCGTCTTTTCAATCAGGGCCGGCACTTCGATCAGACGTTGCACCAGCCCGCGTTCTCGCTCGGCATCGGCGCTGTTGAACTTGGCCAGTGCCACCACCAGCATGCCCAGCGCAGTGAGCTGGGTGGTGAAGGCCTTGGTGGACGCAACGCCAATCTCAGGACCGGCGCGCGTCAACATGACCAGTTCAGATTCACGCACCAGTGAACTTTCCGGCACATTGCAGATGGCCAGTGTCGAGAGATAACCCGCTTGCTTGGCCATACGCAGTGCAGCGAGGGTGTCAGCGGTTTCGCCAGATTGTGAAATGGTGACAAACAAGGTGTTCTTGAGCACGACGGGATTGCGATAACGGTACTCGCTGGCAATCTCCACCCAGCACGGCAGGCGTGCAATCTGTTCGATGTAGTACTTGGCCACGGCGCCGGCGTGATAACTGGTACCGCAGGCAACAATCTGTACCGCTTCGGCACGCCGGAATGCATCCATGGCGCCAGGTCCGAATGCTGCTTCCAGCAACTTGCCACCCGCGACACGTTCTTCCAGCGTCTGCGCCACCGCGCGTGGCTGCTCATGAATTTCTTTCAGCATGTAGTGGGCAAAGTCGCCTTTCTCGGCGGCATCGGCGCTGAGCTCGCTGATGCGCACCGGACGCTGTACCACCTGACCCTGGCGATCCAATACGCGCAGACCATCGCGATGCACTTCGGCAACATCGCCTTCTTCCAGAAAAATGAATTTGCGTGTCACCGGCAACAGTGCCGATACGTCGGAGGCAACGAAGTGTTCGCCCTCACCCACCCCAATGACCACTGGACAGCCTTCGCGTGCCAGCACAATGGTATCGGGATTGCGCTCGGACATTACTGCCAGTGCATAGGCACCTTCGAGCTCGGCAGCCGTGGCGCGCACCGACTTGAACAGGTCACCGCCCAGCTTCTCCATGTGCAGGTGAATGCGGTGCGCAATCACTTCAGTGTCGGTTTCGGAGCTGAAGGTATAGCCGGCCTTGATCAGGTCGTCGCGCAGCTCATCATGATTTTCGATGATGCCGTTATGAACGATGGCAATGCCGTCTTTGGAGATATGCGGATGGGCATTGCGTTCCGCCGGTGCGCCGTGCGTGGCCCAACGGGTATGAGCGATGCCCAGCTGGCCGCTGGTCGGACTGTCGTCCAGCGCATCCTGCAGGTTCTTTACTTTGCCGACAGTGCGCAGACGCGTCAGCTTGTTGGTGTCATTGAGAACCGCCACACCTGCGGAGTCATAACCGCGGTATTCGAGACGGCGCAGGCCATCAATCAGGATCGGGACGATGTCACGACTGGCAATGGCGCCGACAATTCCGCACATAAGTAACCTCTTGCCTGGATCTGGCCACCCACCTGGCAGCCCTATGTGAAAGTTTGGGCATTTTAGCCCGGAATAATCGGTTTGATTTGTGACGAGCAGCCGTTTGCTGATGGATCAGGTCTTCTTGACCGGCCGCTTCCAGCCATCCAGCGTCACCTGTCGTGCCCTGCCCAGCGTGAGTTTGCCCTCGGGGGCGTCCTTGGTAATGGTGGAACCCGCGCCGGTATTGGCCCCAGCGCCAATTTTCACCGGCGCCACCAGCATGGAACCGGACCCGACAAAAGCGTTGTCGCCGATCTCGGTGCGCCACTTGTTCACGCCATCATAGTTGACTGTAACGGTGCCGGCGCCGATGTTGACCCTGGCGCCCACGGTAGCATCGCCGATATAGGTCAGATGATTGGCCTTGCTGCCCGAACCGATCTGGCTTTTCTTCACTTCAACGAAGTTACCGATGTGCACATGGTCGGCAAGCTCCGCTTCGGGGCGCAGACGCGCGAATGGCCCGATATTGCAGTCCGGACCGACCACCGCGTTATCAATGACGCAGTTGGGAAATATTTCAGTGCCGGTACCGACGCGACTGTCCCTGATATAGCAGTTCGGGCCGATGCGCACGTTATCAGCGATGTGCACCTCGCCCACCAGCACCACATTCACATCGATGAAAACATCCTTGCCGACATTGACCGTGCCGCGGACATCAATACGTGATGGATCAACCAGCGTCGCGCCCTGCAACATGAGCTCGCGAGCGCGCCGTGCGCGCAAATGCATTTCAACTTCAGCCAGCTGTGTTTTGTCATTGACACCCAGCACTTCGGGTTCGCTGGGGGCGAGTACCGCTTCGACTGGCACGCCATCGCGTACTGCCATGGTGACGATGTCAGTCAGGTAATACTCACCCTGGGCATTGTCGTTCTTGAGCTGCGATAACCAGCGCCGAAGCTGCGCTGCATTGGCGGCCAGCAGCCCGGTATTGGCTTCATCAATGGCACGTTCCTTGGTGTTGGCATCCTTGTGTTCGACAATCCGCACCACTTGTCCGGTAGCGTTGCGCAGGATGCGACCATAACCAGCTGGATCTGCCAGCTTGACGCTGAGCAAGCCCACTGCACCACGCGCAGCTGCATCGAGTAAAGGTTGCAAGGTCTGCGGTTGTGTCAGAGGCACATCGCCATACAACACCAGCACTGTTTGCTCGTCGCCAATGGCAGGCATGGCCTGCGCCAGCGCATGCCCGGTACCCAATTGCTCTGCCTGCAGCGCCCACTGAATAGGTTCGTTCGCAAACGCTGCACGCACCTGCTCGCCACCATGTCCATACACGACGTGAACCGTGTCGGCCTGAAGGGCGTGCGCGGTCTGCAGTACATGCCACAGCAAGGGCTGGCCGGCCAGGGGCTGCAGCACTTTGGGCAGATTCGAATTCATGCGTTTGCCCTGGCCCGCGGCCAGGATGACGATCGACAATGACATGGTATTTCCTCAACCAGTCGCGCTGTCGTGCAGCGCTTTCAGGTCCCAAACTCTAGGCGCTTGCTGCTGGCTGGACAAGGTTGTTGCGACGCATGTGTGCGGTTGCTCTCGCTGATCCTGAAGCCGATAAACAAAAACGCGCACCCGGCTTTCTGGCTGGGCGCGCGTTGTTGCTCACATCACTGGCTTCCGCTAGGACTGTTGCTTCATCTTGCGCAGGCGTTCGATGGCCTTGAACTGCGCCATGATGCGCGCCAGCTCGGCCTGGGCCTGACCCACGTCCACCTGGTCAGTGCGATTGGCCAGCGCTTCTTCGGCGCGCTGCTTGGCTTGCATCACGGCGGCCTCGTCCAGATCCTTGGCCCGAATGGCGGTATCGGCCAGCACCGTGACCAGGTGCGGTTGAATTTCTAGTGCGCCACCGGAGACATAGATGTGCTGCTCTTCACCCGAGGGCAATTGCACACGCACTTCACCCGGCTTGAGATTGGTGATCAGCGGCGCATGGCGCGGCGCAATGCCGATATCGCCCATGATCGCCGGCGCAAACACCATGGCGGCTTCGCCACTGAAAATCTCGCCTTCGGCGCTGACGATGTCGACGTGAATGGTTGCCATCGCTGTCTCGATTAATATTGGCTCAATTGATAGTGGATAGATGACAGTTGATAGTTGCGGAATTGACGGTGCTGTTTAACTGTCAATTATCAACTTTCAACTATCAACTTGCCTCACTGCAGCTTCTTCGCCTTCTCGACCGCTTCTTCGATCGCGCCCACCATGTAGAAGGACTGTTCCGGCAAGTGATCGTACTCGCCGGCCAGAATGCCCTTGAAGCCACGGATGGTGTCCTTCAGGGATACATACTTGCCGGGGCTGCCAGTGAACACTTCAGCCACATGAAAGGGCTGCGACAGGAAGCGCTGGATCTTGCGCGCGCGGGCCACGGACAGTTTGTCTTCTTCCGACAGTTCGTCCATACCCAGAATCGCGATGATGTCCTGCAATTCCTTGTAACGTTGCAACAAGGCCTGCACGCCACGCGCGGTGTCGTAGTGATCGTCACCAATCACCAGCGGGTCGAGCTGACGGCTGGTGGAATCCAGCGGGTTCACGGCCGGGTAGATGCCCAGTGCGGCGATCTGACGATCCAGCACTACGGTGGCATCCAGGTGGGCGAAGGTGGTGGCGGGTGACGGGTCGGTATAGTCGTCGGCCGGTACGTATACGGCCTGGATCGAGGTGATCGAACCGGTCTTGGTGGAGGTGATGCGTTCCTGCAGCACGCCCATTTCTTCGGCCAGCGTCGGCTGATAACCCACGGCGGAAGGCATACGACCCAGCAGAGCCGACACTTCCGTACCGGCCAGTGTGTAACGATAAATGTTGTCGACGAAGAACAGCACATCACGGCCTTTGCCGTTGGCCTGTATTTCGTCGCGGAAGTATTCGGCCATGGTCAGACCGGTCAGCGCCACACGCAGGCGATTGCCCGGCGGCTCATTCATCTGACCGTACACCATCGCCACTTTGGATTCGGCGAGATTGTCCAGCTTGATAACGCCCGACTCAGCCATCTCGTGATAAAAGTCGTTGCCTTCGCGGGTACGTTCACCCACGCCGGCGAACACCGACAGACCGGAGTGCGCCTTGGCAATGTTGTTGATGAGCTCGAGCATGTTCACGGTCTTGCCCACGCCGGCGCCGCCGAACAGACCGATCTTGCCGCCCTTGGCGAACGGCACCAGCAGGTCGATCACCTTGATGCCGGTTTCCAGCAGATCCTGGCCACCCGCCTGTTCGTCATAGGTGGGCGCAGGACGGTGGATGGGCCAGTGTTCGGTTGCTTCCACTGGACCGACCTCATCTTGCGGCGTGCCAAGCACGTCCATGATGCGGCCCAGTGTGGCCTTGCCCACTGGCACTTGAATTGGCTTGCCGGTGGCCTGCACGGCGAGACCGCGTTGCAGACCTTCCGACACGCCCATGGCGATGGTGCGCACGACGCCGTCACCCATCTGCATCTGAACTTCCAGCGTCAAGCCGTTATCAACGAGCTTGAGCGCTTCGTAGACCTTGGGAATGCTGTCGCGTGGAAATTCCACGTCGATCACCGCGCCGATGATTTGCACGATCTTGCCGGTTGCCATCTTCAGTTTCCTCGTGGTGCTGCGCTTCAGGCACAGCGAGTCAAACACTAAATTTCAAATACAAAAATTCTTTGCACGTCGCCGCTAAACCGCGGCAGCGCCGCCGACGATTTCGGAAAGTTCCTTGGTAATCGCCGCCTGACGCGCCTTGTTGTAGATCAGCTGAAGCTCGCCAATCAGCTTGCCGGCGTTGTCAGTGGCGCTCTTCATCGCCACCATGCGCGCGGCCATTTCGCAGGCGACGTTTTCCACCGACGACTGATACACCTGCGATTCCACATAGCGCATCAACAAGCCTTCCAGCAACGCATCGGCGGAAGGTTCATAAATATAGTCCCAGAGCTTCTGCAGCCTGGACGCGTCTTCGGCTTCAGTGACCACCGGCAGCAACTGCTTCACGGTGGGCTGTTGCGTCATGGTGTTAACGAACACATTGTTGACGACGAACAGCCGGTCCAGCCTGCCTTCCTGATAGCGATCCAGCATCACTTTGACGTTGCCGATCAGATCGCCCACATGCGGGTAATCGCCCAGATGCGTCACGGTGCCAAGCACCTCAACGTCCTTCAGGCGCCGGAAAAAATTCACTGCCTTGGAGCCGATCAGGCTCAGATGCACGGTGCAACCCTTCTGCTGCCACTCGCGCATGGCCGCCAACGTTGCCTTGAACAGATTGACGTTCAAGCCACCACACAAACCGCGATCGGTGCTGACGATGATGAAGCCCACCGCCCTGGCTTCGCGCTCAACCAGATAAGGATGTTTGAAATCCGGATTGGCCATGCGCAGGTGACCGATCACGCGGCGAATGCGCTCCGAATACGGACGTGTCGCGCGCATGCGATCCTGCGCCTTGCGCATTTTGCTCACGGCCACCATCTGCATGGCCTTGGTGATCTTCTGAGTATTCTTGATACTCGCGATCTTGGTTCGAATCTCTTTGGTACCGGGCATATCTGATGTTTCGCTTTAACCTGTAGGTCGGGTTTTACACCCGACACTTTCAGCCAGTCGGGTGTAAAACCCGACCTACAATCAATCAATACGAACCCGACGCTGCAAACTCGTCGCAGATCTTCTTCAAAGTAGCTTCGAACTTCTTCAACACCGGCTCGGCATTGATAGCGTCGACATCGGCCTTGAAGCTGGTCTTGGCGAACGACTGCAGCGCAGATTCAAACGCGCCAATTTTGGTGCGTTCGACCTTGTCCATATAACCATTGTTCACGGCATAGATGGACAGCGCCATTTCGGCCACCGACATCGGCGCGTACTGCTTCTGCTTCATCAGCTCGGTCACGCGCACACCGCGTTCCAGCTGGCTGCGCGTTGCAGCATCGAGGTCCGATGCAAACTGCGAGAACGCCGCCAGTTCGCGGTACTGCGCCAGCGACAGACGGATACCACCGCCGAGACGCTTGATGATGTCGGTCTGTGCCGCACCACCCACGCGCGACACTGAAATGCCGGCGTTCATGGCGGGACGGATACCGGCGTTGAACAAGTCACCCTCAAGGAAGATCTGTCCATCCGTAATAGAAATAACATTCGTGGGCACGAATGCCGTCACGTCACCGGCCTGGGTTTCAATGATGGGCAAACCCGTCAATGAACCAGTCTTGCCCTTGACGCGACCGTCGGTGGCCTTCTCAACGTATTCTTCATTGACGCGCGCCGAACGCTCCAGCAGACGCGAGTGCAGATAGAACACATCGCCCGGATACGCTTCGCGGCCCGGCGGACGACGCAGCAGCAGCGAGATCTGGCGATACGCCCAGGCCTGCTTGGTCAAGTCGTCATAGATCACCAGCGCGTCCTGGCCCTGATCCATGAAATATTCACCCATGGTGCAGCCGGCGTAAGGTGCGAGGTACTGCATGGCGGCAGGTGTCGATGCCGATGCGGCAACAATAATCGTGTGTTCCATCGCGCCGTGTTCTTCCAGCTTGCGCACCACGTTGGCAATGGAACTCTGCTTCTGGCCGATGGCGACATAGATGCACTTGATGCCGCTGCCCTTCTGATTGATGATGGTATCCACCGCCATGGCGGTCTTGCCGGTCTGGCGGTCACCGATGATCAGTTCGCGCTGACCACGACCGATCGGCACCATGGAGTCCACGGCCTTGTAACCGGTCTGCACCGGCTGATTCACCGACTTGCGATAGATCACGCCCGGCGCGACACGTTCGATCGGCGCCTGACGGGTAGCATTGATCGGACCTTTGCCGTCGATGGGATTGCCCAGCGTATCGACCACACGGCCCAGCAGGCCTTCGCCTACCGGTACTTCGAGAATGCGGCCGGTGGTCTTCACCGTGTCGCCTTCGGCGATGTGCTTGTACTCACCCAGCACGACGGCGCCGACTGAATCCTGTTCCAGGTTCAATGCCAGACCGAAGCTGCCGCCGGGAAACTCCAGCATTTCGCCGTACTTCACATCGGCCAGGCCGTGCACGCGCACGATGCCGTCGGTGACCGTGACCACGGTACCCACATTGCGTTCTTCAGTCGCCGCCGAGAACTTCGCAATGCGGTTCTTGATCAGATCGCTAATTTCAGATGCCTTGATGGACATGTCCACATTCCTCGCAGGAACTCAGATTATTGAGTGTGCAAATAGCTTTAAAAAATCAGTTGGCCATATTAGCTGGAGAGGGTCGAAGCCAGACGCGCCAGGCGCTCTTTGACCGAACCATCAATCACCAGATCGCCGCTGCGCACGATGGCGCCACCCATCAGGGAAGCATCAACGGAACAGTGCAGGCGCACGGTGCGCTTCAACCGGGTTTGCAGTGCAGTGGTCAGACGCTGTTGTTGTGCCGCTTCCAGTGGTACTGCCGAAATCACTTCCACATCGGCCATGCCTTCCACTTCGGCGCGCAACACTTCGTACATCGAAGCAATGTAGGGCAACAGGCCGAGACGGCGGTTCTGCGCCAGCGTGGAAATGAAGTTGCGTACCGAGCTGTCGAGCTGCGAACCGGCCACATCAGCGATCAGCTCTACCAGCTGCGTCGGCTTGATGCGCGGATGATTCAGCAGCCTGGCAAACGATGCATCGCTTACCACCGCCGCAGCGACGGCCAGCGATTCCGACCACTGCCTGAGGTTGCCGCCTGCTTGGGCAAATTCAAACGCAGCGCGCGCATAGGGACGGGCGATAGTGGCTTTCTCGGCCATGTCTTAGCCCCGCTCGATTTCTTTGGCAAGCTGTTCGATCAGGTCCGCATGAGCACGCGCATCTATTTCACGACCCAGCACCTGCGCGGCGCCGGCGATGGCCAGCGTACCCACTTCGGCGCGCAACTGATCGCGCACCCGGCTCTTTTCGAGTGTCACTTCCTGACGAGCGTCGTTCACGAGGCGCTGGCCTTCGGCAATCGCTGCGTTCTTGGCTTCATCAATCATTTCATTGGAACGACGATGTGCCTGATCCGCAATCTTGCTGGCCTGAACACGGGCTTCCTTGACGATTTCAGCCGCCGACGCCTGCGCATCGGCCAGACTCTTCTCGCCCTTGTCGGCCGCAGCCAGACCATCTGCGATCTTGCGTTGACGATCTTCAATGGCCGCAATCAGCGGCGGCCAGATGAACTTCATCGTGACCCAGCCAAGGATCAGCAGGACCGCCATCTGGATAATGAGTGTTGCAGTGAGATTCATGGATCTTCAGACCTACTCTGGGTAACGCCTTGCGGCGCAACGTCAGTGAGCAAACGGGCCAATCGAACCTGCCACGCACTGCCGCCAGGCGTGACGGCAGACTTCAGACCGGGAATGGGCTGGCAGTGGCGAACCACAGCGCAATACCGGTACCGATAATGAACGCTGCGTCGATCAGACCGAGCAACAGGAACACTTTGGTCTGCAACACGTTCATCAGTTCAGGCTGACGGGCAGAAGCCTCAATGTATTTGCCGGCCATCACGCCAATGCCGATACAAGCGCCCAGTGCGCCGAGACCGATGATCAGACCGCAGGCGAGTGCGACAAACGCAACATTCGTCATGTGAGTTCTCCGTTAGAACCTAGAGTTGAAAAAACAAGGGTAGTGAAGCAAATCGTCAAAATCAGCTAAAAATCAGTGCTTGTCATGAGCCTGGCCGATGTAAACCAGGGTCAACATCATGAAAATGAATGCCTGCAGCAAGACAATCAGGATGTGGAAGATGGCCCAGATCGTACCGGTGAACAGATGCAAGCCAATACCCAGCACCGTGGCGCTGCCGCCGAGGCCGGCAATCAGGAAAAAGATCAATTCGCCGGCATACATGTTGCCGTACAGTCGCATGCCGTGTGACAGCGTGTTGGAAATGTATTCGACGATGTTCATCGCCACGTTGACCACGGCCAGCAGCAGGGCGCCGATCCAGGTCAGTGGATTGGCAGACAGTTTGACCATGCCGAAGGGCGCGCACAGCAACTGGTGAATATAGCCGCCCACGCCCTTGATCTTGAGGTTGTAGTAGAACACCAGCAACAACACGCCCAGCGACATCCCCAGCGTGCCATTGATGTCAGCGGTTGGCAGCGGACGCAGGTAATGCACGCCCATCAATTTGGCAGCTCCCGGTAGCAAATCCACCGGCAACAGGTCGATGGCATTCATGACCGCCACCCAGGTAAAAACGGTCAGCGCCAAGGGCGCAACGTAATCCAGCTTGCCATGCACCAGAGTCTTGGCCTGATCATTGACCCACTCAATCAGCAGCTCCACCGCCAGCTGAAACTTGCCGGGCACGCCCGAGGTAGCGCGCGCTGCCGCCAGGCGCAGGGGAATCAACACAATCAGGGCGCAGAGGATTGAGAAAAACAGGGTGTCCAGATGCAGGACCGAGAAATCAAACAGACCGCTGGCGTCTTTGTTGGACAGATGGGTCAAATGATGATGAATGTATTCGGACATGCTCTCTTGAGCTGCGCCGCCCTCATTCGCCACTGTCTCTGCTTCAGTCATTCGCCTTATCTCATTTCCGACTTGTCCGCTTACCGTCGAACCAGCATGGTCAGCCAGTAAGTCAGCAAGCTGCCAGCCAATCCGGTCAGTACCGCAGGCGGCAGCAGCGTGTTGGCTCGCAATGCGATCGCCAGCAGCCCCAACACCAGCCCCATCTTGATAAACCAGTTGCCGAACAGGCTCAGCAGCGTGGCCGGCCGGGCCGGCCGCAAACTGTGTTTGATCAGCACAAACACCAGATAACTGGTGGCGATCAAGCCAATGCCCGCGCCGATCAACACCGAGCGCCCCACACGTCCGCCGTACAGCGTGGCGGCAACTGCCGTCAGCACGATCAACCCGGTCATTTGCCAGCCCAGAATGCGCACAGCCTGGCGAGCTACTGAACTCAACATCTCTAGCTCGCTGTTCTTGGCTCGCCGCCAGTCTATCTATGCAACTTGGACGCCATCATTAGGGCTGGCCCCAATTGAAGGCGGCGAATTATAGGGGGCGATCAGCGGTGCATCAACCAAAGTTCTGGGTTTGTTGCAGGCAAATTGCTCAAAGCTCATGCCTTTACATTTGCTGGCTCATGCCTGCAGGTTCTTGTAAGGCATGGCTGGGTCCGGGCCAGTCTCCAGGCAGGCCGCACCCTAGCGGAGCACAGAAAACAGAGTTTGTGCTGCATAAATGAGCCAGAGTCGTGGATATGACGAAAACCACGCAGGCTCAAGCTGCCGGGCGCAGCAGGTCAGTCTGCGTTTCCTCAATTCAAATGAGCCAGAATGCCGTCCAGTTGATCGAGATCGTGATACGCGATCACCAGCTTGCCGCTGCCTTTGGCCGAATGCTGCAGCTGGACCTTGGTGCCCAGCTTTTCAGCCAGATCCGTTTCGAGCCGTTTGATGTTGGGATCGGCCTTGGCCGTTGGCGCGGCGGGTTCGTGCTCGTGTTTTTCCGTCCGACGCACCAGCGCTTCGGTTTCGCGTACGGACAATCCCTTACTGGCAACCATTCTGGCCAGCTCTATCTGGCGTCGCGGATTGCTGGCCCCCAGCAAGGCACGGGCATGGCCCATTTCCAGCTCGCCCTTTTCCACCAGCGACTTCACCTCATCGGGCAAATCCAGCAGCCGCAGCAGATTTGACACCGCCGCCCGCGAGCGACCCACCGCTTCGGCAGCGCTCTGGTGAGTCATGTCGAATTCCTTGATCAGGCGATCCAGCGCGCGGGCTTCCTCAAGCGGATTGAGGTTTTCACGTTGAATGTTCTCGATCAGCGCCATGGCCACGGCGGCTTCATCCGGAATGTGGCGAATCACGGCGGGAATTTCATGCAGGCCTGCCAGCTGCGCGGCACGCCAGCGACGTTCGCCGGCAATGATTTCGTAACGCAGCGGCTGCCCGGCAACCGCGTTATCCAGTGGACGCACCACAATAGGCTGAATTACCCCTTGCGCCCGGATTGAATCGGCCAGTTCCTGCAGGGTGTCCTGACGCATGTCGATACGCGGCTGATACTTGCCACGCTGCAGCAGATCGATGGGTAATCTGGCCAGGTCGTGATCGCGCGTTCCAGCACTGGAAGTGATAGGTACAGCACTGGGAACGGCAGCCGGTTGACCCAGCAATGCGCCGAGACCACGCCCGAGACTGGATCGCTTGGTGACCATAGTTAGTGGATGCTTGTTGTGTGGACTTGAAGGGCAGCGAGTGTACTCGCCGTACCGGCCGACACTCCAGCGGCCTGGCTCAGACGCCGCCCTCGATAGCCACCCCATCCTCGCGCCGCAACATTTCACCGGCCAGTGCCAGATAGGCCAGCGCGCCACGCGAATCCTTGTCGTAAACGAGTGCCGGCTGGCCAAAGCTGGGCGCCTCAGCCAGGCGCACGTTACGCGGCACAATGGTGCGAAATACGCGGTCACCGAAGTGCTCGATCAGCTGTCCCGACACTTCAGTGGCCAAGTTGTTTCGTGGATCGTACATGGTGCGCAGAATGCCTTCGATATGCAGTCCCGGATTGGCGCTGCCCTTTATTTCATCGATGGTCCCTACCAGCGCGGTCAAACCTTCCAACGCGTAATACTCGCATTGCATGGGAATCAGCACCGAGTCGGCGGCCACCAGCGCATTGACGGTAAGCATGTTGAGTGATGGCGGGCAATCGATGAGCACGATATCAAACTGGTCACGCACCGGGGCCAGCATCTCTCGCAAGCGCGCGTCGCCACCCGGTTTGCCAGTCAACTGCACTTCTGCCGCCACCAGATCCTGATTGGCGGGCAGCAGTGTAAAACCGCTGTGCTCGACATTCACCAGTGCCGAAGCAATGTCGGTTTCGCCGAGCAGCACCTCAGTAGTCGAATGCGTGAGACCACGTTTATCAACACCGCAACCCATGGTGGCATTGCCCTGCGGGTCCATGTCAATCAGCAGCACGCGCCGCCTGGTGGCTGCCAGCGAGGCCGCAAGATTGACGCTGGTGGTGGTCTTGCCAACGCCACCTTTCTGATTGGTAACGGCGATAACGCGTTTCATGGGGGAGGCTGTGGGCTGTGGGCTGTGAGCTGTGGGTAAAGCGACAACAACATGCTGGCTGTCGCCATGCACACTGCGGCCGGGTCCGATTCTGGCCCACAGCCTACAGCCCACAGCCCACAGCCGCTCTTAAACTTTGTCATGACTACGGCATATTTCCACAAGATGGCGTTGTTCGTCCAAACCGGGCACCACCAACACGTGACTTGCCACAATTCTCCAGCCGGGGGGCAGCGCCCGGATCTCTTCTTCCGGATGGCGGCCCTTCATCGCCAGCAGACGGCCACCATCGGCACACAAGTGGCCGCACCACTTCACAAAGTTCTCGATCGAACCCATGGCGCGCGACACCACACAATCGAAACGTTGCTGAGGCTGATAATCCTGGGCACGAGTGTGCAACACCGTCACATTGCGCAGCCCCATAACCTGCGCCGCGTGTTCGACAAAACGCAGCTTCTTGTTGATCGAGTCGATCAGCACAAACTGCCTGTCCGGATTGACCAGCGCCAGCGGCAGGCCCGGAAAGCCGGCGCCGGTGCCGATATCGGCAATACGTGCGCCATGCAGGAAAGGATGAATCGACAGGCTGTCCAGCAAGTGCTTGGTGACCTGCTGCGCCGGATCGCGAATCGCGGTGAGATTCAAACGCTGATTCCAGTCATTCAGTTCCAGCAGTAATCGCTGCAGCGCCTGACACTGGGCTGCATCCAGGGACAGGCCAAATTCGCTGGCTGCAATTGTCAATACGCTATGGTCCATGAGATCAGTCTTGTATGTGTACAACGGTGCGCCCGCGCACATTGCCTTGCAGGTAACCGGCAAACACGTCAGGCAACTGCGTCAGCTCCACCACGCGGCTGCGAATCAGATCGAGATGCCTGGGCTTCATGTCAGTGGCCATGCGCTGCCACAACCGTTCACGCAGCGTGCGGGTCGTGTTCGACGACGTAATGCCCAACAAATTGACGCCGCGCAGAATGAAGGGCATGACCGAGGTGTGCAATTCACCACCGGCAGCCATGCCGATACTGGCGACATTGCCCAGCAGGCGTGTACTGCGCAGCAACCAGGACAACCATTCGCCGCCCAGGTTATCGACTGCACCAGCAAAGCGTTCCGGCTCCAGCGCGGCCTGCCCGCGCTGTAGCTCACTGCGCAGCAGTACTTTGCTGGCACCCAGCTGTTGCAGGTAGTCACGTTCTGCATCTTTGCCGGTGATGGCACATACCGCATAGCCGCGCGCACTCAACATATCTATCACGAGCGAGCCGACGCCGCCGGTAGCACCCGTCACTGCAATTTCGCCTTGATCAGGCGACTGACCGTTCTGTTCCATGCGATGAATGGCCAGTGCAGCGGTAAAGCCGGCCGTGCCCAAGGTCATTGCAGCCAATGCATCCAGCCCATCCGGCATCAGTATCACAGCGGCGGCTGGCACACGGGCAAGTTCGGCATAGCCACCATCCAGCGTCTCACTCAAACCGCAGCCCGTCACCAGCACCGACTGTCCGGGTGTGAAATTGGGATCCTGTGATTGCAGAACCACGCCGGCGAGATCGATGCCGCCATTCAAGGGATAGCGGCGCAGAATTTTGCCTGCACCGGTGGCAGCTAATGCGTCTTTGTAGTTGATGCTGGAATATTGGACTCTGATCAGCACATCGCCAGGCGTGAGTGCTTCAACATCCATGCTTTCAAGCACTGCCTTGACGGCTGTGCCGGAGCCATTGTCCTGCTGATAAATGCGCAGAGCCTGCAATTGCATGGTGGTTGCTCCGCTGTTGCCAGAAATTATTGAAGCGTCTGAGGCGCCACTAAGTTATGTGTACGTCCTGTACCTGCGCTGCTCTCGCACGCCCTGTGCTCCGCAGTAATTGCGCTTCCTGTATGTCCGTCGCTCCTGAGCTTGCTGCTCTCGTGATCCCCCTTCGGGGATTCAGCGGCATCTCATTCGCACATCCGTGTACATCAGAAACAAAAGGCCGGGAGATCCCGGCCTTGAGCGCAAAGCATCAAGTGTGCTCAGTTCTTGCACTGACCCTTGTTGTCGAGAATCTGCTTGGTATCACACAGGCCAGCCTGGTTGGCATAAAACGCCGCAATAGCCGCCATATCCTTGTCGGCCAATGAACCGACGATACCCGCCATGACGGCGTTCTTGCGCTTGCCGCTCTTGTAGTCGCGTAGCGCCTGTACCAGGTAGTCGGCATGCTGGCCCGACAGGTTGGGATATTCGGGAGCGACTGGCCGACCATCACTGCCGTGGCACGCCGTGCAAACCTGTGCCGCAGCGGGTGGTGTACCGACTACCGGCGCCTTAAGCGCACCTTGTCCCGCAAAGAAAGCAGCCATGTCGGCGCGATCCTGTTCGCTGTTGCTGGCCGCGTGCGCATGCATGGTCGGATGCGCCCGGTCGCCGGTGGCGTACTCCTTCAACGCTGCTTCCATGTACGCAGGCTGCTGCCCGCCCAGCTTGGGCACGCTGTACGTTGGCGCGGCATTCTTGTAGTTCGGAATCCCATGGCACCCGTGGCAGGTATAGGCCAGGCTCTTGCCGCGTGCCGCATCACCTTCGGCATGTGCCGGGCCGGTCAACACACTTAGCAGCCCCAGGCTCAGCAACGCGGTCACTCGAAAACGCATACGTCCAGTCTCCAGCTCAGTCAGTACCAGTTGCCACAAACAGAAGACTTGCAGCAATTCAGCATCAATTCAAAGGCGGCAATCTTAGCGGAAACACTGAGATTGGGGAAACGGGTAACTCGTTGCGTGGCGCTGCGCCAAGCTTGCAGCCAACAAACTTGTCGCTGAAGTAAATCCCGTGGGATGCATGTGCAGTGCATACAAAAGGCGCTTCGTGCAAAAAAACACGAAGCGCCTTGAGGAACTGCAGAGGGTTCGAGCTACGGCTGCAAAGATCAGCCGCGTGCAGCGTACTTCTTGCGGAATTTGTCGACGCGACCGCCAGCGTCAACGATCTTCTGCTTGCCGGTGTAGAACGGATGGCAGTTCGAACACACTTCGATCTGCAGGTCATGGCCCAAGGTCGAACGCGTAACGAAGACATTGCCGCAGCTGCAAGTCACGTTCATGTCTTTGTAGTCAGGATGAATGCCGGCTTTCATGACGGTGATGGGCAGTTGCCCTGTTCCAGAAAATTGGGGGCGCGCAGTGTAGCCGCGCAACCCAGCATCCGCAAGATACGTCCTGAAGCCACCTAGATGACATCAGACCACGCGAATTCTGGCGGCACCTGGGGTAACGACTCGACAACCCAGACTTTCCCGACACCAGTAGCCGGACTTTCCGTGGTTATCCACAAAACCTGTGGATAACTCTGTGGATCAAGCTGCAACAAGACTGTCAAAAAGGCGTCTTCTCTAAGGGTTTGATGTTTTGATCAATTTTTAACCATGGTATTTTTTATATATAAAACAATTATTTATGGCCACACCCTCAGGGACTGCCTGCACAAACGCGACCAAGGCCAGATATCGTAAAGACCTGACCAGTCATGTGCATAAACCAGGCGAAAGCTTGCAAAGGCAACCACTATCTGCCATGCACATTGTTAACTGCGTCACGTGATTGGCCTTGATCTGCAGCAAGCTACTGTGTGTCGGGCAGGAACAGGCTCATCAAATCATTGAGAAATCGCCGTCCCAGCTCTGTTGGACACCAACGCGAGCCACTCACCCTCTCAAGCAAACCACGATGCTCTGCCACCGCAATCCGCGGCGCCACGATGGCCCATGCCAGACCGGTGCGAGATTCGAGCAACTGCCGCTCAAACCCCTCTACCAGCCGCAGCGCATTAAGCATGAATTCAAACGGCAGCTCCGCAGCCGTTACCACCTGGCGCAAACGGATTCGCTGCGCCACCGGCACTTCGAGGTATTCGCGCGGTTGCTTGCGCCGCTCGGTACGCGTGATCTGATCCGCGACAGTCAGCTTGCCATGCGCGCCGGCACCCAGTCCGAAATAGTCACCAAATTCCCAGTAATTTCGGTTATGTACCGACTGCCTGAAGGTTTGAGCGTAAGCGGACACTTCGTATTGCCGGTAACCTGCCGCCGCCAGCAGCTCCTGACACTGCAGTTGCATGTCATAGCAATCATCACCATCAGGCAACTGCGGCGGCTGATGAAAAAACGCCGTCCCGGGTTCCAGCGTTAGCTGGTAATGCGAAAGATGCGCCGGTTGAAGGACAATAGCCTGCTGCACATCTTCAATAGCCTGTTGCGTTGTTTGCCCGGGCAGTCCATACATCAGATCCAGATTGAAATTGTCGATGCCGGCGCGGCGCAGTTCCTCGACTGAAGCGGCAATATCGCCGCTGCCATGAATGCGCCCCAGCCTGGTCAACTGTTCCGGACGAAAGCTTTGTGCGCCCAGCGACACGCGTGTGACACCCGCCGCACGATAACCGGCGAATTGGCCATGCTCGATGGTGCCGGGATTGGCTTCCAGAGTAATTTCGATATCTGGCGTAAACGGCAGCAAACGCCTGACGCCCGCCAACAAACGCGCAATAGCGTCCGGACTGAACAAGCTGGGCGTACCACCACCCATGAATATCGACACCAGCGGGCGCGGCGTAAAGCCCTGTAAATCCAGCTCCAGATCTTCCAGCAGGGCATCCACATAGCGCAGCTCGGGAATCTGCCCTGGTGACTTGTGCGAATTGAAATCGCAGTACGGACATTTCTGTACACACCAGGGAAAGTGCGCGTACAAAGCCAGCGGAGGTGGGCCAGAGATCATGGATTTGAGATTGCCTGC
Source organism: uncultured Pseudomonadota bacterium (assembly GCA_963748005.1). Classification (GTDB taxonomy): domain Bacteria; phylum Pseudomonadota; class Gammaproteobacteria; order Steroidobacterales; family Steroidobacteraceae; genus CAILZL01. The sequence continues at coordinate 1,562,712 of CAVVHH010000002.1, forward strand.
TGATCACGCAGTGCTGACAACAACATCTGCAATGCCTTGCCGCGATGGCTGATGCGATTCTTGTGCTCCGGCGACAACTCCGCCGCGGTGCAACCCAGCTCCGGCAGCAGAAAAATCGGGTCGTAGCCAAAGCCACCGGTACCGCGCGGCGGTAATGTGATGACACCTTCCCAAGATGCTTCACATACGATGGGATCGGGATCCACAGCAGTGCGCACATATACCAGCGCACAGCGATAACGCGCGCTGCGTTGTGCTTCCGGCACGGCGTTCACAGACTGCAGCAGCTTGTTCAGATTGTCCTCATCACTGGCCGATTCACCCGCATAACGAGCAGAATAGATGCCGGGCGCGCCGCCCAGCCCATCGACTTCAATGCCCGAATCATCGGCAATCGCCGGCAATGCCGACACCAACGCGGCATGACGAGCCTTGATCAATGCATTGGCTTCAAAAGTCGCGCCGGTCTCGGCGACTTCATCGCGCGTGAACAGCGATTTCGGCAATACCTCGACCGCCAGCGGTCGCAACAGGGCCTGCAGCTCACGCAATTTGCCCTGATTGTTGGTGGCCAGTACTACGCGCTGCATCGCCGCCTCAGCGCGGCAAATCCGCTTGTAACACCTGTATTTGCAGGGCGTGCAATTGATTGATGCCCTGCACGGCCAGATTCAGCAGTTCGTCGAGTTCATGACGGCGAAAGGCATGTCCCTCAGCGGTACCCTGGATTTCCACGAACGCGCCGCCATTGTTCATCACCACATTCATGTCGGTTTCGGCGCTGGAATCCTCGCCGTAATCCAGATCCAGCACCGGCTGTCCGGACCAGATACCCACTGATACCGCTGCTACCTGCGCATGGACCGGATTCGACTTGAGCGCGCCCTTGCGCAGCAAGTTTTCAACCGCATCCATCAAAGCCACGTAACCGCCGGTGATGGCCGCGGTACGCGTGCCGCCATCCGCCTGCAACACATCACAATCGATGGTGATGGTGCGCTCACCCAAGCCCTTCAGATCGATGACTGCGCGCAGCGCACGACCAATCAGACGCTGGATTTCCTGCGTGCGGCCGGTCTGCTTGCCCTTGGCCGCTTCACGCGGCGAACGGGTGTGGGTGGCGCGCGGCAACATGCCGTATTCGGCCGTCACCCAGCCCTGGCCCTTGCCGCGCAAAAACGGCGGCACGCTTTCGTCCACGCTGGCGGTACACAGCACCCGCGTCTGGCCGAACTCCACCAGTACCGAGCCTTCGGCATGGCCGGTAAAACCGCGGGTAAAACGCACGGCGCGCAATTCATCGTTGGCCCGGCCACTGGGACGGACAGAAGCGTGATTCGGATTCATATCAACCTTGGGTAGTCAAATTCAGTAAGCCCGGCTCAGGCCAGACAGCGCAACGCCGCTGCGGTCGAATTGTCGCTGTATGGCGCTGAGGCCCGCACGGCGCGTTTGCCCAGCATTTCCAATGCGGCCTGCAGGGTAATCTGCGGGCTGGCAAAACCGGCAATGTCCTCTTCTTTCAACCCGGACCAGATGCCGTCAGAACACAACAGCAGTACATCGCCAGGCTCCATCTGCTTACGGCCGCTAACCGTCATTTCTGGTACGGCAGCATCACCGCCCAGGCAACACTCGACAAAGTTGCGCATGGGATGCCCGGGAATCTCCGCTTCGGTGATCTTGCCTTCGCGTAGCAGCAATTCGACATGGCTGTGGTCGCGGGTGCGATCCAGCACCGCGCGGTTGCGCAGATGATAAATACGGCTGTCGCCCACATGCCCCCAGTAGGCCGTATCTTCCTGCACCAGGCACAGCACCGCCGTGGCGCGCGGCCGCGATTCCAGGGCTTGTTCGCTGCCCAAACGCACCACTTCGTCATGCGCCCGGCTCAGCGACATGTGCACAAACCCCATTGGATCGAAAATCGGGTGCGTTTGCCGGTTAAAGGCTTCGCTCAGGCTCTTGAGGGCAATATCGGCGGCGCGACTGCCATCGGAATGGCCACCCATGCCGTCCAGCACCACCATCAGCACGGCGTGCTCCGACTTGATGATGGCGACGCGATCCTGATTGTCCTCGCGATCGCCAAGGAGTGAGATCTGTGCGGTTTCGACTTGCAAACAAGGCTCCGGGAACGGCAGTGCAACTAGGTAGCTGCTACACTTTGCGGGCTTTATAGCAGTGCGATACAGGGAAAAAAAGCGTTTGCAGCACAAGCTGTCGCCGCCTTCATCACACTAGCTTAACCTTCAATCATCATTATCTGGACAATTCATGATCCGCAGCATGACTGGTTTTGCGAGGCGCGAGACCCACGGCGCATGGGGCACACTGGTGTGCGAAGTGCGTACTGTCAACCATCGTTTTCTGGAAGTATCGCTGCGTCTGCCCGAAGAACTGCGGTCACTGGACAGCGAATTGCGTCAGCTCATCGCTGCAGCACTGCGGCGCGGCAAGGTCGACGCCAGCATTTATCTGAAAACCGCCACTGCCGGGGTGCAGCTGAACGAGATCAACTTTGACGTGCTCAAGCAGCTTGCCTCGCGCATTGGCGAAGTGCGCAGCACTGTCGCCGCCGATGCACCGCTGAATCCGCTGGATCTGTTGCGCTGGCCGGGCGTGCTGAAGGAAGCCGAACGCGATGCCAGCCCCCTGCTGCTGGCCACGCAGGAGCTGATGAAGGAGACCCTGAACGAGCTGAACGAAATGCGCCATCGTGAAGGGGGTCGCATTCACGAACTGATCGCGCAGCGCTGCGAAGCCATTGCCACCCAGGTGCAACTGGTCAAAGCCCGCCTGCCGGAAATTGCGGCACGCCAGCGCGAACGCATGCTGGCGCGGTTGGCGACTCTGAACGCCCAGGCCGATAACGAGCGTCTGGAGCAGGAGCTGGTGATCTTCGCGCACAAGATGGACGTGGACGAAGAAATGGATCGCCTGAGCAGCCATCTCGTGGAAATTCGCAGTTGTATCGCCTCCAGCGAACCGGCTGGCCGGCGTCTGGATTTCCTGATGCAGGAACTGAATCGCGAGTCGAATACACTGTCATCCAAATCGCAGGATGCCGACACCACCCGCGCCGCCGTCGAGCTGAAAGTGGTGATTGAGCAGATGCGCGAACAGATCCAGAACGTGGAATAGAATTTACCGGCATCCAGCACGAAGCGCACAACTCCTATTACATTGTTTACACAAGAAATATTTCCATCTCCATCCAACTGAGTCCAGTGCTATCCGGTATAATTTGTGTAGCTAGATACGTAGCCAGCCCCTCTGGCTACATATGTTTTCACTCCAGCTACACAGGGCACCATGGGCAAACTCAAAGACGTTCAGCTACGCGCGTGGACTGATGCGGGTAACCCGATCGCCGGGAAAAGTGATGGTGATGGGCTGACGTTCACGCTATCCAAAACCGGCGTCGCCAGCTGGGTCTATCGCTATCGCTTTGGTGGCGTGGCAAAGGAACTCACACTGGGCAGATATCCGGACCTCACTCTCGCTGAGGCACGGAAGCTGGCGGCAACCAAACGAGTTGACGTGCAGCAAGTTGTTGACGTCGCCGCCGTCAAACAACAGAAGATTGCGGAGGCAAAGCTGACCGGCACCGTTAGTCAGTTATCCGAGCTATGGCTGAAGCACGCCGTCCGCAACAAACATAAACATCCTGAAGTGACTGAGCGAGTATTCAAGCGAGACATCCTGCCAACCTTCGGTAAGAAACCTCCCAAGGACATTGCGACAGCTGACGTAACCCGGTTTCTGGCCAAGATTACCGCCAGCGGCAGGCCCACGATTGCCAACGACGCGTTGCGCTATCTCAGGGCCATGTTTGAGTATGGGGAAATGCTCGGCATGGTGGAAAAAAACCCTGCGGACAAAATCAGGAGCGAGCACGCGGGCGGCAAAGAGAAAGCCCGCGAACGCGTGTTGAGCCAAGCCGAGCTAGCAAAGCTTTTCACCGCCATAACCGACGCTGGCCAGAAGATCGGCAGGGACAACGAACTTGCGGTAAAGCTTTTGCTGGCGCTCGGTTGCCGCAAGATGGAATTGTTCGGTGCTAAGTGGTCCGAGTTTGATCTCAGCGCCTGTACTTGGCGAATTCCTGTTGAGCGAATCAAAACCGGTGAAGCCAGAGAACTCTCACTATCCAGTCACGTCATGGAGTGGCTCAGGGAACTGCAGGTCAGGGCATGCGGCAGCGAGTACATTTTCCCCGCCAGGCGCACCGGCAAACGCTTCAAGCATGTTTCACCAGACACCACATGGCGGGCGCTGCACGACCTTGGTCACGGCCTTGAGTCATTCACCATCCATGACCTGCGACGCACTGCACGCAGCCTGATGAGCGATCTCGGCATTGCCTTTGACGTCGCCGAGAAAATTCTTGGTCACAAGTTGCCGGGGACTGCTGCCATTTATGACCGGGGGAGATCGACACACCAGCAGAAGGTTGCAATGGAAAAGCTATCCGGTCTGATAGTGCGGATTGCCTCTGGAGATGGCACCACCAACGTTGTGCCGTTTCAAAGTGCATCCGCGATTTAACCGGATGTATCAGCGTAACAAAAAAATCCATTGCAACAAGACTAAACCAGCTGCGTTAGCAACATTCCATCGAGGATGAATTCATGGGTGCTATATCGGGCATGAGGAACTTGAAGGCACTGGCAACTGCACTTGATGCCGGAATACTGTCGCCGGAACAACTTGCGTTTGTGGCGAAAGCACTACGCGATATATCTGAAGGAGTGGACCCAAAACTTGCTCTTGGGATCAACGCCAAACGCGGTGAGAAGACAGGGAAGAAAGCTCAGAATGTTAAATTCAGACAAGCTGCCGCAATGAGCTATGTCGCCGCCGCACGGGCAGCGCCGGAAACGGAAAACCCTGAAGACTGCGGACTGGGGCTCACACGTGAGAAGGCATGCGCACGCGCAGACGAAGCCTTTGGACTTAAGGAAGGAGCGTCACTCGATTGCTGGAAGGATAATAAGCACCTTCGGAAACGGGACTTCTAGGGGGTCGTAATCGCGATTTCAGCCCTTCGACATTGAAGGGCACTGTGTACTTCAATGGCTCCATCGACACCCTTGGAGCCCAACTCATGACCACTGTCCGCACTGAACTCAAAGGCCTACTGCGTCTGCCGCAGGTTCTTCAGCTTTACCCAATATCAAAATCCGCTTGGTGGCAAGGCTGCAAGGACGGCCGCTTTCCGAAAGGCATCAAGCTCGGTCAGCGTTGCACTGCATGGCGTGCCGCAGACATCCAGAAGCTGATTGAGGAGGCGGGAAAGTGACCACTGCCAAAGGTCCTGTGCACACCGCATATGTACACGGAGTCGAAGAGCGGCGTGCAAGTCCTCTGCCGAGCGGAAAGTACAAGCTTGATCAAAGGACAGCTCCAATACATTCGTGGAGAGAGGAACTCACAAGAATTGTTCGGCTGCGACCGACTGGCGTCGCGTCGTGCTCCGGCGGCCTTCTGCACAGCACGTCTGCAGACGCAACGATATGGGTGCGACAAATACCAGTATTTCTTGGCCAGATTCTTGGCAAGGACATCGTGCCCGCAGCTCTGGCACTCACCGGTGATGGATTAGGCGAAAAAGAAGCACGGAAACTACATGAATGGGCGACGGCAGAAGCCAAACGAATGGTGGAACGTGCCGAAGAAGTCCGCTATGGAATTCCAACAACTCGTCGCGCTTTGCAAGAGTACTTGAGCAATGGGTCCAGCCCTCTGCACGAGTTACTTGATGACGTAATCGCAGTAGCCAAAACCATCCGGTCGCACGTATGAAGTTGGCCATTGCTCTTGGAACTCCTTACTCAGATGTTGAACCTCACAGTCCCAGCTGGGACACGCTATGTCGCAATTTGTCTCAGGCGCATACGGGCTCGAAGGATGGACGCGGCTGGATGCCCGCCGACATCGACGCAGGCCAACGTAAAGGGGATCGGGTACGCAGCATAAGTGTCTTAGTGCTCGACATTGAGGCACGCTGCACCACCGGCGCAGATGACCAAAAGCAGCCGGTTGGACCAGAGCCGCCGAGTGTCGATGCTATGGTTGAGCGTCTGGGGCAGTCTGGATATTCAAGCCATCTGCATACCACTCACGGCCACACTCCTGAGCACCCCCGCTATCGCTTGGTATTTGAAATCAGCAGACAGCTGTTACCAAATGAGCTCCGGAACTTTGGTGAAGCGGTCGCAATGCGGTTGGGTCTGAGTGATTGCTATGACCGGGGCGCATTGGAGCCAGCACGCTTGTACTACCTGCCGCGGTGTCCAGTAGAGCGAATAGGATTGTTCAGGGCGGTGACGGTGGTTGGCGCACCGATTGATGTGGACTCAGTCTTGGTAAACGCCCGGAACGTTTTAGCTCAGTCACAAGCCCCTATTGGCCCTTGCCCCACCACCGCCAACATTCTGAAGTTTCCGCAGCCTGAAACCCCGGAAGCCATCTCAAAAGTAATCAGTCAACTTACATACATTGACGCCAACTGTGACTATGAAAAGTGGCGCAATGTAATTTGGTCTGTACTGTCCACCCGCTGGTGCTGTGCCGAAAACTTGGCGCGGCAGTGGAGCATGACCGCGCCCCAGAGATTTAGCGAGTCAGCATTCCGCACGTTGGTGGATAGCTTCGATCCTGCAAAGCAAAGTTTCTCACTGGGAACAGTAGTTCAGTGCGCCCGTGATGGTGGCTGGAAACCGGAAGCAACAGCCCGATTCAAGTTCCTGACAGCACGCGAGCTGGACGTACTGCCCGAATTAACGTGGGTCGTCAAAGGGCTGCTACCTGCACAAGGACTTGCAGCGATCTATGGCCCATCTGGTAGCGGCAAGAGCTTTTTGGCGTTGGATTTGATGGCGAGCATAGTGCTGGGTCAACCGTTCTACGGTCGCAAGGTCAGTCAGCGCCCAGTGGTGTACTGCGCATTGGAAGGCAGGGGCGGCATAAAGAATCGACTGGCTGCATGGCGACAACACCATGGTCAGGAGCTGCCCGATTCGTTCAGGGCGCTGTCTGAGAATTGGTCATTACTCAATCAAGGCGATGTCCGCAGCCTCGCCGACGCGGTGAACGCTGCTGGCCTGAGTGGCGGCGTACTGGTCATCGATACGCTCAACCAAGCGGCTCCAGGCATGGATGAAAATTCCAGCCAAGACATGAGCAACGCTATTCACAATGCCATGCTTGTCCAACAAATGACCGGCGGTCTGATAGTTCTGGTCCACCACACTGGCAAAGACTTAAGCCGGGGTATGCGCGGTCACTCATCACTACACGCTGCGCTTGACGCTGCCATCTGTGTGACAAACGCTGAGGCTGGTCGGCATTGGGAACTCGCCAAAAGCAAGGACTCCGATGACGGGTCACAGCACCAGTTCCAGCTCAAGCAGATTGAGCTGGGGCGCGATTCAGATGGTGACCCCGTTACCTCATGTGTTGCCGTGCCCGATCTGTTCAGAGCGGTGACGCCAGCAAGGCCAAAAGGCAAGAATCAGAAGTTGGTGCTGGCAGCGTTGCAGCAAAAAGCGGTTGCTGGCCGCATAGGCAAAGAACAAGCGTTCCAGATCGCGACTGAGGCCCTTCCGGTGTCGAAGAACCAAAAGGCACGCGTACAGGAATCCATTGAAGGGCTCATTGCCAACGGCAACCTGATCCCGGACGGCGGCACCTTTAGATTTTTGTGAGTTTCTTTTTTCTCACTACTGGCCATTCCCGTTCCGTTATCTCTTATAGAGATAACGGGAACTCCGGGAATTATGGTTTTTTCCCGTTTTGCAAAACGGGAGCAATTCGGGAAGCCGGGAAGCCTGAGATGTTCTCTCACAAAACAGCGGAATTCATGCGTTTTCGTTAGGGTCGGTTCGTTAGGATTCCCGTTTTGTGCCCGGATTGTAATTCCCACACCCTGCAAAACTTCCCGTTTCGCAAAACGGGAAGCCTCATTCAAACAGCTGCATGGACTCCAGCGAAAAATGATTCAGACAAGGCCAATTTCCATGAACGACACTCTTTTCACCATCGGTACCAGTTCCGTACTTTGCCCAACGTCACCAGCCGTCAGCGTGTTTGGCAATAGGTGGTGCGCTCAATGCGCTGCAAAATCCAAACGGAGTGGCCAGCGATGCCGGAACCCGGTGGTGAAGGGTAAGCGGACCTGTCGGATGCATGGTGGTAAGTCCACCGGGCCAAGAACCTCACAAGGCCGAAAACGATGTGCCGATGCCAAGACGGTGCATGGTAAGGAAACCCGTCAGCGCCGAGCGGAACGCAGAGTAGGTTTGTTCAGGCTTCGCGAACTTGAAGAACAGGCCCGTCAGCTTGGCGTGATTACTGGCCCACGCACACCGGGACGGAGGTCCGGGTAAATAGAACGCGTTGAACTTAGATATTTAATATCAGACAGACGCCCTTATCACCCGTACTCTGAAAGCAAGCACCCAGCGGATAGCTCAATTGCAACCGATGGTAGCCATAACGGTCTGCGCATCCTTAATGAATTGGTCTGACAATTCACGCGTGATCTTCTTGCCGCGCTGTGCGCGTACTTCATTCTCGAAGCCGGTTAAAATCGCGCACGTAGCGCCGGTATCTCCAGCCTTGTAGGAGGCCTGCGCCTGAGTGATTTTGGAATACAGACTCTTGCCCGGGCCAACTCCCCTAACGTCTTCAAGGAGTTCTTGAAGGTATTTACCTGGATCTGGGACCGACACCACTGGGCCCGCCGACGCGTCTGTGATGTAAAAACCGATCGAGGCACCACGGGCTGCCACGTAGTCGACAAAGGTAATTTGCCCGACACCTTGCTGGCTAGTTGCCGGCGCGGAAAAGTGGAAGCTCGCCGAGCCCGCATCGTTGCCATCTAGCAAGAACGGCGTGCCGCCATAATTTGTTAGCCCGAATAGGATTTCACCGGTGAAATTCCCCCCCGGCAGAGCTGTTGACCCGTACACATTTTGCGATTGCAGTGAAAAAAACGTGCTCACAGGCCCCATGCTTGTGTGCAGAGCTGAAGTGCCGGTGCCCTCCATAGCATATGTGATGCCGCCTACCGTAACGGAGATCGATAATGGGGTAGTAGGAAAATTCTCGATAAAATCGCTGCAACAAGTCCCTGAACCGCCAGACACTAGCGGAAGTGCCTGTGAGTCATAACTGAAAGTCCCAATGATTGGGAGCCCAAGGAATGCGTTTAGCCCAGAGACGTTGTCGGGGTCACTTACCGTGTACACCGTGCCTGAGAACGTACCTTCAATGATGGTTGCATATACGGGCGGCATAATGACCAAGCCCAACGCCACAACCGTCAGAACCTTGCTCTTCAAGCTCATAACGCAAACTCCATTCTTTCAGCCCGCCGAATGAATTTCGCCAGCTTGACGTAGGATAGGCCTTAACAACAAGGTTGGTTCACGGCAGATTACATAACCGCAGCTGAGAAGACACTACCGCCCGGCCGACGCACACGGTGACGGGCACCCGGGTGAAACAGCGAGAATTTGAATTTGGTGCAACCCGCCCTCACGATTGATGTGCTGCTGCAGTCTAAGTCTCAGCGTCCTTGAAGACTTCCCAAAGTTTGGTCCGCAGCCCCAAACAGACTTTTTCCAGAGTCCGAATAGTCAAATTGCTTTCACCACGTTCGAGAGCGCTGTAATAGGTGCGGTGCATACCTATCCTGTCGGCGAAGGCTTCCTGGCTAACGCCCAATGATTCACGCCGCTTTCGCAGCGCGTCTCCGATGCGTTCAACCATGGTGCGGCTTTTCATGCCGCAACCCTAGATTCTCTCCTGTTGCAACTCTACAGACATAAACATAGACTAGTTATATATAGCGGAACAAAAAGCAGGCTACGGAGTTATGCAAATGCGGCCAAACTCAAGCGTGAGCATGTTTATATTGATGGGCTTGTTGTCGTTGGCTGCTTGCGGCGGTGGTGGCGGTAGCGATGGGTCCAGTGTTAGTCAGAATCAACAACCGACTGCGCCTGCTACGCTGACTCTTTACACCAATTTTTCCCTACCTGAACTCCTCACATCGTCCACTAGTTCAAGCCCATTTGGGGTCGTGCAATCGAGTGGGACAAATTCGAGTCAGATTCTCTATACCGCACAAAAGTACAATCAGTCGACGCAAACATACACTGCGTATTCTCTACGAGTGGATGGAAGTTTCAGTATTCCTGCTTCTAGTCTTCAAGCGTCAAATGTTTCAGGGACTACAGGAACCGTCTCTGGCTTTAGTCAAACAATAGGAAATGTAACGGTTGTTTCGGTGACTGGGCTCCGGCTTGATGCGAGTACATTCACAAACCTAAATGCGGCAGGAGATTGGCGCGGTTTATGGCGTTTGGTGGGAAACAATTCTTCTGGTATCCAAGGCGTCTCTGGCGCATTGGGCTCAGTAAGTATTTTTTGTGGAGCTAACCAGACTGGAGTCGCTGTCGGACTCATGACTCAGTCAAGCACATCACTAGTGTCATTTCTGACCACCTGTTGAGCGTCGCTTGCTAATAAACTTTGCGGGTATTCGCCCGCTAGTACTCAGTTAATTGAACACTAGTAACAAAATAATGGTTCAAATTAATTGATAAGAATATTGTGGTCAGTGTTGATGCTTGTTGCTATGTGCGAAGTTTGCTAGTGAGCCGCGCAAGGAAATAGGTCAGAACATGACGGTAGATCTATTCAAGATATACAGGGCGATTGGGCAACGAGTTCGAAGTCATCCTCACAATAAGGACCATAAGGACATGTTTGCCTTGATGGAGAGCATTGTGAAAAGAAGGCTCGGAAGAAGTGAAGCGCTTGAAGCGGCCAAAAAGTTTGCGGATATCGAAAGTAAGACGTTTATTGGCGTGAGAAAGCATTACCACCATATCCTCGTCAATGCACTCTCATCCGGTGATTATAAAATTAATGTGCCATTCTCAGTACGACACCTATGGAACGAGTCGGCAGATAGCACCGGGAATATCTACGTTGCCACTGCAACCACTCGACCAAATCAAATTAAGATCGGAGCCACCGGTAATGATGTGCGAGAGCGGTTAAACAAGTATGAGAGTAAATATGGTTACTCGGTAACCATATTCTGGGAGCGAAAGGTGTTGGCTCCATTTAAGCTAGAAAACAGGATTGCAACACTGCTGCGCCATTTGCGCGTTTCAGGTCTTAGCCACGGAGATTCCATTGAGTGGTATTTCATAAGCGCCGAGGAAGCCAAATCCATAATTATGAAGGAGGTGAAAAAATTGACTCGGAATCGTTAGTACCGACGATTTCACCCGCGTCGGATTTGGAAATGTCGCCCAACGCTACGTACAGTTACATGCTGGGTGGACGACCAATGACCTGCACAACGACAGGAACGATAATTACTTGCCTCTGAATTATTGGTTGCTGTTCTTTCAAATTCGTATTCACCCAGATGTAGGAGTCCCTTCTGGTATTGAGGGGGTGCCCCTCCCGTGGGGTCGGCGAAATCTCGATTTCGATTTTTGGTTGAAACCACCATCTCGCCAATGCCGCGACACCGATCAACGAGATCATGAAATAATCGCCTTCCGGGGTTCACACCCCACTGTTGTGTAGCTAGCTATGTAGCTACAAAATTGCAGCACTACTGCAGACCGGCAAGGCTATGATTTATATAAACTATATTCCTGTTTTTGAGACAGCCAACAAACAGATCCAGAACGTGGAATAACTCGATGTCTTCTGCCGCCACCGGGCATTTGTATGTAATCGCTGCGCCTTCGGGCGCGGGTAAAACCTCGCTGGTCAAGGCGCTGCTGGCGCAGGAGCCCAGCGCCAAATTTTCCATTTCCTATACCACCCGCAAGATGCGCCCCACCGAAGTCGATGGCCGCGACTATCACTTCGTCACGCACCCGCAGTTCGAGGCTATGGTGGCCAACGCTGAGTTTCTGGAACACGCGCAGGTGTTCGATAACTACTACGGCACTGCGCGCGCGCAAGTGGAAAAGCTGCTGGCGCAGGGCGCGAACGTGATTCTGGAAATCGACTGGCAGGGCGCGCAGCAGATTCGTCAGGTGATGCCCGAATGTCGCAGCATTTTCATCCTGCCGCCAACGCGGGCCGAACTGGAACGGCGTCTGCGCGGCCGCGGCACGGACGATGAAGCCGTCATCCAGCGCCGGCTGCGCGATGCCGCCAGCGACATGGGCCATTGGGCGGAATTCGACTACGTGGTGGTGAATGACGACTTTGAAACGGCGCTGGCCGAGCTCAAAAGCATCGTTTGTGGTGCAGGCGACCCCCTGCGTGCCGACCGTCCGAGCCTGAAACCCGTGGTCGCCGGGCTGCTGACCAGCTGAATTTGCCGGACTTTGCCGGCAAAACCACTGATTCAGTGGCCGCCGGCAACAATCAGGTTCTGCCCGGGCAATTCGCCCGCTATAATCCGCCTCCTTTTGAAAGACCCAGGTGCCCGCATGGCTCGCATTACCGTTGAAGATTGTCTGCAGAACGTACCGAACCTGTTCAACCTGGTACTGGTCGCCGCCAAACGCGCCCGTCGCATTGCCAACGGCGCTGAAGCCACGGTGGATCGTGAAAACGACAAACCCACCGTGATTGCGCTGCGCGAAATCGCTGCCGGTCACGTCGGTCCGGAAATCCTTGAAGAAGTGGATCGTCCGCCGGTGCATGAACTGTCCGCCATGGACATGATGATGCCGGATGACTTCCGCGCGCCGCATCTGGGCCTGAAAGACAGCCTGGACGATGATTTCGGTGACGACTTCAAGGAAGACTTCAAGGACGAGCAGCCTGCCAAGGGCGCCAAGGACGATCTGGCCGAGTAAACCCGCACTCGCTGCTCCACGTCCTACGCCATCATGGACAGCGCGTCGTTTTTTGGATTTCTACCCACTGGAAGACGCGCCATCGGCCTGACCCAGCTGCTCAACAAGCTGGAAAGCTACCTGCCCCCCGAGCAGGTAGAACACATCCGCGAAGCCTATGAATTCGGCGCTGCCGCCCATGAAGGGCAGAAGCGCCGCAGTGGCGAGCCATACATTTCACATCCGGTTGCCGTGGCCGACCTGCTGGCTGACCTGCACATGGACGGCCAGACGATTGTTGCCGCCATCCTGCATGACGTCATCGAAGACACGCCCACCGCCAAGGATGAAATCGCCGAGAAGTTCGGCGCCGAAGTCGCCGAAATTGTTGACGGCGTCTCCAAGCTGGATCAGGTGCAGTTCAAAAGCCGCGCCGAAGCGCAGGCAGAAAGTTTCCGCAAGATGCTGCTGGCCATGGTGCGCGATATCCGCGTCATCATGGTCAAACTTGCCGATCGCACCCACAACATGCGCACGCTCGGCTCCATGCCACCGGCCAAACGCCGCGCCGTGGCCAAGGAAACGCTGGACATCTACGCGCCGATTGCCAATCGCCTTGGCATCTACAGCATCAAGAATGAACTGGAAGACCTGGGGCTGAAAACCCTGTACCCCAATCGTTACAGGGTGATCGAGAAGGCCGTCAAACGTGCGCGTGGCAACCAGAAACAGTTTGTCGGCAAGATCAAGCAGGCGATTGAAACTGCACTGAAGAAAGCTGACATCAAAGGCCGCGTCGAAGGCCGCGAGAAACATCCGTTCAGCATCTATCAGAAGATGCGCCGCAAGAAAACTTCGCTGGGCGAGATCGTCGATGTATTCGGTTTCCGCATCGTGGTTGACAGCATCGACACCTGCTATCGCTGTTTAGGCCTTGTACACAGCCTGTATCGCCCCATGCCCGGCCGCTTCAAGGATTACATCGCCATCCCGCGCGTGAACGGCTATCAGTCGCTGCACACCACCCTGTTCGGCCCCAATGGCATGCCGGTTGAGGTGCAGATTCGCACCGAAGCCATGCAGCAGATTGCCGAATCGGGCGTCGCCGCTCACTGGCAGTACAAGACCGGCGATACCGAGGACAATCGCGCCGGTCATGATCGCGCCCGCGACTGGCTGCAGCACCTGGTGGAAATGCACGGCGGCAACTCCGAGGAATTCCTGGAAAGCGTCAAGGTCGATCTGTTCCCCGACAAGGTGTACGTGTTCACGCCCAAGGGCGACATTCGTCGCCTGCCACGCGGCGCAACCGCAGTGGACTTTGCCTATGCCGTGCACACCGATATCGGCAATCGCTGTGTGGCCGCGAAAATTGATCGGCGCCTGGTGCCGCTGCGCACGCCGTTGCGTAATGGTCAGACTGTCGAGGTCATTACTGCCAAGGGCGCCACGCCCAACCCAGCCTGGGCCAACTTTGTGGTCAGTGCCAAGGCACGCGCCGCGGTGCGTCACTATCTGAAGAACATGAAACACGGCGAAGCGGCGGAGCTGGGCAAGCGCATGCTCGGTCAGGCGCTCACCGAACTGGGATTGTCGCTCAAGGACATAGACCAGGTGCAATTGCAGACCTTGGCTGAGGATCTGCAGCTGCACGGTGCAGATGAACTGTTCGAGAAGATCGGTCTGGGCGAACGTCTCGCGCCCCTGGTGGCAAAACGTCTGTTGCCGCAGGATACCAACACCGAGAGTGACAATGTAGTGAAGGACAGTGGCGCGCTGGCGATCTCCGGCACGGAAGGTCTCAGCGTGGCCTATGCACGCTGCTGCTTCCCGATACCCAACGATCCGATCATGGCTTACGTCACCAGCGGTCATGGCATCGTCATCCACCGCGAAGCCTGCGGCAATCTCAAGAGCTATCGCAAACAACCGGAAAAATGGCTGCCGGTCACCTGGCAGCCAGCGCCGGATAAATTGTTCGTCACCGAGATACGCGTACAGGTGCACAGCCGCATCGGCGTTCTCGCCGCCATTGCTTCCGAGATTGCCGCCACCCATACCAGCATTGAGAAGGTGACAATTATCGAGCGCGATGGTGGCGTCAGCACCGAGATTTTCGAGCTGCTGGTTGCCGACCGCCGTCAGCTAGCGCAGGTCATTAAACGTTTGCGCAAGATGCCGGACGTGGTCAAGGTGGCGCGCAGCCTGACGTAAACACGATTCGGTTTCGTAGGGGCGGCTCGCGAGCCGTCCTTCTGCTGCAGAATTTTCGGAGGGCGATTGCGAATCACCCCTACGTTATACATTTACTTTACGCCAAACAGGAACCCTAATGTCCCGCACCATCATAAGCACTGCCAACGCACCGCAAGCCATTGGCACTTACTCACAGGCCGTGAAATGCGGCAATACTGTGTATGTCTCCGGCCAGATTCCGCTCGATCCCAAAACCGGCGATCTGGTGCAGGGCGAAATGGAAATACACGTCCGTCGCGTATTCGACAACCTCAAGGCCATCGTCAACGCCGCGGGTGGTGATTTTTCACATGTTGCCAAGCTCAATGTGTTCCTCACCGATCTCGCCAACTTTGCGCTGGTGAACAAGATCATGGCTGAATACTTCACCCAGCCATATCCGGCGCGCGCCGCCATTCAAGTAGCCGCTCTGCCCAAGGGTGCGGTGGTTGAAATGGATTGCGTGGTGGAGTTGTAAGCAGAATCGACATGACTGATGCGGCTTACAGGGAAGACGCTTCGACTCCGCTCAGCGACCGGAAATGCATATTCTGGTCGCTGAGCGGAGTCGAAGCGCTCTGTTGATTCACATGAATCAACCGCTGCCGCATCAAGCGTTGCCCGAACTGCGCCCCGTCACCGTGTTACGCGGCGTGGGCGCAGCACTGGCCGGCAAGCTGGCAACGCTGGGCATTCACACCGTGCAGGATGTGCTGTTCCACCTGCCGTTCCGTTACGAAGACCGCACCCAGACCCAACCACTGGGCACGCTGCAGGCCGGCATGCGCGCCGTCATCGAAGGCGAAGTACAACTCAGTGAAATTGTGTTTCGCGGGAGACGTGCCTTGCTGGTGCGCATCAGCGATGGCTCGGGCTGGTTGACGCTGCGGTTTTTTCATTTCAGTAACGCACAACAAACCCAGATGGCGCGCGGCACACGGCTGCGTTGTTATGGCGAAGTACGTCCCGGTCCGCAGACGCTGGAGATGGTGCATCCGGAATATCGTCGCGTCAGCAGTGAAGCAGAACCGCAAGGCGAAGCCACGCTGACGCCGGTGTATCCCGCCACCGAAGGCGTGCAACAGGCGCGTCTACGCCAACTTACCGATGCCGCGTTGCAGGAACTTCGCAAAGACAGCGTACGCGACTGGCTGCCTGCCGAGCTGTTACCCAACAAACAATGGCCAACATTGCTGCAGGCACTGCAATACGTGCATCGTCCACCGCCCGATGCGCGACTGGAATTACTGGAACACGGCCAGCACCCCGCACAACGACGTCTGGCCTTCGAAGAACTGCTGGCGCAACAACTCAGCCTGCGCCTGCTGCGTCAGGACATTCAGCGCGATTCCAGCTGGGCCTTGCTGCAGGGCCGGGAGCTATTGGAGAAATTCCGCACCACACTACCGTTCCAACTGACCAATGCGCAGCAACGTGTGTGGCATGAAATGGAAGCAGACCTCGCCAAACCGCATCCCATGCTGCGTCTGGTGCAGGGCGACGTCGGCTCAGGCAAAACCGTGGTCGCCGCACTCGCCGCTGTGAAAGCCGTCGCCTGTGGTCTGCAAGCTGCGCTCATGGCGCCCACAGAATTGCTGGCCGAACAACACGCGCGCAATTTTTTACGCTGGCTGGAACCCTTGGGTATTGAGGTGGTACTGCTCACTGGAAAACACACTGGCAAGGCACGCGCCACCATCATGGAATCACTGCGCTCCGGTCAGGCCAGCGTGGCCATTGGTACGCATGCCTTGTTTCAGTCGGACGTGGAGTTCGCCAAGCTCGCCGTAGTCATCATCGATGAACAGCATCGCTTCGGTGTGCATCAACGGCTATTGCTGCGTGAGAAGGGCCTGCATCAGGGCAAGTATCCACACCAGCTGATCATGACCGCCACACCCATTCCCAGAACCCTGGCGATGAGTGCGTATGCCGATCTCGATATCTCCGTCATTGATGAACTGCCGCCCGGCCGTACGCCGGTGCACACTGTGGTGCTGCCCGACAGCCGCCGCGATGACATCGTGCAACGAGTCCGCGATGCCTGCCTGCAACAACGTCAGGTGTACTGGGTGTGCCCACTGATAGAAGAATCGGAAGCGCTGAGCGCACAGGCTGCTGAGGAAACGCTTGCGAGCCTAAGCGCGGCGTTACCCGAACTACGCGTTCTGCTCCTGCACGGCCGAATGAACAGCAAGCAGAAAGACTTTGTGATGGATCAGTTCAAAGCACATCAGGCCGATGTGCTGGTGGCCACCACCGTCATCGAAGTTGGCGTCGATGTACCCAACGCCAGCGTGATGGTGATTGAAAACGCAGAACGCATGGGTCTGGCGCAATTGCATCAATTGAGGGGCCGTGTCGGTCGCGGCAGTGCGCAAAGCAGTTGCGTGCTGCTGTATCAATATCCATTGAGCGAAGTCGCCCGCGAACGCCTGCGCATCATGCGTGAGACCAACGATGGTTTTGAGATTGCGCGATGCGATCTGGAGATACGCGGCCCTGGCGAATTGCTCGGTACACGTCAGACTGGACTGGTGCAGCTGCGTGTGGCAGACCTTATGCGCGACGCGGATCTGTTGCCACAGGTGCAGCATGCGGCAGATGCGTTACTCAAGAATGCACCAGAGCGAGTTGAGCCGTTGCTCAGGAGATGGGTGGGGCATAGTGAAAGGTTTGGAAAGGTATGAATCACTGCAGAACTCATTTTGAGATGAGAAAATTTTGACAATAGAGAAACCGCAACTATGTTCAGACTCAGACGCACGCTTTTCTGTCCACACTGTAGCGCTCCGATGCACCTGAGCTTGTGGGATTATGTTCCGTCTAACTATTTGGGAAGCCAGTACCGTTGTAGGCATTGCCGGATGCAATGTCGTCTTCCTCACACAGCTACCATGCTCGGCGGTCTTGCCACGTTAGCCACTTGTCTTGGTGCGTTTGGATTTGTGAAGCCAACAAGTCCAAACGACAGCATCGCGTTCTGGATTCACTTCATCGCTTATGTAACGTTCGCGATGGCAATCGGTACGCTTGTCACACGTATCGCAACGTCCGAGCTACGCCCGATTCAGGAAAAGTAACGTCTTAATCTGGCATCGAATGTGGATATCGCGGACTCAGCCCAACGTACAAATGGACACAATCCATCACATGCCTTGCAACGCTTTGGCTCTGGTAAGGCTGGCAAGGTCATCGAGTTTGGTTTGTAACACCGGATCGCTGACACCTTGTTTCGGCACCTTGAAGCCCTGACTGGGCTCGATGAGCAGATAGTAGTAGTCACTGTCCTGCGCGACACCCAGCAATTGTTCCCAGATCAGGTAGGCAGTACCAAAACGTGCTTTCAGCATAACGCCGTTGTCCGCTCCGACCATTACTTGCTCGCACAGCAACCAGTCCTTGTACCTGACACGCACTTGGGCAAAGTGGATTCTGAGATACCGCATGCCAAGCAGATACGCCACCACGCCAATGGATGCATATACCAATGGCGGCACCAACTCTGTAACAACCACCTTGTTACCAATAGCATGCCATAGAGCAGCAGCGGCAATCGCCTCAAGAGTACATGCCAGCGCCATCAAGGCTCTTCGTAGCAGCACCGGGTCACGGCGCACCTGATTGAAAACCTCTTCCATGCCTTGCATGGGCGGCTGGCTTGAATCGCTTTGATGATCCGCAAGTGCAACTGCATGGTCGGCGTGCTGGGCAAGATCAGATTCTTCGGCTGTCGCCGATGGCGCAGCGTCAGCGTCAATCGCGAACGCTGAGTAAAGCGCTTGCACTTCCGGCAGATCATCCTGCGATTCATTAACTACGTTTTCACGATTCTGGCCACTGTCATGACCGTCGTCCTGACTGAATTCGAATGAATGTTCGACGACGTCGTGCAGCGTTGGTACCTGATCGATGTCGACGTCAACAAAATCGAAGTTTTCTTCCCTTGAATTACTGTTGTCGGAGTCGGTATGACTATCGAGCCAAGTGTACGGTGCGGCTGCGTCATCGTTGTCGCGATCGAGACACAGATCTTCCTCGGTAATCGGCGCCGCCTCATCCTTGATTCTTATGGATGCGGTCATACGGGTCCCTCAGCTTGCCTGCCGTCGGGAAAGCATTGTTCGCTGGGGTCAGCCTTGTGGATCGCGATGTTTGTGGATATGGAGTTCATGGCAAAGTCAGGTCCGCGCGCACCCGGCGCAGGGCTTAGCGGCTGCCATTAAGCCGGTAAGCAGCGACGAAAACCTACGCCTTCTTCACGAATTCCGATTTCAGTTGCATGGCGCCGATGCCGTCGATCTTGCAGTCGATATTGTGATCGCCTTCTACCAGCTTGATACTCTTGACCTTCGTGCCAACTTTCACCACCGACGATGAGCCCTTGACTTTCAGGTCCTTGATAACGGTGACGGAATCGCCGTCTTTCAGCGGGTTGCCGTGCGCATCGCGGACATCGAGGCCTTCATCGACAGCTTCAGCGGTCGCACTCGCTGACCATTCGTGGCCGCATTCGGGGCAGACCAGCTGGGCGCCGTCTTCGTAGGTGAGGGCCGAGTTGCATTTGGGGCAGGGTGGCAATGTGCTCATGGATGACCTTGGTTGATAAAGGCGGCATGGTACAACACCACTGGCACTGTTACTTCTTGCGTGCTTTGCTGACACGCGATGTTTTTGCTTGTTTCACTGCTTTTATTCTGGGCATGGGCAGCTCGGCAGCTGTCACCCGCACCAGCTTTGCCACGAAAACATCATCATCCAGCCATTCGTCGGCAACGATCCAGGGCTTGGCGCCGGGATAGGGGAATCCCTCCTTGATCTTCGGCAGCAGGGCGCGTCCCGCCTCCGTGGGTTTGACAAAGAACTGGTTATCACACACCAGCGCCACGACCTTGGCGTCGCAATACACCGCATACTCGCCGAACATCTTGCGCTGACTGATGCGCCCTGCGGCTGCAATCTGTTCGCACACGTATTCAACAAAGCGCTGATCGGAGGCCATGGATGCTCCGGATAATTCGGATAATAAAAACGCCCTCACCCTAACCCTCTCCCGCATGCGGGAGAGGGGATGGTAACAGCACGCGCGACAACCGCTTTGGCAGCGCTATTGCTACACTGCGCGCCCATGCGCTCATCCATCCCTACCTTACGTGAACGTGTCCGCTGGCTGCGCTATCGCATCAGCAGCAACCTGGCAGCGGGCAATCGGCCCGATCTGAAGCAGGCGCTCGGCGCCTATGCACGGCTGATGCGACTGGATCGGCCCATCGGTACCTTTTTGCTGATGTGGCCAACCTTGTGGGCGCTGTGGCTTGGGTCGAATGGCAAACCGGTCGAACAGGTATTCGTCGTATTTGTGCTGGGTGTGTTTCTGACGCGTTCGGCGGGCTGCGTGATCAATGACTTCGCAGACCGCAAGTTCGACGGCCATGTGAAGCGCACCAGGCAACGACCCATGGCGACGGGTGAGGTCTCCATACCGGAAGCCCTGCTGCTGTTCGCGGCGCTGATCCTGATTGCCTTCGGTCTGGTTCTGACCCTGGGCAAGGTGGTGGTGCTGATGTCCTTCGTGGGCGCGTTCATCATGATCACCTACCCATTCTTCAAGCGCTTTTTCCCGGCGCCACAGTTCTACATGGGTCTGGCGTTCAGCTGGTCCATCCCGATGAGCTTTGTGGCGCAGACCGGCACCACTTCGCGGCTGTGCTGGCTGCTGTTTGCGGCCAGCGTCGTCTGGGCGGCGGCCTACGACACCATGTATGCCATGGTTGATCGCGAAGACGACCTGCGCATCGGCATCAAGTCCAGCGCCATTCTGTTTGGCGATGCCGACCGGGTGATTATCGGCGCCATGCAGCTGATGGTGTTGTACGCGCTGTGGCTGGCCGGCAAGGAACTGGAGCTGGGGGGTTGGTATCGCAGCGGGCTGGCCGCTGCCGCATGCTTTGCCCTGTACCAGCAATATCTGATCCGCCGTCGCGAGCCGGACGACTGCCTGCTGGCATTTCTGAATAACAACTATTTCGGCATGTCGGTGTTCGTGGGGATTGCGCTGGAGTATTTGTTCAAGACGTAGGGGCGAGGCATGCCTCGCCTGCTGAGAAACGGGTTACCCATGGGTAACCCCTACAAGCGCAGAGAGGGAATTACCCCACGGATTTCTCGGCTACAATGCCCGCCGCATTGCAATACCGGCCTGCAGAACAACCGCCGTGTTGCACACATTCCGAGGTGGCGCGTGAAGATCATCATTCTGGGCGCGGGACAGGTTGGCCGCACGGCGGCATATCACCTGGCCCGTGAAGAGGCCAACGAGATTACCGTGGTGGATCGCGACGAAAGCCTGCTGCGCGACCTGCAGGACCGTCTGGATATCCGCACTATCATGGGCAACGGTGCGCAACCATCCATTCTCGAAGCCGCCGGCGCCAAACAGGCGGATGTATTCATTGCCTTGACCAACAGCGATGAAGTGAACATGGTGGCCTGCCAGATAATCGCCAGCCTGTTCAACAAGGACTGCACGCGCATCGCCCGTATCCGTTCTACCGAATACACCAAGCACAGCAAGCTGTTCACGGACGAAGACCGCGCCTTTGCCGTGGATGTCACGCTCAGCCCGGAACAGCTGGTGACCGACCATATCGCACGCCTGATTCGCTATCCCGGCGCCTTGCAGGTGCTGGATTTCGCCGACGGTCATGTGCGCATGGTGGGCACGCGCGCCAGGCGCGGCGGTCTGCTGGTCGGTCAGCGACTGCGCACGTTGCGCGAACATATTCCCAACTCGGATGCCCGCGTGGCAGCCATCTATCGCGGCGGGCAGAGCATCAAACCCACCGGCGAGACCGTAATCGAAGATGGCGATGAGGTGTTCTTTCTGGCAGCGCGCAAGGATATCCGGCTGGTGATGAACGAATTGCAGCGTCTGGCCGATCCGGTACGGCGCGTGGTGATTGCCGGCGGCGGCAACATCGGCTTCCGGCTGGCGCAGCAGCTGGAACAATCGCATCAGGTGAAACTGATCGAACGGGATACCCGCCGCGCGCGGCGCATCTCGGAACAGCTGGGCAACACCATCGTGCTCACTGGCGATGCCTCCGACGAAGAACTGCTGCTGGAAGAAAACATCGACAGCGCCGATGTGTTTGTGGCCGTGACCAATGCTGAAGAAGCCAATATTCTGTCGGCCATGCTCGCCAAGCGCCTGGGCGCCAAGAAGGTCATGGCGCTGATCAACAGACCTGCCTACGCCGAGCTGATGGAAAGCGGTAATCTGGACGTGGCCATCTCGCCGCAGATGGTCACCATTGGTTCGGTGCTGGCGCATGTGCGACGCGGCGACGTGGTGCAGGTGCATTCGTTGCGGCGCGGCGCGGCCGAAGCGATTGAAGCCATTGCGCACGGTGTGCAGGGGGAGGGGCGGGTCATCGGTCGCAAGATCGCGGATATTCCGCTGCCCGAAGGCGCCACCATCGGCGCAGTGGTGCGCGGCGAAGAGGTACTGATCGCACACAACGACACGGTGGTGCAACGCGATGACCACGTGATCCTGTTCCTCACCGACCGGCGACAGATCGATGCAGTCGAACGTCTGTTCGACGTGCCACGCCGTCGTCGCTGACACCTATCACTTCAGCTATTGCGCTCGACATGTTGTACTGCGGCGGTGCTCGGAATCCTCATGTATCAACTCATACACTCCGGTTCCTGCGCTCCGGCGCAGTACAACCTGTCTTCGCTCATGACGCTGCTGCGATAGGTGTACTAAAACCATGAATCTCTTTGTAGTCCAGCGCCTTCTCGGCATTCTGCTGATGATGTTCAGCATCACCATGCTGCCGCCCATTGGTGTGTCACTGCATTTTCAGGATGGCAACTCGGGTCCGTTCTTCGATGCCTTCACCGGCCTGCTGTTGACCGGCCTGCTGGTGTGGCTGCCGGTACGCAAGCAGGACCGCGAACTGCGGCTGCGTGACGGCTTCCTGGTGGTGGCTTCGTTCTGGGTGGTGCTGGGCCTGGCCGGCGCAGTGCCGCTGGCGCTGTCCACTACGCCCGACATTCCGTTGACGGATGCGGTGTTCGAAGCTGTGTCCGGTTTCACCACCACCGGCGCCACCATTCTTACCGGACTGGATGACATGCCAAAATCGCTGCTGTACTACCGCCACCAGATTCAATGGCTGGGCGGCATCGGTATGGTGGTGCTGGCCGTAGCCTTGCTACCCATGCTGGGCATCGGCGGCATGCAGCTGCTCAAGGCCGAGACGCCGGGGCAGGTAAAAGACGCCAAGCTGACGCCGCGCATCACCGAAACCGCCAAGGCGCTGTGGCTGGTGTATGTACTGATTACAGCAGCTTGCGCTGGCAGCTACTGGCTGGCTGGCATGACGCCATTCGATGCCATTGGTCATGCCTTTTCCACGGTATCCACCGGCGGTTTTTCCAGTCACGATGCCAATCTTGCCTATTTCAACAGCCCCGGCATTGAGTTCATCGCCATCCTGTTCATGTTCCTGGGCGGCATCAACTTCTCGCTGCATTTTCTCGCCTGGCGGCGGATGAGTATCAGCGATTACTTTCGCGATCCAGAATTCCGGGTGTACATCGGCATCCTGCTGGTGGGCACGACACTGTTTGCCGGTACGCTGATTGCCCAGCACACCTTCAACAACAACGGCTTTGCGGTGCGCAGTGCGCTGCTGCATGTGGTGTCGATGGTGACCAGCACTGGCTTCACCGCCAGTGACTTCAGCGTCTGGCCGGGTGCACTACCGGTGATGCTGATCATGATCACCTTCGTCGGTGGCTGCGCTGGTTCCGCCGCCGGTGGCATGAAGGTGATTCGCTGGGCGCTGATGTGGAAGCAGGGCACGCGTGAGATCAATCGCCTGGTGCATCCCAGTGCCGTGTTTCCAGTGAAAATCGGCGGCCGTCCCGTACCCTGGCGGGTGCTCGACGCGGTATGGGGCTTCTTCGCGATCTATGTCGTGTGCTTTGCCGTGCTGATGGTGCTGTTGATGGCTACCGGTGAGAATCAGATCACCGCATTCTCTGCCATTGCAACCAGCATGAACAACACCGGGCCAGGCCTCGGCGAAGTGATCGATACCTTCACCACCATCAGCACGCCCGGCAAGTGGATTTGTGTATTGGCAATGCTGCTGGGACGCCTCGAAGTGTATCCATTGATCGTACTGGTGACGCCGGCGTTCTGGCGGCGGTAGTTGGGTTTGTCAGAACGCGCATAAGGCAGAATTTCCGTTCGGCCTGAGGCTGTCTCAGAACTCCTGATTCTGCGTAGCACCATCAACGCCAAACAAGGGAATGTTCGGATGTTTTGGGTTTACATGCTGCGCTGTGCTGATGGAAGTTATTACGTCGGTCATACCGACAACATTGATCTGCGCTTGGCACGGCATGAACAGGGAGTATTCAGAACGTGCTACACCTTCGAACGCCGACCGGTAGAGCTTGTTTATTCGCACGAGCTCCCTGCACGCGAACAGGCACTGATTCTGGAGAGAAAACTCAAGGGCTGGAGCCGGGCATAGAAAGCGGCGCTAGTACGGCAAGACTGGGCTGAGATATCGCGATTGGCGCGTAACAAACAGCCATGACTGGAATTCTTGCATAGGAACCCTTCGACGGGCTCAGGGCGAACGGAAAGCATACAGGCGGTCAGAAGGGCAGAATATTTTCTTATTCCGTTCACCCTGAGCTTGTCGAAGGGCTTTCTGTTATTTTCAAGAGCTATGCAGCGCGCAACATGCCCTGCTTGACGATGAAGTTGATCACCGTATCCAGACCCTGACCGGTCTTGAGATTGGTGAACACAAAGGGTCGCTCGCCGCGCATCTTTTTCGCATCGCGATCCATGACTTCCAGCGACGCACCCACATGCGGTGCCAGATCGATCTTGTTGATGATCAACAGGTCCGAACGCATGATGCCGGGACCGCCCTTGCGCGGGATCTTGTCGCCGGCCGCCACGTCGATGACATACAGGGTCAGATCCGACAACTCGGGGCTGAAGGTTGCCGCCAGATTGTCACCGCCACTCTCCACAATGATGAGTTCCAGATCAGGAAAGTGACTCATCAGGTCATCGATGGCGGACAGATTCATGGAAGCATCTTCACGGATCGCAGTATGCGGACAACCACCGGTTTCCACGCCGCGAATGCGATCGGGCGTCAGCGCCTGACTGCGAATCAGAAAATCGGCATCTTCGCGCGTGTAGATGTCATTGGTCACGACCGCAATCCGATAACGATCGCGCAGCCGCTTGCACAAGGCATCCACCAGGGCGGTCTTGCCCGAGCCCACCGGACCACCCACACCTACCCGCAATACTTCACTACCGGCCATCTCGAAACTCCACCGTCAAACTGCAAATAGAGCCAGACCACCCACTGCCATCACAGCACCAGCCCAACGCATTGCTTGCTGTTGTTGATAGCCCAGCAACAGCCCGGCAACCAACAGGCCAACCATATGCAGGACAACAGTGCTCAATGCAAAACCGGCCATGTACGTGGTCACACTGGCGGCAGGCGCTTCAGCACCGTGTGCATAGCCATGAAATGTGGCAAACACGCCGGTGAGCAATACACAGACCGCGGCCGGCAAACGTACGGCGCCCGCCAGCAACAGGCCAGACACACAGACCGATGCGGCAATGCCCTGTTCCACCACGCCAAACTGCCAGCCCGACAAACCCAGCAATCCACCCAGCAGCATTACGGTGACGAAACTCAGGGGCACTGCCCAGCGCAAACGGCCGCCCAGCTGTGCCGCCCACAGACCCACCGCGAGCATGGCGATCAGATGATCCACACCCGACCACGGATGCGCGATGCCGGCGACAAACCCGGACCGCAGTTCATGTCCGGGATGTGCGAATGCCAATGCAGGCAGGCTCAGCAACACAGGCAGAAGATAGTGTCTGGATTTCATATTCAAACTCCTAGGAACGGAATAAACGCGTGTATTGGGTTTCATGCCAGACGCTGGCCAGACCCTGCATGGGTGCGGCCACACCGATGTCGTCATCGCTCACCTGCGCAGCCGTACTGACCATATCAGGAATGCTCTGCAGCAGATCATTGAGAATACGCTGGCCGGCGGTCTGGCCCAGCGGCAACAGTTTCACGGCCGCGAGCACCTGATTTTCGCACCAGGCCCACAGATATGCCGATGCCGCCTGCGTGCTGTCAATCTGCCAGTGACTTGCAGCGAGTGCAAACAGACAGGCGTAACTGGCATCCACGTCCTTGATCCACGGCGATGCCTGTTCAATCTGTAGCGACACCAGTACCTTGGCTAGGGAACGTCCCAAGTGCCGCTCTTCGGCACGCAACTCCTCGCTTTCACGCGATCCCAGCAGGTAAGCGCTCCAGTAGCGAGCATTGTCAGCATCGTCATCGGACCATGCGGCATGCATGCGCATCAGCAAGGGCAGGTCCAGCGTAGCCACTGCGTGTTGCGCCACACCCGACACCCAGTTGAGCGTGCTGACCTCATCACGCACCCAGTCCAAATGCACGGCATATTCCAGTCCCTGCGAGAAGTTATATGCGCCGATAGGCAGCGCCGGGCTGACCAGCTGACACAATCGCAGCATGCTCAGCGAATTCGTTGCAGCGTCAACCATGTGCATGCGGATGGCTCGCGCTGAGTACAAACGAGTGATGATGGGTATTGCCTGCGCCCGAGTGCGAATAAGCCCCGGCTTCGGGTTCAAAGGGCATCTCGTCCAGCGTTACGGTGAAGCCCAAGCCACGTACCATTTCATCCAGCACATGATCATGCAGGTAACGCAGCCAGCCTTGACCGACCTGCACGGAGATGTGCCGATTACCCAGGTGATACGCCGCACGTGCCAGACCCCATGGATCATCAGCGGTCACTACCGATACGGTTTCCGGCGCCGCCAGTACTTCAATGACACGGCCATCGCTGGCCAGCAGGCAATCGCCACCCCGCAGCAACGTGCCACGTTCCAGCATCAGGCCAACTTCTTCACCGCTGTCGAGTCTCGTGAGCAGGCGGCTTTTCTGGCGCGATTCAAACGGCAAGCTCAGGGTGTCCTGGGCAGGGCGAGGTTCGGAGAGGCGTTGTGTGATAGTCAGATTCATCCAGGACTCAACGTAGGTTGGGCTGAGTCTGCGAAGCCCAACGTCTGTGCACATTTTTCAATTGTTGGGCTTCGCAGACTCAGCCCAACCTGCCAAGACACTTCGTCAGAACAAAAAGTACTTCTGCGCCAGCGGCAACACCGTCGCCGGTTCACAGGTCAGCAACTGGCCATCAGCGCGCACTTCATAAGTCTGCGAATCCACTTCGATGTGCGGCTGGTAGTCATTCAGGATCAGATCCTTCTTGCGCACCGTGCGCGTGCCCTTCACCGCAACCAGGCGTTTCTTCAAACCAAGCTTGCCGGCCATGCCACGATCAAGCCCGGCTTGCGAGACAAAGCTCACCGACGTAGCGTGACGCGCGCCACCCAGCGCGCCGAACATGGGACGGAAGTGCACCGGCTGCGGCGTGGGAATCGACGCATTCGCATCACCCATGGGCGCCGCGACAATCATGCCGCCCTTGATGATCATGGCTGTCTTGGCGCCGAAGAAGGCTGGCCGCCACAACACAATATCGGCCAGCTTGCCGACCTCAATCGAACCCACTTCATGGGCAATACCATGCGTCAGCGCCGGATTGATGCTGTACTTGGCAACGTAACGACGCACCCGATAGTTGTCGTTGCGCGCTGAGTCCTGCGCCAGTGCGCCACGCTGCACTTTCATCTTGTGCGCGGTCTGCCAGGTGCGCGTCACCACTTCACCCACGCGCCCCATGGCCTGCGAGTCGGAAGAGATCATCGAGAACGCACCGAGGTCATGCAGGATGTCTTCGGCGGCAATGGTCTCGCGACGGATGCGCGACTCGGCGAATGCCACGTCTTCGGCAATGCCCGGATCGAGGTGATGACATACCATCAGCATGTCGAGGTGTTCATCAATGGTGTTGATGGTGTAGGGCCGTGTCGGATTGGTGGACGAGGGCAGCACATTGGCTTCGCCACACACCTTGATGATGTCCGGTGCGTGACCACCACCGGCGCCTTCAGTGTGATAGGTATGAATGGCGCGGCCCTTGATGGCCGCAATGGTGTCTTCGACGAAACCCGACTCATTGAGCGTGTCGGTGTGAATGGCCACCTGCACATCATGGGCATCTGCCACCGACAGGCAGCAATCAATCGCGGCCGGTGTGGTGCCCCAGTCTTCGTGCAGCTTCAGGCCGATGACGCCGGCCTGTACCTGCTCAACCAGTGCCTCGGGCAACGACGCATTGCCCTTGCCAGTAAGGCCGAAATTCATCGGCAGATCTTCCAGCGCCTGATACATGCGTTCGATGTACCAGATACCCGACGTGCAGGTCGTGGCATTGGTGCCGGCCGCGGGCCCGGTGCCACCACCAATCATGGTAGTTACACCCGACATCAGCGCCTCTTCCACCTGCTGCGGGCAGATGAAATGAATGTGCGAGTCAATGCCGCCAGGGGTGGCGATCAGACCTTCACCAGCGATCACTTCGGTGCCGGGGCCAATGACAATGGTCACACCCGGTTGCACATCGGGATTACCTGCTTTGCCGATGCCGGCAATGCGTCCGTCCTTCAGGCCAATGTCGGCTTTGACAATGCCCCAGTGGTCGACGATCAAGGCGTTGGTAATGACTGTATCGACGCACTCTGCTGCGCAACGCTGACTCTGACCCATGCCGTCGCGAATGACCTTGCCGCCGCCGAATTTCACTTCCTCGCCATAGATGGTGAAATCCTTTTCCACTTCGATGATGAGTTCGGTATCACCCAGCCGCACCCGATCACCGGTGGTGGGACCGAACATCTCGGCATAAGCACGGCGTTCCATTTTCATAGGGGGCCCATCACCTTCTGCTGGAAGCCATACACTTTCTGTTCGCCGACATAACGCACCAGCTCCACTTCACGCGTCTGACCTGGTTCAAAACGCACCGCAGTGCCAGAGGCGATGTTCAGCCGGAAACCTCGCGCCTTCGCACGATCGAACTGCAGGGCGTAGTTGGTTTCGAAGAAATGGTAGTGCGATCCCACCTGTATGGGCCGATCGCCGGTGTTGGACACCTGCACCTTCACCGTGTCACGACCGACATTGAGTTCGATGTCGCCGGGTCCGATAAACATTTCGCCAGGAATCATGTGTGCCTCTTGTAGGGGCGGTTCGTGAACCGCCCTCCTGCAACAAACCCAAAGAGGGCGATTCGCGAATCGCCCCTACATAGATCGGTTGAAATGAAATGTCGCTTCATACAATCGGTTGATGCACGGTCACCAGCTTGGTGCCATCGGGAAACGTCGCTTCCACCTGCACTTCCGGAATCAGCTCGGCAATGCCTTCCATCACATCGGCACGAGTGAGCAACGTGGCACCAAAACTCATCAGCTCGGCCACGGTGCGGCCGTCACGCGCGCCTTCCATGATGGCCGCCGAGATATAAGCCACCGCTTCCGGATAGTTCAGCTTCAGCCCACGGGCTTTGCGGCGCTCAGCCAGTAACGCTGCAGTGAACAGCAGCAACTTGTCTTTTTCTCGTGGTGTCAGTTCCATCGTTTCTGTTCCAGTCTGCAATCGTAGGTTGGGCTGAGTCCGCGAAGCCCAACATTCGTCGAAAGCACAGCGCTGGGCTTCGCGGACTCAGCCCAACCTGCATACTGAACGTCACGTCGCCCAGATCCGCGGCAACACAGCTTCACGCCGTATCACGCGTGGACGCAAGCACTGCCATACACGCAGCAACAAGTGCTTCGTCTCAGCACTGTCGACACACAGACATCTGCACAACAACATGCCATCAATCAAGGTACAACCAATTTTTTCAGCATCCAGCTCCAGCTCGCGTACTGCCTGCACATCGGCGCTGGTTGCCGGATATGCGGCGAGCGTACCCAATGCGCCTCTGCCCTGCAGTCCCCAGACCGCTTGTTGCATCTGTCCTGTGCCATCAACATGCAGATGGTCCAGCAATAGCGGCTTGCCGTTCAGCCACAATTCGAGCCCCTGTCGCACGTGCCCTGCGACAAATGGCTCATCACCCGCGCGCCTTCCATAGCAATTGATTTCCCAGGCGATACAGCGCGAGTCGGCATCCAGATCAATACGCGTCAGCGTGCGTGCCTGCGCCTGATTGAAATAGATGGTTTCCTGCGGCAACCACTCCAGCGTTGCCGCAGTGAGCTGCAGATGTTGCCGCAACACCGACACCCGGCCCGCTGCAGCGCGATAAAACTTGGTCGCCGCAGGCGTAGTAATCAGTGCATGCGCTCGCGCCTCCAGCTGGGTATGCAACTGCAAGTGATCGCCACCAGCAATGCCGCCCGGCGGATGAATCAGGTACACATGGCACACATCGCCTTCCGGATAGAAGGGACGTTGTACCAGCAACGGGCCAACATGTTTGCGTTTCGCCAGCACCGTGCGTGTGCCCTGTACGGCAAAACGCAGCTGCAACTCGGCGCGCCAGCTGGCTTGGGCATCGAGTTCTGGCGCGAGCTTGGCATTCATGTGTTGATGATAGGGGAGCAGAACGTGGTTGTGCAGCAGATACCTGCTTCGTACTAAGTGCCAGGCTGCGAAAACAGGACGCTTCGACGGAGTTTATCCTGAGCGAAGTCGAAGGGCTCAGCGACCGGAATTGTCGATGGATCATCGTGTGTAGGGGCGGTTCGTGAACCGCCCTCCCAATTCTCAAGAAAGGTCGTTCACGAACGACCCCTACGTCCGAGTCGAAGCCTGCCCGATGTGTCGCCAACAATCCCAAGATCATACCGTCAGATGATGCTTGACCAGTTCGTCGCTCAGCTCGTTGATCTGACCGCCCACCACCAGCCGGCCCTTGTCGATGATGCGGAATTCGCTGGCGACGCGGCGCGCGAATGGCAGTTTCTGCTCCACCAGCAGGATGGTCAGACCCTGTTCGCGATTGAGTTTCTGCAGCACTTCGCCGATTTCGTGAACGATGTTGGGTTGAATACCCTCGGTGGGTTCATCCAGGATCAGGAAACGCGGCTCGATGATCAGCGCGCGGCCGATGGCCAGCTGTTGTTGCTGGCCGCCGGACAGGTCGCCGCCGCGGCGCCTGAGCATCTGCTTGAGCACTGGGAACATTTCAAAGATGTGTTCGGGAATGGTACGGCGCTTATCCTTTCTGACGGGCAGACCGATGCGCAGATTTTCTTCCACGGTCAACTGCGAAAAGATTTCGCGGCCCTGTGGCACATAGCCGATACCCAGCGGTGCGCGCCGCTCTGCTGCCATGCCACGAATGTCGTTGCCTTCGTATTCAATCTGGCCAGACTGCGTCTTGATCAGACCCATGATGCTTCTGAGCAGCGTGGTCTTGCCCATGCCATTGCGGCCCATCAGGCAGGTGATGGAACCGGTGGGCACGGTCATGTTCACGTCCCACAACGTGTGGCTACCGCCGTAAAACTGGTTGAGGGATTTGATGGTCAGCATGAAGAGTCACCCTCACCCCAACCCTCTCCCTGAGGGAGAGGGAGCGAAACTACAGAGCTCCACGCTCTTCCCCTCTCCCTCCAGGGAGAGGGCAGGGTGAGGGTGATTCGACGCGTGAATAACGTATCACTCACCGAGATACACCTCTTTTACCTTGGCGTTGTTCTGCACTTCGTCCATGCTGCCTTCGGCCAGTACGTGGCCTTCGTGCAGTACCGTGACGGTCCTGGCGATCGAGCGCACAAACACCATGTCGTGTTCCACCACCACCACCGAATGCTTGCCGGCCAGCGACGTCAGCAACTCTGCAGTGCGTTCGGTTTCCTGTGGGGTCATGCCGGCGACGGGCTCATCTACCAGCAGCAACTGCGGGTCCTGCATCAGCAGCATGCCGATTTCCAGCCATTGTTTCTGGCCGTGTGACAGTGCCCCGGCGCGACGCTGGATGTGATCCTGCAGGTTGATGATCTCCAGCACCTCATCAATACGCCCGTATTGTGCCTTACTCAACGCCGCATGCAGTGTCGGCCATACCGACTTGCGGCCGGTCATGGCCAGTTCCAGATTTTCAAACACGCTGTGGTGTTCGAAGATCGTGGGCTTCTGAAATTTGCGGCCAATGCCCGCTTCGGCAATTTCCGGTTCGGTCATCTCCAGCAGGTTCATGGTCTGACCGAAATATGCGGTGCCACTGTCCGGGCGAGTCTTGCCGGTGATCACATCCATCATGGTGGTCTTGCCGGCGCCGTTGGGCCCGATGATGCAGCGTAGTTCGCCCACAGTGATATACAGCGTCAGTGCATTCAACGCCTTGAAGCCATCAAAGCTCACCGTGATGTCTTCGAGATACAGGATGGTGTCGTGCGAAATGTCCGGGCCGGGTCCACGACTGCGTTTATCCGGCCCAAGCCAGCGTCCGAAGGGACGCTTCAACATGGCCATGGCGTTCATGTGCGTCCTCCGCTCTTGTTGACCAGCCCGACGATGCCGCGCGGCAGGAACAATGTGGCCAGGACGAATAACGCACCCAGCGCGTACAACCAGAACTCAGGAAGCGCGGCCGTGAAATAGGTTTTTGCGTAATTGATCAACACCGCGCCGGCCACCGCGCCGTATAAGGTGCCACGTCCACCCACCGCCACCCAGATCACCACTTCAATGGAGTTGATGGGCGCGAACTCGCTGGGATTGATGATACCCACCTGCGGCACGTATAGCGCGCCGGCAATACCGGCCAGGATCGCGGAGAACGTGAACAGCCACACCTTGTATGATTCGACGCGATAGCCGATGAAGCGCGTACGACTTTCAGCGTCGCGGATCGCCGCCACCACGCGCCCGGCGCGCGATGCCACGATGTAACGACAGGCCAGATAGGCGAGGATGAGTGCAATCACCGTACAGGTGAACAGGCCAATACGCGTACTGGGTTTCGCCAGCTCAAAGCCCAGCAGATCCTTGAAGTCGGTGAAGCCATTGTTGCCGCCGAAGCCCATGTCGTTGCGGAAGAACGCCAGCATCAACGCATAGGTGAGCGCCTGCGTAATGATGGACAGATACACACCTGTGACGCGCGAGCGGAACGCCAGCCAGCCGAACAGGAAGGCAAGAATGCCGGGCACAACAATCACCATCAGCATGGCAAACCAGAACATGTCGAAGCCATGCCAGAACCAGGGCAGCTCCTTGTAGTTCAGGAACACCATGAAGTCCGGCAGGATGGGATCGCCATATACACCGCGCGGACCGATCTGCCGCATCAGGTACATGCCCATGGCGTAGCCACCCAACGAAAAGAATGCCGCATGGCCCAGACTGAGAATGCCGCAGTAACCCCACACCAGATCCACTGCGATGGCCAGCAGGCCATAACACAAATACTTGCCGAGCAAGGTCACGGTATAGCTGGACATGTGCAGCGCCGACGCTTCGGGCAGCAGCAGATGCGACACCGGCACAATGATGCCCAGCAGCACCAGCAGGCCCAGCAATATCTGGCCGCCGCGGTCGCTTTGCATGGCTTGCAACAGGCGACCGCTGACGTGAGTAGTACGTGCGTCGTGCATGATTGGAGGTTCGATAGCCACGCTACTCATATCAACCCTCGGCCGCACGGCCTTTCTGCGGGAACAAGCCGCGTGGCCGTCTTTGAATAAACAGGATCAGGAAGATCAGCACGAAAATCTTGGCCAGTACCGCACCGGCATAGGGCTCCAGCAGTTTGCTGATCACACCCAGGGACATGCCGCTGATCAGTGTCCCCCACAGATTACCCACGCCACCGAACACCACCACCATGAACGAGTCAACGATGTACTGCTGGCCAAGGTTGGGGCCGACATTGGTGAGCTGACTCAACGCCACCCCGGCAACACCGGCGATACCGGAGCCCAGACCAAAGGTCATGGCGTCCACCAGATCGGTGCGAATGCCCATGGCCTTGGCCATGGCGCGGTTCTGTGCCACGGCGCGTACGTTCAGGCCCAGCGTGGTGCGCTTGAGAATCATCAACAACGCCACGAACACCAGTGCCGTGAACAGCACCACGTACAAGCGGTTATAGGTCAGCGAGAAGGCTTCATTCACCTGCCAGGAACCGGCCATCCATGGCGGTGTTTCCACCGGTCGATTGTTGGCGGTAAACACGTCGCGTACCACCTGCTGCAACAGCAGACTCACACCGAAGGTCGCCAGCAGCGTTTCGAGCGGCCGACCATACAGAAAACGTACCAGGCCACGTTCGATCAATACACCCACCAGTCCCGAGACGATGAACGCGGCCGGAATCGCCACCAGCACGGAAGCGCCGATATGATTTGGCATCAACAGTTGAATGACATAGGTCGTGTAGGCGCCAAGCATCATCAGCTCGCCATGTGCCATGTTGATCACGCCCATCACACCGAAGGTGATGGCCAGACCAATGGCCGACAACACCAGCACCGAGCCCAGGCTCAGACCGAAGAACACGGTTTCGCCGGCGCCATAAAACGCGCGTGCGGTATCCATGCTGTCGAGCAGTTCGCGCGCAGCCATGCGCACTTCGAGTTCAGGTTCGCTGAAACTGCCATCTTCATTGGGTGTGACCAGCTGTGTCAGGCGGTTGAACACGTCGGGGTTCAGGCTGCCATGCAGAGTGTCGATGGCCTTCAACCTCACTGCAGCGTCGCCGTTATCCAGATCCACCAGCGCGAGGCCAACGTTGATTGCATCTTTGACCTTGGCATTGGTTTCTTTCTGGAACTGCTGACGCAGCACTTCTGCAGAACTGTCATCCATCGAGCGCAGCATCTCGGCGACCGCAGCCAATCGAGTATCGACATCGTCGCTGGCCAGATCAAACTGCGCCACGGCGGCACGCAACGCCTTGCGCAACTGGTTGTTGGTGCCGATTTTTTCCAGCGTATCAGCCGCAGCGGTGCCGCTGGCTTGCTGGGTCGCCGCATCGGTGAGTTGTAGCCCCGCCGGTGTCTCAACTGCCGTGAATACCTTGCCATCGGCGGGGCGGGCATAGAGGTTGCCTTCCAGGAAGGCGTTCAGAATCTGGCGGGTGGCGGGCGTACGCAGCGCCAACAGTTTGCCGATGATCTCGTTCTTGTCGGCATAACTTGCGGTGGGCAGTTGCGCCAGGAGCGTGGCGAGTTCTGAAGAATTCGCCGGGCCACCGGCATCGGCTTGAGCAACGGACTGTTGAGCCTGTGCCGTAAATTGGCACACCAGCATGAGTAATACACCGCTCAAAACATATTGAGCACACTTCATCACGAATCTGTACATGGACTTCCCGAGGGCCTGGCGGAAGCGAAGAGTGTTCACTGCCCCGGCGAGGAGGCAGTGAACACCGGGTTGCTGATAACTAACTGCAATAACGGCTACAGATTACCGTTACTGATAGTTCTGACCGGAACACACCTTGGTCTTGGTGTTGTAGTTACCGCACTTGAGCGTCACCCAGTCGGCTTCGATGTCCTTGCTGCCGGGCAGGAAGTCGGTCCATGCATCGCCCGGCACCAGACCCTTGGTTTGCCATACTGTGTCGAACTGACCATCAGCACGCACTTCGCCGATCAACACCGGCTTGGTCAGGTGATGGTTGGGCAACATCTTGGCCATACCGCCGGTGAGGTTGGGCGTCTCGATGCCGATGATGGCGTCGCTGACCTTGTTCACATCGGTGGTCTTGGCTTTTTCAACGGCCTTTACCCACATCTGGAAACCGATAACGGTCGCTTCCATTGGATCGTTGAAAGTACGCTTCGGGTTCTTGGTGAAAGTCTGCCACTTCTTGATCCATTCCTTGTTGATTGGCGCACTGGCGCTCTGGAAGTAGTTCCAGGCGGCCAGGTGACCCACCAGGGGCTTGGTGTCGATACCGGCGAGTTCTTCTTCACCCACCGAGAACGCCACCACCGGAATGTCTTCTGCCGAGATCTTCTGATTGCCGAGTTCCTTGTAGAACGGCACGTTGGCATCGCCGTTGATGGTGGACACTACGGCCGTCTTCTTGCCTGCCGAGCCGAACTTCTTGATATCAGAAACAATGCTCTGCCAGTCGGAATGACCGAAGGGTGTGTAGTTGATCATGATGTCGGCTTGCGCGACGCCCTTGCTCTTCAGATAGGCTTCGAGAATCTTGTTGGTGGTGCGCGGATACACATAGTCGGTGCCCGCCAGCACCCAGCGCTTCACCTTCAGATCATTCATCAGGTAATCGACGGCTGGGATGGCTTGCTGGTTGGGCGCAGCGCCGGTGTAGAACACATTCTTGGATGATTCTTCACCCTCGTACTGCACTGGATAGAACAGCAGGCCGTTGTTCTTTTCGAACACCGGCAGCACCGACTTGCGTGACACGGAGGTCCAGCAACCGAAGGTCACGGCAACCTTGTCCTTCACCAGCAGCTGTTCGGCTTTTTCAGCAAACAGTGGCCAGTTGGAAGCAGGGTCAACGACGACGGCTTCGAGCTTCTTGCCCAGCACGCCGCCTTTCTTGTTCTGCTCGTCGATCATCATCAGCACGGTGTCCTTCAGCGTGGTTTCGCTGATGGCCATGGTGCCGGACAGGGAATGCAGGACACCAACCTTGATGGTGCCCTCGGCGGCCTGCGCCAGCGTGGCGGCGACCATGCTCGCCACCAGCGTCAATGCGGGTATCAGTCTCTTGCGAGTACTCATTGGATGAACCTCTTTGGGAATGTGTTTGGTGCGTCGGGTGAATCGGGAAATCAGCGTCTGTCCATAGCTGCATTCACCTTAAGGAAAAGGTTCGCTCATCCGGTATGCGTCATTTGACGTAGCTCGCACTGCACGGCGGGGTGATCGATGTTTTTGCGTTCTGTTAGTGCGTTTGCTTTTGCAAGTGCACCTAAACAAGGCGCGCATGCTGATGCCGCTTCCGTAACCCCGACTACGTGCTTGAAACCGCACGCAAAAATGCGTTGGCACATGGCTTGCTTTAAATAGGTGCAAGTCTGTCGCAGAACAACATCCTCAAAGCCAGACATCCGGCCGCAAGGCTGGTAAGCGCGGCCTGGCATTTGCCCTGTCAATAGAGAAAGACACATACCGGAGTTGCTGAACTTGTTGTCCAGACCTGTCATTCGCGACCGAGTCGACCGCCACCGGTTGGCTCTACCGGGGTGCACCGCATGAGTGCCCGGCAACGCATCGTTCGCGAACGTCGCCAGTACAACCAATGGGTGGCGACGCAGACGCTGGAAGACTATGCGCTGCGCTATACGGCGGACAAAGCCCGCAAGTCGTCCTTTCGCGTCGGCAATACCGCGCTGGGTCCGATTTCCTTCCTGGCCTGCGAGGCGATTGGCGGCGCCATCACCATTTCCTATGGCTTCAGCAACAGCATCTGGGCGGTGGTGGCGTTCTGTGTGCTGATGTTCCTGATCGGCCTGCCCATTGCCTATCACGCCGCCAAAGCCGGGGTGGACATCGACCTGCTGACGCGCGGTGCGGGCTTTGGTTACATGGGCTCGACCATCACTTCGCTGATCTATGCCTCGTTCACCTTCCTGCTGTTCGCCATCGAAGCCAGCATCATGTCGCTGGCGTTGCGCATGCTGTTCGACATTCCGCTGGCGATTGCACACCTGATCAGCTCGCTGGTCGTCATACCCATTGCGGTGTTCGGCTTCAGGCTGATCAGTCGCATGCAGATGATCACGCAGCCTGTCTGGCTGTTGCTGCAATTCCTGCCCATCATGTACATCGCCTGGCAAAGCCCCGCCGATGTCACTGCCTGGACGCAATACACCGGCAAGCAGGGCGCCACCGACGGCTCGCTGGATCCACTGCTGTTCGGTGCGGCAGCGGCGGTGCTGTTGTCG
This sequence comes from uncultured Pseudomonadota bacterium, assembly GCA_963748005.1. Taxonomy (GTDB): domain Bacteria; phylum Pseudomonadota; class Gammaproteobacteria; order Steroidobacterales; family Steroidobacteraceae; genus CAILZL01. The sequence continues at coordinate 1,600,689 of CAVVHH010000002.1, forward strand.
CTGTTACCGCAGATCGGCGAACAGGTGGACTACCTGCGTTTCCTGCCCAATCGCAAGAGTCACAACCAGGCAGGCTGGTGGGGTGCCTTGCTAGCCACCGGTCCGGGCTGGATCTTCATCGGTGGTTTCAAGCTGCTGGTGGGTTCTTTCCTGGCCGTAATGGCGCTCAATCACGGGATTCTGTCGGAGCAGGCTCGCCAGCCCACCGACATGTACTACATGGCTTTCGAACGCACCTTTAATTCGCCCTCATTCGCGTTGGTGCTGATGGGGGTTTTCGTGATCGTGTGTCAGCTGAAGATCAACGTCACCAACGCCTATGCCGGGTCGATTGCCTGGTCGAATTTCTTCTCGCGCCTGACCCATAGCCATCCGGGCCGGGTGGTGTGGCTGGTGTTCAATGTACTGCTGGCGCTGCTGCTGATGGAAATCGGCATTTTCCGCGCCATCGAAAGCATTCTGGTGATCTATGCCAACTTCGCGGCGGGCTGGATTGGTGCCTTGACCGCTGATCTGGTGATCAACAAACCACTGGGACTCAGTCCCAAACACATCGAGTTCAAGCGTGCCCACTTGTATGACATCAATCCGGTGGGTGTGGGTGCGCTGATCATCTCGGTGCTGTTGTCGAGCATGGCTTTCCTCGGCCTGTTTGGTGAATTCATGCAGGTGATCGCGCCTTTCGTGGCACTGGTGGTGGCCTTCGTCACAGCGCCGCTGATTGCGTGGATCACACAGGGCCGCTACTACCTGGCGCGGCGTGACGAAGGCTTGCCGGATGAACCAGAAATAAGATGCAGTATCTGCGAGAACCATTTCGAGCGTAACGACATAGCCTTCTGCCCCGCCTATCTGGGGCCGATCTGTTCGCTGTGCTGCACCCTGGAAGCTCGCTGCCGCGATATGTGCAAGCAGGGCAGCCGCTTCAGCGAGCAGCTGACGCACTGGATGTCGAGATTGTTGCCGCGTGCATTCGCCGCAACACTGCACACGCGCGCCGGCCAGTTCTTCGGTCTGATGTTGCTGTTCAATCTGGCCATCGGTTTTCTGCTGGCGCTGATCAATCAGCAGTACAGCGCAGCGCTACCTGCAGCACGCGCCGTCATCAGCGACACGCTGTGGCTGGTGTTTCTGTCGTTCATGGTGTTCTCCGGTGTGGCAGCGTGGCTGATCGTGCTGGCCCATGAAAGCCGGCGCACCGCCGAAGCGGAGTCGGCCCGGCAGACCACCATGCTGATGGACGAAATCGACGCGCACCAGCGCACCGATGCCGAGCTGCAGAAAGCCAAGGAAATTGCCGAAGCGGCGAATCTGGCCAAGAGTCGCTACATAGTGGGTTTGAGTCATGAAATCCGCACGCCGCTCAATTCCATTTTTGGTTACGCGCAATTGCTGGAGCGCGGCAGTGCGGCGCCATCGGAAAACTCGGTGCGTGTCATCAAGCGTAGCGCCGAACATCTGGCCAATCTTATTGATGGTCTGCTGGATATTTCCAAAATCGAAGGTGGCTTGCTCAAGCTCAATCGCGACAAGGTGCAACTGCAGGATTTTCTGGATCAGATCGTCAACATGTTCCGCCTGCAGGCCGCTGCCAAGGGCATCGAGTTCCGTGTGCACTGGCCGAAAAATCTGCCCGCCTATGTGTACACGGATCAGAAACGCCTGCGCCAGATCCTGATCAACCTGCTGTCGAACGCCATCAAGTACACCGAACGCGGTCACGCTTCCTTCAGCATGCGCTACCGCTCGCAGGTGGCGGAGTTCGAGATCAGCGATACCGGCATCGGCATTCCCGAGAATGAACTCGAACGAGTATTCCAGCCATTTGAACGTGGTCAGGCCGTCAGCGTGCGCCAGATTCCCGGCACGGGACTCGGGCTGACCATCACCAAGCTGCTCACCGAAATCATGGGTGGCGAAGTTCAGGTGCATAGCGAAACCGGCAAGGGCACACGCTTCATCGTGCGCTTGCTGTTGTCCGAGGCGCTGCATACCGCCAGCGATCTGCCCACACCACAACGTGTCAATGATTACGTCGGACCTCGTGTGAAATTGCTGGTGGTGGATGACGATCCAATGCACATCGATATTGTGCAGAACCTGTTGCAGCCACTGAATTTCACGCTGTTCACCGCCAGCAACGGCCAGGAAGGACTGCAGCGTGCCATCGAATGTGAACCCGATCTGGCCATGATCGACATCTCCATGCCCGACATGAAGGGCTGGGAGCTGGCCGCCAAGTTGCGCGAAGTGGCGACCCTGCAGACAATGAAGATCATCATCGTCTCCGCCAACGCACATGAATATCACGGCGGCGGCGAAGGCCAGGCGCATGATGCCTTTGTCATGAAACCCATCGATCTGCAGGTGCTCCTGGAATGCATCGGTTCGCTGCTGCGTCTGAAGTGGGTGTATGACATTCCGCACGGTGCACCGGACGAATCGGGTGATGCCAGTGCCTCCGTGCCCGATGGCGCACGGCATCATCTGGATGATCTGTACCAGCTGGGCCGAATCGGTCACGTGCGCGGCATTCAGGCCAAGCTGCTGCAGATTGAAACCGAACACACCGACAACAAGCGCTTCGTGACGCAGCTGCGCGAACTGATCGGCAACTTCGATGTACGACGCTTCATGAATACGCTGGAAGGAATGCGCAAAAATGGCTGATCTCATGAGTTCAAGCGAGCCTCAGGCACTCAGGGCCAGCATGCGACGCGATACCGTACTGGTGGTGGACGACACGCCAGAAACGCTGGGCTTTCTCACCGACACGCTGGATCAGGCCGGCTACACCGTGCTGATTGCCACCGATGGCGAAGCGGCGCTGGATCTGGTTGAACAGATCACGCCGGATCTGGTGCTGATGGATGCCGTCATGCCGGGCATGACCGGCTTTGAAGCCTGCCGGCGTCTGAAGCATGAAAAGTTTCTGGCCAATCTGCCGGTGATTTTCATGACCGGCCTGAGTGACACCGAGCATGTGGTGGAAGGCCTCGCCGCCGGTGGCGTGGACTATGTAACCAAACCGATTGTGGTGGATGAGTTGCTGGCGCGCATCCGTGTGCATCTGGCCAATGCGCGCAAGGCTTCCGGCTCGCAAGCCGTCCTCGATGCATCGGGGCGCTTCCTGCTGGCCACAGATCGCGCCGGACGATTGCTGTGGTGTACGCCCAAGGCACGACAACTATTGTCGGAACTGTTCCCTGAGCAGAGCAACACTGAAAGCGGCGAAGCTAGTCTGCCCGGCCCGGTGCGGACTCAACTGCTACAGCTGCGCGAACAACGCGACCCCCAGCGCTCGCTGCTGCAGATCGGCACGCGTTGTCTGGAAGTCGCCATGCTGAGCTCGATTGGCCCCGACGAACTGCTGTTCCGCATCACCGAAACTCATCACGGCTCCGATGAACAGTTGCTGCAACAAAGTCTGGGACTGACGTTGCGCGAAGCTGAAGTGTTGTTATGGATCAGTCGTGGCAAAGCCAATCGCGACATCGGCGAGATCCTGCAGATCAGTCCGCGTACCGTTAACAAACACCTTGAACAGGTGTTCGTGAAGCTGGGTGTGGAGAATCGTGCAGCGGCAGCCGCGAGAGCGGTGCGGGTATTGGCGAGATAGCGACGGAAATTACAGCAACTGAGGGTTGAGTCGCACCACCGACCAGGTCAACGCCGCAGCGAAACTCACCCACAGCAGATAGGGAATCAGCAACACGCCGGCCCAGCGTTGCACGCGCCAGAACAGGACGACGTTGCCCACAATCGCCAGCCACAGCAGGGCAATGTCGAGCAACGCGCCGTTGCCATTGCGCCAAGCGAAGAACAACCAGCTCCACAGTGCATTCAATATCAATTGCAGGAAATACACGCTCATTTCCAGGCGGCTGCCAGACCAGCCCCGTGTGTACACTACTCGCCAGGCGGCAAAAGTCATCATCAGATAAAGCAGGGTCCATACCGGGCCGAACACACCGGCCGGCGGCGCCCACTGGGGTTTGGCCAGTTCAGCATAGAATCCCGGCGCATTGATGGATGCAAAGGCGCCGAGCGTGGCGACGATGACCATAACGGCCAGCAGAGCGACGAAGCTGATGGCTTGCTGTGTTCGAGTAGTGTTCATGGTTGTGGGTGATTGTTGATGCGGCCCGGATCTCTGTACCAGCCACACTACCTCGGCATGCCCATCATATCCAGCGTGTCGTTGAGCAAGGCATGTGCGCCCGCCAGTTCCGGTACGATCACCAGCGATGCGCCTGCAGCTTTTAATTCCGCTTCGTGATCCGCCTGTTTCCCGCGAGCCGTGATCAGGGCCGTGCTGTTCAAGCTGCGCACCTGCCGGGCGACCGCCAGTGTCGATTCGTGATCCACCAGCGCCAGCACCACCAAACGTGCATTTTCGATGGATGCCGCCTGCAGGATGCTCAGCGATGCCGCGCTGCCGTAGATGGCCTCAAGTCCATCGGCCATGGCTTCCCGTACGCGTGGCAGACGCGATTCGATTACCACCACCGGTATGCCCCTGGCGCGCAGACCCAGGGCAATGCTGTGACCGACACGACCATAACCGATCACCACGGCATGCGCTTCCAGACCACTGTCGTGTCCCACCAGATGTGCGTTCGGATCGAAGCAGCGCCACAGCAGCGGCGTCTGCGCCATGCGCATGCCAAGCCATGGAGCTGCGCGCAGCAAGGATGGCATCAGCACGATGGTGAACAATGCCGCGGCCAGAATGAGTTTGTAGCTATCGAGTGACACATTGCCACTGCTCAAGCCACCCTGCGCCAGTACGAAGTTGAGCTCGCCGACGGGCACCATACCCAGCGCGGTAAACGCCGCAGTGCGCGGGGTGAGACGAAACGGCAGCACGCCGATTAACGTCGCCAATCCTTTCAACAGCAAGGTGATCAGCGTGAATGCCACGACCCACGGCCAGTGTTCAATCATGAAATGCACGTCAATGAGCATGCCCACCGACACGAAGAACATGGTGGTGAACAGATCGCGCAACGGTATGATTTCCGACAGCACGCGGTGATCGAACTCGCTTTCCGACAACATCAGTCCAGCAAGGAACGCGCCCAGTGCCGCGGACAGTCCCAGGCTGGCGCTGAACGCAGCCGTGCCCAGCGCGATGACCGCAGCCGCCACAATGAACAGTTCGGGTGAACGCCGGTGTATGACGTGCTGCATTGCTATCGGCAGCAAACGCGCACCTGCATACAGACCGATGCCGACAAACGCCGCCGCCTTGCCAACGGTGACGAGTACGGTCAGCAACAGGTTCGCATCAGCCTTGCTGTCACGACCCAGCAATGGCAACAACACAATCAGCAGCACGATCAGCAGGTCCTGCACGATGGCCATGGACAGCAACAAGCGGCCATGCGCCGAGCCGGCCTCGCCCCGGTCGAGCAGGGTCTTGAGCATGACCATGGAACTGCTGGCGGCCAGCGCACAGCCGATGAACACGCCTTCAATGACATCGCCACGCCAGCAGGCAAATACCAGCATGCCGCCGAGGATGGTCAGCACCACTTGCAACAGCGTGGCCCACAGGGCTACGCGACCCACGCGCGCCAGCTCCTTGACCGAGAAGCTCACGCCGAGAGCGAACATCAGGAAAATCACACCCACCTCGGCCAGTGCGGCAATGGTGCCGCCATCAGCATGAAACCCCGGTGTGAACGGACCCATGGCGACGCCGGCCGCGAGATAACCCGCCACCGGCGGCTGGCGCAACAGGCTGGCCAGCATGCCGCCGAGTCCGGCCACCGCCAGTACCACGGTGATGTTGACGATCAAGACAAATTCATCGGTCATATTGCTTAATCCACTCCTGTCCATCGCTGTCGCTCATTACAGTCAAGCCTCGATGCCGGCTGCTGGCGAACTTCCTCAACAATATGCAGTCAGCAGACAGGTGCCTGCTGACTATCAATTCTACGGGGGATCGCTGCCAGTTCTGTGCCATGACCCGTCCCTGAAACTTTGGGGCGTCAAAGCAGTACAATTCGCAGTCCTCCGCACATTCAAATCATGAAAGCACGCACCAAAAGACTGCTCAAGAAATATTGGCCCTTTGCACTGGGTGCAGTTGGCGCCGTTTTGCTGATCTTGACCCTGTGGGTATTTTCGCTGGATCGGCAGATCCGCCAACAGTTTGAAGGCCGACGCTGGACACTGCCTGCCAAGGTATACGCACAACCCCTGGAACTGTACGCAGGTCAGGCGCTCACTGCCGATGAATTGCAGCGCGAGCTGGAACGACTGGGTTATGAGCGCACCACCCGCCTGACACAGACCGGCAACTTTGAACGCAGTGACGCTCGTATTGACCTGGTATCGCGTCCATTCCGCTTCGCTGACGAGAATCGTGCACAGCAAACCCTCTCGGTGCGTTTCGACGGCAATCGTATCGACAAGTTGTGGGATGCCAAAGGCCAGAACATTCCAGTATTCCGGCTGGATCCGTTGCTGATCGGCAGCATTTATCCCACGCAGGGTGAAGACCGCATCATCGTCACGCCGCAGGAAACGCCGGCACTGTTGCCAACGGCGTTGAAGATCGTCGAAGACCGGCGCTTCGACACTCACTTCGGCATCGATCTGCGCGGCATTGCCCGCGCGTTGTGGGTGGATCTGCGCAGCGGCAGTTTTGAACAGGGCGCATCGACGCTGACACAGCAGCTGGTGCGCAGCTACTTCCTCAACAATCGCCAGACCCTGAGTCGCAAGCTTACCGAAGCGGTGATGGCCATGCTGCTGGAAGTACATTACGAAAAAGCCGATCTCATGAATGCCTATATCAATGAGATCAACCTGGCGCAGGACGGAGGGCGCGCCATACACGGCTTTGGCCTTGCCAGCCAGTTCTACTTCGGCAAGCCACTGGCGGAACTGCAGCTACATGAGATTGCGCTGCTGGTCACCGTGGTACGTGGTGCCAACTACTACAACCCGCGTCGCAATCCCGACCGCGCACTTGCGCGCCGCAACCTGATTCTGGATCAGCTGGCGGAGTTCAAGGTAGTGAGTGCCGAAGATGCCAGACGCGCCAGGGCCAAACCGCTGGGACTGGTGAGCGTGGCCGGCAAACGCAGCGTGTACTACCCGGCGTTTCTGGATTTCGTGCGTCGCACACTGCGTCGCGACTATCAGGAATCCGATCTCACCGAAGCCGGTTTGACGGTATTCAGTACGCTCGATCCGAAAGTGCAGAATCAGGCTGAGCTTGCGCTGGTCGCGCAACTGGAGCGACTGGACAAGAACAGCAAACGCAAGGATGCCCAGCTGGAAGGCGCAGTGGTGGTGACCGCACCGACCAATGGCGAAGTACTGGCCATGGTGGGCGGACGCAATGTCAGTTACAGCGGTTTCAATCGTGCGCTTGACGCCAAGCGTTCCATGGGTTCGCTGACCAAGCCGGTGGTCTATCTCGCAGCCGTTGAGAGCGGCCGTTACAACGCCAGCACCATAGTCAACGATGTGCCGGTCACGCTGAAGCTGGTCACGGGCAAGACCTGGACACCACAGAACTACGAGCGCAACACCAACGGACCGGTACCCATGGTGCGCGCGCTGGCGCAGTCATTGAATCTGGCCACCGTGAATCTGGGCATGGATGTGGGCCTGAAGCCGATCGCCAAGGAATTCACCAAGCTGGGGCTGGAGCAGGAACCTCAAGCCGTGCCGGCCATGTTGCTGGGCGGCGTGACTGCGGCGCCGATTGAAGTGGCGGAGGTGTACACCACTCTGGCCAATGGCGGCTTTCGCACTCCGCTACGCGCCGTGCGCGCCGTGGTGGATGAAAAAGGCGAAGCGCTCAAGGCCTTTGCGCTGGAAGTTACCCAGGTGGCCGATCCGGCCGCGGTGTACCAGGTGGATCGCATGATGGTGGAAGTGATGCGTCGCGGCACCGGCGCCGCGGCCGCGGCCCAGCTCGGCGAACTGGTGGTCGCGGGCAAGAGTGGTACTTCTTCCGATTATCGCGACAGCTGGTTTGCAGGCTTTTCAGGCAGTCATGTGGTGGTGAGCTGGCTGGGCTACGACGACAATGAACCGACCCGCTACACCGGCTCGTCCGGCGCACTGCCCATCTGGACGCAGATCATGGCCGGCATCGACACCACCTCCTGGGATCAGCCCCTGCCCGATGGCCTGAGCGAAACCCAGATCGAATTTGCCACCGGTCTGGGCGTCAACTACACCTGCGCCACCAACGGCGTGACCATTGCAGTACCCAACGGCACGGAAATCGCGATGCGTGACGGCTGCACTGCCCCAGGCTCCGACATTGCCGAGCGCGCAAGCAGCTGGTTGCGCGGTATTATGGGCAAATGACTCATACCGCTTATCGCGCTGCCAGCACTTGGTCACGCAAGGGTTTGTTAACCGGCGTTCTGTTATTGAGCATGGCCGCCTGTACCACCGTACAGCCATACCAGCCCACAACCTCTGCGCGGCCGGCACCGGCTCCTGAGCCCGAAATTCCGGTGATGGAGACCCTGCCGGCGACACCCATGGCGCCGGTGGAGCCTTCCCAGCCACTACCGCCACCCAGCACCCGCACCTACAGCCTGAACGCAGCCTCACGCGCGCTGGTCACCCAAGCCGAAACACAGCGCAAGAGCAAGAATTTTGTCCAGGCCGCTGCCACGCTTGAACGCGCGCTGCGCATCGAACCCAATAACCCCTTGTTGTGGCTGGAGTACGGCGAGCTGCGCATGGACGAAGGCAACTACCCTCAGGCCGAAAACATGGGCCGCAAGGCGGTGGCCTCTGCCAGTGGCGATCCGCATACACAGGCCAACGCCTGGCGCCTGATCGCTGACAGTCTCAAGGCCCGCAACAAGAACAGCGAAGCACAACAGGCTTATGCGCGGGCGAACGCGCTGATGGGGCGCTGAGAAGAAATTGATTGTGGATGATTGCCAGTGGACAGTTCAGAAACGCATCAACAGTTTGCAGCGCTGACGGTACCGCTCAATCAGCGCATGTCTTGAACTCCCTCTCCTCAGGGACAAATTTGCCGGGAACAAATTTGGTCGAGCGAAGCTCGCCCTAAGGGTGACGGACAGGACGGTCCGGCAAGACAGGGTTGGGGTGTCCAATCGGCTGCAGATTGCCCAGAAACTGCGCCGTGGCGTTTTCCCAGGTGTACTGCAGCGCATGCTCGCGGCAGGCACGACGATCGAACTTCAGTGCGGCAAGTGTTGCGGCCTGCAGGTCTTCACTGAGTATTCCCGTCACACCCACCTTCACTACATCGATTGGGCCGGTTACCGGATAGGCAGCCACCGGCACGCCGCAAGCCATGGCTTCGAGCAGCACCAGTCCGAACGTATCGGTACGACTCGGAAACACGAACACATCTGCTGCGGCGACATGCGCCGCCAATTCAGCGCCGTACTTGTAGCCGACAAATAGTGCACGCGGATACTTGCGTTGCAATGCTTCACGCGCCGGACCGTCGCCTACCACCAACTGAGTACCGGGCAGATTGAGCTTCAGAAATTCCTCGATGTTCTTTTCCACCGCCACACGCCCCAGATACAGCGAGATGGGCCTGGGCAGATTCAGCCAACTACTATCCACGGGCTTGAACAGCCCCACATCCACGCCGCGCGACCAGCGCGCAAGATTGGTAAAGCCACGTGACTCCAGCTGGGTCTGCATGCTGGGCGTGGCCACCATCGTGCGCGCAGCTGCGCCGTGAAAGCGCCGCAGCCAGGCATAACTGACGGACAAGGGAATGGGTGCGCGCGCCCGCACGTATTCGGGAAACTGTGTGTGATACGAGGTGGTATACGGCCAGCTGCGCTGCAGGCAATAACTGCGCGCTGCCATGCCCAGCGGGCCTTCGGTGGCAATGTGCACACAGTCGGGACGGAAACTATCGAGTACTGCGCGTAACAATTTTGCCGGTCGCCACGCGAGCCGTATTTCAGGGTAAGTCGGGCAGGGAAAACTGCTGAACATGCCTGGCTCGATGACGCGCACGTCATGTCCCTGATCGAGCAACATGCCGCGCGTGGTATTGAGCGTGCGCACCACGCCATTGGTTTGCGGATGCCAGGCATCGGTGACGATGCAGATGCGCCGGGAGGTCACGCTGCGTGATCGACCAGCACGGGTTCCGGCTGATCATGCGCCGACACGACTTCGGCCTGTTCGGTCCAGCGCAGCAGGGACAGTCGTCCCAGCGGATCTTCAATCAGAGTGGTGCAGCTTTCGACCCAGTCGCCATCGTTGCAATACAGCACATCGTCAAGGCGGGTGATTTCGGCGCGATGGATATGGCCACAGATAACACCGTCCACACCACGCTGCCGCGCTTCGCTGGCAAGTGCACGTTCGTAATTGGCGATGTATTTCACCGCCTTGCTCATCTTGCCCTTCAGGAACGCCGCCACCGACCAGTACGAAAAGCCGCAGCGGCGTCGCAGGCTGTTCACGTGCCGGTTTAGCCACAACACGAATTCATAGGCATGATGTCCGACATATGACAACAAAGGGCTGGCCTTGATGACGCTGTCGAAGTCATCGCCGTGCAACACCCAGAAACGCTTGCCGTCGGCCGTTTCGTGGATTGCGTGCTGCATGATTTCGATGTTGCCGAACTGCATGCCGGCGTATTCGCGAAAGGTACAGTCGTGATTGCCGGGAATGTAGATGACGCGAGTACCGCGCTTGGCCTTGCCAAGCAGCGTGCGAATGACATTGGTATGCGACTGTGGCCAGTAGAAGCTGCGCTGCATGCTCCACAGATCGATGATGTCCCCGACCAGGTACAACGTGTCGCACTCCACCGAGTGCAGGAAATCCAGCAGGTACTCGGCGCTGCAGCCGCGTGAGCCCAGATGTACATCCGAGATGAATACCGTGCGTGCCCTGATCATCGGGCGTTCGGTTTTCGATGCCTGCGCTGTGCGCTGTTGTCTGTCCCCGGAACGACTTGCTTGCATGTCCTGTCATTTTGCAGCCTGGACAGTGCGTACTCTGGCTTGGCGGAATGTCCCGATTGTTGCAATCTGACGAAACTTTCGTGACAGCGCATGCCGTCTCCACGCGCACGCTTTGACTTGCGGCGCCATCCTCATCATTCTTGGCGACCATGATTGCCTTGTTACAACGTGTCACCCATGCCAGCGTGTCAGTGGCGGGCGCCGAAACCGGCCGCATTGGCCCCGGGCTGCTGGTGCTGCTGGGTGTCGAGAGGTACGACACGCCCGCGCAGGCGGATCGCTTGCTGGAACGATTGCTGGGCTATCGGGTCTTCCCCGATGCCGAGGGCAAGATGAACCTCAGCCTGACCCAGCTGGGCGGCGGTCTGCTGCTGGTGCCGCAATTCACGCTGGCTGCCGACACCCGGAGTGGCTCACGGCCGGGATTCAGCACCGCTGCGGCGCCGGAAGCCGGGCGGCAGTTGTTTGACTACTTTGTAGCTGCCGCGCGCCAGCAGCACAGGCAGGTGGCAACCGGCCTGTTCGGTGCCGACATGCAGGTCAGCCTGTGCAACGATGGCCCCGTTACCTTCTGGCTGCAGGTGCCGCCAGCACAACCTGCATAAGTCGCACCTGCATGACAGGTGGGTGACATTAAACCCCCGTAACATCGCGGCTCTGGCGCCCCATTTGGCGTATTATTCCGCCGCTATTACATCCCGGAGATATTCATGGGTATTGGTATCAAAGAGTTGCTCATCATTCTGGCGATTGCCCTGCTTGTTTTCGGCACCAAGAAGCTGAAGAACATTGGCTCGGACCTGGGTGGAGCCGTCAAAGGCTTCAAGAACGCCATGAAGGACGGCGAGGCCGAAGGCGCCAAGCAGCTCCAGTCGCCAGACGATAAAGATGCGGATTTCAGTACTACTCCCGCTGGCGACAAGGTCGGCGACAAATCGGACAAGGCCTGAGCGCCGCCCTGCGCCCGATCAGCGACCCCAGATAGCTTCACCATACGCTGAACGATGTTCGAAATCGGTTTTCAGGAAATTGTCGTCATTGCGCTGCTGGCGCTGATTGTGCTCGGGCCGGAGAAATTGCCCAAGCTGGCTGCCAAACTCGGACATTGGACCGGACGGGCGCGCAGCATGGCGCGCAATCTGCGCCAGCAGCTGGAAAATGAAGTCAGCTATGACGAACTGCTGAAGCAGAAACAGGAAGCAGAAGAAGCGTTGCGCAAGGCTACCGAAGCACCCATGGATTTCCATGCCCAGATGGAGCGCGATATCCAGACGGCCCTGGACCCTGTCGTGGATAAAGCCTCTGAACCAGCAGCTCCCGCAGAACCCGCGTCCCCACCTGCACAGATCGCTGCCGGGACAACACCCGTGACGGAAGGCTCTGACCCAACCCCCGCCAAGGACGTGGCGGGCACCTCGGCATGAGTGACCGCAAGGGGAATGAGTCGCTGGCCGAAGGGTCACTGATCTCGCATCTGCTTGAATTGCGCGACCGCCTGTTGCGCGCCGTGATTGCCGTACTGGTGATCTTCCTGCCCTGCGCGATCTACAGTCAGGAACTGTTCTCGCTGGTTGCACAGCCCCTGCTGGCCAAGCTGCCGCAGGGTGCACAAATGGTTTCCACCAGCCTGACGGCACCGGTCATGGCGCCGCTGAAGCTGGCAGTTCTGATCGCGCTGTTTTTCGGCATGCCCTATGTCTTGTACCAAGTGTGGGCTTTCGTTTCGCCAGGTCTGTACCGGCATGAGAAGCGCTTTGCCATTCCGCTGCTGTTGTCCAGCATTGTGTTGTTTTACTGCGGGGCGGCGTTTGCGTACTTCGTGGTATTCCCGGTGATGTTCGGCTTCCTGACCACGTACGTGCCGGCCGGGGTGGTGATGATGCCGGATATGACGTTGTACCTGGATTTTGCCGCGCTGCTGATTTTTGCTTTCGGTGCATCGTTTGAAATTCCCATCGCCACCTTCCTGCTGGTGTGGACCGGGCTGGTGCGCTTAAAGCACCTGACCGAGAACCGCGGCTATGTGATCATTGCCGTGTTCATCATCTCCGCCATTCTCACGCCCACCACTGACCCTTTGTCGCAGACCCTGATGGCTGGACCCATGTACCTGCTCTACGAACTGGGCATCGTCTTTTCGCGTGTGCTGCTCAAGGACAAGATTGCCGAACAGACCAAGGAAGACGCCGAAGAAGCCAAAGACGCTTCCGGCTGATTCACCACTACTGGCCGGGGATTGCCGCCAGCAAAGCGCGGGTGTAGTCGGTTTGCGGATTGCGATACAGAGCATCCGAATCGGCCATTTCGACTACGCGACCCTGTTGCATCACCAGTACGCGATCGGAAATGTGCTTGACCACACTCAGGTCATGCGACACAAAAATATACGACAGCCCGAACTCGTCCTGCAGATCCTGCAGCAGATTCAGCACCTGCGCCTGCACCGACACATCCAGTGCTGACACGGCCTCATCCAGTATCAATACCTCGGGTCGCACCACCAGACACCGGGCAATGGCAATGCGTTGTCGCTGGCCACCGGAGAACTCGTGGGGATAGCGATGCAGGGCTGCCTCGGGCAGGCCGACGCGTTGCAGCATCGCGCCGGCAATCTGCAATCGCTCGGCAGTGTCGACACCAACCTTGTGAATCTGCAGCGGCTCCAGCAGCAACTGGGCCACTGTAAAGCGCGGGTTGAGCGAGGCATAGGGATTCTGGAACACGATCTGAATGCGACGGCGATAAACAAGCATGTCGGCCTCGCTGAGCGAGAGCAGATCCTTGCCATCAAACCAGACTTCACCGCCACTGCTCTTGATGAGGCGCAGCAAGGTCAAAGCAGTCGTGCTTTTACCGGAGCCTGATTCACCGACAATGCCCAGCGTCTTGCCGCGTGGCAGCTGAAACGAAACATCGCTCACCGCATTGATGTTCTCGTGGCTGAACAGACCGGTCTTGAGCCTGAAGGTTTTCTGCAGACCTTTGACTTCCAGTACCACGGCATCCTGTGCCGTAGTGCCACGCGCACGCTGGCCCGACTCGACAACCGGGTTGCCACTCATGAAATCGTCAACCACCGGCAGACGCATCGGTCGCACATCCAGTCGCGGCCGGCAGGCCATCAAAGCCTTGGTGTATGGATGCTGAGGAGCGGCGAACAGCTGCGCAGTGCTGTTCTGTTCGCGGATCTCACCCTGCTGCATGACAACGACGTGATCCGCCACTTCGCGCACCAGCCCCAGATCATGGGTAATGAACAAGATCGCCATGCCATGCTGTTCACGCAGCCGCAGCAACAGTTCCAGAATCTGTTTCTGCACCGTCACATCCAGGGCGGTGGTGGGCTCATCGGCGATCAGCAGTTTCGGCTGACAGGCAATTGCCAGCGCGATCATCACCCGCTGTTGCTGGCCGCCGGACAACTCGTGCGGATGAGAACTGATGCGCAGCTCGGGACGCGGAATGCCTACTTCATTGAGCAGCTCGACACTGCGCTCCAGTGCCTGCCGCTTGCTCAACCCCATGTGCAGCTGCAACGACTCGGCAATCTGCGCGCCCACAGTGAACACCGGATTGAGCGAACTCATCGGGTCCTGGAACACCATGCTGATGTCCTTGCCGCGGATGGCGCGTATTTCCGGTTCCGCGAGTTTGAGCAGGTCACGTCCGGTGAAGTCGATACGGCTGTCTGATGCAATATTGGCGGTCTTGGGTAATAGCCGCAAAATCGACGTCGCGGTCACTGATTTGCCACTGCCCGACTCACCCACCAGCGCTAGCGTCTGTTGCGCAGCCAACGTGAACGACACACCTCGTACCGCATCAATTCGCTGCCGGTTGCTGCCGGAAAAGCTGACGCGCAGAGATTCAACACTGAGCAGCGAGCTATCGATCATGCCATTTATTCTTTTGTAGGTCGGGTTTCAACCCGACATGTTCAAGAAGCCGGGTTGAAACCCGACCTACAAAATTCGCGCACGATCCACATTGGTCTTGTTTAATCATTGAGCTTCGGATCCAGAGCATCACGCATCGCATCGGTGAGCAGGCTGATGGCCGTGACCAGAATGGCCATGGCGCTGCCGGCCGCCACCAGTTGCCACCACTTGCCGATGACCAATTCTTCCTGGGTCTCAGCCAGGATGGTGCCCCAGCTGACCATATCTACCGGCACGCCAAGACCCAGAAACGACAGAATGACTTCGGCCTTGATGAAACCGACGACGTGCTGTGAGAACTGCACCAGAATCACGTGACTCACATTGGGCAGAATGTGCTTGAACATGCGCGATGCGTTGGAAGCCCCCAGCGCCTGCGCAGCACGTACATAAGCGCGCTCGGTGTGTTTCAGATACTCGGCTCGCACCAGACGATAGATGCCGGTCCACCCTGTCAGCCCCAGTATCAAGATGATGGTAGTGAAGCCGCGACTGAAAACTGCTGCCACGGCCAGAATCAGCAGAATATACGGCAGCGAAGTCAGCACGTTGTAAAGCCACTCCAGCGCCGCATCGACCCAGCCGCCAAAGTAACCAGCCAGTGCACCCAGCGTGGTGCCGATCAGCACAGCAAGCAATGCTGCTACCAGACCGACAGTGATGGAAACTTCCGAACCCTTGATGGTTTTGGCCAGCACATCATGGCCCCATTTGTCGGCGCCGAGCAGCAGATGTGTCGCTTGTCCGGCCTGGACCTGCGCAATCTGTTGCGCGCGTTCATCCCACTCCTGATAACGCGGCGCCAATGGATCGATGTCGGAAATATCAACTGGAGGTCCCGCTTCCGGGCGAGGAATGCCGACCTGTGCATTGGGATCAACCGTGCCGTTCACAGGTTGTAACGTAGGTGCAGCATAGGATGGCGCAACTTCGGTATTCCAGTTGCCGGCAAGCACACCCGCATAGGACGCCAGCATCACCAGCAGGAAGAATGCAGTGATACCCAGCGACCACATGGCAACGCGATCGCGTTTCAGCCGCTTCCATGCCAGCGTCCACAAGCCTTGTGAAGCGGCATCGGATAAAGCAACGACAGGACTGGCGCTGCTGCTCATTTGAAACTCACACGCGGATCAACCCAGCGATACAGGACATCTACCAGCAGATTGATGATCATGGTGAGGATGGCCAGATATACCGTAATCGCCTTGATCACCGGAAAGTCGCTGCGATTTACCGATTCGACAATCTCGCGCCCCAGGCCTGGAATGGAGAAGAACACTTCCAGCAGAAAAGAGCCCACAAATAGACCCGGCAGTGCAATCCCCAAATTGGTGAGAATCGGAATCGCGGCATTACGCAGCACGTGCTTCAACATCACACTGTTTTCAGATAGTCCCTTGGCACGCGCGGTACGTACATAGTCATGATTCATTTCGTCCAGCACAAAGCTGCGATACAGACGCAGGCTGGGCGCAAAACTCACCAACACGGCTAGCAAGATGGGCAGCGGTGCATAGCGCGTAAGATTGGTCAAAAAACTGTCAGTCCAGCCCTGAACTGGAAACCAGCCAAGCTTGAAGCCAAACAACCACTGCAGCACGATGATGTAAACCAGAAAACTGATGGACATCGCCACCGTGCAACCGATCATGACCATACGATCCGTCAGCGAACCCCGCACATAGGACACCAGCACCGCAAACAGTACCGCCAGCGAGGTTTCCAGCAACAGTACGGGAATCATGATGGTCAGTGTCGGGCCGATGCGCGACAACAGCACGCTGGACACTGCCTCCTGTGTCACCCAGCTTCGACCGAAATCAAACGTAAACACCTGTTGCACGAAGATCCAGAACTGCACCCAATAAGGTCTGTCGATGCCCAGCTGCCTGCGGATATTCTCGATCTGCTCCGGATCGGAGATCTTGCCCGCCAGTATATAGGCCGGATCGCCGCCCACCCAGTTGAACAGCACGAATACCAGCAACATCACCCCGAACAGTGTGGGCACCATGTGTAGCAGGCGACGCAGCAGGAAGGTGGACAAGTTCATTGATGTGCCGCCTGCTGTGCGGCGACATCAATGTCGAGGTATTTGAAACTGAAGTGCTCCATTGGGTGTTTCTTGTAGCCATGCACCCATGGTCGCATTACGTGAATGTATGACCGGATTGTGCCCAAGCGCCATGGCGCATAGGCCAGCACGTAGCGATTCATTTCTGCATAAATGGCGTTGCGCTGCGGGCTGTCCGGGAGCGCCGCGGCCTGCCTGTACAGCTCGTTGAACTGCGGCAGATCAAATCGGCCGCTGTTGGATATGCCTTTGTTCGGCCCGTATAACAACTGCAGAAAGTTTTCAGCATCGGGATAGTCCAGCAGCCATGCGGCGGCACTCATCTGGAACTTTCCTGCCTTCTGGTCACGAATCAATTCGGCAAACTGGGTTGCCGTGGTTCTAAGCCTGATACCGATAGCGGCCATTGACTTGACCCATAAGCTATTCATCTCGCGATAGCTCAAACCACCGGAGTACCCCTTGAATTCAATGGTCAGCGGACTGCCATCAGGTTGTTCCCGATAACCATCGCCATCCCGATCAATGTAGCCAAAGGTATCCAGCAGCGCCTTGGCTCGCACCGGGTCATAATCCTGATCCCGTGCGGTAAAACTGGGGTCGTAACCCACTACGCCGGGCGGGATGGGGCTTTGCGCTGCCATCGCTGAGTTCTTGCGGATAACGGTCAGTTCCTGATTACGATTGTGTCCCAGCACCATCGCGCGTCGTAACGCCGTGTGCTGTGCGTCGTAGCCGCCCACCACCGGGTCCTCCATGTTGAACATGTCGTAGGTGATACCCGGCTGCAATTCAACGAACGCCCGAACACCTTCCGCGGCCAATGAAGAGGCCAGTTTGCCGTTGGGCATGACTTGCGCGTGATAGGAGGCTGGTACCTCGGGTGTAAGGTCATGCTCCTTGTTCATGAAAGCCAGGAACAGCGATTGTTCCGATTCGATTGGATACACCTCCACCCTGTCGATCAATGGCAACCGCTTGCCGCCGATGCTTTTTATGACTTCCTGATCCCATTCATCGTTAGGATTGGCGTACTTGGTATCCAGATATTCTCCGCGATACTCTGGGTTGCGAACCAGGACAATCTTGGATCGTCGCAGCCACTCCCCAAGTTTGTATGGGCCACTGCCTACCGGGTGCGCCATGATGTCATCGCCATAGTGCTCAATCACTTCCCGGGCCAGGGGCGCAGTCTGGGGCATGGCAAAAATGTAGAGAAAGTTGAAATCCGGCTTGGTAAGCGTGATGCGCAGGGTGTAGCGATCCAGCACCTGCAAACCGGACACTTTGGAATCAAAGTTGAACTTGCCAGTTTTCTTGGCTTGTTCCGCCAGTTCGTTCAAGCCAACAATACGACCATCGACCAGCCAGCTGTTAGGGCTGGCCATGGCCGGGTCCATCAAACGCTTCAGTGAAAACTCGAGATCGGTCGCAACTATTTCGCGCTTCTGGCCTTTGAAGGCCGGATCGCTGGAAAAGTAGATGCCCGGCTTGAACCGGAAGGTATACACCCTGCCGCTTTCCTCTGGCTGCGGCACTTCCTGAAGCAGACCTGGTACGAGTTTTACCGGACGCGCCAGATAGTCGTAGTCAAGTGGCGTTTCAAATATCTGTTCGCAGATAGCATTTGAGTATACGTCGGAGAGGCGCTGACAATCGAAACCGGTTTCCGATGTACGCATTACCGTCTTGAGCACTTTCAGCTGGGTCGCCGCCTGCGGTGCAGTGCTGAGCGGCATGAACAGAGTGGCTGCAACAGTGCAAGCAATAACAATTGAACAGGTGATGCTACGGGAAATATGCATGTGCCGAATCATTTGTGCAAAACACCTGAGATAGCAAGCGGCTTTACGATTGTTTAATGCCGCCTGATATCCATGTGAATTTTCACGCCACCGGCCAGTGCAGCAGCGATGGCGGAACTGATACTGACGATCAGCGACGCGCCCACTGCCGTCCAGAAGCTGTCGATGGTGAAGCCGTCCAGCAGGTAAGCCACCAATCCCAGCATGCCGGCATTGATCACCAGCAGGAAGAAGCCCAGCGTCACAATGGTGATCGGCAGCGTCAGGATCAGTACCAGCGGTCGAACCACTGCATTGATGACGCCCAGCAGCAGTGCAGCCATGATCAAGGTCTGTGCGTTGCTGAAGTGCAGCCCAGCGAGTATGCCGCTGGCCAGCCACAAACCCACTGCCGCAAACGCAGCGCGCAGGCAGAATTGCAGGATGGCTTTGTGTTGCACCTTCAATAGCCTCTCTTGACCCACAGCACTCGGTTCAGTCTGACCACGCTGAGCAACAGAAGTGCCGCCATGCCGTTGTGGGCAGTGGCCAGCCACAGCGGAAAACCTTTGATGACCATCAAGGGACCGACAACCAGCTGCACCAGCAAGGCAACCGCCACCATCAGGCCGGCAAATTGCACTGCGCGGGTCTGCGCGCGCGTCCAGGCAAGAAAGGCTACAAAGGCAAGCATCAGGGCGGTAGCCACTGCGCCGATGCGATGCACAAAGTGAATGGCTACGCGTGCCGGGTGATCCAGCACTCCGCCTTCGTAGTCGATGCCCAGGCCACGCCACAACACGAAGGCATCCTGTGCATCCATACTTGGCCAGAACGACCCTTGGCAGGTTGGAAAGTCCGGACAGGAAACGGCCGCGTAATTGCTGCTGGTCCAGCCGCCCAGGAAGATCTGCACGACCAGTATGATGAGGCCGACCAAGGCAAACTTGCGGATGTTGCGCTCTACTGCTGGTCGCGTACTGCGATCCACACGCATGGATTGCCAGGCCAGCAACGACATGGTGGTCAGCCCCCCCAGGAGATGCATCACCACGATCAGTGGCTTGAGCATCAGCGTCACCGTCCACATGCCCAGCAAGCCTTGCAGAATAACCAGTGGCACCAGCAGCAGCGGCATCTTTACCGGCTGGTTGGGCTCGTGACGATTGATGTACGCCAGTCCAGCCAGTACCAGAATCAACAACCCCAGGCTGCTGGCTACGTAGCGATGCAGCATTTCCTTGACGGCCTTGGCGTATTCAAACCTGCGCTCCGGGTACAGGCCCTGCGCCACATCCAGATTCTGTTCGGCATCGCCGGCCGACACATGGCCATAACAACCCGGCCAGTCAGGGCAGCCGAGCCCCGCGTCGTTCAGGCGCACCCACGCACCCAGCACCACCACACACAATGCCAGCACAGTAGCCAGCACGCTCAGGCGGCGAAACAGTTTCAGGCGATCGGCAGGTTTCATCACTGCTCCAGTTATTGTTTGTTGCGTCTGTATCAACCAATGTGCGAAAGGTTCAGCAGTTTCTTGAGGTCCTGATAAATCCAGCGCGGGTCGGTGCCCGGTTCGTAGCTCATCATCAAATTGCCCAATGGATCGACAATATACGTGCGATGCGCGTCAATAGTCTGCACCCCATCTTGCGCAGGGAACAATTTCAATAGCGTTGTGCCAGCGTTGCCGTCAATGCTGGCATTGATCAAACCCTGCTGCTCAGTGCCAAAGTAGTTCGAATCGCAGCAGTTGCCACTGTACAGGAACACCCGGCTGACACGGTTGGTGTCCTTGCCCAGCAACAGGCGCGCATCACGCATTGCCACAAGCGCCTTACGGCAAGACTCATCACATGCGCCATCGCCCATATACACCAGTGTCCAGGTGTTGCGCAGAAAGCTGGTATCGGTTGTGGTGCCCTCTGCCGTCGTCAACGTAACGATTGGCAAGGGTATCGCCGGGGTGATCAGATCACCCTTGTTGGTGGTGCCGGTGGGGCGCCAATCGGTGCCGTAGTAGAGTGCAAATGCCAGCAACAACGGTGCGGCAAACAAGCCAAGCACAACGAAGAAGGGCTTGCGATTGGCCGGGGCTTGCTGCCCGGGATTGCTTGCATCGTTCATGTCTTCAGATTCACAACTACAAAAATGATGCACACGGTCAGCGCCATGCCAAACCACTGCACTGCATAACCGATATGCCGCTCGGGGCTGAAGCCCAGGTCAATCTGCCAGATGCGCTCGAAACCATCGGCAGCCTCTGGATCCAGCAGGACGATACGCGATTGCAACGTCGGCCCATACAGCTCCCTGAGCTCTGGCAGCGTTGGATAGTTGAGCAGTTGCGGCCACACGCCGACACGAATGCCGGCATCGCCGGCCCGCACGCCGGGACGCGGCAGTTCATCGAGCATGCCGGTGAGCTGGCGCGGCTGCGCATCTACATCGATCTGCGGTCGCTGCTGACGATCCTTGCCGAGTGACACCCAGCCACGATCCACCAGCACCAATGACTGATCGTTCAGCCTGAACGGTGTCAGCACCCGATAGCCCGGCTCACCCTTGCTGGACGGCATGTTGTCCAGCAACACTTGCTGGGCCGGTTCATAGCGACCCTGCAGGCTGACGCGCTGGTAGCGCGCCAGCGACGACGCGGCCGCAGCTTGCAACGGCAATACTTGCGCGCGCCCCTGTTGGGCTTGTTCCATCAGCGCCTGCTTTTCATCGGCACGCCGCAGCTGCCAGGTGCCGAGACTGCTCAGGCCCGCCATGACCACCAGCGTCAGCAAGCTGGCAAACCAGCTGGGTTCAAACCTGCGACTGCCAATGCGGAGCTTCAAGATATACTGCCTGCCTCAATACCATGCCTGAATCGACCAGAGCCGGAGCGCTCATCGCTACCTGCAACTGGAGCACACCATGATCAAGATCCTCATCGTCGCCTGCCTGCTCGGCATCATTGCCAGTCTCGGCAACGGCCTGTTTCATCTGGTCAAGGACAAGGGCGATTCCAAACGCATGGTCAATGCCCTGACGATACGTATTGCGCTGTCGGTAGCGTTGTTCATCCTGTTATTCATCGCCTGGCGCCAGGGACTGATTCAGCCACATGGTGTCGGCGGGTAAATAAAAAGGGGTTCGCCAATCGAACCCCTTTGATATCAGGCAGGCGCGATTCCTGCGCCCAGATCCTTACAACCAGTACACGAAAATAAACAGGCCCAGCCACACCACGTCCACAAAGTGCCAGTACCAGGCCACGGCTTCGAAAGCAAAATGGCTTTCCGGACTGAAGTGGCCCTTCATGGTACGCAACCAGATCACGGTCAGCATGATGGCGCCCACTGTCACATGGAAACCATGGAAACCGGTGAGCATGAAGAAGGTTGAACCATAAATGCCGGTGCTGAGCTTGAGGTTGTATTCATGGTAGGCCTCCATGTATTCGTTTGCCTGCAGATACACGAACAGGAAGCCGAGCAGGAAGGTCAGCGCCAGGAATACTTTCAGCACGCCGCGATTGCCGGCTTTCAGGGCATGGTGAGCAATGGTGATGGTGACACCGGAAGTCAGCAGCAACATGGTGTTGATTGCAGGCAAACCGAATGCCGGAATTACTTCGAACTCACCGCCGATTTTTGCGGGTCCATTACCCGGCCAGGCGCCGGTGAAGTCCGGCCACAGAATGCTGTTGGAAAATTTCACGCCCTGGCCGCTCAACCATGGCATGGCAATTTCACGTGCGTAGTACAACGCACCAAAGAAGGCCGCGAAGAACATGACTTCGGAGAAGATAAACCACAGCATGCCCATGCGGAACGAGCGATCCACCGCTTCGTTGTAGATGCCGGCAACGCTCTCGTTGATGACATCGCGGAACCAGCCAAAGAACAGACCCAGCACGCAGGCAATGCCGAGCCAGAACAACCATGACTGACCATGGTTGAACCATTGTGCGGCGCCGAACATGGTAATGAACATCGACACGGAGCCGACGATGGGCCAGTGGCTGGCGTGTGGCACGTAGTACTTGTCTGCCGCTGCGGGAGCGTGTTGCGCGTGAGCCATAAATTTTCCTGCTAACTAATACTTGATCAACAAATCATCAAAGCGGTTCGGGAGCACGCCTGTTACAACGCCGCTATCTTGTTCTGCGGCACATCAAACATGGCATAGCCCAGAGTGACGCGATCGATGTTGCGCGGCAGTGCCGGATCAACAAAGAAGCGCACTTTCAATTCTCGTTCCTGGTTTGCCGCAAACTGCTGCGGCGTAAAACAGAAACAATCGGTCTTGCGAAAATACTGGGTGGCGGCATTGGGAGCTATGCTGGGCACTGCCTGCGCTGTTACCGGTTGCGCGACCAGATTCCTGGCGCGAAATGTCGCTTCGTACAACTGTCCGGGATGCACTTGCAGCGAGCCGGCTTCGGGCGCGAATTCCCATTCACCAACGGTTGGCATCGACGACACAAATTCCACCGTGACAATACGATTCAGATCCACCGTGGTTGATGCCTTGGCTGCTGCCAGCAACTCCTTCTTGCTACCGTAGCCAGTCACCGAGCACAACACGTCATACAAAGGCACCAGTGCCCAGCCAAACGCAAATGCACCGACGACAAACCACCACAGATTGCGCGTCAGACGACGGTTCTGCTGTTGCTGCGTAGCGCCGGCTTTAGTCGGTTCAGCCACGGGCACCACTCACGCTCATGACAATGAAGCCCACATAAAAAGCCAGGGCCAGCGCCGCCAGCCACCATACATTGCGACGGATGCGGCGCTGACGATCCAGAGTCTGCGCATTGCCCATGTTATTAACCGGGGACATGACTTACTTCACCCTTACTTGACTTCGGGCGGCGTTTCAAACGAGTGATACGGCGCCGGCGAAGACACCGTCCATTCCAGGCCGTGCGGCGCAGCGCCATCCCACACCTTGTCGGAAGCCTTCACGCCACCGCGTGCCGTGCTCCAGATAATGTAGACGAACAGCAATTGCGTGGCGCCGAAACAGAAGCCGCCAATCGACGAGACGAAGTTCCAGTTGGCGAACTGTGTGGAATAGTCCGGAATACGGCGCGGCATGCCCGCCAGCCCTAAGAAGTGCTGCGGGAAGAACAGTACGTTCACGAAAATCGTGGACAGCCAGAAGTGCAGTTTGCCCAGCTTCTCGTTGTACATGTGACCGGTCCACTTCGGCAGCCAGTAATAAACAGCCGCCATGATGGAGAAGATCGCGCCCGGTACCAGCACGTAGTGGAAGTGCGCCACCACGAAGTAGGTGTCGTGATACTGGAAGTCCGCCGGAGCAATCGCCAGCATCAGGCCGGAGAAACCACCGATGGTGAACAGGAACAGGAACGACAATGCAAACAGCATCGGCGTTTCAAAGCTGATCGAGCCCTTCCACATGGTGGCGGTCCAGTTGAACACCTTCACGCCGGTGGGAATGGCGATCAGCATGGTGGACAGCATGAAGAACATTTCGCCCACCAGCGGCATGCCGGTGGTGAACATGTGGTGCGCCCAGACGATGAACGACAGGAAGGCGATCGACGCCGTGGCGTACACCATCGCGTCATAACCGAACAGCGGTTTGCGCGCGAAGGTGGGGATGATTTCCGACACCACGCCGAACGCGGGCAGAATCATGATGTACACCTCGGGATGACCGAAGAACCAGAAGATATGCTGGAACATCACCGGATCACCACCGCCAGCAGCATTGAAGAAGCTGGTGCCGAAGAAGTGATCGGTTAGCAGCATGGTCACGGCACCCGCCAGCACCGGCATCACCGCGATCAGCAAATAGGCCGTAATCAGCCAGGTCCAGACAAACAGCGGCATTTTCAACAGCGTCATGCCGGGGGCGCGCATGTTCATGATGGTCACGATCACGTTGATCGCACCCATGATGGACGAGGCGCCCATCAAGTGCACGGCGAAGATGGCCATCGGGAAGGCATCACCGGTCTGAAGCACCAATGGCGGATACAGCGTCCAGCCACCGGCCGGCGAACCACCCGGCACCAGCAATGTCAGCAACAGCAGTCCGAAAGCGAAGGGCAGCAGCCAGAAGCTGAAGTTGTTCATGCGCGGCAGCGCCATGTCGGGTGCGCCCACCTGCAGCGGGATCATCCAGTTGGCCAGGCCCGTAAAGGCCGGCATCACCGCGCCGAACACCATGATCAGGGCGTGCATGGTGGTCATGCTGTTGAAGGTGCCGGGATCGAGCACCTGCGTGCCGGGATACAGCAGCTCGGCGCGAATGAACATGGCCATCAATCCGCCGGTCAGGAACATGACCAGTGAGAAGATGAGGTACATCGACCCGATGTCTTTGTGGTTGGTGGCATACAACCACCGTTTGATGCCCTTCATTGGGCCGTGGTGGTCGTCGTGGCCGTGATCGGCGTGGGCGTCGTGATGCGTATCGGTTGCGCTCATGGAGTGGACTCTTTCAAATCAAACTTGAATGGTTCGTGGCATCAGGCTGCAGCGGGAGCGGCCGGTGCTGCTTCAGGCGCAGCAGGCGTCTCGGCAGCGGGCTGCTGGCTCTTCAGCCATGCGTCGTAATCGGCTTGCGATTTGACTTCCACCACCACCGGCATGAAGCCATGGTCGCGGCCGCACAGCTCGGCGCATTGACCGCGATAGGTGCCGATTTCATCGGCCTTGAACCAGAGTTCGTTGACATAGCCCGGGATGGCATCTTTTTTCATGCCCAGCGCCGGTACCCACCACGCGTGAATGACATCGCCTGCAGTGAGCAGGACACGTACTTTCTTGCCCACCGGTACCACCAGCGGATTGTCAACACTGAGCAGGTAGTCAGGCACGGTATAGACATCAACACCTGAATCCAGCTGTCGGGCAGCATTGCTGTCACGTGCCAGCGTGGAGAAGAAGCTGACATTCTGATCCAGATAGTCGTACTGCCACTTCCACTGATAGCCGGTGACCTTGATGGTCAGTTCGGAACCGCGTGTATCTTCAATCTTGATCAGCGCACGGGCGGCAGGAATGGCCATGAACACCAGAATCATAATGGGAATGGCAGTCCAGATGATTTCCACCTTGGTGCTGTGCAACAGGGTGGTATCGGGCACTGCGCCCTTGGAACGCCGGAACTTGACGATGGAATAGATCATGGCGCCGAACACGGCGACCGCAATCGCAAAGCAGATCCACAGAATCAACATGTGCAGGGAGTAGGCCTGCTTGCTCAGCTCGGTGACCCCTGGCTTCATGTTCAGTTGCCAGGCTGCGAATGCCGGGCCGGACAGCAACGAGGCCAGTGTCGCGCCGACGGCGCTCACCAGTGGTTTGAAAATCTTCGACATTTGCACCAATGCTCCCAAACAAAATCCGGGTTGAATCTGCTGTGATGCGCGAAACATCACCAGCCCACGTCGTCGAAGCCTCGGCCTTCGCTCAACGCAGGCGAATCATTCATGTTTCCAATCAGTTGTTGCAGCCGTGCCGCCAGCGCGCGCCGCTCGTCATCCGTCAGAAAACCGCCCACCTCACAGGCACGCCCCTGCGACTCGAAACAGAGTCGGGTAGGGTGCTGCCCGGTTTGGGGGGCGCGTAGTTTAACCCTCGTCCAGTGCCGAGGAAACCTCGTATTTGCTTGCGCGACACCATGTTGCGCATCAATTGTCACGTAATCCGGAGTAATCGAGATTAATTCCCGCTGCCGACCGCGTCGCATCGACCAGCGCAGGGCCAGCCACAACAACCCGAATTCCAGCCCGGCGAACGGCAAAACCGGCCAAAAACCCTGTAATACACAGAATCCTGCGGTCAGCACCGGGCCGATCGCCACCGTCACCAGAAACCAGCGTGCTTGCCGGAGTGTCAGCGAGTTGTAGGCACACAGCTCAATGCGTACTTCCCCTGAGTTCGTACAATCGCCCGCCTCGGTCACCCGGGCCTGGACCCGTGGTGACTCGGCGGATGAAGCAGGGAATTCCTTAATGGGATGCATTTCTCTGGCAGCGCGGGACCGAACCTCACTTTTGATGTTAGGAGGTGAGACGGTCCAAGTCGATCAAACCCGATAAGACCAACGCATCGGGATTCAGCGAATGCGGCAGCACGCCAAGACAGGGCGCGGCCAGCCGCTCATCCAGGGTCGCCAGATTGTCCTGCAGCGGTGCAAAGTCCGGATCAATCACATTGCCCACCCAGCCAACCAGGCGACAGGGGCCCGAACGAATAGCCTCGGCAGTGAGCACGGCGTGATTGATACACCCCAGTCGCAGCCCCACCACCAGCACCACATCCAGACTCAGGGCTTCGGCAAAGTCGCTCAGGTAACCCTGCGCTTCCAGTGGCACGCGCCAGCCGCCGGCACCCTCAACAATTACGACATCAGCCCGTGCACTCAGCTGGTCATACGCCTGTTGCAATGTCGATAACTCAATGACCGTTCCCGCTTGCCGAGCCGCCAGATGCGGTGCAATCGCAGGTGCAAAACAGTAAGGATTCACGGTGGCGTATTCAGCCGGCACGTTCGCCGCCTGCTGCAGCGCCAGTGCATCGGCATTGCGCAAGCCTTGTGGCGTGGATTCGCTACCACTGGCCACTGGTTTCATGCCAACTACTTTCAAACCCCGCGATTTAAAAACATGGATGAATGCGCAGGACACCAGCGTTTTGCCCACGCCGGTGTCAGTGCCGGTGATGAAGAGGCTGCGGGTCTGCTCGTTCAACTTCATCGCAAGTCGGGCATAACTCGTTTCATGTAGCCATCAAACAATGGCACAGTGAAACTATTGTCGCCGTGCGATGGACTATAAATCATTCCTTTTGCGATCAGTGTTGCTCGAGTGGGAGCAACGGCATTCACCTCTTTGTTCAGAACATGCGCGATATCGCCTGATCGATGTGGGCCCGGTCCCAACTCCGCCATGGCTCGCAAATATCTTTTTTCCGTTGGTGTTAGCCGATCAAACCTTACTCGAAAGAAACTGGCATCCAACTCGGAGATCGCTAAATCTGTGGCGGATATTGCATTGTGGCGCGTAATCGGCGAATGCTCTGCGCACTGCCAACTATGCTTCCCCCATTCTTGCAAGAAGTATGGATACGCTTGTGTCTGTCGCAGAATTTCTTCCAGCGCATCATCCTCATACTCAACCCCCAACTCACGAGCAGGTGACACCAAGGCCTTCTTTGCCTCTGATGCCTTGAGTGGTCCAATTTCTGGGTATTCAAACAAGCGCTCCGCATAGGACTTCGCCCTGCCAGCTTGTCCTACCAACTGCGGTAGGCCTGCGCCTATCAAAACTATCGGTAGTTGGATTTGCGCGCACCTGTGCAACGCTGTTATGAGCGCGGCAAACTGGTCTTCGTCCACATACTGAAGTTCGTCTATGCAGAACACCACCGCAGATGCTTTTTCTTTGGCTGCCTGCCCGACCTCAGTGAAAAGGTCTATTAAGTCGTGTTCAAGATCCCCCGAATCTGCCGCACCCAATTCATGGCCCAGATCCACGCCAAACTCAATATCCTGATACTTGACCTTCATCGCTCCCACAAAACCACCCAGCACCCTGAGCGCTTTTTTCGTCAGGTTTCCCGCCAGCGCGATTCTGTCCAGTTTCAGCAGCGCTGTACGAAGCGAGGGAACCAAAAGAGCTGGGAGAGAGCGTTTCTCAGGCGTTTCAATAGCAACAACAACGAAGCCTCGCGCCTCAGCATCGCGAGCGATACGCGTTAACAACACCGTTTTGCCTACCCCGCGCAAGCCTACTAACAGCAAACTGCGCGCAGGCTTGCCCGAACGAAACCTGTCCAAGGCAATGGCTGCTTTTTCGATGATCTCGTCGCGACCAGCCAATTCAGGTGGCAAAGTTCCAGCGCCGGGCGCATAGGGATCGGTTCTTGGATCCATATATAACAATATTAGTGGAAGTTATCGTATTTGCATAAGTACCATAATATTTATATAAACGCCACCCTAGCGTCGTCCAATCTTGTTGATGGGTATGCGCACTTCGCCATCGAGACCACGGGCCGGCTGGTCATTACCCCAAGCCTGGCCGTAAACCACTTCATAGCTGGCAGGCAGCAGACCATCGCGACGTTGTAGTTCGTAGGCTGTGATCATTTGTTTGAGTGCGGCGCGACCGGTCAGACCATGACGTCGACCGGCAGTGACGTTGTGGGCGCCGATGGCTTTGAGTTCGCGCATCAGGTCCATGGCTTCGGGATAAGTGAGCGTGAAGCGTTCGATATCCAGCACCGGCTCTGCAAGGCCGGCGCGTACCATGGCGTCGCCAAGATCATGCATGTCGATGAAGCGGTTGACGTGAGTGTGTGCATCCACCGCTGCCCATGCCTGACGCAATTCTTTCAAGGTATCCGGCCCGAAACTGGTGAACAGCACCAGACCATCGGGTTTGAGCACGCGCCGTATTTCGGCGAACACGGCATCGGGTGGATCGCACCATTGCAGCATCAGGTTGCTGAACATCAGGTCCACCGATGCGTTCCTGAGCGGCAATCGATGGGCATCGGCACATACTCGTGCGAAACTTTTGCGTAACAGTTTCTGCATGAAGCCGTAGTGATGACCGGCCTGCTGCACCATGCCGAAGGCGGCATCCAGAGCGATGACTTGCGCCTGCGGATAACGCTGCCGCAAGGTCTGACTGGCCGCGCCCGTGCCGCAACCGAGATCCAGCACTACTGCTGGATTGAGCTTGACGATATCCAGTCGCTCCAGCAGCCGGGTGCGCACTTCGGCCTGCAAAACGGCAACGCGATCATATTCGTGGCTTGCCGCGCTGAAGGCACGGCGTGCTGCCAGCCGATCTATGTGATGCTGATCGCCATGTTCGCGAATGGGCTCAGCCATCGACGACCACCACGCGTGCAGCGTCAATGCTGGACAGGAAGTTCTGCACCTCACTCAGAAATTGTTCGCGATGCGAAATGAATGCTGCATGTCCGGCGCGCTTGATCAAACAGTAACGCGCCTGCGGCAGGTGTCTCGCCAGATGCTCGCAGGCATTGGGATGCGTGATGCGATCGTATTCGCCAGCTATCACGAGTGCAGGCACATTGATCTTTGGCAAGCCGGTGCGCTCATCCGCATCGCGGAGGATCTCAAGCCCCAGCTGTAAGGCGTGTGGATCGGCGGGATGTTGCAGCAGGATTTTTTTCAGGGACGCGAGCGTGAGAGCGGCCTGTGAATCACCACGCACTTGCAATTGCAGGAAGTCATCAACCGTAGCGCTCATGTTCTGTTGCAGTCGGATGAAGAACTGCGCGAACACTTTGGGCGCCATGCCGTGTGGCCAGTCGTCACCGGCAACAAAGCGAGGTGTGGTGCTGATCAGCACCAGGCCGCGCACCGTGCGCCGTTGCGCCAGCTTCAGCGCCACCAGGCCACCCAACGACCAGCCGATGATCACGGCATCCGTCGGCACATGCGGCGCAACCGCATCAGCCAGCTGCTGAAGGTCACCCATACATTCGCTGCGGCCACTGCGGCCATGCCCGGGCAGATCGATACGATGCACGCGATATCGTGCTGACAACAGATCGGCAATGTCCCTGAATACCCCGCTGTGTATGGCCCAGCCATGCAGCAACACCAGATTCGGGCCGCGACCGCTGATTTCGACGTGCAAACTCATGGCGATGCCACGGCCAGTGCTTCCAGTAGACGATCCACATCCCGCTCGCTATGCGCTGCCGACAGTGTTACGCGCAGCCTTGCCGTGCCGTTGGGCACCGTGGGAGGGCGAATGGCCGAGACCAGGAAGCCGCGCTTCAGCAGCAGCTCGCTGAACGCCAGCGCGATATCGGTTTCACCCAGCACGATGGGCTGAATGGGGGTGCTCGAGTCCATCAAATGCAGTCCGAGTTGCCTGGCGCCGTGGCGAAATTGCTCTATCAGTTTTCTCAACTGTTCGCGCCGCCACTGATCTCGCTGCATGACGCGCAGCGCTGCGCGCGTGGCCGCAGCCACGGCCGGCGGCATGGCGGTGGTGTACATGTAGGTACGGGCCTTCTGAATCAATGCGGCAATCAGGGCGTGTGAACCCGCCACAAATGCGCCAGACACGCCCACCGCTTTGCCGAGTGTGGCCATATAAACCGGAACCTGGTCATTCGATAGTCCGGCAGCCGCAACCGAGCCGGCGCCATGATCGCCCAGCACACCGAAGCCATGCGCGTCGTCGACCATCAGAATGGCGTGATGGCTTGCACAGGTATCAACCAGTGCCGCGAGCGGTGCTGTATCGCCGTCCATGCTGAACACGCCGTCGGTCATCACCAGCTTGCGCGGGGCATCTGAGCGACTCAGCTTGGCGTGCAGATTGTCCGCGTCGGCATGAGCATAGCGCGCAAACCGTGCACCGCTGGCCAGACCGGCATCCAGAAGCGAGGCATGGTTGAGTCGATCCTCAAACACCGCATCGCCGCGTTTCAACAGGGCCGCGGCCACCCCAAGATTGGCCATGTATCCGGTGGAGAACAGCAGCGCACGTTCGCGGCCAACCAGCGCAGCGAGTTCTTCTTCCAGAGCGTGGTGCTCCGGACTGTGGCCCGTGACCAGGTGTGCTGCGCCGCTTCCTGCGCCGTAACGTTCGGCTGCGGCGCTCATTGCGCGCCGCACTTCGACATGCGTGGCCAGACCGAGATAGTCGTTGCTGCAGAAATTGATGCATTCGCTGCCATCGACCAGCACATGGACAGGTGCGGCAGGATCGATGACATTGACGACCCGGCGAAAACGATAACGGTGCGCCGCGGCGATGTCCTTCAATTCACGGCGCAACTCTGCGTCGAGTTTCGACATGGCTAGGCATGGGCCGCTTGCCGGGGCAATACCTGTGCGTGATCAGCGCAGTCAGATTTGATCCCGGCATCGTTCTCGCACAGCGCCGGTGCTTCGGGCGAGATGCCCAGACGCCTGAACAGCGCCATGTCCCGATCTGCTTCCGGATTGTCGGTGGTCAGCAATTTTTCGCCATAGAAAATCGAATTGGCGCCGGCGAGAAAACACAATGCCTGCATCTGGTCGTTCATGTCGGTACGACCAGCGGACAATCGCACATGTGAGTACGGCATCAACAAACGCGCCACGGCAATGGTGCGTACAAATTCGAACGGATCAAGCTGTGCCACGCCCTTCAACGGCGTGCCGGTCACCTGCACCAGTTGATTGATGGGTACACTCTCGGGGTGCTGCGGCAGGTTGGCCAGGGTCAGCAGCAGCTTGGCGCGATCGTTCTCATCCTCACCCATGCCGAGAATGCCACCGCAACAGACATTGATGCCGGCGCTGCGTACTGCATCCAGCGTATCGAGGCGATCCTGATAGGTGCGGGTGGTGATGATCTTTTCGTAAAACTCTTCGCTGCTGTCGAGATTGTGGTTGTAGTAATCCAGACCGGCATCTTTCAATTCACGCGCCTGCTGAGGTGTGAGCATGCCTAATGTCGCGCAGGTTTCCATGCCCAGTGCGCGCACGCCGCGGACCATTTCCGAAATCACTTTCAGCTGTTTGTCCTTGGGTGAACGATAGGCGGCGCCCATGCAGAAACGGGTGGCGCCCCTGGCCTTGGCGACTCGTGCACTTTCCAGCACTGCATCCACCGCCATCAATTCCTCACGTTCCAGGCCAGTGTCGTAACGCACGCTCTGCGGGCAGTAAGCGCAGTCTTCCGGGCAGGCGCCGGTTTTGATGGACAGCAGGGTGCTGACCTGAACTTCGTTGGGATTGAAGTGCTGGCGGTGCACCCGCTGGGCGTGAAACATCAGGTCGGCAAACGGCAGGGCAAATAGCGCCCGAACCTCGGCGACCGTCCAGTCGTGGCGGATCGAGCCGAGCTGATTGAGATCTGGTGAACACGAAGCGATAACTTCAGACATGGCAAATCCGGGGTTGGCACAGGGATAATCGCGCGAACAGCCAGCATTTGCGCGAGCACAATTCGCCGCGGCAGTATTGAGACACTGGCCCCGGGTGTCAACCAAGGAGGGAGGGTATGGTTTACGATTACTTTGCCGGCCGGGGTGTGTCGCAGTTCGGGCACAACCTGATCCTTCAGTTTCAGCAACTGGTGCTGCCGCCGCGGTGTGTAGCTTGCGGCCGTCCCGCCAGACGGCGCACATGGGCACCGAGCAGCACGCCACCCCTGCTAGATCTGTGCGATGCCTGTCAGGCACAGCTGCCTGTGAACCTGCGGGCCTGCAAGCGCTGCGCGCTACCATTATCCGGTACGCAACCGGGATTGATATGTGGACATTGCCAGCGACACCCACCGCCGTATCAAGCCAGCTGGTGTGCCTATGAGTACACCTACCCCATTACGCATCTCATCCGCAGCCTGAAATACGGTGGTGCCTTGGCTACGTCGCGAGTACTAGGTACCTTGTTGGCGGACTATCTGCGTGAGCATCGCATGGGCCCTTGGCCAGAATGCTTCATTCCAATGCCCTTGCATGCGCTGCGGTATCGATCTCGCGGTTACAACCAGGTCATTGAACTGGGCCGTCATCTCGAACAATCACTGGGCATCCAGATGCGCACCGATCTTGTTGCACGCATCCGTCACACACCTGAACAAGCCGGGCTGTCCAGACGGGCACGACGCAAGAATCTGCATCGTGCGTTTGTTACCACAAATGTAGTGCTGCCGAGACACATTGCCGTGCTCGACGATGTGATCACTACGGGTAATACCGTGTATGAACTGGCAAAAACCCTGAAAAGTGGCGGCGCCGAAGACATCGAAGTTTGGGGACTGGCTCGCGCCAATATAATGGTCAAGAAATCTATTTGAATCAGCAGCGCGGCTGGGAATGTGAGACATTACTCTTGCTTACGCCGGCTTGGGGAGAACTAAAGAATCAGCCCGGCAGCACAGAAATCGGCAATGCGGTTGAGGCAGGATCCGTCAGCCGCCTTGATAACTATTCTTAGATTCTAAATCATGAGCACAACTCACTACTACGCTACCGCACGTATCAACCTGTCGCGCCTCGCCACTCTGTTGTTTGTAGTGGCACTGTGTCTCACCTCCAGTCGCTGGGCCCAAACGCTGCCGGTGGCAGGACACCTGCTGGGCTTCATAGGCTGGATGCTGGTAGGTGTGGGCGTCATGGGTCGCATCTGGGCCGGCAGCTATATCTGCGGCTGCAAGAACGTCAAGCTCATGATGGATGGGCCGTATTCGCTGTGCCGCAATCCGCTGTATCTGTTCAGCTTCATTGGCGGTCTCGGCGCTATGCTGGTTACGCAGACGTTGCTGTTTCCGGCGCTGTTTGCACTGATTTTTCTCAGTTATTACCAACCGGTAATGCGCAGCGAGGAACTTGTCCTGCGCGCCATTCATGGCGCCAGTTTTGAATCATATCAAAGAGGCGTGCCACTGTTCTGGCCACGGCATATCCGCTTCAATGAACCCGAACATTATTCAATGAGTGCGAAACAATTCCGTCGCTTTCTCATTGAAGTCATCTGGTTCATCGTGATTGCAGCACTGGTTCAGGTACTGCATCAGTTGCACGTAAATGCCTTTCTGCCAACGTTACTTGGCGTGTACTAGCTTTGACACCATGATCGACGCTGGCCATTTGCGCAGCCAGCGGCCGATTGGCGCGAAGGTGTTACTGTATCTCGCCCACTTCCACGACTCCTACCACCTGCCGATCACTTGACCTGTGCAGTACCTGGAATGAAGCCCATGCGGCCAGTCCGAGCATCAGGGTCGCTATCGCAATGTTCGTCAGATTTCTGGTGCTATTTACCATGGCATCGTTCCTCCCGTGAGCAAGTTCACAATTGCCAACATCGGCAGCAGCCGCAGCCAAAATGTGTTCAGGTTTTCAAACTGCAGCCGATAACCATGTTTCGATGGCCACGATATCGACCTGCACAAGCATGGCTGTGTTCGACATCTCACTCGCTCCACAAGCATTATTTTGCGTCACGGAATTGCGACGGGTTTTGGATTTAAAGCGCACTCTGCGCAACATATCGAGAGTTTCTGTTTAACGTAATTCACGTTCGCAGCAATTGATTGCGCAGCAGTTGCATCGCTTTCTTGTCAACACTGTCCGGCTGATCGTGATCGCTTGTTCAACTATTGCATCAGCCGCGCTTGATTGACATCCTGCCACACCAGACGTGGTCACATTTTAGTTACTGCGCAGTCGGCCCATCAGTGACCATGCTAAAGCGAGCACATTATTCCATCAGCGCTAGTCCGACTGCGCACAGTTATCGACACCAGTGAGACTGGCGACGGCGCGGCAAGCATTAATCACCGGGGCAGTATCAGTTTTCGATGGGGTTTTGCCGGCGCTGGTAAGCAATTGCATCAAGTGCTCCGAGGTGAGATCACGCTGCTTGGCAATCAGTAACGCGGTAACTCCACTTATTGCAGCAGTGGCCAGCGAGTCACCGGAAACAAAGTCATAACGTCCACCTGGCGCCAGCGTCAGCACTTCTTCACCGGGAGCATGCAACGCTGTGGCTTTGCTGTTGCGATTGCTCACGGCGGTAATCACGCGCGGCACATTACCCGGAAAGCCTGCCGCAACCGAGCTGGAGCCTGCACCTACGATGACGATCCCTTTGGCGATGGCGCGTTCAGTCAAGGCGCTGAGCAACACATCGCTGGGGCCGGTCAGACTCAGGTTAATGATCTGCGCATGCTCAGCGACCGCTTTGGCAATGGCTTGCGCCAGCGTGTAGGAGTTACAGCGCGCTCCCTCATTGCGTGCGGGCACCTCCCAACAGGCCTTGATCGACATCAACCTTGCCTGCGGCGCGACTCCAGTCATCCCGACACCGTTGTCCTTGTTGGCAGCCAGTACGCCCGCCACCGCGGTGCCATGACGATCCTGATGGAACTGTGCAACGTCGTTGTCCACCACGTTGTACTCGGCGACGATGCGTCCAGCCAGATCGGGATGCGTGCTGTCCATGCCAGTATCAATTACCGCCACACGCACACCACGCCCTTGTGATTGTTTATGCGCTGCATCCAACTGCATTTCCTGCATGCCAGTTTGCATGGCGGCATACGGATCAACACTCGGCGTGCTTTGTGTTTCAAATATATTCAATGGCTGCGCCAGCTGCACCCGCTGGTCAGATTGCAACCGCGTCAGCAAGGTATCGCGATTGATGCCGGCGGGAATGACAAACAACGCACAGTGCATCTCGAGCAGCTCGATAGGCCATTGCGACAATGCCTGCAGCTGATAGTCGCGCGCCAGAGCCTGCAAATCGCCTTGCGCACTTGCGCTGACAGCATATTGACCGGCGTTATAAGCGCGTTGTGTAGAGCCCGCACGCAGTGGTGCCACCGGCACGTTTTGAACGGCCACCACAATCAGGCGATTCGCGTCATCGGTGATGTCGATGCCGACCTGGCCTGTTGTCTGACACGCACTCAGTACGAAGGCGCTCAGCAGTAGCAGCACGGTCAGGCAACGGCGTGTGCACATGATCCGGTTACTCTGGGGCCGCGCTGCGTTCGGCAAAACGCACTCGTGGGCTCGCGCGCAACTGCAGCAACGCGGCGTTGACATCCAGTTGATCGTGCTGCGCATCCCGGCGTAGTACAAAAACACCTGCCGGCGATGGTCCGGCTATGGATGTCAGGCCTGTGCTGCCGAGAATTTCGGCAAGTTCTGCCAGCGTGGTGCTGTTCTCAAACACTACTTTCAATTCGCCGGTTGGCGTGATGGAACGACTGGTTACGGTGCGGTAATCCGCCGACGTGATGTGTACATACCACCACGCGATACCTGCCATCAGCAGCCACTGCGCCGCCAGGCCATAGACCAGCCAGCGACGATCGCGATGCGGCATGATGCGCTTGCCTGGTTTCTGGAATTCTGCATCAGCTTCAATGCGCGCCAACAGACTGTTGAACGAAGCCTGCGGCGCAAATTCCACAGCAGGCTGGGCGGCTATGGCATCACGCAATCGTGTCTGCAGTGCCAGCTCGGCTCGACACTCACTGCAGGTCGACAGATGCTTCTGCAGCTCATTCAGCTGTTTCCCTTTCAGGCTACCATTGACCAGCCAGGGAATCTGCTCCCATGCTCTGGTGTGTTCACTCATGGCAGGGCCTCCAGACCAGCAAGTTGCGGCAGCAGATGCCGCAATTTGTCGCGGGCATGAAACAGGCGGGTTTTCACCGTGTTGATTGGACAGTTCATGATCAGTGCAATTTCTTCGCAGGAGTGGCCATAGCCATAGGCAAACTCCAGGACCAGGCGCTGTTCGGCGGGCAGGTGCTGCATGCCGGACAAGATCCATTCACTCAATTCAGCTTCACTCAACTCATCCGGCGCCTGCAGATGTTGATCTTCAGCCGGCACCGTATCGGTCGCAGTAATGTCATTGACCTGCAGGCTTTTCAGCGCACGCCGGTAGGCAATCCCCATAATCCAGGTTGACACTCGTGATTCGCCGCGAAACTCACTGGCCTTGTTCCATACCACCCACAATGTGTCATTGATGACTTCTTCCACCAGCTCGTAGCGGGGCGTCAGTCGCATCAGAAAGCGCGCCAGACGGCGATGGTAATAGATATACAGCTCGCGAAACGCAGCACCGTCGCGAGCCACGACTCGCTTCATCAACGCCTGGTCGGCCTCTTCGCGCGCAGCAGGGGTGTAGTGTGGTAACGCGGACACTCGAGCTCCTGGATAGTTCATGTGAGTACCCATTACTGCACGGATGGTTCAGTGGATGCTCGATTAAAACGTCCAGACTGCGGTCAGCACCCACGGATCACCTGCCGGGCCGCGCATGTAACTGCGGTGCTGCACATCCTGTACCCAGAAGTACGACAAGATGGTATTCAGGCGGCCGAACTGGCGCCCCAGGCTGCCGCTGCCATAGGCATAACCGCTGTCGTGCAGGTCGATGGCAGCAAAATAGCCCAGACCTGCCTGGAGCAACAACTTCCCGGGCAGCCGTTGATTGCCGGTCAGCTCAAGGCTGTAAGTCTGCTGGTCGGTAACCGGCCCGGTCGCCCTGGAAAAAAGCGTGGTGTCAGGGGCCAGCGTAGCAGTCAGCACCAGTCGATCACGCCAGTTCATATCAGTGCTCAACTCCAGGTAGTTATAAGGCACTGCGCGTGGGTCATCAAGAATGCTGTAGTAGGTAGCCCCGAAACTGGCGCTCACCCCGCCTGCGAGCTGCTGATGCCATTGCGTGTACAGATTCAGTTCCGTTGCATGTTTCTCTGGCAACGGCTGTACGGGCGATGCCCATGCGCCCATAACCCAGTGGTCGCTGGCTTGAAAATGCACATCCAGTTGCAGCGCCGCTTCATTGCGGGTTTGCGATACGCCGCGATACACATAGTCGCTCGTGGCCGTGATGCTGCCACCCAGTGATCCCGCTGAACAAGCACCAGCGGTCAACAGGCTCAGCAAGAGGCTAAATACACTTCGTTGCAATGCTGGGCAACGCGAACAACATTCCTTGCGCAACATAGGTTCCGGTAGGCTTCGGGCTTCTTATATCCTATCGATACTAACCGGGATTGCGGTTTGTTGCAGCGTGTCAACTACTGAGCGACAAGGTACTCCGTCACGGCGTTGATTTCAGCTTCGCTCAGATTGGCTACGGCACTACGCATCACTCGCGCCTTGTCATTATTCCGCGCGCCATTCTTGAAGGCTTTTATCTGCGCGATCAAGTAGCTTTGATATTGTCCGGCCAGCCGGGCATTCAGCTCCACACCCTGGCCACCCGGCCCGTGACACCCTACACAGCCCGGCACGCCATTGGCAACGTTGCCGTTGTCATACAAGAGTTTGCCCGCTTCTGATTGAGTACTTGCCGCTGCTCTGCTGGGCGGGAGTGCGCTGAAGTATTGCGCCACTTCCTCCAGATTGGCCGCTTTGAGCGGGAGCAGAAACGGTGTCATTACGTCGTTCTTGCGCCTGCCGCCGAGGAAATCGGTCATTTGCTTGAGCAGATACTCCGGTCGCTGACCCGCCAGCTTGGGAAAGGTTTCAGCGATGCCGTTGCCGTCAGTGCCGTGACAGGCGACACATACGGTGTTGGCGAGTGTTCTGGCGTCTGTTGCTGCATGGACCGGCGCCTGGCACAGCAGCAGACATGCTGTGAGCAATCGCAGGCGCACGATTACAGTCTCACGGTCAGAAACACACCGACAACACTGACGTGGTAGTCCTGCGGGCCGGAATCCAGGAAGGTCATCTGGTTGTTACTGGGCGTCGGGTTCGCCGCGACGCCGTCATAGTGCCAGTCGTGAAGCTTGTCGGTCTCATACAGGTAGTACAGTCGCATGGACAGCTTCGGGTTGAATGGAATGATCAAGTTGGCTTCAAGCGTGCTGCGTTCATCGGTGATGTCCGGGAAGCCGGTGCCTATCAGCGCCACCTGCGCCGGAGTCAAGCCCAGGGCATCGGGGTTGTAGGTGTAGTGAATGGCGCTGGCCGCGTGCGTCAGCGTGTAATTGGCGTACAGCCGTGCCCGGGTAAAGTTGTAGTTGCCACCAATATTGAAGGTCTGGCTGCGATCGCGATGGCTCATCGTCCAGGTGCGGCTGGTGGGAAATAGCGGATTGAAAGGCGCCACGGTACCGCACAGCGACACAAAGTTGCCCGCCGTGATGGTGCTGGAGCCCAGCTGCGTGAGTCCGGCTGCAGACTGTGCTGGACTGATCGGTGTGGTTTGCACCACCCCGTTGCTGAGGAAGTAGTAGGTCGTACCGATGGGGCAGTTGGCGTTATTCTGCAAGCCGGCCTGCTCCATGCGGCCGTCCTGATAGCTGTAGTTGCCATACACATTGAAGTTGTCCAGCGGCTGCCAGTTGACATCCAGGCTGGCACTGTTCAGACGCTGATGATCATTGCGACCGTAGACGGAGTCAGGATACTTCATGTCCTTGGCCTGCAACGTCGCGCCTACATCGACGCTGTCGCCCAGCATGAAGTTGAATCGCGCATTGAGAATGGTTTGATCGCGCTCTGCCACATCATATTTGCGATGCAGATCGTTGGTGCGAATCCAGGTATTGCCCGTGGTGCCCACGGCTGTGGGCAAAGGCCCCAGGGCAATGCTGTAGAACTGCATGTATGGATCCGGGTTGTAGGTTGAACCACTACGCTGGTCCATTTCAGCCGACAGGCGCAGAGTACCGAAACCAAAACCGCGATTCACATATCCCAGTTTGAACTTGTTCTCGTGGGTATCGGCGCGTTCGCGATATTCTCGTGCGTACTCTTCTCGTTCGACACTGAGATTGAAATTGCTGGCGTTGCCGACCCGCAAGTCACCATCCAGCTCATAGTTGCGTTGCGTGTACTCATACGGAATGCTGCGCAGGTCAATGTTGCCACCGCTGGGCACCACACCCAGGGCTGCCGTTGCCTCGATGTTGCAGCGTACGTTTGGTGCCAGATAGGCCGGCGTATTCACGACGGTGTTTGCCGAACCATCGTTGATCAACCGGCCCCACTGGCCGGTAAGGGGATTACACGCGAGGTAATCCTTGTCATTGCTGGTTTGATACCAGCGCACCTTGGCCCGTACATCCAGCCGGGAGGCAGGATGCAGCGACAAAGTCACATCGACCAGACTGCTGTCGATCCTGGCATCCGCAGTCTGCTTGTAGAGTGATGCGGTGGTATCCCAGCTGCCACCGGCAACGCCGTTCACCGATGCACCGGCATAGGGTGTGGAAGGAATCAGGTGATCATCCTGTTGCGAGCTGCTGGTCGAGGCGAGCAGCGTGAAATTGCCGCTCCACAGATTGGGCAGGGCGCGTGCGTATTCGACCTTGGCGCTGTAGAAGTCGTTGTCCGGATACAGATCAAATACCGCGCGCGGGAAGGCGGCAATGTTGTTGGCAGCAGGGACGACCATCGGATTCTCGATGGTCATGGTGTCAATGTGATTGCGAAACATCGAGGCATTGAGCGTGACGTTGACACTGGTCAGCTGGTTGGAATATTGCAGCCCTGCCAGAAAATCATGCGTCAGGTAGTCGATCGACTCGGGCGCTTCCACACCACCGGTACCGCCGCCGCCGCCACTGACCAGACCAAACGGCCGGGCGCCTTCGCGTTGTTCATTGGTGTAGCTGACAAACACGTTCCAGTGATCGGCCGGACGCATCTCCAGCTTCACGCCGCCCTTCTCGCGCACCAGTTTCAAGGTTGAATACGGCGTCTGCAATGCGGCGGTGCCAATGTTGATATCGGTGGTCGCAGCATTGTTGGCTGTGCCGCCGGGCGGCAGGGAAGTCAGCGCCAGATAGGAACTGCCCACATCGTTCCACAGGGAGCGGTAGCTGCTGGTGAACACGTGGGGTGTTTCCTTGTAAAAGGTCTTGACGCGCCAGCTGTTGTACTTGCCAAAGTTGAAGTTGGCGAATTGATCGTCATAGCCGATGGCGCCGCCAGTGAATTCAACAAACGAAGCGCTCTCCTGTTTTTCCAGCTGCATGCCGAAGTTGTTAAGATACACGCCCTGACTGAGATCCTTGTATTCACGGAACTTGGCGGCATTTTCGTCGCCCTCGGTGATCAGACCCCCGATCTCGAGCCAACTATTGGTGAGCGTCCAGTCTTTGGACAACGGTTTGGGTTCCGGCACTTCGTATGGACGCAGCACCAGAAACCCGGTGGGTGTGCGCGAGTACTCCTGAATTCCCAGTCCATCCGGGTCCTTGGCCCGGGTGCTGGGTGTGCCAGCCGGATTCAGGAAGTTTCCCTGCGAGGTATCCACGCCATAACCGGAATTGGCCTGGGCGGTGCCGACGACGAGTGGCAGCAAACAGCCAACCGCCGCTGTCCAGCTGGTGATTCGCCCGGTGCGCAATAAATTATGGCGATTCCACTGAGTGTGCATGGGTTGCTCCTAGCGTTGGAAGCGCGCACCGGCAGGATGATTGCTGCCGTGAATTTGCGTGTGACAGTTCTGACAGGCCCGTCCCGGCACGCGCGGATTGGTCGCACCGCCCGGTAGTTGACCCGCTGCCGCCGTCTGGTCGGCACGGAAAAACTGGCTGGAATGACCGGCCGACAGGTTGTGACACTGCTGACACAGGAAGGGTCGCTCGGCTACCAGCAACTTGTCATGATTCGAGCCGTGCACCGCATGGCAGTTGGTGCAGTTCT
Organism: uncultured Pseudomonadota bacterium; assembly: GCA_963748005.1. GTDB lineage: Bacteria > Pseudomonadota > Gammaproteobacteria > Steroidobacterales > Steroidobacteraceae > CAILZL01. Next base: position 1,642,614 of record CAVVHH010000002.1, read on the forward strand.
CTCGTACCGGCTGATGCTCCCACAGGAATGGGCCGCGTTTCTCCGTATGGCAGGTGTAACACACCACGTTGGTGCTTTCGGCTTTCAACAGCGGCTTGGTAGCGCTGCCATGCGGATTGTGGCAATCCACGCAGGTGATCTTGCCCTCATGCAATGGCATGTGCGATCGCTTGTTGAATTCGTTGCGCTGCTGCTGGTGACAGGTTTCGCAGGTGTCATTGATAGTGGTCTTCGCCAGCAAACCATTGACGGAATTTTTTTCCATCGGGTTGTGGCAGTCCGCACAGCTGAGTTGATTACGTGCGTGAATGGAGCCTGTCCAGTGCATCTGGCTGCCGCCCGTGTGGCAACCCTGGCATTGCTGGTTCTGTCTGGCGACCGGTGTACCCCAGTGCTTGGTGAAACCAATCAACGCGCTCTTGTCCTTGGTGTCCTTCACATGCAGCGATCCCGGGCCATGACAGGCCTCGCACACGCGCGCTTCGTTGTCATTACGCGGATTGAGTCGAAACGCCTTGGCGTGCAATGTCTCGGTGAAGTGGCGATTTTCCTGACTGTGGCAGGCCGTGCAGACCTTTTCACCTACATAGGTGGCTGGTTCGGGGGTCTGCGCCATACTTGCCGGACTCAGCAGCAGGGTGACCAGCCAGATCGCCAGTAACATCGGCATTGCACGCGTGGGCCTGATAACGGCTTGATGACCCAGCCGCATATGGCGTGCAGAGTGAGCCTGCATACCAGCCCGAAGGATCGTGTTGGGTGTCATTCTTCTTGCCCCTTTGGGTACTGCCCGCCGCATGGCAACCAAACGATGGCGAGGCAATACTCCCTTCCCAGCCAGTCCCAATCTGTGCCTGTTTATGCAGGCACACCGGTTCAATCCGCAGAATCGATCTTTTCTCAAGGGCTGAGTACCGTCCACGTGGCGATCGGTTCAAACAAAGACGAAATATTTTTCGTGATGGAAAAAATTAATCCACACCCCTTGCGCGCTCTGCCGCTGACCCTGTATCCAGAGTACTTGCCTGATATGACGTTCCCATCTGCCACACAGGTAAGGACTCGTGATCCCAAACCAACTTGAATTCTTCTGGGCAGTCACAGGCTTCATGGCAGGTATCGCAGTAGCGGCCTTCTTCATGAAACTCTGGCATGCCAACGAACGCGTCTGGGCAATTGGCGCGTCCGTACTGCTGGTGGTGTTGTCCTTTGGGGTTTACCACTGGATTGGCAGTAGCAAGCAGCTGACCGTAACAAATGCGGCTGCGGCAAACAGCGGGGCACACGCCACCGATGACGGCGCGGCGGGCTCACTGGATGAGGCGGTGCACAGACTGGTGGCAAAACTGGCAACTGGAAACGGCAGCGATGCAGATTGGGAACTGCTGGCGCAGAGCTATGAATTCCTGGGTGATACGGCAGCAGCGCAATTGGCCAGACAGCATCAACTCAAGACCGGCGCAGTCGGTCAGAAAACGTCGCAAACGGGCGAAGATGACGCTGTAATATTGCAACGCTACGAACAACTGGTGGCAGTCCAGCCCGGCAATGCAGCAGCATGGCGTGCCATCGCCGAATTGCAGCGCCGTGCGCGACAGTTCGCACCCGCACGGCAGGCTTACGAAAAAGTGATCGGGCTGCATGCGATGGACGCAGATACCTGGGCGGAATACGCCGATGTATGCGCTTCATCGAGTTCCTTGTCTGATGCGGTGGTCACTCAGGCCATTGAAGCCGCATTGCAGCTGGATCCGAAACATGCGCAGGCACTCTGGTTGAAGGCCAGTGTGGCGCATGCCGAACAGCGCTATTCCGATGCTGTGCTGGTGTGGCGCCGCTTGCGTGCAGTGCTACCCAGCGACTCGCCTGATCTGGCCACGATCGACGCCAACCTGGCGGAGGATACCGGCTTGAGCGGCAACACTGTGGCACAGACAGCCGTAAGCCAGTCCATCGCGCAAGTGCAGGGTACTGTGGAACTTGACCCCGCTGTGCGGGCACAGGTGACAGCCGGCATGACATTGTTCATCTACGCAAAGGCCGACGATTCGCCCGCGCCGGTCGCTGCCTATCGCGCCACGGATGTCCATTGGCCGGTGAAGTTTGTGCTGGATGACAGCAACGCCATGATGCCCACGCGCAAGCTATCCCTGTATCCCCAGGTGAAGCTGGAAGCGCGCCTGTCAAGCAGCGGTCAGGCCACGGCGGGCCGGGGCGATCTGCAGGCCAATGCCGTGACGGTTAAAACCAGGGGCGCCCCCGGTGTCACGCTGAAGATCAGCCACGTCGTGCCGTGATGCAGATAAGGATCTTGCTGGTTCGCTTCGCAGGTGTTGCCAACACCGCTGTCTACAAAGTTTCCAGATTCGCATACGACAACACCAGCCACTTGCTGCCGAGATTCTCGAAGCGAACTTCCACGCGGGCGTGCGTACCCTGACCTTCCAGGTTCAACACCACGCCGTCGCCGAATTTGCCGTGACGCACACGTTGCCCAAGACGAACGCCACCAGGTGTGTCTTCCTGCAGGGCACTGCTGCGTGATGATGAATACGATTGAGGGTTGTAAACCGGGCGCGAGATCTGGATACGAGGACGAATTTCTTCCAGTAGATTGGCGGGTATCTCGCGGATGAACCGTGACGGCGAACCATGACTGTCGATGCCATGCAGGCGACGTGTTTCCGCGTAGCTCATATACAGCTGACGCATGGCGCGCGTGATGCCGACGTAACACAGTCGACGTTCTTCCTCCATGCCCGAGGGATCGGCGCTGGAACGTTGATGCGGAAACAGACCTTCTTCCAGACCACACAAAAACACCACGGGAAACTCCAGTCCCTTTGCCGTATGCAGTGTCATCATCTGTACGCTGTCTTCGCCGGCCTCAGCCTGACCTTCACCGGACTCCAGCACTGCGTGCGCCAGAAACGCCGCCAGCGGAGTCATGTCGGCGGTTTCTTCGCTGCTGACGCTTTCGGCATCAAAACCGCGCGCGGCACTGACCAGTTCTTCCAGGTTTTCCACGCGTGCTTCAGCACCGCCCCGGTTGCTGCTTTTTTCTTTCTGGTGATGCGCCATCAGACCGCTGTGCACGATGACGTGATCAACCTGTTCATGTAACGGCAACACCCTGGTGTGCTGGTCCAGCGTTTCGATCAGCAACATGAAGGCATGCAGTGCGCCGCCCGCCTTGGGTCCCAGGTCTTTCATGCTGGCACCGGCAGCTTCCCACATGGTGCAGGTATTGGCGCGCGCGTAGTCACGCAGAATATCCAGAGTCTTAAGACCAATGCCGCGTGTCGGCAAGTTCACCACGCGTTCGAACGACGCGTCGTCGCCGCGATTCTGGATCAGACGCAAATACGCCAGCGCATCCTTGATTTCGGCGCGTTCGAAGAACCGCAGACCCCCGTATACGCGATACGGCAAACGCGCCGAGATCATGGCTTCTTCGAACACGCGCGAGATGGCATTGGCGCGATACAGGATGGCGCACTCGCTGCGCCGCCCCCCTTTGTTCACCCAGTCGCGAATGCGATTCACGACAAAATCGGCTTCGTCACGTTCGTTGTAAGCGGCGTAGAGTTTGATGGGCTCGCCATCGCTGCCGCTGGTCCACAGATTCTTGCCGAGACGGCCGCTGTTGTTTTCAATCAGTTTGTTGGCCGCGTTGAGAATGTTGCCTGTGGAACGATAGTTCTGCTCCAGACGAAAAGTCTGTACGCGTGGAAAATCGCGTTTGAACTGCATCAGGTTCTCGACCTTGGCACCGCGCCAGCCATAGATGGATTGATCGTCGTCGCCCACCACGAACGGATTGCCTTGCGGTCCCACCAGCAGATGCAGCCATTGATACTGAATCGCATTGGTGTCCTGGAACTCATCCACCAGTACATGCTGGAAGCGGCGTCGATAGTGTTCCAGTACGGCAGCGTTATCACGCAGCAGTTCAAACACACGCAACAACAGCTCGGCGAAGTCCACCATGCCGCCGCGCTGGCAGGCGTCTTCATAGGCCTCGTAGATGCGGATCAACTGACGGCGGTTGTAATCGCCTTCGTCTCTCAGTTGCTTCGGCCGCAGACCGGCGTCTTTCTGCGCATTGATGAACCAGGTGATTTCCCTGGGTACCCAGCGCGCCTCGTCCAGATTCATAGCCTTGAGAATCTTCTTGATGGCGCGCTGCTGATCGTCGGCGTCCATGATCTGGAAGCTCTGCGGCAGGTTCGCCTCGCGCCAGTGCAGCCGCAGTAGCCGGTGCGCAATACCGTGAAAGGTGCCGATCCACAGTGGCGCTGTGGGCAGATGCAACATCTGTTCTATGCGCGCGCGCATCTCGCCGGCGGCCTTGTTGGTAAAGGTCACAGCCATGATGCCGTACGGTGATACGCCCTCGACTTCCACCAGCCAGGCAACGCGATGGGTAAGCACACGCGTCTTGCCACTGCCGGCACCCGCCAGAATCAACGCCGGTCCAATCGGTGCGGTAACGGCCTGTCGTTGCGCATCATTCAACTTGTCGACCAGATGTGAAATATCCATTGTGCTCTTCAGGGAAACTTTTAACGTCGCGCGTATGGGCTGCGCCTGGTCTTGCGTTCGTCACTGGCGAAACGCATCAACAGGCCCATCAGCAATGCCAGCACCGGATCGGTCAGCGAACTGCTATGGCCGGGTTGCCACAGGTGCAGCACTTCAATGCCCAGCACTACCAGCACCACGCTGATCATGGCAGTTTGCATGGGCAGCCCGGCATCCTTGAGCAACCAGATCAGCGCACCGAATACAAACAGCTTGCGCAGCAAAAGATCGGCATCAATGGGCATGCCATTGTGAATCCAGGCCATGAACGGCCAGAAATCAAAATTGTGTTCCATGCTGCCGAAGTTGAACGGTATCAGTCGTTCGTAAACGAACAACAGCGCAAAGGCGATCAGCACTACGGCGCTCTGCGGTGCGCTGCGAAACTTGTGCAGTATGACCAGCGTCGGCAACAGCAGCGCCAGCGCCAGCAGCTCGGAGGCAATGAACGCCGGCGTGACAAACAACAGCCTTCCGACCATCACGATGGCCATCACGGTCAGCAGCACTTCATTGCTGCGTTGCCGATGGGCGTAACTGAGTACGGCTTGCGCCACCACCAGCCACATGATCAGAAAACGCAGCGTCAATGGCAGGGAAAACTCCCACTCCAGCAGTGGACGCAGCGCGACCTTCAGGCGCGTCAGGCTGACCACCGGTTCGAAGTTCGCCAGACGCCAGATCACCCAGGTAATCAGCAACACCAGCGCGCTGCGGTCACCCGGACGGGAACGGGTGTTTGGCGGCAGATACACCAGGCCGCTGAGGCTGCGCCACACCACACCGCCCACTGCACCCAGCAGCGTTCCGGAAGCATTCAAGGTCATGTCCATCAGACTGGGTACGCGGATGGTCAGGTACACCTGCGCCAGCTCGATGCACATCGACAACGCGGCACCCAGCAATGTGGATAGCAACGCGGCCAGTACAAAGCCCAGGCGATTACGCAGCATCAGCATCAGGCAGAAGCCAAGCGGCACGTACAACAATATGTTGCGCACCCGGTCGGCGCGGCCGGCTCGAGCCCAGCTCAATTGCAGCAGGGCGGCTTTCAGTGTTGGAAAGCTGCCATCAAAATTGAAATTGAATGGATATAGCGAGCCGTAACAGATCAGCGCGATGACCCCCAGCAACAGCCAGGGTACGAAGCCGGAAGATTGAGTGCGAGCCATAGGCAGAAGGCCTGGCTCACCAGCGAATACGGAGATAGTGATCGACCAGCAACATGGCGAACAGCAACGACAGATAAGTAATCGAAAAGCCGAAGGTACGCATGGGCAGCTGCTCGGTGGGTCGGAACTTCAGCAATAGGGCATAGTAAATGAAGATGGCGCCCAGTATCACGGCCGCAGCCAGATACAACAGACCGGACATACCGGTGAGGTAGGGCAGCAATGTCACCAGCAGCAGCAGGATGGTATACAGCAGAATATGCAGACGGGTGAATTCCACGCCGTACACCACCGGCAGCATCGGTATGCCCACCTTGGCATAGTCGTCGCGACGGGCAATTGCCAGTGCCCAGAAGTGCGGCGGCGTCCAGATGAAAATGATCAGGAACAGGAGCAGCGCATTAGGGTCAATGGTGCCGGTCACTGCGGCCCAGCCCAGTACCGGCGGCGCCGCGCCGGCAGCCCCACCGATCACGATGTTCTGCGGCGTGGCGTGTTTGAGCCAGACCGTGTAAACGATGGCATAGCCAATCAATGAGGCAAACGTCAGTACCGCGGTCAGGATGTTCACCCACGCCGTGAGCATGAGCATGGACAGCACACCCAGCGTTACCGCGTAAGTCAGCGCCTGTTTTTCAGTAACGTGGCCCAGTGGAATCGGCCGGCCCTGAGTGCGTTTCATGCCACGGTCGTAACGCCGGTCCAGTACGTGATTGATGGCGGCCGCAGAGGACGCCGCCAGCGCAATGCCCAGATTGCCGAACAGCAGGGCTTTCAACGGCGGCAGCCCCGGCACCGCCAGCAACATGCCGACAAAGGCGGTGAACACAATCAACATCACCACACGCGGCTTGCCGAGTTCGTAATAATCGCGCCAGGTTGCGCTGGTGGTAGCTGCCGCTGCGGTGCTCATCTGGTTTTGAAGGAAAGACGTGCCGGTAGTCAATCAGGGGGGCCATTGTACACACCGGGACTTGGCTCTACTCGCTGTGGGTGAGGTCCACCCGGCCCGTTCGCTACAACAAGGGCGAGGCCGGCTTGTCCACGGTACGGTCCGAGGCACGGCGCAGGACGCGGTCCTTTTGCATGCGCTGCACGGCCTGATTCAACAGGTCAGTGTGGCTGAGCTGATCCTTGGGAAAACTGGCTACCCCAATACTGACTTGCGCCCGCATCAGGCGATTGGCCACCGAAATGGTACCTGCATACACATTGTTGCGGATGCGCTGCGCCACCGTGCCGGCAGTCGTGGCGTCGGCATCCTGGAGTAACACCACCAGCTCGTTACCACCCAGTCTGGCTGCAGTATCGGCACTGCGAATGGAGCGCTTCACGGCTTCCACGACTGCCAGCAGCAACTGGGTGCCGGCTGCATGACCATGCGTTTCGTTGATCTGCGCCAGATTATCCACGTCAATGACTGCCAGGCTGTAAGCGCGTCCACTGCGTTCGGACTTCTGGTGATTCTGCTCCAGCAACAACTCGAAGGCGCGCAGATTCATCAGCCCGGTAAGGGCGTCGCTGGCAGACAGATCACGAATCTGCTGGTCGGCCACCTGCATCTGCGTCATCAGCAGGGAAATGGCGCCGGTAGCAATGAGCGCCGGCGCCAGATTGCCAATGACGCGGATGATGAAAGCCGACGACAGCACATCGACGTGCGGAGTGAGCGCGCCCAGCAGCACATAGGCCATTGTTACCACGATGGCTGCCAGCAAGAATCCAAACCGGCTGAGCGCAATGGCTGCTGCCGTCAGGGGCAACAGGAACAATGCCAGCACCTGACTTTCGATCCCGCCCGTCGCGGCGTTGATCAGGGCGGCAAACAGCAGTAACGTCACAATATCAAGCAGAACCCGCATGCCGGTGCGTACCCGGAACGTCGGCAGCAAGCGCGTCAGGGTCGTTTCCAGCAGCAATCCCACCAGCGCAACCAGCGCCAACCCAGGTTGCTGCAGGATCTCGCGCGCCACCGCGAACGGCGCCGCGCCCACCGCAGCAGCTAACAGCGCGAACCACGGCAGGGTATGCGCGGCCAGCGGGATGAGCGGCGATGGTCTGGTAGATGACATACTTGGTAGTTTGGTTTGCCCCGCCGGTTGAAGCAACAGTGGCGCGGACGGCAAGCATGGACCGTAGAATTCTCGTGAGTAGGGGTTGCCCGCAGATCCGGCCGGTCCTCACCGCCCTCATCCCTTACTCGATTTGCAATCGTCAAGTGGCGCATCATTAGAAGGAGCGGTGTAGGCATCGCTCCATAGCAATCGGGCACTTCAGCTCAACCGGCGCCGGAATCACGGTGCCGAATGCTTAATGGTTGTAACGCTGCGACTTGTAATTCGGCATTCAAACAAAGTGGCCGACGGAACTACGCGACATGAACGCTTGCTTGCGTGATCGATGGCAAGTACTGGTACCGACATCCCCTTGATCAACGGCCCACTCAACGTTGTAAATGGAGAAGACCAATGAGCACGCCCGCGCAGTCTGATTCTGGGTTAGAAAGTCGGCTGTCATCCCGTCTTATCGACGTGCTGATTCGCGCCAGCTTGATTGGCGTCATGGTGGTCCTGTGTTACCAGATCTTCTCGCCATTCCTGACACTGATGGTCTGGGCGCTCATCCTGGCGATTACGATCTATCCGCTGCATCAGTTGATTGCCCGCAAAGTCGGCAGGAAGCAATGGCTTGCCTCTACCATTGTAGTAATTGCTGGCGTCGTTCTGATCGTCACGCCCACTGCCTTGCTGATGAATTCGTTTGGCGAGTCGGTGCGTGGCCTTGTCCACGGGGTGCAGAACAATACCCTGGAAATACCCGTGCCGAGAACAGGTGTGCAAGACTGGCCATTGGTCGGCGAAAAGCTCTATGTCATCTGGTCGGCGGCACATTCTGATCTGCCCGGACTGGTACAGAGCCTGCAACCGAAAATCGGCGACCTGGCAAGGGACGCACTGGCGATGGTCGCGAGTATCGGCGTTGGAATATTGAAGTTTCTGGCGGCTCTCATCATCTCCGGCATCTTGATGGCCTATGGCGAGTCGGGTGCGCGCGCCAGTCGTGCCATTTTCAGTCGCATTGTCGGCGTTGCAAAAGGCCAGCGGTTTACTGATCTTGCCGCAGCGACCATTCGCGCCGTCGCCAACGGAGTGATTGGTGTTGCTTTCATTCAATCCACCATCATTGGCATTGCGCTGCTCGTCGCCGGCGTGCCGTGGGCCGGCGTGCTGGCGGCTGTTGGACTGATATTGGGTATTGCACAGATACCCGCGTTGATCGTCATTCTGCCGGCAATCATCTATATATGGTCGAGCGGCAACTACAGCAGCGGAACCGCAACCATCCATACGATCGTGTTGGTGCTGTCAGGTTTGGTCGACAACGTGCTGAAGCCGCTGATGCTGGGTCGTGGCGTCGACGCACCCATGCCGGTGATCCTGCTCGGCGCGTTGGGCGGCATGGCGACTGCTGGTATTCTCGGGATGTTCGTGGGTGCTACGCTGCTGACGATCGGCTACAAGATATTCATGAATTGGGTTGCGAACAACCCGGAAGCCAATCCTGCTGCAGCCAACAATGGCACGTCAGATTCCTGAGGCCAGACAGAAGCCGTTTTGATGTTTGGCCCGGAATGAATCACTCCTGAGTTTCGCAGTTCACCCACTGTGCGCAGACGCTACTCATCGTCCATGCCCAGTTCCTTGAGTTTGCGCGTCAGGGTATTGCGACCCCAGCCGAGCAGCTTGGCGGCTTCCTGACGACCACCCTCCGTCTTGCGTAATGCCACACGAATCAATGTGCGTTCGAACTCCGGCATGGCATCGTCGAGCAATGGCGCACCGCCGCTGGCCAGTCGTTTCTCTGCCCACGCGGTAAGTTGTCGCGCCCATTCTTCCTGCAAACTGCTGGCTGTCGGTGCGCCACCCAGATCGGTGGGAATGTCAGCCACCTTGATCTCGCGACCCGGCGCAGTGACCGTAAGGCGACGGCAGGTATTCACCAACTGACGCACGTTGCCGGGCCAGTCATAGGCAACCAGCGCTGTTTCCGCTTCCTTGGTCAGAACCTTGGCTTCCACGCCAAGTTCTGTGGCCGCCGTGCTCAAGTAGGAATGCAGCAGTTCCGGGATGTCATCACGACGTGCACGCAGCGGTGGCACTTCAATACGAATCACATTCAGACGATGCAGCAGGTCTTCACGGAACAGCCCCTGTTTGACGCGCTCGGCCAGGTCCTGATGTGTGGCCGCGATCACACGCACATCCACACGCACCGGTGTCTGGCCACCGACCCGATAGAACTCACCCTCGGCGAGCACACGCAACAAGCGGGTTTGCAGCTGCGGCGACATGTCGCCGATTTCATCGAGGAACAACGTGCCACCATCCGCCTGTTCAAAGCGGCCGCGACGCTGTGCATCGGCGCCAGTGAACGAGCCCTTTTCATGACCGAACAATTCGGACTCGAGCAGGTCGGCAGTAAAGGCCGAGGTGTTCAAGGCAATGAACGCCTTGTTGGCGCGCGGGCTGTGGCGATGCAATGCGCGTGCAACCAGTTCTTTACCAGTGCCGGATTCGCCGTTGATCAGTACCGTCATGCTGGAGCGCGACAGACGGCCAATGGCTCGAAACACTTCCTGCATGGCCGGCGCTTGCCCGAGCATTTCAGGAATGCGCTTGGAGTCAGTGCTGACCTCTTCGGGGATTTTCTTCTGGTTGGCAGCACGCCGCACCAGGTCCACCGCCTGATCAATGTCAAAAGGCTTGGGCAGATATTCAAACGCGCCGCCCTGATAGGCAGCGACGGCGCTGTCCAGATCCGAGTGTGCAGTCATCACGATCACCGGCAACTCGGGTTGCGAGTCGCGAATCTCTGCCAGCAACTCCAGCCCACTGCGGCCCGGCATGCGAATGTCGGTCATCAACACATCCGGTCGCGAACGGCGCAGGGCTGACAACGCTGAATCCGCCTGTTCAAATGCGGTGGGCACCATGCCGCCTTGCTTGAGCGCGCGCTCAAGCACCCAGCGTATGGACGCATCGTCATCAACCAGCCAGACATTAAGAGGTTTTGTAGCCATCTGCTGCATCATAGGTATTGAAAGGAATTAGCAAGGTAAAAACGGTGCGGCCGGGACGGCTCTCGAATTCGATCAGGCCACCGTGACGACTGACCAGATCCTGTGCAATGGCCAGTCCAAGACCGGTGCCTTCGGCTCGGCCGGTAACGAAGGGATAGAACAAGGTGTCCTGCAGCTGTGCCGGTACACCGGGTCCGTTATCTTCGAACTGAATCGACGCGACCAGTCGATGGCGACGCGTACCGATACTGACGCTGGTCAACGCGCGCGTGCGCAGGATCAACTTTCCGGAATGCTTCATCGCCTGCACGGCGTTGCGACCGATGTTGAGCATGGCCTGGATCATCTGGTTGCGGTCGAGCTTGATGGGCGGCAAGCTGGGGTCGTAGTCGCGATCAATGATGATGTCCGGCGAGCCATCGGCCAGCAGCAGCTGCCTGACATGCTGCAACAACTCGTGGACGTTGATCAGTTCCTTGTTTGGCGTGTGGCCGGGACCCAGCAATGAATCCACCAGAGTTTTCAGCCGATCCGCTTCGCTGATGATGATGGACGTGTATTCACGCATGGATGCATCATTGAGCTGTCGTTCCAGCAGTTGCGCCGCGCCGCGCAGGCCGCCCAGCGGATTTTTGATCTCGTGTGCCAGTTGTTTGATCATCAGGCGGCTGCCGCCCACCTGGTTTATCAACGCTGTCTCACGCGATATGCGTTGATGCTGGGTCGCATCGGCAATTTCGATCAGGACAGTGGAAGCATCGCCACGATCCTCGAACGGCGATACCGCACAGTCCACCGTCAGTTCTTCACCACCGCTGGTACTCTGCAGACTGAGCTCACGGCGCGCATAGGGTTGCCAGGCTTCAAAGGCGCGCTCGATGATGGCTCTGAGCTCACCCGAATCGCGCAGAAGATCGGCAATGGGTCGCCCCAGAATCTGGTTGCGGCTCAAGCCCAGCAGGGTTTCTGCGGCGACATTGAGGTAATGCACCGCCTGCCGACGATCTACCAGCAGCACACTGGTGTTCAGGTGGTCGAGGATACGTTCCAGGTCATTCATGGTCTGATCCATGCGCATTCTCGGCACGGCTACCATGGTCTGGCCGTTCCCTGCGGCCTGACAGAAATGATCTGTGCAGTCAGCGAATGCGCACGATGCATGAGCTGCACGCACGCGACAAATGAAATATCAATTGCAGAGTTGGTTGTAGCGACTAACGGGGGCTTACGACTGGACGTGTCGCCACCGACGGCTGACGGACGTAGAACTGCACCGGCGGGCTGGTGGTTACCTGCTGGCCCTTGGCATCGACTACGGCCAGCACCAGCGTGTGGGCGCCGCGTTCGACTTCCGACATTTCGTATTCGGCCCCCTGTTGCGGGAAGCCCGGTACCAGACGTCCATCCATGTACAGGGCCAAATGATGATCCGCCGCCAGTGCCGGCTCGACCCGTACTGCCACACCTACCAGACCGGCTGTATTGGCCACTGTTTCTTCGGCAGTGGGTTTCCAGATCTCGACGTTGGTGTAGGTAACTGTCGCTGGCGCTACGGTTGCCTGCGACCCGGCGGGTTTGGCCTGTGTCGGAGTTGGCGTGAAAGTACTTGAACTCTGGATGCTGATTTGCTCCGCGCCCGGTACAGGCTGATCGGAGTAATGCACCACGCCACTCGCGTCGCGCCACTTCCATACAGTTGCTGCCAGCACGGGCATGGTCATCAGCAACAATAGGGCTGGCACGTAACGCATGGTCGGGAAGCATACCCGCTAGTCCTCCAGAGAACAAAGGCTGATGCAGAACCTGCGAGCTGCATCACCCCATCGATAATTCAAGGCGCTTCGGGAGCTGAGCTGCGCCGGAGGACACAGCCCAGCTCCCTCGGCTGAGCATCAGCAGCTGTAGTACATTTCCATTTCAGCAGGGTGCGTGGACATCCGCAGACGGGTGACTTCCTGCATCTTCAGGCCGATATAGGCATCAATCACGTCGTCGGTGAACACGCCGCCCTTCTTGAGGAATTCGCGATCCTTGTCCAGCTCTTCCAGTGCCATGTCCAGCGAATGGCAGACCTTCGGAATTTCCTTCTCTTCTTCCGGCTCCAGGTCGTACAGATCCTTGTCCGCGGCTTCGCCGGGATGGATCTTGTTCTGGATGCCGTCAAGGCCAGCCATCATCATGGCAGCGAAGGCGAAGTATGGATTCGCTGAAGAGTCCGGGAAACGCACTTCAATACGGCGGGCTTTGGGGTTGGCTACCCATGGAATACGAATCGAAGCGGAACGATTACGGGCCGAGTAGGCCAGCATCACTGGGGCTTCAAAGCCAGGCACCAGGCGCTTGTAGCTGTTGGTACCGGCATTGGTGAAGGCGTTGATGGCCTTGGCGTGCTTGATGATGCCACCGATGTAGTACAGCGCGGTTTCAGACAGACCGCCGTACTTGTCGCCGGCGAACAGCGCGACACCAGCCTTCTGCAGGGACTGATGTACGTGCATGCCCGAACCGTTGTCACCGACGAGTGGCTTCGGCATGAAAGTAGCGGTCTTGCCATGCAGGTGGGCCACGTTCAGCACCACGTACTTGAGCATCTGCACTTCGTCAGCCTTGCGCACCAAGCCACCGGCGCCGACGCCGATCTCGCACTGGCCGCCAGTGGCAACTTCGTGGTGATGCACTTCGACCACCATGCCCATTTCTTCCAGCGTATTACACATGGCAGCACGGATATTCTGAAACGCGTCAACAGGTGGCACCGGGAAGTAGCCGCCCTTCACACCCGGGCGATGGCCGGTATTACCTTCGGGATATGCCGTGTTGGAATTCCAGGCACCTTGTTGCGAGTCAATCGAATAACCGCAGCCGTGCATGTCGTTGTTGTAGCGCATGCTGTCGAAAATGAAGAACTCGTTTTCCGGGCCAAACAAGGCGCCATCGGCAATGCCGGTTGACTTCAGGTAGGCCTCGGCACGCTTGGCCACCGAGCGCGGATCGCGGTCGTAGCCCTGCATGGTGGCGGGTTCGAGCACGTCGCAACGAATGATCAGGGTGGGATCTTCGAAGAACGGATCGGCCACAGCCGTGCTGGCGTCCGGCATCAGGATCATGTCCGATTCATTGATCCCCTTCCAGCCAGAGATCGACGAGCCGTCGAACATCTTGCCGTCAGCAAAAAACTTGGCGTCCACCTGCGAAGAGGGAACGGTTACGTGCTGCTCCTTACCGCGTGTGTCCGTGAATCGCAGATCCACGTACTTGAATTCCTTTTCTTTGATCAAGCTGAGAACGTCAGCACCGGTTGTCATGAAATACTCCTCCGGGAAATTCGACGGTTTCTTGAATGGAATGAACGCCCCTGATCGCCCGCCGCGCCGATCAAAGACCTATGCTCTGGATCCATGAAATTGCAGGAAGCGTGCCACCGCACTGCAGTGGCGCAAGACAGCGCTACTGCTGGAATCTTCACAACAATCTTCGTGAAACCGAAGGATGTTAGCACCACTATGGGGCATGCATCGAATGATTCCGCACCAGCCGTGAGCAGCGCTTCGGCCGGCATCTGTTCATTGGTGCGACAGCCTCTGATCAGTGGGGCGATTGCCCAAACCCGGCGCAGCACTGCGAGCCCGTCCGGGGCTCAGCTATACTCGCCAGCCTTTTGATTTTGGCCTCTTTCACCCGCGGCGACAGCCGCTGCCGACCCAGAGTTCTATGTCCTCCAGTCCAGCAACCAACCCGGTCAGCGCGACCTCGACGCCGCAAACCTTCCAGGACCTGATCCTCGCCTTGCAGCGCTATTGGGCCGATCGGGGCTGCGCCATCCTGCAGCCCTACGATATGGAAGTGGGCGCCGGCACCAGTCATACCGCCACATTTCTGCGTGCCTTGGGGCCTGAACCCTGGAGAGCAGGGTATGTGCAACCCAGCCGTCGCCCCAAGGATGGTCGCTATGGTGAGAACCCCAACCGTCTGCAGCACTACTACCAGTTTCAGGTAGTGCTCAAGCCTGCCCCGGCGGACATTCTTGAACTGTACCTGGGGTCACTCGAAGCCGTTGGCTTTGACCTGAAAGTCAATGACATCCGGTTCGTTGAAGACGATTGGGAAAATCCAACTTTGGGCGCCTGGGGTCTGGGCTGGGAAGTGTGGCTGAACGGCATGGAAGTCACGCAGTTCACTTACTTCCAGCAGGTTGGTGGCATCGACTGCAAGCCGATCACCGGCGAAATCACCTACGGTCTGGAACGTCTGGCCATGTATCTGCAGGGCGTGAACAACGTGTTCGACCTCGTTTATGCACCGGGCATCAAGTACGGCGATGTGTTTCATCAGAACGAAGTCGAACAGAGCACCTACAACTTCCAGCATAGCGATGTGGAGTTTCTTTTCACCGCGTTTACCGCACACGAGAAGCAGGCCAAACACCTGATGGAACAACAGTTGGCGCTTCCGGCTTATGAGCAGGTGCTGAAAGCTGCACACACCTTCAATCTGCTCGATGCACGCGGCGCAATCAGCGTCACCGAACGCGCGGCGTACATCGGCCGCATCCGCAACCTGGCTCGCTCCGTGGCGCAGAGCTATCTCGACAGCCGTGCGCGTCTTGGCTTCCCGATGGCGCCAAAAGGGTGGGCTGCTGAAGTGCTGGCCCAGCTGGAAAAAAACAAGAAGGTTGCCTGAGCGATGAGCACGAAGAACCTGCTGGTTGAATTGTTTGTTGAAGAACTGCCGCCCAAGGCGCTGAAGGCTTTAGGCGAAAGTTTTGCCACTAGCTTGGGCGATAGCCTAAAGAGCCAAGGCTTGGCTTCGGATTGCGTGATCACCGCTTATGCTTCACCCCGCCGCCTTGGCGTACATGTAACTGACGTAACTGACAAAGCAGCCGATAAAGCCGTGCAACAAAAACTGATGCCGGTGAATGTCGCCTTGGACGCTGAAGGTCACCCCACGCCAGCACTTTTGAAAAAGCTCGGCGCAATGGGCTTTGACGCCGCAGTGGTACCGCAACTCAAACGCGCACCCGACGGCAAATCAGAAGCAGTATTTCTTGATGTAGTGGTGGCAGGGGCCACACTGCATGAAGGCCTGCAGAAGGCGATTGAAGACGCTTTGGCTAAACTACCCATTCCGAAAGTCATGAGTTATCAGCTGGCGGATGGCTGGAGCAGCGTCAACTTCGTGCGTCCTGCGCATGGCTTAGTGGCCTTGCACGGCGCAGATGTCATAGACGTTTCCGTACTGGGCTTGGATGCAGGTCGTACGACGCAGGGTCATCGCTTTGAAGCTAGCAAGCCGGTGATTGAACTGAAGGATGCCGATAGCTATGCGCAACAACTGCAAAGCGAAGGCGCAGTGATTGCCAGCTTTGCCGAGCGCCGGGCCGAGATCGTTCGGCAACTTCAGGCAGCAGCAAGCAAGGAAGGTCTGCAGCCCATTACTGATCAAGCATTGGTCGATGAAGTCACTGCGCTGGTGGAACGCCCCAATGTGCTCATCTGCCAGTTCGAAAAAGAATTTCTGGAAGTGCCTGCAGAGTGTCTGATTCTGACCATGAAGGCCAATCAGAAGTATTTTCCGCTGCTGGATGCGAACGGCAAACTGACCAACAAGTTCCTGGTGGTGAGCAACATCACACCCGCTGATCCTTCACGTGTAATTGACGGCAATGAACGCGTGGTGCGTCCGCGTCTGGCCGACGCCAAGTTCTTCTACGATCAGGATCGCAAGCAGACGCTGGAGTCGCACGTGCCGCGACTGGCCAAGATCGTGTATCACAACCAGCTCGGTTCGCAGCTGGATCGCGTCGAACGCGTGCTGAAGCTGGCCGGACTGATCGGCTCTCACTTGGGCGGGACAACCGCTGCCAAAGCTGATCAGGCGGCTTTGCTTGCCAAAGCCGATCTGGTCACAGACATGGTGGGCGAGTTCCCCGAACTGCAAGGTATCATGGGCCGTTATTACGCGCTGGCCGATGGCCTTGATGCAGAAGTTGCCGAGGCCATTCGCGAGCAGTATCTGCCCCGTGGCGCTGGCGACGAGTTGCCTGCCACACACACCGGCATGGCGCTATCGCTGGCTGACAAGCTGGAAACGCTGTGTGGGATTTTCTATGTGGGGCAGAGGCCGACAGGAGCGAAAGACCCCTTCGGTTTGCGGCGTGCCGCCATTGGCATTCTTCGAATAATTATTGAACGTGATTTATCTTTGGATCTAAGCACGCTGATTGCCAAAGGAGTTGATCTTGCGAATGCCGCCGTTGCCGAAGTTGCCAGCCGTTCACAGAAAGCTCATCTTTCTGGTGGTGAGAGCAGATGCGCATCTGAAGTCTACGACTACATCATGGAGCGCCTGCGCGGCTACTACCTTGAAAACGCAGCGCTCACCATCAATACCGAGATGTTCGATGCCGTGCTCGCCAATCGCCCTGCGTCGCCGCTGGATTTTGACCAGCGCCTGCGAGCCCTGCAGCACTTCCTGACATTGAGTGATGCGCAGAGCCTTGCCGCGGCCAACAAGCGCATCACCAACATTCTCAGGAAGGTGGAAGTTTCGATCAGCACTGAAGTCGATGTAGACAAGTTTGTCGAAGCAGCAGAACGCGACCTGTTTGTGCAACTGCAGACCGCCGAGACCGATACCAAACCATTGTTCGCCGCCCATAACTACGCTGACGCACTCACGAGCCTGGCAACATTGCGTCCGGCGGTCGATCTGTTCTTCGACAAGGTGATGGTGATGGCCGACGACATTGCCGTGCGCAATAACCGTCTAGCGCTGCTGGCACGTCTGCAGGGAGTATTCCTGCAAGTCGCGGATCTGTCGCGACTGCCCGGTTAGCGCGGGGCTATCCGGCATGCATGTGTTGCAGCTTGTCAGATCCATTCTGTTTACCGGCCTGTTCTTCGTCTGCACAGCGCTGTATGCCGTACCGGTGCTATTGATCGGCTGGGCGTTACCGTTCAATGCGCGCTGGGCATTTGCGCGCAGCTGGGCTGGCGTGAACTTGTGGTTGCTCAAGGTGTTGTGTGACCTGCATTTCGTGGTGGAAGGCCGCGAACATATTCCATCCGGTTGTCATGTGGCCATGTGGAAGCATGCGTCGACCTGGGAAACCATCGCGCAGGCACTGGTGTTCCCTGCGCAATGCTGGGTGCTCAAACACGAGCTGATGTGGATTCCAGTGGTGGGCTGGGCGCTACGTGTCATGCAGCCCATCGACATCAACCGTTCGGCCGGCAGCACCGCGGTTAAGCAGGTGATCGCACAGGGTAAGCAACGCCTGCAAAGTGGTCGCTGGGTGGTGATCTTTCCTGAGGGCACACGCGCTGCAGTGGGCGAAGTCAAGAAATATGGCCTGAGCGGCGCACTGCTTGCGGCCGAAGCCGGCGTGAAGATTGTGCCCGTGGCCCATACCGCAGGCTATTTTTGGCCACGGCGTGGCTGGCTGAAGAGGCCAGGCACTATCCGCGTGGTAATCGGTTCACCCATAGATACGCAGGGGCGCGATCCACGCGAACTGAACGCACAAGTGCAGGACTGGATCGAGCAGACCATCCTGCGTATTGCTCCCACTACAGTCAGATAAACCGGAACGGGTTGAGGGCATTCTCAGCTGTTCAGCGCGCGGATGGCCCGATCATGGAATGTGGCCAGTAGCATTGCGCAACTGGAACCGATCAATGCCAGAAACATGTCGGATTGCGTATCCCACGCGTAACCCTGTGTGCCGAGAAATTCATCGGCACCTGACCCTAACCATAGTGCTGACCACCATTCGATCAGTTCGTAAAGAGCACTGATCGCCAGGCAGATACTGATACACAGGAAAGCCAGCAGGCCTTTTTCCTTGATGGCGTATATACGTACCAGCAGCTCACGTGCAACGAATGCTGGAATGAAGCCTTGGACGAAATGCCCAATCTTATCGTAGTTGTTGCGCGAGAAGTCGAACCAGTCCTGCATCCAGAAGCCCAGCGGCACGCGCGCATATGTGTAAGCGCCGCCCAGCATCAGGATCAGACCATGCAGCGTCATGAGGCCGTACACCAGCGGCGTGAATACGAAGCGTTTTCGCGTCAGCCACAGAATGGGCATGAGAACCAGACAGGGCATCACTTCCATCAGCCAGGTGCCACGCTCGTAGGGAGCGCGACCTGAAACCAGCAAGCCCATCGTCCACACGATCATCAACGTGAGCAAGGCTCGCTGGGATGCCTGCATTTCATTGGGCTTCATTCAGCCTCGGCCATGAGTTGAGTCTTGCTGTTCTCCCACGGCAGCCCTACAAGCTGCTAGATATCCAGGTTGGAAACGGACAACGCATTCTTCTCGATGAACTCTCTTCGCGGTTCGACCTGATCGCCCATCAAAGTCGCAAAAATGTCATTGGCGCCCTGAGCATCCTCGATGCGGACCTGGATAAGCCGGCGTGTCGCAGGATTGATGGTGGTGTCCCACAACTGCTCCGGATTCATCTCACCAAGACCTTTGTAACGCTGGATATTCTGGCCCCGACGTGCCTGATCAAGCAGCCAGTTCATCGCCTGCTTGAACGAACTGATTTCCTGTCTGGCTTCGCCCTTGACCACATAGGCGCCGGGACCGATCAAGCCCATAAGCGTCTTGCCGAGTTCGGCAATACGCAGGTATTCGGCCGAGGTGAAGAATTCGCGATGAATGTGCTTTTCGTTGTTGACCCCGTGTTCGATGCGGGTAACGAGCAGGCCAGCATGCTTCTGATCAAGTTCAGCGCGTACTACATAGCGTCGCACAGCCTCTTCAACCGCATTGAGTTCCTTTTCAAGTTGCGCGGCCCAACCAGACAACCAGGCGGTATCGTCATGCAGTGCTAACGTAACTTCTGGCAAGTACAACATTTGCTCCAGAACACGCTGATCGTAGCGGCGTGAGGAACGGCGAATGATGCCCTGCACTTCTGTCCATTGCCGCATTAGTGCGTCGAGGGTATTGCCGGACAATATAGCTGCAGCGCCACCCGGACACAGCGCGGCGCCATCAGTGGCGGACTTGAGCAACAAATCATTGAGCTCGTTGTCGTCTTTCACATAGGTCTCGGTCTTGCCCTTCTTCACCTTGTAAAGTGGTGGTTGCGCAATATAGATGTGACCACGTTCGATGAGCTGCGGCATCTGCCGGTAGAAAAATGTCAGCAACAGCGTTCTGATGTGCGAACCGTCTACGTCAGCGTCGGTCATGATGATGATGCGGTGATAGCGCAACTTGGCGACATCAAAGTCGTCTGCACCGATGCCACAGCCCAGTGCGGTGATGAGCGTGCCCACTTCAGCCGATGAAAGCATCTTGTCAAAGCGCGCTTTCTCGACATTCAGGATCTTGCCTTTGAGCGGCAAGATAGCTTGGGTACGACGGTCTCGTCCCTGTTTGGCGGATCCGCCGGCGGAATCACCCTCTACCAGAAACATTTCCGACAGCGCCGGATCTTTTTCCTGACAATCTGCCAACTTGCCGGGTAACCCAGCAATATCAAGCGCACCTTTACGTCGGGTCATTTCGCGTGCCTTGCGAGCGGCCTCGCGTGCACGTGCAGCTTCGACGACTTTCTCGGCAATTGCCTTCGCGTTAGAGGGATTTTCCAGCAAGAACTCTTCAAGTTTCTCGCTGACGGACTGTTCAACGATGGACTTGATCTCGGATGAAACCAGCTTGTCCTTGGTCTGTGAGGAAAATTTTGGGTCAGGCATCTTGACCGACAGGATGGCCGTCAACCCTTCGCGAGCATCGTCACCGGTAGTCGCCAGTTTTTCCTTCGCAGAAAACTCGCGCTCGATATAGCCATTCAGGGTACGCGTCAGCGCGGCACGAAACCCGGCCAAATGCGTACCGCCATCCTTTTGCGGTATGTTGTTGGTGTAGCAATACATGTTTTCTTGATAAGAATCATTCCATTGCATAGCGAGTTCGACGGAGATAGCGCCCTGATCGGTACGGAAGTACACCATGTTCTGGTGAATTGGTGCTTTTGTCCGATTGAGGTGGCGCACAAACTCACGGATGCCACCCTCAGCGGCAAATTCTTCGCGTTTGTCGTCGCGCTCATCAATCAACTCAATCCGCACGCCCGAGTTCAGAAACGATAGTTCTCGTAGGCGCTTCGCAAGGATGTCGTATACGAATTCAATGTGGGTAAAGGTCTGGGCACTGGGTTTGAAGCGAATAGTGGTTCCGCGTCGATCCGTGGTGCCCACAACCGCCAAGGGTGCCTGGGGATCACCCATCCGGTATTCCTGCTGGTACAAGGTCTGGTCACGGTGAATGGTCAACAGCAGGTACTCGGAAAGTGCATTAACAACCGATACACCCACACCATGCAGGCCGCCGGAAACCTTGTAAGAGGAGTCATCGAATTTTCCACCTGCGTGCAGGACGGTCATGATGACTTCGGCCGCCGAAACACCCTCCTCGGGCATGATATCCACAGGAATTCCACGGCCGTTATCTGATACCGTTACTGATTGATCGGCATGTATGGTTACGGTGATGTGATCGCAGTGTCCCGCCAAGGCTTCGTCGATGGAGTTATCGACTACTTCAAACACCATGTGGTGCAACCCGGTACCGTCGTCGGTATCACCGATGTACATGCCAGGACGCTTGCGAACTGCGTCAAGGCCTTTCAAGACCTTGATTTTGCTGGAATCATAAACGCTGTCGTTGGGAGGTGTTTCGCTCATGCCATCATCCGTTTAGAAAGTCGGAGCATTATGCCATTGGTTGAACCATACCGTGTTCCACGTGAAACAATCTGGCGTGTGGAAAGTGTTTTAAGGCATCACGAGTAAGCGACGTCACAACCAGTTGCGTTGGAATCGCAGACACGGCAGCCAGAAGTTTCCCCAAGTTATCCACATCCAGCTCCGCCGCAGGATCATCCAGCAATAAGCAGGCAGGAGGCGCACCAATAGCAGAGCGATGCGCTTGCTGCGCAAGCAACAGAGCGCAAGCAAGCATCTTCTGTTGCCCTCTGGAAATTCTGTCCTTTGCAGCTACATTGGCGACCTTCAGCAACAAATCCGCCCGGTGAGGGCCAACACTAGTAACGCCCCGCACTTGATCACGCGACATTGCATCATGGATCGCTGCTTCGAGAGCAGTTTGAGTTTTCCACCCACGCTGGTGCTCTATGTCCACATTGAGACCCAACAGCTGCTGCCCCATACGAGTTACGAAGGGTCTTAGCTCTTGCACATAGGTGTCGCGGAATAGTGCGACCTGGGTACCCTGCTCTACTAACTCTGTATTCCAAACTCGCAGCTCTTCGGGTGGTCGCCGTGATCTCAAGGAGACATTTCTCTGTCTGAGGGCTCGCTGATAGCGCCGCCAAGCGTCGTGAAATCGTTGTTCCACGTGGAACACACCCCAGTCCAGAAATCGGCGCCTCCGGACAGGACCGTCTTCCAGCAGCCGGTGCACCTCAGGATCGATTACCTGAACGGGGAGGCGCGCCGCCAAGCCTGCAAGACCATGTACCGCCTCGCCGTTAACGTGCACCTCCTTGGAATCAGGCATACCACGTACGCCCAGTATGTCTACACCATATGGGCCGTTCACCTTGGCAACAGTGAGAAAACTATCTGCTTGGTGCCTGACAAGTTTCTCTGTCTGACGGGTACGAAATGAATGCCCGCTACCCAGCAAATAAATGGCCTCGAGCAAACTGGTCTTGCCCGAGGCGTTTGGTCCGACAATCAAGTTCGCATCTAATGCCAGATCGACACGTGCTTTTTCAATGCAACGAAATTGCTCGATGTCGATATGAAGCAAGGTCATCGACTAACTCATCGATAACGCATCTAGAGGCGCATCGGCATGACCACATACCTGGAATTCACGGCATCAGGAGCCTTAATCAGGCAACTGCTATTCCCGTCTGTAAATCCCAGTTCAACTTTGTCGCCGTCGACAGCAGCCAGTGCTTCCATCAGGTAATTCACATTGAAGCCAATTTCCATGGCTTCGCCGGTATGGGTAACTTCCAGTTCTTCTTCAGCTTCTTCCTGCTCAGGATTGTGTGCCTGAAGGACCAGCAAACCAGGCTTAAGCGTCAAACGAATTCCGCGATATTTTTCGTTGGACAGGATGGCAGCGCGCTGTAATGCGGTGCGCAGCCCCACTCGATCCGCACCGACGATCCGGTTGGGTTCACTGGGAATAACGCGCCCGTAGTCCGGAAAGCGGCCGTCGATCAGTTTGGACGTGAAGCGCACACCGTCAACTGTTACCCGCATGTGATTGGTGCTGATACTGATCTCCACATCTCCCTGACTACCCAATATTCGCTGCAACTCCAACACGCCCTTGCGCGGCAGGATGACTTGGAGATTGGCTACCGGGTCCTTGAGTTTGGCTTCCGCCAATGCCAAGCGATGGCCATCGGTGGCAACCAGGCGAAGCTGGTGATCAGCAAGTTCAAACAACAAGCCATTCAGGTAGTACCGGACATCCTGCTGTGCCATTGAAAAATGGGTCTTGTCCAATAAGACCTTCATGTCTGCTTGAGACAAACTGAACTTCTGTTTGGCATCAATGTTTTCGATCGTCGGAAAATCGGTCGCTGACAAAGTAGCCAGCGTAAACCTGCTCTTTCCAGAGCGAATCACGGCTCGTTCACCTTCGATGCTGAAAGCAATCGATGCTTTATCAGGCAGCGCTTTGATGATGTCGAGAAACTTGCGCCCAGGAACGGTGATCTCGCCCGCGTCGGCAGTAGACGCCGCACCGCTTGCACTCAGCTCCACTTCAAGGTCAGTAGCCGTAATTACCAGCTTCTGATCTTTGGCAACTAACAGGACATTAGCCAGAACGGGCATGGTTTGACGGCGTTCAACCACACCAATCACGGCATGCAAAGGGGTAAGTATTGCTTCGCGTTCTGCACTGAACTTCATTTCGGCACCGTCTGATTTCCAAGTTCTTTAAATAAATATTCTTAATACTTAAATCAATTATGACTACTACTAGTGAAGCGATTTTCTGTGGATAACAACCTAAAATTCAAGTATTTCAATGAATTGGATAGTTACCTAGAAGCCCTTAGATCCTCTTAACTAAGCATGTCTTTCTTGTACAAAGTCTGTGGATAAAGTTTAGATAAATGTTACGGACACGTTATCCACAGCCAAGCCACATCATCCGGTCAAGGTTCTCAACAAGTTCTGATATTCCTCACGACTACGAGTCTCGGTCTCCTTCAAAGACTTGATGACCCGGCACGCGTGCAACACCGTAGTATGGTCACGTCCACCAAAAGCATCACCGATCTCCGGCAGGCTATGGGTCGTCAGTTCTTTTGCCAACGCCATTGCCATTTGTCGCGGTCTCGCAATTGAGCGGCTGCGTCGTTTGGAGAGTAGATCTGCAACACGAATCTTGTAGTACTCCGCCACCGTTTTCTGGATATTTTCAATCGTCACCAAACGATCCTGCAAAGCTAGCAGATCACGTAGCGCCTCCTTGGTGAAATCCAGGGTAATTGGCCGTCCGGTAAATTGTGCGTTCGCCACTACTCGGCGCAAGGCTCCCTCCAGCTCTCGGACGTTTGAGCGTATCCGTTTGGCGATGAAAAAAGCGACTTCTTCCGGCAGCGGCAAGCTGCCAAGCGCGGCTTTACTCATCAGGATGGCCACACTGGTTTCCAGCTCTGGGGGCTCGACAGATACGGTCAGGCCCCATCCAAATCTGGATTTCAGTCGTTCTTCCAGTCCGTCAACTTCCTTTGGGTAACGATCACAGGTCAGAATGATTTGTTGCTGCGCTTCGAACAGCGCATTGAAGGTATGGAAAAACTCTTCCTGCGAACGGTCCTTGCCAGCAAAAAATTGGATGTCATCAATCAACAAGGCATCCAGCGACCGATAAGCAGTCTTGAATTCATTAATGCTGTTGTGCTGCAGGGCCTTCACCATGTCACCAACAAAACGCTCCGAGTGCACATAGGCAACACGAGCATTGGGTAATCGGTTGCGAATTGCATTGCCTACAGCATGCATGAGGTGTGTCTTGCCCAGACCGACGCCGCCATATATGAACAACGGGTTGTAGGCACGGCCAGGATTTTCTGCCACCTGCTGAGCTGCAGCCCGCGCCAGCTGATTGCTCTTGCCTTCCACAAAATTGGCAAAAGTGAATTCCGGATTCAGGCGCCCACCCAGATTACTGAACATGGACTTGGTCTGTGATGCGTTCACCACAGGTTCACGAGCAGGACTGCTCTCAGTGACGGCGACTGGTCGGGACCCCACCTCAAGCACGAGAGAGGTGGCCGTCCCGGCGCTGCTGCCATCGGTAATCGATTGGCACAGCTGCGTCAGACGGGGTAGTACATTCTCGTTAACCCATTCGGCAACAAAGCGGTTAGGTGCGTACAGGCGTAGCACTGCACCATCCGCCACCGCCTGCAACGGTCGTACCCACGTGTTGAACTGTTGCTCGGGCAAATCTGCTTCGAGCTGACGCAAACAACGGTTCCACAACGAGCCTGGCACGGTTCGCAATCTCGGTTTTATTGGTTAGGCGGTGGAATGAAAGGGCGGTGAGTCTATACTGAGTTCTGGCGACTTATCCACAGGCATCGGCAAGCCATTTTGCGGCCACCAGCAGCTACTCTTACCAGGAGCTCGATTCCGACTGGCTTGACACCCTGCGTACCCACCCGTACCCTTGCCGCCCCTTTATGTATGGGGGCTTGGCGCTGTGCCAGGTACCTGACAGGAATCTATCGATGAAGCGCACATACCAACCCAGTAATCTGCACCGTAAGCGTGTTCATGGCTTCCGTGCTCGCATGGCTTCCAAGGGCGGCCGTCTGGTTCTGGCTCGTCGTCGTGCCAAGGGCCGCAAGCGTCTTTGCGTGTAACTGACGTACCGCTTGCCTGCGGTCGTCACCCATACCTTTATCATAGTCGGGTGCCAAACTTTACCCCGACGCAGCGCTTAGTACACAAGACCCAGTTTGACGCCGTTTATCAAAGAGGTAGCAAGCTCGGGGATTCCTGCTTCTTGGTCCTGATCAGACCCAATGACTTGAACATGGCTCGTCTGGGGCTCTCAGTCTCGGCACGAACGGTAGGCAACGCAGTGAATCGCAATCGCATCAAGCGCGTTATTCGCAATTCCTTCCGTCTCGCCGCCGCACAGCTTCCGGCAGTTGATATTGTCATCAATACCCGGCCCGGTGCACGGGATGCAGACAACTCACAACTCGCTGAACGCTTGTCGCAGCACTGGAAGAACGTGGTGAAGCGATGCGCCGTCTCCTGATCCTCCTGATTCGCAGCTACCAATACCTGGTCAGTCCCTGGCTCGGCCAGAACTGCCGCTTTTTCCCAAGCTGCTCATGTTACGCACAGCAGGCTCTTCAGCAGCATGGCAGCATCAAGGGGCTGTCGCTAACCATTCGCCGGCTGCTGCGCTGTCATCCCTGGAACGCTGGAGGCTACGATCCCGTGCCCCTCGCTAAAACAACCTGTGGCTCAATTTCTTCCAATCAAGACCATACCGGCAATTGTTCGCATGGATAACAAACGCATCATTTTGTGGGGAGCAGTTGGCGTCCTCGCGTGGCTGAACTTTATAACCTGGCAGCGTGACTATCCTCCGGCCGCTGCTCCAGTAGCTGATTCAACGGCGTCCAGCTCAGTTACTGGTAGCACCAGCCTACCGAGCCTGCCGGCTGCGAACAGCAGCAGTTCAGCCGCTGCGGCCACGACATCCGCAGCCAGTGTTGCTACCAGCGCCGCGGCTACGGTCGGTAGCAAAATTCATGTCGTTACGGACGTGTTCGATCTGGACTTGAATACGCGCGGCGGCGATATCGAACGCGCCGATCTCTTGAAGTATTCCGTCAGTAAGGATCAACCGGATTCCTTGGTG
Organism: uncultured Pseudomonadota bacterium; assembly: GCA_963748005.1. Classification (GTDB taxonomy): domain Bacteria; phylum Pseudomonadota; class Gammaproteobacteria; order Steroidobacterales; family Steroidobacteraceae; genus CAILZL01. The sequence continues at coordinate 1,669,359 of CAVVHH010000002.1, forward strand.
CGTTTGTTGAGTGATTCACCGGCTACTCTATTTGTGGCGCGCTCGGGTTTGTTGTCGGCCGATGCGACTGCTGCGCCCAGCCATCTGGCGATTTACACTGCCGAAGCCAATGAATACCGGCTCGAGCCGGGACAAAACGAGCTGTCGGTAAAGCTCAGCTGGAGCGACCCGCGGGGCGTCAATATCGACAAAATCTATACCTTCAAACGCGGCAGCTATGCCGTGTCTGTTCGCTATGATGTGCGTAACGATAGTCCTGCAGCATGGCAGGGAGCGTCTTACGTACAACTGTTGCGTCACGATCTGCCAGTCAAGTATTCAATGCTGGATGCGTCCACCATCGCTTATCGCGGGCCAGCTGTGTACAACGGCAAGGCCTACAGCAAACTCAAAGTCAGTAACGAGAGTGATCGCAACTTCCAGTCGGCCATCACGGGCGGGTGGATGGCCGGAATGCAGCACTACTTTGTGGTCGCGGCAGTGCCGCCGCTCAATCAGACGTATGACTATTCACTTGTGGTTGACAGTGACAACGACTACACGTTCACCTACCGCGGTCCGTTGCAGAGCGTGGCTGCGGGTGCAACTGCCCAATTGAGCGAAACGCTGTTTGTTGGACCGAAGCTGCAGGACCAGCTGGCTGCCACAGGACCGAAGCTCGAACGCACCACTGACTACGGCAAGTTGTATCTCATCGCCAGCCCGTTGTTCTGGTTGCTGCAACAGGTGCATCAACTGGTGAGTAACTGGGGTATCACCATCATCCTCACCACGTTGCTGATCAAGCTGGCCTTCTACCGGCTCACTGCATCCAGCGGCAGATCCATGGCCAAGATGCGAACGATTGCTCCGAAAATGAAAACGCTGCAGGAACGCTACAAGGATGACCGCGAAGCACTGGGGCGCGCCACCATGGAGTTGTACAAGAAAGAGAAGATCAATCCGGTTGCCGGCTGTCTGCCCATGCTGATCCAGATCCCATTCTTCATGGGCTTCTACTGGGTATTGCTGGAAAGTGTGGAGCTGCGGCAAGCGCCTTTCTTCGGCTGGGTGACGGATTTATCGAGCCGCGATCCGTACTTCATCCTGCCGGTCATCATGGGCGCTGCGAACTTCCTGCAATTCAAGATGAATCCGCCGCCACCAGATCCAATGCAGGCCAAGGTCATGGCGTTCATGCCAATCATGATGACCGTCATGATGGCGTGGTTCCCCTCAGGTCTGGTGCTGTACTGGATTACCAATACCGCAGTGTCGGCCCTGCAGCAGTGGCGTATCAACAAACTGGTCGCCGCTGACGCCAAAACTGTTTCTGCATAAGGATCGACTGGCACCACCGAGTTCGCTGCAGCAACGAAGCATCACTTCGATCAAATGACCCGCGGCGAACACGACACCATTGCAGCTATCGCCACACCACCGGGCCGCGGTGGTGTGGGCATAATTCGCATTTCCGGCAAACTTGTTCCCGCAATTGCGGCTGCCATGCTGGACAAGCTACCCGAGCCGCGTCGCGCTCATCTCTGCAACTTTCAGGATGCCGGAGCGCAAACAATCGATACGGGGATAGCACTGTATTTTCCCGGTCCCCATTCCTTCACCGGCGAAGATGTACTGGAACTTCAGGGCCACGGCGGGCCGGTAGTCCTCGACCTGTTGTTGCAGCAGATCGTGCGGCTGGGCGCACGCCTCGCCGAACCTGGTGAATTCAGTCGTCGCGCATTTCTGAACGACAAACTGGATCTCGTCGAAGCTGAAGCGATCGCGGATCTCATCGCTGCGGACTCGCAGCTCGCAGCCCGCGCCGCGCTACGTTCGTTGCAGGGCGAGTTCTCGGCAAGCCTGCACGAGCTGACCGAGGCTGTCATTCATACCCGCATGCATATCGAGGCGGCCATCGACTTTCCAGATGAAGAGCTGGACTTGATGCAGGACAAAGTTCTGCTGCAGCGCCTTGCGCATGCCCAGCAGTTGATCGATACCATCCAGCATAGCGCCGCACAGGGCAGCTTGTTGCGCGACGGCATGACGGTGGTGATTGCCGGCAAACCCAATGCCGGCAAGTCCAGTTTGCTGAACCGGCTGGCTGGCTACGATGCCGCAATTGTGACCGAGGTACCCGGCACTACCCGCGATGTACTGCGGGAGCGCATCCACATCGATGGCTTGCCGCTGCACATCATCGATACCGCCGGTTTGCGCGATACGCAGGACCGCGTTGAAGTTGAGGGTATCCGCCGCGCCCAGGCGGAAATGCGCAAGGCAGATCGGTTGCTGTATGTCGTTGACGTGGCTGATCCGGAAAGCAACTCAATTGAGCAGCAGTTGGCGCAGCTGCCGCAGGATATTCCCGTCACGGTGGTAATTAACAAGATTGACCTGCAGCAGCTACAACCCGCTTTCATTACAAGCGAACCGCCGCGCATCTATCTCTCGGCACACACCGGCCAGGGTATGCCATTGCTTGCCGAACACCTGAAAGCGTGTATCGGATATAACAGCAGCGAGACAGGCAACTTTCTGGCGCGCCGTCGTCATCTCGACGCATTGCAACGCGCCCGACAGCACATGGATCAAGCTCATACGCATCTATTGGGACGCCAAGCCGGCGAGCTGTGTGCGGAAGAACTGCGTCTGGCACAGCATGCACTGGGGAAGATCACCGGTGAATTCACTTCCGAAGATTTGCTGGGTCGCATCTTCACCAGTTTTTGCATAGGCAAGTGATGAATATACGAATTCTGCTGATCCTGTTCGTAGGCAGCCTGCTGCTGGCCGCTACAGGTCGCTGGCGTGTTGTGGGATCGACGCTCAGTGTGATCCTTGCTGCGCTGCTGATCTGGTTCATTGCCAACCAGCCGGCGGCGAATCAGGACTCTGACTCACCGGCTCTCGGTCCGAGTACCGTTACGCAGATGCCGCGGATCGCGCCGGTAGTCACACTGCTGCTTGATGGCAACGGAGCGCCCTGGCGTTTGTCGGGGACCATCGCCAATCCACGCGATACGCCGATTAGCTCCATTACCCTGAATGTGGAACGACTGGATTGTCCGTTGGCGGATTCGGCGGAAGACGATTGCAATGTGGTGTGGCGAGGTCAACACACGCTACGCATCAGCATTGCCGCAGCGAAAAGCACAAGAGTTGACGACAGCTTTTACAGCCATGAAACCGTGCCACGCCTCAAAGGCGTGGCACGCGATCACATCACCGTTATGGACGCGCAGTAATCAACGGGTCCTAACGAGACTCGCCTCTGAAACCGCGCTGTTGTCCGGTACCATTCTGATCGTCCCGCCGCCGATCCGAGTTTGAGTTGCTGGCCGATGAATCATTTGACGCCGGCGCGGTTTGTTCACCACGTTGTATGGGCATGCGGGGAATGGTCACTGATCGTCCCCGCTCAGGCATCGCATCTGCTTCAGGATTCACGGTGCGATTGTTCTGCCGGTTGCTGGAACGGGTTTCATCACTCCAGGAATAGTTACGTACGCGCGGTTCGCTGGCCGCAGGTGTTTCACGACGTGGCGAGACCTCACGCGGTGATGAAACCGGTGGCGTCGCTGTCGTATTGCGGCCGCGCGGCCACACATCAGGTTGGTCCCGACTGCTGTCGGTGCCCGCCGATGGCGCGGTTGTAACAGATCGCGAATTCCAGGCGGGTATGTCACGGTTGGCGGGTGCGGGGCTGCGATACACAGTGCGGATATCACGCGGATATTCGTTGTCTCGTCTCGCTGTGCCGTTGTCGGAAAATTCAGGGCGAATGCCGCTATTTCCAGAGTTGCGTCCGACTGCAGGTGGCTCAATGACGCGCACACCGCGGGACCTGGCTACATCGCCATCGGTAAACGCAGGTTGGCCGGGTTGCCGACGCGCCAGTACTTCGCGGGTGTTGGGGGTGATCGGTGGTGGCGTGGTGCGTGGATGCATGGCTTGCTCGCCACGTTCAGGACGCGTCACGGGCGTGGTGATGAGTGGTTGCAAGTCGCGGTCAGGTGAGTGTATCAGCTGGTCCTTGACCGGTCGCGCACTGCGCAGGGTATCTGCATGCACTACCGACGCGGCATAGCGATTGGCATAAATAACTTCATGCGGCTGCCGGCGATAACCGCGTTCAAAATCGTCATGATTGAGCCGGCTGTTGCTGACATTCACGTTCACCACATAATTATGGCTGGAGCGATAGACAGGACGATAAATTTCACGTGGACCCAGTGGAATCCAACCCACTGGCTGCGTGCCTACCCTGACGGAAACACTCAGCCCCGGCGTGCCAATCCAGGCCACCAGCGCCGGTGCATACACAGCGCGCATCGTGCGAGGGCCGGGTACCCAGCACCAACGACTGCCGATGGTGGTCCAGCGGCCATAGTGGAAGGGCGCAAACCCCCAGGGCGCGTCGTCAATCCAAGTCCAGCCCCAAGGCGATACCCAGGACCAGCTGCCATAGCGATAGGGCGCCCAACCGGTGACGATCCGTGTCGGCATCCAGACATAGCCGTAATCACCATACCAGCGCCAGTCGCCATAGCCGTCCAGATCTTCATAGCCGATGACGCCGGGTCCGACATACTGCGATGACACCACGCGTTCCGCGCGCTGGTTGCGTTCCGCCGCCCAGCGATCGAATTCATCCATATCCTTCAGACTGTCTAATTCGGCAGATTCAGGTGTGCCATGCAGCACCAGCTGTTCATAGGCGCGCACAGTATGGTTCTGCTGTTCGCCTGCCACGTCCACACTGCCGGCGCGTACTTTCACCACGGTGACGTTGTCTTGATCCGCCACTTCTATGCGATAGGTGCCGGTTTCCATTACCGACACCGCAGCATGCGGCGTATCAAGCTCGACGGTGTCACGCTTGCTGAGATTACGTACCCGCACATTCACGAGGCCCTGTGTCACCCGGATTTGCGCTACTTCGTCACTCAGCTCAAGCAACTGCAGCTGAGTATCGGCATCCACTTGCAACGTGGTGCCGCCCATCTGTAGTTCGGCGCGGCCACTTTTGTCAGTCCATAACTGATCGCCACTGGTGAGCGGTTGATTGATCCGGGCGTCCGACCAGTCATCATCATCAACGGTCTGGGTGTAGACATCGCCCTTGATATAGCTGACACGAGCAACCCGACTGGCCGGATCCGGCTCTTCAGCTCGCGCCACTGCATTCAACTGGCCAAGGCACGCAATGCCTAACCAGGCTGCACAGCTGACCAGCCGATCGGCAGGGTTTAATCGTGGGTCGATATTCATAACGGGTTGCCCCCGAATAATGGCCGATTCCGGCCGTCGCTTTCAGTCTGGCTACGCTTGAGTAAACTAGCGGCCCCCTTGAGGTATGTGCCGTGATGCGCTTTCCAGATCGGTTTGATGTCATTGTAGTGGGTGGTGGTCATGCCGGTACGGAAGCCGCGCTGGCGGCTGCGCGCATGGGCGCAAAAACCCTGTTGCTGACCCAAAGTATCGAAACTCTCGGCCAAATGAGCTGCAACCCGGCGATTGGTGGCATTGGCAAGGGGCACCTGGTCAAGGAAATTGATGCGCTGGGCGGCGCCATGGCCCGGGCGACGGATCGTGCCGGCATTCAGTTTCGTACCCTGAACGGCAGCAAGGGCGCTGCAGTGCGCGCCACCCGTGCGCAGGCGGATCGGCAGCTGTACAAGCAAGCCATCCGCACGCTCCTGGAAAACCAGGCCAATTTGACGCTGTTTCAACAAGAGGTGGCTGACCTGATTGTGGAGCAGGGCTCGATACAGGGTGTGATTACCCAAGTGGGGCTGCAGTTCCACGCCCCCACCGTAGTATTGACGGTCGGTACTTTTCTCGCCGGAAAGATACACGTGGGTCTGGAGAATTATCAGGGTGGCCGTGCGGGGGATCCGCCTTCCAATCGTCTGGCGGCGCGTCTGCGCGAATTGCCGTTGCGAGTGGGCCGCCTGAAAACGGGTACCCCGCCGCGTATCGACGGCCGGAGCATCAACTTTGCTGAACTGATCGTTCAGCCTGGCGATGAACCCATGCCGGTGTTCTCCTATCTCGGTCGGCGCAGCGAGCATCCGCGGCAGCTACCCTGCCATATCACGCACACCAACGAGCGCACCCACGAGATCATTCGCGCCGGTACCGATCGCTCCCCGTTGTACACCGGTGTGATTGAGGGTGTGGGGCCGCGCTACTGTCCGTCCATCGAAGACAAGGTGGTGCGCTTTGCCGACAAAGCGTCGCACCAGGTATTCATTGAGCCGGAGGGTCTGAACACTCACGAGATTTATCCCAATGGCATTTCCACCAGCCTGCCCTTCGATGTTCAGTTTGAACTGGTGCGTTCCATCAGGGGTTTCGAGAACGCACACATCACCCGGCCGGGTTATGCCATCGAATACGATTATTTTGATCCGTGCGATCTGCAATACACGCTGGAAACCAAGCACATTAGTGGTTTGTTCTTCGCCGGCCAGATCAACGGCACCACCGGTTATGAAGAAGCCGCAGCACAAGGGTTGCTGGCGGGTATCAACGCTGGTTTGAAAGCCAAGGGACTGGCGCCATGGTGGCCGCAGCGCGGTGAGGCTTATTTGGGTGTGCTGATCGACGATCTGATTACGCGGGGTGCCAGCGAGCCGTATCGCATGTTCACCAGCCGCGCTGAATATCGCCTGCTATTGCGCGAGGACAACGCCGATACCCGACTGACACCAGTAGGCCGGCAGCTAGGGTTGGTGGATGACCAGCGTTGGGCGTTCTTTGAAGCCAAACGCAATGCCATGACACAGGAATGGCAGCGTCTATCGGACACAGTCGTGCAGCCGCATGAACTGAGTGTTGACGCCCAGCAATCCCTGCTGGGGACCATGCTGAACCGGGAAGCCCGTGCCCTTGATCTGTTGCGCCGGCCGGAAGTTGCATATGTGTCGCTGGTGGAGGCTATTGGCACTGCTTACCCGCTGGATGACGAGCGACTCGCTGAACAAGTCGCTATCCAGCTGGATGTACAGGCCAAGTACGAGGGTTATGTCACGCGCCAGACCACCGAAATCGAGCGCCAGCGGCGCCACGAATCCGCGGTGCTACCGAACGATCTCGATTATGGGGTGATTCGGGGCTTGTCCAATGAAGTACGGCAACGCCTGAATGAGGCGCGGCCGGTAACGCTGGGACAGGCATCGCGTGTGCCGGGCGTCACACCCGCAGCCATGTCGTTGCTGCTGGTCCATCTTAAACGCTTGCGGTCGCTGGCTAACGGCTGAGCCACGGTTCCAGTCAGAATCTGTGGCAATTGCAACATCGAGCCAGCGGCTTGTGACCATGTTCATCGTTCGTACTGTCAGAGCTTGTTAGTCTGCGTGGCACTTCAATCACCTCTGCGGTTATCCATGATCTGGTTCCTGTGCTTCGCTTCCACCGTCTTCGGCCTGTACTTCTGGATGCAGTACCGCGCGCGTCAGCGCGATTTGGCGCGCCCAACGGCTGAGCATCGACTCGGTGTGCGCCATATCGGCCAGGCGCTGACGCTGCAGTCCCCGATTCAGAATGGCAATGGCCGCATCCGGTTGGGTAACCGCGACTGGGATGTTCGTGGGCCGAACTTGCCGGTGGGCGCGCGCGTCCGGGTCACCGGCGTCGATGGCACTGTGCTGTTGGTGGATCGAACCGGCGGTTGAATCCAGATCGGCACTTACCTGTCGACCCGCCGGTTTTGCACCGATTGAATGTCCGCCCGACCCAGGTGATTCATATTGCGCACAGAATAGGCGCACTTGCGGGGATCCGCCGGAAAAGGGCTTGATTCAGCGCGCCTCACATGTAACGCTGAGCGACCTCTTATGGGAGCCCATGTGACGCGATTACTCGCAGGAATCAACGCCTATGACTGACAAGAAATTCGAGCTGACAGACTTGGCCACTGGCAAAAAATCCACGCTCGATGTGAAGGTTCCCACAGTTGGGCCCAACGTACTGAATATCGCTCCGCTGGCCAGAGACCACGACGTTTTTACGTTCGATCCCGGGTTCATGTCGACGGCGTCGTGCGAGAGCAAGATCACCTACATCGACGGCGATAACGGCATTCTGCTGCACCGTGGCATCCCCATCGAACAGCTGGCGGAAAAGAGCAATTTCCTGGAAGTGTCCTACTTGCTGGTGAATGGCGAACTGCCCTCCAGCCAGCAGCTCAACGAGTTTTCCCACGCCATCCAGTACCACACCATGTTGAATGAGTCGCTATTGCGTTTCTTCAACGGTTTCCACTACAACGCGCATCCGATGGCGATGCTGTCCGGCGTGGTGGCTTCGATGTCCGCCTTCTATCACGACACAATGGACATCAATAATCCGCGTCACCGCGAGATTTTCGCGCATCGCATCATCGCCAAGATACCTACCATTGCGGCGGCGGCTTACAAGCACTCTCTGGGTCAGCCCTTCATTTATCCGCGCAATGACCTGGATTATTGTTCCAACCTGCTCAACATGTTCTTCTCCGTGCCCTGCGAGTAGTATCAGGTCGATCCGGTTGCCGCCCAGGCATTGGACCTGTTGTTTATCCTGCACGCCGACCATGAGCAGAACGCCAGTACCTCGACCGTGCGTCTTGCCGGTAGCACCGGCACCAACCCGTACTCGGCAATTTCCGCCGGCATCTCGGCGTTGTGGGGCCCGGCGCATGGCGGTGCCAACGAGGCCGTGCTGGCGATGCTCGAACAAATTGGCACGGTGGAGAACATCGCCAAGTATGTAGCCAAGGCCAAGGACAAGAACGACAGTTTCCGTTTGATGGGCTTTGGACATCGCGTCTACAAGAACTTCGATCCGCGTGCGACCATCATTCGCGGCATGTGCCACAAGGTACTGGCCAAGCTGGGCAAGTCCGACAACCCCTTGTTCGAGCTGGCGCTGCGTCTGGAAGAAATCGCACTGAAGGACGAGTACTTTGTCGAACGCAAACTGTATCCAAACGTGGATTTTTACTCCGGCATCATTTACAGCGCTCTGGGTATTCCACGTTCGATGTTCACGGTGATGTTCGCCATCGCGCGTGCGGTGGGTTGGGTGGCGCATTGGCAGGAAATGATTGCCGATCCGGGCATGAAAATTGGACGTCCCCGCCAGCTGTATACCGGCTCACCCAAACGCGATTACGTCGAGATCGCCAAGCGCGGCTGATCTTGCGTTCGCGCATTTCGGGAAAAGCCCGGGCCGCTGTTGCAGCCTGGGCTTTTTCATTGAATCAGGTCTTCCACTTCGGAACTATCGGCGCGCGCCATGGGTTTGCCGTCCACAGGGCTGATGGGTGATTGACGAATGCCATCGACTGGAAATGCCACGATTTCGACAGCGTATTGCCCGGCGACAAACTTGAAGCTGGGATAGCTGAGTTGCCGGTCAGCATCGTAGCGAAATCGTTTTTCGGCATGCTGTGACAGGATGCCGATCTCCTCTAGGCGCATCGCAACCTGCTCGGCGCGATTCACGAAGACATGCAAGTTGATTTCGGTGTGGACGGTGGCGCTGCCGCTCAATACCGAACCAACCAGTCGAGGCTTGAAGCCCTCAAGCAGGCGCATCAAGCGCAAGGCGGCCGAACGAAGATCGTGTATCTGTTGTTCGTGGCGCCCGGACTGAAACAGCCGTTGGTGCTCAATCAAGGCCGCTTCGATTTCTTCATTTTTCGGCAAAGCGGTGCTGTTGGTACTGTTGACCAGCAGGCGCTCCGCCGCCTTGCGTTTGGCGAGCAGGAAGTCCTCAATGCCGTGTTCAGCCATGAGGCGGGCCGCTTCCTGCGCAATCGCGCGGCGTAGCTGCACTTCACGGCCATTAACGCGACGAGCCATGTCGTTACCTAGAACAAGCCATCGTTACCGGATGCAGGCGTGTCGCTTGTCGCCTCGCCAGGGTCGTCGTCGCCTGACGTGGCAGGCAGGTGGTCCTGCGAAAAATATTCAAACAAGGTGCCGGCGCCGGTGCGGGTAGTTGCCTTGCCGGTATCGGCTGCAATGCGCATGCTGACGATGCCTTCAGGTTGCACCAGCGTATGTTCGCCAGCGTTGCGTAACGCTTCCTGCATGAAGTAGATCCAGATCGGCAGCGCGGTACGACCACCTTCTTCATTCTGGCCCAAGGGCCGTTCCTGATCGAAGCCCACCCATGCGGCACCGACCAGATCGGCATTGAAGCCAACGAACCAGGCGTCACGACGGTCATTGGTGGTACCCGTCTTGCCGGCGATATCGCGGCGATTCAGAACCCGGGCACGCGTAGCAGTCCCACGCCTGATGACATCCTTCATCATGTCCGTCATCAGGAAAGCATTGCTGGCGGAAATCGCCCTCGGGGCAGCTTTGATCACGCTCGGCGCCGGCTCAATCCGTGACTGGGCTGCCGCTGGATCACTGCCCGGAGCCCCGCTGGCGCTTAAGTCAGGGTCGTCATCAGCCGGGACTCGCTGCGTAGAAGTCGCGGTTTCCGTAATAGCATAGTCCTGAGCCGAATTGCACTTGTTACACGCGGTCGCAGGCTCGGCTGCGTATATCAACTCACCTTCTCCGCCAATAACCCGGTCAATCAGATAGGGATCGACCCGCATACCGCCATTGGCGAACACCGCATAGCCCCGGGCCATTTCCAGCGGCGCAACTTGGGTGGCGCCCAGAGCGAGCGACAGGTTGTGGGGAAGCTGCTCGGGACTGAAGCCGAAACGGCCGATATAGTCCGTTGCGTAACTGGTTCCCAGGGTGTTCATAATGCGAATTGACACGAGATTTCGCGAGCGCACCAGCGCTTCCCGCAAACGCATCGGGCCCATGAATTCCAGATTGGTGTTCTGGGGACGCCAGGGGCCTTCTATACCGGCATCGTCCACCACCAAGGGGGAATCATTGATGAGTGACGCCGGCGTAAAGCCATGCTCCAGGGCAGCTGAATACAGGAATGGCTTGAAAGACGATCCAGGCTGACGTTTGGCTTGCGTAGCCCGATTGAAACGGCTGGCGTAGTAATCGAAACCCCCTTCCAGAGCGACGATGGCGCCATCACCTGGATCCAGCGCGGCCAAGGCTGCTTGAGCTTGGGGAATTTGCATCAAACGCCAACTGCCATTGGTCTGCTGGGCCACGTACACCACATCTCCCGGCTGAAGCACCGCTTCGACATTTTCCGGGGCAGCACCCACAGACCCGTCTTGTAATGCAGGTCGCGCCCACTTGAGATTGCTCAATGCAACGGTGATTGGACCGTCGAGTCGTGCATATAACTGTGCTTCCTGGCCGGTCGCGCGCAACACCAGCGCCGCTTGCAGGCCACCAGCGGAGTCATAGTTCGCTAGCGCCTTGTTCCAAGCGGATTCATCAGGCAGCTTGGCCAGATCCAGTTTTGCCACGGGGCCGTGATAACCATGGCGAGCATCGAATTCTATTAATCCCAGTCGCAACGCACGGGTGGCTGCGCGCTGCAGCCTGCTGTCGATGGTGGTGTAGGCGGAGAAGTTGTCCGTATAAATGCGCTGCCCATAGCGCTGTTCCAGTTCCTGGCGGGCCATTTCAGCCACGTAGGGCGCATCTAGCTCGACCGTGACGCCGTGGAGGGTGGAGGACACCGGTTCGGCGTCAGCCTTGGTGCGTTGTTCAGCATCGATGAAACCCAGCTCGTACATGCGCCTGAGTACGTAAGAGCGACGCTGTTTGGCTAGGTCTGGGTTAGCTACTGGATTTTCCCGGGAGGGTGCCCGCGGCAAGCCGGCCAACAGGGCAGTTTCCGGCAGATTCAGTTCGCCTACCGTCTTGCCGAAGTACACTTCGGCTGCGGCGCCCACTCCGTAGGCACGTTGACCCAGGAATATCTTGTTGAGATACAGCGCCAGTATTTCCTGCTTGGAAAAGGCGTGCTCGATCCGCCAGGCGCTGATGATTTCGAGCATCTTGCGGCGGTAGCTGCGTTCAGGCGACAGGAACATGTTGCGCGCCAGCTGCATGGTGATGGTACCGCCGCCTTCCCGTTTGGAGCCGCTGCTTAGATTGACGGCAATGGCGCGTACCAGTCCGGGATAATCCACACCGTTGTGTTCGAAGAACCGATCATCCTCGGCGGCCAGGAAGGCGCTAACCACTGATTGTGGATACTCTTGAAATTGCAGCGGAATACGCCTTTGCTCACCGATCTGAGCCAGCAATTTGCCATCACGTGAGTAAATGCGAAGTGGGACCTGCAGTCTTACATCACGCAGTGCAGCAACATCGGGAATTTCCGGTTCCAGGTACTGCGTTGCTCCAGCCACCAGCAAACTGATCGCTCCCAAGCCCAGGATAATTGCTGACAGGAGCCAGCGAAGTGCAGTTCTTGTGTAAGGTGACGCCACAGGAGTAATTCCTAAGTGCTTGCTGAGCCTAAAATATCAGTGCATATTACTAAAGGCAGCCGTTATTTGAGTGGGGAGCATTAGCACTGAGCGGCTGTATCCGGGAAGCAGACTGTACTGAATTGGGCACCCAGTTGCAGGCCCAGCTTGGTGTTTGAGGCGGGCGAATTAAGTAATATCCATCGAGTTATGTCGTATATGCCGAACCAAGTTACAGTTTGTGAGTTGGCAAAGTGTCCGTCTGGCTCGGTGGTGTTTCGTGAGCACCCTCACATTCAACGTAACGTACGCAAGGCTATAGTGACCACCGTCTTTCGCGCCGAACTCGGTTTGAACCACCAACTCGCTCGATAGCAAAAGGGAACGCGCGTGTTTCTGAAACCCAAAGCAAGACCCATCATCGGGCTTGACATAACGACATCGTCCATCAAGCTCATCGAGTTGAGCATGAGCGGCGGGCAATATCGTGTCGAGTCCTACGCTGCCGAGCCGACTCCGCCGAATTCGATCAATGAGAAGGCCATTGTTGATGCCAATCTGGTGGGTGAAGCCATCAAGCGTGCTGTCAAGCGTTCCGGAGCTCGCGCCAAAGAGGTAGCCATCGCCATCAGCGGTGATGCAGCCATTACCAAAGTTATCCAGATGCCCCGTACCTTATCCGAGGCTGAGCTGGAGGCTCAGGTCGAGATGCAGGCCGATCAATACATTCCCTTTCCAATGGATGAAGTCAGTTTCGATTTTGAAGTCATCGGCCCTTCGGAAAAGGAACCCGAAATGCTCGACGTGTTGCTGGTTGCTACGCGCAGCGACAATGTTACGCAGCGCGTTGCCGCATGTGCTTCAGCAGGCTTGACTGCACGAGTAGTGGACGTCGAAGCGTTTGCGCTCGAAAATGCATGCCGGTTGCTGACGCATCAGATGCCGGACGGTGGTCAGGAGCGAGTGGTTGCGGTGGTAGATTTCGGTGCCAGCAGTACAACCTTCAGTGTGCTGCGTGATTTGCGCGTTATCTATACTCGAGATTTCGCTTTCGGTGGTCAACAGCTCACCGAGGAAGTAATGCGTACCTATGGCCTGAGCATGGAAGAAGCCGGGCGCGCCAAGAAAGAGGGTGGGTTGCCGGCGAACTACCAAACCGAAGTGCTGGATCCTTTCATAGATGACATGTGTCAGCAGGTCAGTCGCTCATTGCAGTTCTTCCTCGCTTCCGGCGCAGCGCGTGAGCAACCGGAGCAGATTCTCATTTGTGGTGGTTGTGCAAATATCCCTGGGGTTGCCGAGGTCATAGCCAGCCGCGTGGGCATCGCTGCAGAGCGTGGTGATCCCCTGGGCCAGATGAAGATCAGTACACGTGCCAAGAATCAGAACGTCAAGAAAGACGCTACTGCGCTATTGACGGCTTGCGGGTTGGCGTTGAGGAGCTTTGACTAATGCCACGTATTAACCTACTTCCATGGCGTGAAGTTGAACGTAAACGCAAGCGCCAGGAGTTTGGCGTCGCTGCCGGAGCCGCAGTATTGCTGGCAGTTCTAACCGGGTTTGTTCTGCGCTGGCAATACAGTTCGATCATTGACGACCAGAATGAGCGGAATCAGTATCTGAAAGACGAAATTGTCCAGGTCGACAAACAGATTGTCGAGATCCTGGATCTCGAACAACAAAAGCAGCGCCTGCAGTCACGCATTCAGGTCATTGAACAGCTGCAGCGCAGCCGGCCTGAAGTCGTTCATTTATTTGACCAGATGGTGCGACTGTTGCCGGATGGTGTTTATCTGACCTCCATCAGACAGACCGACAGACGTATTCAGATCAAGGGCGTTGCCGAGTCAAGTACTCGCGTGTCGGCTTTCATGCGCAATATCGACGGATCGGAATGGTTGCAGGATCCCGCCCTGGAAATTGTTGAAACCAAGGGAACGGGTGACGCGGGTGCCAGCTTCACTCTCTATGCCAATCAGAAGGCACCAGCGACACCTGAGGTTGGTGGCAAGCAGGCTGGCACTGCGGCTGCCAAGAAGAAGGGGGCCGCATAATGGAAAAGCTACTGGAACAATTACGGGCGCTTGACCCCAATGACCCGGGCCGCTGGCCTCTGCAGTTTCGCCTCGGCGCAATTGCCCTGATTTTTGCAATCGCTGTTGGTCTGTGTGCCTATCTGATTGCTATTAAAGACCAGAAGCCACTCCTTGAGCAGGCCCGTGCGGAAGAACAAAGTTTGCTGTCCACGCTGGAGCAGAAATCCCGCAAGGCTGCCAATCTCGACGCCTACAAGGATCAGTTGAAGGAAATGGAACGCTCATTCGGCGCCATGTTGCGGCAACTGCCCAACAAGACCGAAGTGCCTAATCTTCTTGTGGATATTTCGCAAACCGGTTTGGCGGCGGGTCTGGATGAAAAGCTGTTTCAGCCGGCCGGAGAGAACAAGCGCGATTTTTACGCAGAATTGCCCATCAAGATTCGCCTGACTGGCAGCTACCACGCTATTGGCAATTTTGTCAGCGGCATTGCCGCTTTGCCCCGCATCGTTACGCTTCACGATATCCAGGTCAGCTCTTCGGATGCCAAGGGTAGCGGACCAGACCAGCTGCAGCTGGATATTACCGCCAAGACCTATCGTTATCTCGATGACGAAGAACAGGCAGCGGTAGACCGGGAACAACGGGATCGTGCCAGGAAGAACGGCAACTAAGGTTCAGATCAATGCAGTTCACGAACACGATACATTCCCTTAATACCGGTCGCGGATTATCCATTGGATATAAATCTGCGCTGCTGTGCATTGCTGCTTTAGCCCTTGGCGCATGCGCCAACGACATTGACGAGCTCAAGCAGAAGGTCACTGAAATCAAGGCAAGGCCGGGTGAGCGTATCGAACCGCTCCCGGAAATTCGGCCTTATGAAGCATTCAAGTACGACGCCTCCACCGAGCGTTCACCATTCATTCCCAGCGCATCAGCCAAATCAAATCTGGCGACATCAGCGCGACCGGATGTGCAGCGGCCGCGGGAATTTCTCGAGCAATTCCCGCTGGACACCCTGCAGATGGTTGGCACTTTGCAACTGCAAGGCAGGACGTTTGCATTGCTACAAGGCAAGGATGGTCTGGTACATCGCGTTCAAGTGGGCAGTTATGTCGGACAGTCCGACGGACGGGTCACGAGCATTACGAACAACAAAGTGTCGGTGATCGAGCTGATTGCCGATGGCATGGGCGGCTACATCGAGCGACCCGCCGCGCTGACACTGAAAGAATGAGAAGGGAGAAGATCATGTCGTCCCGATCGATTGCTTTTTATTCCATCCACAAGGCGCAGCAGATGTTGCCGCGGAGCCTTATGACTACAGTACGCGCATGGGTTACTACCCTGGCTGGTTCAGTTCTGCTCACCACACAGGTCTGGGCTGCAAATCAGCTGCAAAAAATCGACGCCGAGGCCATGCCAGGCGACCAGGTGCAACTGCGCCTGAAGCTCAGCGACAGCGCACCGCAGCCGTTGAGCTTTACGGTAGACAACCCGGCGCGCATTTCGCTGGATCTGGCTGATACCACCATTGCCCTGCCCTCGCGCAGAATCGATGTGAAGCGTGGAGTTCTGGATACAGTAAACGTAGCCGAAGCCAACGGTCGCACCCGTGTTGTGTTAAATCTGAATAGCATGGTGCCCTATCAGACACGTGTTGAAGGCGACACAGTCATAGTTACGGTGGGCAGCAATGTCCAGGCCGGGAATAATGCGCCGGCAGCGGCGGCGGCCACAGCCGGTGCGTCAAAGGGAGCGCCTGGCGCCGCAACCCTTAACAAAGTCGATTTCCGCCGCGGCACGGATGGCTCAGGACGAATAGTCGTGCAACTTAGTAACTCGCGCGTCTCGCCGGATCTGAAGCAGGAAGGTGGGCGCATAGTAGTCAACTTTGCCAAGACTTCGGTTGGCGACAATCTGCTGAAGCGGCTCGATGTCGTGGATTTCGCGACGCCGGTGAACACGATTGATACGGTTCGAGTAGCGGACGGTGCGCGCATCGTCATCAGTGCCGGTGGCGACTGGGAACCCGTGGCCTATCAGTCCGAAGACCAGTACACGATTGAAGTGAAGCCGGTGGTCAAAGCCACCGTCACAGCACTGGACAGGAAGGAATACAAAGGCGAGCGCCTGACACTCAACTTCCAGGACATCGAAACTCGTGCGGTACTGCAATTGCTGGCTGATACCAGTGGTCAGAACATGGTGATCAGCGACACCGTGCAGGGTAATGTCACCTTGCGCCTGCAAAACGTACCGTGGGATCAGGCACTAGATATCGTGATGCAGACCAAGGGTCTGGACATGCGTCAGGAAGGCAATGTCATCATGATCGGACCGGCCGCCGAAATAGCAGCCCGCGAGAAGGAATTGGCCTCAGCGAAAAAAGACCTGGGCGCCGTAGCGCCGCTGCGTTCGGAATTCCTGCAGGTGAACTATGCCAAGGCATCGGATCTGGCTGCTCTCATCAAGGGCACTGGTCAGGGTAGTACCCGTAACTCTTTGATGTCCGAGCGCGGCAGCGTAACGGTAGACGCGCGTACCAATACCCTGTTGCTGCAGGATACCGCCAACAACCTGTCGGATATCCGCCGCCTGGTAAGTACGCTGGATATCCCCATACGCCAGGTACTGATTGAAGCGCGTATCGTCATCGTCAATGACGATTTTAGCCGCGATCTAGGCGCACGCTTTGGTGTGAACTCGGTCTTCAACTATTCCAACAGCGGCGCTGGCATTGTTGGGGGCGGAAACTACGTTGTTGCAGATGACGGTGTTATTCTCAATCAGCCGGCCTCCAATGCAACAATCAATAACACTACTCCCAGTCCTGGATTCGTGATGGGCGACCCATCTTCCCGCTATATGGTTAACCTGCCGGCAGCAAATGCAGCGGGGAAAATCGCAATGACCTTGCTGGATTCAAGCTACATAGTGGATCTCGAGCTGTCTGCTGCCCAAGCCGAAGGCCGTGGCGAGGTGGTTTCTGCTCCCAAGGTGATTACTGCAAACCAGAAAGAGGCAACCATCGAGCAGGGTACTGAAATTCCATACCTGGAAAGCACGTCCAGCGGTGCAGCCAACATTGCTTTCAAGAAGGCCGTACTGTCACTCAAGGTAACGCCCCAGATTACTCCAGACGATAGGGTGATTCTGGATCTCACGGTAACCAAAGACAGTGTCGGACAGCTTGTGCAGACGGGTGTAAATGGCAGTACCCCGTCGATTGACACTCGTACCATTACCACCCAAGTCCTCGTCAACGATGGCCAGACGGTGGTGCTGGGTGGCATTCTGGAAACCGAGAAGCGTGATACGGAAACCAAGGTTCCTTTCCTGGGCGATATTCCAGTGCTCGGCTATCTGTTCAAGACCACCTCGAAATCATCCAACAAGGCCGAATTGCTGGTGTTCGTCACACCCAAGATACTTCGCGAGGGCAGCGCAGCCTATTGATCTGCGGCAAAACAGAACCGCGCAAATCAGCAAATGATTGCGGTATCTGGCTAAAATGATGAAGATAACGGCCGCTTATGCGGCCGTTATTTTTTACATGAACATTGGCAATATTTTCCTGATTGGACCCATGGGTTCGGGCAAGACTGCGGTCGGCAAGCAGCTGTCACGTCTGCTCGCCATGCAGTTTTACGATAGCGATGCTGAAATAGAGCGCGTTACTGGGGTTGATATCCCCTACATTTTCGAGAAGGAAGGCGAGGCCAAGTTTCGCGAACGCGAGTGTGAGGTCATTGACGCACTGACGCAGCTCAACGGCATCATTCTCGCAACCGGGGGTGGCGCGGTTATCTCCGCCCAGAACCGGGAGCATCTGCGGTCGCGCGGCAGTGTGGTATATCTGCGCACCACCGTTGCACAGCAGCTGGACCGGACCAAGCACGGGCGTCACCGGCCGCTTCTGCATACGCCAGATCCCGAACAACGTCTGTGTGATTTGCTGGCCATCCGTGAGCCGCTGTACGAGTCGATAGCGACTATTGTAGTCAACACCGATCACCGCCGGGTGCCGACGGTTGCAGCAGAAATTCTGCGCGGATTGAACCTTGATCATGCCGAGAAGATTAATGAGCAGGCACTCGATGAACACTAACGTTCGCAATATTCAGCAACTCGGTATTGATCTCGGCGACCGCAGTTATCCGATACTGATCGGCGCCGGCTTGCTGAATGACGCCGAGTTGCTCGCCAGGCATATTGCCGCGAGCAAGTTGATGATTGTGACCAACGAAGTAGTGGCGCCGCTTTATCTGGCACCACTCAAGACAACGCTTGCCGGCAAGCAACTGTTCGAAATTGTACTGCCCGACGGCGAGCACACCAAATCGCTGGAGACTTTGAGCAAGGTATTCGATGCACTGGTTTCAGCGCGCATGAACCGCGACGGCGCCGTGATAGCCCTGGGTGGCGGCGTGGTTGGCGACATGGCTGGGTTTGCCGCAGCTTGTTATCAGCGCGGCGTTGACTACTATCAGATTCCAACCACCTTGTTGTCGCAAGTAGATTCTTCCGTGGGCGGCAAGACGGCTATCAATCACCCCGGTGGCAAGAACCTTATCGGCGCTTTCTATCAGCCGCGTTGTGTCATTGCCGACACCCAGGTGCTGAACACGCTGCCGGATCGTGAGTTGCGAGCCGGTCTGGCGGAGGTCATCAAGTATGGCTTGATCCGGGATCCGGAGTTCTTTGCCTGGCTTGAAAACAATGCCAGCAGAATTCTGGCGCGCGACCCGCAGGCGCTCGCCTACGCCATCAAACGCAGCTGTGAAATGAAGGCGGAAGTAGTCGGCATCGATGAACGTGAACAGGGACTGCGCGCCATCCTGAATCTAGGCCATACCTTCGGTCATGCGATTGAGAATGCACTGGGGTACGGCGAGTGGTTGCACGGCGAAGCCGTTGCGACGGGCATGGTGCTGGCAGCTCAGATGTCCATGAATCTGGGCTGGTTGCCGGAACCGGACTATCGACGCGCTGTGGCTCTGCTTGAAACCTGCGGCTTGCCAGTAAAAGCGCCCAACATCGGTGCCGACATGGCGCGCGAACTGATGGGTATGGATAAGAAAGTGCTCGCCGGCCAGTTGCGTCTGGTGTTGCTGCAGGGGCTTGGTAATGCCGTGGTAACGGCGGATTACCCGCCACAGGCTCTGCAAAACACGTTGCAGCAGGCGTTTGGGTGAAAGGCATGAACGAAGCGACGGTACGAACTCTTGCCAGTTACGCTGCTCATGACGTACACAGCCGCGGCCGCCGTTTTTCTGAAGACCTGCCAACCTATCGCAGCGAATACCAGCGCGATCGCGATCGCATCATTCATTCAACTGCGTTCCGTCGTCTGGTCTACAAGACCCAGGTATTCGTCAATCAGGAAGGCGACCTGTATCGCACGCGCCTGACACATTCACTGGAAGTTGCTCAGATAGCCCGCACCATCGCCAATGCGTTGCAACTCAATGAAACCCTCACCGAAGCCATTTGCCTGGCGCACGATCTCGGCCATACGCCATTCGGTCATGCCGGCCAGGATGCGCTCAATTCATGCATGCGCGAATACGGTGGGTTCGAGCACAATCTGCAATCGCTGCGTATCGTTGATGAACTCGAGGAGCGCTATGCGGGGTTCAATGGTCTGAACCTGTGCTTTGAGACGCGCGAAGGCATTCTCAAACACTGCTCACAGAGCAAGGCCCGCGAACTGGGCGATGTCGGCGAGCGATTCATCAAACATGAGCAACCCTCGCTGGAAGCGCAGATCGCCAATCTTGCCGATGAAATTGCCTATAACAATCATGATCTCGATGACGGTCTGCGCGCCGGACTGATCACCATTGAGGATGCGCAACAGACCGCTGCATTCCGTCTGCAGCACGCAGCCGTGCTACAGGCTCATCATGAACTGAAGGGCCGGCGGCTGGTGCATGAAATCGTGCGTCGCCTCATCAATCACGTGGTCACCGATCTTATCGAGACCAGCAAACAGGCTATCCGGGAGACCGCACCCACCGATATCGATGCAGTGCGTGCGCAGCCAAAGCCTATGATCAAGCTCAGCGAAGCCGTCACGCAACAGCATCTTGAGCTGAAGCGTTTCCTGCGCGAGCGTGTGTATCGTCACTATCGCGTGCTGCGCATGACCAACAAGGCGCAGCAGGTTGTGCAATCCCTGTTTGCCGCCTTTATGGAAGCACCTGAGTTGATGCCGCCGGAGTATCAGCAGGCCGCAACCGCCGGGCATGCCCAGTCTGGCGATGCCGGACGTGCGCGAACCGTCGCCGATTACATTGCCGGGATGACCGACCGCTACGCCGTGCTGGAGCATGAGCGCATGTTCGATCCGGCGAAACGCAGCTAGGGTCTGTTGACAATTGGCGCATCGCTGCGACGGCGGTTAAAAGGACTCAGGACGCGACGCACCGAGCGCAGTGTACTTAACGTACTCAAGCGAGGTGCAACAAAGTCCTGAGTCCTTTTGACCCCGTCCCTTCTGGTTGGGCCTCTGAAAGCGCCATGCCGCGTTGCTCGTCGCTTATTTGGAGTGACCAAACCTCGCTCCTCGCGCCTTACTTGGCGCTTTCGGAGACTCCAACGCAGCGATGCGCCAATTGTCAACAGACCCTAGCAAACAGCAGCAACCGCGACGTGCCGGGTGCTTCTCCTTTATGATTCGCGACCTGATGAATACCCCTTTGCAAAACGACGTGTTTCTGCGCGCTCTGCTGCGTCAGCCGGTGCCTTATACGCCCGTATGGATGATGCGGCAGGCCGGCCGATATCTCCCGGAATACCGCGCCACGCGCGCGCAAGCCGGCAGCTTCCTGCAGCTGTGTCAGACGCCAGACTTGGCCTGCGAAGTAACCCTGCAGCCGCTCAAGCGCTATCCGCTCGATGCAGCCATCCTGTTCTCCGACATTCTGACCATTCCACATGCCATGGGCTTGGGGTTGCAGTTTGAAACCGGTGAAGGCCCGGTGATACAGCGACCGGTACGGACTGCGGCCGATGTAACCCGGCTGGGTGTGCCTGATCCCGCGCAGGAACTGCGCTATGTCATGGATGCCGTGTCGATGATACGGCGCGAGCTGCAGGGCAAGGTACCGCTGATCGGTTTTGCCGGTAGCCCATGGACTGTGGGCACATACTGCGTAGAAGGTGGCAGCAGCCGCGAATTCGCGCGCATCAAGGGCATGATGTACGACGATCCGAAGACACTGCATGCGTTGCTGGAAGTGTTAACCAAGGCCACCGTTGAATATCTTCGCGCGCAGATTGCTGCCGGAGCACAGGCGGTGATGATCTTCGATACCTGGGGCAGCATTCTCACCCCTGATTGCTATCGCGAATTTTCACTCGACTACATGGCGCGCATTGTCAGTGCGCTGCCGCGTGAAGCGGATGGCCGGGTCGTGCCGCGCATCGTGTTTACCAAGGGTGCTGGCGCGCTACTCAGCGACATGGCAAAGATCGAATGCGACGCATTGGGTGTTGACTGGATGACCGACCTCGCTGAAGCGCGCCGTCTGGTGTCTGATCAAAAAGCCCTGCAGGGCAATCTCGATCCATGCGTTTTGTATGCACGGCCGGAATACATCCGCGAGCAAGTGGCGCGGGTGCTGGCCAGCTATGGCAGGGGTCCGGGCCATGTGTTCAATCTGGGTCATGGCATTCATCCGGCGATTCCGCCCGAACATGCCGGCGCCATGATTCAAGCAGTGCACGAGTTGAGTCCTGCCTATCACACTGCATGACGCTGCTGGCATCTGTATCGAGCGTCCGCAAAGAAATTAAGAAGTCTCACTGGGGGTGAGCGGCCTTGCCGTCAGCGACGAGGCGTACCAAAGCTCTGTGCCCAGTACACTGCCTGTTCGTCGCGCATATTGACGGCGAAGGCCAGGCCCATTTCTGCGAACTGCGGGCTCATGATATTGGCGCAATGGCCAGGACTGTCCAGCCAGCCCGCCACGACTTCCGCAGCGGTGCCGGCACCCGCTGCAACATTTTCTCCCACGGCTATCCAGCGATAGCCCTGACGCGTGACACGCTGCGCCGGTGTACTGCCATCGCTGCCTTCGTGCTCCATCCGGCCATGCTTTGCCATGTCTTCGGCATGCAGCAACGCGGCCTTGTTGAGGGTTGAATTCAGTTGCAGTGGATGGGTGGCTACAAAGCGCTCGCTGCCGCAGCGGCGCGCAGAAGAGCGGGCTGCATTGACCAGTGCCAGCACCTGCTGCGCGGTGGCAACCTGATCGCTGGGGATGACGTGCGGAGCAGCCAGCACAATCCACAACTCATTGCTACGTGACTCACTGCTCATTTGCTGCCAGTCCGGATTCATCAGCAGTTTGCAGTACTTCGTCGCCAGCAATTGCCGGACATCCGCCTCGCGCTGGTAGCCGCTCAAATAAATTGAACTCAGCTGCCTTGCCGGATACGCTGCAGAGCGCGCGGCTTGTTCCGCCGACGCACCATCCGCAACGCGTTTTGCCACCGCTTGCAAACGTGCATCAGTTTGCAATGGCGCAAGTTTCACGCGCGGTTGACAGCCGCCGCTGCGTAGCTCATTTATCACGCCAACCACGCTGGCGTGCGCAGTGGATGCATTGAGCAAGCCCAGCAGCACGCACTGTACGATGGGTAGCCATGGACGAGCCGATTCGGTGTCGTACTTCATTTCTGCAGCTGACTCTGATCGGCAAACTGACGCCATTCACGCCCCACGATCAAGCGCGCGCCGCGACCATAGGTCCAGTATGACCACGCCCAGTGCACCAGCACTGAAGCGCGATTGCGAAAGCCGCTGAGCCGGTAGATGTGCAGCAACAACCAGAACCACCAGGCAAGATAACCGCTCAGGCGAAACCCGTTCGCTTCGTACAATGCGCGGCTGCGTCCGATGGTGGCCAGATGACCCCAGTCGCGATAGCGGAAGGGCTGACGAGATTCAGCACGCAGATCACCGAGGATCATGCGGCCTGCATAAATGCCCTGTTGCATGGCGACGTCGGCTGTTCCTGGCAATACGTCATTGGTAGCGGGATTTGTGTAGCGCGCCATGTCACCCAGCACAAACACACGTTCGTCATCTGGCAGCGTGAGCATGTCGGTGACGGACAATCGTCCAGCGGCGTCGGTCTCCATGTTCAGTGCGTTGCCGAGCGCTTTGCCCAGCGGCGAAGCACGTACTCCAGCAGCCCACAGTATGGTGCCCACACGCAGCGTTTCGGCGCCCACCTGCACGGTACCTGCGCTGATATGTGTAACCCGTGCATGGGTCCAGACCTGTACACCCAGACTTTCCAGATCACGTACCGCACGCGCCGCCAATGATTCGCCAAAGCTGGGCAGGATTCGTGGGCCCGCCTCGATCAGGATAATGCGCGCCAGGCGCGGATCGATCTTGCGGAAATCACGCGCCAGCGTGTAGCGACTCATCTCGCCGATGGCGCCAGCCAGCTCCACGCCGGTGGGGCCACCGCCGATGACGACGAAGCTGAGCTGTTCGCGTTGCACCGCAGGATCGGCAGTGGTTTCGGCAGATTCGAACGCCCGCAGAATGCGCGCGCGAATCTCGGTAGCCTGCGGCAGATTCTTCAATCCCGGCGCATGGGCTTCCCACTCATCATGACCAAAATAGGCATGCGTAGCGCCGCATGCCAGCAACAGGTAGTCGTAACTCAGAGAACCCACGCTGGTGATCACCATGCGTTCCTGGGGCTTGATCCCGGTAGCGCTGGCCATCAACACCCGCACATTGCGGGCTTTGGACAGGATGCCGCGAATCGGCGCGGCAATTTCCGCCGGGCTCAATGCAGCAGTGGCTACCTGATACAGCAATGGCTGAAACACATGATGATTCTCGCGATCCAGCAGCGTTACGTCGATGCCATCGCGATTGGCCAGTACCTTGGCCGCATTGAGACCCGCAAATCCCGCGCCAATGATGACCACATGCGTCATGAATGCCCTCCAGCTTCCGCATAATTCCATGCTACAGCAGGCATCGCGGTGACCGGCTCAACTCTGCGCAAGCATGACAGCAATGCCAGCTCGATTTGTAGCAGGGATACATTACTGTAGCGACACAAATATATGAACGAGCAGCCGGAGGTCATGCAAGTTCCGACAGTGCGTAATCGCTGATAGTCGCAAGGATGATCCCATTGTGGCTTGACGGTCCAGGCATGGCCACCTGACCTGGGATTCGCCCGCCAGGGAGCTACAGGCTCAATGATCAATGGCACCGCGCCGCAATGACTGATGCATTGCTGACACGGTGCGGTGGTAACTCATTGGCTGAAAGTCACGCCCAGGCTGAAGACATCCACATTTACTTCCTGCAGATCCAGGTCTTCCATGGTGTTCTTGTCGCCAACTTTGTTGAATCGCTGCGCACCAACGTGAACGGCAAAGGTATCAGTGACCTTGAACGCCGCTCCAATGCCGATGAACAAGTCGTGCGACTTGGCATCGGAAGCGGTTGAAAGACTGGACAGGGAATCCGTCGCGTATTCCTTGATTACGCCTTGAGTGAACAGGATGCCAGCGCGGCCCCGCAGCTCAAACCGCGTACCCAGGGGAAGTATGCCCATTGCTGCCACAGCGGGGCCGCCTGCCGACAGACTGGCTTTGTACAACAGAGGTATGCCGCCGGAGGTCACATTGGCGCGGTACTTGGCCGCACCCAAATCTATGTAGCTCAAGTCTGCGGCGAAATAGCGCGATACGCGGTAGCCTACTGCGGCGGACCAGGGTGAACCCTGGTCATCAAAACTTGAATCCTGAATCGATGCACCCTGACTCGTTAACGCCGCATCGAAATCGTTCTTATTGATGTCATGAAAGGTCGACAGACCAAGCTCCACGTCGAAATAAAGTCCGGCATTTGCGGCCATGGCCGGTGCCGATCCCAGGCACAAGGTGCCTGCCAGCAGGATTAACTTCTTCATGTTCGCTCTCCTTTCCGTAAGTCCAACAACATATCTGAAGTAAGCGGAATTCCATCAAAATCAATCAATATATTAGTCCCCAGAGGGCCACCAGAGTGAGCTGCCGCTCGCAAATCTATGGCTGTGGCGCTGCTGGAGAAATCAGTCAAGCAATGCCTGCTCCCGGGCCAGCTGTCGGCGCAAGGCTTCCTCGCGGGCATCGTCGATGGCAAGCAACACCACATCCAGGTCGGCGACATGCTCATCCTTGATGTATACACCGGTCAGCTTGCTGTCATGTTTCAGTTCTCCCCGCGCAAACAACGCCCACATCTCCTGTGCATAGTTGCTGCTCAGCAGCTCCGGTGCGAAGCGACCCAAAGTGGCGGTAATGTTGCTGACGTCGCGTTCCAGCATGGCCAGCGCATTGTTGTTGCCACTGGCATTGACGGCCTGTGGCAGGTCGATAATCACCGGGCCGTCGGCGCCGATCAGGATGTTGTACTCGGACAGGTCACCATGAATCAGGCCGCTGCACAGCATGCGTACCACCTGGCGAATCAGAAAGCCGTGATAGTCGCGCGCCATTTCGGGTGACAGTTCGACTTCACCCAGCCGTGGTGCGGAATGACCCTCGGCGTCGGTGACCAGCTCCATCACCAGTACATCATTGAAGTAACCATAGGGCCTGGGCACACGTACGTCGGCTGCGGCCAATTGATACAGCGCATTCACTTCAGTGTTCTTCCAGGCGCTTTCCTGTTCCCTGCGGCCATAGCTGGTGCTCTTGGCCATGGCGCGCGCCTGTCGGCTGCCGCGCACCTTGCGGCCTTCCTGATACTGCGCGCGCGCCTGAAAACTGCGCTGTCCCAGATCCTTGTAGACCTTGGCGCAGCGAATCTCGGTGCCGCAGCGCACCACATAGACCGAGGCTTCCTTGCCACTTTTGAGCGCACGCAATACTTCGTCAATGATGCCGTCGTCGATTAGCGGTTGCAGGCCTTTGGGAATTTTCATGGGGTCCGGTGCGGTGGGGCGACCACGCACCATAACATTTAAGTCACGACCATTTGTATTGGCGCGAGCTGCATACCAGCACGGAGTGTCAGCGGCTGGGCCGGAGGGTTCGGACTAGTGCTTTTCTGCCAGCTCATCACGCAGTGCGCGCCGCAGGATCTTGCCCACATTGGTCTTGGGCAGCTCGGTGCGGAAATACACGTGCTTGGGTAGCTTGTAGCCGGTGAGTTCATGCCGACAGTGTTCGATGATCTGTTCAGCAGTCAGCGACGGGTCCTTGCGCACCACGAACACCGCCACCACTTCACCGGCTCGCTCGTCACTTTGTGCAACCGCGGCAACCTCCAGTACCCCGGGGTGCGCAGCAATCACGGCTTCCACTTCGTTGGGGAAGACCTTGAAGCCGGAGACGGAGATCATGTCCTTCTTGCGATCTTCGATGAACACGAAGCCGCGTTGATCCATGCGGCCGATGTCGCCGGTGCGCAGCCAGCCATCCGGCAGCATTACCTTGGCGGTCTCGTCCGGCCGCCGCCAGTACTCACGCATGACCTGTGGACCGCGCAGACAGATCTCGCCGCTTTCGCCCAGCGGCAGCTCCTTGCCGTCCTCATCACGGATGGTTACCTCGGTCGAAGGTACTGGCATGCCGATCGAACCATCAAAATCGGTATCCAGCGGCGTTACGCACCCCACCGGTGAGGCTTCAGTCAGCCCCCAGCCCTGCGCGACCACGCAGCCGGTGACTTTCTTCCACTGCTCGGCCACGCTGGGTTGCACCGCCATGCCGCCACCCAGTGATACCTTGAGTTTGCTGAAATCCAGTTTGTCGAATCCGGGTGTATGCAGCAGCGCGTTGAACAAGGTGTTTACCGCAGTAATTGCGGCCATCGGGTACTTGCGCAATTCCTTGACGAAGCCGGGGAAATCGCGCGGGTTGGTGATCAACACATTGTGTGTACCAAGGCGCATGAACACGAAGCAATTCACCGTCAGCGAAAAGATGTGATACAGCGGCAGAGCGGTAATCACCACCTCGCCGCGCAGATTCCACATGCCAATGCATGACGAAGCCTGGATGCAGTTGGCCACCATGTTGCGATGAGTCAACACCGCTGCCTTGGCCACGCCCGTGGTGCCGCCGGTGTATTGCAGGAAGGCGATGTCTGCATGGGTCAGCTGGATCTCGTCCAGCTGCTGATAGTGTCCGCCGCGCAGCACGGTGTTGAAACGTACCGCGTTGGGCAGGTCAAAATCCGGTACCTGCTTGCGCACATGGCGTATCACGAGGTTCACGATGGCTTGCTTGGGAAAACCCAGCATGTCACCCACGCTGGCGACGATGACCGTCTGGATGGAGGTGGTGTGAATGACTTCCTGCAGCACATGTGCAAAGTTCTCCAGCACCACGATGGCCACCGCGCCGGAGTCCTGCATCTGATGCCGCAACTCATGCGCGGTGTACAGGGGATTGGTGTTGACGATGGTCAGTCCCGCGCGCATCGCACCCAGCATGGCCACCGGATACTGCAGCAGGTTGGGCATCATCAATGCGATGCGGTCACCGCGCCTGAGCTTGGCTACATTCTGCAGCCAGGCCGCGAAGTCGCGTGTCAGTGCTTCCAGCTGGTGATAGGAGATGGATTTGCCGAAGTTGGTGAAAGCAGGCGCATCGCCAAACTGCTTGCAGCAGTCGTGCATCAACTGCACCAGCGAGGCGTATTCGTCGGGATTGATTTCCGCCGGCCGACCCACGGGGTAGTGTTTTAGCCAGATCTTTTCCACTTTCTTATCCCCTCATGGTTCAGTCGCTGGGGCGGCTCACGAGCCGCCCTGCTTCGGTTTGTTGTCGCAAGAAGGGCGATTCGCGAATCGCCCCTGCGACACCACCACACATTGTTCAGCGGTGCAGCAGCGGCCGCAAACTTGGCCAGACATTCTCCAGCAGGCGCGGTTGCCCAAGCTCGTTAGGATGCAGATTGTCAGCCTGAAGTGCCTTGGCATCCAGCGCTACGCCGTCAAGCAGGAACGGCGCCAGCGCCACGCGCTTGGTCTTGGCCAGATCGGCAAACACGGCCTTGAACCCTTCGGTATAGGTGGGGCCGTAATTGGGGGGAATCTGCATGCCCACCAGCAGAACCTTGGCCTTTGCCTGTTGTGCCGCATCGATCATGGTGCTCAGGTTGCTGCGTAACGCTGCGTTTGGCAAGCCGCGTAAACCGTCATTGGACCCCAGTTCCAGAATGACGATGGCGGGCTTATGAGTACTTAACAAAGCGGGCAGGCGAACTTTGCCCCCACCGCTGGTCTCACCGCTTACACTGGCATTGACCACGTGGTATTCGTACCCCTGTTCGGACAGGCGCTTTCTGAGCAGGTTGACCCAGCCAGCTTCGACTTTGATGCCATAAGCCGCGCTCAAGCTGTCGCCGACGACAAGTATGGTGGCCGGAGAGGCGGCATGAGCTGGATGCGGCATGGTCATGAACACCGCAACCAACAATATTGACAGCCATGAACCGTCTGAACGCCATAGTCCAGTCAAGACTTTACTCAAGTAATCAAGCATGAATTCAACCCACCTTGCCGTCACCACTGTGTTGTCCGCCGAGCATCTCAGCAAGCAGGTTAGCAGTCCCGAGGGAACACTGACCATTCTGGATGATGTCAGCATCGCCATCGGCACCGGCGAAACCGTGGCGATTGTGGGTGCTTCGGGCGCCGGTAAATCCACCTTGCTGGCACTGCTTGCCGGTCTGGATGTGCCCAGCGCCGGGCGTGTGCGGCTCAATGGCGCAGAACTCACCGCGCTGGATGAAGACGGACGAGCTGCCATACGTGCCAAACATGTGGGGTTTGTCTTCCAGAGCTTCCACCTGGTTCCATCGCTGACCGCACTGGAGAACGTCATGCTGCCGCTGGAACTGGCCGGCAAGCCTCAGGCGCGCAGCTCGGCCTTACAGGCTCTGCAGAATGTCGGGTTGCAGGCACGCAGTGGCCACTATCCCAATCAGCTCTCAGGCGGCGAACAACAGCGTGTTGCGATTGCGCGTGCCTTCGTAGCCAATCCTGCAGTGTTATTCGCCGATGAACCCACCGGCAACCTGGACACGGTCACCGGCGAAAAAGTGATGAACCTGCTGTTTGAACTCAACGCCGCCAGTGGCACGACGCTGATTCTGGTAACGCACGATCTGCGCCTGGCGGAGCGTTGCCAGCGCGTGATCCACCTCGATAATGGCAAGGTGATGCTGTGATCGATGCCACGACCCGTCCAGCGTCGCAGTGGTCCATCAGCTGGGGCCTTGCGGCGCGCAAACTGCGCCGCGAATGGCGCGCCGGCGAACATGTGGTGCTGGTGCTGGCACTGCTGGTGGCCGTAGCCGCACTCACGGCGGTGAGTTTCTTCACCAGTCGTGTCGATCGCGGCATGGCGCAGCGTGCGAATGAAGTGCTGGCTGCCGATATTCGCTTGCAGTCTGCGCGGCCGCTCAGCACCGAATATCTGCAATACGCACAAAGCCTGGGGTTGCAGACCAGCGAAACCCAGGCCTTCAACAGCGTCATTGTGCTGGGCGATGTCTCATCGCTCAGCTCGGCACGCGCAGTGACCCAAGGCTATCCCTTGCGTGGCCGCATGAAGATCGCGGACCGCCTCGATGCACCCGAATATGAAACCACGCAGCTACCTGCAATCGGTGAAGTGTGGGCCGATCCTCGTCTGCTGTCGCGATTGAGCACGGACGTCGGTACCAGCCTGCAAGTGGGCAAGCTGCAACTGAAGGTCAG
Source organism: uncultured Pseudomonadota bacterium (assembly GCA_963748005.1). Lineage (GTDB taxonomy): Bacteria > Pseudomonadota > Gammaproteobacteria > Steroidobacterales > Steroidobacteraceae > CAILZL01. The sequence continues at coordinate 1,699,478 of CAVVHH010000002.1, forward strand.
CAAGGTGCTGACCTATCGCCCCGATCAGGGTTCGCAGTTTGTTGATCTCGCACCCACACTGTTGATGCGCCTTGAAGACGTGGCTGGCACCGAGTTGGTTGGCGTCGGCAGTCGCATACGTTACCGGCAATTGTTTGCGGGCGAATCAAAGGCACTGACCGAATTCGACAGCTGGCTGACGCCGCGCCTGCAAACCGGTGAACGTCTGGAAGCGCTCAGCGAAGCCAGTCCGCAGCTGAATTCCTCCATCGAACGTGCGGGACGCTTCCTGAATCTCACCGGGCTTACCAGCGTGCTGCTGGCGGGCGTGGCGGTGGCCATGGCCGCTCGCCGCTATGTGGCGCGGCATCTCGACAGCGTGGCCCTGATGAAAAGCATGGGCGCTTCGCAGCGCACGGTGCTGAGCATCAGCCTGATGGAGTTGGGCATGTTGAGCGTGATCGCCGGCGTGCTGGGAACTGCGCTGGGTTATCTGGCACAGATGGGATTGGGATTCATGGCGCGCGACTTGCTTGAGGGCGCATTACCTGCGCCGCGCCTGAGTCCGGCAATACTGGGCCTGGTGACTCCCGTGGTGGTGCTGGCCGGGTTTGCCCTGCCACCGCTGTTACAGCTGAAGCGCGTGCCGCCGGCGCGTGTGCTGCGCCACAACGTCATGCCACCGCCACTGCGGTATCTTAGCGTGTACGGTATTGCGGCTGCAGCCATCTTTGTTTTACTGCTGGTGCTGGTGCGTGATGTGCGGCTGGTCAGCTATGTGGCCGGCGGCACCGTTGCAACCATTGCGGTGCTGGCTGCCGGTGGTTGGCTGCTGGTGCGCAGCCTGGGCGGATTGCGACGCGCTGTGGGTGTGTCATGGCGCTACGGCGTGGCCAATATCGCCCGACGCGGCAGCGAAAGCGTCGTGCAACTGGTGGCCTTCGGCATGGGGCTGATGGTGTTGTTACTGTTGTTCGTCGTGCGTAATGACCTGCTGCGCGACTGGCGCATGAGCCTGCCTGAAAATGCGCCCAATCAATTCCTGATCAATATCCCGCCGGATCAAACCGATGCTCTGTCGAAGTTTTTTGTCGATCGCGGCGTTAAGGCACCTGAGCTGTCACCCATGCTGCGGGCCCGCCTGCACAGCATCAACGATACACCGGTCAGCGAGCTGCAACCCAAGGATGGACGCGGCCGTGGTTTTCTGGAGCGCGAAGCCAATCTCACCTGGTCGCGCGACCTGCAGGAAGGTAACAAGATCGTCGCCGGCAAGTGGTGGAGCGATAACGATGGCGGCGGTGCGCGCGTCTCTGTGGAAGCGGACATCGCCGAAGATCTGGACATCAAGCTGGGCGACACGATCACCTACGATGTCTCCGGCCAACCCATCAGCGCCACAGTAAGCAGCCTGCGCGAAGTACGCTGGGACAGTTTCCGCCCCAACTTCTTCATGGTGTTCTCGCCGGGCGTGCTCGACCATGTCACCGGCACCTACATCAGCAGCGTGCATCTCGACACCACGCAACGCCGCATCATGGGCGAGTTCTATCGCACCTTCCCCGAAGTCACCGCCATCGACATCGATGTCCTGCTGGCGCAAATCCGCAGTGTCATGGATAACGCCGCGCTGGCCATTCAATACGTGTTCGCCTTCTCGCTGCTGGCCGGCATCACGGTATTGCTGGCCGCGATCCAGGCCACACGTGATGAGCGTCGTTACGAAAGCGCCATGCTTAGAACCCTGGGCGCCAGCCGCCGTGTGGTGCTGCAAGGTGTCGCAGCGGAATTCATTGTGCTGGGACTACTGGCCGGCCTGCTCGGCGCCTTTGCCGCCACCGTGGTGGGCTACTACCTTGCTACTGAAATATTCAACCTCAAGTACAGCTTCGACTTCAGCGTCTGGGGTATCGGCATGCTCAGCGGTGTGTTACTGGTAGGGCTCACAGGTATCGCCGTGACACGCAGTGTGGTGAATCATCCGCCGGCGGCGACGTTGCGGGAGAGTTGATTGGTGAATACTTGATAACGTTTGAGAAGAGATGCGTCACCCTGATCTGCGCGGCACGTCCTTTCGATAGAGAGAGTTAGAACTCTGGATCACTATCGCGAACTACGACTCTAAAATGAGACTTTGCTAGACCTTCAGGAAGGACAAATTTCTTCTTCGAAGGAGGAAATTTCCCGTCAAACATCTCTGCTGCAGACAACATTGCACCAAGAGCGGTGAAGAAAAACGCCGGTAGTATTGAAAGCCAAACGGCTACCCCGCTCAGCGAAATGTGCGCAAAGAAGAGAGCGATTCCGCTGTCAAAGCTTGGAAAGCTGATCCAGCCATCGTATATGACCTTGAACATCACTAGTCCAAGTGTTGTGACGATTAAGCCCCCTGCTAGAAGCGGGAACTCTACAATCCGCTTTCGAGAAGTTCCTACGGCATCGAAGTTGAGGCGTTCGGGTTTGAGCACGGGCGGAAGCTCGTCCACCAGTATTGAGAACTTTAGTTCGCTCAGCTTTGGAGAGCCGTTCAGAAGAACCTTTAGCAGGCTGTTGAAAATTGGGCTGTGATTGTCGGTGGTGTGATTTCGAGCTGCATTTTTCAGTGCATTTCGGGTTGCATCGGTGTCAGTTCTTGCGTGCCGATCGATTCAAGCCGCTGATGCCTCTGCATCATGCGCTCGCTCCCATCAGATTCCGCATCCGCACCAGGTTCCAGCCCATACACGTGAACTGGTAAATCAGGTTCACCTTGTCGAGTCCTCTGACTTTCACCTGCCGGATCAAGCCAATGGTCTTGCCCCAGCCAAAGGTTTCTTCGATCCGCTTGCGCAGACGTTGGCTGACTTTATAGCTGTCATGGCGGGTGGTGCGCTCATCGAGTTGCGAGCCACCGGGTCGTTTGTCATTGCAGGCGACGTGCGGCGTGATGTTCAGGGCGCGACACTCGCGGATGAAGTCTTTGGTGTCGTACAGCTTGTCAGCACCGACGGTCTTGCGCCGCTGTCCCGGCAGGCTGGCCAGTAACGCCAGCGCCGTATCACGCTCAGCAGTGCCGTGCGCCGCACTGACCTGGGCGCGGACGATCAGGCCGTGGCGATTCTCCATCACGCTGTGGCCGAGAAAGGCCAGCTTGGCTTCGCCGCCACGGCTCTTTTTGGCAGTGCGGCTGTCGGGGTCGGTGCGGGATTGATGGGTGTCATTACTGCGTGATTGGCCGTGAAAATCCCGCTCGGCATTGCGACCGCCGCCCGCAGGGGGTTCATCACTGCCATCCTTGCGCACAAAGCTCTTCTGCGAGGCCCAGGCCTGGATCAAGGTACCATCCACGCTGAAGTGTTCGGTGGATAACAAGTCCCGCTGGCCCGCCAGCTTGACCACCTCGGCAAATAGTTCTGGAATCACCTCGTGCTCCAATAGCCGATCCCGGTTCTTGCTGAAGGTCGAGTGGTTCCACACCGCATCGTCAATGGCCAGCCCGACAAACCAGCGGAATAGCAGGTTGTAATTCAGTTGCTCCACCAACTGCCGCTCGCTGCGGATGCTGTACAGCACTTGCAGCAGCTGCGCCCGCAGCAGCTTCTCCGGGGCAATTGACTCCCGTCCAATATCTGCGTAGATCGACTCGAACAGCCCATTCAGTTTGCGCAGGGCGTCATCAAACAGCCTGCGCATCGCTCGCAACGGATGATCCGCAGGCACATACCGGTCCAGATGTACCGTGGTAAACAACGCCTCTTGCATCACATCCGAGCCGCGCATCAACTACCCCTTCACCAAAAACCATCGTCCCGTGAAGTCTATTTCAGGCTGAATTTGAAGGGGAGATTTTCAACGGCCTGTTAGAACGAAGAAACTCCCACTATTCAAGAGAGGGAAGTTCATCTTGAAACTGCGCCGGTCTTCGCTAATAGCAAGATTAACCTTGAGCTCTGCCGGATCGAGGTGAAGTAAGGAGGCATCTAGGAGCTCGCAGCTCTCGGGAACGGAAAAGGAGAGTGGCTCAATCACGTCGCGTATCGCTTTGTCGCCAGTGTTGGCAACGAGAAACTGAATTTCAAAGAGGTCGTCTACCGGAGTGCCCTGGTACGTGATTTGCAACGCCTTCTTTACATCGGGGTCAATGCCTTTGAACGGAGATGAGTAAAACTGAATATACGGTGTCAATGACTTACGCATTGATCTTCGGAAGTAATATGCGGAAACCCAAACAGAGGCGACGATGCCCACGATAAGACTGCCAAGCGAGAGCGCGAGATCGTTCACTTGTTCTCCAAATAGTTCTAATTAGAAATAAAGCTCGCCGTTGGTGAGCTTGATTGTCCTTTTACAAAGGAACTTGGTGTGGTATTGGGCATCATCGATTTCCTTGAGTGCTTTTTAGTGGGTCCTAAAACAAAAAGCAAACAGGACTTGATAGCGGTGGGTTAACGCCGCTCCTTCCGCTCCTGCAGCTCCACGAACCCTATAGGCCGTTTTCTGGGTTCCGGCTGTGCCATGAGCTGGCGAATGGTCTTGATGATCTCGGTGATGGCTTGATCGTGGGTGGCCAGCTTGCGGGTAATGCGTGCTTCGAGTTCGTCCAGGCGCTTGGCCAGTTCCTTGTTGGAAGTCAGCAGCTCACGTAGTTGTACGAAGGCGCGCACGATATAGACACTCATTTCCACGGCGCGAGGACTGTTGAGGATCATCGCGGCCATGATGGCACCGTGTTCAGTGAACACGTAGGGCGAATAGCGGCGACCGCCTCGACCGGGCTTTGAGGTCGCAAATTGCGACCTCAAACGAGCGAGGTCCTCTACGGTAACCTGGAACATGAAATCCGCCGGGAAACGCTCCAGATTGCGGCGTACCTGTTCATTAAACCGCTTGGTGCTAGCGCCATAGAGTTCCGCGAGGTCGCTATCCAGCATTACCCGCTGGCCGCGCAGGATCAGGATCGACTGGGCAATGTGTTCAACCGGGACTTCCGCCGGATTTTTCTTGACGGGCATCTGCGGTCCTCCATAACTCGCTTCGATGACCAGAGCATAGCAGGGACACGAATTTCTTTGAACTACGCTGGTTGTTTGTTCAGGAGTGGCCGCTGATGGATACGTTCAGACGTTTTAGGTCGCAAATCGCGACCTTAAATCCGTTGTCAATTATCAACTATCAATTGAGGCCTACTGCAACTCCAGCAACACCCAACCCACCTCACTGGTTTGTCCCTTGTAGTTGTAGCCTTCCAGTTTGATCTCGTATTGACCTGCGCCGAAGGCCGAGGAGTTGAGGCCGAAGCGCACTTCGCGATTGGTGTCGGCAACGATGCGGCGGATCTGCAGCACGCGGGCTTCGTCGACTTTGTCGATGGTTACGGCAAAGTTGTTGAACTTGGTGCCACTGACATTCAGATGGATGTCCAGCATCTGCGCCTGGTTCAGCGATACCGAGGCATGTGGTGCGGTGACCTGGGTGTCGCTGGGCACGATACGCAGGGTCTGCATACTACCGGGTGCTTGCAGTTTGAGTGCCTTGGCAGATACCGACAATTTTCTGATCTGCTGTTCCTGGCTCTGGGTCTGCCAGAACAGCGCACCGACACCGGCAATCGCCAGCACCAGCAACGCCAGCAAAATCTTGCTGAATTTACCACTACCCGTCGCAGGCTCCTGTTCCTCTGCATCGTCGCCCTCTTCGGGTTTGTCGTCATCCTGTTTGAGAGTACGCAACCCGGTGGCTGCTGCGATGCGCATCGCACTGGAGGGCATGGCGTTGAACACACTGGTATCCGTGGCATCGAAGGTCTTCACGGACAGGCGGGCCTTGATGCGCGCCGGAATGGTTAATGTCTGCAGGATCTCCGGATGTTCCTGGCAATAGCGCTCGAAATCGACTGCCTCGCGCACCAGCAGATCGCCGGTGAGATAGCGCTCGACAATGCGCTCCGATTTGATTTGCTGTGCGTCCATCGACCAGAAAACCTGAAAATCACCTGTTGAGTTGCCGATCCGCAGACCTCTGCCGAGCGGCGGATTAGATGATTGCTGCATTCACACTGTCAAACAGAGATGCGCCGCACAGTCCCCAAACAAGTATGCGCAACGCGTGCATGGCTCACAGTTGGCCTCTCAAGCCAGGCGCACTCTAAGCCGACACAGCGACAAAGTGGCTAAGTTGATCGGGGGCGATATGCGTCGTGGTAATGGCTGGCTTCACTACCTGCACACCTTAACGGAGCAGGGCCGGGATTTGGCACAGAACAACTCTGTCTACGCAGCGCAATGGGCGCATGACGTGCGTTGTCTGCGTCAGGGTGTCGAACATCGGCGCGTCGGCGAGGCCGCCACCCACGCTCACGACGAATGGTTGCTGGCTGGGTACGTGGCGCGCGCCATCGCCCATAAGTGAACTGTACTTCGATCCTGGGTTGAGCACTGTGGTTGGGGCAACCATTGCAGCCCGCCAAGATTCCGTTCGGCCTGAGCCCGTCGAAGGCTTCTTGATAAGGAGTTCATGGTTCGACGACCGAAGGAAGTCCCGCGGGGCAATCTCATCAAGAACTGCAAGATGCTTTCAGGCTGGCACGCTAGCTTTCCAGTGGCATGAACAGCCACAACAGGCAGTAGAGCAAGATGCCGAAGCCGAAACACGCCACGGACAGACAGAACAGCACGCGCCAGACCCACGACGGCGTACCGGTATAGCGACCCAGACCGCCGCACACCCCACCGATCACACGATCCGACTGACTGCGTCGTAACTGATTCAGCACTTTCAGTGTTCCTGTCGCTTCCGATTCGGTGTTATCTGCCTGCTCCAGCGCCCTGGTCTTGGCACGGGAAAATTCCTCGTCACTGAGGGCGCCGCTGTCGCGCAACGAGCGCAGACGTTCCAGCTCGTCAGCGATATTCATGACTTGCTGCATGCTGCGGAGAGCGGGATGCCCCCACCCTAACCCTCCGCGCGCGGGGGAGGGCAGGGACGGGGCGTCTCGACAATACGAACTGGTCAGTCATCAGCCATTCCATCTGAAATTGAACTATCGATACCTGCTCAGAATCTTGCCCAGCGCTGGCTGACCCGGATTCAGCTTTTCATAGGGCAATTGATTGAGCGGGGCGCGGCAGGTTTCATTCACTGCATGAAACTCCTGACTGCCGGGATCGATGTACAGCATACCCGTGACGTATTCCCCTTCCTGCTGTTTGCGGCGCAGGTATTCCATGGCCCGACCCCGATCGGTGGGGTCGTAGCTGGCTTCCAGCTTGCGCAGGCGAATCTGGCTGCCATCGTGCATTTCAATGGGCAGCATGTCGCCAGGAGCATAGTCTGCGGTAATGGCGCTGCGCGGCGGTACATAGTCGGCATGCACCGCTTCTTCAAAATGTTCGCGCACATAGGCATAACTCTTGGTCGAGCCTTCGTGATCATTGAACGTCACGCACGGCGACAACACATCAATCAGCGCAAAACCCGGATGCTTCAAGCCAGCCATGATCAGCGGCACCAGCTGCTGCTTGTCCCCGGAAAAACTGCGTGCCACGAAGGTGCCGCCCAGTGTCAGCGCCGTCAGTGCCGGATCAATCGGTGGCTGGCGGTTGGTCTCGCCCTTCTTGGTTTTGCTGCCGATGTCAGCCGCGGCCGAGAACTGACCCTTGGTCAGGCCGTACACGCCGTTGTTCTCGATGACATACAGCATGTTGACGTTGCGACGAATGGCGTGCGCCAGTTGACCAAAGCCGATGGACAATGTATCGCCGTCGCCTGAGACGCCGATGTAATACAGCTCGCGATTGGCCGCCGCCGCGCCACTGGCGATGGAGGGCATGCGCCCGTGCACACTGTTGAACCCGTGCGCGCCGCCGACAAAGTACGTGGTGGTCTTGGACGAACAGCCGATGCCGGACATTTTCGCCAGCTGATGCGGGGCAATGCCGAGCTCCCAAACGGCCTCGATGATCGCCGCAGTGATGGAGTCGTGACCGCAGCCAGCACACAATGTGGACATGGCGCCATCGTAGTCGCGGCGCGTCATGCCCAGCTCATTGCGAGGCAGGTTGAGTTTGGCAATTTTGGGTTTGTTTATGAAGCTCATGACAGCACGTGATTTGTTGGTGTGAGTTGCAGAAACATTCGATGACAATAAGACGCTTCGACTCCGCTCAGCGACCGGAGCAGTACCTTCCGGTCGCTGAGCGGAGTCGAAGCGTCCTGAAGAACAAGTAGCGTACTAATAGCTGGTAAGTACATAGAGTTACTTGGAAACCACCACTCCAAGACGTTGCTCGCGATCCTGCAACACTGCCGAAATACCATCGACCACGAAAGTGGCAGGAATCGGCAAGCCGCTGTAATGCAGGATGGAGTGCAGCTTGGCTTTTTCAACGGCGGTTTCCAGAATCAGCAGACTCTTCAGCTGCGCATCGCGGTTCTGTTCCACCACGAATATCTGTTCGTGATTACGCAGAAAAGCTTCAACGTCCTCACCGAAGGGAAAGCCACGCACGCGCAGGTAATCAAGATGCACACCGCGGCGTCTGAGCACATCAATGGCCTCACGTACCGCGCCGTCACAGCTGCCCAGGGACACCAGACCGATCTTGTTGTCGCCTCTGCCTTCGACTACCGCCTTGGGCACCAGCTTCTTGGCGGTGTCGAACTTGCGCTTCAGCCGATCCACCACAATCTGATACTCGGCGGAATCTTCGGTGTAGCCGCCATACTGGTTGTGGCCCGAGCCGCGCGTGAAAAAGGCGCCCTTGGAATGCACGCCGGGCAGGGAGCGATACGGAATGCCGTCGCCATCGTGATCGTAGTAACGCCAGAACTTTTCGATCTTCTCCAATTGTTCCCTGGTCATGACTTTGCCGCGATCGGGCTGATAACTGTCGTCCCATTGCAGGTCGCGACACATCCAGTCGTTCATGCCGATATCCAGGTCCAGCATGACGAACACCGGTGTTTGCAGACGTTCGGCCAGATCGAACGACTTGGCGGCCAACTCGAAACATTCTTCCGGATTGGACGGGAACAACAGCACATGGCGTGTGTCGCCATGCGAAGCGTACGCCGCCAGCATCAGATCGCACTGCTGGGTGCGCGTGGGCATGCCGGTAGAAGGACCGACGCGTTGCACATCGAAGATCACGGCAGGAATCTCGGCATAGTACGCCAGCCCGACAAACTCGCTCATCAGCGAAATGCCGGGCCCGCTGGTCGGTGTGAAGGCACGTGCGCCATTCCACGACGCGCCCACCACCACGCCAATCGCTGCCAGCTCGTCTTCGGCTTGAATGATGGCGTAATTGCGTTCGCCGGTTTGCGGGTCGACGCGCCACTTCTGACAGAAATTCTTGAAGGCATCCATCAGCGAGGTCGACGGTGTGATGGGATACCAGGCACCCACGGTAGCGCCGGCATACAGGCAACCCAATGCCGCCGTGGTGTTGCCGTCGATCATCACATGACCGGCAGTCTTGTCGAGGCGCTGCACGCGCAGCGGCATGGGCTGGGTGAAATGCTCTTTGGCGTAGTTGTAGCCGATCTCCAGCGCACGCACGTTGGAATCCAGCAGCGACTTCTTGGCGCCGTAGCTCTCGCCGAGCAGCGTTTTCATCACTTCGACATCCAGGTCCAGCAGCGCCGCCAGCACGCCGGCATACATGATGTTCTTCAGCAGGATGCGCGCCCGCACGCCCTGAAATGTTTCATTGCACATGCGCGACAAGGGGACGCCGAGAATGGTGATGTCATCGCGTTTGAGTTGTGTGGGGCGTGGCCAGCTGGAGTCGTACAGCAGATAACCGCCGCTGCTCACTTCGCGGATATCCTTGTTATAAGTCTCCGCGTTCATGGCCACCATCAGGTCAATGCGACCCGAGCGCGCCATGTAGCCATCCTTGGTGACGCGAATCTCGTACCACGTGGGCAGGCCCTGAATGTTGGAGGGGAAATAATTCTTGCCTATCACCGGCACGCCCATGCGAAACACGGTTTTCATCAGCAACGTGTTGGCGCTGGCGGAGCCGGTGCCATTGACATTGGCGATCTTGACCACGAAATCATTGACGCGTTCGGGAATATCGGGCTTTTGCATGTCAAACACCTGCACTTGTCTGGGCGATCGAACCGGCGTGTGGAACGGTGATGGTGGACTTCTGCATGTCCCAGGCAAAGGTAGGACAACGCTCGGCACACAATCCGCAATGCACACACAGGTTTTCATCTTTGACCATGACGCGTCCGGTCTGCTTGAGCGGCGCGGACACATACAACAACTGGTCGGCAGCCTGCGGCTGTGCTTTCAATTGCGTTCGCAATTGCGCTTCATCCGCGTTTGGCGTGATGGTCAGGCAATCCACCGGGCAGATATCAATGCAGGCATCACACTCGATGCACAGCTTGGCTTCGAAAACGGTTTGTATGTCACAGTTGAGACAGCGCTGTACTTCGGCTGCCATCTGCTCGGCACTGAAACCCAGTTCCACTTCGATATTGATGTTCTTGAAGCGCTCTTTCAGACTCACATGCGGCATCAGGCGCCGCTCGGCAGCATTGTAGTCATTCTTGTACGACCACTCGTGAATGCCCATCTTGCGACTGGACAACTTCAGCATGGGCGGCAGACGTTCGGTAACGCTTTTCCCGGTGCAGTAGTTGTGCAAGGAGATGGCGGCCTGGTGGCCATGCTCCACCGCCCAGATGATGTTCTTCGGTCCAAAGGCGGCATCGCCACCGAAGAACACTTCCTTGCGCGTGGATTGAAACGTGGTCTTGTCCGTTACCGGCACCTGCCAGCGATCGAACTCGATACCGACATCGCGCTCGATCCACGGAAAGGCATTTTCCTGACCGATGGCCAGAATCACATCGTCGCAGCGGATAGTGACTTCACCCGTCACTCGCTCGCTCAGAATGCGGTCGCCCTGCATCTCGTATTCCATTTGTTCGAAACGCATGCCCACCAGCTTGCCGTTATCGATGACAAAAGCTTTCGGCGAGTGGTTCACCAAAATCTGCACATTTTCTTCTTCGGCGTCGTCCAGCTCCCAGGCCGAGGCCTTGAAGAACTGACGCGGTTTGCGCGCCATCACCTTCACGTTTTTTGCGCCCAGGCGCAACGAACTGCGGCAGCAGTCCATGGCGGTATTGCCGACGCCGATGATCAGCACGTTCTCGCCAATGGTGTTGATGTGTCCGAACGCCACCGACTCCAGCCAGTTGATGCCGATGTGAATACGCTCCGACTGATCGCGTCCTGGCAATTCCAGGTCTTTGCCCTTGGGGGCGCCACTGCCAATGAACACCGCGTCGAACTGTTTGCTGTCCAGCAAAGCCTTGAGGCTGTTGACCGGCGAGTTCAACTTCAGCTCCACGCCACCGCGTTGCGTGATGTAGCCGATCTCTTCATCCAGCACCTCGGCGGGCAGGCGGAACGACGGAATGTTGGTGCGCATCAGACCGCCGGCCTGGCCCCATTTTTCAAAGATGGTGATTTCGTAGCCCAGCGGCGCCAGATCGCTGGCCACGGTAAGCGATGCGGGTCCGGCGCCGATACAGGCGATGCGCTTGCCGGTTTTCTGCGCCGGAATCTTCGGCAGCAGATCAACAACTTCGTCGCGATGATCGGCGGCGACACGCTTGAGGCGACAGATCGCCACCGGTTTGTCCTCGACGCGACCGCGCCGGCAGGCCGGCTCGCACGGCCGGTCACAGACGCGGCCGAGAATGCCGGGAAAGACATTGGATTCACGATTCACCAGATAGGCATCGGTGAATCGGCCCTGCGCAATCAGGCGTATGTATTCGGGAACATCGGTATGTGCGGGACAAGCCCACTGGCAATCCACCACACGATGAAAGTAGTTCGGGTCTTGAGTATCGGTAGGGTTCACAGCCACAACCTTGTTACGCGCCCGGCATGTGGGGATGAACATGCGCGAGCCGCAGCCCGCACGCTGCCCCGCACAATCATGCAGGCGTGTCAGCGTGTATCCCCCGAGTCATTTTTTGTCGAGAGATAATTTGCCTTTTGCAGACGAAAGGCAATAGCAACATTCACTGGAAACTATCTCACAGGTGGTTGAAAATCTCACTTTCAGCCACCTGTGGTTGCGCCACGGATGGCGCAACCAGAATCAGGAACTGACAAGTTCATGATTTATGATAGCGAGCAAAAGTCACGCCTTTTGTGATGCGACGTTGAAAAAAGGCAGGACAGCCCTTTTTCAGCAACCTGCTAAAGATTACCAATGCGCAGGAGTGACAATGGCAACATCGTCACTGCCGTCAGCCAATGCTGAGGAAAGTACTACTTTACTTGAACGCGGAGGCGTACCTGGAAGGATGGGTTACCTGAACCAGTGTTGGCGGCCATGGTTCCCTTGGGTTTCAGCCGAACATGGGTAACGGCTGCATCAAAACCCTGCGCATTCGGCGTGGGTGTGTAGTTCCAGCTGCCGCCGCCGTCGTTTGAAAAATCAATATCGTCCGTGTTGCTGACCAGTGAGATGAATGTCCACGTTAGCGTGCTGCTTGGACTGCCGTTTGTGAACAGGGCTGGCCCCGACCCCGCGCCGCCCAGGTCACCGACATACAGCATGGTGTTTGCCGGCACCATGTCGACGACGGTGACACTGCTGTTATCGACAGTTCCGGTTCCCTGATTGCTGAGTTGAAGCGTATAGAGTTCGTTCGCGCCGGGAATCGACTTGGGATTGCTGGTGCCGTTTACAGGATCCGAAGTGACAGTAACGCTTTTCAACATGACCAATGCCGGAGTTTGTACCGCAAACGTCTGTTCGTCGATGTTATGAAAGGTCGTCTGTGTTTCCGGTGAATTGGCCTGCCCGGTGATATGAATCAGGCCGTTGCTGGCGGCGATACTGCTTGTGGAAGCATCTTTGGCAAATACGCGCACTTTCCAGTTTGAGCCTGACACTACACCGCCAGGAAAGGTGTATGTCGGGTTGGCGGCAATGCTGCCGTCGTTGCTCCAGATCGCGTCGTTGGTGGCGGCATCTCCATGTGTGCCGTCGTTGTACAACACGATGCCACTGACCAGCAGTGCGCCAGCGTTGTCGTACAGGTTGGCCGTGACCGGTGTGGTGGCTGCAGTGGGTGCCGCGTCAACCTGCGCACGGATCACCAGTTTCTGCCCGCCGGTGTAGGTGGTCGCGGCAGTGGGGGCAGTGATGTTGACGCCGAAACCTTCCGGCGTACCGAGTGTGGGAGTCACCACGCACCATTCCACGTCGTCGATATGAAACCAGGACTTGTCCGCTGCGTCGTGAGTGGAGGTAATCGTCAGCGTTACCGTCGCGCCTGAAGCGAACGACGCCAGCGAGTTGGTCGCTGCGAACCACGGCTGCGCGCCACGAGCCAACGTCATGCCCAGTGTATGGGTACCCGTGCTGGTACTGTCAAAGTTGTTGTACGGCCCCCATCCTGATTGCCCTGCGCTTTGTTGAGCGTTGTTACTGTTGCTGCTGTAGTTGGGACTGTAGGGCAGCGTTGCGTAAGGCGGCCCATTCGGACCCACGATTACGGTAGTGCCCACAGTGACGCGAATGAAATCGTACTGCGTCGCATTGTTCCAGGAAGAGTCAAATCCTTCCGGCCGGTACCGTAGCGACAGACCGCTTGTACAAACTGCTGGTTTGGTAAATGTCTTGGTCAGCGTAACGCCGGGGCTCCCGGCGGGGACACCTCTGGTACGGCCACCGAGCAAGTAAGAAAAGGCGCCGCTATATGGTGTGCCGTCAGTATTGGCCACCAGGGTATTGTTGCCGACATTGGTAACTGACAGGTTTTCATTGGGACGAATCTGTGCATCGAAGTTGGCGGAAGTAGAAGTGGCCGTCCAGCCTGGCGGACTCATGGTTCCCGCGCCACCAAATTCAAAATTGCCGTTAATCGGTGTTTGCGGATTCGCTGGTTTTGCGCCGTTAGCAGTGATGTCAAAGTACAGGTAGTACGTGACCGCGCCCGCATCTTGCAGAATGAAACGCACTTCACCACGTGAGTTGCCGGTGGCATCGGTGGCCCCTGCATAAACAGTGTCGGTGTACTGCTGCAACGTGGATAGCGCGCCGGAGCTGCGTACCACGCGCGGCGAATTGGCATCGAAAGTCCCACTCACCCCGAGCTGGGTTAGCAAGGCCGCAAAATCTACATCTACTTTAATGGTGCTGTTGATCGCCGCGCCTGCCGGAATATTGATCGGCACCCGATAGTGCCAATCCGGGGTCGTGCCCACCGCGTTCTGGTCATACCAGGCAGGCGCGCGCAAGTCCGCCTGTACCGACGCGGACGTGATGACGAGAACCAGCAAAGCCAATAGCAAATAGGATAGGGGCTTCATCAGGAGCATTCGGTGAAATCCGAGGGCCTTCCTTAAGGGATTGGACTAAAGGTGTCCAGCATATCGGCTCGCTGTGTGTGTGACGCCAAGTCAGTCACATTTTCCAGTCGATGCCGCGCTCAAGCCGTTGAAAAGCGCGACGCCATCGACAAGTCACTGCAATTCTTTAGCACCCTCTGAGTGAACTGAGAGGCACCTCACAACGGCTTCACAGCATATGACAAAAATCCCTCCCCAATGAGTCCCCCGTTAGGGGAACACCCTAGCTGATCTGCCCGGAAAGTCGGTAGCTCACGCTAAGGGTCGGCTTCAAGTGTGAGGAGGTGCTGTGGGTCGTTTAACTGGATTTTCCGGTGCTGTTGCTGTGGTGCTGCTCGGGCTGGCCATGCCAGGACTGGGCATGGCCGCAGGCACTGCAGCTGGCGTCCAGATCCAGAGCACTGCGCAGATCAGCTACGACATCGGCGGTACGCCGGTGACCACCACGTCCAACGCCACCACCCTTACCGTGGCCGAGATAATCAACGTCAATGTCGCCACCCTGACCAGTTCGGTAAGTGTCGTGCCGGGCGCCACCAACCAAGTACTGCAGTTCCGTTTGACCAACACCGGCAACGGCCCCGAAAAATTTCATCTGGTACCGAACAGCACCATTGTGGGCGACGGCTTCGATCCGGTTCTGGCCAGTACTTCCGTTTACTTTGATACCGATGGCACTCCGGGACTGACACCCGGCGATACCGCGTACACGCCCGGCAGCAATGATCCGCTGCTTAATGCCGATGCCAACATCGTCGTGCTGGTGGTGAACAACATTCCGGCCGGCGCAAGCAATGGCAGTACAGGCCGCAGTGAAATCAGTGCGGCAGCGTTCACCGGCACCGGTGCAGCAGGCACCGTGTTTGCCGGACAGGGTGTCGGTGGCGCCGATGCGGTGCTGGGCACCTCGGGCGGAGCAGCGAACAACAATAGCATCTATGTGATCGGCGCCATTACGTTGACTGCGGTGAAGTCACAGGTTGTCGCTGATCAGTTCGGCGGCACCCAGCTGGTGCCGGGCGCCACCATCACTTACCAGATTGTCGTCACACCCAGCGGTACTGGCACCGCCAATGCTGTCACCTTCATCGATGGCATTCCAGCCAACACCACATATCAATCCGGCAGCCTGCGACTCAACGGCACGCTACTCACCGATGGTGCTGATGCTGATGCTGGTCAGTACGTCAGTACACCGGCAGCACAGGTATCGGTGACGCTGGGCAGCCTGACGTCCGCCAGTAGCGCGCAGACCATTGCTTTCGCCGTCACCATCAACTGATCACATATCAACTTTCCACTAGAAGACCCATCATGACCACGCAAATCATCGCCAAATACTCCGCTTTCCTGTCGTTGGTTCTGGGTGCACTCAGTACCCATGCCCAAACACCGACGCAGGCGACCAAGCCCTGCATTGAACTGAAGAACGATGTGCAGATGGAACAGCAGTACGCCGATGCGCAGGGCAAACCAGCCACGCGTCTGGTCGCACCGGGCAAGGTCGTGCCGGGCAACGAAGTGATCTACACCGTTACCGCCACCAATGTATGCACCCAGCCGGTAGGCAATGTAGTGGTCAATAACCCGGTGCCGGAACACATGACCTACGTGATGAATTCCGCCATGGGTACCGGCACCGACATTACCTATTCGCTGGACGGCAAGAGCTTCGCCAAGCTGGAAGCGCTCAGCGTCAGGAATGCCGACGGCAGCAGTCGTGCGCCACACGCTGATGAAATCAAGAGCATTCGCTGGACGTACAACACACCGATCAATGCCGGCCAGACGGGCTTTGTGCGGTTTCGCGCCACCCTGAATTGATTCGCTATCACAGGTTTTGCCGCAGGTTATGCCTGCGGCAGGGGTTCGCTTGTCCGGCAGACGCAAGCGCATCACATCGAAGTCTGACCATCGTCTGAAAATCTGCAGGAGTTTTGAAAATGAGATCTTTAACAGCGCATATCAAGCGAGTCAGTCTCGCAGTGGTGGCACTGTCGTCGTTGAGCTTGTATCAGTCTGCACTCGCCGCCACTGGCGAAACCACCGCCGGCACTGACATCAGCAACACCGCGACAGTCAACTATACCGTCGGCACTGTTCCGCAGACGGCCATCAACAGTACCCCCGTTACCTTCAAAGTCGACAAGAAGGTCGACCTGACCGTGGCGAATGGAGCCGGTGTGGACACCGTGCCCGGGGCCACCAACGTGGGTTTGCCATTTACGGTGAGCAACACGGGTAACGATACGGATAGCTTTACGCTGACCCCGGCCAATGCAACGGGCGACAGTTTCGACACCAGCGCTTTCGCCGTCTACCTGGACGTTGGCGTCGTCGGCACTTATGAGCCCGGCATCGACACACTGGTCGGCGCACCGGTATCGATGGCTCGCGATACCACCATCAATGTGCTGATCGTGTCCACCATTCCAGGCACCGCACTGAATGGCAACACGGCCAATATGACGTTGACTGCGACCACGACGTCAACCGCCACTGCCGGCGCGGAAACGCCGACTGTGGTTGATGTTGTATTCGCCGACGCCGGTCGCAATGGTACCGAAGTCGATACCAACACCTACACCATCGCCACGGCGACGCTCACGGTCACCAAGACGGCAACGGTACTGGCTGACCCGATCAACTGTCCGGGCGGCGTGGGTACTTGCGGTGCAAACCTGCCCAAGGCCATTCCTGGAGCAACGGTCGAGTACACCATCACCGTCAGCAACTCCAGTACAACGGTGGCTGCTTCACTGGTGCAAGTGACGGATGCATTCACTACGGTGGTATCGCCAACAACGGCGTACGTTGCCGGCAGCATTGCCAAAACGGGCGGGACGGCCGCCGCGCCGACCGATGCCAATGTGGTGGGTAACACGGTTACCGTGCCAGTGGGCACGCTGGCAGTCAGCTCGGCTGCAACCGTGACTTTCCGGGTAACCGTCAACTAAACAGCGGTAATACCCGAAAGACATGTACGCACTGATTTCTGCGTACCTTTTTGCCCACGTAAAAAACAGGGCAAAAAGACTACGCAGTAAAAATCGACAAGCTTCTGCAGACGACAGAGGCGTGGGGCTGAATAAGCCCCACGCCTTTGCTGCGTCCGGAGGCATGCGTGTTGTGCAAATGCCAGGGGAATCAGCGGGACGAGTGAGTGGTGTGTTGCGGGTCAATGCAGGGATGCTGGCAGCGCTGGTTCTGGTGTCGCTGTCCGCACAGGCGGCGACTGATCCGGGTACGGTGATCAGCAATACCGCGCAAGTGCAGTTCACGCAAACTGGTTCAGGCAGTGTTGAAACCGTCAGCAGCAATACGCTGACCGCGACAGTGGTGCCGGTACCATCCGCATCGGCATTAAGCGCGCTACGTTTTACGGATGCCAGCAGTGCAACCGAGAATGCCACCGCCGGTCCCACGCAGTGCCTGAGTGGCGGCAGCTTCGCGAATCTGCCGCAGCCCGTGTTTGCCAATGGCAGCTCCGTGGATGCAACGCAGATGCTGGCTCTGACCGGTACCGATACGGTCCATGCAGGCGATCCGCTATTTCTGCAAGTCAGCGATGCGGATCAGAATCGTAATGCCACCGCGATCGACACTACCGATCTGGTTGTCAGTAGCGCGAGTGGCGACACTGAAACTATTCGCTTGCGCGAGACGGGCAGCAATACCGGTGTGTTTGTCGGCTATGTGCAGTCGCGCAGCGCAGCCAGCGCCAATAGCGGCGATTGCGTGTTGCAGGTGGATCGCGATTCGCAAGTCACGGCGCGCTACACCGACCCGTACAACAGCAGCGACACCAGCAATGTGTCGATGCTGGTGGATCCCTATGGTTTGATCTTCGATTCGCTGACGGGCCAGCCGGTGAATGGTGCACGTGTACGGTTGATCAATGCCGTTACCGGCCAGCCAGCCAGCGTATTCGGCGACAATGGCACCAGCAATTATCCGTCTGAAATGACCACCGGCAACGCCGTGACCGATAGTGGCGGTACGGTGTACAACCTGCCCGCTGGCGTATTCCGGTTTCCGTTGGTAGCACTGGGTCAGTATCGTCTGGAAGTGACTCCACCCGGCGGCTATACGTTTGCCTCGGGACGCAGCATTGACGAACTTAACCAGCTGGGCAACACGGCGTACGCAACGGCCGGCCCCGTACAAAATCAATCCAGCAGTTCATCCTACCGTTTGAGCACTGCATCGTTTGGTTCGGCGTTCTCGGTTACAACCCCTGCTGCCGTTGCCATCGATGTACCCGTAGATCCATCCGGGACACAGCTGTATGTAACCAAGAGCACCACCACGACCACGGCGGCGGCGGGTGATTTTGTGCAATACACGCTGGGTATCGAGAACGTCAGCGATAGCATCGCTGTGACCAATGTGACGATCACCGACATGTTGCCGCAAGGCCTGCGTTATCAACCGGGTTCCGCGCGCATGAACGGCAACAGGATTGCCGATCCGGTTATCAGCAGCGACGGCCGTAACCTGCAATTCGCCATCGGCACCATGGCGGCATCCGCCAACCTGAAACTCAGCTACGTGGTGGAAGTCACTGTCGCGGCCCGTGAGGAAAAGCTTACCAATCGCGCACTGGCCGCCAATACTGCAGGTGCGTCGTCAAATGTTGCGCAGGCCACAATCCGAGTGCGCAACGAATTGTTCACCGACACATCGTTTATCACGGGCCGTATATATGAAGGCACTTGCAATCAGGACGGTGCCGGCCTTAAAGGTGTGGCCGGTGTACGTGTGTATCTCGAAGACGGCCGCTATGCCGTGACTGACGACGAAGGCAAGTACCATTTCGAAGGTGTCCCGGCCGGATCGCACGTAGTGCAGATGGATACCGTGACGGTTCCCGATACGCTGGAGCCACAGGTTTGTGATGAGCGCGTGCGGTTTGCCGGCCGTAGTTATTCGCAGTTCGTCGATCTGCGCGCCGGCAGTATGTGGCGCGCCGACTTTGTCCTGAAAGCCAAGGCGCCCCCGGCAGGACAGGTTCATTTCGGTATGAACACTCGTATTGCCGGCGATGCCGAACTGGTGCACACCCTGAGCACTCAGGTGGATACGCTGTCGATCAGCAATGCCCGGGTCATGGTGATGTTGCCGGCCGGACTCGACTACGTTGCGGGCAGCGCAACACTTTCGGGCAACACTATCGCCGATCCGCAGAATGCCGATGGCACGCTGGTATTCCGGGTGAATGAGCTCGCTGTCGACGCGCAGACCAGCCTCGGTTTCAATACACGTCTCAAACCGGAAGCGGCCGGTGGTTTCATCATCAGGTCAGTGCTGATGTTCGATACGCCTGCACAGAAGAACCAGCGCAGCGCGCTCGTGGAAAATCGCGCCACCCGTGGTGAAATGGACTACGAAAGCGCCAGTTACCGCTTCTCGCCCCACTTTGAAACCATGGGCACGGCCCTGAGCACCGCTGACCGACAACAGCTGGACAAGCTGGCCGCAGAGTGGCGGGGCGTGAAGAATCTGCGTATCAAGGCAGTGGGGCATACCGACAAGACAGCGATTCCCAAAGACCGTCTGCACGAGTTTGCCGACAACTATGTGTTGTCACAGGCGCGAGCCGCGAGCGTGGCCGACTATCTGCGTAACGCGCTGGAATTGAGCGAGCCACAGATTGAAATCGTGGGCAAGGGTGCAGATGAGCCCATTGCCGTTGGCGACGATGCCGTCAGTCTGGCAAAGAACCGTCGTGTCGATATCAACATCGAAGGCATGCGGGTTAAGGAGCTGGGCAAGGTGTCCCTCATCGCAGCGCGTGCCGACGCGCCGCTGTTGAACACAACCGGTGTTGTGGTCAGCAAGCAGACGCAGGCCATCCACACTGCAACGCCGAACAGCAAAATAAATGCCGATATAGACGTCGAGAGCCTGTCCGGCGGTATTGCCATGGTGCGCCCGGCGGTTGATGAAGTGCCGTCGATTCCCAGCATCAAGATAGCGATTCAGCACGCCGCTACGCAAAACGTCGAGTTACGCCTGAACGATGCGCCAGTGAGCGCGCTCAATTTTGACGGCGTGGCTACCAGGCGCGACAACAGCCTGTCATTGAGCCGCTGGCGTGGCGTGGACCTGAAGGATGGCGACAACAAACTGGTTGCTATTGTGCGTGACGCAGATGGCAAAGAAGTTCAACGCATGGAGCGCGTGATCCATTACTCCGGCGGTGCTGTGCGCGCCGAGCTGGT
Organism: uncultured Pseudomonadota bacterium; assembly: GCA_963748005.1. Taxonomy (GTDB): domain Bacteria; phylum Pseudomonadota; class Gammaproteobacteria; order Steroidobacterales; family Steroidobacteraceae; genus CAILZL01. The sequence continues at coordinate 1,720,061 of CAVVHH010000002.1, forward strand.
GAAGGAACAGTCGCGGCTCACTGCAGACGGCAGCAGCAATCCGATTATCGCCCTGCGCATGTTCGATGCGGCGGGCGAGCCGGCGCGTCCCGGCACCATGGGCACCTTCAGGGTCGAAGCGCCGTATCGCAGCTTGTGGGAATTGCAACAACTGCAGGACAAGCAGCTGGGCAGTCTTGCACCGCGCGATCCGCAATTTGTGGTGGACGAAGATGGTCTGGCCCGTATCGAACTCGAACCCAGCTCGAATAGCGGCATGGCAGTGGTCAATCTGCATTTCAACGAACGCCAGACCCAGGACTTGCGCGTCTGGCTGGAGCCGCAGACGCGCGACTGGGTGCTGGTAGGTCTGGCTGAAGGCACGGCCGGTTACAACACCATCAGCAATAACGCCGAGGCAGCCAGTGCCGACGAACTGGGCGAAGGTTATGAGCAGGATGGTCGCGTTGCCTTCTTTGCCAAGGGACGCATCAAGGGCGACTTCCTGCTGACACTGGCCTATGACTCGGCGCGTGACGGTGACAAGGACAAGCAGAGCCTGCTGGGTGTGATTGATCCCAGCCGGTACTACATGCTGTATGGCGACGGCAGCGAGCAGCGTTTTGAAGCCGCTTCGCAGCGCAAGTTGTACATCAAGCTGGAGCGTCGCCAGTTCATGGCCATGTTCGGCGATGTTACTACCGGCATCACGATGACCGAACTGGGTCGCTACAACCGTACCTTGAATGGTCTGAAGTCCGAATACGCCGGTGAGAAATTCGGCTATACGGCCTTCGCTGCCAATACCGACCAGGGCTATGTACAGGATGAACTGCAGGGCGACGGTACCTCGGGTCTTTACAAGCTGACACAGCAGAACATCATCGCCAACAGCGACAGGCTGCGCATTGAAGTGCGTGACCGCTTTGATACGGGCACCGTGCTCAACACCACCACACTGACGCGTTTCATCGACTACGACATCGATTACCTGAGTGGCACGATCTATTTCAAGCAGCAGGTAATGAGCCGCGATGCCAACTTCAATCCGCAGTTCATTATTGTCGACTACGAAGTGGACTCCGGTATGAACGAGTCGGTAAGTGCAGGTGGTCGCGCTTACGCAAGATTCGGCAACACGGAAGTCGGCACCAGCTTCATCAACGAAGGCGCACAAGTGGGCGATACCCGCATGGCCGCGGTGGACACTCGCATCAATCTGGGCGAAGCCACGCAGCTGCGCGCAGAGGTGGCGCACAGCGAATCGGACAATCCGGCGAACGCTGCACAGGCCGATGCCTGGTTTACCGAAATCAGACATGTCAGCGAGCGACTGGACGTCAACGCCTACTTTCGCGTGCAGGAAGACGGTTTCGGTTTCGGCCAGCAGCTGTCCACCGAAACCGGATCGCGCAAGGCGGGCATAGACCTGAATTCGCGTATCAACGATCTCTGGTCGCTGCGTGGCGAGGCGCAGCACCAGCAGGTGAGCGCAACGGATGCCACACGCGAACTGGTAACGGTGCAGGCACAGCGCGAAACCCAGCTCACCATTGTCGGGACGGGTGTGCGGCACGTTGCCGACAGTAATGTTTCCATCGGTGATGCCAGTTCAGAGCAGGGTTTTGTCACTGGCAGCATCAAACTGCTGGATCAGCGCATCACACTGCGCGGCGAACAGGATGTTTCATTGAGCGGTAGCAGCGAAGTCACCGACTATCCGGATCGCTCGCTGGTGGGAATCGACTATCTGATGACCCCCGATATGACCCTGTTTGCCGACTATGAACACGCCAACGGCGCCACCCTTGACGCGGACATGACGCGTATCGGTATGCGCGCCAACCCGTGGTCACGCGCCCAGGTGTCATCGAGCATGAATCAGCAGTTCACCGAGAATGGCAGTCGCACCTTTGCCAACCTGGGTCTGATTCAGGGCTGGCAGATCAACGATCGTTGGGCGATGGATTTCGGTGTTGACCAGAGCAAGACTGTGCGTGGCGCCGACAACTACACTTTCAACAGCAATACCACACTGGCTTCCGGCACGCCCGCCACTGGCAGCGTTACGAAGTGGCAGACCGGAGACTTTCTCGCACTCTCGGTGGCCAGCCTGTATCGCTCTGATCTGTGGAGTGTCACCGAGCGTCTCGAACATCGCGATGGCAGCACGGAAGACCGCTGGTCGTTCACCAGTGGCTTTTACCGTGAAGCTGTCCAAGGCCATGCCTTCGCCTTTGCCACGCAATATCTGGACAATCGCAGCAAGACGGCGGGTGATGCACTGGTTGCAGCCGTGCAGTTGTCCTGGGCATATCGCCCCATTGACAGTCATTTCATTGTGCTGGACCGTGTTGACCTCAAACACCAGCGCAATGCCAGTCTCTTGCAGACCGTGCAAAGCTCGCGGGTGGTGAATAACACTCATATCAACTGGCAGGTCAGCACCCGCACGCAGATGGGACTGCAGCTGGGCGCGCGCTATGTCATCAGCAGCTTTGATGGCGACGAATATCGCGGCAGCACCGGCTTGATCGGCGCTGACTATCGGCGTGATCTCACTAGGATATTTGACGTGGGTGTACATGGCACCATGCTGCAGTCTTTCAAGTCCGGCGTCGGCCGCAGTTCGCTGGGTGCCGATGTCGGCGTGACTTTCATGAAAAACGCATGGGTGTCGCTGGGTTACAACGTACAGGGCTACAACGACAGGGACTTCGACGATGCGCACTATCTGGCACAAGGTCCCTACCTGAAGTTCCGCATCAAGTTCGATCAAGACACGTTCAAGGATCTCAATCTCGCCAGCATGCGCGCACATTGATCGAGTGACTACAATTGTGTAGCGTGCACGCCGACTTTCCGGCAGCCACGGTACAACACATGACCCTCGACGCCTTCCTGCAAAGACTCAGCAACCAACCGGACACCATTGACTTCACCGACACCATGGCGGTGATTGAAGCGTTGTACGAATTCATGCCAACGGCGTTCAAAAATGGCGAACAGGAAAATGCCGCTGGCCAGAACAATGGGTCGTGCAAACTGTTTGCATTTGCAAAGTTACAGGGCCTGAGCAGGGAACAGACACTGGCGTGCTTTGGCGCGTATTACCGGAATGATGTGCTGGAGCATCCGGAAGGCACCGATCACGGCAATATTCGTAACTTCATGAAGTATGGTTGGGATGGCGTGGTGTATGCAGGGCAGGCATTGAAAGCGAAGTGATCGATATCCAGTCCCTCTCCCTCAGGGAGAAGGGATTGAAACCAGCATCAGCACACCGACACTGCGCCACCGCTTTCCCGTGCCTGAAAATTGAATAATGGTGTAACACGCAGCGTCAGTTCGCCGGTAGTGGTGTTCACGCTGTGCTTCCAGTCAGAAATAGCGATGGTGTCGCAACTGCTGATGTTGGCAGCACGAGTGAGCGTGGCAATGACTACTGAATGAGTCAGGGTATTGTTGCCCGTCGCACCAGTGCTGCTCAGCACCACATTGCCGAAATTGTTATAGGTCGTGAACTGCCACAAGTACTCGCTGACCTGCTTGAGTGTGGTGGCATCCAGGGGTCGTGTGTTCAACGTTCCGGCATTTCCGCTGCTTGCAAGCAGGTCCACTGTGCCACGATTCAGATAGCCACACTTATAAATGCGCTGGCGCAGATAACCCAGTGGTGTGCTGCTGCGTAGCCGGTCAAACTCAAAGTACTGCGCAGTGACTTCGGTGCCGATGAGCGCGGCATTGTCGCCGCTCACGCTGTTTGCAGTTTCCGACCATTGCAGCGCCTGGTTGAAATCGTCGCTGCACAGTTCGTAGCGCAACACCGCGCTGCTGTTCAGATCGGTGGTTTTGAGATGCGAAGTGGCAACATAGCCGGAAAACACCGGCACGCTTTCAGTATAAAAACCGGTGGGCGTGCGCTGGCTGTCGCTATAAATCAGGCTGGCGATCTGGCTGTTAGTCTGCGTTACCACGCCGGTGGTGGCGCTGGCAGTGGGCGGCGCCACTGAAGTGAGCGCGTTGTCCTCGCTGCCGCCACAGCCACACAACAGCAGCGCCAGGCCGCAGGGCAGCAGGGGGGACGTACGGTTGTATAACGCGGACATGAATCGCTCACCAGTCGGTTCCGGAACGAGGTTTGAGCGTGTGTCAGGCGGCCAGCAGTTGAATCATCCACCAACTATCCATGGCACAACGTCCTGAACGGTATCGGACAGGCTTCAGGCTGCTTGAGCAGTGGAGGATGGTGGAATTGGTGTTGGCAGCAGAACTGCGGGGTGAACGGCAGTAATGCGCAGCCAGAAAGGCATTAAGACAAATGGCGAACGGGAATTTGCCGAGGTGGGAAATTTTCCGCTCGGCCCAAGGGGACGCGAACCGAGCGGAAAATGTTTTCCATTTCAGGCGTAGGCCGGGCAGTCCGGGTTTGCGCAAAGTGCTGGGCAACCCTGAATAGCCCTGATCTATGGCCTGAGCGACATTTTGGTGAACCGTCTTACTGCCGTTGTGACGGAGTTGGCAAACCCCAAGAATGAAGCTCAAGTTTGGCCAAATCTGCCGAGTGACTCAAACTTTTTGGCCACCCAGAACAATGGACAAGCCGATAGTGCAGCATCTTGCGGCGCCAATATGGACTCGTTATCTGATTACATGGCCCAAGTGGCCGTGCACCGTACACAGCGAGGCAAATACCGGCGAGATCACCGGTTCCAGCAGATCACGTCGTTCATTCAGTGGCAACTGATCCCAACGGACATCGCCGTTGAGTACGGCGCGTAATTCTGACTCGCTGCGCTCCGAAATTTCACTTTCAACAGCAGCATGCTGCTGACTCAGCAAGCTGGTGGACTCGCCGCTCAGCAATTCAATAATGGCCTGGCAAACCTGGCTATTGCGCGGCAACTGACCATGCGCTTCGCGCACATACCAGTGCTGCGCACCGGACCAGCGGGCCAGTGCCAACGGCACCGTGCCATCACCACTATTGCTGTACTGGAATACGAATTCATTTTTCTGACGGCGGACACCGCATACCGTCTGCTGATCGATGCCGACAACGACATGGCAGCGTCGATCGGCTGCGGCCAGATGCCGTGGCATACGGCGGCCCAACTTGAGACGTTCCGCCAGTGGCGTCAGTGCATCCTGGGGCCATTGCGCTACATCAAACAGATTCAGCTCTGGCGTGTATTGTGTTGCCGGCAGCATTTCGTAGAGGCTGTAGAAGCTGCGGAATACTTGTCGCGCAAGCATGTCGGCAGAGTGAATGTGGTCCACTGCGCCAAGCTTGCGTACCGTGGGATAGCAACCCCGCAGCGCCTGCACCAATGCAAACGAACCCTGGTTGGGCGCACCCAGCTGTACCAGTCGTGTCACCTTGCTGCTGCCAATCTGCCGCAGCGCGCTGCGTGCCACCAAGCCACCCATGCTGTGCGCCACCAGCATGATTTCTCCGGCTGTTTCATGCAGCAACTCTTCGGCCAGGCCACACCCCAGCTCCTGTACGCTGCGCCGCCAGTCATAGGGATAGAATTTCACCTGGAACCCGGCTGCCTGCAGCGACAGTTTCAACTTCAAATAACCCGGCAGGATAACTCCTAGGGGACGGATGGAACGGCGTCTGCCGATACTCAACAGTTGCAACTTGCCGGCAATCAAGGTCAGCGGGTCCAGCCAGAGAATCTCGGTGCCCTTGGCAGCGCGGATGCCCAGCTTCGAGCCCAGCAAACCGGGCAGCAAATACACCAGAGGTGCGTGTTTATCGTCAGGTGTTGCGAGCGCCCGTTGGGCCAGTCCTGTCAGCTCGGTATATGCCGCCGCACCGAAGAAAGCCTGCAACACAGGCGAATGCTGGCCGTTGGCAAGCGCCTGAGTAATCGGCGCTTCATCCAGATGATTGGGATTGAAGCCTGTGTTGTGTGTGGCGCCTGAGCTCATCAATAAAGTCCCCGCATTCCAACCGACTATAGCAGCAACTACCGGGCGACAACCCGGGGGCGCGACTATAGAATGCGGCCCACAACATCTGTGGACGGCGACTCCGTGAAACTGCAATTCGATTGTTCAAAGTGTCCGGGTTATTGCTGCAGTCATCCGCGCATTGAAGTAACCGATACGGACATCAAGCGACTGGCCAAACACTTTGACCTGAGCGAAGCCGCAGCCCGCAAGAAGTTTTCCTATCACTACCTGACCAGGGAAGCGGACGAATGGATCCTGCGGCACCGCAAGGATCACATCTATAAAAGTACGTGCATGTTCTTCGACCAGGAAGAGCGGCGTTGCACAGTGTATGAGGCACGTCCGGCCGTATGCCGCAAATACCCCTACGGCAACAAATGCGGCTACTACGATTTCCTGAAGTTCGAGCGCGAGCATCAGGATGACGAGGACTTCGTGCCGTCGGCATGATGTCCCGTCAGAGCCCGGCTGGTTTGCCAGAATTACGGCTTGCACATGATCTGTATCTGGCGTACACGTTACTCGGCACGCTGGTCAAGGCGCGCACATGGGGATCTGGGTCGTCACGTTACGGACGGCGGAAATATTTGCTCCGGCAGCAACTCTCGATATGGCCGAACTGGTGGACGTCGGCAGTGCGCATGGATACCGAATGCCCGGCAAGTGGTTACCTTCGCGCCGTACGCCGGTAACGTCTGCCTCGACTGACTTGGTCTGGTGCAGCAGATGGCTACGTCGCGTGAATTGAGGGCGGCAGAGTTACGCAACGACTATGCGGTTTTTTTGCGCACAGAAACTCCCTGGACAGTATCTACAGTAAATACAGATGGTTATTCAAACTAGCTGATCTGTGGTTCTGCTCAAATTGGTGCGATGCGTGTGTGGGTAGTGACGGTACGTAGTTTGCAGAAAGAATGTCGTGGATTCGGCGGATGATCGCTGTAACGAGTTGTTTCACAGCAGGCTGAAAGCGGAGCGGCCATGCAAGAGGGGACCGATACTGTTGATATCTCCAGCACGACGACTCGTCTGAAGCGTCTGAGCTTGATGCTGCCTGAGCGCCACCAGAACCAGATCGGGCCGCTCAGTTTCAGCAAACTGATGGACCTGTCGATCCAGCGTATTGAGGTCATGGCGCACAGCCGTGAACAGGACGAGCTGCTGGTTGCATCCCGAATACTGGAAACGGCCAAAGACTACTCTCGATGGGAGTGCGAGCATTCCATTGTCATGCGGCGGGTTGCCCGGCAACAGCGTACGTATCTGCAATGCAGAGAGCTGCTGGCGGCAACTTTCGAACTGATTCATCGCAAGAGTCTGTTTGCCCACTTGCGGCGGCATCAGGTGTATGGGCGGCGACGCGAGCAACTGGTCCGGCATTTTTTCTCCAGACATGGCTACACGCGCGGAATGATTGCAGAGCACGGAATCTTTCTGCGCAGCTCGGCCAGCCTGGCGTGTTCCAGTTATCTGGGCACGGATCTGTTGCATGACGCAGTTTTTCAGGAACCATTGCAGGAGTACGAGCAGCTGTACGCTGCATACTTCGATGCTTACTGCGACGCTGCACTGACGGAAATTGATAGCGGATCGTTTCAGGTTGCACTCTCAATGGCCTACTCCCTGAAGTGCGATCTCGCAGTCCTCAGGCGGACGATCCTCGGTTTGGCAAACAAGATTTCTGTAGACGACACCAGAAAATTACCGGATGGCACCTGGAGCACTGTACCGGCCGATATCAGTCATCAGAAACATCCTGTCCGGGAAATAGCGTCTCGATAAAACCGAATTGACGCATGTCGGTGATGCGCATGGGATACAGAATCCCCAGCAGGTGATCGACTTCATGCTGTACTACGCGAGCATGAAAGCCACTGACGGTACGATCGATCTGCTTGCCGTATTGGTCGAACCCCTGATACCGCAACTGCGTGTAACGCGGCACCATGCCACGCATACCGGGCACGGACAGGCAACCTTCCCAGCCATCTTCTTTATCCTCGGCGAGCGGTGTCAGGATCGGATTGATCAATACCGTAAAGGGAATTTCTTCCGCATCTGGATAACGCGGGCTTTTGAAACCACCGAATATCACCAGTTGTTGTGACACACCAATCTGCGGCGCGGCAATGCCGGCGCCGTTGTGCGCCTTCATGGTGTCGAGCATGTCGGTGATCAGCGCATGTAGTTCGGGTGTAGCAAACTGCTGCACCGGCGCTGCCACCTGCAGCAGCACCGGGTCACCCATCTTCACTACCGGACGCACGGCCATGTTGGCACCTACGGGAAAAAACCACGCTACATTCTGGCAGCACTTCTATTGAACGTCAGCCCTACTTAGAATGCAGGGCAGTAATGCCGGAGATTGATCATGCCTACCTATGAATACCTGTGTGAAGCCAACGGCCGCGTGGTGGAAGTCAGCCACAAGATGGCCGACAAAGTGAAAACCTGGGGCGAGCTGTGCAGACGCGCAGAGATCGCGCCGGGCAAGACCGACCCCAAGACAAAAGTGACCAAGCTGATGTCGGCCGGATTCGTGCAGACCGGCAGCGCCAGCGAACCCATTTGCGAAAGCCCCAGTTGTGGTTCGGGGCCCTGTGGCTCCGGCATGTGTGGTTTGCAGTGAGCGGCAGTAACCCGGGATTGAAATCTGTTTGCCTCTCCCTCTGCGACAAATTCGTCTGGAACGAATTTGGTCAAACGAAGTTTGTCCGAAGGAGGCCGGGCTGTCCTGCCCGGCAACAAAGGGCAGGGTGAGGGTAGCCAATTGAGCGACACCGCCCACCTGCACATCATCATCCTCGCTGCTGGCGCCTCGACTCGCCTGGGCAGCCCAAAACAACTGGTGCAGATCGCCGGGCGACCCGCGCTGCAGCACGTGGTCAGCAATGCCACCGCCGTGGCCGGCAGCTCTGTGAGTGTCGTACTCGGCTCTCAGGCCAGTGATATCACACGCATGTTGCAACACGCATCAGCCTCGGTGCTGATAAATCGGCAATGGGAAGAAGGTATTGCTTCATCGATTCGCTGCGGTATGAGCGCGTTGTCGTCGGCCTGCGATGCAGTAATGCTGGTGCTGGGTGATCAGGTTGCCGTGACGGCTTCGGATCTGAAACGCCTGATGGCTGCCTGGAATGGTCAGGACTCGGTGCTGGCCGCCAGTGTCTATTCAGGCCAGCTTGGTGTGCCCGCCATCTTTCCGCGTTTTGCCTACAGTGAACTGATGCAGTTGCGCGGCGATCAGGGCGCCAAGGCCATCATCAACCGTTACGCCAGTCGTCTGATGCATGTACCGATGCCGAATGCAGCGTATGACCTGGACACTCCCGACGATGTGGCGGCGATGAAGGAAGCCTTCAAGAACCAGCCAAAGGACACACTGCTCTGAGCGCCGGGCACCAGCCGCCATCGGCAGCATGTCCCTGTGGTTCAGCCAGCCGCTACGAACATTGTTGTGGGCGCTGGCACGCCGGTGTACCCGCGCCCACGGCCGAAGCGTTGATGCGTTCGCGTTACACGGCGTTCGTGCTGCAGAATGAGCCGTACCTGCTGGCAACCTGGCATGCCAGCACCCGGCCCGCGACCGTGGAGTTTCAACCGGGCATGAAATGGCTGGGGCTGAAAATTATAAGTGCCCAGGAAGCAGGCGACCGTGCCACTGTCGAATTCATCGCGCGCTATCGCGTCAGTGGCGGATCTGCCGCACGCTTGCATGAGCGCAGCAACTTTGTGCACGAGCAAGGTCGCTGGTTCTATGTCGATGGTACTCATCCCGCCTGAAAAACGTCTTCAAGCCGAAATTGCGCCGATCTTACCCTCTCCCACTTGTGGGAGAGGGCAGGGTGAGGGTCTTGAAGCCGGCTCGTAGATTTACTGCGCTTTCCTCAATTCAAACTGATCCAATGGCTGCACTACTCCATTGATCATCACATCTACTACATGCACACCGGGATAGTGCTTGCGGGTGGTCATCTCCTGCAGCGACACCGTCTTGCGCAGCTGCATGCTTTCGCCAGGAGCGAACTGCAGCTGCTTCAGTTTGAACACCTTGGGCTTGCTGCCGCCATTGGCCTTGATGAAGTGGATGCGAAAATCCACCAGCACATCCTGTGTCTGCCGGGATTTGTTGACGAGTGAAAAACAAATCGCAATTTTTTCACCGATGCGTACGCGCCGTGGCGTGATTCTGATATCCGTAATCGATACCCTCGCCTTGCCGCCGAACCCCAGCACTGATAGCGCCTTCTGATCGCCACGTTTCACTGCAGAGCGCAGCGCATGTTTGATGATCCACATGCGGTTATCGTTTGCATTCTTGATCCAGCGGCGAGCCGTGCTGACCAGCACATCGGGATGATCCTTGCCGATGTCATTCAAGTTGTTGGCCACTGAACGCCGCACGTACAGCTCCGGGTCATCCTTGAGCAACTCCAGCAGTGCCAGTACTGGTGAGGGGTCCTTCTGGAATTCCCGCAGGCGAGAAGCCCAAGGCAGGCGCGGACGTGTGCCTTCGGACACCAGCCGCCTGACATGGGGATTGTCATCGCTCGCCCATTTTTCAAGCAACGCCAATGATTGCTGTGGATATCGCTCGATAAAAGGCCGGATACTGAACTCGGCAGTGAAACGCTGTGTCAGTTCGTATTGCGCCTGCATTGACAGCTCAAAATTCTCCAGCCCATGTCGTGCCACAAACAAGGTGTGCGGCAGATACAGAAACGATGCCAGACTTCCGCCGTCTGTTGTCTCGGCTTGTGATCCAAGCGAGGCCAGCAGCAACTTGATCGCCCTGGCATAGTCGCGGGGCAGATGTTCCTGCAACGCATCGGCGATCTTCACACCACGCTGCATCAGGTTCAGCGACGCATAACCGCGTAACGCCGTGGCAACAAAAGCCTTGTCGTCGAACTTGCCGGCAGACGCCAGCATCGCGCCGATCCGACGCGGAATCTCCGGGCCGAATTGATTGACCAGCGGTTCAGCCATGTTGTTTCTCGTAATCTTCCAGCGCCATCAGCAACCCCAGTTTGTATTCGCGCTGCACGGTGCGCCAGTCACAACCCTCCAGCGCCCCGACCAGCGCGTACAACAGATTCAGCGAAGCATTGTTGTCCAGACGTTTCACTTTTACATACGTCGCCACTGCGCCCAGTTCGCGCAGCTGTTCAAACGAGTGAATGCCCGCTGCCTTGAGCATTGCGGCTGACTTCGGGCCGAGCTTGAGTTCCTTGCCGAGAGCGGGGGTCATTGTTGGGGGCTTGGCCAAAACGGTTTATGAAGACTTGTGCTAAACCTAATCATCAATACAGTACGTTCTGCATCTGCTCCGCAGGCATTACACCCAGCGCCTCGCGCACCACATCCTCCAGCAGTGCCTTCACTATTGGCACTGTCTCTGTTCGGCATGCAAGACTGCGCGGACCAGCATCCTTCTGTTCGCGGGATTGATGCCCTCGTCTTCGATCAAAACCATCGGTCAACGCCGAGCACCACCTTCGTGCCATAGGTGCCCTTTACTCCCTCGCCCCAGAGCAGGCCACCTGCCTGCAACCAGAGGCTCCAGTCGGGGCCAAGGCGGCGTCCATATTCCAGCTCGCCGACCGCGCCGGTCTTGCCGTTCAACTCCCAGTCCACCCTCATGTTGACGGCAATCCTCACCCAGCGCACGTCCCAGGTGTCCCTGAGCGACAGGTCCAATTTGGTGTAGTTGATGTCCGGTCTTTCTTCGTTGCCGGCCACCGAGTTGATCTGCTGTAACTGCGCCGTTGCCCTGAGCAGGTGAGGCGCACTCATGGCCTTCGGTTCGGGGATATCTCTGGTTGCAGTCAGGCCAGCCGAAAGCTGGTACTTACCGGTACCGAGTTCTTCTGGATTGGCACTGGGGAAAGTGGCTTCCATGAACCAGGACATGCCGAAGCCATCCGCCAAGAACGGCGCGAAACGGAATCGTACCTTGCTGTCACCCATCCGCGGATTGAATGAGCTGCTATCGCTGTCCGTGTTCTCGTCGGGGAACGCCACCTGCAAAGACAGCATGCCGCCCCACAGATAGTTGTCCGACCGCAGGTAGGTTTTGGTCGTTTCTTCGCTTGTGCCACGATCCACATTCTCGCGTCTCAGTTGAACCCTGCCGTGCCAGCCTTGCACGGCAGGCGGAGCCCCAGGCTCCGGATCATGCCAGGAGGCTGCCGCAGCGGTAGCCTCCTGAGGGGTCGTCTCTTCTCCATGCGCCGGCATACCCACTGTGGACAGCAGGACGACCATCAGTCCCGTAGTGCGTAACGAATTGGCATTACCAACCGGCATTTTGAGTGTGTGGTTTGACAGCCAGCGTTTTCAATATTGTTCCTTTCACTGACCTTGTAGCGGCCGTCAAGCTGGTTAGTGCGCACAGCAGACACTTTGCAACACTATAAGCCGATATCCGCTCCGTCAATCCAGAGCGGATGCGAATCTAATCAGCGTGCCGCTGATTTCCGAAGCTGAAGAATCCAGTCAGCACTTTAGCGCAGACCGTCAGGAATTTCTGAAAGCGCCCGCCTGAATCTCCCAACAGCCAGTGGCGAATCAGCTCGCGGCTTTGAACTCGGCAACAGAAGTGACACCCAGCGCCTCGCGAATGACATCTTCCACCCGTTCGCAGAACACGAACTTGATGTCCTTGCGCACACTGTCGGGCACATCTTCCAGATCCTTGCGATTGCGTGACGGCAACAGCACCTTGCGGATGCCCGCACGGTGTGCAGCAACCGTTTTCTCTTTAACACCGCCAATCGGCAGCACCAGACCGCGCAGGCTGATTTCGCCAGTCATCGCAACATCGTTGAATACCGTACGATTGGTGAGCAAAGACACCAGCGAGGTGTACATCGACACACCTGCACTCGGCCCGTCCTTGGGGATGGCGCCCGCCGGCACATGAATGTGAATATCGCTCTTCTCGAAAATAACAGCATCGATGCCAAGCGATTCCGCCTGTGACTTCACCAGCGACAGCGCGGCCTGGGCGCTTTCTTTCATGACATCGCCCAGTTGCCCGGTGAGGATCAAGCGTCCATTGCCGGGCACTCGCGTGGCTTCGATAAACAGAATATCGCCGCCAACAGGTGTCCAGGCCAGGCCGGTGGCCACGCCGGGCACGCTGGTGCGCATGGCGACTTCGCTTTCAAAACGTGCTGCGCCGAGAATGCCATGCAGGTCACCGGCTTCTACGGTTTGTTGCGCAATCGAACCGTCAGCAATCCGTACGGCGACATTGCGCAACACCGACCCGATCGTCCGTTCCAGATTGCGGCAACCGGCTTCGCGAGTGTAGTCGCGCACCAGTTGATGCAGTGCGTCGTCCGTAATTGATGCCTGCTCGGTTTTCAGACCATTGGCCTCCAGTTGACGTTGCATCAGGTAGCGCCTGGCGATCTCGACCTTCTCATCTTCGGTGTAACCGGTGAGTTCGATGATCTCCATACGGTCGCGCAGCGGTCCGGGAATAGTGTCAAGCTGATTGGCAGTCGCAATAAACAACACCTTGGACAAATCAAAGGTCACGCCCAGATAGTTGTCGCGGAAACTGTTGTTCTGCTCAGGGTCCAGCACTTCCAGCAGCGCTGCCGAGGGATCGCCCTGAATACCGGCGCCGAGCTTGTCGATTTCGTCCAGCATCAGCACCGGATTGCGCGTGCCGGCTTTGCGCAGCGCATGCACGATGTTGCCGGGCAGTGCGCCGATATAGGTGCGACGATGACCACGGATTTCCGCCTCGTCATGTACGCCACCCAAACTCACGCGCGCGAACTTCAAACCCAGAGAACGGGCAATGCTCTGTCCCAGCGAAGTTTTGCCCACACCGGGCGGACCGACGAAGCACAGGATCGGACTACGGCCCTGCGGGTTGAGTTTGCGCACCGCAAGATACTCGACGATACGCCGCTTGATCTTGTCCAGACCATAGTGGTCGGTGTCCAGCACCAGGCGGGCTTTGGCGATATCGATGCTTTCTGCATCGAGCTTTGACCACGGCAGCTGGATCATCCAGTCCAGCCAGGTGCGCAGAATGGAGTATTCACCGCTGGCATCGGGCATACGTTCCAGACGCTTGAGTTCTTTCTTCGCCTGCTCCAGCGCATCTGGTGACATGCCGGCCTTGTCAATGGCTTCGCCAAGCTCTTTCAGTTCTTCAGACGCTGATCCATCTTCACCCAGCTGCTTCTGGATCTGGCGCATCTGTTCGCGCAGCAGAACTTCCTTCTGCCGCTCGTCAATGGCTTCGCGGGTCTGCGATTCGATCTGGCGCTGCAGCTTGAGCACTTCAATGCGATGCGACAGCAATTCGCTGACGCGTTCCAGCCGGGTGCGCAGATCGACCAGCTCCAGCAGTTTCTGTTTCTCGGCCGGATTCACATCCATGAAGCTCGCCACCAGATCAGCGAGCGCCGAAGGCGACTCCACACTCTGTACCGCGTTGGCGAGTTCAGCGGGCGCCTGCGGCAACAGTTCCACCGCCTCAGCCGCCAGTCGCTTCAGGTTCAGTGCATGCGCTTCAACTTCGCTATCCACCGCGGGCTCGGACAGGTATTCCACGCGTGCCAGCATGAAGGGCATGCCCTTCTGGAAGTCCAGTACGCGGAAACGTCGCTCGCCCTGCACTATCAGGTGATGTGTACCGTCCTGCCCGGTTACGTAGCGAAGTACATTGGCTGCAGTGCCAATCCGGTGCAGCTCATCGCCTTCTGGATGATTCGCATCAGGATCTTTCTGCAACAGAAAGCCAATCTGGCGTTCTGCACGCACAGCCTCCTGAGCACCCGCCACGGTACCCGGCCGCTTCATGGCCACCGGCATCACCACACCGGGAAACAGCACCAGATTACGCATCGGCAGGATGATCAACATGTCATCCGACACCGCATGGTTGGTAGCCTGGTCTTTTGTGATGGATTCGCTCATGGTTGCTCTCAATCGATCTGGTCAGGCGTGTTTGATCAGGTGCAGACTCAAACAGCCATCGCGGAAAAACTTCTCCTTCAGCTCGTAGGTTCCGGGAGGTAGTATTACGCGCCGCGCAAAACGGCCGTAAGGAATTTCCAGTGTATGTATTGTCGCGGCATTGGAATTCAAGACCGGTGAATTCAAGGCAGGCCAATTCAGACTGGGCAGATTGAAGCCACGCGGGCGCATCGCTTCGATCAATACGCCGTTGCCGTCGAGACGCAGCTTGACGTTTTCGGGTGCCACACCCGGCAACGCCACCATCAGATGCAGCTGTGCGCCGCTCTGAATCAGATCCACAGGAGGTTCCCAGGCAGCCTGTTGTCCCGGGCGAAAGAATTGCTGATGCAGCCGCTCAGCCTGCGACAACATTTCACAGGCCTCCATCCACATCCAGGCTTGGCGTTTACGGTACGGCATGGGCAATTACTTGGGCCAGCGTGAGCAGATTCAAGCCCGCTATACTTTCGGGCATGAACAAACCGCAAAAACACGCGCCCAAGAAACAGCAATTCGACGCGCATTACTATCGCCGCTTTTACCTACGGGCAGCGACCCGCGCCATGAGTCAGCCGGAAACCGAGCGCCGCGCGGCAGTGATTGCCGGCGCAGTCGCGCAGCTGGAATTACCGGTGAAGCGCATTCTGGATATGGGGTGCGGCCTGGGCTGGTTCAAGTCGCCCTTGCTCAAGGTGTTTCCCAAAGCCAGCTACACCGGGGTGGAATACAGCGAATATCTGTGCGGCGAATATGGCTGGCAGCAGGGCTCGGTGGTGGACTACCAGGGCCGTGGCCAGTTCGATCTGATCGTCTGCTGCGACGTGCTGCAATATCTGGATGACAAGTCAGCCACACGTGCCATCGACAATCTGGCGCGCCTGTGTCGCGGCGCACTGTACCTGCATGTGCCCACTCAACGTGACTGGCAAACCCTGATGGACCCGAGCGGCACCGACGACAGGGTGCATGTGCGCAGCGGGAACTGGTATCAGAGGCGTCTGCGCAAACACTTCAATCACATCGGTAATGGTGTGCTGGTCAAGCGTGATGTGGAAGTGCTGCAATGGGAGCTGCAACAGCCGTGGCGTTAACACAGGCAGCGAAGCAGGCTGGGTGTCGCACCCGGCTTCTTGATTCGGGAATGCTGGGTGAGGTGCCCAGCCTACAGCTTCAATCAGGTATGAAATGAATCTACTAAACTACCCGGTACCTGCCATTGGTTTGTGGCGCCTGACGGAATGGAACCTGGATCGGCAGGCCTTGTTGCAGTGGACCCATCAGGTGCTGGATCTCGGTGCCCGCCTGTTCGATCTGGCCGACATCTATGGCGACTATGAGGTTGAAGCGCGTTTTGGCGATACGCTGGCGCTTGAACCCGCGCTGCGTGAGCAACTGTTCCTGATCAGCAAGTGCGACATCAAGCTGGTGTCGGCCAAACGACCGGCGCATCGTCTGAAGTACTACGACACCAGTTACGCACACATCGTTGAATCCGTCGAGGCGTCCTTGAACCTTCTGCATACGGATCGCCTTGACCTGCTGTTGCTACATCGGCCAGATCCGCTGATGAATGTCGATGAAGTGGCCGAAGCCTTTAATGCCCTTAAACAGACGGGCAAAGTGTTGCACTTTGGCGTGTCAAATTTCTCAGCCGCGCAGATTGATTTGCTGGCATCGCGCCTGTCCTTTCCATTGGTAACCAATCAAGTGGAGATTTCTGTACTGCAGACTGCAACATTGTACGACGGCACGCTCGATTTATGTCAGCGGCTGAGAATCTCGCCCATGGCGTGGTCGCCCCTGGGCGGTGGCAAATTGTTCGCGGGTCATGGCACAAAAGAGCGTCGTGTGCGCGCTGCACTTGAAAAGGTTGGCGTGGAAAAGGGCGGATGGGCGCTGGATCAAGTGGCGCTGGCGTGGATACTCACGCACCCGTCGCGCATCGTGCCGGTACTGGGCACGCGTAGTCTCGATAACATTCGCGCGGCTATGGACATTGCTAATTCAAAACTGACACGCGAGCAGTGGTTCAGTATTCTCGAAGCGACGCATGGACACGAGGTGCCGTGAGATTGTTTGTTGCCAATGTGGATTGGGTGCTGCCCCAGCAGCTTGAATTCAGATTGCTGGATCCGCGACCCAGCCTACAGCCCGCCGCTATCCGCCGGAACAAAGTAACCATTGATCGAGAATATTCGCGGACAGGAAGACTGCGGACACCAATATGACAATCTGAATAATTTGCCGTCGCAGGTGACGTCCAGCAATTCTTTCGACGGCCCCTTGGATAACGCGCATTCCCTGGTGTTGCGTTCAAACACCCACTCGCCCTTGAAATTGCGATGCGCAGCGATCTTGCTCACCAGCGAATAGGCGATCTCCGGCTTGTAACCATTGGTGACAATATCGATTTGTCGCGAATTCAGTGTGGTATGCAGTCGTGTTTCACTGGGCTTGCATGCCCACTTTTCTTCACGACGGCAATCAGCCCGGTAATAGACAGCGTAGTGCTCCGTCGTTGCGTGTGGTTGGCATGAAACTGTAGCCTGAACGTTTTTCACGTCCTTGGGTTTGTCGCTCCAGGCATTGATGTTGTCGTGTTTCACACCATGTCTTGCGTCGCACACAGCATCGGCAAGCTCGGCGATGTCCTTGTTCGACAAGCGGTACGCATAGGTCTTCGTGGGCGCAAGAGCGTCAGCAGCGAGTGCTGCCATTGATGCGAGAATACAAAATGGCAGAACGACAACTTTTACAAACGCTTCTCGCATAATGTTTTGTAGGCCACGTTGCCTGTCTTCAGCGCTACCCGACCTACGGCCGCTTGCTGTGCCTGGTATTTGCCTTGGGCTTTCCAGGAGCGCGCGGAATGCTCACACCCTTCAACCCCGTATGCTGGGTACGCATCGGCGTAGTGAATTCCTTTTTCTGTCCAGCAATCTGCCCATTACGCAATTTGTGTGGACGTCGCGCGCCTTCGGCCTGCTCACCGGTGCCTTTGGGTTGCCAGGCGGGAATTAGATGATGTTTGCCGGGGCCAATCAGATCGGCGCGACCCATCTGCTTCAGGGCATCACGCAGCAACGGCCAGTTATTGGCATCGTGCCAGCGCAGGAAGGCCTTGTGCAGACGACGCACCTTGATGCCCTTGGGGATCGTTACTTCTTCACTGTTACGCGCGATCTTGTGCAGTGGATTCTTGCCGGAGTGATACATCGCTGTGGCCGTCGCCATGGGTGATGGCAGGAAGGCTTGCACCTGATCGGCGCGATAGCCATTCTTCTTCAGCCACAGTGCGAGTTCCAGCATGTCTTCATCGGTAGTGCCGGGGTGTGCGGCGATGAAGTAGGGAATCAGGTACTGCTCCTTGCGGGCTTCCTTGGAGAACTTCTCGAACAGCTCTTTGAACTTGTAATACGAACCCACACCGGGCTTCATCATCTTCGACAGCGGGCCTTCGCCAATGGCTTCGGGCGCAATCTTCAGATAACCGCCAACGTGATGTTGCACCAGCTCCTTCACATAGGCGGGTGATTCCACGGCGAGGTCATACCGCACGCCGGAACCGATCAAGACTTTCTTGATGCCAGGCAGAGTGCGTGCACGTTGATACAGTTTGATCAACGGCGTGTGATCGGTATTGAGGTTGGGGCAGATACCCGGATACACACATGAAGGTCTGCGGCAGGCCGATTCGATTTCCTTCGACTTGCATGCCAGGCGATACATGTTGGCAGTCGGGCCGCCCAGATCCGAGATCACGCCGGTAAAGCCCGGCACGGTGTCGCGAATGGTTTCCACTTCACGAATGATCGAGTCTTCAGAGCGATTCTGTATGATGCGGCCTTCGTGTTCGGTGATCGAACAGAAGGTGCAGCCGCCAAAGCAACCGCGCTGAATCGCGATCGAGAAGCGGATCATTTCATACGCAGGAATCTTCGCCTTGCCATACGCCGGATGCGGCACGCGTTTGAACGGCAGGTCATACAGCGCATCCATTTCCTTCATCACCAGCGGAATGGGCGGCGGATTGATCCACAACTCCGACTTGCCATGACGTTGCACCAGCGCACGCGCATTGCCGGGATTGGCTTCCAGATGCAGGATGCGCGAAGCGTGCGCATACAGAATTGCATCATCACGCACTTGCTCATACGACGGCATGCGGATGTATGACTGCCCGCGCGCCTTGTTAGGCACTTCGCGGTAGAACTTGACGACATGCGTCTTGACGCCCTGCGTCCGTGCCCCCTCTCCTGAGGGAGAGGGTTGGGGTGAGGGCGCCTGCGAAGCACAAGATGCGGAACCCTCACCCGCGCTGCGCACGACCTCTCCCTCAGGAGAGGTGTTGGGAGACATCGCATACGGATCAATCGGCGGATTCAATTTGCCCGGCGCATCAATGGTGGTGGAATCAATCTCGATCCAGTCGGCCGGCAGCTCCTTACGCAGGAATGCTGTGCCTCTTAAATCGTTAATCGATTCGATCGGCTCGCCCTTGGCCAGACGATGTGCCAGTTCGATGATCTGGCGTTCGGCATTTCCATACACCAGCAGGTCAGCCGCGGCATCCAGCAACACGGAACGCCGCACTTGTTCCGACCAGTAGTCGTAATGCGCGATGCGCCGCAGGCTGGCCTCGATACCGCCGATGATGATCGGTACATCCTTGTAGGCTTCACGCACACGCTGCGAATACACGATCACGCAACGGTCGGGACGTTTGCCGCCTTCGCCGCCGGGCGTGTAGGCGTCGTCGCTGCGGATGCGGCGATCCGAGGTGTAGCGGTTCACCATCGAATCCATGTTGCCGCCGGTCACGCCGAAGAACAGATTGGGTTTGCCCAAAGCCTTGAACGGTTCCGCCGACTTCCAGTCCGGCTGCGCGATCATGCCGACGCGAAAGCCCTGCGCTTCGAGCACCCGGCCGATAATCGCCATGCCGAAACTCGGGTGATCCACATAGGCATCGCCGGTCACCAGGATGATGTCGCAGCTATCCCAGCCCAGTTCGTCCATTTCCGCACGCGACATCGGCAAGAACGGCGCCGTCCCGAAACGGGACGCCCAGTACTTGCGATAGGAGAAAAGTTCGCGCGCGGCTTGCATAGGGCGCGGATTATGGGTGCGGAGAGGGGAATCTCCAAGGGTTAAAACGCTGAATTGATGGGGAATTCGGGTTTGCTGCGCACCAATCTGGAGAATATGGAGACGAGTGGCTTTCGCAAAGTCTTCCACATGGGGCGTACAAGCCGGTGATCGCGATCACCCTACTGCAACAGTGGCTTGCTGTGAAATCAGCTGCAATGCAATCTACCGGTTACGGTACATAGAAACGTTGCTTCCCTTCGCCATAGGAGATAGGAATGGAAGAAGAATCAAAAGCAATACAAGAAGTGGCGAAAACAGCAGGAAAAGCTATCGACGCTACGCGGGAGGCTGGGGGGTTTATTGCCAAGTTCATCGCAGGCCCTCTCGAGCAAGGCATCGGAATTTTTGAAGACCGCCTTAAGTACATGCGGTGGGAACGCCAGATACGTCTGATGCAGCGGGCAAATGAGTATCTTGCTCTGTCAGGCTTGTCAGCTCCTAATCGTCCTGTGCAAATGAAGCTAGCCATTCCAATCATGCAAGGCGCAAGCCTTGAGGAGGACGATTCACTCCAGGATCGATGGGCGGCCCTTCTTGTAAACGCAGGTAACGCAGCCTTCTCTGCGGAAGTGCGGCGGTCATACGTTTCAATTCTTGAGCAGCTGACAGTGCTCGATGCTCGCATTCTTGATGCTGTGTATTCCTTGCCGTTCGAGCAGAGCCGTCACAATGGAATAGTTACGTCTGAGTTACCCAGCAGCGCACGTATTCCAGATGAGAAGGAAAACCTAGAGTCGTTGCCTTCCCAAGAAGTTGTCATTTCCCTTAGCAACTTAGTTCGCCTCGGTTGTCTCCGACCTCAAATGACTTGGGGAGGTGGCGAAAGCTTTAGCAGAGTGAACCCAACGGTTGCTGGAAAGGCTTTTGTAGAAGCTTGTCGAATTCACAGAGCTTAGTCTCTCACTCAAGCATACAGCCTTTCGCAACTGTTTTTGGCGTTAGCTGTCTTGCACGGATTTTCATCCAACCCCTCCCACACACATATATTTCAGCTCCGTAAATTCCTCAATCCCATACTTGGAACCTTCACGCCCAAGACCTGATTCCTTGATGCCACCAAAGGGGGCAACTTCTGTGGATATCAAACCGGTGTTGATGCCGACGATGCCGTATTCCAAGGCTTCGCCAACACGCCAGCTTCTTGCCAGATCGCGGGTGTAGAAGTACGAGGCCAGACCGAACTCGGTGTCGTTGGCCATTTGAATCGCTTCGGCTTCGGTCCTGAAGCGGAAGATGGGCGCGACCGGGCCGAAGGTTTCTTCGCGCGTGACCATCATGTTTGTGGTGACTTCAGTGAGGATGCTGGGTTCAAAGAATGAACCCCCCAACGAATGCGGTTTACCACCCAGTACCAGCTTGGCGCCCTTGCTCACGGCGTCGGCGATGTGCTCCTGCACTTTCTCGACGGCCTTCATGTCAATCAGCGGGCCGAGTTCAGTCGGGCCCTGCAGGCCATCGCCGACGCGCAGGGCTTTCACGGCAACGATCAGCTTCTGGACAAAAGCATCGTAAACACCGTCCTGCACCAGCAGGCGGTTGGCGCATACGCAGGTCTGGCCGGTGTTGCGGTATTTGCTGGCGATCGCGCCCTGCACGGCGGCATCGAGGTCGGCGTCGTCGAACACGATGAAGGGGGCGTTGCCGCCCAGTTCCATCGCAACTTTCTTCATGGTGCCGGCGCACTGCGCCATGAGTTTCTTGCCCACTTCGGTGGAGCCGGTGAAGCTGAGTTTGCGCACCTTGGGGTTGGCGGTGAGTTCGGCGCCGATCACTGAAGCACTGCCGGTGACAATATTGAGCACACCGGGAGGAATGCCGGCACGTTCGGCCAGTTCAGCTAGGGCCAACGCCGAATAGGGTGTTTGTGAAGCGGGTTTCACCACGCAGGTACAGCCTGCCGCCAGTGCCGGCCCGACCTTGCGGGTGATCATGGCGGCGGGGAAATTCCAGGGTGTGATGGCAGCGACCACGCCGATGGGCTGGCGGATCACCACGATCCGCTTGTCGGCCTGGTGACCGGGGATCACATCGCCGTATACGCGTTTGGCTTCTTCGGCAAACCATTCGATAAAGCTGGCGGCGTAGGCGATCTCGGTTCTGGATTCGGCCAAGGGCTTGCCCTGTTCAGCGGTCATGAGCGTGGCCAGGTCCTCCTGATTGGCCATGATCAGGTCAAACCAGCGCCGCAGGATTACCGCGCGTTCCTTGGCGGTTCTGGCCTGCCACGCCGGCAAGGCCTGATGCGCGGCATCAATGGCGCGACGGACTTCATCTGCGCCCAATGACGGCACCGTACCCAGGTTTGCCCGGGTGGCGGGATTCAGCACCGGAATGCCGATGCCAGAGCTGGCATCGATCCAGTGGCCCCGCACGTAACACTGTTGTCGGAACAACTCGGGATCGTTGAGTTTCATGGGGTCGTCTCCAGGGTCAGTGCATCCGTTTGTCAAGGAAAGCAAAGTCGAAAATCATGTGACAGGTTTGGCGCCGACTTGTCGCTTACCTCATTACGGAAATGCGTGCGGGTGGAATTGGATCTTTCACAGGGACCCGGATGGGGTAGGGGCATGCTAGGGCAAGGACGCCCCAATTCCGCCATGATCGATCTGCTCACTCCAACTCTTTGCCAAAAGACAGCCACTGAGCAGTGGATCGGCCAGCAAACGGCGGTTGGAGTGGAGCGCGTTCCCGTTGAGGTATTCAGCTGGCCGCGCTCCAGTCCATAAATAGCCAATTCCGCTTAGCCCTGTTCCACAATCGCCGTTACGCCCATACCGCCTGCGGTGCATACCGAGATCAGTCCACGTTTGCCGCCGCGTGTGGCCAGCAGTTTGGCCAGCACGCCTAGGATGCGCGCACCGGTCGCACCAAACGGATGGCCGACTGCGAGACTGCTGCCCACCACATTCAACTTTGCCCGGTCGATGCTGCCCAGTGCGTCGGATAGCCCCAGACGCTCACGGCAGAAGTCCCTGGATTCCCAGGCTTTAAGCGTGCACAGCACCTGGGCGGCGAAGGCTTCATGAATCTCGTAGTAGTCGAAGTCCTGAAGGGTCAGGCCGGCGTCCCGCAGCATGCGCGGCACCGCGTAAGCCGGCGCCATCAGCAGGCCTTCCTTGCTTACAAAGTCCACTGCGGCCACCTTGCCGTAGCTCAGATAGGCCTGTATCGGCAGGTTACGGGTCTGCGCCCAGGTTTCACTGGCCAACAGCACGGCTGCGGCGCCGTCGGTCAGTGGCGTGGAATTACCGGCAGTCAGCGTGCCGCCTGGGCCCGGATCAAACACTGGCTTGAGTTTGGCCAGCTTTTCCAGGGTGGTGTCGCGGCGCATATTGTTGTCGGCGGTCAGGCCACCAAACGGAATGACCAGTTCATTCATGAAGCCGCTGTCGTAGGCTGCGGCGGCTCTTTGATGGCTCGTCAAAGCGAGCTGGTCCTGTTCCTCGCGCTTGATGCTCCATTGCTTGGCCATCAGTTCACAGCTTTGTCCCATCGACAGGCCGGTCCGGGGTTCACTTACGCCGGGAGTCATCGGTTTGAAATGTCTGGGACGCAGGCTGAACCAGGGCGACAACTTTTCCATGACGCTGCGACCGCGCGCGCTTTTCAACAGGAGTTGCTGATAGCTGCGTGGATACACAATCGGTACATCGCTGGCCGAATCCACCCCCGCGGCGATGCCAGAGTCGATCTGCCCAAGCGCAATCTTGGCACCGACCAGCAGGGCCGTTTCCAGACTGGTGCCGCAGGCACGTTGCAGGTCCACGCCCGGGGTTTCCGGGGCCAGGCCGCTGCCCAGCACCGACTCACGGGTGAGGTTGAAGTCCCGCGAATGCTTCATCACGGCGCCGGCGGCGACTTCACCCAGCAGTACGCCTTGCAGCTGATGCCGATTCACCAGGCCTTTGAGCGCCGCAGTCAGCAAATCCTGATTGGAGTATTGCGCATAAGCTCCCATGGCGCGGGCAAAGGGGATGCGGGTGCCGCCGAGAATGGCGACGCGACGGACAGTTGGTCCCACCAGCATAAGCACTCCTATCTATGCATGACGCAATCCAGTGTGGACAGCGAAAATTGTCATGTCGGATGCCTACTGTAGCGCCCGGCACCAAATCTTAACCAGCGGCTTTCCCGTACAGTGATGAATAGTCAATCCGGCTTGACCAGCCCGCTGGCCATCCGCAACACTCGCGACCCTTTAGCCCCTCCGACAACCGGCCGGTGCATGTAGTGAGTCGCGGTATAGATCGAGTGTTTGAACGCCGTCTGGCGGGGCTGGTGAATGCCCGTGAACCGGGCGTGCTCAGCGGCGGTCGCAAGGGCGTTGAAAAGGAATCGCTGCGGGTGCTGGCCAATGGCCGGCTGGCGCAAACCACCCATCCTCAGGCGTTGGGTTCAACCCTGACGCACGAATTCATCACTACCGATTATTCGGAAGCGCTGATTGAGCTGGTGACACCGGCGTTCAAGGAATCCTGGGAAACGCTGCAGTTTCTGTGCGATCTGCATCAGTTCGTCTACCGGCATCTGGGCGATGAACTGCTGTGGGCCACCAGCATGCCCAGCCATATTGAGAGCGACGCGGAGATTCCCATTGCGCGTTACGGGCGTTCCAACATCGGCAAGATGAAGGAGGTTTATCGTCTGGGTCTCGGTTACCGGTATGGCCGAATGATGCAGGCGATTTCCGGCGTGCATTTTAATTACTCATTTCCGGCGCATCTGTGGCCGGTGCTGGCTGAAGTGCAGCAGCGCAATGAAATGGGTACAGCGTTTCAGTCGGAACAATACTTTGCTCTGTTGCGCAACTACCGCCGCTACGGCTGGCTGATCCTGTATCTGTTCGGCAATTCGCCCTGTGTCAGCGATTCATTTGTAGCCGATCGCGACCACGGCTTGAAGCGCTTTACGCCTGATACCTGGTACGAACCCTACGCCACCTCGTTGCGCATGAGTGATCTGGGATATCGCAACAAGAATCAGGCGGGCGTGAAGATTTCGGTGAACAGCCTCGATGAATACGTGCGCGATTTGTCACGTTTGATTACCGTGCCGCATCCACCTTACGAAAAGATCGGCGTGAAAGTGGATGGTGTGTATCGCCAGCTCAATGCCAACTTGTTGCAGATCGAAAACGAGTACTACAGCTTTATTCGTCCCAAACGCGTAGTGCGCTCCGGTGAGCGACCCACGCAGGCGCTCAAACGCGGCGGTGTCGAATATGTGGAAGTGCGCGCGCTGGACGTCAGCGCCTTCGATCCGGTGGGCGTCAACCAGAACAAGTTGCGGTTTCTCGAAGCTTTCATGGCGCTGTGCCTGCTCAAGGACAGTGCGTCCATTCACGGCGACGAAGATGATGTGCTGGATGGCAACCATGTGACGGTGGCGCATCGTGGCCGCGAACCCGGGTTGAAACTGGTTCGGGACGGGAGCAAGACACCTTTGCGCGACTGGTCCATGGAATTGCTGGATTCCATGCTGGGCATTTGCGAACTGCTGGATCAGGGCAACCCACGCCGCCCCTACACCGGTGCACTCGAAGCGCAGACAGCAAAAGTGCTCAATCCGGCTCTGACACCGTCGGCGCGCACCATTGTGGAACTGCAAACCACCGGCCAGTCATTTGCCGACTTCGCCTTGCAGATGTCGGCCGCCCACAAGTCCTATTTTCTGGAATTACACCCCCCCAACGAAAAGCGGCTCGAAGAATTGCGCATCGAAGCCGAGGAGTCCATGCGGCGCAAGGAGGCCATTGAAGCGGCCGATACCCAGAGCTTTGAAGCTTTCCTTGCGGGCTACTTTGCTGACTAGAAAGCCAGAAAAGTACCGTCATTTAGTCAAATGGGGTATCAGAGCCAGGAAAACTGTGAACTGGGTTAGCGAAAACGTCACATTGCGTGGCTAACATGCCCCCTCGTCGAACGTCGCAAAATACGGACATACCCATGCAAGCCGCCGATACATTAGACAAGTTTGGTTTCAAGTTGGTTGGCAATGCAGCCAATCAGGACTTCCTGAAACCCCGATCACCGGCGACTGTATTCGTCGAATCCAATACCTCCATCGGTTGGGATCCTCACGAGGTGTGGCGTCGGATGATCAAAGAGCCACGTGAGCGTCGGCTCAATCCAGATTTCTAATCCACCGTACAAAATGCGTGAGTCAGGCTCCACCGCAACCGGTCGGGGTTTTTTCATGTCCGGGTCACAGAACCAGCGCTGGGTAATCCCTCAATCTTGAATAAGGCAGCTCCTTATCGTTAAGGTAGACCCCTGACTGCGCAGGTTTCGCTCCAGGATCCTTGGCTACGGTCAGATTCACGGTCTACGACCCCTTGATCCGGAGATTCATGTCGGCGTCGCCAGTCAATCTCGGTTCTGCTCCACTCCAAGAGTCAGCTGCGGCCCACCAGCTGTATGGTGGTTTCTCGCGTCTGCGCTTCAGTGACACGACGCTGGAGCGTAGCTTTTTGCAGGATCACTGGCGCAACTCCCGTCCGGGTGTGCATTTGCATTTATGGCTGGCAATTGCGTTGGTCATCACTTTCATCGTTATCGACGAGGCTGTGTTATTGCGCACGGCAAGTGTCCAGCTGTTGCTGATACGAGTCGTCGTGCTGGTGACACTTGGCATATGCGTGGCAATGACCTCGGCTGGTATGGCACGGACCAGCAACTATCATCAGGTTATCCAGTTCCTGGCGCCGCTGTTCGGCATATGCGTCGTCGCCAATGAATTGATCAACGTACCGCATCCGATATCATTTTTTCCGGCCATCGTCCTGACGGTTTTCGGCTTGTACATGTTGCTGGGAATGTTGTTCACGCCGGCATTGGTGTCTGGTCTGCTTGTGCTGGCGGCATACCTGGCCGGTGCCGGACTGGTGCGGCTGTCTTCTCAAGAACTGATTTACAACGCCATCGTCCTGCTGTTCAGCAATGTCCTGGGCGCCACGGCTTGCTACCGGCTGGAACATCTGCGGCGGCGCGCATTTCTCGAAGCGCAGTTACTACGGGACATGGCCAATCGTGATGGCTTGACTGGCATTCACAACCGTCGGGCCTTCGATGAGCATCTGAATCGTCTCTGGCAGCAGGCAGTTCGCGATCATCAGTCCGTGGCGCTGCTGCTGGTCGATATCGATCACTTCAAGGCCTACAACGACTACTACGGCCATCAGGCCGGCGACCAGTGCCTGCGGCAAGTGGCGCATATCCTGACGCAGGTATGCAGGCGGCCACTGGACTTCGCGGCACGTTATGGCGGCGAGGAATTTGCCGTAGTGCTGTACGAAGTGCGGCGCGACTACGTGCAGGAGCTGGCCGCAAGCATTCAGACCGAATTGCTTCGGCTGGCGCTCAATCATCCGGCTTCGCCAAGCTCACGTCAGCTGACGGTCAGCATTGGCGCTGCCTGCGTGACGCCGGTGCAGGAGCGCTCGGTATTCGGCTTTGTGCAATTGGCGGACGAGGCGCTGTATGAGGCCAAGGACACCGGGCGTGATCGCACCGTCATCAAGGACAAAGAATACGACGACATGACCACGGGCGCATTCCGCCATCCAGGTCAGCAGGCACAACGCTGGGTTTCCTGAGCACCTGCCCCGTTTTCTGTACGAACCAATCTGCTGTCGGCTCGACCTCTCATTGAGCATGGCTTTGTTCTAACAGCCACACTGTTCTGGCTACGGTCTGACGTCGGGAACATCCAGCCAGCCGCTCCAGTTAGCGCTTGGACCAGTTTCAGCATGATTCTTGCTGTGACTCGTTACCGCCATGCTTTTCGCCGGAGCTTTCAATGACCACTTTGCGCTCGATCAAAACCCTGCTGATCGCAAATCGTGGTGAGATTGCCATCCGGGTGATGCGTGCGGCTGCCGAGCAGGGTATTCGCACGGTGGCGATTTATTCGCAGGAGGATCGCTTCTCGCTGCATCGCATGAAAGCCGACGAGAGCTACTTGGTCGGCGAAGGCAGGACGCCGGTGGAAGCCTACCTGGCCATCGACGATATCGTGCGCATTGCGCGCGAAGCCAGAGCCGATGCGATTCATCCCGGGTACGGCTTCCTGTCCGAGAACCCCGAGTTTGCGGAAGCCTGCGCAGCAGCCGGCATCATTTTCATCGGACCCACACCCGACACCATGCGCCGGCTGGGTAACAAAGTTTCAGCGCGACAGCTGGCAGTGAGTGCCGGTGTGCCGGTGATGCCTGCCACGCCGCCGTTGCCGATGGATGAAGCTGAAATCAAGCACATGGCCGCGGCAGTGGGGTATCCGGTCATGCTCAAAGCCAGCTGGGGCGGCGGTGGCCGCGGCATGCGGGTGGTGGAAAGCGAATCGCAATTGCTGGAGCTGGTGGCGGTGGCGCGCCGCGAAGCCAAGGCTGCCTTCGGCAACGACGAAGTGTATCTGGAAAAGCTGGTGCGTCGTGCTCGCCACATTGAAGTGCAGTTGCTCGGCGATACTCATGGCAATTTGCTGCATCTGTACGAGCGCGACTGCACCGTGCAGCGTCGCAACCAGAAAGTGGTGGAACGCGCGCCCGCCAGTTTTTTCACTGCCGAACAACGCAACGCGCTGTGCGAGGCCGCACTGAAAATCGGCAAGGCGGTCAACTACGTCAACGCGGGGACCGTGGAGTTTCTGCAGGACGCCGATACCGGTGAGTTCTACTTCATCGAAGTGAATCCCCGCATTCAGGTGGAACACACGGTCACTGAAGCCGTAACCGGCGTTGATTTGGTGCGCGCCCAGATATTGATTGCACAAGGTGCGCGCATCGGCACGCCCGAGAGCGGCATTCCGGTGCAAGCCGACATCCGTTTGAATGGTTTTGCCATGCAGTGCCGCGTCACCAGCGAAGATCCGGAAAACGGCTTTGTGCCGGACTATGGCCGCATTACTGCCTATCGCAGTCCGGCCGGATATGGCGTGCGACTGGATGCCGGCACCGCGTATTCGGGCGCCATCATCACCCGCTCTTACGATTCATTGCTGGTGAAGGTCACGGTATGGGCGCCGACCCCAGCCGAAGTCGTGGCGCGCATGCACCGCGCGCTGTGGGAGTTTCGGGTGCGCGGCGTGGTGACCAATCTTCGCTTTCTGGATCAGCTGATTACGCATCCCAGCTTCCTGAATGGCGACTACACCACCAAGTTCATCGACAACACGCCGGAGCTGTTCCGTATTCCGCGCAAACGCGATCGTGCTACACGCCTGCTCAAGTTCCTTGGTGAAGTGATCGTCAACGGTAACCCGGAAGTGAAAGGCCGCACACGACCGACGCGTTTGCAGACACCACGCCTGCCCAAGCTGGCTGTAGCGCTGCCACCACCCGCGGCGGGCACCAGGCAGCTGCTGGATCAACTGGGCGCGCAGAAATTTTCGCAATGGATGCTGGACCAGAAGCAGGTGCTGCTCACCGACACCACCATGCGCGATGCACATCAATCCTTGCTGGCCACGCGCATGCGCACCAGCGACATCGTGGCAATAGCCCCCTACTACGCCAGCCTGGTGCCGAATCTGTTTTCGGTGGAATGCTGGGGCGGTGCGACGTTTGACGTCTCCATGCGTTTTCTGAAAGAAGACCCTTGGGAAAGGCTAGCGCTATTGCGAGAAAAAATGCCCAACCTCCTGCTGCAGATGCTGCTGCGGTCGGCCAATGCGGTGGGCTACACCAACTACCCGGACAATGTAGTTCAGTATTTCGTCAAGCATGCTGCGCAAGCCGGCGTCGATGTATTCCGGGTGTTCGATTCGCTCAACTGGTTCGACAACATGGAAGTCGCCATGCAAGCGGTGATCGACAGCGGCAAGTTGTGCGAAGCGGCGCTGTGTTATTCGGGCAACCTCAGCGATCCCACGCGCACCAAGTACGATCTGAACTACTATCTGAAGCTGGCGCGCGAATTCAAAGCAGCCGGCGCACACATCATCGGCATCAAGGACATGGCGGGACTGTGCCAGCCGCAGGCGGCCTATGCCCTAGTGAAGGCACTCAAGGATGAAATCGGTCTACCGGTGCATTTTCATACTCACGATACCAGCGGCATTTCGGCAGCCAGTGTATTGGCCGCAATGTCTGCTGGAGCGGATGCCGTTGATGGCGCCATTGACGCCATGAGCGGCTTCACCTCGCAGCCCAATCTGGGTTCGATTGTGGAAGCGTTACGGCATGGCCCGCGCGATAGCGGCGTGTCACCGGACAATCTGCGAATTCTTTCCGGTTACTGGGAACAAGTGCGGCAACTGTATTCGCCGTTTGAAAGCGACATGCGGGCCAGCGCTTCCGAGGTGTACCTGCATGGCATGCCGGGTGGTCAGTTCACCAACCTGAAAGAACAGGCGCGTTCGTTGGGCATTGACGATGTGCACTGGCCGGAAGTGGCGCGCGCCTATGCGCAGGTCAACGACATGTTCGGCGACATCATCAAGGTGACCCCCAGTTCCAAAGTGGTGGGCGACATGGCGATCTTCATGGTCACCAGTAGCCTGACGCCGGAAATGGTGCTGGACCCGAATATCGAAGTTAATTTCCCTGAGTCCGTGGTGTCGTTTTTCAAAGGTGATCTCGGTCAGCCCACGGGCGGTTTTCCACCCGCCTTGCAGAAAAAGATACTCAAGGGCGCGGTGCCCCTGACCACACGCCCCGGCGAATCCCTGCCGCCCGCCAATCTCGATGACGTGCGTATGCAGATGCAAAGTCATGCAGGCCGACCGCTTAACGACTACGACCTGTGTTCCTACTTGATGTACCCCAAGGTGTTCGTGGGCTATCTGAAAGACCGCGAAGAATTCGGACCGGTGAGCGGTATTCCCACGCGTTACTTCTTTTACGGCATGGAACCCGGCGATGAACTCACCGTGGACATCGAGCGTGGCAAGTCGCTGATCATCCGCTTCGTGGCCATGAGCGATGCGCATGACGATGGCACCCGCACGGTGTTCTTCGAACTCAACGGTGAGCCGCGTTCGCTGAAAATTGCCGACCGCTCCAAGGTCGCTGCCAAACCATCGCGTCGCAAGGCCGAAACTGCCAACGACAAACATGTAGCTGCGCCCATGCCGGGCACCGTTTCTGTTGTGCACGTGCAACCCAGGATGAAAATCACCAAGGGCGATGTGCTGGTCACTATTGAAGCCATGAAAATGGAAACCGCCGTGCGCGCCGAACGTGATGGCGAAGTGGCGGAGATAGTTACTCGAATGAGCGAGCCAGTGGATGCGAAGGATTTGTTGCTGGTGTTGGTATAACGTGTTCTTGGTGGCCAGGCACGGTAGCACGTTCTTGAGTCACTTAGATCCGCCCAAAGCAGGCAATGGCATCTTAGTTCCAGTTTTTCCAATAGCGGACTTTCGAGTGGCTGCTTTGACGATGGTATGGCCAGAAGGCGACTTCGATATTCCGTACGCTCAATCTCATAAGCTCGAAACTATGCCTTACCACGATGCCGAGCTGTTCGGGACTCAGAGCAAAGAAGTGAGGACTATGATAAAACTTGCCAGCTATGCGTCGCTGGGCTGGATTTGGCGGAAAAGTGCGTCTATTCTTCCTATCCCCCTTGCGGCGAGATGTCCATGGAACCCAAGAAGATGACTTTGCCGCCACTCGTCCGCAGCGTGCTACATCCAACAGACTTCTCCTCCGCGAGCGAGAGAGCGTTTGCAAACGCACTAGCGATCGCTTTGTTGGGCCAAACTAAGTTGACGCTTCTGCATGTGCATGACAAGGCAGGGGAACCGGACTGGGCACTATTTCCGTCTGTGCGAGGAACGATCGAACGCTGGGGGCTGCTTCAGCAGGGTAGCGCGAGGAGCGATGTCTACGAAAAGCTTCGCGTGCAAGTAGAGAAAGTGGGGCTCAAGGGATCCTTCACGGCGTTCAAAATCGCAAGCTTTCTGGAATCGAACCCCCACGACATGATTGTGTTAGCCACCGAAGGCGAGGCCGGACTGCCGCACTGGTTCAGCAGTTCCGTATCGGAGTCCATCATGCGTGCCGCAAAAACAACCGTGCTGTTCGTGCCGCAACAAGCGAAGCGCGGACTGGTGTCGCTCGAGGACGGCGAGTACACACTACGCAGCATTCTCGTACCTGTAGATCATGTACCGGATTCTGCCGGAGCGATCGATCTCGCGAAGCGTGCCGCTGGAATTTTCGGCGAAGGGCAAGTGACTATCACGCTGCTACATGTTGGAAACGGTGCTGCCCCAGTCCTGCATCCGGAGGATTCGACCGCCTGGACGATGAAGCTCGAGCAAAGCTCAGGCGAGGTCGTCGCGGAAATTCTTGCTGCCGAGGCTCGCCTCAATGCCGACATCATCGTGATGCCGACGGCAGGCGCTAAGGGCTTCGTCGAGATGCTCCGTGGCAGCACGACCCAGCAAGTGCTGCGCCGAGTTCAATGTCCGGTGCTGGCTGTGCCAGCCTGAGTGGCTTCGACCCGTGCTTTAGGTTGGTTGAATTTCTGAGCGACCCTTCGTCGCCAGCTTGGCAGGGATGGTATTCCTGCCAAGCTGGCGCCTGACGAAATTCCCCGGCGTGTTCGCGTCCAACAAGAAAAGCTGAGATTGCAAGTGACGTTGAATGGTCGGGACAGGTGGCTGCCGCAAGCGCCACAGACGGTGGCCGACATACAACGATTCAATCACGCAAAGAACCAAATTGCTGCCGGATAGTAGATTTTTGACGAGTGTCCGCTTTCAACGATTTGAATGACCGTTATCGGCACACGGGACTGACTGGAATGGGTCGAGAACGGCGGTTGGATTGGGCCGACACCCGGAAAATCCGCCTATCGGTTTCACATTGCCATCACTAAGTTAGTAGCCGCTCATTTTCCCCGTCGCCATCGTGGCCGCTCACCCTTTAACCAACAGACCAATGTCATCACGACAGTGAGCGCAAGCAGATACAGCAGGTAGGCGATGGGATGCTGCTGCGGTTCAAGCCATCTGATGCCGACCAGCGCCAATAACACATACAGCGCCAGCATCAGCCAGCCTTGCCAGCGGATGGGCGAGCCCCAACCCCAGCCGTAACGCTTGGCGGGAAACCAGTAATTCTGTTTGTCGGTGTTCATGCCTTCAACTTCCAGTGATTGCATCGTGCGACGTTGTCGCTGCTTAAAAGCAGCCGAGCAGCAATCGCATCGACGCACTATCGGTTTTCCACCCTGTCTGGATATGGATATTTCCACCTATGCTTGCCCAATCAGCCCTTATTTGGCTGCATAAGCTGCATCTCTACAATTCTTCATAACCGCGGTCCGCGGTTTGTCACGAGTGAGATTATGAGTCACGACACCGCGAGTACAGCCGCCGCGGCTGCGCATGCTGCCGATATTGCCCCGATTTACAACGACAAGGTCGTTCGTCAATTCACCATCATGACCATTGTCTGGGGTGTGGTGGGCATGCTGGTGGGGGTCATTCTGGCTGCGCAATTGTTGTGGCCGGCACTGAACTTCGACATTCCCTGGCTGACCTTCAGTCGCTTGCGGCCGCTGCATACAAATGCGGTAATCTTTGCCTTCGGCGGCTCGGGGCTGTTTGCCGCGTCGTACTACATCGTGCAGCGCACCTCGCGTGTGCGCTTGTTCTCGGATGGGCTGGCGGCGTTCACCTTCTGGGGCTGGCAGGTGGTCATCGTGCTGGCCGCCATTACCCTGCCGCTGGGCATTACCCAGAGCAAGGAGTACGCGGAGCTCGAGTGGCCCATCGATATATTGATTGCCCTGGTGTGGGTGGCGTATGGCATCGTGTTCTTCGGCACACTGGCCAAACGCAAGATTCAGCACATCTTTGTGGCCAACTGGTTCTTTGCTTCGTACATCATCACCATTGCGGTGCTGCACATCTTCAACAACATCGCCATCCCGGTGTCGTTGACCAAGTCGTACATCGTTTATTCCGGAACGGTCGATGCGATGGTGCAGTGGTGGTATGGCCACAATGCCGTGGGCTTTTTCCTTACCGCCGCTTTCCTGGGCATGATGTACTACTTCGTCCCCAAACAGGCCGGCCGGCCGATATTTTCCTACCGCCTGTCCATCGTGCACTTCTGGGCGTTGATCTCCACTTACATGTGGGCGGGTCCCCACCACCTGCAATACACCAGCCTGCCCGACTGGGCGCAGTCGCTGGGGATGGTCTTTTCATTGATCCTGCTCGCACCCAGCTGGGGCGGCATGATCAACGGCATGATGACGCTATCAGGCGCCTGGCATAAGTTGCGTACCGATCCGGTGCTGAAATTCATGATCGTGTCGTTGTCGTTCTACGGCATGTCCACCTTCGAAGGCCCGATGATGTCCATCAAGACGGTGAATGCGCTGTCGCACTACACCGATTGGACCATTGGTCACGTGCACTCCGGTGCACTGGGCTGGGTGGCTTTCATGACCATCGGCTGCATGTATGCGCTGATACCACCACTGTTCGCCAAGAAAGGCATGTGGAGCACCCGCCTGATCGACTGGCACTTCTGGATCGCCACCATCGGTGTGGTGCTGTACATCAGCTCGATGTGGATCGCGGGCGTGATGCAGGGCCTGATGTGGCGCGCCACCAATGCCGACGGCACGCTCACCTACACCTTCGTCGAGTCGCTCAAGTTCACCTATCCCTACTACGCCGTGCGGTTGCTGGGTGGTGTGTTGTATCTCGTTGGCATGTTGATCATGGTTTACAACGTGATCAAGACCCTGAGTAATCCCGCGCCAAGTCCTGCTCAAGAAGCGGTTGCGGTCAAAGCGGTTGCGGCGTGAGGCAAGCAGAACATGAGTCATGAAATAGTCGAAAAGAAAGTTGCCTTGATGGGCGCTCTGATTGCCATCGTGATCAGCGTTGGTGGCCTGGTGGAAATCGTGCCGCTGTATTTCCAGAGCTCGGTGATCAAGGCCTCGCCTGGCGTCACCCGCTACAGCGCGCTGGCGCTGGAGGGCCGCGATATCTACGTGCGTGAAGGTTGCTACAACTGCCACTCGCAGATGGTGCGCACCCTGAAAGGCGATACGGACCGATATGGTCATTACTCACTGGCGGGCGAGTCAGTGTACGACCACCCCTTCCAGTTCGGTTCCAAGCGTACCGGTCCGGATCTGGCGCGTGTCGGCGGCCGGTACTCGGATGAGTGGCATCGCATTCATCTGAACAATCCGCGCGATGTGGTCCCCGAGTCCAACATGCCAGGCTTTCCCTGGCTGGCGACCAACACGCTGGATGGTGCGGACACTGCCGCCAAGTTACGCGTCCTGCGTACCCTGGGCGCGCCGTATACCGATGAAGAGATTGCGGGAGCCGAGGCAGCGGTGAAAGGCAAAACCGAGCTGGAAGCCGTCATCACCTATCTGCAGGGACTCAAGTATCACGGAGGCGTGCAGTAATGGTCACCGAAATCAACATCGTGCGCGGCATCCTGACGCTGGTGCTGATGCTGTCATTCATCACCCTGGTGGTGTGGCTGTATGGCAAACGTCACAAACACACATTTGATTATGCGGCGCAGATGCCGCTTGAAGACGACCCCCCGGCAGATCAACAACAGGCCGCAGCCAGGGGCCAGCAATCATGAGTTCCACCATGAGTTCGATGATGAGCGCACCAGCTGCATTGTTCGTATTGATTGCGACGATAATCAATATTCTGGCATGTCTGTGGCTGATCTGGTGGACCGCGAAGCGGCGCGCACCAGTCGAATCCGATACCACCGGGCATGAATGGGATGGCATACGCGAATACAACAATCCCATGCCGCGCTGGTGGCTGGGCCTGTTCATTATTACCATCATCTTCGGCTTGATTTATCTGGTGCTGTATCCAGGTCTCGGTAATTTCGCCGGCACCAATGCCTGGACGTCGGAAGGTCAGCTTGCCGAGGAGCAGGCGCGTACGCAGGCGGCGTTTGAAGCGCGTTATGGCGAGATCGCCAAGCTGGACGTCGTTGCCATTTCCAGGAATGGCGAAGCCATGGCAGCTGCCAAGAATCTGTTCGCCAACAACTGTGCTCTTTGTCATGGTGCCGATGCACGGGGTACACGTGGCTTTCCCAACCTCACTGACGACGATTGGGTATGGGGCGGCAATCCTGACACCATCTATGAAACCATCGCCAACGGCCGCAAAGGTGTGATGCCCGGCTGGAGTGCGATATTGGGGCAGGCGGGCGTGGAAGAAGTGTCGGCGTATGTACTGAGCCTCAGTGGCAGCAAAGTGCCTGCCGACTGGGTCGAATCGGGCAAGCAACGCTTCACCACCATTTGCGTTGCCTGCCACGGTGTAGATGCCAAGGGCAATCAGGCTTTGGGGGCGCCCAATCTGACCGACAAGATCTGGGTGTATGGCAGTTCGATGGACACCATTCGCGAGACAGTTGCGAATGGACGCAACAACGAAATGCCTGCGCACCTGCCATTGCTGGGCGAAACCAAAGTGAAGCTGCTGGCAGGATATGTGTACGGTCTGTCGCAATCACAGTGAGTAGAAGCGGGCCGCGCGCCCGCTTCTACATTGAAATACGCTCGGGAGAACAGCCATGACCGAAGCGCCTGAAGATACAGCCGACGTCCATTGGTCACGTCTGCGCGAAGACGTGGGTGTGGTGATCTGGAGTTCTTTCCTGGTTGCCTGCCTGGCCACCATGTTGTTCTTTGCCTTTGTGGATCCCAGCGATCTGGCCTATCTCCTCAATTACCCCTGGTGGTTACCGAATGCCATGACCACCTACGCATTGGGATTCTTCGGCTTCTGGGCACTGGCGGCATGTTCAGCGAGCCTGACGGCTTACATGCTGGATACCTCGCATGAACATTTTGCCGCGCCGCAAACTGTGCACAGGCCCGATGAATCGCAAGACAGACAGAGTTGACCGTGAACGCCAAGGTGAATCAGAGCAAGCAGGCTGCGGCATCCGGTGATGCTGCTACAGACTCGTTGTATGCCGCCCAGCAGAAAATCTATCCGCGCGAAGTGCCGGGGCGGTTTCGCAATCTGCGTACGCTGGCCACGCTGGGTCTGCTCGGGATTTTCTACGGTCTGGCCTGGCTGCAATGGGATGGGCATCAAGCCGTACTGTTCGATCTGCCGGCCCGCAAGTTCTATATTTTTGGCCTGACCTTCCTGCCGCAGGATTTCTTTTTCCTGACCTGGCTGCTGATTCTGGCGGCGTTATCGCTGTTTTTTGTCACCGCTCTCGCCGGACGACTGTGGTGCGGTTATGCCTGCCCGCAGACAGTATGGACTGATGCCTTCGTGTGGATGGAGCGCATTACCGAAGGCAATCGCCAGCAACGCATCAAGCTCGACAAGGCGCCGTGGAGTTTCAACAAGCTGTGGCGCAAGTCCGCCAAGCAGGTGCTGTGGTTGAGCTTCGCGCTGTTTACCGGCTTTACCTTTGTCGGTTATTTCACGCCGATCCGCAGCCTGTTCGGTGAAATCGAAAATTTTGCTACCGGGCCGTGGGAGAGCTTCTGGGTGCTGTTCTATGGCCTTGCCACCTACGGCAACGCCGGCTACCTGCGCGAACAGGTGTGCAAGTACATGTGCCCTTATGCGCGTTTTCAAAGCGCCATGTTCGACAAGCACACCTTGATCATCAGTTACGACACAGCGCGTGGCGAGCCGCGCGGTTCACGCGCCCGCGGCATGGAATACAAGGCTGAGGGTCTGGGCGA
Organism: uncultured Pseudomonadota bacterium; assembly: GCA_963748005.1. GTDB lineage: Bacteria > Pseudomonadota > Gammaproteobacteria > Steroidobacterales > Steroidobacteraceae > CAILZL01. The sequence continues at coordinate 1,757,818 of CAVVHH010000002.1, forward strand.
CTGCATTGACTGCACGATGTGCGTGCAGGCCTGTCCCACCGGCATCGATATTCGCAAGGGTCTGCAGTACGAGTGCATTGCCTGCGCCGCATGCATTGATGCCTGCGACAGTGTTATGGACAAGATGAACTATCCACGTGGCCTGGTGCGCTACTCGACCCAGGCGGCGCTGGAAGGCAATGCGCCGCACGTCATCCGGCCACGCACGGCAATTTATGCCACGGTATTGCTGTTGCTGTCCGGAGGCTTCGGGTACGCCGTTACCCACCGCAATCTGGTGGAGCTGGATGTGCTGCGTGACCGCAATGTGATGTATCGCGAAAGCGATGACGGTCTCATAGAGAATGTGTACACCCTGCGTGTGGTCAACAAGGACAGTCAGGCGCATGCCTTCAACCTGTCGATCAGCGGCATACCGGACGCAGAGTTGCACATGGACCGATTGATCGCGGTAGCGGGTGCCGGTGAGGTAGTCAGCCTGACGGTGCGAGTGGATGCGCCGCCACCGGAGCAGGGTGGACCCCATCCGATCAAATTCCAGTTGACCAGCACCGATATGCCGCAGCTGCAGGCTGCCAGCGTCTCGAGATTCTTTTCATCACATGATCATGGCTACGATCGTGATCACGATCGTACGACGCGAGACCGTCATGACGAACATTGATACAACAACCCCTCAGTCCGTGCCGCGCAGCTTCGCGCCCTTCTGGCTGGCGCTCTTGCCGGCGCTGGCCGTGATCGCCGGTTTCATTACTCTGTACCTGGCGATGCGTAATCCCGATCAGGCGCTGTCGGTTGACGCAGTGTCCGAAATCCACGACGAGCGCGGCACACATCAGCATGTGACGAATTCGGTCACACCGCCGCTGCGTTAGGAAGCACAGCCCGTGGCCAATGCCGATCCGTGCTTTCACTGCGGCGAGCCTGTGCCACCAGGCACGCGCATTTATGCGCAGCTGAACGACACGCAGGCCGCCATGTGCTGTGAAGGTTGTCGTGCAGTGGCCGAACTCATTGCCGGCGTCGGTCTGCAGGACTATTACCGCTATCGCAGTGAACCGGGCAACAAACCTGCACAAGTCATGCCTTCCCGGTTGAACGATCCATGGCAGGCGTTTGCACAGCCGGACGTTACCGCACAGTTTGTGCGTGACGAAGCCAATGGCATGAAGTCCTGCATTCTGCTGATCGACGGCCTGCGCTGCGCGGCCTGTGCCTGGTTGATTGATCGCATGTTGCGCCGTGTTCCAGGCGTCATTGAGGTGAGCGTCAATGCGGCCACGACTCGCGCCAGAATCGTGTGGCGCAGCGGCGAATGCGACTTGTCCACGGTATTGCGTACACTGGCGAATCTTGGCTATCGGCCGCACCCGCTTGATGCCACAGCATTGCAACAACATACACAGGACGAGCGCCGCACTGCACTGAAGCGTCTGGGCGTCGCGGGTCTGGGCATGATGCAGGTCATGATGTATGTGCTGCCGCTGTACCTGCGTGAACAAACACGCATGGATGCGGATGTAGTGAGTTTTCTGCGTATCATCAGCTTGTTGCTGACCACGCCGGTGTTGTTTTATGCCGGCTGGCCGTTCCTCAGCAATGCACTGCGCGCGTTGCGCAATCGCAGCATCGACATGGATGTACCCGTGGCGCTGGCCCTGGTCCTTGCCTATGGTGCGAGCGTCTACAACACTCTGACACAGCATGGCGAGGTATATTTTGATTCCGTCACCATGTTTGTTTCTTTTCTGGCGCTCGGCCGCTACGTGGAAATGACCGTGCGGCACCGAACCGGCAGCATCACCGATGCGCTGACGCGCTTGCAGCCCAGGCTGGCGCATCGAGTGGTACAGGAGGCCGACGGTGAACGCCACGAAGAGGTGCCATTGCAGGCCTTGCGAGTCGGTGATGAAGTGCTGGTGCGTGTTGGCGAGTCCATGCCAGCCGATGGCCTGATCTGCGCAGGTCATTCCAGTGTCGATGAAGCCTTGCTGACCGGCGAGTCGCTGCCAGTGCCGCGCCGGATCGGTGACAGCGTGCTCACCGGTACCGTGAATATCGAAGCGCCTTTGCGCGTGAAGCTCAGTGCCACAGGCACTGCAACGGTCCTGGCAGGTGTGATGGCGTTGCTGGAGCGTGCCCAGGCAGACAAGCCGCAGCTGGCGCTGCTGGCCGATCGAATAGCCCGCCAGTTTCTCAACAGCCTGTTGATATTTACGGTTGCAGTCGGCGCGGCGTGGTACTGGATTGATCCTTCGCGTGCCTTTGAAGCGGTGCTGGCAGTGCTGGTGGTGACCTGTCCCTGCGCGTTGTCGCTGGCGACACCAGCGGTGATTTCTGCGGCTAGCACGGCATTGGCCAGGCGTGGCTTGCTGGTGACGCGCGCCGATGCAATTGAACGGCTGGCGCAGGTAACGCACATGGTATTCGACAAGACGGGTACCTTGACCCAGGGACGCGTACTTGTTGCGCGCACGGAGTGTGTCGCAGACCTTGATGCGGCGCGCTGTCATGCGCTGGCAGCAGCGTTGGAGCAGGGGGCAGATCACCCCATCGCTCAGGCGTTTCGGAATGTCGCTGCAGATCAGCCTACGTTACTTGCAAGCGAGTTACGCGTGGTACCGGGCGCTGGTGTGGCGGGCATTGTTGACGGAGTGCAATATCGTTTGGGTACCCCCGCGTTTGCTGCTGAACTGCTTGGTCCCGATACGTCGTTGCCAGGCGATGCTGCCGTGGTGGTGCTGGGTAATGCTCAATCCGAACTGGCGCGTTTCGAATTGTGTGATCCGCTGCGCGCAGAAGTACCGGCCAGCATCCGGCAGCTGGTGGGACTGGGTATCGACACTTCGATCTTGAGCGGTGACGCCTCAGGCGTCGTGCAGCAGGTCGCCAACGAATGTGGCATCAATCAGTATCGGGCACGACAGGCACCGACGGACAAACTCAAGGCATTGCAGGTTCTGAAACAACAGCATGTGGTTGCCATGGTTGGTGATGGTATCAATGATGCACCGGTGCTGAGTGCGGCAAATGTATCCATTGCCATGGGGGGTGGCACGGCACTGGCCCAGGCGACCGCCAATCTGGTGCTGATGAACAACTCATTGCAGACCTTGCCGTATGCCGTGCAGCTGGCGCGCCATGCGCGGCACATCATGCATCAGAATCTGCTGTGGGCGGCGGTCTACAATCTGGCGGCAGTGCCGCTGGCGGCGCTGGGGATGATACCGCCCTGGCTGGCTGCGGTGGGCATGTCCACCAGTTCGGTGCTGGTGGTATTGAATGCCATGCGGGTAATGCACGGCCCTGCAATGAACGTCTCTGCAACGACGGGTAAAGCGGTCAAGCCGCAACTGAGTCCCGCATGAGTATGATGTTGATTCTGATTCCCCTGAGCCTGGTGTTGGTGGGCTGTGCGGTATGGGCGTTTCTGTGGGCAGTGAATTCCGGCCAGTTTGACGATCTGGATACGCCTGCCTGGGAAATCCTGACTGAATCAGAATCCGATGCCACTGCACCCGTAGTTGCCAGCGCTGACACACTCGCAGCAGCGGACAAACCCTAGATGGCGACGGGTGATCTCAGTACGGCAGCGGCCTTTGTCGCGGGCGTGGCGGGCAGCATGCACTGTTTGGCGATGTGTGGTGGTCTCGCGGGTGCATTCGGTATGCGTGCACGTTCCGTAGGTGGCGATGCACGCCACGCCTTCATGTATGCAGCGTTGTATCAGGCAGGACGTCTGTCGAGTTACGCGCTGGCTGGCGCGCTGTGCGGCATGTTCGGCGGTCTGTTGCTGGGTGTAATGGATCTGGCAGGCGTGACACTGTGGTTGCGAGTTGCCGCTGGCGTTCTGTTGTTGTTGCTCGGCCTTCAACTGGCATTCGGCCTGCGCCTGCTGGCGCCGATTGAGAAAGCCGGCGCAGGTGTGTGGCGGTGCGTCGCGCCGCTGGCCCAGTACCTTCCCAGTCACGGCATTGCCCAGCCATTGCTGATGGGCATGCTGTGGGGCTGGTTGCCCTGTGGATTGGTGTACACCATGTTATTGCTGGGCACACTGGGTGGTAGTGCCGGCCATGGCGCCCTGATAATGCTCGCCTTCGGTGTCGGCACCCTGCCGTCCATGCTCAGCAGCACCCTGCTGATCTCCCAACTGTCGCGCGTGGCTGCTCGGCAGGGTTTGCGGACGCTGGCCGGGGCTATGCTGATCCTGTTTGGCATATGGACGGCGGGGGTAGCCTTGCAGCATCATGTCCATTAGCAACTGGTAAAGTGCCGACGCTTTCAGAGCGACAATTTCGCAGACGCTTCAGCAACCCTCGCGCCAATTCCGGCAAAGCATTCCTTACGGACAGTCATGAGTATTGATCCCGTCACACAAGGACCGCTGCGCATGGTGCATCCGCAGCTGGAAGGGCTGCTCAATGCCGCTATCGACGGTGTGCTGATCCTGGATCACAAGAGCCGCATAAGGTTGATGAGCCATGCGGCCGAACGCATGTTTGGTTATCGCGAAGCCGACCTGCTCGGATATGACGTCAGTCATCTCCTGCCCGAATACCACGATGGCAATCACGCGCAGTTATCCGGAGTACAGGAACCGCAGTTCCTGGGTCACGCGTGGCACCTGCAAGGGCGCCGTCGTGATGGCAGCCGGTTTGCAGCTGAGCTGGCCTCCGGAAAAATTCAAGGCATCGATCCGCCACGCTATGTCGCCTTCGTGCGCGACATCAGCGATCGCGTCAAGCGCGAAGCCGCGTTGCGGCAAAGCGAAGCGGCGCTGCATACCGCACAACGCCTGGCCAACATCGGCAACTATATCATTCATCAGGGTGCAACCCAGGGTGACTATGCGTCGCCGCAACTGCGACGTATGTTCGACTGGGATAACGAAGAAAATGTCAGCCACATACTGGTACGCATGCTTTCAGTGGTGCATCCGTCCGATCATGCGCGGGTGATGCAGGCGTTTGCCGAACTGGAAAATGAGGGTCGCAGTATCGACATCGAATATCGCACCCTGTCGGTGGCGTCGGGTCTGCGCCACATCCATCATCTGGCGCAGCTGTTTCAGGATGAGTCCGATGGTCACATGCAGCATGTAGGCACAGTACACGATATCACTGATCGCAAGCTCGCCGATCATGAATTGCGCAACATGCACAACCGCATTGCCCACTTCGGACGTGTGTCGACCATGGGTGAAATGGCTACGGGTCTCGCGCATGAAATCAATCAGCCATTGACGGCGATCGCCAGCTACGCCCAGGCCTGTCGCCGTCTGCTCATCAGTGGCACCAATGAAATTGACGAGATCACCACGGCACTTGAACAGATTGCCCAGCAGGCGCTGCGTGCCGGTGAGGTCATTCGTCGCCTGCGGGCATTTGCCAAGTACCACGACGCCAAGCTTGAACCTGTTGGTGCCAACAGATTGCTGGCGGAACTGGTCGAGCTGGCGCAGACTGACACCCATCATCACAATGTCCGCCTCCTTGTTGAGGCAGCCGCTGAGTCTCCGATAGTATCTGCGGACGCCGTGCAGATTCAGCAGGTTCTGCTGAATCTGGTGCGCAACGCCATCGACGCGATGCAAACCATTCCAGAACCACTTCGGGAGATTGTGTTGCGCACCCGGGTTGCAGAACGCGGCGAGATCGAATTCATGGTGGCTGATCGTGGTACGGGGTTGCCCCCGGAACTTTCATCGGAAGTTTTCACTGCATTCTTTTCGACCAAACCATTGGGTACCGGATTGGGGTTGTCCATCAGCCAATCCATCATCAAGGTGCATGGCGGTCGGCTCTGGTGTACCGACAATCCTGGTGGTGGGGCGCGCTTCTTTTTCTCATTGCCCAGTACCGATGCCGCGCACGGGTGATTGTGCCCGCAAGCGTTCGGTGGCGTACCTGATAGCTGAGAGGGGACGCTTCTTGTATGTACTTTTTGGTCTCGCATGTACAAACTAGCGATTGTTGATACGAATTAGCGCGCCCCGGCACCTGGAAGATGGTGTCGACCAGCCGTCATTATGGAGTGGATGTATGCGGGGGAGCAGTGTGAATCAGGTGCCCACGGTATTCATTGTTGATGATGATCCTGCGGTACAGCAGGCGTTGCGTCTGTCGTTTCGCTCGGTGGGCTATCGGGCGGAAGTGTATGGTACGGCCATGCAGTTCCTTGAAGCCTACAACGAGAACATGATCGGCTGCATTCTGCTCGACGTGCGTATTCCCGGCATGTCGGGACTTGAACTGCAGGAAAAGCTCAATGAAAAGCACTCAATATTGCCGATCATTTTCATGACCGGACACGGTGATGTGCCCATGGCGGTGACGGCCATGCAGGCGGGCGCACTGGATTTCATTCAGAAACCTTTCAACGATCGCGAGTTGCTGGATCGTGTGGCACAGGCCATGGGTCGTGATGCGCGCAATCGTAGCGTGTTGCAGGAGAAGCATGAAATTCGCAAGCGACTTGAATCGCTGACACCGCGTGAACGCGAGATCATGGACATGGTTGTGGATGGCAAGGCCAACAAGGTTATTGCCGGTGATCTGCAGTTGAGTCAGCGTACGGTGGAAATTCATCGCGCGCGGGTCATGGAGAAAATGCTGGCCACCTCGCTGGCGCACCTGGTGCGCATGGTGATTGCCGCCGATGACGCCGAAGCGGGTGACCTGGGCGTGACCAAGCTGACCCGTGCATGAGCTGGCTTGAAGAAAAGCAATCTGCCTGGTTGTATCGGCGGGCAGCGCAGGCCGAGCCAGACACCCGAATGCGCACTCTGTTCAATGATCTGGCCACTGCCGCAGAACAACAGGCCGCGATCTGGGATCGTCAGGCACAGGACAACTTCACTCCCAGTCTTCGGGCGCGCATTGTTGCTGCATTGATGCAGCGATTCACGCCGCGACGTATGCGGCACATTCTCGCGGCCATGAAGTTGCGTGGTCTGTCGGCCTACGATACGCATGTTCCAGCCAATGGCCATGTCATGCCCACGACGCTGGCCGACGTCGGCGCCAGCCATCGCAATATGGGCGGCGGTAATCTGCGCGCCGCTGTATTTGGCGTGAATGATGGCCTGGTCTCGAATGCCTGCCTGATCATGGGTGTTGCCGGAGCAGGTGCTGGAACCCAGCTGGTACTCACCAGTGGGGTCGCTGGCCTGCTGGCTGGAGCGCTGTCCATGGCTGCGGGTGAGTACGTGTCAATGCGTTCGCAACGCGAGATGTACGAGTATCAGATCGGGCTGGAGCGCGAGGAACTCGCCGAGTATCCACAGGAGGAGGCCGAAGAGCTGGCATTGATTTATCAGGCACGCGGCATGGAGTTGTCGCGTGCACGTGAATTTGCGCACGAGATGATGCGCGACCCGACACATGCGCTGGATGTGCTGTCACGCGAAGAGCTGGGATTGAATCCCGACAATCTCGGTTCACCCTGGGGTGCGGCCGGGTTTTCGTTCGTGGCCTTCGCCTTCGGTGCCTGTGTTCCCTTGCTGCCGTTCCTGCTGCAACTCGCCAGTCAAGCTGCATTGTTTTGGTCTGGCTTGCTCTCCGCATGTGGCCTGTTTCTGGTCGGCATGGCGCTCAGCCTGTTCACCGGGCGCAACGCGCTGCTGGGCGGTGTACGCATGTTGCTGATTGGCGGTGGCGCCGGCGTTGTTACCTACGTCATCGGTCAGTGGCTGGGGACTGCACTGGCTTGATGTAGCAAACTGATTTCATCGAAGCGCGTTGCTCTTGTAATTTGTCGTTCGGCACCCATTTACGCTGGCATGAGTCAGCTGACAGCAGGGTCCAGCGTATGAGCGCGCCAGTGCATGTGGTGTGTGAGCAATGTCAGTCCGTGGTGCGAATCCCGGCCGACAAGCTTGGCAGCACGCCGTATTGTCCAAAATGCCATCACGTCTTGTTGAGCGGTCAGCCGGTCAATTTGACCACGGCCAGCTTTGACAAGCATTTGCAGCGCAACGATCTGCCATTGGTTCTGGATGTATGGGCTCCCTGGTGCGGGCCCTGTAAGGCTATGGCTCCCCAGTTCGCCGCAGCCGCGCAAGCCATGCGTGCGCAGGTCCGCTTCGGCAAATTGAACTCCGACGAAGCCCCCGAGCTTGCTGGGAGGCTGGGCATACGCAGCATTCCGACATTGATTGTATTCCGCCATGGCCGCGAGATAGCGCGTCAATCAGGATTGATGGACAGCGGGCGTTTGCAGCAGTGGTTAAACAGCGTGCTGACGTAAGCGGCGTTGCCGCCAGATTGTCAACACACTCAGTGCGAGCAGACCAAACGCGTTGATCGCGCCGCCGCCGCTGGTGCTGGGGCTGCTGGTGGGTTCTGCAGATGCAGATGCAGTAGCGGTGCTATTGGTGGCTGCAACATCCATGGCAGTGACGCTCAGTTTGTAGATGGCGTTGTTGTTCAGCGGGTTGTTGTCACTATCTGCATCGACCTCAGCGCTAACCTGATAAGTGCCTGCCTTACCGGCACGCAATTCAAATTCGAGCAGGCGAGTTTCATTGGCGGCCAGTTTGTCGAACACACAATCTACAGCGCCGCCACCGGCGTTGTTCAACGCGACACAACTGCCACCGGCAATCGCGCTGCTTTCGACGATGAGACTGTCTGGCAGGGTGATATGAACGGTTGGCCGATCCGCAGTCCCGGTGCCCAGATTCCGGATGGGTAACGACCAGTGGAAGCTGGTGTCGGGCGCGGCCGGAATCGGTGTGGCGTCGACACTCAAGCTCACATCGGGCGCGCCCACTGGTACCAGGCAGGCGGCGCGTTGCATGGTTGCCAGTATGGATTCGCGGCTGCACTGCGACAACTCGCTGCTGCCGCTGATCTGCTCGCCCATCAGATAGTTTTGTGCAGGCGTGCCGCCACATGCGCCTGTGCCATCATGGACCGCGCCCAGTTGATGTCCCAGCTCGTGCGCAGCAACCAGTGAATCAATCCATGCACCGCGATTGCGAATCTCGGAGAGGCTGGCGCCATAACGCGCCTCACAGATATTGCCGATGTAGGCGATGCCCAACGTCTCACCATCCAGATCGCGCCCGGTAAACAGGTGAGTAACTCCGTAGGTGCCCATCACGGGATTACTGTTGCGCAACTGGCCAAGCGAACTCAGCAGCGTGTTGGCATCAGTGCTCCTGGACAGATTGCCCGGATCGGTGCCAAAGATTTGTATGTCTGTGGCTTGTACTTCCAAACCTACTTGCGCGGTGAAAATGCCATCGACATTGTTCAGCCGAACCATGATGGCATCGAGCGCCGCCTGATCGGTACTGTACTGTGCACGAAATGCGGCATCGGCAAGCGCCTGCATTTCCAGACGCAGGGCAGGATTGCCCACGGTACTATCGATCTGCTCACTCAGCTCCGCCGTCAATGCCTGGTAAGTCGCCAGCCCGGTGTGGCTGGCGACCTCGTTGGAACGGCTTTCGGATCCGCAATAGTCGGCACACAGGTCCAGCGTGGTATCCGACAGTTTGAAAATGACCGTGGCGCTGTCGGGTTTGGGCAGTGAAACAGCGAGTGCGTCGCTTACAGTATTACCCGGCTCGACGACGTAAAGCTCCGTACCGTCCCAGATCAAGCCGTGTGTACCTTCGCTGGTTCGTGTCATGCGCACCCATGAACGAGCGTTTCCTTCCAGAGTGCCGCGCAGCACGGCAATACGGCCGCCGGAACGCCTTACTTGGTCGATCAGCCGCGTATTGTTTTCGAGGTTGAGTGTGAGCCGCCTGCCATACACATTTATCTGTGTGCGGCCTCGTGTGATTTCATCAGACGCCGCGGTTGCCGCCTTTTTGCCCGCGACAGCCGGCAGACTGAAGGTGCTGTAGCGGTGGATGCGTAAGGTGTTCTCGGCGGCATCGGCCGTAGAAACCATCACGGATAGCAGCAGAGCAGGAACAGATAGCATCCGGACGATGCCGCTCAAAGCGTACCTGTTGCTGCCTCTGCCAGATAACATGCGGTTCCCGTGTGGATTTCGTGCACGCTTTGTCGCACATTTGAGACCCTTGTGCCAAGCAAACGCGACATATGCACGAAAAAATTCGTCTTATGTATCACGGGCTTAAGTGGCAAACATGATCTGCGCATTAAAAACCAGGAACTGGTTAACAGTTGGATAACACAATGAAGCACTGTTACTTGCTGATGTTGTTGATCCTGACTGGATGTGGTTTGGCTCCCGCGCCGCAGATCATGGGTACGGTCGAACGTGATCGACTGGAGCTGGTTGCCGAGGCGCATGAACCGATTGCCGAGTTGCCGGTTCGCGAAGGCGACCACGTTCAAGTTGGGCAAGTGCTGCTGCGACAAACTGTGGGCGCAATGCAACCACGGCTGGAGCAAGCCCAGGCACAGCTGGACAAATACGAGCAGCAATTGCGCGAACTGCAGCGGGGACCCCGCGTGCAGGAAATTGCTGAGGCGCAGGCGCAACTGGATGCCGCTATCAGCAATCTCAACACTGCCGAGCTGGAATTCCAGCGTGCCCAACAATTGCTGCAATCCAAATTGCAAAGCCAGGCCATTCTCGATCAGGCTCGTGCAGCGAGAGACTCCGCCCTGGCGCTGCGCAAGCAAGCGCAGTTGCGCCTGCAGCTGCTGCGAGAAGGCACGCGCGCCGAACAATTGGACCAAGCCAGAGCAGCGGTCACCGCTGCGCGTGCGGCATTGTCAGAACTGCAGGTATCAGCGACGCGCTATGCGATTACCGCGCCGCGTGCCGGCACCATTGAAGCACTGCCGTACAAGGTGGGTGAGCGTCCGCCAGTCGGTCAGCCGGTGGTGATCATGCTGACCGATGATCGCACCTATGCGAGGGTGTACGTACCGGAAACACTGCGAGCGCAATATCTCGCAGGAGCCAACGTACAAGTGCGTGCAGATGGCGTTGAGACAGTATTCGCCGGTAGAGTGCGCTATATATCGGCACAGGCGGCATTCACACCTTATTTCGCACTGACGCAGCAGGACCGCACACGGCTGAGTTACCTGGCGGAGATCGATCTGCAGAACGCACAGGATTTGCCAGCAGGGTTGCCAGTTCAAGTGAGTCATTAGCTGTGACCGCTGTCCTCAACGGCCCTGCCATCATTGCCCGCGGTCTGACGCGCCGGTTCGGCAGCAAGATCGCCGTGAACGCCATTGACGTGGCCGTGCCGCGCGCGCAGATCTTCGGATTTCTCGGGCCGAATGGCTCTGGCAAATCAACCACCATTCGCATGTTGTGTGGTCTGCTGCGTCCCAGCGCCGGTGAATGCGTCGTGCTCGGCCAGCAAATGCCGCAACATGCCAATAGTGTGCGCAGCAAGCTGGGTTACATGACGCAACGGTTCGCGTTGTGGGAAGACCTGACGGTGCTGGAGAACCTGCAATTCATGGGACGAATTTACGCAGTGTCACACCGGGATCTCCACGCGCGTATTGCAGCACGTCTGGACCGTTATCATTTGCGCGACTTGCAGCAGCAGCGTGCCGGCACTTTGAGCGGTGGACAGAAGCAACGTCTGGCATTGGCTGCCGCTACCTTGCATGAACCGGAGCTGTTGTTGCTGGACGAACCGACCAGTGCGGTTGATCCGCAGAGCCGACGGGATTTCTGGGAAACCCTGTTCGAGCTGGTGGATGCAGGAACGACCATTCTGGTTTCCACGCATTACATGGATGAAGCCGAACGCTGTCATCAGCTGGCGATTCTTGATGAAGGCAGATTGGTGGCATGTGGTGCGCCAGCACAGTTGGTTGCGCAGATAGGTGCGCAGGTCGTCAAGGTGGAGACGCCGCAGCATGCTCTGGCGCGCACAGCACTGCGTGCCAATGCGCAGATCAAGGCTGTTACGCAATTGGGCAACCGGTTGCATGTGCTGGTCGCCAGCGAAGTGCCGGATGTGGTGCAGTACGTGCGTGACTTGCTTGAAGCGGAGGGCGTCACTGCCGAATTAGAGTGCATACAGGCCAGTCTGGAGGATGTTTTTGTTGCGGCAACCGGATTTGGCCTCAGGCCCCGCGCGATGGAGCGCGCTTGATGAACAGCCTGATTCGCCTGTTCGCCATTGCCGGCAAGGAGATTCGCCAGCTGCTGCGTGATCGCCTGACCCTGGCGATGATCATCGGCATTCCGCTGCTGCAAATGTTGCTGTTCGGCTATGCGATCAACTTCGACGTGCGCGACCTGCGCGCCGGGGTGGTTGATCAGGCGCAGACCAGTCAGTCGCGGGCGCTCGTGGCGTCCTTGGTGGCAACTCAGATCATCAGGCTCGAGTCCTACTACAGATCGCCTGCCGAGCTGGAGGCACGCATGCAGCAGGGGGCGATCAAGGTGGGTGTGCTTATCCCCGCTGACCTTGAGCGGCGGTTGCTGGAGCGTGATCGGCCCGTGGCCCAACTGCTGGTCGATGGCGGTGAGCCCAGTCTGGAGAATCTTGTACGCGGTCTGGCCAGCATGCCCGTCAGTACGCGGCCGGGACTTGCCGGTACTCCACAACAGTTGTTTGAAGTCCGCACCCAGTACAACCCCGAAAAACGTACCGCTGTTCAGGTCGTACCAGGTCTGATCGGTGTGATCCTCAGCCTGACGATGGTCATGTTCACGGCAGTGTCGGTGGTGCGCGAGCGCGAACGGGGTAATCTGGAGCTGCTGATAACCACGCCGGCGACATCCGCAGAGCTGATGACGGGCAAGCTGCTGCCCTATGTGGTCATCGGACTGGTTCAGACCAGCATCGTGCTGGTGGTGGGCGTGTTTCTGTTCAAGGTACCGGTCAACGGCCTGCTGGTGGATCTGTATCTTGCCGCTTTGTTGTTCATTGCCGCCACGCTGACCCTGGGGTTGTTCATCTCCACCCTGGTGCAGACGCAGGCGCAGGCATTCCAGATGTCGTTGTTTACACTGCTGCCATCAATACTGTTGTCAGGTTTTGTGTTTCCCTTCGAGGGCATGCCGCGAGCCGTGCAAATGCTGGCGCAGCTGCTGCCCCTGACGCACTTCATTGTGCTGGTACGGGGCATTGTGCTGCGTGGTGCAGCACTTTGGTCAATGCCGGAGCCCATCCTGAAGTTGCTGGCCTTCTTGCTGATGCTGCTATTTGCTGCGATGCTCCGCTTCCGTAAACGTCTGGATTGATTGTTCGAGCCCCTCCAAAAGGGCTGGATCAAGTTGGGGATTGTGATGCACTATGTGCGGGCGGACTTATGGGTGTTTGCGCCATTGTGGGGCGACCCTTCAAGTACGTCGCTGTAGGGAATGCGCAGCAAGCGTGCAATTACTAGAACAGACGCTAGCGGCATGAAATCTGCATCTGCATACAAGCGCGGTTACCAAGCTGGCGAACACTCCGTAGTTCCAAAATTGGTGGCAGCGGGTATTTTATTTACATCGTCCACGCCGACGCAGTTCGAGACAGGAGCCACGGGGAATGAAACTCATTAGTGCAATTATCAAGCCCTTCAAGTTAGACGACGTGCGCGCTGCGCTATCGGAAATTGGCGTCTCGGGCATGACCGTTACGGAAGTGAAGGGTTTTGGTCGTCAACGCGGCCACACCGAGCTCTATCGCGGAGCCGAGTATGTGGTCGACTTCGTGCCCAAGACCCGCATCGAAGTAGCCGTCAAGGATTCACTGGTAGACCAGGTTGTTGAAGCGATCATGAATGCTGCCAAGACCGGTAAGGTCGGCGACGGCAAGATCTTCATCACCAGTCTGGAGCGCGTCCTGCGCATCCGTACCGGTGAGGCCGACGACCAGGCGCTGTAACGTCAGTCGTTCAGGAGAGCAGACGGATTCTGGACTTGTGTCTGCGGGCTTGACGCCGCAGGCACAAGTACTGGTGCCGGTTGGTGGCTGCACTCGCCCGACCCTGCATACAAGTGGATTGTTACACTAGGACTGGCGCCTGCTGGGGCAGAGCTTGGCTTAACTACGCAGCGTTTCCACGCCCCGCAGCATCGCCAGTGCGCCGCTGCGCACCACTTCCAGCACATCCCCATAATTACTGACAATGCCGATGAAGTGACTGATGCGCGCTTCGCTGTCGGTCAGCTCGATCACGAGACTGTTCAGATCATCATTGAGTATCTTGGCTCCCGCCTGTTCAATGGTCGCACGCAGCGGCGCGTCCTGACTGATGTTGTACTTGAGTTTGATCAGCAGTAATTCCCGCTCAATGTGCGCATCGCGTGTCATGTCGTCGACATTGACCACATCTACCAGCTTCAGTGACTGATTGACGATTTGAGCCAGTACTGCTTCGGTGCCGGTGGTAACCAGTGTGATGCGCGATACCGTCGGATCCTCAGTGGGGGCGACATTCAACGACTCGATGTTGTAGCCGCGATTGGAGAACAATCCCGCAACGCGCGTCAGTGCGCCCACTTCGTTTTGCAGCAGAATGGAAATGATGTGTCGCCGGTTGGTCGTGTTATTGGGGCTCATATGCGTGCGCCTAGGCCAGTGCGTTTGCCAGAAAATCAGGGCCGCACAGCGTAACTGACGCCGCACCCTGGTGTAAGGGCAAAGTTGCCCTCTCCAGCCGCCCCAAGTGGTGCGAATCCGCCCCAACTGCTAGGCTTTCCCACCCCGAACAGCTCCAGATCCCTTTGATCTGCAGGATCCGCCCGTGAATCACAGCCCAGCCCACCGCCCCGCACCGCCTGCGCCGGCCCGCAATCCCTTGGCCGGACAGACCTTGTCCGGCGCAGAAATTCTGGTGCAAGTCCTCGCGGATGAGGGTGTGGAAGTTGTTTTTGGCTATTCCGGCGGCGCGATTCTGCCTACCTACGACGCCATTTTTGTCCACAACGATACCCATGCTGCTGCCAATGGCGGCAAGCCGGCCATGCCGCTGATTGTGCCGGCGAACGAGCAGGGGGCTGGTTTTATGGCCGCCGGTTACGCGCGAGCCACCGGTAAGGTGGGCGTGGCATTGGTAACTTCGGGTCCTGGCGCCACCAATACCGTGACCCCGGTGCGGGATTGCGCGGCGGATTCGGTGCCGATCGTGGTGATCTGCGGACAAGTGGCGACCAGCGCCATTGGTACCGATGCTTTCCAGGAAGCTCCGGTGGCCGGAGTAATGGGCGCCGTAGCCAAACATGTCTTTCTGGTGACGGATCCGGCCAAACTGGAAGACACCATTCGCACCGCTTTTGAAATCGCCCGCACCGGCCGACCAGGGCCGGTGGTAATCGACATTCCCAAGGACGTGCAGAACTGGCGCGGTACCTTCAAGGGCGAGGGCCGGTTGCCATTCCCCGGCTATCGACAGCGCATGCACAAGTTGGCCAAGTCGGCACTGACCGATGCCGAGTGCGCTGCCTTCTGGAGCCTGTTAAAACAGTCCAGGCGTCCGCTGATCTATGCCGGCGGCGGGGTGATCAATGGTGCAGCAACGGCGGCGTTGCGCGAGTTCGCGGAGGAATTTCAGGTTCCAGTGGTGACCACCTTGATGGCCCTGGGTGCCGTCGATACCACTGCGCCGAATTCAATGAGCATGCTGGGCATGCATGGCGCCGCGTTCGCCAACTATGCCGTCATCGATTGTGACTTCCTGCTGGCGCTGGGCGCCCGATTTGATGACCGTGTCGCCGGCAATCCGCAGCGATTCGCGCCCCATGCCCGGAGCATTGCGCACATCGATATTGATGCTTCGGAAATCAACAAGGTCAAACACGCCCAATGGACCCATGTTGGTTCGTTGGCCCAGGCGGTGCAGGCGCTGACGGTTTATGGTCGTAAGCATAAGTTAACAATCAATACATCCGAGTGGCTTTCTCACTGTTCTTCGCTAAAGAAAGAGTATGCGATGAACTATGACCGGAATAGTCCGCTGATCCAGCCTTACTACCTGATCGAAGAGATCAATCGCCTCACCAAAGGTGAAGCAATCATCAGTACCGGTGTTGGCCAGCACCAGATGTGGGCCGCTCAATATTTTGATTTCAAGGGCCCGCGTCAGTGGCTGACCTCCGGCAGCATGGGCACCATGGGTTTTGGTCTGCCGGCGGCCATCGGCGCCCAGTTCGCCCATCCCAACAAACTGGTGATCGATATTGACGGTGACGCCAGCATTCGCATGAATCTGGGCGAACTGGAAACCGTGACCACCTACGATCTGCCGGTGAAAGTGGTGGTGCTGAACAACAATGGCGACGGTATGGTCAAGCAGTGGCAGAAGCTGTTTTTCAAGGGCCGTCTGTCGGCCAGCGACAAGTCGTTGCACAAGAAGGATTTCATCAAGGCCGCGCAGGCCGATGGCTTCCCCTTTGCCGTGCGTCTGGACCGCAAGGAAGATGTGCCGCGCGTGGTCAGGGAATTCATTGAAAGCAAGGGCCCGGCATTTCTGGAAGTGTGCATCGACCCCGATGCGGGCGTGTATCCCATGGTGGGCCCGGGACAGGCGTTCGAGCAGATGATCACTGGCGACTTCATTCCCTCGCGGGCGGTCGCCAAGGTGGAAGAGAAGCTCGATGAATCCAAGATGTTTTGAGGGTTTATCCTACCCGGCGTGAAGCAGGTCGCGCCGGGGGCGGTCCACCGGATTGGATTAATACCAACCTGAGACCCAGTTCCAAGTAGTGCACCTGGAGGGTGCTTAAAGTGCCGCTCCTAGAACCATTCCGCGTTCAGGAGTTGATTGTGCTGCAAGCCCGTTCTCGTCGTCGTATGCCGTTGGTGATGCCTACCACCGTACATATTCGTCGCAGTTACGCGGAGTGCCGTTATGGCCAGCTGCATCTGACCACCGCCTATCCCTCGGGCGGCGGCTTTGATGAACGCGTGCCGCTGATCTGCCTGCATCCGGCCGGCAGTTCTTCCAGTTACTTTTCCGCCCTGCTCCCTGAGCTGGGCCGCGATCGCAGCATCTATGCATTTGATCTGCCCGGTTATGGTTGCTCCGATGCACCTGCTGGCGAATGGTCTGCTGTCGATCTGGCGGCGGCTATCGGCGAATTTGTCGACAGCCTGCGTTTGCGCAATGTGGACGTAATTGGTGCACAGCTGGGTGCGCTGCTTGCCATCGAACTGGCTGCGGAACGTCCGCAACAGGTGCGGCGCCTGGTGCTGTCATCGGTACCGCACTTCACCCCGCAGGAAACCAAGTCACCCGAATGGACCACGCTGCCTGCCCTGCCGCTGGCCGATGGGTCACATCTGCTCAAGGACTGGCAGCGCCTGCAACAGTCACGCGGCGCTGCCGCGACTCCGGATCAGCTGACCGAGGAGCTGGCCGACGTGTTGCGCAGCCGGCGTCGCACAGCGCAGGCGCTGCATGCCATGCTCGAATATCCCACTGCCAAGCGCCTGGCAATGCTGCGTCAGTCCGGTCTGGTATTGCGTGTCCGCGATGAATTCTACGAACACAGCCTGCGCGCCAAGAATTCTTTCGCGCAATCGCAGCTGGAAGAACTGCCGGAGTCGGGCTCGAACCTGTTCGGTAACCATCCGCAGCGCGTGCTGCAGCTGGTGAGACAGTTCCTCGATCGTTGAGTGAGCCTGATCAGAATCTCGCTGAAGGGCGCCTCGCTGCGTTGGAACTGACCAAAAAATACTCACGTACTGACGTGTACGCTGCGTTTTTTTGGGCAGTCCCGCCTTGCGCTGCATCCCTTGATCGAGATTCTGATCAGGCTCTAAGAACACATCCAACAGGCGCTGAAATTAAAACGCCTGCTGCCAGCTCCAGCTGCTGGCCAGACCTGCAGCAGTGCAGGTGAGCACGATCTCGCTGATCAACAGCCAGTAAAGTGTGTTGGCGCAGCTGAGCAGGCTGCGCGCAATCAGCAGCGGCAATAAACCAAACACCGCTGCGTTCAGCAGGCCGAAGCCCAGGCCCTGCTGCCACCACGTCCAGCCCGCGATCGCGGTAAATCCCCAGCTCAGCCAGAACAGCAGTCCCACGCCGGCGCCGATGGCGGCATGCGTGGTTACATACAGCAGTTCGTTCATGGCACTGGAGGTGCGCCATACCCCCAGCTGCCCCTGGCCGGCGACCGTCGCCCACACAAAACGCAGAACCAGGCAAGCGGCCATGCTACCGGCCATGCCGGACGCGATCAATGCCAGGGAACTCACCTGCCAATACTCCTGAATGTTTCGCTGTAGTTGTTGAGTCAGACGCGCAACGCGCGCTGCAACCCCTGCGTCAACCGCTCGATTTCATCGTGCGAGTTGTATACATGCAAGGAAATGCGCAGCACATTCATACCATCTTGCGTGGCATTCGCGTGACTGACAATCACTTGGTCATTGTTGCGCAACCAGTCAGCAAGTTCCTTGGCATTGCGACGGGCCGAACGCGCCGACAGGATCTGTAGCCACATCCCGGGTTGCAACGGGCTCAGCAGTTCCAGTCCCTCGATGCCCTGCAGCCGCAGCCGCGTGTAGATTTGCAATTCGCGCAGCCGCGCTTCGATACGCGGCCGACCGATTCCTTCCTGCCATGCCAGGGCAGTGGGCAGGGTCTGGAATTGCGGCGCCTGCGCGATAAAGTCCTCAGTCCAGCGTCGCTGCAATCTGGGCCACGTGGCGCGCGCGCTGGCCAGCGTGATATCGGCGGCATTGGCGTATTCATCCGGCAAAACCGATTGCAGTTCGCTGCGCACATACAGCGCGCCGGTTTGCTGCGGGCCGTTGAGCCAGTGACACAGACTGGCGCCATAGACATCACAGCCCAGTTCGCGCACCGAAAACTGCAGCGCTGCAAAGCTGAGGGTGCCGTCAATCATGGTGATCACATGGTGTGCTTTTGCCAGCTGGCATAGTTCGCGCACTGGCAATACCGCGCCGTCGCCATGCTGGATATGACTGCAGACCAGGACACGGCTGCGCTCCGTCATGGCCTTCTCGAAAGCCGCGACCACCTCGGCACTGTTGTTCAGCGGCACGGGCAGTGTGACGATTTTCAGTACCAAGCCACGCTGCCGCGCCTGCTGTAGCCAGAAGCGGCGCAACTCGTCCGGCAACTGTGCAGTGATCAGTACCTCGTCGCCCGTCTGCAGAGAGAGGGCCTGGCCGCACAACATCAGCCCGGCTAACGAGCCGCGTGTAAAACACACCTCGTCCGCGCTGCAATCCAGCCAGGTTCCCAGGCGCTGGCACAGACTCAGAACCGCCTGCGTGGAGTAGCGCTCGTTGTAGAAAGCAGCGGGATCAGTCTGCAGCAGCTCGCGGGCGCGGTATTCATTGGCCACCACCGCGCGCGAACTGGGGCCGAACATGGCGGTGTCCATGTAGGCGAGGCGCGAGTTCAGCACCAGCTGCGCCCGCGCCCCGGTCCAGGGGTCAAATTCTTCACGAATGTCTTCAGGAGTGCTGGAACGGGCCGCGGCCATTGCGCTGCTGGTCAACAGGCTGCCACCCAGTGCGCCCAGCTGCCCAAGCGCACGCCGCCGGGATTGCAGAAAGTCGTTTGGTTCCATGAATTGAACTGAAAGTTGAGGAAGTAAGGACTTGAGTCTAACAGCGGTTTGCTGGCCCGGCTGCCTGTCGCCTGTTACTGTACTCAACTAGTTTCTCGCTGTATTGAGACCTGCCATGCCCGACTCGTATCTGGAACGTATTCTCAAAGCGCGCGTGTATGACGTCGCTATCGAAACGCCTCTGGAACCTGCCACGCGCCTCAGTCGCCGTCTGGGCAACACCGTGTTGCTCAAGCGTGAAGACCTGCAGCCGGTGTTTTCCTTCAAGCTGCGCGGTGCCTACAACAAGATTGCCCACCTGTCGGATGCGGTGGCACAGCGCGGCGTGATTTGTGCTTCGGCCGGCAACCATGCGCAGGGCGTGGCGCTCAGCGCCAAACGTCGCGGCATCCGTGCGGTCATTGTCATGCCCAAGACCACACCCAGCATCAAAGTGCAGGCGGTCAAGGACCTGGGTGGCGAAGCCGTACTGCAGGGCGATGATTTCGATCAGGCCTACGAACATGCCATGCAGCTGGCGCGCGAGCAGCAACTCACTTTCGTGCACCCCTTTGACGATCCGGATGTCATTGCCGGGCAGGGCACCGTGGGTATGGAAATCCTGCGCCAGCATTCGGGTGACGATATCGATGCCATTTTTGTCGCGGTGGGCGGCGGCGGCCTGATTGCCGGCATTGCCGCGTATGTAAAGCAGCTGTTCCCGCGCGTGCGCATCATCGGTGTCGAGCCCGAAGATGCCGATGCCATGTATCGCTCGCTGCATGAAAAAAAGCGCGTCACGCTGGAGCGCGTCGGCATCTTTGCCGATGGCGTCGCGGTGAAGCGTGTGGGTGAAGAACCCTTCCGTCTGGCGCAGCAATATGTGGATGAAGTGATCCTGGTGAACACCGACGAAATCTGCGCGGCCATCCAGGACATCTTTGAAGAGAACCGCACCATCGTTGAACCGGCGGGTGCATTGTCCGTGGCCGGCATCAAGAAATACATCGCCCGCGAAAACTGGCAGGGCAAGACCGTAGTCGGCATCAACTGCGGCGCCAACATCAACTTCGATCGCCTGCGCCATGTGGCCGAGCGTGCTGACATCGGTGCGCAACGTGAAGCCCTGTTCGCCGTGGAGATTCCCGAACAGCCCGGCAGTTTCCTGAAGTTCTGCGAGACCATTGGCCAGCGCAGCATTACCGAGTTCAATTACCGCTTCAACAGCGCCAGCAGCGCCGCCAACATTTTTGTGGGCATTGGCCTGACCGAAGGCCGCAAGGAACGCGAGCAACTATTGCAGTCACTGAAAGCCGCCGACTACAAAGTGGTGGACATGACCGACAACGAAGTCGCCAAGTTACATGTGCGCTTCATGGTGGGTGGTCACGCCGGCGGCATCGCCAACGAAAGACTGCTACGCTTCGAGTTCCCGGAACGTCCCGGAGCGCTGCTCAAGTTTCTCAAGGCCATCGGCGCGCAGTGGAATATCAGCCTGTTCCACTATCGCAATCACGGCTCCGACTACGGTCGCGTACTGGCTGGTGTGCAGGTACCTGCAGCGCAACTCGAAGACCTGCGCCTGCATCTCAAGGAACTGAAGTATCCGTATGCGGATGAAACCGACAACCCGGCATACAAATTGTTTCTGGGTGCATAGATAAACCCCCTCTCCCTCAGGGAGAGGGTTGGGGTGAGGGTGCTGCTCATGATCAATAACCCAACGGTGGTCTTTTAACTCGCGCTCGAAGCTGGCTTCCCGGTTTGACGGTCGATAGCTTCGGGTTGGGAAAGACTTCCAGGATCGCCGTGAATACATCCCTGTAGGCTCCGGCGCAAACCTCCTGTTTGCGACGGTCCTGAAACTCTTTCCCAACCCCAAGCTCTCTCGTGACGCTCGATCACGTCCGGCTGTCGGAAAATCCTTGTCGTCGAGCGAAACGATTGCTCTTCGGAAGTGCCACGGACTTTGGCCTGCGCTACTCCGCTCCCTTCTGCGTCAGATGCATCAGCACCAGCTGCCAACCGCCTGGATAGCGGCGAAAGATCTGTGTCGCCACCAGTGAACTGGTGCTCACCGAACCATCGGACTTTGCAGTGCGGTTATGCTGCTCGCCGAAGATCACGGCGGTATCGCCATAGACATTGATGGTCAGGGGGCCGCGTGTCGTCTCGCGTGCGCGTCCAGCCATGCTCTCCAGAAACTTCGCCTTGCCGATCACCCGGCCCGTGCTGTTCACGTGCACATAGTCGTCGGCCAGCAATGGCGCCATGGCCTGCACATCGCCACTGCCAATGGCCGCAAGGCGTCGCTGCTCAAGCGCTTCTATCTCATGCTCTGTTGTGCTCATCTCAATATTCTCCATGGGATATTTATTGGGTGTCACAGTCCACCCAGACCTGACGCCTCAATTACTGAAGACTACCGACGCGCGGCACGGCACGCCAATTCAAATATTGCTTCGCAGTGATCACCTTTGTGTTTCCCGACACGTGGTGCCCCTTCCATCAGCAACGGCGCGCACGAGTTCCAATAGCGGTCGCTCGCAACGGTTGATCAAAGGTTTATAAACCCCCATGACAATTGACGGCTTATCACATTCGTGATCTAGTTAAATCAATATGATGCAACAATGTCAGCTGATTCATGCTGCAGAAGTGCGGAAATATCCTGCCGAATTTATGCGGGCGAATTGTAGTAAGGCACTAAATCAATGACCGCAGCGATAAGCGAAGGAAGGGAGTAGAGAATGACAGAAGAAATGAAAGGGCTTATTTTCTTGCTTCTGATGATCCCCATAGGGATTCGCTACTTCATAAAGACTGGAAACAATGATCTGAGCTTAAACAGGATTGACTACGCAATTGCAATCGGAATTGTGGTCTTGGTTGTGCTCATTAACATCTAATTAGGCGTTTCAATGCCAGCGTTGTCTACTTCAGTCGTTGTGGAATTCTGCAAGCTCTGCGACTGGGCGCACGAGGCTTGGCTCAATCATCGCGAGCTGTTTGATCAAAACCCGCGAGTGGCCGAGCTTCAGAAGTCGTTGGCCGGTGACGAATTGGCACGTCTTAGCGTAATTAGCCAAGAGTACGCATTGCTTCAAGTGGCCAAACTCCACGACCGTGTCGTTGTAAGCGGTAACGTCACGCTCGGACTTGACTACGTGCTCACATATGGCGGGTGGTCTAGTTCAGTACGAGCGCGCCTTGAAGCAATGGCAACCGAGTTGAATGATTTTGCATCTCAACTGCGAGACGTTCGTAGCAAGTCACTATCGCACAACGATCTCGCTGCAATCGTGGCTGGCGCTACTCTGGGGAGCTTCGCCAATGGCGCAGATGAGAAGTACTTCGAGGTTCTTCAGGAGTTTGTGGACATAGTTCACGACCAAGTTGTTGGAGGGCCTTGGCCGTTCAACGATCTCGCGAAAAACGATGTGGTGGCCTTCTTGGCTACGCTCAAGTCATGAGGAAGCCGCCTAACCCATCAGTGTCCAGGACCTGCTGCAAGCTGTATCTGGTCACCTTCAACGTTGGGCTTCAGAATCCGCCTCAGGGTCCATCATGCACCGAGAAAGGTAAATGCGCATCCAGCGTTCTAACAGGCTGTTGAAAATTGGACTGTGATTGCCGGTAGTGTGATTTCGAGCTGCATTCTTCAGTGGATTTCGGGTTGCATCGGTGTCAGTTCTTGCGTGCCGATCGATTCAAGCCGCTGCTGCCTCTGCATCATGCGCTCGCTCCCATCAGATTCCGCATCCGCACCAGGTTCCAGCCCATACACGTGAACTGGTAAATCAGGTTCACCTTGTCGAGTCCTCTGACTTTCACCTGCCGGATCAAGCCAATGGTCTTGCCCCAGCCAAAGGTTTCTTCGATCCGCTTGCGCAGACGTTGGCTGACTTTATAGCTGTCATGGCGGGTGGTGCGCTCATCGAGTTGCGAGCCACCGGGTCGTTTGTCATTGCAGGCGACGTGCGGCGTGATGTTCAGGGCACGACACTCAGCGATGAAGTCTTCGGTGTCGTACAGCTTGTCAGCACCGACGGTCTTGCGCCGCTGTCCCGGCAGGCTGGCCAGTAACGCCAGCGCCGTATCACGCTCAGCAGTGCCGTGCGCCGCACTGACCTGGGCGCGGACGATCAGGCCGTGGCGATTCTCCATCACGCTGTGGCCGAGAAAGGCCAGCTTGGCTTCGCCGCCACGGCTCTTTTTGGCAGTGCGGCTGTCGGGGTCGGTGCGGGATTGATGGGTGTCATTACTGCGTGATTGGCCGTGAAAATCCCGCTCGGCATTGCGACCGCCGCCCGCAGGGGGTTCATCACTGCCATCCTTGCGCACAAAGCTCTTCTGCGAGGCCCAGGCCTGGATCAAGGTACCATCCACGCTGAAGTGTTCGGTGGATAACAAGTCCCGCTGGCCCGCCAGCTTGACCACCTCGGCAAACAGTTCGGGAATCACCTCGTGTTCCAGCAGCCGATCCCGGTTCTTGCTGAAGGTCGAGTGGTTCCACACCGCATCGTCCATCGCCAGCCCGACAAACCAGCGGAATAGCAGGTTGTAATTCAGTTGCTCCACCAGCTGCCGCTCGCTGCGGATGCTGTACAGCACTTGCAGCAGCTGCGCCCGCAGCAGCTTCTCCGGGGCAATTGACTCCCGTCCAATATCTGCGTAGATCGACTCGAACAGCCCATTCAGTTTGCGCAGGGCGTCATCAAACAGCCTGCGCATCGCTCGCAACGGATGATCCGCAGGCACATACCGGTCCAGATGTACCGTGGTAAACAACGCCTCTTGCATCACATCCGAGCCGCGCATCAACTACCCCTTCACCAAAAACCATCGTCCCGTGAAGTCTATTTCAGGCTGAATTTGAAGGGGAGATTTTCAACGGCCTGCTAAAGCATTGGTAGGTATCTTGGCCCTTGCTCTCGGTCCGATCAGCGCCGAGGTAGTAGTGCGGCCAATTCCATCCGCGTCGGATGTCCCCGCTGCTGCGAAAGAATACATTCAGATTCGCGGACCGATAACGGCGGTAGACCCACAAACGCTCGCTTCGCGACTTTCCCAGTGGGGCGGTGCGATCGGGCTGAATAGCCAAGGCGGCGACTTGAGTGCGGCGATGGAATTGGGCCGCATGCTCCGAAAGAACGATCGTGACGTCCTCATCGAACCCGACGATGTTTGCGCTAGCGCCTGTGTTCTCGTTCTCGCCGGTGCTCCATTTCGAGCGGTATGGGGAAAGGTTGGAATTCATCGCCCCTACCTGCCTAACGACACGGTTACTGATCCGGCACAGCAAAAGGCCCGCTATCAGGCGCTCGAGGCGGAGGTCAAGGCCTATCTTCAAGAGATGAATGCCAGCCCATCTCTCTACGACGACATGATACGCATCTCGCCTGGCGCCGTGCGGTATCTCAATAAGCCTGACTTGGAGCGATACGGGTTGTCCGGTTCGGACCCCTTCATTGACGAGGCAAACCTGACGTCCAGCGCCAACATGCTTAGGATAAGCAAAGAAGAGCTGTTGAAGAGACGGGCTCGCATTAAGTCGGACTGTAATACTACGAACGCAGATTTGTACGGTAAGTGCGCTGTCGCAACAGAGTACGGAATCTCGATGGCCGAGTACGAACGGCGTGACGCTCTGGCACAGCGCGAATGCTCCAAAGAGCCTGATCGATTAGCATGGGTAAGGTGTCACACTAAAGTCACGCGTGGCTTCTGACAGTGAGGCCGCTTATTTTAATTGTTGAGGCCGTAGAAAAACCCCCGGCCGCGAGATGCTTTCAATAGGAAGCGATATGGGGCACGATGCTTTTGAAAGTAACGTTGCTGTTCGGCTGAACCGAGAAAATTCACCACAGTCGACGATCGTGACGCAGGGTGGAGCGAAAATATGGACCGAGGAATTCTTCGAAAAAGCGTCGAGTCCGAAAAGCACCTCCATTTTCGACTTTTTCTACAGTCTCGTTATAGCAAGCTACCTAGAACCTATCTCAAAACTGTTTGAGGAGGATACACATGGCGGCGAGCTGCACGAAACCAAGGAAGTTGTTGGGATAGTATTCCCAGCGCGTGAGTAATCGACGATGCCACTGCATCCAGGCGAAGAACCTCTCTACGATCCAGCGCCGCTGGTAGCGGCGCAGTCGGCGACCATCTTGCGTGGGCGCGCGGACGCGGTTGCTTTTGTGCGGAGCGATCATCTCTATGCCTTCAGATTTCAACTGCTCGTCCAGTGGATCGCTATCGTATGCCTTGTCACCAATAAGATTCTGCGGCTTGGCTTCGATCATGTAGAAGTCAAACGTCAGCTGCACCAGCGTCACTTCATGATGGTTCGCGGCATGTGTGCAAACCGCCAGCGGCAGCCCGTGACGATCCACTATCGCCATGATTTTTACGCCTTTTCCGCGCTTGGTTGGACCAATTTCAGCGCCACCGCCCTTGGCCGAGGCGAATGTGGCATCGATATAACACTCCGATTCATCAATCTGCGACTGCTCGCGCAACTGGTTGGCCAAGTCAGTCAACACGCCCCGCAACACTTCATTCTGACACCACTGCTGAAAGCGACGGTGCACCGTCTTATAGTTCGGATAGCACTGCGGCAGCATGTGCCACTGCGCGCCGGTATTGAGAATCCACAGAGCGGCTTCAAGCACTTTGCGTGCTGGAACCGGTTTTCGACCAGCGCGTTCAGCGGGATAGCTCTCCTCAGGAAAATGCTCCCGGATACGTTCCCACTGTTCATCGGTCAGGCGGATCATCTGAGCAATTCTAAGCTCACTTCACTCGCATTTCGATTTTGAGATAGGTTCTAGATTGCTTCACTGCCCGATCTTCTGCAAAGCCGCATTCACTTCCCGTGTAATCACTGCGTTTGAACCGTAAGTTCGTTGCATGCTGGGCTGCACTTTGGTCAGCAACACCGTTGCCTCGTTGCCCTTTTGTATTGCCAGCAGCGCAATGCCCAGTGCGGCGCGCCCGGTATCGGTCACCGGATTGTCTTCGCCCAATGCGTGAGCGGAGATCTTGATGGCGTCCTGCAATAACGGAATAGCCTGTGATGCCTTGCCCAGGCGCGTGAGGCTGCGACCAAGGCCGATCTTCGCACCGGCAATCAGCACATTGTCGGCAGTCAGCGTCTTCGCATAGATGTCGAGCGCGGCGCGGAATTCGGTTTCGGCGCTGGAGTAATCGCCGCGGTCATAGGCCAGCAGGCCGAGATTCACGCGGTCGTAGCCGACATAGCTGTGTTGCTCGCCGTACAACTTGCGATTGGCTTGCAAGGCTTCAATCAGCACGGCTTCGGCTTGTGGGTAGTCGCCTTTTCGGCGCAGGAAGTTGCCGTGGTTTTCCAGTGTGTCGATGGTCTGCGGATGGGTGTTGCCCAGCACCCGGCGTTTTACATCCACGGCTTCACGGAAAATCGGTGCGGCTTCATCGTACTTGCCTTGCCCTTCCAATGCATCGGCCAGCCGGTTCTTGAGTTCGGCAATACGCGGATGATCGCCGCCCAGTGTGGCGGTTTCGATGGTCAGTGCAGCGCGATACAGCGGTTCGGCCTTCGCTTCCTGATATTGATCGGCCAGTGCCTTGCCCAGGTCACTCAGCACAGCTGCTTTGTCCAGGGAGTTCTGCATGCCATATTGGTCATACAGTGTCATGGCGGCGCGCATCTGCTGTTCGGCCTGTGCATACTCGCCGCGTTCCAGCGCCAGACGCCCCATCAGGCGCAACACCGGTGCTTGCTGCACGGATTGTTTGCCATGCAGTTGTTGCTGCATCGCCAAGCTTTGTTTGAGTTCTTGTTCGGCGGTGTCCAGCTCGCCTTGTGATATCAACACATCAGCCAGGGCAATCTGCGTTGCTGCCACATCGTCATGGCTGTTGCCATAAATTTGCTGGCTGGTTTGCAACGAACGGGTCAGCGAATCGGCGGCTTCTTTGTATAACCCCAGGCTGCCGTACACCTTGCCGATGGTACCCAGCAACATGGCTTTTGTAGCGGGTTGCGATTTGAGATCGCCATCAATGCGCCGCGCACCCACATCCAGCAGTTCACGCGCCTTCAGTTCGTTGCCACGACTCTGCGACGGATCGGATAGCTCGAACAGTTCCACCAGGAACGACGACACCTGCTCGGCGCGATTGCGTTCAATGGCCACGGCATCGCGCTGTCTGGCGATGTCGCGTGCCTGCAAGTAAGTCACTACGCTGAAACCTGCCAGCAGCGCCATGATGGTGATTGCGGATGCGACCGCCAGCGTATGTCGGCGTACGAATTTGTTGCAGCGATAGCCCCAGCTGTCCTTGCTGGCAATGACTGGTTGACCGTGCAGCCAGTGCTGGATGTCTTCGGCAAACTGCGCTGCGGAAGCGTAGCGTCGCGAAGGTTCCTTGCGCAGCGCCATCAGCACAATGTTGTCGAGGTCGCCTTGCAAGCGGCGCGCCAGCTTGGCGGCGCTGGTCTGGCGCGAGTAAGCCACATCGTGCATCAGTGCCGGCGTATCCCGCGCACTGTGCAATACCATGCTGCTGAGCGTCGATGGTGTGCTGTTGCACACCAGACGTTCGACATCG
This sequence comes from uncultured Pseudomonadota bacterium, assembly GCA_963748005.1. Taxonomy (GTDB): domain Bacteria; phylum Pseudomonadota; class Gammaproteobacteria; order Steroidobacterales; family Steroidobacteraceae; genus CAILZL01. The sequence goes on from CAVVHH010000002.1 coordinate 1,785,835, forward strand.
GCAAGACGACAGTTGTAAGGCAGTACAAAAGGTCGCTTGCCACTCAGTAATTCATACAGCAGCACGCCCAGCACATAGATGTCGCTGGCGGTGGTGATGGGTTCGCCGCGCACCTGTTCGGGACTGGCATGCGCGGGCGTCATGACGCGGTACTCGTGATGCGTCACCGTCACGGTGCGTGGGCTGAATTGCGTATCCAGCAATTTGGCAATGCCGAAGTCGAGCAGCTTGGGTTCACCTGCGGCGTTCACCAGAATGTTGTTGGGCTTCAGGTCGCGATGCACGATCAGGCTCTGATGCGCGCATTGCACTGCTGCGCACACCTTGCAGAACAACTGCAGGCGTTGTTCGATGCTCAACCGATTGCGATCGCAGTAGGCATCGATGGGTACGCCCTCGATGTATTCCATCACCAGGTACGGCGTGCCGTCGGGCGCGGTACCGCCATCAAACAAGGTGGCAATGTTCGGGTGGCGCAGTGACGCCAGAATCTGCCGTTCGGTGCGCAGTCGCGCGCGCACATCGTCGGTGAGCACATTGCTGCGCACCAGCTTGATGGCCACCTGCTGGTCGAATTCACGATCAATACGGGTGGCGAGATACACCTCACCCATGCCGCCCGAGCCCAGCAACTGCGTCAGCTGGTAAGGGCCAAGCCGCGCGCCGATCAATGAGGCAGGGGTCCAGTCACTTGCATCATCGCCCTGCCAGTACTGCGCTCCGCTATCGCTCTGTTCGAGCAGCGCCAGCACCTGCGACATCAGATCGGCGTCGATGCCGCATTGCTGTTCAACAAAGGCTTGTCGTTCGCGGGGGCCGAGAGAGCGCGCCCGCTGAGCAATATCACGGGGATCTTTGTTTGTGTAAGCCGTCATTCCCTGCGACCTGTTTTTACGATGCTCAACCTGTTCGATGATGTATCAGCCAGCAAGATCAGCAAAGTACGGCAACTAATCCGCCGGCTCCAGACGTTCACCTTCAGGGGGCAGGAACTGTCGACAGCATTCACTCAACCAGGCATGGAAGCGCTGCACCTTGGGCAGATCGTAGTGCTCGGGTGGCGCGACGAAGTAGTAGGCTGCACGTTGACGCACGCTTTGCTGACCCACTCGCACCAGCCGGCCGGCATCCAGATCATCGGCCACCAGTGACCAGCGCGCCAGCACCAGGCCTTCGCCGCGCTCGGCTTTGTTGAGCGCTGCCACCGAATCTTCCAGCACCGGGCCACGCTCCAGTCGGGTGGTATCGCCGCCCAGGCTGCGCAGCCAGTCGGACCAGGGTTCGTGCTGGCTGTGCAGAAGAGGGTACTTATTGAAACCGCCGACGGTATTCACCGCGCCGAACCTGGCAACCAGCGCCGGCGCGGCCACCGGAAACACCCAGTCATCCATCACATGTTCGGCGCGCAGGTCGGGCCATTGACCCATGCCGTAGCGTACGGCCGCATGAAAGTCGCTGTGCGTGAAATCCACCAGCGAGCGGCTGGCATTGAAACGCAGGTCGATCTCCGGGTGTTTCTGATAGAAGTCATTGAGCCGGGGCAGCAGCCACTTCTGCAGGAAGGAGCCCAGCATGCTGATGTTGAGCTGGCCGCTGGTGCGATGTTTGCGCAGCTGATCAATGGCGCGCGCCAGCTCATCAAAGCCGCGCCGCACGCCCGGCAGCAGCTGCGTGCCCAGCGGCGTCAGGCGTACCGAGCGGCTGTGGCGGTAGAACAGCGGCGTTTCCAGCGAATCTTCCAGCGCCTTGATCTGCGAGCTGACAGCGGCGGGGGTGACATCCAGCGCATGGGCGGCTTCGGTGAAGCTCAGTCGTTCGGCCACTGCTTCGAACACACGCAAGGCATTGAGAGGGAGTTTTACCGGATCGCTCATTGTTTAATTTTCCTTACTCAACCCCGCATGAATCATAACGGTCCTGCAACCAGCTTGGCTAGTTTTCGCGCATCCAGGAGCTTCGCTATTAGCAAATATTAATTTTCGGTGCTTAGGGTCTGTTAACAACTAGGCAATCGTTGCGTTGGAGTCCCAGAAAGCGCCATGCAAGGCGCGAGGAGTGAGGTTTGGTAGTTCCAAATGAACGACGAGCAACACCGCATGGCGCTTTCTGGGGCCCAACCCGAAGGGACGGGGTCAGAAAAGCTCAGGACTTTGTTGTGACCGAAGGAAATCCCTGTGGGACACCTCGCTTGAGTACGTTAAGTACACCACGCTCGGCGCGTCGCGTCCTGAGCTTTTCTGGCCGCCGTCGCAACGATTGCCTAGTTGTTAACAGACCCTAGTCCATCGGTCCGGTTTGGATGATCTTGTCCATCGCACTGGACCGGAGACGGTCTGCTGCGCATGCTCGCGGCAAACAAGCCAACACCTTCAAGGAGCCGCATGACTCAACCATCTCAGCTACAAATCCGGACAGCCACTGCCGATGATGTACCGGTTATTCTGCAATTGATCCGTGAACTGGCTGAGTTTGAACAGCTCAGCCACGAGGTCAGCGCAACGGAAGCATCACTTCACGAACACCTGTTCGGGCCACGCCCCTATGCGGAGGTGCTGGTTGCCAGCGTCGGGGAGCAGCCCGCCGGCTTTGCGCTGTTCTTCCACAACTACTCTACTTTCCTGGCCAAGCCGGGCATTTATCTGGAAGACCTGTACGTGCGGGAAGCATGGCGCAGCCGGGGCGTAGGCACGGCCCTGCTGCAGGCGGTATGGCAGTTGGCGGTTGCGCGTGGTTGTGGTCGCTATGAGTGGTCGGTGCTCAACTGGAACAAGCGCGCCATAGACTTCTACGAAAAGATGGGCGCAAAGCCCATGAGTGAGTGGACGGTGTATCGGGTGAGTGGAGCGGCGTTGCGGTCAAACAAGGATTCGTAAGGTGAGGACGCTTTGACAAGCCTGTCGAAGCGTTCCAGCTGCGTACAGTCAATGCAGCTCCGTATTCATTGCCTTGGCAACACAAAGCGCTTGCCGCGATAAGCCAGCACCACGCCCTCCTGTGTGATCTTCTCCACTGCCGGGCCTTCGGTGAGGTTCTGGCCTTCGGTGTACTTGCGCCCATTGATGAAGGCAAAACGTTCGATGGCCACGGGTGAATACACGTGAACATCCAGGCGCAGCTCCGGCAGGCTCAGCGCACCATTGCCGCCCAGCGCGGCAAGCGTGGGTGTGTTGTCGAGTGTCCCCGGATCGGTGCTGATACCCAGCGTGCGGTTTTCGCTGCTGGTTTTCAGGTCAGTGGCACTTGCCTGTTGCCGGGCCATCGCCTGTTCCAGTGCAGTCGCAGGCCGGACCAGCGGCGGACCGCCGGGCGTGGCTTCATCGGCAAGCGCGGCGGCGGCTTCATCGGCTACCGCGGTCTCGGTGTCGCTGCCGGCTTCGTCCTGCAGCGGTCTGACTTCAACTGCACGCGGTGGCCTGCCTGCAGGGGGCGCCGTGTTCGTGGCTGCGACGCTGCTGGTTGCAGGCACAGATGCAGCCGGTGTTTCATGGCCATTGCGCCACCACATCACCAGCAGCAATATGCAGTTCAGCACCAACAGTGCGATGACCGCCAGCATCCATAGGGGCTGCGTGCGGCTGCGGCGTCCGTAGGGAATGTCCATCACTGTCGGTTGCTGCTGCCGTTCGCGCTCCCGTGCGGATTTCTTGAGTGCGTCGAGAATGAAGCTCATGTCGGATTGCCTGCCACCGTGCCGGATGTGGAGCTGACGACCACCAGTGACGGACTGCCATCGCTGCTGATCGCGGCGTCCAGCGCAATCTGCGTTTGCAGGCCCGCCACACCATCCGCATTCAAGCGATGTGCACGTTGAAAGTCAGCCAGCTGCGCCGAGAGTCCATCGTCGAACACATTGTTCGATCTGGCGGGCATGGTCTGCCCGGATAACTTGGCCAGACTGCTGCGCAACCAGTAGATCTCGTTGCCGCGCATACCCACAGTGAGGGCGCGCTGACCGGTGACCTTGGGTCGCCACAACAACAGGAAATCGCCATTCCAGTAACGCGATAACGAAGCCAGGCTGACTTCCTGCACCTTGCCGCCGAGAATCAGTCGTGCGCTGACTGCATCGACCGCCGACACCACGGCCTGATGCGCCACGCCCTGATCGTCACTTAATTGCAGGATGGCGGGCCGATTCAGACTGCGCAGCAAACCCCATGAGCCTTTCTGATAGACACACTCCAGACCCTGCTCAACCGCCTGATCACAGGCGCGACTGGAATTGGGCTGGTACTGCGCACCCCACAATGCAAACAACGAGACAAATGCGGCGTCGGTGCCGGTTTCGGCTGGATACTGCGCCAGCGCGTCAGCAGCATCCAGCAGCGCGGGGGCGGCTGGAGCTGCCACCGGCGCAACGGCCGGTGTCTCCGGTACGGGTGCAACGCTTGTCAGCACCGGGGGTTCACTCGGTTGTGGCGCATGTTGCCGCCACAGCAGACCAGCGATTGAACCCACCGTCACCAGAACTGACACAGCGAGCACCCAGTGCCACCAGGGTCGCATGCGCCAGCGGCCAGCAATTTCACTGGCCGCCTCGCGCACCAGCGCCACGCCGATCTCGTGTTGTTCCTGTGTATAGGCGCCCAACAGGGCACGATCGCAGATGACGTTGATCAGACGGGGGACGCCGTGACTGAGGCGATGTACTTCACGCAGCGCGCGATCAGTGAAGATGTCCCGGGTCGCGCCGGCCACCCGCAAGCGGTGACGCACATAGGCAGCAGTGTCATCGCGGCTCAATGGCCAGAGGTGATACCGCCCGGTGATGCGCTGCGCCAGCTGACGCAGATCACTGCGATCCAGCAGATCGCGCAATTCCGGCTGGCCGATCAGGATGATCTGCATCAGTTTGTGAGTGGCGGTTTCCAGATTGGTCAGCAGCCGCACCTGCTCCAGGGTTTCCGGCAGCAGGTTCTGTGCCTCATCAATAATTACCACCACGCGTCGGCCCCTGGCGTGCGTTGCCAGCAGGCGCGAGTTGAGCACATCCACCAGATCCTTGAGGCTGCCGGTGTTTTCATCACTCAGGAATATGCCCAGCTCTTCGCAGATAGTGAGCAGCAGCTCGGTGGGGGTCAGGCGTGGATTGAGAATCACCGCCACATCGGCATGTTGCGGCAACTGTTCCAGCAGCGTGCGCACCACGGTGGTCTTGCCCGTGCCTACTTCGCCGGTCAGCTGAATGAAGCCACCGGCTTCGTTCAGGCCATACATCAGATGCGCCAACGCCTCCGCGTGCCGCTCGCTCATATAGAGGTAGCGCGGATTGGGCGTGATGGCGAACGGCTTTTCGCTCAGGCCGAAAAAGCTCGTGTACATGGATGTGAAGGCCCTCGGAAGAGGCGGCAATCATGCCCGTTATGGTGCAGGGATGCCAATTGGGGTGGCATGTGGTGAGCACAGTACGCCAGCGTCTCGCTTCAGAAAGGCTTTTCAGGACCGCCGTCCCCCGTCGGGGACTTCGCTGCGTCGTGAATACATCCATGTAGGCTTCGGCGCAAACATCCTGTTTGCGACGACCCTGGAAAGCCTTCCTGAACCAAGCCTCTGCGGATACCGCAGTGCGTGCTGCCAAGAAAGGGAACGCAAAGGACTTCTATGAACTACCGCGTTTCAATGCGGCCGAACCAAAACGCTCGCGTATCCGATCCACCGTCGCATCCAGTTCGCGGTTGCGCTGCGACTGCGGTGTGGCAAACAGCTCCAGTTGTTGCGCCGTGCTCAGGTCCGATACGCCTACGCCCAGCAATCGCAGCGCCGCACGCGGTTGTTCTTTGAACCACTCGTTCAGCAGCTGGGTTGCAATCCGGGTGATGACTTGCGTTTCCTGAGTAGCCGGCTGAAAGTGTTGCTGGCGTGTGTAGGTGCTGAAGTCCCGGCGACGAATCTTCACCGTCACGCAGGCCGCCTGTAACTGCCTGGCGCGCAGGCGAGTCGCGGTTCGATCCGCCAGCGCCTGCAACTCAATGCGCAGCCTGCCGTGATCGCTGATGTCGGTCTCATAGGTTTCTTCGGCGCTGATCTGCTTTTCATCCCAGTCAGGAATCACCGGCCGGTCATCAAGGCCCGCTGCGCGCGCCTGAATCTGCGCCGTAAATTTGCCGAAGATGGCCTGGAGTGTCGTTTCGCGCGCCAGGCGCAAGTCGCGAAAGGTATGAATGCCCAGCGCCAACAGGCGGGGCGCGGTCTTATTGCCGATGCCAAACAGACGCGTGACTGGCAGAGGATCTAGTATCTCGTGTATCTCCGCGGCACGGACCACCATCAGTCCATCCGGCTTGCGCAGATCCGAAGCAATCTTGGCAATCAGCTTGTTGGGGGCAACGCCCACCGATGCAGTGAGCTGCGTGTGTTCACGGATGCGTTGCTTGATCTGCGCGGCAAGGTGCTCGGCGCTGCCCAAGGCCGATTGACTGTGCGTCACATCGAGAAAGGCTTCATCCAGCGACAGACCTTCCACCAGTGGCGTGAATTCGTGAAACACCTTGAAGATCTGTTGCGACACCGACTTGTAGTGCGCCATGCGCGGTCGTACGCAGATTGCCTGTGGACAACGCTGCAAGGCTTCGCGCACCGGCATCGCCGAGCGCACACCGAACGGTCGCACCTCGTAACTGGCGGCGGCCACCACGCCCCGCCCACCAGTACCGCCGACGATGACCGGCAGGCCGCGCAAAGCCGGATTGTCGCGTTGTTCGATGGAGGCATAGAACGCATCCATGTCGACGTGAAGAATGGCGCGGGACATGAAATATTTTGGGGCGAGGCACGCTTCGACATTACTCAACACAAGTGTCTCGCCCCTAGAGTCATTTCCTTTTCCAGCCACTCGCGTCCTGTACATACCAGCCGCTCGCAGCTTTCTCGATCCAGCGTTCGGCGAAGGTGGTGCGAATGTCGGCTTCCCATTCAGGATGATTGTTGGCTTTGGCGATCTCGCGATACAGGTTGGTGCGATCGGCATTCTCGTCTGCGACCAGCTTGCGCGCTGCATTGCGTTCCGGCAGCGGAATCAGGTTCTGATCGCGCACATCGATCATACCGTCCCTGGTAAAGCCGATGGCGCCGGAGTCGTAATAGGGCTTCAGCTGTTCGGTACGCTCTTTCATTGATTGGGTCAGTTGTCGCACGGCTGGCGTATCGACATTCATATCCGCGGCCTGCGCATGGGCAGAAGGCACGATGAACTCCACGACCTGATTGGCCAGCCATGCCAGCACGTGAGTGCCTTCAAACTGCAACGATGATTGCGGTGCGGTGCTGCCGGACTTGCTCTTGCCTGCTGCAGCATCCGGTCCCAGTACTTCATTGATGACGCGATCGGCTGCCTTTTCGGCGGCCGCTGCCGGGAAGTACACATTGATGGTGACGCAGGCCGTGACCAGCAACAGTGCCAGTGCACCGAGATGCCAGGCATTGATCTTAAATGGCAGTGCACGCATGGGCGGATCCCTCAATGAATTTATGGATGGTAGTTGTAGCTGCTGGTTGTCAAACAAACGTAGACCAATCACAACAGAAGTAAGTTCTGAGCGGCATTGTAATCTCTGTAGTCAGCTGCTGCCGGAAGCTGGGCAATGGGTCCGTCATGCACGCCGATCTGTGCTGCAAAGCCGCCTTCATCACGAACGTCCAGGATGGCAGTCACCTTGGGGGTATCCAGCAATGCAACTTCGGCAGCCGGAGTTGCAGACCCATGGAGACCGGCCAGTCCCAGGCCAATTGACAACAACATAACTCGCGACATGCTGTCCCCAGACCGGTAGTTCAACGCGCCTGTCATGCGCGGCAATTCTAGCCGCACCGACGATGCCGTAGTTCTGTCGCAGCAACGCAACTGGTTCGCGTCGGGTTCATTGCACCACCGGACCGGCGGACTCGGTGACCGCCAGTAACTGCGCCACCAGTCGCGGCCAATCCACACGCGTGGAGTTGCCGATCACATCGATACGCGGCAGGCCCCTGCCTTTCACCAGGTAGTAACCGCCATTTGGGGCGGGTGCAACACCATTCATCAGACACACCTCATTGCTGAGGCGACAGGAGATACCCAATCTGTCGTAGTTGAAGTCGTCAAAGAATTTCAGAAAGCCGCTCTGCAAGGCGACAGCCACGCCGCCACCATTGCCCGCCACGCTGCCGATATTCTGCACCGCACGCTGGCTTATGCGATGCCTGCTGTGATCGTCGGGTGGTGTGTACAGATGGGCATCGAAGGACACCGGTTGCCAGTTGAACAATTCCAGCTGATTGATTTCGCCCGATAGCCGTCCGGTGATGCGGCCGAACGAAAATGCCTGCGTGACCTGCTCGAGATCCAGCTGCTTGAAGGCGATGGTGGCGGTAAAGCGTGGCCACTGCGTCAGTGCGCCTTCCAGTTTCATGTCACTGATGCTGGCATCGCCATCGAATACCTGTGCAGCGAGTGTGGCGCCCAGTGTCAGCACGCCGTCTTCCATGCGCAGCTTGGTGATCTTGCCGGACAGCTCACCGCCAAATTCCGGCCAGCCGAAGGCCCTGGAAATCTGCGCGACATTAATGGGTTCGATGGCCGCATCCAGCATGAAGGCCACCTGTGGCGTGCCCGCCTTGCGGATACGGAACGCATCAATGGCCAGCGCACCATTGAAAATGGGAATGCGCGTCGCTTCTGCCACGCGTACGTTGGTGTCCCACAACTCCAGTTGCAATTGAGTGGCGCCCAGTTCCAGACCGAGCAAGTTGCCGCTTTGCCAGCTCAGGGATGAGCGCGGCGGCTGTGCTGATTCGTCAATATCTCTGCGCCAGTGAATCTCGCCATTGATCTGATCCAGACGCAAATTGTTGCCGCCATCATCCGCATGCAGTTGCTGCAACTGCAGATCAACAAGCGTGGGCACGCTGTCCTGAATCTGTATTGCGCCGCTGAGCCTGCCTGCGGTTTTCAGATTCTTGAAACTGCTGTCCAGCAGGAAGGGCTGCAGGTAGGTGGCAAAGCTGCCTGGAAATTCAAGTGTACGTATCTGCAGCGCAAGTTGCGGCGCGGGATTGGCGGCATCCAGTTGCAGCGTGCCCTGGGCGCTGGCCGAAACGATGTCGTGCTGATCGATATTCAGCTGCTGCAGTTGCACACGGCTGGCGCCCTCCCACTGACCCTGTGCATGCACGTTCACCGCATGCTGAGCGAAGTCGACAAACACGGGTTCGAGATAGCCCTGACCGGTATTGGCGCTCAACTGCGAGTCGAACCGCCAGCTGCTGTCGAGCCGTTGCGCGTTACCCGTGGTTTGCAATGCCAGTTTGTCCGTGGCCACCGAACCGGCCGTGTTGTTCAGCGTCACTGCGTCGCTCTTGAGTTGCCACTCAATGGTACGTGGCGTGGTGTCCCGGCCGCTGGCGTTCACCACCATTTCGGCCGTGCCGGTGCCTTGCAAATCAATTTGCTGGCCGAAACGCTGTGCCAGTTTCAGCAGTTCAGCAACACTGCCGCCTTGCAGGGCCAGTCGGGTTTGCCAGTCGAGATCCTTGAGCGTCGCGTGCAGCTGGCCGGTGCCGCCGGCAAATTGCAACTCACGCAAGTAAAGAGCCAACGCGCCATTACTGCGCTCATAACTGGCCGATCCCAGCCACTGTTGTCGGCCCAGATACGGAAAAACACCACTGATGCGCGCTGCAGGACAGGCGAAACGTTCCGCCAGCAGTTGTACTTCCAGGCAATCGATTCTCAGATCACGTACCGGTTCGGCAACGTCGGCAAAAATGGCGCGACCAATGGTGATCTGTGCGTGTACCGGTTGAGTATCGAGTTGAACTATCAGCCGCACGTGCTCTGCCTGCCAGCCGTCGCCTTGCAGTGCATCCATATCAAGCCGGGTGGCATCCAGCGCCACGCATGTGACGTTGGCCAGCAGGCCGCAGCCGGCAAGCCATGCGGTGCAGTGGCGGGTGAAACGCATCATGGACCGATCATGCGCACCTCGAGCAGCAACGACAAGTGTCTTTGCCCTGCCATTGAGCTGCCAACTTCAAGCGACGCCGTTCACGTTAGTGAACCCGTCGGTATCGGTTGCCCTTGCCTGGGGTACAACCATCAAGCACACTCTGCAGAACACACGTGAGTGCCCAAACGAGGCACATGATGGAAATTCAGGAGTGGTATCAATGGACTTCATGCTGGTTGTGCGAGTCATCATGCGCATAGTAATGGCGTTTATCGGCGTTTCGTTGCTGGCGTCCTGCGGTGGTGGTGACGGTGATGGCGGTGCCGAGCAGCAGGGCTCGGTATTGCAGAATTTCGGCGTTCAGACCCCCAGCTGGACCCAAGGCAGTTATGCGCGTTCCACAACTTATGCGGCACAGTGCGCGCTGCCCAGAACTGGTATCGATCCTGCGACCGGCAAGGCGTACGCTGATAAACAGGCAACGACATTGCAGGAGAATTTCTGGCTGCGTTCATGGACGCATGAGTTCTATCTCTGGTACATGGAAGTGGTGGATCGCGATCCCGCCATGTATGGCAGTACCCTGGCTTACTTCGATACCCAGAAGACCACTGCCACCACCAGCTCCGGCAACCTCAAGGACCGGTTTCATTTCACTTACAGCACCGCAGAATGGATCGCGCTGTCACAATCCGGTGTCTCGTCAGGATATGGCCTGGAATGGGCAATGATTTCCAATACACCACCACGGGTGCTGCGCGTTGCCTATGTCGAACCCAATTCGCCCGCCAGCAATGCCAATATGAGCCGCGGCGTGACGGTGCTGGCTATCGATAACGTCAGCATCAACAGCAACACCAGTAGTGGCATCGCCACCTTGAATGCAGGGCTCAGTCCTGCCAGTGGTACAACACACAGCTTTCTTGTCCAGGAATTGAATGGCACCCAGCGTACGGTGTCCATGACGGCCACTGCGGTGACCTCGACACCGGTGCAGAATGTCAAGACCTTTACAACAGCCACCGGTGCGGTGGGCTACATGCTGTTCAACGATCACATTGCCACCTCCGAGCCATTGCTGATCAACGCTTTCAACCAGCTGAAACAGGCGAGCATCAGCGACCTGGTGCTGGACCTGCGGTACAACGGCGGCGGCTATCTGGCCATAGCCGCCGAAGTGGCTTACATGATTGCCGGTAGCAGCACGTCCGGAAAAGTCTTCGAGCGTCCGGCATTCAACGACCAGTATCCAAGCACGCTTGATCCCGTTACCGGCGGCAGCAATGCGCCCATGCCGTTTTATTCCACATCCTCTACGGGCGCCGCCTTGCCAGCCCTGAATCTGTCGCGTGTGTTTGTCATCACCGGCAGTGGCACCTGTTCGGCCAGCGAATCCATCATCAATGGCCTGCGCGGCATTGGCATGACGGTTATTCAGGTCGGCGGCACCACCTGTGGCAAGCCCTATGGCTTCTATCCGGCCGACAATTGCGGCACCACCTACTTCAGCATTCAATTCAAGGGCGTCAACGCCGCCGGTTTTGGCGACTATCCGGATGGCTTTGCACCCAACAACGCCAGTGGCGGTAGCGTGTTATTGCCCGGCTGTTCGGTTGCCGACGACTTCGATCATGCGCTGGGCAGCAGCGATGAAAAACGTCTGGCGGCCGCGCTGTTTTATCGCGATAACAGCGTTTGTTCGCCGGCTTTCAGCGTGGCCGAGCGCATGCAGACTCAACAGCAGGGCAGCGATGCAGGTGAGGTGTTGACCCCACCCGACCAGCCATGGCGCAACAACCGCTTTCTCGGCACACCAGGTCATCCATGAAATACACCGCACCATGTTTGCCTGCGCTGATCGCAGCCTGTGCGACATCGACGCAGACCGGGCAGCCCGCGGTGGTAGTCGAGCCGACGCCTGCAAGTCGTGCCGACTTGCTCAGCAGTGTGCAGGCGGCGCTCAACAACAACCAGATCTTGCTGGCCGATACGGCGCTCACGCAGGAAAGCGTGCTGCTGATAGAACGTGCGCCACATACCGATCCGCTGGGATTGCCGGCCAATGGTCGCGAGCTACAGCAGCCTGAGCGGTTTCTGCTCTCTGTTCAGGATGCGCACTGCGTGCTCACGCATGAGCGCACCGGCAGGCGTTGGCAGCTGCCGCACACGCAGTGCAGGGCGCAATGACGCTGAAAATCCCCCTGCCATGTTGAGGTAGGACGAAGGCTGGGCGGATTCAATAGGTGCTTGCCAATGCCCAGTGTGTCTTGCACTGGTCTGTCGTATGACAAATGCAGCGACAGCTTGGCAGGAACGACATTTGTCGCTACAAAGCATGCATGCCCTCCCATCGCGCCCTGGTCGTCGACGATTCCCGTTCTGCCCGGCACATCCTCAGCAGGATGCTGGAAAGCTTTGGTCTGGAAGTGGATGCCGTGGAGTCGGCGGAACTGGCGCTTACCTACCTCCAGACCATCCGCCCGGATGTGATCTTCATGGATCATCTGATGCCGGGCATGGATGGCTTTGCGGCTGTGCGGGTAATCAAGGCCAATCCCGCTACCGCAACCATTCCGGTGCTGATGTATACCTCGCAGGAAGGCGAGATGTATCTGAGTCAGGCGCGGGCGTTGGGCGCCATGGGTGTGCTACCCAAGACACTCAAGCACGCTGATGTGGCTGAAGCCCTGCAGCAGTTGAATCTGCATGGCGGTGCGGCTGTGCCCGCGCCGTCTCCGGCCAAACCGCGCGTCTCTCTGCCGGAACGTGAGGCGGTTGCCTCCGCAACCAGTATTCCTGTAGTCGAGCCTTTGCAGGCTGCGGCACTCACGGCGGAACAGGCGGCCGAGTCACTGTCGGTGCCGCAACTGGCGCATCGCATTGCCACCGAAGTGCACGCGGAAATCCTGCGTACCAGCACGCCGTCGGAAGTATCGCGACGCTGGCGTGCGGGTGCTTTGCTCGCCAGTTGTTTCGCACTGGTGCTGCTATGTGCCCTGATCTACCAGCAGCAACAACTGCGTCAGCTACTGCTGCAGCTGCAAAGCGCACAGCAACAACTCAGCGTGCGTTTGTCGGGCGGGCCCGCCGCCGCACGCACACCCGCAGTCGTGCCGTTGGCGGCGACGCCCGCATCGGTGCCGGCCGCACGCATTGAGACCGAAGCCGTGCCCTATGGTGAGGTGCCACTGTCCGGCGCGCGTCTGGAGAAGTTGCGCGAACTCGTGGAAGGCATGCGCAGCCAGCAGATCAAGGGTACCGTACGCGTCGAGATCTTCACGGGCGATTTTTGTCTGAGTGGCAGTCCGGCAAGTGGTTATGCGCTGGCTGACGAGGACGTACCGGTGAGTCGTTGCGATGCCGTGGGCAATCCGTTTGGCGATGCGCTCACTGTGCAGCAACGCCAGTCGGTGGCATTTGCCAATCTGGTGGCCAGCCTCAACAGCAACACCGCCAGTGGCATCAGGGTGCAGATCGTCGATGGTGCACACAAGCCGGTGGTTGCCTATCCCGCGCCATCATCGACCCTCACCGCAGCAGCGTGGAACGCGGTTGCCGAGCGCAATCAACGCGTCGAATTTACCGTACCGACCGCGCCTTGATGCCGAATCCCGCTACCAGGCTGCATCACGCAGCGTTCCTGCCGCCTGTCGGTCTGCGCAACCCACATGTGCAATCGACATTGCTCAGCTTTGCAGCCTTGCGGCTGCCGGTGCTGCAACAATCGCGCGCCCTGCGTGCCGTGGCCGAGCCAGTGATCCTTGACTGCGGTGCCGGCGTGCGTCTCAGTGGCTTTGCGTCGCGGCAGCCACAGGCCGTCGCTACGGATGCACCGTGGGTCATATTGCTGCATGGCTGGCTGGGCGATGCACAGTCCAGCTATGTGCTGTCGCTGGGTGCGATTCTGTATGCACAGGGTTACAACGTGTTTCGTCTGAACCTGCGCGATCACGGCGGCACGGAACATCTCAATCCCGGCCTGTTTCATTCCTGTCTGCTCGATGAAGTGGTGGGCGCCGTGCGTGCCGTGCAACATCGCTACAACATTGCAGACTTGTCGCTGGCCGGCTTTTCACTGGGCGGCAACTTTGCATTGCGGGTGGCTGCACGCGCCGGGCATGCCGGTATCAACCTGCGGCAGGTGGTGGCCATCTGTCCGGCGCTCAATCCGCATGCCAGCGATGCCGCACTGGCCTCCGGGCTGCCGATTTATCGCCACTACTTTCTCAGCAAGTGGAAGCAGGCGCTGCAATCCAAGCAGCGGCACTTTCCTGGCCAGTATGAGTTCGGCGCGCTGCTGCATACCCGGAGCATTACCGAACTCACCGACATACTGGTGCAACGTCATGCTGGTTATAGCGGCGCGCGTGAGTACTACGATGGTTATTCGTTATTGGGCAACACCCTGAGTGAGCTACGCGTGCCGAGCCGGCTGCTGATTGCGCAGGACGATCCCATTGTGCCGGCGGTCGATGCGCTGCGTCTTCCGGATAATCCTTTTCTGCACATCACCAGCAGCGACTATGGCGGTCACTGCGGCTTCATTGCCAGTTGGGGCGGCAAACGCTGGGTAAATCAGTGGGCAATCGACAGCTTGAGTGCAGTTGCAACTGAAACTGCGATGCCTGCTGCCGGCATGACAGCGGGCGGATAATGCGGTCTGGCTCAGGCGAATTTGACGTCGGCGCCATTCACATGCGCAGTTTGCCAATTGTGTAACCAGCGTTCGAAATCAGGAGCCGCCATCGGTCGCGCCAGCAGGTATCCCTGAACTTCATGACAGTGATGTGCGGCGAGGAAACTCAGTTGCGACTCCTGCTCCACGCCTTCTGCCACGCAGCTCAGACCGAGTGCATGCGCCATGAACAGAATCGCATTGACCAGCGAGCTGCCGCTCTGGGTGGCGCCAATATCCGCGATGAAACTGCGGTCGATCTTGAGCACATCCAGCGGTAGCTTGCGCAGGTAGCTGAGCGACGAGAAACCTGTGCCGAAATCATCCAGCGCCACGCGCAAGCCGCGTTCATGGAAGGCATGCAGTGCATTGATGACTACTTCCGGCCGCGCCATCAAGGCACTCTCGGTAATCTCCACTTCCAGATTCTCGAAGTGCGCCTGCTCGCGCAGCACGGCCTGATCGATTGCCCCGATCAGATTCACTGCGCCGAACTGCAGTGGCGAAATGTTGAAGGAAATACGGAACTGCCTGCCGAACAACTGCCGCCAGTGCATGGCCTGACGGGCCGCCATGTTGATTACCAGTCCACCCAGGGGCGCGATCAGGCCGATTTCTTCCGCCAGCGGTACGAAGTCGCCGGGCATGATCAGTCCCCGCGTCGGGTGTTGCCAGCGCACCAGCGCTTCGGCGCCATGTACGCCGTTGTCGGCGAGCCGCATGCGTGGCTGGAAATGCAACAGGAACTGATTGGCTTCAATGGCCTGGCGCAGCTCTGCTTCCAGTGTCAGACGCTGGCGCGCCCGGCTGCTGATCTCGGTGGCGAAGAACTGGCAGGTGCCCTTCTGGCCACTGGTGTGCATCAGTGCGGAAAAGGCATTGTCCACTAGTTCTTCGGCGGTGCTGCCATCGTCGGGGTACAGACTGATGCCTACTGACGCGCTCAACTGCAATTCAGTATCGCCCATGGCGACCGGGCTGGCCACGGCTCGCTGCAGGCGTTTGGCAATGCTGATGGCGGTTTCGCTCAAATGCAGATTGCTGACCACGATCAGGAACTTGTCGCTGTCGGCGCGCGCAACCACGCAGCCGTCCTGTGCATTCTGGTTACTATTGAGCGTCACGTGATCGGAACCACGGATCTGGCTGCGCAGACGATCGCCCATGGTCTTGAGCACGGCATCGCTGACGTGCTGGCCGAGCGAACTGGCGACCCGGTTGAAGTCATCCAGCCACAATGCGAACACCGCAACGTGTTCCTGCTGTGCAGCACAGGTCTTGATGGCCAACTTGAGCGTGCGGACGGCCGATTCGCGATTGGGCAGCGCGGTGAGCGGATCGTGAAAAGCCAGGAAGCGAATGCGGTCCTCCTGCGCACGGGTTTCGGTGACATCCTGCACCGTGCTGCGAATGCTCCAGTTATTGTTGTCGAACACCACCTCGCCCTGATGACGCAGCACGCGTTGGGTGCCGTGCTGGTTGATGACGCGATGTTCAAGACGGAAGTTGCTGCGATTGGTAATGGCGCGCTGCATGGTCAGTTGCATCGCGGACAGATCATCGGGGTGTGTTTGTTCGCACAACACCTGCCAGTTGAGCTGGCCAGGATCAGCCACGTTCAGCAGCTGACAGACGACGCTGGATACCGCCAGGGTGCCCCCGTCCAGCGTGCGCTCCCAGTGGCCCAGCGTGGCCAGACGTTGCGCATAGGACAGGCGTTGTTCACTCCGCCGCAACTCGTCCTGCATGCGTTGTGCGCGAAACAGGAAACGCACGCGCTCCAGCAGCAGGATGGGATTGATGTGTTGTTTGACGACGAAGTCGTTGGCGCCGGCCTGATAGGCGCGCTGGATCGAGTCGTAATCGTCCTGACCGGTTATGAACAATATCTGCGCACGCTCACCGCCCGGCATCACACGCACCATGGCGCACAGCTCAAAGCCGTTGAGACCCGGCATGTTTACATCGGTAACGAGGCAGTCGACGTGGTGGGCGGCAAACTGTTCCAGGCCATCTGCGCCATTGACGGCCTCCAGCACCTGGTAACCGGCATCACCCAGCACACTGCTGACGAGATACCGCACCGCCTCGTCGTCATCGACAACCAGCACGCAGCCGGAAATGTCCCTGAGCTGTTGGGGGTTGTTCACGGAATGACGTACTCCGCGATTTCCGGCGGCAGCGTGCCGTTGCACAAGCTGTGCAATAAGGCGATCTGTTGCTGGTCAAGCTGGCGGTCTGTTGCCGCATTCGAGAACGACGATGACATGGGTTGCTTCCGGCCCGGGTTTCCTTAACGCTCATCAGGCCTGCGCGATATACGCAGCCGTGGTGATGCTTCATCGAATATCGGGTGGCGGTTGCAGGGCTGAAGTGAGGCATTGCCTTAACGGGGTAGGGACGGCAACTGCGTCACAAAATGAGCGAATCAATTGCGGCCTTCGGCGCGCCGCGCACTCTCCATGTGCCCGCGCCACAATGACAGCCGGGCAAGCAGCGGGGCATTGTCTTGGGATACAAATCGGGTCGTTTGCCTGTCGGCCAGCCAGGTTTGCGGCTGACCGGCGACCAGATATCCCAGCCCCCTGGCGGTAAGTTCGCGCTCGCCCAGTTGCGTTACTGGCAACTGATTCAGGTCGGCAAGACATTCGCACAGATAACGGCAGGAGCTCAGTCCACCGCCGATGACAATGCGCGCCAGCGATGGCAGCTGCTGGCGCATCAGTTCAATGCTGGCGGACAGCAGAAAGGCAATGCTTTCAATGACCGCAATCAACTGCGTGAGATCGTTGTCGGCATCACTGGTTGATCCGGCAAACGGTACAAAGCGCGATTCAAGTTGCGGCAACCAGTAGGGCGAACCTACGCCGCCAATGCCGTTGATGAACAACGGTATGGTCAGGTTGGTGACCTGCTGACGGTGCAGTACCGCAGTCGCCCGTTGAATGTCGAGCGCGCTGCGTTCGCCCAGCCAGTGAAGGGCGCTGGCAGAACCGTTGACCGTACCTTCCAGCGCGTGGATGGTCCGGGTTGCGTCGGAATACAGCACACTGCGCAGCAACGGCGCGGCCTGCGCAAGTTCGTGTTCGAGCGGCGCCAGCGCGAATCCACCCGTACCCACGTTGATGTAAATGCAATCGCGATCCAGTGCACCATTGGCGAATAGCACTGCGGCCTGATCGCCAGTGCAGGCCAGCAGCGGCACCTGATGTGTGCCGATCTGCAGGTGACCGTAGGTGTGTTGTGTGGTGACGGGTTTGGGCAGGGCGGCACGCGGCACACCAAACCATTGCAGCAACATGTCAGCCCAGTCATTGCCAGCTGGCGACCACAACTGCGTGCGGGAAGCATTGGCAGGATCGACCAGATGTGGTCGTTCTTGCAGTAATGCCTGCAAGAGATAGCTGGCCAGTGGTCCGCAATGCAATTGCCCGGCTTGCTGCGCCTGTTGCACGGCAGGCAGTTCATCCAGACACCAGCGCAGTTTGCTGGCCCCGTAGTGCGGCGACAACACCAGTCCGGTGAGTTGCTGGATAGCATCGCGATGCTCTTGCAGTTGCTCAATCAGCGCGTTGTTGCGCCGGTCCTGCCAGGACAGCACCGGCGATAGCGGCTGACCGGTATGTGCATCCCAGCACACGATGCTGGAGCGTTGTGTCGCCAGACCGGCGGCCTGGATGCGATCGACATCGGCGCCCAGCGAATGCGCCACATCGTCGATGGCGGTGCGCAACGACTGCACGATTTCCAGTGGCTCATGTTCGACGCGATCCGCGCCGATGTGCCGGGTGGTAATCGGCGCAAAGGCCTGCGCCACCTGCCTGCCATTGTTATCGAACACGATGGCGCGACTGGCGTGACCGCCTTGATCCAGCGCCAGCCATAGCGGCGCCTGTTCGGTCTGCACAATGGGTCCGAGCTCGCCAGCCAGTTCGCGCAGACCTTCGCTGAGCAATTGCAGATCATCCATGACCACTACTCAGGCGTCAGACGAATGCGACGCGTATCGGCGCGCACTGGTCGAACGGGCAGGGAAGAATTGATACGTTGCATGACGTTTTCTGCTGTGGCGCGCCAGCCGGTCAGTTTGCCGCCGAAGATGGACAGCAGACGCGGCTGCGCGTCGCGATCCACATCCAGCAGCGTTTCGCGCGAGCGATGAAAGGCATGGCCGGCGCCGGCCGGCAGGACGCGCACGCCGGCGAAACTGCGGATGATGTTGGCGCTGCTGAGGTGACGATAGGTCGGGAAATAGTACTTGAGGGTTTGCAGCAGATAGTTGATCTCGGTCTGCAGCGGTCGCACCTCGGCCGGATCACCGCGAAAACGTGTTTCAGTGGTGCCGATCATGGTCTGTCCATACCACGGCATGACAAAAATGGCGCGACCATCGCGCGGACTCTCCACATAGTAAATGCCGCAGGTGATGGCGCCGGGCACGATGAGATGCGTGCCCTGCACCAGCTCAATAAGCCGCGCCGGTTGTTTGGGCGTGACGAGTCCCAGCGTGTGATTGACCCACGGACCGCTGGCGTTGATCAGCACGCGGGCGCTGGCGCTGCGGCTATGACCATTCTCAAGATAAGTGGCGGTCACGCCCTCAGGATGCAGCTGCGCGTGGGTGAGTCTGGCCGGTGCGCAGAATTCCGCGCCGAGTTGCTGCGCCGAGCGCAACACCGCACCGGTCAGCAGGGCATCGTCGGTTTGCGCATCAAAGTAACGGAATACCGTGTGCAGGTCCTTGGTGTTCAGACCATCAAGCTGATGCCAGTTCTTGCGTGCGACCGTTCCGAAGCGGCTGCCGTGCTGAAACCCGCCGAGTACTGCATACAGACTGAGTCCGATACGGATCTGCCACGGCTGACGCCGCGTTTGCCGATAAAGCGGAATATGGAATGGCTTGAGTCGCACCAGCTCCGGCGCATTGCGCAGCATGAGCGCGCGTTCCCGCAGGCTTTCGCGCACCAGGTGCAACTGACCGCTTTCCAGATAACGCAGGCCGCCATGGATGAGTTTGCTGGAGCGGCTGGAAGTGCCGAACGCCGGATGTGCCTGCTCCAGCAACAGCACGCGTTGACCCGCCGCCGCCGCTGCCTGCGCTACGCCAACACCGTGTATGCCGGCGCCCACCACGATGACGTCATGTTCGCTCATGTGTCCTGGCTTGCCACGATGGATCCTTCAGTTGCCGGACCGGGCTTGCAGTGTACGCAGCTCGCGCAGCATGTGACGCACCTGCATGGTTTCAACCAGCTGTGCACCGCGTGCCTGCAACTCGCCGGCTTCGGCGCGCGTGGTCACTTCGTACAGTGCCCATTGCCACGGTCCCCGCCACAGACGTGAAGCATCCTTCGGCAATTTCAGGTGATCGCAGAACAGATAGTGCGGCAGGGTTGCTTCTGCCTTCAGCATCGACAACGAGTTGTATTCCGGCAGCACCCAGCCGACGCGCACGCCGGAATTCTGTTTGATGTGGTGAATGGCCGGCAGATCGAAGGAAATCAGCACCACCTGCGCTGCCACCGGCTTCAGCACCGCACACACGCTGCGCACCATCTGCTCCATGCCGAATTTCTGCAATGAGGCACGCTTCAGTTCCACAAACGCAGTGGCCTTCGGAAAGTTGCCCAGCAGCTCGACGACTTGCGACAGCGACGGAATGCACACATCGGTAAAGCGATCGCCAAAGCGCTGCGCCTCGCCCACCGGAATTTCGCGCAGCTGATTCCAGGTCATGTCCAGCGCATCGCGATTGATGCCCGCGCAGCGCGCCAGATTGGCGTCGTGCATCACCACCGGCATTCCATCCGCGCACAGATGCACATCGAATTCCACAAAACTGACGCCCAGTTCCAGCGCCGACCGCAGGGCCGGCAGGGTGTTCTCCGGAAATTCGTGGGCATTGCCGCGATGGGCAACCAGTTGCAATGCAGATTCGGCGCTGTGTGACATCCGTGACCCGGGTAGACGCGATTGGCGTGAAAGGGGCGCATATCTTAGCGGCAAGAGTTCGTGCCAATGTCACGGGATTCTCTGGCTATGACGCCGGCTGCAACCAGGTCATGCAAGCCGCACCGACCGCTCCCAACGTCGCTGCACGTCGCATAGCTGCGATACACAGCCATGCTAGTCGATGGTATGGCAACCGACGAAAACACTGGAGTGAGGCGGCCGAACTTGCCGACTCCCTGCCGGTTTTATGCGTGCCTTTTCTCGACAAAACGCTGAATAGGTTCACCACTGATCACGGTGATGTCGCCCTCGATGATAGCGCCTTCCGCAATGGCAATTTGTCGGGCGCTGATTTGTCCGTTGATTCGTGCAGTGGCGCGTATTTCCAGTTTACCGGCGACTGCCAAGGCCCCTTGCAGCACGCCGGCCAGCAAGGCATGGTCGCAACGCACAGTGCCTTGCCATCTGCCGGTTTCCGACAAGGTCAACATCCCCTGTATCTCGCCGTTGCCGATCACCTCGCCCGCCACTGACAGGTCGCCGGCACAGTTCAGTTCACCTTCGAAGCGCGTGCCGATGCCGACCAGCGTCGGAGTGCTGGCTTTGCGATCAATGAATCGACGGGCAGGAGCAGGATCAGTGGCTGAATCGCGGGAGTCGGACATGTCGGGCGCTCGGGTCAGGTGAGTGTTTGATGGTGCCGGGCTGAGGCTGCCTTGCGTGTGCTGCAGGTCTCAGTCCGGCGTGCCGGCCGGATACGGCCGGTCGATTAGCGACAATTTGTGTCACCGCCGGACTGGCTTCAAGGCAGCGCTGGTTCGTTTTCAACTTGTTGATAAGACATGGAATATCGGCAATAAACAGGGATTGGCACGGGGCTTGCTGATTACAGCTCAGTGTCAGGTCAACCCCCTCAAGTTGAGTGATCCATGATGTCAGGCCCTACGCGCAACTCAGGTTCCCAGCCGGAAATCATCGCCGTGGTGCTGCCGGACGGTACCCCGGAAACTCCGGGAGCGCTTCGTGACTTCGTAGCCACCGGCACCATGCTGTTGGTTCGTCACGCCGATGGTCGCATGGCACTGGAACCGGCGCGACAGAATGCCGCCTGGCTCGGCCAACCCGGCGCGGGTAGCGTCGGCAAGCGCAGGCCGATTCTCGATCCTGTCTCGCGCGAAGTGGTTGGCTACGAAATGGAAATGACGGCTATGCCCCTGGCGTCTTGAGAGCGGGCAGCTTGAGTGTATTTGGTCTTGTCCAGTTTTCAGTAAAGCGAATCTCGGTGTTTTAACGCGTCTCACTGATCCGGGTTTCGTCACTACGCGCCGCCTCAGCGTTCTTCCCCGCAGGCGGCGCTCTTTTTTTGCGCAGCATTTATCTGCTTCTCGCGCAGCACGCCCCAAAAGCGGCCAAATCGCCAGCATGTCCCCGATATTCATGACAAAAAAACCTTTAGCTACGGACGCAAGGCCCGTAAACTGGCCCACCCCCGCTTTGTTAACCGGTAAGCAATCCGATGTCTGCGACTACGCCTTTCAAGCCCGAAGTTGATGCAGCGTCCGCCGAGACGCCTGCTGTTTCGTCCGACAGTCAGCCCATGACCACCCGGCCGAAAAAACAGGGCTTGTACGACCCGCAGTTCGAACACGACGCCTGCGGCGTAGGGTTCGTGGCGGATATCAAGGGCCGCAAGACGCATCGCATCCTGCAGCAGGGTATCGAGGTGCTGAAGAACCTCGACCATCGCGGCGCCAGCGGCAGCGAAGTGAACACCGGCGACGGCGCGGGTGTGCTCATGCAGATGCCGCACAAGTTCCTCGCTGCCGCCTGCCAGAAGCTCAGCATCAAGCTGCCTGCCGAAGGTGAATACGGCTGTGGGCTGGTGTTCCTGCCGCGCAACGCTACGTTGCGGCGCAGTCTGGAAGCCAGATTTGCCCAGATCATTCAATCCGAAGGCCAGGTGCTGCTGGGCTGGCGCACCGTGCCCACCGACAACTCGATGCTGGGCGATACCGCCAAGGCGGCCGAGCCGTTCATGCGGCAGGTGTTCATCGGTCGCAGTGCCGAGATCAAGGACCAGCAGGAATTCGAGCGCAAACTGTATGTGATCCGCAAGCGCGCCTATACCGATCTGCGCACCTCCACGCTGGGCGGCGCCGAGACCTGGTATCTGTGCAGCCTGTCCACCCGCACCCTGGTGTACAAGGGCATGCTCACCACGGCGCAACTGGATCAGTACTTCCTCGATTTGCGCGATCCGACCATGGAAACTGCGCTGGCCCTGGTGCATTCGCGTTTCAGTACCAACACCTTCCCCAGCTGGGATCGCGCTCACCCGTACCGATTCATCGCGCACAACGGTGAAATCAACACGCTGCGCGGCAACTTCAACTGGATGCGTGCGCGCGAGCCGCGTTTCCGTTCCGAGCTGTTCGGCGAAGACATGGAAAAGATTCCACCGATCATCAACCCCAACGGTTCCGACTCGGCGATGTTCGACAACACCCTGGAACTGCTGGTGCTGGGTGGTCGTTCATTGCCGCATGCCGTGATGATGATGGTGCCCGAGCCATGGTCCGGCCACGAGACCATGGACGATGCGCGGCGTGCGTTCTACCAATACCACTCCAGCCTCATGGAACCGTGGGATGGTCCGGCCTGTATTGCCTTCACCGACGGCACGCAGATTGGCGCTGTGCTCGATCGCAATGGTCTGCGTCCTTCGCGCTACTGGGTGACCAAGGATGATCTGGTGGTGATGGCCTCCGAAGCGGGCGTACTCGACATTCCGCCGGAAGATGTGGTGGAGAAAGGCCGCCTGCAGCCGGGCCGCATGTTCCTGATCAACATGGCACAGGGCCGTATCATCGACGACGAAGAAATCAAGCGCGACATCGTCAGTCAGCGTCCCTATCGTCAATGGCTCAACGAACATCTGGTGCAGTTGAAGGATCTGCCCACCGCGCCAGAAGTGCCGCTGCCGGATCACGACACGCTGTTGCAGCGCCAGATTGCTTTCGGTTACACCTTTGAAGATCAGCGCATCCTGATTGCGCCCATGGCGCGTGAAGGCGTGGAAGCCGTGGGTTCGATGGGCAACGACACACCACTGGCGGTGTTGTCCAAGAAGTCGCGCCTGCTGTTTGATTACTTCAAGCAGCTGTTTGCGCAGGTCACCAATCCGCCCATCGATTCCATCCGTGAGGAAATCATCACCTCATCGGAAATGTGGCTGGGTTCAGAAGGCAACCTGCTGGAACCACAACCCAGTGACTGCCGCCGCGTGCAGTTGAGCGGTCCGGTACTCACCAATGAAGACTTCGCCAAGGTCCGTCGCATGGATCTGCCGGGACTCAAGGTGGGTGTGCTGTCGTCGCTGTTCAAGGTCAAGCGCGGCGAACTGGGTCTGGTCAAGACCATGGAAGAACTGTGTGAGGCCGCCAAGCGCCTGATCGAAGAAGAAGAGATCAATGTGCTGATCCTCAGCGACCGCGGCGTAAATCGCGAAATGGCGCCGCTGCCGTCCTTGCTGGCGGTGTCAGGCCTGCATCACTACCTGATTCGCGCCGGTCTGCGTACTCGCGTGTCGCTGGTGCTGGAAACCGGCGAAGCGCGCGAAGTGCATCACTTCGCGCTGTTGATCGGTTACGGCGCCAGCGCGATCAATCCGTATCTGGCCTTCGAAACCATCGACGGCATGATTCGCGAAGACATGTTGCCCGGCGTGGATCACAAAACCGCGTGCAAGAACTTCGTCAAGGCTGCTACCAAGGGCGTGGTCAAGGTGATGTCCAAGATGGGCATTTCGGCGATCCAGAGCTATCACGGTGCGCAGGTGTTCGAAGCCGTGGGTCTGCATCAGGAGGTGGTGGACGAATACTTCACCAACACGCCATCGCGTATCGGCGGTATCGGCATCGATGTGCTGGCGCGCGAAGTGTTGATGCGTCATGCCTACGCCTTCCCGATTCGTCAGGTGAACGGTCATGCTCTGCCGGTGGGCGGCCAGTATCAGTGGCGCGCCGAAGGCGAGTACCACATGTTCAATCCGGAGTCGATTCACCGCCTGCAGAAGTCGGTGCGCACCGGCAGTTACCAGACGTACAAGGCCTACGCCGAGTTGATCGACGATCAATCGAAGCAGTTTGCCACCTTGCGCGGCCTGCTGGACTTCAAGCCGCGTGAGCCGGTGCCGCTGGACGAAGTTGAATCGGTGGATAACATCGTCAAGCGTTTCAAGACCGGCGCGATGAGCTATGGCTCGATCAGCAAGGAAGCGCACGAGACGCTGGCCATTGCCATGAACCGTATCGGTGGCAAGAGCAATACCGGTGAGGGTGGTGAAGATCCTGAACGCTTCATTCCCATGCCGAATGGCGATTCGAAGAACTCCGCGATCAAGCAGGTGGCCTCGGGCCGCTTCGGTGTGACCAGCAACTACCTGGTCAATGCACGCGAGTTGCAGATCAAGATGGCACAGGGCGCCAAGCCCGGCGAAGGTGGTCAGTTGCCTGGCACCAAGGTGTATCCATGGGTGGCCAAGACGCGTCACACCACCGCCGGCGTGGGCCTGATTTCACCGCCGCCGCATCACGATATCTATTCCATCGAAGATCTGGCCGAGCTGATTCACGACCTGAAGAACAGCAATCGCAAGGCGCGCGTCAGCGTCAAGCTGGTGGCCGAAGTCGGTGTAGGCACCATCGCCGCCGGTGTGGCCAAGGCGCATGCGGATGTGGTGCTGATCTCCGGTTATGACGGCGGCACGGGTGCTTCGCCGCTGACGTCAACCACGCATGCAGGTTTGCCATGGGAGCTGGGCCTCGCTGAAACACATCAGACGCTGGTGCTCAACAATCTGCGCAGCCGCATTGCGGTGGAAACCGATGGTCAATTGAAGACCGGACGTGATGTAGCCGTTGCCGCATTGCTCGGTGCTGAAGAGTTCGGCTTTGCTACTGGCCCGCTGGTGGCCACCGGCTGCATCCTGATGCGTGTGTGTCACCTCAATACCTGCCCGGTCGGCGTGGCCACGCAGGATCCGAAGCTGCGTGAGAGATTCGCCGGCAAACCGGAGCATGTGGTGAACTTCATGAAGTTCATCGCGCAGGATCTGCGCGAATGGATGGCCAAGCTGGGTTTCCGCACCATTGAAGAAATGGTGGGGCGCGTCGATGTGCTCGAACCGAAAAAAGCCATTGACCATTGGAAGGGCAAGGGCTTCGACTTCAGCAACATCCTGTATCAGCCCGATGCCGGCCCGGAAGTGGGTCGCTTCTGCCAGATCGAACAGGATCATGGCCTCGACAAGTCGCTGGACGTTACCAAATTGCTCGACATCTGCAAGCCCGCCATCGAACGCGGCGAGAAGGTGCAGGCCGAGTTGCCGATTCGCAATGTCAATCGCGTCACCGGCACCATCACTGGCAGCGAGATCACGCGCAAGTGGGGCGCGGCTGGTTTGCCGGAAGATACCGTGCGCATCAAGTTCACCGGCTCCGCGGGTCAGAGCTTCGGCGCGTTCATGCCGCGCGGCATGAGTTTCGAACTGGAAGGCGATGCCAACGACTACGTGGGCAAGGGCCTGTCCGGCGGCAAGCTGGTGATCTATCCGTCGCACAAGGCGACCTTCAGGGCCGAGGACAACATCATTGTCGGCAACGTTGCGTTGTATGGCGCAACCAGTGGCGAGGTGTTCATCCGCGGTCGTGCCGGCGAACGCTTCGCGGTGCGCAACAGCGGCGTGAATACCGTGGTGGAAGGTCTGGGTGATCATGGCTGCGAATACATGACTGGTGGTCGCGTCATCATCCTGGGCAGCACCGGCCGGAATTTCGGTGCCGGCATGTCCGGTGGCGTGGCCTATGTGCTGGATGAAGCCGGCAGCTTCAACGCGCAGATCAACAAGGCCATGGTCAATGTCGAATCGCTGGATGACCCGGCGGAAGTCGCCGAGGTGCGTGCGTTGATCGAAAAGCATCGTACTTACACCAGGAGTGATCGTGCGCAGCAAGTGCTCGACGCCTGGGACAGATACCTGCCCAAGTTCGTGAAGGTGATCCCCAAGGATTACAAGCGCATGCTGGCTGGCATCAAGCGCGCCGAGGAACAGGGCCTCACCGGCGAAGACGCCATCATGGTGGCGTTCGAAGAAAACGCACACGATGCTGCACGTGTAGGCGGCGGTTAATGAAGGATTGTCGGTGTGCAGGGGCGGTTCGCGAACCGCCCTCACGGAAATGCCTGCAAGGGTCGTTCGCTAACGACCCCTACGTTAGATATTTTTGCAATTGAGAATGACAGATGGGTAAGCCAACAGGATTCATCGAATATCTGCGCGAACTGCCGGTAGACCGCAGCCCGACCGAACGCGTCAAGGACTGGAACGAATTCCATCATCACATGGAAGAAAAGCGCCTGCGTAATCAGGGCGCGCGCTGCATGGATTGTGGTGTGCCGTTCTGCCACACCGGCAAGCTGGTCAGCGGCATGGCGTCGGGCTGCCCCGTCAACAATCTCATTCCCGAGTGGAATGACCTGGTGTATCGCGGTCTGTGGCAGGAAGCGCTCACCCGTCTGCACAAGACCAACAACTTCCCCGAGTTCACCGGCCGGGTCTGTCCCGCGCCTTGCGAAGGTTCCTGTGTACTGGGCATCAACAACCCGCCGGTCACCATCAAGAACATCGAAAACACGATTATCGATAAGGGCTGGGAAGAAGGCTGGGTGATTCCCGAAGCGCCCAAGGTACGCACCGGCAAGAAAGTGGCGGTGATTGGTTCAGGCCCGGCCGGTTTGTCGGCGGCCGCGCAATTGAATCGCGCTGGTCACCTGGTGACCGTATTTGAACGCGCCGATCGTCCGGGCGGCCTGCTGATGTACGGCATTCCCAACATGAAGCTCGACAAGAAGGAAGTCGTCGAACGTCGTCTGAAGCTGATGGAGCAGGAAGGCATCAAGTTCGAATGCAATGCCGATGTGGGTGGCAACGTATCAGCCGAATCGCTGCGCAAGGATTTCGATGCGATTGTTATTTCTACTGGTGCTACTTTGCCGCGCGATCTGCCGGTTGAAGGGCGAGAGCTCAAGGGCGTGCATTTCGCCATGGAATACCTCACGGCTTCCACCAAAGCGATTCTGGACGGCGGACCGGACACTTGTCCCATTCATGCCGCAGGCAAGGATGTGGTGGTGATCGGTGGTGGTGA
This sequence comes from uncultured Pseudomonadota bacterium, assembly GCA_963748005.1. Classification (GTDB taxonomy): domain Bacteria; phylum Pseudomonadota; class Gammaproteobacteria; order Steroidobacterales; family Steroidobacteraceae; genus CAILZL01. The sequence goes on from CAVVHH010000002.1 coordinate 1,813,593, forward strand.
TACCGGCACCGATTGCGTGGGTACCGCGATTCGCCAGGGCTGCAGGAGCTTGGTGCAGATTGAAATCATGCCGCGCGCACCCATGGATCGTGCCGACGATAACCCCTGGCCAGAGTGGCCCAAGGTGTACAAGATGGACTACGGTCAGGAAGAAGCCGCGGCCAGGTTCGGTGATGATCCGCGTGTCTATCAGACCACGGTCAAGAAGTTCATCGCTGATGCGAATGGCGCGGTGAAAGAACTGGTGACTGTACAGATCAAGTGGGAAAAGAACGACAAGGGTCAATTCATTCCCGTTGAGCAGGCCGGTACTGAGCAAACCCGTCCTGCGCAACTGGTGTTGCTGGCCATGGGCTTCCTCGGACCCGAGCAGCCGCTGATCAAGGCGCTGGACGTTGAGACTGATCCGCGCAGCAACATCAAGGCAGAACACGGCAAGTTCAACACCAGCGTCAAGGGTGTCTTCACGGCCGGTGACTGCCGTCGTGGCCAGAGTCTGGTGGTATGGGCCATCAACGAAGGTCGCGGTGCGGCACGAGAATGCGATCGCTACCTGATGGGCGCCACTGATCTGCCATAGCCCGTACTTTTCTGGTCGAGAAGCAACGGCCTCAGTGCGAGAGTATTGAGGCCGTTTGTTTTGTGCGAACAATTCGCGGCTTGTACTCCCCCGGGGTGAGGGTGCTATTGTCTGCAAGACCCAGGTACGGCATGCGCGCCGCCAACAAGAACCCATTGGAGGAATCGCGATGAGTCTAGGTAAAGAATTCAAAGAATTTGCCATGCGCGGCAATGTCATCGATCTGGCAGTCGGTGTGGTCATTGGCGGCGCCTTCGGCAAGATCGTGTCGTCCCTGGTGGATGCCGTCATCATGCCAGTGGTCGGCGTACTGACCAGCGGCAAGAACTTTTCGGATCTGGCCATACAGATTGGCGAGGGCGCAGATGGCAAAGCCGTGCTGCTCAAGTACGGCGCCTTCATCCAGTCGATCGTCGACTTCCTGATTATTGCCTTCGTCATCTTCCTGGCCATTCGCGGCATCAACAAACTCAAAAAACCGGCACCGGGCGCGCCGCCACCGGCGCCACCCAGACAGGAAGTGCTGCTGGAAGAAATTCGCGATCTGCTCGCCAAGCGTTGAAAATCGTAGGGGCGAGGCACGCCTCGCCCTTGTTTCGTTTGTCGCAATTTCCAGAGGGCGGGGCATGCCCCGCCCCTACAATGGCACCCATGAACTTTATTGCCAAACTGCGTGCTGCGTGGACTTCGAGCAATTCCCTGCTCTGTGTGGGCCTTGATCCCGATCCCGCCAAATTGCCGGTGCGCCTGCGTGGCAGACAACAGGCCATTTTCGAATTCAACAAAGCCATCATTGATGCTACGCACGACCTGGTGTGTGCCTACAAACCGCAGATCGCTTATTTCGCTGCGCAATCGGCTGAAGATCAGCTGCTGCAGACCATGGAGTATCTGCGCACGCAGTATCCGCATATTCCGGTGATTCTCGATGCCAAGCGCGGCGATATCGGCAGCACCGCCGATCAATATGCACTGGAAGCATTTACGCGTTATCAGGCCGATGCCGTCACGGTGAATCCCTATCTTGGCGGCGACTCCATCACGCCATTCACTCGCTATGCCGACAAGGGTGTGGTGATCCTGTGCCGCACTTCCAATCCCGGTGCGCAGGATCTGCAGGATCTGTCCATCGACGGCCAGCCGCTGTATGTGCATCTCGCCAGTAAAGTGGCCAATGAATGGAATGCCAACGGCAACTGCCTGCTGGTGGTAGGTGCGACCTGGCCCGAGCAGATGCAGCGAGTGCGCGGCGTAGTCGGTGATATGCCGTTCCTGGTGCCGGGCGTTGGCGCGCAGGGTGGCGACGTCAAGGCACTCGTGACTGCCGGTAAAACCGCGGATGGCACGGGGTTGGTCATCAGTTCATCGCGTGCTGTGTTGTATGCCAGCAGCGGCGATGATTTTGCACAGGCAGCCAGACGTGTGGCACTGGCATCGCGCGATGAGATTAATCTGTATCGTTGAGTCTACAGATGGCCAGGCATCACTACCGTCTGTTGAACGTATTCGCCCTCGACGGACAACCGTTGTCCGGTAATCCGCTATGCGTATTTGAAGACGGACGCGGCCTTGACGATGCCACCCTGCAGGCGCTGGCCCTGCAGTTCAATCTGTCGGAAACCACCTTCATCCTGCCCAGTGATGTCGCCACCGCCCGGGTGCGCATTTTTACGCCGAATTTTGAAATGCCATTTGCCGGGCATCCAACCCTGGGCACGGCGCAGGTGGTGCGCACACTGTTCAACACAGGCGATTCACTGACACTGGAAATGCGCGCCGGCACTATTCCTGTAACTGCACAACAAGATATGTGGACGTTGCAGGCAAACAAACCGGCATGGCGCGATGTCGCCGCCAGTCACCAGAACCTGGCGGACATGCTCGGGCTGGAGCCTCAGGATATTGCCGCGCCACCACTGTGGGTCAATGCAGGCAGCGAGCAGCTGATTGTACCGTTGCACAGTGTGTCTGCCGTACATCGTTGCTCACCCAGGGTCGAACTGTTGTATCGGCATGCCGGCATCAATGCGCAGAAATTTCTGGTGTATGTCTGGGCACCGTCAGAAGCAGATCAAATCGAGGCGCGCTTCTTTTTTGCCAAAGGCTCGGCCGTCGTCGAAGATCCCGCTACCGGATCGGCCTGCGCCAATCTGGGCGGCTGGTTCATTGCCACGCAGGCGCATCTGCCGCTGGTCAAACAGATCCATCAAGGCGCAGCAGTGGACCGTCCCTCGCTGCTGGGCTTGCAGGTGAATGCCGCACAACAGATATTTGTTTCCGGCCGCGTACTGGAATTGGGTCGCGGCGTGATTGAGCTGTAAACTTTCTGAATGAAAGTCAGGAGAAGTCAATGAAAGTTGTAATCGCCATCTTGTTGGGTTCGTTGTCCGTTCAGGCTGTCGCGGCCGATTTCACCCTTGGTAGTACCGACGTCAAGCCCGGTGCGACATTGACCAATGCACAGGTGTTCAACGGCTTTGGTTGCACCGGCGCCAATGTGTCGCCCGCGCTATCATGGAGTGGTGCACCTGCGGGTACGCAGAGTTATGCGCTCACTGTTTATGATCCCGATGCGCCCACCGGCAGCGGCTGGTGGCATTGGGTGGCGATCAACATTCCGGCCAGTGCCAGCAGCATCGCCAAGGGTGCGGGTACCGCCGATGGCAAGGCGATGCCCACCGGCACACAGCAGGTGCGTACTGACTTTGGCACAGCCGGTTTCGGTGGCGCCTGTCCACCGGCAGGCGACAAGCCGCATCGCTACATCTTTACGCTGTATGCACTGAAGGTGCCGAAGCTGGAGGTACCCGCCGACGCTACAGCGGCACTGGCGGGTTTCATGATTCACGGCAACATGCTGGCCAAGACCAGTTTTACGGCGTATTACGGTCGCTGATATAGGTAGGTTGGGCTGAGTCTGCGAAGCCCAACATTCCATAGCTTGGTCGAAGATGTTGGGCTTCGCAGACTCAGCCCAACCTACTTACGTGTGCAGGGGTCCGATTTATCGAGCCCGTGCCGCTACAGCGCCTTGTGCATCAGGCTGTAACCGGCGCGACTGGCGAAACCCATCAGGGAATAGAAGTGTTGTGCGCGCACATTGCGCGCCGCGACTTCCATCTCGATATGCACGCAGCCCTGCTGACGCATTTCGTTCTCGGCGGTGTGCACCAGCAGCTGACCCACGCCCTGACCACGTGCATCGGCTACCACGTACAACTCGTCGATCGTTGCAGTCAATCCACCGTATTCGAAACTGAAAATCGTGCTGCACAGCAGGTAACCCTGGACATGCTGATCGCTATATGCGATCCAGCCACACCCCAGCTGCGGGCGGCCCAGGAAATCCTGCAGCAGGCGGTCGGCGTGTTCGGCTGAGAAGCCGCGAATCTGCTCGAATTCCCAGTACTGGCGCATCAGCTCCACCAGCACGGGGATGGTGTCCGCGCCGGCCGGCAAAATGTAAGTTTGCGAACGCTGCATGTTGAACTCTTCTTATTGAAGCAAGTCAGGACCGGCTGGTGACGGCCGATCGCTCTATTGAGTTTTCCCCCGATCCCCCGGGGGTCTGTTAACAGTGATCGAATCACTATTAACAGACCCCAATCTTCTCACTCCGGCTTTTCCTTGGGTACAGGTATGCGGCGAAAATGGGCGATATTGACGGTTCTGCTGGGCTTCCTGCCGGGCCAGCAGCTGCTGCAAGCTGCCGAGCTGGCCGGCCGCGACCAGATCAGGCAGACCACCCTGAGCAACGGCATGCAGATCCTGATCTGGCCGGATCACGATATTCCCAATGTGGCGCTGTACAACTTCGTGAAGGTGGGCTCACGCAACGAAGTGGTGGGCAAGACCGGTCTGGCGCACTTCTTTGAACACATGATGTTCAATGGCACCACCCGGCGCGCGCCGGGTGAGTTCGACCGCATCATGGAAGCGGCGGGTGGGTCGAATAACGCCTACACCAGCGAGGATGTCACGGTATACGAGGACTGGTTTGCGCCCGGCGCTCTGGCAACCGTATTCGAACTGGAAGCCGATCGTCTGCAGCATCTTGCCTTCGTGCCCGAGGTGGTGGAGAGCGAACGTGGCGTGGTGTATTCCGAACGGCGTCTGCGTGTGGACGATGACAACCAGAGCAAGCTGGCCGAGCAGGTACAGGCCACGGCATTCCTGGCGCATCCTTACGGCATTCCCGTGATCGGCTGGCCTTCTGATATCCAGGGCTGGCAGCTGGCGGATCTGCAACAGTTCTTCACCACGCACTATGCGCCGAACAATTGCACGCTGGTGCTGGTGGGCGATGTGAAACCCGATGAAGTGCTGGCGCTGGCGCACAAATATCTTGAGCCCATTCCGGCGCAACCGGCTGCTGAAGCGCTGCGTACCCGTGAACCCGAACAGGAAGGCGAACGTCGCGTGACTCTGCAGGCACCGGCACAGACACCGCTGCTGCAGTTCGCCTACCACAGCCCACAGGTCAGCGATGCCGACATGCCAGCGCTGGAGTTGCTGCTGCGCATTCTGGTGGACGGCGAATCATCGCGTCTGTATCAGGCACTGGTGGAGCGCGACCAGCTGGCGATTTCGGTGACGGGTGATGTGATGCGCAGTTTTGATCCCGGCCTGTTGTGGTTCTATCTGGCGTTGCCGGCGCAGGCCGATGTGGCTGCGGCTGAGCACGCGTTCGATGCCGAACTGCAACGCGTGCTCGAACAGGGTGTCACCGACCAGGAACTCAACAAAGCGCGCAATATTGTACTCAGCGAATTCTGGCAACAACTGGCCACCATCAATGGCAAGACTGCGGCACTGGGTCACTATGCCGTGTTTCATGGCGATTACCGCAAGTTGTTCACCATGCCCGAAGTTTATGCGCGCGTTACTGCGGCGGATCTGCAGAAGCTTGCCCAGCGCCTGCTGGTGAAACGCAATCGAACTGTGGGTGTGTTGTTACCAGATGAAGCGGACAAACCAGATGCGCAGGGAGGTCAGTGATGCTTCCTGGTAAATGGTTGGGCACATGGTTGCTGATGTGTCTGTGCTGGTCGTCCGGTGTATGGGCGGCGCAAAGCGATGTGCGTATACCGGCTTATCAACGAGTGGTGCTTGGCAATGGCGCCACGGTGTTGTTGATGGAACGTCATGATGTGCCGCTGGTTGCCTTTCAGGCCGTAGTGCGTGGCGGCGCACTTGCGGATGCTGCCGACAAGGCTGGCGCGACCAACCTGCTGGCGCAGTTGCTGCTCAAGGGTGCCGGGCAGCGCGATGCCTTGCAGTTCGCCGAGGCGGTAGCCAGTGTCGGTGGCAGTTTCGACGCAGATGCCAGCACTGAAAGCCTGACACTCAGTGGTCAGTTCATGGCGCGTGATCAGGGCCCGATGATTGAATTGCTGGCCGATGTACTGCAGCGCCCGCATCTGCAGCAGTCTCAGTTCGACAGCCTCAGGCAACGACAGATCGAATTCCTGCGCGCCGCCAAGGACGCCAATGTCGGTGCACTCACACCGGTCTATGCGGCGGCTGCGTTGTTTGGTTCACATCCTTACGGGCGCCCGGTCTCCGGCAGTGAGCAAAGCCTTGCGCAGTTGCAGTACAACGATGTGCAGCAGCTGTTTCAACAACAGCTCGGTGCCGACCGTCTGATCCTTGCCGTTGCCGGCGACTTCAAAGGTCGGGACATGCTGGCGCAGTTGCAGCGTGCTTTCGGCAAGTGGCACAAGGCGAAGGCAGCATTGCCGAGCGTGCCACCGGTGAGCGCTGGAAAGCAGAGAGTGATTCTGATTGATGCACCCAACTCGGTGCAGACCTATTTCTGGATCGGCAGTATCGGTATAGCTCGAAACGATGCGCGGCGCGTGCCTCTGCAGCTGATAAACACGCTATTTGGTGGTCGCTTCACCTCCATGCTCAACACCGAACTGCGTATCAAGTCTGGACTGACATATGGTGCACGTGCGCAGCAACGACAACTGCTACGGGGCGGTTCATGGAACATGTATTCCTTCACGCAAACCGCCACCACCGCGCAGGCCATCGATCTGGCGCTGCAGACTTATCGGCGTTTGCATACGCAGGGTCTGAGCGAGGCGGATCTCGTCTCCGGAAAGAATTACCTTCTGGGCCAGTATCCCACCGACTATGAAACCGCGGCGCAATGGGCGGCGACGCTGGCAGATCTGGAGTTCTACGGCTTGTCACGCGATGAGGTCGATTCATTTGCCGATCGCCTGCGCGCGGTCACGGGCCAGCAGGTCAGTTCGGTAATCAGCACGGCGCTGCCAGCCGAGAACGGCTTGCTGCTGGTGTTGATCGGCAATGCCGCCGCCATTCGCGAACAAGTGGCCAAGTATGGTCCGGCAATCGAGTTGCCGCTGTCCGCGCCCAGCTTTGTCGTGCCGCCGTGATGATCATGGAGTGCAGACTGTTTGAAGGATTGTCAGGACGCTTGCATCCGGCGAGCAATTGGTTCAGGTTTCGCGTTCACGTGTTCAGTCAATTCGGGGGAAGTATGCGTACCAACAAGACTCTGCTGTGTGCGGCTCTGCTAAGCATCGGTGCGATCACGCAACCAATCGCGGCGACCGCGATTCCCGATTACATCAACGCGGCGGTGGCGGATGCTTCGCGCCCCGAACGCGACGTGCAGCGCGACGTGAATCGCAGGCCAGCTGAGGTACTGACCTTTGCCGGCGTCAAGCCGGGCGACAAGGTAGGCGAACTCATACCCGGTGGCGGTTACTTCACCAAGCTGTTCTGCAAGATCGTCGGCGACAAAGGCCACGTTTACACCATGGATGTCGTCAAAGTGCCGCTCCCGGGAAGTCCGCCACCCGATCTCGCTGGCGGTATGGCTGCGGCTCCAGCCCCGGCGCCGACGGGCACTCCCTGCGCCAACGTTACGGCGGACGCCAAACCGGCGGGCGAGATGGCGCTGCCCGGCGGACTGGATCTGGTGTGGACTTCGGAGAACTACCATGATCTCTACAACAAGCGGCTCGGTGCGCCGGACATGGTGAAATTCAACAAGGCAGTGTTCGCTGCGCTCAAGCCGGGCGGCGTCTACATGGTTGAAGATCATGCCGCGCAAACCGGCTCCGGTGCGCGTGACACCGACACACTGCATCGCATCGACGCCGAGCAGGTGAAGAAGGATGCAACCGCAGCGGGTTTTGTCTTCGAAGCGGCCAGCGATGTGCTGAAGAATCCTGCCGACAGTCACGAGGCCAGGGTGTTCGACCTCAAAGGCCAGAGCGACAAGTTCCTGCTCAAGTTCCGCAAACCTGCACGCTGATACAAGACACATCAGTTAGTAAAACAGGCCCCGGAGCGGGGCCTGTTCATTTCTGCATCCGTAACAAGCGATGACGTGCAGTTGCGCGTCAATCGGGTTCAGCCGCCGTGAAAAGTCCTGCGGCCATACAGCATGGTGATGTTGATGCGCCGGTTCAGATAGCCTTCCTTGAATTCGATTTTGTCAGTTTCATGAAACAGGTCCGAATCGAAGATCACCGCGCGATTGGCGCGGTAGGGCACGGTAACGGGCTTTGAATTGGCGCTGGCCAGAAAGGCGCGCACCGCGTCGTCATCGCCGTTGTACCTGGTGATCTCCCAGTCCAGTGGTGCGCTGGCATCCCAGATGATCAGACCGCCGTTGTCGGGATTGAGATTGGCCTCATCAGGCGTAATCCAGAAATTGACGTTCACTGCAGCCTGATCGGCATGAATGCGGATGCCGCCGAGTGTGCTGTCGTACTTGAAGCCCCACAGCATCCTCAGTCCATGTGTGCCGAAGATGGTTGGAAACGTGTCGCGCAACTCTTCGGCAATCTGCGCCAGCAACGGACAGGCAAATCCATGTTCCGGCATTGCACCCAGATAGCCGTTCTTGTAGGACTTGCGCCAGATGGTCGAGCCCCAGCAGAAACGGCGCAGGCCCTGCAGCGCCGCTTCGGTGAGCAGGTTATCGATAACGACTATCTGCGGACGACTGTTCTGCCACTGCACGGCAATGTCCGCCGCATTGGCTGGATTCACTGCCGCCGTCGCCAGCCGCTCGCCACCTGTGATCTGATAACGACCGTCGTTGGCCATACCCTGCGCAGCGAAATAGGCCAGTTGCTCGGCATCGTGGCGCTGCTTGTGCGGCGGATCTTCCGGCGCACTCGTGAAGCTGGCGCCATGTGTGGCGCGGGCATGCTGCTGGTAGAGCGCAATGCCCCCGGCGATGTCCCCGGTCTCGCACAACAGCGCGGCGCGTATGGATAGTGCAGGCAGATACTCCGGATCGATTGCCCGTGCCCGGTCCAGTGCCTGGGCCGCCGCATCGAAACGTTGCATTATCATCAGCACGTTGGCACGTTTGGTCCACGCCTCCACATCCTCGGGAACGAGGGCAATGGCCCTGTCGAAGCTGTCGATTGCCTCATCAAGACGATTCACGCCGGATAGCGCCGCGCCTCGACCGCGCCAGCACTTCGCATTGTTCGGGCTCACGGCCAACGCACGGTCGTAGCTGGCCACCGCTTCCGCATAACGATTCATATTCTGCAGCACAGCGGCGCGATTGCTCCATGCCCGGGCGTCCTGCGGTTGAAGCTCCAGCACCCTGTTATAGCTGGTTAGCGCTTCCGCAAGCCGGTTCAATTTCTGCAGCGCAACGCCATGATTGTTCCAGGCTTCAGCCCAGTCAGGTTTCCGGGCCAGTACCGCTTCGAATACGGCGATGGCTTCCGTATCACGCTTGAGCGCCATCAACACGACACCGCGATTGTATTGGGCGAGCAGAAAGCCGGGTTGCAGGACCAGGGCCTGATCAAAACTGCGCAACGATTCTTCATGACGCTCCAGAGTGCGCAGCGACGCACCCCGACCATTCCAGGCTACGGCACTGGGGGCCAGCGCCAGCGCCCTGTCGAAGGCGGCAACTGCTTCGTCGTGACGCTGCAGGTCCGCCAGCGTCACACCCCGGTTATACCAGCCCTCAGCATGCGCTGGATGATGTGCAACCAAGGTGGAGAAATTCGTCAATGCGGCTTCACGCTGGCCGGCGCCAAGCAGCAATGCGCCACGCAACATCAGTGCGTCAGCCGCATCCGGCTTGAGTCTCAGCGCGGTATCGACGGCATTGAGTGCCTCAGTGTGACGCTGCTGCTGGCAGCGCAACACGGCGAACATGTAGTGCGCCTGAAAATTCAATGGCAGCGCCGCCAGCACCTGCAGGTACAGCGGCTCGGCCTGCGTCAGCTTGCCGCTCTGGTGCAGTGCTACGGCCTGATTGAACACGTTCTGCAACATCAAACCCGCCCTGGATTCAAACCGCTGCACAGACTAATCCGTTCGGCAGCAAAGTAAACCGCCGGCGCAGTTGCCGGCCGGTGTCTGGACTTGCCGAGATTGCGGCACGCCAGATTCCTGCGTACAGTCGGGCGCAATCCCGGTAACGGTTGCATCATGTCATTCGCAGAGCAGCTAGAGGCCACCCGGCCACCCGAATTTATTGCTGACCGCACATGGAGTTTCCCCGGCGTCGCTCTGGTCGCGAGCATCTGCCGCACCGTTGCTGATGACGTGCTGCGCCGTTTCCGGCAGCCGCCGGTTGATTGCTTACTACTACCCGTTCGAGTCTTGATTGTGCCCGACAACTGTCTGGAGGAGTCATGCTGCGTGTTTACGGTGATGTTCATTCCGGCAACAGCTACAAGATAAAGCTGCTGCTCAATCAGCTGGACATGAAACACGAATGGATTCATGTCGATATCGTCAAGCAGGAAACACGCACGCCGGAGTTTCTGGCCAAGAATCCCAATGGCAAGGTGCCGGTGGTGGAGCTTACCAACGGTGTGTTTCTTGCCGAATCCAACGCCATCATTCACTACCTGGCCGATGGCACTCCGTTACTGCCACACGGCAAGTTCCAGCATGCGCAGGTGCTGCAGTGGATGTTCTTCGAACAGTACAGCCACGAACCCAACATCGCGACCTCGCGCTTCATCATCAAATCCCTGGGCCGTCCGGCTGACAAGGAAGAACTGCTGAAATCGAAGGTGGCACCGGGCTACAAGGCGCTGGACGTGATGGAAAAACACCTGAGCAGCCATCATTACTTTGTCGCCGAGCGTTACACCATCGCCGACATTGCACTGTATGCCTATACCCACGTGGCCGACGAAGGCGGCTTTGACCTCAGCAACTATCCGAAAATACGTATCTGGCTGCAGCGCGTGCATGATCAGGCGGGATATGTGGGGATGGGAGACTAAGTCGGAGCTTCGACTCTGCAGCGGGAGTTGTTGCCGGCAAACACCGTTATCTTGTGTAGGGGCGGTTCGCGAACCGCCCTCTGACAAGGTAGGCAGAACCGTTCTCGAACGGCCCCTACGCTCGGCTGCAAACAGATATTCACGCCACCACTACCTGTGGATCGACACTCTGTTGCCACGCCAGCATGCCGCCTTGCAGGTTGAATGACTGCGTAAACCCCTGCGCACTGGCCCATGCACACGCTTGGGCACTACGTCCGCCACCGCGACATACAAAGATGATTGCAGCAGAGCGGTCAAGCTCGGTTCGTCGAGCCTGCAACTCAGCTAGCGGAATCGGCAACGCACCCTCGATATGTCCTGCTGCGTATTCGTAAGGTTCGCGCACGTCCACCAGTTGCCAGCGATTTATTGCGTTCATCAAGTTGCTTAGCTCCAGCGCCGAGATACTGCGCATTGCCGGCGGTTCAACGGCACAGACGACGGCCACATCCTGGGGTGTTGTGATACTGGGCTGAGTGCCACACACGGCGCAGTCATGACGTGCCTTGAACTGAAACTCGCCAAAGCGCATCTCCAGTGCATCGTAGGTCAGCAGGCGGCCCACCAGCGGTTCGCCGATACCCGTGATCAGTTTGATGGCTTCAGTGGCCTGCAGCGTGCCCATCACGCCGGGCAGCACACCCAGCACACCGGCTTCCGCGCAGTTGGGTACCGCGCCGTCAGCAGGCGGTTCGGCAAACAGGCAGCGATAACACGGCCCTTGTTTCGGCACATAGGTAAAGGCCTGGCCTTCAAAGCGATGGATCGCTGCGGACACCAGCGGCTTGCCGAGTAGCACGCAGGCATCGTTCAATAGGTAACGTGTCGAGAAACGATCTGTGCCATCAAGCACAACATCATAGGGACGGACGATATCGAGCACATTTTCAGCGCGCAGTTCTTCTGCATGGATTTGCACGTCCACATGCGGATTCAGTGCCTGTAACCGGGCACGTGCAGCTTCGGCTTTGCCATGACCGACACTGTCCGTATCGAACAGCACCTGACGCTGCAGATTGGAAATATCGACGCGATCGAAATCGACGATACCGATCTGACCGACGCCGGCAGCAGCCAGATACAGCAGGGCGGGCGAGCCCAGCCCACCGGCGCCGACGACCAGCACGCGTGCAGCTTTCAGCTTTTCCTGGCCGGCAATGCCGAAGTTGGCCAGGGAGAGGTGGCGGCTGTAGCGGGCGAGTTCTGAGGGGGTGAGTGGCATGGGCAGGACTGTAGAGCAATTGCCTGCAAGCACAAGAGGGTGGGTGGCGCGTAAGCGCGGAAACTTGTTGCCGCCTTCCCGGCCTTGCTACGCCGCGTATTAAACCTGTTGTTGTATTCAGCTGTCGGGCGATAAGATCAAAAGCAACAGGAACTTGTACGGGATTACGTACCGGTTTTATGCGGCGATCATGGTTTTATCCAGCACACTTAAACAAGTTAGATAGCATGAAATACGGCCCTCCGCTCCGATTCCTCATTGGCATTAGCGTGCTTTTTATTGTTCTCTCGTGGGCGACCGACAAGCAGGGATTCGTGCCATGGATGTCTGCTGCGCTGTTAAATGCAGGAACTGGGGTACTGACGTCACTCGTGATCATCTACGCATATGACCAACTGATCGCTAACCGAAATGAGAAAGAGCGCGCAGAGCGAGAGGTCAAGGCGCTTGCCGGCGTGGGATGGAGACTGAGGCAACACTACCGAGTGCTTCTTGACTGCTACCGAAGCGCATCTGAATCTCAGACGGCCCCTCGATTTGAAGATATAAACGAGTTCCTCGGGCCGCAGTATCAACCTGTGATGGCCAAGCTGGACATATATGCACCGTCCCCAGCGAACTCGTTCGGATCAACGCCTTACTACAAGTACATTGAAGATTCGTTTGCGACCGTGCACAAGGAACTTTCTTCGCTGCTTGCTTTAGCTGGCCGCGACCTGTCGCAGAATGTATTCCTCGCGATGCAAAGAGTTCTGAACAGCGAATTTATGCTGGTCGCCAAATCCCTGGAAAATCTCTGCACCACACAATTGCCCGGACAAGGGCGACCGCCAAGTCAACTCGTGACCGGGATGAAGTCGCAAATTGACGCATACTGTGCGTCCTTCGCCCAACTTGTCACCGCTTTTGAGCGAGTGCACCCACAGGGACTCCGCGAGTACCGGGAGGTCGATTGGCATAACGCGATATTTCCTCCGGGGCACGCGCGTACTGCCTAACATTTTTAATCACGTCCTCGCGGCGCATCCTTAGACGGCCAATGGTTTGCCGGTTATTCTCACGTTAATTCATCAACCCCCACTCAACGCGCAAATCAAATGCACCGTATCGCCGGGTGCAACCTGTGCTGACAAGTCTGACGCCATCCCGGTGTTTACATACAGCCGAATATGCTGCCGGATACGCCCCTGCTCGTCGATCATGCGAAAACGCATGCCGGGGAATTGCCGATCAAGATCAGCCAGCACTTCGCGCAAGTTTTTACCTTGCGCGGTGACGTTGGCTGCATTGCTGGTGTAGCTACGCAGTGGGCTGGCGATGCGGACTGTGCATGACATGGTGTTGTGAGCCTCCCCCACCCTAGCCCTCCCCCGCAAGCGGAGGAGGGAACCAAACAGGACGTACTCCTTGCCCCCTCCCTCGTGTAACGGGGGAGGGCTAGGGTGGGGGTCTCCTCTCCACACCCATTTCACTCAGTGTGCGCTGAATTACTGACAGCACACCTTCAGGATTCTGCAGCACTTCATTGTTCCAGAACCGCAGCACCCGAAAACCACGCTGTTGCAGACAACGAGTCCGCGCCTGATCGTAATCCTGTTGTGCCTGATGTTGCCCGCCATCCAGCTCAATAGCCAGCATGGGCTGTAAACAAACGAAATCAGCAATGTAAGTGTCGATCACCACCTGACGCCGGAATCGCGCGCCATTCAGTTGTTTGTAACGCAGGTGTTTCCAAAGCTGCCGTTCCGCATCGGTGGCATTTTTGCGCAGGCTGGCCGCTCGTTCCTGAAGCAATTTGTTGCGCATTCCATGGCTCCTGTTGTCGATTGAGGACGACCCCCATCCTGTCCTTCCCCCGCTGCGCAGGGGAAGGGACGATACTTGTGGCTACATCGCGACCGTCACCGCATAAATTTCCGGCAAGTGTTGCGCGATGCATTTCCACGATTCGCCGGCATTGCTGCTGGCCCAGACTTCACCGCCGGTGGTGCCGAAGTACACACCCACTTTTTTCTCTGCATCGGCGCACATGCTCTGGCGCAGCACGGTGAACCAGCCCTGCGATTCCGGCAGACCTTTGTCGAGACGTTGCCAGCGCTTGCCGGCATCCTGTGTTCGATACACCGCTGGTTTACCGCCCACGGAAGTACGTGGCCACACCGTCGTGCCATCCATAGGGAATACCCACGCGGTGTCGGGATCGTGCGGATGCAACACAATGGGAAAGCCAATGTCGCCGATCTTTTTCGGCATGTTGTTGCCGATACGTTGCCATTCGTTTGAGGGGCGATCAATGCGATACAGGCCGCAATGATTTTGCTGGTACAAACGATCCGGCAGCAACGGATGTATGGACACGCAATGCGGATCGTGACCGAACTCGGCATTCTTGTCGGGCAGGAAATCGGCAGCCACGCCTTTATTCAGCGGCGCCCAGGTCTTGCCAGCATCCAGCGATTCGAAGACGCCGCCGATGGAGATGCCGATGTACATGTGTCTGGCATCGCGCGGGTCGATGCAGATGGAATGCAGAAACTCACCATCGGGCGTCCCGAAGGCTACCCATTGCTTGCGCATGGGGTGATCGTTGAATCCGGATACGGGCTCCCAGGTCTGGCCGGCATCGACGCTGCGAAACAGACCGGCCGGTGAAGTGCCCGCATACCACACGCCTTTTTCTTTGGCATTTCCCGGTGTCAGCCACAAGACGCGTTCCACACTGCGTGCTTCTTCGCCTTCGGCTGCTTTGCGGAAGGCCGGTGGCTGTTTGGATTCCTGCCAGCTGCGACCGCGATCAGTGGAGCGATAAACCGTGGGGCCGAGATGCCCGGTCTTGGTCGCCATCAACAGCACCTTACGATCTCGCGGGTCCTGCACGATGTGGTGAATCACGTGACCGAGATACTGCGGGCCCTTGAGCGCCCAGCGTTTTCGCGTCGCATCTGCCTTCAGTTGAAACGCGCCCTTGCGGGTGGCAATCCAGAGTGTGGTCGGCATGCTCTTCTCCCTCGGATCACTGGAAGCGCCACTATTACGCCGACGTATGTATCAGTCAATTGCTGCCGGCTTGATCACAGGTGTGCGCTGCACCAGCGGATAAATGAAAATCGCGGCCAGGATGATGGCCACACCCAGGTAAAATTTGCCATCCAGTTCGCGCTGTTCATGCAGCAGAACAATGCCCAGCACGATGGCGTACACCGGTTCCAGATTCACCGCCAGTTGTGCACCGAAGGCACTCAGGTGGCGCAGGGCATGCAGCGCCAGGGCAAAGGGCAGCAGGGTGCAGGCCAGGCACAGGATGGCCATCAGCCACACATCCTGACCACGCGGGATACTCAGCACCGCTTCGGTTGCGGGCAGCAGCGGCAGCATCAGGCTGATGAACAACCAGCCACCGGCCATCTCCAGCAGCGTCATGGTCAGGGCATCGGTGCGCCCCACCATGCGTTTGTTGAGCACACCAAAGATGGCGACAAACACCGCGGATAACACGCCTAACACCAGACCCCAGTACATGCGTTCCGGTGTGCCACCCACTACTAGTAGCACACCGGGAACAATGGCAATGCCTAATACGAACTCAGCGGGTTTAAAGTGATGGCGCATCACCCAAGGTTCGATAAACGCAATGAACACCGACGCCAATGCCATCGTAGTGGCCGCGACCGATGCATTGGCCAGTTTCACCGAGCCATAGAAACACAGCCAGTGCAGCGCCACGATGACGCCGACACCCATATAGCGAATCAACAAATTGGGCGGCATGGCTTTGAACGCCCGCCAGGTGGGTGGGAACAGTAGCAATGCCAGCGACACCAGAAACATGCGCCACCACACCAGCGAAACTGCCGATAGCGTGATGACCTTGCCCAGCACCGCCGTGCAGCCCCACAGCAACACACAGGCATGCATCTGCCACCAGGCCTTGGTGAGTGAGTGTTGTGTGGCTCCGGTATCCATCAAGTAAATGTAACAGGCGATAGCGCAAATGCGGCTCTTATCCCCTCTCCCTCAGGGAGAGGGGTAGGGTGAGGGTGTTTTCATGCTTCAGGCAAACGCAGCCCCACCATGGTAGGCCATAATTAACATTCCATGGATACCGCACATTCCACAGAAGCCGACCATACCGTTGATGCCGGCCCCTTCGGCCAATGGCTGCTGCAGGCGCGCGCCGCGCTACGCGGCAATGGCGGCATGAATGTGCCCTGCGGTGAATGTGTGGGCTGCTGTACGTCCGGCTATTCCATTCTGCTGCGACCCCACGATGTCGCGCTGGATGTGGTGCCGGTGACGTTTCTGTCCAGCGTTAAAGGCTTGGCCTACCCATATGCCAAGATGAATCCGCTCCCGAATGGCCATTGCCCGATGTTTCAGAATGGCAAGTGTTGCATCTATGCGCAGCGTCCGCAGACCTGCCTTGACTATGACTGCCGCGTGTTTGCTGCCGCGGGTATCGAGACCAGCGCCGACCGTCCCGTCATCAACAAGCGTATTCGCGAATGGCGCTTCACCTATGAATCGGAAGTGGATCGTCAGGCGCATGCGGCTGTGCAGTCAGCTGCAGCATTCATCAGCGAACATGCGGCTGCTTTTCCTGCCGGCTGGTTGCCCAATAACCCCTCCGGTCTGGCAGTGCTGGCGATCAAGGTATATGCACAATTTCTTGATGCGAACCCCGCGCGAAGTGACGCAGAGACGGTCGCCGCCATCATGCGTGGCAGCCAGCAGTTCGATGCCGAATAAGTACATCTGACCGTCAGTTGCATACAGCGGTGCAGCCAAAGCATGCATAATTGCAAGCCTTGTACTTGCGGCTTAAGTCACTCCAGAGATCAGCGTGATCTCCTATCCGCTCCATGTCCTCCAATTCAACATCTGAAACAGCAGCACAGGCACACAAGACTCTCGGCTTCGGCGAGTTCGTGGCGCTGGTTGCGCTGATGATGGCCTGTCAGGCACTGGCAATAGACGCCATGTTGCCGGCCCTGCCCACCATCGCCGAAGCCATGGGTCTCACCGACCACAATCGTGCCCAATGGGTGGTGACTGCCTACATCACAGGCATGGGTGTCGGGCAGTTGTTCTGGGGCGTGTTGTCCGACCGGCTGGGCCGACGACCAGTGTTGCTGATCGGTCTGGGTCTGTATGTGGTGGCGGCGTTGCTGGTGGGTTTGTCGCAGAGCTTTACGGGACTGCTGGGATGGCGTTTCGTGCATGGCGTGGCGGCGGCCAGTGCCGTGATATCGCGTTCGGTCATTCGCGACTTGTATGAAGGACGACAGATGGCGCGCGTCATGTCGCTGACCTTTATCGTGTTCATCATGATTCCGGTGCTGGCGCCCAGCATTGGCCAGCTGGTGCTGATGGTGGCGCCGTGGCGTTACTTGCTCATGCTGTTCAGCGTGTTTGCAGCGGCCATCTGGATATGGGCGTGGCTGCGCCTGCCGGAAACGCTGCATCCCGAGTATCGACTGACGCTGACAGTCGGGCGAATTGTCCACGCCACCGGAGTGGTGACCGGCGATCGTGCATCGGTGTGCTATACGACTGCGATGGCCATGGTATTCGGCTCCATCCTCGCTTACGTGGGCATGGTGCAGCAGATCTTTGCCGAAGTGTTCAACAGAGCGTCGTGGATGCCAACCATGTTCGCGGTGTGTGCCGCATCCATGGGCGTGATGTCGTTCGTCAACTCAAAGATAGTCGGGCGGCTTGGCATGCGCATCGTCTCGCAGACGGGTCTGCTGCTGTTCATAGTCATCAGCGGCTTGCACGTGGTGGTGGTCATGCTCGGTCTCGAGTCACTCGCCACGTTTGTGGTGCTGCAGGCTGCCGCCATGAGCTGTGTGGGTTTGATGATGGCCAATTTCGGCACCATGGCCATGGAACCCATGGGTGCGGTTGCCGGCATTGCTGCATCATTGCAGGGGTTTTTCAGTACGACGGTTGCAGCACTGGCCGGCGCATTCATCGGCCGTTATTTTGATGGATCAACAATGCCATTGGTGGTTGGCGCATTGAGTTGCGGCATCATGGCGCTGCTGTTTGTGCTGCTGGCAGAACGCGGCCGCTTGTTTCAACCGCATCACGCGGCAGAATAAGAGAGTGACAGCACCGGCGGTCATCGACTGGTTACACCCGTGGTATGCCTCGGTCAGAGACGCAGCGCAAAAGATCATCGATCGATCAGATGTGCTCGCCGCGCTCAATCAGCAATCCGCAGCAATGAATCTGAGCAACCATCGCGGCTTGCCGCTGCGTTTTGTCGAGCAGGCAGTTTTGCCGGAAGGCACCGCCTACGAAGCCTTCATCAGCGCCACGGGCAAGGTGCCGACCCGCGACAATCTGCATGATTTTTTTAATGCACTGGTATGGCTGAGTTTTCCCAACATCAAGCGTCAGCTCAATGCGCTGCAGGCAGTGCAGATCGAACGCACCGGCATCGGCAAGTCGCGCGGTCCGGCGCGCGATGCGGCAACCATCTTCGATGAAAACTGCGCGCTGTTGGTTGCAAGCAGCACTGCGCAAGGTACTGCGTTGATCGAGGCGATACGTGGCCATCAGTGGCACAGTGCATTCATCGATCAGCGCAGCACGTTCGGCCGGCATGCGGAGGTTTGGTTATTCGGCCATGCACTGATGGAAAAGCTGGTGACGCCGTACAAGAGCATCACCGCTCACACCTGGGTAGTTACTGCACCTGATGATTTTTTTCAGATGACACACGACTTACGACGCGAGTGGCTGGATGGACAGGTAGCAAACGTGCTGGCAGCAAGTGGGCCGAGCTTGAGCACCGCAGCGTTCATGCCATTGCCGGTGCTGGGTGTGCCCGTCTGGTGGCATCCGCAGGACCGGCAGTTCTACGATGATGCCACGGTATTCAGACCAAAGAGCAGCGGCAAACCGACGTGATTTCGACTGTTTACGCCAATACCGGATAGAGGCGCTTTGCCGTTCCCGAAAAAACCATTGCGCGCTCCGCTGGCGAGAGCGTTGCGAGGCAAGTTCTTGCGTCAGTGACAATTTTCGTCAGAGGTCCCGGAGTCGAGGGTTCATTCGAGCCAAATGCAAGGTGGTCGGCGCCGAAAACGGACACCAGTTTCGGAAAGAAAGTCTCCGGCGTGGACTTTCCCTTGCGCGACAGCGCAAAAGTGACGGGCGTGATCTTCAGATAAAAATTGCGGAACTGAGCGAGTTCAAAGAAAGATCCGGCATTGAGGTATGGCGGACCGTCCTCAACCTTGATCATGCTGCCGTGATCCAGTACGACCTTTACCTTTGGATAGCGCTGCAATAGCGCGCGCACCTGCGGCATACCGTCCTGAGTTGTTATGCAGATGGTGAAGTCCTTCTCCATGGCGTATTCCCACACGGGGAAGCTTTTAGGATCGAACAACGTGTCCTTGTCGCCGCGAATCCGCAGGCCGCTCGCACCTCTGCGCATCCAGCCTTCCAGAACCCGGACCGCATCGGTGGCAAGTGGGTCGATGGTACACACACCCGTGAACCGCTTCGGATCCTTTGCCACCGAGTCGACCAGGTATGAGTTGTCGAATCCGTAATAGGTCGATGCCTGCACGAACGCTGCCTTTGCAACACCAGCGGCATTGGCTTCGCCAACATACTGTTCGAAGGTCTGTGAACGCTCCTTCGACCAATCCGACTGCTCGCTTATGGGCAGTGTCGGATAGCGCTGGATATCCTTCGACAGCAAGTGCGGATGAATATCGATGATCTCATCCTGCGCAGCTGCATTGATCAAGCCGGATCGAGCGAGCGCGATGCCCGCACCGGCGGCCAGCACCGCTCGTCGCGTTACGTTCGCTGCTGTGAGGTAGGTTTGCATCAGAAGCGTCCCGGCTTTGATAGCCAGCCGTCGACGAAATCAAACGTGCGCTTGACTGTATCGCCATACTGAGTACCACACGGTGTGAACACATGCACCGCGCCTTCCACGGTGGCGTAGGTCTTATCCTTGGCCGCCAGGTGATCGAAGATAATCTCACCCGGCACAACCAGGTAGTGACAGCCCATGGTCAGCACCAGCGAAGGAACCTTGATACCTTCCGCGTTGGCCGGTGTGGCGGTCATGGCCGAACGCCAGTCAACATCGACAATATCGTCAGCGGTGATTGCGAAGTTGGGGCCGGTACGGATGGCTGAGTCAGACAGGAAGTCGCGCAGTGTGGTGTTCTGGGTCATCACCGCAAGCGCATTCAGGCCACCGACCGATTGCTGGCCGGACGGCGGGCGCACGGTGTGCACCACCTGTTCGACATTGGTCCCATCGGCCTTGAGCAGCGTGTGGGGATTGCGGGTGTGCTCGACGAAGCTCAGGTCCGGCTGAAACAGTCGCGCACCTGCAGCATTGACGCCCATGCCGCGGATCACCAGCGGCTCGTCGTCGGAGTACTGGCTCTTGCCGGCTTCAAGCGCTTTCAACCGGGCGACTGCATCGTCAACGATCTTCTTGTTGCGTGCGGATTGGGCCGCGTAGAAGCGTTTGGTGAACTCGGCTGAATACTTGGCCTTCTTGCCCTCGAGGTCATAACCATTGGCGGCGGTGAACATGTCGAGTGAGGCAATGCGTTTATTGCCATCCACCGCCGGGTCCACCGAACTCATCTGATGAAAGGCGCCCAGCGTTGGATCGAGCAGCACCATGCCATCCGGCTTTTGCAGGCCTTCCAGCTCCTTGCTCTGACACGGATAAATCTTTTCCGGACCGCTGCAGGCAGCTGGACCGTTCTCGGCGACATTTTCGTAAAGCGGTATCAGATGACCGCCCCCACTATGGCCGACCACCACCACCTTGGTGACTCCCGGCAAGGTGCGCAGGTAGGCGATGCCGCGCGAAAAGGTTGGCAGATAGGACTCGCTGTTCGGATCGCCGCCGCGGTAATTCGCCATCAGTGTCCAGTAACCCCGGCGCGACATCTCGCGCCCCAGCGCCTCGTTGAACACATTGGAGTTGGGGTGCATGAAAACCAGTGCGATATGACCCTTGGTTCCCGAGGTCATGGGTTCGTAGAGCAGCCCTTCGCCCTGGGCACCCAGCCGGACGTAACGGGTCTGGAATTGTGCAGTGTCCACCGCACCAATGGGTTGCTGGCGCTGCGCCGGCGCCTGTGCCTGCAATGATCCCGCTGTAGCGGCGAGCGCCAGCGCGAGCAGAACTGCAGTCTTGATCTTCATTACTCAATCCCCCTTAAAAAATCGTAGCCACTTCACCTGATACAGGTCGATATGCGATGTGATTACCAGCGAGCATCTTCGTTTGGCTTGGCCGGATCAGCCGTGATGTTGAGTGCTGCACAGTGGTGATACGAGAAGCCGCCTTCACCCATGCCGTGCTCGGCCATGAACTGGATCACCTGCAGCTGGCAGTCAGTGCAGTTGATGTTTGGTATCGTAATCTCGGTTTCCCATTTGGCTGTGGCTTTCGCGGTGTGTGGCCACAAGCCGTCCGCCAGGAACGGCGGCTTCGGATCGGTAATGATGATGGCGGCAAGCGAGCGTGGACCGCGTTCGGTGTCATGCATGGTGGCCACAGGATCAGAAGGCAGCAAACTTGACTTGCGCGCGAGTGCAATGCGGTAGTGCCCGGGGTGGAACACCGTCTCCTCCGCAACGATCTTCAGTTTCTGACCGCCCTTCACCGCAGTGACGGCATTGCTCGGTGTGCCGGGATTTGCCGTGGTACCGCCGCAGGGGGCCAGCTTCTGTGGATCACCCTTTTCGTTCTGGACCAGCGAAGGCACCGGCTCAAGCAGCCTGAAATGCGCATGGGCAGCGGACGCGGTGACAGCACCCAGTACGGTCACGGACAGAACCATTATCGAATTCTTCAAGGCATATCCCCCAAAAAGGTCTTGTTGGACAGGAAGCATAAGCCCCCTGTTCGGCAGCAGCGATTAATTAAGTGTCATGGGTGCGCAGATTTCAGTCGTCAGTGGATTGTGAACGGGTGTTTCGAAGTTTAATGTTCTGCGCGGCCGTTCATCGCCCTGTCTCGGCATTCAGTCTGGGACCGTGTGGATGAATATGAGCGCTGCGCGATGGCGCGCAGGATCTGCACACCCTTTGTAAATACAAACGAGATCGATCATGAAGCAGACTCACGTAACGCTGGCTGCGATGGCGGCCATTCTGATTTCGGCATCGTTCGCGCAGGCGGCGGGCAGCGGTATGCCCGGCGACAATGGCAAACCGGGTGGCACTGGCATTCCAGCCGTCCCGACTGGACAGCCCGCGGCCCCGCGCCCACCCCAGCCCAAGCCGGCACGTGCTCCAGCCGTCGAAGTGGCGCTGGCCGCGGCCAAGGCCATCGCCGAAGCCTGCAAACAGTATCCACTGGGCATTGCCGTGGTGAACTCGATGGGTGAGCCGATTCTCGTCTACATCCCCGATGGTTCGCGGACGATGCATAGTTATGGGGCCATCCGCAAAGCCTATTCTGCGGTCACCTTCAAGGCGCCGACCTCCGAGTTCATCAGCAAGGCGCAGCAGGACGCCGCAGTTGCAGACAAGGTCAAAGCCGACCCCAATCTGGTTGCCTATGGCGGCGGCATACCGTTGAAAGTGGGCGATGAGATCATCGGCGCGATCGGCGTCAGCGGCGCCGAGCCGGGCGGCCACGACGAGGAATGCGGGCTGATCGGTCTGGAGAAGATCAAGGGGCAATTGAAGTAAGGCTCGTTCGCTACTGCATATCACCAGGGCCGGGTCCACATAAGGGTCCGGCCTTTTTACATTTCAAACAAAGGTATTGGTTGGGAACGCAGAACAGGTGCCGAAGATATTAGTCGGTCACTGCATTCAACCTTACGGTTCAGCGACGAGGCAATGGGCGCGAGGTTGACAGTGCCTTGTTCAGTTACTCAGCTATTGGTCCTTCGCCAATCCTGCCTTTTTGAGTTCATGCACGGTAGCTGCTGACAGTTCGTTAATCAGCTCAGCCAGTGTCTCCGGGTTGGTCGTTTTGCTGCGACCGCCCCATACCAGTTTGTTCTGCACAAGCGAGTACACCAGTGTTTCAACATAGACGGTTTTGGTTTCCCTGACAGTGGGTTCGTTCGAGCCAGTCGAGACGGACACTGCAAAACCAGTACCGTAATATCCACCCCAGAAGCTGGCATAGTTGGGCTCCTGATAGGGTTGCGTGATGCGGACTTCTCTGTCGACCGCGATCGGCCGCATCACGACAATACCTTTCACGCCGGCGGCCTCCATGGCAGCGCGCGTTGCTTGTTCATTGCCGGCAAAGGCCTCTGGATACACCGAATACATCTTGTAGCCCAGCGCGCCATAGGCGGCAATTTGCTGCGCCAGTCTATCTTCTGCCAAACGGCGCTGCGATTCGTCTTTGAGCAGAACAGCCGCCACAACTTTCTGCCTCTGAAATTCAAGCGGCGTTGCTTCCGGGTCTTTCCATGTCGAACTGAATGTTGATGCACACGCCGACAACAAGACTGCGGCAAGCAGCGTCAGCAGTCTAAAGCCCTTAATCATGTTCTTGCTCCCAGTGATCGATGCTTGGCCGATAATGATTGTACGCGACTATCGATACAGATCTCTTTGATATCGATGTTGATTTGCTTCTTATGGCGCTGGTCTGTCCGAACACTGAGGAACCGAACAGATCGTCTGAGACGAGAAGTATCGCGAAACCTCATTAGGCACGGGAAGCGAGTTGAGGTGTTGCCGCTTGCAATAATTTGCCGAGCGCCAATATCCTTAACACGTTAGATTGGTGGTACCAGCCACCATTTCCGCAGACACAACGAGTAAATGTATGGACCGGCTTTTGACGATGATGGCCTTTACCAAGGTCGTGCAGTCCGGGAGTTTCTCCGCAGCCGCGTTGGATCTCGGCATTTCGCGAGCCCTGGTATCGCGGTACATCGCGGATCTGGAGGCACATGTCGGTATTCGCCTGCTGAACCGCACGACACGGTATGTCAAGCCGACCGAGCTGGGTCAGACCTACTGCGCATTCTGTAACAAGATTCTCAATGAAATCCGCACCGAAGAGGCAAGTCTCACCCAGTCATATAAGGGTATTGAGGGCAGGATATCCGTTGCATGTCCAAAATGGATTGGGTTCTCAGCTCTTCCCGACGCCTTGACGGCGTTTTGTACGTTGAACCCCCGAGTGAACTGTGATCTGTCGCTGATCGAGGTTTCGCCCCGATCGCACAACTTTCTCGAACATGGCTACGACCTTGCGCTCCTCACGAGAACCATTCGTGATTCGCGTATCAAGGCCAAGAAGTTGGCAGACATCAGCTACGTGCTTGCAGCAACACCTCGGTACCTGGCCGAACATGGGCGGCCGGAACAACCGCAGGACTTGAGGAAGCATGCTTGCCTGGTGCAGTTTTCGGATCCTATCTGGTCTTTCGAAAACGGCAAGGAATCGATATCGATCAAAACATACTCGCGCTTCACCTCCAACACCTACACCGTACTTTGCAGGGCGGCTCTGGGCGGACTTGGCATTGCCATGTTGCCATACCATCTTGCGTTGCCGCATGTGCTGGCCGGTCAGCTGGAGCTGGTTCTGGAAAAGTTTTCGCTCGATGAGCGGCCGCTTTACGCGGCCTTTACGCCGGGCGTTACACCGCCGCAGAAAGTGCGCAGTCTGATTGCCTTTCTGAGCGACTGGTTCGTGCGTCATCCTCTCAAACCTGCTCTGACCGGGCGGAGCCAGGTACCCACAGCCGTCATTCATAACGGCGAAGATTACGAGTCGTAGCGATGCGCTCGAACGCTACAACTCCGCGCTTGCTAGAGAGAAGACGGTGGCAAAGAGCGTCAGCACGATGGGCCGCTTTGACTTCAAATGAAGTCTCACTCATCCGATCGACAGGCCGCCGCAGCCCTTGAGCACTCGCTCGATGTTGCGATGGGCGACGGCTTCCTCGATATCTTGCGACAGCGGTGCGAAGGCGGCACGGGCGGAAGCCAGCTTGTCGGCGATGCCCTGGACGCTCTCGACGGACTGAATGTCCATGGCGAACATGAACCGGTCGGGGAAGCGCTCGATCACGGCGCGCCACTCGGGCTTCAGCGAACCATCGGCGGCCAGTGCGGCCTGTGGTCGCGGCGGTTCACCCGGACGTGGCGGCGAGAGTGGGCCCGAGAGATCGAAGTGGAGGTTCGGATGCGCCCCAAGCAGTCGACCGATTACCTCCGCTCCGATGCCTCCGCCACCATGGGCGATGATGAACGGGACGTGCGGGTGGGTTGAGATAATGCGCTCGACCGCCGCCATCGTCTCCGGCTCCACCAGGCTGACATGCATGTTCACCGGTGTGGCCTTCGCCTCGGCGGCGTCGTAGATCTTGATCCGGCGTGGATCCGAGACGAAGGCCGCGTCACTCACCTGCTCGTTCGGCGGTGGCAGCCGCGTCGCTATCTCGCCGAAACCACAGAAGCCGCTCTGGTCGCGGGCGCGAACAAATTCAGCGGCGGTGTCGTCGGTCAGCACCGAGTTCTGCAGCGCCGACAGGCTGAGCCAGGGAATTACATAGCCGGGATTCTTCCTGGCCACCGCCAGCACCGGAGCAGGGTCGGGCCACATGATGAGCACGCCGCCGACACCGGCCTTGCGGAAAGCGGCGATTTCATCGTCCGCCGACATGGCCTTGAACAGGTGCGAGTGGGCGTCGACGTACCGGACGTTTCTTGGCTCGGCAGCTCGCGAATCGGGCGCGACGAAGGCGGCGACGAGCAGGCCGATGACTGCCCAGTGGCTGCGATGGGCCTGTTGAATCAACGCCGGCAGGCCCACCATGAGTTTCTCCCCAGTGCAGAGATAAATCGTTGCAGATAGGGCGGCCCAAGTATGGGCCGCTATGTAGACAAAGCTGCGTTGTGAACTGCGCGCAGGCTAGAACTTGGCGCGCAACCCCACGGTGTAGGCACGGCCCAGTGGGTCGTCGTAAATCACGAAAGTGGTTTGCTGCCCGGGGATGGTCTGGCCGCCGTAGAACGACGCCGGAGGTGCGGGCTGATTAAACAGGTTGCCGACGGTGAGGAACAGCTCGTTCTGCCACCCATTCCCCTTCATCTGGTAGGCCAGGTTCAGGTTGGTGAATGACGCTGACGGTACTTTGCCGGTCGATATCACGTGAGTCGGGTCCCCGGACAACCTCAAGCTCGTGCGCCAGCGTGTCTGGACGTCGACGGAGAAATTTTCCAGCGGACTGAACCGGAGGAACAGCGTGTTCCGCCACACTGGAGCCGAGGTGACTCCGTTGGTGCCGAATGCAGCACCGCCCTGATTGAGCGTGACGATGCCAGGCTGCTTGTACAGGATGTTTGGCTGATAGGTGGTCAGCAACCGGATCGAAGCCGGCCGTTCGAACACGCGCGTGGCGTAGTTGACCTCGAAGTCGACGCCGTTGGTGTCCTGCTCGGCGATATTGATCTGCTTCGTATATACAGTCGTCGGAGCGTTGGCCGGTGTCGTATTCGTATAAGGGAACGGACGGACGTATAGCTGGCAATAGGCGGATGCGCCGAGGCTTTCGTTGCAGGTTCGCTGGTAGGTCGGATTGATCGGCAGCAGCTGCAGAATTGCGTTGGTGACCTTGATGTTGAAATAGTCCACCGCCACGCTGAAGCCCGGCAACCCCGTCGGCCTGAACACCAGACCGGCGGTCCAGGTATCACCCTGTTCGGCGGTCAGGTCCGGGTTGCCACCGGAGATTTGAGTCACGTTGGTTGGGCTGGTGCCGGTCAACAGATCGTTGAAGCCGCCCACCGTTGTCGAAGTCGGAGCGTAGAGGTCATCGAGTGTGGGCGCCCGGATATCGCGGGACCGTGTGCCGCGCAGACGCCAATCATCATTCAAGTGCCAGTCGATGCCGGCCTTCCACGTCGTATAGTTGCCGCTCGTGCTGTACGAGGTGTAACGCACCGCCCCATTGAAGTTCAGCGATTGCGCGAGGAACACGTCTTTCAGCAACGGCACGTCGACTTCGAACGCACCCTCCTTCACCGTCTGGTCCACCTCCGAGCGTGCGGCAACCGTGCTGTTCCAGATTGTCGTGTTCGCGGTGCAGGGGTTGTAGCGGATGCCTGTGCAGTCAAGCCGGTCGCTCGGCAGCGCGTCGCTGTCGCCACGGTAGGTGACCTTGCGCCATTCGGCCGACAGCGCCGCGTTCACCGGCCCCGCCCAGGTCGAGAACAACGGACCGCTGAGGCTGCCTGACACATCGTCCATGCGGGTGTTGGCGGTGAAACTCGTCTTGCCCCGGTAGTAGTCGACCGCCGCCGGATTGTCCGAGGTCGGACCGAAGGGGTTCAGCGGTATGCAGCCAGGATATTGGCTGGGGTTGGTCACGCTGACGTTACAGACGGTCTGTCCGTTGCTGACTACCGCGTCCAGGGCCGCAAACAGTCTGCCGTTGTGCAAGTTGTTGCTGGTCTGCGTGAGTTTCGCCGCAGAGTGGACCAGGCCCACGTTCCACTTGTAGTCGTTGCCTAACTCACCTTCCAGGCCTCCATTGAAGAAGACCTGACGCTCAGTAGCCTCCGTTTCGTTTCTCGCTACATCCTGCATCGATTTGCGGAACGTGAATGTCGTCTGGTTGGCATTCACCAGTTGCGTCCGGTAGGCCGCGGGCAGGAAGGCGTTGTCCCGACTCAGCGTGACATTGTTCAGCTGCGACCAGGTGGTGAATACGGGATTCACTTTGTCATTGCCGGCGACCTCGAGGTATCCGTGGATCGCGTCCGTAAAGTCGTAGTCGAACCGGCCGAAGAGTTGGTGACTGCGTGCCGGCGTCTTCAACGTCGTGTCGTAGTAGATGCCATCGCCACCGAGCTCGATGCCGGCCGTGCCGGACGCGGTTCCCTTGGCAAACGTCGAAAGCACGCCATTCGCATTGAACGTCTGGCCATTGAGAGCGCCATTGGTGATCAGCCCACCAAAGGTCTGGTTGTTTACGCGGGCGTACGGTGTCAGGTAATAGGGGACGGTCGCATTGCCCAAGCCCTGTACCGACCAGACCTTGTGGTCGGGGTCGCGCGACGAACGTGCATCCACGCCCTGGTCGTCACGATATTCGTAACTGCCCTCGATGTGGCCTCGGCCGTCGAACAGGTCCATGCCGCCGGCAATGCCGACATTGTAGGAAATGTCATCGCCAAGCTCGGTTCGGCCGTACTGTGCGTGAGCCTTGACCCCATTGAAGTTACGGTCAGTGATGAAGTTGACCACGCCGGTTACGGCGTCGGAGCCGTACACCGCCGAGGCGCCACCGGTGACCACGTCTACGCGCTGCAGCAGTTGCTGAGGGATCATGTCGGTGTCAACGATGCCGGTCACGTTGGTCGGTGGCACACGGTGGCCGTCGAACAGGATCAGGGTGCGCACCGCGCCCATGTTGCGCAGATTCAGGAAGCTGCCCGCGGAATTGCCCCCGCCCGTTTGCGAGGCCGTGCCGCTGTTAGGGTTACTCAGCTGACCCCGGCTGCCGGAGAACGTTGGAAGTGTGTTCAGCGCCTCGGACACCGTGGTCGGCACGGTCCGCAACGCGTCCTCGACCGTCACGACAGTGACCGGCGTAGGACTGGCGTCCCCGTTCGTGATCACGCGGGAACCGGTGACGACGATCTCGCTCAACTCATTGCTGGTCGCCGTTTGTGCTTGCACAGCTGTTGAAGTCAGTGCCAGCACCGCCGCTACGTTCATGATTGATCTCATCGCGCACTCCCCCTTGAATACTTATTGATTGCCAACAGCCGGCTTGTCCGCCGAGGCGCTGTGCACACGCGTGCACTTACATTGTATGCATATTCGTATGCGTAATTGTATACGTAAAGTGTACTCAGCTGTTCTTAGACTGCAAAACAGCGCGTTCGATTGTGTACTAATGTTATCCATACTTGTACGATTTATGCAAATATCATACATTTCATTTTTTCAATCACGGCAGCCAAACTGGAGCAGGTGAAATCTCACGATGGATGGCGGGCGCAAAGCCGGAAACAAGCTGAGGAACCATGTTCAAATATCTCCACCACGTTAACTACGTGGTCGAAAACCTCGATGCCATGATCGAGTACCTTGAAAAGAATTTCGGCATGAAGCCTGAGCGCGTCGAGATCAGCAAAGGCAACCACCCGGCAAAGGAGGCCGTCTATTTCGCAGGCATTACCGAGATCCAGGTGGTGGAGCCACTGGATACGACGTCAGCAGCCGCCAAACACCTCGCCAAGCATGGGCCGGGCGTGACCCATGTGGCGTGGGGCGTGAAGAATAGTGAGACCTTGTTCCAGCACCTCATGGAAAACGGCAATGTGAGCCGACGTCCCGCGGTCAGCGTTGCCCCGCGCGGCTACAAGACCATCAATATTGAACCCTCCGCCGTCTCACACGGCGTGGGTTTTCAGCTGATCGAAGATCCCGAGCACGATGTCTGAGCGTGGCCAGAGACGACTCGCGACATAGAGGCGGATAAA
Source organism: uncultured Pseudomonadota bacterium (assembly GCA_963748005.1). Lineage (GTDB taxonomy): Bacteria > Pseudomonadota > Gammaproteobacteria > Steroidobacterales > Steroidobacteraceae > CAILZL01. The sequence continues at coordinate 1,843,180 of CAVVHH010000002.1, forward strand.
AATTGCGCATCATCGATTCACATGTCCATACGGGCGCCAACTGGGCAGAGCCGGTTGAGGTTCTGCTCCATCAGATGCAAACCAATGGCGTGTCCCATGCTGTGCTCATTGGACACAATGGCAATTATCACAACGAATATCTGCTGGAATGCGTCCGACGTTATCCAGGAAAGTTCAAGGCTGTGGGGCTGGTCGATGCGCTGGATCCGAACAGAATAAAAATACTCGAAACCTTCCATAGACAGGGAGGCTCCGGCATCCGGATCAATCTCAGGAAAGAAAATGAATGGGATCCCGATGACGTTCTTTTCAAGGTGGTTGGCGACCTCGGCATGATTGTGAGCGCAATCGGCGAAGCCGGAAATTTCGGCTCGGCGCGGTTCAAGAAGTTGCTCGATAACTGTCCAGATACCCAATTCTCTCTGGAGCATCTGGCTCGCAATCCCGGCTCTGATGTCATTCAGACACCCTATTCGGGATACGCAGAAGCACTGGAGTGCGCACGCTGGCCGAACACAACTATCAAGGTGCCCGGGCTTGGTGAAATCATGAAGCGGCCCGGCAGATTGCCGGCCGGCAGGCCGTGGGATACGGTTCCACCTCACTATGAAATGGCAAAAGCTGCATTCGGCGTGCAGAGAATGATGTGGGGATCAAATTTTCCGCCGTGTGCAGCGAAAGAGGGCTATCGGAACGCTCTGAACTGGGTTCGTGCTTTGCCGGTCTTCCAGAACGGCGATGACGCCGAATGGGTTTTTGGCAAGTCTGCAGCAAAGCTCTGGGGCTTTGCGGATTAAGAAGATTGCGTATCAGAGGGGATGGCATGTTGAGACTGATTGCTGCTGCGGCACTATCCCTGACGCTTCTGGCGTTGAGCAATACTGCGTCGGCCCAGGCCTATCCCACTCGTCCGGTGCATATTGTCGTCGGTTTTGGCGTCGGTGGCCCTGATACCACAGCACGCCTCCTCGCCGCGCAGTTGACCGAGCAAACCGGCAAGCGCTTTCTGGTCGACAACAAGCCCGGCTCCAGCGGCGTGATTGGCGCGGAGTTTGTCGCGAAAGCCGCGCCAGACGGTTACACGCTGCTGGTCTCACCTGCTTCGCTCGCGAGTTTGCCGAGCCTGCGCAAGAAGCTGCCGTTCGATGTGATCAAAAGCTTCACGCCCGTTTCGCAGATTACGGAATCAGAAGCATCCTTCTTCGTGGTGCCGCCATCGTTGCCGGTGAAGAATCTGAAGGAGTTTATCGCCTATGCGAAAGACCCGAAGAATCATGTGAACTATGCATCGAACGGAATCGGCACTGGCTCGCACCTGCGCATGGCGTTGTTCAGCAGCGCCAATGGGGCGCCAATGCAGCATGTGCCCTTCAAGAGTCCCGGTGAAGCACTGGTGTCCATCATGGGCGGAGAAACCCAGGCGTTGTTCATGACCACGACTCAGGTGCTGCCGCTTATCAAGGCGCGCAAGGTTCGGGCGCTTGCCTACGATTATCCTACGCGCGCCAGTTTCCTGCTGGATGTGCCGACGATGACCGAGGCCGGCTCCGTGCCGTCCGAACTTGACTCCGGCTGGCATGGACTGCTCGCACCGGCGAATACGCCTGCACCGATTATCAAGTGGCTGGAAACTGAAGTGCGCAAGGCGGTCGCAACACCCAAAATGAAGGAACGGCTGACAAACCTGGGTGTGACTCCAGTTGGTGGTACTTCGACGGAGTTTCAGCAAGTGCTCGCGAAAGCTGTCAAGGACATGGGCAACGCTACGCGCGCCGCAGGAATCAAACCTCAATGACTGCGCACCGAGCCACGCGATGCGTTGAGGATGCAACATGCTCATGCGAGTAAATGCGCCCAAGGACATATTGGCAGGATTGATCTTCATCGCCTTCGGTGTGGGCACGTTTATTCTGGCCCATGACTATGAAATCGGGACCGCCGTGGAAATGGGGCCCGGATATTTCCCGGCTGCGATTGGACTCGTTCTGGCGGTGATCGGTATCGCTGCGATTGTCCGGGGCATCAGCCGCAAGATCCCCGATCCCATTACGCCACACCGGATCGAACCTCTGTTTCTGGTATTTGCGGGCATCCTTGCTTTCTCTTTTTTCATTGAACGAACGGGCCTGTTCGTTGCTGCCGCTGCGCTCATCGGCATCGCCTGCTTCCGGCGTCTGCTGGTCCGGCCACTCGAGGTTCTCATTATTTACCTGGTGCTGACCGGCTTCTCGGCGCTGGTGTTCGTCAAATGGTTCGATATGCAGTTGCCGCTGTTCTGGTGGCACTGATAGGCGGTCGCAGATGGAGGTTCTCAACAATCTTCTGCATGGATTCAGCGTCGCGCTCACGCCGGCAAATTTGTTTTACTGCTGGGTCGGCGCGCTGCTTGGCACCCTGGTGGGTGTGTTGCCCGGCATCAATGTGCTGATTGCGTTTTCGATACTGCTGCCGGTCACATTCCATATGGACCCGACCGCAGCCATTGTCATGCTGTCCGGCGTTTATTACGGGGCACATCATTCGCTCGCCACGACTTCAATCATGCTCAATATGCCGGGCGAGCCGTCGGCAATCGTGATTTGCTTCGACGGTTATCCGATGGCGAAGCAGGGCAGGGCAGGACCGGCGCTGGCAATTGCGGCTTTGTCTTCTTTCTTCGCTGGCTGCGTTGGCATTTTCATCATTGCCTTCTTCGCGCCATTTCTGGCGGACGCCTCACTGTGGTTTCAGGCGCCGGAATATACGACCGTCTGCATCCTCGCCCTGGTGGGCGCCTCGGTAGTGTCGAGCAAGTCAAAACTCAACACACTGGGGATGGCCTGCATAGGACTCATACTGGGCACCATCGGTACGGATATTCACACCGGCGTCAGCCGATTTACCTTCGACGTCCTGCACCTTGATGAAGGCCTGGATTTCGTACCGCTTGCAGCGGCGCTGTTTGCGTTCACCGAAATAGCGTTCCGTCTTGGAACGTATGAAGTACAGCAGCAGATCAAGACCAAAATACGCGATGTGATTCCACGCTGGGCGGACATCAAGGCAGCGTTCCTGCCAACGGTACGCGGTACCGCAGTGGGTTCGGCAATGGGCATCCTGCCCGGCACGGGACCGTTTATCGCTTCGTACTCCGCATATGCGCTGGAGACCAAACTGGCGAAAGATCCGTCGCGTTTTGGTCAGGGCGCTATCGAAGGCGTCGCGGCGCCGGAAGCAGCCAACAATGCCTCTGCCTTCACACACTTCATTCCGATGCTCACCCTGGGTATCCCGGCGGGCGCGGTATTCGCCATGTTGATGGGCTCGCTGCAGGTCCAGGGCATACAGCCCGGTCCCGATATCATGACGGAGCACGCGGATCTGTTCTGGGGCCTGATCGCCAGCATGTGGCTGGGCAATCTGATGCTGCTGATCCTCAATCTGCCCTTGATCGGTGTATGGATCAAGCTGCTCGAGACACCGTACCGTTTTATCTATCCGACGATCCTGCTGTTTTCGTGCATTGGTTGCTATGCGGTGAGCAGCGACACCTTCGACATCCGGATCGCCGCCTTCGCACTGCTGATCGGCTATGTGCTGGAGAAGCTCGATTGCAGTCCCGGGCCGCTGATCATCGCCATGATCCTGGGTCCGATCCTCGAAGAAAATATGCGTCGCGCCATGTTGATCTCGCGTGGTGATCCGACAGTCTTCGTGACGCGGCCAATCAGCGCCGTGTTTGTATTGTTGACGGTCGCGCTGCTCGTGACTTTCGTGCTACCGGCGTTTCGGCGCACCGGGAAACAGAAATCGCCGGGTGCGGAAGTCCTCGGCGAAGCCGCGGATACCGATTGAAGCAAGGTTCAATTGAGGAGATGAGACATGTTGATGCCTGAGGGTTTGAACCCTGGTTCCTATACCCCGTTTACGGCCGATAACAAGCTGGACGAAAAGGCGCTGAGCCGGGAACTGCAGCTCGTCGTCAAAGGTTCCGGTGGCCTGCATGGACCAGCGGGACATAGCGAATTCGCCAGTCTGACCTTTGATGAGTGGAAGGTCTGGACGGATGTGCTGGTTGATGTTGCACATGGTGCAAACATTAAAGCGTGGTCATTCCTGGGTGCCGAGAGTTTCGAAAAAACGCTGCCGCAAATGGAATATGCCCTGAAGGCTGGTGCCGACGGAGTCTGGTTGATCATGCCGTACTTCAATCTGTATTCGCAGGACGCGGCTTTCAGTTACTACCGCGACTTCGCCAGTGAATTTCCCGATACACCCATTGTCTTCTACCCATCGCATCAGACCGGTAATCATCTGACACCCGCCACGATCGCCAGAATTGCCGAGTTACCCAACATCGTGGGCATGAAGTTGAACGGCGATGCGACATACGACGAAATCGGCAAGACCATTCTGCTGACCAAGGACATCAACCCATTCCGATGGGTGACGGGTGGCCTCAATGTTCTGTATCCGCTGATGAAAGGCCTGGACATCAAAGCCAGCTGCAGTCCCATGTCGAACTTCGCACATGAGTGGAGCCTGAATCTGTGGCAGGCTTATCAGCAACACGACTGGCCCGGTGTCGAGAAGTGGCAGAAGAAAATAGCCAGGATTGCGGCGGTAATGAACGTCACCGGTGATCGTCACGTCGGCGGACGTGCCGGCCACAAGGCAGCATTGGGCTTATTGGGCAGGCCGGTCGGTCTGCCGAGAAGACCCGGACTACCCGCGAGCGATGAACATGTTGCCCGCATCCGCAAGGTGTTTCAGGAAGAAGGATTGCTCTGAACACCCGGCTGTGCCCGGGGCTGTGTGTGCCTGCAGACCGCAGATTATTAGTCTCTGAACTGCATTGCAGCCGGATCAAGCGTCATGGTTTGAGCCATGACGTGTGATCCGGCTCATCGACCCCAATACGACTCAAAGATATTCGGCAACGGACCGCTGAGAAAGATCTGCCCATCTACAATTTCGACATCAAGAGCACGCAGGCTTTTTCCCGTACAGGGTCCAGCGACGCACTCGCCCGTGTTCGGTTCGAACAGGGCGCCATGCGAAGTGCAGATCAACAGTGAGCTGTCGGGTGCAAAAAAATTGTCCGAATGCCAATTGAGCAGATGCCCCGCATGCGGACAGCGGTTCACGTAGGCGTGTACCTCGCCCTGAGAACGCACGACGAAGCCGCGCAGGGGCCACTCGCCCTCACCAATTGAGAATTCCCGGCAGCCGGGGTCGGGCAGGTCGCTGAGAGTGCAGATCAACTGCATGAAGCTGACTCAGGAAGCAAGAGCGAGAATCATCGGCATTGGGGCGTTCGTGCCGATTTGAAATATTGCACTCATCGTCGTCCGCTATGCGGCACCTCGTGCAGCTCCAGACCCGCGCTGACATTCAACGCAAACCGCCCACGCCCGGTTTTTTCCAGCTGAATCGGCGCATCGCGATCCGCAAGCCGCTTCTGTAGCAGGATCAGGCGCGCTTCCAGATTGTCGTTGATGTCGGGAAAGCGCAGGCGCGGGTCCAGTCGCAGGCCGCGGTTAGTGAATTCCTTGCGACTGGACTGCACGTAGTCGCTGAGCAGAGTCCACAGAATGGAACCGGCGATGCCCTTGATCAGATATGCATCATCCAGAAACACGCTGTCGTTTTCAGCAAAGTGACGCACGGCGACTTTGCTGCTGGATGCAGTTGCGCTGCGGCCATTTGATTCGATCACGGCATCTATGTCTGCGGTGGTGTTGGGCAGGGAGGCAATGGCGCTGCCCAGCTGTGCGGCGATAATCATCAGCACGTCTTCGTCTTCGTAGCTGAAGTGCATCACTTCGTTGCTGTCGGCATACAACACGCCCAGCATGCGTTGGGGCGCCAGTATGGGCACCGCTATCTGGCTCCTGGGGTTGGCGAGGCCGGCAAAGGGAATGGCGGTTTCCAGTTGCGAGGCGGATTCACCTTGGGCGAGGCTGTCGCGGATGGCGCGGCTGTAGCTGTATTCAGCAGCCGTGAAGCTGATGCGAATCGGACAGCGCTCGCGTGCGGCCACGCCGATTACCCCATGACCCAGTGGAATTTCTGCACCGGCTCCCGAAGTTTGGTAGCCACGACTGGCAACGGTAAACAGTTTCTGACCGGCGCTATCCAGCATCAGGATCATGGCGTGTTGAATGCCCAGATGTTCCTGCAGCCCGCGCAGCGTGACTTCCAGCAGTTCATCCAGGTCGCTGCAGGCAACAGCTTGCTGGGTATAGCAGCGTGTCGCTGCCAGCAGGTTGCGGCGCGCCGGACGCGGCGGCAGGTATTCGCCGGGCGCCAGCCGGATGTCGCGCACGCGATAGATGTCCGAGCCGCGCAGCTTGAACACATCGCTCATGCCTTCATGCGAGGCAATGCCGGCCAGTTTGGCTTTCATGCGTTCGAACACCGGCCCCCCGGTCTCGGTGCGCAGGTATTGCAACACCAGTTCATAGGTCGCACCGGTGTAGGGCTCGACCAGATACACCGCAGCATGCGGATGCTGCAGGATGTTTTCGCGGGTCTTGTTGAAGAACTGGAACGACAGCGCCACGTGTTCGGTATCGACATACTCCACATGCGAAAGGAATGAAATGTTCGGTGTGCCATCGGCATCGCAAGTGGCCACCGCGCCGGGAATCACGCCGTCCATGCAGTTGCGGATGTTGTCGAGTGCGATGTTCATGCCGGAGTGCTGAGGGACATCTTGTTGCCGGCTTTCGGACCTGGGGTCTGCGTAAACGCGGCGCTGGGCGTGAAGTGAATGGCGGCCAGCCTGTCGACACGAAACTGCGCATGGGTGCGCATCACGTCTTCGGGATGACCGATGGATCTGGTCTTCTGGATGAACTCGTGCTGGTATTTGAGGATGGCCGCGTAGTCGACGGGATCGACCGGCAATACCTGGGCATCCACGCCTTTGAACTGCATGCTGCGGCAGGTCTGCACATGGGCGACCACCAGCGCGATGTGGCCATTGCTGTTGAGGCCCTCCAGCAACTCACTGCTGTGCTGCGCGATCCACACCACCAGGCGACGGCCATCCACATGCGGCCGGCAATGATAGGCGCGCGTGGCGCGTGGCTGGCGTTGCGCCGCGCAGCCAGCCAGATACAGCGATACCTCACTTGATTGAATGAAGGTGAGAATCTCGGGATCAAGCAGGTGCGACATATCGGCCATTTGCGTGGGTACAGGCGGCAATTATGACCAGCCGGTGGCTGGCGTGAAGATGCCCAGTGAAGAAAATTTTAGGATTGGGCGAATTAATTCTTAGGAAACAGCCTGAGCCGCCCCCGTTACTGTGCCTGCCCATCGGCAAGGGTCGCCTTGTCTTCATCAAATCGGGAGCCAGTCATGTTTTCCAGTACATCTTCCAATCGCGTGCATCAGGTCATACCGCCCGCAAACAGCAAGATCATTGCAGTGGCCGCTGCGGTGCTGGCCTGTGGTGCGCTGCACGCCGCGCCCGTTGACCTCCTCAAACGCGGCGAATATCTGGTACTCACCGGCGGCTGTGGCGACTGTCATACGCCCATGAAGATGGGCTCACACGGGCCGGAGCCGGACATGCAACGCATGCTGTCCGGGCATCCGGCCAACGTGAAGATGACGCCGGCGGTCATTCCCCCGGGTGGCTGGGGCTGGATGGGTTCATTCACCAACACGGCGTTCCAGGGTCCTTGGGGCATCAGCTACGCGATCAATCTCACGCCCGATATGGAAACCGGATTGGGTAAATGGACCGAGGCCAATTTTGTCGGTGCGTTGAAAACCGGCAAACATCTGGGCGTGAGCCGTCCCATCCTGCCGCCCATGCCGTGGCAAGCGACGCGCAACATGACCGACAGCGACCTGAAGGCGATGTTTGCCTATCTGCGCAGCTTGCCGCCGATAGCGAATCGAGTGCCGGATCCGACGCCGCCGATAGCATCAGTAGCGGGACGTTAAGGAAGGTCTGATTTACTTGTAATTTCGAACGCAGTGAGAAATCTTTCTTCGCTTGGATACTTGGCTATCAATCACTTGCAAGATTTCTCCCTTCAGTCGAAATGACAGTGGTGGTTAATAAGACATTCCTTAACCGACACGACGTGAAAACAGAGTACGTGTGATGGCATCAGACACTTGGTGATCACCGCGCGCTCCGTCACAATGGTCAACATGTGGAAACCAGTGGTCAGGGTCTTGTTGTTCGCGGCAGCGCTGGCGGCGGTCATGCAGTCCATCCGCCTGCTGCTGGTGGAACCAGATGCAGTTGCCAGCGGCTGCGTAATCAATGCGCAGCAGTGGCCGTGTCAATTACGCATGCTGGCGGTCATTGGCTTTGTGCGGAATGTGTATGGGCCGTTGAGCCTGATTGCCGCGTTGCTCGCCTGGGTCAGTGGTATCCGGCTGTTTGCAGTGCTGGCGATGGCAGCGGGAATGGCCGGCGTGGTGCTGTACAGCTTTGAGCTTTCAGCCCTGGGACTGATGCTGGGAGCGTTGCTGCTGGTGCGCGATACGCGCAGCACCCGCATTGCGCCAGTGGTCGAACAGCAACCTTGACCCAATCAGTCCGCACAGTGCACACCACAGCAATGCCGAGCCATTGCTGCTGCCTTCGACGATGGCGATGCTCAGCGACGAGACAACCAGCCACACACAGAACAACAAACCCTCGCTGCGCTGGGCAATGTCTGCTGGCGCAGAGCCCTTCACCAGCAGCAATGCGACGGGCATGAGCAGGAACTCGGACGGAAAGTCACGGTAACGCGCATTGAACACCAGGCCCAGATTGATGTAGGCAAGACTGACCAGCAGAACCAGCAGCAAGTTGGTTCGCACACGCGCATAGCGTTGTTGGTCGTCCATCAACCACAACAGGAAAATCGCATGGAGCACCAGCGTCCAGCTGCCCATGGCCAGCCATTCGATCCAGTTGCGATTGCTCTGCCACAGATAGTGCCATTGCATCACCCCGATACAGCCCAGGCTGATGCCGGCTAACGCATATTGAAATTGCTGCGCCAGAGTACGCTGCTGACTGTGGAAGCGCGCGCCGCCAATCAGCAGCAACGCCGCACCGATGCCCGCGACGATGCCGTACCACCAATGCTGATCGGGAATCACCGGGCCGGTCAGCGGAAACTTCTCGCGACCCTGCGCATCGTACAACCCCCAGTAGCCGCCGACGGTACCTTCCAGACCCTTTTTCCACGGCTGGTCATAGGCTTCAATGAAGTTGTACGGTAGCTTCAGTTTATCGGCCAGCGCGATGAACTCACGTGTAAAGCGCGCCTGATTCAGCAATGAAGGGATGGCGGCGTCACGTTGCCTGCCTTCGCTTGGCCAGCCGGTTTCGCCCACATAGATGCGCTTGCCGGGAAATTGCTGCTGCACCCTGGTGAAGATCGCCTGCACATGTTCCATTGCATGATCGATGCCGACGGGTTGATCTTCCCAGTAGGGCAGGATGTGAATGGTAATGAAGTCGCTGACCTCGGCCAGTTTGGGGTTCTTCAGCAGGAATTCCCAGACATCGGCATACGTTACCGGCAATTGCGTGGCGGCTTTAACTCGCACCAGCATTTCATACAGCACGTCGGCTGTCTGCTCGCGGCGCAGCAGCACTTCGTTGCCGACAATAATGGCGTCGATGATATCGGCGTGATCTTTGGCAATTGCAATGGCGCGGTTGATCTCCTTTTCATTGGTTTCGCGATTGACGCCGATCCAGAGGCCCAGCACGACCCGCATGCCCAGCTTTCGTGCCGCTTCTGGTACATAGTCCAGTCCGTTCGAGACGGAATAGGTGCGCACACACTGAGTACGTTTTGACAACTGTTGCAGGTCATGATCAATCTGCGCATGGATGTCGGCAGTGCCATCACTCGTGCCGCCGCTGGGTGTATAGGACAGACAGGCGAACTTGCCACTGGGCGCATCCGGGTAAATATGTTCGCGACTCTGCCAGATCCAGTAAGACACACTACCCACCGCAAGCAGCAACAGAACCAGCGTGGTCGCGAGCGACTGAGAAAAGTTAAAACGCATGTTAGGTGGAAGATTCAGATGATTCTTGAATTGACTTTTGTCCGCATACCCTCTCCCTCAGGGAGAGGGCAGGGTGAGGGTGCATCACGCGTGCAACAATTCCGCATGATGCTGCAGGTGATCTTCAATAAAACTGCTGATGAAGTAGTAGCCGTGATCATACCCTGCGTGGCGACGCAGCCGCAGCGGGTATCCAGCCTGCTGGCACGCAGCTTCAAACGGCTGCGGATGTAATTGTGTGGCCAGAAACTGATCGCCCAGGCCCTGATCAATCAGGATCGGGGTACGTGCACCGGCATTCTGCAGTTGTGCTACCAAAGCCGTGGCGTCGTATTGTGCCCACTGTCTCTGGTCCGCACCCAGATAACCGGTGAACGCCTTGATGCCCCACGGACATTGACTCGGCGCGGCGATGGGCGCGAATGCTGAAATGGATTTGTATTGCTGTGGGTTTTTCAGGCCAATTGTCAGTGCACCGTGGCCACCCATTGAATGGCCGAAGATGCCCTGGGCATCCATATCGGCCGCAAAGTTTGCCGCTATCAGCGCCGGTAGTTCCTGAGTCACATACGAATACATCTGGTAGTGCTGAGACCACGGCTGTTGTGTCGCATCGAGATAAAAACCGGCAGCAATACCGAAGTCCCAGTTATCACTGTCACCTGGCAATGACACGCCACGTGGGCTGGTGTCCGGCGTTACCAGCATCAGCCCCAGTTCGGCGGCTACTCGCTGCGCGCCCGCCTTGATCATGAAGGTTTCTTCAGTGCAGGTCAGACCAGCCAGGAAGTACAGCACCGGCACCTTCCGATGCGCTGCCTGTGGTGGCGTGAACACCGCGAACTTCATCATGCAGTGAGTGGTTGCGGAGGCATGGCGATAAAAGCCGACGCTGCCGCTGAAGCATTGATGCCGGCTGAGAATTTCGAGTGTATTGGTGTTCATGGCTGGGTCATTGCTTTCTGCAGCGCCCCCTCCCTAACCCTTCCCCGCGAGTGGGGGAGGGCAGGGAGGGGGCAACCTTAGTACACCACCACACTGCGAATCGACTCACCGCTGTGCATCAGATCGAAAGCCCTGTTGATGTCCTGCAGTGGCATCACATGCGTGATCAGATCGTCGATGTTGATCTTGCCATCCATGTACCAGTCAACAATTCTGGGTACATCGGTGCGGCCGCGGGCGCCGCCGAACGCCGTGCCTCTCCAGACGCGACCGGTGACCAGCTGGAAGGGACGTGTTCTGATTTCCTGTCCGGCGCCAGCCACGCCAATGATGATGGATTCGCCCCAGCCGCGATGACAGCACTCCAGCGCCTGACGCATCAGATCGACGTTGCCCACACACTCAAAGCTGAAGTCCGCGCCGCCGTCGGTGAGGTTGACCAGATACGGCACCAGATCGCTGCCAATTTCTTTGGGATTCACAAAGTGTGTCATGCCGAACTTTTCGGCCAGCGGTTTGCGTCCTGGATTGATGTCCACGCCCACAATCATGTTGGCGCCGGCCATGCGCGCACCCTGAATCACATTCAGGCCAATGCCGCCCAGACCGAATACCACCACATTGTCACCGGGCCGGACTTTCGCGGTGTTGATTACTGCACCAATGCCGGTGGTGACGCCGCAGCCGATGTAGCACACCTTGTCGAAGGGTGCGTCCTCGCGAATCTTCGCCAGCGCGATTTCCGGCAACACGGTGTAGTTGGCAAAGGTGGAGCAGCCCATGTAGTGGTGGATCTTCTGGCCGTTGATCGAAAACCGGCTGGTGCCGTCGGGCATTACGCCCCGGCCCTGTGTGGAACGGATCGCCGTGCACAGGTTGGTTCTGCGTGAGGTACATGACTTGCATTCGCGGCACTCGGGTGTGTACAGCGGAATGACGTGGTCGCCATTTTTCAGCGACTTCACGCCCGGGCCGACATCCACCACGATGCCCGCACCTTCATGGCCGAAGATCACCGGGAACAAGCCCTCAGGATCGGCGCCCGAACGTGTGAACTCATCGGTGTGGCAGATGCCGGTGGCCGCAATCTCCACCAGCACTTCACCGGCCTTCGGACCTTCCAGCTGCACGGTTTCAATGGTGAGCGGTGCACCCGCCTCCCACGCCACTGCTGCTTTAACGTCCATTGCCTGCACCTCTATGAGTGAAAATATTGCGTGTCGCGGTCATTCTCCCTCTCCCTTGAGGGTGAGGGGCGGGGTGAGGGTTACTTCACCCGCACCGCCATCTTGCCTATCGTGCGCCCGGTCTCGATCGCGTGATGCGCCGCTACCAATGTGTCCAGTGTCCACTGACTGCTGACATGCACCTGCAAACGACCGGTATCGACCAGACTCGTTATGCCGGACAAGATCGCGCCCTGTCGTTCCGGTTCGCGATCATAAGCCACGCGTGCACCCATGAATTCGTAGTGCACAGTAGCGCTCTTGTACAGCAGCTGTGGCGCAGCTGCACCCGGATCGCTGCCGACAATGGTCACGATGCTGCCGCAGGGAGACAAACACTCGATGCTGCGCTTGAAGGTCTCGCCGCCCAGGGAGTCAAAGATCACTGGGACGCCTGCACCCTGTGTCAGCTCCATCACTCGTGCCACAAAATCCGAGTTCCGATAATCGATAACTGCATCTGCCTTGAGCACATCGCGGCAGAAGGCGATGGATTCCGGCCGGCCTGCGGTGGTGATGACGCGGCAACCGTGCAGCTTTGCCAGCTGCACGGCAATGTGTCCGACGCCGCCAGCGCCGGCGTGAATCAGCACGGTCTGTCCTGGCTGGATGCGTGCGCGTTCATGCAGCGCTTCATAAGCGGTGAGCGACACCAGCGGCAGACAGGCCGCATGCAAGTGATCAAGCGAAGCAGGTTTACGCGCCGCTGCACGCGCATCGAGCAAGGCGAACTCGGCATTGGCGCCATGTCGCATCACATTGGGGCAGCCATACACCCCATCACCAGGCTTGAAGTTCTTGACCGATGCACCGCAGGTCACCACCACCCCGCTCAGGTCATAGCCCAGCACCAGCGGCAACTGACGTGGCCTCGTGCCAAGACGAATCTTGGTGTCCACCGGATTCACCGAGGTGGCATGTACTTCCACCAGCAAGTCGTGCTGCCCTGGAGTGGGCAAAGGCAGTTCGCCCAGCTGCATTACTTCCGGCGGCCCAAGTTGATTGATGATGACTGCACGCATGCTGTATGACTCCCGTTCCGTATTGGACCATTGTGCCTGTGAACACCCATCTGCGTTAAGACGGGGTAAGATCAAATTCATCAAGCGAGTGAGGAAATGCGCATGACTGACACGCAATCCACCATGCGGGCATTGGGCGCCACCGCGCCGGATTTCAGGCTGCCGGACTACAACGGCAAGGTGCACAGTCTGGCCGAGTTCAAGCAGGCCAAGGGGCTGGTGGTGGCGTTCATTTGTAACCACTGCCCGTTTGTCAAACACCTGCGCAATGAATTCGCACGCTTTGCCCGCGAGTATCAGGCGAAGGGTCTGGCGGTGGTCGCCATCGCAGCAAATGATCTGGAGGTCTATCCACAGGATGGGCCGGCCGGTATGAAAGACGAAGCTGAGTCCGCCGGCTACAGCTTTCCGTACTTGCTGGACGAAACTCAAACGGTGGCCAGGGCCTATCAGGCGGCCTGTACGCCCGACTTCTACTTGTTCGATGGCAATCGTAAGCTGGTTTATAGCGGCCAATTCGATGCCAGTCGCCCGCGGAATGACATCCCGGTTACCGGTGCCGATCTGCGTGCGGCAGCTGATGCATTGCTGGCAGGAAAGCCGCCGCTGACCAGGCAGTTGCCGAGCATCGGCTGCAATATCAAGTGGAAGCCCGGCAACCAACCTGCGCATACTTAGGCAGGCTTCGCCATACCATCAAGCCGCAGCGTTCAGTTCATGGTGTTCAATGTCACAACAAAAATCCGGCTGGCTCGCCACCAAACCCATTCACGACCTGCACGAGGATGAAACCGGACCGCAGCTGCATCGCACACTGGGCGCCACGTCACTGGTAGCGTTGGGGATTGGCGCCGTCATCGGCACCGGCATTTTTGTGCTGACCGGCGTGGCAGCGGCACAGCACGCCGGGCCGGCGCTGGTGCTGTCATTCATTCTTGCCGCGGTGGCCTGCGGCTTTGCCGGGCTGTGTTATGCCGAACTTGCAGCGATGATTCCCATCGCCGGCAGTGCCTATTCATACTCGTACGCCACACTCGGTGAGTTCTTCGCCTGGTTCATCGGCTGGGATCTGATCCTTGAATACGGTTTTGCGGTGTCCGCAGTTGCCGTAGGTTGGTCAGGTTACGTGAACAGCTTGCTGATGCAGATGGGTATTCATCTGCCTGAGACGTTGACGAATGCACCGCTGGCAAAAGGTGAAGGCCATTTCGCCATTGTCACCACCGGCCATCTGGTCAATCTGCCTGCTGTGCTGGGCGTCGCACTGGTCACCTGGCTGTGTTACATCGGCATTCGCCAGTCGGCCTGGGTAAACAACCTCATCGTCGTCATCAAGCTGTCGGTCATTCTGCTGTTTATCGGCTTTGGCGCGTTCTACATATCGCTGGATAACTGGACGCCGTTCATTCCGGAGAACACGACCCATGAGTTTGGACAGTTTGGCTGGAGCGGTGTGGCAAGAGCTGCAGCCATCATTTTCTTCGCTTACATCGGATTTGATGCGGTATCTACCACGGCGCAGGAAGCAAAGAACCCTCAGCGTGATATGCCCATCGGCATTCTCGGTAGTCTCGCTGTATGCACAGTGTTGTACATAGCAATGGCGGCAGTGATGACCGGCATGGTGCACTACACCCAATTGAATGTGCCGGCACCCGTAGCAGTAGCACTTGATAGTCACCCGGAGCTGAAGTGGCTGTCTGGACTCATCAAGCTGGGCGCTATTGCTGGTATTACATCGGTGATGCTTGTGATGATGCTCGGCCAGCCACGTATTTTTTTCGCGATGTCAAAAGATGGTTTATTGCCGTCGTCATTACAGAGAATTCATCCAACGTACAAGACACCCCATGTTGCCACCATTGTGACTGGTATTTGTGCTGCCATTCTTGCTGGGCTATTTCCAATTGGAATTCTTGGTGAAATTGTATCTATTGGTACTCTGCTGGCATTTGTGCTTGTATGTATAGGTGTATTGGTTTTGCGCTATACAAAGCCGAATCAATATCGACCTTTTAGAGTGCCTGTGCCATGGGTCACGTGTAGTCTTGGAGCCATCATTTGTTTCGGGTTAATGGTGTCGCTTGGATTGCATACTTGGATTCGCTTGCTGGTATGGACCGTGATCGGTGTGCTCATCTATTTGTTATATGGCCGCAAGCACAGCGTACTGCGCAAGAGTCAACGTTGATTGCGTGCCGTCTTGTCTCCTTACGGGAGAGGGTTACGGTGTCTGTAAATGTTCCAGCAACATCCTCGCCGCCGCATGTAACTCACCCTTGCGTGTGCACAGTAATAACTGCCGCTGTGCCCAATTATTGCTGAGAGGAATACTGGCCAGCTTCAATGACTGTACATAGGGCGTCGTCGCTGCGCGTGGCACGATGCTGATGCCCAGGCCGGCGGCGACCATGGCGCAGGCAGCGTCGAAACTGGTCACCTGTATGCGCAGATTCATCTGCCTGCCGGCATCTGCAGCAGTGCGCAACAGCAGATGATGCAATGAACTGTCGGCATGCAGTCCCACAAAGGGCTGATCCAGCACTTGTTCAAATGCTACGGATGCTAGTTGAGACAAGGGGTGATCAGGACGCGTGACCAGCACCAGTTCATCGGCGCGAAACGGCACGGTGACCAGACCATCAAGCGCAGGTTGTTCGCTCAATATCCCCAGGTCAGCACGATTGTCGGCCACCGCCTGGGCGATGGTGCTGCTGACCTGTTCTTCCAGTTGAATCTGCACTTCAGGATGCCGCTTCATGAAACTGGCCAGTGCATCCGGCAGAAACTCAACGATTGCGGAGATGTTGGCAAATACCCGCACCTGACCGCGCACACCGGAGGCATGCTGGCGCAGTTCGTGTTCAAGCTGATCGGCCTGGTACAACAGTGCGCGCGCCTTGGTCAGCAGCGCATGACCGGCCGCCGTGAGTTCCACCCCCTTGGCGCCGCGTACCAGCAAGGGTGTGTCGAATCCGGCTTCCAGTTCTGACAGGCGCTTGCTCACCGCCGACGCGACGGTATGGGCACGTTCGGCTGCTTTGGCAATGCTGCCGGCTTCGGCGACTGCCACGAATAGTTCGAGATCGCGAAAATCAAAACGCATGGGTGGCTACGCTACGTGAGCGCATCGGATGCAGCAACAAGCACAACAACAAGGCGCAGCCACTGATCACGCACAACGCTGCGAACACACTGCGATAACTGCCGGTAGCGTCGCGCAGCACACCGCAGGCATAGGGTCCGAGGGCTGAAATGAGATAGCCGCCGCTGCACATCATGGCGGTCCAGCTGCCGGCGGCCTCTGCAGATTCGCTGTAGTCCAGCGGCAGAATCAATGCGAGTGCAAACAGGCCCGCCGTGCCGGCTCCCAGTAACGACATCCACAATACCGGCACACTCAATGGTGCGAACCATGCACCCAGCAGACCGGCCACCGTGCAAGACCCGCCCAACACCAAGGCCGGACGGCGGTCACGCGGTTCTGACGACAACAGACTGACCAGCAGTGTTCCGGCAAGCTGCAGCAGGGTGAACACACCCAGTAACTGGCCAGCGCGTGCGGCGCCCAGGCCGAGACTGATATAAGCAGGGGCCAGCCACGCCAGTAGTGCAAAGAACACCAGACTGTGCAGTCCGAACACCAGTATCAATAGCCATGCGCGCGGCTGACCCCATGGCAACGGCGATGTCCGTTGCGCAGTCATTACAGGCGGCATGCCAGCGGTGACGTGTTGCCAGTACCCCGCCGCGACAAAGGCCAGCAGCGCCCAGCTGGCCAGGGCCATCGGCCAGCCAAGATATTCACTCAAAGGAGCAGTGCCACTGGCCCCAATGGCCGCGCCCAGACATAGCGCGGTGGCCACCCAACTGCTGATGCGCGTGCTGCTCGCCGGGAATTCCTGCTTGATATACATGTTGAGCAACGGGCTGAGGATGGCGAGACACACACCAATCAGCAGCGTGCTGCCCAGTTGCGCCATCACACTGACATGCAGGCGTAGTAGCGTGGCGATACCAATAATCAGCGTGGCGCCCAGAATGGTCAGGCGCCCACCATAGCGGCGCTTGAGCGGTATAGCGGCCGGCGCGAATAGTCCGATGCAAATCACCGGCAGGCTGGTGAGCAGCCCGGCCATACCATAGGAAAGATGCAAGTCACTACGAACCGATTCCAGTACCGGTCCCAGGGAAGCCAATGCCGGGCGCAGATTCAATGCCACCAGCAGCAACGCCAACAACACGCCGGATTCAGCCGGCTTGTTTGTCGTTGATTTCACGCTGCAGCGGGGCCGGCGTCACGGATTTCGAAGTCGTGGGTGATGGTGGCGGTGGCAGCCAGCATGGCGGTGGCAGAGCAGTACTTTTCGGCAGACAGCTTGATGGCGCGTTCGACCTTGTTGGTGTCCAGCTTGGTGCCGGTGACGATGAAGTGCATCTTGATCTGGGTAAATACCTTGGGGTCGGTGGTGGCGCGCTCCGCATCGATTTCCACCTCGCAGTCGGTAATCGCTTCCCGACCCCGTTTGAGGATCAGCACCACGTCAATGGCGCTGCAGCTACCCAATCCCACCAGCAACATTTCCATGGGGCGTGGCCCCAGGTTGCGGCCGCCGATATCCGGGGCGCCGTCCAGAACCAGTGCGTGACCGGAGCCGGTCTCGCCGACAAACATCATGTCCTGAACCCATTTAATTCGAGTCTTCATAAATTATGCTTTCCGCGGGAAATACCTAAGGATTTACTAGAACTTGGGCAGGTTAGCCGGTTGCGGCCCGGCTGACGAGAGGCGAAAAAAAAGCCCCAATCAAGGGGCTTTTTTCAATTCTTTTTTGTTTTTCTTCTAGTAATACAGGCTGGGTGTGTTTTTTTTACTACAGCCTGGGTTTTTCCTCCCCGAATACCACCGCCTGTCCGTTGGTCGGTTGGAGCCAGTTAAGGCTCTATCCCCCCGCAGCATGTGCTGCACCATCATCCCCGCTTCTCTACCGTTTGTGGGAGGCGAGACTAAGGGTTCTGTTGCGTCTTGTAAACACATTTGTAACATTTGACCCACAGAATAATACCTGCAGATACAGTTA
This sequence comes from uncultured Pseudomonadota bacterium, assembly GCA_963748005.1. Classification (GTDB taxonomy): domain Bacteria; phylum Pseudomonadota; class Gammaproteobacteria; order Steroidobacterales; family Steroidobacteraceae; genus CAILZL01. Next base: position 1,861,480 of record CAVVHH010000002.1, read on the forward strand.
TTTAGGGCGGTCTTGATTGTACTTGTCGGCAAGCGGGTACATGTGCTTGGTGATTTTCAGTCCCACAATTTCACAGTGTTGCACTAAAGCAGCATCTTGATGCGCAGCAACAGTGAGTCGATTCAATGCATGCCACCGCCTGCTTTGGACAGGAACGGTGGTCGGGCAAACCACACAATTGGGACCAGGAGAATGAAGATCACTGCGTACATTACGTAGATGTCATTCACGGCCAATGTCGAGGCCTGCTGTGTAATGACGCGCTCTACATAGGTCAGCGACTGGGTATCAGATATACCCAAAGCACCCAATGCCTGTTGAGTCTGCATCCAGCCGGGTGAATCCGGACGAATGTGTTCGGTCAGCACGGCATGATGAAAATCCTGGCGATCATTCCACAGCCAGATCGACACGGCTGTGGAAATGCTGCCGGCGATAGTACGCAGGAAGTTGCTTAATCCGGCAGCGGAGGCCAGCTCATGAGGCTTGATGTTGGACATCAGAATCTGGTTCAGCGGCAGGAAGAACAACGCAATGCCGAAGCCCTGCCACAAACGCGGTGTGGCCAGCTGCACGAACGTGGCCTGATCATTCAGCGTCGAGACCCACAACATGCAGATGCCGAAGATGGTGAAGGCCAACGATGCGGCGAAGCGCAGATTTATCCTGTGGGTATTCTGGCCAATGAGCGGCGCCATGATTATCGCGAAAATGCCAATGGGCGCCATCGCCAGCCCGGCTCTTGTGGAGTTGTAACCCAGTGTGGTTTGCAGCCACAGCGGAAACACGACATTCACGCCGAAGAACGCAAAGTAACCGAGGCTGATGGCAATTGCACCCACCAGAAAATTGCGACGCTGGAACAGGTGCAGATCAAGGATGGGGTGCTTGTCATGCAGCTCCCATGCGATCAGATACGTCAGGCACACCACGGCGATGGCGCCCATCGCCGTAATCAACGGCGAACCGAACCAGTCTTTTTCGTTGCCGTTGTCCAGCATGTATTGCAGACAACCCACGCCCACCACCAGCAACGTCAGACCCACCGCATCAATGGGTACAGCGACACGCCTTGATTCACGGTGTTTCAGGATGTTCCAGGTAACGAACATCGACAGCATGCCAATCGGCAGATTGATGTAGAAGATCCACGGCCACGAGAAATTGTCGGTGATCCAGCCGCCCAGTATGGGACCGAAGATGGGCGCAACGATCACCACCATGCCCCACAGTCCCAGTGCAACGCCGCGTTTCTCCGGCGGATAGTTGCGCAGCAACAATGCCTGCGCGATGGCGATCATGGGACCGGACACCAGACCTTGCATGAGCCGCGCAACGATCAGCATGTTCATGCTGGTGGCCAGGCCACACACTGCTGAGAACAACACGAACAGAAACATGGAAGTGGTGAAGGTGCGCACTTCACCGAAGCGGCGACCGATCCAGCCGGTGAGGGGTTGCATTACTGCGGCAGCCAGTGAGTATGAGCTCACCGTCCACGTCCCCTCAGAGGGACTGACGCCCAGACTGCCAGCGATGGCCGGAATCGAGACGTTGACGATGGTCATGTCGAGCACTTCCATGAAGGTCGACAGGGCAACGGCGACGGTCAGCAATACCAGTTGAGCGCCGTGCAGCGGCGGAAATTCTTCGTGTACGACAGTTTGATCGGCGGCGCTGGACATGAGGCTTTCCGGCAATCAGCGCTTATAGTTGCTGCGCGATGATGCGCTCGGCTGCAGCTTCCACTTTACTCAGGTCGGTTTCGTACACGGCGGTTGCTGTGGTACTCGGCCTGGAATCAGCATCGGAGAGCATTGCGCCCGAACGATCATGGATATCGACAGTGACGGTGGTGGACAGGCCAATGCGCAGCGGATGTGCAGCAATTTCACGTGGATCCAGCTCGATGCGCACTGGCACGCGCTGAATCACCTTGATCCAGTTGCCCGATGCATTCTGTGCCGGCAACAGCGCAAACGCCGAACCCGTGCCAATACCGATGCCGGTCACCTTGCCATGGAAGATTGCATCCTTGCCGTATAGATCGCTTTCAACGGTGGCGGTTTGACCAATGCGCAGATTGCGCAACTGCACCTCCTTGAAATTGGCATCTACCCACACGGCATTGAGCGGTACGATGGTGAGCAGGGCCTGTCCGGGCTGGATGCGTTGACCCAGTTTCACGGTGTGCTGGGTGATATGTCCGGTGATCGGTGCAATGACGGCGTTGCGCTGCGTGGCGACCCAGGCATCGATATAGGCTGCCTTGGCTTGCAGAACTGCCGGGTTGTTGCGCACGTTGGTGCCATCAATCAAGGCATGCACGGTGCGCGCCTGACGTTCGGTCTGTGTCAGTGCCGCCTGCGCCTGCGCAACCGCATTGCGAGCATGGCTCAGTTCTTCGGCAGCAATTGCATCTTCCTTGCTGAGTGGTTCACGGCGCGCCAGATCGGCCTGCACACGCGCCAGATCCAGACGTTGTGTGGCAATGGCTGCGTCCAGTTGTGCAGCCTGCTCCTGCTGCTGCCGGAATTGGCGTACTGAGGCGGCCAGAGCACTGGCTGCTTTATGCAACTGGGTATCGGCATCGACAGTATCCAGACGCACCAGTACCTCGCCTGCCTGCACCAGCTCCATGTCTTTGCCTTGCAGGCCGATCACCGTGCCGGTAACACGCGAGGACACGTAAACCATCTCACCACCGACATAGGCATCCTCGGTCACTTCGCGCTGCGAACTGATCAGCTTCCAGTAAACAAACCAGGCAATACCCAGCGCCACAAACACGGCGGTGACAATCAACAGTGTGCGCTGGCGTTTGCCATTGCCGCTCGGCGAATCGGCTGGAGTAATGTCGGAGTCATTCATGATTGAACTCAGCGGTTGATCGTTTTTCAAAGCGGGTTGTTGGCGTTGTCGGTATCGGCCAGGTAGCCGCCGCCCAACGCCAGCTGCAGGTTGATATCGGCGGACAGCGCCGCGGCATCCACGCTGGTGACGGCACTGCGTTGTTGTTGCAGCAGTTGCGTGGCGGTGAGCACGGGACGGTTGTCGGTCAGGCCCTGCCGTTTGCGTGCTGCAGCGCTATCCAGAAGCTGTTGTGCCGATCTGACCTGCGCCAGCCGCTGTTCGTGTTGTGCCGCCAGCTTCTGCAACGCGATCACTTGCGTTGCGACCTCACGTGCCGCGGTAATGACCGTATCGTTGTAGACGGCCACAGCGGCGTCGAGCTGCGCTGCGCGCTGTCCATACTGTGCCTTGAGCAGACCCGAATCGAAGATGGGCAGGTGTACGGCCACACCGAGGGCTGGCACCGCGCTGCCGGCATCGAACAGCTTGCTCATGTTGTAAATGCTGGACAATCCACCGACAGCGTTGATGGCGGACAACCCGGCGAGTGCATTGATGCTGATGTCCGGCATGAATTCGGCGTGTGCAGCTTGCAGCTGCTGTTGTGTGGCATCAATGCGCCAGCGGCTCGCAACGATGTCGGCGCGTCTTGCCAGCAGGTCAATGCGCACCGTATCAGGCAACTGTGCTGTTACGCTGGGCAGGGGCCTGGCAACGAATGCCGGCAGTTGGTCGGTGCTGGTGCCCAACAGGGCGGCGATGACCACGCGGCGCAAACTGGCGGAAGCGTCCAGTTCAATGCGCATCGCGTGTAGTGCGGCCATATCACTGTCCAGTTGATACAGGCCATCAGCGGGCTCAAGTTCGGCACGAATGCGCGCCGCAGTAATCTGTTGTCGACGTGCCAGCAGTTGCTGCTGGCTATCGAGCAAGGCGAGCTGTGCCTGATCGGCCTGCCAGCCGAAATAGCTGTCAGCAATGGCTGCCGCCAGCGCCATGCTTGCCGCACTGCGTTCTGCCTGGGCTGCGCGTGCCTCATTGACAGCCGCTTCCGTGGCTGCCTGACGCTTGTGCCACCAGTCGAAGCTGTAGGTTGCCTGCAAGCCAAGGTCTGCCTGGGTATACCAGCTAAAGCCCAGAAATTCCGTGGGGAACAGGCCGTTGTCACTGAGACGCTGATGGCTCATCGAAGCATTGGCGCCCACTCGCAGGCCAGCGGCTGCCGCACTCATCCTTACGGCTTCACGCGCCGTGTTGAAGCGAGCTTCCGCGTTAGCGATGGATGGCGAACTGCCTGCAGCCTGTGCGACGAGCAGATCCAGGGTGTCATCACCATATTTGCGCCACCAGTCAGCTGCTGGCCAGGCGGCCGAGCTGGCAGCGAGGTCCGCCGCCAGCGGCACACTCACAGCGGTGGGCGGTGCGGAATGTGTCATAGGCAGGCTACACGCGGTGACCAACAACGACAGTGCCAGCAGTGCCGGGTAACGTCGTGTCACGATGCCGACTCCGGGGTCACGTCCATGCTGGCGCGCTGGTGCGATTCATCGATGGCCCGAGCAAGCTGCTTCAGGCTGTTGAGTAACTGTTCCAGGTCAGTCGGGGAAAAGTCCTGATAGCTGGTGCGCACGGAGCGCATCATCAGCGGCATCAGTTGTTGCACCAGCCGTTCACCTTCGGCCGTGGTTTTCAGCAACAGACGCCGGCGGTCGCGTTCATCTGGCGCCCGACTCATCAGGCCGCGTTCCACCAGGGTGTCGGTGATCCGTGTGATATTGGCCGGACTTTGGCCGAGGCTGGCGCACAGTTCGCTGGGGTAGGCGTCGGTGCCGCGGAATGAATAGACATGAATCAGGGTGCGAAACTCGATTTCGCTCAGGCCATGTGGCCGCAGCCGCTGATCGGTCATGTTTGACAGCTCGCGACCCAGGAACACCAGGGTTCGCGAGGTCAGAATCTGGGTGACGGGTAAATCAGGGATCTGGAGTCGCAACCGGGCCAGGCCGGCTTCGATTTCCTGAATCTGGCTACTCAACGAGGTCATGGGATTAATTTCCGTTGTGAATATTACACAAGTGAAATATTAGCCCAAGAATTTGTTGCATTGCAAGGTGCGGCGATCCACCACGTAGCGCGCCAGGCCGGTTAAGGCGGGTATGCCTCGTCAAAAAGCGACGATGAAGCGGCGCAGAAAATAGTGCCCATAGCCCCGTACTTGCTCATTAACTGTATCCAGGACGCAAATGATCTGGACCCTCCTTGCCCTGAGGCGTTCCAATTGCAGAAGCGCAGGCGGTTGAGGGCTGCCAGCTGGATAAATCTTGCTGTTTGATTGCTGGCCAGTCGCTATGATTCATCAAGATGAACGGCATCCATCGGGTGCGAGGTGAACGGCAACCTCGCAACGCGGTCTGTTCACATGCGCCGCCATCCACAGACAGGCGCAGCGGCGCAACCCGGTTTGCTAGTTTTCGGTTCGTTTTCCAATCCAAGGTGGTTGTAGTGAAGATCATTTCAGTCGGTGTGCTGGGAGCGTTGATGGCGTTGGGGCTGGCGGCTTCCAGTGGCGCACAGGATGTCAAGACCGACACGGCGCGTATCCAGAAAACCCTGCAGGCGCGCCTGCCCAAAATCACTATTGAGAAAGTGCAGCCATCGCAGTGGCCCTGGCTGTATGAAGTAATCACAGACGGCGAGTTGTTCTACACGGACGCCACCGGCGACTACCTGTTCTACGGCAAGGTGATGGACACCAGGACCCGTGAAGACCTGACCACCAAGCGCTGGAACGATCTGCTGAAAGTGGAGTTCAAGGATCTGCCGCTGACTCTGGCCATGAAGCAGGTGAAGGGTAACGGCAGCCGCAAGCTGGCGATCTTTGCTGATCCTGACTGTCCGTTCTGCGTGCGCTTCGAAAAAACCCTGCAGGACGTGACCAACATCACCATCTATACCTTCCTGTTTCCCCTGGAAGGCATTCACCCCGGTTCGACGGACAGGGCCAAACGTATCTGGTGCGCCGCGGATCGTCAGGCCACTTGGTCCGCGTGGATGCTGACCAAGAAAGAATTGCCACAGGCCAGCGACTGCAACACCGAGGCGCTCAACACTCTGGTGAAACTGGGAGAGAAGCTCAAGGTAACCGGTACGCCGACGCTGATGTTCGAGGATGGCCACCGGGTGCCCGGCGCCATCGACAAGGAACAGCTGGAAGAAGAGTTCAGCGCCGTTGTCGCCAAACCCAGGGGTTAGCGTTGTTTAACGGAAGCGACTGCACGTGATTGCACGGCGCAGGCCGCGCAGATGCTCAATCAATCCTGATTGAGTTTGCGATGAACCAGACTGCTGCGATACCAGATCGGGCGTTCGGCCTGATTGGCAAACTGCAGGACGATGGCAGTATTCAGGGCCGCAAGATCGCGAGCGGCCGCAGCGTCGACGGGCAGGCTGTGCTGGTCATCGGAAGGCTGATTGAGGTGTGCCTGCAACCAGTCCGCACGCAGTGCGCGTATGTCATGTCGGCCACGCGCCCGCACACCACCCTGCAATGACAGCGCAGGAATGTTGGCGCGCGTCAGCGGCGCCAGCGTTTCATCAAGAATGGAATCGCGCGCACCTTCCGCCGATACAACCCGCAGTCCCTGTTGTTGCGCTGCTGCGGCCAGCACATTGCCCGTGCTGGCTTGATCCGCGCCAATGGCCAGCACATCGCTGCTGCGCGCAATCGGCAAGGGTGTGTCCAGTACCACGCTGGCGACGATGTTGCGCGTGGCTACCGGGCCGGCGCTCAACAGATGCTGCAAGCCCTGCGCACTTTTTTCGCCGGCGGTTACTGCAGCGAACAGGATGGACCGCTTCGGACGTGCAGGCTGCGCGGCGATGCTGCGCGCCATGTCCAGCAGCATGGCCACGCCCACGGCGTTGCGCTGCAGGCCGTTATAGATGCTGTCGCCATTGACCGCAGCGCCGCGTCCCAGGTGGTCGAGGTTCGCCGTGACCAGCACATACTCGTTCTGCAGACGCGGATCACTGCCGCGCACGAGACCCAGTACATTGTTGCTCTCGATGCGGCGCAGACCCGTGGTGGCTGACAGTGTCATCGCGCCTGGCAGGACAAAACCCTGCGGTTCGCCGACGCGCGCAGTCTGCAACGCCTGCTCCAGTGAGTGACCATTGCTGAACAGCTGGGCGCCAGCGTCGACATTGAAACGAAACCTGAGCTTCAATTCCGGAAAACGTTCGTCGGGCTGGTCATCGCTATTGATCTGGCGCATCTCCGATACCCAGCTCATGGCCACCGCCCTATCCCATGGCAATGTCTTGTCACGATCAAATTCAGCCGCATCGATTTCGATAACGCCCAGGGCGCCCTGTTTGACCAGGGTGGCGTATTTCGCCTCACGCCAGCCATAGTAGCTGCGTGACTGCGCATCAAAGCGTTCCGGTGCGCCGCTCAGGATGACCGCAATGCGGCCCTGCAGTTCAAGATCGGTGAAGTCGTTGTACTTCAGCTCCGGTGCATCGATCCCGAAGCCGGCGAAGACCAGGGGCGCAGTCAGTGAAGTGCTGGCATTGAAGAAGTTGGCAGCGGGTAAATAGTCCTTGCTGAACTCGAAATTGATCGTGGCGCCATCGCGCCGCAAGATGGCGGAGGAACCCGGCAACACCACAGTGGCTTCAACCAGCGGCACCGCCTGCAGATAACTCACATCGGTCTTGCCATCGGCCTTGTTGTCACCGGCAGGCGTCAGACCAAATTGCCGGAATTGCGACACCACATAGGCAGCGGCCAGTTCATAGCCACGCGAGCCGGTGGCGCGACCTTCCAGCAGATCACTGCCCAAAAAATCCGCATGCGCCCGGATGGCCTGCGCATTAATCGCTGGCGTGGTCTCCGCGGGTTGCGACAAAGCGCCGGCAGCGCACAGCATGAACGCCACGCAAAGCGCAAGACCTTGTTTGCGACGGGCGGCTCCTGATGGCTTCAAAATCATTGGCAGGTGACAGCAATTGAGATTCGCCAATGCTAGGGGTTGTTGTCGAACTATTCCATCGCTGCGATGCAATCCATGCAATTGCCGGTGTCCGCAGACGCTGGACCGCGCCGCTGGCTGGGAGTAGTTTGCACACCTGTCAACAACTACGCCTGTCAGGAGATTCGAGCCGATGTTGCGGCGTCCGGTGCATGTTCCCGCACGTGCTGTTTTGTTGCTGGGTTTGCTCGCCGGCTGCAGCACCAACCCCTATACGCAGCAGGTCGCCCCAGTTCCATCTGCCACCGGCGTTGCAGTCATGGACAGACTGGGCGATGAAATCGCACTGCGCGCCCTGTCGCTGGTGGGCAAGCCCTATCGCTACGGCGGCGCCGACCTGCAGGGCTTTGATTGCAGCGGCATGGTGTACTTCATCCACCAGGCGCTGGGCATCGAAGTGCCGCGGACCGCGGCTGATCAGCAACACGCGGCGATGACAGTCAGCAAGTCAGCGTTGCAGCCCGGCGATCTGTTGTTCTTCAGGACCACCAGCGCTCGACGCATTTCGCATGTGGGCGTGTATGTGGGCGAGAACCGCTTTGTGCACGCGCCGCAGTCCGGCAAGCTGATTGAAGTGCGCACGCTGGACGATCAGTACTACGGTCCGCGTCTCGCCGGTACCGGGCGGTTTTATCCGGTCTCATGAAAAAACGTCCGCAGCTTTCACGGCGGGCGTGGCCAATTCATCTGAGGTAGGGGGCGTTCGTGAACTGCCCTTCCTGTCAACAGGGCGGTTCATGGATAAACCATTTCCTTTGGTCACGAACCGCCCCTGTAGCAGAGACAGATCAACGCAGGCACCAGTACTTCACGCCTTCACTGTCCAGAAATGCTTCGGCCTGCGCGCCTTGCAGCATGGCCAGAGTGGTGTAGGTGCCTGCCTGTGTGCAGGTATCGGCGAGCACGGTGATGGAGCGTGGTGTCTGTTCGGCGGGCCAGCCGGTGCGGGCATCAATGATGTGACCGTAGTGCCTGCCCATGTATTCAATCACGCGCCGCGTATCGCCACTGGTGGCCATCGCGCCGCTGCGCAGCGGCACAACCTGTTGCGCATGATCCAGCTGCGCAACCGATTCGATGCCTACATGCCATGCGCCGTTTGCCGGTGGTGGGCCGATGGCGCGCAGATCGCCGCCGAAGTTGATCAACAGGGGTTCTCGTGTTTGCTTGGCAAGAATGTCAGCGACACGATCCACCGCGTACTCCTTGCCGATGCCACCGAAGTCCAGTTCCATGCCGGCAGGCAGCGTGATGGCAGGCGCATGCCAGAGCACCCGTTGCCAGCCGATCAACTTCAGCAGATCACTGACCTGTGCCTGTGTTGGTGGCTGTGCATTCGCGCCGAATTTCCAGATGCGGCGCAGTACCCCTGAAGTCAGGTCAAAGGCGTGCTCGCTGAGTTGCCACAGCAATTGCCCGTAGTCGAGCAGGAGCGCGGTTTCGGCATCGACCTCGATCGGTTTGCCGTTGCTGGTGTTGATGGCATGAATCACGCTGTCGTCGCGATAGCGACTGAACTTGCGTTCAATGCGCAGCGCTTCCTGCGCCGCCAGTTCAGTGAGCCGCCGAGCCAGTGCAGCGTCCTGAGTTTCGATCAACAGCTCGCAGGGATTGGCCATGGCAGTGAATGCACCTCGCCAGAGCTGCCTGCCGGGTGCGTGACTTTCCAGTAGCGACAGATCAGGCGAGGCGGGTTCGGTCCGGTTCATGCGCTACATCGTTGTTGCCAATAAGGTGCAAGTCAACATTCAACGTTACGCTGTTCTCAACCTCTCCCCTGGCGGGAGAGGTCGCGCATGGCGCGGGTGAGGGGTTTCGTGAACGATTCAAGACCCTCACCCTGACCCTCTCCCTGAGGGAGAGGGGACTGGGAGGGATCAGGTGAAACTAAAACCCGAACTTCACTCCAAACTGCACCAGCACTGCCGACAACGAGGGCACCAGCTCACTGAAGGTATTCAATACGCCAATGTTGCTGCCGGGCGAGGCTTCGCCGGTCTGGTTGTAGTACGACGCGCGCACACTGTATTCATTACCCGAGCTGCCCTGCCAAGCGTACTTGGCGCCGATCGTCCAGCTGTTCATCTTTGCCAGGCGATAGTCGGCAGAGGCAAACTCGGGCAATGGCTGGTTATTGATCAGCACTGTCTTGTAGAAATCAGCGGCTGTCTGGGTGTAGTAACGAACCTGTGGCTCCAGCGATGCGCCCTCGCTCATGTTCCAGTGATACCGCGCTTCAACCGTATGCGAGCTGATGCCCCAGTCATCGGTCATGTACCGGTAGTTCACCGCAAACGAGTCGCGATCCAGCGCATAGCGATACTCGGTGAACACGCTGGTGCGCGTGCGCGAGTCCGGACGTTTTTCATAGCGGTAGTAACGCATGCTGGCATCGGTGGGACTGACCACCGGACGACCGGTGAGCGGATCGACCACCGACAGCACCTTGTAAGGATCATTCATGTAGCCGCTGGCAGCACTGAAACTCAGCACCACATCGATCAACGAACGGCGATTGATGATCTGGGTGGCGCCCAGCAATACATCCAGCACTGTCTTGGTTTCCTTGCTGCCAGCGCGATTGGGGGTGACACCCGCCGGACGCATGGCGCTGAACGTGATCGGCACTCCGCCTACGGGATTGCTGCTGTCGCTGCCGAATGCTGTGGCTGCGAACAAAGTGGTGTTCTTCTGATTCAGGTCGGTTTCCCAGCGCAGATTCAGACCGGCATGCATGTAGTCATGTTCTCCAGATGCATCCAGTCCACCCTGCAAACGCGATGCGGCGCCGATGGCCGTGGTGTAGCTACCGCTGGCAGCAAAGCGCGTATCGTGAAAGGTGTCGTCCAGCGGGTGTTCACCGGCAGCAATTTTGTAACTGCCCTGACCAGAAGGTCGCGTGAAAGTCTGCACGCTGTCGGTCTTGACCGCGCCCGAAGGCGACGCGCCGGTGAGTGTGTCCACCGTCAGACCGATATCGAATTTGCGATCTTCGTCCACCTGATGCGCTATCGCGGCGCGCGCGCTCATGTCCTGGACACGGCCCTGATCTTCACCGTAGTACAGCAACGCCGAATCGACGACCCAGTCCTTGTCGCTCAGATCGGCGGCCTGGGCGGGTGCAGAGCCCAGCAGGCTGCATGCAGCTGCAGCCAGCGACGCACCGATAGTGGGTTTGTTCTTCAGTTGCATCCGCAACCTCCGCCCGCAAAGCCACGGCCGCCACTGGTGGCTTCCTTGCTGAAGTAAATGTGTTCATCAATGGATGTGTCCAGGGCGCTGGGCTGCATGTCGGCGCGCGCATGTAAATCGCGTTCCCACGGCTTCACGCCCAGCGAACTGCAGGCGCTCACTACGCTCAGGCACAGCGTGGCCACTAGCCACTTGCACAGGGCTCGGGTCATGGATTACTCCTTCAGCAATTGTTCGATTTCCTGTTCGCGCGCCGCCTGTTGGGCTTCACGAAAACCGGCGTGTTGTCTGACGATCTTGCCGTTGCGATCCAGCAGGAAACTGGTGGGCATGGCGCTGACTTCCAGCCTGGTGGCAAGGTCACCCTTGGGGTCGTACTCAATGCGGAATTGCGCCGGTGTGGTTTGCAGAAATTCCGCGGCCAGTTGTTTGTCACTGTCCATGTTCACGGCGATCACCGTCAGGCCCTGCGCACCGTATTTCTTCTGCAGCGCATTCATCCACGGAAACGACTTGCGGCAGGGCGCGCACCATGAAGCCCAGAAATCCAGCAGCACTACTTTGCCTTTGGCGCTTTGAATGAGCGGTGCGCTGGAAATATCAGTCACAGCTGCGTGTGTGACGCCGATGCTTAGCAAGGCAAAGAATCCGGCTGTCGCAATACAGCGAACCCAGCGACGCAAACGTTTTCCCGGCATGGCGGGCTCCGATTGTGTGAGTGACTGGTCGGTCAGACGGACATGGCCATCACAATCAATCGTAATCAGTTACACACAGTGAAATTTGTTATGGCGTCTGCATGTCAGCAGGTACAGCGCTTCATTCAGGTTCGATTCAGATTTGAGTGTGGCGTTGAGCATTCGCGCGAATGTCCGGCAGGCGTATTCGTATTAGCGAGAGCTTCACTGAATGTGCCGACTTCAGAACACCAGACTCGAGCCCGACTTGCTCCAGGTCAGTTACCTGTCGGCCTTGCCCTGATCCGCCGCCCGCCACAGATACCAGCTCGCCACTGAACGATACGGCGCCCAGCGTGCGCCATAGGCCTTGAGCTGTTTGGGTGTCGGCATCTTGCGTTTGTTGAACGCCAGCATGTAACCCTTGCGTACGCCGAAGTCATCCACCGGCAATACATCGGGTCGGCCAAGCCGGAACATCAACAACATCTCCACCGTCCAGCGACCGATGCCGCGCACCCTGGTGAGCCTCTCAATGATGATTTCATCATCCAGCACGTGCAGCTCATCCAGCATGGGCAGCGTACCATCCAGCGTCTTGGTCGACAGATCACGCAACGCCAGCAGCTTGTTGCGCGACAGCCCCGCGCCACGCAGCGGGTCGTCGGCACACCCAGCTATATCCTGCGCAGTGAACCCCGGTGCCGAATGCGGAAACAGATCGCACACCCGCTGCAGGATGGTGGCCGCCGCCTTGCCATGCAGCTGCTGATAGACAATGGCGCGCGCCAGCGCCATGAACAGCTCGTGGGTTTCGTTCACTTCCATGCGGCAGGGACCGATGCGTTCGATCAGTGCCGCCAGCTTTGCATCGCTGGTGCGCAGATGTTTGAGAGCGACGCGGGTGTTCATCTTGCATCCAGTGGGCTGACTACGCCACGCCCGCCTTTGTTGAGTACATGTGTGTAGATCATGGTGGTGCTCACGTCCTTATGGCCGAGAAGCTCCTGGACAGTACGAATGTCATAGCCGGACTGCAACAAGTGGGTGGCGAATGAATGGCGCAGGGTGTGGGGAGTGGCGGTTTTATGGATGCCCGTCTTGCGCAAGGCGTCGCGCATGCTGCGTTGAATGGCTTTGTCGTCGGCATGATGTCTCGATATTCGATCCGAGCGTGGATCTTTGGAGATGCGCGAGGAAGGAAAGATATATTGCCAGGGCCATGACTTACCTGCCGCCGGGTATTTGCGCGCCAATGCAAATGGCATGTAAACCTCGCCGTATCCCGCACGCAGATCAGCCTGATGTAACAGTTCAACCCGTTTCAAGTGTTCCCGCAGAGGTGCGGCCAGCGATTGTGGCAGCATGGTGATGCGATCCTTGAAGCCCTTACCATCTCGAATCAATATCTCGCAGCGCTCGAAATCCACGTCCTTGACACGCAGCGACACGCACTCCTGGATACGCATGCCGGTGCCATACAGCAGGCGCAATATCAGTCCCACTGTGCCATCCACATGTTCCAGCATGGAGTTCACTTCGCGTACGGTCAGCACCACCGGCAGATACTTGGGTCGCTTGGCGGTTTCCACGTTGTCCAGCCACGGCAGCTGGATATTCAGCACCTCCTTGTACAAAAACAGAAGGGCGCTCTTGGCCTGATTCTGGGTGGAGGCCGACACCTTTCCCTTGACGGCGAGCGTAGTCAGAAACTGCTCGACTTCGGTGGCGCCCATGTCGCATGGATGACGTTTGTGGTGAAACAGCACAAAGCGTTTAACCCACTGCACATAGGTCTCTTCAGTGCGCATGCTGTAGTGCTTGAGCCTGATCTTGTTTCTAACCTGATCAAGCAGCTTGGGTTGTTCCATGTACCCTCCAAAGTCCTACTTGCTGTTTCGTTTTATTGCGTGCTACAACGCCGCAACTGATTGAACTGAAAAGGAAGCAAGGCTATGGCTGATAATATATACAGTACTAAGTCCCTTTGTAAAGGGCCAATTAGGGCCCCGAAAAATGGTCTCTACTTGTAGTTAGATCGAACAAGTGACCGCACCACTCACCCCACCGTTCTTAGACTGGCCGTGCGTCCCATACGTCGGTGTTGGCTGCATCGTCGAGCTCGACGGTAAGATTCTGCTCGTTCGACAGCATCGAGGGCGGTGGTCTGCGCCTGGCGGTCACTTGGACTTTGGGGAGTCACCCGCTGCATGCGCCGCTAGGGAAACCCTAGAGGAAACGGGCGTGGTTGTTTCAAACGTTCGCTTCGTCGCTATCACGAACGACGTACTAGATGATGTAGGTAAGCACTACATCACCGTCTGGATGCGCGGCGATGCTACCGGCGACAATATCACCATAAATGACGGCGTCGAGATTGCGGATGCCGGCTGGTTTGCGGCGGAGGAGTGTCCGCACCCAATCCACAGATACTTTGAGAATCTCGTCTGTGGTCGATCTATGCCAGGCGACCCGGACGAATTGCCGGAGACCTTGCGTCGCCTCGGGGCCTTGGTGCAGATTCGATCTAACCCGTCGTCGGAGCGGCCGTGATCCATAAACTGCACATCACGTGGCGTTGGCGGGCGGCCGCTCAACTAGGTCGTTAGCTCGCATGAGAACCGGCATTGCATTTGTGATTTCAGCTATCGCCGCAGGATGCTCAGCGTTTACTGGCATCTCGTCTGCATATCCAAAAGGGTGGCCAGAAATTGTGAGCGAACCGGCTGGCTGTCCCAACATAAATGGACGTTACGAAAGCCAAGGTGGTTACTCATTCTTGCCCGAAGAAAATGAGAATTCTCTTGTCCATCGCTTTGGTGGAGAGTATGGGCGCTCGGTGCGTATAGAGCTTTCTTCGGATCAGCTGACCGTTGATATGGAAACAATTGAAGGTGCGCTCTTTCAAAAAGTACTGTCCGGAGCGGATGGGGATTTTGCCTGTGGGCATGGCGTCCTTGTGCTTAAGCCAATTTTGCAAAGTGGAGGCGATGGAACGGGAGGCTATCGATCAGAGCGCAGACTTGTGCTGCATCGAGCCAATAATGGTGACTTGATAGGCGAGGATCGCCTCTTTTCGGTCGGTGCATTTCTTTGGGTGGTCCCAATTTCGGGGTCACAGGTATTTTGGTATCGGTGGCGGGCACAAACAAATGAGAGCTAACAATTGCTTCGTGCCGACGCGAGTAAGCGTTGTGCCATCCTTTCAATGCCGTGCCCGCGCGGCACAAACAAAGCGTTGGGCGTAAGTCTTGAGGACGTCTGATACCAAGTCGAGCCATGCCCTAGGAGCAAAAATGAAGTTCGTATGGATTGCTGTTGTATTCGGTCCGATAGCTTTGGGCGGGTGTGCGAATGCAGAAATGCTTAAAAGGCAAGCCATTGAAGAGGCGAAAGCCGAGTGCTTTAAGCGCGGGAAGCAATTCGCTCTGACGGAGGCTGAAGCAAAAGACGGCAGGTTTACCTCTTCAACTATGGTTAAAGGGGTATGTATAGATTCTTCAGACCCACGTTATGTGTCGCACGACACCTCGAGTGGGAGCGCTCAAACTTCTTCTTCAGCCAATACGGCTCCATGATGCTGTTCTTCGCTCCAGCCAAATTTTCTTGCGGAAACGGCAAGGGAAAATCGGATTGTGTTCTGCCCAACAAGCCAATCAAGTTCACTCCCTTCGGTCGTCCGACCGCTCAATCGCTACGCTCTCTCGCGTCGGCTTATCAGCAGCGTTGGGCCTCAACGCGGCCTCGCCGATAGCGCCGCATCAATGTCGGAGAAGCCATTGTTATCGTACCTAGAGAAGTTCGAGGGAATCATTACCCGCACTTTGCTGGTCCTGATGGCTGGCGTGGTGCTGCTCGCCACCATCGAGTTGGCGTGGATCCTGGTTCAGGACGCGCTCACCCCGCCCATGTTCCTGTTGGACATCCACGAATTGCTGGAGCTGTTCGGCCTGTTTCTGCTGGTGCTCGTCGGAATCGAGCTGATGCACTCGGTAAAAACGTACATCGTTCGCCGGGAGTTTCACCTCGAGACGGTAGTCACAGTGGCGATTATTGCGGTGGCCCGCAAGATTATCGTCCTGGAACCGAAAGAACTGCCGGAGGGAGCCCTGTTGGGCATTGCCGTCTTGGTGCTTGCGCTGGCTCTGGCCTTCTATGTGATCCGGCGCAGTCGTAAGGAACACGCCGATTCTGATCTGGAGAGCAAGCGATGATCATCGAATCCACCGGGACCCCAACTCTGTATCTCGGATTCACGCTGCTCGTCATCATCTTGCTAGCGGTGGACTTCTTTGTGCTCAAGGCCCGGGGCGCCCACCGGGTGAGCGCCAGGGAAGCGGCCGGGTGGTCAGTGGTGTGGATCGCCATCGCGTTGGCCTTCTGCGGTTGGTTCTGGTGGTATCTCGATGGGCGCTTCGGGCGAGAGCTGGCCAACGAAAAGGCACTCGAATACCTCACCGGCTACGTCATTGAAAAGTCGCTTGCCGTGGACAACGTCTTCGTCTGGATCACGCTTTTCAACTTCTTCGCGGTGCCCACGGAGTTCCAAAAGCGAGTGCTGCTCTACGGTGTCCTCGGCGCCATCGTCATGCGCGCCGCCCTGATCTACGTTGGGGCGCTGCTGCTCGTCGAGTTTCACTGGATTCTCTATATCTTTGGCTTGTTCCTGTTGCTCACCGGCATCAAGATGCTGATATTCGCCAATCACGAGCCCGATCTGGAGAAGAACCCAATCCTGCGCTGGATGCGTGGCCACATGAACATTACCAACGAGTACCACGGGGAGAAGTTCTTCGTCTTGAAGCAGGGCATGCGCTACGTCACACCTATGTTCGTAGTGCTGGTGCTGGTGGAGGCGACCGACCTCATCTTCGCGGTCGACTCTATTCCTGCGATCTTTGCTGTGACCAGCGACCCGTTCATCGTCTTCACCTCCAACATCTTCGCCATCCTGGGACTGCGTGCCATGTATTTCCTGCTCGTCGATATGACGGAGCGCTTCCACCTGCTCAAGTGCGGGCTGGCGGTAATCCTGATGTTCATCGGGGTGAAAATGCTGCTGCTCGACGTCTACAAAGTTCCTGTGGGGATCGCCCTGGGAATGGTCGGATTGATCTTGTCGGCGTCGGTAGCGGCAAGCCTAGTCGTCTCCCGCCGCTCCGGCCAGGGAGCAGAGAACCGGCGCTGACGGACAACGCACATTTTCCCCGCAGTGCCACACGCGGTGCCCGGCACCAAAGAGGAACAGACAATGTCCAAGTGGGCTTTTCGCGCTGCGCTTGCAGGGGCAGTGGGGGTGGTAATAGCTGCTACCGTCGTTTGGTCGCAGATCGCTCCTCCCGGCGCTCCGCCGCCTGAGCTTTATCGTCTTGCCTCGGAGCAGACGATCCCCGTCAATGGCAAGGGCGGATCGAACATCATGGGGCCTTATGTTCTGGCGAAGGACTGGCCGCAGATCCCGGGCGGCCGGAAGATCGATTCCGGTCCTGCGATTTATGCGGAATCGCCGGATCGAATCTACGTCGGCACGCGCGGCACAAGGGCACCGTACCAGGTTCAGGTTGGCTGGCAAAGGCAGACGATCAAGCAGTGGTTCAGAATGCCGGACAGCAGCCTGGACGTGAAGCACGACTTCATCCTCAACGTGTTCGATCGCCAGGGAAAACTGATCGAGCACTGGAAGCAATACGACACCCAGTTTCCGATCAACACGGTGCAGCGCTGGCATGTGAATGTGAACGATCCGAACAAGTACCACTACATCACGGGATCCCATATCGTCGTGCTGTCCCATGATGGACAGAAAATCATCAAGGACATCTCGCCGGCAGACGTGCCAACGAAACCCACTGAACGGGCTTTCTCGCCTGAGGGCATTGCCTTCCTTGCAGACGGTGGCTTCTGGGTGACTTCACACGACCGGGTGATCAGATTCTCCAGGGACTTCAAGTACGTATCCCAATTCGGTTCGGCGGGCAGCGCTCCTGACCAGATGCTGGGCCTGCATGACCTCGTTTACGATAGTGTTGGCCATCGTTTTTATATTTGCGATCAGTATGCGCATCGAGTTGTGGTTTACGACGATAACGGCAAGCTTGTCGATGTCTGGCCGAACATCATCAGTCCTTCCGCCATACGCATGACGAAAGATCGCAAGTACGTATGGGTCGGTGACATCTACGCTCCCCGGTTCTACAAGTTCGATCTTGAAGGACACATGATCACGTCGTTCGGGACGTGGGGCATCGCGGACGGTGCCATCAGTGGCATTCACGACTTCGATGTGGATTCGGAGGGCAACCTGTACGTGGCCAACCACGACATTCAGGCGTCCCAGAAATTCATACCACTGAAGGATGGCAATAAAGAACAGATCATCGGGCCGCTGCTGCCGCGGTAAAACGCCGGGACGTGCGGGCGACTCAAATAAAAAGGGGCTCTTTCGAGCCCCTTCCTTTTCCATATCAGTGGAAGTTCTTAAATTTCAGCCGGTATGTTGTCGTTGGAACGGTCCTGATACATCTGGCGGCCGAAGATTGCGCCGCCGTTGTCCGAGGCTGTCCATTGGCCGTTTCTGTACAGCAGCACCACCATGTACACGCCCTTGTTGGCCAGCGAACCGTCTTCGATGAAGCGATTGTTGCCCGACACCGCGTGCGCCTTTTCCATGTTCGCCGCCAGAACGCGTGTGTCGTGCCACTCCAGCGTCTCGAAGAATTTGCCGACGGTGCCACCTGACACGCTGCGGAACCGGTTATCGCCATTGGCGCTTTCCGCTGCCGAGGGCGGATTGGCCGCGGCTGCAGCGGCGGCGGGTGTGCCCGGCACCGGGTCACCCATCGACTCGCGCAGACGGCTCTTCACGCCCTTGATCTTGTACGCATCCATGGTCGATGCGCCGGGTCTGCCCACGAAGGTGAAGGAGTACGAACCGATGGTCACGCCGGCCCACTTGCCCGGATTTGGCAGATCGATGGAAGTGAAGTTTTCGTTCAAGCCACGATATTTGCGACCCAGGTTGTTATTGCGGTAGCTGTCATGGATGGAGCGTTCGGCGAACTGCACGGCGTCATGCTGCATGTGCAACTGATCGGCGGGACGGAAGATGGTGGACATGTATTCGATGCCCCACTTGCCGTCGTTGTTGGTCATGCCATAGATGCCGTGCACGCCTTGCAGCTTCTTGCCGGCGGCGTCGAAGCGGGTGTACTTGATGGCGACGCCTGCGCCCACCGGCGTGTACACCAGCAGCTCCATGCCATCGATGATTTCGTAAGAGCCCTTGCGAATCTTGTTGGGGCCCTTGCCCGTGGTGTTCAAGGAAGCCGGCGGATTGGCCAGGAATTCTTCCTTGCTTTTGATGACCACGGTGTCGATGCCTTCGTAGGTGACGAAGGGATAGTGAAACAGCTTCGCCAGCGCATTGATGTCGCGCTTGGCCAGCGCCGCCATGTACTGCGTGGCCAGGGTCATCGCTGCCGGCACTGACGATTCGTACGTCACGGGGAACCGGCTATCCAGCTCTGCATTCGGTTTAAGTCCCGCCGGCCTCTCCGGGTCCTTGACCTCAGCTTGCTGCGCCTGCGCCATGCTTGGCTGCAATTGCTACGGCACCCGCCACGCCGGCTGCTGCCGCAACAGTCATGAAACTACGACGATCCGAATTGACTTCGATCGCGCTCTCTTCGCTTTCGCCCGGATTGGCCATATGAGGTCTCCTCTGTAATAGGTCTGTTTAGTCTGGATATGTGTACATCTAGGCGCGCGGCGCGCGCTTGCCGCCAAGCAGGGTGTCGCTGGGGAAGAGTTTCTGGTTGCCCGTGCGCGTGCCTTTGAAGGTGTCGACGAATTCGAACGTGCCTTCGCGCAGTTCGAGTATTGCGATGTCAGCCGGCGCGCCAACCTTGAGCGTGCCTTTGTCTTTGAACACCGGGAAAACGCGCGAGGCATTGATGGTTGCGCATGCAACCACCTGATCGAGGCGTCATGCCGCTGTTGAGCAGCTTCGACATGACGTTCGGCAAGTCCACGACGCCCGTGGTGCGGCTGGTGGTGTTGCCATCGGTGGAGATGGTGTCTGGAAGAAAGCCCGCCTTCATCAGGCCGTCGACCATGTCCCATCTGACATGGCCGCGTCCGTTGGCGCAGTCGAACCATACGCCGCGTTTCCTGGCGGCCAGCGCTTCCTGTATCACCTGCCCGTTGTCATCCAGCATGGCATGTGGCGGTGGCGCGTAGATGTGGCTGAGGATGTCGCCGCGCTTGAGCAAGTCGATCAGCTTGCCCAGCGGCGAGGCTGTCTGGCCCATGTGCACCATCACCGGCAGATTGAAGGACGTCGCCACTTCCTGCGCGCGTTTGAGCACTTCAACATCGTTGTCGCCGACGATGTCTTTCGACAAACGGGCCTTGACCCCGACGATGACATCGCGATGGCGCGCAATGGCGTCCTTGGCCGCGGCGACATCGGCGCGGGTGAGATCCGTAACGCTGTTGACGATGCCCATGCGATCGATGTTGACCAGCAGGCGGGCCAGCTGTGGCGCTGCCTTCGCGACCGCCACCGCTTCGTCGATTTTATCGGCGCCCTGCGATCCGGCATCGATCCAGCCGGTGACGCCGTCCGAAAGACCCACCTTCGGGCCGTCGTTGTCCCGTGCATAGTGGGTGTGAATATCGAGCAGCCCCGGCACTACGATCTTGCCCGTGGCATCGAGGATCTCGGCATCTCCAGCCGCAATGTTGGCCTTGATGGCGGCAATGCGGCCTCCGGCAATCGCCACGTCAAGGATGGCATTGATCTTCCGCGAGGGATCGACCACGCGCCCGCCCTTCACGATCAGGTCGTAGGTCGCCGCGAGCGCCGTCACCCCGCAGGCAAACATCAAACCACCCGCGGCGGTGGCCGAGTACACAAATTCGCGCCGGTTCATCATGGTCTCACCCTTTTCGCTTCTGCATCGGGGTAACGTACGCCGATGAGATCCGCTGGCATGAAAATGGTGGAAGCCATCTGCAACGCCCAGCGTCCATCACCAGCGGGTTAGCATTGATCGTCTTTGGCATGTGTTGGCGAGGCGAAGATCTTCCAGCCGTTCGCGCAGCAGCATGAGCGACTGCAGGCCGATTGACGGATATTCCCGATATTCCCCTCGAACCCACCCGCGCGACGAATCGTTACGCTGTTAAATGAAATACTTATATTTGCCGTCGAGTCTCGACTGAAAACTCGACCGAATCAACTCGGCTGAAGATAGCCCTTGTAGCTGTCATTTGGCTGTCGGTATGGAGTCCGGAACGTCATGAGGGGTCTTCCGTCACGGCTGGTCCGAGCGCTGCCGAGACGCACAGTCAGTGACCTGCAGGCGGTATTCCTGCCCGAACAGTAGTGGCGGATCGGTCTTTAATGGTTATGCTCTTTACTAGCGGCTCGAGTAGAACGTTATTTGTTTCATAACTGCGGATCTGTAACGGAGAAAACAATATGGCGGCCTATATGCCGGTGATGGTTTGGGTGATTTGCGCGATCATTTGCTGCTGCATAGCCAAAGAAAGAAACATCAAGCCCAGTTTGTTCTGGACACTGGTTGTTGTTTTCCTGGGGCCGCTCGCTATTCCACTGCTGTTTCTTGCAAAATCAGAACCGGGAATTTAAGCCAGCTAGTGGACTGTAACGACTGATCTTGTACCGTGCATTTTTTGCCCCCACCCTGACCCTCCCCCGCGCGAGGCACTCAAGGGAGGGGATAAATCTGATTTCCTCCCCTGCGTAGCGGGGGAGGGTCAGGGTGGGGGCGGTATCGAATTGGTTGTTGCGTCCACCAGGGAACGACAAGCAGGTCTCAAGTGCTTCGTGTCAGCCAGCCGATCCGCGAACCCGCGCAGGAAATCCACGAGTGGATGGTCGAGCGTATTGAGGGCTGCGAGCAGGCGGTGGCTGCATGACGCCTGACATATTTGATCCAGCGTTAGTGGGTGGGCGTCAGGCGCCGAAAATCATAAGGACTGGACCGGTGAACAAGCGGTTTGATATTCGTCTGGATGATCTGCAAGGACCTGCAATCATTGCTCTTTTGAAAGAGCATCTTCGTTCCCTGGAGCCCACAGCACCGCCGGAAAGTCGCCACGCCCTTGATCTCAGCGGTCTCAGAAAGCCGGAAGTGACATTCTGGAGTGTCTGGGCGGGCGCGGATCTAGCGGGTTGTGGCGCACTGCTGAAACTGGATGGGCGACATGCCGAGATCAAGTCCATGCGTACGGCCGCAACTTTTCTGAGACAAGGCGTAGCCTCGCAACTTCTGCGACACATGGTGGCAGAGGCGAGGCGGGCCGGTTATAACAGGCTGAGCCTGGAAACTGGGTCGATGGGTTTCTTTGCACCGGCCAGGTGTCTGTACGAGAAGTTCGGATTCGTGGAGTGCAGCCCTTTCGCTGCATATGTCGAGGATCCCAACAGCGTATTCATGACACTGGAGTTGTAGGGCAGTGCGCAGGCTGACACCTGAATCAGTTTCGGTGCGCGCTGCCCCTGAACCGCTGGGTGCACATATACGCTCTGCTCGCGCTTGTCCTGACTACCCCAATCGGAGTCCGGGTAAACCGGGCCACGACTCGCATGTGAAACGTTAGTGGTATGAACCCCAGACAGATCATTGTTGTACTACTGGTCTATGCGGCTGTGGTCAGCGGCCTGCTGACCTATCTGGACCTCAACGATATCGCCGAGCCAGAGTGGCTTGCCGTCGTTACAACCGTCTTGTCTACGCTGCTCATATTCTGGTGGTACTGGTCAGACAGTACGGGTCGTGCATATCGTCGTTCGCTGCTACTCAACGTTGCCGTTGTCGCACTTACCTTCGTTGCCATCCCGTATTACCTGGCGCGCAGTCGGGTAACAGGCGAGCGCTTCCCGGCATTCGCGAGGCTCCTCGGGTTTGTTGCGCTCACATTGCTGGCGCTGTTTGCAGGAGGACTGTCCGGTGCGTTGCTCAGTTAACGAGCGGCTTTCAATACAGGTGCATCCAGTAAGAAAATGATTCAGCTGGGTTCCCGCCTGCGCGGGAACGACGGGAAGCGGACTTCATTCAGAGGATTGTCAGAGCGTATGTCGATATACAAGCACGCATTCGTGATTGACGATACCTCGTCGGAGCAGCGTCTGTTGCAGGCGGCAGAAGCGCTCGATCGGTGCGAGGACATCGTCGTGCTGGACGGCGTCGTTGCCCTGCGTCCAACACCGACGGCAATATTTTGTGAAGTTGTTGACCCAATGCCGAACTCGCATCGCTGTGCTGAAGAGTTCAGGGTTCTCATTGAAAATGCCGAACGTGGCCTCGCCGGCTCGAAGTTTGCGAGTTTTCTGCCACGCAGACCTCATCGGTGGCTGGTCGTGAATGGCTATGGCACTGGAGCGGTGATCTTGTGGCCTGTGCCTTAATAGCCGAATGGACGTCCGCGGCGCTCACGCGACGTGTTGGCTTCAAAAACTGTGCTTTCGCGCATTCATCGAAGAGCAACTACGTGCGCAACACTATAGTTATCGCTTGGTTAGCCCTGTGCAGTAGTTGCGCGCAGCTTCCTTACACGAACGTTCCAAATATATCTTCGACACAGAAGAAAGCCGTGGTCTTCGACATTGATGGCACATTGACGCCAGCAGTGTCGGGGGTATTCGAGGTACGCGATGATGCGGCTGAGGTAGTGCGCGCCTATGCCGGGAAAGGATACAAAATCGTTTATCTAAGTGCTCGCGTGGGTTGGCTCTCTGCGCGCTTACCTGACTGGCTCAAGAAGAACAATTTCCCGGAGGGAAGTATTCACGTTGCGCAGACTCGCGACGAACGTAACCACCCGGATGTGTACAAAACGGGGATTTTGCAGGCATTCGTTGCCAATGGCTGGAGCGTCGAATACGCATACGGAGATTCCTCATCGGACTTGACGGCCTATGCTGCCAGCGGAATCCCGAGGGAACACGTATTTGCTCTATTGAGAAGAGGAGAGTCTAACTGCCAGCCAGGCATCGCCGCAGCGTGTCTGACGGGCTGGATGGAACATCTGAATTTTGTTTCCGCGTCGGTAAGAAACGCTAATGAAGACTGAATTAACTGATCAGCCTGAAAAGCAGAGTGGCAACCATGAATACAATGCAAATAGCGCCGAAAGACGGTGCTCATTGCGAGGTCGTCGGAGGCACGCATGCGGGCAAGTCCGGCACAGTGAGAGATATCAGGACGAGCAAAACCGGTCACGTAACCATCACCGTCGTGCAGAAGAACGGAGACAGATTCAAGACCCTTGCCAGAAATGTTGTTGTCAAGAGAAGTCGGAGCAATCCATGATCGAACACAACCTCGATACTGCCCACTCCATCTTGCATGTGCGGCTGAAGTCCGCGCTCGAGAAAGACGACTTTGTGCAGCTCGCGAAAACGGTTGATCCCTACATTGAAGCAACCGGCGATCTGGCTGGCCTCATCATCGAGACCACCGGGTTTCCCGGCTGGGAAAGTCTTGCGGCAATGGCGAGCCACTTCCGCTTCGTGCGAGATCACCACAAGCACATCAGGAAGATCGCACTGGTGACCGATTCCGCGTTCGGGAACGTCGCAGAGCACATGGCGCCGCATTTCATATCAGCAGAGATCAGGCATTTTTCTGCCGCTGAACTTGAAGCAGCAAAACAATGGCTGATGAGTCATCCTTGATTCCTCTTGCCCCGGCCGACTATGCGCCGGGAGCAGGAGGAGGCTGGAACTCAGCGATTCATTCTTTCCTTCACAAGGCTCTCAACCACACTGGGATCAGCCAGCGTGGAGATGTCACCCAGCTGCTCATGTTCATTGGCAGCAATCTTGCGCAGGATGCGGCGCATGATTTTTCCGGAGCGGGTCTTGGGTAAACCCGGCGCCCATTGAATCAAATCAGGCGTGGCAATCGGGCCGATTTCCTTGCGCACCCAGTTGCGCAGTTCGAGACGCAGGTCTTCGCTGGGCTGCGCATCGGCGATCAGTGTCACATAGGCATAGATACCCTGACCCTTGATGTCATGCGGATAGCCGACCACAGCGGCTTCAGCAACTTTGGTGTGCGCAACCAGTGCGCTTTCCACTTCGGCTGTGCCCAGACGGTGGCCGGCGACATTCAACACATCGTCCACACGGCCAGTGATCCAGTAATAGCCATCTTCATCTCGACGTGCGCCGTCGCCGGTGAAGTACTTGCCGGGAAAAGTCCTGAAATAGGTTTCGATGAAGCGTTGATGATCGCCATACACGGTGCGCATCTGGCCCGGCCAGCTGTCGAGAAGCACCAGATTGCCTTCGCAGGCACCGCTGAGCAGCTTGCCCTCGCCATCGACGATGGCTGGCTCTACGCCAAAGAATGGCAGCGTCGCCGAGCCCGGCTTGAGATCAATTGCACCTGCCAGTGGCGTGATCAGGATGCCGCCGGTCTCGGTCTGCCACCAGGTATCGACAATCGGGCAACGCCCATCGCCCACCACGCGGTGATACCACTCCCAGGCTTCGGGATTGATGGGTTCGCCCACCGAGCCGAGCAAGCGCAATGATTTGCGCGAGGTCTTCTTTACGGGTGCTTCGCCTTCACGCATCAATGCACGAATGGCGGTGGGTGCGGTGTAAAACAGTGTGACCTGATGTTTGTCGATCACCTGCCAGAAGCGGCTGGTATCCGGATAGTTCGGCACACCTTCAAACATCAACGTGGTTGCACCGTTGCACAGTGGGCCATACACCAGGTAGCTGTGGCCCGTGACCCAGCCGCAGTCGGCGGTGCACCAGTAGATATCGTTGTCCTGCACATCGAATACGGCTTCATGCGTCAGCGAGGCATACACCAGATAACCGCCGGTGGTGTGCAACACGCCTTTGGGTTTGCCGGTAGAGCCGGAGGTGTACAGGATGAACAGCGGATCTTCGGCATCCATGATTTCCGGCACGCAGCTCTTGATCTGTTTGTCGACGATACCGGCGTACCACTGGTCGCGTGCATACATGGCCACCGGTGCATCGGTGCGTTTGACCACCAGCACGTGCCTGACACATTCCGTGCCCTTGCCGCTGAGTGCGGCGTCCACATTGGCCTTGAGCGGAATCTTCTTGCCGCCGCGAACACCTTCATCAGCCGTAATCACCACGCTGGAATCGCAATCGGCTATGCGACCCGCCAGCGAGTCGGGCGAGAAGCCGCCAAACACCACTGAATGTATGGCGCCTATGCGTGCACAGGCCAGCATGCTGATGGCGATTTCCGGAATCATCGGCAGATAGATGGTGACGCGATCGCCTTTTTTCACGCCCAGTTCGCGCAGGGCGTTAGCGCACTGGCAGACGCGCTCATACAGTTCGCGGTAGCTGATATGGCGCGACTGCGTGGGATCATCACCTTCCCAGATGATGGCGGTCTTGTGGTCGCGTGCACCCAGATGCCGATCCAGGCAGTTGCTCGCCACATTCAACTGACCATCGTAGAACCAGCGAATGCGAAAGTCCTGTTCGCGATAGCTGACGTCCTTGATCTTGGAATAGGGCGTTATCCAGTCGAGGCGTTGTCCGGCCAGTTGCCAGAAAGCCTCGGGATTGCCGATGGACTCTTCGTACTGCTGCAGGTACTGATTGCGCGTGATACGAGCATTGGCGGCAAACGCCGCGCTGACCGGATAAAGCTTCTGACTCATGAAATTTTCCCGCTGTGAATTCTGTTCTTGATCTTATTGATTGAGTGCCTGACGCAACAGCTCAGCCTGTCTGGCCAGCACTTCCTTGTCGGCCATGGCGCGGCCATGTTCGCGCAGCGGCTTGCCCATATAGCGCGGCACAATGTGAAAGTGGATGTGAAACACGGTTTGTCCGGCGGCCTCACCATTGAACTGAATCAGCATCAGACCGTCCGCCGAGAATGTCTTTTGCGCGGCAGTGGCGATGCGCTGGGTGGTCGTGATCAATGACTGCAGCTGATCGGCCGGTAGTTGAAACAGGTTTTCTGCTTCGTACTTGGGAATGACCAGCGTGTGACCGTCGGATTGCGGCATCACGTCCATGAACGCCAGCGTGTGCTCGTCTTCGTACACCTTGTGGCACGGAATTTCGCCGCGCAGGATCTTGGCGAAGATGTTGTTGCGATCGTAGGCCATGCGCGTCCTCGTTGTGTAGGTTGCTGACCGATTGTAGAGGTTCAGATGCCTGCTTTGCCCAGCGCATCGATCAGCTGGCGCATGGCGTTGCTCAGTGCCGGGTGATCGGCGTCGAAGCGTGCCGCCAGGTTTTCCAGCGCCGCGGCCGGCGAGGGTTCGGCGGGGGCACTGTCCGGGTCGAGCAGGCGGGTGATGTCCGCCAGCAGGATCAGCAGCAACTGGCGGGTTTCCGCGTCGGCGGTGGACGTTTCGCGCAGCTGCTGGTGCAGAGCCTGCAGCTGTTGTTTGAGTGGACTGGACACGGTGAATTCCTCGGTCTTTGGGTAGGTGCGGATTATCCCCGCATGTTGTTCCGGAAGCACTGTGGATATTGCGTGCCTACCGCAACGGCAGCAGACATAAAAAAGCCAGGCTCCATAACAGTGCCTGGCTCGATTGCGGTGGTTGCGCGGTTACTCGTGAATTTGCTTGTCGTGACTCTTCACTTCCTGCGCTCTCTTGTCAGAAATCAGTTTCACTTTGTATTTCTCGCCCAGTGCCACCAGCTCGGCATCGTCCACCTTGCGCATGGAGGTAATGTTGGTCGGCAAAGAGGTAACAGGTGTGTTGGGTACGGCGATCTTGTCGGTGCTGTCGCCGCAGATCATGCCGTTGTGATCATCATCGATGACCGCCAGGGTCATGGCAAAACGCATCTCGGAGACTGGCGCAAACAATTTGACCAGGTAGGCATCCTTTTGCGTCGGACCCCAGAGGATGAGTGTTTGATTGTCCAGCACCTTCCAGTCTGATGGTTGCCTGGCAAACAGGCATTCGCGGCCCTTCCTGGTGTCCGCGTCGGTTGCATGGACGCTGCCGGACAGCAGGCCGGCGATGGCCAGCAGGACTGCGGAAATGGTCTTCATGGGTCACCTCAATGTGTGCGTGCCACCCCAGCGGTAGGCAACTCTTTGACGGATTTCCCGGGCAGAGATTCCCAAAATGCGCCAGAAAGTACCGCAATTGAGCCCCCTCCCATTCAGGCAGGCAATTCGCTGTATCCATTTGCACTACAGACCAACCACCCTTGCCGCCTGCATATACAGGGCGCGGACTTCCTGGTAGCGAGTCTTGTCCAGCGCCGACTCCGAGGCCAGCTGCTCAAGGGGCTTACCCAGTGAGGCGATGCCATTGCGGAAGTTGGCAAGAGCACTGGCATCGGCTATGGCCCGGGTTTGTATCAACGCCTGCGAATATCGCGCGATCGATTCCAGCAATTGGTAGGGCCGGTCGACGTCGATCATGCTCCAGGCACGCAGCAACAACAGCTCCGGATTGGAATTCACCATGCTCATGCGGTCGATAATAGCCAGACTCTCCACCGCAAATCGCCGTCGCAGATCCGGGCTGGAAACCCGGGCGCGCCACTCGACGCGCAGTTGCACAGCCTGATTGCTCAACAGTGACGTCCAGGGAACCTGCTCCAGCGCCGTATCCATATCCGCGAGCTTCTTCCACTCATCACGCGTAGCGGCGGTGGCGCCCTGCAGCGTGAGTTTGCCCAGGTTGCTGGCGCCACTGACAAGATTGCGAATGGTATCGGGCGCTGTCCCGGCCGCCACCGGACCCATCCAGGCATCAAGCAGTGCATCCCGCAGCAGCGCACTGTCAGGATGTGTTTGGGCAGCGGCCAGCAACAGCTCCAGCGATTGAGCCGTCTGAGATGAGTCTTGCAGGATGACAGCCTGCAGGTAGGCCTGCAGGTCGGTGTTGGGGAACAGATTGGCATAGTTGTTCAGTCGATCACGCGCGCTTTCATCTCCTTGCATATAAGCGCCCACGCGGCGGCCAAGATAGGCGTAGTCGATCTTGCCGTTCAGATCGCGGTAGATGTAGCTCCCCTTATCCTGCAGTGGGTCGTACTTCGCCAGCAGATCGCCAACTTGCGCCAGACTGAGGTTGCGACCGAAGTCGTACACGCTGGCGGTGGCGAAGCGGTTCTGGTCATCGGTGATTACCGGCGCATCGCCGGCAAATTCGCGGGCGGTGTTGTCGTCCAGCGCCAGGGCGGCCAGCATGTCTTCAACCACGTTGAGGCCCAAGCTGGCGTAGTGCATGGGCGCCGCGGCAAATGTGGTGCGGGTCGCGTTGATCTGCTGCTCCGGCGCAATGTCGGCGTCCGAGGCCAGAAACAGCAGTGTGGGTGGTGCGGGCCGATAGACGCGTACATGCGGATACACGGCATTGAGCGTGGCCACCAGCGAACGCAGCAACGATTCATCAAGGTAATCCACGTTCATCCATTGCACAAACACGCCACCCGGCCTGAGATGGCCCCTGACCTGTTGCATGAACTCGCGCGTATAAAGATGCGACGCCCCGGCCGTCCACGGATGTGAGGGCTGCGACACGATGGCGTCGTATTTCTTGTCAGTGAGCTGCAGCGCGCCGCGCGCATCATTGATGATCATGTTGACGCGCGTATCGGCGAGCGGATTACGCAGCCGTCGTGTCGCAATGCTCTGGTTGGCTGCGACCACCTTGTCCTCCAGTTCGATGACATCGATATTACGCACGGAAGGCGGTACGGCTTCCACGACACGCCCGCCGCCAAAACCGACAATCAGCATGTCTTCAGTCTGCGGCCTGGCCAGCACCGCAAGCGGCGCCATCCACGATTCCACATTCAATTGCGGAATGGTGCCCGAAGCATCGATCGATGCTTCGGGCAGGCCGTTGGTGCGCACCGAAAATTGATCACCCTGACGCAGCATGGTTACCGCGGCGCTGCGTCCAACGTCGTAGTACAGCAGATCGCCCTGACCACTGACGGGCAGGCCCGAGTAGCGCAGCAGGGCCTCGGGTACAGCAGGTTTGAACAGGGCAATGGCAGCGATGACTGCAGCCAGCACGGGAAAACCAAACCATTTGGCGGGACGGAACAGCACGACTGCTGCGGCAAGCGCCAGCACGCAACTGGCAATCACTGCGAGCTGCACGGCTCCTTCGTACTTCAGTGCCGGTACGATGATGAAGCCACCGACGATGGCGCCGAGAATGGCGCCCACCGTGTTCCATGCATAGACGCGCGCGCTGGCGGGTGCCGCATCTGTCACGCTGCGTGCCAGCACGCGCACCGCCAGTGGATAGGTCAGGCCAATGGCAAAGGCCAGTGGAAACAACAACAGAAAGCCAAACTGCACGCGTTGTCCCAGTGTGCCCACAGCCGGACTCACCTGCTGGATGCCATGCCACGCATACATGGCTGTCGCCGCTGCGCCGAGTTCGGCCAGCGCCAGCCAGCGCGCCGCCCATGCGCGTGTGCGCGCCAGCAACGCTCCCAGACCACCACCCAGCGCGATGCCAGCGAGGAAGCTGGCCAACATGACACCGAAGGCATACAGACTGCTGCCCAGCACATGGCCAAGCAAACGCGTCCATAGCACTTCGTGCAGGAAGGACACGGCACCGGAAAGCAGCATCAATGGCAGCACCCAGATGGCGGCGGCGCGCAATGGCCAGCCGATGTCCGCTGTGGTCTCTTCTGCAGTACTGGTGTTGTTGCTGATGACAGGGTTGCCTGAGGTCTTGCTCAAGGTGAACGCCAGCAGCCCCACCAGCAGGTTGACTGCAGCGGCAATCCAGATGGTCTTGTGCAGGCCGAATCTGGGCAGTAAAACCAGTGCACCCAGCAATGCGCCACACACCGCACCGGCAGTATTGCAGGCATACAGCAGGGCGATGCGTTGGCCGATCTGTTGTTCACTGTGTACGGCATGGCGTGTCAGCAACGGCAGAGTCGCGCCCATCAGTGTTGTGGGTACCAGCAGCACAGCGAAGGCTGATATCAGATAGAACAGTGATGTGCCGCTGAGGCTGGCACTGGGCGGCTCTGACTGGCCGCCGAACATGGCAACCAGCAGTGTTTCCGCCAGCCACAGTCCCAGTGGAATCAATATCAATGCAGCGACCGCAATGCTGGCTTCGAGTCCCGCATACCAGAGCACTGGCCGGTTGATGCTGCGGATGCGTTTTTCGATCAGCCACGCGCCCAGCGCCAGGCCCCCCATATAGGCCGCCAGCACGGCGGCCACCGCCAGTTCCGAGGTGCCGAACACCAGTGCAAACTGGCGCGTCCACGCCATCTGGTACACCAGTGCCGCGACGCCACTGAGCACAAAGCACAGGCAGACGATAGCGAGGTTGAGCCAGTCGGAAGGTGCAAATGAGGCTTTGGATCGGGACATCTGTGCGAATTTTTTGTAGTAACAGACTGGAATCGCAGTGACGTTACCATTGTTTACGCCACGGGTGATGTCATTGCCGGCAGCAAACGGGGCGAGTTAGTGCAAGCAGAGGTTTATGGGGATGGGCCTGGTCAGCACTGACCTCAACCAAAATTAATACTTCGTCCCCGATTTCCGTTCACCTGGCTTGCGTTGGTTTGCCTCTGACAACCTTGTCAAGGTTTTTGCTATGGAGTAAAAAGACCGCCAGTAATTCCGTGGTAGATACGCAACTCGAAGAATTTTTCTCTTAAATACTCAGGATGGGGGATTATATGAACGCACAACAAAGACGCTTGTTAACAAGCGCCGTTGTGTCAGCGATGCTCGGGGGAGCATGGCAGATGACACTCGCGCAGTCAGCCGGCACTGATGTCAATGAAGGTCTGGAACTGGAAGAGGTGGTTATCACCGGTACCAGCATCCGAGGTATCCAGCCAGTCGGTTCGACGCCGGTCCAGTATGGACGCGAAGAACTCGAAGCCGATGCTCCGTCGAGCATTGGCGACGTGCTGGCCAACATTCCGCAGATTGCCAGTTTCGGTACGGAACAGCAGTTGTCCACAACCAATCGCTTCCGCACCGCCGGCTTCATTCCGGTCATCCATAACATGGAGATTGGTTCGACACTGACGCTGTTCAATGGCCACCGCATGGCGGCCACGGGCGCCGAGGCAACGTTCCCTGATCCCAGCATCATTCCCACCATTGCAGTGGAGAGCGTCCAGGTCGTTTCCGACGGCAACTCCGCAGTCTATGGTTCGGATGCAGTGGCGGGCGTGGTGAACTTCCTGTACCGCCGCAATGTAGACGGTTTTGAAGTCGATCTGTCCACCACGCAGGATCCCGACTCTTCATACGAAAGCAACAACATCGGCCTGCTCTGGGGTAAAACCTTTTCCAGCGGCGAAGTGATGATCGCGTACGAACATGCCGAGCACACAGCCGCCCTGCAGGGGGAATTCCCCTTCATTGCGGAGGCTGACCACCGACCTCTGGGCGGCCAGGATCGCCGAACCAACACGTGCAATGAACCCAGAATTGCCATCGGTGCGACCACTTATTCCGGACCGAGCCTCGCTGCGAGCACAGCTGCAAATGCTTATCGCTGCAATCCGGACACCAATCTGACACTCGGGTTCGATAACGAACGCGACGCAGTCCTGGCAACGGGCCGTTTCCGACCGACTGAGGGTGTGGAGTTCTGGGGCGAACTGAACTACTCCGATTACTCGGAGCCCCGCTACCAGAACTGGGCGAACATTTCCGTCACAGTACCCAATACCAGCCCATACTTCTGGGTACCTCCCGGCGGCACGACTGCCACTTCACAGACCGTTAATGTGCAAGCGGAAAATATCTTCGGTCCACGCCTGCAATCGGCAACATCCAAAGTCTCGGCCGTAACATTGGGGGCATCCCTGGATATCGGCGCCACATGGAAAACCGATGTACGCGTGCATTATTCCTGGACCGACGATTACTGGGATGTGCTGCAGCTGGATCAGGCGAATCTGAGAGCGCTGGTTGCTTCCGGACAATTCAACCCGTATGCCAACTCACCCAACGCCGTTGCCGGGTTGAATAGAACCGCCAATAGCTCGTCAGTCATTGGGCAGATCAACAATGGCTTTCGCATTGTCAACACCGGCAAGCAGGCTTTGACTGAGATCGAAGTCAAGGCGGATGGCCCGCTGTTCGCCATTGCCGGCGGTGATGTCAAGGCGGCAGTGGGTGCCAATCATCGCACCGAAGAGCTCCGGCAGACTCAGGATGCGGGTTGTCAGCAGGCCGGCTGCAGCTTCTTCCTGAGGCAGCGCGATGACAATATCGCACGCGGCGTCAACTCGGCATTTCTGGAAGTGAATGCCCCATTTGTCAGTTCTGCCAATGCCCGCAGTGGCCTTCGCGAGCTGACGTTGTCCCTCGCAGGACGCTACGACAAGTACGATCTGCTGTCTGGCGAATTCACACCCAAGGTGGCGTTGAACTACAAGCCGATCGACAGCCTGTCCTTCCATGGTTCCTGGGGCAAGTCGTATGCCGC
The DNA here is from genome assembly GCA_963748005.1 of uncultured Pseudomonadota bacterium. Lineage (GTDB taxonomy): Bacteria > Pseudomonadota > Gammaproteobacteria > Steroidobacterales > Steroidobacteraceae > CAILZL01. The sequence goes on from CAVVHH010000002.1 coordinate 1,894,700, forward strand.
ACCGAACCTCGGTCTGACCACGCAAACCTTCGCGATTGTTCAGCTTGGCATGAACATCCAGGGCCAGTCATTTGACACTTACAACCTGGGTGGCGGCAATTCAGCTCTGGAGTCGGAGAACGCTGAAACCTACAGTTTCGGTGTTGACTGGAAACCGGATGCCCTGCCGGGACTGAGCGCGGGAGCGACCTACTACAACGTTGTGTATAACAACATCATCTACAAGCCCGGCTTTGACGATCTGATCTTCAATCCGGCCTTCAAGAACCAGCGCATTGTGGGCAACGAAGCAACGCCAACCGTACCGGTTGTAATCAGCCCTGCGGTCATGGCGCCGATCATTGCGAAATATCCGCCTGATACCATCCTTGCGCCCGGTCAGACCTTCCATCTGGTTGCCGGTACCTATGCAATCAATATGTACAAGCGCAAGTTCGCCGGGCTGGATCTCAATGTCCGCTACGATTGGGACACCAATAGCTTGGGCAAGTGGGGTGTGGGTATCAACGCCAACCAGCAGCTGGTCCGGGAAACACAGATTGCTCCTGGGGCCGTGGTTATCAACGATATCGGGACTTTCAAGGCGCCAGAATGGCAGGCTCAATTCCGCGCAAATTGGAGCGGTAACACCATACCTCTGAGTCTCAGCTGGGTGACCAACTACCTGAGTGCCTACAAGGATACACAGGTGAACTCCAACGGCACCGTGACCCTGCGCAACACCGACTGGCTGTACGGTGGCGACAGCAGCCTGATTCACAACATCACGGCGGCTTACAACTTTGAAAACCTTTTCAAGGGTGTGACCCTGCAACTGCGCGTGTTGAACGTGACCAACGAGAAACCGCCACTCGCCGATCTGGTGGTGGGCTATGACGACGACAACCATAGTCCTTATGGAACCCAGTACACGCTAAGCGTGCGCGCCAAGTTCTAGCGCCATAGCCCGTCAGGATGATGCTTTTCAGCGTCATCCTGACGGGCTTTCTTGCCGATGGCTTCTTCAAGCCAGCTACGGAAACAAATCATGATTCGATATACGGCCCTCCTCGCAGTTGTGCTGGGGTGTGCGTCAGTATCTGTCTTCGCTGCCGATGGCCCGCTGCGGGTGGGTGCAGCCAGAGTCGATATCACAACTTTGCCGCCGACGGCACCGGCGACGGGCAAGTACGACCACGAGCGACTGTATGTACGCGCCATTGTGCTGGACAACGGCGTGACGCGCGCAGCCCTGATAACGGAAGACACTGGCCGACTCTCTGAAGCCGGTTTGAAGCTGGTTACCGAAGAATTGAAGGCTCCCGCTGAGAACATCGTGTCCTCGGCCATCCACACACACAGCGCTTCGCTTGCCGGTGTGGGTCCGGCTGCTGCTGGTGCAGCGCCTGCAGATCCCAATGCGCCAACGCCGACCGACATGAACATCCTGAAAGCAGTGCGTGAGGCGAAATCCCGACTGCAGCCGGCGCTGGTTGGATTCGGAACTGGGATGTCGTATCTCAACGTCAATCGTGATGGCATCGATCCAGACACGCACAAGTGGTATCAGGGAGCCAATCTGAACGCGGCATCGGACAAGACGGTGGCGGTGCTCACGTTCAAGAAGCCCAGCGGCGAGCCCATTGCCGCCTACGTAACCTATGCCATGCATCCGGTCAGCGGTTATGTGTCGGGCATCATCAGCGCTGATTTCCCGGGCGCCATGACTCGTTACGTCGAAAAACAATTCGACGACCAGATGATTGTGGCGTTTGCGCAGAATGCGTCAGGCGATCAGAACCCGCTGCACCTGCGACCCTCAACCAATGTCATGGCCAGTCGCAATGGCAACAAGGTGACGGGTTACGTGATGAACCGCGAAGCCCAGGAGTCCCTGCTGCGAATGAATCCTCGTGCCGGCAAGCCGGCAGATCCCAAGGTGATGGATACGCTGCTGCGTTTCATCGAAAGTCAGGGCCAGCTGCTCGGTGAGGAAGTGATCCGTGTCATGACCTATACCAATGACATGGAAAGCAAGGTTGCGATCGTAGGCGCGACGAAAGACATGACTTGTCCAGGACGGAAACGTCTGACCGGCGATGCGTGGGACAACGCTACGCGCGAAGGAGTGGAAGCCCGCTACGAGGACGCCGCGCCGGTACCAATTCATGTTGGTGCGCTGCGCATCGGCAATATTGCAGTCGCTTCTTCAAGTGGGGAGCTCTATACACTCATCGGTCAGAGAGTGAAGCAGGAGTCGCCGCTGAAGAACACCATGCTGGTGACGCTGGCCAACCCTAACAACGGCGCGAACGGCTACACACCCGACGACGCTTCCTACGGACACCTGACCTTCCAGGCTTTGGGGACCAGGGTCAAGCAAGGCTGTGCCGAAACGTCCATTGCGAACGGCGTCAGAGATCTGGTGAAGGGAACACTTAAGTAGTTGTTCGACGCAGACCCTGTTGATTACCACGGTATTGAAAACAAAGCCCCGCATCTCGGGGCTTTGTTTTGTGGTGAGGAATTAACAAACTCCAATGTCATCAGCACTACATCGTACCGCTGACAGACCGGGTAAATAGCCTTACCTGTTCATGTAAGCGCCCACCAGTTTCGCCACGCCGCCGGCAATGCCAGCCTCGGCGCAACCGGGCTTGATGCGCGCGCCCAGCACCTGGAAGGTCTGATGACCATAGGAAGCATCGTCAGGAATATAACCCGAGCCGGCATTGCCATTGGCCAGTGTCACAAACATGGTCTTGGACATGGGCGATTCTTTCTTCAGACGCTGGCCGATTTCGCTGTAGATTTCGGCGTTGGCTGAAGTGATGGCGATGTCGCCAATGCCCAGTGCGCCCAGTCGGACGTTGATATTGGGACCGTCCTCGTACTTGCCCATCATGCCTTCACGTCCGCTATCCACACGTTTGCGGCCCGGACAGGTCAGCGTTGACTGGCTGCCCCAGATGTCCGGGTTGGCAGTTGAGAACTCGATATGGCTCATGACGCGAATGACTTCTTCGCCCAGGATCACACCGACCGCCTGCATGTACTCACCCAGCTGGCGCGCCACCTGGATATCGGCATTCTTGACGGGAACGGCCTTGTTGCGTACCGGTGCTTCAATGTCTTCGCGAACCATTTCATAACCGGTGATCCTAGTGCCGCTCCGTGAGGCCATCACATTGGTCCCGGTCCTGATCCACCGCGGATTCTGGTTGCCCGACGCGCCCTGCGTAAACACGGTCACCATGGAATCGCCAAAGGCCCGTTCAACATAGCGACTGGTGGCGCCCGCGAAATCGGCGCTGGCAAAGCCAGCCAGATAGCCATTCACTGGATGCATTGCATAGTTGACGTACGCGGCAATGGGTTCGCCGCTTGGCTTCACAAACGTTACGACGGCAACCGTCTTGTCGGACGGCGCATTCAGGTTGGAAGCCTGCGTCCACAGATGTGTGGTTGAGTTGATGGCATCGCGATTGACGTTCAGATACGCCTCGCCGGTGGCATAACCCACCTGGGCCGGTTGCAGTTTGGACATCGCCTCAGTTACCGCCTTCAGTGCTACATCCGCGAGGAAGGCACTTCCATACCGTGCAGTGCCTGCTCCCGGCGTTTCGCTCGCCGGCGTATCGCTATGGGTATGCGTGGCAGAAATGACGATGTTTTCGACTGGCGTGTTGAGTTTGGCGGCGAGCTTCTTGCTCGCATCCGCCCACACGTCATCCTGGACACCGCCCAGATCCACGCCAATCAGCGCGGCGCGGCTCTGGCCGTTGTCCACCACAATGGCACGCAGATAGAGCTTCTCATGCTCAAACGCGTTCATTGGCGGATGTTCCTTGTCGAGCGGCGGCGTGATGTCCATTCGCGACACGCCCACGCGCAGCGTTCCCGGCACCGAACCGGCGAATGCACCGGACGCCGAAAGGGCTCCAGCCAGGAAGATGGCCAGCAACCATTTCGTTTGTTGAATTCTCATACGATCCCCTCTCAAAGTTGAATATCTCTGCAAGGCCATTGAGCGCGCCTTCAGTGACGCTGTGATGTGAAAATCCCGGTTATTGTAGCCGCAAATCATACCGGCAGCGTCCTTGCGGCGCCGGCTTGCGCGCCGGTTTACAGCGTAACCTGGCTGCCGTCTCTGGCAAATTGGTTCTTCACTGAATCAACCACCATCGGCTTCAGATCGCCAATCAGGAAGATCCACGAAAACGCGCCAATCATGGCGATCACACTGACAAACACCAGGGCGCTGACAAACGAACCCGTGGCCTGCACGATGAAACCAATCACCAGTGGCGTGACAATGCCGGACAGATTGGCCGATGCACTGAACAGGCCGCCGACCAGGCCCAGACGTTCCTTCGGTGAGATTTCCGACAGCACCGACCAGCCCGACGAAGACATGGCCTGGCAGAAGAATGCCAGGGACAGAATGCAGACCACGATGACGTTACTGTCTGCGAAGTTGGCCAGCATGATGGTGGACGCCCCCAGCAAGCCGGCAATCACCGGTAGTTTGCGCGCGGCGTTGAGCGACATGCCCCGCTTCAACATCCAGTCCGACCACCAGCCGGCGAACAGGATGCCGAAGAAGCCGGCAATGTAAGGCAGGGCAGTGAAGATACCCACCTTGATCCAGGCCATATGACGCTCGGTGGCAAGATAGGTCGGGAACCAGGTCAGGAAGAATACGAAGGTGGAGTACACCGCAAACTGGCCGATGCACAATCCCCACATCTGGCGATGCCGGAACAGTTCCGTAAGATGCGTCATTTCGAACTTCGGTTGCTTCGCGATCTTGCCGACCACACCGCCGCCTGCGGCAATGTAATCAAGTTCGCCCTGATTCACCTCAGGATGTTCATGGGGATCGCGATAGCGACGCAGAAAATAGAATGCATACACCACACCAATCATGCCCGCCAGCGCAAACAGCGTGCGCCAGCCGTACTGATGCAGAATCCAGAACAGGATGGGACTCATGAAACTCAGACCGATGTATTCGGCAGCCGTGTAGGTCGCAATCGCGCGTGCGCGTTCATGTCGCGGGAACCACATCGACACCACTTTGTTATTGGCCGGAAAACACGGCGCCTCCGCCAGACCCAGCGCAAAGCGTAATCCGATCAGCGAAGTAATCCCGCCGACCAGCGCATGCAGCACGGTGACCGCAGACCATGCCAGCAGTGATACGCCGTAGATGAGTCCGGTCTTGAATCGATCCAGCAGAATGCCGCAGGGAATCTGGCTCAGGAAATAAGTCCACGAGAAAGCCGACAGCACAAAGCCCATCATTGCCGGACTCAGCGCCAGCTCGCCCTGTATGGATGGCGTAGCGATGCCCAGCAGGGCACGATCCAGATAGTTGATGGTGACGCAGGCAGAAATCAGCGCGAGCACCCCGAGGCGCGCCCGCGTGGGTCTGACGTCATGCTCTGTAAGTGGTGAGGCCATGATGTGTGTCGCTTATATCTGATCGTTGATTGCCAGACGCATGGATCCCCGTTGGAATCCAGAGTCATCCCCGCCGCGCGAGCCGGTGCTGCGCCGCCAGTCTTACTGACGCATTGCTCTCCCCGTAGCGATCATACCCGCCCGTGCGCTGCACGATCTCGAAAAACATCCCGGCCACGTCGCGCGTGTAGCAGTGCAGAAACTCGCCGCTCGGGCTGGCATCGTAAAGAATGCCATGCCGTTTAAGCACCTCAATCTGTGCGTCCGGCAACTCGGTGCGCGCGGCCAGATCGTCGTAGTAGTTATCAGGAATGGGCAGCAGGAAGCGCGGCTCGACATTGCGCACGGTTTGCAGGATGTCGCGTGTGGCCATGGCAATCTGTTGTACGCCGCCACCACGCGCCTGTTCGACGAAGCGTTGCGACGTGGTGCCCCAGTTGTGCGAAGTGTTGAACGACATCCTGAATGATCCGGACTGGCTGCGCGCCATCCGGCTATAAACAACCCCATTGGGATCAAGCAGGTCAACGGTTTCTTCAAGCGCCAGTCCCAGCATGGCGCGATAGAACAGGGTGGTGGACAGGAAGTCTGAATCGCGAACGGTTTCAGCCAGATGGTCGATGCGGTAAATGCCGTTATCCGCGGCCGGTGCGCGTACTCGTACAAAATCCACATCCTCGAAAACCGTATCACCGTCCACAAGATAGAACAACCGGCCCAGCAGGCCAGCCACTGCGGGTATCTGCAATTGTCCGGGCGGCGCAGTGCCTTCGTGCCAGTAGTAATCCAGACGCGCCGCGCGCCGACGCAGTGTTTCTGCCGAACGAGTCCTGAGGCCGAGCGCGCACACCGAAGCGCCATGTTCCATGTAGTAGTTGTAGGCGTAGCTGTCCAGTTCGGCATTGACCACAAAACGCACATCGCCAAGCTGCATCAGGCCGACATCCTTTGAACGATGGCGATGTGTTTCCACAAACCCCAGTGCACCCAGCATGTCAGTCAGTTCATTACGTGTGCGATCCTCGACAGCAAACTCGACAAAGGCAACTGTATCGATGTTCTCCGGCGCAGCGGCCGGCGGCGTGCTGGATTCGACGCGCTCCTCCAGCCAGAGCAGTGAACGTTTGCCGTCCACAGCCGTTGGCTCCAGGCGTGAGCTGCGGAATTCATCGTTGAAAATTTCATGCGACCAGTAACCGGCATAACCGGCACTGTGAATCTTCTGCACGAAGTCCTCCACTGCAAGACTGCCCTGACCCGGAAAACAACGGTAATGCCGGCTCAGGTGCAATACACCCATATCAAGCCGTGGTGCATCGGCAAGCTGCACGAGCGCAATCTTGGCTGGATCAATCTGCCCAAGTGCGGACACGTCGGTGTCTTTCACCAGGACATGAAAGGAATCGAGCACGAGGCCAAGGTTGTCGTGGTCTGCATTGCGCACGATGTCCCATGCGCCTTGCCAGGTGTTGATGTGCCGTCCCCAGGCCAGCGCTTCATAGCCAATGGTGATGCCAAATTCACTGGCCATTTCCGCCAGCTCATGTAACTGTGCACTGGCCAGCGCTGCATCATCAATGGCAAAAGTGGAGACATTGCTGCACACCAGCACGCAGCGTGCGCCGAGACGTGATGCCAGCTCAAGCTTGCGACGTGCGCGGCGCAGATTGCGGGCGGCCAGATCTCCAGGCATGGCTTCGTAGTCACGCAATGGCTGCAGTGCAACGATCTCGATGCCGCTATCCGTCGCGATGCTGCGCAGCTCGGTAGCGGATACCTCGCTTACCGTAAGATCATTCTCGAACAATTCGATACCGGCATACCCGACTGCAGCTGCAGTACGGATTTTGGCAACGATATCTCCGGGAAGTGAAACGCTGGCGATGGAATGTTTCATGGTGTGTAAATCAATCTACGCCTTCTTTACGTTGCCTGCCAATGACGCCAGTAGCGGCACATATAACATGCTGTTATGCGCCACGTTCACGCTATGCAGTTGACGCCAATTTATAGCTGTATCAGTAATGACGCGCGCGACGACTGCCCTGAATATGGCATTAAGTGGGCCATGCCTCCATGTTATACCCCATAAGTCATTAGGTATTGGCTGGCTGCGCTGGAATGTGGCGCCATATGCATGGGGATCTCGCGGCAACAGTCATCCATTGGATTGTAGAGCTCAAGGTATGGAGAGGGATGTTGCTTGAGATAAAACTGAAAAATATTCAGGGGGGTAATCACGGTGAACAACATCGAATTTCACGGGCAGCTGAAGTCGCTCACCTCGGCCGTTATCGCTTTCGCGCCCATGCTGTGCGGCACGGCTTGGGCACAATCTTCAACCGCCTCTGCAACCGGCGCAACTTCATCCGGGACACTGGAAGAAATCGTGGTGACTGCTACTGGCACCAGCATTCGCGGTGTGGCCCCAACCGGATCTGCGGTGGTGAACCTGTCTCGCGAAGACCTTCTGACTGAACCGGTGCGCCAAGCCTCGGAAATCATTGCCAGGTTGCCGCAGGGATCCAATCTTGGTTTCACTGAAGCACCTGGCGGTGCCGGCAACAATGGCCGTGGTTCGGGCGTGAACCTGCGTGGTCTGGGTGGCAACGCGACACTTGTGCTGTTTGACGGACATCGTCTGGCCGGCCAGGGCATCATCAATCAGTTTGCCGATCCCAACCAGATTCCCTTTGCTGCCATCGAGCGCGTCGAAGTAGTGACTGATGGCGCCTCCGCCATTTACGGTTCGGATGCTGTGGCGGGTGTAATCAACTACATCATGCGTCGCAATTATCAAGGAGCTGAAGTGACCGCCCGTTATTCGAAAGCCGATGCAGGCTATGACACGAAGGCGGTGGATGGCGTTGCGGGTTATAACTGGGATAGCGGCAACATCATGTTCGGCTTCACTGCCGAGAAGCGCGGCGCCATGAAACGCAGTGAACGCGCATACCTAATGCAGGACCTGCGGCCATATGGCGGTAACGATAATCGTTTGAGTGGCGGTACAAACACGCCGGGTGCCGTGGGCAATATCGTGGTCACCAACGGCACCGTTACCACTGTTTATGGCATACCTGCCGGCCTGACCTCCGGCAATCCCACGTTGGCGCAGGTACAGGCGCTGCAAGGCAAGCCGAATCTTTACGATTCAGCCTACAACACCGATTTTCTGCCCGAACGCAGCCGCACCAGCGGCGTGTTGAGCGCCCGCCATAAATTTACTGATACGTTTGAGGTTACTTACACGGGGCTGGCCAGCAAACGCGACACCCGGTTCGAACAGCTGACCCCGGTGAGCCTCACCATATTGCCCGCCGCCGGTGGCAATGCAGCCAGTCCTTACTACATTCCGGGTATCAGCACCTCGGGCGGATCGTACTCGGTCACCTACAATCCGACGCTTAATGGCAATCCCAACATTCAGGAGCCATATGAAAACGTCGTCAACCATACGCTTGATTTCAAACTGGATTTGTTCAGAGAATGGCAGCTCAACGCTTCACTGGTTCGTGGCAAGACCACTGGTTGCGGTGTTTGTGGCGACGAAAACAACAATACGTTCCCGACTGCATATTCGGCTCCGAATGCCACCAATGGCTTTTCGACTACCGATGCTGCCCTGCTGAATCCCTATATCGCAGGCACACAGCCGGGCATATTCCGGGCTGTGGGGCAAACCTTTCAGGAAGCTGAACTCAACTTGAAGGATGCCGCAGTTCGCTTCGATGGTCCGTTGCTTTCCCTGCCTGCGGGCGCGCTGCGTGCTTCAATCGGTGGCGAATATTCGTACAGCGATCATCACCTGATGCTCAAGCAGAATATTCGCAACTATACCAATACCATGCAGGTTATTCGTGACAGCGGTATCGACCGCACAATCCGTTCAGTGTTCGTGGAAGCCTTTGTGCCGCTGTTCGGCGCGCAAAACGCACGTACCGGCCTGCAACGCCTCGATCTGAGTCTGGCCGTACGTAGCGACGATTATTCTGACTTCGGCAAAACCACCAACCCTAAATATGGCCTTACCTGGAAGCCCATCCAGTCATTGGATCTACGGGGCAGCTGGGGCACGTCGTTCCGTGCGCCTACCCTGACGGAATCGAATCCCGGCACCATCACGCTGCTGACCCGGCAAAATTTCACTAATGGCTCAGGTGATCCGGCTATTCCCGTTACCAATACTGCCAATGGCACCAGCTATGTCATGCAGCGCGTGGGTAACACCAAGGGTTTGAAGCCTGAGACAGCCACGGTCTGGTCGTTTGGCTTCGATTGGGAACCTGAGTTTCTGGAAGGCCTGCGTCTGAGCGGCACTTACTACAGCGTCTACTACCAGGATCGAATCGAAGCGGTTCCCAATGCGGCCAGCTCCCTGGCGACACCCGCCAACCGCGCCCTGTACGCTCCATTCATCGTTCCAGCGCCTCAGCCATCCACCTGTGTGGCAGGCAATGTGGCTACATACAACCCTGTGTACCAAGCCTTGTTCGCGGTGCCTTTCTCCAACAACCTGGGCAGCCCTCTGCAAGATTGTACATTGACCGCTTACGTCGAAGCCGGTCAGCAGAACCTGGGTGATCTTGACCAGCGTGGCATCGACCTGTCGGTCATGTACGATTTCGACACCGCTATAGGTCATTTCCAGACGGGTGCGGCAGTCTCCAAGCTTCTCAAGCTGGATAAGGCTTTCGTGCCTGGAGGCCCCATGAACGATGTGCTCAATACCATCGGCTTCCAGGTGGGCACTCGCGGCAACGCTACTGTCGATTGGGCCAAGGGACGTTGGTCGGCCAATTTCAAGGCAAACTATATAGGTTCGTATCTGAACAACACGCCGATTACTGTCAATGGTGTTCGTCTGCCCAATTCGAACGTGCCTTCGTGGACTACGCTGGATGCTGGCGTTGCATATGCGATCCCTGATGATGCCGTTGAGGGCTGGATGTCCGGAGTGCGTATAGCGTTCAGCGTACAGAACCTCACCAACGATGATCCCCCTATCGTTCTGAATGGTGTGAATGCAACTGACAACGCCAACTCCAATCCCTACGGCCGCATCCTTGGCATGGAAGTCACCAAGCGGTTCTAGCTGTGGGCTGCGTTGAGTTCAATGGCGTACCGTCCGCGCAAACGGACGGCGCCTTCGGGATGACGCTGTATGCGGCGTCGTTGCATTCATCACTCGGGTGATTACCAATGATTGGCAGACAGCGGCCTGAACTACGACAAATGATGATGTTGGGTTGCGTGCGCAGCGTAGTCGGCAGCTTTCTGCTGGTACTGGCGACAGCTGTCAGCGCGCAAACCGGTAACCCTGGCGGTGCCATCAATGATCGACTGGGGGAGATGGACTATGGCGTGTGCCGTGGCATCGATCCGCGCTGTTTCCACGACTGGCAGCGCCCGAAGGTGGCGCAGTATCGTGTGCTGCTATACACGCGTACCGGTGTGTCGCGGCACGCGAATCTGGGGCCTGCGCTCGCTGTCGGTCTGAATCCGCCGTTATCCGAAGACAATGTGGTGCAACGCGAAATGCAAAAGCTGATGGAGCGCAATGGCATCAGGCTGGACTACACGGAAGATGTTGCCCAGCTGCAGGCGCCAAAACTCAATGCCTATCACGCGGTTATTTTCTACAGCACCTCGCGCGATGTTCTCGACGATGGCGCCAGGACGGCCCTGCGGCAGTATCTGCGCGCGGGCGGCGGGTTTGTCGGCATTCACAATGCTTTCGGTACCTTGTACAACTGGCCGTACTACGAAGGTTTGCTGGGTGGCGCAAATTTTTACGACCACGGCCCCCTGCGTGAAGGCGACGTAGTCGTGCAGCGCGGCAAGGATGCTTCCACGAAGGATTTGCCGGCGCGTTGGCGCTTGCGTGATGAGTGGTACAACCTCGTGCCATTCCCAACTCGGGTGCGATTTCTGGCGACCGTGGATGAATCGTCCTGGGGTCCAGGTAACTCACAGTCGTCACCACCAGTGTTTGTCGGGCAGCAGTCGGCATCGGTGGTTGGCAAACATCCCGGACATGGTTCGTTTCACCCGGTGGTCTGGTGCCAGTACTACGATGGGGGCAAGGCATGGCTTACGACCCTTGGTCACGATTCGCGTCTGTTCGAATCAGACAACACCGGGTTTCCAGGTGCAGTGGAGTTTCAAAAAATGATCATGGGTGGCGTCAAGTCCGTGATGGGGCTTGAGCCGTTCTGCCAATAAGACAGCCGGGAAAACCGGTCGAGCCATACTAATGAGTTTCAGTAAGCGTGATTTTCTGGTGAGTTCGGCAGCTACTGGCTTGTTGTTCAGTGCGCGTGCTGCGCTGGGGCAAGCGCCCACACCCAGAGCCGGAGCTGATGGTGGTGGCGTTGCACCAGTTTCCGATCCCTATCCGGGCAACTATGTCGTGAAGGCACCGGCTGTGCCGCCCGGTGAGCCCACTTTCGTAACGGTACGCGAAGGTCGTCTGCAAGGTGTGCAGGCAGGATCTGTGCGATATTTTCGCGGCATTCCGTTTGCGGCTGCGCCTGTGGGCAACCTGCGATTCAAACCGCCCCGCGCTGTACAACCCTGGCAAGACGTGCGCCTGGCGTTGGAGAATCCGCCTGCATCCATGCAAAACAGTTTTCTTGCCGAGTCCGGCACCAGCGAAGATTGTCTTTATCTGAACATATGGGCGCCAACGGCTCCGGGTCCACATCCGGTATACGTCTATATTCACGGCGGTGCGAATAACTCGGGCTATTCACTCGAGCACCGGGTGCAAGGCGCCAGCTTTGCACGCGATGGCATCGTGTGCGTGAACATCGGCTATCGCGTCGGTGCACTGGGTTTTCTGGAGTTGGGCGGCTTGCTGGGCGACGAGTTTGCAGGTAGTGGCAACAACGCCTTGCGCGATCAGTTGTTCGCCCTGCAGTGGGTGCAAGCCAATATAGCTGCGTTCGGTGGGGATCCAAAACAGGTTACCATCGGTGGTCAATCCGCCGGTGGCTTCAATGTTTGTTCGCTGATCGCCTCGCCCTTGTCACAAGGGCTATTCCGCGCCGCCATTTCACAAAGTGGCGGTGGCCATGGCGTCCGCACACTGGAACAGGCGCGCGCCGCAGCTGACCGTTTCGCCGGGACGTTGCGGGCACAAGGTGGGAACATTGCAGATCTGCAATCCATGCCGGTTCAGCTGATCATGGCGGCGCAGGATGCGACTGGTAACAGTTCCAATGGTGGTGTTATCGACGGCAAAGTCTTGCTGCAGCATCCCTATGAATCTGTCCGCAAGGGGCGCGCCAAGAACATCCGTGTGTTGATGGGAGCGAACCGCGACGAAATGGTGGTGTTGGGTGGTGCTCCCGATCCTGCCAGATTCAATGAGGCGCAGAAAACTGCATACGCCAGATATCAAGCGCTACATGCCGGCGTACCAGCAGAGGTTCTGCTGGTACGTTTCGCCGGCGAACAGTTGTTCGGTGCGCCAACCGATATTTTTGCCGATAATCATGCCGCAGCAGGCGGCGCCGTTTATGTATATCGCTGGGAGAGGCCGGCCGACACCGGCAAGTTCAAGGGCACTGCATTTCACGGCATTGAAATGCCATTCGTCTGGGACAACATTGCCTCGCTGGCTTTTCGCTATGTCGTACCCGAACCCAAGCTACAGCCGTATGCCGATGCAGTTCATCGGCTGTGGGTGTCGTTCATTCGTGATGGCATACCGGGTGCACCGGGCGTGCCGCCTTGGCCGGCATGGAAGCCTGATTCACGACGCTACCTGCGCATTGCCGATACGTTTCAGATTGCGCTGCGCCCGCCCGAGGAATTGGCAGTGTGGGCCGGTGTACTTGCTACCTGAGGTGGCGCTTGCCTGACAAGATTTCAAGTCTGATTGATTGGATGCGTGCAAGCAGTACAAGCTGGGCGACAGGGTTGCTTAATGCGGTAGTGTTGGTCCTGTGGTTCGTATTCCCCGGCGGCAACGCGCTGGCTGAGAACTCTCTGTTACCCGATGCCCCCGGCAGGGAACAGGTCGTTCAGGTATGTTTGCAGTGTCATCCCGCCGAACTGGTGGTGATGAAGCGTCGCAGTGCGGAGGAGTGGCAGGACGTCATCATGCGCATGAGAGAACATGGCGCCCGGGGTTCGGATGATCAGTTTGAAGCCATTCTGAATTATCTTGCCGCGATCTTCGGCGGTGATGATGCAGCGGTCAGCGCCGACGTGCAGGTAACCCGGCCTGCGTTACTACCTGTTGCTTCGGCACGGGGCCAGCCGTAATGCAACGGCGCGAGGTGCTGGCGACACTGGCAGCAGGAGGCACGATGCTGGCCATGAATCCAACGCGTACGACTGCTCAGTCGGTCGCTGCCTCCACCCCGCAACTACGCTGGACGATCTTCGCACGTCATCTGCAATGGCTGACCACTCAGGCGTTCGCACACACCCATCCGTATGACACCGGTGTGCTGGTTGGGGAGAAAGCTCAGCAGCTTGGTTTCCATGCTGTTGACCTGACGGTACGGCCCACCGGCCTGGTCGATACAGGCCTTGCGGACTTCAAAGTCAATCTGCCGCTGATGCTGAACGGCTTGCGTAGCACCGGCGCCGTCTGCGAACAGATCACCACCAATATTGAGCTGCCTGACAAGCCCATCGGCACCATGCATGGCATGATAGTGTTGCCCGAATCATTGCTGAGTGTGGCGCATGATGCCGGCATTCGCCTGTATCGCGGCGGCAGCTTCAGCTACAGCGCACATGCCTATGGGAATGAGCTGATTGCGGAGCTGGATGCGGCCGCTGAAAGATTGGAGCTGCTGGCTGCGCTGAATCGCCGGTATTCGCTTACCGCACTGTATCACACCTTTTCGGGCGGCAATGGCGCGCGTTCGGTGTGGGACTTGATGCGTATGCTGGAGCGCTTAAGCGTCGATGAAATAGCCATCAATTTCGACATCGGCCATATGGTGCGCGAAGGTGCCCTGAGTGCCTGGAACACCAACCTGCGCTATGCAATGCCGCGCATTCGCGGCATTGGCCTGAAAGACGGTATGGTGGTGCGTAACGCCAACGGAGTGGTGAGCGGCAGTTTTCCCTCCGCAGGCAGCGGCATGGTGCAGTGGCAGGAGTTCTTCAGGCTGCTGCTGCAAGGCGGTTATCGCGGGCCAGCCGAGGCCCAGTACGAATACGACACAACTGGTGTCAAAGGTATCAGCGTGTCCATGAACACCACATTCTGGGCCGACCATGCGCAATTCGTTTCCGGAAATCTCACGCCGGCATTCATGACGGCAGAGTTGAAGAGGGATATGGCGTTTTACAGGGCACAAGCCGCACTTGCTGGCTGGTCGGCAGATCAGATGATTTAACACACCATGAAAAAGAACTGGTTGATACCGACATTGCTGACGGCCGCCTCAATGTTGTCTGCTCAGGTGGTGGCGCAGGTTGCGGTTGCGCCGACGTGTTGTGCTCCTGCTGAGACCGATTTCCCAAAAGTGGGCGGTAACCTCGGCAACCAGAGTTATTCGTCCTTGGCGCAAATCAGCAAACGCACGATCACCAATCTCGGCGCTGCATGGCGACGCAATCTCGAGCCCGACGCATCGCCGCAGTGGCAGCAGAGCAGCGTGGTAGCCGTTGGCGGCGTGTTGTATGTGGAGACCACGCAGGGTCATGTGTTTGCAGTGGACGGCAAGACAGGTGAAATCAGGTGGACCTATGCGTCAGGCTACGGCGTGTCAATGCGGCGCGGCGTGGCTGTAGGGCAGGGCATGGTATTCACGCTTGCAGCCGGGCGACATGTGATTGCGCTCAACAAGGACACCGGCGCGGTGGTTTGGGACAAGGCGCTTGATGAGCCGGGAATTTCCAGCCAGATGAAGGTCGCGGTGACCTATTACGATGGCCTGATCTACGTGGGCTCAAACGATGGAACTCGCGGCCTTGCCATGGCGATGCGCGCGGACAATGGTGATGTGGTGTGGAAATTCTATGGTGCGCCCGGTCCGGGTGAATTCGGCAACGATACCTGGGAAGGCACCTCCTGGCAGAACGGAGGCGTGGCGCCGTGGATGAATCCGGCGATTGATCCACAGCTGGGGTTGAGCTACTGGACCTTCGGCAATCCACGTTCCGGTGGTGCAGTGAATGGTGCAACACGCGGCGGCATGAATCTGTTTTCCAATTCGCTCGTGGCGCTGGATCTGAAGACTGGCCAACGACGCTGGCACTTTCAGTCCGTGCATCACGATATCTGGGATATGGATAACGTGATGTCGCCGGTGCTGGTCGATGTCAAACTCAAGGGTGTGCAACGTAAAGCCATTATCTATGGCAGCAAGACCGGTATGACCTATATTCTGGATCGCATCGATGGCGTCCCCTTGATCGGCATTGAAGAACGTCCCGTCCCACAGGAGCCCGCACAGAAGACCTGGCCTACACAACCCTATGCCAAAGGCGATCCCATCGTGCCGTTGTGTGCTGATGCAAACGCCAAGGATGCGACGCGCGCTCCGCCCAATTACATTGTTGGTTGTCTGTACACGCCACACACCGATTTCGCGGTAGTCAAGTCACCTGGTACTGGTGGTGCGGCAGACTGGAGCCAACAATCATTCAGTCCACGTACCGGGCTGATCTACATTGGCGCAGGGCTCATCAATTCTGCGCACTCTATTCCGACCGCAGGAATTGGGTTCCGGCCTGCGGGCGAGCTACGCAGCGGCAGGATCGTCGCCAAGAATCCGAGCACCAACATGATCGCGTGGAAGCGCGATGTGCCCTGGTCGCTGGCGCATGGCAACGGCATCCTCACCACGGCGGGTGATGTGATGTTCATCGGTCAGCCCGATGGTTACCTGCTGGGACTGGATATCAACAAGGGCAAGGAATTGTGGCGCTTTCAAACCGGCGCCGGTGTGCATACCAATCCTGTCAGTTACATGATTGACGGCGTGCAGTACATTGCGGTATTTGCCGGGGGCAATGGTCTGCCTTACAACTCGCCGCAAGGCGATTTTCTCTGGGCATTCAAGCTTGGTGGCACGGTTCCGCCCGCTGCAGCACCGCCGCCGCCACCCATGCGTCAGCCCATCTATGCAGCAGCTGTTTCTGGCGAGACGGCCAACTACACCGTTACGCTGGCGCGCAGCTGGAGTGTTGCCAGATCTGCTCCGAATACCAGCGAGTCGTCTGCTGCCGGCGCAATGGCGCCGCAGGTGATGACAGTGCCGGTGGGCACCACTGTCAACTTTCAAAATCCTGCAGACAACACCAAACCGCATTGCGCCACGCAGTTTTTTGAGGGGCTCTTCAGGATAGGGCCACTGAAGCCAGGAGAAACCGGCAGTTACACGTTCACCCGTGCAGGCGAATACTTCTACAACGATTGCACCAGCCCGCAGGCAACTGGAAAGATCATCGTGCAATGAAGAGGAGCGACTCTCAACCTGTCATCAGGCGTCGTTGAACGAACGCAGCATCCGGTTTGTGTCCGGCTCGATGCCAGTAAACAGCCTGAATGCTTCTGCACCTTGAAAAGCGACCATGCCGATACCGTTGACGGTGCGGCACCCGAGTCGTCGCGCATGACCCAGCAATTCGGTTTCTGCTGGTGTATAGATAATGTCCGCAACCCACATGTCCGGGTTGAGCAGCTGTGGCGACAACGCAATACCGGCATGGCCAGTCATGCCTACCGGCGTGGATTGCACCAAGCCATTGGTATCGCGCATCGCGGCGGATAGATCGCTCACGCTGGTAACGGTGCGCTCTGGAAACAGCCTGCTGAGCTTGTCGGTGAGCGCTGCGGCGCGTGACGAATCGATGTCGTGTATTTGTAATCGCTGCGTGCCCATAGTCAGCAGTGCATAGGCAGTGGCAGCACCGGCACCGCCCGCGCCGAGCTGAATCACATTGTGCAGTTCAGCATCTGGTAATCCGTAGCGCAGGCTCGCTGCAAAGCCGGACCAATCGGTGTTGTGGCCAATACGCCGGCCGCCGCGCAAGACCACCGTGTTCACGGCGCCGAGCGCAGTAGCCTCGGTTGACAGTTCATCGAGCAGCGGCACAATGTCTGTTTTGTAGGGATGCGTGACATTTATTCCATCAAAACCCAGGCACTGGATGATACCCAGCAACTTGCCGAGATCGGCCAGACCGGGCGCCAATTTCGTGAAATCAAACAGGCGATACACCAAAGAAACACCCTGTGCGCGTGCCTCTTTTTCATGAAGCCGCGGGCTATGTGAACCACCAATTCCTCGTCCAAAGAGGCCTAACAGAAAGCTCTGTTGTGGTTGTGCATTCATGGGGGGTGTATCCACAAGACCATTACCCATGGCGTGCATGCTAGGCGCGCGCAATCCATGCGCGCCAATTCCTATCCAGGCAGCAGGCATAACATGCTGTTATGCCTGTGGCTATGCAGGGGTATCGGTCTTGATTACCGGCCCGGGAAACTCGCGTTTGACCGACTTGAGCAGCAAGGCTTCAAAGGCGTCGCTGACCGCGGAACGGACGGCGTAGTGTGCGCGATTGAGAAACAACGGTAGTGCAGCCGGCAAATCGATCGGCTTGGCCTGCAGGAATGCAGTGTCGATACCGCGCGCCGTAAATTCATCAACCAGCGCTATGCCCAGTTGCTGACGCACGAAGGCGCAGGCGGTTTCCGCAAAGCGGACATAGGTAGATACCTTCAGTTCCACGCCGGCGCGCTTGAACAAATCGGATATCACCTGGCCATGCGGCGTGTCCGCGCCGAACGATATCAGCGGCTGCTCTGCAAGGTCACGGATCGCGATGGTCTTTTTCCTGGCCAGTGGATGATCCTTTGGCACCACACATACAAATCGGCCTGCGCCGATCTGCCGCGAGGTCACATTCGGGTGTGCTACCGGAAACACGGTTAACGCATATTCACCCTGTTGTCTGACCAGGTAATCGGCGATCTCACCCACGCCGAGCACGTCAAAGCGCACGGTCAGTTTTGGAAAGCGATCTTTCAGTAAACGCAGGATCGCGGGCACAACATGCACGGCAAGCGATGGCGAAGCACCCAGACGAAACACACTGTCATGTCCTTCGGCGAGCCGTTGCGCAATATGCCCCAGTCCCTCCACGTATTTGTAGATTTGCTGAATTTCCGCAAACAGGGTTTCTGCTTCGCGCGTCGGCAACAGTCGGCCGGCGACGCGATCAAACAGTCGAATGCCCAGCCGGTCTTCGGTGTGTTTGAGCATGCGCGACAGTCCCGGTTGCGAGACATGCAGAATTTGCGCGGCACCAGTGACGGTTTTGGCAATCATCACTGCACGGAATACTTCTATTTGTCGCAGATTGAGCATGCTTCATCCCACCCCATGCAGCCGTACCTGGCCCGTCTTCGGCGTGAGGCCATCTATTCAGGTTAGGTGCCTGATCTATTCGCGTCAATCTCGCATTTGTGCGAATTATTGCCGCAGACGGCCGTTGCTACCCGGCTCTCAGGTGCCGCGCGGCTTGGCGCGGGTGGTTGCTTCGGCTTGCAGGGGATCATCCGGCCAGTAGTGCTTGGGATAGCGGCCCTTCAAGTCCTTTTTGACGTCGTGATAACCGCGTGCCCAGAAACTGGCCAGATCCTGGGTGACCTGTACCGGTCGTCGTGCGGGCGACAGCAATTCCATCAGTACGGGTACGGCGCCGCCGCCCACCCGTGGCGTTGCGGTCATGCCGAACACTTCCTGCAAGCGCACCGACAAGGTGGGTGTGGGACCTGAGTAATCAATGGGGACGTTGGAGCCGCTGGGTACGCGCAGATGGGTGGGCGCAATGTCATTCAGGCGTTGTTGCTGATTCCAGTTGATCAAGCCGAGCAACACCTCATGCATGTCCAGTTGCTGCAGCTGCGTGCGTCGCGTAATGCCCTCCAGCCAGGGCGCGAGCCAGACATGCAGGTTGGCAAGCAGATGTGCGTCGTCGACAGTGGGCCACGGCGGATTGGCTTGCCTGTCATGTGTATGCGCGAATTGCATGCGCATGCGCAGCTGTTTTGCGCTGTCGCTCCATGGCAATGCGCTCAGGCCCAGTTCACGAATGCCTTGCAGCATGGCATCCCGCACCCGTGCCGGATCGGGTTTGTCCAGACGGCGCGACTGCAGCACCAGGGCGGACAGGCAGCGTTGCTGGATGGTCGTGACACTGGTTTCGCGATTGTTCCATTCGATGATTTCGCGTTGTTCAATTACATCTGCAAAATCAGCTTCCAGTTCATCGAGTTCGATGGGTGCTGCAAGTTGAATGCGGGCATCCCGGTCCGCAGCATCCAGTTGCGCGACCACCAGGTATTCAGCACGACTCAGGGTTTGTGGGCTGTGCAAGCTCGCGCCGCGACCGTTACTCAGCAAGTAGCGCTCGGTGTCGCCGCGCTTCTGCGCTATGCGGTCCGGATACGCAAAGGCCAGCAGGCGACCGGTTTCATGCAGTTGCCCAGCATCGCTGCGCGTAGAAGGCAACTTCAACTGCCGCGCCAATTGTTCGACGCTGCGTTGTACGCGTTGCCTGCCGGAAAAGTCGACGTCCTGACCGGCAATGCTTGCGCCATGCAGCGCTTCAACGCGGCTGCGCAAATCCACATCGCGGTCGCGACTGCGGCTGCGCAGCAGGTCGCGTTCACCGAGCAGCGCGGCCAGTTCAGCGCCCAGCGCGCCCAGGTTCAGGTCTCGTGCCTTGAGCAGCATATGCGCCAGACGTGGATGCGTGCCGAGTTGTGCCATGGCACGACCATGAGCGGTGATCTTATCGTCCTTGCCCAGTGCACCCAGTAAATGCAGCAGCTTGCGTGCCTGCGCAAAACTGGCTGAAGGCGGCGCATCCAGCCAGCGCAGGGCAGTTGCCTGATGCACGCCCCACGCAGCCAACTCCAGTGTCAACGGCAGCAGATCGCTCTCAAGAATTTCGGCCGGTGTTTGCCCGGCCAGTGAATCATGTTCGGACTCCAGCCACAGGCGATAACAAACGCCGGCCTGAGTGCGTCCGGCGCGACCGCGACGTTGATCGGCCGAGGCACGCGAAATACGCAACAACTCCAGGCTGTTCATGCCGGTGACCGGATCGAAACGCGCGCGGCGTTCCAGACCGCTGTCCACCACAATGCACACGCCATCGATAGTGAGTGATGTTTCAGCAATGTTCGTGGCCAGCACGATCTTGCGCGTACCGGGGATGCCGGGTTGAATGGCGCGATCCTGTTCGGCAGCGGACAGTTCGCCGTACAACGGCAGAATGGCAACGTGCTTCGGTAGTTGTGCGTCCATCAACAAACTCTGCGTGCGACGAATCTCGCCTTGCCCCGGCAGGAACACCAGCATGTCGCCGGCGTCTGATTCGAGTGCGCGCAACACCGTGCTGGCCACCTCGCGCGCGATGTCCTGGTCGTTCCAGAGTTTGCGATTGACGCTACTGACGTTGCGGTAAAACGTGCTGACCGGAAACGCCTGTCCCTCGGAAGCAACAATGGGTGCATCACCCAGCAGACGCGCCACCGCTGCGCCATCCAGCGTCGCGGACATCACCAGCAGCTTCAGATCTTCACGCAGGCTGTTCTGCACATCCAGACACAATGCCAGGCCGAGGTCGCCTTGCAGGCTGCGTTCATGAAATTCGTCGAAGATGACGATGCCCACGTCTTCCAGTGCAGCATCATTTTGCAGCATGCGGGTGAGAATGCCTTCGGTGACCACTTCGATGCGCGTGTGCTTGCTCACCTGCGTATCCAGTCGCGTGCGATAGCCAACGGTGCGACCCACGGGTTCGCCCAGCGTACTGGCCATGCGTTGCGCCACACTGCGCGTGGCAATGCGACGCGGCTCCAGCATCAGAATTTTCCGTGGCGTGGCTTCAAGCAGAGCCAGCGGTACGCCGGTGGATTTGCCGGCGCCCGGTGGTGCTTGCAGAACCGCTGCCGGGTGGCTGGCAAGCACACGCAGCAGTTCGGGTAGCGCCTCTGATACGGGAAGACGATGGGTGTTCAAGGACAGTAATCAGACTCTACAGCGTGCGTGTGCTGAATGTATCGCATTGCTTTACGTCACCGGCGTCAATGCCGCGCTTGAACCAGCGCATGCGTTGTTCCGATGTGCCGTGAGTGAAAGAGTCGGGTACAACCTGCCCGGTGGCTTGCTTCTGCAGACGATCATCGCCAATCGCCTGCGCTGCATTCAGCGCTTCTTCAACATCGCCGGGCTCCAGTAGCTTCTGAGCATGATTGGCCCATACACCGGCATAACAATCGGCCTGTAATTCCAGGCGTACGGACAGCGCGTTACCTTCCGCTTCACTGGCGCGTTGCTGCGCCTGATGCACCTTGTCTGAGATGCCGAGCAGGTTTTGCACGTGATGTCCCACTTCATGCGCAATTACATAGGCCTGGGCAAAATCGCCGGGCGCGCCGAAGCGTTGTTTCAGCTCCTCATAGAACGACAGGTCGATATATACCTGCTGATCACCCGGGCAGTAGAACGGACCCATAGCCGCCTGCGCGGTGCCGCAGGCCGAGTTGACCACGCCGCTGAACAACACCAGCGTGGGTTGCTGATAGGTGCTGCCGGCCTGTGTAAACAGGTGTCCCCACACATCTTCGGTGCTGGCCAGCGTGACTTTGATCAGGCTGCTGCTTTCGGCTTCGGCGGCGCTTTCCTGATAAGGGCCCGTGCTCTGTTCGGTGGTCGCGCCGTCTCCGGTCAGCGACTGCAGCAGCAGTGTGGGATCGTTGGTGAAGTACAACGCCAGCAGCCCCAGCACGATGCCGCCCACGCCGCCGATACCTGCGCCTCTGGAGATGCGCATGCCACGGCGATCTTCCACATTCGAACTTTGTCGTTCACCACGCCAACGCATAGCCGCACCTCGCTTTCAATTCGTGGACAATACGGCTGCCCTCAATTTGTCCACGTCGCGTTTACCCAGCAGCTTGCATTGTCCGGGTTTCAGTTCACTCGCCCGCAGCGGACCGATTGCCACCCGCTCCAGTTCACGCACCTTCAATCCGACGCGCGCCAGCAGACGACGGATTTCGCGATTCTGGCCTTCGCGCAGTTTTATCGACAACACCGTGCGGTCACCGCGGCTGCGATCAACGAAGCGCTTCAGTACGCGCACACCTTCCAGCGTGGTGCGTCTGGCGCGCGCTTGACCACTCTTGTCAGGTGTGAGCAGGTACAGACCACGTTTCAATTGCGCCAGTTGTTCGTCGCCGGCCAGACCCGTGGTGATCACCCGGTATTCCTTGAGTACACCAAATTTCGGATGGGTGAGTTGATAGGCCAGGTCGCCGTCGTTGGTGAGCAGCAGCAGGCCGGTGGAGTCGGCATCCAGTCGCCCCACGGGAAACAGGCGTTCGCGCTCGCGGATGGCATGCGGCACCAGCTGCAGTACTGTCGGCCGACCCTCGGGGTCGCGCAGGGTTGTGATTACACCCTTGGGCTTGTTGATCAGCACATAGGTATGTGATTCGGCACCCGCGATGCTGCGTTTGCGTACTACGCTGGCGCTCAGATCAATGGGCACGCCATCTCTGGCCACGACATCGCATTCCGGATCGATGAAGCAAGGCAATTCAGTAACGGTTTTGCCATTGAGCTGGATGCGGCCATCCAGAATCAGTTGTTCGCAATCGCGGCGGGCCGCGACGCCGGCGTCGGCGAGCGCTTTCTGCAGGCGCACATCGCCAGTGCCGGTGACCGGACGTGCGGGCCGTGCAGAGGCCAGCGTCTTGCTGCCGTCGTCGATGCGCAGCTCGTTACGCGAGGCGGTGGCGACGGCTGCGCGTGAGCCAAGTGCACGTACATGGACATCTGCCGGTTCGACGCTGCGTGCCGTCGTACGAGCCCTGGCACGAGCGCCAGCAGCATGTACTTGGGCTTTGCCGCGGGCCCTGGCCTTGGCACTGAAGCTGGCGGAGGCGGGACGCGCACGGCGGCTCGAGTTTTTGGCTTTCATGCGCGCATGGTACCTGAGTTGTGAGGCAGCTGAATTAGGGTGGCGCGACTGCTCGACTTCAAGTGCAAGTCGGCCTCACGCCAGAGCATTGCTCCGGCCGCTGCCGTGCTTGAGCATCTGACGATCGCGTCCCAGCAGGCTGGCCGGCAGCCGGAAGGCGCTGGCCAGCGAAACCAGCATCGCCGCCAGGTAGGGCAGTGATTGGATGATCAGCACGATGATCCACACCGACATGTCAGGGCCACTATATTCATCGGCGATGTAGGCAGTACCGGCGGCACAGGCCCACAGCGCGAGCATCAAGGCAATTTCCTGACGCGCAGCGCTGATCGCGGCCAGCAGCCCATGTGGCCGCGCCAGTTTCGGCGTGCGGAAGAACGGCTCGTTGCGCGTCACGAGCCCCTTCAGTACCGCCAGGCCAATGGTGTGCGACAGAGCCAGGCCCGCTACTGCTGCAGCGATCGTCTGGCGCACGTTGGCGCCTACACGCGTGACGTATAGATGAATCAGTTTCATCAGCTTGAAGGCGAACAGCGTCAGCGGCAGCACCGAGAATGTCAGCAGCGGCGGATCAACGGCGCTCCCCTCTTGCGACGATGTGACGATCATGGCGATCGACCAGGCAATGGCGCCGGCGGTGAACGCCAGGTTGAAGCCATCGGCCAGCCAGGGCAACCAGCCGGCCAGGAAGTGATAACGCTGGCCGCCGGTCAGTCCACCATCCTTGTGTAGCATGCTGTAGGAATGCTCGCGCAGAATCTGCATGGCGCCATAGGCCCAGCGAAAGCGTTGTTTCTTGAAATCGATGAAGGTGTCCGGCATGACGCCGCGACCATAACTGCGCGGCAGGTAGTGTGCCTGATAACCCTTCTCGAATACGCGCAGACCCAGCTCGGCATCTTCGGTGATGCACCACTCCGCCCAGCCATGCAATTCTTCCAGCAAAGAACGCCGTACCAGCGTCATGGTGCCGTGCTGGATGATGGCATTGCGCTCATTGCGGGTGATCATGCCGATGTGAAAGAAGCCCTTGTACTCGGCGTAACACATGGCCTTGAAGGCGTTGTCGGCTTCGTCGCGATAATCCTGCGGTGCCTGTACGATGCCCATCTTCTCTTCCGCAAAGTGCGGCACCATGTCTTTGAGCCAGTTGCGATCGACCTTGTAATCGCTGTCGATCACGGCAACGATTTCAGCATCGGCTGCAGTATTGCGCAGGGCGAAGTTGAGCGCGCCAGCCTTGAAGCCGGCCAGCGGATCGACGTGGAAGAAGCGGAAACGCGCGCCCAGTTGCTGGCAGTGCTGTTCCACCGGACGCCATACCGCTTCATCCCTGGTGTTGTTGTCGATGACCAGTACTTCGAAATTGGCATAGTCCAGAGCTGCCAGTGCGTCCAGCGTTTCAATCAGCATGTCCGGCGGTTCGTTGTAGGCCGGCACATGCACCGACACCATCGGGTGATAGTGCCGTGCCTGGTAGTGCGACAGGCCGGCGGCGCGCGAATGCGTTGTGACCCAGTGCGCTTCTGCCCATTCATAGGCTTCAGCTAGCAACACGGCGATCACGCCCAGCATGCCCAGAATCAGCAGCAGGCCCACCATCACCGTGGTCAAGGTGAGGTACTGCTGCGAGTAGTCGTAC
Organism: uncultured Pseudomonadota bacterium; assembly: GCA_963748005.1. GTDB lineage: Bacteria > Pseudomonadota > Gammaproteobacteria > Steroidobacterales > Steroidobacteraceae > CAILZL01. The sequence continues at coordinate 1,919,763 of CAVVHH010000002.1, forward strand.
ACAATCCACACCGTTATCGTGGCCACGCCATACACTACGATGGCCAGAAAGCTGCGGCCGAGATTCTTCAACGCACGGTTATTGACAAAAAACACACCGAGCAACAAGGCGGAGATCACTACCGAAATTGCCGCCAAGGTGTGCCATTCGGGTACGCGCACGATGGGATCGATGAACTCGAATTTGGGCTGACGCTCGGCGTTATACACACCCCAGTAGGCACCTACGCCGCGCTCACGATCATCACTCTTCCACTGCTGATCGAAGGCTTCCATGATGTAGAAAAGATAGCCTTCGCGTTTCGAGCGCGCCATGAAGCGCCGCAGGAACAGCGCTTCATTGGCTTCGGAAGGCACTGCGTTGCCGCGGGTACGGCCTTCGGATGGCCAGCCCACTTCACCGATGATGATGCTCTTGCCGGGGAATACACGGCGTAACAGATCCATGCGATTGATCACGTGGTCAACCGCATTTTCGACCGGAATACCTTCCCAGTACGGGAGCATGTGCACCATGATGTAATCGACGTGGTCGGCCAGTTCCGGATTGTTTACCCATACGTTCCACGGCTCTGCGGTGCTGACCGGCAGGTCAGTTTGCTCGCGCACGCGATCAATATAGGCAATCAGTTCATCGCGAGTCATGTCTTCGCGCAGCAGGGTTTCGTTGCCGACCACCAGGCGCACCACATTGTCATTCTTGGCAGCGGCGATCTGCAGCAGGCCGGAAATTTCACGCTCGTTGTTTTCCTCGTTCTTGTCCAGCCATGCGCCCATGGCCACTTTCAGTTTGCGCTTGGCAGCCAGCTGCGGAATCGCATTGAAAGGAGCGACCGAGGAATACACGCGCACTGCACTGGCTTTGCCTTGCAGCAGCGCCAGGTCGGCATCGATTTCTTCGATGGTGGGTTGTTCGTCGCGAACCGGGCTCTCGTTGCTGCGATATGGCGAGAATGCAAAGCCGCCGTTGCTGATACGCTGCGGCCAAGCAGGCTCCTCGGTAGGGCGGTTGAAGTACGCCCACAGGCCAAAGGTCAGCAGGGCAAAGATCGCGCCTACCAGGAAGTTGTAGAGACGGTTTTGTGCGCTCATTTAAGAATCAATGGTGGGGCGGTGGCCGCCCGGGAAAGCGGCGCGTAGCATGCCCGAATCGCGGTTCGGCAGCGAGGGGGCGGTTTGTTTTATGTTCAGGTGGTTGGTGTATCGGGTATGTGACAATCGGCGCACCGCACCGGTTTCGGCAACAATAGGCAGATGACCATCCGCTGATGCCGCCATGATCCATTCACACCTGATCCAGGTTGCCCGTTTGGTGGTGTTGCTGGCGGCGCTTGCTGGCGCTGCCAATGCGGCTGCTCCCCGATTTGAAATCACGCCCTTTGCCGCTTATCGCGATGGTGGGCAGTTTCAGGACGGCAACGGTACCGCGCTTGATCTGCGTGGCAGCCTGGGCGGTGCATTGGCCATCGACTGGCGAGCAGGCTGGCAAGACGCGCAATACGAGCTGTTTTACAGCCGGCAAAGCACCGAAACGGCAGCAGTTGTGCCGGTCCACATGAACATTGAATACCTGCATATTGGTGGTACCACCCGGTTTGGCGAGCTGGACTCGCCCGTCGAACCTTTTGCCGTGGGCGGCATTGGCCTCACTTGGCTTACGCCAGAGACCGCCTTGCTGCATTCCGAAACACGCGCGTCTCTTAATGTCGGCGGCGGTGTGCGCATTCCGTTGGCCACGCATGTGCGTTTGCGGCTGGAGGCGCGTGGATATCTGACCTGGATGGGTGGCAATGCTGCCCTGTTCTGTTCAGGAGGGTGCATATTGACTGTTAAAGGCAACGCCTTTTTCCAATATGAGGTTTTGGCTGGGGTGTCCGTCGGGTTCTGATCAGTCGAAGCGGGGCAGCGTCAGAATGATGGGCTGGTCGTGGGTGACGATCAGCGTGTGCTCGAACTGGGCAAACAGGGAGCTTGGCCGGCCCGCGAGGGTCCAGCCATCATCCAGTTCGCGAACCCGGCTGACGTTGGTGGAGAGAAACGGTTCGATGGTGATCACCTGTCCCGTTTGCAGGGCTGCGGTGTCGCGCTCATCGAAGTAGTTACGCAGGGTGGGCTCTTCGTGCAGCGCGGCGCCCACTCCATGGCCACATAGATTGCGGACATTGCGAAAACCGCTGCGGTGAATGGACTGTGCAATGCGCTTGCCGATGCGGTTCAGGCGTTCACCAGCGCGTGCGGCAGACACGCCGATGTCACGGGCCTGCAGAGCCGCAGCGCACAGACGCTCCTTCAGGAGCGTGTTCGGTTGATTATGGAGGTCCGTTTCGGGACTTAGCACGAAACTGCCGCCAGTATCGGCAAAGTAGCCCTGCAGTGCCGCTGATACGTCGATATTGACCAGATCACCCGACTGCATGAGGCGTTCGCCCGGAATACCGTGCGCAGCTTCCTCATTGATACTGATGCAGGTATGGCCGGGAAAGTCGTAACACAGGCGTGGCGCCGATTCTGCTCCGGCGTCCTGCAGCAAGCGCCCGCCAAATTCATCCAGCTCCAGAGTGCTCATGCCGGGTCTGGCGTGAGCACGCATGGCCGCTAATACCTGGGCAACTACCCCGCCTACTCGCTGCAGTCCTTGCAGTTGCGCGTCGCTGGAGACGATCACCCTCGAGAAGAACGTTGAATCAAGGCTTTTGCACCCAGACTTTGCACCAGCCGCCCACCGACACGGATTTGCCGGGGAACAGGTTGCAACCGCGTTCATTACCCGTGCCGGCCTGCAGTTGGACGCAGTTGGAACAGGATTGAGTGGCCTTGAAGGTCGGGAATGCCTTGGCATCCACCGTTTTGGCGTCGATATGGTAGCCCAGTGCCTTGGCGGTGGGGTCGTCTTCCGTGAGTTTGACCAATGCCGCAGCATCGGCTCCCTCCGGTCGCAGCGCGGGCAGAGTGACGGCACCGAGCAATGCGCCCTTCAATAGCTGGCGACGATCAAATTTCGATTCGTGCATCTTCAGGCTCCTCTTAAGACCGGCAAGGAGTGCGGTCGTTTTCTTGAGAACGCAAGTGTACCTGTCAATACCGGGTGTTTGGCAGTCAGGCACGCATTCAAATCGATCGAGCGTGTGAGAGGGGATTGTTCAGGTTTCAGGACCCGGCAGACTTGCTTGCTGTGCAGCCGACCCGGCCCGACGGCGCAGGCATTTGTTGTGGGTTATGCGTTATGCGTGTCGTCAGTGAGGCCCCGCCTGGCTAAGGGGCGCTCCCGACCAGGAATTAGTCGAGCTGCCGGCCGATCAGGCGCGACAGAAACGACTGGGGGCGCGCCGGTGGGGCGATTTGCGCCCTTGTATCTTTCGGTTTTGCGGCTACTGCCGGACGGCTGGCGCCGCTGCTGGCTGGCTTTGAGGCTGTTGTTGGCGCTGCCGGTTTGGTCGGCGCTGCCGGGCGTTTGCCGTCCAGCTTGACCACATTGGCGTCGGCAGCAGGAGTGGGCTGGGGCTTCGGTTTGGGGTCCGCAAACCGGTTGTATTCGGCTGATGCGATCTGCGTGATCGCTGGTGTGTTGAAGAATGCTTTCAGATAACCCATTACGGCTTCGGCCGAGACGTTTTCGCGGAAAAAGCCCAGGCGCAATGCATGTTTTATGGTACCGCCTTCCATCATGGCGACGCTGTACAGGGTGTACGCTGCAAAAATGTCCAGTTTGGGCATGGTGTCGAGATTGATTGGCTGTTCGGACAGCGCCAGCTGGACCGCGAACCACTTGGGTCGATTGGGATCCTCAGCCTCGGCGCTGGTCAGGGTTCGGATGGTGAGCGTGGTATCAAGGATGGGTACGTAGTCATCAACTATTTTCGGAGGGTTGATGAAGGTGGCGCTGCGCACTGGTCCGTTGAGGCTGGTTGCAGTGGAGGTGCTGCCATTGGCTGCGGGTTTGACCGGAGCAGGAGATACGCTGGGACGTGCAGCTGGCACAGTTTTCTGACTGGCCGGTGCGGTGACAGGCTTGGACAGGACTGCGTATTCGTCGGTTAATTCCAGATTGGTTTCCGGGACTTGCACGCCGCGTGCGACGTGGAACGGCTGGGGCGCTCCACTCGGGTCTGCTTTGGGCATGGTGATTGCTGGAGCTGCAAGCGCCACATTCTGTTTTGGCGTCGTAGTGGGTGCCGGCGCTGGTGTGACAGGTTTGGTCGCGCCCGTCGGTGTTGTCGCTGCCGGTTGGCTTGGCGCAGCGGCGCTGGTGGCGGGTGCTGATTCACCGAAGTAGCGCATATCTTCCTGAGTCACGCAGCCAGTGAAAGCGGTGGGATACAGGGTGCGTACCGAATTCAGCACCCACTCGGCGTCGGCTTCGCTGGTGAAAAAGCCCAGCCGCAGGCGAAAGCGGCGACGGCCATCTTCCTGGCGCGACACTTGGTACAACTTGTATTTCTCGAAACCCTTCAGATTGCGGGGCACCGACGGCATGGGCGTCATGGAGGCGCACAGGTTGATAACGAACAGTTCCGGCACGGCCGCGCCAGTCCTGTGCAGGAGCGCCTCACCGGCGGATTCGAGCTTCGCGACATCGTTCATGCTGTCTTCCCCAACACGAATTAAACACTTCGCAAGGCTTCGTGGTCTGGGGGCTCAGCGCTGTGCCACGGATGGTGGCTGGGTGCTACGCGATACGATGACTTTACTTATCTGATTCGCCTGTGGCGATCGTCATCTGTACCAGAACGGACTGCTGCATGTTGTCATGCTCACTGGTCACATTCTTCGTGGCGACCCCGCTGTCATAGGCTATGCCCTTAGACCGGAAGTTTTGCGTCCTCATCTTTCGATGAGTTTGCCATTTACACTGTGGTCGATTCTTGGTTAGGGCGGGTATTGAAGTCAAGCGCTATTGTCGGCCTCGCACGACGGATATCATTTGCATTTAACGTAAGGCCAGACCTGAGCGAGTCCGACGATGCGCAGACGGCAGTTGCCTGCTCGAACTGGCATTCACCCCGGCGGGTGGTGAAATCAGATCCGGGCTTCGGATCGGGGAGAATCGCTCTGGAACTGCTGGGTGAAGGCCCGGGTGTGGTAGTTTACAGCTCGTTGACGAGTGGCAATTACTGGTAATGACAAGTAGAACGACTGGCTTGACTCCGACCAACGCAAGTACCGAAACGATTACCGCATTTGTCGGACGTACCTTGCGTGGGCCAGTGAATGCTCCGGTGAGCTTGCACAGCTTTGCCGACTATCAACGGGTGTTTGGCGGCTTGTGGCAACCCAGCACGTTGTCCTACGCCATCGAGCAGTACTTTGAACACGGTGGTCGACATGCAGTGGTGGTGCGCGTCATCAATGGCGGTGCGCCGGCTACTATCCAGTTGCCCTGCGGCGCAGAGACCTTGACGCTGGAGGCGCTGGCGCTGGGCAGCCGCGAATTTCTGCGTGCATCGGTGGACTATGACAACCTTGGCAGTCAGCACCTCGATTGTTTCAATCTGGTGGTCCAGCGGGTGCGCATGCATCGTTCGGAGCACATCGAAGAGCAGGAAAGCTATCGACGGGTATCCACCAGTCCGACGACGGGACGTTTCATCGGCACGGTTCTGACAGAGTCCGCACTGGTGCGGGTGCGTGGCAAGGTGCCTGCGCAGCGGCCCGATGTTACGCCCGGTAACCACGCGCACCGCATGGTCGGCTATGTGGATTCCAGTCCCGATGGTAACGATGGCGCACCGCTGAGCGACTACGATCTGATCGGTTCGGCCACAGAACGCAGCGGGATGTTCGCACTAACGATGCTGGACCGGCTGGATTTTCTCTATCTTCCGCCGCTGGGTCGTGACCAGGATGTTGGGCTGAGCGCGCTTCTGGTGGCGTCACGCTTCTGCCGCGACCATCACGCCATGTTGATAGTGGATCCGCCACAGGGCTGGAATACCTGTCAATCTGCCCTGTCGGGATTGCGGCAACTGAATTTCTGCTGCGATCAGGCGGTCATGTTTTTCCCCCGGTTGATTGCTCATGACCGTTTGCGCGGCCGACCCGAGGTGTTTGCCAATGGCGGCGCGGTGGCGGGCATGCTGTCGCATGCCGATGAAATACATCCGGTGTGGGATACCCGGCAAGCTGAGCCTGAATTGTTGTTGCGGCCTGGTGTGCGGCTGCAGTTGGAGATGACCGAAATCGAGCGCTGGCGGTTGGCAGCGCAGGGTGTCAACACACTGCAGATCGTACGCCGCGCTGCGCCGATCAAGCTGTTGCGGCGCACCCTGGCGGGCGGCGCCAATGCCGCGGTGGATTGGGGTTATCTGCAGGCGCGACGTTTCGCGCTGCATATCATGGGCCAGATGGAGCGCAATACCCGCTGGGTACTGCTGGCCAGCCCAAGTCGTTCGATGTGGGCGCGGCTGGTACGTCAGGTGAATACTTTTCTGCACGACCTGGCGGCGCTGGGCGCTTTTCCCGGGCGAGCTGGCCAGGAGTTTTTTGTGATCTGCGATGAGCGCATCAATGCCATTGCGCCCGAGGCAGTTGCTGACATCAGGATTCTCGTTGGCTTTGCCTCGTTGCAGGCCGATCAGTATCACACCTTCCTCATCACACACTCGCTCACTGGCAGCCAGACCCGCATGGTTGCAGTCAATCGCTATGAAACACCCAGCCGCTTCGAGGATGTGGAGTTGACCGGCACGCTGCTGGCGTTGCGCTGAAAAGAGCTGATTACACGCCCCGACTGTTACTGGGTCATCCGCACTCGTACACTACGCTGATGAATCAACGCACCGGCATTGCATGAACGAACGCATCGTCATCTTCTCCCATGGCAAGGACAGTGAACCCTGGGGCAGCAAGATCATGGCGATGGCCGAGTGTGCGCGTGCCCGTGGTTATCGGGCCGAGTCGGTGGATTACCGTGGCATTGACGATCCCAGTGCGCGCGTGCGCACGTTGCTGGAGTTTGGTCGCAACTTGCCGGCTGCAGTGCTGGTGGGCTCCAGCCTCGGCGGTCATGTCGCGACGGCGGCATCGATCGAGCTGCAGGCACGCGGCCTGTTTCTGCTGGCGCCGGCCTTCTACATGCCAGGCTATGAGCAGTACACGCCCAAACCCGCCGTGTGCCCGGTCAGCATCGTTCATGGCTGGCGTGATGACATCGTGCCAGTGGCCAACAGCATTCGTTACGCTGCCGAGCATCATGCGACACTGCAACTCATCGACACCGATCACCGCATGTTGCAGCACATCAAGGCCATCGTGGCTTACTTTGAGCTGTTTCTAAGTCAGCTTGAATCGTCTGCAAGGGCATGAGGGAAGAACAATGCGCGCCCGCTACCTGTTGATCAGTTTGTGCATGTCGTTGACCTTGGGTGCATGTACACCCGCCAAGGAAGAACCGCCGGCCAAGCCACCCATGCCCGTATCGGAAACGGTGTTTGGGCCGACCATCAGCACACTGGACAAGGCGCGTTCCGTTGAGGGCACCTTGCAACAGGACAAGGACAGTGCGGACGCAGCGATCAAGGCTGCGGAATAAACAATTGCGCATGCGCAGCAGAGTCTGACCACGGTGTCCATTCAACGATTGTTGTCGCCCCTGGTGTCGATATGGGTGCGTTGCTGGGCGCGTCCACGCAGCTTGCCCGAGCAGTTTGCCGAACGCCTGCCCGCTGGCAGACCGGTGTGCCTTGTGCTGCACAACAATGCCAGCGCTGATCAGGAAGTGTTGCGACGCTTGTTGCGGCAGCCGGCGTGGCAGCAGAGCCTGGCGGCAGGCAGCACCATCATTCCCAGCGGTGAGGTAATCTGCCTGCAACGCTGGGTCGGCGCATTGCACAACCGGCTGGATCATCGCGTACCGATCGAGTTGCGCAAGCTGGTGGCCTCTGTGCATGCCGCGACCTTGCTGGCGGATGACATGCACGACGTGGACATGATTCCGGTCAGTCTGTTCTGGGGACGCGCACCGGACAAAGAGGCTTCGTGGTGGCGCCTGCGCTTCGGCGAGACCTGGGCAGATGCCAGCAGCCTGCACCGGTTGCTGGCTGTCATGATCAATGGCCGCAATCTGGTGGTGCAGTTTGGCGAACCGGTCTCACTACGTGGTCTGATTGGCGATGCGCCCGATGCGGCGCAGGCAGCACGGCGTGTGGCCCGTGCCTGCCGCAACCTGCTCTATCGGCAACGTGTGGCGCTGATCGGCCCGGAAATCGCCAGCAGGCGCAGCATCACCGCGCAGGTGCTGCGCACTCAGGCTGTACGTCAGGCCATGCGTAGCGAGATGCGCAGCAAGAATCTGACGCGCAAGCAGGCCATGCAGGCGGCGCGCAAGTGCGTTGATGAAATTGCCGCAAATTACTCGCATGTCACGGTAAGTTTGCTGGCGCGCCTGTTCAGACGGGTATGGAACCGTTTGTACGACGGTGTCGAGCTGCATCATCTGGACAATCTGCAGTCGGTGGTGGATGCCAATGAAGTGGTTTATGTGCCGTGTCACCGTAGCCACATGGATTACCTGTTGCTGTCCTACGTGATCTATCAGAGCGGCTACGCCATTCCGCACATCGCGGCAGGCGCCAATCTCAACATGCCGGTGATTGGTCGCATCCTGCGCCAGGGCGGCGCATTTTTCATCCGCCGCAGTTTTGCCGGCAATGCGCTGTACACCACAATATTCACCAAGTATCTCGGCCTGATGATGGCGCGTGGTCATGCCATTGAATACTTCATAGAAGGCGGGCGCAGTCGCACTGGCCGTCTGCTGCAACCCAAGACCGGTGCCTTGACCATGACGGTGCGCAGCTTTCTGCGCGATCCAAAACGTCCGGTGGTGTTTGTGCCGGTGTACTTCGGCTATGAGCGCGTGGTGGAGAGCAACACATACATCAATGAGCTCTCCGGAAAGCCTAAGGAAAAGGAAACGGTATGGGGCATGCTCAAGACCCTGCCTGCCCTGCGCCGCCGCTTTGGCAAGGTGCATGTCAGTCTGGGCGAACCGATCCACCTTGATGAGCTTCTGTCCCGGTATTCGCCCGAGTGGCGGGGCGCGCCAGTGGAGGAGAAACCCGCATGGATGGGCGCGCTGGTCGATGATCTGGCATTGCACATCATGCGCAACATCAACAGCGCTGCCTATGTCACGCCGATCAATCTGCTGGCGACAGTGCTGCTGGCAACGCCCAAGCAGGCCATGCTGGAAGCGGATCTGCAGCGGCAACTGACGCTCTATGCATCGCTGCTGCGTCGTACGCCCTACTCGAAGTGGGTAACCCTCACCGACATGTCAGCCGCCGACATCATTGCCTATGCCGAGTCCATGAATGTGTTGCGCCGTCATCAGCACTCAATGGGTGATGTGTTGAGCATGACCGAGCAGAGTGCGGTGGAAATGACCTATTTCCGCAACAATATCCTGCATCTGATGGTTCTGCCCTCGGCCCTTGCCAGCTGCTTCCTGAATAATCGTGTGGTGCGCACCGAAGACCTGCAGCGCCTGGCATGGCGCATCTATCCCTACATGTGCGACGAACTGTTCCTGCGCTGGAGTGAAGACGAACTGTCCAATGTCGTGCATGAAACGCTGCAGGACTTTGCGGCGCATGGTTTGCTCGAATCCAGTGACGACGGCGCCAGCTGGTCACGGCCGCCGGTGGGCAGCGCCGAGGCGGTGCAGTTGTCGGTGCTGGGTCAGTTGAGCATGCAGATTGTCGAGCGCTACTACCTGGCCATTGCACTATTGCTCAAGGCAGGCAGCGGGCGTATCAGTCAGGATGCGCTGGAGCAGCAATGCCATCTCATGGCGCAGCGCATGTCCCTGCTGTATGAGCTCAACTCGCCCGAGTTTTTCGACAAGAGCCTGTTCAAGAACTTCCTGGATCTGCTGCGCGCGCGCGGCGTGCTGGGTGTCAATGCCGAAGGCCGCCTGACCTATACCGATATGCTGTTTGCCGTGGCCGACGATGCGCAGCTGGTGCTGCACGAACAGATCCGCAACAGTATCCTGCAGGTTACGCACCGGTAGCCGACAGTACTGAGCAAGAACAGTGGAATTCACCATCGACTTCGCAACCGTGCGCCGGATCGTCGCGCAGGAAACCGTGCAGACGCAGGCGGAAATTGCCGCACTGGGCGTGCTGCCCGCTTATCAACATTCCCTGGTGCGTCATGACTGCAGATTGAGCGAAGCGGCCGATGCCGACACCCTGGCGTGCAAGGCAGGGTGTGCGTGGTGCTGTCATTTCTCAGTGGATGTGCGTCCGGTTGAAGTGCTCAATATCCTGGAGTTCATGCAGAAGAAATTCACGGCAGCAGAACAACAAAGCCTGCGCACCGAGATCGAGGCCAACAGCCGCGTGCTGGGGCCATTGGATGAAATGCAACGCATGCAGCAGACCATCAAGTGTCCGTTCCTGGTTGACTCACGTTGCAGTATTTATGCGGCCCGGCCGCAAACCTGTCGCAACTATCACGCCACCAGCGCGGCCGGTTGTCAGCAATCCTATGAACAGCCCGACAATTTCGACATCGCACCCGAGTATGCGCCGCTGGTGTATCAATCGGGTGCGGCGCACGTCGATGCATTTTCCAGGGCCATGCAGGACGCGGGTTACGACATTGCGGCTTACGAGCTGAACACCGCGCTGGCTGAGGCGCTGGCACAACCGGATGCGACCCGCCAGCGTTTCGCCGCAAGATTGCCGGTGTTCGTCGGGATCGAGGGCGCTGAGGTAGCCATGGAGTTCATTGATATAGACTGAACTGGCCGCACTCATCCGCATGCGTTCAGATGAACGATGCCTGAGTTTGCGACTGAAGCGGGGGAAGATCATGATTCATCCGAATGTGGCGGCGTTGATTCTGAAAATACGCGGGCTGGAAGAAGAGCTGGAGACGGAACTTGGCAGGCAGCGAGCGCAATTCGGATTTACCCTGCATCGGCACAAGATCACTTTTGAACGCGAGGCGCTGCGTCGGCATCGCATTCTCAGGCAACGTCTGTCGAGCTACATTCTGGGCGCGCGCCCCCTGATTGCGCTAACCGCGCCGGTCATTTACGCGATGATTGTGCCGTTCATCCTGCTGGATCTGTTCATTACGATTTATCAGGCCATCTGTTTCCCAGTGTATGGCATAACACGCGTGCGGCGTAATGAATACCTGGTTTTCGATCGCGCCCATCTGGCCTATCTGAATGGCCTGGAGAAACTGAACTGCCTGTATTGCTCGTATGCCAATGGCCTGATGGCCTACGTGCGTGAGATAGCTGCGCGCACCGAGCAATACTGGTGCCCGATCAAGCATGCGCGCCGCCTGCGTGCGGCGCATGAGCACTATCACAAGTTCAGTGAATTCGGCGACGCCGAGAACTATCAGAAGGAACTTGAAGCTCTGCGCAAGGAATTGCGCGATATCCGGCGGCCTGATGCCGCCTGCCCTTGATGTCATGGAAAGAAGTTGAGTCATGAACCACGAACATGTTAACCAGCCTGGCGGCTCTGTACCCGCGGCTGCCGACAAGCCATATACAGATCCTGTTTGTGGCATGAAGGTCGCTGCCAACCATGAGAAGTCGGCCGAGTACTTCGGGACGACTTACTACTTCTGCAGCAATGGATGCGTGGCAAAGTTCAAGGCCAGTCCGCAGCAATATCTTGCTGTGTACCAGGCTGGCAAAGACAACAACACGCATAGCAATGCGCACGCTTGTTGTGCTGGTACCCAGCATGAAGGCCAACCGCACCATGATCCTCGTCCGCGTGCGGGAGAAGTGATGCAGGGTGCAGTCGCAACGCAGTGGACCTGCCCCATGCATCCGGAAGTATTGAGTGGCAAGCCGGGCAATTGTCCAATCTGCGGCATGGCACTGGAGCCGCGTACAGTGTCGCTTGAAGACACACGCAATCCTGAGCTGGATGACATGTGGCGGCGCTTCGTTGTCAGCGCCGTGCTCAGCGTGCCGCTGCTGTTCATCACCATGGGTGAATTCATCCCTGGGCTGGATCTGCACCACTGGTTGCGCCTGGACGTATTGAACTGGCTGCAGGCCGTGCTGGCCACTCCGGTGGTGCTGTGGGGTGGGTGGCCATTTTTTGTGCGCGCCTGGGCGTCTTTCAAGACGCGTCGCTTGAACATGTTCAGTCTGATCGGCCTCGGTACCGCAACCGCCTATGTATTCAGTCTGGTGAGTCTGCTGTTTCCTGAGCAGTTGCCCGCTGCATTCACGATGGACGGCATGGCGCCGCTTTACTTCGAAGCAGCCGCAGTGATTGTCACGCTGGTGTTGCTGGGACAGGTGCTGGAGTTGCGTGCTCGCTCACAAACCAGCAGCGCCATCAGGGCGCTGCTATCGCTCGCGCCCAACACCGCGCTGCGCATTGCGGTTGATGGCACGGAACAGGAGGTGCATCTCGATGCCGTGCAGGTGGGCGATACCCTGCGCGTCAAACCCGGCGGCAAGGTGCCGGTGGACGGAACAGTGACTCATGGCAATTCCAGTGTCGACGAATCCATGCTTACTGGTGAACCCATTCCCCTGGAAAAACATCCCGGCAGCAAGGTGAGCGCCGGCACCGTCAATCAGACCGGTTCGTTTCTGCTGCGCGCCGAGAAAGTTGGCGCGCAAACCCTGCTCGCGCAGATCGTGCACATGGTGAGCGAAGCCAGTCGCTCACGTGCACCTATCCAGAAACTCGCTGATCAAGTCTCGTCCTGGTTTGTGCCGGGCGTGATTGCCGTGGCGGTGTTGGCGTTTGTGGTGTGGGCGCTGGTCGGGCCGACACCAACACTGGCGAATGCACTGATCGCTGCAGTGTCGGTGCTCATCATTGCCTGTCCATGCGCACTGGGACTGGCCACGCCCATTTCAATCATGGTGGGTATTGGTCGTGGCGCACGTGAAGGTGTCTTGATCAAGGACGCCGAAGCGCTGGAGCTCATGGGAAAAGTAGATACCCTGGTGGTGGACAAGACCGGCACGCTCACGGAAGGCGCGCCCAAGGTGCAACAGGTGATTGCAACAGCGAACTTCACCGAGCAGGAAGTGCTGGCCTATGCAGCAGCACTGGAGCGTCTGAGCGAGCATCCGCTGGCGCAGGCGATTGTCAGTTACGCACAGAGGCGACAGGTCACATCACCCGCTGTTGAAAATTTTCGATCAATTACCGGTAAAGGTGTGAGCGGCGATATTCAGCAGCACCCCGTACTGCTTGGCAAACAGGGCTTGCTGAATGATGCCGGTATAGCAACTGATTCCGTGGGTGTCCAGGTGCAGCACTTGCGCGAACTGGGCCAGACGGTCATGTACCTGAGTGTAGATGGACAGCTGGCCGGTTTGATCAGCGTCGCCGATCCGATCAAGGCGACAACGCTGGAAGCCATTCAGCAGTTGCAGGCATCCGGCATACGCATCGTCGTGCTCACCGGTGACAATGTCACCACTGCGGCGGCCGTTGCCAGACAACTTGGTCTGAGCGAAGTCAAGGCCGAGGTATTGCCGGAAGACAAGTACAAGCAGGTAAAGGCTCTGCAACAAGAGGGACGCATCGTTGTCATGGCGGGCGATGGTGTCAACGATGCACCGGCGTTGGCCGCTGCTGACGTCGGTATTGCCATGGGCAATGGCACCGATGTGGCGATGCACAGCGCGCGCGTGGTGCTCGTCAAGGGCGATCTGCGCGGCATTGCCAAGGCGCGCCTGCTCAGTCAAGGCACCATGAAGAACATCCGTCAGAACCTGTTTTTTGCCTTCATCTACAACTTTCTCGGCGTGCCGGTGGCGGCCGGTGTGTTGTATCCCTTCTTCGGCATCCTGCTCAGCCCGATGATCGCCAGCGCGGCGATGAGCCTCAGTTCGGTATCGGTGATCGGCAACGCATTGCGACTGCGCAAAGTGGCGGTCTGATGACATGCGTGCTCTCAACCCGCCCACCGCGCGACATCATCGCCACTTGGTGAGCGGGAACGGGGACGATTAGCGCTTACTGAAGTAGGCGTCAAACTCGGTCTTGTTCAAGACGCCATCGCCATTCTTGTCGGCGGTGTCAAAGGCGGCAACGATGGTGACGTTGATTTTGGCTTCATCCTTGCTGACTGCGCCGTCCTTGTTCTTGTCCAGCGAGTCGAACGATACGGCTGCTGGTTTGGCCGTGCCGGGGTATGTACTTTCGCCGCCCGGCGCAGCTGGAGCAGTTTGCGCGAATGCAGAGCTGCCGAGGACAGCTGACATCACAATCATGGAAATAACTTTCTTCATGGATGCTCTCCTTCAATAAGTATTGCCGGGAAGGAAAGCGTGCCACTGCATATGCCCGGTTGGCTGTCCGACGACATGCCCGATCACGACCCGGAATTTGTGCAGTCACTGTGTCAGACTGGAGGAAGGCAGATGCCAGCATGCTGCGCTTGGTACATTTCAGCAATCATGCAATGCTGGGGTACGGGCGAATAGCGCGATAAGATCCGTTCCGATCACTGATCCAGAGCCCATCATGACCATCAATCTGACCCCACTCGAAGCCCGGATTATCGGCTGCCTGATTGAAAAGGCCATTACTACGCCCGACCAGTACCCCCTGTCGCTGAATGCCCTCACCAGCGCCTGCAATCAGAAAAGCAATCGCGATCCGGTTATGGACCTGGATGAGCGAACCGTGCAGGAAGCGCTGTCGACGCTGATCTACAAACATCTGGTGCTGGATCGTTCGGGCTTTGGCAGTCGCGTGCCCAAGTACCAACAGCGTTTTTGCAATACCGGGTTTGGCTCACTGGAATTTTCGCCACTGGAGACGGCGATCCTGTGTGAGCTGTTGCTGCGCGGTCCGCAGACACCCGGTGAGTTGCGAACACGCGCTGCGCGCATGGCGCCGGTAAACGACGCCAGTGAAGTCGAAACGGCACTGCACAAGCTTGCGCAGCGCCAGGATGGCCCCTTCGTGGTGATGTTGCCGCGCGAGCCGAATCGTCGCGATTCGCGTTATGCACATTTGCTGAGTGGTGAAGTGACGGTGGCTGAACCACTGGCCGATGCAGACCATCAGCAACCGGAACAACATGCACCACTGTCGCGCATGGAGCAGCTTGAGCATCAAGTGGCCAAGCTGCGTCGCGAGCTGGATGAGCTCAAGTCGCGACTGGACAACTGAATTCTCGCCCTGGCGCGGGCCGGGTCCGTACAAGCCACGATAATTTGTAGGCCTGAACTGACGACAATTCACGCGGTGCTGCTCATGGTGTTGTCTGGCTTTGCTGGTTAGCCTGATGCACAACTTAAGACTGGTAGCGCACAACCGAACTGGAATTGTTATGACTCGGCTTGAGCAGCTTACATATTCGATGATTCATGATTGCGTGGACGCCATCATAGCGAAGACCCTTACGGGCGCTATTGTCAGCTGGAACACGGCCGCGGAAGTAATCTTTGGGTACAGCGAGCGGGAAGTGCTCGGTCATTCCATTATGCTGCTGGTGCCACAGGACAAGGTCGACGAGGAAATCGAAATACTTCAACGCCTGACTCGGGGTGAGGGCATTCATGACCTGGCAACGATCAGGGTTCGCAAGGACGGCACTCGCATTCCCGTTATCCTCACCATCTCCCCCATTCGAGACGAAGCTGGCAATGTGATCGGCGCAGCCAAGATTGCGCGAGTGGCGCATGAAACTGCACTTGTGCAAAGCCAGTTGCAGTCACTCGCCTATCATGACCCACTCACGGGAATGTCCAACCGGACGCAGCTGACAGATCGGCTGACGCAGGCCATGCGGCGCGACGAACGCAGCCGGCACTATGGCGCGATCCTGTTTGTCGACCTGGATAACTTCAAGCTTGTGAACGATACCGCAGGCCACCTGGCAGGCGACCAGGTGCTGGTAGCTTGTTCGCAACGCATGACGTCAGTACTGAGAGAATGTGACACCGTGGCGCGCTGGGGCGGCGACGAATTCGTCGTAATGGTTGAAGATCTCGACCAGGATCTGGATAGCGCGCTGGATGTCCTGCGCAAAATCTCAATCAAGCTGCTCAATGCGTTGCGCAAGCCCTATGAAGTGGACGACAGGATCTTCCGCTGCACACCCAGCATCGGCGCTTGCCTGTTTCGTGGTATTGCTCAGCCCATTGATCTGGTTCTCCAGCGCGCCGATCAGGCCATGTATCGCGCCAAACTGGCAGGCAGGAATTCCGTCCATATCGACGAAACGCCACCACAGGATTTCATCGACGTTGTGCTCGCAAGATCAGCCACTGCCTGAACAAGCCGTCCGGCCCCCGAACTCCTCACCGGGATCCATAACAATCGCTTCCGGTTACAGTGGCGGGAAGACTTCTCCTGCGTTGCTTGCGATATATGCGGATCGGCATTTTCTTGGTTCTCCATTTGCGGGATGATGTGCAGATGGCCTGTATCTGCCTGCCATGCGGTCGCTTGCGAGAACCTCAAAGTGAAAATCTACTCCTGGAACGTCAACGGCATTCGCGCCGTGCTCAAGAAAAACCACTTCTATCCATTTCTGGAGAAGCACCGGCCGGATATTCTCTGCCTGCAGGAAACCAAGGCGGAACGCGGTCAGGTGGAAGTAGACTTGCCGGATTATCGTGAATACTGGAACTCGGCAGCGAAGAAGGGCTATTCCGGCACGGCAATATTCACGAAAACCGAACCACTGGCAGTGATCAACGGCTTTCCGGACAACATCGCCAGGAAGTATGGCTTTGCCGAAGATGCGTTTGGTGACAGCACGGAAGAAGGTCGGGTAATTGCGGCAGAGTTTCCCAAGTTCCATGTGGTGACGGTGTACACGCCCAACGCCAAGGACGATCTGGGTCGTCTTGCCTTGCGGCATGAACATTGGGATCCGGCGTTTCTTGCATACTGCAAGCAGCTGGAAAAATCCAAGCCGGTTATTTTCTGCGGCGATCTGAATGTGGCGCACACCGAACTCGATCTTGCCAATCCCAAACCCAATCGCGGTAAGAAGGGCTTTACCGACGAAGAGTGCGCCGGGTTCCAGAATTTCGTTGATGCAGGTTTTGTCGATACGCTGCGTTTGTTCAAGCAGGGCAATGGCCACTACACCTGGTGGAGTCACTTCGCCAACTCACGCGAGCGCAATGTGGGATGGAGAATCGATTACGTGCTGGTATCACCGCAGTTGCGTGACTTGGTCAAGGCGGCGGAGATTCATGCTGATGTGATGGGCAGTGATCATTGTCCGGTGAGCATTACTCTGGATGTGTAAGGTTCGGATGTGTCCCCGCGTAGAGGTTGTTGCAAGTGATATCCGGACGAACCATTACGTACACACTCGCATGTATTTGTTGCTGCTTGCAGCCCAGATTAATCCGCTGTCTATTTCTTCATCAGGCTTGACGCCAGCGCTGTTGCCCGTCTAGATTGCGTCCATGCGTTCGGATTTCTGTTTCTATGGTTACTACTGGTTTGCTCACCGCACCGGCGGGGGAGAGACGAGCGCGTAGCCACAGGAAACGCATCGAATCACCAAACCGCCGGCCTAAAACCGGCGGTTTTTTTATGCCATTTTGAATTGTGTCATCCCCGCGCAGGCGGGGATCCAGCAAGAAAGTTCTTCAACTGGGTCCCCGCCTGCACTGGAAACAACTCCTGCGTTTCCAGCATTTCCGCCATCCGTGGCGGTCGCGTGGGATGACGGACTGCAAGAGAGACAAGTGTATTTACAGAACGACTTGAGGAATCAGCGATGAGCACTCCCCCCAGCACCGAGGGTTGGTTTGCGCCGGACAAAACCGGACAAACCGACGATGAACGAGTCAAAGAGGTACGTGTCTTGCCACCTCCCGAACATCTGGTGCGTTTCTTCCCGATTCGCGGCACTGCCGTTGAAGCGATGATTACCAGCACCCGTCAGGCCATTCGCCGCATTCTTTCCGGCCAGGACGATCGTCTGCTGGTGGTGATCGGGCCCTGCTCCATTCATGACCCCGTTGCCGCTGTAGAGTATGCGCAGCGACTGCGTGTTCAACGCGAAAAATACGCCGGTACGCTTGAGGTCGTGATGCGGGTGTATTTTGAAAAACCGCGCACCACGGTGGGCTGGAAAGGTCTCATCAACGATCCGGGGCTGGACGAAACCTATCGCATCGATGAGGGCCTGCGCATTGCGCGTCAGCTGCTGCTGGATATCAACAAGCTGGGCCTGCCGGCGGGTGGTGAATTCCTAGACACCATATCGCCACAGTACATCGGCGACCTGATCAGCTGGGGCGCCATCGGCGCACGCACTACGGAAAGCCAGGTACATCGCGAACTGGCTTCAGGTGTTTCTGCGCCAATAGGCTTCAAGAATGGCACCGACGGCAACATCCGCATCGCCACCGATGCCATTCAGTCCGCGGCGCGCCCGCATCATTTTCTCGGCGTGCATAAGAACGGCCAGGTGGCCATCGTCGCCACCAATGGCAACCAGGACTGTCATGTGATTCTGCGTGGTGGCAAGCAGCCGAATTACAATGCTGCCAGTGTCGAGGCCGCCTGCAAGGATCTGGAAGCGGCCAAGCTCAATCCGCGATTGATGGTGGATTGCTCGCATGCCAACAGCAGCAAGCAGCACGAACGGCAGATCGAAGTGGCGAAAGACATCGCTGCACAGATCAGTGGCGGCTCGCGCCGTATCTTTGGTGTCATGGTGGAAAGCCACCTGACGGCCGGTGCGCAGAAATTCAGCGCCGGCAAGGATGACCCCACCAAGCTTGTGTATGGTCAGAGCATCACCGACGCCTGCATTGGCTGGGATGATTCTGAAAAGGTACTGGAGTTGCTTAGTCAGGCCGTGCTGACACGCCGTAATTCGAAGTAACACTACGCTCTTGCTGCTTTATCCCCTCTCCCTGCAGTGAGAGGGTGGGGTGAGGGTGTCATGGGCCGGCAACTCATCCCGGCCTTTTTCAGGTTTCCAGGTTTCTCACGTCTCCTGCTTGACGTGCCTGCGTGTTGCACTGTAATTTACCACTCGGTTAAATAAAGATCATCTCTGAGGCGCAGGCATATGAACACCCCTGCAACATCCACCAGTTCGTCTACAGCTGACCGTGAGTTCGTGCATTCACGGCTCATCGATGCGTCGCGCGAGCGAGTGTTCCGTGCTCTCGCCGAACCGGCGCGTCTGACGCGCTGGTGGGGGCCAAACGGTTTCACCAGCACCTTTGAAGTATTCGAATTCCGCCCCGGCGGCACATGGCGTTTCGTATTTCACGGGCCGGATGGCACCAACTATCCCAACGAAAACGTATTTCGTGAAATTTCGCCGGAGCGGGTGGTGATGGAGCACATCTCCGCGACACATCACTTCTTTCTGACCATCGCCTTCGTGGCGCAGGGCAACCAGACGTTGGTGGGCTGGCGACAAGTGTTCGATACCGCAGAACATCGTCATAAAATTGCGCATGTGGTACTGGATGCCAACGAACAGAATCTGGATCGCCTTGAAGCAGAGGTCCGTCATGTCCGGTAGTTTCCTGGTGCATGTACTGATTAATCCAAATGCGGAGTGCAAACATGCGTGACGCCTTGAGCACTACCTTCGCCGCGCTCGCCGATCCCACGCGCCGCGCGATTCTGGCGCGACTGACGGCGGGCGAAACATCGGTCAGCGAACTGGCCGAGCCGTTTCACATGACCTTGCCGGCAGTAACCAAGCATCTGAAGGTGCTGGAAAACGCCGGTCTGATCGTACGCAGTCGCGATGCACAGTGGCGCCCCTGCTCCCTGCGCGCCGCGCCGCTGCAGGAAGCGGCCGGCTGGATCGAAGACTATCGGCAGCATTGGGAACAAAGGCTGGATCGTCTGGAAGCCTATTTGAATCAACTGCAAGCTCAACAGGAAAAATCCGGTCCTGCAAAGAAGGCGGCTGATACAAAACGCAGAAGCAGCAGCGCAGCAGCCAGGACCCGCAAGCAGCGGCGCTGATTCGGAATCCATTCTTTTGAACCCTTATCAGGAGTCGTCAATGTCCAGGTTACGCGTGAATTGTTTTTCCATTTCCGTCGATGGCTTCGGCGCCGGCGCTGAGCAATCGCTGCAAAATCCGCTGGGCATTGGTGGCATGGGCCTGCCCCAGTGGTTTTTTCCAACCCGCACCTTCCAGCAACAAATCCTCGGCAAGGACACGGGCACTACCGGCATCGACGAACAATTCGCAGTGCGTGGTACGGACAATCTCGGCGCATGGATTCTGGGCCGCAACATGTTCGGCCCGATCCGTGGCCCGTGGACTGACAACGAATGGCAGGGCTGGTGGGGTGATAACCCGCCGTATCACGTGCCGGTGTTCGTGCTCACCCATCATCCACGCGAAGATATCGTCATGGCGGGTGGCACCACGTTTCACTTTGTCACCAATGGCATTCATAGTGCTTTGCAGCGCGCCAAGGCCGCAGCGCAGGGCCGGGACGTGCGACTGGGTGGCGGTGTGGCCACCATTCAGCAGTACTTGAACGCCGGGCTGGTTGATGAACTGCATCTGGCCATTTCGCCGGTGGCACTGGGGCGCGGCGAACGGCTGTTTGAAGGCGTGAATCTGCCCGCGCTGGGGTTCAGTTGTGTCGAACATGTGGCCAGCGAAGGTGCGATGCACGTGGTATTCCGCAAACAGCCCACTTGAAAAAGAACGATTCATCTGCGGCTGGAAAGTATTGATGACGTTGTCGGGAATCTGCTCCCGCAGACGTCCTTGCGATAACCGGCGGCAGGAACCGCACGGACTTGCGATCAATTTGAAAGAGTACTGCGCATGCACAAACACGAATTCGCCAATCACATGAGTGCAGCGCATCGCTGGCAGGCGCTGTTGGTGTTATGCTTGGGTGTGCTCATGATTGTGCTGGATACCACCATCGTGAATGTGGCCTTGCCATCCATTCGCACGGATCTGGGTTTCACGGAAACTTCACTGGCATGGGTGGTGAATGCCTACATGCTTACTTTCGGTGGATTCTTGTTGCTGGGTGGTCGACTCGGAGACCTGTCTGGTCATCGCCGTCTGTTTCTGGTCGGGTTGTCGATCTTCACAGCGGCTTCCCTGACCTGTGGACTGGCGCATACGCAAGCCTTTCTGATTGCAGCACGTGCCGTGCAGGGATTGGGCGGTGCCGTAGTGTCTGCCGTTGCCTTGTCGCTGATCATGGATATGTTTACCGAAGACGCAGAACGCGCAAAGGCCATGGGCGTGTATGGGTTTGTCTGTGCGGGTGGTGGCAGCGTGGGCGTGTTGCTGGGCGGCATACTGACCAGCGGTTTGAGCTGGCACTGGATCTTTCTGGTGAATATTCCAGTGGGGCTGATCGTTTATGTGTTGACCCTGCAACTCATTCCCAATGTACGTGGCGTGGGCGAAGGCCAGCAGCTGGATGTTGCCGGCGCCATTACCGTTACTGCATCGTTGATGCTTGCCGTGTATGCCATCGTCAATGGCAATCAGGTGGGCTGGAACAGCACGCAGACAATGGGTTTGCTGGTGGTGGCAGCATTGCTGTTGGCCAGTTTCATCTGGATCGAAGCCACCATACCACTGCCGCTGATGCCGTTGAAAATGTTTCGCCTGCGCAACCTGGCAACCACCAGCGTCATGGGTGTGTTGTGGGCCGCTGCCATGTTTGCCTGGTTCTTTCTGTCGGCTCTGTACATGCAGATCGTGCTCGGCTACAGCCCCATGCAGGTGGGCCTGGCTTTCCTGCCCGGCAATCTAATCATGGCCTCATTTTCACTGGGCTGGTCGGCCAGACTGGTGATGCGCTTCGGCATCAAGAAACCTTTGTCAGGTGGTTTGCTGCTTGCCGCCACTGGCCTGCTGTTGTTTGCACGCGCGCCGGTGGACGGCGTCTTCCTGTATGACGTGTTGCCCGGCATGGTGCTCACCGGGCTTGGGGCCGGCGTCGCCTTCAACCCATTGTTGCTGGCTGCAATGAGCGAGACGGGTCCAAGTGAATCCGGTCTGGCATCGGGGATCGTCAATACCGCTTTCATGATGGGTGGCGCACTGGGACTGGCGATTCTGGCCAGCCTTGCTGCTTATCGATCAGACACCTTGCTCGCCCGCGGCGCCGATATGTTGAGCGCGCTGGATGGTGGATATCAGTGGGCGTTTCTGGTCGGCGCGACATTTGCTGCTGTTGCTGCGCTGTGTGGTGCCGTGTTTGTCCGTGTCGATGCAGCACCTGCGGGTGCCGTGGCAGCGACGCATTGAGCCTCTTGAAGAATTTCCCTGTCCTGTCGGAACCGCGGTCCGTGATTCGGCTTTGAAATATCGCTGCAACGACAACTCGTCAACCAACATTTTCTGGAGGACTAAACTATGAAACCCGGCACTGTTGAACTGCATCGCGTACTGCGCGCCCCACCCGAAAAAGTTTATCGCGCCTTTACTGATCCCGACGCCATGGCGCGCTGGCTGCCACCCGAAGGCTTCACCTGCAGGGTGCATGGCATGGATGTGCGTGTCGGCGGCGAATTCAGGATGTCCTTCACCAATTTCACCACCGGGCACAGCCATTCGTTTGGTGGCAAGTATCTGGAACTGAAACCCGGCGAACGCATCAGCTACACGGACAAGTTCGATGATCCCAATCTGCCGGGTGAAATGATCACGACGGTGACATTCAAAAAAGTGTCCTGCGGCACCGAGCTGCATGTAGTGCAAACCAATATCCCGTCCGTGATTCCGGTCGAGATGTGCTACCTCGGCTGGCAGGAGTCGCTGCAGTTCCTCGCCAAGCTGGTGGAGCCGGATATTCAGCAGTAGATACGAGTCTCACCGCCTTAACCCCCTCTCCCTCAGGAAGAGGGACTTGTCTGGTGCCATTCTTGGTTGATGGGCTATTTAGCAAACGATGCCCGCGACAGCAGTTAAGCAAAAGGATTCTGTTCGCATGACACTTGATACCAGCCGATCAGAAGCATTGTCCTGTGCTGCAAATGAAATCATCATCACACGCGTGTTCAATGCGCCACGCGAGCTGGTGTGGCACGCCATGACCGATCCACAGCAGGTGGCGCAGTGGTGGGGGCCGAATGGTTTTACCACCATCATTGAGAAAATGGAGCTGCACGTTGGTGGTATATGGAAGCATGTGATGATCGGCCCGGATGGCGCACGTTATCCCAACAAGAGCATCTTCACTGCTGTACGCAAGCCGGAGTTGATTGCCTATTCGCATCGCGGCGCGAAGGAAGGCGAGCAGGGTGTGCATTTCGAAGCTTCGTGGACGTTTGAAGAAATCAACGCCTGGACGACGCGACTGACGCTGCGTTCTGTCTTCGCCACCGCAGCAGATCGCAATCGTGTTGTTGAACAGTACGGTGCTATTGAAGGTGGCAAGCAGACGCTGGGCCGGTTGGCAGAGTTTCTCGCCAGCCGTACACCACAGTGACAATTCAAGTCCGACGACTGCCACTTCTGCGCGCGGGGTTCGATACCGGATGCGTGACGTCAAAGATGATCGCTTTTTGCGGGACTACAGCTATTACACGACGCATGCGTAAGGCTTTACCTGAGCGCTGGCAGACCCTGGATAGATTCCATGCCAAAGAGCGCATACCGGTTGGTAGTGGATCTCGTGTGCTAGCGCCACCGCGGCCACAATATGTAGTAGTCCATTTGCATCCAGTCTGAGCGACGGACTCCTATGTCCCTGTTCAGACAGCAAAAAATAGACTTATCACTTAGTAACGTTTAATGATGGGCCTCTCCCAAACGGTGGTGGAGGTCGCTCGTGAACGAACAAGAACAACAGGTTATGCAACAACTTGATGACAGCGACCGACGACATATTGAACGGCTATCGGAAGAAACAGACACCCCGATTGAAGAAGTAGAAGCCGTATATGTCATTGAACGCGCCAGACTCCAAAGAGTGGCAAAGTTGAAAACTTTCATTCCTGTCATTGTGAGCGCAAACGTGCGCAAACAATTCAAGAGTCTGGTCTGAATTTTGGCCGACGAACCAGCGGCAGCCGAAGCCGCCCCGTTCTTCGAGTGTGAGTCTGGGAGTTCATTGAAGTCTGCCGGAATTCAGGTGGTGCAATCGCATAGGGAAAGCAGGGACGGTGTAGATGCGACCACCACTGATGCTCACGGATTCCGCAGGCCGTCGCTCGCCCCGCCATCACGGGTCCGGGCAATGCCCCTGTCCCCATGCCGCATGCAGTGTCGCATATGAACAGCTGCGCATTGGTGTGCTTGCTGCCGGAATGGCATGCAGACAACGGCGCCAACTCGCTGTACTTCGCCGGCCAGAAACTGATACCGGCCGAAACCCGCGTCTCGATTGACTTTGTTGGGGAGCAGTTCAGACGGCGAAATGTGGCAAAACGATACCCGGCTGTCTGACTTCATCGCACAAAAATTCCGGTTGCCCTGTCGGATCGGACGGGCTTCAATCGTCTTTCAGGCAAACGTCGGAGAAGTTCATGCTGTACGCGATTTTTTGTTATCAGGCCGAGGGCGCGGTATGCGCCATGTCGCGTGAACAGGATGAGGCCATGATGGCTGAGCTGGCCGTTGCCAAGCAGATGGCCGGACGCAAAGTGAAATTCGGTCCAACTGCGCGCCTGATGCCTACCACCGCTGCAACTACCGTGCGGGAAGGCAGGGAGATCACCGTACTGGATGGTCCTTTTGCGGAAACCAAGGAGCAGTTGCTGGGATTCTATGTGCTGGAAGCCGCATCACTTGCAGATGCAATTGATGCCGCACGCATACTGGCCGGTCCACGCATGAGCGCAGGCCTGCAGGGTGCCCTGGAAGTACGACCGATCCACTACTTCGAGTCCGGCAGCGCGCCGGGCTAGGCGAACGTTGTGAGCGATCTGGCCTGGATTGATGCAGCATTTACCGCGACGCGCCCGCAGGTCATTGCCGCTTTGCTGCGTTACTTCCGCGATCTGGATACGGCTGAAGAAGCGTTTCAGGAAGCCTGTCTGCGTGCCATCCAGAAATGGCCGGTGCAAGGGCCGCCGCGCGATCCGGCAGCATGGTTGATCATGGTGGGCCGCAATTTCGCTGTGGATCAGTCGCGCCGTAACCGGCGCAATCAACCGCTGCCAGATGATGATCTGATTTCGGATATCGAAGACGCCGAGACCGTGCTGGTCGAGCGTCTGGACAGTTCCCACTATCGCGATGACATCCTGCGCCTGCTGTTCATCTGCTGTCATCCCGATTTGCCTGCGACACAGCAGATTGCGTTGGCATTGCGCATGGTGTCGGGGTTGTCGGTGAAGGAAATTGCGCGTGCCTTCCTGGTCAGCGAGAGCGCGATGGAGCAACGCATCACTCGCGCCAAGCGGCAGGTGGCCGCAGCGGGCGTGCCGTTTGAAACACCAGGTGCAGTGGAGCGCAGCGAACGACTCGGCGTGGTCGCGGCCATGATCTACCTGCTGTTCAACGAAGGCTATTCATCCACAGGTGGCGCCGAAGGCGATCAGCATGTGCGCACGGCGCTGTGTGAGGAAGCGATCCGCCTTGCACGTTTGTTGCTGAGACTGTTTGCCGGCGAGCCGGAAATCATGGGACTGCTGGCGCTGATGCTGTTGCAGCATGCACGCGCGCCTGCACGCCTGGATGCCGAGGGCAACATCGTGTTGCTGGAAAATCAGGACCGCAACCTTTGGAACACCGAATTGATTGCCGAGGGGCTGGCCATGGTGGACAAGGCGCTGCGCCATCGCCGACCCGGATCGTATCAGGTGCAGGCGGCGATTGCGGCGTTGCACGATCGTGCGGCCACTGCGGCAGATACCGACTGGAACGAAATCGAACAATTGTATGGAGTGCTGGAGCAGTTGCAGCCGTCGCCGGTGATCACGCTGAATCGGGCCGTGGCGGTGTTCAAGGCGCACGGCCCTGCGCAGGCGCTGGCCATGATCGAGCCGCTGGCTGACAAATTGTCGGGATACTTTCATTACTTCGGCGTGAAAGGCGCATTGCATCTGCAGCTGGGGGATACCCAGGCTGCGCGCACGGCCTTCGACCGCGCCATTGCGCTGGCACATACGCCCGCTGAAGCAGCACATATCCGCATGCATCTGGATTCGCTCAGTGCATCCTGAAACTTTTTTGTCGTGCGTGTCGGAATCGTATGAGCCGGTTCGTTCTTCAGATCAAGACAGCAGATACAGGGGCAAGTAGCCATGAAGACCTTGCATTTTTCCATTCGCATTAACGCGCCCCGCGAACGTGTATGGCGCTTGATGCTGGAGCAGGACGGCTACCGGCAGTGGACCTCGGCATTCGGTGAGGGCTCGTACTACGAAGGTTCCTGGGAAACAGGACAGCGCATCCGCTTTCTGGGCCCAGATGGTTCTGGTGGCATGTTCTCGACCATTGCTGAAAATCGTCCCTTCGAATTTATATCCATCCGGCATCTCGGTGAGCTGGTGGGCGGTGTCGAGGACACCAGCAAGCCCAGTGGCTGGACCAATGCGCTTGAGAACTACACCTTCACCACTGACGGTAACACCACACTGGTGCAGGTGGACGTCAATACCACACCCGAATTCGAGAAATTCATGACTGACGCCTGGCCGAAGGCGTTGTCGCAACTCAAGGAATTGTGCGAGCAGCAGCCGGCCCGCGCCTGAAAGTTTTCAGCAGCACATCAATTTTCATTCAAAGGAGTCCATCATCATGAGCGCCAACTCCGTCGTCTGGTTTGAAATCTATGTACAGGACATGCCGCGCGCAAAGAAATTCTACGAAGCCGTATTCCAGCGCGAACTCAAACAACTCAACACGCCGGTACCCGGCCTGGAAATGTGGCAGTTTGAAGGCGACCAGAATTCATACGGCACTGGCGGTGCGCTGGTGAAGATGCAGGGCGTTCCCTCCGGCGGCAACAGCACACTGGTGTACTTTGCCTGCAAGGACTGTGCGGTAGAAGCTGAGCGCGTCGCGAAAAACGGCGGCAGCATCTGCAAGCCGAAGATGTCCATCGGCCAGTATGGTTTCATCGCGCTGGTGAATGATACCGAAGGCAACATGATCGGCCTGCACTCCATGTAGCTGCAGCAGCGACATCCATTCCCTCACTTGCGACGAGACATCATCATGAGCGCCACACCCTTCGAACTGACGATTACCCGTCTCATCAATGCACCGCCTGAGCGGGTGTACAAAGCCTGGATCGATCCCGAGATGATGAAGGAATGGTTCTGCCCGCGGCCGTGGCGCGTTACGCGTGTGGAAAATGATGTACGTGCGGGTGGTTCTTCCTATGTGCTGATGAAAGCCCCCAATGGTGAAGAGTTCCCCAACCGCGGCGTGTATCTGGAAGTGATTCCGGGCAGGAAGCTGGTATTCACTGACGCCTACGTCAGCGCCTGGATCCCATCGCGAAAGCCCTTCATGACCGGCGTGCTCACCTTTGACAACGAAGGCGGCAAGACGCGCTACACCGCGCACGTGTATCACTGGACCGAAGCTGATCTCAAGGAACACGAAAAGATGGGCTTCCACGACGGCTGGGGCAAGGCCACCGACCAACTCGAACTGCTGCTGGCCGGGAAGCCGATTCCTGGATAACACATTAGTTCAAACTCCCTCACCCTCGCTGCGCGCGAACTCTCTCAAGGGGAGAGGTGAACAACTTCGTAAAGGAACGTCATGAGCACCATCAAACAAACCAACACAAACAAGATCACACCCTTCCTGTGGTTCGACTCACTAGCCGAGGAAGCGGCGAATTTTTATGTTGGCGTTTTTCGCAATTCGCGTATCACCAGTACATTGCGCAATGGTGACGCCGGGCCGGGTCCTAAAGGGTCGGTACTGACCATCGGCTTTGAGCTTGAAGGACATCCGTTTGTCGCGTTGAATGGAGGTCCCAACTACAAGTTCAACCCGGCTGTATCTTTTGTGGTGAACTGCCAGACGCAGGAAGAAGTGGACTACTACTGGGACCACCTTGCTGCGGGCGGCCAGCCTGTGCAGTGCGGCTGGGTAACTGATCGTTTCGGCCTTTCATGGCAAGTTGTGCCGGGGCAGTTTCCGGAACTATTGACCCATCCAGACCCTGCCACGGCGCAGCGCGTCATGCAGGCCATGATGAAGATGGTGAAGCTTGATATCGCGGCGCTGCAAAAGGCGGCGCAGGCGTGATTGATTCGAATGCTTGTACATGCGCAGGTTAGGCTGCAAAGCGCAACATTTGGACATGAATGTTGGGCTTCGAAGACTCTGCCCAACCTACTTGACGAGGTCACCATGAAATATCGCGGCAGCTGTCATTGCGGAAACATCGCCTTTGAAGTTGAGGGCGAACTCACGGGCGCCATGGCGTGTAACTGTTCCATCTGTCAACGCAAGGGTTCCTTGCTGTGGTTTCTGCCCAGGGAAAAGATGAATTTGCTCACGCCGGAAGCCAACATCAGCACTTATACGTTCAACAAGCATGTGATCCAGCATCGCTTCTGCCCGAAGTGCGGTATGCATCCCTACGGCGAGGGTGTTGATCCCAAGGGCAACAAGACCGCGGCAATCAATATTCGCTGCCTTGAAGACATTGATCTCGATGCAGTGCCGGTGCAGCACTTCGATGGGCGTTCAATCTAATTATCCGGCTTCAGGAGGAATCATGTTGAAGATCATCGGGCTCGTTGTTGTTGCGGCAGTTGCCATCGTGCTGCTGTTGGCTTTGACCAAGCCGGACACGTTTCATGTCGAGCGCACTACGAGCATCAATGCATTGCCTGAGCAGATATTCCCGCACATCAATGATCTGCATGCATGGGAAGCCTGGTCGCCGTACCTCAAACTGGATCCGGCGATGAAAGCGACTTACAGCGGCGTGGCCAGCGGTGCGGGTGCGGTGTATGAATGGGAAGGGAACAGTAAGGTGGGTGCAGGTCGAGTGACTATTGCGTCCACCCAGCCACCGGGTCGCGTAGATATCAAGCTTGACATGCTCAAACCCTTTGCCGCCAGCAATGATGTGGCCTTTATCCTCCAGCCGAATGGTGCGGCGACCAATGTGACTTGGGCGATGGATGGCAGGAATAACTTCGTTGCCAAGGTGATGAGCGTGTTCTTGGACATGGACAAGATGGTTGGTAGCCAATTTGAAGAGGGACTGGCCAATCTGAAGGCGGCGGTGGAGAAGGCGTAGGGGCGGCTTGCGAGCGCCCCTGCGAATGCGTGGAAAAAGGCCTAGCGGTTGCCTCTTGCGACCATGCTCACAATACCGGCTTGATGTTCCAGATGCGCTCGGCGTAATCGCGGATGCTGCGATCGCTGGAAAACATGCCCATGCTCAAGGTATTGAGCAGGGCTTTGCGGCTCCAGGCGTCCTGATCGACATACAGAGCATCGACATGCGCTTGTGCAGCAACATATGACTCGTAGTCGGCCAGCACCAGGAAGTGTTCGCCATCGCTGAGCAGGCGATCCACCACGGAATTGGCATCCGCAAGATTGTTCTGCGTGAGGGCGCCAGATTGGAGCAGGTCGAGCACGCGCTTCAGTTCCGGACAGCCTTGCACGACCGCCATGGGTGAATAGCCTTGAGCGCGCCGTGCCACGGCTTCGGCTGCTGTCATGCCAAAAATGAAAATGTTCTCGTCGCCCACTGCATCCTTGATTTCGATATTGGCGCCATCCAGCGTGCCGATGGTCAGCGCACCATTCAATGATAGCTTCATGTTGCCAGTACCTGAGGCTTCCATGCCGGCGGTAGAAATCTGTTCCGACAAGTCCGCAGCAGGCATGATTTCCTGCGCCAGCGACACGTCGTAGTCCGGCAGGAAGCACAGCTTGAGCTTGTTGCCGATGCGCACGTCGTTATTGATGGTATGCGCAACGTTGTTGATCAGCTTGATGATGGCCTTTGCCATGATATAGCCGGGCGCGGCCTTGCCGGCGATGATCACCGTGCGCGGTACGATGGGCGCATCTGGGTTGTCCAGAATGCGCTGATAACGCGCCACGACATGCAGCAAAGTCAGCAGCTGTCGTTTGTATTCGTGAATACGTTTCACCTGCACATCGAACATCGAGTTCGCATCGACTTCGACACCGATCAGGTTGTTGATGGTATTGGCCAGTCGTCGCTTGTTGCCCAGCTTGATGTCGCGGAAGCGCTGGCGGAACTGCACATCGTCAACCGCCCACTTCAAGCGCTCCAGTTCTTCCAGATCGTTTTCCCAGGCACTGCCCAGATGTTCGGTGAGCAGTTGCGACAGATCGGGGTTGGCCTGTTTCAGCCAGCGACGCACCGTGATGCCGTTGGTAATATTGGTGAAGCGCTCCGGCCATAATTCGGCAAAATCGCGAAAGATGGTTTCGCGCATCAGTTGTGAATGCAGTTTGGCCACGCCATTGACCTTGTGGCTGCCTACCACGGACAGATAGGCCATGCGCACCCGCCTGTCCCCGTCTTCCTCAATCAACGACATGCGGCGTCGGCGGTCCAGATCCTGCGGATAGCGCTGACTGATCTGCTCCAGGAAATCGCGATTGATCTGATAAAGAATCTGCAGATGCCGTGGCAACAATCGTTCGAATTTCGCTACCGACCAGGTTTCCAGTGCTTCGGGCAACAGCGTGTGATTGGTGTAGGCGCAGGTGCGCTGCGTGATGGCCCAGGCAACACCCCATTCCAGCTGGTGGTGATCCACCAGCAAGTGCATCAATTCCAGAATGGTCAGCGCCGGGTGCGTGTCGTTGAGCTGAATGGCGACCGCTTCGGAGAGCTCCGTCAATGGCCGACGATTGGCGAGATGTTGCGCCAGCAGGTCCTGCAATGAAGCGCTGACAAAGAAGTATTGCTGTTTGAAGCGCAGTTCCTTGCCCTGCGGTGTCGTATCGTCGGGATATAACACGCGTGTCAGGTTCTTGGCATCGATCTGTTCGGCCACGGCAGCGGCATAGTTGCCGGCGTTGAAATGTTCCACTTTGAAAGGAGTGACGGCTTCTGCCGACCACAGGCGCAGATGATTCACTGCGGGACTCTGATTGCCGGGGATCAATATGTCGTAACCCACTGCCCACACATCCTGCGTGTCCACCCAGTAATTGTGGATACGGCCCTGGGTATCGCGCTCCGATTTGCAGCTGCCGCCGAAGTGCACCATGTAGCGCACGCCACCGCGCCCGCTCTCCCAGAAGTTCTGATATTGCAGCCAGGAACTGGCCAGCTCCTGTTGTGCGCCGTCAGCGCCGATCTTCTGCTGAAAAATGCCGTAGTCGTAGCGAATGCCATAGCCGGTTGCGGCATAACCCAGCGTCGCCAGTGAATCGAGAAAGCACGCGGCCAGACGTCCCAGGCCACCGTTGCCGAGGCCCGGGTCTTCTTCTTCCTCGGCAATGGCATCGAGGTCGTAACCCATCTCGCGCAGCGTTTCGCGCGTTTCGGTGAGCACGATGGGCGGGAAGGTCGACAGCGCATTGATCAGACTGCGGCCGAGCAGGAACTCCATCGACAGATAACATACCCGCTTGACCTTGGCGGCATTGCAGCGCCGCCAAGTAGCCAGCCAATGATCGGTCAGCTCCTCGCGGACTGCCAGCACCAGTGCATCATAGATGTCACGGCGCACGGCGCTGACCGGGTCGCGGCCCAGGCGGCGCTGCAGACGATCAACAATCGCCTCGCGCACGTGGCCACGGTACAAAGGCGCTGAGGGTGTAATCGCATTGACCGGCAGGTCGCTCATGGGACTAGGGCCTGCTAACACTGATGGCATCGCTGCGACGGAGGTCATAAACACCCAGGACGCGACGCACCGAGCACAGTGTACTCAGCGTACTCAAGCGAGGTGTCCCACAGGGATTTCCTTCGGTCACAACAAAGTCCTGGGTGTCTATGACGCCGTCCCTTCGGGTTGGGCCCCAAAAGGCACCATGCGCCCATATTTGATTAACTTGGGCTCGTCGCTCATTTGGAATAACCAAACTTCACTCCTCGCGCCCAGCCTTGTGCCTTTTGGGGCTCCAGCGCAGCGATGCCATTAGTGTTAATTAGGTCCTTGGGCTACTTTTTTGCGTCCTGCGTTTTGACCACGCGTTCACCGGAAATTTTCCACAAGCCCACATCGCGCAGCAGGTTCAGTTCCTTGTAGACGACGACATTGCCGAATCGCTGCGTGAAGCTGGCCAGGCGCCGATCATTGCCCTGCTGCAGGATCTGCAGATTGGTAACGCGCGGATTGGGCAGTGGACCATTGGCGACTTCGGCGGCGCGCTGCTGCAACCATGCGGCGGCGCCTGCAGGCGCGTCGGTCTCGAACTGGCTGGAATACATGGCCATCATCGCCGTGCTGTTGCGATCCGCCCAGGCCTGCGCCCAGTCCGCCACCATTTCTTCAGGTGAAGCCGCAATACGGCCGGCGGTGCCAAAATAGGAGGGTGCCTGCTGCAAACAGACCTTGGGGTCGATGGTCTTGCCGGTACTGGCGGGAATGGCCAGCGCATTGCGCCGATCAGGTGCTTCCGCGCCGGACGCAGGCTGCAACACAGGAGCGTCCTGCGCTTTCAGGTAATCGCCACGGATTTCATCGCACTCGGCTGGTTTGGGTGTCGAGTGGCAGGCACCCAGCAGCATCAATATCCCCAGCAGGGGAATGAGCGACAGACGAAAATGAATGTGAGGTGCAGTTGCCATGAATGTTATTGCTGATAACTCTGGTGAAAGCCCTTGGCGGGCGGCGGATGGGTCATAGACCCGCAAGTGCAGCGCTGGTTCGCAGCGGGGCGGTCATTGTAAACAGATCGTAGTATCCCGGCTAAGCTACCGGCGGTGAGACAATCTGTCTAGCTGGCTGTAGCCTGGCTCGCGGCGACTGAGTTGCGGGCAATATGCTTGCTGAACGCCGAAATACACAACGAGAGGGTATATGCAGATAGGCATGGTCGGTTTGGGCCGCATGGGCGCGAACATGGCGCTGCGATTGCTGCGTCACGGACATGAATGTGTGGCGTTTGACGCCCGCCCCGGCGCCGCTGATGCGCTGGCGGCTGCCGGTGCGGTTGCGGCCGGGTCGCTGGCTGATCTGGTGGCCAAGCTGAACGCGCCGCGCGCCATCTGGTTGATGGTCCCGGCTGCAGTGGTCGAGTCGGTGATTGCAGAGCTGGAGGATCTGCTGCAGCCGGGCGATGTGCTCATCGATGGCGGCAATTCCGATTATCGCGACGCCATCCGTCATGCACAGCGACTGAAAGACCGGCACATTGAGTTCATCGACGTAGGTACCAGTGGCGGCGTGTGGGGCCTGGAAGCGGGTTACTGCCTGATGATTGGCGGCGCGGCCCCTGCCGTGGCGCGGCTCGAACCGGTGTTTGCCGCACTGGCGACTGGCGGTGCCAGTCCTGCCGATAACGTGCAAGGTACCGCACAGCGCGGTTATCTGCACTGCGGCGCGGCGGGTGCCGGCCACTTCGTCAAGATGATTCACAATGGCATTGAATACGGATTGATGGCTGCCTATGCCGAAGGCTTCAACATGCTCTCGCATGCCGGGCTCGGTCTGGTGAATCGACCAGCTGACGCGGAAACAGCGCCCCTGGCGGCGCCGGAGCAATATCAGTACAACTTCGACATTGCCGCGATTGCCGAATTGTGGCGGCATGGCAGTGTGGTGCGCTCCTGGTTGCTGGATCTCACTGCACAGGCCCTGGTTGCAGACCCAACACTGCAGCACTTTGCAGGTCGTGTAACCGATTCCGGTGAAGGTCGCTGGACCCTGCAGGCTGCCATTGATCTGGGTGTGCCCATGCCGACACTGGCCGCTGCGCTGTTTTCGCGCTTCAGTTCACGCGATGAGGATCAATATGCCAACAAGCTGTTGTCCGCCATGCGCCAGCAGTTTGGCGGGCACATTGAAAAGAAGAATTGACAGTTGATGAAACTTTATCGCGGTAGTTGATGTCCAACTCTCCCGAGACACACATGTCCGAACCCCGCTCAGATGCATTGGTCCTGTTCGGCGCCACCGGTGATCTGGCGCACAAGAAAATTTTTCCGGCGGTGTATGCACTGCATCGCCGCGGCCTGCTCAATATGCCGGTCATTGGTGTTGCCACTTCCGATTGGAACGACCAGCAGCTGCGTCAACATGCAGCCTCCGGCGTTCAGCAGCATGGTAATGGTTACGATGCAGCCAGCTTCGCCAAGTTTGCTGCGCAACTGCGTTATGTGCGCGGTGATTATCGCGATGCGGCGACCTTCACGACGCTGCGCACGGCGCTGAATCCAGCACAGCGGCCGCTGTACTACCTGGCCATTCCGCCCAGCCTGTTTCCCACGGTGATTCAGGGCCTGACGGCTTCAGCATGTTCGCGCGGCGCGCGGCTGGTCGTCGAAAAACCATTTGGGCGCGACCTGGATTCAGCATTAAAACTCAATGCCGTGCTGGCAACGGCCTTCGAGGAGGCCAATGTATTTCGTATTGATCACTACCTCGGCAAGGAGTCGGTGCAGAACCTGCTGTACTTCCGTTTCGCCAATTCATTTCTGGAGCCGATCTGGAATCGCAATTACGTCGAGCGCGTGCAGATCACCATGGCAGAAAAATTTGGTGTGCAGGGACGCGGCCGTTTTTATGAGGAAGTGGGTGCACTGCGCGATGTGGTGCAGAACCACTTGTTGCAGGTGGTGGCGCATATCGCCATGGAGCCGCCCACCGGCAAAGGCGCCGAACCACTGCGAGATGAGCGCGCGAAAGTGTTGCGCGCCATCCGGCCACTGTCTGCTGACAAATTGATCCGTGGTCAGTTTGAAGGTTACCGACAGGAGGCTGGAGTAGCGCCAGACTCGCAAGTCGAAACCTATGTGGCGGTGGAGTTGTACATCGATTCATGGCGCTGGCAGGGCGTGCCGTTTTATATCCGTACCGGCAAATGCCTGCCTGTCACGGCTACCGAAGTGTTTGTGGAGTTGAAACCGCCGCCGCAGAAAATATTCGACTACATCGGCGATGAGCATCCCAACTATCTGCGATTTCGTCTGGGTCCGGATCGTGTCACGATCGCGCTGGGTGCACGGGCCAAGCAACATGGTGAAATCATGCAAGGGCGTGAAGTGGAGCTATTCGCCACCAATACGCAGGGCGATGAGATGCTCGCATACGAACGCCTGATCGGCGATGCGCTCAAGGGCGACGGTACACTGTTCGCGCGCGGTGATGGCATCGAATCCGCGTGGCGGATAGTCGATGGTGTGCTGAACACCAACAAGCCCGTGCATCACTATGGGCCGGGTTCATGGGGCCCGAACATTGCCGATCCGTTTCTGCCGCTGCCCGGACGCTGGCGAAATCCGGGCGAAGCGACCTGACACTTTTTACGCAACAAGCGATACGATCGGCAATCCTCCGGAGGAGCGCGCCATGTCTTTCAGGCATCCCATTGCATTGTTCCTGATTTCATTTGCTGGTGTAACAGCGCTGATGCTTGCATTGCCCGCCAATGCGGCAACACCCGAACAGGAGGATGCCGAACGCATTGCCGATCTGGTGCTTGCCAATCATATCCTTGCCGATCAGCACGTTGTTGACGGCTTTGGCCATGTCAGCGTGCGCTCGGCGAAGAATCCCAACCACTACTTCATTGCCCGCTCGCGAGCGCCGGAACTGGTGACAGCTGCGGATATCATGGAATACGACCTTGACGATAACGCCATTGATGCGCGCGGTCGCGCTTCTTATCTGGAGCGGTTTATCCACAGCGAGATTTACAAGGCAAGGCCCGATGTCCAGGCCGTTGTCCACAGCCATTCTGCTGCGGTGATTCCATTCAGCGTCAGCAAGATTCCGTTACGACCGATCTCACACATGGCCGGTTTCCTGGTTGGCCAGGTGCCGGTATTCGAGATTCGCGAGGCTGGGGGCAATGACACCGACATGCTGATCAGAAACAAGCCGCTCGCCGCGGCGCTGGCCAAAAAGCTCGACAAGGGAACAGCGGTGTTGATGCGTGGGCACGGTGACACGGTCGTCGGCAAGTCGATCAAGACTGCGGTACTGCATGCGGTGTACACGGACCTGAATGCGCGCCTGCAAGCGGAAGCCATGCGCCTGGGTGACAACATCACCTATCTGAACGAAGTCGAAGCCGCCAAGATTGGCGACATCAACGACCAGCAGGTTGATAGGCCGTGGGATCTCTGGAAAAGCCAGGTGATGTCACGCGGACAACAGCAGTAAATCCTGCTCCATTTCGTAGCTCTGGAGCGCCGGATGTATAGATCGGCTGCAACCCGGCGGGGTTGGCGACAACTGTGCATGGCAACACTTGGACTGGCTGCGTTGTGCACAACCACTTCGGTGCAGGCACAGTCGCGTACCGTGAATGGTGTCAGCCTTCAGGAACTTGCCGATGGTGTGCTGTCATTGATGGGTTATTCGCTGACTCCCGATGTGACGACCGGCTCACTTGCCGTCTCCAGTGATCCAACGGGCAATCCCGACATCGATATGACGACGCTGGGTGGCGGATTTACCGTGAGTTCGGATTTGCCGCTCTATCTGGAAGGTACGGCTGGGTACAGTTTGTACGATCCGATTTTTGTCGTGAGCGCCGGCCAGGAGGAGCGCTCGGTACCGACCCGATGGACTACGGTGTCGGCAACGGGTGGTGTGGGCTGGGATTTTGCTGTTGCCGAGAATTTGAAGTTCCGCCCGATCTTGAATGTGTCGCTCGGTCGCGTGACGACCGACGGTTCGATTGCTGGCTACGTTTACGAGGACTTGACCGGTGAGGAAATTGAATTCCTGCGAGGCGGCAAACTCAATGCGCTCGGCCTTGGCGGTACCGTGATGCTGGACTACGAACGCTATCTACCTGAAGGCGAAATCGACGTGGAGTTGCGTTACACCAATATCAACCTGCAAAGCACCTCGGGAAGCTCGGCGGCAGTAGAGGGCAGTTCGGATGCACAAAGCGCGAGTCTGTGGGCGCGTTGGCGCGCGCCTGCGAGTATGTCCGCATTAGGCCGGCCCGTGCGTTACGTGCTTGAGGCTGCGCACACCGAGTTCCTGGGTGATCTGCGCGGCGTGCTCGGATTTACGGGGCTGAGTTCCGTCGGCATTGGCCTGGAGCTCGACTCAAGTGCGTACAACGTCGTTGTTGAGCGTACCCGGTTGGTCCTGCGTTATCAGTTCGGTGGCAACGTCAATGGTGCTTCGGTGGGTCTCGCCGTGAGCTTTTGACTGTCGGCTCACTCCGATGAACGTGCGTGATGCTCGCAATGCCGTGCTCCACTGGAGCTGCGGCTGATACTTGGGTTGCGCGCGGGATGCTGTCTGCAGCCAAGTCCGGGCTGATCAGTTACCATCTCGTACCATTGCACCTGGACGTTGTTAGTTCTTTGTTTATTTTCTGCACCAGATTCACCATGAACCAGCTAGAGCAACTCAAGCAATACACCACCGTTGTCGCCGATACCGGCAACTTCAAGCAGCTGGCGCAGTTTGCGCCGCGCGATGCCACCACCAATCCATCGCTGATTCTCAAGGCGGTGTTGCAGCCAGAATATGCGCCGCTGTTGCGGGACACCATTGCTGCGAACAAGGGTCGTTCGCTGGAGGAGATTGTTGACGCGGTACTGGTGCGTTTCGGGTTGGAGATTCTAAAGGTGGTGCCGGGTCGCGTCTCGACCGAAGTCGATGCGCGCCTGAGCTTCGATACCGCTGCAACGGTTGAGCGTGCACATGGCATCATCAATCGCTACGCGCAGGCGGGCATTGGCCGTGAGCGGGTGCTGATCAAGATTGCCTCTACCTGGGAGGGCATTCAGGCGGCGCAGCAGCTGGAGCGCGAAGGCATTCATTGCAATCTGACGCTGCTGTTTGCGTTCTGCCAGGCGGTGGCCTGCGGCGCCGCGGGGGTGCGACTGATATCACCGTTCGTCGGGCGCATTTACGATTGGTACAAAAAGACCGCTGGTTCAAGCTGGGATGAAGCCGCCAAGGCAGGCGCCAATGATCCGGGCGTGTTGTCGGTGGCGCAGATCTATACCTACTACAAGAAATTCGGTATCGAAACCGAAGTCATGGGCGCCAG
This sequence comes from uncultured Pseudomonadota bacterium, assembly GCA_963748005.1. Lineage (GTDB taxonomy): Bacteria > Pseudomonadota > Gammaproteobacteria > Steroidobacterales > Steroidobacteraceae > CAILZL01. The sequence continues at coordinate 1,957,772 of CAVVHH010000002.1, forward strand.
CTTCCGCAATGTTGGCCAGATCACGGCGCTTGCGGGCTGTGATCTGCTGACCATCAGTCCGGAGCTGCTGGCGCAGTTACAGGCCAGTGACCAGTTCCTGAGCCGGGCCCTCGATCCGCAACGGGCAAAAGCAGCGGATATCGCGCCCGTTACCTACACCGAATCCAGCTTTCGCTATGCTCTGAACGAAGACGCCATGGCCACCGAGAAACTGGCCGAAGGCATCCGCGCCTTTGCTGCTGACGCGATCAAACTGGAGCAGATGATTCTGGCAGCGCGCTGATGGCATCGCTGGCTCGGTGGCGGCGTTCAATTTGAAGCCGTGCATTTGTCCGGCCCTGGTTTTCCCTGATTCTTGTCGCCTGTGACCCTTTGCACAGTCAGGCTGTCGTTGTTTACATAGTCTTGCCTTGCCGCGCCACAGGCGTTTAACTGCGCGGCTTTCAATTACCTGCGATCGAGTTGCCAACGATGCCCCGTGCTTTCCCGTTTAATCTGCCACTCAGGACGCTGCTGTTCTGGTTCGGTTTGCTGTGCGTGTCAGCGGCCAGCGCGCAGGGCCCGGCTTTTCCCAAGCCGGCGTCGCTGGAGCCGGCGGTCAAATTCTGGACGCGGGTCTATACCGAGGTGGACACTACCGGCGGATTCATTCATGACGACACCCGCCTGGACGTCGTTTACACCGTGATGGAGTTTCCTGCCGGGGTCAACGGTGCGAGCCGCAGCAAGCGCATCGAGGCCGAGAAAAAGTTTGTCATGACCACGCTGCGCAAACTGGCGGCGGGTAATGATCGAGACCTGTCCAGGGACGAGCAGCGCGTACGTGATGCCTGGCCGGCAGACACCCGGCGCAGTGAATTTGCTGCTGCCGTTGCTCGTGTGCGGTTTCAGCTGGGACAGGCTGATCGTTTTAAGGAAGGTCTGATCCGCTCCGGCGCCTGGCGCGACGAGATCAGGAAAATATTCAAGCGTCAGGGCCTGCCGGAAGAACTGGCCGCCCTGCCGCATGTGGAATCGTCTTTTAACACCTATGCCTACTCGAAAGTGGGTGCGGCCGGCATGTGGCAATTCATGCGCAGTACCGGCAAGCGCTTTCTGCGCATCGACAATGTGGTGGATGAGAGACTCGATCCCTACAAAGCCTCAGTGGCCGCTGCCAACTTCCTGCAGCAGAACCATGCGGTGGTGGAGAGCTGGCCGCTGGCCGTGACGTCTTACAACCACGGCGCGGGTGGCATGCGCCGCGCCCAGCAGCAACTGGGCACAGATGACATTGGCGAGATTGTGCAACGCTACCAGAGCAAGAGCTTCGGTTTTGCCTCGCGAAATTTCTATGCCTGCTTCCTGGCGGCACTGGAAATCGACAGCAATCCACGCAAGTACTTTCCCGGCATCCAGCTCAATCCTCCCGATGACAGCAAGATCATGCCGATCAGGACTTACACTTCCATGCCGGCACTGGCCAGGTCCCTGAAAGTTGACACGGCGGATCTGAAGCAATTGAATCCGTCGCTGATGGCGTCGGTATGGACGGGTAGCAAGCGTATTCCGACGGGGTTCGAATTGCGCGTGCCCGGCGAAGCGGATCGCACCAGCGCGCTGGCCAGCCTGCCCGCAACCGCTACCGCCACAACACAGGTGGCTGATCAGAGTCATCGGGTGCGCAAGGGCGAAACCTTGTCGGGCATTGCAGCCAAATACGACCTCAGCGTGCAACAACTGGCGCAGCTGAACGGCCTGCGTCAGCCCTATCGAGTGATAGTGGGTACACTGCTCAAACTACCGGGTGCAGTTGCAACACCGGCGACGGCTGCACAAGGCGTTGCAGCGTCCAGCAGCGAGCGGGAGTTACGACATACCGTGAAGAGGGGTGACACGCTGGCCAAGATCGCCCAGCGTTACGGCGTATCGCAGAGCGAGTTGCTGGCGCTGAACAATCTGCGCGACGCCAATCAGATTCTGCTGGGCCAGCAGCTGCTGGTTCGTGCCGCGGGTACGCAACCCGCCAATGCAGCCGAGCAGGATGAACAGGAATTGACCCCCAGTACGGTGGCAAATGCAGAAAAAGCCGAGCCGAAAACCGAGGGCGAAGCCGAAGCGCTGGGACCCACTCTGCTGCCGGGCGTGCAGGCCGCTGCCTCGGCGGATCCGGCGGACTACGCTGTGGGGAAGGACGACAGCATTCGTGTTGAGGCCTCGGAGACGCTGGGGCACTATGCCGACTGGTTGGCCACCACACCCGGCAAGCTGCGCAGCTTGAACAAGCTGTCAGTCAATGCGCAGATTCAGATCGGCAGAACGCTGAAGCTGGAATTTTCAGAGGTTTCAGTTGCCCAATTCGAAGCACGGCGACGCAGCTACCACCAGCAATTGCAGGAAGCTTTTTTTACCCAGTATCGAATCGTCGGCAGCGACACGCATGTGATGAAAAAGGGCGAATCCATCTGGGTACTGTCACAAAAGACCTACAACGTGCCGGTATGGTTGCTGCGCCAATACAATCCAGACGTGGATCTGGCCGATATCAGACCGGGTACGCGACTGGTGATTCCGCGGGTAAAACTTAACGAGGGTTGAAGACCGGCAATGCAGGTAAGCACAATCCAGAAGACAACCGCACAGCTGGCCAGTTCAGTGGCGAGTGTGGTATTGGCAGTCTCGATCGGCGGCTGTTTCAGTTTGCGCGCTTACGAGGCTGAGGCGCTGGGCTCAGCCAAACCTGCCAGGGTGATTGGCGATTACCATGTCCGCGCCGGAGCACTGGTCAACGTATTCCTGCGCAGCGTCGATGATCAGCCGCTACAGGTCTGGCAAAACTCGGCCGATATGGATGCTGGGCAACACCGGTTGCTCGTGGATTGTGAAGTCACTGCCACCGGAAAATTGTCGCGTCATGTTCTGAATGTGTCGCTCGAGCATGGCATGCGCTATCGTCTGAGCGCAGAAGCCAGCGATCAGCAAGGTTGTTCTGAGGTAAATCTGGAAGAGATCGATTGACGATGTGGTTCAAAGTACTGACTGGTTTGTTATGTGTTGTCGCCGGTATGCAGGCCGGCAAAACCCAGACACTGGGTCTGACCGCCGATATGGCGGTGACATCCGGCGAATTGCCGATGGCGGATCGCCTGGTGGTGCGCAAGTCTGAGCGCAGGTTGTACCTGTATAACCGTGGGCAGGTATTGCGGCAGTACGAGGTGCGGCTGGGGCTGCGCCCGGAAGGCGCCAAGGAATTTGAAGGGGACTATCGCACGCCGGAGGGGCATTACCAGCTGGAGCGGCGTAATTCGCAAAGCGAGTATTTCCTGTCGATACAGGTCAGTTATCCCAATGACAAGGATATCGCCAAGGCGAAGCGCAAAGGTCTCAAGCCCGGTGGTGCCATCATGATTCACGGTTTGCCGAATACACCGCGCAAGCCGCTCGACTATTACCAGAGTGTTGACTGGACTGACGGCTGCATTGCGGTCAGCAATTCGGATATGGTGGAAATCTGGTTGATGACGCGCGCGGGCGTGCCAATTGATATCCTGCCCTGAAAACCTGTTCAAAGTCTCGCTGAAGGGCGCATCGCGGCGTTGGAACTGCGCAAAAAATACTCACGTACTGCGTGTAAGCAGCGTTTTTTTGCGCAGTTCCGCCTTGCGCTGTATCCCTTGATCGAAACTTTGAACAGGTTTTGAGCAGTGCCTGTCCACTACAAAAGTACAATGAGCATCCGATGAGCAAACACGTCGAGTCCGCGTCCGTCACCCAGGAGGAGGTGGAGGATTTTGTCCACGCGCGCGTCTCACCATTGGGCAGCCTGGAGAACCTGTCACAGCGCGAAGTCGCCCAGCTGTTGTCTGCCGAACAGAGTGAGGTGTATCAGCTGTTCCGCCGCTGTGCGCTGGCGGTGCTCAATTGCGGCAATGAAACCGATGATGCTCGCGCGATTTTTGAGAAGTACAAGGATTTTGAGATTCACCTGGGCCGTCAAGCCTGGGGTGTGAAGCTGCAGATACGCAATGCGCCGGCCAAGGCCTTTGTTGACGGCCAGATGATTCGCGGCATCAAGGAGCACTTGTTCACGGTACTGCGCGACATCATTTACATCCACGATGCCATTCTCGGCACGCAGCGTTTTGATCTGCAGGAAACCTCTGGTCTGACCAACGCCGTCTATCACATCCTGCGTAACTCGCGCATTCTGGACTACAAGGGACGGCCCGATCTCATCGTGTGCTGGGGCGGACATTCCATCAGTACGCCTGAATACGACTATACGAAGAAGGTGGGTTACGAGTTGGGACTGCGTGGTTTGAGTGTGTGTACCGGCTGCGGTCCGGGCGCAATGAAAGGCCCGATGAAAGGTGCGACCATCGGCCATGCCAAGCAACGCATTCGCGATGGCCGCTACGTCGGCATGACCGAGCCCGGCATCATCGCGGCTGAACCACCCAATCCCATCGTCAATCAGCTGGTCATCATGCCGGACATCGAAAAGCGCCTGGAAGCTTTCGTGCGTACCGGCCACGGCATCATCGTATTTCCCGGCGGCGCCGGCACCGCCGAAGAAATTCTGTATCTGCTGGGTATCCTACTGGATCCAGCCAATGCCAGTCATCCCTTTCCACTGGTATTCACCGGACCTGCATCTGCCGGTGAATATTTTCACAAGATCGATCAGTTCATTGTGGCGACACTGGGCCAGAAAGCTCGTAGCCGTTACAAGATCATCATTGATGATCCGCCGCAGGCGGCGCGCGAAATGGCGCGCGGCATGGAGGTGGTGCGTGAGCATCGGCGCATGCAAAGCGATGCCTACAACTTCAACTGGCTGCTGAAGATTCCGCTGGAGTTCCAGTTGCCGTTTGAGCCGACGCATCAGGCGATGGCCGGATTGAGGCTGCAGCGCGATTTACCGCCGCATATTCTCGCGGCGAATCTGCGGCGTGCGTTTTCCGGCATCGTGGCAGGCAACGTCAAGGAGCAGGGGATTCGCGCCATTGAACAGTTCGGGCCCTACGAATTGCACGGTGACAAACACATCATGAGTTTGCTGGATGACTTGCTTGGCGCCTTTGTCGTGCAGCGGCGGATGAAGCTGCAGGGCGATTACAGGCCGTGTTATCGCGTCGTTAAATAGTTCGTGATTTATCAGCTGAACATAAGCGAATTTGAAGCGCGACCAGCCACTCAGTCTGAGTGCGCCGGAAATGTAGTGTGATTCAGTTCCTCCGGACGGCAAGTGATTGCCACGTAGTCTGCAGCCACCGGAGGAATCACCATGTCAGAACACGATCACGACGAATTCACAACGACGGGCGCACACCGCGTATGGCGCGGCGGCGTCGGCGCTGCCGCAGCGCGCAGCTGGTTGAATCGTTCACAGCCAGCCAATCCACGTCATGCGGCCATTACCAGCAAGCTGGCGAATTTTCCGAATTATCGCAGCTGGGCAGAGAAAGTGAAGACGGCCTGGCGCAAGGAAGAAGAGTAGTTCGATGCCCTTCACCCGCCAGTCTTCTGACTGGCGATAGTCGGCGGAACTGCCGACTCAACAAGCGGGTCCGGTGCGCCGGATTCCGCTTTTGTTGTTTGAGGCGCCGCGATTCCCAATGAGTGCGCCCTGCGTTCCAGCGGATGCTCCGGCAGCGGAAAACCAAAGTCAGCCTGTTCGGTCAGCGAGCTGCGATTGGTCAACCAGCCCAGTAACGGCTGCCAATGCTCCAGCTCCTCGCGCACCATGTAGGACTTCATTTCAAACAGACCGATACCATGGTCGAAGGCACGCACATATGCCTGTGAATCGCGCAGTGTGGCGATCACCGGTATCTGCAACGAGTACAGGAACTTCATCAAGGAGCGATACATGATGGTGTTGCGCTTGACGCGATTGGCTATTACCGCAATGCGCTGTTCCTGCCGTTTGATCTTGGCCACCAGCAACAGATCGGAAATGCAGCGCGTCGCGGCGTGAATGTCGATGTCGGACGGCAGGACTGGAACCAGAATGGCATGGGCATCGCGAGTCAGGTCGGGCAGGCGTTGTGGGTCCAGCGCGGCGGGCGTATCCACAACGATGACTTCGCTATCGGCCTGCACCCGCAGGGCAAAGCTGCGCGTCATGCCGGATTTGCGCTCGAACGCTGCCACACCATAAACCAAGGGCTGCAGGGGGGTGCGCTTGCCCACCCAGCGCATGCATGAACCCTGGACATCCAGATCCATCAGGGTCGGCTTGCGATTTTGCACAGCAAAATAACTGGCCAGGTTGGTCGCCAGCGTTGATTTGCCGGAGCCACCCTTGGGGTTGAGCACCACTATTTTTTGCATTGCCGCACTAGGCCCGATTACCAGCGACCACATCGCATCTGGGGTCAGACTACCTCACAACAGGGGGGGCATGGCAAATCTGGCGTGGTTCTGTCAACCCGATTCGAGGTTGTTCCGTTATTTTTCGAGTGCCGTTGACGGGCTGTGAGTCGCCTCACAACCGGTTTCTATCTGGGTGTTTACAGTGCTGATCACCCCATGGAAATCTTCCTGCTTCTCCTCGACGAACTTGACGATGCAACCGCTACCGCGCGGGTGCTCTTGCCCCGTGCACTGGGATTCTTGCTGGCCTGTGGGGCGTTTGTGCTGAGTGTCGTGGCCGCCATTCATTGGTCCAATGTGGCGTTGGTGATTCTGTTGTCGACGTTGATCGTGGGGATATTGCCAACCCTGCGCCTGAAGCCCTTCCTGCGCCTCGAGACTGATCCATGATCGGCTCTCCCGGACCGGCGGTTTATACTTGAAAACCGCGGTGCCGACCCCACACTAGTCTCACCTTAATTGCCGTCCGCGTCGTATCCGGTGCCCATACCGTGGATACGGCGTGGGTCCTACTTTTTGACTATGCCAATCAGGAAATAGCCATGACCACTCCAGCATCTACGGAAACCACAGAGACACAGGCGAACCAGGGCAAGCAGACCCTGGGGTTTCAGGCCGAAGTCAAGCAGCTGCTCAAATTGATGATCCACTCGCTCTACTCGCACAAGGAAATCTTCCTGCGCGAACTGATTTCAAATGCTTCCGATGCCTGCGACAAACTGCGCTTTGAGGCGCTCGCCAATCCGGCCTTGATGGGGTCCGACAGCGAACTGGGCATTCGCATCGAGCTGGATGACAAGGCACACACCATCGCCATCGTGGACAACGGCATAGGTATGACGCGTCAGGAAGCCATTGAACACCTCGGCACCATTGCGCGTTCTGGTACCGCCGAGTTCCTGGGTCGCATGACGGGTGACCAGAAAAAGGATGCGCAACTGATTGGTCAGTTCGGCGTCGGTTTCTATTCTTCGTTCATCGTTGCAGATCGTGTTGAAGTATTTACCCGCAAGGCCGGAGCAGCGCCGGAGGACGGTGTGCACTGGGAGTCGCGCGCCGAAGGCGATTTCAACGTCGAGAGCCGCTTGTTGCCCGAACGCGGCACGCGCATCGTGCTGCATCTGAAGGAAGTCGAACATGAATTTGCCAAGGACTATCGTGTCCGGGCACTGGTACGGCGTTATTCCGATCACATTGCTTTCCCGGTGCGCATGAAGAAGGCGGCCGAAGAGGGCAAGGACAGCACCGAGTTCGAGGCTGTGAATCACGCGCAGGCGCTATGGACCCGCAATCGCAGCGAGATCAAGGACGACGAATACAAAGAGTTCTATAAACATGTGACGCACGACTTCGATGAGCCGCTGGCATGGCAGCACAACAAGGTCGAAGGCGCCAAGGAATACACCAGCCTCCTCTATGTCCCAGCGCGCGCACCGTTCGATCTGTACCAGCGCGACGCCGCGCGCGGCGTGAAGTTGTATGTACGCCGCGTGTTCATCATGGACGACGCTGAGCAGTTCCTGCCGCTGTACCTGCGTTTCATCAAAGGTGTGGTCGATTCGGCTGATCTGCCCCTGAACGTGTCGCGCGAACTGTTGCAGCAGGACGAATCCATTGAAGCGATGCGCACCGCGCTGACCCGGCGCGTGCTGGACATGCTGGCCAAAATGGCCAAGGAAGACAGCGAAAAATACGCCAAATTCTGGAAGGAATTCGGTAGCGTACTCAAGGAAGGCCCGGGCGAGGACTTTGCCAACCGCGAACGCATCGCCAAGCTGCTGCGTTTTTCCAGCACTCACACCAACTCTGCCGAGCAGAATGTGACACTGGAAGACTATGTGGCGCGCATGAAGCCGGGCCAGGACAAGATCTACTACGTGATCGCCGACAGCTTTACCTCAGCGCGCTCCAGCCCGCACCTGGAAGTGCTCAAGCAGAAAGGCATTGAAGTATTGCTGCTGAGCGATCGTGTTGACGAATGGTTGATGGATCATCTGCGCGAATTCGAGGGCAAGCAGGTGCGCAACGTCGCCAAGGGCGATCTGGACCTGTCGGCTGTCGAAAGCGACGACGACAAGAAAGCGCGCGAAGCGCTCGCCAGGGACAGCGCCGAACTGACCGAGCGCATCAAGAAGACCTTGGCCGAGCAGGTGGCAGAAGTGCGCGTCACTACGCGTCTGAGCGATTCGCCTGCAGTGCTGGTGGCGGGCGAATACGACCTGAGCCCACAGATGCGCCGCATCATGGAGTCCGCTGGCCAGAAGTTGCCGGCGAGCAAGCCAACGCTGGAAATCAACCCAACTCATCCCTTGCTGAAGCGGCTGGAGCAGCTACCCGAGGGTGATGAGTTCACAGATCTGGCCACCCTGTTGCATGAACAGGCAATGCTTGCAAATGGCGAACAGCTGCCCGAGCCCGCTGCGTTCGTGCAGCGTTTGAACCGCTTGCTCCTGAAGTAACGCCAAGTCCACGACCCTCCCTCGTTTGCGAGGGAGGGCTCGAGGGGCAACATCCTGGTCACTTTGCTGGCTCCATGGTTGGTAGCATTGGCAACTGTTCCTGCCTTTCGCCATTCGGAGCTGCCAACTCATGACAATTCAACCTCCCGTACCGCAACCCGTAAGTATTAACGGGCCCAGCGGTGTGTTGCAGGCCATTGTTGATGAGCCCATCGGCACGGTGGTGCCTGCCATTGCGGTGGTTTGCCATCCGCATCCGCTGCAGGGTGGCACCATGACCAATAAGGTGGTGCATACCTTGGCGCGCGCCTGCAACGAGGTTGGCGCGCCGACGGTGCGCTTCAACTACCGCGGTGTCGGCGGTAGCGAGGGCGCTTACGGCGACGGTATAGGTGAAACTGACGATGCCTTGGCGGTGATCGAGTGGGTGCATGCGCGTTGGCCTGCGGCGCCGCTGTGGCTGGCGGGATTCTCGTTTGGCGGCGGTGTTGCGTTACGTGCCAGTGTGCGCACCAGCACGGCCCGATTGATAACGGTGGCGCCGGCGGCGGCGCGCGCAGCTGACCAGACCATTCCAGATTGCCCGTGGTTGTTGGTTCAGGGCGATGCCGACGATGTGATTCCCGCTGCGATGGTATTGGACTGGGCAAGCTCGCTGCGGGTCACGCCCGACATCCGTGTGCTCGCAGGTGCTGGACACTTCTTCCATGGTCGGCTGGTAGAGCTGCGGGAAGTGGTGCGCGATTGGCTGAAGGCGGGATAGCAACTGGTGGTGCGGGTGCTTCGGTGCTCGCGGCAATTATGCATCCCTGCATGACTACTGTTCCTGCGCATCCTGCGTTCGCAGTCCCCCATCGGGGATTCCGATGCGTCGCATTTGTACATCCCTGTACGGAGGCCGCTCTCGCACATCCTGTGCTTTGCGGCACTTATGCATCCCTGCATGACGAAAAAAGGCCCGAAAACCAGGGGTTTCGGGCCTGTTTCAGCTGTAGAAACGAATACAGCTTGGGTGAATTAATTCACCATTTCTTTCAGAGACTTCAGTGCGGCAGCGCGCACCTTCTTGCTGGCTGGCTTGGCCTTGAACATGGTTTCTTCGCCAGTGAAGGGGTTGATGCCCTTGCGAGCCTTGGTGGCAGGCTTCTTTACAACTTTCATTTTCAGCAAGCCGGGCATGGTGAATACACCAGCGCCGCGCAGGCTCTTCTTGATCAGACTATTGAGTGATTCAAAAACTGCGCCAACCTGTTTCTTGCTCAGCTCGGTGTCTTTGGAGATCTGGGCCAGAATTTCAGACTTGGTAGGTGCCGCATTCTTCTTTGCCATGTGGTTCGCTCCTGATTATTGAATTAAGTTTGTCGTATGCTCAGAGATGGTCTGTGTCAAAGGTCGCGCGGGAAAATAACACAAGAATTGCCGGTGTTTAAGCTGTCGCAGTACTTTTACACCATAAATTTCCCGGTTTTTTTGCTCGCGCCGGTTTTGCGACTGATTTTTCAGTCTCAGTCTGCAAAAAATTCGCGGGTCAGCGTGGCCGAGATGGGCAAGCTTGACCCGACTGGCGTCGCGGTAATTTCAAACACCAGGGTTTCGGCACCACCGAAAGGCACTTCGCCAATGTAGTAAGTGGCGGCGGATTCGGTGATGCGCCGCAACTGAATATCTTTCACCTGGCCATTCAAATTGCGCACCAGCACGACGATCGCTGCGTCGCTGGGCGTGGCGATCGGGCCGCCACCTTCCTTGCGCAATACCGAGACGTTGAGCATGACCCTGTTTTTGCTGCGCTCAATGCCGTAGGCGCGCGCGATTTCAGCGCTCAGTTGATCGGTACGCACGGCGTTGTAGTGCATTTCGTATTCACCGGAAACCTTGAACGACTCGCCACTGGTTTGCGCCGGCTGGATTTCCGCCGTCGGCTGCGGGCGATTGCATCCGGCAAGCGCAACAACACTGAGGAGCAAAAAACTTCCGGCCACCAAATTCTTCTTCATATTCAACGCCCTTGTTATTGCGGACAGGCGCGCCGGGCGAGGGGCACAGGCGCATTGCGACGTCAGTACGCACTATAGACCAACTCACCGGTGCGGCTGCAATAGTTCTACGGGTGACATGCGTGCTGCCGGGTGAATGCGATTCAACCGGCCAGCGGCGTGAGTCCCAGTTGCAACAGCGCTTGGGGAAGCTGTCGTGGTGCTGCGATGCGGACTGTCTTGACGCGCCCCAATTCACCGCGTTCGATGGTGATGTTCGATTTAGCCACTCCGAACCCAGCGCTGAGGAACGACAGCAATTCGGCATTTGCCCGGCCTTCGATTGCCTGAGCATGAATGCGTACCTTCAACTGGTCACCGTGCAGACCGGCGAATTCACTGCGGCTGGCTCCGGGCTGCAGCTTCAAGTACAGCAGTAGCGTCGCGCCATCCCAGCGAAACCAGTTCACGAATTGAGCAGGATCTGCACGGCCTGAATCGCAATCAGGGCAAACAGGGCGGACAGATCAATGCCGGCAATGGGTGGAATCAGGCGCTGAAACGGTCGGAGTACCGGGGCGCTCAGGCTTTGCAGCAGACTGGCGCCGGGCGAGTAGGTGCCGGGCGCGATCCAGCTCAGTACAGCGCCGATCAGAATCACAAAAAAATACAGCTGCAGCAGTGTTGTCAGCAGCTCGCGCAAGGCCGTGAAGATCAAGGCCCCGGGCGCACCCAGTCCGTAGCCGCGCAGTACCCATATCAGGGTGGTTGTTGCCAGCTGCACAGCCAGCACGGCAACCAATGATGCGATATCCAGTCTTCCGATCGGCGCTAACACGCGACGCAACGGCAACACCAGCGGGTTGGTCAGTCTGATGACGGCCTGCGACAGTGGATTGCGGGCGTCGGCACGGCATAGCGGCAGCAGCATGCGCAACAGGAACACCGTAACCAGCAGGCCCAGCAGGGCCTGAACAACGAAAATGAGGGCGGCCATTCAATTCTTGCTCGTGTTGTCGTGGGATTGTTGCGCTGCAGTCAGCGGTGTGATCGATGCGTCAAATGCAGCACGCAGTGAACACGCTGATGTTACGTGAGGGCGGCTGCCCAGTGAAAGGTCTGTAAGCACGGCCGCATGTCTGCCGAGCCCGATGTGTTGTGGAACGCTGAAGCAAATGTTGTTGCGCGCTCCATTTACACCATGCCCCAGACGTCCCGCGCAGTCTCGACTACCAGTTGCAATTTGGCGCGCTGCTGTTCGACCTGAATATTGTTGCCGTGCACGGTGCTGGAGAAACCACATTGCGGGCTCAAGGCCAATTGCGCCAGCGGTGTGTATTGCGCTGCTTCGGCAATGCGTCGCTTCAGATCGTCCTTGTTTTCCAGCTGTCCCAGCTTGGTGGTCACCAGACCCAGCACCACGGTCTTGTGCTTCGGCAGGAAGCGCAATGGTTTGAAGTCGCCACTGCGAGCATCGTCGTATTCAAGGAAGTACCCATCGACATTCATTTCTTTCAGCAGCGCTTCGGCCACCGGTTCATAGCTGCCCTGCGCAGCCCAGGTGCTCTTGAAATTGCCCCGGCACAGATGCACGCACAGCGTCATGCCTGCCGGTTTCTGAGCGACCACCAGATTGATGAATCTGGCGTAGCGATGCGGCAGTTCATCGGGATCGTCGCCGCGCTGACGCGCCGCTTCGCGCATCTTGTCGTCGCACAGATAAGCCAGATTGGTGTCGTCCATCTGCACATAGCTGCAGCCTGCGGCAGCCAGGGAGCGCAGCTCATCGCCGTAGGCATTGGCCACGTCCTGATAGAAGTCAGGTTCCAGTTCGGGATAGTGCTCGCGGCTGATGCCGGCGCGGCCACCGCGAAAATGCAGCATGGTGGGTGAGGGGATGGACACCTTGCCGATGCTGCCCGGCGCGAGCCGGCTTTTGAGATATTCAAAATCGGCGCGTTGAATGTCCCTGACGTGGCGCACCTTGTCGACCACGCGCATCACCGGCGGCGCCAGCTCTTCGCTGCCATCCGGCTTGCGGATGGTGACGGGCACATCCGTTTTCACGCCACCCAGTTGCTGCAGAAAGTCGATATGAAAATACGTGCGGCGAAACTCACCGTCGGTAATACCTTTCAGTCCCACGTCTTCCTGGAACTTGACGATCTCGGTGATGGCGCGATCCTCCACTGCTCGTAATTGCTCTGCAGTGATCGCCCGCTGCGCAAATTGCTCGCGTGCATCAAGGAGATATTTCGGCCTCAGGAAACTGCCCACGTGGTCGGCGCGGAATGGTGGCCCTTGCATGGCGTTGGTGGACGCTGTCATGTCGCTCTCCCCCGAATTGCAGCCAATTTGCCATGCCATCATAGCGTATGGCGGATGAGGTACACATGCCGGCGACTATGATGAGGTGAGCAGTCAACATGCGTTTCCAGTTGCTGCAGCAATTTCCGTTGGCTTCGCTCCCGATGCTTCAATCGACCTGATGCAACTGAGCAGACTTATTTTGCCTGACCGAGCACCACGGCCAGTTCTGCAGAACGATCTGCAGCCGCCTTTACTGCCTCGCTGACAATGTTGCGCAGATTGTGTGCTTCGAACACTTTCAGGGCTGCCTCGGTGGTGCCACCTTTGGAGGTGACTTGCTGGCGCAGCACGGCGGGGGGATCGCTGACTTCATGCGCCATGAAACCCGAACCGTAGGCGGTCTCGATGGCCAGTGTGCGTGCGGTTTCAATGGGCAGGCCTTGCTCCACACCCGCTGCTTCCAGCAACTCCATCAACAGGAAGAAATACGCCGGGCCGCTGCCCGAAACCGCAGTCACGGCATCGATCAGTGTTTCGTCCTTCACCCATACCGATTTGCCCACGGCATTCATGACCGTGCCGGCGAGTTCGCGCTGTGCCGTCGGTACCTGTTCGTTGGCGTACATGCCGGTGACGCCGCAGCCGTTCAGAGCAGGACGATTGGGCATGGTGCGCACCACCGGCAGCCCCAGCCAGTTCTGCAGGTCGCTGGCACGGATGCCGGCGGCCACTGAAATGACCAGTGGTCGATGTTTGTTTACGGTGACGGTTAGGCCTTCGGCTACCTTGCGCAATTCCTGTGGCTTGACAGCCAGCACGATGATTTGCGCCCTGGCGGCAGCCAGCTGGTTATCGTCGGTGACCTGCACGCCATATTGCGCCACCAGCTGCGAACGCTGCGTCTCCACAGGATCCGAAACAACGATCTGTACCGCCGGCAGGCCCTGCGCGATCAGTCCGCCAATCAGGCTGCGCGCCATGTTGCCGCCGCCAATGAAGGCCAGGGTTTCGCTGAGCATGGGGAGGAAGTCTCCTGAAAACGTCGCGGATGGTAAGGGCAAGAAACTATCAGATTTGCGGCGCAACTTGCTGCAACGCTGGGTAAATCGCGTAATTGATAAGTGTTCAGGCCATCATTTTGTTCGTTCGCCAAAAATGGCGGTGCCAATTCGTACCAGCGTGCTGCCGGCGGCAATGGCCGCGGCGTAGTCACCACTCATGCCCATCGACAGGGTATCAAGCTCCAGACCGCTGGCATTCAAGCCGCGCTGTAACTCCGCCAGTTGGCGGAACTGTTTCAGCTGGTCGCCATACAGCTCGGCTGGCGGCGGAATGCACATCAGGCCGCGCAACTTCAGCCGCGGCAATTGCCGCACATGTGCCGCCAGCGCCGCCACTTGCTCCGGCCACAGCCCACCCTTGCCGGTCTCCTCGGCCAGTTTCACCTGGATACACACCTGCAGGGGGGGTGCGTAGTGCGGCCGTTGCTCGTTCAATCGGCTGGCGATCTTGTCGCGGTCCAGGGTGTGCACCCACTGAAAATGCTCAGCCACCGGCCGGGTCTTGTTGCTCTGCAGCTGACCGATGAAATGCCAGCGTAGCGGCAGATCCTTGAGCAGCTCCATCTTGTCGAGGGCTTCCTGCGCATAACTTTCGCCAAAGTCGTGCTGACCGGCCTCGGCAAGCGCACGTATAGCCGCCGCCGGGTGCTGCTTGCTGACCGCCAGCAACTGCACTGACTCGGGGCTACGTCCGCAGGCCCGGGCAGCCTTGGATAGCTGGTGGCGAACCTCAGTCAGGCCCTGAATGGGGTTGAATTCAATGCTCATTAAATAAAGGCCAAAACTGCGGGCCGGTTAACATATTGACCCGATTACTGCTCCGTTATACTGGCTCGGCCTACGGCACCGCTGGGACTGCCCATTAAAACAGCTCTGCCGCTGCTAAATCAGGAGCTTCAATGGCTGTCGATATTGCCCAGCTGCTAGCGTTTGCTGTGAAGAATAACGCGTCCGACCTGCATTTGTCGGCTGGTGTACCCCCCATGATCCGCGTCGATGGTGACATGAAGCGCGTCAACATGCCGCCGCTGACGCACAAGGAAGTGCACGGCATGGTGTACGACATCATGAACGACAAACAACGCAAGGCCTACGAAGAGTTCTACGAGACCGATTTCTCCTTCGAAATTCCCAAACTGGCGCGCTTCCGCGTCAACGCTTTCAACCAGAATCGCGGCTCGGGCGCGGTGTTCCGTACCATTCCGTCGCTGATCATGTCGCTGGACGACCTGAATGCGCCGAAGATTTTCAAGGACCTGTCCATGCAGCCACGCGGCCTGGTACTGGTCACTGGCCCCACCGGTTCGGGCAAGTCCACCACGCTGGCGGCAATGATCAATTACGTGAACGACAATCGTCCCGACCACATCCTGACCATTGAAGACCCCATCGAATTCGTCCATGAAAGCAAGCGTTCGCTGATCAACCAGCGTGAAGTGCATCGTGACACCCTGGGGTTCACCGAGGCGCTGCGTTCGGCGCTGCGCGAAGACCCGGACGTGATCCTGGTGGGCGAAATGCGCGATCTGGAAACCATCCGTCTGGCGCTGACCGCGGCTGAAACTGGCCACCTGGTGTTCGGCACCCTGCATACCACGTCGGCGGCCAAGACCATCGACCGTATCGTTGACGTGTTCCCGGCGGCCGAAAAGGAAATGGTACGCACCATGCTGTCCGAGTCACTGCGCGCGGTGATCTCGCAGACCCTGATGAAGCGCATTGGTGGCGGCCGGGTTGCGGCCCACGAAATCATGGTGGGAACCCCGGCTATCCGTAACCTGATCCGCGAAGGCAAGATCGCACAGATGTATTCGGCAATTCAGACCGGCGTGAAGGACGGCATGCAGACTCTGGATCAATGCCTGACCGAACTGCTGCAGAAAGGCATCATCAGCAAGGAAGAGGCGCGCTTCAAGGCGCAGAACAAGGATGCTTTCTGATCTACTTGATGGCACCTGAGGGTTATTGAAAATGGAACGCGAACAAGCCATCAAACTGATGCAGGACCTGCTCAAGCGCATGGTGGAGCGCAAGGGTTCGGACCTGTTCATTACTGCGGGTTTTCCGCCGGCGATCAAAGTGGACGGCGAGATACGGGGTCAGTCCGAGCGTGCCCTGACGCCTGAACAAAGCGCCGTGCTGGTGCGCGCCATCATGAATGACAAGCAGACCCGCGATTTCGACGCCACCAAGGAATGCAATTTCGCCATTGCCCCGCAGGGTATCGGCCGTTTCCGCGTCAGCGCCTTCGTGCAGCAGGGCCAG
The DNA here is from genome assembly GCA_963748005.1 of uncultured Pseudomonadota bacterium. Classification (GTDB taxonomy): domain Bacteria; phylum Pseudomonadota; class Gammaproteobacteria; order Steroidobacterales; family Steroidobacteraceae; genus CAILZL01. The sequence goes on from CAVVHH010000002.1 coordinate 1,974,200, forward strand.
ATGGGCTGCGTGGTGCGTCTGATCAACTCCAAGATCCCGACGATTGAAGACATGGAGCTGCCGGCCATTCTGAAAGATGTCGTCATGACCAAGCGCGGTCTGGTCATCGTGGTGGGTGGTACCGGCTCGGGTAAGTCCACGTCGCTGGCGGCGATGGTGGATTACCGCAATGAACGCAGCCACGGCCACATCATCACCATCGAAGACCCGGTGGAATACGTGCATGCCCACAAGGGCTGCGTGGTGACGCATCGTGAAGTCGGCGTGGATACCGACAACTGGGTGACGGCGCTCAAGAACACCCTGCGCCAGGCGCCGGATGTGATCCTGATCGGCGAAATCCGCGACCGCGAAACCATGGAATACGCCATCCAGTTTGCCGAAACCGGGCACCTGGTGCTGGCCACCCTGCATGCCAACAGCGCCAACCAGGCGCTGGATCGCATCATCAATTTCTTCCCCGAAGAGCGCCGCGAGCAGCTGCTGATGGACCTGTCGCTGAATATCCGCGCCCTGATTTCGCAGCGTCTGGTGCCTCGTGAAGGCAATGTGGGGCGGGTGGCTGCCCTGGAAGTCATGCTGCATTCGCCGCTGATCGCCGACCTGATCTTCAAGGGCGATGTGGCGCAGATCAAGGAAGTCATGTCCAAGTCCAACCGGCTGGGCATGAAGACTTTCGATCAGGCGTTGTTTGATTTGTACGAGTCCGGCATTATCAGCTATGAAGAAGCTTTACGTAATGCAGACTCCAAGAATGAGGTCCGGTTGCGTATCAAGCTCGAAAGCAAGCGTGAGATGAAGCTCCTTGAAGAGAATGCTCACAGTCTGCGCATCATGGAGGAGCGCGATAGCGGATCGAGACTATGAACGCCAGTGTGCCCCCGATTCCTGATACCGAAGACAGCCTGAACACCACGGGGCTCAACGAAAAACCGATCATTCTCAACACCAAGCCGCTGTTCAAGCTGATGGTGGACAAGCGGGCCTCGGACCTGTTTTTCACCTCCTATGCCCCGATCAAGATCAAGATCGAAGGCAAGATCATGTCGGTCAACAAGCAGATGCTGACCCCGGATGTGGTGCGTCAGGCCGCCTACGGCCTGATGACCCAGGAACAGATCGAGCATTTCAACGAAGAGCTGGAAATCGACTTCGCCGTGTCCGAGCCGGGTCTGGGCCGGTTCCGCGTCAATGTATTCCACCAGCGCGGCAACCCCGCCATGGTGCTGCGCTACATCACCGCCGACATGCCGCGGCTTGACGATCTGGGCCTGCCCGAGCAGCTGAAAGATCTGGTGATGATGAAGCGCGGCCTGATCCTGATGGTGGGCGCCACTGGGTCCGGCAAGTCCACCACGCTGGCGGCCATGCTCAACTACCGCAACGACAACAGCGCTGATCACATCATCACCATCGAAGACCCGATCGAATTCCTGCACTCCAACAAGAAGTCGATCATCAACCAGCGCGAAGTGGGCCTGGACACCAAGTCCTATGCCCGCGCACTGCGCAGCGCCATGCGCGCCGCACCCGATGTGCTGCTGATCGGCGAAATCCGCGATCGCGAAACCATGGAGTCCGCCATCATGCTGGCCGGCACCGGCCACCTGGTACTGGCCACGTTGCATGCGAACAACGGCGCCGAAACCATGGATCGCGTCATCAACATGTTCCCGCGTGATCAGCACACCCAGCTGTGTCTGGATCTTTCGCAATACCTGCGCGCCATCATTGCGCAGCGCCTGATCCCCGGCAAAAACAAACGCCGCGTCGCCGCGGTGGAAATGATGATCAACTCGCCGCACATGCAGGAGCTGATCAAGAAGGGCGACGTCCTTGGCGCCAAGGAAGCCCTGCGTACCAGCAGCGAAAAAGGCATGCAGCACTTTGATGTGGCGTTGTACCAGCTGTACAAGGATGGCCGCATCACGCTGGAAGACGCGCTCAACTATGCTGATTCAAGAACCAATCTGGAAGCGAAGATCAACTTCGGTTGATGTTTTTCTCCCTCTCCCTCAGGGAGAGGGTTGGGGTGAGGGTGCTCTGTTTTAAGCAAACACCGAATAAGCATCAAACACCGGCCCATCCACGCACACGCGTTTCATCACTGGGCCTTGTGGTGTGTTCACCTTCACCGAGCAGCCATAGCAGCCACCCACGGCGCAGGCCATGTACTCTTCCATCGATACCTGGCAGGCCACACCAAAGCGCCGCGCAACTTGTGCGGCAGCCTTGAGCAAAGGTGTCGGGCCACAAACAAATAATTCAACTTCCTTGAGCGTGTCTTCGCTTAACGTGGTGAGCCACGCGCTGGCCAGATCAGTGACCAGGCCATCGTGGCAGCCGGGAAAATCCGAACGGCTGCTCAACCGACTCGGGATGCCTTGTTCATCCAGGAATGACAACGCGGCGATCACGCCATCGGGCATGCCATCTACCAGGATGGTGGAGGGGCGCGTGCGAAACGGAAACGGCAATTCCGAACCCATGAACACCAGCGGTTTCCATGAAGCATCGCTGCGATCACGCAGGGTTTCAGCGAGAAAAATCATCGGCGGCACGCCATAACCACCACCGATGAGCACGGTGCGTGGTTTGTCCGGGTGCAGCACAAAACCCTGGCCAATGGGCCCGGTCATGCTGAGTTTGTCACCGATCTTCTTGCCTACCAGTGCCGTCAGTCCGGGGCCGGTGACCTTGCACAACATTTCAATCGTGCCTTTGAGTGGGTCGGCGCGCATGATGGATAGCGGCCGGCGCATGGGCACGTTGGTATCGCAGGCCAAGTGCATGAATTGTCCCGGTTGCGCTGCGCGGGCAATCTTCGGTGCAGAAAATATGAAGATGTGCTGATGCGCTGCGAAGTCCTGGCGCGACAGGATCTCCACGTCCTCAACAAAAATGGTACCGCGATGCGGCTTGTTATTCATAAGGTCCGTAGGGGCGGTTCGTGAACCGCCCTCTGGAAAATGTCTCGCAGGAGGGCCGTTCGCGAACAGCCCCTGCGACTAACGCGCATGTACGTTGCGGGCAATGGTGGCCAGCACCGCCATGCGTACCGCAACGCCATTGGTCACCTGCTGCTGAATGACTGACTGCTTGCCATCCGCGACTTCATCGGTGATCTCCACGCCGCGATTCATGGGCGCAGGATGCATGACAATGGCATCGGGTTTCGCCAATGTCAGGCGTTCGGGTGTCAGCCCGAATTCACGGCAATAACTGGCATCGTCTGGGATGTGCGCATCGTTCATGCGTTCCTTCTGGATGCGCAGCGCCATCACCACATCCACATCCTTGATCGCCTTGTCGATGTCGGTGAAGCGGCGCGCGCCCGGAAACTCACCAGTGGGTGGCAGCAGATGCTCCGGTCCGGCAATTCGCACCTCGCCGGCGCCCAGCGTGTGCAAGGCGCGCCAGGTGGAACGCGCCACGCGCGAGTGCATCAGATCGCCCACGATCAGAATGCTCAGCTTGTTGAAATCCGGTTTGTGTTGCCGGATGGTCAGTACATCAAGCAGGCCCTGCGTGGGATGGGAAATATGTGCCTCACCACCATTCAGGATGCTCACGTGTGGCGAAACGTATTGCGCAACCTGTGCTGGCAAGCCGGGTTCGGCATCGCGCATCACCAGCACATCTGCGTGCATGGCCTGCAGAGTGTAAATGGTGTCGAGCACCGTTTCGCCCTTTACGCGCGATGAACCCTGCATATCGAGGTTGACCACTTCAGCGCCGAGGCGACGTGCTGCCAGTTCGAACGACACGCGGGTACGGGTGCTGGGTTCGAAGAACAGGTTGGCCACGGTGTGACCCGCCAGACTCTGATCGCGAGCCGGCAATTCGTAGGGTTTGCGCACGTAGAACTGTGCCATGTCGAGCAAGGCGGTGATTTCGTTCTTGCCAAGACCATCCAGCGTGATCAAGTGACGCAAACGACCATCGGCCGCGCGCTGGACTTTTTCGCTGAGAGTGGTGTCGATGGTAGTCATGGTTGTTTGTGTGTCCTCGTGAAAGACATCTCGACTTCGCTCGATGACCGGATCCGGTCGCTGAGCAGAGTCGAAGCGTCCTCAATCAGGGTTCGGGTTACTGAACCAACGCTCCAGCACTACCTTCGCCGCCGTTTTGTCCACATCCGCATGCGTAACCCGGCGGGCCTTGAGGCCGCTGCGGCGCAAGTAAGCCAGTTCACGTTCTGCCTCGCGCGAGCTATGGCGCTCATCCACCAGCGCAACTGGCAGCTTGCTGCGTTCAGCCAGTTGCGCGGCAAAGGCCTGTGCCGGAGCCGTCATACCAGTGGGCGTGCCGTCGTCATTATACGGAAGACCGACCACCAGCTGCCCCGGTAAATAATCGGCAATCAGCTTGTCGATGGCAGCCCAGGGAATCTGTTGTTGCTTGCATTCCAGCGTACACAGCGCCTGTGCCATGCGACTCAAGGTATTGCCACTGGCAACACCAATGCGACGTGTGCCGTAATCAAACGCGAGGATAATTGTCAGTGGGCTGGTGGGCGATGTGGAGCTGAGCGGCGCATCGCCGCTCATGCGTGACCGGCCTGCGAGCTGAGGGTGCTGAGATTGATGCCCAGCAATTTCGCCGCGGCCTGCCAGCGAAACTCATAGGGCGTGCCGAACAGGATGCGTTCGTCGAAGGGCACATTCAGCCAGGCGTTCTGCGCCATCTCGGCTTCCAGTTGACCCGCCTCCCAACCGGCATAGCCCAGCGCCATGCTCACCGGTTCCGGGCCGCGCCCTTCGGCAATGGCATTGAGAATGTCGCGCGAGGTAGTGACATGAATGCTGTCAGAGACCACCAACGTCGATTCCCACGGCGTGCCGGCGCGATGAATGACAAAACCGCGATCCGGCTGCACCGGTCCGCCCTGCAGAATGGCCTGTTCGCGCAGCGGCTGATCCTGCGCGCTGAGATTCAACTGCTCGAAAACATCGGCCAGCCGCATCTGCATCGGGCGATTGATGACAATACCCAGCGCGCCCTGGGCATTGTGTTCGCACACCAGGGTGACGGTTTGCGAAAAATTGCTGTCCGCCAGCGCCGGCATGGCGATCAGGAATTGATTGGTCAGGTAGGAATCGGTGGCCATGTGCAAAGTATCCGTGCTTAGGGCGACGGGCTCAAGCACGGTTTGCGCTACCTACGCAGAAATCGCCAGCCGCTCCGAGGCGTACACCCGCCGGGCAATTGTGAATACCAAGGCGACCGCCACCAGGGTGCTCAGCGCACACAGGCCGGATTCTGTGCCCGTGACGCTGACGCCGCGCAGCAGCTGCATGGCGGCCAGTTCCTGACCCAGCAATGGAATGCCGTACATCCACAGCTCGGGTTTGAGCTGCAATACCATCACCAGCATCATGGGAATGATCGGCACCAGCTGCAGCAGGCCCAGCCAGGTCTGCGCCTCGCGAAAAGTCCTGGCATAGGCAGTCACCAGCATCTGCAGGATGGCGATCAGCGCAATCAGCGGCAGCATCAGCGGTATGAGGCTCAGGACAAAGTGGAGATCCAACACGACCGAAACGCTCATCGGCCCGCTCGCCAGAATCCTGCCCGCCACCATGAACGCCGCCAGTCCCAGCAGTACGCTGGTCAAACTGAAGGTGCTGATGGCTGCCAATTTGCCGAGCAGAATGTGGCTGCGTGCCACCGGATTGATCAGCAAGGGTTCCAGCGACTGCCGTTCGCGCTCCCCCGCCGTGGTGTCGATGGCCAGGAACATGCCGCCCATCAGCGCCGTAAGAATCAGGAAATAGGGCAACATGGCAAACAGCAGGGCGCCGCGCGCCTGCGGCGTGGCCTGATCGCGATTGGCGATCAGCATGGGCCGGGCAAGGGTGGGCGACAGACCGCGAGCGATGACACGCAGGGTGCTCTGCACCTGGGCATAGTTTTGCAGCATGCCGCGCAGCCGTTGCTGCTGGGAATTGGCATCGCGCCGCGAGGAATCGTAAATCAGTTCCACCTGCGCCGCCTTGCCGGCACGCCAGTTGTCGGCGTAGCTGGCAGGAATACGCAGCACCACGTCCACCTGTTGAGCGCGCACCGCCGCTTCGGGTGCTTCGATCGGTGGTTTGCGCTGCATGCCCGCCTGTTCCAGCGCGGCAATCAGATTCGGCGCGTACTCGGCGCCAATGACCACCACCGGCAGCGGCTTTTCCGCACGTTCCAGTTCACGACCGATGGACACCCGCATGATGATCACGAACAGCACCGGGCCGAGCAGCGGACCCAGCAGCAGGGCATTGAGCAGCGAGCGCCGGTCACGCAGGCTTTCGCGCAGCTCCTTGCGAAATACCACCCACGCTGTGTTCATTGCAGGCCCCCTGCATCGCTGCCGCTCAAGGTGACAAAGGCATCCTCCAGATTGTCCCGCTGTGCCTGTGCACGCAGGTCGTCGGCGCTGCCCTGGGCAACGACGCGACCCTGCGCAATGACGATGATGCGATCACACAGCGCCGCCACCTCCTGCATGATGTGGGTGGAAAACAGCACGCAATGTCCCTCGGATTTCAGCTGCTTGAGAAATTCGCGCAGACTGCGCGTGGCCATCACGTCCAGGCCATTGGTGGGCTCATCGAGAATCACATTGCGCGGCGCATGGATCAGCGCACGGGCTATGGCGGTCTTGACGCGCTGACCCTGCGAAAAGCCCTCGGTACGCCGTTCGATGAAGTCACGCATATCCAGCGTGGCAATCAATTGCTCGATGCGTTGAGTTGCGGCAGCGCTGGCCATACCTTGCAGTTGCGCGTAGTACTCAATGTTCTCGCGCGCAGTCAGCCGCTTGTAAAGGCCACGCGCATCCGGCAGCACACCCAGGCTGCGGCGTGTCGCCAGCGTATCGGCCGCCACATCGACACCATCCACCAGCACCTGGCCATGGTCCGGTTGCATCAGGGTGTACAGCATGCGCAGCGTGGTGGTCTTGCCTGCGCCATTGGGACCAAGCAGGCCAGTGATCTCACCGTCGCGGGCCACGAAGGACACATCATCAACGGCGGTGACGTTGCCGAAGCGCTTGCGCAAATTCCTTGCCTCGATCATGGCGCCGCTCCGTTGTAATTGAGAAAGGCCGGCGGTGCCTGCAAATTGTCCAGGCAGGTTGCATCCAGTTTTTTCGGCTGCAACGTGGCGACGAATTCGCCGACCAGTTGCGGCACGCAGCGAACCGACATGATGCCGTGACCCTGACCTCTGGCTGTGATCAATCGGGCATTGCTCAAGGCGGCCAGTATCTCCTCACCGTAGCGCGGCGGCGTGACTGGATCGAGTTCGCCCGACAAAATCAGTACTGGCAATGCGCTCTTGAATGGCTGATGAAAATCCGCCGGACGTTCGCGATGCGGCCAGCGCGGGCAAACGTTCTGGAACAACTCGATGATGGAATTGCCCATCACGGTGTCGTGGTCGGCTGGATTGGTCTTGAGCAGGTCGGCATCTTCGCTGCAGCCCACCGAGAGGCCCATGCCGCCGGTGATGCGATTGCTCACATCGCCAACGACCAGTTGTTCCTGGCCGAGCAACGGCGCGTAGTTGCCTTTTAGAGCTTCGTCGATCATCAATGGCATCAATGCGCTGGTATAGCCATTGTAGGTATACAACCGCACCAGTCCTGCCAGTCGTACCGCGGTCAGCGTGCGTTCGCTCGCCTGGTAGGTATTGGGATCGGGCACCTGCACCTTCACGGGCTGCGCGCTCAGGCGTGCATGCAGGGTTTTCAACTGTGCGTAGGGATCGCCGAAGCGGCTGCGACACTCGGTATTCGCAGTGCACAGCGCCAGTTGCGCCTGCACTGCATTTTCCAGATTGCGCGCGTGATCCTGACCCAGCGCCAGCGAATTGGGCACCGCACTATCCAGCACGATGCTGCGCACACTGTCGGGAAACCGCGCGGCGTATTGCTGCGCCATGCGCGTGCCATAGGAAACACCGACGAGATTCAGTTCCGGATTGCCCAGGGCACGTCGCACAGCTTCCAGATCCTGTGCGGCGTCGGTGGTGGTGTAAAACTGCGGATCGGCGTTGGTGCTGATTTCCTTCAGGCAATCGTCCAGCACGGCCTGCGCCCTGGCCTGGTCACCGCCCAGTTCTTCCAGCCGGTCGGTGATGGTGTTGCGCAAATGCTGGCAATCCAGCGCATTGGAGCCGCCGGTGCCGCGTTGATCGATCAGCAATATGTGGTGCTGCTGCCGCAGCGGCGCGAAGGCCGCGGCCACTACCGGATAGTCGTCAGTAGCCGCGCCACCCGGTCCGCCATCGAGAAAGGTGACCAGATCTGCATCCGGCTGTGCAGCGTCGCTTTTGACGATGGCCACTTTCAGCGTGATACGACGGCTGTGCGCATCCGCATGATTTTCCGACACTGCAAAGTCGGTGCAGTAGGCATCCAGAGTGAGTTGCGTTTCATTGCCAATGGTGCAAGGTAGCAGCGTCAACTGGCCCAGTTGCAGTTGATCTGCGGAATCGGCGCCGCGAGTCTTGCCGGCACCCAGCTGCACCGGTTTGAAGAAATGCCAGCCCACCGCTCCCAGCAGTAAGCAAAGGCCGATTAACTGGTGTGGCTTGATGCGCATGGCCGATCCCTGTTTTGCGTGGCGGCTGTTCAACAGCCGGGGATTGATTGTTCCATACTGACTTGTGGCGGGATGATAGCAGCAAGCCGTGCCAATGCTACCGCCGGCCTGAGCGTGGCATTAGACTGTCCAGATGACACATGTTGACTATCACACGGTGGACTCACTGCCCGACGCCCTGCGTGCGCGGGTGGCAGAACAATTGCAATTGCTGAGCACTTCGCTGGATGCGGACGGTGCACGTGTACTGCAAACACCGCGCATCGCGATATCGCTGCCGCAAGTATTCGCCAGCAGTGAATTTGTCGCCAATGCCTGTCTGGGCGACTCGCAGTTGCTGGTGCGTCTGCAAAACAGCGGACGCCTGCTGGACAGCATTGATACTGCATGGCTGCGTCAGCAGCTGGATGCGGCGGTGGCAACGGCTGGCAACGATACCGAGCTGCTGACAGCACTGCGTCGTTTTCGCCGCCAGCAGATGGTGCGCATTGCCTGGCGTGATATTGCCGGTTTCGCCGAACTCAATGAGACCCTGCTGGACCTGTCCAATCTTGCGGATGTCTGTGTGCAATGCGTATATGAACGCGCCTACGCACAGCTGTCGGCGCTGTACGGCACGCCACGCGGTCGTGAGTCGGGCGAGGCGCAGCCGATGATGATTCTGGGCATGGGCAAGCTGGGCGGCCGCGAGCTCAACTATTCATCGGACATCGATCTGATTTTTGTGTATCCGGAAGCCGGTGAGACTGACGCGGCCGAACCCATGGCCAATGAGGAATTTTTCCTGCGTCTCGGTCAGCGCATCATCCAGTGGCTGGCCAACAAGACCGTTGACGGCTTTGTGTTTCGCGTCGACATGCGCCTGCGGCCCTTCGGCGACAGCGGTCCATTGGCAGTAAATTTCGACAGCTTCGAAACCTATCTGCAGCAGAACGGCCGCGACTGGGAACGGTACGCCTTCGTCAAGGCGCGGCCTATCACCGCCATCGAGCACTACCAGTATCTGTACAACAATGTGGTGCGGCCATTCGTGTACCGCCGCTATCTGGACTTCTCGGTTTTCGAAGCGCTGCGCGACATGAAAAACCTGATTGCGCGCGAAGTGGAGCGGCGTGAACTGCACGAACACGTAAAGCTGGGGCCCGGTGGTATTCGCGAGGTGGAGTTCATCACGCAGGCGTTCCAGCTGCTGCGTGGCGGCAATGACAAGAATCTGCAATCGCGCGAATTGCAGCAGGTGTTGCCGCGGCTGAGTGGTCACAAGTTGCTGTCGGCGCAAGCCGTGGATGAACTGCTGCAGGCGTATCGCTTCCTGCGACTGGTGGAAAACCGCCTGCAGGAATGGAGTGACGAGAACAATCACTACCTGCCGGACGACAGTATCGACAGACTGCGGCTGGCGGTATCGCTGAACTACGCCGATTGGTCATCCTTGCTTGCGCAGCTGAACCAGCATCGCGAACGCGTAAAACACTGGTTTGCGACCATTGTCTTCGGCAGTGCAGCGGAAACACCCGTGGCAGATTCGGCGTTGAGCAGTTTTCTCGATCCTTCCATCAGTGATACCGAGCGGCATCGCGCCGTACAGGCGCTGGGCATCACCGATCCTGCCCACATCACCACGCAGATGCTGCAGGTGCGCGACAGCGGCTACTACCAGCGTCTGGATGAAACCGGCAAGCAGCGTCTGCACGTACTGGTGCCCAGATTGTTGCACCTCATCGCGCAGACTGAAGATCAGGCCGCAGTGTTCACCCGCGTACTGCGCATCATCGAAATGATCGGTGGCCGCACAGTCTATCTGGCGTTGCTCAATGAACATCCGCCAGTGCTTGGCCTGCTGGTCAAGTTGTGCGCACAAAGTGAATTTCTCGCCGAACAGATCGCCGCATTCCCGCTGTTGCTGGACGAGCTGATCGACGAACGCCTGATGAACGATCTGCCGACGCGCGCCTCGCTGGCGACCGATTTGCAGCTCAAGCTGGAACATGCCGATGAGGACGATGAAGAACGTCAGATCGAATTGCTGCGCGAGTTTCAGCGCATCGCCATGTTTCGTATCGCCGTGGCGGATCTCACCGGACGTATGCCGCTGATGAAAGTCAGCGACCGGCTCACCGACCTGGCCGAGCTGATTGTGCAGCAGGCGCTATCGATGGCGCGCCAGCAACTGATCAAGCGCCATGGCAAGCCCATGTGCGGCGAGTCGGCGGACCAGCTGCGCGAAGCCGGTGTGGTGATCGTTGCCTATGGCAAGTTTGGTGGCATCGAACTGGGCTATGGCTCCGATCTTGATCTGGTGTTCCTGCATGACTCGCAGGGCGTGATCCAGCAGACCGATGGCGACAACGCCGTGGACAACGGTGTGTTCTTTGCGCGCTTGGGTCAGCGCCTGGTGCATCTGCTCAGCGTGCACACCCGCGCCGGACGTCTGTATGAAGTGGATGTGCGTTTGCGGCCCAGCGGCAAGGGCGGCCTGCTGGTGCAGAGCCTGAATGGCTTTGAAAGTTATCAGCGCAATGAGGCATGGACCTGGGAACATCAGGCGCTATTGCGCGCCCGCGCCGTGGCCGGCGATGCTGCGCCCAGCGAACGTTTCGAAGCCATCCGCACCGATGTGCTGCGCAAAGTCATCAAGCGCGACACGCTGCGCGAAGAGGTGCGCAAGATGCGCCAGCGCATGCGCGATGAACTGTCCAAAGCGGGCAAGGATCAGTTCGACCTGAAGCAGGACGCCGGCGGTATTGCCGATATCGAATTCCTGGTGCAGTACTGGATGCTCAAGTGGGCCGACGAGTATCCGCCGATCATCCTGTTCACCGACAATATTCGTCAGCTGGAAAGTCTGGCTTCAGGAAATATTATTCCGCAAAGCGATGTGGATTTCCTGACCAGCACCTATCGCCTGTATCGCGAACGCATGCATCATTTGTCGTTGGCGGGAGATGAGGGCGTGATTGATGATGGAGAGTTTGTGGAGCAGCGCAGGCGGGTGGTGGAGATGTGGGAAAAGGCGATGGGGTGAGTTTCGCGTCAGAGTTGTTATGGCTAGCCCGTATGTTGATGCCAGTATCGAGTACAGAGTTATATGGAAGTTTGGTTAGACACAATTGAGAGAGCTTAGAGGGTCTATGAGTACGTACCGAATGGTCGAGTCGGCCGCGATTGGTTTCATGCTTGCCTTTGTCGAATCGCAAGCCATGGCTGGTGGGAACCCAACTATCGACAAGGTTTTGGCGGCCTACGCACAACCTGATCCATTGCCTTCATATGAATACGCTATTACCGATCTGAATGATGATAATGCGCCAGACGCGGTAGTGCTTATCACAGATGCACACTACTGTGGATCCGGGGGCTGTTCGATGCTTGTGCTTCGCGGTGGCAAGGATAGCTTTGAGATCGTCTCCTCCACCTCAATTTCTCGCAAGCCCATTTGGGTGTTAGGTGAATCTCGAAATGGATGGAAGTCATTGTCGGTGTTTGTATCTGGTGGAGGCATCAAAGCCGGAAATGCGATATTGCGCTTCAACGGAAAGCGTTATCCCGGCAATCCGAGTCTCCAGCCGACCGCTAAACCTTCGGAGCTTTTTGGAGCGACAGAACTGGCGTTCAAGTGACGGACTCCTGGCACTCGACAACTTTGACGTTGAGCTGACATAGCGCTTCAGCGCCGTAGGCTGGGATGAAATCCCAGCATCTGATCACTGATGCTGGGTTTACGCTTCGCTTCTACCCAGCCTACGTTAGCAGCTTCATGCCTTGAGCGGCAGATCAAACACCAGCACTTCCGCGTTGCTACCCGCTTCAAGAACCAACTCATTGCTATGGCTGATCATCAGCGCATCACCTGTCTTGAGCCCCTGGCTGTTAGCCGTCAACTGGCCACGCGCGACGTGCGCATAAATTCCTCTGCCTGCCTGTACTTCAAGTCGAGCACGCTCTTCACCATCGAACAACCCGGCATACACGCGGGCATCCTGATGAATCAGCACCGAACCATCGGCCGCATCGGGCGAGGCGATCAACCGCAACCGACCGCGCTTGTCCTCAGCTGAGAAGCGCTTCTCTTCATAGCTGGGCGCGATGCCCCGTACATTGGGCATGATCCAGATCTGCAGGAAGTGCACGTTCGCATCCGTTGACGGATTGAACTCGCTATGGCGCACGCCGCGACCGGCGCTCATGCGCTGCACATCGCCGGGGCGAATGGTGGAACTGGTGCCGGTTGAGTCCTTGTGCGCCAGCGCGCCATCCAGCACATAGCTGATGATTTCCATGTCCTGATGGCCGTGGGTGCCAAAGCCCATACCGGGCGCAACGCGATCTTCGTTGATCACACGCAGCGGTCCGAACTGGACGTGCTCCGGATCGAAGTAGTCGGCAAACGAAAAGCTGTGATACGACTTCAGCCAACCGTGGTCGGCATAGCCGCGTTCATTGCTGTGTCTCAGACTATATGTGGGGGTATTCATGTGGTTTCTCCTTGGCTGACAGCATCGCGCCATTCCCGGCCGGTTAAAAGTACAAAATCCCGTCCGATACCATCCATAAAACGGATAGATTAATGCTCTGCCGCCGGCCATTCGGTTTGGAAACCCCATGTTGCATCTCACCAAGCTTCGCGATCTCACGCTGGCTACCGCCAGCGATCTGCAGCGTCCCGCCTACCTCAGCGCTGCCAGCGGTCTGGTCAGGGCAGGCAAGAACCTATATGTGGTTGCCGACGATGAGCTGCATCTGGGCCACTTCGTATTGGACGACCCTGCCCCGGGCGAATTGTTGCGGATCTTTCCCGGCGAACTGCCCGACAAGAAAAAGCCACGCAAGAAACGCAAGCCCGATCTTGAAGTGCTGACGCGCTTGCCGGCGTTTGCGCAGTACCCGCATGGCGCATTGCTGGCACTGGGATCGGGCTCTACACGCCATCGCTATCGAGGTGCCTTGGTGCCGCTGGGCAACCACGGCGAAGTGCAGGGTGCGCCCAGAATTCTGGACGCGTCGGCGCTGTATGAAACACTGCAACCGGAGTTTGACGAACTCAATCTCGAAGGCGCGTGGCTGCATGGCAATGAACTGCGGCTGCTGCAGCGTGGCAACAAGGGCAATTCGCCCAACGCCGTGATTCACCTGGATCTGCAGCCATTGCTCGCCAGCCTGAGTACCGGCGATCAGTTGCCTGCCCTGAAGCCACTGGGGATTCATACCATGGAGCTGGGCAAGATTGACGGCGTGCCGCTGTGTTTCAGTGATGCCAGTGTTTTGACCGATGGCCGCTGGCTATTTACTGCGGTGGCCGAGGATACCGACAGCGCTTACGAGGATGGAGCCTGTGCCGGCGCGGCAATCGGCATGGCCGACGCGCAGCATCGTTTGTTATGGATGAAGCGCGTGATGCCCACTTGCAAGATTGAAGGTATTGAGGTGATCCGGCAGGGGAGCGGGATCGAAGTGTTGCTGGTGACCGATGCGGATGATGCGGCCGTGCCAGCCAGCCTGCTGTCGGCAGCACTCTAGGCGATACGCAGTGCGGAGGTAGTCTGGTGCCACGCGCCTGTGGGCTGGGCAAAGCGTTGCAAGGCAGCCGAATCAACGCGCAGGTTCTGTGTTTGCTGTGCGATGAGCGTGCCGAGCTTCAGCAGGACTTGCGCGGTGGCTTCGGCATCCAGTCCGGCGCGATGCTCGGCGGTAGTGGTCAACCGGAAGTGACGCACCAGCGCGTGCAGCGAATGACTGGCCAGTTCCGGCAACAGTTGTCGCGCCAGCTGTACGGTGCAGATGAAATCATTGCTGAGGCGCGGCAGATGCAGGCGTTCGCATTCGCAATCGAGAAAGCCCTGATCGAAAGCGGCATTGTGCGATACCACCGGATCACGGCCGATAAAGCGCAGCAGTTCGGGAAACACCTGTCGCGGCGCGGGCGCGCCGTCGAGCATCTGCTGATTGATGCCAGTGAAAGCACGAATGGAATTCGGCAGCCGTCGCCCGCAATTCACCAGCGACTCGAAACGCGCCACCACCTTGCCATTGCGCAGGCGCAGTGCCGCCACTTCGGTAATGCGATCGCCCTGATCGGGGCGCAGTCCGGTGGTTTCAAAATCCAGTACGACCAGCGTTTCGGCCAACATGATGATTCCCTGTCAATTGCTGGCCACTGTATTGGACGCGAATGCCACGGCACCGTGACTCAGGTCACGCACAATTGGCGCAAGAGCGGAACTGCAGCAAATCACCGATCAATAGTGGGTCGGGTAATGGTCTGTCTGGCGAAATATATGAGGTTGCCGTGCCTATGTCTTGGGCGGCACTAATTCTACTGTGTTAGAAAGCGATCAAAGGATGCAGTGCAAGGCAAAACAGCATGAAAAAACGCAGCGTACCCGCCAGTACGTGAGGCTTTTTCATGCTGTTTTAACACCGCAATGCGCCTTTCAGCGCTTTCTAACACAGTAGAACTAAATGCTCTGCTGTGTTGCTGGCACTGCATCGTTACCGATCAACCGGCATATTGCTGGGCGCATCTGGAGACCGGGTTTGTTGGCAGCATCTTCAGGCCGATTGCCAGGCACGATTCAGGCCCCGGAAATAACTTCTAAGCTGTGGTCCGGCACCACGGCCAGGCGCGGCACCACGGCCATGCGCTGGATTGGCTTCTGTGGAAAACCACATTTATGCTTCCGTTCCTGTGCGAACGCGGCTTGCGGCATGATTGACTAGAACCTATCTCAAAACTACTGCGCTCGGTATCTTGCGTCCCGGCGGTGCTCGGCATCCTCATTTATTACGCATAAACTCCGGTGCCTACGCTCCGGCGGAACGCAACCTACCTTCGCTCGCTACGTTTTGAGATAGGTTCTACATCCGTCGCATGCGGAACCGAAACAAGATCCGATCAGGGGCAATACAATGAACAGAGCTGCGAAAGATTCGGCAAGCATCCTTACCCGTCGCGACTTGCTGGGCGGTGGCACAACCATGGCGGCCGCGCTGGCAATTGGCGGATTTCACCCATTGCGCGCCTTCGCCGATGCCGACAGCGTATTCGAGACCACGGCCGGCAAAGTGCGCGGTGTGAATTCGAGTGGCGTGCACATCTTCAAGGGTGTGCCCTACGGCGCTTCCACCGCAAGCGCGGCCCGATTTCTGCCGCCGCAAAAACCCATGTCCTGGGCGGGTGTCAGAGATGCGCTCGACTTCGGCCCACGCGCCTGGCAGAACCAGCCGAATAATCCAGCTCAACGCACTCAACCCATGAGTGAAGACTGCCTGGTGCTGAATGTCTGGACGCCGGCGCTGGGTGACAACCGCAAGCGACCGGTGATGGTCTGGCTGCATGGTGGTGGCTTTGGCAGTGGTTCGGGTGCCGAAGCCCAGACAGATGGCAGCAATCTGGCGCGCAATCACGATGTGGTCGTCGTCACCGTGAATCATCGTCTCAACATCTTCGGCTATCTCAACCTCGCCGAACTCGGCGGCTCACGCTTTGCGGAATCGGGTAACGCCGGCATGCTCGATATCGTGCTGGCGCTGGAATGGGTGCGCGACAACATCGGCCACATGGGTGGCGATCCGGGTAACGTCACCATCTTCGGCCAATCCGGCGGCGGCATGAAGGTCGGCACATTGATGGCCATGCCGCCCGCCAACGGTCTGTTTCACCGCGCCATCGCGCAAAGCGGCTCGGCGATCCGCGCCGTAGAGCGCGATGCCTCATACCAGACCGCGCGCGACGTGATGACGACGCTCGGCCTCAAGCCCAATCAGATCGAAGAACTGCAGCGTGTGCCGCCTGAGCGTCTGTTCGAAGTCATCAAGACCGTCGACAAGGTTCCGTATTCGATGGGTACGCACCTGCCAACCTATCTGCGTCCCGTGGTCGATGGCAGGTCGTTGCCCATCCATCCCTGTGATCCCGTTGCGCCCGCCATGACTGCCAACGTGCCAGCGATGATCGGCAGTGTGCACGATGAGGCAGGCTTCAACTTGCCGATGGGAACACAGATAGACGAAGCCGAACTGCAGCGACGCATCGATCCGCTTGCTGGTCCCAGCAACACCACCAGACTGCTGGAACTGGCGCGCATGGCGCATCCGGGAATGAGCAACTTCGAACTCTACAAGTTGCTGGCCTCGGAGAGTTTCCGTTTCGACGGCATCACCCAGGCCGAACGCAGATCCGCGCTGCGCAAAGCCCCGAGCTGGCTATATCTCTTCACCTGGGAGGATGAAGTGCGCAAGGCTTTTCATACCATCGAAATTCCTTTTGTCTTCGACAATGCCCAGCTTGTAAAGCGCCGCGCCAACGGCAGTCCCGAAGTGGATGGGCTGGCGAAGATGATGAGCGACGCGTGGGTGGCGTTCGCCAGAACCGGCAATCCCAATCATCCGGGCATGTCGAATTGGGAACCCTTTGATGCGAGCAAACGACTCACCATGGTGTTCGATACCGAATCCAGAGTTGTTGCCGATCCCACCCGAACCGATCGACTGATGCTCAAGGCCGTTGGCTTGTAAGCTGCGCCGCGTGAACGGTGCCGTCGATCCGTATGTATTTTGAACAGGGGTTTATAGAGACATGAATACCTGCGGATCGACGGCCCATGTGCTGCCCGCTACGAAAGGCACGTACTGACTCCAGCTTGAACTCACGTGGATACTTATTTCTGACTCGTCCCATGTGACATCTCCATACCTCACTTTCGAGGTAATCTGGGTGTCCGTCAAACCCTGGTCAGCTCACCCGGCACTGGCACACGGTGCCTCAGCTTGAAGGACCAGTTGCAGCGCTCCCGAAAATTGCGCTCCGTAGATGTCTTACAATTAGGCGTTCGCGCTCCGTCACAAATTCCGGCAAGCGCTGTACACAGTAAAGCTCTTCCCTAAGAGGTATTAGGTGGCGATTCCGGAATCCATCATCGCGGGTCCTAATCCATTGATCGAAAGGCTGGGCATTTTTCTCTAAGTTTTCTTGTCCGCGTAGAAGTTGCAGATTACCGAGTCTATTTACTGATTCTTGTATCTTCTCAATGTCGGATTCTAGTATTTGGTCGGCTTCCAGCGCTCTTCGGTCTGCTAGTGACCGCGGAATTATGTGATCGATGTGATAGTTGGTAAGACCCCACGTGGTCGTGTCATACAACAAAGACAGAGCCAAGAAGCAAGTGCGTCTTCCATATGTTGTTTCCAATATTGTCTCGACGTTATTGTCATCAAATTCGGTAACGCGTCCTCGTTGAGCTAACCCATCTACTAAAGCCCGATACGGGAATTCAGCACTAGTTAACAAGCTTTCTTTGATGATTGAACGAGCGGCACCAATGGTGTTGTCAGAGTTTCCACCAAATACACTATTAAGAAGGCTACCAATGAGCCAGCGCTGAATAAGGTGGCTATTTGTTGCGTTTTCATGGGTCGAAGCGGCTAGATCACCTTGGCCCGTCTTGAATAGGTAATATGCTATGGGTAGGACGGCGTTTCCTGATGTTAGCGTTTCTTGATCGATGCCGAATCGATTGATCAGATTGAAAGTAGCTTCTACACTGTCCTTTATGCGGGGCCAGTTTTTTCAATGATCGTAAGATTTTTCGAGGTGAAGTTACCTACCTTGTACACCTGATCAAGATCACTCAAGACTAGGCACGCTTTCATGATCAGGTCTTTATCAACCCCGTTCTTGCCTTCTAGGCCCTCATTGAGTCGGGTGACGAAGTTGAATATTTCCTCGCGAGCGCTTACACCTTGCCACTTAGAAGTTATCATTGATAGCAGCAGATCGGACTTGCTCAGTTTCGTCCCGCCGTCGTTCGCGCGGATAAAAATATCTAGCACACGATCGTATGACTGGTCAGTTTCAGTGAAATAGGAAATCACCTCGTCTTTCCAAGTTATACGGTACAGACGCTCCAGGTTTCGTTCTAGTACGCGTTGCTCGGCTCGCGTAGAGCTATCGGGAAGAGATTCAATAATCTCGTTGAGTAAGCGATCGTATGCGTCGTCACTTGTGCAATCGAGGATGCGTCCAACCTTAAACCAACAATGTCCTGGCAATGCTGGCGGAGTCTCTGAAGCAAACCGAAAACCATAGGTAACCCCGAGCTCACCGTCTTCTGACTCATCCAATTCTTCAATATTGGGATTGCGTAGTAGATCGAGGAATAAATTCTGACGAACCCAGGCCTCTCGATTGTTTCTGCGCGCATATTTTGGTCGAACGGTATAGCTACCTTGAAGTCCAATTAATAGGGAAGTAAGACGTTGTTGGCCGTCTAGTACAAGGACCACATCCCGCCCATCAGTTTCAGCTAATTCATTGTGGACATCGCCCTGACGGAAGTTCTCCATGAACTTATAGATGTCCCAATCTTCGCGGCGGTTAGGCTCGACTGCCCAGAACAAAAATGAACTTATGGGGTATCCCTTCATCAGGGAATCGAATAGAGCAGTAATCTGCTCAGGTTGCCAGACATAAGGGCGTTGAATAGCTGGGAGGAAGTATGAACGGTTGATCTGATTGATCGTCCGAGCAATCGTTGCTGACGCATATGCCACGTGTTCTCCTTTACCTGCTCGAAAAACGCCAAGCATACAACATGTCCTACTGTTGTTTTAAGTCGCGAGTCAGTTTAAAGCTTGAGCGCTTTTTTCTATAATGCTAAGCGCCTCTCAGCTTGATCGATTAGTGGCGTCGGAGATTGCAGATATTGGTAGTTAGGGGGATTCGCGGGGTACGTGTTGCAAAAGGCTGGTCTGCTCAGGGCAGTCGATCCGTAGGTATCGAGTGAGCGTCCGCCTCACCTAAATTGAATGACCGTTAATGGAGCGCGCGACCGGCCGGTTAGGGCCGCTCTGAGCCGTTGCCACTGACTTACTTGAATTGCAATGCGTTCCATTTCATATCAAGGAAAGCCGAAGGATCAGCGCCATCCATGAGCCCAACTCATAGGCCTTAGCGATTTATCCGCACTAGTCACGGCACAGCAAGGCGCGCAAGCTGCCCGCATTCGACCTGACAGGAGCACGATCATGCAAAAGCGCACACTCGGCAAAAGTGGTCTGGAAGTTTCCGCCCTCGGTTTCGGTTGCATGGGCTTGAGCTACGGTTATGGTCCAGCAACGGACAAGCAGGACGCGATTGCGCTGATTCGCAGCGCGTTCGACAGTGGTGTGACTTTTTTCGACACCGCCGAGGCGTATGGCCCCTTCGTCAACGAGGAAGTGGTGGGTGAAGCGCTGGCACCGATCCGTAGCCAGGTGGTGATTGCCACCAAGTTCGGTTTCATGGGTGGCGATTCAACGGCGGGTCTGGACAGCCGGCCGGAACGCATTCGCGCGGTTGCCGATGCGTCACTCAAGCGACTCAAGACCGATCGCATCGATCTGTTCTATCAGCACCGCGTCGATCCGAACGTGCCCATCGAGGAAGTGGCCGGCACCGTTAAGGCGCTGATCAGCGAGGGCAAGGTCAAACACTTCGGCCTGTCGGAAGCCAGCGTGCAATCGATCCGCCGCGCGCATGCCGTGCAACCGGTGGCGGCGCTGCAGAGCGAGTATTCGCTGTGGTGGCGTGAGCCCGAGAAGGAAATCCTGCCGACACTGGAGGAGCTGGGCATTGGTTTCGTGCCCTTCAGTCCACTCGGCAAGGGCTTTTTGACGGGCAAGATCGACGACAAGACATCGTTTGCCAAGGACGACTTTCGCAACATCGTGCCGCGTTTCTCGCCCGAGGCGCGCAAGGCCAATCAATCGTTGATCGACCTGATCGGTCAGATCGCATCAAGCAAGAAAGCCACACCGGCGCAGATTGCGCTGGCATGGTTACTGGCGCAGAAGCCGTGGATCGTGCCGATCCCGGGCACCACCAAGCTGCATCGTCTGCAGGAGAATATCGGCGGTGCCGGCGTCGAACTGACCGCAGCGGATCTGCGCCAGATTGCCAACGCGCTTGTTCAAGTGCAGGTGCAAGGTGATCGTTATCCAGCACATCTGGCGGCGCGGGTGGGGCGGTAAGCTGGAGGGCATCGCTTGGCGATCAGTGGAGTGGCAGCTGCTTCAATCAGAAGCAGCATTCGATATTGACTCGAGGGTTTCAGTGGTTTCCAGCCACTTCGATTCCACCTGATCGATATTCCGCTTTAGCCTGGTCTGTTCGTCCAGCAATTCGCGCAGGCGCGCTTTCTGGGCGGCATCGTAGATATCCGGCGCAGCGAGTCTGGTTTCGACATCTGCAAGCTTCTTCTGCAACTGCGCCAGCTCCTTGTCGAGCCTGGCCAGTTCGGCGCGCAGCGGCGCGATGCGGTTGCGCTGTTCGGCTTCATCGCGCTTGCGTTGTTTGCGTGTTTCTTCTGATTCCTTGGCGACAGGTTCCTTGACCTTGCTGGCTTTGGGTTCTTTGGCCGGTGCATCCTTGGGGTTGTTGGCTGCCCACTTGGCATAGTCTTCCAGATCGCCATCGAAGGGCGTGGCACGTCCATCTGCAACAATGTAGAACTCGTCGATCACGGTGCGCAGCAAGTGACGATCATGCGACACCATCAATACGGCGCCGCTGTAATCCTGCAAGGCCAGCGCCAATGCTTGGCGCATTTCCAGATCCAGATGATTGGTGGGTTCGTCGAGCAGCAGCAAATTGGGCCGCAGATACGACAGCAAGGCCAGCACCAGTCGCGCCTTTTCGCCACCGGAGAACGGGCCGATGGCTTCGAACACGCGATCGCCGCGAAAGCCGAAGGTGCCGAGAAAGTCGCGCAAGTCCTGCTCTGGCGCTTTCGCGCCCTGCGGTCCGCCCAGACGGCGCAGATGCTCCAGCGGCGATTCCTTCTCGTTGAGTTGTTCGAGTTGATGCTGTGCGAAGTAACCGATGCGCAGATCCTTGGCTTCGGTGCGCTCACCGCCTATTGATGGCAGTTCGCCGGCGAGCATCTTGATGACCGTGGATTTGCCCGCGCCGTTATGGCCCAGCAGCGCAACGCGTGCACCGGGTTGCAGGGTGAAACCGATGTTCTCGACCAGCGGCGTATCGCCATAACCAACCGCCTGATCTTCCACCGTCAACAGCGGACGCGGCAGCTTGAGAGGTTCCAGAAACGAGAAGGTGAATTCGGTATCGACGTGCGCCGGGGCAATGAGCTGCATGCGCTCCAGTGCCTTGATGCGGCTCTGTGCCTGACGCGCCTTGCTGGCCTGCGCCTTGAAACGATTGATGAAGGATTCAATGTGTTTCACTTCGCGCTGCTGGCGTACATACAGCGCCTGGTTCTGCGCCAGTTTGGCGGCGCGGGTCACTTCGAAGTCGGAGTAGTTGCCGCGATAGGCCTCGGCTTTGCCGCGTTCGATATTGACGATGCGATTGCAGATGCTGTCGAGAAAGTCGCGGTCATGGGCGATCAGCAAGATCGTGCCGCGATAGTCCTGCAACCATTTTTCCAGCCACATCACTGCATCCAGATCCAGGTGGTTGGTGGGTTCGTCCAGCAGCAGCAGATCGGAGCGGCACATCAGCGCCTTGGCGACATTCAGTCGCACCCGCCAGCCACCGGAGAAATCACGCACCGGGCGTTGTTCGTCTTCGCTGGTGAAACCCAGACCGTGCAGCAGCGTGCCGGCGCGACTGCGTGCGTGATAACCGCCAATGGCATCGTAGTGGCCATACAGTTCGGCCAGCCGGTGGCCGTCGTCTGCGGCTTCAGCCTCGGCGATCTGCTGCTCGATGCTGCGCAGCTCGGGATCGCCGTCCAGCACAAACTCGATGGCGGCGGCTTCGCTGGCGGAGAGTTCCTGCGCCACATGCGCTACCGCCAGATTGCCGGGCATCTCGAAGGTGCCGGTTTCCGGCTGGATTTCGCCGCGCACCAGTGCCAGCAGGGTGGACTTGCCGGCGCCGTTCTCGCCGGTGATGCCGATTTTTTCGCCGCGAAACAGGTTGAACGTGGCTTTTTCGAACAGCACACGCGGACCGCGGCGGATGGAGATGTCTGAGAAATTGAGCATAGCCGGCAAGTCTAGCAGCTGAATGCCCTCACCCGCGCTACGCGCGACCTCTCCCAGAGGAGAGGCGAGGACAGAATCTCGGGCGCTCAGCCCGACAGTGCGGCGATGTGATACTTGCCCTGAGCCTGCGCCACCATCAGGGCCAGGAATGCATCGGCGCTCATGGCAGCACCAAACAGATGGCCCTGCGCGTAGTGGCAATTGTGCTGGCGCAGGTAGTCCAGTTGTGTGCGGGTTTCAACACCCTCGGCGACCACCTTCATTTCCATGCTCTTGCCCATGTCGATGATGGTGCGCACGATGGTGGCATCGCCCAGGTCGTCGCCGATGCCGCGCACGAACGACTGGTCAATCTTCAAGGTGCTGATGGGGAATTGCTGCAGAGCGCTGAGCGACGAGTACCCGGTGCCGAAGTCGTCGATGGACAGATGCACGCCCATGGCAAACAGCTCATCGAGCAGCTTGATGGTGCGCTTCGGATCCTGCATCAGGGTGGTTTCGGTAATTTCCAGTTCGAAGCTGGTGGGCGATACCTCGTGGCGTTTGAACATGTTGCGACAGCGGGTGACGAAGCTGGTCTGGCGCAATTGCTTGAGTGACAGGTTGATGGAGATCCGGCCGGGGTCGGCAACCTGGGTCATCCAGCTTTTGTAGTCTTCGCAGACCCGGTTCATGACCCAGTCGCCAATGCCGAGAATCAGGCTGGTTTCTTCGGCCAGCGGAATGAACTGCGAGGGTGAAATATCACCATGGCCGGGCAGACGCCAGCGCAACAGGGCTTCCGCGCCGATCACAGCGCCAGTGTCGAGATCAACCTTGGGCTGGTACAGCATGACCAGCTCATTGCGCTCCAGGGCGCGCCGCAACTTCGATTTGAGCATCAGACGTTCCACCGCTGCGGCATTCATCTCCGGCGAATAGAACGCAAAATTGTTGCCGGCATTCTGCTTGGAGTAGTACATCGCCGCGTCGGCGTGCCGGATCAGGTCAATCACGTTCTCGGCATCGCGCGGGCAGAAGGCAATGCCGATGCTGGCGGTCAGGAACAGCTCATGTTGCTGCACATAGAACGCCTTGCTGATTTCGGACAGGACGATACGAGCGAGATTGGCGGTCTGGGAACGCTCGTCTTCCTGCGGGTCCAGGCCTTCGATGAACACGGCGAATTCATCGCCGGCCAGCCGACCGAGCACGGCCTCCTTGGGCAGGGCACGGGTCAGTCGTTCGCTGAGGATTTCCAGGGTACGGTCGCCGGCCTCGTGGCCGAAGGTGTCGTTGATTTCCTTGTAACGATCCAGATCAAGGTACAGCAGCGCAACAATGCGTTCGGCGCGCCGGGCGCGGGCAATGGCCTGTTGCAGCAGGTGCTGAAACTGCATGCGGTTGGGCAACTTGGTCAGCGAGTCGAAACGCGCCAGATAACGAATACGACGCTCGGCCCGCTTGCGCTCGGTGATGTCGCGCATGACGAAAATGCTGCCGCTGAATTCGGCATTGGGCGCATTGATCGACGAACGCGAGATGGACACCGGAATCGTCTGGCCGCTGGCGGTGCGAATCACCGATTCGTTGAGTTCCATGATCGATTGGTCATGCTCGGGGTCGGCGTGTTGCACGGGCACCAGCAATTCCTGCAGCGGTCTGCCTTGCAGTTGCCGGTCGTTGAACCCAAACAGGCGCTGGGCGGCCGCGTTGATCTTGGTGATGTCGCCGTTGGGCGCGGTCACCAGCACGGCATCATTCATGCTATCCAGAACGGTGGTCAGGTACTTGCTGTCAATGGTGCTCTGGCGCAACTTCTGGCGCATTTGCTCCAGCGCTGATTCCAGCGGCGCCAGTTCGTTCTCGCCGGTTACGGCCAGCGGCTGGGTGTAGTTGCCGTTGCCGATGCGCTCGGCGGTTTCGATCAACTCATGGATTGGCCGATCCAGCCGGTGTGTAAAGCGCCAGGCCAGCATCGCGGCCACGACAACCAGCACAAACCCGGTCAGACCCAGCAGCCAGGCATTGGAATAGTAAAAGTCGCCGAAAACGGTATACAGCAGCAAAACGGTCATTCCGGCCCCGAGCAGGCCGAAAATCAACAACACCTTGACTGAATGTTTATTGTAGGACTTCACTTATCTGCTGCCGCGATGCCCTTAAGGCGAGCTTCGCTCTGGTTCGTACCGGTTATCAGTTCTGTTCGAATCGATGGTCAATTTGATGTTCAGAGGCCTGAGCGATTGTTACCCTACCCCCGGCCGATAACCTGTGCTGCATCATACTGAGACAGATTCAGCGTGGCGAGCCAGCGATACCCTTAATTTAGCGGTCCCTTCTTGCGACAATGCGGTATTGTCAAAACGGCAACGGACCCGCCGCCATAATTCTGCAGGTTGTATTGTGAGTGGTATGGATGAATTTGAGCTGACTGGCCGGGCGACCAGCCACGTTGTTTTACTTGAGCAACTCAAATGTGCGCTCCACTTTGAGGCGGTCACATCGTTCCTGGCGATGCGGGATGCGGCCGCACTTGAAGGCATCGATCTGCAGCTGCGTTCCGGGTTCCGCGACTTTGCCACCCAGTTATTGATCTGGAACAGCAAATGGCGCGGCGAACGCGCGCTATTGGGGCGGGATGGTTCCCCCCTGAACCACGCTGTGCTGAGCCCCGATGAATTGCTGGATGCCATCCTGGTCTGGTCGGCGATTCCGGGCGGTAGTCGCCACCATTGGGGGTCGGACATCGACGTGGTTGATGCCACCGCTATTCCCGCCGGGTACAAAGTGCAGTTGGTGCCGGCGGAATACGCTCCAGACGGTATTTTTGCCCGCCTGTCCCACTGGCTGGATGCCAACATTGCGCGTTTTGGCTTTTTCCGACCCTATCGCACTGATCGGGGCGGCGTTATTCCCGAGCCCTGGCATTTGAGTTACGCACCCGTGTCGATGCGCGCGCTGGAGTCGCTGAGTCTGGCTACGCTGCGGCGGGTGCTGGCGCAGAGCGATATGGAAGGCAAGCAGCAGGTGCTGGCGCGATTGCCGGAGATCTATACGCGGTTTTTGCTGGCGATTGATTTGCCGTAGGAGCTTGTCGGACTAGGTGCGATTCAAGAATCGCCCTTCTTGAATCCGGATCCGGAAGGGCGGCTCGCGAGCCGACCCTACCCCAGGGCTTCCGCAGTTATGCGATTTATTGCACCCGTCCGGCGACAGCCAAATCAACGAGTCGGTTTCACGCTTTCGCCCACAGGGTCTTGAGCTTGTCCAGGGCCAGTGAACGGATGTTCTGCACCGGGTTTTTTTCCGAAGCGAAGCAGGGTGGGTCGCGCCGTAGCATCGGCCAGTGTCCGGTGCGCAGGATGTCCTGCAGATAAGCCATGTGGGCGTCGATGGCTTCGATGTAGGGATTGTGGCCATTGAACAACAGCTCAAGATGGCGGTAGACGCTGCCGAATTCGCCATCCAGGTGCGAACGCCTGATCGATTTCACAAAGTCTGGTGTACCGCGCAGCACATCCAGTCCCGAGCTGTAACGAACCTTCGCCTGGCCAGTATTGGCGTCTTCCGCTACCGCAATGCCGCCCAGAATGAATTCGGGATACAGACGATCGCGGCATTTTTCCAGGTAACAACGGTCGGACATCTGCGCGATCAGATCCGCCGTGCCCAGCAGGTGGCCGGTGGCGCGATCCAGCGGGTCGTCGACCTGAATCAGATCGAAACTCAGCTCATAACCTGTAAAGTGAATGATCTGGGTCGCTACCGGAATCCAGTCGCCCATGTCGATGACGCGCAGATAACGCGCCAGGAATTCCGCGCCGCGCGACACGTGGCTCTGGGTGAGTTCAGCGCCGTTGCGCACCTCGTTGTCGATCTCACGGATGTACCCGGAGTCATGGAACAGCGCGCAGATCACGCACAGCATGGCCCGTTCCGCACCGATGCGCTGATCGCTGTGAACGGCACGGTCGTGGGCGACGCACAGGCGGGCCGCGGCCAGTGTGCCATCCAGCGTGTGCTGCAAATCGTGATACACGGTGTCGCAGCCGTGGTAGCCCGGGTATTCGCCCTTGAACAGCCGTTCGAAGTCGGCGAAAGCGGTATCGATGCGATCGAAGACAAAATACGGCCAGGTTTGCGCGTACAGCTCCCGCACGGCGCGCCGCACCGCATTTGGTGAGCTCACCTGGACGGTGTTGGTTACGTCGTAATCGTTGCGCCGGTATTGCATGTGTTTTTTGCTCAACCAGCGGCAAAGAGGCTGTGTTGATGCTGCGAGTCTAACCCTGCCCTTGCGGATGTCTACGGCAGGTGCGCCGCGACTAAGGGATTTGTCATCGGCAAACCTCAAAAGCGCGAAGCAGGGCACATTTCAGATGCGCCATCTACATCCGGAAACGACAGCTAGTCAGGAGTGAATTCGGCGAGCACCGGCGTGTGATCCGAAGGGCGTTCCTGCCGGCGGGGTTCGAGGTTGATCCTGCAGCCGGTGCATAGCTCAGACATTCCCTCATTACCCAGAATCAGGTCGATGCGCAGCCCGGCGTTGCGTCTGAAACCCGCAGCCCGATAGTCCCACCAGCTGAAGGATTTTTCCGGCTGCTCGAAGCGGCGAAAGACGTCGCTCAATCCCAGGTTGAGTAAACCCCGCAGGGCGTTGCGCTCCGGTTCGCTGACCAGCACCGAGCCTTCCCAGGCCCTGGGGTCGTGGACGTCGCGATCTTCCGGCGCAATATTGAAATCACCCAGCAGGACCAGTTTGTGATGTTGGCTCATTTCCGTGCGCACATAGTCGGTGAGCGCATCCAGCCAGCGCAGTTTGTATTGAAACTTGTCTGATTCCAGCGTCTGCCCGTTGGGTACATAGACGTTGATGATGCGCACACCATCCACCGTTGCGGCCAGCACGCGCTTCTGTTCGTCTGCAAAACCGGGAATCCCCATGCTGATATTTTCCGCAGGTGCTTTCGACAGGATGGCAACGCCGTTGTAGGTACGTTGGCCACTGAATACGGCATACAGACCGGCCGCGCGGATGGCATCGACCGGAAACTCGTTGTCCGGAGTCTTGGTTTCCTGCAGCGCGATCACATCCGCTTGATCGGCCGCATGCCAGGAATGCAGGTGCGGCAGACGCACACGCAATGAATTCACATTCCAGGTCGCAAGTTTCAAGGTGATCTTCCGTTTTCTTGAACAATCAGCTGCATATATGGCGGAACCGCCTACAAGTACAGATGCGGGAGTAACCAGAGCAGGACGCTCAGCGTAAAAAATGAACTGATCGTCGTTATCAGTACAGTGGCTGAAGGGAAATGTTCGTGACTGTATGGCTGGGCGAGAATGGGATAAATCGTCATGGTCGGCATCGCGGCCATCAACACGGCCGCCGTGCGCAGCGATGGATCAAGCGCCGGCAACCCTGACCATTGCAGCGCGAGAAACGCCAGCAGTACTGCTGTCGGATGCAGCAGCAGCTTGCCGAATGAAATGGGGATGACCTGCCGGGTCATGCCTCGCATTGGCAGGCCCACCAGTGAGCCGCCGATGACAAATAACGAAAGCGCACCACTAGCCATGGCGAACATGGTGACTGTTCGTCCCAGCCATTCAGGAAGCTTCCAGTCCAGCAGCGAGACAGCCAATCCAGCGAACAAGCCGATGATCAGGGGGTTGGTGACCAGGTTCGCCAGAGTCTGGCGGAGCTGCTGGTGCCACTCGCCAGCGCCAGACTGGTTGCGTTCCAGTAATGCCAGCAACAGCGGAATCATGACGATGTTCTCAACCATCATGTTCAGCGCCAGGGACACGCCGGCAATTGGAGCGATCATCAGCAACAGAATGGGGTAGCCAACGAACCCGCTATTCGAGCACGCCATACCCATTACATAGAGCGTGCTGGTGGTGGAATTCATATCGGCAACGCGCCGGCACCACGCATAGCCCAATCCCGCTACCGCCAGAGATCCGGCCAGATAGGCCAGCAGATAACTGACGTTGAAAATATCGCGAAACTGACGTTGCGCCAGCGCGCTGAATACCAGCGATGGCAGGGCCAGCTTGACCACAAATTTTCCGAATACACGCATATCCGTTTGCGCGAACCAGCCCATACGGGTCGACGCAAACCCGATCAGGATGACAAGGTAGATCGGGCAGGTGATGGCCAGGATGTCGAGCATCGCAGTGGGGCTCCAAGAGCAGTGGGCTCTTATGCGGCCAGCCCCAGTTGCTTCAGTAGCGGTTCGATCTTCGGCTTGCGGCCACGGAACTCGACAAACGCTTCCATGGCATCGCGGCTGCCGCCCTTTTCCAGAATGGCATTGGCAAAACGCTGCGCGGTTTGCGTGTTGAATACGCCGCTTTCTTCAAAGGCGCTGAAGGCATCAGCCGCCAGCACTTCGGCCCACTTGTAGCTGTAGTAGCCGGCAGCATAACCACCCGAGAAAATATGCGAGAAGCTGTGCGGGAAGCGGTTGAATGCAGGCGGTGTGAGCACCGCCACCTGTGCGCGCACTTCCGCCAGCGTCTCCATGACGCGCGCGCCACGCACCGGGTTGTATTCGGCATGAATGCGCAGATCCAGCAGGGCGAACTCCAGTTGTCGTACGGTCTGCATGCCGGCCTGGAAAGTACGCGAGGCCAGCAAGCGCTGTAGTTCTGCGGCCGGTAATGGCAACCCCG
Source organism: uncultured Pseudomonadota bacterium (assembly GCA_963748005.1). GTDB lineage: Bacteria > Pseudomonadota > Gammaproteobacteria > Steroidobacterales > Steroidobacteraceae > CAILZL01. Next base: position 2,003,452 of record CAVVHH010000002.1, read on the forward strand.
TCTCCACGTGCCTGGAAATCAGCGGCAGCACTTCAGGCTGCCAGGCAAAGTTCTCCATGAACTGGCTGGGCAGTTCCACTGCATCCCAGGGCACGCCATTGATGCCGGACACGCTGGGATAGTCGACCTTGGTCAGCATGTGATGCAGGCCATGACCGAACTCATGGAACATCGTGACAACTTCGGAGTGTGTCAGCAGCGCGGGTTTATTTCCGCCCGCTGGTGGTGGCATGAAGTTGCATACCAGATACGCCACCGGCAGATAGCTGCTCTGGCCCAACTGCATGCGACCCACGCAGTCGTCCATCCACGCGCCGCCGCGCTTTTTCGGGCGCGCATATAAATCCACATAGAAACTGCCACGATGCGAGCCATCCGCATTCAGGATGTCGAAGAACAATACATCGTCGTGATACTTCTCCACGTCTTTGCGCTCGACGATCTGCACGTTGTACAGACGTGAGGCCACTGCAAACAGCCCGCTCAGTACCTGCGGCGCGGGGAAGTAAGGGCGCAGGGCCTCTTCGGACAAATCAAAGCGCTGCTGTTTCATGCGCTCGGAGTAGTAACCGACATCCCACGAGTTCAGTTCGCGCCCGGCAAAAGCCTTGAGCTCATCCAGTTCGCGTTGCGCGGCGGCCTTGCCAGGAGTCACCAGCTGTTCCAGGAACGCGCGCACTTCCTCCACCGACTTGGCCATCTTGGTGGCGAGCGAATAGGTGGCGTAGTTGTCAAAGCCCACCAGTCCCGCCAGTTCGTGACGCAGTTTCATGATGGTTTCGATCAGGGCAGTGTTGTCCCACTTGTCTGGTTGCAGGCCCTGATCCGAGGCACGCGTCACCCACGCCTGATAAAACTCGCGGCGCAGATTTTCATTGGCGCCATGCATCATCACCGCCATGTAGTTAGGCGCATCCAGCGTGAAGAGCCAACCGCCTTGTTGCTTGACCTCAGCTGCAGCGCGGGCACGTTCAACAATGGGAGCCGGCAGACCGGCCAGTTCAGTTTCTTCGGTAATGTGTCGCGACCAGGCATTGGTGGCATCCAGCACGTTCTCGTCGAACCTGGCCTGCACCTGTGTCAGCTGTTCCATGATTTCTTTGTAACGCGCCTTCTTGTCGGCAGGCAGGGCCACACCGCCCAGGCGAAAATCGCGCAACGCATTATCGAGCAATTTCAGTTGTGCGCTGTTGAGCTCGCTGGCCTGGTTCTGACGCACCTGTTCATAGGCGCGATACAGCTTCTCGTTCTGACCCACATCGGTATGCCAGGCGCTGAGCAGCGGCAGGCAGGCGTTGTAGGCAGCACGCAGTTCGTCGGAGTTCATGACGCCATTCAGATGGCCCACCGGTGACCAGGTGCGTGACAGCCGGTGCTGCATGGCTTCCATTGGCGCCACGGTGTTGTCCCAGGTTGGCTGCGGTTGCGCCAGGATGGTCTCCAGCTGCGTGCGCTGCTCGTCGAGCAACTGCCTGATGGCGGGTTCGATCTCACCCGCCTGAATCTGCTTGAAAGGCGGCAGGCCGGTGAAAGACAGCAGGGTGTTGGTCATGGTTCCGGTTCGGTGTGGTTTACGCCGCCAATATGCGGGCTTGAGCCGTCGGGTTCAAGTTGGCCACAATGCAACCTTCCTATCGCCACCGCACAAGTGATCTATGAATATCCGTCCGTACCGGAATAATCACCCGCAAGTGGGTACGCGCGTATTTGTCGATCCCAGCGCGGTGGTGATTGGCCGGGTGCGCCTGGGCGACGATGTGTCGGTGTGGCCCATGGCGGTGATTCGCGGCGATGTGAACGACATCAGCATCGGCGCGCGCAGCAATATCCAGGACGGCAGCGTCCTGCACTGCACCAGCCCCTACCCGGAAATGCCCAATGGCATCCCGCTGGTGATCGGCGAGGACGTGACGGTGGGGCACGGGGTAATCCTGCACGCCTGCAGCATCGGCAATTTCTGCCTGATCGGCATGGGGGCTACGGTGCTGGACGGCGCGGTGCTGGAGGATTACGTGTTTATCGGCGCCGGCGCGGTGGTTACCCCCGGCAAGACCCTAGCCCGCGGTCTGTATCTCGGTAGCCCGGCCCGTCGGGTGCGCGACCTCACCGAACGCGAAATTGCCGAGATGCAGGAGTCGTCCCTGCACTACGTCAAACTGAAGGACGAATACCTGTAATCGCCGCCATTTGGCACCCGGCCTATTTTGTTCCCGTCGGGCTGTTTTTGGTTGACTCACCCCGGTCCGGCCGGTTTAATACGCGCCCCGTCTTTGCCCGGTTCGTCTGAACCCGGCTCGCGTTGGCCAAGTAGCTCAGTTGGTAGAGCAGCGGACTGAAAATCCGCGTGTCGCTGGTTCGATTCCGGCCTTGGCCACCATCTACTCATCCAGTGCCGACCGGTGGACCCAAAATCTGGAGTAGGGAAGACCTTTGCCTTATCTGGCGAGTGTACTTCTCTGTGGTCCAGCGTCAGGGCCATCTCCCAGGGTTCAGCGCGTGGCAATGTGGACTACTGCTCAGCACGAAATTGCAGTTGTGGAAACATACTGCATCACTTTCGTTTCGCTCTTGAGCAGGCACGCTATGCAGAAACGTCAATCACCTTCATTCCTCGCCTCGCTGTTCGGGCGCTCAAGCAGGAATATATCCACGCCAACAAAACGCATTGATACGTCGGCGCTGCGGCCGTTCCAGGCTATCTCAATTAACCCTGGCGCCCCCTGCTGTACTAGTGCGAAGAAAGTCGATAAATATCGCTTTCTGGCCAAGAACGCTCCGCAGCTTCCATTGTCGGAATGCACGATGCGTGCAACCTGCAAGTGCCGGTATGCAAAGCAGGACGATCGCCGCAGCGGTACCCGAAGGGATGGCGAGTTTGGACTCAAGTCCGCATTGTTTTCGGCTGAGGAGCGACGGCGGTCCAAGGGTCGACGCAAGGATGACTGAGGGCCTTAATAAGGATCGCGCCTGAAATTCCGCGATTCGCCGGTGGGTTCTTGCTATGCACTACGAAAATGTGGGAGCACGTGGTCAGGGTTCTCGTTCCGAGCCGCGCAAAGTCACACGGCTTGGCGACTTACTTCAGCGGTACGTTCCAGGCGTCGTAGCCAAACAGCCAATCCGGATTGGTGGCATCGCGCATCCAGGTATTCGCGCTTGATCCGGCCTGAACAATACTCGTGCGTGGTTTGCGAACGCTCTCGTAGACTTCAAGCGCATGCTGCAGATTGTCGGAACCGAACTGCGTGAGTGATCGCGCGAGAACAGCCGCGTCCTCCAGTGCCATCGAGGCACCCGAGGCCATATAGGGAGTCATGGGATGACAGGCATCGCCTAGCAGAACAACGCGGCCCCGGTTCCATCTCGGCAGTGGATCGCGTTCGAAAATGCCCCATTTGTAGACCTCGGGCGCTGCAGCGAGTACACCGCGCACTTCGGGATGAAACTCTGCGAACGCTGCTTGCAGTTCATCGAGATCGCCCTTGGTTGACCAGGATTCCCGGGTGATCCAGTCACCGGATTCCGGCTGACTGGTGACGAAGTAAACCTCGTCGCGTGTCGCCGTCACGTAATAAATAACGATGTGGCGATCGCGTCCCCACCACTTGGTCCGGGAGCCGCCGATGTCGACGTTCAATCGCGAGGCTGGGAATGTTGTTCTATACGCGAGACGACCGGTGAAGCGCGCTTCAGTAGGGCCAACCACATAGTCTCGTGTGATCGAGTGAACTCCGTCTGCAGCGATCAGCAGATCGACCTCGGTCTCGCTACCATCTTCGAAGCTGAGGCGCACGCGCTCGCCCTGTTCATCGAGAGCGTTCAGCTTGCGTCCGAACTGGATCGAATCCCTGGGTACAAGGTCAGCCAGCGCAGCATGCAGATCGCCGCGATGCAGAGTCAGATACGGCGCGCCATAGCGTTCTTCAATCTGCGCGCCGAGCGGATGATCATTGGTGACAGCGCCGGTATACCCATCGCGATTGAGCGAGGTGGCAGGGCGGAACGAACTCTGTCGAAGTCGCCCTTCGATGCCCAGCCCGCGGTGGACGAGAACGGCATTCGGACTCTGCTGGATGCCGGCCCCAACCCGCGCGAACGCTCTTGCCTGTTCGAAGATAACAGGCTCCAGGCCGAATTTGCGCAAAGCCGCGGCAGTCGCGAGGCCGCCGATGCCCGCACCGAGGATGCCAATCGACAAGGTTTTGATATTGCCCATGATCAGCGCAGATGCGTTTGCAGAAAGTCGATGGTTCTTCGATTTGCCATCTCGGCAGCCGCTGGATTGAAGCCGGACTGCGCCGGGTTGCAGAATGCATGGCCGGCGCCGGGATACACAAAGCGTTCAACTAAAGGGTTGCCCTTGGTGGCGCTCTCAATCTGCGCAATCACCTCCGGCGGCGTGAAATGATCTGCTGCACCGAGATGCATCAGCAGAGGGTGCGAAATCCTGCTCGCTTCGTCGATGTACTTGGGGATGCGTGTGCCGTAATAGCTTACGCAGGCATCCGCGCTGCTGCGCGCAGCGGCGATCCAGGTGAGTGTCCCGCCCAGACAGTACCCAACAACGCCGACTTTTCCGGAGCAGCCCGGTGCCGACCGAAATTGTTCGACCGCCGCACCTATATCGCTGACGGCGGACTCGTAATCGAGTTGTTGATGCAGGCTGCGCGCGCGTTCGACTTCGTGCGGCTCCAGTGCCACTTCGGCTTCGATGCGCCAATGTATGTTGAGCACGCCAACCAGGAAACCCTGGCGCGCCAGCTCGGTTGCGTTGTCCCGCATGTGGGTTGAGCGGCCGAACACTTCGGGCACGATCAGTACTCCGGGTGCGACGGCCTGCTGAGGCCTGAATACAAGTGCATCGAACTTGCCGTCGGAGACATTGATATCAAATCGCTGGGTCATGGAGTTGCCTTCAAGGAGCTATTTCTTCCAGCGTCCGGCCACGTGTTTCCACTGCACCGACACCACAGGTGAGTGCACCGAGCAGTGCGCAAACGGCGAACAGCAGGAACATGGTGGCGATGCCGAAGTTCGGCACAATGTAGCCGATGATCACCGGCGAGACCATCGAGGTAACGCGTACCCAGAAGGTCGCGACACTGGTGCCGAGCGCGCGCATGCGGGTCGGATAAAGCTCGGGCGTATAGAGATACAACCCGAACGAGGTGACGCTGATGAAGAAGGCGGCCACATTGCCGAGGATCACCACCGCCATCGCGCTGGTTGCTGCGAACGGAATCAGCACCAGCAACGCTACCGCTGCACAGGCGAACGCGCTGGCCATCAGCCACTTCCGGCCCCACCAGTCGATCACCAGTGCAGTGATCACGGCGGCGAGCAGGCTCAGCACGGTAGTGATGATCCCGTAGTTCAAAGCGGTCTGGACTGGAATCTTGTAGACGGTTCGATACAGCGACGGCAGCCAGATGATGAGGTTCTTGCTCAGCAAATAACTCGCCGACCACATCACCCACAGAGTCAGCGTGCGTGCGAGATATCGGCCTTCGAACAGTTCACGCCACGAGGTCGCCCGGCTGACTGGGGCTGCCAACTCAGCTAACTGTGGCTGGACGCTGCCAAGTTCGATTCCTGATCGCCTGATCTCGTCGCGTATCGTTTCGAGCGCTGCTCCTGCTTCCTGCAAGCGTCCTTTGGAGGCAAGCCAGCGAGGTGATTCGACGCAGAGATACTGCATCGGGGCAATGAGCAGCGCCGGGATGCCACCGATGACGAACAGCCATGGCCAGCCGAACCGTGGAACGATCCACGCGCCGAGTATCGATGCGGCCGTGATGCCGATGACGAACATGAGCTCGTATAGCAGGAATGAGCGTCCGCGCTTGTGAGCGGGAAGGATCTCGCTGATGTACGCTGCCGCGATCGGCACTTCTCCGCCGATGGCAATGCCCTGGAACAGACGCAGCCAGAGCAAAACATCATACGAGTGAGCCATGGCGCAGCCGATGCTGAGCACGCCCATCAGGAAGGTCATCAGTTGCAATGCTTTGACGCGGCCGATCACCTCCGCGCACCACCCGGCCATCAGGGCGCCGATGGCCTGGCCCACGAATCCGATGGAAATGATCCAGCCGATCTGGGCGCTGTCCAGATGCCAGGCTCCGATCAGGGCCGGCAGCACATAGCCCACCGATACGCCGTCGAGGCCATCGAAGAACGTTGCCGTGCCGATGATGGCGCGCATTTTCAGGTGCCAGCGGGAGAAGGGCAGCTGTTCGACGCCGGTGATGATCGATCGCTCTGTTACGTCCTGCACAGCAGCCCCCTTTCTTATGTATGAATGCCGGGATTCATTATTTGCTGCAGAATGGCGCGACACTGTAGCAATGGGGAAGCGTTCGTGAAAGCTCGGTTGCACGCCATGCGCGAGGGGTCGGGACAGCCGCTGGTTCTGCTTCACCCGGTGGGGCTCGATCACACGTGCTGGGACGAGGTGGCGGCCCTGCTGCGATCGGACTTTGAACTTGTCCGGCTGGATCTACCGGGGCATGGCAGCTCCTGTGCAGCCGATCCGGGCATGACCCTGAGCGGCTACGCAGAGACCGTTGCCTTTACGCTGGAACACCTGGGAATCACGCGTGCGCACATCGCCGGCCTCTCATTTGGCGGCATGGTGGCGCAGACACTGGCCATCGAGCATCGGCAACTATGCACCTCGCTGATCGCCGCAGGATGCCCGTGCACGATTCCGGAGGAAGCACGCGCTGCGCGCGCGGAACGCGGCAGGCTGGCGCTTCGCGAAGGCATGGCCGCAGTCGTGCCAGCCACGCTCGAACGCTGGTTCACAGCAGGTTTCATCCGCGCTGGTCGAGCCGAGCCGACGAGAAGCAAGCTGCTGCAGCAGAGCGTGCAGGGTTGGCAAGCGGTCTGGGAGGCTATCAGTCGCCTTGATACGGTGTCCGGCCTTCGTGATCTGAAGATTCCCTCGCTGTGTATCGCCGGCGAACTTGATCAGGCAACGGGAGTTGAAGCCGTCAGGCAGATGGCTCAATCCATCGACGGCGCACGGTTCGAGGTGTTGAGCGGCGCGCCGCACATGATGCAAATCGAGTGCCCCGGTGCATTCACTCGAATCGTGCAGGACTTTCTCTCCCAACGCTTCCCCTAGTGCAACGTTGTAGTATGGTTCTCCGGCAGAGTGATCTCTCCGCGTCGCGAGTACTGCCGGTCCATCAAGATATCCGTCGAATCCGTCACGACCGGTCGTGCCGTCAACAACGCCGACAGCATGGAAGCCTGATGGCGGCTAACGCTTGTACCACCGCGCCGACGCCAGTGACCGCCAGCATTCAAGTTGCAGGTCCTACAGGGGTCTGCCGGAACGGTCGTATGGAAAACGCGCCGATCCATACCGAATCACCAATGCCGCCAATGACAGCAGCAAAATTGCGCCCGCTAGAATCAGGATGGGCATATCGGGACGATTGTGATGCTGCATGTCCATGTATCGCAGCCGCCCTTTCCGTAACTTCAATGTCTTTGATGAGGACAGTCGTGAAGGCCTGGCCATTGAAGCTATCACTGACAAGGTTCACGTGCCACGTGCGCGCCCGTAGTTCTGCGGTGGCTCGCCAAACCTGCGTTTGAAGGCAACACTGAAGGCGCTGGAGGATGTATAGCCCGTGCGACGCGCTGCCTCCTTTACTGTCAGGTCACCTGTGGCAAGGCCTTCGGCGGCGTGCTTCATCCTTACGTCCCGCAAATGCTTCACCGGGCTGACTCCGATTACTTCGTGAAATCTTGCCGCAAATGTTGAGCGCGACATGCCGGCCTCGCGTGCCAGCGCACCCAGCGTCCAGGCGCGTTCAGGTGACTTCCGTATCGCATCAAGTGCATGGGTAATGCGTCGGTCCGTCAGGGCCGAAAACCAGCGCAGATCCGCTTCCATTTTATGGCCCGCGAGATAGGATCTGAGGCTGCTGAACAGGACGACTTCTGCCAAACGACGGGCGATGGCTCCGTAGCCCTGTGGATCGCGTGCATTCTCTTCTACGAGAGCCGACAGAGCAGGCTCGAGCCACGGAGCCAGCCCACTCTCATTGCGTTTCAGATGGATGAAGGGTGGCAGCTTCATCAACAGGCTCGATCGCCATGGTTCGCGAACATCGAACATCACGCCCATCAGGATCGTGCGCGGTCCTCTACCACCAAGTTTCAACAGATTGGGCGACGGCGGGGATCGACCGGGCGCCCAGTGCACAAATCCGCGCTCTGCCCATATGCGCTGGAGCTCGACAAGCGGAACGCCGGGGCGGGACATCATGGCGCCGCCAATCAGCCGGTTGGTGAGCAGCACATCTCCCGGTTCCAGCACAAATGCAGACCCATCATGGAATTCAAAGTGAGCTACGCCGGAGGTAACGGCGTGCAGGATTGCAGGACTACCGCCGGGAAAAGCAATTCCCCACGGGTGACGAAGGTTGCACAGGCCCAGCGATGTTGAGTCGATCTGGATGGACTCGAATAGCTGGCTCAGTACATCCACCGAAGTTGCTGACATGCTGCTTGCTCGACCGGTTGCCCTCCACAATGATCGCTCGCCGGGTGTCGGGCCACAACCGCTCGATTGCCTGGTAATTCGGATTTTCAGAAAGATCTTAGGGACGCCTGGCAGAGTGGATTGACTCCAGCCTGGGCTGTTCAGCTGCACAATAGACAACAGAAGAAATCCGCGGGAATCATCGATATCAGTCTCGTCGTGCAGAACGACGATTCGTATGCGCCCAGCCTTGCTGGCTTGACTGATAGCTCAAGTATCGTCGCGACGATTTGTGCCGCACACGGCAAAAAACGACATGCAACAGGAAACACCATGACGACGCCAAGCTTGCAGGACGGGATCGAGAAGGCCGGCTCTCCGGTCAAGATGCTGTGGAGGCCTAACGTTCCTGCCTTCACAGTACCGGTGCTGCCGCCTGAATTTGTGGGCTGGCGCGAGGAGCAGGCGGCGTGGCGCAACAGCGTCGCCTTCATGAATCAGTCGTTCCACATGCGGCAGATCTTTCTGGAAGGACCAGATGTAAAACGCATGCTGTCGAACATCAGCGTCAACGACTACGAAGTCTTCGAGATCGGTCGAGCCAAACAATTCGTTCCCGTGACGCATCAAGGGCATCTCATCACCGACGCGATCGTGATGCGGCTCGACACGGAAAAATTTGCGGTAAGCGGTGTCGCTGCTGCAGAGACCTGGGTGCGCTATCACGCCGAAAAAGGCGGCTACAACGTTACTTATCTGACCGATCCGAACTCCGGCAATCGTTTTTCCGAGCCGAATTTCGCCAGTCCCGGCAAAGCGCCAGAGGGCAAAGAACCGATTCTGTTCCGTTATCAGATTCAGGGACCGCGCGCGTTGGAGCTTGTGGAACAAGCGTTTGGCGGGCCGCTGCCTCCGGTGAAGTTTTTCCATTCGGTGCCGGTGACGCTGGCGGGCGCAACCTTCCGTGCCTTCCGTCACGGGATGGCCGGGATGCCAGGGTATGAGTTCATCGGTGACTATAAAGATGCTGAAGCCGTCAAAGAGGTGTTCTTCAAAGCCGGAAAACCCTTCGGTATTGTTCCTGTTGGCGGCCTCGCTTACTTCACGGGAGGCGTTGAAAGCGGCTGGGTGCCGATTCCAACGCCGGGAATCTACACGCCCCCCGAGCTTGCAGACTATCGCCGCTATGTTGGCCTTCACACTTATGAGGGTAACGCGCCGCTGCAAGGCAGCTACTTCTCGGAGAACATCGAAGACTACTACGTCACACCGTATGAGCTCTGCTATGACCGCATGATCAACTTTGACCATGAGTTCATCGGTCGCGCTGCTCTGCAGAAGGCCAAGGACCGGATTCGCCGCACGCGCGTAACGTTGCTCTGGAACAGGGAGGATGTGCAGAAAGTCCTGGGGCCCGACCTGGGTTATTTCTACAGCCACACCAGAGATCGCCTTGAACTGGGCTCGGCCCTGGTGGGTTATTCGCTCAACGCGGCGCATGTCTACGCGGAAGGAACCATTCTGTCATTGGCCTTGCTCGACAAAGAGCACGCCAATCCCGGTACAGAGTTGTCCCTGGTCTGGGGGCAGCATCCGGGTCCGGGCGCCCCGCCCGACGCGCATCGGTATTTCCAACGGATCAGGGTGACTGTTCAGCCGACGCCTTACAACGCTTTCGCGCGAACAAAGTATCGGCAAAGCACCTGACCAGATCCATATCAGAAACAAAGCAGAGACAAGAGGAAGATTCATGACATCCATTGTAAGTCTTGAAGACAGAATTCAAGCCGCCGGTGGTCCACTGAACCTGTTGCGCGCGCCGCGATCGGGCGTGTTCCCATTTCCGATCAAGGCAGAATTCACCAACTGGCGCGACGAACAGGAGAGCTGGCGCAAGACGGCCGTGCTGTTCGATCAGTCGCATCACATGACCGATCTCACCGTGGAAGGCCCCGACTGTTATCGTCTGCTGTCCAACCTTGCCGCCAACAGCTTCAAGGGATTTGGCCCGATGAAGGCCAAGCAGCTGGTGCTGTGCAACTACGATGGCTACATGATTGGCGACGCCATCCTGTTCTGCCTGGGCGAGAACCACGTCAGAATCGTCGGGCGCCCACCTGCCCACAACTGGGTTGAGTTCCACGCCAGGACCGGTGGCTACAACGTCACCACCCGTCGCGATGAGCGCACCGTGCAGAACCGCCAGGGCCGTGAGTTCTGTCGATTCCAGCTGCAGGGTCCGAATGCCGGATTGATTCTCGACAAGGTCAATGGCGGCCCGATGCCGGAAATCCCCTTCTTTGGCATGGGCAAATTCATGGTCGGCAAGTACGAAGTCACCGCGCTGAATCACCGCATGTCCGGCTTTCCCGGCCTTGAGTTCTGGGCGCCGATGGCGGACGTCGATGGCATACGCGACACCTTGCTCAAGGCGGGTGAAGAATTCGGGTTGATGCAGGGCGGCGCCCGTACATACTCCTCCGTAGCGACCGAGTCTGGCTGGATTGCGAGTACTACGCCGGCCATTTACTCGGGCGACAGGATGAAGCCTTATCGTCAGTGGCTGAGCGCCCATAGCTTTGAAGCAAATATCGGACTGGGCGGCAGCTTTGTCTCCGACACCCTGGAAGACTACTACGTGACTCCGTGGGATCTGGGCTATGGCTTCATGATCAAGTACGACCACGACTTTGTCGGGCGTGAGGCGCTGGAAAAACTGGCTGGACAGAAGCACCGCAAAAAAGCCTGGCTGTACTGGCACCGGGATGATGTCGCCCGTATTTTCGCCAGCATGTATGAACAGGGCGACAAGCGCTTCAAGTACATTGATATGCCGTCGGCATTTTATGCTTCCATGCCCTTCGACCGGATTGAAAAAGACGGCAAGCTCATCGGGTTGTCGACCCTGGCGATCTATTCGTCCAATGTGCGTAGCTGGCTGTCCATCTGCATGATCAACGAAGACGATCTGGCCTATGGCAAGGAGGCTTCACTGGTCTGGGGCGAACCCAACGGCGGCTCGGCGAATCTGTCGGTGGAGCGCCATACACAAACCACGATTCGCGCCACCATGGGCCCAAAACCATTTTCTGAAAGCACGCAGGGCAGTTCGGTCAAATCGTAGCGGCTGGTTGACCATCTCTTTAACAGGTTGTTGAAAACCCGGCTCTCAACAACCTGTCAATTTGCCGTGCCGACCGGTAAATGTTGCGCCGCCATTGAATACGATCAGGGCGACCTGTACGCGCTATTCGGTGATCGCATCACCAACAGTTTGCGACTGCGGAGCCAGGCAAGGGATCTTGCTCACATCTATTCGCTCGTTCCGTTCTTCAGCAAGGTAAGGAAACCGCGCGACCGTCGCCCTGATTTCCTTCTGTCGGGTTCCTGGATCGCCCCACAGCACGTTCACCTGGGTGCCTAAAGCACTGTACTCCGCATTGATTGAACAGAGCGAGATCATCTGGCGATAGTGGTAACTGTATATGCGGCCTGAGCTCACGCCGATTGCTGTACCGTCCCTGATAACTTGATCGGCGTGGAAGTGTCGCCGTCCCCTGAGCTGATTGGAGTGACTCCACTCCATCGGCGCAAACGGTTCGCCAGGCCGGAATTGCGATGCATATACGTCGAGTACGTCCTCGACTTTCCACTCCAGTGTCACCATCTGACGTTTTGGATTGGCGAGTTCCCGCTCAAGCACCGCGCGTCCGATGAAATCGTGATCAAGCTTGATCATGCGTGCCCAGCCGACCTCCACAGGGTTGCGATAGCGTGGTCTCATCTCCTGTCCCATGCTGCCAGTCAGGATGGGCTTGGGGCGGTGTTTCATTTGCTCACCCAGATAGTCCACAAAGCCCGGGTCTTCATGAGACGGCGCAGGAAAGTGAATGTGTTGCTGCGGGAAGCCATTTTCGGTGTGGTTCATGGTGTAAGCCATGCGACCGAGCTTGGTGATGCCGAAGGGTTCTCCTGCTTTCATAAGTGCGGCATAAACCCCACGAACATCGCCCATCTCGCCATGCACTTCATAGGCAAGGGTGCCCGCCATGCCCAGCCGCAGGATTCTCACCGGCATTGCATCGATAGCACTCATACGGTGGCGTGCGAACGCAATGTCATGCAGGCAGTCGCCAGTGGCCGTTTCCAGAATTTCCAGGGACCGCGGCCCGCCCAGCTGGAATATGAATCCATTGTGTTCGAAATCACCGGTGGCGTTGTAAGCACCGGTCTTCAGTTTGTAATCGGTCCAGGGTCCCAGATAGTGCGTCAGGAATTCGTCTTCGGCCAGGCGCAGGAGCACTCCATGGGCCACGATCAATCCTTCCTCATTGCACATGATGGCGTGCCGCAGGGAACCCACCGAAAACCTGGAGAAGCCGTTGACGCAGATGTCCGAGAACAGCCGCAGCGCATCCGGACCCGTGACCCGATAAGTGAAGGAGGGGTTCAGTCCACAATGAAGATAACAACCCGTTTTCCAGGACATGACTTCGTTGCGCCAGCCGCTGTATTCGAGTGGAACAACGCTGCCAAGCTCGAGATTTGTCCGGCTATAAATGTAAAGGTCGACCTCTGGATCAAATGGCGCATACCTGGTGCGGGGAAGCGCAGACATGTCCGCCGGCGGAGAATTGAATGGATTGTCGGTGGTCACTGAATCTCCTTCACCCTCCATGTGGAGGGTGGTGGCGTGTCCACGAGCTGTACTCACGTGTGGAGATCATTGAGGACGCTTCTACAAAAGCGCAATAGCACGGTTCAGAAACAAAGCATCGATTGGCATGGCCCCGCAGTTCTTCCGATCTGGGGCCATGCCCGGACGTCAGAAGCGCACGCCGATGCGACCTCCGTAAGTCAACGGCGCCTTGAGAATGCCAGTCGCAAATCCGCTCAGTGGGGTAGGGAATGAGAACGCCACTACTGTCTTGTCGAAGGCGTTGTTCACATAGGCACCAATCGAAAAGCGCTCATCTCTGGATGAATACGTCAGGTCGAAATCCCAGATCGAATAGGCATCCTGATACTGGACCGGCAGGAACTCGAGGCCGGTGAGCACTTCGGTTTGATATTTGACTCGTGCACCACCCACCAGGGTTGCGCCACCCGGAAGCGGAATGTTCTGCTGCAGGCCAGCCGAAATACTCCACTCGGGAGCGTTCGGCGGCGTCTTTCCCGAACAGTCCACAGTATAGGAAGTGCCGGGAGTGCCGAGATTGGGGCAGCTCGTTCCATTGAACGTGCCGCCGTTCTGGTTCGGTGTTGTGTAGATGAACTGGTCATAGACGCCGTCGTTGTACTGGATGCCTGCGTTCAGAGTGGTGTTGCGGAACGGCCGCGCCTGGAGTTCCAGCTCTACGCCCTTGAAGGTGGCCAGGCCGACGTTTTCAGTGGGGAAGATGAGCAAGCCTTGCGAATCGCGTGACAGATGGCTGATCTGCTGGTCGTAGTACTTCCAGTAATAGACCTCGACATTGGCCTGCAGGCGATTGTCCAGGAACCGGTTCTTTGAACCCAGCGTATAGGCGCGTATCGTCTCGGGACGAAAGAAGTTGGTGTCGCTGGAAAAGAAGAAGCCGCCCGACTTGAAGCCGGTTTCGTAGCTTGCGTAGAGCAGGTTCTGATCGGTGATCTCCCAGTCGGCACCCACGCGCCCTGTAACCTTGCTGTACGACTCCTCGTTGTTGTTGACAATGGTGGTCAGGGTTGTGATCGTGCCGTTCGGATTGAAGAACTGCGGCGGTATCGGCGCCGTCTGGGTGTACGGAAACACCCCGGCATTCGGGCACAGTGTGAATCCGGGTAGTGTGCAGATGATGCTGTTGGCGCTGGTGGTGCCGTTGAAGCTCTTCTCGTCCTTGGTATATCGAACGCCGCCGCTGATCCGTACATCCGGCACGATGGCATACGACAGGCTGGCGAACGCCGCCTGACTGTCCGTTTGTGTCTCGCGGTTCTGGAAGGTCGCGACGGACTGCTGGTTCACCTGGTAGTACGGCACTTCATTGGGATTGTGCAGGTAGTAAGCGCCAACAACATATCGCAATGCCTGTTCCGAGGGCGAGGCGAGCCGCACTTCCAGACTGGTCAACTTGTCATGGCTGCGTTCACGCAGCATTACACCCACGGCAAAGCTGGTGTAGTCGATCTGGGTGTCGCGGTACGCGGGAATCACGGTGAGCGTACCGGCAGAGGTCGTCCAGTTGATGGTGGACGCCACGCCCCAGTAACGGTTGTCCTGGTTGCTGACGTCGGTGAACGGTGCAAATGTCCGGCGGCTGAGGACGTTCAACTGGTTGGCCAGGTAAGCCGAAGTCTGTGGCGCGAACGGACCGATGCGGTCGTCGGGACTGAAGCTGGGCGCTGTCGCAATGAAGGAGTTGGTCACGCCGATGACGGTCGGACTGGCCATGACGGCATCCTGCTTGAAGTAGTCGGCCAGCAGCGAAATGTTCAGTGACTCATCCGGCTCGTAACGGAACGACAGGCGCGCACCGGTGTCATCCTGATCGTCCGTGCCGTCGCTCATGTAGCCGTCATGTCTGGTGCGGAACACCGCTGCACGCATTGCGGCAGTGTCGCCCAGGGGTACATTGAGCATGCCGTCTGCGCGGAATGACGAATAGTTGCCGTACTGCAGCCCAACTTCCGATGCGAACTGGCCCAGCAACGGCTTCTTGCTGATGACGTTGATGGCGCCGCCGGTGGCATTGCGTCCATACAACGTACCCTGTGGACCCTTGAGTACTTCGACTCGTTCAAGATCGTAGAAAAACCCCGATGTGCCGGTCTGAGCCACCGTAACGCCATCGAAGTTGAACGACAACGCAGGGTCCGACAGCCCATTGGAAGCGAAGTTACCCACGCCACGCACGTAGAACAGCGAATACGGACCCGTACCGTCATGGGCCTGCAGTGATGGCACGACGGCTTCAAGCCCGCCCGGCCGCGTAATGTTGGCATCGACAACCGCGTCCCCTGTGATGGTGCTGATGGCAATGGCCGCGCGTTGTGAGCTTTCCTCGCGCCGTTGTGCGGTGATGACGATTTCCTCCAGTCCCGCGATATCGCTTCCTGATGAAGGAGAGGCTGGTGGATTTTGCGCCGTGGCTGTACCAGTCACCAGAGGTGACAGGATCAGCGATGTGACTACCAACATCGATCGTTTGTTCATTGCGTACCCCATGCGCCGGTTGAGCCGGCAAATATTGCGAGTTAACGAGTTACTCAGTCATGGACTGGTTGTTCTTGCTTGAATGTTTTGTGGTTCTGATGAACCTGATGTAGCCAGAACGACGTGTTCGTCGGGATGCCGCCAAAACCCGTCGGTACTCTGGAGATTTATCCGCATCATTTTTTCACCTGGCACGGAATCGTGCTTACATCGAGTTTTTCGTTGCGGGGTTCATCCAGATACGGGAAGCGGGCAACCCTTGCGCGGATTTCCTTCTGTCGCGTGCCGGGATCCCCCCACAGGACAGTGACCTCGGTGCCGAGCTGGCTGTGCTCGGTATCGAGCGAACACTGTGAAATCATCTGGCGGTAGAAGTAGCTGTGCATGCGGCCCGAACTTATGCCCACGAGCTTGCCGTCCTTCAGCACCTGATCCGCCCACATCTGATGTCGTCCCTTGTGCTGGCTGGAGTGGTTCGGCTCCATGGGCAGGTAGTGCTCACCTGGCCGGAACTGCGAGGCGTATACATCCACGACATCTTCACTGTTCCACTCCAGCGTCACCATCTTCCGGCGCGGGTTTGCGACTTCTTTCTCCAGAGCCGCACGGCCAATGAAGTCGTGATCAAACTTGATCGCAGGCGCCCAGCCCAGCTCGACCGGATTGCGATAACGCAGCCGGATGTCCGTGCCCATGCTTCCTGAGAGTATCGGCGGCGGACGCCCCTTCCATTGGTCGCCCAGGTATTCCATGAAGCCCTTGTCCTCATGCAGCGGCGCCGGGAAGTGAACAAACAGTTGCGGAAAGCCGTTTTCCGTATGGCTCATTGTGTAAGCAGTGCGGCCGAGTTTGGTGATGCCGAAAGGTGCTCCCGCTTTCATGATCGCGTCGTAAACGGCCATGACATCCTTGACCTTGCCATGAACTTCATAACCAAGCGTGCCGGCCATGCCTACCCGCAGAACTCTCACGTCCATGCTATCGATCTGGCTCTTGCGATGAGCTGCGAACCGGATGTCGTGCAGACATTCACCAGTTGCGACCTCCAGAACTTCAAGCGAGCGGGGACCGGCGACCTGAAAGATAAATTCGTCGTGAATGAATTCGCCGATGGCGTTGTACTTGCCGGTCTTGAGCTTGTAGTCGGTCCACAGACCCAGATAGTGCGTAATGAATTCGTCTTCCCCGACGCGTGCCAGAACGCCGTGCGCCATGATCAGGCCGTTCTCGTTGCACATGATGCCGTGCCGCAGGGTGCCGACCGGGAACTTGTTGAAGCCGTTGACGCAGATATCCGAGAACAGCTTGAGCGCGTCCGGCCCTTTGACCCGATGCGTGAACGCGGGATTCAAACCGGTGTGGAGGTAGCAGGACTGCTTCCACGACATGACTTCGTTGCGCCAGCCGCTGTATTCGAGCGGCACGACGCTGCCAAACTCCAGAGTCGTCCTGCTGTAGAAATACAAGTCGATGTCCGGATCAAAGGGCGCGTATGCGGTGCGAGGCAGGCTCTTCATAGCCGGATCAAAAGCACCGTTCGCTGGCTTGTCGTCAGACACGTGCATCTCCTCAGATCTTGTATGGTTGCTGCAGCAGCGATTGAATATTGAGTTTGGTCATGCTGGCTCCCCCGAACTCGTCCGGTGCGAGTGTTATGGTCGGTCAGGGTGTCCAGTACAGCCATCGCAATCAACGCTTGACAGCTGCAAAATACTTTGGGCAAGAAGGCGGTTCCTTCTGAGCCGACTGGGAGCGGCGAAAAAGCCGGGCGACGCCAGTCAGCAGGTGTTGGCTTACCGGCGCTTGCGCAAGCACCGTCCATGAAATGCACGAATAACACTTGATCGCGTTTGTTCCTCAGGAATGATCTGAAGATCCACGACCAGTGGGCAGGTCGATTCTTGCTGCCATGGGCTGTTTTCAACTGGCGTGAGGCAAGCAAGATAAAGTGCAGGGAAAACCAAGGCACATAAGCGAAGACTCGCAAACGTCTGTTGGCTGAAGGGAAGGAGATCTGCAGTGACATCCATCCACAGCGGCTGGCTTGGGATCCGGGCAGAATCAAACCGCTGCCCAGGGGCTGGCACAGTGATCTGATGTTGCGAATTACGGAATAGTCAGTTTACTTTTTCCGGACACAGCTGTTTTGCAACTCCAGGGATTCGCCAGCCTGGATGAACATTGAACGGCAAAGCCTCGGCGCCAGCTCGCCACCGATTGATCAGCCATTGTCGTTATCAAAACGATGCTTCAGATCGCGCAGGACTTTTTGTTGTGGTCGCGCAAACCGCCTGATCCAGCCCTCCTGAATTTCCTGCAGGGGTGCGGCATTCAGGTAGTGAAGCTTTTCGCGTCCGCGCCAATTGATTGCAACCAGATCGGCTGCCTCGAGCACATTCAGGAGTTGTGTCACCGCTTGCCGCGGCACTTTAAGATGCTCACAAAGTTCGGTCAGTGTCTGACCGTCGTTGATGCAAAGCTCTTCCAGCAGCTTGCGACGATTTGGGTCTGCCAGCGCCTTGAAAACCAGGTCGGTACTGTTCATCGAATGGTTTCGCTTTCGAGTGTGGCCATAATAAGCAGGTACATACTGGCACGCTACTGAATACTCGCCTTTGGCTGTCGGCGCGCTGATACACAGGTCTGGAGCTTGACGCTTTGACGGTCTATTGCATGCAAGGCAGCCATGGCCGTTGATATCGTGTGGCTTCGATGGTCATTGTCAGCCCTACATTGGTCCACCGGAACGGTCGTATGGAAACCGTGCCGAACCATAACGAATCACCAGCGTCGCCACCGCTAGTAACAGGATCGCGCCCGCCAGAATCAGGATTGGCAGATCGGGACGATCGTGGTGTTGTACATCCATGATCATCAGGCGTGTCAGCGCAGTAATTGCAACATAGATCAGGAACCGCACCGGCATGTGATTGGTCTTGAAGTAGATCCCGACCATGGCGCCGAGCTCAAGGTAGATGAACAGCAGCAGGATGTCATCGATGGAGGCTTGCCCGTTGGCGGTCATGCCCATGAAGGCTTTCATCGCGGACCAGACGGTAGCAGCGCCGATGGCAAACAGCGCCAGATAATGGAAGCAATCGACCAACGCTGTACCGATAGCATCCGTCATCCGCGAAAGTCTTTGATGCGTCGAGTTCGATTCCATACGTCTCCCAGCGTTCAATCGGCAAATGTACTAACCCCACGGTGTTTCAAATGCGGCGTCACTTTGCCGGCAGCGTTCAGCCGCTGCGATCGTATTCTCCAGCAGCATGGTGACGGTCATCGGTCCGACGCCACCCGGCACCGGAGTGATCTTCGACGCTTTGTGGCGCACCCCTGCAAAGTCCACATCACCGGTAATGCTGCCGTCCGGCAAACGATTGATGCCGACATCGATCACAACTGCGCCGGTCTTGACCATCGGGGGAGTGATGAGTCCCGGCTTGCCTGCGGCCACTACCAGAATGTCGGCCAGGATGGTGTATTGCGCCAGATCGCGCGTCCTGGCATGACAGATGCTGACCGTGGCCTGATGCTGCAGGAACATCAATCCCATGGGTTTGCCGACGATATTGCTCGCACCCACGATGACTGCGTTCCTGCCTTCGATGGGAATGCTTTCGTATTCAAGCAGCTTGATGACGCCGTAAGGTGTGCACGGCGGAAAGATGGTGTTGCCAACCACCAGGCCGCCTACGTTGTACAGGTGGAAGCCATCGACATCCTTCTCCACCGCAATGCTTTCCAGTACCCGCCGCACATCGATATGTTGTGGGAGCGGCAGTTGCACAAGGATTCCATGCACAGCATCGTCAGCATTGAATCGCCTTATCTGTGCAATCAGCGACTGCGTATCGATGCTCGCCGGCAGTTCCCGGCTGATGGATTTCACGCCCACCGCTGCGCACGCCTTGATCTTGTTCCTGACATACACGGCGGAGGCCGCATCATCGCCGACGCGGATCACGGCCAGCGCGGGCGTGATGCCGGCGCTGTGATGCAACCTTGCGACGCGAAGAGAAAGTTCAGCCCTCAGCCGTACGGCAGCGGCTTTGCCGTCGATGATGTGTGCAGTCATGACATCAGGGCTGCGGGTGCTATTTCAGAACCACGGTCTTGCTGCCGTTGCGAATGACCCGACGTTCCGCATGCCACTTGATGGCGCGGTTAAGCACCATGCTTTCCAGCTCGCTGCCGGTGACGGTGAGATCTTCGGGTGAAAAGGTGTGGTCAACACGTTCCACACCTTGTTCAATGATCGGTCCCTCGTCGAGGTCCGTAGTTACGTAATGCGCTGTCGCACCGATCAGCTTCACGCCGCGCAGGAACGCCTGGTGATAGGCTCTGGCGCCCTTGAAACCCGGCAGGAAGGAGTGATGGATGTTGATGGCCCGGCCGTCAAAGTACTCGCAGGCGTCGGCACTCAGAATCTGCATATAGCGCGCCAGTACCAGCAGCTCCGCACCCGAACGTTCGAAAACCTCCTTCAGCCGCGCTTCTTGATCGGCCTTGCGTCCGTCAATCACCGGCAGGTAGTGATAAGGAACGCCGTGCCACTCGGCCAGGCTGCGCATGTCCTGATGGTTTGACACCACGCCCATCACCTGAATGGGCAGCGTGCCGGTACTCCAGCGATGCAGGATGCTGTTCAGGCAATGCCCGTGTTTGGACACGGCCAGCATCACCCGACACTTCTGCTGTACTTCGTGGAAATGCCATTGCATGCCGAAGCGCTGGCCGACTTCCTCGCCGAACTGGCGATTCAGTTCCGCAAAAGACGGACCTTGCGGATCGGCGCTCTGGAACACCGTGCGCATGAACGAAGTCACGGTGTAGGGATCATCGTGATGTTGTGCCTCGGTGATCAGGCAGCGGCGCGACGCAAGGAATCCGGACACCGCAGCAACAATGCCAATCGTGTCGGGGCAGGACAGCGTCAGCACAGCGCTGCGCGGACCCTGTTTGGTTGTGCCCTCCGTGGTAGTGCTGGTGACACCCTTGTTTGCAGAGGCATCGGTCATGTTGGTAAAACCCTGGTTCGTTGTGCTGCGAAGGGAAAACAGTATTGATTCGAATTAGATAGTAACCGGTATGATCGCCCTTGATCAGCTCTTGAACACAATGCCGCCGTCAGAGCGGATATTGAAGGCGCCATCCATCACGCTGCGCATCCACTTGGCAGTTGCGACCGCCCCGCCGAACGTGAAGAAATGCGGCTGCACGATGCGCGCGAACTCATCACCCGCACCCAGTCGCACCAGCGCCGGAATCATGTCTTCGGGCGCGGTGGCCAGCACATTGGTGACTCCCTTGACATTCTTTGCAGCCGCATTCAGTGATGCACCCACTCCGCACTGCATGGCGAAGCGCAGCAGTCTTGGCAGTGAAGTGGGGCCTGCAACACCGACGTGAATCGGCAAGGAGATGCCCTGCGCTTCAAATTGCGCGGCCCAGTCGCAGATGCCGTGTGGATCGAAGCCGAACTGGGTCGCAACATGTACGGCAATGCCGGTGCGTGCGCCAAACTCCTGCTTGGTACGCAGCGCCTGCCATAGTTGATCAGTGCTGGCCTGAGGATGTCCTTCCGGATGGCCTGCAACACCCAGATGCCGCAGACCGGAGTCGGCCAGCACATCGGATGCAATCACATCGAGTGTGTTGGTGTAGGGACCTGACGGCGCATCACGATCACCGGCGACCAGCAGCGCCTGTTCCACACCGGCTGCGCATAATCTCTGCAAGCCGTCGCGCAACGACTGCTCGCCCGGCAAACGGCGTGCAACCAGATGCGGCGAAGCGCGCAAGCCCAGTGACTGAACCTGCAGGGAAACACGAATCACATCGTCGAAATGCGCCTTGGGTGTGTGCGCCACATAGACGGTGGATCCCTGGGGCAGCGTTGCCGCCAGTTCCGGGAGCACCTTTTCGTCGTGAGTGGTCACCTCGGTAGTCGCGCGCTGCACGAAGTCAATGATGCGCGGCTTCATGTCCGGAAGACCCATGGCGGCGATCACGCTGTTCATGCCGCCGCTCCGCAAGGCATCATTGAATGGCGTCGTTCTTCAGCGATCTGTGTGACATGCTGGAAAGGCATGCACGTTTGGGTGACAGTCATGGAATACCCCCTCGATTCTCTGAGGACGGTACTGTAGTAACTGCTCGTACGGCCTGAAAAATCGATTGCGGGAATAAGCCGCGGGGGCCCACATCAGCGTTGCTGATATGCTTCCATGGTATGTGCGGATATCTGGCCGCTGGATGATCGGTGCCGCAGCACTACCAGATGTCGAAGTCCTGCGTCGGACGCGCGGCGCACTCGTTGAGGATGATGCCGCGCAGCCATGCATGGCCGGGATCGGACTGGTGGGAGCGGTGCCACAGCATGTCCAGCCGGCTGATGGGCATGACGTCTTCCGGCAATTCCAGCACTTTCAATCTCGGCGAGGCTCGAAGCGCCCGTGCGAGCGGTTCCAGTG
Organism: uncultured Pseudomonadota bacterium; assembly: GCA_963748005.1. Taxonomy (GTDB): domain Bacteria; phylum Pseudomonadota; class Gammaproteobacteria; order Steroidobacterales; family Steroidobacteraceae; genus CAILZL01. Next base: position 2,025,605 of record CAVVHH010000002.1, read on the forward strand.
TCACGCCGATGAATGATGTGCCGGTCACCAGGTATGGAAGTTCGAGCAGGTTCTCCGTCATGGCGCGCACATCCAGTTGCACGCCAAAGCGTTCCTGCACGCTTTCTTCCACCAGCGAGGCTTGCCCGGAAGGGCGCACGATGACATGCGGGAGCCGCAGGAACTGCTCGCGGGTAAGTTGCTCGCCGACCTCCGGATGATTGGTGGCGACGATGCTGAGATAGCGCAAGTCAACGACGAATGCGCTGCAAATGGATTCGGGCATGGTCAGCAGCGGCAACGATTCTGGAGCATCGATGGCGAGCAACAGATCGACATCGCCCTGCGTCAGGCTTGCGAACCCCGAGACCGATGGACGCTCCACCTCGATACGTATGCCCGGCGCCCATCTTTCCATGCGGCGCAAGATGACCGGCATTACCCACGGCGAGACGTAGTCCGGGCACAGTACCCGGAAAGTACGTTTCTCGGTGGAAGGGTCGAAGAGCGTCTGCGATCCCAGCACGGCGTGGGCATGCAGCAGCATCTGCTGTACCGGTTCGCGCAGGGCCCGACCGCGCGGCGTCAATTCCAGATCGCGGCCAACGCGTACCAGCAGCGGATCATGAAAATAGTCGCGCAATTTGGCGAGCGCTGCACTCATTGCCGGCTGCGACACATACAGTCGTTCGGCGGCACGCGTTACGCTTCGCTCACGTAACAATGCCTCCAGTGCCAGCAGCAGGTTCAGGTCGAATTTGTTTAGGCGCATGGATCCGAAGTAAATGCGATGGCACCATTGAATGGCTGGCGCACTGATAGTTCAGAGTGCGCGCTCAATATACCCTTTATTGATAGGCGCGATCTTGATGGCCTGGCGCGCTACCGCACCAGGCCTGCTCCGTCTGTAGTCCGGTATGCTGCCGTGGCTTGACTGCGCCGGTAACACCGGGCACTGCCTGACCAATTCAGAATTCCATCAGATCCTGTCCAAGCACCACGGGACCGGAGTAGAACTTCCTGACGCCGTCGATGTAAGCGGACTCCTTGTCGGTCGGCAGGCCCGGAATGACATGCGAGAGCACGACCTTTTTCACTCCGGCTTCGCTCGCAGTCCTGCCAATCTCCTCAGGGCTGGTGTGCTCAGTGCGCATATGGTTCATCAATCCCTCACGCCATTGGGGCGAAGCGCCGGCAGGCAACAAGCGTTCGAAAGCAGGCAGGTCGATGACTTCATGGACAAGGATATCCGCGTCCTTGGCGAATTCACCGATCACATGCCCGCAGGGTCCGGTATCGCCACTGAACACGATGACACGGTCAGGGGTCTGAAACCGGAACGCAAACGACTGCTGGGCACTGCTGGGCGTGCCCTTGTCAAAATGATAGTGACAATTCTCAACCGCTGTCACACGGATGTTGGCATCTTCATAGACCAGCCCCGGCCCTTGGATATCCTTGGCGTGCATGACTTCCGCAGGCGCAAGTGCAGGACTTTGCGGCACGTAACGCGAATCGACATTGGGCGTGAAGTACTGCAGAAAGCCTTTGAGCATGGACTCCGTACCGCGTGGACCATGCACGGTCATCGGCGCTTTGTTTCCCGTGCTCCAGGCAAGTCCCATCACCGTGCCCCAGTCGGCGTTGTGATCATCGTGATTGTGCGTAATGAATATCTGGCGGATGGTGGCGATTGGCACATGCGCAAGCGCCAACTGGCGGGCCACGCCATTGCCGGCATCGATCAGATAGGGTGTGCCCCTCACAACCAGCAGATTGGCTGGCTGGGCCCGACTGCGGAACACGGGGCCACCTTCAGTGCCCAGCAGGATCAGCCGGGTGACTGGCGTATCGGACGCAGCGCGCGCCGCACCAGTAAGGGCGTTGATGCCTAGCGCGGCCAGAGCAAGCCATTTCCAGCGTCTCTTGTTCATCGGATTTTCTCCAAAGTTACGTGAGCGCGAATTCTTTGCAGGGCGCTGGCTGCGGAGTTGCATTGAGTGTACGAACCCGAATTTCGCTACGGCACGCTGGTCGGAAAATGACCCCGCGGGTTACGCGGGGCCACGATCAACATCAGAAATGCACGCCGAACGTTACGCCGTAGGTGCGTGGTGCGGCCTGCACGCCGTTATCGGAGAAGTTACTGGCGCCCAGTTGCTGGAAGTAGAACGCGTCGGTCAGGTTCTTGCCCCAGAGGCTGACGCTGAACGTGTCCTTTGGCGACTGCCACATGACCGAGCCGTCCAGCAGGTCATAGGCACCTTGTTCAACTCGGTTGTCGGGGTCGGCTGGCCAGCCATCGTTGTGGTAGTAGTTGGCAGAGACGGTGAAATCGCCGACCGAGGTGGAAACATCATAGGACGCTCCCACATTCGCTGACCAGTCCGGCACATTCTGCAGCTTCTTGCCGCTGGCATCGCCAGTGACCAGGCAGTTGCCACCTTGCTGCGCTGCTGCGAGAGGTGGGGCCGTGCCAATCGGGCAGGCTGGAGAACTGCCGCGCGGAATCGCAACCGAGGCATTGGGGAAATTGGTGTAACGTCCATGGGTGTAGTTGATACCGGTGGTCACGGTGAAGTGGTTGGTCACCACAGCCGTCAGATCGATATCCGCACCATAGATCTCCGCGCCTTCCGCGTTGTAGATATTCTGAATGCCGCTGATGATCTGCATTACCTGAGTGTTTTGCTGATCGTAGTAATAACCCGCTGCGTTCAAGCGCACCCGGCGGTCGAATAAATCGGTCTTCATACCGACCTCGTACGCGTCGACGATTTCCGGTTTCAGGACCTTATTTGTAGCGGGCGTTGGTGTGAAGGGTGGCGTGGTGGTGCCTGTGCCAATATTCTGGACAACGAACGCCGCGCTGCGGAAACCGCGGTTGTAGCTGGCGTAGCCCATCACTTCGGGCGAGAAGCGGTGATCCAGCGACAGCCGATAAGTTGTTCTCGGGAAAGTATCTTCAAAGTTTTCCTGGATGCCCTGATAGTTCGGCTGCGGCGTGATTGGTTGTCCCGTTGCCGCGCTGTAGGTCTGGCGAATGCCATTGGCTTCGCGTTTGTCGCTGGTATAGCGAACGCCTGCGGTCAGGTTCGTCGCCGCGCTGAAGCTGTAGGTGCCCTGTGCGAAACCAGCCAGGGATTCGAGGGTCTGCTTGGCGACCAGGTCCGTGTACTGATTCAGGGCACCCGTAGCCGCGTTAATGGAACGGGAAGGATCATAGTCCCCATCGCCCGACATGTAGAACGCGCCCACAACCCATTTGAATGCACTGTCACCGGTGGAGAGCAGCTGGAGTTCCTCAGTGAACTGTGTGTCGTGCTGGTTGTTCGAGTTAATGAAGCCATGCTGCGTGCCGAGCGGGTTGATGTTCGCATTGGTAACGCCTACCCATTCATCCTCGGTGGTGCCGTCGGGATCGAACTTCACGTACAGGTCCATCTTGCGATAAGCAGTGAGGCTCATCAGCTCCATAGCGCCGAAGTCGTGGCGGATCTCCAGGCTGCCACCAGACTGGTCCGAGTCCAGTGCCGGATCGACGTCCGCGTCGATGTCACGCTCACCGCCTGAGGCGAAATTGCCGCGGACGTTTTTCGTCTGGGGGCGGAATGCCGGATTGACTGCTTCAACATGCGACACATCGCCCGACAGCGTCACTGTGGTGTTGTCACCCGGCTCCCACAGCAGCTTGGCGCGGCCCGTGTAAGACTTCTGGGTCAGGACCTCGTTGCCAGTTCTGGTGTTGATACCGAAGCCATCACCGCGATCTTCGTACTTGAATGCCACACTGGCTGCGAGGCTGTCGCTCAGGCCACCAGTCAGATAGAGACTGCCACCGTAGGTAGCATAGTTGCCAACTGTGGCTTCCACATCTCCTGCAAACTCGTGGCTGGGTTTCCTGGTGGTGATCTGGATCAGACCGCCCGTCGCATTGCGGCCGAACAAGGTGCCTTGCGGGCCCTTGAGCACCGCCACCTGCTCGACATCGTTCAGGGACGTCAGCGTGCCAGTCCCTGAGCCGATGTACACGCCATCAATATAAGTCGCGACCGGGTTTTCGATGCCGGGACCGGTGCCGGTGGAACCGACGCCACGAATACGTGGCAGGCCGATGCCACCGACCGCAGTGCTGAAGTTGAGAGCCGGGGCCACTGCCTTCAGGTCAAACGTATCGGTAATGCCGATCTTTTCGAGGGTATCGCCCGACACCGCGGTGACGGCAATCGGCACGTTCTGCAAGTTTTCCTCGCGCTTTTGCGCCGTGACCACGATTTCTTCAAGGACGCCAACGCCGCCTTCAGGTGCTGACTGCGCAAATGCCATTGATGCGGGCAGCAATGCCGTCATGCATCCGCCGATCAGCCATACCTTTTGCAGTCGTCCGGTCATCCCGGCACTTTGCAAACCTGGACCTTTTAAAACACGTTTCTGCATAACCCATCCCCTTGAGAAATCGTCTGAAGCAACACAGCGGAAATCGTTCGTCCGCATATGCAGCGTAATGTTGGCGTCGGGGAGCTGAGTGAATTTACGGATACTGATGCACCGCCCGCGCTACTACCAAGTGTCGCGATTATTAAGGTTTTTTAGTACCACTCTTTTTATAAATTCACAAATTACCAAATTGATCCAATCGAGCAGATGCAGTTGCATGGTTCACAGGGGGCGATCAGCCTGCTTGGCAACTCCAACGCCGTACAGACACTCGATAGTTGCTACGCCCGCGACAGTGCTAAACAATCGACGTGCCAGCTCAAGGCGTTTCTCGCCGATTTTTTCTGTCATGCCATTTGCTGTGGGCTGAGATGCTGTTCCCTGTATTCGGGTGGAACCGGGTGGAGCTCTGCCTGGGTGGGGTGTGACCCCGCGGATTACCCGGGGTCACGATAGCATCAGAAATGCAGTCCAACTGTCACACCGTAGGTGCGTGGCGAAGCCTGCACGCCGTTGTCGGCGAAGTTGCTCGCGCCCAGCTGCTGGAAGTAGAACTCGTCGGTCAGGTTCTTGCCCCACAAGCTGACGCTGAGCCTGTCGTTTGGCGACTGCCACCAGACTGAGCCGTCGAGCAGGTCGTAGGCTTCCTGGTTCACCCGGTTGTCCGCGTCGGCCGGCCAACCATCGTTGTGGTAGTAGTTGGCGGTGAACGTGAAATCACCAAGTGCGGTGGGAACGGCATAGGACGCGCCAAGGTTGGCTGTCCAGTCCGGTACATTCTGCAATTTCTTGCCGCTGGCGTCGCCCGTGGTCAGCAGGTTCCCCCCCGATGCCTGTGGTGTCGAGAGCACGGCATTGGTGAAATTGGTGTAACGCGCATGCGTGAAGTTGACGCCGGTCGTCAAGGTGAAGTGGTTGGTCACTGCCGCCGTCAGATCGGCATCGAGACCATAGATCTCCGCGCCGTCAGCGTTATAGATATTCTGGACACCGCTTACGATCTGCATGACCTGAACGTTCTGCTGATCATAGTAATACCCGGCTGCATTCAAACGCACCCGCCGGTCGAGCAGATCGCTCTTGAGACCGACCTCATAGGCATCGACAACTTCCGGCTTCAGTACCTTGTTCTCGACGGGTGTGCTCAAGCCAATATTTCCGGCTACATAAGCGGCACTTCTGAAACCGCGGTTATAGCTTGCATACCCCATGACTTCGGGCGAGAAGCGGTGGTCGAGGGACAGCCGCCAGGTGGTCTTCGGGAAAGTATCTGAATAGCTTTCCACGATTCCCTTTGGTGGCTGCTGAACGGCAAACGGCACACCCGTCGGGCTAACGTCATTGCGTATGCCGGTGACTTCGCGCTTGTCGCTGGTGTAGCGAACGCCCGTGGTCAGATTCGTTGCGGTGCTCAAGCTGTAAGTGCCTTGCGCAAAGGCGGCATAGGAATCGAGGGTCTGCTTCACATCCAGTTTGGTATAGCTCCCTGCGGGGACAAAAAATGCAGGGTTGCCTGCGGTTAGCGCGGCGGTGAACGTTTTTGCCGGTTCATATGAACCTTCACCATCCATGTAAAAAGCACCCACTGCCCACTTGAATGGACCCTCACCGGTGGAGAGCAGCTGGATTTCCTGCGTGAACTGCTTGGAGAATTCGTCATTCTCGATCACGTAACCGTGGCCGAAGCCGGCACCAAACGGTGGAAACCCATTTGCATTGGGCACCCCTGCCCATTCGTCCTCAGTGGTGCCATCGGGATCAAACTTCACATACAGCTCCATGTTGCGATACGCGGTCAGGCTCATCAGTTCCGCGTTGCCAAAGTTGTAGCGGATTTCCAGACTGCCGCCATATTGATCCGACTCCATCGCCGGATCGACGTCCGCATCGGTATCACGCTGGCCACCGGACGCAAAATTGCCGCGTACATTTCTGGTGAGGGGACGGAACGCCGGGTTGGCCGACTCAACATGCGACACATCGCCCGATAGCGTTACCTTGGTGTTGTCGCCTGGGGTCCACAACAGCTTGGCGCGGCCACTGTACGACTCCTGGGTCAGGACATCGTTACCAGTTTTGGTGTTGACGCCAAAACCATCCTGCCGATCCTCATATTTGAACGCCACACTGGCGGCGAGACTGTCTGACAAACCACCGGTCAGATAGGCGCTGCCGCCATAGGTGCCATAGTTGCCGGCAGTGGCTTGCAGATCGCCTGAGAACTCATGGCTGGGCGTCCTGGTGGTGATCTGGATCAGCCCGCCGGTCGCGTTGCGACCGAACAGGGTGCCTTGCGGGCCCTTGAGTACCGCCACCTGCTCAATGTCACCGAGACTGGTCAGCGCGCCAATTGACGAGCCGATATACACGCCATCGATATAGGTTGCGACCGGATTTTCGATGCCGGGGCCTTGTCCCGTAGAACCGACGCCTCGAATGCGGGGCAGGCCCAGGCCGCCGATCGCCGTGCTGAAGTTGAGGCTGGGGGCCACCGCCTTCAGGTCAAACGTATCAGTAATACCGACCTTTTCGAGGGTGTCGCCCGAAACCGCGGTGACGGCAATCGGCACGTTCTGCAGGTTTTCCTCGCGCTTTTGCGCCGTGACCACGATTTCTTCAAGGACGCTAACACTCTGCTGCGCAAACGCCATATGCGCAGGCATCAATGCGGTCATGCACCCGCCAGCCAGCAATGCCTTCTGCAATGTTTCAATCAGGTCGATTTTTTGTAGCTTTATATTTTGCACAACACACTTCTTCATGACACATCCCCTTAACAAGACAGTGTTTAAGACAACCAGGCAGTGAACGAATGGTCCGCACACGGAATAATTGGCGGAATCATTGGAGCTGATCTGACGTTGGGCAGGCTTCATGAAGCAATTGTCTTGCGTAACGATTCAAGCACCGCACCTACCCGTGACGGATCACCGCGTCCCCAGCCGCACTCGGTCGCCACACCCGCGACAGCAACAAATTGGCGCGCCAGTTCCAGACGTTTCCGATTCCCTTCGTGGTCGTTCATATGGACCAATCCCACATATAGTTCCGTGCTGTGTGGTAGTGACAGCTTGCTGAACGGGCGGTAGAAATCAGCATCGAGGCGATGCTGCGGAACGGGAACATGGAAGTAGGTGATCGGACGGCGCACGTTCTTGAGTGTCGCGCGCATGAGTTCAACCATGATGCCGGCATCCTTGGGCTGCACCAGATGTTCGTCTTTCGGACTGCCGTAACACAGGTGATAACCCAGTTCGATCGGTTGCGGTACAGCTTCGCCGACCTTGCCGAGCACGGCAGTAATCTGTTCCCGATAGTTTTCCGGGCGATCCGGAAAGTAGTTTTCCCAGATGAGAATTTCCTGCAGCACATCCCACTGTATGGCAATGCGATCATTGGGCATCGACGCTGCGATCTGGCGAACTTCATCGATGAGATGATTGGTGAAAATCTCCAGGAAAGTGTCACGATCCTTTTTCGAGATGTAGTTGTAAGTTGGCGCCAATGGGCTCGGCATCGCGATCTGAAATCTGACCTCCGCCGGAATCACGCCATCGCGCTGCAAGTGGTCGAAGATGGCAAATGAATCGATCGCCATTGCGGCATAACCGGTCTCGAAACGGATTGATTTGGGGTCGACACCCGCACGGATGCGCAGACGTTTCAGCTCGCGATGCACTCTGCCGCTGGCAAGCTTCATCACGAACGGCGGCTGATCCGGATCCGGCTCAAAGGACGCGTGTCGGTCGAGAATGTCGCTCAACATACCTACCCAGCGGCGTCGAGCACCGGTCTCACCATCGGGAATTCGCCGCAGGTAAGGGCCGATGGCGGCGCATACTGTGCGAAACACTGCCTCGGCATCGGTGAGCGGCACGCTGCCCACCAGGTGAACGCAAAGTTGATGCGGCTTGGTCACGACTTGAGACTCCGTATCAGGAATTTGTCATTGATACGGGAAGGTTACAGGTGCAGCAGCGACAAAAGTTGCCTCGATTCCCTTGAGCTCGTTCGGCTAAGACACGCGCACTGGCAATGCTCATTGGGCATCCCCCGATCTTTTTTAGTGGGACCGACTGTATCCAGCGCGCAGCGGGCTGATAAATCGATTCCGGGAATAGGCGCCAGCGGCCCATATCAATTCTGCTGATATGTCCTTCATTCCACTTGCGCTACGATGAAAAACGTATAAGCGCATTGCCCTTAATCCTGGGCAAATTAACCGCAGCCCAGCGACTGGTGCATGCGGGCTTTAAATTCAAGTTCACTGTCGGGGAATCACAGCATGACATCAGGTAGCACGCCCATGACGCCGCCCAATCTTCAGGAAGCCATCGAAAAAGCTGGCTCACCCATGAAATTGATGTGGAAACCCAATTCGAAAGCGGCGGTGGTGCCGGTCATCCAGCCCGAATACGCAGGCTGGCGTCAGGAGCAGGCGGCGTACAGCAAGAGTGCGGCGTTCTCCGACCTTTCACACCACATGTCGGATCTGTTCATCGAAGGTCCGGATGCGACCCGCCTGCTCAAGGATGTCAGCGCCAACGACTACGACAACTTCGCGATCGACCAGGCCAAGCAGTTTGTGCCCGTCACCGCGCAAGGACTGATCCTCACCGACGGCATTCTGATGCGCAATGCTCCGGAAAATTACAACTTGAGCGGCGTACCCGCTGCCCAGACCTGGGTGCGTTATCACGGCCTCAAGGGCAAGTATGACGTTGCCTTCGAAATCGATCCGGACTCGGCAAATCGCAAGACCGGCAACCCCAAGGTATTCCGCTACCAGATCCAGGGCCCGAACGCGCTCAGCGTAGTAGAGCGCTGTTTCGGTGGTCCCCTGCCCAAGACCAAGTTCTTCCATGCAACGCCGGTGTCCCTGGGTGGCCGGAACTTCCGTGCCTTCCGCCATGGCATGGCGGGCACGCCGGGCTACGAATTCATCGGTGACTGGCGGGACGCAGAGTTCGTGAAGGATGCGTTGTTCAGGGCCGGCGAGTCCTTCAACATGATCCACATCGGCGGCATGGCCTACTACACCAATGGCATAGAGAGCGGCTGGATTCCTACGCCGACACCGGCGATCTATACGGCGCCGGAACTGGAAGACTATCGGCGCTTCATCAGCCTGTTTTCATTCGAAGGACAGCGCGGGCTGCATGGCAGTTACTACTCGGACAACATCGAGGATTACTACGTTTCCCCGTATGAACTGGGTTACGGAAAATCGATCGCCTTCAATCACGATTTCATCGGCCGCGAAGCACTCGAAAAAGCCAGGGACAATGTGCCACGCACCAAGGTCACGCTGGTGTTCAACACCGATGACGTGAACAAGGTGTTCGGTGCCGATCATGATTTCATTTTGAGTTACGCACGGTATCGCGTTGAAGCCGGGGCAGCTCTCGCTGGCATGACGTTCTACACGGCATTCATTGATCCAGCCGGCACGATTCTGTCGCTGGCGCTGGTCGACAAAAAGTATGCGCAGCCTGGCACCGAAGTGACAGTGACCTGGGGCGAACATCCTGGCCCGGGTACTGCTCCGGATGCCGATCTGGGTTTTCCCAAACTCAGGGCGACGGTGCAGGTTTCGCCGTACAGCGAAGTGGCGCGCACCACGTATCGGCAGCAAGTCCTGTAGATCAACGTTTGTGCAGCGGCGGCAGCCGTCCGGCTACCGCCGCTTTTCTTTATCGAGCGTTGTACGGACGGCGCGTAAAGATGCCGAAGCCAAGAATGCCGGCGTAGCAGATCGTGGGAACCAGCAGGCCATTTTCAAGCCGATCAAGTCACTATAGCGGCCGCTCGCGAATAACCGAAATACCGAAACCCGGTACCGTTTCGCGCGGAAATACCGAAACCCGGTACCGTTTCGCGTCCGAGCGGCCCTACTCGGGGATAGAAAGAATAAAACGCCTATCCTTCCTATCCTCAAGGACGAGAGATTTATGCGGGCTTCTTACCCAGATCCCGCAGTTTGACGCCGTTCTTAAGATTGAATTCCATCTCCTCGAGTGTAATACCCCGGGTTTCCGGCACGAAGCGGGCGACGAAGAGCAGCCCCACGACACAGAATCCGGAGAACAGGAAGAAGATTGACGCATTCCCGAAAGCATCCATAAAAGACAGAGCATTCGCCATCACCAATCCAGCGAAGGTCCAGTTGATCATGGTGGTGATGGTCATGCCGATCTCCCGGCCTTCGAGAGGGAAAATCTCTGAACAGACCAGCCATACCACCGGGCCCCAGGAAATGGCAAAACCAAAAATGTAGATAATGACGGCTAACAAAAGAATCAGTTTCGGTCCACCGCCAATTGAAGCTGCATCGGCGCCAGCACCGATTGACATAAAGACGAGACCTGCAGCCACCATGGTGACCAGCATGGCGACACCGCCCAGATACAGCAGCTTTTTGCGCCCCCACTTATCAATCAGAAAGATCGCAGGAATAGTGAATAGCATATTCACTGTAGGCACTGTCATCGCTGCTACGAGTCCTTTCATTCCGGCATAACCGAATATGGTGGGCGCGTAGTAGATCATCACATTGATCCCGACCAGTTGCTGAAAGACCTGCAGCAAGACACCCACCAGCAGAACTTTGAAGAAGTAACCGCGGAATACGATGTTTATTCCCACGCCGCCTGGTCCATGCAGAGCCTTTTCAATTTCGCGGATCTCGGTGTCGATTTCTTCCTGGGTGTTGAGCGTCTTTTGTAGAACCCTGATGGTATCGTCCTTCCTGCCTTTCAGCATGAGCCAGCGGGGGCTCTCGGGAAGAATGAAGCCGCCAACGAACATGAGCCCCGCGAACAGCGTGATGGTCAGAAACATCAGCGGTAGCGCCGTTTCAGGCGTCACGAAAGTTTTCGCGATGAAAACATTGGTTACTGATATCAGGAAAATACCGATGGTGATCATCAGTTGGAAGAGGGTCCCCATGGAACCACGGATCGCGGCGGGCGCGGTCTCAGAAAGGTACAGAGGCACCACAAATGACGCGATGCCAACGGCAAAGCCGAGAGCAAAGCGACAAAATGTCAGGATGCCAAGGTCCGGGAGCAGCGCAGAGTATGCAGAGGCGGCCGTGAATAGAAAACCCGCGAACAGCAGGCTTTTCTTGCGACCCAGGAGTCTGGCGAACACTCCCGAGAGCAAGGCGCCGAGAATCCCGCCGGTGGCGAGGATGGCGGAGTAGCTCTCTTTGTCATGCACGCTGAATCCATAGTGCTGTGTCAAGGATTCAAGCGAGTTGGCAATGAACCCCTGGTCGAGACCGAAGAGGAGCCCCCCCAAAGCTGCCACCGTGCAAATGACGTATACAATGGTTTTGTATCCGCCAACTTGCGCCCCATTATTCATTTCTTCTGCCATGTGCCTTCTCCGGGCTATTGATTGATAGTTGGGCGATTCTACGTGGTAAGTTTTCCCCCTGCCAAGTTTCCAACAGGACGATCACGATCCGGAGACAATCCGATGTCATCACTCGCCGCAGATTTGGTTCACGCGCGTTAAATCGCCCTGGCGGGTTGCTGGCTGCGGATGCTAGCAGGCTTGCCGGATAAATCGATGGGGCGATCCCGGACATGGCCCTGTCGCCGTTGGCAATAATCTCTGGTTCCTGATCCTGCCGGATTGTTCAGCTACGCAAATGCTTGTTGAAGAAGGCAATGGTGCGATCCCAGGCGATCTTTGCCTGCGCGGCGTTGAAGCGCGGCGTGGTGTCGTTATTGAAACCATGCATGGTGCCTGGGTAGCGATACATTTCGTACTTCTTGCCCGCCGCCTTGAGTGCCGCCTCGTACGCCGGCCACTGTCCATTGGTATCCGCGTCGTCATCCGCGTAATTGATCAGCAGCGGCGCCTTGATGTTCGGCACGTCTGCGATATCAGGCGCACCACCGTAGAAGGGCACGCCTGCGCCCAGCTCCGGCATGCGGGTCGCGATGAAGTTAACTGCACCACCGCCGAAGCAGAAACCGGTGGCGCCTACCTTGCCATTGACCTCAGGCATCGACTTCAGGTGATTCGCCGCCGCCAGACAGTCGAGCATTATCTTGCGGCGATCCAGTGAGCGGAACATTGGCAGCGCCTTTTCGTCATCACCCGGCCAGCCGCCCAGCGTAAACAGGGCATCAGGCGCGAAGGCCACGAAGTTATCCAGAGCGACGCGGCGTGCGACATCCTGAATGTGCGGATTCAGGCCACGATTTTCATGTATGACCAGCACACCCGGCAACTTGCCCTGTGCCTTGGCGGGCATGACCAGGTAGCCACGCGCCCGGCCATTGCCCTCAGGGGAGGCCAGTTCCACGAAGCTGGCCCTGATGCGCGGATCGGTGGGTTGCACCTGCGTGGCCTCAGCATAGTTCGGTCTGAGCGCCTCCAGCAGCGTTGCGCCGGTCGCTGCGCCCACCGCAAATTTCGTTGCGCCGTCGATGAAGTCGCGCCGACTGATATTGCCGTGCACGTACTTGTTGAACAGCTTGAGTACTTCGGGATGAAAGTCGTCGGTGGTCAGGCGTGGCATGTTTTTCTCCGTTATCTTTCGTTATTGAACAAACGGGGGCTGTTGCGTCATTGTGCCGCAGACCCGGTCAGCCCTCCAGATCAGTCATGCGCCACGACTGATTACTTCTGCGGTGGATTTGTATCTCCATTGCAACCCTGAAACGGTCCGGAAGGCACCCCCGCAGCGCCATTGCGAAATAATTCAGGTGATCGGATTTCGATCATTGCCCATCATTCCAGTACCGGGTGCCGTTGCCCACGGACCTTGGCCCTACCTAGTGTGCTACGAACCGGCTAGGATTGCCGAACAGCGCCGAACCTGGCGCAACAAAGCAACGAGCACACTGCGTGCAGCTGGTTGCAAGACGGGGGTTGTTGCAATGCAAATAACAGTGGCGGATGTAGCGAGCCGGCTGTCGAAGCAGTTCGGACCGACATGGGATGCCACCAGCGCCCTGCCATTTGGTGCGGCCGAGGCTGCGGTCACCGGTATTGCGGTGACCTGGACGCCTACCATGGAGGTACTCAAGCGTGCAGTCGCAAAGCAGCAGAACCTGATTCTGTCGCTCGAGCCGCCTTTCTGGAACGGTAAAGCACCGGAAGGACGCAGCCCGGGCAAGGCCGAACTGGAGCCCGATCCCACGTATCAGCTCAAGAGCGCTTTCATGGAAAAGAACCGCCTGAATGTCCTGTATATGCGCGACGGCTGGACCCGCAGGGCAGAAGATGGGCAATTGCGCGGATTGGCCCGGGCGCTGGGGTGGGAGAAAAACTATCAACCCAAAACCGGTGCACCGGCCTGGGCACATGGCAACAACAGCTTTTTATTGACCGCGACGAGTTTCGGCGAACTCGCCCAGCACATGAAGCAGCAATTAAAAGCACACGCCATTCGGTGCATCGGCAACCCGCAAACTCCGGTTGCCAATGTGGCGCTGACACATGGCTACTTCCTGGTGTCCGACCTGCAGAAGGTGCTCGCCGATCCGCAGGTGGATGTGGTGGTGTGCGGCGAACCCTGCGAATGGGAGGCGGCGCCGTACTTCATGGACCTGATCGCATCAGGCCAGAAGAAAGGCATGATCATTCTGGGCAGTCAGGTCTCCAGTGAGCCTGGCTGCGGCGAGATGGCAGCATGGGCGCGTGGCTTCATCAATGAAGTGCCGATTGAATGGCAGCCCGCAGGCGAACCATTCCAGGCAGTGAGCTGAGTATGCAAAACCAGAGAATTTCACGACGGGAATTTGGTGCGCTGCTGGGCGCCGGCGTTGCAACCCTGGCCACCAGGGATTTGCATGCAGCCGAGCTGTCGGCCGGCGACGTAATCGAGCAAATAAAAAAGAATCTCGGCATACCCTGGAACGACAAGACTTACCGTGACACGTTCAAGATCGGCGGTCCGGACATCAAGGTGACCGGCATCGCGACCACCTTCATGTCAACGCTCGATGTATTGCAGCGTGCGCATGCCGCGGGTCTGAACATGATCATTTCGCACGAGCCGACGTTCTGGAGCGATGCGGATCGGGTGGAGCCGCTGGCCAATGATCCGCTGTACAAGTTCAAGGTGGACTTCGGCCAGCGCAATAATCTGGCCGTCTGGCGCTTTCATGATCATTGGCATGCACGCAAGCCCGATGGCATTTTCGAAGGCTGGAACCGTGCGCTGGGCTGGGAGAAATATCTGGACGCCGGTAATGAACGGCGGTGGGTCATCCCGCCTTCGACGCTCGGCGCCGTGGCCAGGCATGTTGCGTCGAGTTTGAAAAGCCGCAGCGTACGCTTCATTGGCGATCCCTCCCTGCCCGTCACCCGGGTGGGACGCGGCGCTCACATCATCTCCGGCAACATGGCGGTGCTGCCGAACGTGGATCTGCTGCTGATCAGCGAAGCGCGCGAGTGGGATTCCGCTGAATATGTTCGTGATACGGTGCTGTCCGGCCAGAAGAAAGGCGCAATTATCGTTTCGCATGAAGCAGGCGAAGAAGCCGGTATGGATAATTGTGCGAACTGGGTGAAAGGTTTTGTCAGCGAAGTGCCGGTGAAGTTCATCGAGACCCACGATCAGATGTGGATTGCGTAAGCATCCAGCGCTTCGTCTGCAATCCCGCAGACGAAGCGCGCCAGATCCTGCGCGCTCAACCAGCAAAAATCGCGTTGCCACTCCGCAGCGGCGTTGACTATGTAGAGGTGATATTCATGACCAGTCGATTGACGATCCGGCTCGCGGCAGTTGCGACGATATTGTTGTGCGCAATGACCGCCTCGGCACAGAGCGGCACCCTGCGTGCCGGCGCCGCCAAGGCCGACATCACGCCATCGGCAGACATGTTTCCGTTGAGTGGTGGACAACCACCGTATGGCAGCGTGCACGATCCATTGTTTGCGCGCGCTTTGGTACTCGACAATGGTGCGGATAAGGTGGCGTTGATCAGCGTCGATACAACTTCTCTGCCCAATGGCGACGAACTGATCGACGCAGTGACCAAGGAACTGAAGATTCCACGCGATCACCTCATCATGAGCGCCACGCATGATCACAATGCGCCGACAGGTGGTGTACCGCAGGTAGGCGCACGCTACAGCCATCCGTATTTCGAGATTCTGAAGAAGGGCATTGTCGAAGCCGCACGTCAGGCGAACAGCAAGCTGCAGCCGGCACGCATTGGCTTTGGCACCGGCAAAGCCTATGTGAATACCAATCGCGATGAAAAGATCGGCGAGGGTTACCACATGGGCTACAACCCCGAAGGGCCTTCTGACAAAACCGTTGCGGTCGTCTCTGTCACCACGCCTGCCGGCGATCCAATTGCGGTGTACACCAACTACGCGGTACACGGTGTGGTGATGTATCTGGCCCACACCAAGGATGGACACATCCAGATCACCGGCGATCTGCCGGGCGCCACGGCGAACTATGTTGAAGATCGACTGAAGAACAATGCAGTTGCGTTGTGGGTCTCCGGCGCCGCCGGCGATCAGAATCCCCTGTTCATGTCGACCTACAATCAGGATGCGCCGGACGTAGTCGATGAAGGGCCCGCAGGCTGGGGAATTCTCGACGTGCAGGCACGGCGTCTCGGTGAAGAGATCGTGCGCGTCACCAGGGCCGTTCAGAACACAACTGATCGCGTCACGCTATGGGGCACAACCACCTCAGTCACATGTCCCGGACAGCAACGCGCCGAGCCGCCGAAGCCCGGCGTGCCGAACGCTGGCTATCGTGCGCCTGCCACTGTGAAGATGGTGGACGGTGCTCCGGTGACCATTCCACTGTCGTTACTTATGATCAATGACATCGCAGTCGCAGGTGTTTCCGGCGAAGTGTTCACGGAGATTGGTGAGCATCTGAAGCGCGACTCACTGTTCGATCGCACCATGATGGTGACGCTGCTGCCCAATGGCATCGGCTACATCCCCACCGACAAGGCCTATTTGTTGCCGTCGGAAAAGGCCATTGCCAATCGCATCAAACCCGGTTGTGCCGAGCCGGCAATGATCAATGCCTTCCGCGGCATGATGGAAAAATATCTGCCTGTCTGGAAATCAACGAAGTAGGTGACTGCCGTGATCAGACGTAATTTGTTTCCATTCGCTCAATTTGTACTGGGTGCAGTCTGTCTGGTTGGCAGTGCCTCTGCACAGCAACCAGCCCCTGCTGGCAATCCGCCACCTGCGGCGAATCAACCGGTCACGGATGTCGTGCCCATTGAGGAGCTCATCAAGTCGCCGGCCGTGACGATAAAGAATGAACAGATTGCAGCCAAAATATATTTGCCCGACACGCAGAAAGGTTTTTATCGAGGCACGCGCTTTGACTGGGCAGGTGTCATCGGCAGTCTCACCTATCGTGGCCACGATTTCTACATGCCATGGTTTCGCGGCATGTCGCCCAGCGTCCGGGATATCGTGTTTCAGGATGGCGCGGCCATCGCCGGCCCCAATACGGCGACCACGGGTCCGGTAGAAGAGTTCAATGCCGAAGGTGGTGCCTTGGGTTATGCGGAAGCCGCACCGGGTGGTTTGTTTCTCAAGATCGGTGTGGGTGTGCTGCGTCGGCCGGATGACACAGCCTATGTGCCGTTCCGTCCGTACCCGATTGTCGATGCCGGCAAGCGCACCAACGCGGTGAAAGCAGATCGTATCGAGCAGACCCACGAAGTCACCGAGCCATCCTCGGGTTATGGATACCACTACACCAAGATCATTCGTCTCGAAAAAGATCAGCCCGTAATGGTCATTGAGCACGTACTGCGCAATACGGGCCGCAAGCCGATTGTGTCGACGGTGTACAACCATAACTTTCTCAACATTGATGGCATGGGCACGACGCAGGGGTTGACGCTGACCACGGGCTTCGTCATGAAGGCCGAACAGCCCTTGAGTGCAGAGCTGGCTGAAATCACGGGTCGTCAATTCCTGTATCGCAAGACGCCGACCGGCGATCAACGCATTGGCTCGCGACTGTCCGGCTTTGGCACCAGCGCCACTGACTATGACTTCCACGTGTTTGACAGCAATCGCGCTGCAGGCCTGCGCATTACGGCTGATCAGCCGCTGGAGCGCGTGTTGCTATGGTCCATCCGGCCGGTGATGGCGATCGAGCCTTTCATCAAGATGAGCATTGCGCCCGGCGAATCATTCAAGTGGTCATATCGCTATGCATTCGAAACCGGTGCGGGACAGGCAGATGATTCCAGGCCCGCCACCAGCAATGTACGCGGCGCCGAATATCCGCGGGTTCATGGTGATGGCCGTGTCACCTTTCGCATCGCAGCGCCCACTGCAACCAAAGTCCAGGTGCAACCCGGTGCAGGTGGTGGCGTGGATGGCGGCATGGGCAAGGGACCCTACGACATGGTGCGTGACAAGGACGGTGTATGGATGGTGACTACACCGCCTGCCGTGCCGGGATTTCATTACTACTGGTTGCTGGTCGATGGCGTACCAGTGAACGATCCCTCCAGCGACACCTTCTTTGGTTACAACAAACAAACCAGCGGCATCGAAATACCTGAGCGCGGTGTGGACTTTGATCATGCCAAGGACGTGCCTCACGGCAATGTGCGCATGAACTGGTATCGCTCCAAAGTCACTGGCGAACTGCGACGTGCGATGGTTTACACCCCGCCGGGTTACGACCGGAATGCCAGCACACGCTATCCCGTGCTGTACCTGCAACATGGCGGCGGCGAGGACGAAACCGGCTGGGTAAAGCAGGGCCGCGTCAATTTCATTCTCGACAATCTCATTGCGGCGAAAAAAGCCGCGCCCATGATTGTGGTGATGAACTCCGGTGTGGCGCGCAAAGCCGGTGCTGCTGCTTCGGATCAGCAGGCCGATGCATTTGGCGAGGTGCTGATGTCAGACGTGATTCCGATGATCGATGCCTCGTATCGAACCATCGCCGATCAGCCGCATCGCGCCATCGCCGGCCTGTCGATGGGTTCTGGTCAGGCCTTGCAGATCGGCCTGACACATCCCGAATCATTCGGGTCGGTAGGTGCTTTCAGCTGCGGCGCGTTGCGTGAAGCCGATCCCGCCAAGGCTTATGGTGGTGTATTCAACGATGTCGCAAAGTTCAACAAGACATTCCGGCTGCTGTTTCTCAGCGCCGGCACGGCCGAGGCGCACTACACCTGGGTCAAGCCATTTCATGAGCGCCTCGACAGCATGGGCATCAGGAATCAGTTCTACACCTCACCAGACACCGCGCACGAATGGCAGACCTGGCGCAAGTCTCTGTACGACTTTGCGCCGCGGCTTTTCAAATAGAAGGCCTCGCAAGTCGACATTGTTCACGAGGTGTTTTTTATGAGGACAGTGAAATTTTTCGGCCTGGCGGCACTTGCCCTGTTTGCCGTCTCTGGTTCCCTGCTCGCCCATCACGGCACGGCTGGTTTCTACGACAAGAACAAGCTGATCAAGGTGGAGGGCGTCGTCAAGGAGTTCCACTGGCGCAATCCGCATTCCGGATTGTTTCTCCTCGTCAAGGATGCAGCAGGCAAAGAGACGACCTACTCAATAGAGATGGGTAGTCCCGCGTCGTTGTCGAGGAGCGGCTACTCGCGCTATACCTTCAAGCCCGGTGATCAGGTGGTGGCGGAGATCTACCCGTCATACGGTAGCGAAACCAATGGTGAGGCGGACTCCAATCATCTCTGGGTCAATGGCAAGCCAGCAGCTACCAAGACTCCGACCACGGCAGAGGAGTAATCATGCGGACAAGCCATGTTCGTCAAGCTTGTCTGTGGCTGGTGCTCGCGGTGTCTGCTGTGGCGCCCCAGGTGTTCGCACAGCAGACCGCAAAACCCGCAGGTGATTTGAGCGGTGTGTGGATAGCTCCCGGGGGCCGGTTGAATCCGATTCAGGCGGATCGAACCGCCAACCCGCAGTCGCAATGGAGCAAGGAGATGTTGCCGTTCACACCAGCCGGTCGTGCTGCCTTTGACGCCAACAAGCCCGGCAGAGGACCCCGGGCAGCCAAACCGGCGGAGGTCAATGACCCGCAGGAAGGCGCCAATCCCAATGGTCTGTATCGAACCATCATGTATCCACGATCATTCGAATTCGTGCAGGTGCCGGGCAAGGTCATCCAGCTGTTCGGCTGGGGTCTGTCCTGGCGCAATATCTACACGGACGGACGGCCAGTGCCTGACGAAGTGCCTGCCGGGCCATTCTGGTACGGGCATTCGGTGGGCAAGTGGCAAGACGATACGCTGGTGGCAACGACGCAGGCCCTTGATGAGCGAGCCTGGCTCGATGAGTGGGGGACGCCGTACAGCGCCGAGGCGCGTATCGAAGAACGCTGGCGTCGCATTGCGCCCGACAAGCTGCAGTTGCAGATCACGGTAAAAGACCCCGTTTACTACACGAAGCCCTGGACCAGCATCCCGGTCACGTTCGCGTTGCAGAAGGGTGTTGATCCCATCGAAATTATTTTTGCGCCCATGGATATGGCAAGTTTCAATGAAACCCTGCGTGGGCCGGCCACTCCCAAGTGAAAGAATATGGTCTGGGGTTTTGACCCGGGAAAATTGTTTGTTGATGAGATCGTGTTTGACAATCTCATCATTCATCCTGCCGGTGGCATTTAGCCGGACGGGCAGGCAGTCTTCGTCAATCGTCCATTCATTCTCCATCCTGCGAGGTTCCATCATGTCGAACAGAATCTGTTTCGCTGCATTGCTTTTGGCCATTGCCGCCCTGACGCAGAATGCCGTAGCGGCTGCCGCGGATGAAGGGCATACCGAGCGCACCGTGCGTTTCAAGGAGCTTGATAAAAGCGGCGACGGCAAAATCACCCTTCTTGAATTTCAGACTCGTCCTTCCCATGCCGACGTCGTGGCCGGCAAAGTAACGCCACCGCCGAGCGAAAAGGAGATGGCCGACCGTGCCGTACGTTTCAAACAACTGGACCTGGACAAGGATGGCTTCCTGAACTTCAAGGAATTCGAGGCCACGATGACGACGCCGCTGCCGACCAAGTAAGCCCGACAGCGCAAGCCGAAGCCGATGAATTGATGAATTCGAGAGTGGCTCTTCAACAATACGATTTTAGGAAGCAATCACTTTGGCTCAACTCCCAAACCACTGTGGGCTTTACTCGCTGCTCATTCGCAGCATTACGCGGCATAGGGCTTGTTAGGCATGCTCTGGCGCCGAGATGGCGGGTGATGGCGTGTCTTTGGCGTGGCAGATAAAGTAGATCGTTGCGAGGCTGACACCTTCCAGAACATTGGAGGGTGATGAGATGGACATGCAGATCAATGTAGATGTCGTGAAAGCCGCTCGATTGAAACGTGCCTGGAGCCAGGAACAACTTGCCGGCGCGGCGGGACTGGGCGTACGCACAATTCAGAGAGTTGAGGCGAGCGGGGTGGCCTCGAACGAAACAATAAAGTGTCTTGCCGCTGTATTTGAATGCAGCGCCACGGACTTGATCCGCGAAGTCCCCCCATCTGCGATTAAACGGCTGTGGAGTCGTCCATTGGCTTTCGGAGCTGCTGTGAGCGCTCTGCTGGTGGCAATTACCCTTTTTGCTGTAAGTGCACATGCAGGAGAGGTAATGCTGGATGTGATTCTGGGTGGTGACGAGCCCAATCCAAAAGTCTTCAAACTGATTACGGAAGCAGGACAAAAAGCCGAAGCCCGCGTGGATGGGCAGGTCCGAATAGTTTTGACTCCGACTCTGGAAAAGAGTGGACGGATACTCCTGACTGCAGAGGTCTATGGCTATGACGGAAAGGAGTACCGGCTGGTTTCAACTCCAAAGGCGCTTACCGGAAACGGTGTTGAAGCCAAGCTGGAAATTGGGCTGGGTGATGGAAAGCACCTGCAGGTCAATGTTAAACCCAAGAGTATGTAGAGGGTCTATGCCAGCGGCTTTGCCTGCAAAGAACTGTCGGATGCATTGAATTTCCGCTGCAACTGGCATCTCATCCGCACATGCTAAGGAAACTCATACTACTGCTGACAGTGTTGCTGACTTCCGGTGTCGCGACCGGCGCAACGCCACCTGAAGCGACAGCACCTGCGTCCACAGCGGGGATTGTCACGGCCGCAAGAAACTTTCTGGCCACGCTCGATGCCACACAACGCGCTCGAGTGGTGTATGACTTCAAGGACGAGGCGCAGCGCAAACGCTGGACGAATTTTCCCGCAGGCGGCAGAAACAGTCGGGGCGGTCTGCGCATGGGTGATCTCAAGCCTGAACAGCGCAAGGCGGTGCTGGCGATATTGGCGGCAGCACTGAGTCCGCAGGGCTACGAAAAGGTTTTACAGATCACCGAGGGCGATGAAGCGCTGCGTGGGCCGTTCGGTCGTTCGATGTTTGGCAGGGACGAATACTATGTGTCCTTCCTTGGCCAACCTTCTGTCACTGAGCCCTGGATGTTGCAATTCGGCGGGCATCATCTGGGGCTCAACCTGACACTGGTAGGTGAACGCGGCACGCTGGCCCCCACACTCACCGGCGCACAGCCAGCGAGCTTCACACTGGAAGGCAAGCTGGTACGACCACTGGGAAGAGAAGTCGACAAAGCCTTTGCATTGGTGAGTTCGCTGAATGCGCAACAACGTGAACAGGCCGTTCTTGGTTTTCAGATGCGCGATCTGGTGCTGGGGCCGGGACGCGATGGTGTATTGATCCAGCCGGAAGGCATCAAAGGCTCTGCTCTGAGTACCCAGCAACGCGAAATGTTGCTGGATCTGGCCAGTGAATGGACCGGCATCCTCAACACTGCTCAAGCCAGGACCAAAATGGATGAGCTGCGCAACAGCATTGCCGATACCTGGTTTGCGTGGAGCGGCCCGGTTGAACGTGATCGTGCTGCATACTTTCGTATCCAGGGTCCCACGGTGCATATTGAATACGCACCGCAGGGCCGGGGTGGCGATCACATACATACCATTTATCGCGATCCCGGTAATGACTATGGAGCGAAGTGGTGGCGCTGAGCGCAGCGGGCCGCCTGTCACTGTTGCTGCTCGCGCCGTGTGTCTTGCAGGCACACCGTCTGGATGAGTGCTTGCAAGCTGCGATGGTGGTCGTTGAACCGGAGCGAGTGAGCTTGCAGCTGGTGCTGGAGCCCGGCGTGGAGGTTGCTGCGCAAGTACTCAAAGACATTGACCGCAACAATGACCAAACGATCTCGCGTACTGAAGCGGCGGCTTACAGCAGTGCGTTGCAACGCGAGCTGACGTTGCGACTGGATGGTCAGTTTTTGCAATTGCGGCTGGAGTCTTCCGAGTTTGATACGCCCGCGGAACTGCGCAGTGGTTCAGGCATCATCAAGCTGGCGTTTTCTGCTGCAATAAAAAATGCCCAGCCCGGCACACACCAGCTGGTGTACGAGAACCGGCATCTCAGCGCGATCAGTGTGTATCTGTTCAATGCCACTCAACCTGAATTGCCTGCTGTCCGGATCACCAGACAGCAGCGCAACGATATGCAGAGCATGGGTGAAATCGATTTCGTGCTGGCCAGCGTATCGAAAGCGGACTGATCAATCTCGAAACGACAGCGACGCAAAATCCGGCAGCTGTGCCTGATGAGCAATTCGCCTGGCTTTTGGGGCATCGTTGATTGTGACATCGTTGTCACTGGCATCAGAATGGCAGGCAGGGGTCGAAACAACAGGTTTTGTAAGGAAATTTATCGGTCAAGGTCGAATTCGAATAATGCTTTTTCCGAAGTTAAGGAGCCTACTACGCACGCTGCCAGTGGTCCGCTCTCTGCATGCTGGCCAGTAACTGATAATAAACTGATAGAAAGGGGGGATCATGAATAGAATTGCATCTACTACTCTTCTGCTTGCCGGTGCGAGCACCTGGGCGCTTCCTGTAATGGCCAGCGAACCCGTTCTGGAAGAAGTCGTCGTCACCGGTTCACGCGTCATCAAGAATGGCGATGACAGTCCATCGCCTGTTACGGTGGTTGCAACGGAAGACATTCTGACGGTTCAGCCCGGCACGCTTGCCGATGCGCTCAACATCCTGCCGGTATTCGCCGGTTCGCGAGGTTCGGGCAGCAACCCGACGTCTACCGGCAGCGTGTCCGCGGGTAACGCCTCGGCCAATCAGCTCAACCTGCGCAATATCGGTGCGGTCCGTACGCTGATCCTGCTCGACGGGTTGCGTGTGCCGCCAACATTGATTAACGGCATCGTCGATGTCGACGTGATTCCGCAGATGTTGGTGCAGCGTGTGGACACGGTGACGGGTGGTGTGTCGGCCGTTTATGGTTCTGACGCGATCTCCGGTGTAGTCAATTACATCATCGACAAGAAATTCACGGGTGTGAAAGCGCAGATCAACGGCGGCATTTCTGATTACGGTGATGCGGAAAAATACAATGCTGCAATTGCGGCGGGCACAAGCCTGTTCGACGGTCGCGGCCATGTGGAAGTGAGCTACGAGTACCGTGAAGAAAACGGCATCCTGTTTCGCTCGGATCGCGAGTATATGAATCTGTGGGGCGTGACTGGCAGCGGTACTGCCGCTGTTCCCTACGTGCTGCAGAGCAATGTCCGGCAGGCCGGCTTCCCGTTCGGGGGACTGATTACCACGGGTGTACTTGCGAACCAGACCTTCAAGACCAATGGCGTGCTGAGTCAGTTTGTTCCAGGTACCACTACGGGCTCCACTGCCTTGCAGATTGGCGGCGATGGCGGCTATTACGACTCGTCGCTGCTGTCCCCGCTCAAGGGACATCAGTTTTTCGGGCGCCTCGATTATGAATTCACCGATAACTTGACTGGTTACTTTCAGGTTGGCGGCAACATAAAGACCAACGAGGTTTATGCTGAATATCTCCTGCTGAATGCCGTGACTCTGAGTGCCCAGAACGCCTTTCTGAGCCAGACTTACCGGGACCAGATGTTGAATGCAAATCCGTCGCAGACCACATTTCGCTTGGCGGGGCTGATGCAAAATGGTCCCCGCTTTTCCGGCGAGTCGGAGTCGAATCAATGGACCTATACCACCGGTCTCAATGGCTCACTGGGTGACTACGACTGGGGAGTGGACCTTGTTCATGGGGTGACCAAGCTCAACACCACATTGCCATTGAACGTTAACAATCAGCGACTGGCGGCGGCGCTCGATGCGGTGGCGGGTCCTTCTGGGCCGGTGTGTTATGCGGCAACCCAGGCCGCAACCGCGAGCGCCTATGCGAACTGTGTGCCTCTCAATGTGTTCGGGCCCACTGCGGCCAACCCCGCGGCATTCAACTACATCATGCAGTCCACCGGATTTGACGGTCAGACGAACATGGATGATGTCTCGGCTCACATCAGTGGCGCCCCGTTCGACACCTGGGCAGGACCCCTTAATGCCGCGCTGTCGGGTGAATGGCGCAAGCAATCTTTTGAAGGTGTCAGCACCGGCAGGCCGACGGATGTCGTCGATTGCACGAATATCCGGTTTGGTAACTGTACGGCGGGCGGTCCTCTCTGGGTACAGACTTTTGCTTCCACTCCCAAGGTAAGCCAGGACGTCTGGGAAACTGCGCTGGAATTCGATGCGCCGTTGCTCAAGGATGCGTCGATGGCGCAGGCGCTGAACCTGAATGCGGCCGTCCGCTTCACCAGCTACAACACCAGCGGTGAATACTGGACCTGGAAGCTGGGTCTGGACTGGCAGTTGAACGATTCCTTGCGGTTCCGCGCCACGCGCTCAAGCGATATCCGCGCTCCCACGCTGTACGATCTGTTCGCGCCCACCAATGCAGTGTTCGTCCAGCCGCGTGATGAACTCACCAACACCACGCCACGCGTGCCGTCACGTGATGAGTCCAATCCGGGTCTGACGGCAGAAATCGGCAACACGATGACCGCAGGTGTTGTCTGGAAACCGACGGCTGACCTGAGCATTGCGCTGGACGGTTATCGCATCCTGATCACCGACGCGATTACACCTGTGGCCGGCCAAACTTCGGCGTTCCAGCAAGCCTGTTATACGAGTGGTGGTGCGTCGCCCTATTGCTCGCTGCAGTCCCGTCCCATCAACTTTACGAATACCACTCCGGCAAATGCCGTTACCGGGTGGTACACCCGCTCCATCAATCTCTCGGAAATTGAAACCTACGGTGCGGACCTGGAGATCAACTACGTCCATACCTTGTTCGATCGACCCATGAATCTGCGTTTCCTGGGTGCGTATCAGCCGCACATACTTTATCGACAGCCAAATGTAGTAACCGTCGATCAGGGCGGAGTCGCCTTCGGCCCGCTGGGTGCAGCAGCAGGACCCTCAGTGCGTTTGACAGGTCTGTTCCGGTTCCAGCCAATGGAAAAGCTGACGGTTGATCTCATGCAGCGCTGGCGTAATGCGATGAAGCTGGGTGGCGATCCATCGCAGGTGTGGTCCAGCAATCACATGGCATCATTCGCAACCACCAACATCAATCTGGCGTACAAAACTGAACCGAGCTTTGGCGAGATTGAGTACTTCCTCAATGTCCAGAACCTGTTCAATGCCGATGCACCGGGGGGCGCTTACTCCGGCAACGGTACGCGCGCCGGTCTGCGTGACGGCTACGCAATTGGCGACAGCCCACTGGGCCGCTATTACACGGTGGGAGTAAACATCAAGATGTAACAAAGGGCAGGCCCGGAGACTTCCGGACGGGGCCGGATGCAATCGCATCCGGCCCCGTTGCTGTCTTAACGACACGCAATATCAAGCCCGGGTTGTCATTTGAACAGCAACTGTGCGAAGTCATTCAGATATTGCCGCCAGTTGATCCAGGTATGTCCACCTTCGGATTCGTGGAACTGGTGTGTGATGCCGTGTTTGGTCAGCAATTTGTCCAGCTTTTTCGGGCCGTCAGTGACGACGCGGTCGTTGTTGCCCACGCCGATCCAGAACAGTTTCAGCTGCTTGTTGGTGTCGGCAGGATTGGCAAAGAACTTCGCATTGCGTTGTTCGAAGTCGCCAGCAACGCCCTGATCGCGCCCCGTCTGCAGGCCCATGCTGAACACACCGATGTGAGAGAACATATCCAGATGTGAAGGCGCGACACGTAATGTCTCTGCGCCGCCCATCGACAACCCTGCCATCGCGCGATTATTGCGATCCGTGAGCACACGGTAGTGACTCTCTACATGGGGAATGATGCTGCCGAGAAAGTCCTGTACAAACGCATCGTGCAGTTTGGAAATGCCGGCAATGCGTTCTGCCTGTGCTTCGGGCGTAAGCGCCGGTACGCGCATGGGATCGACGCCCGGCAGGCTGACGCTGCCATTGGGCATGACCACCACCATCGGGATGGCTTTCCTGGCCGCGAGCAGGTTATCGAGAATAAATCCCGCGCGACCGATGGTGCTCCAGCCCGAATCTTCATCACCGCCGCCATGCATCAGGTACAGCACCGGATACTTGGTGGCTGTGTTGGCATCGTAGCCGGGCGGCGTATAGATGTGCATGCGTCGCATCTGCTTGAGCGAAGTCGAGTAGTACCACACCGAACGCACATCACCGTGCGGCACATTCGTTGTGGCTGCGAACGCAGCCGCATCACCGGGCACGTCGAGGATGTTGCTGACGCTGTTCACACCTTGCTTCACTGCTGCGTTTTTCGGATCCAGCGTGCGCACACCATCAACGTTAAGGGAATAGTTGTAGAAGTCCGGCACCAACGGTCCCACCGTTATTGACCAAACGCCCTGGGCATCCTTGGTCAAGGCGCCGCCCGTACCGCGGCCCTGCGTGATCCAGTCACCGGTGACACTTACGTCCGATGCCTTGGGCGCATAAATTCGGAAGGTCACCCGCTTGTCGGCCAGCACTTCAGGCGAAACCAGGGTGTCGTTGGGTGTGGGTGTTTGCTGCGCCTGCACAAGTCCGCAGCAAAGCAGGGTGCCGGCCAGCATCAACAGGCTGGCGGCGAGGGTTGCGGAATGGATTCGTGAAATCATGAGTTCCTCTCTTTGATTCGCATTTGTTGACCGGCACGAGGTACCCGCAAGTTTGCACCATTCTTCATAAAAATGGGCTCGACAGCTCAGGCTTACTGGATGCACTATCGATCGGCATTACAACGCGCGAAACGCGAGAACAAACAAGTCAAACGCCCGGGCGCCCGCTCGAGGAGGGGATCATGAAATCGCTGGTGTTCTGTGCACTCTTGTTGTCGTTTGCCATGGCGTCCGCAGCGGGTGCAGCCGATCCCGTCATATCAGTGACCGGTGGCAAGATTCAGGGTCGGTTATTGCCAGCCCCGGGTGGCGCAGCGTTCAAGGGCATTCCGTTTGCAGCGCCGCCGCTCGGTGACCTGCGCTGGCGCGAACCCGCACCCGTGGTCGCCTGGAACGGTGTGCGCGATGCGGGTGCTTTCGGCGCGTCCTGCGTGCAGGAAATCTCGGGCTGGAACAAACAGGAAGCCACCGGCAATCAGGAAGACTGCCTTTACTTGAATGTCTGGACGCCGGAATGGCCATCGCAGTCAAAGAAACCGGTGATGGTCTGGATTCATGGCGGCGGCAATACCGGGGGTGGTGCATCGGTCGACTATTTTGACGGTGTGTCGCTGAGCCGCAGGGGTGTGGTCCTCGTAACCATCAATTACCGTCTTGGCGTCTTCGGCTTTTTTGCGCACCCGGCGCTCACTGCCGAATCGACGCATCGCAGTTCCGGCAACTACGGCATGCTCGATCAGGTCGCAGCATTGCGCTGGGTGCACGACAACATCGAACAATTCGGCGGCGATCCGGACAACGTGACGGTATTCGGACAGTCGGCAGGTGGCCGGGACACCGGGTTCTTGCTGGCGTCACCGCTGACCAAAGGCTTGTTGCGGCGCGCGATCCAGGAGAGCGGTGTACCGGTGGCGGACATCGATACGCTGAAGGAAGCCGAGCAGGACGGCGAGCGAGTTGCGACCGCCCTGCAGGCACCGGCGGGCGCGGCCGGGATCAAGTTCCTGCGTGCCATGGATGCACAACAGCTGTTGAAAGCCGCGCGCGCCGCGCGTTCGGGTGATGATGCCACCGCGCCGGTGATCGATGGCTGGTCACTGCCGATTTCTCCCGCCAAGGCATTCGCCACCGGCAAGCAACATGCGGTGCCGGTATTGATCGGCAGCAACGCGCAGGAGCAGCGCGGACCCAAGCCGGAGGCGTTACGCGGCGCCGTCACCAGCGCATTCGGCATCAACGCGGATAAGGCGCTGGCTTACTACGGCTTGAATGTTCCTGGCGAGGGCAACAGCGATCCACTGTATGGCAACGCGACTACCCAGTTCTGGGCGGATTCGCGGCAGCGCTGTGGCTCCGTGCAGGAAGCGATCTGGCATGCGACGGGGAAGAACACTGTGTACGAATATCAATTTGATCGCGCAATTCCGGGTCGCCCGGCGACACAACATTCTGCCGAGTTGCCGTATGTGTTCGGCAATCTGCTGCCGGGCGGATTTCTGGGTGGGCCGTTCACCGATGCAGATCGAAAAATATCCAATGACCTGCAGGTCTACTGGACCAACTTCGCCAGGACCGGCGATCCCAATGGTGCCGGTATGCCGAAGTGGCCGAAGTTCGATCCTGCCACGCGACCACACCTGGAGTTCACCGACAATGGACCGGTTGTGCAAAACAATCTGCGCAAAGAGATCTGTGATCTGTTTGTGGAGAATGTGCGGCATCGCCTGAAAGCGCAGTGAGCATCGACAACAACGATGTGCAGCGTGTGGTCCCTTGTTGGATCTGACAAATTGACATGAAGGGGCTTAAATGAAATTGTCGACGATACGTGTCGCGTGTGTGGCGATGAGTACGCTCTCGGTGTTTGCACAGAATGCGTCACCACCACCGACGCCACCTCCTCCCGGACCGCCGCTACCCGTACCGCTGCCGGTATTGATCGACGCCGCGCAGACCGCACTGGCCGAATGCAAAGCGTCGGGATGGCCGGTGTCGCTGACGGTGCTGGATATGGACGGCACCATGCGTTTGCAGTTGCGCGACGAAGGCTCTGGCGCCAATACCGTCGATATCAGTTATCGCAAGGCCTACACCGTCATCAAGACCGGTATGTCGTCGGATGACTTCTTCAAATCACTCAAGCCAGAAGACATCGTGATTCCACCACGACCACCCGGTGCAACGGGCCCCGGTGGCGGTGAACCCACAGTGCGCGATGGCGATCCCAAACTGCTGCCTCGCGCAGGCGGCCTGCCCATCATGGTCAACGGCAAGATGGTGGGCGCAATGGCAGTGTCGGGCCGACCGCGCGGTGGTGATGTGGATTGCGTAAGAGCAGGCCTGGCGAAGATCGCTGCGGCAACCAGGTGAGCGCTTGAATCCGGCACTGCATCCGGGCGACGTAGATCAATGTAAAGAACGAGACAAGAGGAGCCTTATCATGCATCACGTATCAAATCCTTTTCGCAATCGCAAACCGCTGGCGGCAGCCGTGCAGACACTGTTGTGCACAAGCGTTTTCGCCTTGTTTTCTGCTTCGTATGCGCAAACGCCACCGGATTTCAGCAAGGTGGAAATCAAGGCCAACAAGGTCACCGACAAGTTCTACACGCTCGATGGTCAGGGCGGCACCATCGGTGTGTTGTTCGGACCTGATGGCGTGTTCATGGTGGATACGCAGTTCGCACCACTCAGCGACAAGATCGCCGCGGCGATCAAGCAGCTGACGCCGCAACCGATCCGCTATGTGGTCAACACACACGTGCATGGCGATCACACGGGTGGCGATGAGAACTTCGGCAAGATGGGCGCCACGATCATCGCACGTGAAGAGCTGCGCTACCGCCTGGCGCATCCGAACCCGCTTGCCAATGGTCAGCCTGCCGTGCCGACGGCGCCGATCGGATTGCCCAAACTGACCTATAGCAATCGCATGGTATTGCACCTGAACGGCGAGGAAGTGCAATTGATCGCCGTGCCGCGTGCACATACTGATGGCGATACCATGGTGATCTTTCCCGGTCTCGACGTCATCATGACTGGCGACTTCTATCGTTCGCAGGGTTATCCGAACATTGATCGTGCCAATGGCGGCTCGCTGCCGGGTCTGCTTGAAGGGCTGGGTTCAGTTATCGGCCGTGCCGGCCCCGGCACCAAGATCATTCCGGGGCACGGTCCCAATGTGGATCGCACAGCGGTGATGGCGCATCGCGATATTGTGCTCACCGTGCGTGATCGCATTGCGGCACTGGTCGCGCAGGGCAAGAGCGAAGACGAAGTGGTGGCCGCGAAAGTAACGGCGGATCTGGATGCTCGTGTGCAGCAACCGGGCACCAGCGCTGAACGTTTCGTTCGCCAGATGTATGCAGAGCTGAAGTCCGCTCGCTGATAACCGCGACACTGTCGGTGTGACCACATATGCACGGCCCGGTGTACGGGTCGTGCACTCTGGATTCAGGTCCGGTCTGCAGATATCCTGCGCGCCCCTGTTCAGACGGCCCGGCATCGCCTGGCCGGACTGCTGCTGATCCTGCGGAGCGCCCATGACACGCCTGACTGCCAAAGACTTCCACCCTCAAGTACTCAAACTGTTCGATGACTATGTGCATGCGCGCATCAGTCGCAGTGACTTTGTCAATGGCGCCGCCGCATACACCAAGAGCGATGAGACAGGCGAAAGCCTGTTGCAGGCATTGAGCCCCAAGTTCGCAGAAAATCGCCGGGTGCAACCGGATGACCCACGCATCCAGACCAGCTTTGTGAAAGTGGATTCACCCGACGGTCACGGCTGGGTGCGTGGTTACCTGGTCAAGCCGGCCAACGCGCAGGGAAAGCTGCCGGGCATTCTGGTAATCCATGAGAATCGCGGCCTGAATCCGCACATTGAAGACATTGCACGCCGCCTGGCGCTGGATGGCTTCATCGCTTTTGCGCCAGATGCACTATCAACTGTGGGCGGCTATCCCGGAGAAGAAGACCCGGCGCGTGAACTGTTCAAGTCGCTCGATGTCGCCAAGGTACGCGCTGACATGCTGGCTGCAGCCCTCTGGTTGAAGAACCTGACCGATCTCAACGGCAAGTATGGTGCGGTTGGTTTCTGCTTCGGTGGTGGCGTGGTGAATTTTCTGGC
This sequence comes from uncultured Pseudomonadota bacterium, assembly GCA_963748005.1. Lineage (GTDB taxonomy): Bacteria > Pseudomonadota > Gammaproteobacteria > Steroidobacterales > Steroidobacteraceae > CAILZL01. The sequence goes on from CAVVHH010000002.1 coordinate 2,057,087, forward strand.
CACACGGCTACCCGACTTGAATGCCGCTGTACCGTTCTATGGCGCTGCGGCTGCGCCGGAAGGTGTGCCCAATATCAAGGCGCCTTTGCTGATCCACTATGCCGAAGACGACGAACGCACCAATGCGCGCTGGCCTGCAACTGAGGCAGCGCTCAAGGCAAATGGCAAGCAATACGAAATGCACATCTACCCGGGCACGCTGCATGGTTTTAACAACGACACCACGCCGCGCTACGCCGTGGCGGCCGCAACGCTGGCATGGGAGCGCACCATTGCATTTTTCAACAAATACCTGAGGACCTGAAACGCAGGTTGTCTCGAGAGGAGTCGCCCTATATGGCGGATCAGGCGCGTTGTTGCCGATGTACCTGAGAAGCATGAAAAAGTTCTGCGTGTCGCACAAAGTGATACCCGGAATCAGGTCATCAGGTCGTTACGGAGACCCCGCTTGAATCCTGGCCCAAGAAGCGCAGTATTACTGCATTGAGGCGAGCGCGGCGGAGGTAACTATCATGAATCTCTCGAAACTCTTTCTGTCCTTGATTGCAACCGGATGTGTGCTGCCGGGTCTGGCGCGTACTGAAGAGGCGGCCGGGCAAGCGGCGACCGTGCAGGCACAATGGCAGGCCCGTGAGTTTTATTTCACGTTCATGGGTATTCGTGCTGCTTACAGCTGCACCAGTATTGAGGACCAGCTGGAAGCCATGCTGCGCGATCTCGGTGCCAGGCCGGATGTGCAGGTCAGTGCCACCGGATGTGTTCCCGGAGAAATCAGCAGAACGATTACCACGCGTATTCGTGTGAACATGCCGGTTGAGGCGGGTAGCGCGGCCACGGCAGACAGCGCGGCGTTTCCAGCACAACGCAAGATAATCACGTTGACGATTCACGGCGACCGCCGGAACCACCCGATGGTCGCGGGAGATTGCGAGCTCCTGGAACAGGTGCGCAGGCAACTGCTGCCCGAGCTGAAGTTGCAGGTCATGAACGACGAAGTAAGCTGCTATCCCGGTGAACAGGAGCTCGCCAATAAAAGCATGCAGGTCACCGCGTTGGTGCCGGTGGAACAGGCCAAGGGAAAGTGATCTGAGTCGGTACCCAAGTTGAACAGTCGCAGCCTGATCAGGAGCGCAGTGTGTTGCCAAGTCGCTGTGCCAACTTAATTTGGAAAAGCCTTTTGGGGGTTGACCAATAGTCCAGTGCGGATTGCCCCGGATCCTGGACTCCCTACCGAAGAGAGAAGGCTTTATGTTCCGATAGGGTCCAACCCCGGGGTTCATCCGGTCTTACGCTCATCCTCTACTCTGTTTTGGTTACGCTTGGCTGAAATGACCCACAGTTCGAAAGACCGTCTGACCGACTGGTTTCGCCAGTGGCGTATTCCATTGCGTCGATTTCTGTCCTTGCGCCGCAGCCATGGTTCGGCTGATCTCGACGACATTGCCCAGGAGGTTTTTCTGCGCATGCTGAGATACGATCGCGCGGAACTGGTCGCCAACCCACAGGCTTATTTGTTCAAGATAGCGGCCAACGTGTCGGCGGAATGGTCAACGCGCGCCAGCCGGCGGCAACCGCATTCAGAGGATTGGCTGGCGGCCCTGGCCGATGAGAGCAATCCGGAGACGGAACTCGAGCGCGAGGCGATGGATCACGATCTTAAACGCGCTATTGAGGCCCTGCCATCGCGCGCACGCGAAATCCTGCGGCTGCATTACAGCGAAGGGCTGACTTACGAAGTGATTGCGAAACGCCTGGCGACGACGCATCGAATCGTCAAGCGCGATCTGATCCGCGCCTACGCGGACTTGCGTGATTCGCTGGCGTCCGATCAGCCGGTTCAGGATCTGCAGGAGCGTTCTTCACCGGGGAGGTCGCCATGAGCATACGTCGCTCCGACCAACAACGACGTTTGGCGGCGGAACAGGCCGCGGAGTGGCTGATGGCTTTGCAGGCGGGCAAGCTGTCTGCCAAGGAACGGAGTGAATTCGTCGACTGGTTGCGTGAATCGCCTGTGCATGTTGCGGAGATGTTGCGCGTCAGCCGGGTCGATCAGGCGCTCGGCGACTACACCAGGTGGAGCGATATTGTGGTCGCGCAGGGAAGCGACGATGACACCGTGGTTGCACTCGGCGATTTCACACCTGCACCGCTTCGTCGCAAGCCGAACCTGGCTGCTGTCATCCCATGGGCTTCTGCTGCCGGTCTTGCCGCGCTGGCGATCCTGGGTGCCTGGTTGTTCTTGAATCATGATCAGTCTGTTATTCGCACTCAGGCAGGTGAGCGGCGCGAGCTGACCCTGGCGGATGGCAGTGTGGTGGATGTCGCGCCTTCCAGCGAGCTGAGTGTCAGATTTGAAGATAAGGAGCGGCTGGTCAAACTGACGCGCGGACAGGCCTTTTTTCATGTGGCCAAGAACGCCAATCGACCATTTATCGTCGATGCGGGTGACACTCGTGTGCGAGCCGTCGGAACGGCATTCGATGTGGCGCGCAGCGCTTTTGCAGTGACGGTCACTGTCGTGGAGGGGCGAGTCGCCGTTATTCGCGAGCCATCTTCTGCGGTTGAAGCTGTTGGCTCGAAGGCGCATCAACCGGCTGAACTTCTGCTGGGCGCAAATGAACAGGTCGTGGTTACGTCATCGGCGCCGGAGGCTCCGGTTCGTACGGTAAACAGTGCTGCAGAAGTGGCATGGACCAACGGCAATCTTGTCTTCAACGACGAGACCGTCGCGGAGGTGGTGCGACGTTTCAATCTATACAATAACGCACAGATCAAGATTCTGGATCAGGCGTTGTCGACACGCCGCGTCAGTGGCGTGTTCGAAGCTACCGATCCTGAATCGTTCATTGCGTTTGTCAGATCAACGACCAGTGATGAATCTGGTGAGCATGATGTGATCCGGCTCGATGCGCCCGCACCGTAATGTTCATGCCCACTGGTGCGGGCATCGGCCAGTACATAATAAATAATTGCATCGGTGGGGGACCATGCCCAATTGTTGGCCAGTCTTACGTGCGTGTTTAAAACAATTCGCATGGGGGACGCTCATGAAAGCGATATTTCTCGGACTGGCCACGGGCGCGGCTTGCGCGCAATCGCTGGGGGCAGAGCAGGCGGTCTATCAAATCGACATCGATCACGGTGCATTGAATACAGCGTTAACGCAGTTCGCCCGACAGACAGGCATTCAGGTCGCGCGCTTTTCCGACAACGAACCCACCGACGTGCTGGTCGGGCCGCTGCATGGCTCATATTCGCTGGAGCAGGCACTCACTCGTTTACTGGCGGGAAGCGGTTTGGCTTTTCGATTTGTCAATGAGCGAACGGTCGCCATAGTAAAAGCAACCAGTCCAGAACCTCAGACAGAATTTTCGGCGCCGCAAAACCCTGAAATTAACGATGTGGCGAAAAGCAGTCGTTATCACGGATGGGCGGCCCCCATCGGAGCATTCCTGGCAGCCTGTGGTTCTCTGGCATCCACAGCACCCGCGTGCGCCCAGGACAGCGGTGACCCATTGGCAGAAGTTGTGGTCACAGGTTCACGCGTAATCACCAACGGCAACAACAGTCCGACGCCGGTCACGGTCGTCGATGCGCAGCGACTGCTGGAATTGCAGCCAACCACGATCTCCGACGGGTTGAACCTGATGCCGGTGTTTTCCGGTCCACGCAACCAGCTGTCCAATCCCAACGCCGCCATCGGTTCAGGTGGTGGTGGTAACGCCAACGCCAGTTATCTGAACCTGCGCAATCTGGGGCCGGAACGCACGCTGGTATTGCTGGACGGACATCGCGTTCCGCCGACGACGTCGACTGGCATCGTCGATACCGACATGATCCCGCAGCTGCTGCTCAAGCGCGTGGATGTCGTGACCGGCGGTGTCTCGGCAGTGTATGGCTCGGACGCCATTTCCGGCGTGGTGAACTTCGTGACTGACCGGAACTTCAACGGTTTGAAGGCGAGCGCGCAGTACGGCATTTCCGAACAAGGAGACGGTGAGCAGATCGAAGTGGGCATTGCCGGCGGCATGAGTCTGGGGTCGAGGGCGCACATCGAAGGCAGCTACGAATACCGCGATGACGAGGGCATTTTGTATCGCTCCTCGCGGCCCGACATCGCCTGGCAGACCTTGCAGGGTAATGGCACCACGATTCCTTACTTTCTGACGGGCGACGCGGTTCGCTTCGACATGACCTATGGCGGCAAGATCAGCAACGGTACGCTGGCTAACAATCAGTTTATTGCGGGCGGCTTGCTGGTTCCCCAGGCACAAGGCGCGGTCACAGGCAACAACGCCACGCGACTGGGTGGCGATGGCGCCCGCTACGATGCCTCGCTCAAGGCGCCGCTGCGCAGTCATCAGCTATTTGGCCGCCTTGACTACGACTTCACTGACACGCTGCATGGCTACATTGAGCTTGCCGGCAATCAGAAACACAATGAGATCTTCGCCAACTCGCCAACGCCCATCGGTGTGACGCTCAGCTCGAGCAACGCGTTCCTGGCAACTACGGCCATGACTCCGGCGCAACGCACCCAGCTGGCTGCCAGTACGACTTTCACTTTTGGCAAGATGATCAGTACTGCGCCACGTCTCAATCCGCAGATCGATGAAAAGCAGATCTCGGTCCAGACGGGGCTTGATGGCCATCTGGGCAAGTACGTGTGGGATGTCGCTTATGTGTATGGCCATGCGGTGCTGGACAACCAGCAAGTTGCCAACGTCAACAATCTGCGTCTCTCGGCCGCGATGGATGCGGTCACCTCCGGTAGCAACATCGTGTGCAACGCGGCAGCAACCATGCCAGGGTGCGTGCCGCTGAACATGTTTGGTCCGGGCTCGGAGAGCGCGGCCGCCCGTGACTACATTCTTGGCAATCCGACTTACAAAGCCACTACGCAACAGCAGGAGCTGGCCGCCAGTATCAGTGGTGAGCCATTCGATACCTGGGCAGGACCCTTCAAGACTGCATTGTCGGCCGAGTGGCGCCGCCAGGACTATGAAGCTGTGAGCAGTGATCCGCCCGCTCCGGTGGACTGCACGGCGCTGGGGTTGCGTTTCAACTGCCAGAATCTCACCTTCCCGGATCCCAACAATCCCACCTCTACAACAAGGTATGTTCCACAGTACGCCAACTCCTTCAGCAGTCGTTCGCCGGTGCAGCAGACGGTCTCTGAAGGCGCTCTCGAATTCGATGCGCCGTTGCTGACGGGCCGGTCCCTGGTCAAGTCCCTCAATCTGAACGGGGCTGTCAGATATACGAACTACGACACCAGCGGTGACTATACGACCTGGAAGGTCGGCATCGACTGGCATTTGAATGACGATTGGCGCTTCCGCGGCACGCGTTCGGAGGATATCCGCGCACCCACGCTCGATAATCTGTTCTCGCCGCTCTCTGGACAACAGGTGACCATCGCCGATCGTAAACCGCCCGGAACGGGGGGCTCGCCAACCGTTTACCGGTTTGAGCTCGGCAATCCAGACCTCAAGGCAGAAGTCGGTGATACGACGACGCTGGGCATTGTGTTCCAGCCAGTGGGACTGCCAGGTTTCAGCACGTCGCTGGACTATTTCAACATCAATATCACGGACGCCATCAGCCAGATACAGGGCAGTAACCCGGTGGTACAAGACGCCTGTTACGCCAGCGGCGGCACATCGCCATATTGTGCGCTGCAGGTGCGTGGACCGACCGGCACGATATTGCAGTGGTACTCCGGTTATCTGAATATTTCCTCGATCAAAACCGAGGGTGGTGATCTGGAGTTGAACTACGCAACCAAGCTCGGTGCGCATCCTCTGGCGCTGCGTGCCATGGTGACCTACCAGCCGCACATCTACTACGAGACACCGGGTCTGGCCACAGTTGACATGGGTGGTGTTGCCTTCGGTCCTGGCGGCCTGCAGGCAAGCCCATCGACGCGTGTGACAGTGGCGGTCAGTTACAGCCCGATCGACAAACTCACCATCGATCTGTTGACCCGCTGGCGTAGCTCGTTGGCGCTGACTGGTGATCCGACCGTGATCACCACTGGCGAATCGGTGCCGTCAGTCAGTTACACCAACCTGACCCTGAAATACAACGTGTTGCAGAACAAGGGGAACATGGATGTGTTCTTGAATGTGCAGAATCTGTTCGACGAAGGCGCGCCACCGGCTAACGTCAATACCACGCCAACCCAGATCGGGTTGTTGGGTGGCTTTGCGATCGGCGATGACCCAGTCGGGCGTTTCTACACAGCCGGACTGCGCTACAAGTTCTGATGCAGAGTTTGACGTCCAGTGCATTTATGCCCTGGATGCCTGCCATGTTCACATTAGATATCAGGATTTCATGAGACGAAACAGATGAATGACAGTAAACAAAAACTCAGCACGACCACCGTGAGCCTGCACTGGATTGTTGGCCTCACGATCATTGGCATGCTGATCCTCGGTTTTTATATGGCCACTACCAGAACCTACAGCTTGTGGCCTGTACACAAATCAACGGGAACGGTGTTATTCGTATTCATTCTGGCGCGGGTGGTATGGCGAATCAAAAACGGCTGGCCGCAACCCGTCAGTGTCTATTCGCGTGTCGAACAGAACCTGGCAAAGCTTGTTCATTGGACACTGATTATTGCGATGGTGGTCATGCCACTGAGCGGCCTCGTGTCATCGTATGCCGGTGGTTATGACATGACGGTGTTTGGCTGGCAGATCCTTCCTGACAATCCCAACAACGCAGTTGTGCCAGCCGGCGCCATCCATAAAGACAAAGTAATCCCGCGCAACGAAGCGCTGCACGATTTTCTGGGAGAGGTGCATAGCGCTGGCGGGTGGATTCTGGCAGCGGCCGTCCTGCTGCATATTGCCGGGGCATTGAAGCACCATTTGGTGGACAAGGATGGCACCTTGCGCAGAATGCTCGGGGCAAGGGTGAACTAGCGTCTGTTTGGCGCGAACTCAACGGCACCGGTAACCCGCCAGCTCAATCTGTTCGACTGGCCATCCTCCCCACTCCCCACACAGCGCGGTTACGGCGTAGGTCGTGTCTGAAGGCCTTTGTCCCTTGCGACGTCCCGGCGCGCCAGTACAGCCATTGGTGCGTGTCTCGGGATGCAGGGCAATTTTCCCCTGACCGGCAGGCCCGGGAAGTTGACGCCTGTCGTCCGGTTTTCGGCCAATAGGACCCGTTTCTGATAATTCTTGACTCCAGATACCTGCTCGCTGAGGTATAAGACCGGCTGAATTTTCCGCGGCGAAATCGCCTGAGGTGTCCTTATGAGTATGCTGAAAATTTGCAGCCTGACAGCCGTGGTGCTGCTGGGCATATCCGGTCCGCTGTTTGCCCATCACGGCACGGCGGGTTCCTACGACCAGAACAAGGTGGTCACCGTAACCGGCGTGGTGAAGGAGTTTCGCTGGAGAAATCCCCATTCGGCGCTGTTCATTATCAGCAAGGACAAGTCGGGGAACGATGTCGAGTACGTGCTCGAAATGGGCAGTCCGAATACGCTGGTCAACAGTGGTATGACGCGCAAGATGATCAAACCGGGCGACTCGATCGTGGTCAAGATGCATCCTGGTCTCGCCAATCCCACCAGCGGTGAGAGCCTGACGCGCGACGGGTTCGTGTTGAACGGCAAGGAAATCAAGGCTCCTGAACGGGCCGCAAAAGCCGAGTACTAAATCGAATTGAAGGACGGGTTATGAAGACGAACAATACGCGTTGGGTGGGGGCGTGGCTTGCAGTGATGACGCTGCTGGCCGCGTCGCAGGTGTTTGCGCAGGCAGCAAAGCCTTTTGATATGAAGGGCGTGTGGATGGTGCGAGGTGGCGGTGGTGGCGGCGGTGACGCCTTCAATCAACGTCCGCAATCGGAGTGGAGTAACGAGAAGCTGCCCTTTACTGCGAGGGGACTGGAGGTTTTTGAAGCCAATCATCCCGGCAAGGGCCCACGGCAGTTCCCGATTCCGCAGCGCAACGATCCAATCATCGGTGCAAATCCCAATGGTCTGTATCGAAGCCTGATCTACAGTCGGCCCATCGAAATGATCCAGGAGCCCGACAAGATCGTTCAGTTGTTCGCCTGGGGCAGAGTTTTTCGCATTATCTATACCGATGGGCGGCCGGTTCCTGACGATGTTGCGCAGGGACCTTTCTGGTACGGGTATTCGGTGGGCAAGTGGGAAGGCGATACCCTGGTCGTTACCACGCTGGCCCTGGATAGCCGTGCCTGGCTGGATGAATGGGGCACACCCTTCAGCGACGACGCCCGCATTGTGGAGCGCTGGAAACGCATTGCGCCAGACAAGCTGCAGGTGCAAATCACGGTGACCGACCCTGAGATTTACAGCAAACCCTGGACCAGTGTCCCGGTGACCTACGCGCTGCAGAAGAAAGGCGTTGAACCGGAGGAAATCATTTTCGCACCGATGGACGAAGCAGCCTTTAACCGGGACGTTGCCGGCCCTGCTGGTGGCGCTGCACGACCAAAGTAGGGGCGTTCATGATCAACCGCTCGCTTGGCCTGCTGTCGCTGGCGTTGGTCGCGACTTGCAGCTGGATTCCGTTGCAGGCTGCGATCAATGAACCCGTCAAGATCGACGCCGGACTCGTTTCCGGCGTGCCGGCACGGGATGCATCGATCACGGTATTCAAGGGTATTCCTTTCGCGGCGCCACCTGTCGGCGATCTACGCTGGCGCGCGCCGCAGCCTGCGATTCCCTGGCAGGGCGTACGCAAGGCCGATCAGTTCGGCAGCGGTTGCTTTCAGGTGCAGATGCAGCGCGCTGTGAGCAGCGGCAGCGAAGACTGTCTGTTTCTGAACGTATGGACCGGTGCATCGTCGCCCGCCGAGCGACGTCCGGTGTTTGTCTGGATCTATGGTGGCCGGTTTACCCTGGGTGCCGGTTCGGACTCGCTCTTTGATGGTGAGGGTCTGGCCAGGAAGGGCATCGTGGTCGTGACGCTGAATTACCGGCTCGGAGTATTTGGCTTCCTCGCCACGCCCGAGTTGAGTCAGGAGTCTGGCCACAACGCATCCGGCAATTACGGTGTGCTCGATCAGATTGCTGCCTTGCAGTGGGTGCAGAAGAACATCGCAGCATTCGGTGGTGATCCGGGTCAGGTGACCATTGCGGGCCAGTCGGCCGGTGGGGCATCTGTGCTTCTCCTTACGGATTCTCCACTCGCCAGAGGTTTGTATAGCAAAGCTGTCATTGAAAGCCGCGCCCGTTCCCTGCGCTCTGGAATGCCCAGTGCCGAGCGTGCGGGCGTCAAGTATGCCGAAGCGCATGGCGCGCACTCACTGAAAGAACTGCGCGCCTTGTCGTGGGACCAGTTGAAGGATGGCAACAATGGCAATGACGAAGAAGAAGGCGGGCCGCTGTTCCGACCAGTCGTCGATGGCTGGGTAATCCCGCTGAACTACAAGCAGTACTATGCCAGAGGGCTGCCCAGCGATGTGCCGGTGCTTGCTGGCAACAATCTGGATGAGAGCGGTGCGCAGCCACAGCCCAACGTCAAGCTGGATCGGTATGTCAGCGACGCAAAGAAGAAGTACGGACCCATGGCTGATGAATTCCTGAAGCTCTATCCCGCAACATCGGATCAGGAAGCCGCCCTGGCACAAAACACTGCTGCGCGCGATGACTCGCGTATTGCAACTTTCCTGCTTGCCACACAGGCCAGGCGCAAGAGCAAGGTATTCACTTATTTCTGGACTCACGCCCCCCCGGGTCCTGATCGCGACAAACGCGGCGCGTATCACGAGTCCGAGATCAACTACATCTTCAATAATCTGTACGCCACCAATCGGCCGTGGACCGATGACGACTACAAGATTGCAGACATCATGTCATCGTACTGGGCCAACTTTGCGACCCGCGGTGATCCCAATGGCAAGGGCTTGCCGACGTGGCCGACAACTGAAGGCAAGTCGCCAGTGGTGATGGAGGTAGGTGACAGGTGGGGGCTTATGCCGGTAGCGGAAAAAGCCAAGCTGGATTTCTTCCGCCGGTACTACCTGAGCCAGAACCCCTGGTAAATTGCCTCGCTGCGGTATCGTGCATGCTGTAACTGCATTCTCCTGCCGGCAGGCAGGTGGGAGTGCGTTTCGGGTTCCGACCGCGCCGTCCAGTTCTGTCATGCCCCGACGAGAAGACACAGAATCCGATCAACCCTGATTGTTGAGATCGTACGATGACAAAATATATTGGTGGGGTTCTCACCTTGTTGATGGTGGCCTGTGCGGCTGCCGCAGCACCGCAGGTGCAGGTTGAATCAGGCCGCATTGCCGGTGTCGCGACGGGTGATGTTGAAACCTTTCTCGGTATTCCCTACGCGGCGCCGCCGGTTGGGCAGTTGCGCTGGCGCGCACCACAACCGATGCCGGCCTGGCAGGGAGTACGCAAGGCGACGCAGCACGGCCACGATTGCATGCAGGAACCCTTTCCCAGCGATGCCGCGCCGCTGGGTACCAAACCTGCCGAAGATTGTCTGGTCATCAATGTGTGGCGGCCGGCTGGAAGCAAGTCGGGGGATCGTCTACCAGTGCTGTTCTGGATCTTCGGCGGTGGCAATGTGAATGGGGGCGCTTCCCCGGCGGTATATGACGGAGAAGCATTTGCACGCCACGGCGTGATATTCGTCAGCTTCAATTGGCGTGTGGGCCGTTTTGGTTTTTTCGCCTTCCCGGAGTTGACCCGTCAGGATGCGGATCATGGTCTGCTGGTCAACTACGGCTACATGGATTCCATCGCGGCACTGAAATGGGTGCAGCGTAATATTGAAGCGTTTGGCGGCGACCCGAAGCGAGTCACCATCTATGGGCAATCTGCCGGGGCGGGGCAGGTGAAAATGCTGCTGACCACTCCCATGGCCGATGGCTTGTATGCGCAGGCGATCATCCAGTCCGGCGGTGCATCGGATGAACGTCCATTGTTCAAAGGCGCAGGTGTGGCTGCCATTGAGCAACTCGGTGTGAATTTCGCACGCCGCTGGAATATTGAAGGCACCGGTGCTGCAGCGCTGAAAAAAATGCGCGCGCTGAGCGCGGCGCAAGTCACAGATGGGATCAACCTGGATACATCGTCGACTCAGAGAAATACTTACTCAGGTCCCGTGCGTGATGGAAAGTTACTCACCGAATCACTGGAGAGCGCCACCGCCGGCGGTCGCGGACCCAAAGTACCCTTGCTGATTGGCTCGACCACGGCGGACAACTCACGCATCAACGAGCGCACTCTTGATGAGGCATTTGCGAAAACATTTGCCAGCGTTGCCGATCGCGCACGGGCAGCGTACCTGACCGATCCAAAAGCCGATCCTCAATATGTGCTCAGGGAAATGGGTCGGGATCTTTCCTACAACGAACCGGTGCGATACGTTGCCACCAAGATGACCGCTCAAGGGTTGCCGGTGTACACATACCGATTCGGCTATGTGACGAATGTCATGCGTACGGAATGGAAGGAAGGCCCGCCGCATGCGACGGACATTCCCTATGCCATGAATACGGTGCGTGCAAAGTATGGCGATCAACTGACCAGCGGCGACATTGCAATGGCAAATATGGTGCACAGCTACTGGGTGAACTTTGTGCGCACCGGCAATCCGAACGGGCCCGGCCTGCCGAACTGGCCGGCTTATGATCCGCGCGCCAATGTGATCATGACTTTTGCACCTGATGGAATTCCGCGTGCAATACCTGATCCATACAAGGCGCGTATTGATGCGGTGGCTGCAGCAATGGGACGTCCCTGATCCGCTGCGCAGGCTGACCTGATTCGAGCACCTGCGGCATTGATCGTTTGCCGCAGGTGCTTTGCCGACATGGATATCCACATCGACATCCATACAAGTACAAGCCGGATGCGCGTTTATTGACGTAGTTATGACTGCTGCGTTGTCAGCGCGCGGGTGCAGCAACTGGCGCCGGGCGCGGCAAGTGCAACGACATCAGCACCAGCTTGCCATCGACAGCAGTGACTGCATGTGCGGTGTTCTCCGGCACCATGATCATGTCGCCCTTGACGAGTTTGTAGGGTGTTCCTCCCTGGGCAGTGGCCGCCTGCAGGTTGGCGCCGTTGCGCGTCGGATTCACCAGCGTGCCGCCCACAGTCATCGTGCCCGTGCCCTCGACGACCACAAACAGTTCGGCATCGTTTTCATGCACGTTGACGCTGGTCGCCGGCGCGTTGCGCCACTCCATGTTGGCCCTGAAGGGGCCCTGCTGCAGCAGCGGCCCTCCGTTGTATTGCGTACCTGCTTTAGCTGCAGCGTCCGCCTTGGCGATGCGTTCGGCAATTTCTGTCGCCGAAACAAAGGTGCGAGGCTCTGCGTTGGCGGCAGGTGCATTGCCCGCCGGCATGGCCGGCGCGGGTGCCTGCTGTGCAGAGGCGGTCAGCGATAACGCACCGAATACAAAACAAAGTCTTTTCATTTTCCCACTCCTGTTCGTTGTCATCGTTTAATTACTCATGGTCCCGATCACAGAGTGCTTCGCGACCGCGTTCATGATTCTTCGTTGGGGCGGAGCTGACTTGATCGTCTGGATTTCATTCACGCCATCCCATAACAGGATTGCCCCGTCCTTATACGCTCGACAATCTCCATCGTCTGCAAATCGATTGTAGCGACGTTGTCATCGTTGGTAACCCCGATGCGTGATCGTTCGCGTCGGACGAAGCGGTGATTGTGTGCAGTCACTTGCCGGCCGGCACCCGTGTTTGGCTCTTGATCTTGTTCAGAAAGCGTCAAGTTGGTACTTCAGGACAAATCTTGCTCGAGTATTAGACATGCAGAATCCGTGAACCTGAACAAATTTGATCCAGACCTTATACGTCATGACGTGAATCTAATGCCTTTAGGCATTGTTCAGGAGTCACAAAGCCTTAGAGTGCGCGCGCGGTGATTCGTACGCTGGTTGCAAGCGTGCTCGAATCATGAACATGCACTGGTTACGTTAATTGAAATGGGGAGGATCGTCTGATGGCAAAGCCTAATCTCGGCTTGGCACTGCTTGCAGGTGCCGGAACGTTGGCATTCACGTGGACTGCGAATGCACAAACAGCAGCAGAAGCCGAACTGACAGAAGTGGTAATCACCGGTTCGCGCGTCATTACCAACGGTAACGACAGCCCGACGCCGATCACTGTGGTATCGGTGGAAGACATTCAGGCTGCACACCCGGCCAGTGTGTATGAAGGGCTGCTGGACATGCCGCAGCTCGGTGGTTCGAAAGGCACTGCAGCTGCCAATCCAGGCGGTGCCGGCGGCAACAACAACAACATCAATGCCCCGAACCTGCGCGGCCTGGGTGGTACCCGTACGCTGGTGCTGTACGACGGGCATCGCATGCCGCCGACCGAGCAGGATTTCCTTGCCGACGCAAATATGATTCCGCAGATGTTGCTGCAGCGTATCGATGTCGTCACGGGTGGCGCCTCGGCCGTGTACGGTTCGGATGCCATCTCCGGTGTCGTGAACTTCGTGACGGACCGCAAATTCAATGGCATCAAGGCCCAAGCCCGCTACGGCATCGCCGAAGCAGGGGATGACGAGTCCTACAATATCGGTGTCGCTTTCGGCACTGATCTGTTCGGTGGCCGCGGGCACTTCGAAGGTAGCATCGAAACCAGTGACGACGCCGGCATTCCGCACCGCACGGATCGTTCGAACTTTGTTCCACGTTGGACAGCGCAAGGTAGTTGCGCCTCGGCGACCAACTGTCCCGTGCCATTCTATATGGCAGCGTATGCAAACGCCGGCCAATTCGCCTTCGGCGGCAAGATCGTTTCGGGACCCGTAGGTATCAATAATTATTACTTCAAAAGCAATGGCACCCTGGTACCGTTTGTGAACGGCGCCCCCACAGGCGTCGCTAACGACACGAAACAGATCGGTGGTGACGGCGCCTACAATACAGGTGCATCGCTGAAGTCGCCGCTGAACTACCAGCAGGCATACGGTCGATTCGACTTCGATCTGACCGACAATACGCATTTCTTCCTGTCGACGTCGGCTACGCAGTCGACGCAGACCAGCAGCTTCTCGGACAGCCGCGTACAACTCAGACTGAGCCCGACCAACGCCTACCTGCCGACTGCAGTTTCGCAGCAGATGGTGGCCGCGAATCTCACGCAGTTTTCTTTCAACAAATGGTGGGGTGGCAACAACCCTGATGGCGCCAGCCCGGTGCCAACGCAGAATGCCACTCTGGATGTTGATTTCCTGTACGTCACTACCGGTCTTGAAGGCTCGCTGGGCGACTACAAATGGGAAGCGGCCTACATTTATGGCGACGCCAAACAGCATTCGCGACAGAATGCCAACATCAACTACGGTCGGTTCCTGGCAGCCACTGACGCGGTCAAGGATTCTTCCGGAAACATCGTCTGTAACGTGACGATTACCAATCCGGGCCTCTATCCGGGATGCGTGCCGGTCAATCTGTTCGGGCCGACGTCGGAGAGCCAGGCGGCTATCGACTATTTCATGGCCAAGACCAATTACCATACCGAGAACCAGTCGAACGATGTCGCGGCAAGTATTTCGGGTGCGCCGTTCGATGACTGGGCGGGCCCGGTCGACATGGCTCTCTCAGGCGACTGGCGCAAACTGACTTATGAATTGACCAGCGAGGCCTTGCCACCGACGGTAGCTGCGCTGGATTGTACGGGTCTGCGCTTCGGCAATTGCACTACCGGGTCGACGGGCCAGTGGCTGGTTGGCGCTACCGCCCCTCGTCCACCGGTCAGCGAGACGGTTCAGGAAGCCGCGCTGGAAATGAACATGCCGCTGCTGAAGGACAAGCCTTGGGCGCAGGCTGCAGATTTGAATGGTGCCGTTCGCTATGTGAAATACAGCATCAACGGTAACCCGATTGTGTCGCAGCCGGCCATCACGCGCACTTTCAATGCGACGGTGTGGAAAGCGGGCCTGAACTGGCACTTCAATGATGAGGTGACATTGCGTGCCTCGCGGTCGCATGACTTCCGTGCGCCTAACCTGGACGAGTTGTTCCGGCCGGCGTCGATCACTCCGAACAATGGCTTCCAGGATTACCTGATTGGCGGTATTCCGCCAAACTCGGTGGTGCAGACCAGCGGTAACCCGAACCTGAATCCGGAGAACGCGTATACGACAACGCTTGGCTTTGTGTTCCAACCGAGCCCGGATTTCAGTGCTGCCATTGACGGCTACGAGATCCGCGTCAAGGACTTCATCCCCAGCGGTCCTAACGGCGTGTCGGGTACGGCTCAGAACATTCAGGAGGCGTGCAATACCAGTGCTGGTACCTCACCCTACTGCGCGTTGATCGTGCGTCCGATCACCGACCCGTCAAACCCGGCCTATAAAACCACTGCAAACTACGCGACCAAGTTCTATTCGACCTATATCAACGTCGCGGAACAGCACACCTACGGCGTGGACCTGGAGCTGAACTACAAGACGGAGTTGGCCAGTCATCCGTTCTCGGCGCGTGGCCTGGTGGCTTACCAGCCACACGTGATCTATGTTCAGCAGGGTGTGAATACGATCGATGCCGCCGGCACCATCAATGGCGGCGGTGCGGGACCGGTGGGTGGCGTGGTGCGTATCTCGGCGTTCCTGCGCTATGCCGTAACGGACAATCTGACGGTGGACTGGCTGACCCGCTGGCGCACCGGGCTGGAACACAATACGGACCCGACCCTGAAAGTTCAGGACCCGATTCCGTATTCTCCGGCAACGGCCTGGTCGAATTTGAATCTGTCGTATCGGATCAATCCATCGTTCGGCCAGATGGATATCTACTTCAACGTCCAGAACCTGTTCAACCAGTTGCCGCATCCGGTTGCGTTCAGCGGTGCGTCTGCGGAACCCGGCCTGTTCGGTGGCCTGGCGTTGGGTGATGATGTCGTCGGTCGTTACTACACCCTGGGCATGCGCCTGAAGATGTAAGTGACTGCATTCTCCCCTCCTGAAGCATCAGGAGGGGAGATGGCTGTTCAGGCTGCTGCGTTCCTCTTCAAGTCAGGCGGGAGTTTCCGATGCGGCGTCGCTGCTATTCGCAGTGCCGCTGCTTGTGGAAATACGGCTGATACCACTGCCCAGAGTGCGCGGCGTTGCGCCTCACTTCAACAGCCCTGCACGTCATCGAGCGCTATCGTCGTATCGACAAGAACACGATGGAAATCATCGTCACCATCGACGACCCCGGGACATTCACCAGATCCTGGAATGCGAAGGCCATTCATGAATTGGCTCCTCCCGGCACGCCCGTGAACGAATACATCTGCGAGATCAATCGCAATGCTCCCGGCGAGCATGGACAGAGCGGTTTTGTACAGCCGTGATCTCATCCCGCACAATGCAGTGAGGTGGGTATCGCCACCGTGTCAGTAACAGCGGCGATTTATACGGCCGTTGCTGGCGACTACTCCGGATACCAGAACACCTTGTGACAGGACTCGCACACTTCATCGAGCGTGCCGCCCAGATCAGTAATGGCCGCCACGTCTTTCTGGTCGGCTGCGGCCACCAGTTTCATTGCTACCTCACGCATGGCGCCCGCGAAACCAAGCAGCGCTTCACGATTTGCATCGAGACGTTGCTGTATCTGCGCCACGTCCAGTGGCTGTGTGTCCTTGATGGTCTTGTCACCATTGGCAACATGACGTCCCGGTACGGCAATCAGGTTCGCGGCTTCAGCCAGCAACAGGGCGTTGCGACGGAAGGTATGCCATTCTTCGGCGGTGCGTGGCTGGTTCTCGTGCACGCCGGTCGCGTCCTGGGATGTTGAAACGGCATTCCAGATAAAGTCGCTGGTTGGGTCAACTGCCGCATCCATGACTTCCTGGAAGGTGGCAGTGGGCTGGTAGGGGCTGGATGTGGTCGCTGCAGACGGCGCATTGCTATTTGTGGCGCCGTCGGGTGGCGTATTGCCGCCACACGCGCTCAGCATCCCCGTGCATGCAATCAACAAGGACCACTTCGATACACTGGATGAAAGAAACATGGTTGCCTCGCTGCAGAATTATCTGAAAGTCGAGTTGATCGGTCCTGTTACTTTATCTTCTGATACAGGCGTTCGTCGTACAGCGCGCCGAGCATCGGCGCAAGCGACTCCCTGAACTGCAACGAGGGCGGAGCACTGCCATAAGCATCGAACGAGTTTCTGCTGTCCCACGCAGCAAATACCGTGAAGTGGTTGGTGCGCGGATCAATCTGCTGGTAGACGTCGTAGCGCACATGACCTGGCTCAGTGCGGCTCGCCTCAGACAGGCGCTTCAACAGCACCTCCGCCTCTTCGCGTCGTGGTCCGGGAACATCGACATGTGTTACGACGTAGACAGCTTTCGATCCCTCTGTTGTGGACGGGGTATCAATGGCAAAGCCATGATTGACGCGTTGATCGTACGGACTGTTATGGATGGCTTTGAGTTTCTCGCGGAACTCCAGGGTGTGAGCCGCCTTTTCATGGGCCGCAAATGCAGCCTGGTCTCGCCATGACTCGATCACGACGAATCTGTTGGCACGGCCGATTTCCTGGAAAGCGCTGACGGCAACGTTGCCTGCATCGGCACGCGTGGCGCGTTCGTATTGCGCAGCCAGCGCTGCACCCGCCTTGGTGGATGCCGGTCTGACCTCAAGATAGGTTGCTACGTATATTGTGTCCATAGTCTGTGCCCAGACGGGCGCGGTGAGAAGCAAGGCCACTGCAGCAAACAACATTTCACGGCGTTTCATGTGCGTGCTCTCTAGGTTTCTTTATTGATAAAAGCTTTGCGCAGCGTACGCGTCACAAACTACTGGACAGGAACGGCTGGCGCCACGATGACGTCATCCGGCCCCAATCCGTGTCGCTTGTGTGCTGCGGCAACAAATCCGGAAGCTTTCACATCCTCAATGAACTGACGAACATACTTCGCCGCCGCGGGACGACCCTTCGGTACGCCGGCCGCCTGCGGAATGGTCATGAAGTGTCCGCTGAGAACGCGCGACCCGGGCCGGTTTTTGGCTTCGGCCACCAAAGCGGTCTTCACGCCGGCCACGGCATCCAGTTTCTGATCGGTCAGCAACTTGAAAGATTCGGGTGTGGAGCCGGCTCGCACCATTTGTGCGTTCTTCAAGGCCCGGCTCAGAAACAGGTCGTAGGCGCTGCCTGCGGTGATGGCAATGCGTACACCGGGACGGTCCACGTCCTCGATTTTCTGTATCGGTGAACCCGCCGGTACCAGATACGTACCTTCAAGTTCACTGTGTGCTGCAGTGAAGTCGATTTCGGCGGCGCGTGCCGGATCAATGGCAAGGTAGGCGATGTCCCAGGCACCGGTGCTTGCAGCTGCGGTCACTTTACCTGCTGCATCATAGGGAACGATTTCCAGCGGTACGCCGATGCGGCGTGCCAGTTCCTGCGACAAATCCACAGCCAGGCCGGTGATCTCGCCGGTGGTGGGGTTGCGCTTGCCCAGCAACGGGTTGTTGAAATTCACGGCTGCGCGCAGCGTGCCGGTTGGCGCAATTTCGGCCTTGAGCGCGGCAGGTACAGACTGCGCCGACACGCATGCAGAAGTGGAAACCAAGATGCCAGTCATGATTGTCCTGACTATTCCCGATGCAATATTGAACATCATCGCCCCCCGAAATATGCAAACGTCCGAATAACACTCATCATTGAATCACGCCGGACAAAGCTGCACAAATGTTTGTTCCGGAGCTCGACCTGTCAGATACCTGTCGTGGTTTCTTGAGTGCGGGATCTCATATGCAGGAAAAGCGGCGTGTTCGCCGATAACTTATATCGAAGTGATTGATTCCTTAAGTTTCTGCTGCCATCCTTGATCAGTAGTGTCCAAAGAAAAACCGGGGGTCGCAGCAGGTGGAGTTTGCGTGTATCGCAAACTCCACAGCGAAGCCAACAATGGCTCCCGGCGAAATTATGTTGTGACCATTCGATCAAGAGCATTCGGCGTTGGTGAAGTTTACCGGTTCGATACACGGTCAACTGAACGTCAATATTCAAACAGAGGGCAGGATTGTGGCGACCTGGTTTAGCAGTCTTAAAGATCGCGAACGCAAAACGTTCTGGGCTTGTTTCACCGGCTGGGCGCTCGATGCCATGGATGTGCAGTTATATGCACTGGTCATTCCTGCGCTCATTGCCGTGTGGGGTATCTCGCAGGCGGAAGCCGGAATGCTGGGTACAGCGGCATTGATTTCATCATCGATCGGTGGCTGGCTGGCCGGCATTCTGGCCGATCGCTTCGGTCGCGTGGCGGTGCTGAAGATCACCATCCTCTGGTTCTCGTTTTTTACCTTCATGTCGGGTCTGACCAATTCCTTCGAGCAACTGCTGGTCACGCGCACGCTGCAGGGCCTGGGGTTCGGCGGTGAATGGGCTGCCGGCGCCGTGCTGATGGCCGAAGTGATCGACAAGAAGATCCGTGGCCGCGCTGTGGGCAGCGTGCAGAGCGGCTGGTCGGTCGGCTATGGATTTGCGGTGATCCTGTCCACCGTGGTGTTCAGCCTGGCGCCGCAGGAGATGGCATGGCGCTACCTGTTCTTTCTCGGCCTGATTCCTGCGATTTTTGTGCTGTGGATTCGCCGCCACGTCGAAGAACCGGAAACCTTCCGTGAAATGAAGGCTGTCGAGCCCAAGAGCGACAAATTGCAGTTCCTGCAAATTTTCGGCCCGGGGTTGCGCCACCGCACCATTCTGGCCTGCATGCTCGCCGCAGGTGCGCTGGGCGGCAACTACGTTGTTCTCACCTGGCTGCCTACGTATCTCACAAGCGTGCTTCATCTCTCGCTGCTGAAGACTGGCGGTTATCTGGCCATCAACATCAGCGGCTCGTTCCTGGGTTACCTGTTCAGCGCGCATCTGAGTGATTTTCTGGGCCGTCGCAAGACCTTCATGATCATGGCAACCGCTGCAGCGGTGACGGTTGCCAGCTACACGTTCCTGCCGCTCAGCCCCGCTGTGGCACTGGCCATGGGGTTTCCGTTAGGGTTCTTTCAGTCCGGCATCATCGCCGGTATGGGCGCTACATTTGCGGAGCTGTTTCCAACCCGGGTACGAGCCACTGGACAGGGATTTTCCTATAACACCGGCCGGGCTATTGGCTCGTTGGTGCCGGCAGTGGTGGGCGTCGTGGCGGTCAGCATGGGCCTTGGACAGGCGATGGGTATTTGTGCTGCAGCCGCCTATGTGTTCGTGCTGATTGCATCGGCGCTGCTGCCAGAAACCGCTGGTCAGGAGCTTGAGAGTTCCGTGTCAGCCCACGCGGACAAGCGCTGATTTGAGATTACGGCACGGACTTCAATTGACTGCACAACGGGGCGAAATATCGCCCCGTTTTTTTTCGTGACGTGTATGTGCATGCTTATGCGCGCTGGATAGATTTCGCGGCGCAGGATGTTTATAGTTTTGTGCACTATTGGAGGGAATGCACATGGATAAAGGGAAAGTAAGAACGATAATTATAATGTTGATGGCATGGCTCGGATTGAGCGCGGAAGTTGCGAATGCGCAGACCGGTTCAGCCGTGCCGGATCCGGCCATCCTGTTCGGCGCACAGGCAGCAATCAGTGATGCCGAATTGTCGCCGGATGGCAAACGGGTTGTGTTTGTCGGGCCTGGATCTGGCACTTCCAACATTGTGTTTGTAGTGGACATCGCCGCCGGCAAGATTGCGCCTATTGCCCGTGCCGATGGTCAGCCGCTGCGTTTGACGGGTTGTGGGTGGTCGGCATCCGATCGTCTGGTATGTCGCGAATACGGCGTGAGAAAGGAAGGGATCGCGATCATTCCGTACACGCGCATGGTTGCGCTGGATGCCGATGGGAAGAATATGCTGCCGCTTGGAAGGCGTGATACCAGCTACCAGCTATACGGCCGTCAGTTTGATGGACAGATCATCGACTGGCTGAGTGGCGCCGATGGCAAGGTGCTTATGACACGTTACTACGTACCGGAGATGTCAACCGGTCGACGTACCGCACAGGTCGAAGAGGGTTACGGCGTGGATCTCATCGATACACGCACCGAGCGATCGACCGGGATAGAACGGCCCAGACTCAATACATACTACCTGTCTGATGGTCGCGGAGTAGTGCGCCTGATGAGCCGCTATCAGCAGAGCGGCAATCTACTGACGGGCGAAGTCATTCACTACTATCGTGCGTCGGCCAATCAGGAATGGCAGGAGCTGGGTACTGATGATGTCAATAACAGCGGCATCGATCCACTGACGGTAGATTCCGCTGTGAATGCTGCATACGTACTGAAGAGCTTGGATGGGCGGCGTGCCCTCTATCGCATCGCGCTTGATGGTTCGTTGCGGATGGAACTGGTATTTGCTCATCCGCAGGTGGATGTGGAGAACGTGGTAACCATAGGCCGCAATGGCCGGGTAATCGGCACCAGGTACAGCACCGATAAGCCACATGTCGAATACTTCGATCCGGTATACAAGCAGCTCGCAGCGACGCTAAGCCGGGCTATACCCGCTTTGCCAATCATCAGTTTCGTCAGCGCCAGTGCCGACGAGCAGGTTTTGCTGGTTTTTGCCAGCAGCGACAACCATCCAGGTCGATACTACGTCTTCGATCGCAAGACCCGGCATCTCGAGGAATTGCTGCCCATGCGTCCCGCGCTAGAAAAAACGCAGCTGTCGCAAGTACATTTAGTGAGTTATCCGGCTGCAGACGGCACCACGGTGCCTGCTTATCTCACCCTGCCTCCGGGTGTGGATAAGCCGGTCGGACTGCCGGCAATCGTCATGCCGCATGGTGGTCCCGCTTCACGCGATGTGTGGGGGTTCGACTGGTGGGCGCAGTACTATGCGAACCGTGGCTTCGTCGTATTGCAGCCAAATTTCCGCGGCTCAGCTGGCTTTGGTGATGAATGGCTTGTAAAGAACGGCTTCAAGAGTTGGAAAATCGCTATTGGCGATATCAATGATAGTGGCCGCTGGCTGGTTGCACAGGGAATAGCCGATCCACGCAAATTGGCCATCGTCGGTTGGTCATACGGCGGTTATGCCGCGTTGCAATCCAATGTGGCTGATCCGGACTTATTCAAGGCAGTGGTGGCCACTGCACCGGTCACTGATCTCCAGATGTTGAAGGAAGAATCAGAAGGCTTTACCAATGCACGGATCGCCCGTGACTACATCGGCAGCGGCCCCCACATTGAAGAAGGCTCACCGGCGCGCCATCCAGAACAGTTCAAGGCGCCGGTATTGCTGTTTCATGGTGATATCGACGCGAATGTGGACGTCGCGGAATCGAAGGTCATGGACAAGGCCTTGCACGGCGCCGGGAAACGCAGCGAATTGATCATCTATCCCAAGCTTGACCATCAATTACCAGACAACACGGCGCGGGCAGACATGCTGCGTCGTTCTTACGAGTTTCTGCGTGCGAATTTGAATCTGTAAAAGATTCCTTGTGCATGAAAGCCGGGGCGCTCAATCACCCGTGGCGCAAAAAGGTTCTACCGTGGTACGAAAACTAATGACGAAGTGCAGATAATGAATAAGGCTTTCCTCAGGCATTAGAGCACCATTCCGGTTTAGGCACCGTTCAGAGCGTCGTTTTCGACGTGGACGTGCGGATCGCAACGGATTTTTGTTGAGGGGAAGCTTATGAGTCGATTTACGTCTACTGCCCTGATGCTGGCCGGGGTCAGCGCCTTGGCGGTTACTTCGCTGGTCAATGCCCAGACCAGTGAGCCGGTCCTCGAGGAAATCGTGGTCACCGGATCGCGCGTCATCACCAACGGCGACGCCAGTCCGACGCCTGTGACGGTAGTTACTTACGAAGGCCTGCAGACCATCAAGCCCGGCCCCATCGCGGATGGCCTGAACTTGCTACCGGTCTTCGCCGGGTCGCGTGGCCAAGGCGCCAACGCCAACCCTTCCATCGCCGGTGGTATCGGTGGCGGCAATAACCAGGGCAGCCAGTTGAACATGCGCAATCTCGGCATCAACCGCAACCTGGTGCTGTTCGATGGCATGCGCATCCCGCCGACCACCTTCGCCGGTGTCGTCGATACTGATGTCATCCCGCAGAATGTGATTCAGCGTGTGGATGTGGTGACCGGTGGTGTGTCGGCCGTATACGGTTCCGATGCGGTCACCGGCGTCGTCAATTTCGTCACCGACCGCAAGTTTGATGGTGTGAAGGCAGGCGCGTCTTATGGCGTTTCCGATCGCGGCGATGGCGATACGGTCAATGCCAACATTGCGTTTGGCACGGATCTGTTCGGTGGCCGCGGCCACTTTATCGGCAGTTACGAATACCGCAATGACGAGGGTATTGACAGAAAATCCTCACGGCCCTGGCAGAAGGACCATAGTGCCGGTGGCGCTGGTACGGCGGCCGCCCCCTACTATCTGGTGACCGGCGCGCGTGACCCGCGATCCACCTTCGGTGGTCGCATCGGCAACGGCACGCTCAGCGGCTACAGCTTCACTACCGACGGCGCAGCAGCGACACCCCAGGTGCTGGGCACTGCAACCGGCAACAACGCCGTACGTATCGGCGGCGATGGCATTATTGCGGATGTGAATCTCAAGAGTGCGCTGGAAAGTCATCAATTGTATGGCCGTCTCGATTTTGACTTCACCGACAATGTCCATGGCGATGTGGTGGCGTCTGCCAATCTGAAATCGAATGAAGCGTGGGATGCCTTTGTCTCTTTCGCCGCGCCCATGACGATGAGTCGGGCTAATCCGTATTTGCCAGCCGCTAATAGTGCCGCGATGGCACAGACCACGTTTACGTTGGCCAAGACGTTCTACAACTACGACGCTCGATACAATCCCAAGCCGGAGTCTGAGCAGTTGTTCTTTGCCGCCGCGCTGGATGGCAGTCTCGGTGACTATAAATGGGATATGGCTCTGTGGCGCGGCGACAATACGCTGACCACCAAGAGCAGAAACAACATCAACCAGGAGAAACTGGCCGCAGCAGTGGAGACCGTTGCCGGGCCCAACAACACGGTTGTCTGCGCCACAGCCAATATTCGTCCTGACTGTGTACCCCTCAATCCTTTTGGACCCAGCGCGTACAGCGCGGCTGCCATGGATTACATCCTCGACACCACTGAATTTGAGGCGCATACGGTCATGGATGCCGCTAATGCAGCAATCAGTGGCGCACCGATAAATACCTGGGCGGGCCCGCTCAACATGGCGCTGTCCGGCGAATGGCGCAAGATTGCGTACAGCTCAACGAGTAATCATCCGCCAGATCAGTACGCAAACTGCGCCGGTCTGACCAACTGCGTCGCCACCGGCGGGGCCCGGACGACTCTTTATCGCGTCACGCTACCCAATCTTGCCGAAGTCACTCAGACGGTGAAAGAGGTGGCCTTCGAGTTTGATGCGCCGCTGCTGACAGATGCGGCCTTCGCGCAGGCGCTGAACCTCAATGGCGCTGTGCGGTATACCAGTTACGACACCAGCGGCGAATACACATCGTGGAAGGTGGGCATGGACTGGCACATCAACGACGAATGGCGAGTCCGCGCCACGCGTTCCCGCGACATCCGGGCACCGAACCTGTTCGACATCGCGTCGGCTGTCACCAACGTGCCCCAGACGATCAATACGGATCCGCTCACCGGCATCACCAGCTCGAGCCAGATCCCTGGCCCCAACGTTCCGAATCCCGATCTGGTGGCTGAAATTGGTTTGACCACAACGGCGGGCGTTGTGTGGAAGCCTGATTTTGCACCCGGCTTGAGCGTGGCGCTGGACTGGTACTACATCGAGATCGAGGATGCTATCAACACGGTTCAGGGCTTCCAGCAGGGCGTACAGGTTGCCTGTGCCGATGCCATCAAGGCGGGTGGTAACGGATCCAATTTCTACTGCTCGCTGCAGAGCCGTGATCCGGTGACACTGGCGCGCGGGGCGGGTGTTTATTCAGCGACTTCGACGCAACTACCCACCGCTTTCTACACCACCCAATACAATCTCGGCTCCATCACCACCAAGGGCGTGGACCTGGAAGTGAATTACCAGACCCGGTTGTTCGATCATCCTGCCCGGGCGCGTGTCCTGACCAGTTATCAGCCGCACCTCATCTACACGATTCTGCCGGGCACGCCCCCGGTTGAGGCAGCGGGTTTCATTTCCGGACCGGTGGCCGCTTCGCTGCCCACGCCAGTGTGGCGCACCACAGTACTGCTCGGCTATGACCCGATTGAACGCCTCTCGGTGGATGTGATGTGGCGCTGGCGCAGCTCATTGGGCATGAGCAGCAACCCTGCGGTCTATTGGAACTATGAAGTGCCCTCGCACGACACGACCAACCTCAATCTGGCGTACAAGCTGGGTGACACAAGCGGGTCAAGCCGTACCGAGATCTTCCTGAATGTTTCTAACCTGTTCGATCAGGGCCCACCACTGATGCCGGGCACTGCCACCCCGGGTGGCTTCAATGGTTGGCCAGCCAGTGATGACTGGATCGGTCGTTACTACACGCTCGGCGCCCGTTACCAGTTCAAGTAGAAGCTGAAATCGTCCCGGAAGGCGCCGCCTTCCGGGACTTTTTTCATCCACATCGGTTGGACTTCAAGCACGCAGCAAAGCGTTGAGCTTGCCAGTCGGGCTTTCGGTAAACAGAAGGTTGCTTCAGCATCCCCTCTGTGTAGCCCCGCTTCACATCACGCGGGACTTTCTTACTTCATATGAATGACTGACCGAGGTTTATTCAGGCTATCCTTAGGCCTTAATCGAACAACGGGCCCGAGGGGAAAATTCATGGGATCAGTCCAAGGCGGCTTCCTGCTCCTGTACGCGGTGATCGCCATTGCAGTGCTCATCCTGCTGATCACCCGCTACAAGGTGCACCCGTTCCTGGTCTTGCTCGTGGTTTCGCTGTTGCTTGGGCTTGCGGCGGGCATGCCGATGGCCACCATCGTCAAGTCGTTCGAAACCGGTACGGGCGGCACGCTCGGGCATATTGCGATTGTGGTCGGGCTGGGCACGATGCTCGGCAAGATGATGGCCGAGTCGGGTGGTGCAGAACGCATCGCCACTACGCTGCTCGGCTGGTTCGGCGAAAAGAACATTCATTGGGCGATGATGTTTGTCGCCGTGATCGTCGGCCTGCCGGTGTTCTTCGAAGTTGGTTTCGTGCTGCTGATTCCCATCGCGTTCAACATTGCCAGACGCACCGGCAAGTCGTTGCTGCTGATCGGCCTGCCGATGGTTGCTGGACTGTCGGTGGTGCATGGTCTGATTCCGCCGCACCCTGCAGCATTGCTGGCGGTTCAGGCCTATGGCGCCGATATCGGCAAGACAATTGCCTACGGGTTGATCGTTGGCGTGCCCACCGCAGTCGTGGCGGGTCCGCTGTTTGCACTCTTGATGAATCGCTACGTGAAATTGTCTGCCGACAACCCGCTGGCCGCGCAGTTCGTCGATTCGGATCAAGTGCAGGGTTCCAGCGGATCGCACGCCGGACGGGCGCTGCCTGGCTTTGGCGTTACGCTGTTTACCATCCTGTTGCCGGTGTTGCTCATGCTGGTTGGCAGCTGGGCGGATTTGTTTTTTGCGCCGCAATCGACGTCAAATAATTTGTTGCGTTTTGCCGGCAACGCGGATGTAGCGCTGTTGATCGCCGTACTCGTGAGCTTCTGGACCTTCGGCGCGCAGCGCGGATTCAGTCGCGAGCAGATTCAGAAGTTCTGTGGCGACTGTCTCGCACCAATCGCCGGCATCGTGCTCATCGTCGGCGCCGGGGGCGGTTTTGGTGGCGTGCTGCGCGACAGCGGCATCTCGCAACAGATCGTCGCCGTCGCGACGCAGGCGCAGCTCTCACCGCTCCTGCTCGGGTGGTTCGTCGCGGCGCTGATGCGCCTGGCAACGGGGTCGGCGACGGTCGCGATGACCACCGCCTGTGGCATAGTCGCGCCCATCGCGGCGGCCGGCGCCATGCATGTGTCACCCGAGCTGCTAGTGCTGGCGACAGGATCGGGTTCGTTGATCTTTTCGCATGTCAACGATGCGGGCTTCTGGATGGTCAAAGAATATTTTGGGATGACGGTCGGCCAGACCTTCAAGACCTGGTCACTCTGCGAAACCATTATCTCCATGCTTGGTCTGGCGCTGACCTTTGCTCTGGCTGCGGTTTTGTAGCGTGGCTGGTTCTCACACAGCAGCCAGAGTTGTGATCGTCATGGGTGTGTCGGGCTCGGGCAAAACGACAATCGGCGAACTGCTCGCCGCGCGTCTTGGCTGCAGTTTCATTGACGGCGACGCATTTCACAGCGCTGCCAACAAGGACAAGATGGCTCACGGCATTGCGTTGACCGACGCAGATCGCTGGCCCTGGCTTGCTGCAATACGCGCCGCGATCGAGACAAAGCTGCAAGCGAATGAGTGGGCGGTATTCGGTTGTTCGTCGCTCAAGCGCGCCTATCGCGATGTGTTGCGTGGTAGCGCGCGCACCAATGACATGCATGACGGTAAGTGCGTCGATGCTGACGTACGCTTCGTTTATCTGAAAGGTTCATTCGAGGCACTGCGTGCGCGCCTTGGTGGGCGCACCGGCCACTTTTTCGATCCGTCGCTGTTGCAAAGCCAGCTGGAGACGCTTGAGGAGCCTGGTGAAGACGAGGCAGTAACTGTCAGTATCGAACTTACGCCTGAAGCAATTGTCGACACGGTGCTGGCAAATCTCAAGCAGGTGTGATGCTCAAGGGCGCAAGCCCGAACGCACCACCGCATGACCGGCCTGCAATATATTCTTAAGAAGGGGGAAGCATCATGACACCGGATCCATACGAGTTGCTGCATGACACGAAATCTTACGTAACTGCGCTGATGCGCAGTATCTTGCTGGCAGGCTTGGCGGGGATGAGTATTGGTATTGCCCTTGCTGCCACTCCCACAGCCCAGAAAGCCATCGTGCAAACCGGCTACGGCGGTCCTGAAATACTCAAGCTGCAAACCGTGCCCGTGCTGGAGCCTGGCGCCGGGCAAGTGCTGATCAGGGTCTATGCTGCGGCCATCAATCCAGCAGACTGGAAAAGTCGCGTTGCACCGGCAAACTATTCGCCTGCGGCCGGAGCGCCACCGGTTGCGAGTATTGCCGGCGGCGACGTTGCGGGTGTGATCGAGAAAGTCGGCAGCGGCGTAACCAGTTTCAAGGTGGGCGACCCGGTATTTGCGATCATCCCGCGCATTCCGGGACTTTTGAATGGCGCTTATTCGGAATTTGCCATTGCACCGGTGGATACCGTGGTGCTCAAACCGAAAAACATTACTTATACGGAAGCAGCTGGTCTGGGTATTGCGACTGTCACCGGCATTCGTGCGGTGAATGTCACCAATGTGACCAAAGGTCAGCGCGTATTGATCACGGGGGTATCCGGTGGCGTCGGCAGTGCCGCGTTGCAGACGGCCAAGGTCAAGGGTGCATACGTAATTGGCACTGCATCAGCGCGCCACCACGACTACCTGCGCTCGCTGGGCATAGACGAAATCATCGACTACACCAAAGTGAAGTTTGAAGATCAGGTCAGGAATGTGGATGTGGTCATTGATACGGTTGGCGAGGACACTGCCGAACGCTCATTTGTTACGCTCAAGAAGGGCGGTATGTATATCAGTGTTGCAGCGCGCAATCTTGAACCCAAATGCGCAGCGGCCGGCGTGACCTGTGCACCCCGCGGTTCGGCAGCCGGAGTCGACAGAAGCATATTCGAGGAAGCCGCTTCGCTGGCCGGCGCTGGCAAACTCAATGTACATATCGACAAGACCTTTCCGCTGGCGCAGGCGGCAGAAGCTCAGATCTATGGCGAGCAGGGCCGCACGCAGGGCAAGATCAGCCTGATCGTGAACGCGGCGGAAGCCGGCAGGAAGTAATGAACCGCAGTCAATTGATGAGTTTGGCCGGATGGCATTTTCTTGCAGGCTTTTGTCTGCATGTGCGTTTACAATTCTTATTCGAATTCGGGAGCCTTGCATGCCATAAATCAGCGCGGGCTTCCTGCTTCCAGGTCAGTCCGCTGCGCGGATAACCCGCTGTGTATCCAACAATTGAGGAATGCATCATGAGACCGGATAAGTATGAGCTGCTGCAAGCTGTGAAATCTTCTGCATCCTCGCTGGTTCG
Organism: uncultured Pseudomonadota bacterium; assembly: GCA_963748005.1. GTDB lineage: Bacteria > Pseudomonadota > Gammaproteobacteria > Steroidobacterales > Steroidobacteraceae > CAILZL01. Next base: position 2,086,201 of record CAVVHH010000002.1, read on the forward strand.
CAAAGCCCTGCTGGCAGGCGTGGTTGGCGCGAGTGTCAGCGCTGCGCTTGCCGCCACACCCAAAGAACAGCAGGCCATCGTGCAGACCGGCCTGGGCGGTCCGGAAATCCTCAAGTTGCAAACCGTACCGGTGTCTGAACCGGGCGCGAATCAGGTACTGATCAGGGTGTATGCGGCGGCCGTGAATCCTTCGGATATCAAGGCGCGTACCGGTGAGGACGGCTATGCGCCTCCAGCGGGCACCTCTCCTACCAGTGTTCCCGGCGGCGATGTAGCCGGTGTGATAGAAAAAGTCGGTCCCGGCGTGACTGGGTTCAAAGTCGGCGATTCGGTGTTTGGAGTCGTGCCGCGCGTTCCGGGTACCTTGAATGGCGCCTATTCGGAATATGCTGTGGCTCCGGTTGCAACCGTGGTTACCAAACCCAAGAACCTCAGCTACGCGGAGGCATCAGGTCTGGGTATTGCCGGCATCACCGGTGTGCGCAACGTAAATGTCACGAAGGTCTCCAAAGGTCAACGCGTGTTGATTACCGGTGCTGCCGGTGGCGTGGGCAGCACCGCCGTCCAAGCGGCCAAGGCCAAGGGCGCATATGTGATCGGCACTTCTTCCGCGCGCCACAACGATTATCTGCGCTCGCTTGGCATCGACGAGATCATCGACTACACCAAGGTCAAGTTTGAAGAGCAGGTGAAGGACGTCGACGCAGTGATCGACACCGTGGGTGAAGACGACAACACCGCAGAACGCGCCATGACCACACTCAAGAAAGGCGGCATGTACATCAGCGTGGGCGCGCGGAATCTGGAAGCCAAGTGCGCAGCAGCGGGCATTGTGTGCGCAGGTCGTGCCAGTGCACCCGCCGTCGAGAGAAGCATCTACGAGGAAACCGGCGCGCTCGCGGCTGCCGGCAAATTGAAGGTCCATATCGACAAAACCTTCCCGTTGGCCGAAGCGGCTCAAGCACAGGTCGCGGTTGAGCAGGGCCGTACCGAAGGCAAGATCGTGCTGATTGTGAATGCGGCGGAAGCCGGCAAGAAGTAATCAGCAGGCACGTACTGTCGGAACGGGCTGGCGAGATAGCTGGCCCTGTTCCATCCGCTCAGGGGACACCGGAAATCTGACGCAAAGCCTGACGCGCTTCGGGACGCGCCGGCTGTACCCGAGCCAACTCCGTCAGCAGCGCAGCTGCGTCATCCGTGTCTGTTTTTGCCAGCAGGGTTGCCATGCGAATCAGCGGGTCATAGGCAGGGCGGAAATCCGGGCTGATGCGCAACACGGACAGCAGCGGTTCACGCACCTGCGCCAACATGCTGTGCACATCCGACGTAGGTCGCACATCTCGGCCTGATTCGATGAAGCGATCTCGCGCAGCCCAGTAAGCCGCGAGGCGACGCGGCAATATTTGGTCTGGCAGGGCGGCGATCAATTCCGTTGGTTCAATGGAAAGTTCTCGCAGCAGTGTGACCAGCCGGTCGCGTGGCAGTGAGTCGGGTGCATAGGTGACCTGTGGCGCGCGATAGGCAACGACAGGATGATCATCAGTATTCAGGGCGGCGTTGCCCGCGAAGCGCTGCAGGGCCTTCGGTCCAGCGACGAAACTGCCCAGCAGCGCGAATTCATCTTCGATGCCGATGTTGGACAGTCTCGCCGGCAGCACCACACTGGCAAGTTGCTCGCGTAGCGCACCGACATCGAAGCGTTCGCCATCGCGACGCCCGACAAGGCCCAGCACCGGCGTCTCAAGGCTGTTGCTTGCCAACATGGCCCAGCCACCCGGATAGACCGACACAAACGACTGCACGATGCTGCGTAGCGTTTCCAGATCGAGCTGATGCAGCGGCAGCCACTGACAGAAAATGCCATGTGAGTCGAGTCGTTCGTGCACTGCCGAGAAATGCTCTGCCGTATACAGCGAACCCGCGCCGCTGCGCGCAGGATGAAAGTTATCCGACACAATCACGTCGTATCGCTGGTTACTGGCGCGCACATAGCGACGCGCATCGGCGGCCAGCAAATGCAGGTGTGGGTTGATGGCATCGTTTGAGAGTGGGCGGGTGAAGTGAACAGAGGCGTTGATCACCTCTGGCAGCAGTTCTACCGCATCCACCTGCAATCCCGGGAATTCTGCCGCCGCAGAAGCGGTAATGCCGGTGCCCAGGCCGAGGAACAATGCACGCCTGGGGTCGGGATGCAGCAATATGGGCAGTAACGCCTGCCGTGCGTCGACCCGGAGTGTTGAGCTGCTGCCTTCCTGTTGCCGGTTATCGATGCGTAACACGGCAACGCCATGCGCATCTTCAACCACGCTGACGGCAGCCATGATGCCTTCCTGGTAGCTGACCATATGTCCGCCCTCAGGAATATCAATGAAAGCCAGCGGCGGCGCCCAGAGCAACATGGCAATCACCGCGCTCGCGGGTATCCACAAGAGGGAAGTGAACCATGCTCGCCATGTGATGAGCCCCAGATAGCCGATACAAACCAGCAATAGTGCGAGCTTTGGTCCGAGCACCGGAAATGCCAGTACACCGAATATCAACGGCGCGGCTGCAGCACCCAGTGTGTTTACACCGAGGGCCTGTCCGAAACTGATGCCGGATGCACTGGCCCGCTTGCTCAGATGACTGAACAACGCGCCCATTACCATGGTGGGTGGACCGAACGCGACCAGTGCGAGCAGGGCTTCAGCGGCGATCGCGGAACTCATGCTGGCGCCGAATATGTGCAGCGCTGCGGCTTTCAGTTGTTCCGCAAACCATAGGCTTGCTGTGCTCACGATGCAGGTGGATGCCATCGCGCAGAGCAATGGGTTATCAGGCGTTCTTGCATCGTCAAGTTTTGCAGACCATCGTTCATAAGCGGCGGCACCTGCTGCACTGCCCACCAGGTACACGGCGAGCAGCATGGCGAAGGTATAGACCGTGTCTTCCGCAACCTGACTGAGTACCCGCACCACCAGCACTTCATAACCAATCCCCAGCAGTCCCGTCAGCGCCAGACGCACGGCTACGCCTCTTGCGTGGGGCGCAGTGCGTGCCACGGGCCTGGATATTGACACGGACGTCTTTGCGAACAGTCTCAGCGCCACCGTACCGCACACTGTATTCAGCACGACACAGACGATTGCAGTCCTCAGCAATCCGAGCGTGGGTATCAGGCAGAATGCGATAGTGAGTACGCCGATCACCGCACCAAAGGTGTTGCTGGCATACAGTGGCGCAATGGAGCGCGCCTCAGTCCGCAGTTGCGCGGTAATCCGCTCCATGGCCGGCAATGTTGCTCCCATCGCTGCAGTCGCGGGCAGCAGCAGCAAAAAAGTCCCGAAGAAGGCCACCGTCCACTGCCACAATGGCGCTGGTTGTGCGCCGGTGAGACCAAGCAGCCATGTGCTGAAGGGCGACATCATCATGGCGAGCAACAAACTCCAGGCTGCGATGATCATTTCGCATCCTGCATACCAGCGTACCGGCCCGGCGCTTTTCTCGATATGCGGACCCAGCGCCAGCGCTCCCGCTGCCATGCCACCGAAGAACGCCGTTACCACCGCCAGCACGCTGGCGGATTCGTGGCCCAGCCACAGAGCGCATTGCTGGGTCCATACGATCTGATAGCCCAGCCCGGAAAACCCGGAAGCCGCCATCAACAATAGCGATGCTCGCCAGTGCCAGGGTTTGCATTTGTCTGCAGGCACGGTCGGCAAGGCGATCAAACTCAACCGCCGAATTTGATGACGTAGCCCCACGAGTCAAGCCGCAAGGGAATGGCGTTGAATGCCAACGTGATGCGCCGCTCGCCTTGATTGGGTGGTACCGCATGCATGAGATAACTGGGGAACAACACCATGTCGCCGGGCTGCGGTGCAGGGCTGATCCACTTGTCGGCGCTGTATGGGCCCGGTGTCATGCCTTTGTGATCGTTCCTGAACAGGAAGTCGGTGCCGCCCGGCGATTTCATGAATACCGTCTGCGATCCCGGATGCGTAGGTGTCAGGTACACGACGCCCGAAATAAAACTGTTGGCGTGGTTGTGCATGGCCTGATGACCACCGGTATCCAGCACATTGACCCACATCTCCTTCAGCGACCAGCCCATGCGCTCACCGAACAGCTGGGCGCCAAAGTCGACCAGCTTGGGCGTGATGAGCGCTGCGGCATCGACGAACAGCGGACTGTCGTCCGGCCGAAGCATCTCGGTGTGCGAGAGGTTGGCGGAAGAATTGTTATCGCGGGTCGCCAATGCGGAGAAGTGCGCGATCAGGCCACTTACCAGTTCGCGGCCGAGCACTGCCGGAGCGCGCAGGAAGGGTATAGGAAAGAGACTGATCATTTCGTCCATAACACGTCATTGTCGCTGGCGTGTGTGACAGTTTCGAGAAGGAACAATCGGCAGCGTGGTGGGTTTCATGCGCGGCACTTGTTTGCCAGGCGGCCGGGATCAGGTTGGTACATGTACTGCCAAATGCAGCAATTGCCAGGTCATCCGGCCTTCACATTGACATGCCAGTGTGTGACGGAAATTGAAGCCGCCTTTCGTTGTGTGTGGTCTGAGGTTCAAGGTGATTGCAACTGAGTGGCGATTGATAAACACCCCGGCCTGGTTCGTCTGCACTGTAATGCTGCCAGCCATGATGCCGATTCTCGCGGGAGCTGCCGGCATTTCCGGTCGATCGCTGGAGGAGGTGGTCGTGCTGGCGAGTCGTGTCACCGACCTGGTTGGCCAGGCGGGTGCGGCCAGTGAAGGTACGGTGACTGCCGCACAAATCGAAAACCGCCCGATGCTGCGTACGGGTGAAGTGCTGGAAGTGGTGCCGGGACTGATCGTGACTCAGCACAGTGGCGACGGCAAGGCCAATCAGTATTTCCTGCGCGGGTTCAATCTGGATCACGGCACCGATTTTGCGTCGCGTGTCGAGGGCATGCCGGTCAATATGCCGACACATGCGCATGGTCAGGGATACAGCGACATCAATTTCATGATTCCGGAACTTGTAGAGCGCGTTGAATACAAAAAGGGAACTTACTACGCCGACGAAGGAAACTTTTCGGCGGCAGGATCTGCAGATATCAGCTACAAGCGCTTACTACCGGAAACGCTTATCTCTGCCACCTTTGGAGAATACAACTATCAGCGCGGCGTACTGGCGACTTCATTGCAGGCAGGCAACGGGGATCTGCTCATTGGCATTGATGCAACATACAACGATGGACCGTGGGACCTTGAAGAAAACCTGCGCAAGGCGAATGGCGTCATCAAGTACACCTATGGCGATGCAAGCTCCGGTTTCAGTGTTGAGGGCATGGCTTACAACGGCAAGTGGCAATCGACTGACCAGATTTCGCAGCGCGCGGTGGAAAATGGCGAGATTACCCGCTTCGGTTTCATCGACGCCACGGATGGCGGCAAGACACATCGCTACAGTCTTTCGGGAAACTGGTGGAGCGACATCGGGCCGGGACACCTGAAGGCATTGGTATATGGCATCGACTACCAGCTGGATCTTTTCTCCAACTTCACTTACTCGCTTGACGCGGAGCACGGGGATCAGTTCGAGCAGTACGACAAGCGGCAGGTATTTGGCGGAGATATGCGTTACACATTGCCGCTTGAGCTGTTTGATGCGCCGGGAAATTTCAATGCAGGAGTACAGATCAGATATGACGATATTGCACCGGTGGGACTGTATCTGACCCAGGCTCGTGAGCGATACGCCACGGTGCGTCAGGACAATGTCGGGCAGACCAGTTACTCCGCTTTTCTCAGTCAGGAGAGCAGATGGACGGACTGGTTTCGCAGTGCAGTGGGAGTGCGGGCCGACGCATTTGATTTCAGCGTCGACAGCAGCCTGGCTGCGAATTCGGGCACGGCCCATGACAGTATTGCGAGTCCGAAGCTGGCACTAGCCTTTGGTCCGTGGCAACAGACCGAAATCTTCCTGGACTGGGGGCAGGGCTTTCACAGCAACGACGCACGCGGCGCCACCATCACGGTCGATCCGGTCGATGGTGTAACACCGGTCGACAAGGTAACGCCGCTGGTGCGTGCGACAGGTGAAGAGGTGGGCATGCGCACGGCAATCATTCCACGCGTCCAGCTTGCCGCATCGCTATGGAGACTTGATCTGGATTCGGAGCTGCTGTTCGTCGGCGATGGTGGAGCAACCGAGCCCAGCCGCGCCAGCCGACGCTACGGTGCGGAGCTGGCAGCCTATTACACGCCGATCAACAACCTGATCATTGATGCCGACCTGGCCTGGTCGCACTCGCGTTTCACCGATGACGACCCTGTCGGTAATCGCATTCCGAATGCCGTCGAAGGCGTGATGTCCCTTGGCCTCACTTACAACAGTTCGATGGGCTGGTTCGGTGGCGCACGCCTGCGCTACCTGGGACCTGCGCCGTTGATTGAGGACAACTCTGTGCGGTCTGACTCCACCACGCTGGTCAACGTCGATCTGGGTTACCACCTCACACCTGAAATCAAGGCGTCGTTGACACTGCTGAATGCTTTTGATGCGCAGGCCAATGACATCACCTACTACTATGAATCGCAACTGGCTGGCGAAGCGGAACCGGTTAATGACATTCACTTCCATCCGGTGGAGCCACGCCAGATTCGGGCAACGCTGGCGGCGCGGTTCTGAACAACCGTCACCACTCAGAAAATTCCCAGGGACAAGGGATCTGGTGTGCAGGTGTATTGGGTCCGTCGACAAAAGGCCAACATTGACTGCCACGTTTCAAGGAAATCACGATTCGTCGCGTCACTATCATCAAAGCTTCACATGGCTGTCACGATCCGCGGATGAAAATCTCCACGAGCAGCGCCCATGAAGCGGCGCGCCTAAGCGACGAAAGATTTTCCAGACCTGGGAGCGACCGCGATGAATCTGAATCCAAAATCCCGCCAGAACAATCTGATAGCCCTTGCAGTGGCAACAGCCGTCAGCGCCATGGTAGCCGCGCCAACGGTCGCGACGGCAGACGGCAGGAAGCCAGACAAGACATCCGGCAAGTATGTTGCCGGCGATTTTCACAATCACACTACCTGTTCGGATGGATCGATCTCGATGCAGAAGCTGGTGCGTAAATCCACCGGTAGCGCCGCTACAAGCGAATCCGATGGTTTTGGTCTCGACTGGTTTGTACAGGCTGGCCATGGTGGCAGCGGCAACCGCAACTGCACCCTGACAGAAGATGCCACGCTCGATACGCCCGTCTATCCCTACACCGGCCAGGCGCCCACCACCACCTGGCAGAACACTGCGGGCCCAAGCGGTCCAGTGCAACCCAAGGGCTTGACGTCGGGGTCATCGCCCAACCAGAACATGTGGCGTTGGCAGTCCATTCAGGAGTTCCAGTATCCGTTGATTGAATACCTGAATGCCTACAAGGACCGGCCGCTGTTCTTGGGTGTTGAATCGGTGGTCGCCGGTCACGAGCATTCCTCCATGTCGGTTATTACCGGCCAGATTCCTGCTGCTCTGGACGCGGATACGCTGCCTGTTGCCCCAGTGTCAACAGCCGGTGTCAGTCGTTACACGGCGATCGGCAACGCCACCGCGCTTGCGCAATGGGAATATTGTTTTGATCGCGGTGATACGGATACCAGCCGCGGCAATACCGTTGTGGGCGGGTCCGTCGGCAACAACTGGAATTGCTCGGTTCCCGGCAGCCTGAACGCCGCCGACGTGAGCTGGAATGCCACTGCACAAAAGCTGATGCCCGCGGGCGGTGCAGGTACTGGCATCAAGGGTCATAACAAGACCGTCGAGGCCTTGAAATGGATGGTGGCCTATGCCGCGAGCGAAAGTTACTACGTGCCGGCACACCTTGAGCGAGCCGGACCTTTCAATCCAGATGGCAACAACGGCTTCAATATTGAGCACCTGCGCGACTTCAACAATGCAGCGCCAGATGTAGCCTTTGGTTTTGAAACACAGCCGGGTCACGGTGCATCATCCGACCGCGGTGAATATGCAGTGAAGCGCAACAACATCGCTGGCGTTCAAACGGACTCGGTAGGCGGCACAACCTACGGCGGTACAGGTGTCTATGGTGGGCAGGTCGGTGGCGTATGGGATGCGTTGCTGGGCGAAGGTCGCAACTGGTGGTTCTTTGCCAGTTCCGACTGGCACAACCGCGGCAGCTTCGGACCGGACGATCGTCGCACGACCCAGGACTTTTTCCCTGGCGAGTACCAGCGCAACTACACGATGGTGCGTGCGGATGATCACCGGGGTCGCTGGGACGATCGGGATGAACACTCGGACAAGCATGGCCACGATGCAGACAACAAGCTCACCCCGCAGATGATTGTTGATGGTCTGCGCAGCGGCAATAACTTCGCTGCCAGCGGCCAGTTGATCGACCGTCTGGCGTTCGTTGCCTGCATCGGCAATGGCTCGCCGCATGGCCGCAGCGAGGCAGCGGTGGCAGCGCTGGCGGCAGAAGCCGCAGCCGACAATACCGACATCGACTTCAAGGGCTGCGCCACGATGGGCGAGAAGCTGGTGGTGCCGCAGGGTGGCGACGTCGTCGTCGCGATCGTGGTGCGTGACCCGGAAGGCGCCAACAACTCGCCATACACTTTCGCCAATCCCTCGCTGCTGCAAGTGGGCATCACGCAACCACTGAACATGCCGGTGCTTGATCACATCGATGTGATCCGTGGTCTGGTGAGCGGCTACAAGACCCCGGGATCAGCGGACTACTCGGGCGAGTGGCCGCGCAACACCAACTGGTTGCACACGGATGGCACGACCGCGGATTTGTCGGTAGTGCCCGCCGCCGCCAAGAACACCACCGCTGCGGTGATCAAAGTGTTCAACGACAACAACTGGAAAACCCGCCACGGCGATTTCGTGACGATGAGCTTCCGTATCCCGGCAGTCTCGGCTTCCCAGTATGTGCGGCTACGCGGCACCAATCTGCCGCCCGCGGTGCCGTATGAAACCGATGCCAACGGCAACCCGCTGGCGGACGTCTATACCAATGCCAGCAACAGGAACATGCTGAGCATTCCGTGCACCACACCACACAGCGCCAGCAGCCAGTTCGACGGCTGTCCCGATCACCTGGCGACCGCTACGACGACTGCCACCAGCCCATACCTCAGCCCGATTGTGGGACAGAAGGCCGTGTCGTACGACGTGGCGGCATGGGCTGACCTGTGGTTCTACAGCAACCCGATCTATGTAGAGGTGGCAGGCGCGACCCAGATTGCTGGCGTCAAGTAAGCACAGCAGCTGATCGAAACCCTGAGCGCCGCACGGTAACGGGCGGCGCTTTTTTTGTGGCCGCAAGGAAATGCCGTTCGCTGGCTCCCATTTACTGTCGCTTGTCATCGTTCTGACTTTTTACTGGCTTACGATTTTCAGTTATCGCTACCGTCCGTCAAATCAACATGTCTACAACTTTACCCACCGCACCACTGCCCACGTCCAGCTTTGACGATGCGACGCCGTTGCACCGGAAGACCCATCTGCCGGGCTGGACGCGTGAACCGTTGCTGCATTTTGTGGTGCTGGGTGGGCTGCTGTTCGGCATCGATCAGGTCGTGGCCAGCCGGGTTGACGATCCGCACACCATCGTGGTGGGCACCGAAGTGGACAGCGAAGCGGTGCACATATTCGAGGAAACGCGCGGCCGGGAGCCGAATGAAGCAGAGCTTAAAGCCTTGCATCAAATCTGGCTTGATAACGAAGTGCTGTATCGCGAAGGTCTGGCGATGCAGGTTGACAAGGGCGACGATGCGATTCGCGAACGCGTTATCTTCAAGGCGTTAAGCGTGATCGATGCGAACGTCAAGTTGCCACCGATCAGCGATCAGCAGCTGCGCGAGTGGTTCGAGAGTCATCGCGCCAAGTACGACGAGCCGGCCCGCTACGATTTTCAGGAAGCTGCCCTCGCGGGTGATACTTCCGAGTCGGCGGTGCGCGCCTTCGTCGACGCGTTGAATGCCGGCACGCCCGGTGATGCTCAGGCCGGATTGAGGGTCTTCAAGGGCCGGCCGTACGCCAACCTCGTGCAAAGTTATGGCGAGGAGTTTGCCAAAGCGCTTGAAACGATACCGCCAGGTCAATGGCGGGCTTTGCAGACGCGCGATGGCTGGCGAGCCATGCGGCTAGATAGAAATACGCCCGCAAAGCCAGCCGTCTATGAAACATTGCGCGGCGTGGTAATGCAGGACTGGAAGGACGCCATCGCATCCGAGCAACGTACTGCAGCCGTGCGCACGCTGGCGAAGAAATACACGGTGAAGTTCGAAACGCATACCGAGCAGTCAGGACACTCAACCAAATGAACTCCCGGTTGCATACGTGGCTGCTGGCGGGGATTGCGCTGCTGACAGCATTCCTTCCCGACCTGGCAAGCGCACATGAGATGAGCATGGCCGAGATGGAGTTGCGCGAAATGTCGCGCGGCGAGTTTCTCTGGCAGTGGTCAGCCACCAACGACAAACGGCCGGGCACCGATGACCTGCAGCCCCACTGGCCGGAAAGCTGCGTGGCCGAATCAAACGTACTTCACTGTGGTCAGCAGGGTCTGCGCGGCACACTGTCAATCGACGGCATCGGCAAGGGCTATTCGGCTGCGCTGGTGAAGGTCTTCTGGCTTGATGGCCAGTCACGTGTGTACACGTTCACGACCGGTCAGCAGAAGATCCAGCTGTATGGTTCAGCGGATGACCGGCGTGGCCGGGGCGAGATCGCTTCAGCGTACATCGTGCTGGGCATCGAGCATATTCTCAGCGGCTTCGACCATCTGCTGTTTGTGTTCGGGTTGCTGTTTCTGGTCGGTTTTCAACGCAAGCTGGTGTGGACGATTACGGCATTTACTGCGGCGCACAGCCTGACGCTGGCCAGCGCTGCGTTGGGTTGGCTGACGCTGCGTTCACCGCCGGTGGAAGCCACCATTGCGCTGTCGATCGTACTGGTGGCCGGCGAGGCGCTGCATCAGCACCTGACGCTGGCGCGTCGCTGGCCGGCCGTATTGGCATTTATATTCGGACTGGTACATGGCCTGGGCTTCGCCGGCGCGTTGAAGGACATCGGACTGCCGCAGAACTATCTGCCAACCGCATTGCTGACCTTCAATATCGGTGTCGAGCTCGGGCAGTTGATGACAGTTACCGTTGCGTGGCTCGTATGGCGCGTGTTGCGGCGCTGGCCCATGGCCGGACTGGCTCGCACGCCGGCACTCTACGCGATCGGCTCGATGGCGGCCTACTGGTCGTGGCTGCGCGTGGCGGCGATAATTACCTGATGGAATTCAGCATGCCTCGTCAGTCGCTAACGCTTGTGGCGCTGTTCGCGATCAGCTTCATGGCCTTTGTTGGTTATCCCTACCTGACGCGTCCGCAAAGCGCCGCCGCAGCCAAAGCACTGGCAACCGCGGCCGCTCCTGTGTCCACCCAGCAAGTCGAGAGCGGTGCGGGGCAGATTGAGCCGACGAACGCGTCACCATCCACCCCTGCCGAGGAATTGGACAAATTAATAGCCGAAGCGACTGGGGAAGATGCCAGGGCACGCGCTGCTGCGATTACCGCACTCGGTACAGCGCCAAGATTACAGGCAATACCCGTTCTGCAGAGAGTGCTGAGATCGGGCGAACCGGTTGTCGATCGGCCGTTGGCGCTGAACTCCCTGCGCACATTGGCGCTGCAACAGGGCGATGCAGATGGCGGCATCCGCAACGTGCTCCGCCAGGCGATTTATCACGGCGACGATGAAGCAACGACGAATGGCGCGCAGACAACACTGGATGACGTTGAAGGCTATCTCAGCCAAGCCGTTGCGAATACACACCCTTGAGCCTGTGCTCGCTTACAACCAGCAATCAGCGTGGCGCCTTCAGTCCCTGTTCGATCATTCCGGTAAAGCCATCGACGATTGTGTTCTCGCCGCAGCCGGGCTTCAGTGATGAGGCACGGTTTTCAAAAATCAACGCATCATAGGCTGCGTCGTCGATGATGTAACTGACACGACCATTGCTCAGCGACACCAGTATGGTGTTCACCAGGGGCGATTTCTGCTTGAGGTGCGAGTAGATATTGGTGACTACCTCGCCGGCGAATCCCGCCAGCGCGATGTTGTTGATCATGAGCAGTCCGAGGCGCATGGGTTGCGGGTCGGCATCGATGAAACGGATCACACCGGCCGGCGCCTGCGGGTCGCGTTGACGACCGGGACAGTAGCTGAGTTTTTCATCCGACCAGATACGCGCAGTCGTTTCGAACCTGGCGGAATCCGCGGCGCGAATCGCTTCTTCACCCAGCACACGGCCAAGCGTGTCCGAGAGCTGAAAGCCTTGTTCACCCGGCTCGCGAATCTTGTGCGTGAGCACATCGTCCAGATCCCATGACGAGAAGATCGGGTTCTGATCACCTGCGGGACCGGAAGTCCACAGCGCCACTGCCTTGTCGTGATAATAGGACTCGATGAAGCGCGATGTTGAGCCGGGCAGGTCGCCGGTGATCTGGTCGTTGTCAGGCCCCAGCATCAGGCCATGCACACCGTAATTGACAAAGAACGCCAGCGGTTCGCCAGCCAGCGTGTCAAAGCGCAGCACCCACACTGTCTTGTCGGAGGGGCGAGCGGGATTGCGCCCCGTCTTCCAGCGATCGCCAACAAATTCGTCACGATTGATGTTGATGTCGGCACGGCCGGCAGCGAGACCCATCCTTGCAGGTTGCAGCCCCGCCTTTGCCTTGCGTACGGCATCGAACAGGGCTTGTTCTGCTTTGGCATAGAAAGCAGCGGATTGCTCACCGAGCTGGCGGCCCTGTACGGCAGGGCCGATGCCGAACACGGGCGCGTTGTGCCCGTGAGTTGCGGTAATCATGATGTTCTGCGCCGGAATGTTTAATTCCTTCTGCATGCGTTGTCGCAAAGGCAGTGTGTCCGGAGTGGAGCTGGTATCCACTGCGATGAGCGCTGCACTGGTAGCGCCATTGTCGATCACGATGGTGCGGATATAAATGTGATCGTGAATGCCCTTGAATTCGTTACCCCACACGTTCTTCAGGCCACTGGCCTGAGCAGGGGTAATATCAACCCGGGCGGCACCGACACGGAGGGCGTTCTGGCCGAACGCGGACGAGAGCGCCAACAGCAAAGGAAGAACCAGAGTGATGTGTTTCATGACCCTCACAATAAGAGATGAGCCTGGACAAGTACAAGGTATGCAAATCGCGCATCCTTGTTTGTTTACGAATCGGGTTCATCGCCAGGCATGACGTCACTCCAGCAGTCACTGACAAGACTTCACACTTGTTAATTGCACTATCAGTTGTCGGAGCCGTACGATCTGCAGGCTTTTTTCACCACGCGGGGCTCAACATGAAAACAAATTTACTCGCTGCTGTTTGCGGTGCCGCCACAATTGCCTTGTTGAGCGCCGCACATGCACAGATGCCTCCTCCTCCCGGTGCGGCGCCAGGACCCAATCCTGCTGTCACGCCAGATCCGACGCGTTTGCCGGGAGACAATCCACCCATGATGGGACCACGGCCAGCGGGCGCGCCCCCGGCTGGAGGACCTCCACCCGCCGCCATGCCAAGACCTGCCCCAGCACCGGGTCCATCGCTGGTACTGGCGCTTGAAGCTGCACAGGCTGCGCTTGATGCATGCACTGCAGATGGACTCAAGGTGGGCGTCGCGGTGGTGGACTCTGCGGGTCAATTGCGAGTTGGACTGATGGCTGATGGCGCGAACCCAGGTCGCATCTACATGGCGGTTCGCAAAACGCTGACCGCACTGGCATTCAGGACCCCGAGTTCCGAGGCGCAAGCAAAAATCGCTGCCGATCCCGCTGCCGCTGCCATGGTCAAGCCGAACATGGCGACCGTCCCCGGTGCAGTGCCGCTGCTGGTGGGAGACCAATTGCTGGGAGCCGTCGGCGTCAGCGGTGCCACCAGTCAACAGGACGAAAAGTGCGCCGTGGCGGGCGCTGCGAAGATCAAGGCACGGTTGCAGTAGTTAGTTGGAAGGCTGAGCCAGCGATGTAAAAAAAGAGGCAGCCACGCTGCCTCTTTTTTGCTGAACACGCAGCTCGTGAATACACGTCCCGCAGCGCGTAAGATTGAGAATTGAACAGGGACTTGCGCTTCGCGGTCCCAACCCTGCTTCCAATGGTTGAACAGCATTTCTTGAGAGGTACGGCAGTTTTATGAAACACACATTCCTGTGCGCCGGGGGACTGCTGACCTTGTTGGGCACTACCTTTGCGTCGCAGGCGCTGGCCGCCACCACGCATACCGCCTGCGCAGATCTTGCCGCCGCGAAATTACCCGACACAATGATTACCCTGGCCGAGGAAGTCACCAGCGGCACCTTGACCACTGGTGGCGAAAGACCGATGACCGGCCTGCCACCATTCTGCCGCGTCGCAGCGACTACCAAGCCAGCGGTCAAGTTCGAAGTCTGGCTGCCGCTCGACAACTGGAATGGCAAGTTTCAGGGCGTGGGCAATGGCGCCAACGCCGGAAATATCAGCTATGGCGCAATGGTCACAGCGCTGAAGCGCGGTTATGCAACCGGCAGTACGGACACCGGTCATCAAACCGAGAATGCTCGCGATGCGTCCTGGGCTTTGGGACATCCGGAGCTGGTCACCGACTTCGGCTATCGCGCCATCCATCTGATGACCGACAACAGCAAGAAGATCGTCAACCAGTTCTATTCACAGCCGGCAGCACATTCGTATTTCGTTGCCTGCTCCACGGGCGGGCGCCAGTCGATGATGGAAGCGCAACGCTTTCCGGAAGATTACGACGGCATCATTGCCGGTGCGCCGGCATTCAACTGGTCGCGCTTTCAGACCGGCGGGCACGCATGGGATGCGGCGGCGGTGAACAAGGATCCCGAGAGTTATCTGCCGACGTCGAAGCTCAGGGCGTTGGGCGATGCGGTGAACGCGGCATGCGACAAGCTGGATGGCATTGCCGACGGCATTCTCAACGATCCGCGCCAATGCAGCTTCGACGCAAAGGCGCTGCAGTGTGCGGCGGGCGTAGACGATGCCAGTTGCCTGACGCCGAAGCAGGTAAAGGCCGTTAATGACATCTGGGCAGGCTCGCGCACCGCCAAGGGCGAGGTGATCTATCCCGGCATCTCGCGTGGCGCCGAAGCGGCGCAGGGCGGCTGGAACGCCTACACGACGGGCACCGGCCCGATGACAGGCACACACTGGGATCAGGCCGAGAACACGATGAAGTACATCATCGTTGAAGATCCCAACTGGAAGTTGAGCAGCTTCGATGTCGAAAAGGACGCCGCTTATGCTGTGAAGAAGGTCGGCAAGACCATGGATGCGTTCGATGCGGATCTGTCGCGCTTTCGCGCCCGTGGCGGTCGTCTGTTGATGTACCACGGCTTCAACGATCCGAACATCGCGGCGCAGAACACGATCAACTACTACGAGCAGGTGGTAGCAAATGTGAAGAAGAAGTCGAAAGGGCAGGACGCGCTGGCACAGACGCAGGAATTCGCGCGGCTATTCCTGGCGCCGGGTGTGCTGCACTGTGGTGGTGGCCCGGGCCCGAGCAACTTCGACATGGTGACCGTGCTGGAACAGTGGGTCGAGCAGAAGCAGGCGCCGGAGCGCATCATCGCGTCGCACTCGACCAACGGTACCGTCGATCGCACGCGCCCGCTGTGTGCGTATCCCAAGATGGCGTCTTACACGGGGAGCGGCAGTACGGATGATGCTGCGAATTTCGTGTGTAAGGATGCCCAGTAAGTCTCAGCATCGCCTGCTTGCGGGGTCTTTGATCTAAGGAAGGTCTGATTTACTTGTCATTTCGAACGCAGTGAGAAATCTTTCTTTGCTTGGATACTTGGCTATCAATCACTTGCAAGATTTCTCCCTTCGGTCGAAGTGACAGTGATGGGTTAATCAGACATTCCCTAATCCATTCGGTTTGAGCGTGTCGAAGCTTGCTTCTGCAGGCTCAGCCCGAACTGGAGAAGACCGTCCTTAATGTTCCGACTTAATTAAAGCCGCAAAAAACCACAATGGAGTTGGAAACAAACTAATGTGGCTTTCGGCCCTGAGCAGTCACTCGACCCTAGACGCCAATTTTCCAGAGATCGGACATTCGAGTACCGCTTGGTGAGTCTACGGCGGTGTGGATTCCAAGACATTCAGATTGACAAGCTCTTTGCTTGGCGGCAGAAGCGGCAAGGTTTTCGGCGAAAGCGTTGCTGCCAAGAACGACATTGACGCTGGGCAGTCTTTCTGGCGCTGCCAACGATTCCCAGCATGTGAAGGTACCCTACGTATATGATTGGTCAGTGATTAGGGAGCGCTCGGGAGATAACAAAAATTGGACATTAGAACTGCATGGGTTAAGCCACCCCCTCAGGTAGGTGGGTTGGATCATCTTGCCGTACAAGCGCCATGTATCAGTGTTTACGGACGCCTGCTGCCGGGCATCACTAACGTTACTGACCGCGCCCGGTACTATTCTTTCTATCCGTGGCTGCTCTGGGCATTCGACAAGCGCGGCTACACCAAATTTGATGACGACTTCGTTGAGCGATTTCGACGCGCCGATTGTCTTTTCTCCCTGATCGCCGAGCGCCATGCGGCAGTTTCAGAAGATGCTCGCGAGGATCATGCGACCGCTGTTGTGGGTAGCAATACGCTTTCGCCCGTGGCCAACGGATTGGATTCGGGGGGTAGTACGACGCTGTCGAAGTACTCCCTCCGTACAGGCGCAGACATTCGCTACTTTAAGAACAAGCTGGGCGGTCTCGGCCAGTACTACTTGGGTGTGTTGAGAGAACTGGCTATCCTCGACGGTGACACATCAAGCGGCGTTCGGTACACACGGCAAGTTGGACAGTTTGTAGCTGAGCACATGGGTGAGGGATTCAACGGCGAGCTTTTCATGGACGTTGTTGAATCGGACCTAGTCAGTGCAAAGCAGTTAGATGACCTGAGTGGCCTTTGTCCCTGTCAATTAACTAAGAATATTGGCGAGGCAAGCATCCTCAGCGACTTGTTCTTCGTCCGGAGTAAGTTTTACGACGTTGACGCACTACCCCGGCGCAGGTCGCTGCAACTGATTCTGCATTTGGCGGGCGAGTTATTAAATGAAGAAATCGGCCTGTATGAGGAAACATTTCGCGGCTGTGCTTACGCTGGTGCGTTGCCCAGCGGAAAGCCTTGGTTACCACCCATTTCATTGCTAAACACCAAGGAGAAGTGGGCGATCTATTCACGGAACGAATTGCTGTCCATCGCAGTCCAGGGACTGTTCACTGTCTTGCTCGATGCATATCAGGAATCTGGTCTGCATTTTGACTCAAGCGCTGAAGTTGCAGACTGGTTCGTATCACAGCCGGAAGCTATCCAGGCGCTCGTCCAACTAGGGCCGGACCACACGTTATCAACCTGCATCAATACTTGCGGCACCTGGCTCCCACCGCTCGCCGAGTGGACACATGCAACTCACGAAGTAATGTTGGCCGAGGATATTGCTCAGTTGTCCCGACAGGCGAGTTCTGAGGAGAGTCGCCGCGACATTGTGGTCGCGTCACTTAGGGTGCTAGTTGCGCTGGCTCACAGAAAAGTAGGTCATGAGAATCCCTATGGGGACATGATTTTTGACGAGAGCTTCTTTCGGTATTACCCGATCAACTTGGTATCGTTCAATGCACACACGGCCAGTACATGGTCCTCATTAACCATGTGCGACCTGCTTCGCTGGTTGCTGCTGAACTGGGGAATTGAGCTTCACCTGCGAGTCGCGCTGAGGAAACTTCGAGGCCAATCGCAATCGACGTTCCGGATCCGGCCGACTGAGGACCGGGGATTGGAGGTTATTGAAGTGCCGCCAGCCGTCCATACCCGACCCCGCTTCAATCAGGCCGTACGTGTACTTAGGGATATTGGAGCGCTCAAGCGAGTCGAGAAGGACGGCGTGGATAACTGGATACCAAGTGACCTTGGCTTGGCGATGCTGGAGTTAGGCGATGCACCCTAAACTCTCGCTACTCGATGAATTGCGTAGGGGCGGCTATGAATCTTCGCTGATTACGACCTTCAATGCCTATCTGCCGTTTTACGAAGAGGTCGTTTTGCGGCGTCTTATGAGCGCAGGGGTTCGGCATAACGTGCTGATGATGGATTCGCAGCAATACGCAGCTTCGCTGGGTAGCCATCCACCGCGCCTGGCCGGTCGCCGGTACACGCTGCTTCCTGTCGATGTTCCGGGAGCATTTCATCCCAAACTTATTTTCCTCGTGGGTAAGAGTAAGGGGCTCGTAGCAATTGGCAGTCACAATATGACGCTATCCGGTTTTGGCTTTAATCGTGAACTAACGAATGTAGTAACGATTAAAGGCGCTAACGACTCAGCAGGTATTGCCGTTGCGCGAGATGTTTGGAAGGAGGTCGAGTTGTGGCTGGAAATCGCGTCCAAGCATGTACCTGGGCAAGTGGTCGACATGGTGCTGCGAGTTAAAGAATCAGCACCATGGCTAGATACGGAATCTGTTCCAGACGAAGCGATCAAAGTTATTGCGGGTCGTCCCGGCGGCAAGCCGCTATGGGAACAATTCACACAGCTAACCTCTGGTAGTGCTACTGACATCCTGTTAAGCGGCGCCTTCTTTGATGAACAGCTAAAATTCATAGAAAGAATCAAACAGAATCTGAAGCCGAACCACCTAGTGATCGGTGTTGACCCTAAGTCAGTTCAAATTTCAAATAAGGCAAGATCGCTTCTTGACGTATCGCTAGTTAACGCCAGCACCCTCGCAGCAGAAAAGCCGGCACAGGAAAAAGGTACCGGTTATTTACATGCGAAGGCCATATTCGTACGTCAGACAGATGGCGAAACGATCTTCGCCTCCGGCAGCGCTAATCCCAGCACGCCCGCGTGGCTGGCGACCGATACAACCGGCAACGTAGAGTTGATGCTGGTACGTCGAGGTGAGAGCGCAGTGCTTGCTGCTGAAGAAACGGGGTTCTTGGGCCTCCTCGAGATGCCGGTGCTGGATGATAATGACTGGACTGCCATTCACGAGAATCACACAAAGAACAAGGTATCCGAGCCACCAGGCTACGCTAGCGGGATCGCAGTTGTTGAGGATGGGGCAGTCCATATCCAGATGGCACTACTCGACCATCTGGTTGATCCGGAGTTCGTACTGCTGAACGAACAAGGCCAGGAGGTCGATCGGTCAAAGCGTGTCCATGTGGGTGGCAATCATGCGCTAATTGAATTCCCGCCCGACAAGCTGACGACGGCAGTAATGCTCGAGTGTTTCATCTCCGATCAACTGGTGTTGAAATTGTTGTTGCATCATTCACGCGCCATCGAAGAGCAGGCTCGCACTGGTGTCCAGCGTAAGTTCAAGGAGGCGCTGCTGAGTCTGAACAGTGGCTCACCCAATTTCGCGCTGCTACTGGAGTGTTTGGACAAGATGTTATTTTCAGATGAGCGCAATGCGTCTGCCCCGCTGCTCCGTGAAGCTGGCGCGCGGGACCAGTCAGAAACCGAAGACAACCTTGATCCAGGGTCCTTGGCAATCGATGTAAAAGACATAAAGAAGAGAAAATCCAAGCGGCGCTTGCTCCACACCGGCGATCTGGCGTACTTGCTGGATACCTTGATCTATCACCTCAAATATCACGAAGAAAAAGCGATCGAGGAGCTGGATCGGTTTGGTCGAAATGAAGAGGAGCAGGTCGATTCCGACGATGAAGACGACTCAGTCGCGGCGAGGGAACTGGTAGATGAACAGAACCAGCTTTTAGCTCTTTGCCATTCAAAAGTTCACACTGTGGTTAATCGCATGTTGGCTCAATTTGCAGCATATACAGCCGGCAAACAGCCGCTCGCCAACGTGATAGTGCGCCTGCTGGGGGTCTTGGCAGTTCTTCGCGAACTCCGATCCTGCGATGGGCGTTCTACTTGGGTCGAAAAGGGTCAGACCGCAGTACCTGAAGAGGAGCGTGTTCGGTTGCTGAATACCGTCATGCTCACTCTGTTCGAAGGTAAGACCTCGCTACTGAACCTCGATCCTCTTGGCGAGGAGTTCGCGCAGAGCGACGATGTGGCGCGTCTTAAGGGTCTTGTGCTCTGGCTGGCCTGGGACTGCGGCCTGACGCTGGACCTTCGTAAGCCTTTCATGGAAGACATTGAGGATCGGCGCCAACGACTGCTAGAAAATGCCATGGTATTGGCCTTGGCTCAGCTCATTCGTAATGACGATGTGGTGATTGACGAAGCGCGCCAAAGCATCGGCAGCCTCTCCACCAGTGAGATGGAATGGCTCAAAGACGTAGAGAAGCTGGCTTCGCAATGTGAGTCACTCCAGTCTGGTCGCGAAGGTCTGAGAGATGCCGTCCATGCGGAGCCGGGTGACATCGCCATCCACAAGACAGTGAAAAACTGGACGCTTCGGATCGTCGACAGTAGCGATGAGGAACGCATCTCGCTGATCAAGCTGGTCGATTCAGATGACGATCTGATCCCGTTCAAGGCAGATCACGTCTTGGTAGGAAAGCTTTCGTAGACGTAGACGGTTCCGGGCACGGCGTTAGCGGTAATTCGCGCGAGCGATACGCTTCAATGACTTTCAATTACTGGTTTGGAACAGCATTGACGTCCGCTCCGGGTCGTTAGTGTCGTTCTTGTTCTCGACTATATTTGCTGGGAACACTGGAATTGGTACACCTCTGGGCTTCGACGACCGCGCGAGTCTCGCCTGCTTCTTGGCGACATGGTCTTCAATGATGATCTGATTGCTCTCCAGACGTGCATCGCAACCTTGGTGAATCCATCCGGCGCGCGTGCCTAGAACATCAGGATGCTGGAGTTCATCGTGGACTTGGCTGCCATCCAGCGATATATGAGCGTATCGAACTGGCCCATGTTGACAGCCGTGCGCCGTGCGATGGCGAACGGCTGTCGGGAAAGCACTGTTTCAATTGGCAAGAAACGCGAACACGGCCGGACTTGGAATCGACATGGATTCACCGGTCGGTGTCAGCTTTCCAGTCGAACGTTCAACGCTGAACACCACCACCGAATTCGAGACATCGTTGGCGAGCAGCAGCCAGCGTCCCGTGGGATCGAAGGTAAAACTGCGCGGTGACTTGCCTTGCGCGGCAATGCGCTGAATTTCGGCGAGCTTGCCGGTGCTCTTGTTCACTTCGTACACGACGATGCTGTCCTGATCGCCGCGCAACGTTAAATACAGAAAGCGACCGTCGCGCGACATGCCGATTTCAGCCGAGCTCTTGGCATTGCCGGTATACCCGGCGGGATATGCTGGCACGGCCTCAACGAGTTGCAGGGTCGCCTGTTTCGCATCCCAGCGATAGATCAGCACTTCGGCGCTGAGCTCAGTGTTCACATACAGGAATTTTCCATTCGGATGAAACACCTGATGGCGCGGACCCGTGCCGGGCTGTGATGCCACAAAGGGTGTTGCTGCCGGTGTCAGCGCGCGTGTTTTCCCGTCGAAGTGATAGACGAAGGTGCGATCTGCGCCCATATCGGTTGAGATCAGGTAACGGTTCGTGGGATCGACAGCGGAGGAGTGGGGGTGAGGTGCGGCTTGCCGGGGATGCGGGCCGGTGCCGTATTCCTTCTGGCTTGATGCAACCGGTCCAAGCTGTCCGTCCGACAGAACAGGCACGGCTGTTACATCACCACTGGCGAACGAGGAACCGAACAGTGTTTTTGATTTTGCATCCAGATACAGATAAGTCGTGTCTCGTCCACCGGAGCTGACCCGGTTGAGTTCCTTCAACGTGCCCGTGGCTTTGTCTGCTGCAAAGCTGTGAATGTTTGAATTCACCGTCAGACCACCTTCGGCATTCGCCACCGAATACACCACCGGCAGTTTCGGATGTGTTACCACCCAGGCGGCATTCTCCAGTTCAGCCTGAAGACCAATCATGGTCAGCTTGCCGGTGTTGCTGTCAAAACGAGCGGCATAAACGCCCACTTTGGGACGCGGCGTACCTGCAGCAGGCGGGGCGCCTGCACGCGTGCCTATGTAGAGCAGGTTGCTGGTGGCTTCTTTGGCTTGCACTGTCAGCGCCACCAATCCAAGGCACAGTGCCACGAATGTCTGTCGTTTCATCGTTGGTTTCCTTCAGAGATGCTTGTTGATCATGTCCACTACAGTGTTGACGATGCCATTCTCGACACAGCCACGCACAGCAGAGTTGCTTTGAACTTCAGCGGTGGGCGTGTCATAGGCCGCATCATCGACGAAGTAACCGGTGCGGTCGTTCGCCATCGACACCATGATGGTGTTGGCCAGCGGCGAGGCCTGCTTGAGATGATAGTAGATGTTGGTCAGCACTTCGCCCGATACCGATGCCAGCGCGATCTTGTCGATCAGAATCAGGCTGAGGCGGATGGGCACGCCGGTGATCTGTTCCGGCTTCATGCCGCCCAGCTGGAAGTACTGGTGCTCTCTGGCGCCCTCGCGCAATGGGCAGGTGATGATGCGTTCTTCGGCTGACACCTTGGTCGCCGCAATCGTCGGCCGGATCTGGTTGGCGACGCGCACGACTTCCGCGCCGAGCATGAAGCCCTGCGCGTTCATCACCTCGAACGCAGCCGGGCGTTTGTCCTTGTTCTCGGCAGCGGTGGGCAGGTCGTAAATCCGCGGGTCCTGATCGCCGCCGGGGCCCATTGTGAATAGCGCGACCACCTTGTCGCCGTACTGCTGCTCGACATAGCGCTCGGCCGCGCCGGGCAGGTCGCCGCTGACCATCTTCTCGCGGCGCGTCACCACCGGGTGCACACCGTAATTGAACATCACTGCCAGCGGTTCGCCCGCCAGTGTCTCGAACTTGAGCACCCACACGGTTTTGTCCGAAGGACCGTTCTCGTTGACGCCATAAACCCAGCCCTTGGGCGTATAGACATCGCGGTTCACATTGACGTCGGCATGGCCGGTACCGAGTCCTATGCGCGCCGGTTGCAGCGCCGCCTTGGCCTGCTTGAGCGCGGCAACGATGCGGTCGTTGACGAAGCTGGTGTAGACATCGACTTCAGGTCCACCGGTCTTGGCATTGGCGCCCGGTGTGCGATTGCCCAGCATGGGCGCGCTGTGATCGTGGGTGGCAGCAATGATGATGTGGCTGGCGGGAATCCCGAGTTCCTTCTGGATGCGCTCGCGCACCGGCAGCGTATTGCCCAACTGGTTGTTGTCGAGTGACACCAGCGCAACGGAGTTGCTGCCGTTGTCGATGATCACTACGCGGGCGAAGATGGGGTCGTGCACACCGATAAAGTTTTCACCGTCATTCGGATTCACCTTGATCAGACTCGTAGGCGTGATATCCAGCTTGGCCACGCCGACACGCAGAGCGTTTGCGTCCGCTGCCCAGAGCGATTGGGTTGACAGCGCCAGCAAGCAACACGCCGAGCCCAGCAGATTGGCGATCAGGCCGCGATTATTCACATTAACCTCCCCCGGATATTGTTCGTAATTAGTCTTGTATTGGTGGGACTGGGCGATGCACAACCAGTCGACCACGTCGCCAAGTCTGTCCGATGTGAAGCCACATCTAAATACCACGGGCAGCAAAATTGCGCAGATTGAATCACCGGGTCTTTACAATCGATCCATGTGTGAAGCGGAAGCGACCCACAATTCGCATGTCAGCAGTTGCAGCGACTGCGTGACCGGGTTCTGTAAAGAAATGACAACAATCCACCTGGGGTAAAGACGTGCGTTCAGTTCATCGCATCATCACCATATTCGTGGTGATCTTCACACTGTATCTGGGCGTCACCGGAACGCTGATCCAGCTGGTCGATCTGCGTACCTTGTTTACCCATGCGCCGGCCGAAGATCCCAACATGGCTTCGATCCGCGAAGGTATTAACGGTCCGGGCAGCTTTCAGGTGATTGCCAATGCGGACTATACCGGTGCCGTGCTGCCTGCCGACCTGAATCTTGAAACCACCCTGGACAAGGTTCTCGAGTCTGCGCGCGCCGCGCAGGGCGATGTGCCGTTGGCATATCTGGAACTGCGCATGGCGGATGGCAAACCGGTGGGCCAGGTGAAAGCCAATAACCAGGTACTGCGCTTTGACGCCATCACGGGTGATTCCCTGGGTCCGGTCGTTGTGCCACACGAGCCGCAGATGCCAGACTCGCAGCGCAACACGGTCAAGCATCTGCACCGCATGACCGCCATTGGCGACTGGACGCTGTGGATCAACGTCGTTGTAGGCGTCTCGTTGTGCGTGATGCTGGTTACCGGTCTGGTGATGTACGTCCAGCTGCTGTCCGCGCGTGCACGCTCGAAGCGTTCCGGGCTGTTCTGGCAGGCGGGAGGATGGTGGCGCTCTGTGCATCGCTGGATTTCGCTGACTTCGGCCGTGTTTCTGCTGGCGGTGGCGCTGAGTGGCACCTGGCTGGCGGTCGAATCGCTCGCCTTCGGTGTCTACATGGCCACCCATAAGCCGGTGCCCGGTGCACCGCGTCCCAATCCCATCACGCCGCTGATCGATGTTGATGTGCCCGCCATGGCCAACACAACGCTGGCTGCATATAAAGCCACCAATCCGGACCTTCCAATCAGAGTGTTGCGATTGCGCACCTTCGGCGGCATGCCGCAAGGCGTGATCATTACCGGTGCTGAAGAAGCAGAGCAGTGGGTGTTCAACGCGACTACTGGGCGCAGGGCCAGCGAAACCGAACCCGGCTATCCCGTCACCGGCTTCCCCTTCGGCTGGCAGGCGCACCAGATTGCCAAGCAAGTCCATCGTGGCGACTTCATCGGCCTGACAGGCCGCTGGATGGATCTGTTCGCCGGCCTGTCGATGATCTATCTCTCCATCTCCGGCGCAGTGATGTACTTCGACATGTGGAGTCGGCGACGGCGGATGGGTCGCACTGGCTGGTTGTGGAAGTGAAGCGCCCAGCACCTGGTTGCTGCTGACTACGAGCCGGATCACAAGAGGCTTAAGGAGTACTTATAGCTGAGCCATCTCTGTGCGCGTATGCTTGCCATCGGACCATGGACAGAAAGGAGGATCTGAGATGGCTATATCTGACTTCCAGGTTACTGGTAAGAACCCGAAAGCGTTCTTTACGCTGAAACTCCATCGCGGCGACGGGATGTGTCTTATCGCGATGAACTGGAAGAAGGGCAAACCACCAAATGACTTCGTGGGGTTCGCGATTGAAAGCAAGCCACCGGGCGGCGACAGCTTTTTCCCCCTGAACAATCGCATAGCGTTTGCGGGCGCAGATGGTTCGATCAATCCGCTGCAATTATCGACGCTTGTTTCGCCCATTCAGAAATTTCGCTGGGTGCATTTTCCACGCAACGCCAACCTCGACGGCGAATTCACGTATCGGGTTACACCCATCTTCATGGATGCCGAAGACCGGCTCAGTCAGGGCAGCCCGCAGGAAGCCGGCATTGAGCTTCGCCGCGAAACTTATCCGGGACAAGTCAACGTTACCTTTACGCGTGGGTTCGTTTCTTCGCAGGCGTTTGTAGATCGCTTCGAAAAATCCGGACCGATCAAGACACTTCTGCCCGCCAAGGCGGCCGACGGCCTGAAGTTCAAACCGACGCACCCCAAGGCGAAGGAAGCGCTCGCGTGGATGGGATTCGAAACCCGTGAAAGCATCTTTGATCTTCTCGATCAGGCGATAAAAGAAAAGGCCGAGGTTCGCGTCGTGGCCTACGACCTGAGCGAGCCGGAGGTTGTCGGGCGGTTTGCGAAGCTCGGCAAGCGCCTGAAAATCATCATCGACGATAGCAAGGAGCACGGCGAACCAGCGTCCGGCGAGTCCCAGGCTGCAAAGCGACTCGAAAAAACCGCTGGCAAGGCGAACGTGAAGCGGCAGCACATGAAAAGCCTGCAGCACAACAAGATGATCATCGTTGCTGGCGCGACCAGGAAAGTTGTGTTCGGCTCCACCAATCTCAGCTGGCGCGGACTGTATGTACAGGCCAACAATGCCCTTATTGCCGAGGGAACCAAGCCAGTCGAACTCGCGCTCGCGGCGTTCGACAATTACTTCAACAATGAAACGACATTCGGCGATACCAAATCGGCAACACTGACCAACCTGGGGCTCAAGAACATCGACGCACAAGTTGCATTTTCTCCACATTCTTCCGCAAATTCCCTGCTCGATGAGATCGGTAAAGACATCGACAGGACCACCTCGTGCTTGTTCTATTCGCTCGCTTTTCTCTCGATTACCCCGGGCGTCGTCAAGGAAGCAATCAGGAAGGTCTCAAAGAAACCGGGCATCTTCGTGTACGGCATCGCCGACAAGAAAGTTGGCGGCATCGATCTGCAGATGCCGAATGGAAACATCGCTCCAGTATTTGCCGCTGCGCTCGACAAGAATATTCCGGCGCCTTTCAACAAGGAACCCACGGGCGGTGGCGGCAATCGCATGCATCACAAGTTCGTCGTGATCGACTTCGACAAGCCAACTGCACGGGTTTACCTCGGCTCTTACAATTTCTCGATCCCGGCCGACCAGAAGAACGGCGAAAACTTGCTGGTGATCCGCGATCGACGTATCGCGGTGTCCTATACCATCGAAGCGTTGCGCATCTTCGACCACTATCATTTCCGGGTCGCCCAACGCGAAGCCAAGAAAGCCAAGAAGCCGCTGCAGCTTGCCAAGCCACCGAGCAAAGCTGGCGAGAAGCCCTGGTGGGCCGAAGACTATACGGATGCGCGAAAAATCCGCGATCGCGAGTTGTTTGCGTAGGATTGAAATCCAGGCAAACGATAGCTTGCAACATGGCTCCCACAATGGGTACGTCGCGCTGGTTTGGCTAAATGTCGAGGAGCTCGTGGGCGCACGGGGAAGACGTGCGCCGCAAAAAAACTAGAACTAACTGGTCATGGAGAATCGTCGATCCGATTCTTGGCCTGGCTATTACGGTGCCGTGCAGATATGCGCTGTAAACCTGAGAGTTGGCGCCGCACTGTACCTTGGTTATTCCTTCGCTTCTGGATCTTTGGATGACCAGCCCACCACTTCACCGCTGGCCAGCACGTGGCCGTCGATGGCGGCTTCCATCATCGGAAAACTCGACTTGGCATTGCTGTCGATGACGGTATCCAGTGCCAGTACTTGCAGGTGATAAGGCTGTCTCACTGGCGTATGTGTGTGCGGACCGGTGTAGGGATTGTTGACGCCATGTACTGTCACGCCGTAAGTGGATCCTTGCGGCGGCGTGGTCATGCCCGCCGGTAGGCTGGTGACGCTCGCCGGTACATTGAACAAGGTGAAATGAATGCTGGTCATGTCACCTTTCGGCAGTATGCCCTGCATGACCACGACATAGGACCTCGTTCCAATCGGACCCGCACTCCAGTTCAGGCCCGGAAAAATATTGCCGCGATACTGTGTGTTCTCGTATGGCATGTCGGCGCCGTCTTTGTACGCGGGGGTCGTCACCGTGAGTTTGGCGTTGCTCTTTGCGGGATGCGCCAGGATCACCAGTTGTTTGGCATGTCCGCCAGTGGGCTCTTTCTCCTGTGCGTACACAGGTGCGGTGATAGCTGCGAGTGTGGCCGCCAGAATAGTCAGCAGGTTCGTGCTCTTCATGATGAAGTCTCCTGGTCAGCGGTGTTACCGCCATTCTCAGACAACATGCGCTGCGGGCAAGAGCTCGCAGCGCATGGATGCTATCGGAGTGTCAGAGCTTCGAAGGATCGACGAACAGCTCCTCGACCGACATGCGGCGCGGGGTCAGGTTCATGCGAAAGGCCGCTTCTTCCAGATAGGTGATGGTTGGCAGATTGGCTTTCAGGCCATAAGGCAGCGGATCGCCGACGACCTTGGCCAGCTTGGCGTACTTCTTGTCGCCATGCAGTTCGTTGCCTGAGGCAATACGGCTGTCGAGGCCGGCCAGCCATTGGTCCTTGGCATGGGTGAAGGCGTCGTTCAGTGACTTTGCCACCCAGGGGTGTTCGGCCAGGACGGAGTCCTTGACCACGATGGTGCCATGCATCGGGTAAACACCGGTGCGGCCAAACCATTCGGCTTCCAGTTCCGCCGCATTGGGGAACAGGTCCGGGAAGTCGACCTCAACTTCCTGCCAACCACCGGTCGGGTTGCCCTTGCGACCAATGCCCGCGGCGGCGCCGAAGCCGGCGACCAGTTCGCCGCGCATGATCATGTCGTACAGGGAGTCAGGCGGGTTGCAGTGCTCCACGTTCGGCGGCAGTTTCAGCTGGGTCACGTGTTCCTCATCGTCCACCACCCAGGTCACCTTGTCGTTGTCCATGCCGAACTCCTTGATGAAGATCGCACGGGTCCAGGCGCCGGTGGTCACGGAGTAGGCGCGCACGCCCACCTTCTTGCCTTCGAGGTCCTTGGGGTGCTTGATGTTCGCGTCGGGGCGAACCAGCAGGCCGGAGTGGTGGAAGCGACGCACCACGAAGATCGGCAGTGCCTTGAACGGCGCGCCGTAAGCGCGGGCGATGTAGTAGGTCGTGGGCGCAATTTCGCAGACGTCGAACTCGACGTCACGCACCATGCGGCGGAACGCGCCGATCTGTGGTTTGACGGTGATGATCTCGGCATCGACGCCTTCAATCGGAATCGAACCGTTGCGGATGGCGGATGTATGAGGGTGCTCGGCGACCGCGATCTTGAGACGAACTTTGCCAGCCACTGGGTATTCTCCTAATTCAAATAAATCATGCAGATAAGATTGTCCGAAAAAGCGGCATGAGGGCAGACGATATCTGCGCGATTGTGGGTACTCCGCCGCTCAAAAAACACTCGCGGCGCAATACGTCGGTGAGCCGTTTTCGAGGGCGCTAACAATGCCCAATTAGGCCGCTACAACGCAATCAAAAAGCGACTTCGGGATATAAATTCTCTGTCTTGATTGCGTGGACAACCAGGTCGGCCCCAAGACTTATGGTCGCTATCGCAAAATCAATGCCCTGTTCCAAGGCAAATGCATTAACTTCTCGGCCCGCGCCAGAAGGGCTTTTCCTTGCCTTGGTGCGGTACCGCTGACAAGCTACCTTCCCCCCGAAACGAACGCGACGGACAGACCATGATTATCGACTGCCACGGGCATTTCACCACAGCACCCAAATCTCTGGGCGCCTGGCGCCAGAACCAGCTTGCGAATATCAACAATCCGGCCAGCCGGCCCAAGCCCAGCGATCTGAAGATCTCGGACGACGAAATCCGCGACGCCATCGGCAACGGCCAGTTGAAGATGCAGCAGGAGCGCGGCGGCGACCTGACCATCTTCTCGCCGATCGCCGGCCAGATGGGCCACCACCTGGGCGATGCCCGCACCAGCGTCGAATGGTCAGAACTGTGCAACGACCTGATCAAGCGCGTCGTCGATCTGTTTCCCGAGAACTTCGCCGCCGTCTGCCAGCTGCCCCAGTCGCCCGACACCCCGGTCGATAGCTGCGTCGCGGAACTGGAACGCTGCGTCCAGAATGGCTTCGTCGGCTGCAACCTGAATCCCGATGTGTCCGGCGGCTACTGGAAGACGCCGGCGGTGACCGACCGCCACTTCTATCCCCTGTACGAGAAGATGGTGGAGCTGGACGTGCCTGCCATGATCCACGTGACTGGCTCGTGTAACGCCTGCGTGCAGCACACCGGTGCCCACTACATCGCCGGGGATACCATCGCCTTCATGCAGATGCTGCAGTCGGACCTGTTCAAGGACTTCCCGACCCTGCGCTTCGTCATTCCGCATGGCGGCGGGGCGGTGCCCTACCACTGGGGTCGTTACCGCGGCCTGTCGCTGGACCTGATGAAGCGCGACCTCGAGCCGATCCTGAACAACGTGTTCTTTGACACCTGCGTGTACCACTACCCAGGCGTTGAATTCCTGACCCGCGTCATTCCAGTGGAGAACATCCTGTTCGGCTCGGAAATGATCGGTGCGGTGCGCGGCAAGGATCCGAAAACCGGCCAGTACTTCGACGACACCAAGAAGTACGTTGAGGCCTGCCAGAACCTTAGTACTGACGATCGTCACAAGATCTTCGAAGGCAACGCCCGCCGTGTGTATCCACGTCTGGATGCACTGCTGAAGAAGCGCGGCAAATAAGCAGGAAGACACCATGGAAAGCCGCCGGCATTAGCCGGCGGTTCGCCTGTGTCTGCCGGCCAAATCATTTCTAGTTTACGGATAATTTTCAGGAGCCTTCGTGTCACAACTGCCGCGCCTTAACGGCATCATCCGCGCCTGGGAGCAGGGACGGCCTTGCTATGCTTCCTTTGTTCATCCCGAACGGCAGTCCGCCATCGAGTTCAGTACTGCGCCGTACGACTGCGCGGTGTTCGAGATGGAACACAACTCATGGGATGCCGATAAATTGCAGGATTCGCTGCAGTACCTGCTGAATCGTCGCCAGATTCACGAGATGGGTTCGCTGGCGCCCAGGATAACGCCCATCGTGCGTATTCCTTCCAATGGTGCCGAAAAGAACGAATGGCTTGCCAAGCAGGCGCTGGATCGTGGCGTGTACGGCGTCGTCTGGCCACATGTCAGCACAGTCGAGCAGGCCTATAGCGCAGTAGCGGCATGCCGCTATCCGCGCCCAAAGACGTCCCCTATTTTTCAGCCCGAAGGACAGCGTGGCGATGGTCCGCATTCCTGTTCGCGGTATTGGGGGCTTACCCAGCAGGAGTATTACGCCAAGGCCGATGTCTGGCCTCTCAATCCAAATGGCGAAGTCCTGGTGTTCCTGATGATTGAAGACGTATTGGGTATCCAGAATCTGGACGACATCCTGGGCAATGTGCCGGGCATCGCATGTGTGCTGATCGGTGAAGGCGATTTGAGCCAGGAGCTGGGCGTGCCGCGCCAATATGAACATCCGGAGGTCAAGGCGGCCATGGCGCAGATCGTGGACACCTGCAAAAAGCACAAGGTTCGCGTCGGTCATCCGCATGTCACCACCAAGAATGTGGAAGCCGTGCTGGTACAGGGCTATTCGTTCCTGATGTCGATGCCGGTGAAGAGCTATGCGGCCATCGAGAAGGCCAGGGAGATTGCCGGCGGTTGACAGGTAACTGACAGCTTACAACAGCAAGCTGCGTGAACATGGCGGCTTGCTGCCTGTAGGGTGCATGGGTGAGCTCGAGTCAGGCAGTACCAGTTATCGGGCTGGTTGCGTCAATAGCAGAAACTTATAACACTTCACGGTCTTTCTATTTTTTCTGAATCCCTCCACCCCTGAGAATCCGCTTCCACGTGCGGCACGGCCGATTCGTCGCCGCTTCAGTAAAGGTTTAACAACATGTCAGCACGTTTGATCGACATCCACCCGCACATCATCTCGGACAACGAGACCCGCTATCCACCTGCGCCGTTGTTCGGCAAGCGTTCGGACTGGTCGCAGGAACGGCCCAACACCGTTGAAGCGCTGATCGCGGCGATGAACGAGGCAGGCGTAGACAAGGCCGCCGTAGTTCACTCCTCCACCACCTACGGCTTCGACAATTCCTATGTCGTGGATGGCTGCAACGCCTATCCCGACCGCCTGATCGCGGTGGGCTCGGTGGATGTGGCTGCGCCCGATGCGGTGAAAGTGATCAGGGAGTGGGTGGGCAAGGGGCTGAAGGGTCTGCGCATTTTCACCGGCGGTTCGACCAAGGACTTCGATCCCACCGAGCTGGAAAATCCCGCCGCCTATCCGGCGTGGGAGCTGCTGGGCGAGCTGGGCATACCGATGTGCATCCAGACCGGTCCCATCGGCCTGCCGCAGGTGAGGGATCTGGCCAGGCGTTTTGCCAACGTGAACATCATTCTCGATCACCTGGCCCGCCCGGATGTGCTGGATGGTCCGCCCTATGCCAACGCCGAGAGCCTGTTCCAGCTGGCGGACCTGCCCAACATCTACCACAAGCTGACACCGCGCATCTTCGGCGACGTGAAGAAAGGCAAGGCCAGCGCCGAAACTTTCTTCCCCAAAGTAGTCGAGGCGTTTGGCGCCAATCGCCTGGCCTGGGGTTCGAACTTCCCGACCTCGCCCGGCACGCTCACCGAAATCCTCGCCGAAGCGCGCGCAGGTTTGGCCTGCTTGTCTGCCGAGGATCAGGCATGGATTTTCGGCAAGACCGCGCAACGTCTGTATCCGTCACTGGCCTAGCGGCTGCTGGCGATTCGGGGGCAGCTCAGCTATAAAAGCCGGACGATAACAGTCCGGCGGGGCGAGCAAAAAATGGCAAGTGATTCAATCAAGTTGAGCGTCCGAAACGTTCAGAAGGCGTTTCGTCTGCGGGCCGGTATTGGGCCTGACAACAGGGACGACAAGGATCGCTTGCTGCAGGTGCTCGGTAACGTGAGCTTCGATGTGCGGCAGGGTGAGGTTGTTTCTCTGATCGGCGAGAGTGGCTGCGGCAAGACCACTCTGCTGCGCATCATCCAGGGGCTCATCCGCCTTGATGCCGGTTCGGTGCTGGTGGACGACAAGCCCGTGACGGCGCCCGGTCGCGATCGTGGTTTCGTTTTTCAGCAGGCTACCTTGCTGCCGTGGCGTACCGCCCGGCAGAACGTCGAGTTCGGTCTGGAATTGCAGGGCATGGCGAAGGCGGATCGTCAGCGCCGTTCCACAGAGCTGCTGGATCTGGTCGGACTCGCTCACGCCGCAGAACAATATCCCCATGAGCTGTCGGGTGGCATGCAGCAGCGCATTGGTCTGGCGCGGGCACTGGCCATCGATCCGGCCATCATGCTGATGGACGAGCCCTTCAGTGCACTCGATGCCCAGACCCGCGAAGTGCTGCAAGTGGAGCTGATGCGCATTCACGAAAAGACTGCAAAAACGACCTTGTTTGTCACGCACGATCTCGATGAGGCCATCTACCTCAGCGACCGTGTCGTGGTACTGGCAGCGAAGCCCGGTCGTGTGAAAAAGATTATCGATGTGCCTTTCCAGCATCCGCGGCCGGAACTGGCGGAACTGCGTATTGATCCTGTGTTCCAGGAAATCCGCCGCGAGATGTGGTCGCTCATCCGTACTCCCGTACAGGTGGCGGCATGACCAACGTGACTCAAACTTCAGTTCCGCAGAAAAGCGAAGCCGGCGCACCCGTTACCGAAACGGTGGTTGAGGATCTGGTGCCGCCGCCGCGTTCAAACAGCAAGCTATGGATTGTCAGGTTGATATCGATCGTGTGCGTCTTTGCTGCTTGGGAATATTTCGGTCGGCAGATCAATCCATTATTCATGTCCTATCCGATAGCGATCGCCAAGGCCGGAGTGGTGTTGGTGGCAAACGGAGAATTGTTCGAAGCACTCAAAAGCAGTTTGTGGACGCTGGTAGTCGGGTTCACGCTGGCTTCGACTATCGGCATCACCATCGGTCTGGCCATAGGCCGCTATCGCTATGTGGATGCCGCCACGGACTGGATCGTGAACGCGCTGTACGCCACGCCGCTGATTGCCGTCATTCCGCTGGTGATTCTGTGGTTCGGTCTGGGTGACACCGCCAAATTATTTATTGTGACCATTCTTGCGGTGTTCCCCGTGATCATCAATACGGCTTCGGGCGTCCGGAATGTGCCAAGTGCATTGATCGATGTCGGTAATGCCTTCGCCGCCAATGAACATCAGGTGTTCATGAAGATCATACTGCCGGCAGTATTGCCGTACATCATGACCGGTCTGCGTCTGGGCATCGGTCGTTCTATCATCGGCATGGTGGCAGCGGAGTTTTATACCGCCATTACAGGTTTGGGCGCGCTCATCACCAAATACGGCAACCAGTACGACACGGCGTCCATGTTCGTACCGATCTTCATTCTTATGTTCCTTGGCATCACGCTGACGTCGATCGTGCGCAAGCTCGAAGAGATGTTTGCGCCGTGGCGCGGGACAGACGATTAACGACGCGACTGCGTCGGACCCTTTCAACAAACATCAGAGGCGATGCTCCAGATGGAAGCACTTAAGTTACGAACCAATCTTCAAGACTATCCAGTCACCATGGCCATCAAGGATGGTCGAGTGAATTCGCCCATCGTGACTCTGGATTGCTGTGGTCCAAAGGTTGCGCACAATGGTTTCAAGGATCTGCTGCGTAATAACAAATACGACGCCAGCGAACTGGCCATCGTCACGTATCTGCAGGCCAAGACCTACAACAAACCGTGGGTGCTGATTCCGGCGCCGGTGCATGGTCGTTTCCAGCATCACTGTTCCGGCTACAACATCGAGCGCGGCGAGATGAAGCCCAAGGACATTGAAGGCAAAAAAGTCGGCGTACGCACCTATGCGCAGACTACCGGTCTGTGGATTCGCGGCATCCTGCAGCACGAATACGGTGTGGATATGAACAAGGTGAATTTTTATACGGTTGACGAAGGTCACCTTGCCGAGTACCAGGACCCGCCGAATTGCACGCGCCTGCCGCCCGGCAGCGATATTGGCGAAATGATGCTGAAGGGCGAGCTGGACGCGATTCTGGCCGGCAACGATCTGCCCAAAGACCCACGCGTGACCTCGCTGGTGCCTGATCCACATAACGCCGCCAAGAAGTGGTATGAGCGCGAGCATGTGATTCCGATCAATCACGTGTTCGTGATTCACGAGGACATCGCCAACAAGAACCCCGAGGTGGTGCGCGAAGTATTCCGCATGCTGTGCGAAAGCCGTGCGGCCGCGCCGGCCGAGGCGCAGAAAGGCCTACCGCCGATGGGCTACGAGGCCAACAAGAAGGGCATCGAGCTCGCCATCGAGTGGGCCTATGACCAGAAGATCATTCCCCGCCGATTCAAGGTGGATGAGCTGTTCAACGATCTGACTGCTTCGCTCAATCCCTGAACTATTGCCGCGCTGTATGTGGCGCGGCAGTTCACGATCCCGTTCCACCCTGTACAATTCGCGCCCCGGCGTATCGCCGGGGAGGCTGGCGTTCATGTCGGCCCGCGGACCGGTTGACCGGTCTGTGCCAAGCGACAG
Source organism: uncultured Pseudomonadota bacterium (assembly GCA_963748005.1). Taxonomy (GTDB): domain Bacteria; phylum Pseudomonadota; class Gammaproteobacteria; order Steroidobacterales; family Steroidobacteraceae; genus CAILZL01. Next base: position 2,121,133 of record CAVVHH010000002.1, read on the forward strand.
CATCCAAGGCGATCAACGACGTGCAAACCGAAACCTCGACGAAGCAACTCACCGGTGGCCAGATTCTGGTCGAAGCCTTGCGCCGGCAGGGCGTGGATCGCGTTTACTGCGTACCGGGGGAAAGTTATCTGCCGGTGCTGGATGCCCTGCACGATGCGCCGGAAATCGCCGTGGTCAGCGCGCGTCACGAAGGCGCAGCGGCCAACATGGCGGAAGCGGATGGCAAGATCACTGGCCGACCCGGCATCTGCATGGTGACGCGCGGACCGGGCGCCACGCATGCCTCGATCGGCGTGCATACGGCCTTTCAGGATTCCACGCCGATGATTCTGTTCATCGGTCAGGTGGCGCGCGACGCACGTGACCGTGAAGGTTTCCAGGAAGTGGATTACCGCGCCATGTTCGGGCCCTTGGCCAAGTGGGCCAGTGAGATCGACGACACCTCGCGCATTCCCGAATACATCGCGCGCGCCTATCGCGTGGCCATGTCGGGCCGGAAGGGGCCGGTGGTGCTGGCCCTGCCCGAAGACATGCTGTCAGAAGTGGTCGCTGAACCCAACTATGCGCCGCTCATTCCCGCGGCCGGCAATGCGCCGCGCGCCGAGGACATGCAGGCCTTTGCGTCCCTGCTCGGCGCCGCCAAACGTCCATTGCTGGTGGTCGGCGGTACAGGCTGGGATGAAGTCGGCAGCAAGAATCTGCTGCAATTCGCCGAGCGCAACGGCCTGCCACTGGTGGCCAGCTTCCGTCGCCAGGATGTGATCGACAATCGTCACGCCAATTACTGCGGACACTTGGGCTTGGGCGTGGACCCCACGCTGGCCGAGCGCTTGAAAACCGCCGATCTGGTCGTTTCGATCGGTTCGCGACTCGGCGAAAACACCACCAATGCTTATACCTTGCTGACACCGGCGGTGCCGACTCAAAAACTGGTGCATGTGTATCCCGACCCCAACGAATTGGGGCGCGTGTACCAGCCCGAGCTGGCGATTGCCTGCGGCCTGGCCGACTTCAGCAATGCCCTGGCGGGTTTGGACGTGCCCGGCAAGGAGCAGCGCGCTGCCTGGCTCAAGGAAGCGCGCGAAGCCTATGTCAAATTCAGCACGCCCGGCGCTGCGCCGCCCAAGGGTGTGGATCTCGCAGCGGTGGTTGGTTGGCTGAGCGAGAACCTGAAGGACGATGCCCTGATCTCGAACGGTGCGGGTAACTACACGGTGTGGGTACACCGTTATTTCCGTTACCGTCAATTGCGTACCGAACTGGCGCCCACCAGCGGCGCGATGGGTTACGGCGTGCCTGCGGCCATTGCCGCCAAGCTGCGTTATCCGCAGCGCGAGGTGGTGGCGTTTGCCGGCGATGGCTGTTTCCTGATGTATCCGCAGGAAGTGGGAACTGCCGTGCAGTATGGCGCCAATGTGATTTTCATCGTCGTCAACAACGGCATTTACGGCACGATCCGTACCCACCAGGAAAAGCGTTATCCGGGGCGTGTCATCGCCACGAATATTCAGGATCCGGATTTCGTTGCCATGGCGCAGAGCATGGGTGCGTATGCAGAACGGGTGGAAGCGACCGGGGCGTTTGCCGATGCATACCGTCGCGCCGCCGCCGCCGGCCGTCCGGCACTGCTGGAATTGCGCACCGACCCATTGCAGCTGTCGCCGGTATTCAGGCTGAAGGGTTAATCCGTTCCCCTAAGAGCATTTGACGCCCTGTATGCCGGACGGGTATACAGGGCGCAATACGGAAGCGCGGTTGCGCGAGTTGGAGTGCGGAATGGGGGAGACGTCCGCCTTATCCAACCAAATGTCTGGCCAGACTATCAGCCGCCAGATCAATCAATTTTTCGGCAAGTGTCCAATCCAGGGAAAGGCAGGCGTCGGACCTGCTGCTACTTTAAGCGGGGTTGGCATGACTGACTTGAATCTGAACAGACCTGAGTTCTCCACGAGCATCCGGCATCTCAAGGTATTCGACAGCGTTGCGCATCTGAACGGCGTCCGGCGCGCCTCCGATGAATGCCATCTTTCACAGCCTGCAGTCACTCAGGCCATCGCGAAGCTCGAAGAGCAGATGGGCGTGACACTGCTGGAGCGCCGCGCCAGCGGCACCTATCTCAACGAATTCGGCATCATCTTTCATCGACGCACGCAGCGCCTGTTCGCACAGTTCGAACAGGCACTGGTGGAGCTGGGTGTTCCGAGCGGGCCTATTCCCATTACTCGCATTGCCGGACGCATTTCCAAATCGCAAGTACGCAGCCTGATCGCCATTGTTGAAAACGGCTCATTTGCACAGGCCGCGCGTGCGTTGGGGGTGTCGCAAACATCGCTGCAGAGAGCTGCGCGCGACCTGGAGAGAACACTGCGGACACCGCTGTATGCGCAAACCGCCACCGGCATCATGGCAACTCCGGCTGCCGCCGAATTTGCCCGCAAAATCAAACTTGCGTTGCGCGAAATCGAGTGGGGCATCAATGAAGTAGAGGCCGCTCGAGGCAATATTGGCGGCGAGATCGTGATTGGCGCCTTGCTGCTGGCGGGCAGCGTGGTGCTGGCGTCGGTCATCAACGAATTTGTTTCGAACTATCCAAACGCCAACGTGCGGATTCTGAATGGCAATGCCGACGACATGCTGCGCTATCTGCGTACCGGCGATGTGGATGTTGTGGTTGGTTTGTTGCGTGACCCCGGTACAGACGACCTGGTTCATGAAGCGCTTGCCGAGACGCCCTATGTGGTGGTGGCGCGGCATGGACATCCTCTGATTGAGAAAACCAGAGTGACCCTCGACGACCTCGCCGAGTATGACTGGATTGTGGGCACCCCCGGCGCCTCGCGACGTATCCGCTTCGACAAACTATTTGCCGGCCGACGCCCACCGCAGGCGCGCATTGCAACCTGTTCGCTGCCGACCATCCGGTTGTTGATCACCCATAGCGATCGTCTCACGCTGCTGACTTCATATGAATTGATATACGAAGAGGATGCGCTGACCGCAGTGCCATTCGGGCCGATCGAACCGGTGCCTTCCATTGGGCTGACGACGCGCCAGAACTGGTTGCCCACCCAGCTGCAGAGCAACTTCATCGAACTGATTCAAAAGCGGATCGTCGGCTCGCTGATGCCGACCAAGGTGCTGGAGCGAAGCACCGAAACCGCCAGCAAGAAAAAGGCTGCAAAATCTGCCGTGACGCGTTAGCCATTGAAGTGCGCTGGCGAAGCCATTCGCCAGTGCCTGCAGCACACGCTTACTTTTTCGTGAGTTTCAGTGCACCAGTCACGCGACTTCCTTCACCTTGGGCGACCATTTGGGTCGCAGCAGGACGATGGTGTTGGTTGCGCCGATCACCAGGAAGGCAAAGATCACCATCATGGGCACGTCGTAACTGCCACTGACATGGAGCAGCCATCCCGACAGGGCAGCAGACACACCGCCCGCGAGGCTGGTGGCCACCTGCTGTACTCCGGTGGCCATGCCGATCACCTGCTTGGGAATCAAGGTCAACTTGCACAACGCCAGATTATTCGCGGTGTTCAGCCCCAGCAGCGACAGTGACAGCACGTTCCAGAACAGCGCTTCTTCAAGCGATTTGGCAAACACGCCCATCAGCACGGTGGAGCCGCCCACAAAGCCGGCAACCACGAATGCCTTGCGCACAAAGACCGGGTCACGTCCGGTGGCGATGATCCGGTCCGCTGCCCATCCGGCAAGCATCGCGACGATCGCGATCCCCGCGAAGCTGAAGAAGGTGTAGAGCCCGGAGGATTCGAGGGACAGACCGCGTTGCTCAACCAGGTAGGCAGGCATCCACGTCATGCAATAGAAAGTGAAGTATCCATAGCAGAAGTTATTGATCATGGCGCCCCAGATAACCGGGCTGGACATGATGCTGCCGAACGTGACCGAGGAAGCTTTTTTCTTCGATACCGCCAGCTCCGCCTTTGACGGCAAATCGTTGTCGGTCATCGACAACCAGGGTATCAGCCAGAGCAACCCAACCATGCCAGTAGCGACGAACATGAACTGCCAGGAATAATTGACGATGAACCACGCGGCGATCGGTGCACCGATGGCGGGACCCAGCTTGCCGCCCATCGAAAAAATGCCCACCGCCAGCCCCTTGTGGGCTTCGGTGAAGTTGTTGCCGATCCATCGATAACTCGCCGGCATGACGATGGCTTCTGTAGCGCCGACGATCAAACGCATGATCAGCAGCGCCGTCAGTGCCGTCATCGCACCTGTTACAGCGGTGGCGAGGCACCACAGAAAGAAGCAGATCGCATAGGGCCACTTCACGCCATAACGATCCACGATCCAGCCCATGGGCATCTGCACCAGTCCATAGGACCAGAAGAACGCTGAATTCAGCCAGCCGCGATCGACGCTGGTGAGCGCAAAATGGGCGATGAAGTTCTTGTCCGCCAGCGCGGAAGACAGACTGGTACGATCGACAAAAGCAATCATCAGACCAACGGCAAGCAGCCCGAGCACGAACCAGCGGCTCGCAGGTACCGCTTGAGTCGCGCTCTTGGTCATGGTCAGCTGTTCTTGTTGGGCACTCATCATTTCATCCTGTGGCAATTTTCATGCTGCGACTCTGGCGCATCACGCCGACCAGTACATGAAAGCAAAGCCTTCGCCAGTACCGGCTTCGGTACGATACACCGGTACGTAGTCGACCAGGTTCATTTTGAGCCCGTTTTGCGATGCTGCCACCATGACCGGCACATACAGCTTCACTTCGGAGGTGCCGGACTGGTACGAGCGATTGTCGATCTTCTCCAGACCATCGAAGTCCCAGTTCTTGAACAGCTTGAGGAAGGTCGCATCGAGCTCTTCATCACACACGAAGTGCGTCAGGCCACCGGAGGCGATGATCGCCACGGTCTTGTTGCTGTCCCACGACTCGATTGCCTTCAGCAGCGTCTTGCCGAAATTGATGCTGCGCTTCATCGATGGCTGATTCGGCGGATAGAAGCAGTTCATGATGATGGGCACGTTCGGCGGTACGTTGTCTTCCATGATCTGGTGATAGATGAAGCCATAGGCATGCGGCACGGCGTAGCTGGGGCCCGGCTTCATCCAGGTGTTCACCGGCCACTTGAGCACTTCGGTCATGTCGAAACCTTCTTCCTGGAAGGCATTGATGAGATGCAACGCGAGTTCAGGATGGCCGGGATACGTCACATGGTGATCGGGGGCATACACCGGACGCTGCGGCGGGCCGTTCTCAATGGTATCGCCCATGAAGATGGCCATCGAGGGCGATACGTCGATGAAGATTTCCTTCTGGTCCTTGCCGAGGATGATGGCCACATCGGGTTTATGTTCCTTGTAAACGCGGCGCAGTTCATCGAGCGCGGCTCTACAGCGACCCAGGCGGGCCGTACGTTCTTCAAGGGTGTAGTACTGGGCGAAATTCTGATGGCCACGATGGGCGGCCAGTTCGTCGAATGTCCACATCTTGTTGCGGAACCACAGATCGGTTTTCTTGCGATCTCGTTCACCGTCCAGCAGCAGATCCTCGGGTGATCTGCCAAGCATGCCGCTGTGAGGCACCGCCATACCAAGTACTATCCGGGCCATAAAAATCTCCTGGGAACGTTAATCTGCCCAAGCGCGCCGATTGTGCGGTTGTCGGCGATGAGGCCTGACAAACCCGACTTGCCTGGAGCGTCGCCGGCTGCATCAGGCGGACAGGGATCCACCCGGCATCCATCCGGCGAAAGTGGCTTCTTGTCATAAATTCACGAAAAGCACACTTTCAATTCAGCCTTGGAATCGTTGCATATTGGCACAAGGCGGTCCATCAAAAACCGCGTTGATCATCATAAGATTTAGCTTAAGACACTCGTCCCGTCGGTTTTGCGCTTGTCGGCGCCGCAGCAATGCTCCGCCGGCATTGAGTCGTACCGCGTTCAGTTCGCGGAATTCTTGCCCTGGAAAAACGGTCTGTGGCCGACAATCAGAGCGATTGGGCGGTACCGGGCTATCAGAGTTGCATCGCCCCTGATAATTTTTCGCAATCAGTCCCCTAAAGTGAGCACTAAGGCCTGTCAGTTCAGTGCACTATGGGAAGTCGAGAGAGTGAGCAGGAGCTGCGATCAGTCTGTTCGTGTGAAATGGGATCATGCATCCATCCGCCCGGACGATTGCGAAGCCGGCGAGGCTGATGAAACAGCAGATGGCAGCAGTGCATCGCTACGCCAAGAACTGCAAAGGTTCTCTGCAGCGTGGCAACGCATGGACATAAAATTCGCTCTGTAATCAGTGGTCTCGCAAGTCTGTATGAGTGAAAGTCATTGTTGGGTGTTGACCATCACCTGTGTTTATTCTTTGACCATTTCTGAAACAAGAGTTTAGTTGGGAAGGACTGCTAATGAATCGGAGAAAATTTCTGATTGGGCTGCCTGCGGCGATGATTGCCGCACACTACATGCCCGAGGCGTTGGCGCAGGGCCGGAAAAAGGACGTATTTCTGTTGAACCGGATCGGGCCGACTACGTCCACGTTGTACATCGCCAATGCCGACGGCAGCGGCGAACATAAAGTCATCGACAGCGGCATGCTGGACTACAACGCATCGTTTTCTGCTGATGGCCAGTGGCTGGTGTTTACCTCGGAACGCGATGGTCTGGGTAATGCCAATATCTATCGCGCCCGCGTCGATGGCTCCGCCGTCGAACGCCTGACCGATTCTCCGGCCCTTGACGATCAGGCGGTGCTATCGCCGGATGGTTCGAAGCTCGCTTTCGTAAGTACACGCGAAGGCTTCCTGGCCAACATCTGGGTGCTGGATCTCAGTACCCGGCAACTGCGCAACCTGACCGGTCACGAAGGCATCAAGGGCGCCGCCGATCTGCCCAGCGGGTTCTTCCGTCCCGCGTGGTCGCCCGATGGTCAGTGGCTGGCGTTCTCCTCCGACCGCAACACCGACTGGAAGGGACACCATGGCGGCGCTGGCTGGGAGCACACGCAGGAATTGAGCATCTATGTCATCCGCGCAGATGGCACGGATTTTCGCAAGGTGGCCTCGCGCTCCGATTACTGCCTGGGTTCGCCGAAGTGGTCGCCGGATGGCAAGCGCATCGTGTTTTATGAAACCCTGGCTGAGTACACCTACTGGGCGCTGCGCCCCGATCTGCTGCTGCAGACCACTTCGCAGATCGTATCGGTGGACGTGGCTACCGGCGCGCGCACCGAACACACCAATGGTCCCGGCATGAAGGTTGCGCCGCAGTATGTATCCGCAGATGAAATCGTGTATCGCCGCAAGGGTGGTCCCGATGACGGCCTGTACTCTACAACCGGCAAGCCGGTAGTGAAGATCGGCGGGCTGCGTACACCGACGTGGTCACCGGATGGCAAGCAGGTGATCTACGAAAAATTTACCTTCCGTGGCTGGAAGCAGAATCAGCCGCTGTACAGCTGGGATCCAGCGTTTGAATACCGCTACACCGATGTGTGGCCGGCGTTCTCCAAGGATGGCTGGATGGTGCTCACCGAGAAGGGTGACAACTCTTCGGTCGCCATCATGAAACCGGATGGATCCGAACGTAAGCGCATTTTCGAAGTGGCCAATACTGGTCTGAATCAGGGTCTGGTCAAGCAGGGACTTGCTGGCGCCTTCTATCCAGTCTGGTCACCCGATGGTCAATGGGTGGTGTTCGGTGTGGGCAACTGGTTCGCCACACGTGACATCGGCAACGCCACCATCATGCGCGTACGGCGCGATGGCACCGGGCTGGAGGCATTGACCGATGGCACCATCAATGCCGGTTTCCCCAGTTTCTCTGCCGATGGCAAGGAAGTGGTGTATCGCATCTGGGGCAAGGACGCGCAAGGCAAGTCCATCTTTGGCTTGCAGATCCTGAACATTGCCACCCGCAAGACGCGCACGCTGACCACCGAGTACGACAACCTGCCGCTCTGGTCGCCGGATGGCAGCCGCATCATGTTCACGCGGCGCGTCAGGACCGGCACGGTGTGGGGCAACTTCGATATCTGCACGATTCGTCCGGACGGTTCGGATTTCCGACGGCTCACCACCTCACTGGCCAGCGATGGTCACGCGGTGTGGACTAATGGCGGCAAGCAGATATTGTGGAACAGCGCCATGCATGGCTATCGTGATGAAGCCGTGTTGTACGACAACACCTTCCAGCCGTACGGACAGGTATTCATCATGAATGCCGACGGCAGCAACAAACGCCAGATCACGGACAGTCCCTGGGAAGACTCGACGCCGCAGTACGTTCCACCGCGCTGAGGTCTGATCTGCGCTTCCAGCCCAGGGCGCACTGTGTTGGGAGCCCTTCGTCAGGCACGTCCCGGTTCATTCAACAATGGCTGGGGCGTTGCCTTTTGATGATGGCATTGGAAGTGAATAAGTCAGTATGCCGTGGCATCATCGCCAGCAAGACAAATTGAAGATGATGAGGGGCTCATGCATCCGCTGCTTTCGCGCCGTGAACTGTTGTCTGGGATCTCCGGTGCTGCACTGCTGAACACACCGTTTGTATCGGCCCGGGCGGCGTCATCGCCGGCCAACATCAAGATTGCAAATGCCGGCGGCAGTTTGAACCTGGCCATGGGCGAACTGATGCGTCAGCAGAAGTTTCTCGAATCATTCGATCTTGCGCCCGACATGCTCACTGTTGCCGACGGCACCCGGATTCTGGGTGGCATAGTTGGCGGGTCCGTTGATGTTTCCATGGCGTCGGGATTCGGACAGGTATTTCCGGCGATCGAGCGTGGTGCCGCCATAAAGATCCTGGCGGGCGGCGCGTTGCTGCCGGCGCTCGCACTGTTCAGTGCCAAACCCCAGATCAAAACCTTGAAAGATCTTGAAGGCAAAGCGATCGGGACCGGTTCTGTCGGTGCGCTGGTCTATCAACTGACTGTGTCATTGCTGCAAAAGTACAAGGTAGACACTTCCACAATCCACTTCGTCAACATTGGGTCGAGCGCCGATATTTTTCGTGCGGTCAAGGCAGGTACGGTGGACGGCGGCGCGGTTGATGTTGCCCTGATTGAGAACGCAGCTGAACACAACGTCCATCTGATCGAGCGTGGCAACATGTCTGTCGAGCTCAAGGAATACACCTATCAGGGCGCCTGGGCTTCGGATAAAAAAATCGCCACAGGTCGTGATGCGTTGGTGCGCGCTCTTGCGGCCTACGCAAAACTTTATCGCTTTGTGCAGAATCCACAGGCCAGAGACGCCTTCTTTCGTGCCCACCGCGCGGCTCTCCCGACCGCCCCCGAGAGCGAGCGCCTCGCGCTGTGGAACTATATTCAAACCTACAAGCCATTTGCCGTGGACCTTGCTTTAAGTCCGGAGCGGCTGCGTTACATGCAGGCATTGAACGTCAGCTTCAAAGTGCAGAAACAGATTCTGCCGTTCGAACGTGTTGCTGACATGTCTTTGGCGGCGGACGCGCTGAAGCTCCTGGACGGCAAGGCCAGCGGGGGCGGCTGATTGATTGCTTTACGGATATTCAAGACGCTCGACAGGTCCAGCGGCCGGATCCGGTTATTGAACGCAGTCGAAATGTCCGGTCGCTGTCGAAGCGTCCGCGTAGCCTGATACTTATGGTTGAGCCACGTTAATAACCACATCGAAAACAGAAGAGATGAACACATGAACATTCGGCTAAGGAAGTACCTCCTGCTGCTCGCTGTCGTGACCTGCCCGACCTTGGCAGCCGAAGGTGTGCTCAAGGCGGGTGCGGCGCGTGTAGACATCACGCCGCCAGTTGCGGAGCTGCCTGCACCTTACAAAACGATATACGACAAGATTTACGTCCGCGCGCTGGTATTGGATAACGGCGCGACGCGCGCTGCGGTTGTTGTGGCGGATGTGCCCAATATTCAGGCCGGGATCTTCGCTGATCTGTCGCAGCGCATATCCCAGCAGGCCGGGGTGCCCCTCGAAAACATCCTGCTGGGTACGACCCACACGCATAACTCGATTAGAGTTGACGGCGATGGCATGGGTCTGTCCATCGCAGGGTCACAAAAATTTGCAGATCGCGTCGTTGCGGCGAGTCTTGACGCCGTGAAAAAAGCGATGTCCAGCTTGCAGCCTGCGCGCGCAGGCTATGCAGTCGGCAAGGCGCATCTCACTGGCGACCGCAACGAATGGTATCCAGCGCAGCATCGTTACATCGACGGCATCAATCGCAGCGGTCCCGTCGATTTTTCCCTTGGGGTATTCAAGTTCGAAACCCTGTCAGGCGAACCTATTGCCTTATTGCTGAACTACGGGATTGAACCGGTGGTGGGCATGCCAGCGGCAAGCGAAATCAGCGGCGATGTACCCGGTGCTGCGTCGCGTTATATCGAAGAAAGGCTGGCCGACACAGCGGTGGCGATCTTTACCGTTGGCGCGGCGGAGAGCCCGCTGTACAGGGTATATCCCGAGTCCAAAGCGACCAGCGCAGACGTGGATAGAGTGCACAAGATCATCAACGCCATGGGTACCATTCTGGGTGAAGAAGCGTTGGCTGTGGCCAGTGAGATACGCAAGCCTGTCTCGAATGTACAAATCGGCGGCGCCAAGCGTGTCCTGCAGTGTCCCGGAAAAGCCACCACACCCTTCAATCTGCCCAATCAATGTGCTTACACGCCGGATTCCAAATTGCCTGCCTGTGTTTTCAAGGACAAGGATACCGATCCGGTGAAGTTGAGCATGTGGCTGCTGAAGATCGGTGATGTTGCGCTGGTACAAGCTGATGCGAACGTTGCGTCTCCGGTTGTGGAAAAGCTGCAGCAGGCATCACCGCTTGCCAACACCGTGTTCGTCGCGCTGACCTTTGGTCCGCTTCGATTCGTGGTTGACGATGCGAGTTATCCGCTCAATACCTATATAGCAACTGCCACCACTGCCAAACAGGGCTGTGCCGAACAGGGTTTTCTGGATAACGCGTTGCAGATGATGGAGCAGTTGCGCTGACGATATCGACAGTCGTCCATGCGACTTGGTTTGCAATGAATAAAAATGCGCCTGATGCAAAACCATCGGGCGCTGTTTTTGAACCGGCAGGATCGTTAACTTGCCTTCCGGCATAGATGTGGATTGCCGTTCCTGGTGTTGCAGTGTCGTGCTCAAGCCATGCATGGAGCTGCGCTGATTCTGTACTCACGAGCGCCTGTTCGGCACCGGCAGGCGCTGCGCCTGCGGCCGATGTACGGCCCTTGGTATGGCACTTATCAGCAATCCCAGCGCGACGAGCAGCCACTCCGTCGAGAACTAATCTCACCGATGCTGAATCTTATATATCCCAGCGTATATAAGAATCCATACGGCCGTCTGCGTTTACCGCGTGACAAGACGTCGTGTGATTTGCGCAAGGTGGGAGCCGGTATCCGGGGAGCGGATACCCGCTAACGTGCTGCATGTCCGGGGTTTGAGACGAACAAACGGGGTAGCAGTTGCCGCACGAGAGCATTTTCGCGAGGTACAGGGTGCCCAGGCGTTGGGGCCCGTCGGTCGAATTTGATGCGACTGTGGATCTGCGGAGTATGCAGCGATCATCAGCAACTGGGATGGAGCAAATGCCAGGCCACAGATTCGATAAATGGGGACCCATGTATTCTGTAGACAGATATATGCCTGTCCGTGGAGGGGTGGTTTTTTGCGCTACTTGTGGTCGTTGCCGTACTTGGCTCAGACCAGAGGATGGCCGCAATGAATGACCCGGCTGTCTCGTGCACGCCATCACGTTCGGGTGGCGCTATGACCAACTGCACCGGATGGATGATGGGCATATTGACTGGTAGTGAGGCGGAAACGGATTCCGGATGCGCCTGCGCGTCGTTCATTCCGATGATGGGCTCAGCGCAGGTTTGACAATTGCCGCGCTCAGGGTCGCGGCGTACGATGATTCTACAACCTCAAGTCAGGGCCCAAATGTCAGCACCGATGCGCAGTACGTTCTCCCGACTGTTTCTGGAAAGCGAGCAGGGCCTGCGGCGTTATGTGCGCAGATTGCTGCGCAATCCAGAAGCAACCGAGGACATTGTCCAGGAAGCCTTCCTGCGCACCTACGAACATGCCCAGCGTGTTGACAATCCCCGTGCGTTCCTGTTCTCGACGGCGCGCAATCTGGCGTTTGACACGTCGCGTAATGAGCGTACCCGCAAGACGGACACGTTAGGGGATTTGGACGCCCTGAACGTCGTATGTCCGGGAGAGTCGCTCGAAGGCCTGCTGCTCGCGGATGAGCAATCCCGAATGCTCAGGGAGGCCATCGAACTACTCGCGCCGCAGTGCCGGGCAGTATTCGCGCTGAGAATATTTCATTCGTGTTCGTACAAGGAGATCGCACGGCGGCTGAATATTGCTCCGAAAACTGTTGAGAACCATATCGCCCGTGCCTTGAGAGAGACGCACAGGTTCCTCGAAACGTACGACCAAAACAGATAATGCAGTAAGTATGGGCGATTTGTATCAGTTACCCGATGTGCGAGAGGCAGAACGCGAAGCCAGCGAGTGGATCGCACGCCTGCAGGCGGATGATGTTTCAGCCGAGGACCGGGCACGATTCGAGGCATGGCGCTCGGCGCATCCGCAGCGCGCTGAAGCTTACGAAAAGCTCATGGGGACGTGGCGGCAATTTGCCGCCGCCGGGCCATTGGTGCGCGCAGTTTCTTTCGCACAGTCGGTCAGCGAGCCGGCCAATCTTGAGGAGCCGCACCGGCGCTGGATGCCGGCGGCGCTGGCCGCCTCGCTGCTGCTGGCCGTCATTGGCGGCTTGTATTTTGTGTTGCTCCCGTCGGGGACGAATTTCACTACCGCTGTCGGTGAACAGGCCGAAGTTTCCCTGCCAGATGGTTCGACAATCAAGCTCAACAGCAACAGCGTCGCGCACGTCGATTACCGGCCAGATTCCCGAATCATCCAGCTGGAAAAAGGCGAGGCTTACTTCAAGGTGGCTCATGACGTAAACAGACCATTCTGGGTAGTGAGCGGCAAGTCCTGGGTGCGTGCCGTGGGTACCGAATTCAACGTCTACGTGCATGATTCAGGCGTACGCGTCATCGTCAACGAGGGAAAAGTCAAGGTCGGATATGTGAGAACCCTGCGCAACGTGACGCCCAGCGACGCTGTGCTGGGCGACGTTGCGGCGTCATTCCTGACAGCGGGGCAACAAGCAGAATTGTCGGCTGCTACAACCGTTACCACCGGATTGTCTTCAGAACAGCTGGTGCACACTCTGGCTTGGCGCGATGGAGTCCTCTATTTCGAGAATCGCTCTCTGGGCGAGGTCGTCGAGGAAGTCAGTCGCTACACCACAACGCAGTTGATCGTGGATGACGAAAGGCTGCGGCAGCTGGTGGTGGGCGGTACGTTCCAGGCCAATCCGCAGGGAGCAGAAGCGCTGCTTACCATGCTGGAGCAGGGTTTCGGCCTGGATGTTCGTCGTACCGAGGGTGCGGTTTATATCGACAACGGCCCTGACAGCAGCCGGAATCAGTGACGTGCCGGGTTGTGATGCCCGAGTGGTATGGGGTCGGCGCATGGAAAATGATAACGATCAGGCATATTCATGGTTCCTTCAGCCTGGCTGAATCGTGCTGCAGAAGCGGATTCAGTTGTGAGTGTGATTAAGTGCAACCGCGATTGGGGGTTTTTCTCCTCTCAAGAGTCTCTTGTACTGGAACCGCCCGCAGGCGGGGCCGGATAAAACGATTTGGCATGTCCATTGGGGGGACGATAGTGGCTGCCGGTCGGGGAGTCGTCGCAGCAGCACGCATGCGGTTGTGGCGGAATCTGATTTTTGCATTGGGTTTGACGGCAATGATTCCGTCAATCGCGGTTGCAGATTCAGTCTTCTTCGACATTGCAGCTCAACCACTCCCTGCGGCACTGAAGGTTTTTGCGGAGCAAGCCCGGATGCAGTTGCTGTATCAGTACAGCGCTGTGAAGGATGCGCAAGGCGGCCGTGTGCACGGTACTCTGGACAAACGCGTTGCACTGGAACAGATGCTGCGCAACACGGGTCTTGAGGTCATCTACAGCTCCGAAGAAGCAGCGACCATTCGCCCCGTTCAGCAATCGTCCCCGTCCCCGCAGCCATTGCAGGCAATTGAAGCCACGCATGGTGCGCCAGTCGATGCAGGCGAAATCGACAACATGAAGACCCGGGAGAAGACGATGACGAACGACAATTCGCGTTCAAGGCTCTACAGAGTGTTTGCGCTATGCAGTTCGGTGGCATTCGCCAGCGGCGTGTGCGCCCAAGGCGTTGCACAGCAACCAACCTCGACTGCCGCACAACCAGCGGATGCACGGCTGGAAGAGGTTGTGATCACAGGTTCACGCGTGATCACCAATGGCAACGACAGCCCGACGCCCGTTACGGTGGTAACCACCGAAGAACTGTCAGCTGTCCATCCGGGCAATCTTGTCGAAGCCATGAACGATATGCCGTTGTTCAATGGCTCGCGTGGTCAGAACACCAATCCTGGCAACAATGGCGCGGCAGGCAGTCCTGCGGGCGCGGCTAATGCGACCAATCAGCTAAACCTGCGCCAGATGGGTGTGCTGCGTACCCTGATTCTGTACGACGGACACCGTGCACCGCCCAGCACCGCGGACGGCACAGTGGACGTGAACACTATTCCGCAGATGTTGCTGCAGCGCGTCGACGTGGTGACCGGCGGCGTGTCGGCGGTGTACGGCTCAGATGGCGTCGTTGGTGCAGTGAATTTTGTCACCGATACCAAATTCCAGGGCGTCAAAGTCAATCTGGAAGCGGGTCGATCGGATTACGGCGACGCTGACACGTCCGAAGTTGGCATTGCCTTCGGCACCAGCCTGTTCAGTGATCGCGGTCATCTCCTGGGCAGCTTTGAAAATCGCCATCAGGCGCCTCTCGAAAGCAAGTTTGACCGTCCCTGGGGCAAGAATGTTTACACCCTGCAGGGTTTTGGCACCGCGGCGCAGCCGTATTACCAGGTGTCAGGCGCGCGCCAGTCGAACCAGACTTTCGGTGGCCGCGTCACGGCTGGTCCGCTGGCTTCCTACCTGGGTAATGCTACCGATGGGACTCGCTTTGATACCGGTGGTTATCTCGTGCCATTCGTACGTGGTACGCGTTTGGGGTTGGCGCCCACCTATAACGCCTCGGGCAACTGCGGCACCTGCGAAATCGGTGGCGATGGTGGTTATAGCGAAGGTCAGCTCCGCGCGGGCCTGGATATGAACCAGTTCTATGGACGCTTCGATTTCGACTTCACCGACGATCTGCACGGTTACCTGACGGTGGCCGATACCCGTAATCGCAGTACCGGCAGGGGCAACGGCTACACCTCTGGCAACTACACCATCACGCGTGACAATGCCTTCCTGCAACCGCAATACCGGAATGCGCTGGGGACCAGTCCGACAGTTAACACGACGTTCACCCTCGGCAAGATGTTTACTGAAATACCCCGTGCCTATACGGAAACCCACTCCGATCAGCTGTTTGGGGTCGCCGGGCTGCAGGGAACGTTGGGGGATTACAAGTGGGATGTGGCTTACACATATAGCGATGGCTCGATCGATGTCCGGCAGAACATGGCGATCGACAATGGCCGTTTCTTTGCCGCACTGGACTCGGTACCTTCTGGCGGATGGGTGAATGGCCTGCCCGTAGGCGTGCCGGTATGCCGTGCGTCGCAGACAAATGCAGCCTACGCGGGTTGCGTGCCGCTGAATCCTTTCGGCCAGAACGCCGGCAGTCAGGCGGCCATCGACTACTTCATACACCCGGTGTCCTACAAAACGAACATTGGCATGGACGATGTCGCGGCCAGCATCACCGGGGCGCCTTTCAGCACCTGGGCCGGTCCGGTCAATGCAGCACTGTCCGGCGAATGGCGCAAGCTGAGCTATGAAATTGTCAGCGGGACCCCGGACCCGACGGGCCCGATCCGCGCTAATTGTGCTGGCATTGCTGCTGGCTGTACTGCCACCACGACGGTTTACACCGCCTCAGTTGCCAACCTGGCCGAGACCACCCAGACGGTTAAAGAAGCAGCGGTGGAATTGAATGTGCCGCTGCTCAAGGACAAGTCGTTCGCGAAGTCCCTTGATATGAGTGCGGCTTATCGCATTGCGAACTACGACACCCTGTCAGACAACGCGAATACCTGGAAGGTCGGTATGACCTGGGATCCATTCGATTCGTTGACGGTACGCGCTACCCGTTCGCGTGACTTCCGTGCACCCAGTCTCGACGAAACATTCCGGACACTGGTCGCTGGTGCGCCTGCCCGAACCTTCAGTGACTCGTTACCCGGCAATCCGGACTCGCCTCTGAACGCTAACGCGAGTTCCGTGAATTCGGGCAATCCCAATCTGAAGCCCGAAGTGGGCGACACGTTCAGTTACGGTTTCGTATGGCGCGCGACGCCAAATTTCGATATCACCGTGGATGCCTTTAACATCAAGATTCAGGATGCAATCTTTGTGGTTCAGGGTAATACCCCGGCGTATCAGAATTCCTGCTATGCGAGCGGCGGAACTTCAGTCTCCAATAATCCGGGCAACAACGTCTACTGCAACCTGATCGTCCGTGATTCAACCAATCACGTGATTCAGTGGCTGCAAAAGCCGTTTAATCTGGCTGAACTGGATACCTGGGGTGCCGATATCGAGCTCGGCTACAAGACGCTCATTGCCGATAAGCCGTTGTCGTTGCGCCTGTTGACCACCTATCAACCGCATCTCATCTACAAGCAACCTGGTCTTGCTGACGCTGACTATGCGGGCGCGTGGTTCGGTACCAATGGCCTGCAATCCAATCCGGTGTGGCGCGCCACACTGTTCGCGAGCTTCAAGCCCATCGACAGCCTGACGATCGCTGTGCAGGAACGTTGGCGCAGCTCGATGCCCAAGGTGGATGGTTTCCCGGAATGGGCGGCCGCTCCTGCCTACTATTCGGGGTCGGCGATCAAGTCGATTGCCTACACCAACCTCAATCTGACCTTCTCGCCGAAGCTCGATATCGGCAAGCTGGACTTTTTTGTGACCGTGCAGAACCTGTTCAACACCGATCCACCGCAGGCCGGGTTCTGGGGTAACCCGAATCCGGGTCAATTCGGTGAAGTTCTCGCCGGCGACGACATCATCGGTCGCTACTACACCGCGGGTATTCGCTTCCGCATGTAATAGCGATGTAGATCAATCGCCCCCTCCATGTGCAAACAGGAGGGGGCGCTTTGTTTTGTATGTACCTGAACTGACCGGGCGAGCCAGTAGATGTAGCGCCTGATAAGCAGGGAATATGGAGAAGTCTGCTTTGATCAAATTCAGTGTTCGCAGGTCTGTCACTCGCGTCATGCTTGCAACTGCGGTGATGCTGGCTTCAGGTGTGACAAGCGTGGCGATCGCTGCCATCAATGCTCCAACGCTTACCGAGTCGGGCCAGGTGTCCGGTGTTCCGGGGCGTGATTCATCCATCACGGTTTTCAAGGGCATTCCTTTTGCGGCGCCACCCGTCGGCGAGTTGCGCTGGAAAGCACCGCAAGCGTCCACTGCATGGCAGGGCGTGCGCACCGCCGATCAGTTTGGCAACACCTGCCCGCAGCTGATGCGCAATACAGCTTCCGGCAGTGAAGATTGTTTGTTCCTCAATGTCTGGACCGGCGCCAACTCTGCGAAAGAAAAGCGTCCGGTGTTTGTGTGGATTCATGGTGGACGATTCATCTTCGGTGCAGGTTCACAACCCTTGTTTGATGGTGAAGGACTGGCTCGTAAGGGCGTGATCGTTGTGACTTTCAATTACCGGCTGGGCGTGTTCGGTTTTCTGGCCACGCCCGAGTTGACCCAGGAATCCGGACACAATGCATCTGGTAACTACGGCCTGCTTGATCAGATCGCAGCGCTGCAATGGGTGAGCAGGAACATTGCTGCGTTTGGCGGTGATCCGAATCGCGTGACCATTGCCGGCCAGTCTGCCGGTGCGGGCTCAGTGTTGCAGCTGGTCAACTCACCACTGACCAGGGGGTTGTTCCGGGGAGCGATTGCTGAAAGTGGTGCGCGTTACGCAAACGATCCGGATATCAGTGGGCTGGCAACTTCTTATCGCTTGCTCAATGGCGCCGAAGCTGATGGTGTCAAGTACGCTGAAGCACATGGCGCACACTCACTGAAAGAGTTGCGCGCACTGACGATGGAGCAGCTGCTGGTCGGCAACAATGCCAACGACGAGGCTTATTCCGGCAAGCCGCCACCGCCGCTGTTTCGTCCAGTTGTGGACGGATGGGTTATAGCAAAAAACTATCGTGAGTCCATGGCGAGTGGTTCCGTGAACCGGATACCAGTGATTACCGGCAATAACCTTGATGAAAGTGGCGCATCGCCCCAGCCGAATATCAAGCTGGCTGATTATCAGAACACCGCGAAACAGAAGTACGGCACACTGGCGGAGGAGTTCCTGAAACTCTATCCAGCTGCTACTGATGCAGAAGCGGGTCAGGCAACCAATGCAGCGGCTCGCGACAGTTCGCGGGTTTCCACGTTTCTGTGGGGCGCAGAATGGAGCAAGACGACCAGGCGTCCTGCGTACCTGTATTTCTGGACACATGCACCACCTGGACCGGACCGTGATCGACGTGGCGCTTACCACGAATCCGAGATCAACTACATCTTCAACAACCTGTACGCCACTGATCGGCCGTGGGCTGATGACGATTACAGGATTGCCGAGATCATGTCTTCGTACTGGGCCAACTTTACGATCAGCGGTGATCCCAATGGCAAGCAGCTCGTTACCTGGCCGGTTGCCGATGCCAAGTCCCCGATCGTGATGCGCCTTGGTAATGGAGCAGGGGGCGACGGTTTCGGCACGATGCCAGTTGCCGATGCAGCCAGGCTGGAGTTCTGGAAGCGATTCTTCCAGACGCAGAAACCCTGGTGACTCAGTCAATCACGGCGACGTTTCCCTGTCTGCCCGGCACGTGGCCACAAGGCAAAGTACCGCGTCAGCTTGAATGAACATTGCCGACAGCCGATGGGGCTCGAAGCGATGATTTGCCTCCTACCGAACGATTCGGGGCGCAAAGGGATTAATCGGGCCTGAGATGAGGCCCGCCAGCCGTGCGTCGCTGGACTGGCTTCGGCGGAAAAGCACGTTTATTCTTCCTATCCCCCGTTGAACCCCCTATCCTCCGGGGTCTAAATACCTGTTCAAAATCTCGGTGTCCTGTAAGGCCGCCCCGGAGCAAGACATGCTGAAAACCTTCAATGAATTCGACCGTCGCCCCGATCTGCTGAAGCGGTTCGACGAACTGCTGCCGGCCTATTCGATCTCCTGCATCTTCGGCGACGTGATGTATCGCCAGAACATCATGCATTCGGCCATCAAGCCGGCTTTCAAGGCCAAGGCCACCGGTCAGGCGATAACGGTGCAGCTCTCGGGTGGCGATCTGGTCGATCCGCTGCGAGCGCTGGAGATGGGTCAGCCCGGCGACATCATCGTCGTCGATGCCGGCGGTGATACCGAGGTTTCGGTGTGCGGCGGACTCATGGGCGGCCTGGCGAAGAATCGCGGCATCCGCGCCATGGTGGTCGATGGCGCCGGACGTGACATCGACGAACTCGAAGACATCGCCTGGCCGATCTGGACGCGCGCCATCACGCCGCGCGGCACGCACACGATGTTCTCGCAGCGCAAGGAGGAACTGTCGATCAACGTTCCTGTCGCATGCGGCGGCGTGGTGGTGCGGCCGGGCGACTTCATCGTCGCCGACACCATCGGTGTCGTCGTGGTGCCGCTGGAGCGGGCCGATGAATTCCTGACGCTCGCCAAGGAACAGGCGGAGCGTGAACAGGCCACCCGTGAATGGGTGGCGCAGGGCAAGACTGTCGAGGATCTGCTGGCCAAGTTCGGCCGCATCTGAATACGCGTCCTCGCAGCGTCCGTCTGCTCAAGAATCCGTTTGATAAAAATTAGTGGGGAACGTGGTGGCAAAATCGCAAAGGGTCAGCCGGATACAGAAAATCTCCGTCGCGCTGCTGGTGGTCGCGGGGCTGGTGAACTATCTCGACCGCAGCACCCTCTCCTTCGCCAACCACGCAATCAGCGAGGAGATGCACCTCAGCGCCTTGCAGATGGGCATCCTGCTGTCGGCCTTCTCCCTGCCCTATGCGTTCGCCCAGCTGCCGATGGGGCTACTGCTCGACCGGCTGGGCGCGCGCGTGGTGCTGGGCTTCGGCATTCTCCTCTGGTCGGCGGCCCAGCTCGCCGGCGGGCTGGTGCAGACGCTGAACCAGTTCTACGCCGCGCGTTTCGTGCTGGGGATCGGCGAGGCCCCGGCCTTCCCGGCGGGCGCCAAGGTGTTCAGCGAGTGGTTCGCCATCAAGGAGCGCGGCCGCCCCACCGGCATCTACGTCGCCTCCACCACCATCGCTCCGGCCCTGGCGCCGCCGCTGCTCACCTGGCTGATGCTGCAATTCGGCTGGCGCGGCATGTTCGTGACCATGGGCGCGCTCGGCATCCTCGCCGGTATCGGCTGGATTGCGCTTTATCGCGACCGCCGCGCCGTGCCGCTGGACGCCAGCGAGATCGACTACCTCAGCGACGGCGACAAGGCCTCGGCCGAGGAACGCAAGGTCACCGGCGCGGAGTGGGCCGGACTGCTGAGCAAGCGCACCACCTGGGGCATCCTGTTCGGCTGGATGGGCGTCATCTACATGGTCTGGCTGTACCTCACCTGGCTGCCCGGCTACCTGGAGAGGGAGCGCGGCGTCACCCTGGCGCAGGCGGGCTGGATGGTGATCATTCCCTACATCGCCGGCACCGCCGGCCAGCTGTCGAGCGGCTTCATCGCCGACGGACTGCTGGCGCGCGGCCTGAAGCCCATCGCCAGCCGCAAATGGCCGATCTGCGTCGGCCTGGTGTGCGCCGCGCTGTTCACCGTGCCGGCGGCTTACACGCCCAGCCTGGCGCTCGCGATCCTGTACATCTCGCTGGCCATGTTCTTCGTGAACCTGTCGAGCGGCGCGGGCTGGGCCTGGTCAGTGTTGCCGCCCCGCGCCGGCTGGTGGCGACGCTGGGCAGCTTCATGAATTTCGGCGGCTATCTGGGAGCCTCTTCCGCCCCGGTGATCACCGGCTATCGTGGTCGACAGTACCGGCTCGTTCGTGCTGGCGCTGCTGATTGCCGCCGCCGTGGCGGTCGCCGGAGCGCTGGTCT
The DNA here is from genome assembly GCA_963748005.1 of uncultured Pseudomonadota bacterium. Taxonomy (GTDB): domain Bacteria; phylum Pseudomonadota; class Gammaproteobacteria; order Steroidobacterales; family Steroidobacteraceae; genus CAILZL01. The sequence goes on from CAVVHH010000002.1 coordinate 2,142,327, forward strand.
ACCTCGTCGTGGTGCGCGATCCGATCAGCGACCCGGCCGCAGGCGGCGTGTAGGTCCGCTATGGCTTCAGCTGCATTGCTGGCCTGCGACTGGGGCACTACCAATCTGCGCGCGCTGGACGCTGGACGCCGATGGCGCGGTGGTGACAGAGACAGAACTTCCACTTGGCGTATCGACGCTGGCTCCCGGCGAAGCGGCGTCGACGCTTCGAGCAGGAAGTTCGTCCGGCGCTCGGCGCAGCGGGATTGCCGGCCATCCTGTGCGGCATGGTGGGCTCCAACCTTGGCTGGGCGCTGGCTCCTTATGCCGACTGCCCTGCGGGATTCGCGGATCTCGCGCGCTGCTGCGATCGCAGGTTGCGCCGCAGGTGCGGATTATCCCCGGCCTGCGCTGCGCTGGACTGACCGGTGCGCCGGATGTCATGCGCGGCGAGGAAACCCAGGTGCTGGGCTGGCTCGCGCAACATCCCGACCGGCAGCAAGGCCGCCACCTGGTCTGCCACCCGGGCACGCACGCCAAGTGGGTGGTGGTCGAAGATGGCCGCATCGTCCGCTTCGTGACCGCCATGACCGGTGAAATGTTTGCCGTGCTGTCAGCAAGCACAGCGTGCTGAAGAGCGATGCGCCCGCCAACGACGACGCGGCCTTCGAGGCGGGGCTCGCTGCTGCGGGCGACGGCAATGCGCTTGCTGGCGCGACTGTTCAGCGCCCGTTCGCGCGTGGCAGGCGGCGATGCCAGGGCGGAATCCACGCCCAGCTACCTGTCAGGCCTGCTCATCGGCTCGGAAGTCGCCAGCCTGCCGGCGCTGCTGGATGGTGGGGGCACAACAGTAGATCTGCTCGGCGATGCTGCGCTTTGCGGTCGCTACCGACACGCTCTGGAGAAACGCAATATCAAGTCCGAGACCTTCGACGGCAAGTCGGCGGCGATCGCCGGCCTGCTCGCCCTGCACCGGATGAGCTGAACATGAAACTCAATGATGCGCTGGCCGAATGTCCCATTGTCGCCATCGTCCGCGGCATCCGCCCCAGCGAGGTACTGGACCATGCCGAAACGCCTGTTCGCTGCGGGCGTGCGCGGCATCGAAGTGCCGCTCAATTCGCCGCAACCGATGGACAGCATCCGCCTGCTGGCGGAACACTGGGGCGGACGCATGGCGGTAGGCGCGGGCACCGTGCTCGATGCCGGCAGCGTCGATGCGATAGCCAAGGCCGGTGGTGTGCATCATCATCTCGCCGAACACCAATCAGGCGGTGATCCGCCGCGCCATCGAACTCGGATTGGACCCTGCGCCGGGATTTGCCACCGCCACCGAGGCATTCCAGGCGCTGGAAGCGGGCGCGCGGCATCTGAAGTTGTTTCCGGCCATGACCTATGGTCCCGGGCATCTGAAACAGTTGAAGGCCGTGTTGCCGGCCAGTGCCACGGTGTGGGCTGTGGGCGGTGCGGGCCCGGACAACATGGCCGACTGGTGGGCAGCTGGCGCGCGCGCGTTCGGGCTCGGTGGCGAAATCTACAGGGCCGGTCAGAGCGTGGCTGACACTGCCGCGAAGGCGGCGCGCGCCGTGAGCGTCGCCCGCACACTCACGGCGCCTACCTCAGCCTGATGTCGTTCGATCAGACGTTGTCGAACACGTCGACCTGGAAGTTCTGGTCGAGCAGCGTGTTGCCGATGCCGGGCCATGCCTTGGCATGATCATCGGAATTCACCCAGGCCATGCGCAGCTCTTCGGTTTCATAGGTCAGCTGGAAGCGATAGTTGATGGCCTTGGGCAGGGTCGGTCCCTGAATGTGCTTGCTGAGCTTCAGCATCTTCACGTCGATATAACCCTTGTGCCTGGTGGCGACAGGCGCAAACACCTTGTGGAAATGATCGAGCATTTCCTTTTCGCGCTTCGGATCGACTGCCAGATCGCAATAAAGCACGATTGATTTTTTGGGTTCCGCAGCAACCGCTGCCTTACCTGCAGCCAGCGTTGCGCCGGTGGCCGCCGCCATCGTCATCCAGTTTCTTCGACTGAGCTTCATGTTGAATTCCCCGGGATACGTTCAGGATTGAGTGCTAGAAGTGATAGACCGGCATCTGACCGGGAATCTTCAGCGTCAACTTGTAGATGCTGGTGGAGCCCGTGAAGTATGCCGTCTTGCCGTCGGTGCCGCCCCAGGCCACGTTGGCAGCAACTTCCGGCAGGATGATCTGGCCCAGCAACTGTCCCTTCGGCGAATAAATGCGGAAGCCACCCTGGCCCGAAGCCCAGAGATTGCCCTGTGAGTCGACCTTCACGCCATCGGGAACGCCGCCACCCGACTCCTTGCTCAGGTCGGCGATCAGCTGGCGGTTAACCAGCGTGCCATCAGCCTTGACGTCGTACTTGTAGATGGCCGACGGGTTCTCGGAGTTTGCAATGTAGAACGTCTTGCCGTCCGGCGAAAATGCCAGACCGTTGGGACGCGTCAGGTCGGTGATCACTGCGGTCAGGTTGCCGTCCTTGTAGCGGTAGACGCCATTGAACTTGATGCCGTGTCCCGGATTCTTGTCCAGATCGGCCGTGGGCGAAGCCGGGTCGAAGAAGCCGTACGGCGGATCGGTGAAGTACAACGCGCCGTCAGCAGCGAAGACCAGGTCATTCGGGCTGTTCAGCTGCTGGCCCTGGTACTTGTCCAGGAACACCTTGACGTTGATCTTGTCGTCCAGCTGCACGATGCGGCGCGCGCCATGCTGCATCATCAGCACGGTGCCATCCTTGTTGGCAACCATCGCGTTCGAACCCCGGTAGGCGCCGGCCGGAAAGCTCGGCAAACCGCCGGCCTTGTCGAGCAGCAGCGTCAGCTTGCCGGCTGGTGTCAGGCTGTACATCTTGTTGCCGCTCAGGTCGCTGAACCACAGTGCTCCCTTGTGCCACATGGGACCTTCGGTGAACACAAAGCCGGTGGCGATTTTTTCGATCTTCGCATCGGTCGCGATCACGGCGTCCAGTGCCGGCGAAGTGCGAACGATCTTCGCAGTGGGCACGGGCTGGTTGACGGCCATCGGTTCGGCGGCATGGACGGCCGCACTGAGAAACAACCCGGTAACCAGACCGAGCGCAGTAACTGTTGCAGATTTCATTGGAATGGATCTCCCACGTTAACTATCCAGAATTACTCGATCAATTATGGCAGCGCGAAAACGACATAGGTGCCTGCCGTGATGCTGGCGTGCGTTGGTGCTGCTCTGCACCGCGCCGCGCCGCGCCGGACTGGTTGCAATCACAACATACTGCTTGCCCTTGACCGCATAGGTTGCCGGCGTCGCGGCGCCGTGACCCGGGAGCTGCCCGGTCCACAGAATTTTGCCCGTGGCGCTGTCATAGGCGCGGAACTTCAGATCGAATTCCGAGCCGCCGGTAAAGAGCACGCCCGTCGCGGTAAGCACGGAGCCGCCGTGACTGTCGGAACCGGTATCCGTCAGTCCCTTCTCCGCCAGCTCCGTGTACTGGCCGAAAGGCACCGTCCACAGATACTTGCCGGTATTCATGTCGATGGCATTGAGCGTGCCCCATGGCGTGCCGTATGCGGGGTAGCCCTCCGGATCGTTGAAGTAGCGGTAGCCGGTGAACACGTACTTGCTGCCCGCCGTACTGCTGTTATTGCGTTGCTGAGCGGGACCCACGGGGTCGCTGCCGGTGGTCAGAAACGAGACCACGTTGGTCAGCGCTTCGTCGGGGAGCGCCGGAAAGGCGGGCATGGTGTTGCGGCCGTTCTTGATGACCTTGGTCATTTCCTCGGCCGACAGGCGCTTGCCCACATCAACCAGCGACGGTATGGCCGGCGGGGTGCCCTTCCTTTCGGCACCATGGCAGACCATGCATTGCTGCCGATAGGCCCGCTCACCCTGGCCGGCCCGTCGAAACGTCGATGCATCAGCCAGGCTGCCCAGCGAGGCGACGTTGTTGACGTTGGCGTAGAGGATGCCCTTCTCGGGATCCGACGTCATGCCGCCCCACTCAACACCGCCCTTCCAGCCGGGCGAGACCATGGTTACCTTGTCGATGCTCAGCGGCGTGAAGGGCTGCATGGTGCCCAGGAACGTGTCGTACTCCTTCTGCGCCCAGGCGCGCATTTCCGGAGTGCGGTTCGTGACCTGGTCGCGACTCAGCGTCTGCCGGGCCAGCGGTGCCGGCAGCGTCGGGATGGGCTGCGTGGGCGAGGCCTGTTCGCCCGGCACAGTGCTGGCAGGTACTTTGGTCTCGACAATCGGGAACAGCGACTTGCCGGTGACCCGGTCGAAAATGAAGACGAAGCCCTGCTTGTTGGTGGCCGCGACGGCATCGACACGTTTGCCGTTGCTGTTGACCGTCAGCAGCACCGGCGGCGCGGCGAAATCCGAGTCCCACAGGTCGTGATGGGTGGCCTGGAAGTGCCAGAGCTTCTTGCCGGTGTTGGCGTCGATTGCCACCACGCAGTTCGCGTAAAGATTGTCGCCCGGACGGCTGACGCCGTAGAAATCGTTGGCGGGTGAACCGGTTGCGATGAAGACGATGCCGCGATCGATATCGACGATGGAGCCCGCCCAGGCATTGGCGCCGCCTTCGGTCTCGCGCGCTCCCTTGGGCCAGGTTTCGGAACCGGGCTCGCCATCCGCAGGAATGGTGCGAAATACCCAGCGCAGCTTGCCGGTCCGCACATCGTAGGCGCGTTCGTCACCCGGCGACGCAGGCGGCGTTTCCGAAACCCGGCCACCGAGTATCAGCAGATCCTTGTAGACCACGGCCGGTGATGTCGCGTGGTACTGGTTGTCCTCCACGGTGCCGCGCAGATTGGCGCGCAGATCAATGCGGCCCTTGTCGCCGAAGGTCGTGATCGCAGTGCCATCTGCGGGATTGATGGCATAGATGTAGGTGGCCACCGCACTGAACAACCGGTTCTCCTTGCCGTCGCTCCACCACGTCAGTCCGCGCACGGCAGCGTTGGTGCCCACACCTGAATCAAATATCCATTTCTGCTTGCCGGTGGCCGCGTCGAGCGCGATCACTTTCTGGCGTGGCGTCACGATGTACATGGTGCCGTCAACCACCAGCGGCGTGGTTTCGAGGGAGCCCGGGTCAGGAGTCTCGAAGCGCCAGACTTCCTTCAGATTGCCCACGTTCGACTTTGTGATCTGCTTGAGTGACGAATAGTGCGTCCCGCCCGGGTCGCCCCCATAGGAAAACCAGTTGTCGCCCGCCGTGGGAGCGGATTGGGCGGCACATGTCACTGCCAGAGACAGCAACAGCGGAAACCTCGAATACTTGTTCACTCTGACTTTCCCCGTCGAACCTTAGGAATAATTGAATGCAATACGTTACATGCCGATCTTACGGGGCCCTTGCGGGCGTCGGGGACTGACCCGGGACGACCGGGTTCGGGCCTGTTTGCCCCGGAGCGCGGCGCGAAATGTACAGCCAGATCGACAGACTGTCCGGGTTCAGGTTCATCGACGAGTGGTAAGTCTTGCCGTTGGGCGGGGACAGGAAGGCGGCGGTGCCGGTCACTTTGCGGATCTCGCTGCCCAGAATGATATAGCCCTCGTCGGCCCCGACCTTCACCCAGATCTCCTCGACGCCCTTGATGTGCGCATGAGGCCCGCCATAGGACATGGGCGGGAAGTAAATCGCCGACATGGTGGTGTTGATGCCATTCTTGTTGTCGAACATGGGCTTGGCCATATGGACCCAGTGCGCGCGACCCGTGCCGAACGGTTCAGAGAGGGTGTCCACCGTGAGAATTTCCTTGGGCGCGGTCATGCCATCGTTGTTAAGCCAGGACATCATGATCATGCTGAGTGGTTTGTCGCCGGTACTGATGAAGCGCTGCTTGACGTGAGGCCCAGCGAGCACCCCGATGCCGTTGCGCAACTTGAAGCTCCTGGTGCCCGGACCGGAATCGATGGTTCCTTCTCCGCCCTGCACGTAGAAGAAATAGATCATCGGCGAGTCGTAGACAGAGGTTTCGAAGCCGGGTTCCAGCGTCGCCAGAGAAAGGTCGTCGCGATATTCGAGAACTGCACCCATCGCTCCCGGATTGTAGGGATCACCGTTGCGCAGCATGGAGCGGGCATTCAGGCCGCCATTGGTCACCCGCATGAAGGCCTTGTAGGGATCGCCGATAAAGCGGTCGATATCGACGCCGGTTACCTGATTGGACGGGATCTCACGTGGCACACCATCGTTGGGGCTACCCTGTCCACCTTGCGGTCCACCTGTCGCGTTTGACGGAGAGGCCGGCTGCTGCGCGACACTGAGCGGTGCTGTCGCCATCTGTACGGCACACAGCACTGCCGCCATTGTCAGAAACGGCTTTTTAATCATCGTCATCCCCCCTAATCGCATATCAGAGTGATGCTACCAGCGGCAGTTGTAAAGGCAAAGGATCCTGTTAATCTCTGGAAAGCACTGAATCTCAAATTGCAGTGAGGGGGATTTCCATGAAGCAGAATTTTGTGAAAAGTTGCAGGTCATGGTAACGATGAATACCACGAAGAAGTAACCTGACAGAACGAACCACCGTTTCGCAGGTAGCCAATACAACACCGGGGTGCCTACATGGCAAACAAGATTTCTCGACGTGCAACTTTGACTGGAGCGCTCGCCGCAGGTTTGGCTGCGAGTTCCAATTCCAGCGTTTCCGCTCAAACAGCGGCCAGTACAACTCCCGCATCGTCCGCCACCAGGGCGGCCGGCTTATCCGATGTGTGGGGACAGGATTTTCTGTATCAGTGGAGCCCACCGGAGAATCTCAAACGGGATTTGACTGCGGGACCACAACATATTCGCTTGAGCAGCCAGAGCACACCGCGCCTGACCGGCGAAGCAGGCGTGGATTACGCCGCCCTGTTCAAGTCCATGCGCGACGGCGGCTGGTCCGCCTGCGAGACCGCCTCTGCGGGATGGCTTGCACGAAAAATGCCCGAAGCCGAGAAACAGGAGATCAAGAAGCAGGCGAAGGCGAATGACATTGTGTTCTACGGCATCCACTGTGCCGGGAACATTATTGCGCCCGATCCGGATGCGGAACGCTGGCAGCGACACATCATCGATGCCATTCATTCCGCGGACGAGATGGGCTGCCAGCTGGTGCTCACCCACGCCGGCAGCATGTATCCCAATCGGAATACCGCGCATCCGAAAAACTGGAGCCGTGAAGCGTGGCTGCGCACAGTCAACGCGCTGAAACGCATCTGCAAGGACACCGCCGGCGTGAAAGTCGAGATCGCCATCGAAGCCGTAAACACCGAGAGCGTCAACAATCCCTGGGCACACAAGCGCCTGCGTGAAGATGTCGGCGATCCACGCATCATGGCCGGACTCGATATCACCAACATGGTGTTCACGAATACCGCGTTCCGCATGACCGAGCTGATGAACACCACATTCGAGCTGCTCGGCGACCAGATTGCCTATGTGCATGCGAAGGACTATGAGTGGAGCACCATGCTGCCCGGTATCAACTGGGCCATGAACGGCACCGGCAACATGGACTATGAGGTCTTCCTGACGCATCTCAGCAGATTGAAACGGCCGACCAACATGCTCGTCGAGTTCCTCACCACCAACGAGGAATACCAGCAGGCGCAACGCAATATCCGCGCGATTGCCAGCAAGGTGGGCGTCAAGATTTACGGCACCCAGACTTGATGCGCTGGCAACCGATATCGCGACGAATGCAGTTCCTGTGGCGACAACGTTGAGAGCAAATTTATGAAGAAACAAATCCTGATGGCGCTGTGGATCGCCTGCTTGCCGGTCATTGCAATGGCTGCGCCGGATTTCAACGGCACGTGGCTGCGCGACAAAGCCAAGAGCGAACCCGCGCCGTATCCACTGTACTGGCTCACGCGAGGCGTGGATCCAGGCGGCGGTGGCGGACAAAATGCAGACTACATTATTACCGTCCGGCAGGAAGCCGCGAAGTTGCAGGTCACCGACCCGCAGCGACCGTTGCGTACTTATGAGCTGGACGGTAAGGCACGCTCTGTGACCGCCGACACCGGCATGGTAAAAGCCTCCGTCGCGGCAACCTTGAAGGGCGACACACTGGTAGTGGACACGACACAACCCTATGGCAGCATGCCGGGTAATGTGATGATGAAGGTCGAGGAAGTCTGGTCACTGTCAGCGGATGGCAAAGTGCTGACCATCACCACCACTCGCGACAGTCCCGCAGCGAAGCAGACCTTCAAAGAAGTCTACAACCGGAAATAGCCGGCTCAATCGCCATCGCCGCGATTGCTCCGGTCCAGGGCAAGATGCGGTGGGCGATTGCGTTCGATCCGGGCGGACGCTGGGTGCTGGTGGTGGATCAGGACTCTGGTGTTGCGTCAGTCCGCAGCGCGACTGCACGGGCGCATGCGAGAAGAACCAGAACTGGATCAGCGCTCCACATCGCCGGGAAACTTGACCATCCACAAGTGATGGGGCGGCGCTTTCTCCCACACCTGGGTTTTCCAGTTCTTGTCCATGCGATCCATGTCGTGCGCGATCTCAATCCTGCCGCCGCAGGGTGAATGAAAGAAGCGGAATACATTGGAACCTGCGGTGTGACGGCCCAGGCGGCGCGATTCCTTCCAGCCCTGTTCGGTCATGAAATTGCCGCCTTCAATGACTTCGTCGAAGTCGCGCACTTCAAATGCGAGATGATTGGTGGAGCAGTCATTGGTGCGATGACACAGCAACAAGTTGTGATGCTGCATGTTGCCTTCGCACTGCATGAACTTGCCCACCGGCAATACATCATCCGTCACCTTGAACTTGAGTCTCTCGGTATAGAAATCATTGGCCGCCTTGTGGTCCTTGTCGGGAATGTCCATGGCGATGTGGATCATCTGTAACGGCCGCGCCCGGCCATAGGTACTGAGACGCTTGTTGATGCGGTTCATGCGTGACGGTGTATTGAAATCGCGGACGCCATCATCTGTTGCGACGGGATCGGTCACCCTGAAGCCGATGCCGTAACCCGTCATGTCGTGTGTGTGCAGCGTGCCGTTGGCGTCGCGGGTGACTTCGCGATCCTGCGCCAGTTCGCGGCGCACTTCTTCCAGACCGCGCTCCGTGTCCACGCCCCAGACAATTTCACGCACGCCGGGACCGGCGTACATCGCGCGCGGCAGCGCCGGATCATCCAGCATGCGCAGTTCCACGTGCTGATTGGCTGGCGTGCGGAACAGTACGCGCCGTTCATCCGCACTGACTTGTTCGATACCCACGTCACTGAAAAAACGTGCGCCGGTCTGCAAGTCTTCCACGCCGTAAATCACCGATTCGATACGCACGATAGTCATGAGTTGTCCTGTCCGGTCCTAATTCGGGCAATGCGCCGCCTAAAAATCGATGCCCCATGCGCGGCTCGATGCGTCAAGCAGCAGGGTCAGCACTTTGCTTTGCCGTGCCCAGGCTTCATGTGGATCCTGTCCCGGACGGCGGTAGAAGCCATGGCGCATGCCCAGTGCCAGTCGGTCGGTGTCGATCACCTTGGTGGCCGGCAGGATGCGCTGCAGGACAGAATCCGCATCCTCGGGCTGGTCCGCGTTGCCATCGACAAGACACAGCGCTGCCTGGGTATCCCCTGGCAGGAGCTTGAGGAAACCATAGTCGGGTGTGCCGGAGCCGCAATCGAATATGAAGCGGTTCACCTTCAGACCGCGCAGTACTCTGGCGGTGGCGTCCAGATCCAGATCGTCTGCAAACGGACGGCTCGACAGGTCGGCCGGATCGTGGAAGCACACTGCTATCTTGACTGCGTCAGGTTCGACGTTGAACTGGCCGAGCACTGCAGCATCCGCGGCCAGCATGACTTCGATCTGTGCGTCTTTGCCGGCGCCGCGCGCGCTTTTCTTCAGCAGTGGCGCATAGGCCGCGCCATCCAGCTGGAGATAACCGCAACCGGCGTCAAGCAAGGACTTGAGCGTATGCGCCTCGATCATCGTCGTGGCCGAGGCGCGCGGCACGCGCACCTTGACGCGGCCATCGGTGAGCGCCGCCAGACGCCTGACCTCGGCCACGGGATCGGCGCTGCTGCCGCCGCGGGCCAGTTCGCCATCGGTGACGACGCTGATCCAGTGATCCGACAGCAACGTCACCAGTTCACGAACAGCGTCTTCGAGTGCTTTCCCCGTCAGTGGAGCACCGGCATCCTGAAACGCAGGCGGCGGAATCAGTGGACCATGGTGATCGGTGAGACAGCGTGTGGAAATTGCCATGTAATTTAATTGCTCCTGTTCCGGTTCCGTTCACGCGCTCAGCAGCTCGGCGGTTTCCAGGTGTCGATTGCCGTGGTAGGTCAGCTCGATCATGTTGCCGTCGGGGTCGTGGATGTAGCAGAACTTGCTGTTGTTCTGTGGTCGCTCGACCGTCTTGGTGTGATAAACGCCAATTTCGTCGAGATGCTTCATGAAACCGTCCCAGCTCTCCACCTCGATGGCGAAGTGCAGCGGCTTCAGCCGCGGGAATTTTTCCGGCCGGAAGGGCGTGAAATGCAGATCGAAGTTGCCATTGGTCAGCAGCAGGATCTTGGTGTTGCTGGCGGCATAGACGCGCTTCAGCCCGAACACTTTGGAGTACCACTCCCAGGTGCGCTGCGGATTGGTGGTCGGCACGTTGGTGTGGTGCAGACAATAGGGTTTGTTGCTCATGTCCGGCTCCTGTTTGCGGCTGCGTGTGGCGCTCGACCGCAGTGCGCTTTCATGTGGCTGTTGTTGCATGGAATCAGTCTAGAGGTCCTGTGTGGCTGGATAAGTACGTGGTCCCTCGTATCCGCATCCGGCAGAACACGTGATTTGTCGCTACGGAGACAGGAAAACGCCGAAAATGAACGCGAATGATGTTCACGCACTCGCAACATAGGGTTTCGATAAGCGCCACACCGCATTCCGGCACATCATTTCGTCATCGAGGCGAACCGGCACGGCATGACTTCCGTTCCATCAAGTCGTTGCAGGACGTGAATTTCTCGCTGGGTATCCATCACCGGCTCTTGGTGTATGTGGCTCAACTTGCGAAACGTTGTAGTGCCACGTTTATGTGTGTGATAGGGCTTGTGCATCAGCTATGGAAAGTGGAGCAGATAACGCGCCTTGTTCCTGCACTTGAACAGCCGCGATAGGGGCTCTCCTCTGGCGATGGACCTGTGGCACGTGCCTTCAGCGCGCGGTAGTTGGCGCTGTGCACACAAAATTCGCGGCGTCGTCCAGACTTCCAGTGCCGCTGTACTTGGCAACTTGTGGATACGCGCACAGTGGTCGCGTGCGCTCCACCTTTCCCGCGTTCTCGCGCCGGGCGATGATGCGTTCGAGCGCGCGCCCTTGCTCAACCCAGGCGCTGATAACACTCATACCATCGAACTGGTTCGGTCCGTAACCGCCGCCGCAGTGGCCCATGCCGGGCAGCAGGAACAGCCGCATTGATCCATACGTCCGATCGAGACCGCCGAGTTTGTCGACGATACTCTGGTAGTAGTTGATGGTGTTGCGCGGCGGGATGTTGGGATCGCTCCAGCCGTGATACAGCAGCAGCTTGCCGCCGCGGCTGAAGAACGCTGACAGATCGGGATTGGTTGCAGCGATTCGGCCCGCATCGGCCGTCACGGAATGGTTCAACGCGGCTTCGATGTCGAAGGTATGCCAGTCCCAGTCTGCATTCTGATAGATCGCATATGCATAGGTATCGCGCGCCGGTTGTGCTGGTGTTGTTTCACCCGAATGGAAGGCCCAGCCGAACTCCGATCCTGGTTCAGGTCCGGGATATACAGGTGCCTTGTCGTGCGGTGCTTTCATGCCGTCGTGTACTCGCTTGACAGCGGCCGCCTGTGCGGGCGTCAGACAGTCGGGACTATCTGCGCCAGTGCAGATCATCGATTTCGGATTGAAGTTGCAGCTCAGCGGATTTTCAATCAGACCATCGGTGGCGCCATCGCGCGCATCGCACGCTGCAACAGCAGCACGTTGAATCGCGGGGAGCTTTGCTGCAGGAATGACGCTGTCAGGTGTCGCGTGCGTGGTGAAGAAGTCCCACATCCAGGCCGTATGCAGACGATACATGTCGGTGGCGGGCGCACCGGTGATGATGCCGTCGAAATCGGCCTGGAACCGCTGTGCTTCCATCAATCCCTGACGGCCGCCGGTGGAGCAACTGTTCCAGTAGGAATAGGACGCTGCCTTGCCGTAGTACTCAGCAACAACCGCCTTCGCCCTGAGCACCGTTTCATGCACGGCCCGGTAGCCGAAATCGACGACTTTCTCGGGATGGCCAAGCGCGAAAGTTGCCCGATTGGCCTCGTGTCCCGCGTCTGTGGCCACGCCTGCGTAGCCACTACGAATTGCATCAGCAAGGCCGCTATATGCGATGACGCCAGCCCAGCCGCCGTTGCCGAGCATCTGCAGGCGGCCATTCCAGTTTTCCGGCAGCCAGAGTTCGGACTTGATATCCGAGTCCGAAGAGGGCGTCAGATTGACCAGCACGCGGCAGAAGGCAGGCAGATTCTTTATCGGGTTATTGTTCGGTGCGTAGCTCCGTTCTGCCGGCGTGAATTCGCCCGAATTCATTTCTTGTGCCTGAACCACTCGAGCCTGAGGCAGATTAAGCGACGCGAGCCGCCCACATGCGCCCGGCGTCGGATCCTGGGCCAGTGCGACTGCAGTCGCAAAGGCAAGGATGGGGAGAACGACGCTTCGCTTCACAAGAACCTCCAGAGGCAGGATCACGCTCGGAACGAGTTGTTATTGAACAGGGTCATGTACGAGCTGGTCTGTCGAAGGATATCGAAACGGCAGATCGATGGCATGAGGTCTTGCTGGTGGGTAAATCGCCTTGTTGCCGGCGCAGATTGGCCAGTTGTTGCGAAGATGTTCAGCTTCTTGAACACTCTCACGTCGTTGGTGGGCTGATAGACTGTGCGGGTGCTGCAAACCTGATGGAAACAAGGCTCACGAGCAGCGCTGCTAACAATGATTAAAGCAGTAAAAGGACACGTTGAAATGTGCACGTTCTTCAGCAGAAACTTATATGTAAGAACCTGAATCTTAATTCCGTCGCACGACTGGCACGTTCATGCTGAATCTGGATGGCTAAATATCTATAGCCATAGCCTTTTTTTGATGTGCCACAGGGTGCTTTTTCTGCTCTACTCTGTAAGTAAGTAAACACAGTTCGACTGACTGAGGCCGGAGACGGACCCCCGCATGACAGACCTGAAAAAAGGTCGTGAATGTCCAGTTGGTACCAGCTATCAAAATAAACGGGGGAAACACTAATGAGAACCATCAGATCCAATGGCCCAGCCATGCTGCTGGCGGGTGCGGGCACGTTGGCGTTCGCGTTTACGGCGCATGCACAAACAGGCCCGAAAGAGGAGGCGCTGGAAGAAGTCGTCGTCACCGGTTCACGCGTGATCACCAACGGCAACAACAGCCCGACGCCGGTCACGGTGGTGCAGACAGAGGAGCTGATGCAGCTCCAGCCGACCACCATCAATGACGCGTTGAACAATCTGCCGGTATTCCAGGGCTCGCGCGGCCAGTTCAGTCAGCCGAATACCACGGGTCTGTTCGGCGGTGGCAACCCGGCTACTACCCAGCTCAACCTGCGCAACCTCGCCCCGCAGCGCACCCTGATCCTGTTCGACGGCCAGCGGGTCGCGCCGACCAACGCGCTCGGCATCGTTGACGTGGACATGGTTCCGCAGGAGCTGATCCAGCGCGTGGACATTGTTACCGGCGGCGTCTCGGCGGTTTATGGCTCGGATGCCATCGCCGGGGTGGTCAACTACATCACCGAAAAGAACTTCAACGGGTTCAAGGCGCAGGCCAACTACGGCATTTCCAGCCGCAGCGACGATGAGTCCTGGAAGGTGGGCTTTGCCGCCGGGACACAGCTGTTCGACGGCAAGGGGCACATCGAAGGCAGCTACAACCACTTCGACAACAAGGGTCTGCCGCATCGCAATGCACGCGAGTACTACCGCTACGGCTTGCTGGGCGCAACTCCCGGGTCCACGGCTGCAGTTGGCACCACGGCCAATCCTTACGCGCTGTTTTTCGATGTGCACAACGCGCAGAACACCACCGGCGGCCTCATCAGTGGTGCGGCGACCAACCCGCTGCGTGGCCAGACTTTCAATAGCAATGGCGTGCTCTCGCAATTCAATCACGGTGCTCTGACCGGTACGGCCAACAGCGAAATCGGCGGCGATGGCACTGTCGGCGGTCTTAATTCATTCAAGGCGCCGGTAAAGTTCGATCAGGTCTTCATTCGTTTCGACTACGACCTGACCGATGAGACCCATTTGCATACCCAGGCTACGGGCAACTGGAAGGTGGACACGACCTATTCCAACCCGACCAGCTTCAATAATCAGACCTACAGCACCTTGAATGCTTACCTGCCAGCGACCTACAGGACTGCCATGGGTTCGGCCACCACCTTTACCATGAGCAAGAACTACGCTCAGGTGCCACTGCTCACACAGACTTCGAACGTTACTAACTACTTCATCAACGCCGGGCTGGACGGCAAGCTGGGCGATTACAGCTGGGCCGTGGACGCGAACTACAGTGCCAACAAGATCAATGACGTCTTTGAAAACAACATCAATAACCAGAAGCTGTCTGCGGCACTGGATGCGGTTGTCAACCCCGCCAACACCAGCCAAGTCGTCTGTAACGCCAGCCTGACGAATACCGCCTTCGCTAACTGCGTGCCGTTCAATCCCTTCGGGCCGACTTCGGCGAGCGACGCTGCCATCGCGTATATCACCGAGACTACTCACCTGATTCCCAAGTTCACCCAGATCGAAGTGGGCGGCCATATCAGCGGAGAACTGTTCAACCTGCCAGCGGGCCCGGTGAACAGCGCCTTTTCGGCGGAGTGGCGCAAGCAGACCTTCTCCCAGGACGCGGATGCCCAGCCCACGATGCTTAACCCTTGCACCGGCGGCATCCGCTTCAACTGCGGCCCGACCGCGGCCATGTATAACGTGGCATTTGCTGTGGGCTCGGCCAAGAGTCAGAGCGTCAAGGAAGGTGCGATCGAATTCGACGCGCCGTTGCTGAAGGACGTGTCACTTGTCAAATCGCTGAACTTCAACGGTGCGGTGCGCTACACCTCCTACGATGTCGGCGGCAATGCGTGGACCTGGAAGGCCGGCCTGGACTGGCATATCAATGACGACGTGAGAATTCGCGCCACCCGGTCGCAGGACATCGAGGCGCCCACGCTCGGCATGGTGTACCAGCCGCTGCTCGTAGCCTTCGTCGGCAACCGGGACGATTTGACCGGCGTGAGCCCCACTGTGCCCGCCAGCAACACCGGCAGCCCGGACCTGGTTTCCGAAGTTGGCCACACCACCACAGCAGGTATCGTCTGGCAGCCGAGTTCCTTGCCCGGTTTCAGCGTGTCGCTGGATGGCTATCACATACTTGTAGACGGGGCATTGATACAGGTTCAGGGGCAATCGGCCGTAACGCAGTCAGTGTGCTACCAGAGTGGCGGCACGTCGCCATACTGCGCGCTGCAGATACGTCCGGTCAGCGTCGCCGCTGCGATCGCCAATCCGATCGCCGCGAACACCGTAACCGGCTGGATCGACGTCTTCCAGAACGTGTCGAAAATCGAAACCTATGGCATGGACCTGGAGCTGAACTACGCGACACGCCTGTTCAGCAACCCATTCAGTGCGCGTCTGTTGACCACCTGGCAGCCACACTATCTGTTCGACCAGCCAGGTGCACCCGAATATGACTTCGGCAATGTCACCTTTCCAAACCTGGTGCCCATGCAGAATGTGCCTGCAGTGCAGTTGACTGCCATCATCAATTACAACCTGACCGACAGGTTCGAAGTGAGCCTCACGGAACGCTGGCGTAGTGCCATGCAGCTGGAACCAGATGGCATTAATTGCGGGACCGGGACCCAAAGTCAGCCGTGCGTGTTTCCGTCAGGCGCACCGTCCTATGCGACCACCAACATCAACCTCAGCTATCAGATCGGCAAGCCGGGCAATGAGGTCTATCTCAACGTTCGCAATCTGTTCGACAAGCTGGCGACGCCGGTGGTGGGTCTGAGCGGCTCCAACGGCTACGCGCAGAGCGACGATCCCGTAGGCCGGTATTTCACGGTTGGTATCCGGACCCGGTTCTAGCGGCAAATCTGTGCTGTTGTGCGGAACGCCGTGATCGCGGGCGGCATATCCCTCGTTCAAGCGAGGGATGTGTCGTTCTGATGCCAAGTTGCTGGCAGGGGAAAAACCAATGTTGCGTCGAGAGTTTCTCTTCAAGGGCATTGCTGCCTGTACGGCAGCGACAGTGGCTTTGCCCAGGATAGCCAGTGCGCAAAGCGCTACGCCTCCTAAACAAATCAACATTGTCAGCACCTCGGGAACGACTAACCTGGTGCTCTCGGCGCTCATCAATCAGATGGGCTATTTGAAAAGTCTCGGCGTCATACCAAATTTCATCAATGTGGCAGACGGCAACAAGGTGGTGGCGGCGCTGATCAGCGGCGATGTGGATCTATGCCCGACTTCCGGCTTCACGCAGGTACTCGCCGCTATTGAAAGAGGTGCGCCACTGAAAATCGTTGCTGGCGGCGCTCTCAAGAATTTCAACACGCTGTTCAGCGGCAACCCCAACGTCAAAACCTTGAGAGATCTGGAAGGCCGTTCAGTCGGTATTGGCGCATTGGGCAGCCAGTTGCATCAGACCATGATTGCGCTTTTCCGCAAATATGGCGTCGACAGTACCAAGGTCAAGTTTGCCAACGTCGGCGCCAGCGTCGACGTATTCAAGGCGGTGAAGGCGCGTGTTATTGATGCAGGCTGCGCGGAGTACTGGCTGCAGGGCGGTTCGGGGCTACACATTGTCGAACATGGCAAGACTTTCGAGACGCTGCCGGAATTCGTCAACCAGGCTGCTTTCACTTCCGAGCGCGCCATCGCGCAGAAGCGCGACTTGATTGTGAAAACCCTGGCGGCGTACGCGAAGTTGTATCGTTTCATCATGTCAGGCGATTCGGAAGCGGCCTTCATTGCCGCCAGCGCGAAGGCGCTGGGGAAAAATGATCCGGAAGCTGCACGCGCGCAGTGGAAGTTCTACCGCGATATCCAGCCATTCGCAGCCGATCTTGGTCTCGGCGAAGATCGAATCAAGTACATGCAGGAACTGAACATCACCACCGGTACGCAAAAGAAACTACTGCCGTACACCAAGGTGACCGACATGTCGCTGGCGCGCGATGCGCTGAAGCTGCTCGGTTAGCACCTTCACCTCGCCCCATCCTCCACCCCCAGGGAAGAGGGAACGAAACAGAAGCAGTAACTGCTCTGATCCCGTCTTGGGAAATTCCTTTACACCCTGTCCCTCAGGGCGAGGGCTGAGGTGAGGGTTTCAGAAACGTCCAGGCTTGCTCAGCCAGCCATCGACATAGTCGAAGGTGCGTTTGAACGTGTCGCCGAACTCAGGCCGACAGGGCATGAAGCCATGGTTCGCGCCTTCCACACCGACGAATTCCTTGTCTTTGGCGGCCGATAGATCGTAGGCGGTTTCGAGCAGTACGAGATGCGCCGCGCAGGTGGCGGACATCACCAGCGTGGGCACGCGAATACCCTGCAGGTTTCCCTGGATGCTGTTCGGCGTGCTGCGCCACACGATGCCGTTGATGCTGTTCTCGGTCATGCCATAGCTCTCGGGCGTCACGCGCAATCCCTGGAACGACAGGTAGTGACGAACCGTCACGTTCATCACGGTCTCGAACAGCACACGTTCATCCTCCGGCTGCGCTGCCGGCTTCATGACCAGTGGAATGATCTGCACTGGTTTCGATCCGTCGGCTTTAAGCAGCACGTGTTGACCATGGGTCTTGCCGAGCAGCCGGGTATCGGCCAGTTCCGGTCGCGCGCCGTTGACGTGAATGCTGGAGCCGGCGACCACGAACGGTTCGTCGTCCTTGTAGTCGCCTTCGCCCTTCTCGATCTTGTCGAGCCGTGCCTGCGCCTCGTCGATGAGTTGATTGGCGCGCGCACCTTGCGCCGCGAAGAACTTCTTCATGAATGCGGGACTGTAGCTTGCACTCTTCGTCGCAGGATCAAAACCGTTCCTGGGATCGAAGATGTCCAGCTCGGAGTTGTTAATTCGTGGGCGATGTGGATCGACGGCAGGATTCAGCGCGATCGTTCGCTCCGGTGCGCCAGCGTTGGCGTCGAGCAGCATCACCCCGTCGGCTTTGGGCAGATTGTCCAGGTTCTTGCCGTCGCATTTATAGACCCGTTCCGGTCCCTGACAGGCTTTCGCGCCATTCTCCGCGACGTCCTGATACGAAGTGAGCATGGGACCGCCCGTGCTGTGGCCGGCCAGCACTACCTTCTCGACACCCGGCATGGCGCGCAGCGCCTTGATTGCCGCAGCAATGGGCTGAATGAATTCGTAGTAGGTCTGCTCCGGGCCATAGTAGTTCAGCATCATGACGCGGTAGCCATACCCGGGAAGCCCACGGCCGATAAAGTAATTGAAGTTGTTGATGTGCTCAGGATGGGTGACTAGCACCGCGATGCGACTTTTCGCCGGATTCGGCGTCACCGGTTCGACGACGATTGCGTTGGCGTTGTTCGACAGTCGCACGTAGGTGGTTTTAGTCGGAGGACCACTCTCAGGCGCCGCCGAGAATTGGGCTCGCGCGGCCATGGGTGCGAGCGCGGCCAGAACCATAATTCCCAAGATGCTCTTCATTGTTCTGCTCCTGTTCATCTGCTGCCAGTTCGGCGCCGGCCGTGCAGGACCTGGACCGATGACGTCACGATTTTCATCGTGTCCAGCGAATTGTCGTGAAGCTGGATTGTTGCAAAGATGCGGCCTTATAAGGAATGTCTGATTAACCCATTACAGTCATTTCGACCGAAGGGAGAAATCTTGCAAGTGATTGATAGCCAAGTATCCAGGCAAAGAAAGATTTCTCACTGCGTTCGAAATGACAAGTAAATCAGACCTTCCATAAAGGTGCTGGTTGTAGAGAAGGCGTTCTGTTCGCCTTTATTCGCTTGTTAGGGAGCGGGTGGTGAAATAGTCAATCGTCCTGCACGTAGCACGCCATCCGGTCCCTTGCGGGCGACAGCACCCACGTTCATGCCTTGCTTCAACACGCTGCGTTCGTACAGGTCGTAACCAGTGACCTTTACGTCGGTCGGGACGATGAGGTGACGCGAACCATCCGGATAGACAACGTCCAGTTCAACACCAGCAGCACTCCTGGTGGCAGTCTTGACAGTGCCATGAGTCATGGAGGTATTCGGCTGCCCTTCCATCAAATGCGTGCCTTCCTCGGGCCGGTAGTTTGGTTCCATGATGCGCAGCTCGGTGGACTTACCGGTATTGGCATCGATGTTGGTGTTGGCTGTTGCTACGAAGCTGCCGGGTTTGATGGCGTCTGAGTTCAGCTGCCGCGGGCTCGACACAAACCAGCCGGGTGTCATGGCCACGGTGATCACTTTGCCCTCTTTGTTCCTGAGGGTAACGCTGGTGTCGGAATATTCGACCAATGCGCCTGAAAATCCGGCAGGAGGCGCTTGTGGAACTCCCTGTGCAAGCGCAGTGGCGGACAAGGTGAGAAAAGCTGCAGACAGAATGAGTGATTTCAACATTATTGTGTCTCCCCCAAGAGATGCATGCAGTGTGTCACGCCGGTGTTTATCTGTAAAAGCAAAGAAAGGTAAATGGCTTGATAAACCGCACAGCTTGAAAAAGTCACAGGATCAATGCGTTACAGGGTTGAATGCAATGGCTCGCCGGTTCGAATCAACAGGAACTTATGCGTCGGAACCGAAAACTAATTCGGCGCTCTGGTGCCATTCGCCGCTGCAGGTCGAATTGTTTTCACCGGAGCACTCAGACCAGTCGTAACCGAACCTGAGCAGAGGTTCCTGTAGGTTGGTGAGTTCAGCCGTCCTGAGCCCTTGGCAGGTTGTTGAAAAAGGACTGTCCTGCCCTTTTTCAACGTCGCATCACAAAGGGCGTGACTGTTGCTCGCTAACAAAATCATGAACTTGTCAGTTCCTGATTTCAGGCCTCGTTGCTTTTACAGTGAGCCACGACCAGTTGCTGATGCGCAGCCAACGCTGCATGCCCAAGTATGCTGCGCAATCACGTCAATAGCCGGGACCGCATTCAGGATGCTCACAGCACCCATTGCGATGCATCGCAATAGGAGTCACCTGCTTGCTTCCAGAGATGAGCGACGCTGCAGCTGCGCCGGTGGAGGTCATCCATGAGGAGATCATCGATGAGGCAAAGCTGCGGATTGCGAAAAGATTGGTGAGCCTATTGAAATTCTTGTGTACGGATTCTTGCACGCTGTGTCCGCTGAATTCTTGGTAGGCTGCTGATGCCTGTCGTGCGTAGCCAATCCACGAGCAAGGCTTGAGGAATCGCAAGTATTGTTCACGGATCTTTTGAGCAGCGGTGGCATCCTGGTGCAACAATCCGGGCGTGAACCTGTCTTGTGTGTCGGTCCTACGTATTGAACTCGCAATCATCACAGCAGACAGGGATCTATAACTTAACTTACACGTCTTGTCAGAGACTAGGCAGCAGCCCATGCGGACGCGGATTCCGATATGCCTCGAATCCAGCCCCGACATGGTTTTAAGCTTCAGCATTTCTTGGGGGATTACACGATGTATCGCACCTTACTGATCGCGGCGTTCACCATCCTCGCCGGGTGTTCCAAATCAGAGTCGGGAGCTGGCGGGGCAGCTTCTCAGAAACCGGCCCAGACCAGGCCGACAAAGGAATTGATCTTCAATACCTACCTGCCGCCGATCGATCCAATTCGCATGGTGGCTGTTGATGATTTCAGCAGGCGGATCGAGCAGGAGTCGAATGGCACAATCAAGGTTTCCATTCCAGATTCCACACTGGCGCCCGCCAACCGGCAATGGGCAGTAGTGACCGACGGTGTCGCGGACATTGCCGTGATTGCCAATCATTCGCAGCGCGAAACGTTGTCGCTGCCGCTGATCGCCGATCTGGCGTTCAACAGCATTTCCGGCGAAGCCGCTTCGGTGGCATTGTGGAATACCCAGAAGAAATACTTCGACGGCATCAACGAGTACGCCGATGTAAAGTTGCTGTCGATGTTCTCCATGCCGCCGTTCAGCATCAACAGCACCAAGCCCATCAACGGGTTCGGCAATTTCACTGGCATGAAGATCTGGGTCTCGGCAGGCGCCCAGACCGAGACGATCAAGGCGTTGGGGGCCATTCCGGTCTTCTCACCTTATCCTCAGCTGTTTGAATACGCCTCCAAGGGCAACGTCGATGCGGTCATGGTGGGCCCGGGCACCATCAAGACAGCCAGCATTGGTGATTACGTGAAGTACATGTCGCGTATTCCCGGCGGGTTTGGCGCAACGTCATTTTCCGTGATCATGAACAAGAATACCTGGGCCAGTCTTTCCGCAGACCAGCAGGCCGCCATCCAGCGCGCAGCCGAGGATCTGCCGCGACGTGTCGGTCGTCTCCTGGATGAGCGCAATGAAGAAGCGTTGCATGACCTGAAGCTGACCGTCAAAGACCTCGATGCGGGCGTGGTGGCTGAAGTGCGTAAACGGGTGGCGCCGGTCGAGGCGGCCTGGATCGACTCCGCGGCCAAACGTGGGCTGGCCAATCCAGCTGGGGTACTGGCCGCCTATCGCAGCGAGATGGCTGCCGTTGCCCAGGCAGCAGCGACTACCCCGCCGACCAGCACACCGGCTGCGCAGGCAACCGCACAGTAGAACTGAGGGTGACATGGCTGCGCCAACAACAGAACCGCTTGCAACGCCACCGGGTGCGCTGGCAGACAGGCTCTACAAACTGGTCATGTTCATTGCCTGCACCGCCATTACCGCAATGATGGCGGTGACTTTTGTCGATGTGCTCGGGCGGCACCTGTTTTCCGCAGTACCGGGCGCCAGCGAAATCATTTCCATGTTGCTCGGCGTTTCTTTCTATGCCGGGATGTCGGCTGTGCAGCGTACTGGCGCGCATATTGCGGTCGGCATTCTGGTCGACCGCTATCCACCGGTCTGGTTGAAGATCGAAGCGGCTGTCACACGCGTGATTTCCGCTTTGGCGATGGCGCTGATTGCGTGGCTGGTCATCAATGATGCGGGCAAGCTGCGGGCGGCGCGTACCATCAGTGAGTACCTGGGCCTGCGCATTGCATATCTGGCGTATTTCATGGGCGTGCTCGGGTTCATTGCCACGTTCTGGGCAATCAGGGGATCGCACGGCGTACCGGGTGCTCCTGGGACAAAGCGATGACGATGATCATATTGACAGTTTTCATCGCGATGCTCGCGACGATGCTGCTCACCCGCGTGCCGCTGGGATTCATTCTGTTGCTCAGCGGCATGGGTGGCGTCGCGGCCATTCATCCGCGCGGCATGGCGGCGGCGATTACCATTGCGCAGAACCAGTTCATGGCGCTGGCCACCAACTATCAGTTTTCGGTACTGCCGCTGTTTCTGTTGATGGGCCTGTTCGTCGCACGTGCCGGGCTGGCCGATGAGTTGTTCGACGCCGCCAATCGCTGGCTTGGCCATCGCCGCGGCGGGCTGGCGATGGCGACCATCGTTTCCTGCGCGGCTTTTTCCTCACTGTCGCACAACTCGGCCGCGTCCACGGCAACAATGGGTCGTATTGCCCTGCCGGTGATGCGGCGTTACGGATACTCGTACGGATTCAGTGCTGGCACGATTGCCGCCGGCGGTACGCTGGGTCTCATCATCCCGCCCAGTGGTGCGATCATCATCTACGGCCTGCTGACCGAAACCAACCTGGATGATCTGTTCATGGCGGCACTGGTGCCGGCGATGCTGCAGATCCTGTTCTATGTCGCGGTGATCGGTCTGATCGCCTTGCTGCAGCCGCACCGCCTGCCTGCCGGATCGCGCTCGACCGGGAGTGAGCGACTGCAGGCGCTGAAAGCAGTCTGGGGTGTGATCCTGCTGTTCATGTTGATCGTGCTGGGCATCTTCTTCGGCATCTTCACCACCACCGAAGCGGGCGGTATCGGTGCGGGCGGCGCGCTGTTGTTTGCCATTGCGCGTGGCAAGATGAACTGGAAGATCTTTGTCGAGTGTCTGGCGGATACGGCGAAGGTGGCCAGCATGATCTACTTTGTCGCGGCTGGCGCGCTGGTATTGAATCAGTTCATCAATCTGGCGGGTGTCCCCGGAGATGTGGTCGCGTACATCCAGAGCCTGAACCTGTCGCCGCCCGCGGTGGTGCTGGCGCTGCTGTTGTTCTATCTCCTGCTAGGCATGTTTCTGGATGGTTTCGCCATGATTTTCCTGACCGTGCCCGTGGTGGTGCCCGTGATCACGGGGCTGGGTTTTGATCTGGTCTGGTGGGGCATCGTGATGGTCATCGTGGTCGAGATGGCGCTCATCTCGCCACCCGTGGGCATGAACATATTCATCCTCAAAGGCTCGATGCCCGAGGTGCCGCTGGTGGATATTTATCGTGGCATCCTGCCGTACTACGCAGCCGATGTCCTGCGTCTGTTGTTTCTGGTGTTGGTGCCCACACTGGCACTATGGTTGCCGTCAGTGATGCGATCTTTCGGCGAAACCTGAGCTGAATCAATTTACATCTGTCGGAGGGTTGGAGATGGAAGAGCCCAAGAAGTCAATCAATCACATCGTGTTCAATGTGCACGATCTCGAAGCCGCAGTGAAGTTCTACACTGAAGTCGTCGGCATGAAACTGGTGCTCAAGTTCGAGGACCGGAAAATGGCGTTTCTGTCCTTTGGCGGCAAGCACCACGACATCGGTCTGTTCCAGGTCGGTGGCACGCCGGAACATGACCGGCAGTGGCACGGTTTCAATCATCTCGCCATGGAATACGAGGGCGGTCCGGAAGTCCTCGACAGCCTGCATGAGCGCCTGAAGGAAAAAGGCGCCAGGATCGACAACATTGAAGGCCACAACGCCGGTCGTCACAAGAGCGTCTACTTCTTTGATCCCGACGGCAACCGCCTGGAGTTTTACTGGGAGAACCCCGAGTGGCAGAAGCAAGCTTCGCAGGGCGGCGCCTGGCAGCAGGGCGGCTTCACCGCCGGCAAGAAATAGCCGGTGACAGCTGTGTACTTACGTATGGGCGATCTGGTCCCGGCACTGTGAAGACAAGAAACGAGTGGAGCAACGAACATGGCGAACCCAAAGAAATATCGAGCCGATCAGATTGGCAGCCTGCTACGTCCGCCGGAACTGCTCAAGGCGCGCGCTGAATTTGCCGCCGGTCGGCTTGATGAAGCGGGCCTGCGTGAGGCGGAAGACGCGGCCATTCGGCAGGTGTTGCTGCTGCAGCAAGAGTCTGGCATTGATGTGTTGACCGATGGTGAATTCCGGCGCTCGGATTTTCGCGCTGGTTTTGCCGATGCCGTTGATGGCATGCACACCGACGAGGGCGGCAGCGTGTGGCACAGTGCTGAAGGCGACAAAAAAATTCCGGTGAAGGTGTGGTATGTGGACGGCAAGCTGCACCAGCGGCGACGTCTCACCGAACGCGAGGTCGGCTTTCTGCGCGCGAACACGAAGTTGCCGACGAAAGTCACGCTCATTTCTCCCGGCTTCATGGCCGGACGTTCATTCAAGCAGGGCGTCACTGATCGCTTCTACAGCAATGTCCGTGAGCTGGCAGACGAGATAGTGGCCATCACGCGTCGTGAAATAGAAGCGTTGATTGCCGATGGAGTGCAATACATCCAGATCGACAATCCCGGATACGCTTACTTCCTCGACAGGAAGAATCGCGACAAGCTCAAAGCCGCAGGGCAGGATCCTGACCGTGCGTTTCAGGACATGCTCGAGACGGATCTCGCTGCGCTCAAGGACTTGAACAAGCCGGAAGGTTGCTGCATCGGCATCCACATTTGTCGCGGCAACAACGCGAGCTACTGGCTCAATGAAGGTGACTACGAGCCGATCGCGGACAAGCTGTTCAACACGTTGCCGGTAGACCGGTTCTTGTTGGAATACGACGATGCAAGATCAGGCGGGTTCGAGCCGCTGCGCTTCGTGCCGAAAGACAAGGTGGTCGTACTGGGCCTGATCAGCACCAAGACAGCGGCGCTTGAGGATGTTGACATGCTGCTTGATCGTATTGACGCCGCAGCGGAAATCGTTGAGCCGGACAATCTGGCCATCAGTCCGCAATGCGGTTTTGCCACTCACGCGGAAGGCGGCAATAGCCTCGCCATTGATGAGGAGCGGCGTAAGTTGCAGCTGACCGCAAGCGTGGCGCGCCGGTTCTGGGGAATTGAGCTGTAAGGAAACCTGGGTTGGCGGTCGCGAGCAAGCTGCCTTGTTTCGCGACTGGTGCGCACTAGGCAACTGCGAGTTTCAGCATAAGGCGGCGGCTGGCTGCCGTTGGCCATGGATGCCATTCGAGCATTGCGCCGAAGCAGTCTGCAACCCGCGCTGATCTATGACTGCACCGACGGATGGCTCGGCAAGCCCGGTGCACTGAAAGCGCAACCGAGAGGCGATTACGGCATCTGTCGCATCTCGGCCATGACGCCCGTGAGGCCCCTGGCCACGTGCAGTTCGCCCCAGCCAAATTCGGTACGCAACATCTTTTCAACATCGGCGGGCGTCGCCTTCTGCACTACCATCTCGTGCACACGATTGCGCAGCGTCACGGTGAGCTCCCGGAATCTTTTCACGTCTTCTTTGTTCGCCACGACGCCATGGCCGGGAATGGCGATGTCGAAGTCGAGTCCGAGTAAGCCGTCGACTGTCTTTGTCCATTCCTTCGCGCTGCCACCGGCGGCGTAGTCGATCAGTTCCGGCGTCCCCTTGCCGGTGACGTACAGGTCACCAGTCGCGAGGGTACGATCCGCGGGGAAGTACGCGACGATGTCGCCGTTGGTATGACCTCTGCCGAAGTAGTAGAGCTCCACCTTCTTGCCGCCCAGAATCACATTGGCCCGCTGCTCGAAGGTGACCGTCGGTTGCCCCGCAAACCGCGACTCGATCATGTTCTGGCGTGCGTTTTCCGAGGCGACGACCACGGCACCGGCGCGTTGCAGCTGCGGGTTGCTGCCGGTGTGATCATTGTGGTGGTGCGTGTTGATCAGGTACTTGATAGGCTGGTTGGTGATGGCTTTCACCGCAGCGACAATGTTGTCGTAATCCAGTGGGTCCTTGGCGTCGATGAGGATGACGCCCTCGCTGGTGATCAGCGCCGTGATGTTGCCCGGTGCGCCGGGGTTGTTGAAAACGTACAGGTCGTCCTTCACCTTGACTGTCTCGAACTTGGTCGGCGCCGTTCTCTGTTGCCCGTGGAGGTGCGCGCCGAAGAGTATCAGCGCAACGCCGACAACCGTCATGTGTACGAGTAGTCGTTTGTTCATAAGCGCGAGTGTAACGTGAGCACGATGGTGAGCAGGTATATCTGGACTGATCAAACGAGTAAACCCAGCATTCCGGAACCTTCAACAGCGAGCGGTCCGTGCAGTGACATCAAATTAATCTGGAGGTGCCTATGAAGCTGAAGTTTCTTGGCCTTGAAGCCATCGTCGCCTTGGTTGCGCTGCCTGCTGTTGCGCATCACTCGTTCGCCATGTTCGATGCCGACAAAACGACGACCGTGGAAGGTACGGTCAAACGATTCCAATGGGCGAATCCCCACAGCTGGATCTATCTTACCGTTCCTGATGCCAAGGGTCAGCCTGAGGAGTGGGCCATCGAACTTGGGGCGCCCAATGGCCTGGTTAAACAGGGCTGGACCCCCAAGACCCTGACACCGGGCATGAACATCAAGGTTCTGCTCCACCCCCTTCGGGATGGCAGAGCCGGTGGTCAGTTCCTGTCGGCAACTCTCCCTGACGGCAAGCAGCTGGTCAGTCCAAGTCAAACTCCAGGTTCGGGCGACTAAGCCGCTTGCCTGACACTGCCCGGACAGGCGCTGACGAAATACTGCAGACGATCTCGCGGCCCGATGGCCCTGATGAAATCAGAAATCCGGCGTAAGAGCTTTCTGCATGGGCTCAAGTCCGGTATTGAACACATCCTCGTTACCCGCCGCGCAGATCCTGTCCTGTTCGCTCAGTGGATAACTGGTCACTACGTAGCGTGGCCGCCTTGCACTCCACGGTTGATAGAACGCGCCTGGATCGTTCACGGTGAAGCTGGTATCCAGCCCCTTGCCTGAATTGATTACCCGGAAACGTTCGACCACATGTATCTGCGTCGAATGCGGCGTGCGGTACATGTCGACCAGGGTCTTGTCGTTCATGCCAATAGTATCGACCACCAGCGTATCGCCTTCGTAGCGCCCCACGGATTCGCCATACCACGTCGGTTGCAGATTTTTCGAATGCGGTACATTCATGTAGATGTGCCGTGTGTACTTTCCTGCGTACATCACGACCTCGTCGGGCGTCTGGATGATGTACAGGGGATGGCGGATTTCATCGAAGGCCGGAATACCGACTTCCCAGCATCGTGCCATGCGTGGCTGCGTATTCTTGCCGGCCAGTGCCAGCTCATTCTGCTTCTTCAGTGCTTCGAACGCCCAGGGCTTCAGGTTTCTTGCGGCGGCGTCCTCCAGGCCCGCAATTCGTACCGTGCTGCCTTTGCCCACGCCGGCACGCTGACTCGAATTGCTGAAGTAGGGATGCTGTGGATCATCAGTGATCGGGCCGATACCACTCGCGGGCGGGATATATTGACCGGCAATCCGGGTCTGCAGATAAGCCCTGACCTTGTCAGGTGGCACACCGCGGATGAGCGCTGCCTGGATGTGCTCAGGGCCATTGAGAAAATCTGCAGGCAGAAAATCTTCAGGCGGTACGTCGGCGCCATTGCCCCTGCCGCCGCCGCCGCTCCAGCCTGCTCCATAGGGCAGCATCAGTGGCGGAATGAGCGCGTTCTGCGTCGCCGCAGCGGCAGGCTGTGCAGCGCGCGCCAATTCCGCGGCCAGGATTGCGACCGCGAGCCCACAGGCAAGAGCACTACTCGCCTTCAGGTCATGAAATCTGATGAACATGACAAGTTTCCTGTTTCATTCGGTTGAACGCAGCGCGGAATTCTTTGATTGATCAGGGAAACAGGCCCTTGGCACGTTGCTCACGTATTTCGCGAATGCCCTTGATATGCGAAATATCGCGATGCGGTTCGCCGCAGACGTATTCCTGCAGACGCAGGCCGGGGCGACGCTCATAGACGAAGCGCACCTGCCAATCCTTGCTGTAGTACTCCGGGTCATGGATCGTGACGATGTCTTCAAGCTGAGTACCAATCTTGCGCACCCGCTCGGTGGTCTGCAGCTTGTCACTGTGCGGCAGTCCGCTGGAATCGAGAAAGGTTTGATCGTTGAAGCCCTTGCTCTGGATCACCAGCACGCCACCTTCATAGTGGCCGGTTGAATAGCCTTCGTATACCGGGTTGACGAGTATCTCCTCGTCACTCGGCAACGGCTTGTTCAGCGCCACTACGCGCACCTGATTGTTCAGTTCATGCACGATGGTCACCTGCCCTGGAGGCAGTTGATAGACCTGAAAGGGATAAGGTGTCGACAGCAGCCGCGGGATGCCATCCGGCAGGCAGTACGTACGAGTCGGATCGTCGAGGGATTTGTCGCGCAGGCCGGCGCGATTCATTTCATAGGCAGCCTTGCCGGCCTCGTTCAAGGGTGGTTCACCGCCACCCATCGGCTGCAACTTTGCGTGATATTCAGTGGCCCAGTAGGTGCCGGAAAGATCGGCAGTTACTTCAGGCAAGGCCGGCGTTTTTGCTCCTTTCTGTTCTGCTGACAAGGCAACCGAATGGATGCCAAACGCCAGCACAATGGCCAGCGCATTAGAAAGCCCGACTGCACGCATACCAACACCAACTTGATTACAAAAACTTCCTGTAGCGAGAATGAATGATTGCCGGACCCTACGGTCCGGTCACTATCAAAGAGTGGGAGACTGGTTGATGCCAGTCTCCCGGTTATCACGAACGCACGAGTTAATACGAGTAGCGGAATTTCACCCCGTATTGCTGAGGTGCGCTGTACAGCCTGAAGTCGTTATTCACAATACCAGCAATGTAAACCTCGTCAGTAAGATTCGTGCCAAAGGCCTGCAGCATCCAGTGCTCGTTCGGTGTCCAGGTCAGCGACGCATCCAGCGTGTGATATGCAGGCAAATAGTCCGGAGAGAGGCCGCCATCCGGCGTGCCACCATTTGCCTGGGCGTACGTTCCTGCCACCATCGACGGGAGCTGGAACACGGTTGCCCATTGTTCAGCCGTCGCTGAGTACTGCACACGTGGCGTGAAGGAACCTTCGCCAAACGGTATGGCATATTCGACACCGGCGCTGACCGTGTATCCGGGCGCGAACGGTAGCTCGCGGCCGACCAGATCTTGCCGAACGGCCGGCTGCCGTCCATCACGTATGTCGCGACCACCGGTATCCACCACCTCTGAATCGAGTTTCGCACCCGACAGATTGAAGCCAAAGCCGCCGAACTGGGCACGCAACTGCAACTCGATACCTTTGATGCGCGCCTTCGGCAGATTGGTTACATACGTCGCATTGGCCGCAGCCGGGTCCTGAAAGTTCAGCTGGTAGTCCTCATAATCCGTCTGGAACGCCGTCAGATCGGAGTGCAGGTGGCCTTCGAACATGGTGGCTTTCCAGCCGCCCTCATAGCTCCAGACGCTTTCGGGCATGAAGGCGACCGGTGGGTTCGTCGTCGATAGCGGGTTCTGATTGTTGAAGTTGCCCGCTTTGTAACCCTTGGCGACCACGCCGTAGATTATCTGGTCGTCGTTGATATGCCAGTTCAGCGACAGCTTGCCGGTCATGGCATCGCTTGAGGCTTCACCGACGCTGGAACTCGGAATGGTTTGCGCCGTTGATGGCGCACCGGTTGCGGTCACTTGTGGATATGGCCTGTAGATGACGCCCTTACTGCCCGTGTTCTCCGCCTCATCCTTGTTGTAACGCAGACCCGTAATCACCTCGAGACTTTCGGTCATTCTCCAGGTGATCTGTCCGAATACCGCAGCGTTGCTCTGCTCATTGCGGTTATTCATGATCTGCGTCTGCTGACGCGGGATGTAAGAGACCCCATTTACAGTCGCAGGGGTATTGTTCTCCAGAATGCTGTTGTACTGGTTCTGCTGCGCTTTCTGGTCGGACCAGAAAGCACCCAGCGACCACTGCAATGCACTATCCGTGGTGGACAACAGGTTGAACTCCTGCGTCCGGGTACGGTTCGGCCCGATCTGCGTGTCCTGCCAGCCGCCGGTCTCGGTCAGCGGACTGCCGGCGCGTGCCATGTTCGGCGTGGCCGGGTTGGCCCCACCCTGCGCCTGCCAGAGCTGCATGTTCGCATGGGCGGTGCCATCGGTATCGATCAGGCGAGCTTGTGTGAACCATTGCACGGCCGTCTGCGAACGCAGCGAGATGCCGGGCGTGATCTGCCAATGGAATTCGAGTGAGCCACGATCAATATTCTGATCCAGGCGGCTGGGTGAGTTGTACGCCAGCAGGTATGGATCGGTATTGGCCTTTATTTCATTGGCATACTGCTGCCTGATGGCCGCAGGCGGGGCGCCGACATTGCCGGCGAAATTGTAGATTGGCTGCGCCGGCGTGCCATCGGTGTGCTTTCGATAATGTTCATACCAGACGGTGGCGTCGAAGTTGTCCGAAGGTTGCCATAGCACTTTCGCGCGCACTGCCTGCTCTTCCAGGTTGCCGGGCTCGTCCTGATGGGTCAGTTTCGGGTCCGTGGTGTTGTAGCCGAACATCGGATCAAGGGTGCCGGTATTGGTGAAGAAGCTGTCGCGTGTCTGTAATCTGACGGCGAGGCGCGCGGCCACAGTGTCGCTGAGTGGCAGGTTGCCAGCGGCTACGGTGTCGCTCCAGTCATAGTTGCCGAAGGTCTGTTCGATGGAGAAGTTGGTTTCATCCAGCTTGGGTGCTCTGGAGATGATGAACATAGCGCCGCCAGTGGAGTTCTGGCCGACGAAAGTGCCCTGCGGACCGCGCAGTACTTCGATGCGCTCCAGATCATAGAAGGGATTGCCCAGCGCAATGCCGGCGCCCCACAGGCCCACGCCATCGACGTGTATGGCAACACCGCTGGTGATGGTGGCGGTGGTGGCATTGAGGCCCACGCCGCGGATGGTGACGAAGCGGTTTACGCCGCTGTCCTTGATTGACAGGCCAGGGGTCTGGCTCGGCAGATCTTCAATTTCGTTGATGCCGCGCTTCTCGATATCGGCCGTCGAGAACGCCTCACCTGCGACCGCCTTCTCGTTCAGCGTCTCGACACGTCGTTCGGCGGTGACGATGATTTCCTCGAGCGTACCTTCCGATGAGGTCGGTGCCTGCGCATACGTCGCGGCGGTGGCGACGCCGGCGGACAGACCCACGATCCATGAAACAATATTACGATGACCGCTCATTGTGCTTCTCCCCGTTTGCTGAATTGATTTTATCGATGTCTGACTTTCATCTCTTTGGCCGCGCCGATGTCCTCGACGAGCTCGCAAGCCGCCATCACCTGACAGTCCGGTCTGCTGCGCGAGCTGGTTGTGTACATCACCCAGGATGGCTGCGTCGGGATGCTGTGACTTCAGCGCTCGATAGGCGCCAGTACGTTCTGGGCACGCAGGGTAGATCGGGACTGCTCCAACCAACCGCTGGCAATCGAACCCACAAGCCTGATCCTCCCCCAGGTTTCTTCATTCTTGCCCCGCCGTGCTGCCGGGACTGCCACACCTAAATCTCTTCCGGTGACTCAACTGTACTGCCAATGGATAGCCTCTATAGATCGAACCAGTAAACCTAGCGTTCCGGAAACTTCAACAGAGACCGGTCCGCGTGTCGGCCGCGTGGTTACGACATGCAAGCCCAGCTAAAAGACGCTGGACAAGGTCGGCGCGATACTATGCAGGTGCTGCGCCGACACAATTTACGCCGGGATCACATTCCGACAGTGCGCCACTTGCGGCGACATCAGCCCCCCGATGTTGTTTTCGCAGCGACTTCCTTGACCAACTGCGAGTACGGCACCACGTCGCCGTGCAGTGGCACGATGCGATCGACGCGCAGCTTGCGCTTGTTCAGCTCCTCCAGGAAGGACGCCGCGTACATCTGCACGGGCGTCGCGGGTGTGTATTGATCGGCTTGAACCACCAGCTTTTCTTTCGGGAAGTAGATGATCAGCATGGTCTCTGAATGCACGCTGCTCAGCGGCGACAGCGTGACTGTCATCGTGCCATCCGTGATCGTCTTGTCTTCGCTGACGCCTTCGATGGTCGCGCTCCTGGCCGACTTCGCCAGTGCATCGGGCTTCAGCGTATGCGGGCGTCTCGCCATGTCCTCGAGAAACGCCACGTTGCCCTGATGGGTGATGACTGTCAGGCCTTCGGCGATTGCCCTGCGCACGCCGCCGGTGTGATCGAAGTGATGGTGTGTGTTCACGAGCTGCGTCAGCGGCTTGCCCGGCACCAGTTCGTGCACCTTGGCGATGACCGCGGCGGCGCGCGCCTCGTTCAGCGGTGCCTCGATCAGCATCAGGTGGTCCTTGAATTCGACGAGCACACTGTGATGCGAGCCGCCGGTGAGGTGGGTGATGCCCCTGGCCAGCGGTGTCGCGGTGACCACCTGCGCACGTGGTGCAGGCGGAGCGGCCGATGCCGCTGCGGCCGGAGCGGCCAGATCACCCGTGTCACCATCGATGGTCTGTTTCGCGACGCTAACCTGCGCGGTGGTGAAGTCGTCGACACGCGTCGTCACTGTGGCCGGCAACTTCAGGCCACCGACATCCCGGTAATCCGCGAATGTAGTGCTCAGCGTGACGTCGCCGAGGTTCGGATCATCCATGCGCGTCGACACGCTCGCCGGCAGCTTCGTCACCGTATCGATGGCCAACGTGAACGTGCTGCCATCGACGCCGGTCACGTCAACCACCGACTGCCCACCCTCGGTGCGCACGTTGGCGAGCTTCGCAGCCGGATCGAGCGCCGTACGCACGGCCAGCAGCGGATGCTGGGTCCACCCCGCGCGCCGATCGGCGGTGGCAGAGTCCAAGATGCGCGTGGCCGTGCCGTTCGCAGCGACGTTGTAGCCGATCGCACCATCCAGTCCCTGCGTTTGTTTCTGTGGATTGAGACCCTGGAAGAACGCGAAATTCGGCGTCCGCGTCAGTTCGATACGCGTGCGCCCGCTCACCAGATCCATCGTGCGACGATAATTGGTGACGGTAAACGTTTCCCCAGACGCCTCCGGCGTGAGGTCCTGCCCCAGGTTGTACTGCGTGCCGCTGCCTTCAAGGACCAGCGTCTTTGCGGCGAGTACGTGCTCACGGCCGCCAAGCGCGGTTGCGGCGTCGCTGACAACCTGCTGTTCGGGAGTCAGACGCGTGCAGGCGGACAGGGATATGGCCAGCGTCGCGAGAGCAACTATTTTTCTCATCTTGTTCTCCGGCTCAATTAATAAGCGCCGCCGGCGTCGGGACTACTGAGCGCGAATGAGTTCGATCTCGTTGCCTTCCGGATCGAAGACCAGCAGGCGCGAGAGTGTGCCATTCATCATGGCCGGTTTTGTCTTCACGCCCTGCGCGTCGAGCTGCTTCTGGACTTCATCGAGTATCGGCGTCGCCAGCACAATGTGGAACCAACCCTGTTCAAGATTCCCCTCGGCGCGCGGGTGGCGCATCGAGCCATTGCTCTTTGTCAGGTTGATCGCATAGCCCGGAATGACGACCTGCCGGGTTTCGCCATTCGCATCCTTGCGCACGCTACCCATCTTGAAGCCGAGCACCTTCTCGTAGAACGCCTGCTGCCTGTCGAGATCCGCCACCGACAGGCTGACGTGGTGCGAGGCGAGCTTTAGCGGGTTCTCCGTGTCGGCGCTGCGCGCCGGTACGGCGCCGAACGACACCAGTGCCAGCAGGACCGATGAGATCGTAACCAGTCTCTTCATAGTTCATCCCCCGTAAAACGGAAGCCGACGCCGTTATTCCATGTGCCGATGAGGTTCGATTACCTGAGTATCGGCGCACCGTCACGGGCAGTGCAAGTCACCGGAATCCGGCTTCAGTGTGTGGCAATGCCTGGTTGCAGGCTGTGAACTCAAGGTTGCGGGCCAGGCGACGATCGGCCGATGAGAGCCTCACTTATTCGTGTATATACTGCGCAGCGTTTCAGCCGCGAACCGGGAGAAGCGCCACATTGCCAGAGATAATGTGGAAAACCCACCGGCCGAGAGAGTAAGCGGGGGATTCAGAATGACAATGAACGCAACAAGCCAGCACCCGAACTCCGCACTGATTGTCGTGCTGTGTTTTCTGGTCGCTGTTGTGGAGGGGTTTGACCTTCAGGTGATGTCGGCCATTGGACCGCTGGTGCGTGGACAGCTGCATCTGAATCCGCAGCAGCTCGGATTCATCTTCAGTTCCAGCTTGGTGGGCTTGGGGATAGGCGCCACCCTCGGCGGGTATGTCGCTGATCGAATAGGACGCAAGCGCGTGATTGTCCTTTCGGCATTCGCCATGGGTGTGTTCACCCTGGCTACGGCTGCTGCTTTCGATTATTGGACCTTGTTTGCAGCCCGCGTCTTTACCGGCCTCGCCATCGGCGGTGCCATGCCTAATACCATCGTCGTGGTGGAGTCCGCCGCGGATCGCCGGCGCTCTGCGGGGGTGGTCACTTTGATGCTGTGTGGCATCCCGGCCGGCGGCATCGTCGCTGCACTGGCAAGCCATGGTCTGGCAGATAGCGTGGGCTGGCAGGGCGTGCTTGTATCTGGCGGCATTTTTGCACTGCTTGTAGCCGTGAGCGCTCAGTTATGGCTTACGGACCACCGGCCCACAGCGGTCCAGAAGAAATCGCAACGAGGACTGCTGGCAGTATTGTTTGGCGAAGGACGAGCCCTCGTCACCGTGCTGCTCTGGATGCTGACTATCCTGTCGCTGGCAGTGGTTGCATTGCTGGCAACCTGGTTGCCCACGCTGGTGGTCGACAAGGGGTTACCGGCTTCGGCCGCCTTTTCCACGTTGCTTGCCTGGAACATAGGTGGTGTGTTGGGCATCGTGGTCGTTGGGCGGCTCTGTGATCGATTAGGACCGCGTAATAGTTTGCTGCTGGGCTACCTGGCGATGGCGGCGCTCTTTGTACTGTTCGCGAAAAGCAGTACTGCCTCGACGTTCATTGCATTTGCTGTGATCGTTAATTTCTTTGTAGCCGGCTCGCACTACACGGTCTATGGTCTGAGCCCGCGTCTGTATCCGGCGGACAGCGCGGGGACTGGCGTCGGCGCCAACATGGCGATAGGACGCATTGGGTCCGTGACGGGACCGTCAGTGGCCGGAATATTTCTCAATACGGGCAGCACGGGCGGACAAGTGATTCTGGGTCTTACGCCGATCGCCATCATCTGCGCGGTCGTTGTGCTTGCCTTGGTAGTGGCGAGTCGCGGCAAGCTCGATCACCTCGACGGCGGTGGCCACGGCGCAGCAGTTCCGGCCACCGATCCGTGATGGGCGCACAATCCGTACTCTTCTTGCGATCGCTGATTCTGGAGATATTGCGCCTGCAGAACTGGAAGACTGGAAACTGGATAGAGCAGAAATGGATTGCGCTGGTGAATATCTGGGACGATCCATACGACATCTTGGAACAAAAGCACCAGTCGGGGATTGCCGCGAACGGCTTGGCAATCATGAATAGTTACCGTGATTGTTCCAACTGATTGGGGCGGAGGCCATTGAGCATATGAAACGAGGTGTTGTCCTGTCGTTGCTGACCGCCACCGGTATGGCGGCCATCTTTCTCGGTCCCGTGTCTGCCCAGGTCGGCGAGGAGCTGGCACAAAGGATGCGCGGCTTTACCCAGAACATCGAAAAGCCGCTGGCGGAACCCTTCAAGGGGATCACCAGCAATGGCGTGATCGAGCCCGGTCTGTTTCCGATTCGCGCGACCGGCGTGTCTACCGAACCGGTGCGCCGGGCTGCCGTGGCGTTTCTTGCGGCGCTGACGCCGGAGCAGAGGAAGCGTGCGACGTATCCCGTCGATGACGTCGAATGGCGCAAGTGGGCGAACCAGGATCTCTATATCCGTCAGGGTGTCAGTTTTCGCGAGATGACTGATCAGCAGCGCGAACTGGCCTTCAACCTGCTGCGCGCCGGTCTCAGCGCCAAGGGATTCAAGCAGACGCGCGACATCATGCACCTCAACCATACCCTCGCCGAACTCAACGGCAACAACACCGAACGTTTCGGTGAGTGGAACTACTACATGACGGTGATGGGCGAACCGTCGGCGAAGCAACCTTGGGGATGGCAGTTCGATGGACACCATGGCGTCATCAACTACTTCATCCTGGGTGATCAGGTGGTCATGACCCCGTTCTTTGCCGGCTCCGAACCGGTGATCGCCCATGAGGGCAAGTACAAGGGCACCGTCGTATTGCAGGACGAGCAGAACCAGGGGCTGGCGCTGGTCAATGCACTGCCAGAGGCGCTGCAGAAGGTGGCAATTCTCAGCGGTGAAAAGACCAAGGCAATGAGCCTGGCCGAGGCCTTCCACGACAATATCGATCTCAACTACCAGGGCGTACGCGCGTCGGATCTTCCTGCAGCCCAGAAGCAGCAGCTTGTCGATCTGATCGCGCTGCATGTCAGCGCGGAGGACGAAGGTCATGCGCGAGTGAAGATGGACGAAGTGAA
Organism: uncultured Pseudomonadota bacterium; assembly: GCA_963748005.1. GTDB lineage: Bacteria > Pseudomonadota > Gammaproteobacteria > Steroidobacterales > Steroidobacteraceae > CAILZL01. Next base: position 2,179,047 of record CAVVHH010000002.1, read on the forward strand.
GAAGTACATCGATCGCACCACCTTCGCCTGGATTGGCCAGCATGAACCGGACTCGGTGTTTTACTACCGCATTCAAAGCCCGGTGATCCTGATTGAGTTCGATCACCAGCCCAATTTCGCTCTGCCCACGCCCGGTGCGCCCATACCCCTTGCACAGAGGTTGCCGAACCGTGAACACATCCATGTGGTGGTGCGCACCCCCAATGGCAATGACTACGGCAAGGATCTGCTGCGGCAGCACTACGCCCAGACTCCGCACGGCTAGAGCTTCATTTCCGGCGATCGTCCCCCGGGCTGATGGCTGTCTCGCGCTTGACTTCGATATATCGAAGATATAGCATAGATATGTCGAAGTTATATCGGAGAGAGTTTTAATGAAAGGTAGTGGTAGAGGCGGGTTCCGGCGGGGCGGTGGCAGGTTGGCCGATGCAGGAATCAATGCTGGCGGCGGTCGCTTTGGCGGGCTGCGTCGCGGTGGTGGTTCTCGCGGCGGCGGCAGGCTCTTCAATCAGGGCGATCTGCGCGTTGTGGCCCTGCAGCTGATTGCCGAAAAGGCGCGGCACGGCTACGAGATTATCAAGGCGATCGAGGATGGCACGCTCGGCGTCTACACCCCCAGTGCCGGTGCCGTCTATCCGACGCTGACGTACCTGGAAGAGTTGGGATACGTGAGTGTCGCGGCAAGTCCGGATGGCAAGAAGCTGTATGAAATCACGTCTGACGGCCGCGCATATCTCGAATCGAACCAGGAGCTTGTTGCTGCCATTGATGCGCGCCTGGCCGGGATCAGGAAATTTCAGGACGACGAACCGACGCAGCAGATCCGGCGTGCCATGGACAATCTCAAGGCGGGTTTGCGTTTGCGGCTGTCGCGCGGCCCATTCGGTCAGGAAGAGATCCGCAGGATCGTCGATGCCATTGATGCCGCAGCGGTCGCTGTCGAGCGCGCCTGATCAGGTTTGTTTGCCCATTACCAATTAACAGATACGGAGTCATACATGAGTTCACATCCGCATTCGATTCACCATGTGAATTTTCCAACCACCGACGTCGAACGCACCAAGGAATGGTACGCAAAAGTTTTCCAGATGAAGCACGTCGATGTGGCTCACCTGAGCAATACCCGCGTGCTGCTGATGTCGCATGGCGATTTCGAATTACATTTCACGCCCGTCGACGAGATGCGCAATATGTCGCCGTTCCACTATGCGATGGAAGTTCGCAACTGGGATGAGTTTCTTGCACACCTCAAGTCGATCGGCGTGCGCTATACCAAGCCGGTGGAACGCCCGCAGAACAACTCGAAGTTCTGTTACATCCACGACCCGGACGGCACGATGATCGAGCTGACTTATCACGGCGACCGCCCTGATCTGCAAGTAGCTGGTTGAATTCGCACCCGCAGCACACCCTGAGGTCTGTGCATTTGCAGAGCAATTCCGGATGAAATCCTGCGGCTTGCGACGACTCGCCGCAGTGGTGCATTGCCTGATGAGCTTCTGGAATCACACCGACCTTATCCAGGTTACCGGACGGTCTGTGAGGAATTTGCAACACTGAATTTCGATATTTTCGGATACGTGGCGGCCTGAGTTTCGTTAGCTTATTCAGACGCGTATTGCATTCAGCAGCAGAGAATTGAACATGCCTACAGCAACAGCAAAAAATCGCAGCATTTACTACGAATCACATGGCAACGGACCGGCGATCGCGTTGGTGCATGGGGCGGGTGGCAACCACGCAATCTGGTGGCAGCAGGTTGCGTATTTCCGCAAATCCCATCAGGTCATTACCATCGATCTGCATGGCTTTGGCCGTTCGACCCGGGTGCCGGAGGGCTCTGATGCGCTGGAATTTCCGGAAGACATTCGCGCCGTGCTGGAGCATGCCAATGTGAGCGGTGCTGCGGTATTGGGGCAGTCCATTGGTGCTGTAGCAGCGATGCGCGTTGCGCTGGCCAATCCCGATCGTGTGAAAGCGGTGATTCCCACCAACTCGGTAGGCGGCATAAACCATCCGGAACTGAATCCGCTGGTCAAGGCGGATCGCGCCAAGGCTGAAGAGCTGCCGGTCATCGATCGCCTGCTGACCAAGAGTTTCCAGGAGAATCAGGCGGCCAAGACCTTCCTGTTCAACCAGATCGGCACCTTCAACGACGCCAGGATGTGGGAAATCAAGAATCTGGGCGTGCCGGGTCCGACTCCCGATGACATCAAGGCAGCGGGTGTGCAGGTGTGTTTTATCGCCGGTGAAATTGATTCGGTGCTGAGCCCCCCCACCGCCCGCGTGGCGCACCAGCTGGTCGCCGGCTCGACACTGGAAGTAGTGCCCGGCGCGCCGCACTCCATGTACTGGGAAGCGCCAGAAATCTTCAACGCCGCTCTCGAGCGCGCCCTTAAACACATCCACGGTGCCTAAATGAACATTTCTCTTGACGATGCCAAGCAAGTGATCGCTGCCGCCACCAAACGCGCGATCGAGATCAACAAGCCGATTACCGTCGCAGTGGTGGATTCGGGCGGCTATGTGATTGCATTGGAACGCATGGATGGCGCGCGTCCGCTCCAGCCGAGCATTGCCACTGCCAAGGCTTACACCGCGGCGGTCATGCAGCGCCCGGCGCTGATGCTGAAGAAGTGGGAAGAGAGCCAGCCGGGCTTTTTCTCGCAGCTGTCGACGATGGGCTTGCATCCGATTCTCGCCACCGATGGCGGCATTCCGATCAAGAAGAACGGCGAGTTGATCGGAGGTCTTGGTGTGGCCGGCGGTACGGGTCCGGAAGACGAGCAGATCTGCAAGGACACCCTCGCAGAGCTCGGTTACGAGCTGGACTTCGAACAGTTCAATCGTCTGCGCAAGTAACCCTGCGTTCGGTCGATGCAACAGCCGGACAGGGTCCGGCAATGAAAAGGCTTCGTGTTGCCACGAAGCCCTGGGTGTTTCCGCAGCGATCAGACCTTTTTGGGCGCGATGCGCGCGTAACCGCGGATATCCGCAAACGGCGGTTCCTTGGTCGGATCGAGATCCACCTGGAAGGCGTTCAGACAGAAAGCCAGCATCGAGAAGTTACCCAGACAGCCAATGATGTCCACCACACCCTGATTGCCGAACAGCTGCAGCGCTTCGGCAAATGTTGTGTCACTCACGAAATGGTCTTCCAGCAGCTGCATGCTGAAATCAAAGAACACGCGCTCGTCGTCGGCCTTGAAGTCCGGCTTGCGGCCCTCGGCAATAGCCTTGGGTACTTCGGGCGGCAGCCCAGCCGCGATAGCCTTATCCAGGTGTGCATTCCATGAATGCTGTGCGTCCCAGTATCTGGCAGTAATCAGAATGCTGAACTCGCGGAGCTTTTCCGACAGCGAGCAGTCGAAGCGCACATAGGCGCCCAGCGACTCCACCCGGTCGCACAGTTCGGGGCTGTGCAGCCAGCACAAATAGGGGCCGCGTACCTGGCCGCGTTTACCCGCGATGCGGGCGGCCAGCTCTTGTTGCCGGGGAGAAAGTTGTTCGGGTGGCAGCTTCGGAAGTCGCATGGTTGGAGGCCTCGGGCGTCGTAAAACACTGGTATTAGCGTACGTGAGACTGCAGCGTTCATTGGTCAATTATCCGAAACACATGGTTCGCATTTGAACGCCGGAAGGCGCAAGTGTTATCCGCTACAGTAGGCTCGTTGTTCGGGGCAGGGCCGGAGATGCGTCGATGTCCATTACACGAATTGAAGAGGTGATCTACGGTGTTGAGGACCTGGCGGCATGCGAACGGTTCTTCAGCGACGTTGGCCTCGAACCTGCCGGACGTTCGGATGAGTGCATCTCGTTTCGTACGCCGGTCAATCAGTTCGTGCGCCTGCGCAGGATCGATGATCCTTCGCTGCCGCCAGCGGTAGGTCCGGGGTCGAATGTGCGTGAAATTGTCTGGGGCGTGGAGACCGCAGCTGACCTGGATGCCATCGCCACAGAACTGTCCACGGATCGTCCGGTGAGACGCGACGCCGATGGCACGCTGCACTCCCACGACGAAACGGGTTATGCCATCGCCTTCAAGATTGCCAATCCACACAGCGTGCAGGTCGAACTGCCTGCGCACAACACACCCGGGGTCATTGGTCGCCGCAATCAGGATGTGAAGGCCTACGGTCGTGCCCGTCCGTTGCGTATCATCCATGTCGCGCTCGACATCCTGAAGGAAGGCCGCGAGAAGGCGAACGATTTTTATACGCAGCGTCTGAAGTTCCGCGCCATCGACCGTGTGTTGCCGATGGGCACCTTCATGCAGTGTGAAGGCGATATCGAGCATCATAATTTTCTTCTGTGTCATCGTCCGGATCAGGTATCGATCAATCACATCGCACTGGAAGTCCGCGACAGCGATGAGGTGATCGAAGGTGGCAATTTCATGACCGATCATGGCTGGAAAGAATCGCGCCGGCTCGGCCGTCACAATCTTGGCTCGAATGTATTTCGCATGTTCCACGCACCCTGTGGCGGGCGTATCGAATACGCAGCTGACATGGACCGCATGGACAAGAGCTTTACACCGCGTGTCTGGGAGCAGACGCCGCAACATCATCTATGGATGGTCAAGTTTCCAGGCGACGCTGAACGTGATTCTCAACATTAAAATCAAGTCGGGGAAACCTCATGTCTGCACCATCCGCGGCAAACGACAGTCAGGGCTCATGGGGCTCCATTCTGCTGATCTATTTCATCGGCGTGCTGGGCGCTACGACGATCAGTCAGGCGGTGACGGTCGCCCGTGACATTGCTGCTTTCTTCCAGGCGGCACCGCAACAGGCCGGGTGGATTATTTCCACGCCGTCCGCACTGGTGGCGATTGGTGCGCTGTTGACGGGCGCGCTGGTTGATCGCTTCGGCGACAAGGGAATCCTGCTGATCGGATGTGTAATTGTTATCGCAGGTGATGTGGGTGTTGCGTTCGCCACTTCCATGGAAAACTTCCTGATCATGCGTGTTGTTGAGGGCGTCGGCTATGTCGGTATCGCGGTATCGGCAGTGACGATGTTGGCGCGTACCACCAGCGGCCCGCGGCGCAATATTGCCTTGACCCTGTGGTCCTCGTTCATTCCGATGAGCTTTGCCTTGCCGCTGTTGCTTACGGCGAAGCTGGCTGGAACCGGCGAATGGAGGTGGGCGTTTACGGGTCACGCCATTGTGCTGGGGGCGTGTGCCGCGCTCGCGCTGATCACTCTTCCTGCGAGTGGGGGTGTGGCCGCCGCGCGGACGGCCGGCCTTGCTACTGTCTTGCGACGCCCCGGGCCGTATCTGCTTGGATTGGCTTTTGCCGCCGCCGCCTTCATCCAGACCGGCATTGTCACTACGCTGTCACTCACGCTTAGCGGCTACTATCCCGTGAGTTTTCCCGTAGCATCCTCAATCGGCACGCTCGGAATGCTGTTCAACACCATCGGTTGCCTGGTGGTCGGCCCAATGATGAATCGCGGTGTCCGGCCATTGTTCATCGCAATTGCCGGTGTGCTTGGCATGATTGTCTGCGGCATTGCGGTTGGGTTGAAAATGCCCGGATTCGCAACCGCGGTCATAGTTGCCAGCGTATTCTTCTTTGCTGCGGGTCTGGTTGTCGGTCTCTGGGCGTTGCTGCCACAAGTTGCCCCGAGCCGCGAGGCCATGGGTGCAACCAGCGGGCTTGTTACGCAAATTACGTTATGGGGTGTGTTGTTCGGGCCGCCGGCTGCATTCGCGGCGCAGGCGACCGGTGATTGGACCCAACAAGCCACCAACGTGATTGCTGCCGGAGCGTTGACAATCGTGATGTTATGGCTGGTTGTCGGAAGAACCAGCCGTACCAACGCAAGCGAAGGCGTTAGCAAGGTGGGGCAGGCAGTGCACTGATGAGGGCATCCATGGCGCGTGCTGATGGGATGCAGGACCGATACCCAGGAACAACAAACCGGTGATCGGCACAGGTTTTTTTGCTCCAGTGAATTTCCCACTGGAGTTTTATTGGTAGAACCCTGATTGGCGATGTCAGGCGGCCGGACTTGTCCGGTCATCCGGCTAATCGCATGAAGGTCAAGTTTGCGGACATGATGTAACAGCAGTGAGTCACTATGGCTAAGCCCGAAAAAATTCGTATTGCGGCGCAGGATCTGCGCACCCTGGTTTGCTCGATGTTCGAGCGTCTTGGAATGGAAAGCGCCGGCGCGGATACCGTTGCCGAGGTCCTGGTATGGGCCAATCTGCGCGCCGTGGATTCGCATGGCATTTCGCGCATTCCACGCTATGTTGAGCTGTTTGAAAGCGGTGAGGCAAAGCCGCGTCCGGCAATGAAAGTTGAACACCCGCGTCCGGCCGTGATCACCATTGATGCCGATGGCGCACCGGGTCCGGTGGCAATGAAGCGCGGCATGGAGGAAGCCATCAAGACCGCCAGACAGACCGGTGTAGCCTGGGCTTCGGTGCGTGGCACCGTGCACACGGGCGCAATCGGTTACTACACCTCGCTGGCAGCTGAGGCCGGCATGATCGGTATTGGGTTGCTGGCAGGCATTCCGAACATGTCTTATGCGGGCACCAGGGGTGCAGCGGTGGCTACCAGCCCGCTGGCCATTGCCGTGCCATCCGCCAAACACGGCATCGTGGTGCTCGACATGGCCACCGCCAACATCGCGCTGGGCAAGATCGCGCAGTACAAGATTCAGGGTAAGCAACTGCCTGAGGGTTTCGCGCTCACTGGCGAAGGTGAGCCCACCACCGATCCTGCGTTGGCTGAAATCCCCACACCGCTGGGTGGTGCGAAAGGCGGTGGCATGTCGCTGATGTTCGAACTGCTCACTTCGGTGCTTATCAACAATCCCATCGTCACCAGCTATCACTCCGGCACACCCGAAGGCGAAAAGCATCGCCAGAATGGCGTACTGATCGCCGTGGACGTTGCTGCATTCGGTGGTGTGGACGCGTTCAAGAGCATGGTGGATGCCACGCTGGAAACCATCAAGGGCCTGCCGCGCGCTGCGGGCTGGGATGAAATTCTGTTCCCCGGTGAACGCGGTCAGCGCGCTTTCAAGGAACGTTCCGCCAAGGGCATTCCGGTGCCCGGCGCCACCTGGCAGAAGCTGGTCAAGGATGCCGAAAAGCTGGGTGTGACCATTCCTGCAGTGCAAACGATCTAATCGCGGAGTCCGGACGTAAACATGGCGACTTATACCGAGCTTGGTCTTTTCATTGATGGCAAGTGGTCTGCGGGCAGCGAAGGCCGTAGCGAGCCGGTCATCAATCCGGCGAATGAACAAGTGCTGGGTCACGTGCCGCATGCGAGCCGTGCCGATCTGGATCGAGCGCTGGCGGCTGCACAGCGCGCTTTTCCAGCCTGGCGCGATACGGCGCTTGAGACGCGCACCAAGATTCTGCTCACCGCAGCCCGCCTGGTGCGCGAGCGCGCGCCCAGAATCGGCGAGATCATGACCCTGGAGCAGGGCAAGGCGCTGACCGAAGCGCGTGGCGAAGCCACGCGCGTGGCCGGTACATTGCAATGGGATGCCGAAGAAGCGCGTCGTGCCTACGGTCGCATCATTCCCTACGACGCCACATCGGACATCCACATCCTGAAGCAACCGGTCGGACCCGTGGCAGCGTTCACGCCCTGGAATTTTCCGGCGGGTTCACCGATGCGCAAGATTGCTGCAGCGGTTTCTGCAGGCTGTTCCATCATCATCAAGGCATCCGAAGAAACGCCGGGCACTGCGTGCGAGCTGGTGCGTTGCTTTGACGAAGCTGGTTTGCCGCCGGGTGTGTTGAATCTGGTGTTTGGCGTGCCGGCTGAAGTGTCGCAGCATCTCATTTCTTCACCCATCACGCGGATGGTGGCCTTTACCGGCTCCATTCCCGTGGGCAAGCAACTCGCCAGTCTCTCTGCGTCGCTGATGAAGCCGAACATGATGGAGCTGGGCGGGCATGCGCCGGTAATCGTGTGTGCGGATGCAGATCCGGTGCATGCTGCGAAGACTGCGGCGATTGCCAAATTCATCAACGCGGGCCAGGTGTGCACTTCACCCAGTCGTTTCCTGGTTCATGAATCGATTGCCGACAAATTCACCGCAGCACTGGTCGAAGCGGCGACATCGCTTAAAGTGGGCGATGGTCTGGAACCCGGTGTGCAAATGGGACCGCTGGCCAATGCACGACGTCTGGCGGCAGTGGAAGCCATGGTGGCGGATGCAGTGCAGCGCGGCGCCAAGGTGCTATGCGGTGGTCACAGAATCGGCACACGCGGTTTCTTCTTCGAGCCCACGGTGCTGAACAATGTACCGGATTCCTCGCAGATGATGTGTAACGAGCCGTTCGGACCCGTGGCGCCGATCCGGTCTTTCGCCAATCTCGACGAAGCCATCGATATTGCGAACTCGCTGCAGTATGGTCTGGCCGCTTATGCCTATACCAAGTCGACGGCGACAGCGAATACGCTCATGCGCAGGCTCGAAGCAGGCATCATGTCCATCAACCACTGCGGTGGTTCGGTAGTGGAAGCGCCGTCGGGCGGCGTCAAGGAGAGCGGTTACGGCCGCGAAGGCGGCGCAGAAGGTCTTGAGGGTTATCTGATCACCAAGCGTGTTTTCTTCAAGTACTGACAGTAAATATTGACAGGTATGGCCATGTCGAATCTTCATCAGAATTTCATCGATGGTGCCTGGCGCGAAGGTGCGGGGCAGAACTCCAACATCAATCCCTCGGATACTTCCGATGTGATCGGCAAGTATGCGATGGCGAATGCGGCGGACGCCGAAGATGCCATCAATGCCGCAGCAAATGCCTTTCAGTCGTGGCAGTTCAGTTCAGTGCAGCTGCGCTCCGATGCGCTGGACCGCATCGGCACGGAGCTGATCGCGCGTCGCGAAGAACTGGGACAGCTGCTGTCGCGTGAAGAAGGCAAGACTCTCAAGGAAGGCATCGGTGAAGTGGAGCGTGCTGGTCGCGTGTTCAAGTTCTTCGCCGGCGAGGCACTGCGTATTCCGGGCGAGCTGCTGACTTCGACCCGCCCCGGGCTTACTGTGGAAATCACCCGTGAGCCGATTGGTGTGGTGGGTCTGATTACGCCGTGGAATTTTCCGATTGCCATTCCTGCCTGGAAAATTGCGCCGGCGCTGTGCTACGGCAACTGCGTGGTGTTCAAGCCCGCGGAACTGGTGCCCGGCTGTGCATGGGCGCTGAGTGAAATCATTTCGCGCTCCGGCCTGCCCAAGGGTGTGTTCAATCTGGTGATGGGCAAGGGCTCGATCGTGGGTGAAGCCATGGTGAATTCACCCAAGGTGAGCGCCATCAGCTTTACCGGCTCCACCGCCATCGGCGACAGCATCATCGTCAAGACTGCTCAGCGGCGCGCCAAGGCGCAGATTGAAATGGGCGGCAAGAACCCGCTGGTGATTGTCGACGATGCAGATCTGAATCTGGCGGCCGATGTGGCTTTGCAGGGTGCGTTCTACTCCACCGGTCAGCGCTGCACGGCGTCGAGCCGTTTCATCGTCACCGACGGCATTCACGATCGCTTCGTCGCAGTGCTGCAAAACAAAATGGCCGCGATGAAAGTGGGCCATGCACTGGATCCGCAAACTGACATGGGTCCGGTGGTTGATGCTTCGCAGCTGGAGCAGGACACCAGGTACATCGAGCTGGGCCGTGCCGAAGGCGCCACGCTTGCGTTCGGCGGCAAGCTGCTCGAACGGCCGACCAAGGGATTTTTTCTCGAACCAACGTTGTTCACCAACAGCACGCCTGCCATGCGTATCAATCAGGAGGAAATCTTCGGGCCGGTTGCCAGTGTCATTCGCGTGCGCGACTTCGAAGAAGCACTCGCGACTGCCAACAATGTGCCATTTGGTCTCTCCTCCGGCATCATGACAACGTCGCTCAAATATGCAGCCGAATTCCGTCGGCGCTCGCAGGCGGGTATGGTCATGGTCAACGTGCCGACCGCTGGTGTTGATTATCACGTGCCGTTCGGCGGTCGCAAAGACTCCAGCTACGGGCCGCGTGAGCAGGGACGTTACGCGATGGATTTCTACACCTCGGTGAAAACGGCTTACGTATCACCCTGACAGGCCCGCGGAGTTGGCGACTTAATGTCCGAACGTATCGAATGCGTTGTCATCGGCGCAGGTGTTGTGGGTTTGGCGGTGGCGCGAGCGATGGCGCAGCGCGGGCACGAAACACTCATTCTCGAAGCGGAATCAGCAATCGGTACCGAAACGAGTTCGCGCAACAGTGAGGTGATCCACGCGGGTATCTATTACCCGGCAGGGTCGGCGAAGGCGCGTTTCTGTGTTGAAGGCAAGCAGCTCCTGTATGAATTCTGCGCGGCTCGCGGTGTTGAGTACAAACGCTGCGGCAAGCTGATTGTTGCGGCCGACGAAGCGCAGATTCCCGCGCTGCAATCCATTGAGCGCGCGGCCCGTGCCAATGGCGTCACTGATCTGACCTGGCTTACTGCGGATGAGGCGCATGCGCTTGAGCCGGCTTTAAACGCTGTTGCCGCACTGAATTCTCCGTCCACTGGAATTGTCGACAGCCATGGGTTCATGCTGGCGTTGCAGGGAGAGTTCGAGCAGGCGGGCGGCATGATTGCGTTTCACTCGCCGGTGCAACGCGGCAAGTACGACAGCCAGATGATTTACCTGGAGGCCGGTGCAGAGGAGATGATGGAACTCGAAGCATCCATCGTCATCAACTGCGCCGGTTTGCATGCACAGGAAGTGGCGCATCGTATCGATGGCATCCCGAAGGCGAGCATTCCCCCTTCGTTCTTCGCCAAGGGCAACTACTACGTTCTGCAGACCAGAGCACCGTTCCAGCGGCTTATCTATCCCGTTCCTGAACCGGGTGGTCTGGGTGTGCATCTGACGCTTGATCTGGCCGGACAGGGTCGTTTCGGACCTGACGTGGAATGGGTGGATCGGCTGGACTACACGGTGGATCCAGCGCGTTCAGAAAAATTCTACGCAGCGATTCGCCGTTATTGGCCTGCATTGCCTGATGACTCTCTGCGGCCCGGATACGCAGGAATTCGCCCCAAGTTGAGTGGCCCGGGTGAACCGGCTGCCGACTTCATGATTCAGGGTCCCGATGTTCATGGCGTGAAAGGGCTGATAAATCTTTATGGCATTGAATCACCGGGATTGACCTCTGCAATCGCAATCGCCAATCACGTTGCAAACATTGTGCATGGCTGGTGAGACGCAGCTGAGATACGCACATTTCGTTCACATAGTGGAATGTGGCTGGGCAGTCATTCTTGTGGGTAATTGCCGGCGGTTGATGGAAACTCCGTGACATGAGCGTTCTGGGTTCCCGACTCGGCATTTTCAGTGACCGCAACTTCGCGCTCTTCTCATTGGGGAACATGATTTCGTGGCTGGGTGCATGGTCACAACGTATCGGTGTGGGCTGGCTGTCCTGGGACCTGTCGCATTCAGCGTCCTGGGTTGGGCTTGTTTCGCTGGCGCAGTATCTCCCCCTGATCTTCTTTGCACCGCTGTTTGGTGGCTTGCTCGACCGATGCGATACCAAGCGCTACGCCATCGTGACCAACAGCGCACTGACCGCACTGGCTACGCTTCTGTATGTGGTGACGGCGCTCAATGCCCTGACCATTGAGCGCCTGTGCGCGCTGTCCGTGCTGCTGGGCATCGCCAGCAGTGCCTATCAACCGGTGCGTCTGACGCTGGCGAATGAAATGGCGCCACCCGGTCGTCTCGCTGAAGCGATCGCAGCCAACTCCATCATCTACAACGTGACGCGCACAGTCGGGCCTGCGCTCGCGGGCATCGCGATTGCCACGCTCGGTGTCGCAGCCACCTTTGCCATGAACGCGATCTCCTATGCGGCCATCATCGGCGCACTGGCGGTCATCGACATGCGTCAGGTTCCGCGCAAGCCCACTGGGGGCTTCGTAAAGGACTTTGTCGCTGGCGTTCGCTATGTAACAGGGCACAGCTTCATCGGTGAGTTGATGCTGCTGTCCTTTGTTACATCGACCCTCGGGCGCGGTGTGGTGGAATTGATGCCTGCATTTGCCGGTGGACTTTATGACCGCGGCAGCTCGGGCCTGGCCGCATTGACCACTGCGGGTGGCATTGGCGCCATCATCGGTGGCGCGTTGCTGTCAAAGGCGGGAAGCGATGGCTGGCTACCCATGCTGGCACGTCGTGGCGCACTGTGGGTTGGGGTCATCGTGGTGCTGCTCGGCGTGGTTCAGAATTACTGGTTTGCCGTCGGTGTCGTTGCAGTACTGGGCCTCGCGGTGGTGGTGTGCAGCGTGGGTCTGCAGGTGCTGCTGCAAAAATCCATTGACGAGTCGTTTCGCGGACGCGTCCTTGGCCTGTGGGGCATGTGCAATGTCGCCGGTCCGGGCATAGGCAGCGCAATGATTGGTTCCGTTGCGCATGTGCTCGGACTGCCTGGTGCGACGATAGCAAGTGGGCTGGCCTGCGGTGTGCTTTCCGCCTGGATCGTGCACCGCAGTCGTGGCTTGTCGGGCAACAGCTGACGTCAGCGACCCTTGGTGCTGAGTGTGGGGTGCTGCTTGAACCATTCCGCAATGAAATCGACAAAAATGCGGACTTTGCGCACCAGTTGTCGTCCCGGTGCATACACCGCATACAGGGGGCGTTCTGGCACCTGAAAACCGCCCAGTACCACTTCGAGCTGTCCTGACTTGATTTCGGGGTAGACGGAGCGGACCGGTAGCAGCGCAATACCCATGCTGCGAATTGCAGCCTTTTGCAGCACCAGATAGGTGTTCGAGGAGAATGTAACGTTGTGCGGCTTGTAGTTGTGCTTGATACGGCCGTCGCCGAGATGCCAGATCGGATCGTTGACGTGAATAAGGCAGTCGTGTTTCGACAGATCCAATGGCGTCGTAGGTGTTCCCCGGCGCGCCAGATACTCGGGTGAGGCACACATTGCGAAGTGCAGCGGCGCGATTTTGCGCACCATGATCGAAGAATCGCGCAGATTCTTGGTGTGGAAGGCAATATCGTAGCCCTCCTCGACAAAGTTGTAGGTTCGCTCCGAGAGCCCGCCGAGTTCGAACCGTACGCGTATCAGCGGGTGGTCCTGGGCAAAGGTGGCGATCGCATCGCCCAGATCGAGGCTGCCGATCCATTTGGGCGATACCACCGACAGATCACCTTCGGCATTTTCCTTCATGCCCAGCATCTGCGCGTCGCGTTCGGCGATCTCGGCGAGTATGCGCTTGCAGAACTCGAGATATTGCGTGCCCGACTCAGTCAGCGTCACGGAGCGGGTGGTCCGGTTCAGAAGCCGAATGCCGACCTGTTTTTCCAGATCCGCGATATGCCGCGATACCAGTGCGCGGGAAATCGACAGCGTGCGTGCCGCCATGGCGAAGCTTTCGCAACGCGCCACGGTGACGAAGCTTTTCATGACGGTGAAGCGATCCATGTAAGCGGCCTGTTGTGTCTAAAGATTAGCTTTTTGCAACACTGCGGTCATTATATGCGACAAAACGTGATCAAATCGTCCCTTAACATGGCTTGTGCCAAATGTTTTTGATGACGATGCGCCGGTCGGTTGTGGAGGTACCCAGGTGAAATGGTGTCGATTCATGGCTCCGAATGGAGCCCAATTCGGAGTGGTGGACGGTGATCGCATCCTGCGCGTCGAGGGCAGTCCGTTTTCGCAGCATCGGGTGACCACAGACAGCGTGCCACTGACTGGAACGCAATTGTTGCCGCCGGTGATCCCGCCGACATTTTATGCCGTGGGTTTCAACTATCTGGAGCATGTGCTGCACTATCAACGGCTGGGTTCGAAAACCGCCAAGGTGCCGGAGCGTCCCGAAGTGGGCTATCGCGCCAACAATGCCTTGATCGGTCATGGCGAGGCCATCATCAAGCCCGCGGACTTCGGCGGCACGCTGGAAGCCGAAGGCGAACTGGTGGCGGTAATCGGTCGCAAGGTTCGTCGCGTGACCTCGCGTGATGAAGCACGCGCCGCGATCTTCGGCTGGACCGTCGGCAACGACGTCAGCGCGCGCGAATGGCAGCGTGAAGATCGCACCTTCTGGCGCTGCAAGAACAGCGACACCTTCAAGCCCATGGGCCCGTGGATCGACACCGACACCGACATCGATCAATCGCAGACGCGTGTGACCGTGAACGGTCAATCGGCCGGCGACTTCAAGACCAATAACATGATCTTCGACACGCTCGACTACATCATCGCCATCTCGCGCTACATCACCCTGTATCCGGGCGATGTCCTGTGGATGGGCGCGGAAAGCACGGCAGTGCTCAGGGTGGGCGATACGGTGGATATCGAGATCACCGGACTGGGCAGGTTGAGTAATCCGGTGATGGTGGAGGAGATCTGATCTGGAGTGCGGCCGTAGAGTGCAAACACGTGTGCGCGCCGAACGTCTGAATGGTGTACACGCGTGTGCATCCTGCGAAAGCTATAGGTTGCCACGTTAATAGTTGGTTTTCACAACGCTCCATTACTCTGTATAGGTGCCACATGGAATTCCTGACTCAAGAGTCGTTCAGGCTATTGCGTAATCCGGGTGTGGAGTCACTTCAGCTATTGTCACCCCACAACTCTACATCTCGTCGAGTAACCATCACGACCGTCACTGTAGCGCCGGGAGCAGAACAGCCACGGCATACCCATGCTGCTTCAGAGCAGATATGGATCGCCATCGAAGGAGAGGGGTCGCTTCTTCTAAGCGACCAGAATTCAAAGTCATTTACTAAAGGGCAGGTTGTTCGGCTCGAAGAGGGCGATGTGCATGGGTTCAAGAACACTGGAACGGCGCCCTTCGTTTACATTTCAGTTACATCGCCGCCGATCGGCTTCTCCTATGCGTACCAGGGCGAATCATGACTTCAACCTTCCCGGCCAACAGCGATTTAGCACCGCAGCTCGCGTAGGTTGGGTTGAGTCTTCGAAGCCCAACATTGATCAGTTTAACGTTGGGCTTTGCAGCCCAGCCTACAACAGGCAAACATCAAACCAAAACTACTTCGTCACCATCACGTTCAATATTGCGGTACGTCCCTGACGCATCGCTTCGATGGCTGATTTCATGGCGCTCGACAAGGACGATACATCTTTAACAGTCGCATGGAACATGCCGAAGGGTTCGGCAAATTCAGCGAGGTCAGGTTGAGTCGACAAGTCCGTGCCCGGAAATGTTTTGTGCGTGACTGCGGCACCATCCGGATAGGCGCGCAGATGGTTGTACTTCATTGACAGGTACTGCTTGTTGTTGAAGATGACAATCAGCAACGGCAGCTTGTGATCCTTCGAAGCACACAGCGAGGCGACCACCGGGTTGTAGATGTAAGTGCCATCGCCGAGCGTGAGCACCACGGGACGATCACCACTGGCAAGCTTGACGCCCAAAGCCACGCCAATGCCCTGACCCAAACCGCCTTGCACGTAGTAGTAGCGTTCTGGTTGATCGAGCATCAGATGCTGTTGGACTACGCGGCTGTGCGTGATGCTCTCGTCCACGAATACCGCTTCAGCGCCGAGCTGGTCGCGTAGTTCTTTGACCAGCAGCACGGGATCAATCGGGCCATTGCTGGCAGCCGCCTTGGCTTCGAGCTCGTGCATCTTGGCCAGTTGCGCTTTGTGTGAAGCGGTGAGACGCGCGCGACGTTCTTCCACCAGCGCCCTGTTGAAACCGCGCTTCTTGAGCACGTCAGTCACTTGGCGCAGTGTTTCACCCACTTCGCCTTCCAGATACGCATCGGCAAACAGTGCCTGATATACAACATGCGGACGTTGCGGCACTTCGTCGATGACAATGGTGGCCGCATTCGCAGGCTTGTTGCTGGGCGGATACCAGGGCGCGCGGCAATTGATCAGCAGCACCAAATCGGTTGTAGCAGTGAAGGGATCAGCCACCGAGCCTTGATGCATGGGATTCGTGCGCGGGAAGTTGGTGCACACGGCGGATTGCGGTTCGATCACCGGCAACGCCATCAAATCGCATAGGCCGGTGAGCGCTTTGAACGCAGCGCTTTCGCGGCCCGCCGTTTCCGTCAACACAATGGGATTTTTCGCGGCAATCAGGCGATCAGCCAATGTCTCGATTTCTTCCGGTGGCGTGATCTTGCGTCCCGCTGGCGCGGTGAGCTTGGCGAACTTCGGCGGCGTCCATTGATCAAGCAGGACTTCGACCGGCACATTGAGATACGTCGGACCGGATGGCGCACGCATCGACATTTCGGTGGCACGCACCACCATCTCGTACAGCACTTCAATGGTCGGCGCCATGTTCGACCACTTGGTGATGTTCTCCACTAACGCCTGTGGCCCACCGACGATCGACAGATTGCGATACCACTGCGAACCCGGGTCCTGACCTGGACGTTCTCCATAAGTGATTGACTCCGAAGACATGACAATCATCGGTGCACCGGCCAACAAGGCGCCTTGAATGGCGCAGGTGCCTTGCAATAAGCCGGGAGCGGCGTGCAGCAAAACCGCCTGCGGACGACCCGTGACCAGCGCGTAGCCGGTGGCCATACCAACAGCCACGGTTTCATGCCACAGGTCGAGGTAAGCCGGGCCGGGTGTGTTTTCGACTTTTTGCCGTACCACCGCTTCCCATGCTGGCGCCCATTCGGAGCCCGGGCAGGAAAAGACGTAGTCGATGCTGAGGGCACGGAAAGCCGAGAAAATTGCTTCGCCGCCGTCTATGTAGCGCTTCATGGATTCACTTGTCTGGTTGGTGAAAGCAGAGCTGTCCGCCCCTTTTCAATGGTTGCCGTGAAAAAGGTGTGACTTTTTCGCGCTCCTGAATCCAGGCAGCTGCACAGCTTGTGATCTCGCCGGACCGGTACTGGTCCGTCAGATCCATCTTAAAGTGACAGGCTGTTGAAAACGAATTTTCAACAGCCTGTGTACGGGGCTGAATTACTTCGAGGGCGGCCAGTTCAGGCACTTGCAGATGCCCAGACCCATGATCTGTTCCAGCTCAGCCGGCTTCAGCGAGGTGAAGTGCTTGGTGAATTGCTCGATGGTGTCCTTGTAGGTCAGACCGTGGTCCATCAGGCGAGTGATATCGGTACCCCAGAAGCAACGCTCGGCACCCATCTTGTCCACCATGTTGCGAACATACTTTTCGATGTTCAGGTTCGGGAAGGGCTGGGTGGAGTAGCCAGGGAGGGCGGACACCTTCACATAGATGTTCGGGTATTCGGCCAGATCGGCGGTTTCTTCGGCCCAGTAACCAATGGCGTCGTCGACGCAGCGGGCCATGATGCCCATGTGATCGATGATGATCTTCAGGCCGGGGTGGCGCTTGGCTATCTGACCCAGTTCAGCCTTCCAGATCGGGGCATGCACCATGGTCGGGATGCCGTGCTCTTCGGCGAACGGCCAGTACCAGTCACAGGTACCGTCGATCATCCAGTTACGGTCCTGGGGACGGTGGAAGGTCAGGCGGGTGCCTTTCATGCCGGGAATGCTCTTCCAGTCCTTCAGCCAGGCCTTGGATTCCTCCGGCTTGTTCTGCGGCACACGGGCCATGATGCCAAAACGGTCGGGGTACTTTTCGCAGGCTTCAACGGCGTAGTCGATGCGGTCGCCTTCCCATGAGGGCGGCAGGATCAGGGCGCGGTTGACACCGGCTTCGTCCATCAACTTGATGCATTCCTGGTAGCTGAAGGCTTCCGAGCGGTGGCCGTTGAGCTTCATGCGCTCACGGGCGCCCTTGATCCAGGGACGGTCCGGGGTCTCGTCCTTCCAGATATGTACTTGTGAATCGACGATAAACATTGCTTGCGACTCCGCATCGGCTTTGAAGGTGCGCAATCTAATCACAGTTGTCCGGCTCGCGGTTGCGACCGTCCGCAATTCAAAGGTGCAAACACGTAAACAGTCGTATCGGTGTGTTTCAGCAGGTGGCCAGACCCGACAATTCAGGCTCCGGTCCGGGCGCATGCCGCATCAGGAGCAAACTGCTCCAGGAGCCATTGTCTACGTGTTTGCACCTTTGAATTGCGGACAGTCGGCCCCGGGCTCGTGACGATTGTGTTGTCATACTCGGCAATCAACGAATGTGGTGAGGGTGGAGTCCGGTGCGGCAGCTGCTGCGGATGCAGCAGAGCCGACCGACTGCAGATCGGAATGGCGGGTATGCAAGGTGAACTGGCGGGCGGGCCTGTTCCGGAGATGTTTGTCTCCGGCGCGCTGAATCTTGATGACGGAATCTGGGTGCCGCAGGCGCCGGAGGTGTGGTTCCGGCCGCTCATCCTGAATGTCTCTCAAGGGTACTACGTCAACCTTCTGCGGGTGCGCCGCGCCGGCATCTTGTCACGGCATCGTCACCTCGGGCCGGTCCATGCGGTTACGCTGCGCGGCACCTGGCGTTATCTGGAGCACGACTGGATCGCCAATCCCGGCGACTATGTATTCGAGCCACCCGGCGAAATTCATACGCTCACCGTGCCGGACACCTGCAGTGAAATGATCACGCTGTTCCATGTCACAGCAGGGTATGTGTACCTCGATGACGGGGAGCGCATTACCGGCGTGGAAGATGTCTTCACCAAGATTGCTGCGGTGCGTGCGCACTTGCGCGACGCTGGTATGTCGGACGAATATCTGACCAAATTGTTGCGCTGATTTATCTGCTGACTTGCGAGAACTCCATGACGACCGAATGCACGATTGTGAAAGTGGATCAGGTGAAGGTGCTTGATCGTGGCCAGGGCATCAGGACCATTCCTTTGATTACCCATGTATCGGTGGACAATCCGGCGTTTACCACCGGCATCAGTACTTATCCCAAGGGGCAGGGTGCGCCATTACACGCCCACAATGTGCCTGAGCAGGTGACGTTGCTGGAAGGTGTGGGCGAAGTGGAAATCGATGGTGTGGTAACGCCGCTGAAGCAGTACGACAGCACCTATATTCCCGGTAATGTCACCCATGCCTTCCGCAACACGGGCGATCAGCCCATGAAAATCCTCTGGGTGTATGCCTCCAGCCATGTGACGCGTACGTTCACTGACGGCAAGACCGTGGAGCACCTGTCCGCCGAAGACCTGATGGGCATCAACAAGTAAGGGACTGGCCCGGTGACATTGCCGCAGTCGTTTCCCATGAAACGACGCAGAGATCTGCCCTTCTGCAGAAATTGACCTGTTTCCCGGGAGTATCAGTTTTCCGGATGTGGCGATGCCGGTGACATTTGCCATCGCATTGTGAAATGTGAGGCATCGCCGCCTAGAATGTCACTGGCAAATTCCAGAGAGTGCATAAGCCGCGCCGCAACATGACCGAACAACTCAACAGCATCATTGCCCAGTTTCGCGAACAGCCCGGGCCGCTGTTGCTGGTGCTGCATGCCATCCAGGATGCGTTTGGCTACATCCCGAAGGAAGCGGTGCCGGTGGTGGCAGAAGGCCTGAACCTGTCGCGCGCCGAAGTACATGGTGTGGTCACGTTCTATCACTACTTCCGGCAGTCGCCACCGGGCAGGCACATCGTGCAACTGTGTCGTGCCGAAGCCTGTCAGTCTATGCACTGCGAGACGCTTGAAGCGCATGCCAAGCAACGTCTGGGCGTTGATTTCCATGAGACCACTGCGGACGGTCAGTTTACGCTGGAGCCTGTGTACTGCCTGGGCAACTGCGCCTGCTCGCCGGCGGTGATGATCGATGGCGATCTGTATGGACGCGTCTCGAACCAGCGCTTCGACGAGCTGTTGGCACAGCGGGAGCGCAAGCCATGAGCAACGTGGTCTATGTACCCACGGATGCTGCCGCGCTGTCCTTGGGTGCGCAGGAAGTGGCGCAAGCGATTGTTGAGCAGGCGAAGGCGCGTGGCGTCGAGATCACGCTCAAGCGTAATGGTTCGCGCGGCTTGTTGTGGCTGGAGCCGTTGGTGGAGGTGGTTACGTCGACGGGACGTCATGCCTATGGTCCGGTGCTGCCTGCAGATGTGCCGGGATTGTTTGCAGCTGATTTTCTACACGCTGGCGCACATCCTTTGTATCTCGGACTCACCGACGATATCGCGCAGCTTAAGCAGCAGCAGCGGCTGACTTTCGCGCGCGTGGGCCTTATTGAGCCCACCAGTCTTGGCGACTATCTCGCCCATGGCGGCTATCGCGGCCTGCAGCGCGCGCTCAGCATGCAGCCTGCCGAGATCGTTCAGGCCATTACCGATTCCGGTCTGCGTGGTCGCGGCGGCGCCGCGTTCCCCACCGGCATCAAGTGGAAAACTGTGTTGGATGCGCAATCTTCAAAGAAGTATGTGACCTGTAATGCCGACGAAGGCGACTCCGGTACCTTTGCCGATCGCATGTTGATGGAAGGTGATCCCTTCACCCTGATTGAAGGCATGACGATTGCGGGCTTTGCCGTTGGTGCAACGCAGGGTTACATCTATCTGCGCGTCGAATATCCGCATGCGCATCGCGCCCTGAACGAAGCCATTGCCGTGGCCAGAGCCGCCGGATATCTCGGCGCGAATGTGCTGGGCAGCGGCAGGTGCTTTGAGCTGGAAGTGCGTCTGGGTGCCGGCGCGTACATCTGCGGTGAAGAAACTTCCATGCTGGAAAGTCTGGAAGGCAAGCGCGGTGAAGTGCGCGTGCGACCACCACTGCCAGCCATCAAGGGTCTGTTTGGCAAGCCGACCATCGTGAACAATGTGATCTCGCTGGCCAGTGTGCCGATCATTCTGGAAAAGGGTGCGGCGTTTTATCGCGACTTCGGCACCGGTCAATCGCGCGGCACCTTGCCCATTCAGCTGGCGGGCAATCTCAAACGCGGTGGCCTGGTTGAACTGGCTTTCGGGCATAGCTTGCGTGAGTTGTTGTACGACTATGCCGGTGGTTCCGCCTCGGGCCGGCCGTTACGCACAGTGCAGATCGGCGGGCCGCTGGGTGCGTATGTTCCGGAGTCACACTTCGACACACCACTCGACTACGAAAGTTTGAGCGCCATTGGCGCCCTGCTGGGTCATGGTGGCATCGTGGCCTTCGATGACACTGTCGATATGGCGCACATGGCGCGCTATGCGATGGAGTTTTGCGCCAATGAGTCCTGCGGCAAGTGCACGCCCTGTCGCATCGGTTCGACGCGCGGCGTGGAAGTCATCGATCGCATCACCCATGGCGTCAATCAGGAGCAGAATCTGCAACTCTTGGAAGAGCTGTGCGACACCATGCTCAACGGTTCGCTGTGCGGCCTCGGCGGCATGACGCCGTTTCCCGTGCAGAGTGCGCTCAAGTATTTCAAGGAAGATTTTTTGAAGGTTCGACGGCCTTGATGTAGGGGCGAGGCATGCCTCGCCCGTACCGCACGTAGGTAAACGACAATGTACGCTCTGGACCACCACGATCTCGGCACCCCCCGCAGCGACAGCGCTCAATCCGTCACGATTGAAATCGATGGCGTGAGCATCACGGTGCCCGAAGGCACTTCGGTCATGCGCGCCGCGGCAACGGTCGGCAATCAGATCCCCAAGCTGTGTGCCACCGACAACCTGAAGGCCTTTGGTTCCTGCCGTCTGTGTCTGGTGGAAATCGAAGGTCGCAAGGGTTTTCCCGCTTCCTGCACTACTCAGGTTGCAGCAGGCATGAAGATCCGCACGCACAGCGACAAGCTCGAGCAATTGCGTCGCGGCGTGATGGAACTGTATGTCTCGGATCATCCGCAGGAGCTGATTAGCGACCAGGTTCTGGTGCGCACCGAGATAAAGGAAATGGCACAACGCCTGGGCGTCACCGAAAGCCGTTACGGCTGGAGCGGCGAACGTCATATTGTCTTGTCCAAGGACGACAGCAATCCGTACTTCAGCTTCGATCCCAATGCCTGCATTGTCTGTTCGCGGTGCGTGCGTGCCTGCGATGAAGTGCAGGGCACGCTGGCGTTGACCATCGAGGGCCGCGGCTTTGCTTCGCGTGTGGTGGCCAGTCAGGATGAGTCGTTCCTGGAATCGGAATGCGTGTCCTGCGGTGCCTGCGTTGAGGCTTGTCCTACTACCGCGCTTCAAGAAAAGAGTTTGATCGCCATGCCAGTGCCCGAGCGGGCAGTGACCACCACCTGTGCGTACTGCGGCGTGGGCTGTTCCTTCAAGGCCGAAGTCAGGAACAATGAAGTCGTGCGTATGGTGCCCAACAGACAAGGGCATGCGAATCAGGGTCATGCCTGCGTGAAAGGCCGCTTCGCCTACGGCTATGCCACGCATACTGACCGCGTGCTCAAGCCCATGATCCGGCAGAAGATCAGTGATCCCTGGCGCGAAGTATCGTGGCAAGAAGCGATCGGCTACGCCGCCGGCGAGTTCAAACGCATACAAGCGAAGTACGGCAAGGATTCGGTGGGCGGCATCACTTCCTCGCGCTGTACCAACGAAGAAGCCTACCTGGTGCAAAAGCTGGTGCGCGCCGCATTTGGCAATAACAATGTCGATACCTGCGCACGCGTGTGTCATTCACCCACGGGGTATGGTCTGAAACAAACCCTGGGTGAATCCGCGGGCACTCAGGCGTTTACCTCGGTAATGCATGCCGATGTCATCATGGTCGTTGGCGCCAATCCCACCGAAGGTCATCCGGTATTCGCATCGCAGCTCAAGCGCCGCTTGCGTGAAGGCGCCAGACTGATCGTGGTCGATCCACGTGTGATCGGCCTGGTGCGCGCGCCGCACATCGAGGCCGACTATCACCTGCAGTTGCGTCCGGGTACCAATGTCGCCTTGATGAATGCATTGGCGCACGTGGTGGTAACGGAGGGACTGACGCGCGAGCCCTACATTCATGATCGCTGCGAGGCCGACTCTTACGAGAAATGGAAAGCTTTCGTGGCGCATCCGGATCGTTCGCCCGAAGCTACGGCGGCGGTGACTGGCGTGCCGGCCGAGCTGGTGCGCGGCGCGGCGCGTCTGTACGCGCAGGCCCGCAATGGCGCGATCTACTACGGTCTGGGTGTCACTGAACACAGTCAGGGCACGACCGCGGTGATGAGCATTGCCAATCTGGCCATGGCCACCGGCAATCTCGGTCGCGAAGGCGTGGGCGTGAACCCGCTGCGCGGTCAGAACAATGTGCAGGGTTCCTGCGACATGGGTTCGTTCCCGCACGAATTGGCCGGCTATCGGCATATTTCCGACGGTGCAACGCGCGCGTTATTTGAATCGGCATGGCATGTCACGCTGGACGCCGAGCCGGGCCTGCGTATTCCCAACATGTTCGAGGCGGCGCTGGATGGCAGCTTCAAGGGCATGTACATCCAGGGCGAGGACATGGCGCAGTCCGATCCCAACACCCAGCACGTCACTGCCGCATTTGCGGCGATGGAATGTGTGGTGGTGCAGGACCTCTTTCTCAACGAAACGGCGAAATACGCGCATGTTTTTCTGCCTGGTTCCTCCTTTCTGGAAAAAGACGGCACGTTCACCAATGCCGAACGCCGCATCTCGCGGGTACGTAAGGTGATGGAGCCGCGCGCCGGTTATGCCGATTGGGAAGCCACCGTGCTGCTGTCGAATGCACTGGGGTACCCCATGCACTACACACATCCTTCCGAGATCATGGCGGAGATTGCGGCACTGACGCCGACATTTACGGGCGTCAGTTACGAAAAGCTGGATAAATTGGGCAGCATTCAATGGCCTTGCAACGGCGCGGCGCCTGATGGCACGCCCACCATGCACGTTGGTCACTTCGTGCGCGGCAAGGGCAAATTCTTTGTTACCGAATACGTGCCCACCAGCGAGCGCGTCAACGGCCGGTTCCCGTTGATTCTGACCACCGGTCGGGTGCTGACGCAGTACAACGTGGGTGCGCAAACCCGACGTACCGCGAATGTGCTGTGGCATGACGAAGATCAGCTGGAAATACATCCGCATGATGCCGAGACGCGCGGCATCACCGATGGCGACTGGGTGGGCGTGGCCAGTCGTGCCGGTGAAACCGTATTGCATGCAGTTGTCACTGATCGCGTGCAGCCGGGTGTGGTGTACACCACCTTCCACTTCCCTGAGTCGGGTGCGAATGTGGTGACCACCGAAAACTCCGACTGGGCCACCAATTGCCCTGAGTACAAAGTAACGGCAGTACAGGTAGTAAAAGTTACTCAGCCCTCTGAATGGCAGAAACGGTATCGGGAACTGACCGAGCGGCAGCGAAATATCGTTCGAGAGCACAATGTCACCCATACCTGAAGCCACACCTGCAGAACAGGTAGTGCCGGAGTTGTACAGCCAGGTGCGCGTGCAACGCTGGGTGGATGGCAAGGTTGAACACACATTCGACCAGGTGTCTGAAGAGCAACCTGTTGCTCTCAGTTATCACGGCATTCCGCATGTGGTCATGCTGGCGACCCCAACCGATCTGGAAGATCTGGCCATTGGGTTTACCCTGAGTGAAGCCCTGGTCGATAAGCCTGACGAGATTCGCTCGGTGGAATTGTTCAACGATCAGGGCGCATTGGAACTGCGCATCGGTATTGATACCGAGCGTTTTGCCGCGCTGCTGCGTAGGCAACGCAATCTCACCGGTCGCACCGGTTGTGGCTTGTGTGGCGCGGAGACCATTGAACAGGCGATTCGTCATCCTGCACCAGTGGGGCAGGGCGTCCATATCGCCACCAGTGAATTGCATGCAGCGTTGGCCGAGCTGCACACCCGCCAACCCCTGAATGCCATCACCGGCAGCGTGCATGCAGCTGCCTGGGTGATTCCTGGCAAGGGTATTCAGCTGGTGCGCGAAGATGTTGGTCGTCACAACGCGCTGGATAAAGTGATTGGCGCGCTGGTGCGCGCCAACATTGATTGCAGCGCTGGCTACCTGCTCATCACCAGCCGCGCCAGTTATGAAATGGTGCAGAAGGCCGCGACGGTGGGTATCACTTTACTGGCTGCAGTATCCGCACCTACCGCGCTGGCCATCCGCCTTGCTGAAGAAGCCAACCTCACCTTGATCGGTTTTGCACGTCAGCGCCAGCACGTGGTGTATTCCAATCCGCAACGCCTGCTCACAGAAGCAGTATGACGCCATGCACACCGAACGCTTAGTCACCATGGCCAACGACATCGCCGCGTTCTTTCACGGTGCCGCCAATCAGGATGAAGCAGTACGCAGCATTGCCACTCACCTGCGCAACTTCTGGGATCCCCGCATGCGCAAGCAGATTATCGAGCACTACCATGCAGGAGGCTCAGGGTTGAGTGATCTGGCGCGTGACGCGGTGCGTTTGCTGTCCCAGTAGGCTTCACTACTGCTATGTGCGGATTGCGATCAAGCAAGTCATGCCACCCGCGCCGGCGCTACGTCTGACTGAGAGTCCGTGCTCTCGTAACCGTGTCTCTACCCATTTGGGTTCCAATCGCAGCTTTTGATAGCTGCTCACACGCTGCTGCCAGCAGCCCTCCTGCCAATCATGCAGCAGGTCGTGAACCATCACTGTGTCTTCCGCGTATTCCAGAAAACAGGTCAGGATTCGTCTGTCATCACTTCGCACGGGTATGAATCGGCGTTCGCCAGTCAATGGTGCAGTGGTGTAGTCACGAAAGGTGGCGACAAATACGCCGCTTTCCGACAACGACCTGGCAACCGACTCAAGCAATGTTTCAACCGAAGCAACACTGGGCAGATGTGTCAGCGTGTCACCCATGCATAGCATGATGTCTACCGGAGTTTGCAGATGCTGCGTGAAACCGACGATGTCGGCTACTACTGTAGTAACCGGCAGCGATCCAGATCGTTGCTGTAATTCATTCAACAGCTGTTGATTGCTATCGACGGCCGCAACGGTATAGCCGCGTTGCGCCAATGGAATCGTATGCAGGCCAATACCCGCGCCAAGATCCACTGCAGTGCCGCCCGCCCTGTTGGGGAAGTTGAATGCATCAAGCTCCGCGGCGCCGCGTGCCAGCGCCGCGTCCAGATCACCCAGCATCCACGCGTAGATGGGTGCCAGGTGATTCTGGTAGTGATCAAAGGTGGTCGCCATTACTTCCGTTCAATCACAACTTCGAGATACTCGCTGGGCAGCACCAGCGTGCCGTCGCCCGAACGATTGCGGCTTGCAATGAGTGCCAGCAACTCCTGCGTGAAGGCACTCTGCCTGGCGGCATCCAGCGCAGCGTAAGTCTTGTTCATTGGACCATAGTAGGTGCGAAACACTTCGATCCAATGCATGGGCGAGCGATAGCGGAACACAAACTGGCGTTCGATACAGCGAATCTCTTTCGCAGTATTGCCGAACAATTCCTGCAGCCTTGTCTGCGCACCCCACAGCGCCGGCGATTTGACGCCCGGTGCTGGCGGGATGTACTTGCCGATGGTCTTGAACAACTGACCGATGAAACTTTCCGGGGTCCAGTTCGCCAGCCCGATCTTGCCGGCGGGCTTGCACACACGCGCGAGTTCGCGCGCTGCCTGGTCCTGATTGGGCGTGAACATCACACCAAAGGTAGACATCACCGCATCGAACGATGCATCAGCGAAAGGCAGATTCTCGGCATCGGCTTCCTGGAATTTGATGGTATGACCTTCAGCGAGTGCACGTACCCGTCCGGCTTCCAGCAGCGAGGCTACATAGTCTGTAGAGGTGACATCGCACCAGCGGCGTGCCGCAGCCAGCGTTGCGTTGCCATTACCGGCGGCAACGTCCAGTACGCTTGCGTCGGCGCGCAAGTCGAGGGCTTCGCACAGATTTTCACCGACGATCTGCAGTGTCGTGCCCACCACGGCATAGTTACCGGTGGCCCAGGCGACTTGCTGGCGAGATTTGACGGCGGCGAAATCATCGTGCGCGGAAGATGAAATAACTGCGGACATGTTGTGGCTCCTGTTGGTAGTGACATCGGTGCTATTCGCTGAGCTGCGCCCCGGAGCCGCCCATTTCCTGCGGGAGATCCTTCATCTTCGGCAAGCCGTCCTTCATGCGCAGCCTGGTCTCCTGATAGTTGACGTGAACGCCGGGCAGAAACGGGAACGTGGGGATGCTCGCTGCGTAAATGTCGGTTAGCTGCCACAGGGGATGTTCGGTGAACAGGTGGCCACCGCAGGTCTTGCACCACTTGCGCGAGCTGCGGGGTGTCTTGTTGAACGCGCCAATCAGCTCTGCGCCGCGGGTAATGCGCAGCGCTTCGGGCTTCCACAACGTAAACGCATTGACTGGACCTGCCGACCAGCTGCGACATGACTCGCAGTGGCAATAACCCATGGCTGCGGGCTGGCCGCTCACCGTGAATTCAACCGCTCCACAGAAGCAGCTACCGTGATAGGTGTTGTCGTCGCGCATGAAGTATCTCCTTGTTATGAATGAGTTGTGCACAGAGCACTTGGGCTCCAGCATGGGCGGGAAGTATTGGCAGGCGACGTCGTGGCGGCTATGACCGATGCTCCGGCGTCTTTGCGCCAGCCGCCGGAAATGTTGATAATCCGGCGATGGACGCCCTATCCGATGTCTTGCACGTATTGCGCCTGTCGGGCGCGATATTTCTGGATGCCGAATTCACGGCGCCCTGGTGCGTCACTTCAAGTTCCGGGCGCCCATCTGCAGATGCACTCCCCGGTGGCGAGCACACTGTTTTTTTTCACTGGTTGATTGCCGGTCGTTGCAAGGCGCGCCTGGCGGCGGGCGGTGAGATCTTTGAGGTTGCGGCGGGCGACCTGCTGATGATGCCCAACGATGCAATTCATCTGATGGGCAGCGATCTGCAGGCCGAGCCCATCTCTGCGAAGGCGTTGATCAAGCCTGATCCGAACGGTGGCATGTTACGCACCGAGTATGGTGGCGGCGGTGAAGCCACACGTTTTGTGTGTGGCTTTCTGTCCTGCGACAAACGCCTGTGCCGGCCGGTGCTTGACGCGTTGCCCGGCATGTTGCGTGTGTCTTTCGGTGAAGATCCCACTGCCGCCTGGTTCAAGAGTCTGTTGCGAGTGGGTACCGAGGAAACCTCGTTGCGACGGCCCGGTAGCGACACAGTGCTGGCCAAACTTTCCGAGCTATTGTTTGTGGAAGCGATTCGCCGCTATGGCGAATCCATGCCCGCTGATCAGACCGGCTGGCTGGCAGGACTGCGTGATCGCTTCGTCGGCAAGGCGCTGACACTCATGCATCAGAGTCCGGGCGAGGCATGGACAGTGGATGAACTGGCCAGCAAGGTGGGTTTGTCGCGCTCGGCACTGGCACAGCGCTTTACCGAATTGATTGGCCAGCCACCCATGCAATATCTGACGCGCTGGCGGCTGACGGTGGCCGCGCAACGTCTGCGTGTTGATGGTGAAAACCTCGCCACCGTTGCGGAACAGATTGGTTACGACTCGGAAGCCGCGTTCAACCGTGCATTCAAGCGTGAGTTCGGCATGCCGCCGGCTACCTGGCGCAAGACACGCGGTGCAGAGAGCGCAGCTGCCGGAACAGCAGAGCTCGCTTAGTCTTGCTGCTGTTTAGAACCTATCTCAAAATTAACTGCCGTGCATAAAGATGTAGAATCGTGCATATGCTGAAATTAAGCGATGCACATTGGGCAAGGATACGGCAGCACTTTCCCGAGGAGAGCCTTGAAGAAAGTCGCCCGGGGCGCAAGCCAGTGCCTGCACGCAAAGTTCTGGAAGGCGTGTTGTGGATTCTGAACACCGGCGCGCAATGGCATCTGCTGCCCCAGTGCTATCCCAACTACAAGACGGTGCATCGGCGTTTCCAGCAATGGTGTCGGGATGAAGTATTGCGCGCGGTGCTGACGGATCTGGCCAATGACCTGCGCGAGCAGGGGATGATCGATGAACGCGAAGCGTTCATTGATGCCACGTTTGCCAGTGCCAAAGGCGGCGGCGAGGAAATTGGCAAAACCAAGCGGGGCAAAGGCGTGAAAATCATGGCGATTGTGGATCGCCATGGCTTGCCCTTGGCGGTCAGCACGCATGCCGCGAACCATCACGAAGTTACGCTGGTGCAGCTGAGCTTCGACTTTTACATGATCGAAGCGAAGCCGGAGAATCTGATCGGCGACAAGGCCTATGACTCCGACCCCCTGGATGAGCAGTTGCGCGAACAGGACATCGAGATGATTGCGCCGCACAAGACCAATCGGGTGAGACACGCCACGCAGGATGGACGGCGCTTGCGCCGTTATCAGCGACGCTGGCTGGTCGAACGCTTCTTCGCCTGGTTGCAATGGCAGCGAAGAATCCTGTGTCGATGGGAGTATTACGCGCAAAACTTCCTCGGCTTTGTACAGCTCGCCTGCATAAATATGCTACTCAAACGAATTTGAGATAGGTTCTAGGCAAAGTTTGATTAGCCCTTTATTCGTCATTCCCGCGAAAGCGGGAATCCAGTTGAATTAATTTCTGACTGGATGCCCGCCTACGCGGGCATGACGTTAATCAGACATTCCTGAGCGTTATTTCACAACTCGCACCATCGTATCCAGCAAGTGCTCCAGCACCTTGGCTGGTTCTGCGCATTGACCCGCATGCGCCGGTGACACCTGGATGATGGTGCTGCGCGGCGCTACCAGCCAATGAAAGCGTTCACGCTGGGTCAGCTTGCCGATGGGACCCGCATCGGGACCGCCTTCACAGATGAGCACAATGCTGTTGGCATGGCGACGAATGACATCGATATCCAGTGCGGGATCAAATGCCTTCAGGCGCGCTTCGTCCAGTTCAATTCGCGCCGCCAGAAAGTTCTTCTCCGGACACGACACGATCGCGCCGATGTTGAGGAATTCCTCGCGTTCAACGCGCGGTACGGCACGCACGATGGCGTAGTCATACGAGCAGTGATCGTGCACGGATCGCCTCCTCGACGAATAGCTGCGGCGCGATGAGCCGCTGTTGCAGATAGTGAGCGTACGCCGCCCGGTATTCGTCCGCAGAATTAAGCGTAGCGTCTGATTGCAACCAGCTGTCTGGAATCAACCCGACGATGTGGCGAATGATGCCGTTCGTCAGCCGGTTGCTGCACAGCATGGCAACTTCTTGCAACTGACCGGCGAACGGCAGCAGCACATGATTCTTGATCAGCGGAAAGTGATCCTGGCTGCGCTGCAGGTAGTCGTCCCAGGAGTGATGAAAATACAACGCCGCACCGTGGTCGATCAGATACAGACGGCGATGCCACATCAGCATATTGGTGTTGCGCGCCGTACGGTCCACATTGGTGACCAAGGCGTCGAACCAGACAATGGCTGACGCCAGCTGTGCATCAGGTTTATCCGCCACCGGATCGAACATCACCGAGCCGGGCAGGTAATCTAGCGCGATATTCAAACCGCCGCTGGCCTTGATCAGCTCCTGAATTTCCGGGTCGGGCTCAGTGCGCGCCAGATCGGCATCGACCTCAACAAACACCAGTTCCGGCACGGGCAAGCCCACGGCGCGCGCGAGTTCGCCGCACACCAGCTCGGCGATCAGCGCTTTGGGGCCTTGGCCGGCGCCGCGAAACTTCAGCACGTACATGCCCTGGTCGCTGGCCTCAATAATGGCAGGCAGCGAGCCGCCCTCGCGCAGCGGCGTGATATAGCGGGTGGCCTGAACGGTGCGGAGTTGCATTGGGGGACTATAGCAAGCCAGCTGCAGTGGCCAGCAGTATGGAACTGGTCGCCTGCGTCAATATGGCCCGCCAGCCGTGAGTTTTCCGGTCTCTCTGCTCCCGATTTGTGCGTCAGTCGGCCCCACGCGCCGCCTGCTGGTGCTGGTGAAACAGGGGGGTAGCCATTAAACTGGCAAGCCCTTTCATAGCACTGCCGGTACGCCCTCCGCGCACCGAGATTTCACGAGGACCCTATGCTAGTAGCCTACCGTCAGCATGTGGCCGAACGCGCCGCGCTGGGTATTCCGCCGTTGCCGCTGACCGCGCAGCAGACCGCCGACGTCATTGAATTGATCAAGAATCCCCCGGCGGGCGAAGAAAAGTTCCTGATGGATCTCCTGACTTACCGCGTGCCGCCGGGCGTGGACGATGCGGCCAAGGTCAAGGCGTCGTTCCTGGCGGCCGTGGCGCATGGCGACATCAAGGTGGGCCTGATCAGCAAGGCCACCGCCACCGAATTGCTGGGCACCATGGTGGGCGGCTACAACGTCAAGCCGTTGATTGATCTGCTGGACGACCCGGAAGTCGCGCAGGTGGCTGCCGATGCGCTGAAGAAGACCCTGCTGATGTTCGATTTCTTCCACGATGTCGCCCACAAGGCCGAAGCCGGCAATGCCTTTGCCAGGGATGTGATTCAAAGCTGGGCGGATGCCCAGTGGTTTACCTCGCGTCCCGAAGTACCCCGAAAGATCACCGTCACCGTGTTCAAGGTGCCCGGCGAAACCAATACCGACGATCTGTCGCCTGCGCCCGATGCGTGGAGCCGCCCCGACATTCCGCTGCACTACCTGGCGATGCTGAAGAACACCCGCCCGGGCGCAGCCTTCGTGCCGGAGGAAGACGGCAAGCGCGGTCCGATGCAGTTCATTGAAGATCTGAAAAAGAAAGGCCATCTGGTGGCCTATGTGGGCGATGTGGTCGGCACCGGCTCGTCGCGCAAATCCGCCACCAACAGCGTCATCTGGGCCACGGGCGAAGACATTCCCTACGTGCCCAACAAGCGTTTTGGCGGCGTGACCCTCGGTGGCAAGATCGCGCCGATCTTCTTCAACACCCAGGAAGACTCGGGTTCGTTGCCGATTGAAGTGGATGTGTCCGCGTTCGAGATGGGCGATGTCATCGACATCTATCCCTATGACGGCAAGATCGAAAAGAACGGCGCGAAGGTCATCGACTTTCAGCTCAAGAACGAGG
Organism: uncultured Pseudomonadota bacterium; assembly: GCA_963748005.1. GTDB lineage: Bacteria > Pseudomonadota > Gammaproteobacteria > Steroidobacterales > Steroidobacteraceae > CAILZL01. The sequence goes on from CAVVHH010000002.1 coordinate 2,210,806, forward strand.
TGCTGCTGGATGAAGTGCGCGCCGGCGGCCGTATCAACCTGATCATCGGCCGCTCGCTGACCGCCAAGGCGCGTGAGCTGCTGAAGTTGCCCACCTCCACGATCTTCCGTCTGCCGCAGGATCAGGCCAAGTCGACCAAGGGCTTTACGCTGGCGCAGAAGATGGTGGGCCGCGCCTGCGGTTTGCCGGAAGGTCAGGGCGTGCGCCCCGGCACCTACTGCGAACCGAAGATCACCTCGGTGGGCAGTCAGGACACCACCGGCCCAATGACCCGCGATGAACTGAAAGATCTGGCCTGTCTGGGCTTCAGTGCCGACCTGGTCATGCAGAGCTTCTGCCACACGGCAGCGTATCCGAAGCTGGTGGATGTGAAGACGCATCGCGAACTGCCGCAGTTCATCAATAGTCGCGGCGGCATCTCGCTCAAGCCGTCCGATGGCATCATTCACTCCTGGCTCAACCGCATGGTGTTGCCGGACACCGTCGGCACCGGTGGCGACAGCCACACGCGCTTCCCGATTGGTCTGTCGTTCCCAGCCGGCTCCGGCCTCGTGGCGTTCGCCGCCGCCACGGGCGTCATGCCACTGGACATGCCGGAGTCAGTCCTCGTGCGCTTCAAGGGCAAAATGCAACCCGGCATCACGCTGCGCGATCTGGTGCACGCCATTCCGCTGTATGGCATCAAGCTGGGCCTGCTGACGGTCGAGAAGAAAGGCAAGAAGAACATTTTCTCCGGCCGCATCCTGGAAATCGAAGGCCTGCCGGATCTGAAGGCCGAGCAGGCCTTTGAATTCTCCGATGCCGCGGCCGAGCGCAGTGCCGCCGGGTGTACCGTGTTGCTGAACAAGGAGCCGATTATCGAGTACCTCACCTCGAACATCGTGCTGCTCAAGCACATGATCGCCCGGGGCTACGAAGACAAGCGCACCATCGCCCGGCGCATCAAGCGCATGGAAGAGTGGCTGGCCCAGCCTGAACTGCTGCGCCCGGATAAAGACGCCGAATACGCTGCGGTCATCGAGATCGACCTCAATGACATCAAGGAACCCATCCTGTGCTGCCCGAACGATCCGGACGACGCCAAGTTCCTGAGCGAAGTCCAAGGCACCAAGATCGATGAAGTGTTCATCGGCTCGTGCATGACCAACATCGGCCACTTCCGGGCCGCTGGCAAACTGCTGCAGGGCAAGAAGGATCTGCCCACCCGTTTGTGGGTGGCCCCGCCTACGCGCATGGATCAGGAGGAGCTCACCAAGGAAGGCCACTACGCCACCTTCGGCACCGCTGGCGCACGCATGGAAATGCCCGGCTGCTCACTGTGCATGGGCAACCAGGCCCAGGTGAAGGAAGGCGCCACGGTGATGGCTACCAGCACCCGCAACTTCCCCAACCGCCTGGGCAAGAACACCAATGTGTTCCTGTGCTCGGCCGAACTCGCTGCGATTGCCTCACGCATCGGTCGCATCCCCACCGCGGCGGAGTATCACGCTGAAATGAGCGAGGTTAACCAACAGGGTGCTGAAATCTACCGCTACATGAACTTCGACCAGATCGAGGAATATGCGGAGGAGGCGAAGTCGGTGGCGGTGTGAGAATCAATTGATAGTTGATAAATGACAATGGATAGTTGAACAAGCGGCCCGTCGAGAAATCGACGGGCCGCTTGCTTTCCAATCCCCTCTCCCGATTCCGGGAGAGGGCTAGGGTGAGGGCGCATAGGCTTGGTTCGGTGATTCGTTTGCACTAGACTCGTTTAATCTCTTGAGGGTCTGACTATGTCTGCCACCGCTGTAACGCCAAAACAGGAAGTTGCCGAGCTACTGAACAAGCTGCCGGATAACAGCACCCTTGAAGATATCCAGTACCACCTCTACGTGCTGGAGAAAATCAAACGCGGGCAAACCGATATTGCCAACGGCAAGGGAGTGACACAGCAACAGGCCAGGGAGCGGCTGGAGAAATGGCTCAAAGAGTAATCTGGTCCAGCGAAGCACTGGACGATATCGACCAGATCGCCGAGTTCATCAGCCGTGATTCTTTGCAGCACGCCAGACGCGTGGCTGCTGCGCTCTTTGCGTTGAGTGACGTCATTGCCGAGTTTCCTCAAGCTGGGCGTGTCGTCCCGGAATTGCAGGACGAGACGATACGTGAGCGGTTTCTCCACAGTTATCGCGTTATCTACCAGATTCATTCCGATCAAGTTGCTATCCTTGCTGTATTACATGGTCGTCGTTTACTCGAATCAATGACTGATCGATTTGAATAGCCGGCGCGCTTTCGAAATTGCCGTGGAGGAATCGAATAGGAGTCGCTAAGCTACTCGCCATACGGCTGCTTGAGCCGACTTTTCATTTACTGAATGTCGCAATGCGCATTGGCCTGATTTCCGATACACATGGCTTGATTCGCGAAGAAGCGCTCGCGTTCCTTTGGGGCTGCGATCAGATCATTCACGCCGGCGATATTGGCGGACCGGAAATACTGGATGCGCTGGCCAATATTGCGCCGGTGGTTGCGGTGCGCGGCAATAACGACACAGACGCTTGGGCGAACGAGTTGCCGGAAGTGCGGCAGTTGCAGCTGGAATCAAAGTCGGTATATGTGCTGCATGACATGGCACAGCTCGACAATGATCTATTGCCTGCCGGCATCTCCATGGTGATCTGCGGGCATTCACACCGGCCCATCGTGCAGCGCCGTGACGGCGTGACCTATATCAATCCGGGCAGTGCCGGGCCGCGTCGTTTCAATTTACCGATCAGTGTGGGTGAGCTGATCATCAAGAAGAACACTGTGACACCCCGCATCATCTCGCTGGATGTCGCGGCCAGCGCCCGACGCAGAAGTCGTCCGGCGGTTTTCCAGCATTCATTCATTTAATCCAGGTAGGGTGTACACGTGTGTACGCCGGATGTCCGGGGCACGCCGGTGCCAAAAAATTGATCAAGCATTCGGCGCACTCACGAGTGCGTATATGGACTCCTCTGCCTTTGCAAACCTTCGTGATTGATGAGAGAGATCGACTGCAACCGTATATCCGGCCTCTGTGTGGACGCTCTGTGGTCCGGGCCATGATGGTTATCTGCTCACACTGCTCCAATCGCCCTAGCGGCTTTCATCGAGGGAGCCTGCGCACACGTCGGTTTGGCAATGTGTCGGTTCGACCTGTTTTCTCATCAGCTACGTTGGCTTCGCAATCGTTAAAGTCTGCTCCGCTTTACTCGTTTCAGTTTATCAGACCGGTCAGGCCGCCCGCCGGTAGTCTTCGTGTCGGGTCAGCATCGCCCAGATGATCCGCGCCTGCTTGTTGGCCAAGGCTACCGTGGCGATGTTCTTATTGCGTCGCTCCATCAGTTTGTGCAGCCATTGGCTACGCCGATCGGTCTTATTCGCACTGGCCAGCAGGGCGGCGCGGGCGCCGTGGATCAGCAGCGTACGCAACTGAGCATCACCGTGTTTACTGATGCCACCCAGTTGCTCCTTGCCGCCACTGGAGTGCTGACGCGGCACAATCCCCAACCAGGCTGCAAACTCTCGACCGCTTTTGAACTGCCTGGCGTCGCCTACGCTGCTGACCACCGCCGAAGCGGTAATGGGTCCCACGCCATCCAGCTGCTGAATACGCCGCGCGCCTTCATCGCTGTCGGCATGCTGCCTGACTTGATGGTCCAGCGCGTGTAATCGTTCATCGTTGGTGACTAACTCTGCGTACAGCTCCTGCATCAATGCCCGCATCGGCTGGCACAGACCATTCTCGGCATCTTACACAATGCCCGGCAGATGGTTACGCACGGTAGCGACTCCCTGGCGCAACACGATGCCGCATTCGCCCAGCAGACCACGGATCTCGTTCACCAGTGCCGTGCGCGCTCGCACCACCCGCTCGCGTACCCGATGCATCGCCTGCAAGGCTTGCTGATCAATACTCTTGACCGTTACAAACCGCATGCAGGGACGCGCTACGGCTTCGCAAATCGCCTCCGCATCGTTGACGTCGTTCTTGTTGGTCTTCACATATGGCTTCACGTACTGCGGTGGAATCAGCTTCACCGTGTGACCCAACTTGCTCAGCTCTCGCGCCCAGTAGTGCGCGCTGCCGCAAGCTTCCATCCCAATCAGCGTCGGCTGCACCTGCACAAAGAACCTCAGCATCTGACTGCGCGTCAAGCGCCTGCGCAGCGTCACCGCTTCCGTCTGATCAACACCATGTACCTGAAATACCTGCTTTGCCAGATCAATGCCAATCCGCTTAATCTTCATCTCGGACTCCCCTCATCGGTGACTGTGGCTTCAACATCCACAGTCTGGCACTCGATGCCGTTAGATGGGAGGAGTCCATACCATTGCCCTACGTCAGAAGTGATGCCATGTGTTGATCATGGGCATCGTCAGTCATATCACTTCATCGCGACATCACGGTCGATCTTCTCGAAGTACAACGGGCAGATGGCGCTGCGCAGATCGGCTTTGGCGGCCGGGCCGTCGTTATTGAACTCCATGTACGAGCGCACTTTTGCATCGTACTTGGGCCACTGCGGCAAATCCGCGCCATTGGGATTGCCGGTTTTGGCGAAGTTGGTCCAGTACTGCTGCATCTGCTCAGAGAGTTTCGCCTGCGAAGCGGGACGATCGCGCATATAGCCAAACACGTAATCCAGTTCGCCCGAATGCATCGGCGGATACTTGGTATCGCCAGCGACAAATTCGTACTGATACGCGGGAGCGACAGCGCTTTGCCAGCGCGCCACGGTTGCAGTGGTGCAGCGGAACGAGTGGTCCACGGCAGCCTGATAATCGACGCTGCCATAGGGCGCGTAATCAGACAGGCCGGGCGGAGAGGAATATGCGGCTTCGGCACGCTTCAGCAATTCCGGATACTTGCCGTATATGGGTTCGATTCGGTTACGCACCGCTGCCTGCATTTCTTCCGGTGTGCCATTCGCCGTGGCGCGATAGCCCGGTGAATCCTTGGCGTTGTTGCCGGCGATCATTGGAATGCGCAGCTGACGGCCTGCGGCATACACATACGGCGACCATTCAGGAACGGCATAGCCGTCCATGCTCACGTCGAGGTTGAGTTTTTGATCAGCCATGCCTTTACGAAAGTCGGGCATCGCTGCCAGCACTTGCTCGGCCGACAAGGAACGCATGTATGCCAGCGCATTGGTGGCGGGTGCCTTGAGCGCAGTCGCGAGGATGACGCCGAGCTGTTCTGTCTGTTTCGGTGTCAACAGTCGTCGATCACTGATCATGGGGGAGCCACTCTCGACGATGGCTTTGTGCATCAGGCCCTTGGTTAATGGTGAGGCGACCAGAATGCTGGTGTCCTGCGCGCCGGCTGACTGGCCGAACACGGTTACATTGCCAGGGTCACCACCGAACTTTGCGATGTTGTTTTGCACCCAGCGCAGTGCGGCAACCTGATCGAGAATGCCGTAGCCACCCGAAGCATGATGCGGCGATTCCGCCGTCGCCTCCGGATGCCCAACGAACCCGAGTATCCCCAAGCGGTAATTGATGGTGACCACCACCACGCCATGGCTGGCGAGTGAGGCGCCATCGAAAGGCGGCTCGATGCCACCAGCTCCCATCGCAGAACCACCGGTATTGCCACCGCCATGAATCCACACCATCACCGGCTTGTTGGTGCGACTGGGCCATTCAGGCGTCCACACGTTCAGATACAGACAGTCTTCGCTCATGTGGTCAGTGGCAAGCTTGTTCCAGCCTGCCACGCCCTGGAAGCAGGCATGACCGAATTCGGTTGCCTTGAGAACACCGCTCCACGCTTTCACCGGCTGTGGTTCCTTCCAGCGCAGTTCACCTACCGGCGGTTGTGCGAAGGGAATGCCTTTGAACACAGCGCCGCCGGTGGAGCTCACTTGCCCCTGAATGTCGCCGCCCGTCACGCGCACCGTGGGATCTGGTGTGGCGGCCGAAGCGGCCATCGTGGCGAATGCCAGAATCATCACGCTGGATTTCAAAAACTGCATTGTTATTCCCCTGAAGTTGAGGCTCGTGCTACGCAGGGTGATTGATTCACTCAAGGCGCACTGGTTATTCAAGGCAAATTGTACGAGAGGCTTCAGGGTCGCCGCCAACTGAATCTGTGGTTTTTCGGCCCCCCTTGTCATGACTTTGCAAAAGAAGCACCAGTTGTGGCTTTACGATTTTGGTAGTGGTCATATCGCCACCACTGTTCGCAACTCATCATCCGCATTGCTACGCTTGCTGCGCCCCCGTTTACCGATCCCGGAAATCCATGACCGCTGACACTACTCTGCGCGACCTCATCGCCCGCATCGCTACGCAAGGTCGTGTCGAGGCCATCGTGGTTCGGCCGGAAAGAAATCAGCCCGCGCAATTTGCCGATGCCGCAAAAGCCGAGCCCGGCCTGGGGTTGATCGGCGACCGACGTGCAAAGAACAAACGTACCGATACGGCATCACGCAAGCGCGAGCTGACATTGATTCAGGCTGAACACCTGCCGTTGATCGCACGCTGGTGTGGTCTGGAGCACATTGAAGCCACACGGCTGCGGCGCAATCTGGTGATCTCCGGCGTCAATCTGCTGGCCATGAAGTCACCCTTCACTGATGTGCGCCTTGTATGGCAGATCGGTAATGAAGCGTGTATCGAAGTCACTGGTCCCTGCGATCCCTGTTCAAAGATGGAAGCCGTCTTGCTCAATGAAGGTGGGGGGCAGGGCGGCTACAACGCCATGCGCGGTCATGGCGGCATGACCGCCATGATTGTCACGGGCGGCATCATTCGTGTGGGCGATGCGGTGACACTCAAGGCTGTGCATCGCATTTGATGGTGAGCGTCAGAACCCCGACCCCGGTTGCTTGAGGAACTCCAGCTCTTCAGCTGTTGATGCCCTGCCCAGCACGGCATTGCGGTGAGGATAACGCCCGAAGCGATCAATGATGGCCTTGTGCTGGAATTCAAAATCCAGATTTGCCGATAGTCCGATGCGCGTGAACAGTTCCACTGCACGTTCATGAATCACGCGTGATTCACTGTGCATAAAGGGCAGGCACAGGAATACCGATTGGTCCGGACTCAGCTGTGCCAGCGCATCCTGGGTGATGGCTTCCTGCGCGAGTACCAGCGCCGTGGCATCGCAGGCAAACGCCTGCGCGGAGTTGCGGAATAGGTTGCGCGAGAACTGATCCAGCACAATGATCTCGGCCAGTCGCCCACGTACATCCGCGCGCCAGTGTGCCAGTTCGCCGCGCGCGGCCTGCCCGTGCACTTCACCAAAGCGTTCGCGGATCAGCTGATCGAGCTGCGCATCGCGGGTCCACCACTGCGCTGGATTCAGCTCCTCGAACCAGAATATGAGGACTTGCTCGGGACTCAAGGACGGTTTTGGCATGACATTTCGCTTGTAGGCTGGTGTCGATCGTGCGCCATGAACTTGCTACCCTGCAAGCATGCGCACACCTCTACTGGGCAAACTGTTCGACGGCGCCATCGACATCGTCGGCGATGTGCATGGCGAGATTGATGCCTTGCGCAATTTGCTCAAGCAACTGGGGTATTCGTCTCACGGCGAACATCCACAGCGTCGGCGGCTGGTGTTTGTCGGCGACCTGTGCGATCGCGGGCCGGACAGTCCGGCGGTGCTGCAACTGGTCATGTCGCATGTTCAGCGTGGTCTTGCGCAATGCCTGCTCGGCAACCACGAAATCAATCTGCTGCGTGAGGCGCCGAAGAGCGGCAATGGCTGGTTCTTCGCGCGCAACCATGATGAGTCGCATGGTTTTTTCGCCCGCAGTCGCACCATTGATCCGCGTGAGCGGGAAGTCGTGCTGCAGTTTCTTTCCGGTCTGCCACTGGTATTGCAGCGTGACGATTTGCGTGTCGTGCATGCGGCGTGGATACCGGAGTCGATAGAGTCGATTCAGAAACATCCCGAGTCAGATGTAGTCTCGCTTTATCGCGAGTACGAACAGCGAATCGAGCACGAAATGCTTGCCAGCGGTCTGATACATGCGGTGACGGCGGAGCTGCGTGACTACGGGGCGCAGCGAACGCATCCCTATGCGTCCATGCCTTACCTGCCGAATCTGGCGGAATACGATGAAACCTACCAAATGGGCAATCCGGTGCGGGTGCTGACTTCCGGTGTCGAGCAGCGCAGTGATCATCCCTACTACGTGGGCGGCAAGTGGCGCATGGTGCGGCGCGTGCCGTGGTGGGAAAGCTATGCTGACTCGGTGCCGGTGGTCATGGGACATTACTGGCGCTGTGTGGATGCAGTGACCCAGCATCTGGTGAATCGCGGCGATCGCGATCTGTTTGCGGGGCATGCGCCGGATGAGTGGCTGGGGCCGCGTCTTAATGTTTATTGTGCCGATTTCTCGGTGGGTGGTCGTTACAAGGAACGCGAACTCGGTCGGCAGGGTTCCTGGGGTACGCGTCTGGCCGCAGTGCGCTGGCCGGAGCATGAACTGGTGTTTGACGAAGGCCAGCGCCTGCAGATTAAGCCCAGTGGGCAGTAATCGCCGATTTCACATAGTTCGTTAGCCTTTCTCCTGACCTTGCTTAGTGATGCAGGGTGGGCGCATGCTTCCATCAGCACCGATGGGTGAATCCGGGCAATTCGAAGAACTAGATTAATGGATTGAGCGGTCAACCGAATCCTGGCCCGCGCGTTACCCGTGTGTACTGCACATATAAGAATCATGGGGATGTACCAATGGCCTTACCTGCAAGCCAGAAAGTGTTGCTATGCCTGGCATTACTGGGCCTGCTGTCCGGTTGTGGCGGCGGGGGTGGGTCCAGTTCGGGCTCTGGTTCCAGTTCCAGTTCCAGTTCGGTAGCGCCGGCTAGCATTACGCAGGCCGAGGCCTACCGGTTTCTGAATCAGGCCACCTTCGGGGCGACCGAGACCAGTGCGCAACAAATGATAGCGCTCGGCGATCCGGCCTATTCGCGCTGGATCGATCAGCAGCTGGCCACGCCGTCGAGCAGCGCTTCTTTCAACTATGTGGCGGCGGCTTATCCCGATCCGCTGCCGGCAAATTTCAACATACAGAGCCTGCAGGCCAATCGCGTCGAATACTGGTTCCAGAGCGTCATGTCGGCGCCCGATCAGCTGCGCCAGCGCGTGGCCTGGGCACTGTCGCAGATCATGGTGGTATCGCAGGTGGGCGCATTGCAGAACCTGCCATTTGCCACCGCCGACTACTACGACATGCTGATGCGCAATGCGCTGGGTGACTACCGGACATTGATTGAAGAAGTGACATTGCATCCGGCCATGGGCGTGTACCTGTCCATGCTGGGCAACCAGAAAGCCAATGTCGCCACGAATATCCGCCCCGATGAAAACTACGCGCGTGAACTGATGCAGCTGTTCACCATCGGTCTGGTGGAACTGAATCTGGATGGCACGCCGAAACTGGATGGCAATGGCCAGACCATCCCCACCTACAATCAGGCCATCATCGAAGGCTTCGCGCGCGTGTTCACGGGCTGGAAATGGGCCTGCCCGACCACCAGGCCTGTCTGTACCTTTGCCAACACGACGGTACAGACCGCACCGGTTGCCGGCTTCAACCAGGTCAAGCCCATGCAGTTCTACGCCGACCAGCATGAAACCGGCGCCAAGCAGGTGTTGAGTTACCGGGCGCGGCGGTGACCACCATTCCCGCCAACAGACCGGCGCCACAGGATCTGACGCATGGCGCTGGACAACATCTTCAATCATCCGAATGTGGCGCCCTTCATCTAGCAAGCAGCTGATCCAGAAACTGGTGACCAGCAATCCCACACCAGCCTACGTGCAGCGCGTGGCCACTGTGTTCAACAACGACGGCACAGGCAAACGCGGCAATCTGGCGGCGGTGGTGCGCACCATCCTGCTCGACAGCGAGGCACGCAATACGCCGAGCAGCGCCAGTCGCCGGCAAAATCAAGGAGCCGCTGCTGCGTATCACGCAGCTGTGGCGGGCCTACGGCGCGGCGGCGGCCAGCGGTACGATTCATTGCGGCCACCAACTTCGGCGGCGGCATCACTCCACCCGCCACCAACTTCGGTCAGGGACCGTTGCAATCCGGATCGGTATTCAATTTCTTCAGTCCCTTCTATGCGCCGCCAGGCGAAATTTCAAACCAGAATCTGGTGGCGCCGGAGTTGCAGCTGGCGACGGAATTCCTGAATACCACGCTGACCAATTTCTACTGGACGCAGGCCTTCAGCCGCACCCATGCGCAGACCAACGCAGCAGACATCGTGGTCATCAACGTGCAGGATGAAGTGGCGTCTGGCGGCCGATTCCGAAGCGCTGATCAATCGCGTGGCGCGACGCCTGCTGGGTGGCGCCGATCAGATGTCGGCCACGCTGAAGGCGCAGGCCAAGACCCAGATCGAACGCTCGGTGGCGACCGATACCCGCAACCGCGTTGCGGACGCCATCTATCTGGTTGCCAGCTCTCCCGAATACGCATTACAGAAATAACAAGGGCAGCGAATATGAACTCCCAACGTCGTCGATTCATGAAGGCCGCCGCTGCCGGTGGCGTGGCGTATGCGTTTGGACGCACACCGGGTACGGTATATGCGCAAACCGTCGGCGTGGGCGGTTTCGCCGACTACAAGGCGCTGGTATGTGTCTTCCTGTTCGGTGGCAATGACTCGTGGAACATGGTGGTGCCCACCAGCACTGCCGAATACAACGCGTACTATGCCTCGCGCAGTGGCGGTACGGCTTCCGATCTGGCCATCCCGCAGAGTTCCCTGTGGCCGATCAATCTCGCCGTGCCAGACCCAAACGGCTGGACGTACGGTTTTCATCCCAGCATGGCCAGCATGCAGTCGCTGTTCAATTCGGGGCAGTGCGCGGTAGTGGCGAATGTCGGGCCGCTGATTCAGCCCACTACCAAGACGCAGTATCAACAACAGTCGGTTCAGTTGCCGCCGCAACTGTTCTCGCACAACGACCAGCAGGATCAGTGGCACACCCTGCGCGGCAGGCAACTGCTCAAATCCGGCTGGGGCGGTCGCGTGGCCGATGTGCTGGCCGCGCAGCTGGGCGGCCAGCAGCTGGCATTGAACGTGTCGCTGGCAGGCCAGACCCTGTTTCAGGCTGGCGAACAGGCCATTCCCTATGTCATGGGCTCGGCAGGTGCGACAACCTTTCAAGGTTTTGGCACCTCTGCAGTGACCGCGGGACGACGTGCGGCGTTTGAAGCCATTGCCAATGCCAGTTATGGAGATGTCTACCAGCGTGGCTTTGCCGCCGTGCAGAAGCGTGCCGTCCAGTATGCGGATACGGTGAACACAGCGATCATGGGCGCAGCATCCTTCAGCGCCAATTCGCTGCCCGATACCGGCGTAACGCTGTCGCCGCTGGCCACGCAACTGCGCACCGTCGCGAAGATGATCCGGCAGCGATCCATGTTGTCCATGTCCCGGCAGATTTTTTTCGTTTCCACCGGCGGGTTCGATTCACACGACAACCAGAACACCGACCAGCCAAACTTGCTGGGTAATGTCAGCGACTCACTGAAACGTTTCTACGATGCCATGGTTGAAATTGGCATGCAGAACTTTGTCACCTCCTACACGCATTCCGATTTCGGCCGCACGCTGACTTCCAATGGCGATGGTAGCGATCACGCCTGGGGCGGCGTACAACTGGTGGTGGGTGGCGCCGTGCATGGTCAGCGCATATATGGCCAGTACCCCCTGCTGCAGATCGGCAGTGTGCAAGATGTTGGTGGTGGACGATTCATTCCGACTACTTCAGCTGATCAATATGCGGCCACACTGGCGCGGTGGTTTGGTGTCGGCACAACAGATTTGAGCAAGGTGGCACCGAATATCGGAAACTTCGTTGTGCAGGATCTGGGCTTCCTGGTTTAGAGCGTAGTTGGCTTGCTGTTGGCACCACTGCGGTGGTGATGCGCGTCTCATTGCTGCAGTGCGGTGCTGGTCCGATTGTGTGACCCAGATGCGCTCTCAATATTTCTCCCTAAAGCCGTTCAGGCTTGTGCCGACAGTCATATTGCATTACCCGAGATCCAGCGCCACCACTTGACCACCGATCGAGACGCCTTCAGAGCTGTCCATGGCAACCGAACAGATTTATATCGATGCGAACAGCATCAAAGTCGGTGCGCCAATGCCCTTCTCGGTGTACACCGCCGATCGCAAGCTGCTGCTAGCGAGAGGCCGTGTTGTCGAATCGGAGCGCATGCGCGATTCACTGATTCGCTCAGGCCGGTATCAAAGCAATGGTTGCGACATAGAACTGTGGCTTCCCGACGCCGACACCGAAGTTGTACCGGACGCTAAGTCATCCTCTGCAGCTGGCTCCGAGGCGCCACTTGATAGCTACGTGCGTGAGTTCAGTGGCACGACCGGCCAATCACGTATTGGTGTGCGCGTATCGCGTGATGAGACCAGTGAGAGTTTTCCGTGCTGGGTGCTGGGCGCAGACGTGACGCATGGATTGGTAATCACCGCGCCCGCTCGGGCTGATCGGTCGTTGATGGCAATCAGCGAAGGCGAGACCTGGGTGTTCCGCCTGCTGTACATGACTGCGGTGTGCAAGTTCAGCAGTACCGTCCGCAAGGTGTATTTTGATCCGGTGCCAGCGCTGAGCGTGGCTTTACCCAGGCAGGTGGAGCTGCGACACGTGCGTACCAGTCCGCGTGTCAGCAGCTGTTTGCGTGGCACCGTGAATGTCGGCAAGGAAATTTCAGTGTTGGTCAGCGACATTGGTGTTGGTGGCGTGCGTCTGGCCGTGGAACGCAGCCTGCTGGAGCTGAAGATCGGTCAGCAGGTCCCGGTGAGTTTCAGCATTCCCATGCTGGGTGTGGACTATGCTTTCAATGTGTCGGCAACGATTGTCAGCGCCCATACCGAACTTGAGAGCCGTTATCCCGGCCTGCAATTTGTGGGGGCAAGAATCGATGCGTTGTCCGAGACGCAACGTCTGGTGATGCACAGCTACGTATTCGAGCGGGCTGCTACCGACTGCAATGCACTGTGGAAGGTGCTGACTGCCAATGCGGGATAGGGGGGTGGTGGCTTTCTTCACGTCGACAGACCTTGGCTTCCTGACGTGATGCACTCCGAGTTGCCATCACTCTCCCTTCTCCCTGAGGGAGAGGGTTGGGGCGAGGGTGCTCATCGCGGCCAGCCCCTCACCCGCGCTGCGCGCGACCTCTCCCCTCGCGGGAGAGGTGAATATCGGCACTATATCGCCTTCGAGAAAACCTGCGATGTTGCTTTGTGCAGATACGTATCAAACTCCATGGCGATATGACGCAGCAGTAAACGCCCTGCCGGCGTGACGCGAACTCCATTCGCGTCCATATCGAGCAAGCCATCTCGGCGGAGTGACTGCAGTGCCGACAGTTCGGCCGCAAAGTACTGCTGAAAATCAATATCGAGTGTTGCCGAAAGTTCGGCGAAGCGCAGTTCGCCGTGGCACATGATCTCCTGAATCACCGCGTGGCGCAGCTGATCGTCGCGGTTCATGGTGATGCCACGCTGGATGGCCAACTGGCCAGCGCCTAAATCGAAATAGTATTCCTGAAGTGACTTGGCATTCTGTACATAGGTGTCTGCAACCTTGCCGATGGAGCTCACACCCAGACCGATCAGATCGCACTCGGCGCGAGTTGAATAACCCTGGAAGTTGCGATGCAGGCTGCGTTGCTGCTGCGCCCTGACGAGTTCGTCACCTGGCAATGCAAAGTGATCCATGCCGATGTACACATAGCCGGCGCGCGTTAACCTGTTGATAGTCAGTTCCAGCAAGTCCAGCCGCTGTGTGGCATTGGGTAGCTGAGCTTCGATAATCTGCTTCTGCGCCTTGAAGATACGCGGCATATGCGCATAACCGTATACGGCAACGCGATCGGGCCGCGCGTGCGCCACGGTATCCAGCGTACGCAGGAATTTTTCCGGAGTTTGCAACGGCAGGCCATAGATCAGATCCACGCTGACCGAGCGAAAGCCATGCATACGCGCCTGTTCAATTGCTTCCAGCGTCTGCGCCCGTGATTGCCGGCGATTCACAGCCGCCTGAACTTCTTCATCGAAATCCTGCACACCCAGACTGAGCCGGTTGAAGCCCAGCCTGGCCAGTGCCGGCAATGACTCGGGTGTCAGTGTGCGTGGGTCGATCTCGATGGAGAACTCGCGCTGGCTGGCGTCGGTGCTCATGTTGAAATGCTGCTGCAGCTCTGCCATCAGTCGCGCCATCTGGTCGAGCGACAGAAAGGTCGGTGTGCCGCCGCCCAGATGGAGTTGTTCGACGACTCGCGTGCGATCGAACAGCGGCGCCTGCAGGGCCATCTCGCGAAACAGATGGTTCAGGTAGAGTTCGGCGAGCCCCTTGTCGCGCGTAATGACCTTGTTGCAGCCGCAGTAAAAACACGGACTGGTACAGAACGGGATGTGCACATAGATGGATAGCGGCTTGCCGGCGGGATGGTTGCTGCGCGCGGCTGCTTCCCGATACTGCGCCACGGTGCAACCGGGATGAAACTCAACTGCCGTCGGGTACGAGGTGTAGCGCGGCCCGTTGCGGTCGTAGCGGCGAATCAGATCGGCGTCAAAACATACCCTGGTATCGGGCTGAAGGTCGTGCGTGGTCATGGCGGTCTCGGTGGCTGTATTGGGCATCGTACGGAGTTGCCGCCACAAAGCCGATACGCGGTCTCTGAAGGGCGATTGCGGGCATCCGCAGTCGTGCCCCGTTTATCCCGTATGGCACATGATTCTGTTCGGCTGTGCAGCCTGCGAGGCGCGGCATACACTTCACTAATTGGTCTCGCGTCGTCGGCTCAGAGGAAGTGCGTAATGCAACAGCAGCTATTTATGTCTCTACGGAACATGCTCATCCTGGCATGGCTGTGTCTGCTGACTGCAAAGCCCGCAGCAGCGCAACAGGCGACTCGTCTTACCACGCTGGAAACTCTGCAGAGCCGCTCGATGGTGGTGCTGGTCACCGTCGCGATCGTTGTTGCCTGCGTGGTGCTGCACTACGAAGCCCTGACCTGGCTGACCGGTTGGCTCAAGCGCATCACCCTGCGCCCGCGTCAGCACATTCTGGTACTGATCTTCGCCATCCTGTTCTTCCATATCGTGGAGATCTGGATTTTTGGTCTGGGCTATTTCTACCTGATCTCCAGCGAGGGTCATGGCGCCCTGCTCGCCAGTCATGCCATCGGCTTTCTGGATTGTGTCTATTATTCGGCGGTGTGTTTCACGACGCTGGGGCTGGGCGATGTGGTGCCCACCGGAGCAGTGCGATTTCTTACGGGTACGGAGTCACTGACCGGATTCGTGTTGCTGACCTGGTCGGCCTCGTTCACCTTTGTCGAGATGCAGCGTTTCTGGCGCACATGAAGCCGTTGTTGCTGCTGACGGTGGTGGCGCTAAGCGCATGCACCAGCCTGCAGCCGCGGCCTGAAGTATCAACGCTGGGCTGCATGCAGGCGGTACGCGCGCAGCTGCCCGCTGACAAAGGTGACAAGCGATTGCATTGTCTGGCCTCAGCACAGATCGCCCGCCAGTGCAGCGTCACCGAAGCGTATCTGGCCGGCATGGGCAAGGAACTGCGCGACCTGTTCGGCGCAGGCGATGCTGAATGGGCTGATTGGCGCGCCGATCGTGCCGGTATGAGCTGTCGGTACAATCACGATGTGGCAGCTATTGAGGCGTGCTGCGCGCAGCAAGGTTACTGATGTGGTGTTCAAGTGCATCTGATGCCTTTAAGACGCTTCGACTTCGCTCAGCGACCGGAAACATACAGCTCCGGTCGCTGAGCGGAGTCGAAGCGCTCTGAAAATCACTCGTATGTGGAAATTGGTTTTATGGGCCTTTAGTGCCCGCCCTGCACACACAGGCCAGCGGCGCGCAACAGCTCAGCGAGTTGTTCCTCAATGCGCGCCGCCTCGCCGCGCTTGATGTGCTGCAAATGCAGGGTAGGGCCGGTCAACACTTCCAATCCCCGCTTCAGCACGCTTCCCGCAGCGCGAATACCAGCCTTGTGCTGATCAAAGCGTTCCGCCGGCGAGTACTTGCTCATACCAACGTAAATGCCATATGGATCGCCGGGGCTATCGCTGTAGTCGAGCAACACCAGATAGATATTGCAGCGACCGCGCGGAATGTCATGAAACTGCGCCGCAGCTTCGTATGCCGTACTCAGCCAGTTGATGTGGCGCATCGGCAACCATTCCGGAATGGAAGCAGCGGCGTGTTTCCACAAGGCTTCAAGATCGGCTTCGATGTTGAGCCCGGGCGCATCACGCATCCATTGCTCATGAATGCAGTGCGCGCCCAGCAGTCCATCGCCTTGCGTCAGAGTGCGCTGAAACAAGGTAACCAGCGTCTTCGCTGCCATTGCCCTTAGCGGACGGCTGGCGGGAGAAGCAGCAAGATCAAATGGCGGAAGCGGCATGTGCAGAAGCTAGCTCAAAATGCCAGTGCGGTCACCCTTGCCTCGGGCTAGCAAGGGGTGATTGCCGTTTTGTTTTAGGGTGTGCTAAATAGTGGCAAGTCTTTGATGGAACAGGCAGGGAGAATACAAATGACATCAAATCGCCGCCCCAAGACCCTTTGTGAAGCGACATTCGTGCCGCATAACACTGGGCTCAACTTTCATGATTCCAAATTATATGCGTAAATTTCTACTTTTCAGTTTGATCTTGTGTTTGGGCGTGTTAGTCGGCGGCTTCAGTGTCAACTATTTCTATAGCCAGTTGTTTAACTATTCTGTTCAGATGGATTCCGCGGCCGACGCCAAAATTTATATTGGGGTATTAAAACAAATTAAATCTGGGAATGGTGACAAGGCTGGCGAGCTACTAGAGATTTTTCTGAGCGGCACAGAATTGGTTCTCAATAGCTGCGACCTCAACGACTGCGAAAAGTCACATCAGGCCCTTCAGCTCATAAAAGAATACAAGAAGGAGTTTGACGGTGGGCCATAGCATCTTACTCAATTTCGTACTTTGTAATGGACAAGCGGCTTTTCTGGTTGTCCATTGGCTCAAACTTTAGGCCTCGCGAATTATCGAAGGATCAACCGTGCAACTCCTCGATCATGTGTCCATTACAGTATGCGACCTTGAAGGTGCAAAGCCGTTCTACAAGGCTGTCATGGCGGCGCTTGGTGCCGTCATCGCTTACGAGAAACCCGACGCGATAGGGTTTGGCGAGAGAAATCGTCCAAACACTGACGTACATACGTACATCAGTATCTTCCAGTCGGCAAAGCGGCCCCGGATGCGAGGCGTCACTGGTGCTTCCGCGCCCAATCAATTGAGCAGGTGCAAACCTTTCATCAAGCAGGCCTCTAACCCTGCCACAGCGAGAGCATCGCCTGACAGGCTGGGCATCACTTATCATGTCAAAATCTGACGTCATTATTGTCACGGGCGCGAGCCGCGGAATCGGTGCGGCAACGGCACTACTTGCTGCTCACCGCGGCTACGCCGTGTGTGTGAATTACCGCAATAATCACGCCGCCGCCGAGAAAGTCGTCAATCAGATCAAGGCGTCAGGTGGTCGAGCAATTGCAGTCGCCGCTGACGTATCGATCGAATCCGAGGTGGTGCGCTTGTTCGAAACCTGCGATCGAACCCTGGGATGTCTGACCGCCTTGGTCAACAATGCCGGAGTCCTGGAGACGCAACGCCGACTCGAGGACATTGACGCCGCTCGCTTGCACCGAGTCTTTGCAACCAACGTCTATGGATCATTCATCTGTGCTCGCGAAGCAGTGCGTCGCATGTCAGTCAAGCGCGGTGGCAGCGGCGGCGCGATTGTGAACGTGTCCTCGGCTGCGTCTCGTCTTGGTGCTGCTGGAGAATACGTGGACTATGCGGCATCAAAGGGTGCCATCGATACCCTGACAATCGGATTGGCGCAAGAAGTCGCCGAAGAAGGAATCCGCGTCAACGCCGTTCGTGCAGGATTCATCAACACGGAGATGCACGCGAGCGGCGGAGAGCCGGAGCGCGTCGAACGCGTAAAGGCATATGTGCCGATGAAGCGCGGTGGAACCGCCGAGGAAGTGGCCCACGCTATCCTTTGGTTGCTGTCGAGTGAGGCATCCTTTACGACTGGCAGCTTTCTTGAAGTCACAGGGGGTAGATGAACTATGTGGGAATGGTGCCAACTTCAGCGCCGATCCAGCTCCCTCTCCCTCAGGGAGAGGGTTGGGGTGAGGGTGTATCTCGCGTATGTAGCAAGAAACCCCTCACTCTGTCTCTCGGCAATCGCTCCCGGCATTGCTCTACCTCCTGCATCCATGCCCCTCGTCAGGGGTTCCGCGGCATCGCAGTCGTCTCCCGCAAGGGGAGAGAGGACGCGATCACCACCAACAGATGCAGTTTGCTCTTAAGTAAATGCAATTCAACTATTGGGCCAACGATGATTGATAAAGTACCGGGAGACACACAACAGCTCGCCGCCGCTGATGCCAGTCGCCAAGCCTATTCAAGGATGCCGCTATGACTTATCTATTCCCGCCGTGGCCACTGTTTGCCACTTTCCTGCTTGCGAGCCTTGTTCTCGCCGTCACACCGGGGCCGGGGGTGCTGTACATCATTACGCGCAGTCTTGTTCACGGGCGCCGTTCCGGGCTGGTCTCGGTGGCCGGTGTCGCGCTCGGCAACCTGGGTAACGCGCTCGCTGCTTCAGTTGGTCTTGCAGGTTTGTTCGCGGTCTCTTCGCTTGCTTTCTCTGTGGTCAAGTACGCCGGTGCTCTGTACCTTGTTTACCTCGGCGTGCGAATGCTCCGTTCTTCCCCAGTCAAGCATTCGGCCGTTGTGTCTACGGCAGCGCCACTTGGGCGCGTCTTTCGCGATGGGTTCGTCGTTGCATTGCTTAATCCCAAGACTACGGTGTTCTTTGCCGCATTCCTGCCGCAGTTTCTCAGCTCCAGCACGTCACCGATGTTTCAGAGCATGGTGCTGGGTTCCCTATTCGTGGCAATCGCTGCAGTAACCGACAGCGCCTACGCCTTGGCGGCCGGTGCGGTCGCGCCGACGATGAGTAGTAGTGGTGTTGGCCGTATAGGCCGGTGTCTCGGCGGCGGAGTATTCATCGGTCTTGGTGTTTTTACTGCGCTGTCTGGATCGAGCGGTACAAAATAGATTTCATTGTTCTCTCATCCCTGCGCGAAAGGCTGCGCAGGGATGTGCATTCAAACGTTGGAGCACTTCAATATGCAAACCAGCATTGTCCGCGGCGAGTACACGATTTCTACCGATCGGGATCGACTCGACATTGATGCCATCCATGCCTTCCTGACGCAAAGCTACTGGTCGCCTGGTGTTCCGCTCGCGATCGTCAAGCGCTCCATCTCGAACTCGCTGTGTTTTGGTTTGTTTCACGGACCGGAGCAGGTGGGGTTTGCCCGGGTTGTTACCGACAAGACAACCTTTGCCTACCTTGCCGACGTGTATGTGCTCGAGCCGCATCGCGGCAAGGGGCTCTCGAAGTGGCTGGTGGAGACAATTCTCGGGCATGAAGATCTACAAGGCCTGAGACGGTTCATGCTGGCAACGAAAGACGCACATGGCTTGTACAGGCAATTCGGGTTTACAGAGCTCGCGAACCCATCACGAATAATGGAAATTCTTAAACCTGATGTGTACAAATCGCTCTAATCCCTTACCCCACCGACGCGTCATGTTCAATCGCATTATCGCGCCCGTCAGCTTGGATAGAGTCCTGCATTCTTCGACTTACGCTGCTTCAAGTTACCGGTGTTTCCCGGGCTTGCCGCCACCTGGTGGTATACGGCAGCACGAACAAATAAAGACCCGTAAATAACAGCAAGGCGAGGGGCGGTAACGGCGAATAGGTTATCCATGGCGGCGGCGTCCCCTGCGACATGGCGACGAAGTTGGCGATGACGGTCACCGTGAAGGCAATGGACAGCCAGCGGTGGATCTGTCGAATCCAGTTGTTTCCATTCATTGAGAAATCTCCATCGGTTTCAGCTCCGCGCCTGAATCATCTTCCACCCATTTCCCGACGGATCGCGGAAGCCAGCGTCCACGGTGCCGTAGCGGTCTACAGGTTCCTGCGTGAATTCGACTCCTCGAGCGCGCATCTGGTCATAGGCAGTGCGGCAGTCATTTACCACCAGTACGAGTGGTGGCATCGCGCCTTTGGCCACGATCGCGCGTACCGCTTGTGCCGTCGCGGTGTCGAGCACCGGTGGCCCCGGCGCGAACAGGCCGAGCTGGAAGAACGGCTGATCCGGGTGTTGCACGGTGAGCCAGCGATAGTCGCCGTTACGCACGTCGGTATGCACGCGAAATCCGAGCTTCTCAACGTAGAACGCGAGCGCTTCGTCCTGATCCCGCACATACACACCGACAACTTCGATACCCTGGTTCATCGGACCTCCTTAATTCTCTGGAGTCCCTTTTTACCGCCCAACGCCCGGCGTCGCTTCTCCGAAACTGCGATTGTGAGATCGGGACGGTGCGCGGCGCTGATATGGCAGTGGGGCACGCGGTCGAGCGAGTGTGCAGCAGCCCGCCCGCGCACCCGGATCGCGCCAGGGTTCTCGCCGGTGATATCGCGGAAGGTTCGCCCGAATGTGCCCAGGCTCTCCCAGCCAGTGCGAAAAGCGATGTCGGTGATGGACAGGTCGGTGTCGCGGAGCAAGGCCATCGCTCGCTCGATGCGCCGCGTGAGCAGGTATCGGTGCGGCGGAAGGCCAAAGGCCTGCTTGAACGATCGCGAAAAGTGAGCCTCGGAGACACCGCTCACACGCGCCAGCCGCCTGAGGGGCCAAGCCTCATGCGAGGCAGCGTCCATGCGGTCCTTCGCTCGTAACAGGCGACGCAACAGCTCAGGATCTTGGGGCGTCTGAATTGCCGGGCTGTTCAGGGGCAAACTCCTTTATGACTTCGCTTTCTTCGACACTGCTTTTTTCGAGGGGGTCGACTTGCCAGAATTGTTGAAGGCGACTGCCTGGCGAACGAGCGTCTTGAAGGCGGACTCATCAACTTCTGCTCCTTCGGCAATGTCGATCGCGCGGCGTACGTTTCCGTCGAGACTCGAATTGAAGAGATTCGCCGGGTCTTTCAGTGACGCACCCTTGGCGAAAGTGAGCTTCACCTTGTCTTTGTAGGATTCGCCGGTGCAGATGATGCCGTCGAGCGACCACACCGGCACATCCCATTTCCATTCCTCGACGACGTCCGGGTCTGCCTCCTTGATGAGCTTGCGCATTCTGCTCAGGGTTTTACCGCGCCAGCCGCCGAGTTCGGCGATTCTTGCCGAGATGAGCGTCGCTGCCGACTGGCTTTGGCTTGCGTCCGGCTTTTTCATGTTGTCATCCTGGAAGCTTCAGATATATTCATTTGCAAGACAATGCATGCGAGATTGCAGAGTAATATTACGTCGCGCGTGTATGCGCGAAAATAGCCAATCGTAATGATTTTTCCGGGGATGGAACGGACCCGCAGGCGTCCGCAGTCGAGGCAGACGAGATGGCCAGCAAGCGCCCAGCTACGATCGCCGAATATATCCAGGCTGCTCCACGCCAGGGCCAGCCGCACTTGCGCCGGCTGTACGCCATCCTCAAGAGCGTCGCGCCGGACGCCGAGGAGACGATCAAGTGGGGAAACCCCTTCTTCGTGGAACCCCGCTTCCTGTTCGCTTTCTCCGCGCACAATGCACACCTCAGTTTCGCGCCAACAGCGGCGGGGCTGGCGGCGTTTCGCAAGGAACTGGAAGAACACCAGACGACCAAGAACTTTCTTCAGATCCCCTACGACAAGCCTCTGCCGGAGGATCTGATTCGCAAGATCGCTGAGCGCCGTGTCCGGGTTGTGCGTGAACGTGAAGATGATGCCTTCTGGTAGTTCATGCGCGACAGGCATCTCGTCGCTCAGGCGTGGCGTTGGGCGTCTCTACCGACGGCATCAATCAATTCGTAGTTCAAACTTGGCCCTCCTTGCCCCTCGTTGGAAATACAATGAACAGAAAACTCATCAGTTCCGGCTCCATTTTTGAAGAGCAAATCGGCTATTCCCGCGCAGTGGTGGCGGGTGATTGGGTGTTCGTTTCAGGCACAACGGGCTTCGACTACCGCACCATGTCAATCTCGGACAACTTGCTCCAGCAAACAGAACAATGCTTGAAGAACATTGAGTCCGCCTTGCGCGAAGCAGGCGCGAGTCTGCAGGACGTGGTCCGTGTAACCTACGTCCTGCCAAATGGAGCGGAGTTCGAGCAGTGCTGGCCGGTGCTGCGCAAGTATTTCGGCGAAGTGCGCCCAGCCGCAATGATGATCTCTGCAGGTCTGGCCGACCCGCGCATGAAGATCGAAATCGAAGTCACAGCATTGAAGAGCTCATAGCGAATATATCGCACCATAAGGCGAACTATTGCCGGCAAATTTTCCTTCACCGGGTACCAGGAATTGTTGACCGACACGTTAAAGCGGAGACCGCAATGGATAGACGTAGTGTTCTAAGCATGTCCGCAATTGCGGCTGCGGGATTGGCGTTGCGACCAGCGCGGGCGCTTGCACAAGCGTCTGGTCCGGGGCCAGAGATGAGTGCATTGAGCGCCTACATGAGCGCAGCTGGCGCACGTGCTCTCCCTGCCGAAGTGATGGAGCAGGCCAAGCATCATCTCCTCGATACGCTGGCAGCGATGGTCTCGGGATCGGAACTGCTGCCCGGTCAGGCGGCGCAACGCTACATTCGTGCATTAGGCGTCAAAGGTGTGGCGACAATTGCAGGCACCACGCTCACGGCGGCACCGGTCGATGCAGCGCTTGCCAATGGTGTCATGGCGCATGCGGATGAGACCGACGATTCCCACAATCCCTCGCGGTCGCATCCCGGCTGCGCAGTCGTACCGGCAGCGCTTGCGGTCGGCGAGCTGCTGGGTGTCGATGGCGTTCGCTTTCTGCGCGCCGTGACACTCGGTTATGACGTCGGTACGAGAGTTGTCATGGCCATGGGTGGCTTCGCGTTCAGTAGTGTAAGCAGCCTGTCCACGCACAGCATTGGCGGTACGTTCTGTGCGGCGGCCGCTGCAGCCAGCATTGCGGGCCTTGATGCGCAGCAGATGCGCTGGGTGCTTGACTACACCGCACAGCAATCGTCGGGTATCACGGCCTGGGAGCGCGACACCGATCACATCGAGAAGGCATTCGTGTTCGGCGGCATGCCCGCGCGCAATGGTGTCACCGCGGCGCTGGTGGTGCGATCAGGATGGACCGGTGTTGATGACATCTTCTCCGGCGCCGACAACTTCTATGCCGCGTACGCACCCAACGCAAAATCTGCACAGCTCGTGGACAAACTCGGTGAGCGCTACGAAATCACTCAAACCGACATCAAGAAATGGACCGTCGGTTCGCCGATTCAGGGACCGCTCGATGCGATCGAGGCGATGCGCGGCAAGCGATCCTTCGAAGCCGATCAGGTGCAGCGCCTGACAGTGCGGCTCGCCCCTGCGGTCGCGGCGGTGGTGGACAACCGCGAGATCCCCGATATCTGTCTGCAACACATGATGGCCGTGATGCTGCTCGACAAGACCGCTTCGTTCAAGGCGGCGCATGACAAGGCGCGAATGCAGGACTCGGCCATCCTGCGCCAGCGCGCCAAGGTCAACCTCGTGCATGATGCAGAACTGGCCAGGTTGCTGCCGGTGCGCGTTGCGATCGTCGAGGTCGAGCTGAGTGATGGAACGCGCCTGACGGAACGCGTCGAAGCCGTGCGCGGTACGCCACGCAATCCAATGTCGCGTACCGAAGTGATCGGCAAGGCCCGGGATCTCGTCACGCCAATCCTCGGAAGCAAGACATCGGAGAAACTGATCGAGACGGTGTATGGCATCGAGAATGTAAAGGATATCCGCACTTTGCGGTCGCTGCTTCGGCGCGGCTAATTGTGGTGCCAGATATAGGATTTAGGGAAGGTCTGATTTACCTGTCATTTCGAACGCAGTGAGAAATCATTCTTTACTTGGCTATCAATCACTCGCACTTGCAAGATTTCTCCCTTCGGTCGAAATGACAGTAATGGGTTAATCAGACATTCTCTTGGACAAAAAACATCGGATTCCAACATGGAAAACACTGATCTCCGCTTGTATGTGGATTCCCAGTTCGCAAGTCCTTATGCAATGTCCGCATTTGTGGCGCTTAGTGAGAAAGGCCTGCCATTCGAACTTGAAACCGTCAACCTGGCGGCCAATGAGCATCACGCGACAAACTACGCCAGCAAATCGCTAACGCGTCGGGTGCCCACTCTGCAGCACGGAAATTTCTTTCTTTCCGAGTCTTCTGCAATTGCCGAGTACGTAGACGAATCATTTTCCGGAGTGGCATTGTACCCGTCAGCGCCAAGGGACAAGGCAAGAGCGCGCCAGGTTCAAGCCTGGCTGCGCAGCGATCTGATGCCTATTCGGCAAGAACGAACCGCGGAAGTGGTGTTCTACGGATCACGAGCCAACCCGCTGTCGGCAGCGGCACGGCAAGCAACGGAGAAATTATTTCTCGCGGCTGAAGCGCTGCTCGAAGACTCGGAGTATTTATGCGGGCAGTGGTCCATTGCCGATGTGGATCTGGCGTTCATGCTCAATCGTTTGATATTTCATGGCGATGCTGTGCCTGAGAAACTGGTGGCCTACGCGCGGCGCCAATGGCAGCGTCCCTCCGTGCATCAGTGGGTTAATCAGAAAAGGCCGCCGCTGTGAGCATCAGGACCCGGTCTTCCATCAAGAGGACGTCGCCCGGTATTGCAGTGCACTATGGCGACAGCGCCGTCCGGATGTTTCAATAGCGCCTGCTGATCAGACAAGTGGGGAAAAGGCAATGAAGAAGAACACTGTGGGCATTACGGTTGTTTTGGCGTTGTTGGGCATGACCGCCATGAGCGTCGGCGACGCACAGGTTAATACGCAACGCCGGACCAGCCCTGAAGCGGCCAAACTTGCGCCGCAGTTCAAATCCGCCAGTTTCAAGAGCGACAAGGGCACGCTGCCGTATCGCTATTTTGAGCCCACTACGAAGAGCCCGGACGGCGCCAGGTACCCGGTGATTCTGTATCTGCATGGAGAGGAGGAAGCCGGCACGGATAACAGTGCGCAGATTACGACCACTGAATCAGCAACGGTGTGGATCGAACCGAAGCATCTGGCCCAGCATCCCATCTATGTGCTGGCGCCGCAGATTCCGCGTGGCAAGGACTGGACGATGGAGCCGGTCTATTCCGACACGCTGGCCCTGTTGAACCAGTTCATCAAGAACCATCCCGAGGCAGACACCAATCGCGTTTATATCGTCGGCTTCTCAATGGGTGCCACTGGTCTGTACAACATGCTGCATAAAAATCCGCAGCTGTTTGCCGCGGCCATGCCGATCAGCGGCAGCGCCGACCCGTATCTCGACAACTATCAGGGCTGGGCCGCGCTCAAGAATACGCCCGTCATCATTCTCCATTCGTATGACGACACGGTGGTTCCGATCAACGCTGCCCTCAATGCAGCGGCTGCGTTGCAGGCGGGCGGCAATCAATTTCTCGGCTATGGCGCGCCGACGCCCAGCTTGTGGAGTCCGGCCAGCACGGCATCGCCACATGATGCGTGGTACACGGCCTTTCATAAATTCGAAGTGATTTACAACTCGCTGTTCTGGGGCGATCTCAGCAAGACGCGCAATGGTGAGCTTGATCCCACCACGCTGTATACCAGCAGCAAGCTGGCAGAAGGCATGACACAGGTCTGGGATTACGCGCTGGGCACCTCCATTGTGATTGAACGTGCTGACAAGGCCGTGATCATTGACACCACCATGGGCCACATCGGTCGTGACGGCGGCATCTATCAGTACATCCGCGATCATGTGCTCAAGAACAAGGGCATCGATCTCGAAGTATTCATCACTCATCAGCATAACGATCACATTCTGGGCCTTGCTTCGTTCGTCGGCGCCGCACAACTCAAGAAGGTGTATGTCCATCAGGAAGACAGCGCTCCGGTCAAGGCTGTGCTCGGCCCGGATGCGGCCAAGGTAACTCTTGTGAAAGATGGCGACCTGATTCCGCTGGGAGGCAAGAATGTCGAAGTGATCGGCGTGCCCGGCCACACGCTGGGCTCGATCGTCATGAAGTATGAAAACAGTATTTTCAGCGGCGATTCCATCGGCACCGGTTATGTGGGCGTGGGAGCCATTTCCATCGAGGAATACATCCCGTCGCTGCAACACCTGCTCGACCGGATGGGCAGCGGCCATTACGCGGTCTACGGCGCGCACACCGGCGAATTGATTGCACCGATGGACGAGCAGTACATCAAGGATCTGCTGACCTGCGCCACCGCCATCGTGAAACATTCCATCGCAGCACCCCCGTACTGGCGCTCCGCCGAATTGAGCACCCGCAAGATTTCGACTGTCGATCGCTCGTCGATCACTTACGACCTCAACAACGTCCACCCCCTGAAAGGTGCGTTGCGCGGATTGCGCATCAGTCAGGGCATTCTCGGTCAGGGATACGAGCCGCAGTTTCCGGCATTCACCGATGAAGCGCAGGGCATTCGCGCACCGCGGTACACGGGATTCCTGCCCTACATTTCCTATTACTACACCACCGTCGCGCAAGGCGTCAGCACGCTCGACATCACACCGACGGTACGTGATACCGATTACAAGAGTCTGGCAGTGAATGGCAATGCGATCCGCTCCAACGAGCCATATCACGCATCGCTCAATGCCGGAAGAAACCGGTTTGCCATCGTTGTTACCGCTGCGGATGGCACGAGGAAACCTTACACGCTGGATGTCATCAGAGGTCCGCAGCAGAAATGATCATGGTCAAACCGATGATCCAAGTGCCTTCGGATCGGCGGCTCTATGTTGTTCATCCAGAGGCGGTGCCAAACTGCCTTTTCCGTCGGCATGGCGCCGCTTCTTGCAGACCGTTGGTCCGTTGAAAACGCGGACTTGGCTTACGCATTGCCGGTGTTGTGTTCAAGATGCTATACAGACGCCGTCTAGTAAGTATTCAAGAATCCGTCTATTTAACTGTTAGAGCGCATGAATCCACAAGACTCAACAATCGTTCTAAAGCAGTGTGAGGACCATCTGTTCCCCACCTTGGGTCTCACTGTTCGTGAGCGCGTGCTTTACTATC
This sequence comes from uncultured Pseudomonadota bacterium, assembly GCA_963748005.1. Taxonomy (GTDB): domain Bacteria; phylum Pseudomonadota; class Gammaproteobacteria; order Steroidobacterales; family Steroidobacteraceae; genus CAILZL01. Next base: position 2,237,962 of record CAVVHH010000002.1, read on the forward strand.
ACTTGCTCCGCCACACTCATCTTGAAGGCAAGCCGTCAGCTCTCTTCGCGCTTTTGCCTTTGGCCAACGCAACGGGCGTCTCGGAAAGCTCAACTCGGGAAGATATTCGCGCGCTCAATGAGCGCGGCTGTATAAAGATTGAAGATCGCTCTAGGAACGGTCACCTTGTTCGTGTGCTCCTGCCAGAAGACATACCGGGCGTGTTGCCTCAAGCGTCGGCGTCAGTCGAGCTTGACATCGAGCAGCTCGACTTCTTCTCGAATCGGCGCTTTCTCTCGGCCCTGCTCGCTCGCGAAAGCAATCGGTGCTTTTATTGTCTCAAGGGCATTGGGCCAGACTCCTGCGAGCTTGATCACGTCCTGTCTCAGGCAAACGGGCGCAATCACTCGTATCGAAACATCGTGTGCTCGTGCCATGAATGCAATACAACCAAGCAGGCACAGGCACCCTCCGACTTCATCCGTTCACTTTACCGAAAGGGAATCCTGTCCCAGCCGGAATTGGAGAACCGCTTAGCAGCGCTTGACCAAGTTCAGACGGGAAGGCTTATTCCGGACAAGGGGTTGCTTCAGAATGCGCTCTAACAACACGCTGGTTCCGACTCGCAAAAGCGAGGCCCTTTTGCTCGCGGCACGGCGTGAGCGTTAGACGCAACCAGGTTGGTAATCACACGTGTTAGTTGCGTCGTGCCATTGCGGACAGGTTCGGATCGAGGTGCTCGCCAGACCTCAGGTGTTGATATCCTGCAATTGTTCGATCTGTCGTCGTCTGGGTGCGCTTTGGGCACACTACTCACGTCGCGAGGCGCGCCTGATCTCGTCGAAGGATTCGGTCGTGGCTTACGTTTGGGGTGACAAGGTCATCGAGTTTTATCACTGCGCACAATGCGGCTGTTCGACGCACTATGAGAGCGTCGAAAAGAATGATGAAGCCAGGTTTCGGGTAAATGCACGTTGCATGGCGCCAGAGGATATCGAGGGCATTCCAGTCCGGCATTTTGATGGAGCCAGTTCATGGAAGTTTGTCGATTAAAACCGTTCTGCCAAGCGTCCAACGGATAGTTGTAACAGAAGGTAGCCGGGCCGACTTATGTGTATCGGCCCGTGTGGCATGGATAATTGCAGTGAAGCCTGACGCGCCAGCCCAGTCCTAATCTGCTTTACTCAGGCGATATGCGCGCCCTGAGCATCGACATAAAGCGCATAGATCGACTGGCTGGAAGCCATGAATAGGCGATTGCGCTTCACGCCGCCGAAGCAGAGATTGGCGCAGATTTCTGGCAGCACGATCTGGCCAATGCGGACGCCATCGGGTGCGAACACCTGCACGCCATCAAAGCCTTCACCGCCCCAGCCCGCTCCAGTCCAGATGTTGCCGTCCACGTCAGCACGGATACCATCGGCCACGCCGCGTTTGCCATTGAGCTCCATCGCACAGAAGCGGCGTTTGTTTCTCAGCTTGACTGAGTCGACAACGTCATACACGTCGATGCCGCAGGGTTCGGGGCCACCCGTGTCGGCCAGATAAAATTTCTTGTAGTCAGGTGAGAAGCACAAGCCATTCGGTTTGAAACACTGGTCCGTCACCATTTCCATCTTGAGCGTCTTGGGATCGATGCGATACACGGCTTCCTTGAGCTGCAACTCGCCCTTGTTGCCCTCGTAGTTGCCCATGCTGCCGTAGCCCGGATCGGTAAACCAGATGCCACCGTCCGGATGCACCACCACATCGTTGGGCGCATTCAGCGGCTTGCCGTTCCACTTGTCGGCGAGAACGGTGACCGCGCCATTGTGTTCGTGACGCACCACACGACGCCCGTCGTGTTCACAGGAAACCTGCCGACCCTGGTAGTCGAATGTGTTGCCGTTGCTGTTGTTAGAGGGATTGCGATACACGCTCACATGGCCATCTTCATCGAGCCAGCGGTACTGACGATTGTTGGCAACGTCGCTCCACACCAGGTAATGCCCGGCGCTGTTCCAGGCGCAACCTTCAGCCCACAACAAACCGGTATGCAAACGCTGCACGGCTGCATTGATCAGTTTGTATTTCTCGAAGCGTTTGTCCAGAACCACGACGTCGGGATCGGGATAACGCACCGGCTCGCCACCAGACCAGTCGCGTGCAGTGGTCAGCGTCGGGATGAGTGCCGCGCCGAGAGTCATACCCGCCGAACGCATGAACGTCCGGCGACTCGGAGTTTCCGGGTTGGCATTTTGCGGAGTTGAAATTGTTTCGGAAAATGTATTCATGGAATCCCCTGTCAGAATCGCAGCGCTTTTTTATTGCCCCTCTCCCTGAGGGAGAGGGTCGGGTGAGGGTGTATTCAGAAATCAATCCATCCAGCGCACGGCTTCCTTCTGTACCGCCCCACGCGGTGTGCCGGGCATGCTGGCGGTGCCAAGGTGCAACAGTGCAACGATGCGGTCGGTTTCGTTCAGCCCCAGCAGCTGTTTCACTTTGGGGCTGTTGGCTGCGCCGCCGGTCTTCCACATCACGCCGTAGCCCAGCGCGTGCGCAGCGAGAAACATGTTCTGCACTGCGGCGGCAGTGGCATGTTCCTGTTCGTCTTCCGGGATTTTTTGCGGATTGGTAATGCAGGCGGCGACGGCAATGATGCAGGGCGAATTGGTGATCTTGTTGCGTTCGCGTTGCAGTTGCTCTTCATCGGCGCTGGCATCTTTCGCGAGCAGAGATTGCGCCATGAGCTCACCCACTTGTTGCCGCGTTGCCTTGCCCAGCACCACGAAACGCCAGGGCGCGAGCTTGCCGTGATCGGGCGCGCGCGCGCCGGCATCGATGATGCGTTCCAGGTGGGCGCGCGTGGGTCCCGGCTCGGCCAGTTTGCCGGCGGAGGCGCGGGTATCAATTGCGGTAAACAGATCCATGGTAACGGGCAGCCTTTTGACAGTTGAGCTGGCCGAAGTATAGCGGTTGTGCGTTGGCGGGTTGCAGGTCGCATCGAGTATTGCCACGGGGAATCTTGCGGTTCCGACACCTGTGGGTCGCACTGGCCATTTGCTCCATTCATGGTCGGTATTCCCTACGTCCTTGTCGGGTTTTATACCCGACCTACAACGGAAGCCTCCCTCATATCGCTATCAATGAAGCTACTTGCCTTGACGACGTTCAAACGCAGTCAGGGTGTTATTAAGCAGGCAGGCAATGGTCATCGGGCCGACACCGCCGGGCACCGGTGTGATGGCCAGTGCATGTGGCACAGCTTCCTGTGTGGCTACATCGCCAACCAGTCGGGTTTTGCCGTCGGCAGCAGCAATACGATTGATGCCGACATCTATGACTGCAGCCCCCGGTTTGATCCAGTCGCCACGAATCATCTCGGGTCTGCCCACCGCTGCAATCAGTACATCGGCACTGCGACATACGGCGGGCAGGTCGCGCGTGCGCGAATGCGCGATGGTGACGGTGCAATCGGCCTGCAGCAGCAGCTGTGCAATCGGTTTGCCGACAATATTCGACCGGCCTACCACCACTGCATGCAAGCCGCTCAGGTTCGGCAGCACTTCCTTCAGCAACAACATGCAGCCGCTGGGTGTACACGGCACCAGCGCCGGCTGCCCGGTCATCAGGCGTCCCGCATTGATGGGATGAAAGCCATCCACATCCTTGTCAGGATCAATGGCCTGCAGCACGCGGTCGGCATTGATCTGTCTGGGCAGGGGCAGCTGCACCAGAATGCCATCGACGCTGGGATCGGCATTGAGCTTCGCCACCAAGTCCAACAGATCGGCTTCACTGGTGCCGGCATCGAGTTTGAATTCAAACGACCGCATGCCCACTTCCAGCGTGGACTTGCCCTTGTTGCGCACATACACCTGACTGGCGGGATCTTCGCCCACCAGTACCACCGCCAGGCCGGGTGGTCTACCGTGTTGTGTCGTCAACTGCGTGACGCGAGCGGCGATGTGCTGGCGCAATCGTGCGGCAACAGCGGCGCCATCAATAATCTGGGCAGTCATGGGCGAAATCTCGCGCTGGAATGGAGAGAGTTGCCAAGTTTAGCAGTTCAGATTGGCGCGTTTTTCCTTCGTTGCACGTGTGGATGTTCAACAGGGTGCGGCAAGCTGTGCGCCACGTCACGTGCGCCGACGTCTTTGCTGGCCGACAAGCCGGTCAAGCCGAGGTTGCGTGGCAGAATCCAGCGAGTACTCATTCGGGAATGGTTCATGCGCATGTCGTTTACTCACAGGTCGCTGCTGGGTCCGGGACTGGCTCTCGGGCTGGGTTCGTTGAGTGCGCACGCCGAAGTCAGGCAGATGCCCTGGGAAACGGCGCCGCCGCCCCGCGTGATTGAAGACCGCCTGCGTCTTGAAATGGGCGTGTGGAATGCGAACATAAATACCGTGTTGCGCGAAGATGCAACACCTTCGCAGCCCGGCACTGTGCTGGACGGCGAGTCTGATACCGGTCTGGCGGACAGTGCCCTCATGGGTGACATTGAATTGACACTGTTGCCCGGCCAGCGGCATCTGGTGCGTGTTTTTGGTTTCAGCTCGCATCGCAGCGGTTCAGCGGTGCTGACGCACAACATTGCATTCGACGGCAACATCTATCTGACCGGCCAGACCGTCAAGAGCGTATTCAACCTGGACATGCTGGGCGTAGGTTATGCCTGGCGTCTGCTGAAAAAGCCGACCTATGAAGTGGATCTGGGACTCGATGTGCAGATCAGTGACGTGGAGGCCAATGTCTACGTACCGCAGATGACGGTGCGTGAAGCCGACGAAGGTGTCCTGCCCCTGCCCATGGTGGACATCGAAGGGCGCTGGGAAGTGCGGCCGAAGTGGCTGCTGGAGGCGCGTTATCGCTGGCTGGATGGCAGCGGCGGCGACGTGACCGGCACCATCACCGACTGGCGGGTGGGGGTGCAATGGCAATTCATGCAGCATCTTGGCGTCGGTCTGCACTATCGCAACTTCAATACGTCAGTGGATTCCGCCTCCACCAGCAACCCCGGCGCCCTGCGCCTGGATTACAAGGGCGCCCAGCTGTCTTTCCGCGCCAGTATGTAAATACGACTGTCGGTGTGGCGCCTGGTGTAGTACGCGTGCTGAAATCATCGGCGCGGCACAAAAATTCAGTGAATCACTCGGTGAATTGCCCACGCAAGGCCGCGTAAACTTCCAGTTCCGTTGCGTTGAGCCGATCAGACAGGGTGCTGGCGTTATTCCAAAGGATCAGGCATGCGAGCCCGGGTGTCCCAGTTGTTAACAGTCCGAAATGTATTGATGGCTTTGCCGCTGGCGGCCCTGCTGGCTTGCAAGCCGGCAGAGCCCAATGGTGCAGCGACTGCACCGACCCCACCGGAAGTGGTAGTGGGTGTAGCGCAACCCGGCGCGGTGCCCTTGCGCCTGAGTTACACGGCACAAACAGTGGGGTCGCGCGAGGTGGAAGTGCGCGCCCGGGTGAGCGGTATGCTGCTGCAGCGCCTGTACAGGGAAGGCGCGGCCGTTGCCAGCGACGAAGTGCTGTTCCAGATTGATCCGGCGCCTTTTGAAGCAGTGGTTGCGCAGGACCGCGCCGCGCTGGCCGTGGCGCGCGCCAATCAGTTACAGGCGCGGCGCAATCGCGATCGTGTGGTGCCGCTGGCCGAGAAGGGTCTTGCCAGTCCCAAGGAACGCGATGATGCCCTGTCGGGTGTGGAAGTGGCCGATGCTCAGGTCCAGGCCGCTGAAGCCAGCCTGCGTACTGCCGAGCTGAATCTCAGTTACACGAGGGTGCGTGCGCCGATTGCGGGTATTGCCAGCCGCGAAGCGCGTTCGGAAGGCAGTCTGGTGACCGCCGGCACCGATTCCAGCCTGCTGACGCGCATCGTGCAGCTGGAACCGCTGTATGTGGAATTTGCCGCGCCGGAACAGGAAGTGGCTGCGGTGCGTGCGGCCTGGTCGGCCAGGAGAGGCCAGGACCTGCAACTGCTCATCGAGGCAGATGGTGGGCGGCAACTTACTGCGAATCTGAGCTTCATTGATAACGCCGTGGACGCTGCCAGTGGCACGGTTCGCATGCGCGCGGTGCTCGACAACAAGGATCGCAGCTTGTGGCCCGGTCAATACGTGCGTGCCGAGTTTGCCGATCTGACCTTGGCCAATGCGATCACCATTCCGCGTCGCGCCGTGCTGTCCTCGGCACAGGGCTACATGGTGTGGGTGGTGGATGCCGGCAACAGCGTGCAGCCGCGGCCAGTCAAGCTCGGGCGTGCCTTTGGCGAAGACGTGTTGATCAGCGAAGGCCTGCAAGCCAACGAGCGTTATGTGCTCGATGGCTTGTTCAAGGTACAACCTGGTGTCACCGTCAAGCCCGTTGAATCGGACCGGTCTGCTTCCACCAGCAGCGCCGGTATTCAGTTGAAAGCAGGGAAGGCTTGATGCTGTCGCGTTTTTTTATCGCACGCCCGATCTTTGCGTGCGTGGTGTCGGCCTTCATTGTCATCGCTGGCCTCGCGGCCCTGCGCGGCTTGCCGGTGGCGGAACTGCCCGAGATCCTGCCACCACAAGTGGTGGTGCAGGCCACGTATCCGGGCGCCACGGCTGAAACCATTGCTTCGACAGTGGCGACGCCGCTGGAACAGCAGATCAACGGCGTTGAACGCATGCTGTACATGAATTCGGTGAGTTCGGGCGATGGCACGCTGAGCGTCACGCTCACCTTCGAGACCGGTACGGATATCGATCTGGCAGCCATCAATGTCAATAACCGCGTGCAATCGGCATTGCCGCGTCTGCCCGAAGAGGTGCGCCGGCAGGGCGTGGTGGTCCACAAGAGTGGCTCGGCGATCCTGCTGGCGATCACACTGCAATCACCGGATCAAAGTCTCGATACATTATTCATCAGCAACTACGCATCGTTGAATGTCATTGACGAGATCAAGCGCATTCCCGGCGTAGCCGACGCCATCAACTATTCCAACAAGAACTACTCACTGCGCATCTGGCTGGATCCCGGCAAGCTGGCCAAGCTGGGACTGACGCCCACCGATGTGGCGGACGCGGTACGCGAACAGAACTCGCAATACACCGCCGGCGCAGTAGGCGCAGAGCCGATGCCGACGGGTGCAGACTTCCGGTTTACCGTGACCGCGGATGGCCGATATTCCACACCGGAACAGTTCGAGAACATCATCGTCGAAGCGGCTGCCAACGGCGCCGTCATCAGGCTTAAAGACGTGGCGCGTATCGAGCTGGGCGCACAACGCTATGACTTCGATTCGCGGCTCAATGGTCAGCCGGCCATTCCCATTGGCGTCACCCTGCTGACCGGTGCGAATGCCTTGCAGGTGTCGGCAGCCATCGAGCAGCGCATGCGGGAATTGTCGGTGGCATTTCCCCGGGGGCTTGCCTATTCGATTCCATTCAATACTGCAGACTATGTACGCGTGTCGATTCGGGAAGTGATTGTCACACTCTGCGAGGCCATGGTGCTGGTGTTCCTGGTGGTGCTGCTGTTCCTGCAGAATCTGCGCGCCACGCTGATTCCCATGCTCGCTGTACCGGTGTCGCTGATCGGCACGCTGGCCGCCATGTATCTGTTCGGTTTCTCCATCAACACGCTGACATTGTTTGGCATCGTGTTATCGATCGGCATCGTGGTCGATGACGCCATCGTGGTGCTGGAAAATGTCGAGCGCATCATGTCGGATGAAGGACTATCGCCACGCGCTGCAACTGAAAAAGCGATGCAACAGGTTACCGGCCCGGTGATTGCCATCGTGCTGGTGCTCACCTCGGTGTTCACGCCCATTGCCTTCCTGGGCGGACTGGTGGGCGAGATGTATCGCCAGTTCGCCGTCACCATTGCCGTGTCGGTGGCGATTTCCGGATTCGTGGCGCTGACGCTGACACCGGCCTTGTGCGCGTTGATCCTGCGTAAGGAATACGTGGTGCACCATGGCATCTTTGAACGGTTCCAGCAGGTGTTCGTGACGCTCACCGGTCGTTACGCGCGTGGCGTGAATTATTTTTTGCGCCATTCCGTGCTGGTGGCGCTGGTGCTGGCGTTGACCACGCTCGCCATCATCGGCTTGTACAGCCAGGTGCCCAACGCATTGGTGCCCAACGAAGACAAGGGTTACGTCATGGCGGTGGGCATACTGCCCGATGCCGCCGCGCTCAGTCGTACCAGCGCCACCACCGAACATGTCAGCAACGCGTTGCGTGCCAATCCTGCTGTCAATGACGTATTCAGTTTCGATGGCTACGATCCCATCAACAGTGCCTTGCGATCGAACGTCAGCACCATCTGGATCGTGCTCAAGGACTGGTCCGAACGCAGCAGCCAGATGACACCCGCATCGATCGTGGCTGCGGTGTATCAGGCCGGCGCGGCGATCAGGGATGGACTGGTGCTGGGGTTTGAGCCGCCACCCATCACCGGCATGAGCAACACCGGTGGCTTTGAAGCATTTGTGCAGGCGCGTAGCAACGCCGATCCACGCGCGCTGGAAGCAGCAACGCAGAAACTGATTGCTGCATCGTCACAGCGAGCGGAAGTATCCGGCGTGTCCACCACCTTCAGCGCCGCCGCGCCGCAGGTGCATATCAGTGTTGATCGCGAGAAAGCCAAGCTGCTCGGTGTGGCACTTGATGAAATCTATACCGCCTTGCAAAGCACCTTCGGTGCCTACTACATCAACGACTTCAATCGTGATGGACGTGTCTACCAGGTGCAGATGCAGTCGGAGGCGCAATACCGTGCACGCGCGGAAAACATTCGTGAGGTCTACGTCAAGAACGCTTCCGGGACTTTGTTGCCACTGACGGCGATCGCATCGGTCAGCGAAGTTACCGGACCGGAAGTAGTGCAGCGCTTCAATGTGTTTCCGGCGGCGTCGATCACCGGCAATCCCGGCGTTGGCTACAGTTCCGGCGAAGCATTGCGCGCCATGGAAACACTGGCGGCTGAAGTGCTGCCGCCCGGTTACACACTGGCCTGGTCGGGCGCCTATCTGCAGGAAAAACTCAGCGGCGGTCATTCCACCGGCATGCTGTTGCTGGGCGTGTTGATGGTGTTCCTGATTCTGGCCGCGCAGTACGAGCGCTGGACCTTGCCGCTGGCGGTGATTCTGGCGGTGCCGTTTGCAATGCTGGGCGCATTGCTGGCGGTGTGGGTGCGCGGACTGCAGAACGATGTGTATTTCCAGATTGGTCTGGTGACGCTGGTAGGCCTGTCCGCCAAGAACGCCATCCTGATCGTGGAATTCGCCATGATGAAAACCGCCGAAGGTGCATCACTGGTCGATGCGGCGCTGGAAGCGGCGCGGCTGCGTTTCCGGCCCATCATCATGACTTCCATGGCCTTCGTATTCGGTGTGATTCCACTGGCCATCAGCAGCGGTGCAGGCGCCGGCAGCCGCCACGCCATCGGCACCGGCGTCATCGGCGGCATGCTGCTCGCCACCTTCGTCGCCACCCTGTTCATCCCGTCGTTCTACGTCTGGGCGGTGACCTTGGGCGCCCGCAAACAGGCAATGACGGGAAAACATGACAAGCAGGGCACGACTGCCTAAAACGCCGCGCCCTCGTGTTTGAGATGCCTGCAATGTCTTTGTAGGTCGGGTTTTACACCCGACATCTTTTTACTTTGGCCTGTAGCGCAACCCCAGTTAATTGTGGGTGCAGGAGACTCATAATCTCTTGGTTGCAGGTTCGACAAATTTGTCGGGAACAAATTTGAACATTGCGTTGGCGATGGCCCCGCAGGGGGCGAGGTACAGGACGTGCCGAGTAATCCTGCCGGGCCCACCATCCTCCCACCTCCAGACATGTGCATGTCCCTTCTTTTGTAATGAGCTTTTCCGGGAAGTCATGCCAAGCTGATCTAAAAAAAATATATTCCAAAAAAGCGAAAAAAATGATACACGGTTCAAGCGCCCGCAAAATAGCATAACTCTGGGCAGCAACGGATTCAGAGAACGAATGCAAATCGCGGTGCCAGCGGGCTCTCGTTGTTCAATGACCGACGGAGTCCCGAACTGGTGCTTCTGCGCTGTGCGAGCAAAAATAATTTATGGGGAGACCTGCCATGGCGATGCGTCCAATTACCCGGATACTCCTGACAGCAACCTGCGCACCTGCACTGGGGTGGGCGCAAAACACAACTGCCACTTCCGAAGATCTTGGGGAAGTCTTGATCACCGGTTCTCGCCTCATCCAGAACGGCAATGATGCGCCCACGCCAGTCACGGTGGTGCTGAGCGACCAACTGCAGAATGGTGCGCCAGCGAGCACGGCCGACGCGCTCGCGCAAATTCCCCAGTTCCGCAGTTCGTCGCGACCGGGCAGCTTCCTGAATTCACAGAATCCCACGGGTGCTTTCCTGAACCTTCGCGGCCTGGGCGCCAGCCGCACGCTGGTGCTGATGGACGGACGTCGTACGCCGCCGACCACAACTGAAGGACGTACCGACATCAATACCTATCCACAGCTTCTGATGAGTCGCGTGGATATCGTAACGGGCGGAGCCTCGGCGGCGTATGGTTCCGATGCCGTGTCGGGCGTGGTCAATTTCATCCTCGACAAGCAGTTCACTGGCATCAAGGGCGAGGCGGAAGCCGGCATCTCGAGCCGCAGCGACAATGAGTCGCAGCGATTCGGGTTGGCCTTTGGTAGTGGTTTCGCCGGCGACCGCGGTCACTTCGTCGGCAGCGTCGAGTACTACAACAGTGAAGGCATCCCCGATGACACAGGCCGCGACTGGGCGCTGAAGCACTACGATATCATCCCGAACCCAACGTATCCCAATGACGGCCGGACCGCCAACCTGTGGCGCTCGAATGTGACTGGCGCGCAATTCAGCGAGGGCGGACTGATCTACGCCGGACCGCTGCGCGGTACGCAGTTTCTGCCGGGTAGTGTGCCCGGGCCGTTTACGTTTGGCACCGAGGTCAGCGGCGGCACCATGATCGGCGGGAGTGGGGTGTGGAGCCCGCGTTCGAGCGTTGCCACGCCGATCACGACGCTGTCCGCGTTTGGCCACGTGACGTTCGATTTCAGCAGTGCGCTGTCGACTTTTCTCGAGTTCGGCGCTTCGCGGACGGAGTCCAACTTCAACGGCACGATGCCAAACTGGAGCGGCACAACTGCATTCACGATCTTCAACAACAATGCCTACCTGCCGGCTTCGATCAGGACGCAGATGGCAACGGCTAACATCACGTCCTTCACGCTCGGGCGCCTGAGCAATGACTGGGGCCCGCCTCACGCATCGTCGGACACACGCACTGCGCGTGGCGCCGTTGGGTTCACATTAAAGATGGACAGTGACTGGACCATCGACGGTTCGGTGGACACCGGGAACACGGAAGGGCGGCTCGGCAACACGAACGCCGTTAATCAGACCAAGCTTTTCGATGCCGTCGATGCGGTGACCAATCCGGCTACCGGTTTGCCCATCTGCCGCTCGACGCTGACCAATCCGGCCCACTACTGCGTGCCAATCAACATTCTCGGCGCCGGCTCCTCCACCCAGCAGTCGCTGGCCTATATCACGTCCGACGAGGCCTGGTCACTGACCAAGATCGAGCAAACGGCCGTGTCGCTGTCGGCTCGTGGCGAGCTTGGCGCGACGTGGGCTGGTCCCATTCAGTTCGGCGGCGGCCTCGACTATCGGCGCATGAGCGCGTCGCAGGACTCTGATCCCGGTTCCTCGGGACTGGTGGAACAGTTCCCGGGTCAGCGAGGACTGCCGGCATCCCTGGTGGGCAAGTTGGGTGTCTACCAGACCGGCAATCAGTTCGCGTTGCCCAAGGTAACGCAGAAGGTGTCGGAGGCGTACGTGGAAACGCTGCTGCCGCTGGCGAACGACGCCGCGTGGGCCCAGAGCCTCGACATGAATGCTGCATTCCGTTACGCAAATTACGATACGTCTGGCGGTGTCAACTCGTGGAAGGTGGGCCTCACCTGGCAGCCGACGGATTGGTTGCGGCTGCGTGGCACCCGTTCTCGAGACGTTCGTGCGCCAACGCTGAATGATCTGTACGCCCCGACGACGGGTTCGCTTGGCACCATCCGTGATCCAGTGACTGGCGCGAACAATCCCATCCCGGGATACACCAGCGGTAACCCGAATCTAGAACCCGAGTTGGCGAATACCTGGACTTTGGGCGCCGTCCTGCAGCCCAGCTTTGCGCCCGGCCTCAGCGTGTCGCTCGACTTCTACGACATCAAGATGGAAGGTGCGATCGGCAATCTGAATCGATTGACGATCCTGCAGCAGTGCGCATCGGGTGTGACGTCCTACTGTCAGTTTGTCGAACGCCTGCCCGATGGCACACTGGTATCGACAACAGTATCACCGCAGAATCTGAACTCATTACACAACAGCGGAGTTGACCTTGAGGTCAACTACCGAACCGATCTTGCCTTCATGAACTTACCCGGCGAGGTGGGAGTGCGCGGACTGGTGGCCTACCTCGACCATCTCGCCACAGTCGATCCCTTCGGTACCAGTAACGACCAGGCGGGTGTGAACGGTGGCGAAACTGTGGGCACGCCGCACTGGCAGGGAGGATTGTCCGTGACGTATACGCTCAACAACTTCTCGGCGTTCGTGCAGGAGCGCGTCATCGGCGGCGGCCGCTACAGCAACAACTATGTTGAAGGCGGCACCGGCACGAACAGTATTGATTTCATGCATGTCGACGGTCGCGAATACACCGACTTGACGTTGAAGTACAGATTTAGCCTCCAGTCGAACGACTTCGAGACCTTCCTGACCGTCAATAATGCCTTCGACCGGGACCCACCTCCGTCGCCGACGCGCGTCGGCACGCCCGTGAGCATTCTTGGCACCAATCCAACGCTCTATGACATCCAGGGCCGGTATTACACAGCGGGTATCCGTTTCCGGTTCTAAGCCGCCGAGGGGAATGAAGAACCATGCGCCATCCGATCCTGTCCGTTCTGCCGTGCCTGACGGTGCTGGCCGCCGCCAACGCAATCGCCGCGCCGGCCTGCACGCCCGATGCGTTGAACGGCATGAACGTCGCGGGCGTGAATGTCACCGAAGCGAAGGCGGTCGCTGCCACGCCGACGGTACCGGGTCACTGTGCTGTGACTGGTACAGTGGTCACGCGCGGCGATGGTGCGCCGGATGGGCTCGCGCGTTTTTCGATGCAGCTGCCAAACGAATGGCGTCAGCGTTTCCTGTTCCTGGGCTCGGGCGGCAACGCCGGTACGCTGCAGCCATCGGCCAATGCGCTGGATCGCGCGGCGGCGCTGGGCAAGGGTTACACCGTGACGGTGACGGACACGGGCCATGTCGGCGACGGCACCAGCGCGAACTGGGTGCGTCAGACCGACGGCAGCCTGGACCAGGCCAAGGTGACCGACTTCCTGTTCCGCGCCGCGCACAACGTGACCGTCACCGGCAAGGCATTCACGCAGTCCTATTACGGGATGCCGGTGCGCCACTCGTATTTCGACGGCTGCTCGACGGGCGGGCGCATGGCGCTGGCAGCGGCCATCCACTATCCCGACGACTATCACGGCATCATCTCCGGCGATCCGGCCATGGACTTCAATCTCAACATCGCACGCATGGCGGTGCAGAAGACACTGCTGACCAATCCCTCGGGCTACATTCCGCCGTCGCTGATCGAGGCCATTGACGCGCGCATCATCGAGCAGTGCGATGCGCTCGACGGTGCGAAGGACAAACTGGTGCAGGACCCGAGCCGCTGCGCGGTGAAACCCGAGGACCTGCAGTGCAAGGCCGGTCAGACTGCCGACTGTTTGAACGCGGACCAGGTGGCGATGTTCAAGGCCTACGTCAATCCCCTGCGTGACAGCCGCGGCCGTGTGGCGTATCCGGGCTGGCCGATTGCGCACATGGTCGGTCCGCAGGGCGCCTCGTTCTACGCCTTCGGCCGCACAGCGCCCGACATGTCGACTCCGCAGTCGCCGTGGGGCAGCGACGAGCGCAACGCGCCGCGCAGCTGGCGTCTGGGTACCGAGTCGCTCACCGACTGGCTGGGTTACGGCGCGTCGGTGACGCTGCTGGGCGCCGACGTGGACGTGAAAAAGAAGACGGCGGGCGACGAACTGTTCACGCGTACGCGCTCGATCATGGGCGCGGGCGAGGGCACAGACCCGGCGAAGTTTCAGCCGTTCTTTGCCAAGGGCGGCAAGCTGATTCTCTACCACGGCGCGAGCGATCCCTCGATCGCGTCGGTGCGCACCGAGAGTTTCTACGACGACCTCATCTCCACGATGAAGGGTCTGAAAAAGACACAGGAGAGCGCGCGGCTGTTCGTCGTGCCCGGCATGCACCATTGCACCGGTGGCGCCGGTGTGGACCAGTTCGACACGCTGTCCGCACTCGAGGCGTGGGTGGAGCAGGGCGCGGCCCCGGCGACCATTCTTGCGAAGACGCGGCCGGAGGCGCCGGTGAAGCGTGAGCTGCCGCTGTGCACGTATCCGCAGCAGGCGCGCTACGACGGCAAGGGCGCCATCGAATCCGCGTCGAGCTGGGCCTGTGCGAACCCCAGAGGCAAACGCGTCGCGCGATAGGTACGCACCCCGGCCTTGTTGCTGTTTTTACAGTGCAATGGCGCTTACTTAAACGCCCTCTCCCTCAGGGAGAGGGTTGGGACGAGGGCGTTTGGAAATGCAGTGCAGCTCATTTTGTCAGACGCTCAAAGTGTTTGTGCCGGGCATCGGCCTCACGATGAGTGGTTCGATGCTGGCCATCGCTATCGCTGAACCGTCATCAACCGGGAACGCAACATGGAATCAGCGACTTCTCGCTATAGGGATAACGCCCATGAATGCTTCATTGAGCACAGTCGAGCAGGCTCGGGCTGCAGCCATTACCGGGTTTTCTGAGGGCTTGAAAATGCTGCTCGACCCGGAATGCGGGCCATTTTTTCGTGTCGGTTTCTCGCCTTACTGAGCTGGCCACATCGTGGGCCTGCGCCGCCTTAATAGGCGATAAGATAAAACATAGACAATTTGACGACCTCGCAGAGTAGGGGAATGTTGATGCTTGGTTGGAAAATCCTTCCCTTATTAGCATTGGCCACCAGGAAAAAGCCATGTTCGACCGACAATAAGTGCGCTCGCCTTGGAACGCGCATGTTCTGGGAGATCCGGATGGACACGTTGGACTTAACGGCGATTCTTCTGACTCTATGCTTCGTCTCTGCGTGTGGTGGGGAGGGGTGGTGATAGCGTCAGTTCTTCGGAGTCCTCTGCATCGACATCTTCCGCGAGCGTCTCGCCGACATTCACAATTGGTGGGACGGTTAATGGTGTGGTGGGTCGTTTGACAGCGCGGCTGAACAATACGGAAGAGACGGTTGTCATTTCATCGAGTGGCTCCTTCGATTTCTCCAGGAAATTGCCGACGGGCGCCAGCTATCTGGTTACCCTGTTCATCCCGTCGTTCTACGTCTGGGCGGTGACTTTGGGTACCCGCAAACAGGCAATGACGGGAAAACATGACAAGCAGGGCACGACTGCCTAAAATGCCGCGCCCTCACGTTTGGGGCATGTCTCATCGGCTTGATGCCGATCCGATGTAGGTCGGGTTTTATACCCGACATCTTTTATGTGGGCCTGTAGCACAACGGTTAGTGCAGGAGACTCATAATCTCTTGGTTGCAGGTTCGAATCCTGCCGGGCCCACCAATTTTCGAGACGGACGACGCGGTCACTTCGACTCAAGGCCAACTGGTCAGACGAGGTCACACCATTCCGCCGTCAGAGTTTCATTCAGTATTCGAGCCCAAGGGCCAAAAAACCTGAAGAGCATCAGAAGCAGAGTCCCCCCCTTCCGGACTGCAATCGACCAGTGCTACTCCGTTAGATATCGGCTCTTCCTATGCGTTCGTGCGCCGAATATCATGTGCGAATGGCGAATGTACCAATCCCACCATTTAGTGCACTTAGGGAAAAGGGCTTTGATGTCGAATTTCTGTCTCATGCCGCAGGCATAGTTGCTCAGGACTTTCCGGCAGCAATCAGCGAATTGGAGCACGCACTTGCCAACCTTGAACTCCCGATAACGGAGATCATAGGAAGCGGTGGTGGCGAAACCAAGTTCACGCAGCGTCTACGTAAGGCGCTCGCTGCAATGAACTGGCCTAAACACATCTTCGAGATAACCAAGACTGTTGACGGCATTCCGAAGGAGTCGACCTCACACGAGGTTGATCACGTGCGTCGTTTCGACAATGGTGGGGTTATTGCGCTCGAAATCGAATGGAACAACAAAGACCCTTTTTTTGACCGAGACCTTGAAAACTTTAAACGGCTGCATTCAGAAGGTGCAATCAGCTTGGGTATTCTGATCACACGTGGGTCAACCCTTCAGGCGCAGTTATGGGACGCTGTGCGCCGGTTTGCTTCAGATCGTGGAATCAATAACTTCGACGATCTTGAAAGAAATGGCTATGTGCCGACGCCAAAGCAGAAGAAGAACGTGCTTAAGCGCGTAGATCGCATCAAGAATCCTATTGCATTTCCCGACGCATGGACTGATAACTTCGTTAGCAACAAGTATGGGCAAGCTACCACTCACTGGGAGAAATTAAAGCATAGGGTGCAGCGCGGTGTTGGCAACCCTTGCCCTCTTATTCTAATTGGACTTCCAGCTTCAATGATTCGCTTTGATGCGGCTACAGTTGAAGTCCTTGAAGAGGGAGAGGATGACCTCATTCAATAGTTAGGGAAATCTGATGGCGTTGCGAGTGATGCGCGTAAGTTGGCCACGTCGGGGTGTAGCCCTCGTCGGCTTGATTCCCCCATGTTTCCCATCCCGCCCGCTTACCGCGTGCAAACAACTCAAGGTAGGGGCCAGGACTACAGCTTTGTATCAAATCGAACTGTTCGTCTGGTTTGCGCGAATGCTCACGCTTTCGAGTGCGCATGATGTTGACTTGCGAGCGACCAGGCTGGAGCGTTCTCGCATTTTTTCCACGAACACCAAAGAGCAACAGTTCGGTCACGTTGCGGAAGTAAAACCCAACACCTCTTCCATCAGGACCACCATCCTTGCGTATTTTTTGCCATACGATATTGGATTTGTAGCTGAAGCCCCATGCCTGTAATACTTCAATACCCTCTGGTAATAACGCATTCGGAACCCACAAGTACAAATGCGAAGTGCTGGCTGCGGCTTCCGCGACGGGCAATGATTTAATTTCGTCGAGTCGCATTGTCCCGTATCGTGATAAACGCTTGTGTTCAGGGGCAACCTTGCCAGTCCTGTTTTGAAACTGCCAAGGCGGATCGGCTAGGATCGTGTTGAATTTTCGCCCACAAATGAACTTCTGGAAGTCAGCGGCAGCACTTTTGGACGCGTTGTCTTTATCCATTGATCTGTTCTCGGATCTGGCGTTCGCACAATTCCTGACGGAATGACCACGCTTGGAGAGCCCTGCCTCAAGCGTGTTCACTATGACTTAGACGAATAATACCCCAGGAAGCTGTATATGTATACAGCTTTTGAGCAAATGAAACCATGGCAATGGCCTTACGCATGGAAGCTAAGCCGGCGTTGCGTGGGTACGTCGAAGGAGCTAGACGCTGGCTAGTGGGTTTGTGATTATTGCGACTGGTGACCGCTTCGCACGAAATAATTCGCCACCGTCTGACGGCGCAACTGGCATCTTCAGCTCGTTCTAGGCAGACGCTGCGAACTCCCCGACCAATTTGTTGTACGGAGCCACATTGACCAGATTGGTAAAACAAAATGTCGCGCCAATTTATCCAACAACTATCAAAGCTGATTGACCGTATGCAATCATCATCATTCGTAGAAACAACGATGATTGCGCGGTATCGAGGGTGAAGCAGCGTAGGATAAAGACGCCTGGTTCACTTTCTACAGCCTACAACGCCAATACGGTTAAAATAGCGCTTTGAAATGCAAATCCAGCTGGAGTTATAGGTGGAGCAAGCTCGAATACTCAATGCCCAGATAACTCAACGGGAGTACCCACACTTTATTAAGTATATGGGCTCAAAATCAAAAATCATGGACTTTGTCCTTGAGGGAATCAATGAGGTATACGAGGATGGAATGGTCTGCGATCTATTTGCCGGTAGCGCTTCTCTTGCAGGGGCGATAGGTGATCAGGTACCAATTCACTCAAACGATATTCAACACTACTCATCTGTAATTGCTAACGCATATCTAAACGCCTGGAAAGCGAAGACCTGCCCAACTGCCGACGCCCTAATCGAAAGGGCTACCACAATAGTTGCCAAGAACAAAAGGTCACTTGCGCTCCCAATTAGCTACTCGCCATCATTGAGCCTGAAAGAATTCAACGCGCTTGAGAAACTGCAGCAATCGCTGATAGAACGGCCGTTTAGAAGACCGTGGCACTTGTTCGTTAAGAACTACTCAGGAACATGGTGGTCAGCTGAGCAATGCTTATGGATCGATGCTATCCGACAGGTGGCTGATGAGTATCAAAGGGCTCCGTCGTATCCGGCAATACTGTCGTCACTAATGTATGCAATGGCTTACACAAGCCAAGGCACCGGGCACTATGCGCAATACAGGGATGCAAATACCAGCTCCTCAAGAAGTGATATTTCCATTTACCGAAATCGCGATGTCACACAATATTTCAAAAGAAAACTAGATGCTGTCCATAGTCGACTCCCGCCCCACGCCCCTGTACTAAGACACAAAGTAACAACTCTAGATTTTGCAGCTTGCTTGGATGAATTAAAAGGAGGAACAATATACGCTGATCCTCCATACTGTTTTGTTCATTACAGCCGGTTCTATCATGCTATCGAAACTTTAGTACTGTATGACTATCCTGCAATCCAAGCTATTAACGGAAAGATCGTTAAGGGCAGGTATAGGGAAAACCGGCATCAATCGCCGTTTTGTATTAGGACGCTTGTAAAGCCAGCTTTTGAAACGCTATTTCGAGGGGTGCAACGAAGCGGCTCAAACTTGGTCCTCAGCTATAGCAACACCGGCATGATTACAATTGATGATATTGAGGAACTTGCCGCCGACATATTTCGCGGTCGAAATATTGAACTATTGACCACGGACCATCGGCATATGACTCTGGGCCGGATCAAAGATCGACACAGGGATGTTGAGGAATGTTTGCTTCTCATTAAGTAACCAGCCAGACATTCCTTAGTTGATGGGTAGTTGATAGGATCTCCCGCATCTTTCGGTTGGATCCTACTATGACGGACCTTAAGCGACTCCGAGTTTCACTAACCAAGCACGGCGCGCACAAGATGGCCGCCCTTCTGATGCGATACCCTGCCGATGAAATTCTTCGCCACTTAGAAGGCAGCGTACCTGGAATCAATATCGAGCGGGCCCAGGCCAAGAAGAACCTGTCTGTAGGACCAGGAAATTCAGTTCCACAGATTTGGGTGCAAGCCAAGTCGCTCGGCAAAGATGCCGTGAATGCTCTGACCCTGCTTGCCATCATATTCAGCCATGAAAAATTAATTACCGCGATGGCACAAGGTTCATCTGGATCCCATAGGGGAAAAATCACAAGAGGTAACGAACTCAAGGGCAAAGATTTCACGAATTTTTCCCATATTTTTCAGCAGCTCGGGTACGGCAAGGAGACAGATCAGAATTCTGTCGAATACGACCTTACAAGACTTTTCAGAATCAAAGGCCTGAGCGTACTGGCGAAGAAGCTTTTTGAATTGAAACTAGAACCTATCTCAAATTCGTTTGAGTAGCATATTTATGCAGGCGAGCTGTACAAAGCCGAGGAAGTTTTGCGCGTAATACTCCCATCGACACAGGATTCTTCGCTGCCATTGCAACCAGGCGAAGAAGCGTTCGACCAGCCAGCGTCGCTGATAACGGCGCAAGCGCCGTCCATCCTGCGTGGCGTGTCTCACCCGATTGGTCTTGTGCGGCGCAATCATCTCGATGTCCTGTTCGCGCAACTGCTCATCCAGGGGGTCGGAGTCATAGGCCTTGTCGCCGATCAGATTCTCCGGCTTCGCTTCGATCATGTAAAAGTCGAAGCTCAGCTGCACCAGCGTAACTTCGTGATGGTTCGCGGCATGCGTGCTGACCGCCAAGGGCAAGCCATGGCGATCCACAATCGCCATGATTTTCACGCCTTTGCCCCGCTTGGTTTTGCCAATTTCCTCGCCGCCGCCTTTGGCACTGGCAAACGTGGCATCAATGAACGCTTCGCGTTCATCGATCATCCCCTGCTCGCGCAGGTCATTGGCCAGATCCGTCAGCACCGCGCGCAATACTTCATCCCGACACCATTGCTGGAAACGCCGATGCACCGTCTTGTAGTTGGGATAGCACTGGGGCAGCAGATGCCATTGCGCGCCGGTGTTCAGAATCCACAACACGCCTTCCAGAACTTTGCGTGCAGGCACTGGCTTGCGCCCCGGGCGACTTTCTTCAAGGCTCTCCTCGGGAAAGTGCTGCCGTATCCTTGCCCAATGTGCATCGCTTAATTTCAGCATATGCACGATTCTACATCTTTATGCACGGCAGTTAATTTTGAGATAGGTTCTAAGTGCCGCCAATTGGGATGGGAAGACATCGGTCACTGACGAAGCCATATCCCAGCGCTTTCACAAATCACTCTCTATATCCGAGGGGCAACTCCGAAAATGGTTGACTCATGACTCTCTCGAGTCACCAGAGAGTGCCGTCCTACTTAAGGAAGACGAGGCCTTCTTTGCCTCCGCACCAGAAACCATACCAGCCAAGCCGTTTAAGTTCTCGTCAGGCCATAAAACAAAAGCAGTAGGAGTGGTGTCTGTGAAGGCGCCCACAGATCAAGTAACTGCAACTCGTCTCCACAATCTTATTCAAAACAAACTGTACGCCCATCTGGCGAAAACGCATGGTTCAAGCCAAGTCGGGACAGAAGTTTCAACAGGGAATGGAACATCCATTGATGTGGTGCTAAGAATTAAAACTAAGTTCTGGTTCTATGAAATTAAGACCGCCACTTCGGTGAAAGTCAGCATTCGTCAGGCGATTCCGCAGCTACTTGAGTACGCATACTGGCCGAATGACGAGAAGGCAACTCGATTAATAATCGTCTCTCATCTTTCGTCAGATACTGAATCGGAAAGCTATCTAGCTACTTTGCGAAAAAAGTTCTCCATCCCACTTTATTATCAGCAGTTTTCTCTCGACTCAGAAATCCTTATTTAGGCACCGACTTCCATCACTTTTTGAGTGATGATGTTGAATGGAGTTCGACCAGGTAAGCCTAGTGACTCTCTGCCAGCTGATCTTCATGGTCATCGGGGCTTTTCATTTTCACTTGCCCATAACGCCCTTGGAGAAATCCCGGGGCGTTTTCCATTTGTGGAGGTATCAATGCTGACGTTGCATCACTTCAAAGAATCCTATGACTACTGCCGGCAAGGATGTCTGCCATTTCGGCTCATCTAGGACCAAGCGGTGTGCCTGATCCGGGCGTGTCCCGAGCCGCGCCTCGTTGTTGATGACGCTCTGAAGATCACGGAGGCTATTTACATGTACTGCTTCTGCAATGCCCGCACAAGCTTCCAGAACTCTTCCGCTGAAACTGTGGGCTCGCCTGCCAACACGAACGGATGTACCTCGCGCACGAATTCGCCTGACCAATCTTTGCCATAGTCCAACATTGGGTACAGGATGCATGGCTTGCCATTGACCACGCAGCAGTCGCTCTCGGGGTCAATAGGCGTGTCAAGCTGCTCACGGATTGGTGTTGGTTTAAACCCTGGCACCGGTTCTGTCCAAGTTCCCGTCTGAGTGCCGCGATCGTCATCGTCCCAATCAACAATAATTTTTGAATTCGCTGTACTCTGTAAAATAGCCTGGTCTCCGGTGTAAGTATGAAGGTCTCCGGCGTCGGAGCGAGCGGCAGTTGAAATTCTCTGCAGACCGTATTCGATTTCTTCCAACGCGGCAGGAGTTAGAGCACCCTCTGACTCAAGCAGCTGCCGGTGTAGCTCCCAAGCTTCGCGGGTCCGTGGCATATATGGCTTACCCAATAGACCTGGACCTGAGTACTCAGCATCAGGAAGACTGTGAAACTGAGTTTTAGTCAGCCGCCGCTCATACTCAGCCTTCGCAGCCGCCCAATTCTCGCGAGCCTTTTTGAAAGCTTTTTCCATTCCCATAGCTGATACCCGATAGCGATCGAATTCGTGGACGCTTTGTACGTCCCGCTCGCGTCAAGATCCCTGTGTGATTACGTTTGTAGATTAAGACTCGCCGCCTAGTTCTTTCCGCCATGTTCGCTTCCTTATGATGAGAAGCGGACCCTACGAGGGCAGGATAATTATGTCTGTAGCGGGAAATCCGCGCTACGTCGAAGGTGAAGACAGGTGGGCTTTTTTTGCGGTACAAGCGCCGGTCCGAAGGGGTTCGGTTTCAGCTCGGCGAAACTTGCGTGTACCTCCTTGTACAGGTGGAACTTTTAACCGAGCATGAGCAGAATGCCAGCAAACGAGTTCGGCATAGGTTCGGCTGGGTGGCGCCAACGGGAGATCCCAGAAAAAATCACTTCCGAATCTTCAACTTTGAGAGCGTCATGAGAAGGTTGCGTGGTGCTCATGATCTCTTGGTTGCAGGTTCGAATCCTGCCGGGCCCACCAATTTCTTGATTGATGAGGTGGAAGATTATTCCACGCATCCAGTCGGCACCCTGCGGATGACCTGGTTCCGACCACAGCCCCACGGGGTCGCCGTTGCGCGTCCCCCCAGCACATCGCCATCTCACATCGCGTATTCTGGCGACTATGACCAGCACCGACAAACCTTCCGGCGGCATCATTGGGCTGTATCGAGCGCTGTGGCATTTTGCGGCAGGCGCGCGCGGCAAACTGGTGGGCGCGTTGACTTGTCTATTGGCAGCGCAGGTGGTGATGCTGGCCGTGCCCTACGTATCGGGCCGTGCCATCAATGCACTGCAGCTTCGCGGTGTGGCCGGCATGCAGGAGGCGGCGCTCTGGCTGGGCGCCGTCATAGCGATCACGCTGATCAGCTGGGCGTTGCATGGGCCGGGACGATTTCTCGAACGGGCGGTGGCACTGCGCCTGCGACAGCAAATGTCCGGCGAGTTGATTGAACGTCTGGTGCGACTGCCGTTGTCGTGGCATGAGGCCCAGCATTCCGGCGCAACCGCACACCGCGTGCAACAAAGCGTCAACTCGATGGCTGGCTTTGCGGAGAACCAATTCACCTATCTGAATAGCGCGGTGCGACTCGTCGGTCCGATTGTGGCCTTGACCTTGATTCAGCCGCTGGTTGGCGTAACTGCGGTAGTGGGGTTTGTCATCATTGCTCTGACAACCGTCAGCTTTGATCGCAAGATGGTCAGACTTGCTCAACAGGAAAATGATGCAGAACGCCGTTATGCAACCACGATTCTGGATTCGCTGAGCAATGCAACAACCTTGTTCGCGCTGCGTCAGGCCCGTGCGGTCGTAGCATTGCTGCAACGACGCTTGCTGGAAGTATTCGAGCCAGTCAAGCGCTCCATCGTTATCAACGAACTCAAGTGGTTTACGGTTGACATTGCCAGCCGTACCTTCGCCTGTGTGCTGGTTGGACTATTTGCCTGGTTGGCGACACGTCCGTCGATGGTGCCATCCGTAACTGCGGGGCAGATCAGGCAAACATTGTTGCTGGGCAGCGTCTACATGGTGTGGGAATACGCACAGCAAACCGGCGGCGTAGTCACCGCGATCGCGGCGCAGTTTCAGGCGTTTGCGCGACTGCAGGTGGACTATGCCAGTGCTGACACCATCCGCGTCGCCCCCGAGACGACACATCTTGAGGGCAATACTCAACACACATCGGTGACTTGGCGATTACTGGAAATTCGCGACCTGTGTTTTCGTCACCCCGCGAGCCGTCAGGCCGAATTGAGCCTCAACCATGTGGAGCTGTCATTGAAGGCTGGCAGGCGCTATGCATTGATCGGTGCGAGTGGCTCGGGAAAAAGCACCCTGCTAAGGGTACTGGCTGGCTTGTATGTTGCAGAAAGCGCGCAACTCAGGACCGAAACATTCGATGCCGCTTCCGCTGAAGAGGCTGCGCAGTTTCTGCGCTCTGTTGCCACACTCATTCCACAGGATGCGGAAGTGTTTGAAGGGACGCTGGCAGATAATCTGGCGCTGTGCGAGTCGCTGCTCGGCCCACCAGACGCGGGCCAGTACCTGCAAGCATTGAAAACCGCACAGGCGACCGACTTTGTTGAGGCTACGCCGGCTGGTCTGGAATCGCACATCACCGAACGTGGCGCCAACTGGTCCGGTGGCCAACGCAGCCGTATTGCCCTGGCACGGGGGGTGCTGGCCGCACGCGGTAGTCAATTGATCTTGCTGGACGAGCCGACTGCCAGCCTGGACGCCAATACGGAGGCGCGGGTCTATGACAGTCTGTTCAAGTACTTTGGCGACGCCTGCATTGTCTCATCAGTGCATCGCATCAACCTGTTGAATCGTTTCGACGAAATACTGTTGATGCAGGCAGGTGTGCTGATTGCCCAGGGCACGCTGTCGGAGCTGCGGACAACCTCGCCGGAATTTCAACAGCTGATGACAGCTTACCAGCAGAATCAATCAGGCGATGAGTGAGTGGCTTTTTTCCACGTACGCTGACTTGGCGATAGATGACAAGACCATCACTGGAACACAGAGTCGGTAGTAATGCAGCAGACGGTTCAATCGAGCGTCACCCGCAAGGCACTGGTGCGAAGATTCTGGTTTACCGCACGAGGTTTCTGGAGCGGCGAGGCACGCCTGAAGGCATGGGCGCTGTCAATCGGACTGGTCGTGCTCGTCTTGAGCCAGATTGGTGTCCAATACAGACTGAACCTGTGGACCCGGGACGTATTCAACGCCGTTGAGCAGAAGAATGCAGCGGATCTCATGCATCAAGCGCTGTTGCTGGCGCCGCTAACAGCCTTGACAGTGGCGCTAGCCGTAGCCGCGGTTTATGGACGGATGACAACGCAGCGAGAATGGCGCGCCTGGCTCGTCGACCATCTCATCGCACGGTGGGTCTCGCACGGTCGCTATTACCAGCTGAACTTGATCAAAGGCGATCATCAGGTTCCTGAAGCACGCATAGCCGATGACGCGCGCACTGCAACCGATCCGCCCGTTGATTTTGCGGTCAGCATTTTTCAGTCGGTAGTAACCGCTGTTACGTTCATCGGCGTCTTGTGGTTCGTGGGTGGCGACCTCGCAATCAGTGTTTCGGGAGCCCGGATTCTCATTCCCGCTTATCTGGTGATCGTGGCCGTGATCTATTCAGTCATTGTCACCGCCGCAATGATGTTTGTCGGGCGCCGTTTCAGTGTCACCGCCGAAGCAGTCAGTCAGGCGGAGGCGGAATTCCGCTACGCGCTGACTCGCGTACGCGAGAACGGCGAAAGCATTGCGCTGCTCGGCGGCGAGCCGGAGGAACGGAACGGGCTGTATGTGTGGCTGGCCAATGTCCTGGAAATATGGCGCAAATACCTTCGTCAGCACATGCGCGCGACCGTGGTATCCAATACCAACTATCTGCTTGCGCCAGCCCTCCCCATATTCCTGTGTATGCCGAAATATCTCGCGGGCACCATGACCCTCGGCGAGGTAACCCAGATAGCGGCGGCCTTCGTCAGCGTCCAGTCATCATTCAACTGGCTCGTGGACAACTATGCGAGATTCTCAGACTGGAAGGCCTCGGTGCGACGAGTCGGTTCGTTACTGACATCGCTTGATCATCTGGCAGCGCTGGAAAAACCAGGCGTGATTGGTACGATCATCCGCTCAGAGCAGGAAGGGACCATGCTTCGCTTGCGCAATCTGACCGTTACTCTCGACGACGGTACGGTTGTCATCAACGATGCCGATGTCGCAATCGGAAAGAGCGAAAAGGTTCTGCTGGTTGGCGAATCGGGGACTGGCAAAAGCATACTGGTGAGAGCCATCGCCGGCCTTTGGCCGTGGGGTGGCGGCGAGATCGTGATCCAGAAGGACGCCAAGCTGTTCTTTATGCCGCAGCGTCCTTACATTCCCCTCGGTACATTGCGACGTGCCGCCATGTATCCGTTGTCTGCCGACATGGTCGCCAATGAAACGCTGCATGATCTGATGCAGGCCACCGGTATAGGCTATCTGACGGAGCGTCTTGATGATCACGAGCCGTGGGATCAAGTGCTGTCTGGTGGCGAGAAACAGCGTCTCGCGTTCGTCCGGCTGTTCCTGCATCAACCGGACATTGTCATCATGGACGAAGCCACGTCGTCGCTCGATCCCGCCAGTCAGGAACAGCTGATGAGCATGGTGATGGAGCGCCTCTCGGGGGTGGCCATCCTGAGTATTTCGCATCGGCCAGAACTTGAGGCATTCCATGATCGGCGCCTGGCATTCGAGCATCGTCCGGGTGGCTCGCGTCTGGTGAGCGATGTTGTGTTGGTGCCTGCGTCGCGTCAGCGCTCGCGGTTGCGATCACGGATTATGAACATCGTCCGACTGCCGAAACACTAGTGCAGGTTGCATGCATCTACAGTGTAGCCGTGGGCTGACCGGCATTCTTATGGACACCCAGATAACCTCGAAAGCACCGTTCTGCTTGCTCATGCGGCACTGCCCTGCACAAACCGCTCATGCAGGAAGATCTGGCTGATCAACGTCATCAGGTCAGAGTCGATGCGCCCGCGGTCGGCCGCTGTCATGGTGCCCAGGCGATCGGCGAGGCCGCGGATGGCTGTCCCATTGAGAAACGGCACTGAATCGACGACCTTGCTGCGCAAGGTATCCTGGATCAAGGTCGCCATCTTGCTGGGAACGCCGGACGCATCGGGCGGGCTCAGGAAGGGGTGCTTCTGTCGCCGATAGACGGTATCGGTAAGCACATCGCGCGTCGCCTCACGCAGGATGAATTTCTCGGTCACGCCGCGAATCTTGAGATTGACCGGTGTCTTGAACAGAAACTCGGCAACCTTGTGATCGAGGAAGGGCACACGTCCTTCAATTGAATGTGCCATTTCCATGCGATCTCCCAGCAGCGTCAGGATGTAACCGGGCAATGCCGTCTTGCTCCACAGGTACAGTGACTGATGCACGGGTGCGCGGCCATTGATACGACCTTTCACGTCGAGGTTATCGAGCAGCAGGCTGGCACTGTCCCGACCCTGGAACGGTGCAAAGTAATCAGCGTTGAGCAAGGGTTCAAGGCGACGCAGACGCGCAAAAAACGGCATGTACATGCTCGGTGTGAAACCCAGCAGACGACGCATGAGTGCCGAACCCGCGGATTTCTCATCAGACAACAGGATGCCTTGCGAGACCTTGTTGGTTTCCGCGAGCGCTGCGGCCAGTCGTGCGATTTCAGCCGGATCCTGCCCGGCACTGTCATGGTTGAGCATGTCCTGACGGAAATGCGCGTAACCGGCCAGCATTTCGTCGGAGCCTTCGCCAGTCAGTACCACCTTGAAACCGGCATCACGCACCGCGCGGCTCAACAGGTATTTGCCAACAAAATGCGCGTTAAGGCACGGCGACTCCGCGTGATAGATGGCTTCGGAAAAATTGTCAGCCAGTGATGCCTGGGTAATGGGAATCGGCACCCAGTCGGCGCCAGCTTTAAGCGCCATTTCCCTGGCTATCTCGCCTTCGTCATAATCTTTGTGATCAAAGCGCAGCGTAAAAGCGCGGATCGGGTCCGGACGGTGCCGGGCAGCGAGCCCCAGCACCGCGCAGGAATCGAGTCCACCACTCAGGTAGCAACCTACCGGAACATCGGCACGCAGCCGCACCCGCACGGCTTCATCAAGTACAGTCCGAAAACCTTCAATATAGTCGGTGTCCGCCAACGCCGGGCCGGCATCTGTTGCAGTTGGATAGTTGGTGTCCCAGTACTGGGTCAGTACAACATTGTGCTGATCCGCCGTGAGGTAATAACCGGGCGGCACTGAATGGACACCCTCAAACTGGGTACGGCCGGGAGGCATAAAGACGAGCGAAAAATTTATGGCCTCGGCATCCCAGCGTGCAGGCACGCCGGCCGCAAACAGTGCCTTCATTTCCGAAGCGATATACAGCACGCCTTGATGCCTGGCATAGAACAGGGGCTTGACACCAAAGCGGTCGCGCACTGCTATGAGCTTGTGCGTGCGCTCATCCCACAGCGCAAAAGCATATTCGCCGCGCAAGTGATGTACGAATTGCGTGCCGAAGTCTTCATAGAGATGCAGCGCGATCTCACTGTCGGAGCATGTGCGCAGTTGGTGGCCGCTGCGTTCCAGCTCTTTTTGCACGCGCTCGTAATCGTAGAACTCGCCATTGGCGACAATCCATGCGGTTTTATCCTCGTTGGCAATGGGCTGGTCGCCCGTGCGCAGATCGATGATGCTGAGCCTGGTGTGCCCGAGCTCAACTTGACCTTGTGATGACCTCCAGATGCCCTGTCCATCAGGTCCGCGATGATGCAGCGTTCGCAAGGCTTGTTCGATTGAGCCGTCAGGGATGGAGCCGCCCTGCGACAGCATTGCAACGATTCCGCACATGATCGCTGTCCCTCTTAATTGATCTTATTGATGACAAGGGTGAATGCCCTGTCAAACGGCATGGCCAATCTCAACATACCACGAATGCTTCGTAATTCGCCCCAGGACGACTGATTATTTACAAGCTTTGATGATCAAACGTGCATCGCCGTGCTCGAGTTGACGTTGCTGGCGCACACGGTTGTTCTCTTCAACTGTGATACCAGCCGCCATTGACGTTGATGGTTTGCCCGGTGATATAACCATTGCGGACGATGCTTAACACTACGTCCGCCACTTCTTCGGGTGTGCCGAATCGTTTCACCGGCAGAAGTTCGGGACTGACGTTCGGATTGTTCCTGACCATGTCGGTCTCAATCAGCGCCGGCGCAATTGCGTTGGCGGTGATGCCTTCCTTCGCGAGCAAAGTGGCATAGCTGTGCATCAGGCCATGCAAACCGGCCTTGCTGGCGGCGTAGTGCGGGCCAATGACGCCGCCGGTTTGTGCGGCGATTGACGACATCATGATGATCCGTCCGAATTTTGCCGCCCGCATTGCGGGTAACACGCGTTGGGTAACGAGGAAAGCCGACTTCAGATTGACGAGGATCGTTTTGTCGAAGTCCGCTTCGGTGAGCGTATCGATCCTGCCTGCAGGGTTGATGCCGGCGTTGTTGATGAGAATGCTGACCGGGCCGAGCTTCGACTCAATCTCGTCAATCGCGCGGTTGACCTGGGAGGAATTCGAAACATCGGCCCCGACGGCAATCGCCTTTACACCGAAGGTGGCAGTCAGTTCTTCGACAGCTTTCCCGGCCTCACGCTCATGTGACAGATAGCCGAGCGCGACATTGACCCCGACGCTTGCAAGGGCGTGGCCAATTGCGAGACCCAGCCCACGCGAGCCACCGGTGACAAAGGCAATACGCCCTTTCAGTTGTTCCATTGAGCCCTCAGGTTTGTGATTGATGAACCTTGACTGACAGCGTATGAAAGTGATCTGACTGCAGCTCGATCTCTGGCAGATACGCAGTTACCGGTTGTCGTAGCGGTTGTAGTCCAGTACACCGGCGGTGATTGGCTCGCTGTTGCGATAGTCTTTCAACACTTGATCGCTCGCCGACCAGAATCGGGTGTCGGTGCGCCGCACACCGAAGCGATCCAGCAATCGACTGTAGTCAGTTTCGTTTTGCAGCGACGCGATCGACTGTACCAGCTCCGGGATGCGTGCCGGCGCGACCTGCAGGAAAACATTGGGATGGGCCGTCAGCACACCATTGGCGATCGTCAAATTGTCTTCGGGTACCAGGCGACGCTCGGCTTCGCCGAACATTGACGATATGTTGGTATAGGCGCTGTTATTGAGCAGCGTCAGCAGGCCGTATCCTTGCACCTTGATAATCACGGATTGCGGCATGATCGACGCCGGCACGCCGTACACGCGATTCAATTTGTCCAGCTCGGCAATGCTCGCGGGCGGCAACCCGGATCGATCCAGGTCGTAACTGTGGTTGGCCACTTTGGCGACGCGCTGCTTGAGCGCCGTAAACAGTTCCTGCTTGTATTGCGTCGTCTTGTAGTCGTAGGGCGCCGGTAGCACTTCATGTTCGAAGTAGGCGTTCAGATACTCCTTGACGCTGTCCTCGGCATTGCGATACCAGTTTTCCACTTCCGCTCGTCGCTGCGTTTCGGGTAAAAACGCAGCGAAATTCATTTCCGATTCCATCCGCAAGAAGTCCATGTACATGCGTGTCATGGCCTGATGCGACGCCGTGCCGTACACATCGAAGCCCGCCACCAGCAGGTAATGAATGCGCTCCAGGATCGGATAGTCGATCAGCCAGGCCGTCTGCGGTTGCTCACCCACCAGCCCCTGCACCACGGTCGCGCTGTCATAGTGGCGAAACACCGTCAGTGCCGCATTCCGGTTGACACCGCCGCCATCCCAGAAGGTACCCAGTTGCGCTTGTTCCAATGCTTTGTAGTTGGCGCGAATGAATTCGCCCTTTGCCTGCAAATACGCTTGCTGCGATTTGGCGTAACTGCGCCATTGAGTGATGGACCACAAGCCACTTTCCGCTTCCGCTGGCAGGCGCAAGTTCTCATCCTGCCCGGCAAGAAATTTCGAAAACTGCGCCGACAAGGCGGTCTGCGGCGGCGTAAAAAACACCCAGAATCGATCCTGAATCACGTTCAGCGCCACATTGCCACGACACACCGGACCCTTGATGAAGTTCATCACCGTGAACTGCGCTTCGTCCAGCAGGAAACTGTGCCGCGAAGTGTAGGGAATGGGTTCGTAGGTAACGAAGGGATTCGACGCCGTTTTCACGTCGTAGCCGGGCAGTTGCGTCACCGAGTAGTCGGCGTCGATAAACCACTGCTTCCATCGATCACGGCGTGCCGGTGACAATCGATACGGCATATGGGTTTTGGCGACGATGCTCGCTGGATCGCGCCATAGTCTGTAATACACACGGCTCACGCCGGGATCATCGTAAGGGCGGCGAGTGGCGATGATGTCCAGCGGTTGACCGGGTGGTGTGCGTGAACGCACCAGCTTGAAATACACGGTATTTGCACCGTGATCTTCAAAATAGAGATGCGCGAGAAACAGATGCTCGTAGAGATAGCGCGCCGCCAATTGATGCTTGAGACTCTCACCATTAAACAGCGATTCCCAGTATTCAACTTCCTTGGCGGTTGAAGCGCTCAACGGCTTCATGACATCCGACGGCGCGCCACTGGCCAGCCAGTCGAGCAGTTTGCGATTCTCAATGGTGCTCAGCGCCGGCAGTCCGTACGGCATGCCCCATTGCGGGAAACTCTTTGCAAAGGAGTCGAACTCCTCGATCCTGGGGCACTGCTCCGCACGCTCCAGTGAAAAATCGAAGGTATCAGGAAGCACCTTTGTGCTCGACAAGGGGTGCTGCTGCTTGAGGTCCAGCATCCTGGCCATTACGCCAGCTTGCAGGTTGACCTGCGGCGACTGCTCACGCTCATTCAAAACAGGATGAAACTTTTTCTCGCGCCACTCCGCCGTGGTCTGCGCGTCTTCGAACAACCTGCTGAGCGAGCCTTGCGTCAATCTTGACGAGTGATACACCTGTTCCTTGCTGCCGCCGCGAAGAACGCCCTCGTAGGAATCCAGTTTCAGCTGACACGGGGCATCGTAACAGCCATGACACACCAGACAGCGCTGCTCCATGAGAGGCTTGATGTCGCGCTGATATTCGACCTGCGCATTCGCGGTTGCTACAAATTCTTTTGGCGTTTCCGGGCCGAACAAGGCATCCAAGTTGCGCACCGCCAGCGTCGAGCATCCCGCCAGGACAATTGCGCCGGTGATAACCATGATTCGACGCAAGCGCTTCGGTGAACTGAACATCGCGAATTTTCTTCCACGGAAGATGAACCGTGATGCTAGAGGACGGCCACCCGTGCCGCAACTTTCCCCTTCTGGCTCGGCCTGAAGTTTCCGGCACACGGGTGGTGGGCAGCTCAGCTACTTCAAGGTGAGTTCATTGTCCGGGTCGGGGCGAATGATCAGATAGGTCATGTCACCTTCGCGGGCGCTCCACCAATGTGCGACCCTGGCGGGAATGATCACCATATCTCCCTTGCCGACTTGGCGCGTAGCGCCGCCCTCGATGCCATTTTCGGAGTTCACATTGATCATCGCAGACACGGCGGATTTCCGGCTCCTGATGGGGTCACGCAGCTTCCCGCCCGTGACCAGGGTGCCGCTGCCTTCAAGGATGTAATAGATCTCGGCCACTTTCGTCTGGTGAAGGCTGGCATTGTCGGGAGCGGATGCCGGACGAAACACCCCGAATACTCCCAGACGATATCCGCCGAGATCGACAACGCGAATTGGCCGGTCAGTCGCCTCGTCCCTGGGTAACTGTGCAATAAATTGCCGCACCTCAGCCGCAGTGATGTCCGTGGCGCCCAGTGGAGCCTGAGCCTGCGCAGTGGTCACGGCGAACGCCAGAACAGCAATGATTTGGCAGGTCGGTTTCATATCAGTGCACTCCAACAATTATGGATTCACTAAGCAGGCAAGTGCTGTCGCTCGGGGTGTTCGTGGAGGTTATAGTAGGTGGAGACTATTCTTCTTTATATTGATATTGGCAAAAAATTGTAACGAGCAAGTGCCCGTCCATCTCACCAGCGCTAATTTCCAGCATGGTAGAGATGGGTAGGCAGCAGCATATTCACTGGGAGACTGACGATGCGTCTTTTCTGGTCAGGTGGAGCGAGACGTAGCCTCGGCGGCTGGAGAATAACGGTATTCAGCGCGACAGCGTTGGTGTCGCTCATATGTGCGTTCGGCGTAGAGGCATGGGCGGCTGCAGGACTTGCCAACCTTGCTCCCGAAATGCCGGTGATGGATTGCGCAGCGGTAGCGAAGCTCGAGATTGCCGACGACAACAATGCGCCGGTGAAAATCAACTCGGCCACCGTCGTGACCTCAGGCCCGGCTCCCTACTGCGAGGTGCGTGGCACCATCGCGCCAGCCAATACCATCGTTGTGCGCCTGCCCACGCAAGGCTGGACGCAGCGATATCTGCAGACGGGCTGCGGTGGTCTGTGTGGCAACGCCAATATCAATTACAACAAGGGCGCCGACTGTGAGCTGGTGAAAGATGGCACCATCGCCAGTGCCACTACCGACATGGGTCATCAGGGTCCGGGCACACCGCGCGGCTCATGGGCGGCCAACAATCCGCAGGCACAGATCGACTTCGCCTATCGCGGTGTGCATGTCACGTCGCTCGTCGCCAAGGCCATCATCAGCAAGTTCTACGGCAAGCGCCCTGCATATTCGTACTTCAGCGGTTGCTCCGACGGCGGTCGCGAGGCGTTGATGGAAGCGCAGCGCTATCCGGATGACTTTGACGGTATCGTGGCCGGCGCGCCGGCGGCCAACATGGTGGTGCAGAACACTTTTCATCATGCGTGGAACGTTGTGGCCAACAAGGACGCCAGTGGCAATTTCATCCTGCTGGCAGCGAAGCTGCCGATGGTACATCAGGCGGTGCTCGGCGCCTGCGACAACCTCGACGGCGTGGTCGATGGTGTGATTGAAGATCCGCGTCGCTGCGACTTCAAACCCGCCACGCTGCTATGCAAGGCGGACCAGGACCCGGCAACCTGCCTCACCGCAGCCGAGGCCGAAGTGGTGCTCAGATTGCATGATGGTGCCCGCGATTCGAAGGGCCTCTTTCTTGAGCAGAAAGGTTCGCATCCGTGGGGCTCGGAACTGGAGTGGACCTTGTTTGTGCCGAAGGCTCAAGGGATGACGGCCGGCAGTGAAAACTTCGTCACCGAGTTTGCGCGCTATGTGGCTTATGCCAACGTAGCCAATCCGGACTGGCAGCTGAAAGATCTGGAATTCAGCGTGCCGTCTTTCTGGAAGACGGTGGCCACGTCGAACTACCTCTCGGCAACTGACCCCGACCTCAGCCCCTTCGCAAAACGTGGTGGCAAGTTGCTGCTGTGGCATGGCTGGGCCGACCAGCACATCTCTGCTCAAGCCACACTGAACTACTATGACGCGCTGCGTAAAACCATGGGTGAGAGCGCAGCGGACAAATTCACCAGGCTCTATCTTTTTCCCGGTGTGGCGCACTGTGGGGGTGGCGAAGGCCCCGACCAGTTTGATGCGCTGACACCGGTGATGGCCTGGGTGGAGGGCGGCATCGTCCCCGGCAAGATTGTGGCTTCGAAAGTGACCGACGGCATAACCAAGCGGACCCGGCCGGTGTTCCCATACCCGTCGGTGGCGCACTGGAGCGGCAAGGGCAGCACTGACGACGCGGCCAACTTCGTCGCGGCCACACCCCGCAACAAGCCCGACGATTTCAACTGGGTGGGCAAGCAGCTGTACTCGCACGGCTACCAGGCCAGCTGCAAAGCCGTGGATACGCAACTGGTGTGCACGCCATCCAGCTTGCCGTTCGGGCAGGCCGGCAAATAGGTGTGTTGGGGAGAATGGCGCTTACCTGGACTCTCTTCAAAAGAGGATCTCCCTGTGGGTCGGGTAACGCTGAAGACAGCCAGACCCGACCTACATGCTTCTGCATGTCAGGGCGCATTGATACTCGGTGATGATTTTTGTGCTGCTCTTTGAATCAGCGACACAGACGGCAATGAGTGGTTGCTGAGCAGTCGTTCCCAGACATTCCTATCGCCACCGCGACAGCGTACAGTTGCCGAATCTCTTTGCAACGGGATTCGCCGCATTGACTTCGCAAGCTGATAACACTGAGCCAACTGTTACCGGACATCGCACCGATGTTCGCTTGTGGGAGTTGTTCCAGGTTTTTTCGATACTGGGCATGAGCAGCTTCGGCGGTGGGCTATCCGGATGGATGCACCGGGAGATCGTCGAAAAGCGACAATGGATCACCATGCAGGAGTTTCTGACCGGCTTGTCTCTGGCGCGGACCATGCCGGGCATGAATGCCACCAATCTGGCCATATGGATCGGTTATCTGTTGCGCAACAGTGCAGGCGCCTTCGCCGCTGCGTGCGGCATGCTTGCCGGTCCGATGGTGCTGATCATCCTGTGCGCCATGCTCTACCACCAGTGGGGCCAATCCGAGCGGGTACATCAGGTGTTGCTGGGGATTACCGCAGCAGCGCTGGGCTTGACGTTGAGCATGGGTCTCAAGTCATTCCGGCCCGCGGCGACCAACTGGTTCTACACAGTCATCGTCGTGCTGACTTTCGCCAGCATCGGCATTCTGCACTGGCCCATGTTGCCGGTCTTCGGTGTGCTGGGGACTGCCAGCATCGCGTGGGCGTTCTTCGTGGAGCCGAACGATGGATGATGATGATCTGTGGCAACTGCTGATCGTGTTTGCGCCGTTGTCGCTGCTGTCGATTGGCAGCGGCCAGACCATCCTTGCCGACATCCAGCATCAGACTGTTTCGGTCCACAACTGGCTGACGCAGGGACAGTTTCTGGATGACTATGCGATTGCAAGGGCATCCGCCGGTCCTGCGTCTCTGATCGTCACGCTGATTGGCTGGCAGGTGGCGGGGGTTGCCGGCGCCATCGTGGCATCGCTGGCGATCATCCTGCCGTCGTCGTTTCTGTTCCTGGGACTGACGAAGCTGTGGCGCCGGCATGCTTTCAGCCAGTGGCGCGACCGGTTGGCGCGTGGTCTGGCACCCGTGTCCGTCGGTCTGGTGCTGGCCAGCGGCTATGCGCTGTTGATGGCCAATAGCCGTGACTGGCTCGCGTGGATTGTCACGGCGGCTTCCCTGGCAGCGTTCATGCTCAGCAGCAGAGTCCATCCACTCCTGCTGCTTGCCGCTGGCGCCGCGCTGTTTTTTCTCAGGACACTGGCAGCCCCCTGATTGCCGGGGAAAAAGGTTATGCGGTCAAGGACTGAAGCGGTAATGCCTCAGATTCGAAGCTGTGGTGAATGGCGCTGGTTTTTGCCAGAAAGGGTGTTTACTCTTTCAGTCTTGGTGGGAGCAAATCAATCAGTTGGGGGACGTATGCAGAAAGCAGTAGCAGTGGTGAGCCTGACTTGCCTGGCCTGGGCGGCGGCTGTGGCGCAAACGCCGGCAGCACCCAAGCGTTCGATCACCCAGATCACCGGCGATGTCTATCGTTTTCAGGACAATGAGCATTTCGGGGTGTTCATGGTGACTCCTGAAGGTGTGGTACTGGCAGACCCCATCAACCTGGATACAGCTAACTGGGTAAAGGGTGAAATTGCCACCCGGTTCAACAACGCCAAGGTCGTGGAGGTGCTCTACAGTCATCACGACTGGGATCATGCCTCGGGCGCGGCAGCGTTTCCCGACGCGAAAATTGTCTCACGGCTGGAGACAGTAAAGGACCTGCAACCGCCATCGGCAGCCACCAAGCTGAGTGGTGGTGACGCGGCGGCCGACAAGAACAAGGATGGTCTGCTGCAGGCTGCTGAAGTGAGTGGCGCGCGCGCACAGAACTTCGCGACTCTCGACAAGGATGGCAATGGCGGTCTGTCGGCACGCGAACTCTTCCAGGCGCAATACGCCGACGTCCTCGCGCCGACCGAAACCTACAACACAGCGGTCAAAAAAATCACCGTCGGTGGCAAAGCAGTCGAAATGCATTACCTGCCAAGCATGCATGCCAATGATCTGTCCCTGATTTACTTCCCGGCCGAGAAAGTGCTGTTCGTCGTTGATGTCGTGTCTCTCAAGCGGGTGTTCTTCCGCAATATGGAAGGCTTCGACGAGGTGGACATGAACACTACCTTCGACAAAGTCCTGTCTTTCGATGCCACGAAGATTGTGCCGGGCCATGGCTCGGTGGGTACCAAGCAGGATGTGCAGGACGTGCGCCAGTACATGAACGACTTGATGAGCGGCGTGCAGGCCGGCATTGTCAATGGCAAGACGCTGCAGCAGATCCAGACAGATCTCACCCTGGACAAGTACAAGGACTGGGGCGGCTACGCCGACTGGCGGACGCTGAATATCGAGGGCATGTACAACTACATGAAGTAGCATCAACCCGGCAATTGACGAGTCTCCAAACCCAGGACACTTCGACAGGCTCAGTGACCGGAATTTAGCAGGTCCGGTCACTGAGCCTGTCGAAGTGTCCTGAAAGTCAGATGTAGTTGAGTGCCATGTTAATAGCGCCACCACCGCAGCCCGCGGTAAGGGTTGCGGCGAGCAGGGAATCAGCATGACAGCCAAAACAATCCGCAAGTCATCAGGCTTGCAAGCAGCTGCATGGATAGCAGGATGTTGCTTGTTGCTGGCATCGTTGGCCATGGCTGCAGAGCCAAAGGCGCCCTGGTGGCAAAGCGCCGTCATCTACGAGGTTTATCCGCGCAGCTTCGCGGATTCCAATGGCGATGGCACCGGCGACCTCAACGGCATCACCGCGCATCTGGACTATCTCAAAGAGCTGGGCGTCGATGCCATCTGGCTCACGCCGTTTTATCCCTCGCCGCAGGTGGACTTCGGTTACGACATTTCTGACTACCGCAACGTTGATCCGCGTTATGGCACGCTGGCCGATTTCGATCGCATGGTGGTGGAGGCGAACAAGAGAAACATCCGCGTGCTGATTGATCTGGTGGTGAACCACACCTCGAATCAACATCCCTGGTTTATCGAATCACAGTCATCAAAATCGAATCCAAAAGCCGACTGGTATGTGTGGCATGACGCGAAATCCGGTGCACAGCCGCCGAGCAACTGGCTGTCGGGTTTCGGCGGCCCGGCCTGGCAATGGGTGCCGGAGCGAAACCAGTATTACTACCATCGTTACTATGTCGAACAGCCGGATCTGAACTGGCGCAATCCCGAAGTGCGCGATGCCGTTTCTGACATTCTGCGCTTCTGGTTCAAGCGTGGCGTGTCGGGCTTCCGGCTGGATGGCATCGGCAATCTGTATGAAGACGCGACGTTGCGCGATGAACCGGTGTTGCCCGGTACCAACGCGCTGGGTGATCCCAATCACTCGTTTATCTACACGCGGAATCTACCCGAGACGCACGACGCATACCGGATGCTGCGCAAGATTGCCGACGAGTTTCCTCACTCGGTGCTGGTGGGGCAGGTGAATGCCGGCACCGCGGCGGACCTCGCTGCAGCCTATGGCGACAACGACAAGCTGCACCTGCCCATCAATGCGCGCTATGGCTCGGCCGACAAGCTGCTGGCAACGGAATTCCGACAAAGACTGTTCGAGTCGCAAACCGCATTGAATGGCAATCCGCCACTGCTGGTGCTGGACAGTCATGATCGTCCGCGCAGCTGGACGCGTTACTCGGATGGTGTTCACGACCTTGCCATCGCCAAACTGCTGGCAACCTATTTACTGGCACCGCGTGGCGCAGCACTGATCTACTACGGTCAGGAAATCGGCATGGAGAACAACGATCCCAGGCGTGTAGAAGATGTTCAGGATCCTGTTGGTCGACGTGGCTGGCCGGTAAACAAAGGACGCGACGGCGAACGCACGCCCATGCAGTGGAGTGCAGCTGCCAACGCGGGCTTCAGCACAGCCGCGACAACATGGTTGCCTGTGGCGCCAAGCTATGCACAGCGTAATGTGACTACCGAAACCGCAGTGCAGGACTCACTGCTTAATTACTACAAGGCGCTCATCAAGTTGCGTCAGCAGAACGCCAGTTTGCACAACGGAACATTCGAAGCTGTGAACGAAGCCGGCGAAGATATTGTTGCGTGGCTCACAAGATCAGGCCGGGAATCGACGCTGGTAGCAATGAATTTCAGTGCGTCACCGCGTTCGATCAAGATCAATACAGGTGCACATGGTCTTCGTACGACGCAAGCAACTACCCTGCTCAGTACTTCTTCGAAATCCGGGACATCAGTCAAAATAGACCAGTTCACGCTACCGGCCTACGGAGCGTTCATTGGCGCGGTGAAGTAGATATCCTGCAGTAGGTAGGGCTGACTCAGTGCCGCTGGCCCGGTCACCAGGGTGTGTTTGCACTTTGGTTTTGGGGCGTGCTAAATGGCGCTGAGGAAGGTCCGATTAACTCCGTTCATCCTGAGCTTGTCGAAGGATTCTTCTGCAACAGCAAAGAACGTTTCGACAGGCTCAACGCGAACGGAGGGTAAATCACAGGCGCCTTGAGTCTTTGATGGACTGCCAAGGAAAACAGAGATACTGCCGATATACAGCACCACGATGGTTTATAAAGCACCTTTTACGATGCCTGCTTCAGGTTCGTTAGGCCACGCAGGTTCCCGGTCCATGAGCCCAGCATGAGAGTGCGTGCCCAACCGGCCGGACAGCAACGTGGATGTCTGGAACAATGGTCCCTGTGGAGGCAACTACTATGAACACGGAAACTCGCCTGTCATCGCACCTTGATCAAATCCGGGACCAGCAGCGCGACACCTGGGACCGCTTTTCTACGGGCTGGAAGAAGTGGGACGAGATGGTGCTCTCCTGGCTCGCCCCCTTCGGCGAGGCAATGATCCGGCAAGCCAGGCTGCGCGAGGACTCGAACGTCCTCGACATCGCAGCCGGCACTGGCGAACCGGGTCTGACTGCGGCGGCGCTGGTGCCGCGCGGCCACGTGACTTTGACTGATCTCGCTGAGCACATGCTGACGGTGGCCACCGAGAACGCCGCGCGCCGCGGGTTGGCCAATGTCCAGACACGGGTCTGCGACGCCAGTGCGCTGCCTTTCGCCGACGCGAGCTTCGACGCGGTGCTGTGCCGCTTCGGTTTTATGTTCTTCCCCGATGTCGCCGCTGCGACGCGCGAGTTCGTGCGGGTGGCAAAACCGGGGGCACGGATCTGCGCCGCGGTCTGGGGGGAGCCGCCGAAGAACCCGTGGGCAACAACCATAATGGGTACGATTGCACGGTACGTGACGATACCCGCGCTGCCGCCGGGTTCGCCGGGCCTGTTCCGTTGTGCGACCCCGGGCTTCATGCGCACGGTGTTCGCCGAGTCAGGCCTCCGGGATATCAGCGAGGAAGAGGTGGCGGCGGACATGCACCACGAAACGCCGGAACGATACTGGGAGTTCATGAACGACATCGCCGCGCCCGTGGTTGCGGGCCTCGCAAAGGCGGACGAGTCCACGCGGGAGCAGATTCGGATCGCGGTCCTCGAGTTGGCACGCCAGTCAATGCGCAACGGTGCCGTCCAGATGCGCTCGACGGCGACGGTGATAGTCGGCACTCGGTAGTGTCCGGCAAGTGGGCGTGGCGATTGAGTCAGCGTTCGCGGATGCATCATGCAATCCGGGCTGAGGCCCAACGGTCAGGTCGTCTCCAACAGGTTGTTGAAAAATGACTGGCCTGCCTTTTTCAACGGCGCATTGCAACAGGCGTGGCTTTCGCTCGCTGACAAAATCATGAACTTGTCAGTTCCGGATTTTGGTTGCGCCCTCCGTGGCGCCTTGCCTCTGCTCACAGGCAGCCGGGTTGGCGGCACCCTTTCATTCATATCGGCCGCGCGTTGCCGCAGCCTGAATTTGTGTTCAGCGTTTTGTTTGCGAATGCAGTTCTTTCAGTCGATCAAGAATGCGCGCAGAAACGATTTCAGCGGCACCCTTGTCGTATCTGGAACCCAGTGCTTCATAAGTGATCTTGTCGAAAGCGCCGGCTTCCGGCATGTACTTGGCCGCGCCATTGACCATGTTCATGATCACCGTGTTCCTGAAGGGTGATCTGGCCTTGAGCTCCTGGCCGGTCTTGCTGGACAGCTCCTCTCGCGCGCCCACGAACGCGATGTCGCCGACCTGCATGATCCAGAACGGCACGGAAATATCGCCTTTTTTCACGAAGTCATAGTTCTTGTACGGATGCCGTGAGCGTGGGTCGGGATTGCTGGCAGCCAGCTCGGTGACGGTCGCTGTGCCTTGAATCACCTTCAGCTGCTTGCTGGTGTTGCCGCTCTTGATGCCTTCATTGACGCGGACCACTTCACTGCCCAGGCGTTCGCCCAGCAATCCCACCAGCGGGTATCCCGCTTCACCGGCGTCGATGCGCCCCGGCTTGCCATCCTTGTCCAGCGTGTAACGATGCGAAACCAGGAAGGGCGCCTGATCTCCCGCAGCACCCACCAGGAACATCGAAACGGCTGAGTCACCGTATTGTTGTTCAACGTGGCGGGTTGCGGCGCCGGCCAGATCGGCTGTCACGGCGCGGCCACCACTCTTCATGATCGATTCGTTCATGATCGACGGCTGCACGGCATAGTTCATCAATACCGCCAAGGGTCTGCCATTGGCGCCATCGACGCGAATGACGCCGACGCTTTTGTCGGAGTCGCCCAGCTCGTTGGAACCCAGCCACCAGCCGTCGGCGGACAGCATGTCACGGTTGACGTTCACATGGCTCGTGCCTGTGCCGAAGCCAATGCTTGCAGCCTGCATGCTGGTGTCCGCGTCCTGCGTGGCCTTCTGCACCGCGCTACTCAGCGCTGCGAACAATTGAGTGTGCTTGCTCTTGTCCTCGGCGCTCAGGTTGGGTGACAGGGAAATATGGGGCGCCGAGAACGTATGGCTGGCGATGATCAGGATATTGTCCGGGGCGACATGGCCGGTGGTGCTGACAATCTGTCGGAGTTTGTCTATCAACTCTCCCTGCATGGAAGTCTGATCCACGACAACCAATCCTGTGCGTGTGGCGCCGTTGTCGAACAACACCACTCTCGCCTGCAGTTGGTCGCGTTGTTCGGTGAAGCCATCGATCGGAAAGACTCCGGGCCCGATGTCAAAGCCGGAGCGCCCGGCGCCTGCTTTCAGGACCTGAGCCGTCTCCGTTGCCTGCACTACTTGCGTGGCAAGCAGGGCGCACACCGCTACGACAAGTGACCTGGCAATTTTCTGCACGGGTAAGCGGCCAAGGTTATTGGCGCGGCACAGTGTCTTGTTCATACAGCTTCCTGGTTCAAAAACGGTTCGGAATATACATGCCTCGATGCGATCTCCGGTATCTGGGTCATGTAAAGGTTAGTCAAGCCC
This sequence comes from uncultured Pseudomonadota bacterium, assembly GCA_963748005.1. GTDB lineage: Bacteria > Pseudomonadota > Gammaproteobacteria > Steroidobacterales > Steroidobacteraceae > CAILZL01. The sequence continues at coordinate 2,279,926 of CAVVHH010000002.1, forward strand.
GTTACTCTGAGACAGGACAAGCGAACGCTCATATCGCCCGCATGCTGGTGCCTGGTGCAGGGAGCGGCTAAAGTTGCGGCAAACAACTCAGCCATCGGGGACCCCCTGTGTTTATGCGGCACACTACGCCATGACAGCATCATCGCAGCGTCACCCGGTTTTCATTTCAGCGAATGCAGTTCGCTCAGTTGTGACCATGCCGGCATTGATACAGGCCATGCGTGCCGCCTATACCGAGCCGCCCATGCCTGCAAATACCCCACCGCGTTCGGTGGCGCGTGGCAAGGGCGTGTGGCTGCGAACTCTGTCCGCAGTATTGCCGACCGGGCGGACCATGGGCGCCAAGGTGTTTGTCAGCGCCAGGGTCCGCGGTGTTGCCTATCTGGTCACGGTGTTCGATCAGGAGACCGGTGAGTTGCTGGCGCTGGTGGATGGCAAGCACATCACGGCAATGCGCACCGCAGCCGCTTCTGCGGTTGGACTGGAGAGCCTGCTGCTGTCCGATCAGGCTGTGACTCTGGCTGTTCTTGGCAGCGGTATGGAAGCGCAGTCGCACCTGGAGGCGATCGCGACCGTTTGCCGCATCGCCAGGCTGAAAGTATTCAGCCCCACACCCCAGAATCGGGAAAAGTTTGCCGCCGACGCACAAGCCCAGTGGAGCATCGCGGCGAGCGCCGTGGATACACCGGAGGATGCGGTGCGTGATGCTTCAGTCATTCTGTGTGCGGCACGCGCCCGGCAGGAAGTGCCGGTGCTGCAGGGCGCATGGCTGCAACCGGGTGCTACGGTGATCTCGATTGGCTCAACACTGCCCGAGCAACGCGAAGTCGATGTTGCAACGATTGCAAGATCCAGCCTGATTGTTGCGGATATGCCCGATGAGGTGATGCACGAAACCGGCGATTTTCTGGCGGCTGTGCAGGACAAGGTGGAGTTCGCCAGCAAGGTGTGTGCGCTCAACGATGCCGTGCGTGGCTTGCATGAGCGCACAGCAGCGGACATCGCGCTCTATAAATCAGTCGGCTGCGGGCTGCAGGATCTGGTCGCTGCGGAGCTGGCCTACGATGAAGCCATGCGTCAGGGTATCGCTGTTGAAGTTCCCGTTGATCTTTCCCTCAAGCGCACGCCACGCTGAACCGGCGCTGCAGATTCCAATCATAAAGGCTGACCGCATATGCCGCAGTATCAGAAATCCGAAGCGCGCGAGTGGGCGTTGCAACACATGGTGGGTTGCGCCAACACCACCATTCCGTCGTTCTCCGGCGATCTGAAGCGCCTCAATGAGACCGGCATCCGCCATGACATTCGTCGCGCCATCGAGCTGGGATTCAAGGGCACACTGTTGTGTTCGGAAGTGAACGTCACACACGACGAATATCGGCAGTTCATCGAGTGGAGCGCCGATGAAGCCAGGGGCCGCCTGCATATGATCCTGCATGCGGCATTCAATACGCTGGAAGAGAACATCGAGATCGCACACATGGCGCAGCGCGCCGGTGTTGATTACGTGCTGCTTTCTTATCCGGCGAATTTCTATCCCACATCGATGCAGGAAGTGTTCGACTACACCAGAGATTTCTGCGACAACACCGATCTTGGCGTCATGGTGTTTCCAGTGCCGCTGTGGAATTTCGGCCGCCTGCATCCCGCCGACATCGACATCGAAACGCTGGAGAAGCTGGTGACGGCATGCCCGAACGTGATTGCCATCAAGGCCGAAGGCGGGCGAGCGACCGGTGGCATCATCGAAGTCCACGACCGGTTCAATGGTCGAGTGGTGGTTTCATGTCCGCTTGAGAAGGAAATTATCCCGCTCATGCGCTACATGGATTTCCAGTACAGCGGCACCAGCAGCTTTGAATACTACGGGGACACGGTGCCACGCATGTTCGAACACGCGCGTGCACGACGTTTTGATGAAGCGATGAAGATCTACTGGCAGATCGCACCGGCGCGCAATGCGAATACCGCTACCAACGCCTATGTCGGTCACACGCTGTTTCTGAATCGCATGCTGTGGAAGTTCAAGGGCTGGCTCAATGGCATGAACGGTGGACCGATCCGGCAGCCCACGCTGAAGATTTCCGAGCGCGACATGAATCTGCTGCGCCGCGCGGTGATCGAGTCGCGCGTCGCCAATCCCATTGAGCCCAATGCCGCGTATTTTGTCGGCCGTAATCCTGTATAGCTCCGAAAGAATCCTTCGAGGCTGCAATGAATCTGAATGTCAGGCGCGTGGTCACCGGCCACGATGAACAGGGCAGATCAACAGTTGCCATCGATCAGATCAGCGACAAGGTGATTTCGCGCCGGCCCGGCCATGCCAGCACGGTCATCTGGACCACGGCTGCGTTTCCGTGCGACAACAACGATGCGTTCGATGGGGCGCAACGACAGGTAGGCACCGCCCATCCTGACGGCACGGTGTTTCGTATTGTCCGTTACGATCCGGGTGTGGCCGGCAGAATGCACAGAACAGAGTCACTGGACTATGCCGTGGTGCTGTCGGGCGAGATCGACATGGAGCTGGATCTGCAAACGGTTACGCTGCGCGCCGGTGACGTGGTGGTGCAGCGTGGTACGGTGCACAACTGGATCAACCGCGGCACCGAGCCCTGCGTGATGGCGTTTGTGCTGGTGGCTGCGCTGCCTGTTGCAATCGCGGGGCAATCGTTGCCCGCCGTTGGCTGACATTGTCAATAACTCGAATGGCATTTTCTGATTTTGCTGCATGAAAACAATCAACAGTCTGGGTGATCTGCGTGAACTGGCGCGGCGGCGCGTGCCGCGCGCGATTTTTGAATACGCGGATCGCGGTTCGTACGATGAAATCACCATCCGGCGCAATCGCGCTGATCTCGATGCCCTGCAGTTGCGTCAGCGCGTCATGGTGGACCTGTCCCGCACCAGGTTGTCGACCACGTTGCTGGGACAGGACAGCAGCCTGCCGCTGGCTATTGGTCCTGCCGGACTCACCGGCCTGTTTCATCCGGACGGCGAGATTCATGGTGCGCTGGCCGCAGCGCAGGCGAACATTCCGTTCTGCCTGAGCACCATGTCGATCTGCTCGATTGAAGACGTGCGTGCCGCCAGCAAGACACCATTCTGGTTTCAGCTGTACCTGATGCGTGACCGCAGTTTCAATGAAGAACTGATAACACGTGCGCAGGCGGCGCAATGTCCGGTGCTGATGCTGACGCTGGACATGCAGGTGCAGGGACTGCGCCGCCGCGATGCCAAGAATGGCCTGTCCATTCCGCCCAGACTCACCATGCGCAATGCGCTCGACATCGCCAGCAAACCTCGCTGGGCATTGGGTGTGCTGCTTGGCAAGCGACGTTCCTTCGGCAATCTGCAGGGGCGTATTGGTGGTGCCGATGGTCTGCGTACCTTGTCTGAGTGGATCGGCAAGCAGTTTGATCCTGCGGCAACGTGGCGGGATGTTGAATGGGTGCGTTCCCGGTGGCCCGGCAAACTGATCGTCAAGGGTGTGATGGACGCCGAAGATGCACGCCTTGCCGTCTATTGCGGCGTGGATGCCATGGTGGTGTCGAATCATGGTGGGCGGCAACTGGACAGCGGCGCATCGACCATCAGCGTACTGCCCGAAGTGGTTGACGCTGTTGCCGGTCGTTGCGAGGTGTTGTTCGACGGCGGCGTGATGTCCGGTCAGGACGTGCTCAAGGCACTGGCGCTGGGCGCACGCGGCGCGCTGATCGGCAAGGCGTTTCTGTATGCGCTGGCTGCGCAGGGTGAAGCCGGTGTGCTCAAGGCCATCGACATCATTCGCAACGAACTGCAAGTAAGCATGGGACTGGCCGGACAAACCGATGTGGCGCAGATCAGTCGCAGTGTGTTGCGCGATTCCTTCAGATAAGGATCGGGTTTGCGTTGGCAGGGCCTGTTACGGATGAGGCCGCGAAATAATGCGTATAAATCGGTTTAGTTTGAATGGCACTTGGCACTTACCTGGCAGGTTGTTGAACGTCTCATTTCCTGCAACCAAAATCAGGAACCGACAAGTGCATGATCTATTTTGTTGGGGGATGTCTGATTAACCCCCACCGTCATTTCGACTGAAGGGAGAAATCTTGCAAATGATTGATAGCCAAGTATCCAGGCGAAGAAAGATTTCTCACTGCGTTCGTCCCGCGGGATTTCCTTCGGTCAAAATGACAAGTGAATCAGACCTTCCCTAGGGCCTGTTAACACTAATGGGATCGCTGCGTTGGAGTCCCAGACAGCGCCAGACCAGGCGCGAGGAGTGAAGTTTGGTCATTCCAAATGAACGACGAGCAACGCGGTATGGCGCTGTCCGGGGCCCAACCCGAAGGGACGGGGTCAGAACTGCTCAGGACTTTGTTGCACCTCGCTTGTGTACGTTGAGTACGCCGCGCTCGGTGCGTCGCGTCCTGAGCAGTTCTGACCTCCGTCGCAGCGATCCCATTAGTGTTAACAGGCCCTAGATAAGTCCGAGCAGATCCGCTATCCCGACCAGTTCTGGAAGTGTGGTGGCATGCATCTTGGCCATGACCTGCGCGCGTAGCGCCTTGACCGTGCGTTCACAAACACCAATGTCCGGCGCAAGCTGCTTGTTGAGCCTGCCCTCGGCAATGCCCTGAAACACCTGGCGTTCGCGTTCGCTGAGGGACTGGTAGCGATGCTGGATCGCAGCCAGTTTCGCACGCTTGTTCCGCTGCTCGATGTCTACTGAAATTGCCTTGGCAACTGATTCCAGCAACTGGTCCTTGCTGACCGGCTTGGTAAGAAAGTCCACGGCGCCAGACTTCATTGCCTGCACGCCGGTCGGTATGTCACCGTGTCCGGTCAGGAAAATGACCGGTAGAGCTTGCTCCTGTGTTCCGAGCTCGGCAAACAGTTCCATGCCGCCTCTGCCCGGCATGGTGAGATCGAGCAGTATGCATCCGGGCGAATCGCTGGTGTTGGCCCGCATATCGTAGTCATCTGCGGAGTCATAAGCGATGGCATGCAGTCCCGACGCATTCAGAAGCCGGGTGATACCGGTCCTGAACCCTTCGTCGTCATCGACCACGTGTACGTTGTGCGTTTCGAAGGTGGGGCAGGACTGTTCCAGCGAGCTCATGAGTTCTCCGTGAATCGGTGCCTGAATGCATTCAGCATGCGCAGCATGTAACGTCGTACTCTGCTGATTCATCATCCACCTCGAGTCGGTATTGCGAAGCCGACGATGCCGCCGCCGTTGGCGCCGTTCTCGGCCCAGATGGAGCCGCCGTGCGCCTGTACGATCGTTCGTGCGATCGACAGTCCCAGCCCCATGCCATGAGGCTTGGTGGTTACAAAAGGATCAAACAGTTTTGCCAGCACACCGGGTGAAAAACCGGGTCCGCTGTCGGTGACCAGCACCCGTACGGTCCTGGCATCGACGCGGTTGGTGCTGACTGCGACCTCGCGCTCACCATTGTCGCTCTTGTCGATTGCATCCATTGCATTGATGATCAGATTAAGCAGGACCTGCTTGAGGTGAATCTGATCGGCACTGACGGACGGCAACTGCGGGTCGAGAGCGATGCTGATCCTGATCTTCCGGCGCATGGCGTCATGCGCCACAAACCTTTGCACTTCCGATGCGACATCATTGATGTTGACCGCCTCCAGCAACAGCTCGCGCTTCTGCAGCAGCGCACGCAGATGCGAGACAATCTCGTGGGCGCGCAGATCATCGCGGCGGATGTCCTGCAGGATCCTGTGAACTTCCTCCAGATTGATCGGGGTACGCTGCAGCAGCATTGCTGCGGCTTCCGCATTGCTCAAGATGGCACCCAGGGGCTGGCTTACTTCGTGTGCAATCGAGGCGGTGAGTTCGCCGACCAGCGTGAGGCGCGCAGCATGGGCGATCTCCGCGCGTTGTTGCCGTATCTCCGCAGCGGCACTTCGCTGGCGCTGATGCTGCACAAGCAATACCCATATCATCGCGCCCTGCAGCACGATAATGACGCCCAGTGCGAGCGGCAGCCACGGGATCGGGGCGGCTGCAGCGGCCTCGGTTTCCAGCGCAAATACATCAGTAGCCGCAAACAACGTTGCCTCCACAGCTGCGGCGAAGGATAGGCGGTGAATCGAGCTTCCCGGCAGTCGCGGCGATCTCGTTACAGTCATTTTCATCGCTGCCTTGTCTCGGCCACCTGCCATGGATGATCCAAACACTGCGACAACACTCCATAGCCAACAAATACTAGATCAGCATCCCCTGACCAAAGCACACCGAACATAGGTATGTATACCGATGAAATTCTCGAATCCCGTCATGTGGGCGGGACGAATTTTGAGGGTCGCTGCAGGCATTTCAGTGCATGCGTATCCTGGCAGCTGTCGATGGCAACAATGTGATAGTCCCGATGTTGCCGTCACGCAGAAAGGGTGGAAGCATCCTGACCGTTAAACTGCATGGGTGGAGGCTTGACCCAGGGTGGTGCGGCGGAGAGTGCAGCCGCTCCACGCCGATACAAATGGCAGATGGGATGGCGCGCACCGCTTGTGGCTGTAGATATAGATGCCACACGCGCAAATTGCCACAGGGTAGATTATTCGACGGGATTCGGGCGGCGTTCTGTACGTAGAACGGGCAACGCGAGCGTCGCCCCTAGTACTGATTGAGCGCGGCGGCTGGCCGGATCATGCTCACCCACAAGATGTCGGAAGCAAAAATATGCTCCGCCCGCCCGGCCGGAGTCGAGATAATTTTTGCAAAGAATGCCGTACCAGGGCTGGGCAGGAACATACATGCAACACCAGGGTGATGAGGCCACGATTGCCGTAATAGAAGACGACGCAGGCTTGAATCAGGCCATGGCGCGTTTGCTGCAGGCAGCGGGGTTTACGCCGGTGGCATTTACCTGTGCGGAGCAGTTTCTCGCTGCCGATATAGCGTCGCGGGTCGATTGTCTGGTGATCGATCTGCATCTACCCGGAATTTCCGGGCTGGAGCTGTATCAACGGCTCGTGCAGGCAGGCATTTCGTGCCCGGCGATATTCATCACCGCGCATGACGACAGGAACCTCCGCTTGCAGGCCTGCGCAGTCGGCAAGTATCTGGTCAAACCGTTCGTCGGCCAGGCGCTGCTGCATCTCATCGAGACCGTCCTGGCCGATACGGCAAAGGCGCGGGCCGCAATGCCTGTCCAGATCACTCACGAAGGAGAACCTCAATGAAAACCAGAGCCAGTCTTTTTATCAACATTGCAGCGGTCGCAGGACTTGCAGCAGGCGTAAATACAGCCCGGGCCGCGGATCCGGTCAGTGTGGATAAATTGCAGACCATTTCGGCAACGGTGGAAGCAATCGATCTCAAGACTCGTATGGTCACGCTGCGCGGTCCGGAAGGACGAACCGAAACGATCGAGGTACCTCCGGAAGCGCGCAACCTGGCGCAGGTCAAGGTGGGCGACAAGCTGGTTGTGAAGTACTACCAATCCGTCGGCGCCTCACTCAAACCAAAAGCCTACGCCGCTACTACGTCGGGCAACGCGGATGCGGCCGTGGCGGGTGCACGCGCAGCGCCGGGCGCCAAGCCCGCAGGCGCGGTGGGCGGCACGGTGTCGGCGACCGTCACCATTGATTCGGTGGATCAGAAGACCAACACCGTCACGTTCAAGGGACCGGAAGGCATGCTTCGCAATGTGCAGGTGCAGGATCCGGCGGCGCAGAAGTTTGTCGCTACCTTGAAAAAAGGCGACCTGGTTGAACTGACGTATACCGAAGCACTGGCGGTCAGCGTGGAAGCCGCGAAGTAACAACAACGCCATCGATGTCATGCGACACCAGCAGCACTGCTGCAAACAAAACCGCCCGGTGATCTGCACCGGGCGGTTTGTGGCTGGCGGTGATTGCAACGGTCAATAGCGGTAGGCAAAGCCAATCCGGGCCTGATCTAGATAGGGTGAGCCAGAGGTATTGTCACCGAAATCCAGCCAGTTTCGATCCAGTCCCAGACGCAGCGAGATACTGTCGCTCACATCCCAGCGCACGCCGGCCCCTACCCGGTAAGTGAACCCATCCACCGACTTGGTCGGTTGTACGCTTGAACAGATGTAGCCATACCACGGATCCCACCAGCAACCGGTTTGTGGGCGACCGGACGGAATATTGGTATCCACCCAGCTATAACCGATGCCCCCCGTTACGTACGGTGTAAACGGGCGATCGAGGAAGTTGAAGTGCAGCTCTGCGCGTGGCGTAAAAGACTCGTAATCGCCACCGGTGGCTCTGATTACTGAGCCATTCTGCCTGACGATGTTGGCATCGTAGCCGACCGTCGCCCAGTCAAATGCGAATTGCAGCTCCAGGCGCGGGTTGAACCGGTAACCGAACGTCAATGCGAGTCCCCAGTCGCTGGAGAGATCGGCGCTGCTGCCGCCATCGAATTCAAGGGTGGTGGCATCCTGATAGATGGCATCAAAACCTACTTCCCATCCTGGCTGGCGGCTGGTGGCTCCCTGTGCATGCGCCAGGCTGGATACCATGAAACCTGCTGCTGCCAGAAGCGCGCTTACTAATGAGATCGATGATTTCTTAATATTCACGACATGCCCTCTTTTTAAATGAAAACCTGGCAATCCTCTGTTTGCGGATTACCTGCCCAATTCTTATTTGGCTACATTTTCCAGTATGACTGGCGCGTCTGGACATACGTGGAGGATGCAATCGGGTGAGGGTTACTTGCCCGGTTCTTTTGCACTGATAGCCGTTGAATGCACCCAACAGGCCACAACGACGCGCAGGAGTGTGGCGCCTGACTTGATTGAGCCGGAGTGCTTCGCCAATCTATCCAGGACATATGTTCTGTGGGATTCCCGGATGCACACCTGCCGGACATGAAGTAGCGTCATGGGACAACAAATTTTCAAGCGAGCAATATGGAGACTGTTCAGTCGGCTGTGGAGTTCCTGCGCGGCCAGCCCGTGATCACCCTGTTTCTCGCGCTTGGCGCAGGCAACCTGTTGGGCCGCATCAAGATCGCTGGGTTTTCCTTCGGCGCGGTCGCCGGCACGCTGCTGGTGTCGCTGGTGCTCGGCAATTACGGTTTTCGCATTACTGACGCTGCCAAGTCCGTGGGATTCGCAATGTTCATTTTTGCCGTGGGGTATCAGGCCGGCCCACGGTTTATCGAAGTGCTCAAGACACAGGGATTGCAGTATTTTGCGCTTGCGCTGTTCGTGGCAGGCGTTGGCATTTCCATAGCGGTGGTCGCAGGCCAGTGGCTGGGGTTGCCTTTCGGTGGAACCGCCGGACTGCTGGCTGGCGCAATGACCACGACGCCAACACTGGCCGCAGCACAGGAAGCAGTGCGCTCCGGCATTGTTGCTGTGCCGGCAGGCATGACGGCAGAACAGGTCAGCACCACCATCGGCACCAGCTATGCCATCACCTACATTGTAGGAATGCTGGGTGTGATCACCGGCATCAAATTGTTGCCGCGCATCGCGGGCATCAATCTCGAGGCTGAGGCACGCACGCTGGATGACAGTGCACAGCGCGCCGGTTCGATGCAGCTGCAGACGCGTGGGTATCGAGTGACAAATGCGCAGTACTGCGAATTGACAATAGGCGAACTCGCCAAAAGTCTGTGGGATGGTCTGTCGGTGGTGCGACTGCGGCGTGCCGGAGAGTGGGTCGAGCTGACTCCAGGGGGACATCTGCAACCCGGCGATGAGGTTTATGCTTTCGGCGACGCGAATTTTTTCCGGGGTGGCATCAAGGATCTCGGCGAAGAGATTCCGGTTCTCAGCGAGGTCGAGTTATCCGCTTCGTCCACTCATGTCGTCGTAGCACGCCGCGATGCAGTCGGCCGTACGCTGGCCGAGCTCGATCTGGCGCGACAACACGGTCTTGTGGTAGTGGAGGTCCGTCGTGATGGTCTGGTGCTGCCCATCGGCCGGCATCTGCAACTGGAACGTGGCGACATCCTCAGTGTGGTGGGACCAGCCAGCGGTCTGTCTGCACTGGACGGCATTCTCGGACCGGTCGAAGCCAACGCGGTGGAAACTGACATGATGATGTTTGCGTTCGGCATTGCGCTGGGCAGCGCGATTGGTCTGCTGTCAGTGACCATCGCCGGTGTACCTATCGGACTGGGTGCGGCCGGCGGTCTGCTGGTCGCCGGGATCGCCACCGGCTGGCTCAACAGCAGTCGCCCGACAGTGGCCAGGTTCCCTGAGGCCGCGCGCTGGATTCTGATGGAGTTCGGGCTGCTCATCTTCATGTGCGGCGTGGGCCTGGATGCGGGTGGGCAGATTATCGACACTTTCAAACAGGCTGGCCCTGCCTTGATTGTGACCTCGGTGTTTGTCGTGACCCTGCCGCTGGTCGCCGGGTATTTCTTCGGCCGCAAGGTGCTGCGACTGCATCCCGTGCTGTTAATGGGCGCATTGACCGGTGCGATGACCAGCGCTCCAGCGCTCAGTCTGGTCAGCAGCGAAGCCAGAAGCGCAACGCCCGCACTCGGTTATACCGGTACCTATGCATTCGCCAATGTGATCCTGACACTCGCTGGAACACTGGTCATGTTGTTCTGATCGACGATAGCTGAGCTCATTGCGGATACGAATCAGCGTGCGGGAATCTCGTATAGCCGGCGCTTCGACCGGGATCCAGCATGCAGAATCTTTGAAGTCGATCGCTCACAAACCAAACATCGATTGCCCGCGACTTGGCACAGCTCAAGAGGTACCGCCATCGTGTCTAAAAGTTCTCGCTCGCATTGGCTCGTTTTAGGTATGGGGATATGTGTGTTTGCCGCGGGACAGGCGCTGGCCGCGGACGTTTACCAGGGCACCGCAAAATTCAAGAACGCAGAGGGCAAGCAGGACACCGCGAAAGTTACTATTTCCCTGGAAGGTGCCACGCCGGAAACGGAGCGGGTGGCCATAAGGGACAAGGTGCAGAGCAGTCCGCAATCCGCAAAGAGCGTCCTCGCGGGTCAGAAGCAGCTCGGCTACATCGAATACGGGGACCGACGTGTGCCAATCCGGTACGCCAATGTGTCTTCGAGCCTCGGCGGCGAGACGGTGAGTATCATCAGTGACGAGCCGCTGGGCTACATTGGCGGAGCCAAGAAAAACGCCAAGCCGAAGGAAGGCTTCGATCTGACCTACGTGATGTTCACCATGAGCGCTTCGGGCAAGGGCAAAGGTGAAATGTCACCTGCCTGCAAGGTGAAGTGGATGAAGTCAGGTGCTCCAGCCCCCGACCGATACGGGGAACAGGTTGTCTGGTTTGAAGACGTCACGAAAGTTACCCAGCCGTAAGTCTCGTCACGACCGGGTCGGCATCGGCGAACTTGTGTTGTTCTCGAGTGTGTGCGGCGCCGGTGCAATGACGTGCGCACAACGATTCAAGCACGCAAACATCAAGAATTGTGTCTCCGGGTCGTGGTTTTGTGGCGAATATCCTCTGCCCACGATTTGAATCACCACTATCGGACACGTGACTGACCGTGTCCGGCACGGAGTCGCGCATCCTGGGGCGAGAGTTGGCAATGCAGAACACAGTCAGTGCGCTATTCGCAGGCGCCGCAAACGATTTCCGCCGTGTCTGGCGCAGCCTGGCGATCACCGACATCGCGTACAAGATCGTTGCCTTCGCCGTGCTGATGCCGGTGACTACGGGGCTGCTGTACCTGTTGCGTGCCGGGACATCCGACCGGGTGGTGGCGGACGTCGACATTGCGCTGTTTTTTCTGACGACACCTGCAGGTATTGCGACGCTGATTCTGGGCATCTCGCTGATGGTTGCTATCACGGCCGTGGAAGCTTCCTGCCTGATGGCAGTAGGTTTTGGTCTTGACAAGGGCGTCACTCTCAATGCCAGAAGCGCCTTGAGATTTGGTGCGACGCATGCGCTGAACGTGCTGCGACTGACTTTGCACATGATTCTGCGCGTGCTTGCCGGCCTGGCGCCATTCGCGCTGGCCGCGGGAATGGTGTATCTCGCCCTGCTGCGTGAACACGACATCAACTTCTATCTTGCGCAACATCCGCCGCAGTTCTGGATCGCCGTTGGCATCATCGGGCTCATCGCGGTCGGACTTGTCCTGCTGTTGGCGCGCACCATTGCGCGCTGGGCGCTGGCGATGCCACTCGTCCTGTTTGAAAACGTACACCCGCGACGCGCGCTGGGCGAGAGCGCCAGGCGCGTGACCGGTTCACATGCGCTGATCCTCAAGACACTGGCTGTATGGGCGGTCATCGCTATCGTGATGGTGGTTGCAACCACCTGGCTGGTGCAGTTCATCGGCCGTGCGGTTGCGCCGCAATTGGCGGGTTCGCTGGTGCTCTTGCTGCTGTTTGTCGCCGCGTTGGCCTTTGCAGGCGCAGTGCTGGCGCTGGCCGTGGGCATCGTCAACTTCTCGTTCTTTTCGTTACTGATCATGCGCCTGTACCTGAGCATTGGTGAAACGCAGGTGATGGAATCGGCTATTGCGCCCTACGCGTCCAGTGTGCCGCATCGACTTTCCGGTCGTGCAGCATCGGGAATTGTTGCCGTCCTGCTGCTGGCAGCCATCGGCATTGGCCTGTTCGCGTTCCTGGCCAATCGTGGTCAACAGCCGGCCTTGATCATCGCGCATCGAGGCTCGTCGGCAACCGCGCCGGAAAATACCCTCGCGGCATTTCGTCTGGCAGCCGAGCAGCACACTGACTTTGTCGAGCTGGATGTGCAGGAGTCCGCCGATGGTCAGGTTCTGGTCGTGCATGACAGTGACTTGATGAAGATTGGCGGCAACCCCACGAAAATCTGGGAAGGTGACGCCGCAACGCTGCGCACCGTCGACATCGGCAGCCACCTGAGTCCACAGTTCTCCGCCGAACGCGTACCTACGCTGGCGGAGGCGCTGGCAGTGTGCAAGGGGCGCTGCCGTGTCATCGTCGAACTCAAGTCTTATGGCCACAACCAGCAACTCGAAGAACGCGTCGCGACGATCGTCGAGGAGGCCGGCATGCAGAACGACTGCATATTCATGTCGCTCGATCTCGACATGGTACGCAGGATGAAGGCGCTGCGACCATCGTGGCGGGTCGGTTTGCTGGTCGCCAAGGCGATCGGCGATCTGACCGAGCTGAAAGCAGATTTTCTGGCAGTGGAAGCGCGTATGGCCACGCGACGGTTTATCCGGCGCGCGCATCGTGCCGGACAGGATGTTTACATCTGGACTGTAGACGATCCGGCGTGGATGTTTGTCGGCCTGAGTCGCGGCGTGGATGGCCTGATTACCAACAAGCCCGACGTGGCACGCAAAGTGATCGAGATACGCGCAGGGATGAGCGATCCGCAGCGCTTCCTGGTAGCGGAGCTGATTCGATTCGGCGCCAGCACCGCATCGCTCGAAGCTGAGAATGCGTTGCGGCCATAGGCGGTTGCTATCATTACTGTGTCAGTCGCGGCGTGACTGATGGGCAGTGACGGCAACGACTGCAGCCAGGTCACGGCTTGAACAGAACGGCTCCGTGTGGTGCACATGTTGCATACTGGCGCCGGCCGGCTTGCCTTGTCAGGAGAGAAGATGAAATTCAGCCATGTTTTGCACGGCACACTTGCCGTGTCTGCCCTGTTCGCGCTGTGTACGGTGGCACAGGCGCAAAGTGACGAATGGGCATTTTCTGTGACGCCTTATCTGTGGCTGCCCAATGTCAACGGCACGTTGAAGTACAGCGCTCCTCCCGGTTTGGCGGGCAAGCCCAGCGTGGAGACCGGTCCGAATGATTACCTGCAAAACCTGTCCGGCGTGCTGATGCTCTCGGGCGAGGCGCGCAAAGGCACGTGGGCAGTGTTCTCCGATCTGATCTACCTGAAGTTCGACTCGGAAGACAGCACGGTCAGGACCATCGATTTCCTGAGCGCCGGCTCCAATCCCGTTAATACGACGCTTGATGTCGGCACCACCTCGCAACTCAAGGGTTGGGCCTGGACGCTGGGTACAAGCCATACCATCGTCAGCGGCCCGCATGGCACCCTGGACTTGCTGGGAGGGCTGCGTTACCTGGATATCAGCGCCTCCACTGACTGGCGCCTGAGTGCAACAGTCAACGGACCGGGCGGTGCCGTGTTTCCAGGAACGGGACGCGTCGCGGCGGGCACCACGCTGTGGGACGGTATCGTCGGCGTGCGCGGACGCGCGCGATTGGGATCGAGCCAGTGGTCGATGCCGTACTACTTTGACATCGGCGCCGGATCGTCGGTGCTCACCTGGCAAGCGCTGGCCGGGATCGCGTACGGCTTCAGCTGGGGCGATGTGATGCTTGCTTACCGGCATCTGTACTACGATCAAGCCGACGACAAACTGCTGCAGGACTTCGAGTTCAGCGGGCCAGCGTTGAGTGCGACTTTCAGGTTCTAGGGTCTGTTAACAATCAACGCATCGCTGCGTTGATTGTTAACAGACCCTAGTGTAGTGCATTGCTCTTGCAGGACATTATTGTGAACGCTGGTTCGCGTGCATTCAGGACGCTTCGACGTCGCTCAGCGGCCGGAAACGCATAGTCCGGTCGCTGAGCGACGTCGAAGCGTCATATAAATCGACGATCCAGCGCCGAAACAGATAACGTTGTGGTGTTCCTGTTTCCGTATAGAAACCTTTCCGAGATGAGTTTCCGAGATGAGTTAGTATGCATACTGCAGGCGCATGGGCGCTGCAGTAACCAGATCAGGAGTTCAGTATGTTCAAGCGCATCACACTAGCGTCGTTGGCAGTGTTGGGATTGTCTGCAAGTTCGGCCCATGCGGCCGATGGTCCCGGCCGCTACAGCGGCATCGGAATTGGTCAGGTGAATATCAGCCTCGACGGCAGCAACTTTGACGAATCCGACATGGGCTACAAGTTCTTCGGCGGGATGTTCTTCAACAAGAATTTTGGACTGGAGCTGGCATACACGGATGGCGCAAACCCGCATTACTCGAGCAGCGGCACCTCGCTGGAAGTTTCACCAAGCGCCTTTACCATTGAAGGTATCGGGCGGTTTCCTTTGGGTCAGTCGCTATCCGTCTTTGGTAAGGCCGGCATCGCGTTCTATGACATTTATGCGCAAGGCCGCGTACTGGGTCTTTCGTTTGGCAATTCAGAGTCCGGCAGCGAATTCGTCTATGGGGTTGGCTTGTCGCTTGGCCTGGGACCAAAGTTCGAGCTGCGCGGCGAGTGGGAGCAGCTGAGCATCGATCTCAACAACATCAGTGGCGACTACTCAATGCTCACCCTGGATGGCGTGTTCAAGTTCTAAGCAACCTCACGATGTATGCAGCGGGTGAAGGGTCGGTTGTTCGTGTGACACCCTCACCCCAACCCTCTCCCTGAGGGAGAGGGGGCTTAACCAAGCGCCATATGCTAGGTACTCAGAAGCTGTAAGCGCCAAAGATCATCCCGTATACAAACGTATCGGTGCGACCCGATGATTGCTCCACCGCCTTGCCGGGATCGGCAATCGCAGCAATAAAGCTGACGATGAAGTTGTCGTTGACCGTCCAGTCCATGTACCAGTCAAGCTCCGTCGCCACATCTTTGGACATCGTGCCGGCGGCCTTGTCGAGTTTGAAGTCGTAGAAAATCAGCCCGGTGCCGATGGATTCGGTGGGTTTGGTGTGTACTCGGAACTGATGCGAAATCAGGTTGGAGTTGGACAGGAAGTACTCGCCGGCGATTTCACCCTGCCACCAGGCGCCCCAGTCGTAGAACCCGGTCAGCAGTCCGTCAAATGCCTCACTGGTACGAGTCGAAGGATCATCGCCCTCGAAGAAGGCATAGCGATACGAGATCTTCGGCTTCCAGGTCGATTCAAGCTGGTAGGCAACCTGAAAGTTCCAGGCCATGGAGTCGAGTATTGAACCGTTCTTTTCTTGCGCGTACTCGGCCTCGAAGGACAGGGCTTTCAGATTCGGAAATGGCGCGGTAAAGGCGCGCAGGTTGTATACGTCCATGCCGTCACGTTCCGGTCGCATGGTGGGATCCGCGGACAACGACATGTAAGTGGCGCCCAGCGTGGTGTCCTCACCGAACTTATATTCGTAGTTCAAACCTGTCACTTTGGTACCCGAATCGCTCTCGGGTAGTTCATCCTTCTCGAGATAAAACGCTTCAAGTCTGTTGTTACCGGTGTTCAGGCGACCGATCGCGGCAAAGTTGAAAGCCTGGCGGGCGTTGGTCCAGTAACCACCCCGTGAGCCGCCTTCCGACGCACCATCCCACAATAGCAAGCCGTGGCCCAGCCGGTAGCGGGTGCGTCCCAGCGTAACATCGATGGCGTTCTCGCCCAGTCCAAGCGTATTGCCGGAGCGCCAGCCGATATACAGATCTTCCGCCTCGAATGACGACTCATCACCGCCCACCAGTGAGGGTGAACCGTTGTAGGTGCGTTCGCCGACAGCGCTCAGCTTGCCGTAAATCTGCGACGAATTGTCCATGGTGTACTGGCCGCTCAGTGCGGGTTTGATCGAGCCCTCATACCAGTTATCGCCGAGATCCCCGGAGGCATCGTCGGGTTTCGGATTCGTGTACAGGGAGTTGGCGAAACTGAATGCGCCCCAGGTGGCATCGAAGTTGAAGGTCCAGTCGATACCGCCGGGCAGACCCGGTGGCGAAAAAGCCTTTGCTTCTTCCTCGCCGCGAGCAGTGGTTGCGACCAGTGCCAACAGGATTGTCGCAAGCGCCCTGTTGCGGCCGACGCAACATGGCGTCGCGAATGATGTGATCGACTGCATATTGGTTACTCCATGAATTACCGGGGAAAGGTAGTTACTGCGTGGGGTTGGCAGCGGTAGTGGCATCGGCGGCTGTCGCACCTTGCGCTTGCTTGCGCTGCGCAGCCGCTTCCATCGAGCGAATAAAGAATGGATACAACGGCACGCTGATGAGCAGGGCCACCATTGAATTCACCACTGTCCGGGGATTGCCGCCAATCACCGCGAACAGGCAATACGCAACTGATATGAGGGCAAGCCATTTATAGGTGCGAAACGTTGCGAGCGATTCATGAGCGTCATGCACGACTTTCACCACCGCAACGGCTGAGTAGACGTACGGCACGATGATCAGGATCACCACAAGATCAACGATACGAGTGAACTGATCGGCTACGGTGGGTGACATCGTTCCAAGCAGCACAATGGTCATCAACACACCGACAATGATCAGCCCATGACTGGGCACGCCGTTTTTGTTGAGGCGCGCGAATATGCGCGGAAACATGCCATCGTCGGCGGCAGCCTTGGCCGACTGACCGACCAGCATCATCCAGCCACCCAGCGTTCCCAGTGATTTCAATGCGGCGCAGGCCGCAATCAGGATGGCGCCCGGCGCGCCAATCGCCAGTCGCGCGGCATCGGCAAAGGGTGCGTTGGATTTGCGCAGCGCTTCATTCGGCAGGATGCCCATGATTACTGATGAGCTCAGAATGTAGATTGCTGCGGCTATCGCCAGGCCCAGCAGGGTAGCCAGTGGTACGTTGCGACGCGGGTTATCAATCACCCCCGCCGACACGGCCGCGCTTTCGATGCCCATATAAGCCCACAGCGCCATCGATGCGGAGCGCGCAATGGCGTAGCCATTTGATTCATCGCTCACATTCCAGGCCGCGGAAAACGTGCCAGCATCGAACCAGAACCAGCCGAACAGGGCGATGGCCAGCACGGGGATCAGACCCAGCACGGTAGTCCAGGTCCCAAGGTTGCCCACCACCCGCGGCCCCAGAATATTGGCGAACGTGAACAACCAGATGACGACGGCAGTTGCGAGCACGCTGGCAGGTGGGTCGCTGATGCCGGGAATCAGTTCAGCCAGGTAACCCACTGCGGCCACCGCAATTGCGACGTTACCGATCCAGCTGCCGAACCAGTACACGTAGTTG
This sequence comes from uncultured Pseudomonadota bacterium, assembly GCA_963748005.1. GTDB lineage: Bacteria > Pseudomonadota > Gammaproteobacteria > Steroidobacterales > Steroidobacteraceae > CAILZL01. The sequence goes on from CAVVHH010000002.1 coordinate 2,297,793, forward strand.
GTTTGAAAACCCGCGAATGGCCCCAGAAAGTCGCGCGCATAGGCATATGGGCCGCCGGGTTGCGGATCGAGCTGGCCGAGTTTCGCGAATGCCATGCCCAACGCAGCGATGCCGGCGGTGGCAACCACCCAACCGAAGATGGCGATACTGCCCACCTGTGCAAGACTGGCAGGCAGCAGGAATAGCCCCGTACCGATCATGTTGCCGGCCACCAGCATGGTGGCTTGTGGCAATGACATCTTGAGCCCGGGAGTGCTCATGCGCTGGCCATCAGTCTCGCAACGAGTATCGCGCCGACCACGTGCCGGGCTGCCATGAGAGGAAAGAGGAGGTGAATCTGACGTTGGGCGAGATCCCGGTGCTGATGCTGCAGGTCAGCACGTCCGTATTCGCCATGAACAGGTCGTTCGCCAGACCAAAGCTGAACAAATCCTGCTTGAGCCGGCTGTGTAGCAACAATTCGCTCGCAGGCATGAAGACGACTGCATTCCCACAGCGGGGGTACAGCGCCTTGATGAGCCTGTGAATGCATCGGTACCGCCCCTTCCTTATTTTGTTAGCGCCTGAACGTGGTGCTGCGAAAGCGTTCAGCTTGCGCACCCGCAGCAGACTAGCCCCCGGCAGTATGCACACGGAACGCCATCGGGTGAGTAAGGAGTTAGTGCAGTCACGGTACGCGATGCGCGCATGCCCGAAGTACCTAATTACATCGCTATGTCCCGGTGTTCAAATGCTCGATAACGATATCGACCGACAATTCCCGATGCAGTAATTCAAGTGATAAGCGCTTGTGGGTAAGTCACAGGTGATTTTGTTGCTGCAGACAACTGATCAGGATGTCAATAAATCGCATTGTGAGCAGGTTGTCATGTTGCAGAAACGTTGCATCGCTACATATCGGGACGTCTGGGTTAGGACAAGGCGCCCTGGCGGCATCCAAACCGGGATCGCAATCGTGGAGACAACGTTATGATGCAACGCAGTGGCAACGGTCAGCTCACCCGTCGTGTTCTGATTGTCGATCAGGGGCTTGCCGGTACAGCCAGTGCTGCTGCACGCAGTGTGCGTGCGCTGGTCGATGAGCTGCATGCACGGGGAGTCGCAACAGTCGAAGCCCTTTCATACGAAGACGGCCAGGCAACAGTCGTATCCGATACCGGCATTCACTGCATCCTGCTCAACTGGTCGCAAGGCCAGAACGACAAGGATGCGCACGCACAGGCGACCGAGCTGCTGCGTGCCGTGCGCAAGCGCAATGCCAGGATCCCGATTTTTCTGATGGCCAGCCGCAACCTCGCCGGTTCGGTCAGTGTCGAAGTGGCGACGTTGTCAGATGAGTTCATCTGGATACTTGATGACACCGCGTCGTTCATTGCCGGCCGTGTGCAGGCCTCGATGGATCGCTACCTCAGCGAGTTGTTGCCGCCCTTTGCCGCGGCACTGGCGCGTTACAACCGTGACCGTGAATACTCCTGGGCAGCACCGGGTCATCAGGGCGGCGTGGCATTTCTGAAATCGCCGGTCGGCCGGATATTCTTTGATTTCTACGGTGAGAATCTGTTTCGCACTGACATGGGCATCGAGCGCGGCGCGCTGGGTTCGATGCTGGGTCATAGCGGACCCATCGGTGAAAGTGAACGTTACGCTGCGCGGGTATTCGGTGCGCATCGTTCCTACTCGGTGCTGAACGGCACCTCAGCGTCCAACCGCTCCATCATGTCGGCATGCGTTGGCGACAATGAAATCGCGCTGTGCGATCGCAACTGCCACAAGTCCATCGAACAAAGCCTGCAGATCAGCGGCGGCATTCCGGTGTTCCTGGTGCCGACCCGCAATCGCTTCGGCATCATTGGTCCGATTCATCCACAACAGCTTGAGCCAAAAGCCATTGCCAAGGCCATTGCCGCCAATCCCCTGGCGAAAGAAAGCGGTAACAAGACTGCGGTGTACTCGGTGGTGACCAACTGCACCTATGACGGCATGTGCTACAACGCGGCCGAGGCCGAAGCGATTCTGGCGAAAAGCGTTGATCGCATTCATTTCGATGAAGCATGGTACGGCTACGCGCGTTTCAATCCCATGTATCTCGGTCGTTACGCCATGCGCGGTAATCCGGCCGATCACCCGAAGGACGGTCCGACGGTATTCGCAACGCATTCAACGCACAAGCTGCTGAACGCGCTGTCGCAGACTTCGTTCATCCATATCCGCGATGGGCGTAACGCCATCGATCACGGCCGCTTCAATGAAGCGTACTGCCAGCAGGCGAGCACCTCGCCGCTGTATGCGCTGATTGCATCCAACGATGTTGCCGCCGCGATGATGGATGGGCCGGCGGGTGAATCGCTCACCCAGGAGACCATCGATGAAGCGGTGGCGTGCCGTCTGGCGGTGGCGCGTATTCGTCAGGAGTTCCTCGCGAAAAAGGACTGGTTCTTTGCGCCTTGGAATGCGCCAGAGGTGCGTGATGCCAAGTCCGGCAAGCGCATTCCATTTCACAAGGCGTCGGCTGAGCAATTGGCAACGGATCCGGATTGCTGGGTGCTGCGTCCCGGTGAAAGCTGGCATGGCTTCGAAGGTCTGTCGGAAGGCTGGTGCATGCTCGACCCGATCAAGTTCGGCATTGTTTGTCCGGGCATGAAGGATGACGGCCAGCTCGACAAGAGCGGCATCCCCGCCGACATCGTCACTGCGTATATCGGTCGTCATGGCATCGTGCCGTCACGCACTACCGACCACATGGTGCTGTTCCTGTTCTCCATGGGCGTCACCAAGGGCAAGTGGGGCACGCTGCTGAACACGTTGCTGGATTTCAAAGTCGATTACGACCGCAACGCACCACTCGCCGAAGTGTTGCCGGCCGTTGTTGCAGCAGCACCGGATCGCTATGCCGGCATGGGTCTGAAGGATCTCGGCAATGAAATGTGGGAGCACCTGCGCAAGAGCAAGCAGGGACATTGGCAGGCACAGGCCTACGCCACCTTGCCGACCCCGAAAATGACACCGCGTCGCGCTTTCCAGCGTCTGATGGCCAACGATGCCGAGAAAGTGGCACTCAAGGACATGGCAAATCGTATCGCTGCCGTGGGTGTGATTCCGTATCCGCCCGGTATTCCGATTGTCATGCCTGGCGAAAGCGTCGGCGCTGCCGATGGTCCGTGGCTGACTTATCTGCGCGTGCTGCAGGAATACGGTCATCGCTTCCCCGGCTTTGCCAAGGAAGTCGAGGGTACCGAAGAGCGCGACGGTACTTACTATATCTACTGCGTGAAAAAGTAGGCCGTCGCAAGAGCCAAGCCATGATGCAGTTCGAAGTGAAAACGCCGACGATCCCGATTCCCTTCCACAAGCTGCTGAAGGTGGTGGCGATTGTCGATGGCGATAATCACGAAGTGCGTGCGCTGCTTGAGCGCATGACCGCAGAGGGTTACGAGATCGAAGTCGCCGCCGACTACACGCGCGATGCCTCGGAAGATGCAGCGGTGGGCGCCTACATTCTGGCCATCGACGGCGAACGCCGCGACCCGGCGCGCAAGCTGGGGCAGGCCGTACGCGGCGTCGGGTTTCGAACACCGCTGTGGGCCCTGGCGGATTCGCACCGGATTTCCGATGTGGCCGCGCTGGGCGCGGTCGGCGAAGTCGATGGTTATATTTATTTGGGGCAGCAGACGCCGACGTTCTATGCCAAGCAGGTCATCGCCAGCATCGTCGACTATGGCATGAGCCTGCTGCCGCCTTTCTTTGGCGGCATGATGGCCTATGACGCCGAAGCAAATATTGCATTCGACTGTCCCGGTCATCAGGGCGGTCAGTTCTATCGCAAGTCGCCTGCCGGTCAGCTGTTCTTCAAATATTTTGGCGAGCAGATCTTTCGTAACGATCTGTGCAATGCCGATGTGGATCTGGGTGACCTGCTGATTCATGTGGGCGCAGCCGTCGATGCCCAGCGTCACGCCGCGCAGGTGTTCGGCGCCGACCGCACTTACTTTGTCCTCAATGGCACGTCCTCGTCGAACAAGGTGGTGACACACTCGGCGCTGCATCGCGGCGATCTGGTGCTGTTCGATCGCAACAATCACAAATCGCTGCACCATGGCGCACTGGTTCAGGCCGGCGCCATTCCGATCTTCCTGCCCACCGCGCGCAATCCGTTCGGCATGATCGGTCCGGTGGACTGGGATGCCTGGGATGAGAACTATCTGCGCGACCAGATACGTGCCAATCCGCTGGTGAAGGACAAGCAGCGTTACCAGGCCGAGCGCCCGTTCCGCATGGCCTGCATCCAGCTCTGCACCTACGACGGCACGGTGTACAACGTGCGCAAAGTCATGGAAAAACTCGGTCACCTCTGCGACTACGTGCTGTGGGACGAAGCATGGATTGGCTACAACGCCTTCCATCCGCTGTTCAAGGATCACAGCCCGATGCGCATCGAGAAACTCGGACCGGATATGCCGGGCCTGTTCTCGACGCAGTCGGTGCACAAGCAGGGCGCGGGCTTCTCGCAGGCGTCGCAGATTCACAAGCGCGACGAACACATCAAGGGACAGAAGCGCTTCATCGAGCACAAACGCTTCAATGAAGCCTTCCTGATGCAGTCATCGACTTCGCCGTTTTATCCGCTGTTCGCCTCGCTGGATGTCAATGCCAAGGTACACGAGGGCAAGGCCGGCGAAATGCTCTGGGATCGCTGCATAGAACTCGGCATCGAGACGCGCAAGAAATTGCGTGAACTCGCCCGTCATTATGCGAAGACGGGACGCGATGCGCAGGAACAGTGGTTCTTCGATCCCTTCGTGCCTGATGTGGTGAACATCCGCGGCTCGCAGTTCACCAAGGATGCCAGCAATGTGGCCTGGGAAGACCTGCCCACCGAGGTCATCAAGCGTGAGCAGCAGTGCTGGACCTTCGATCCGGAAAACAAGTGGCATGGTTACCAGGGCATGGCCGACGGCTACGCCATGGTCGACCCGAACAAACTCATGCTGTTGACGCCGGGCATCAATCGCAGGACCGGCGAGTATCTGGACTTCGGCGTGCCGGCCACGGTGCTCGCCAACTTCCTGCGCGAACAGCACATCATTCCCGAGAAGTGCGATCTCAACAGCATCCTGTTTCTGATGACGCCGGCAGAAGACGAAAGCAAGCTCAACACGCTGATCGCCAAGCTTGCCAAGTTCAAGAACCTGTGGGATCGCGATGCGCCGCTCGGCGAAGTGCTGCCGACGCTGTATGCGCAGAACAGCGCGCGTTATGTGGGCTACACCATCCGCCAGACCTGCCAGGAAATGCACGACTTCTATCGTCAGGCCAATGTCAAAGAACTGCAGAAGAAGTGCTTTCGCGCCAGCAGCTTTCCGGAGCTGGCGATGTCATCGAAGGATGCTTATGAAGCACTGGTGGCGAATGAAGTGGACTATGTACCGCTCGATGAAGGCGTGACCGGGCGTGTCGCGGCAACGCTGGCGCTGATCTATCCACCGGGCATCGGCGTCATCGTTCCCGGCGAACGCTGGGATCAGCGCGCGCGGCCGATGCTCGACTATTTTTTGACGTTTGAAGAGTCGTTCAACCGCTTTCCCGGCTTCAACTATGAAGTGCAGGGGGTGTATCAGGAACAGGTGAACGGCCGTAACAAGTTCTATACGTACGTGGTCCGAGAATGAGTTCTTTTACTGGCGATTGAACCCGGAACGATTTGTTCCGGCGAATGCAGGAGAATTTTATGCAAGAACAGAAAAAGATGAACCTAATCCAGCTCACGTTCATCGTGGCTGTCAACATGATGGGCTCCGGCATCATCATGCTGCCGACCAACATGGCGCAGGTGGGAGCCATCTCGCTGCTGTCGTGGATCGTGACTGCGGTGGGCTCCATGGCCATCGCCTACGGCTTCGCACAGGCCGGCATCTTCAATCAGCGCCCCGGCGGCATGGCGGCGTATGCCGAAGATGCCTACGGCAAGGATGGCTACTTCCAGGTGTTCTTCCTGTACTTCCTGTCGCTGGCCATCGGTAACGTCGCCATCGGCATCTCGGCGGTGGGTTATCTCTCGACATTCTTTCCGGGGATGTCGGCGACGCCCATCGCAACCTGCATCAGCGTGATTGCGCTGTTGTGGCTCACTACGGTGGCCAACTTCGGCGGACCGAGCCTGACCGGCAAAATCGGCTCAGTCACGGTGTGGGGTGTCATTCTCCCGGTCGGCGCCATTTCTGTTATCGGCTGGATCTGGTTCAGCAAGGACACGTTTGCCGCAGCGTGGAATCCGCAGGGGATGAGCCTGGGCGAAGGCATGGGCTCCAGCATCTCGCTCACGTTGTGGGCCTTCCTGGGGATGGAATCGGCGGCGCAAAACTCCTCGGCCGTTGAGGACCCCAAGAAAAACGTGCCGCTGGCCTGTCTGTTCGGCACGCTGGGCGCGGCAGTGGTCTACATTCTTTCGACCACGGTGATTCAGGGTATCGTGCCGAATGCGGAACTGGCGGAATCGACCGGACCCTTTGGCCTTGCCTACGAACACATGTTCAACCCGACCATTGGCAAAATCGTCATGGGACTCGCCGTGCTGGCTTGCGTGGGCTCGTTGCTCGGTTGGCAATTCACGATTGCGCAAACCGGCAAGTCAGCTGCAGAGGAGCGCATGTTCCCGGCGTTCTTCGCCAAGGTGAACAGCATGGGCGCACCCATCACCGGCATGCTGGTGCTGGGCGTGGTGCAGACGCTGCTGGCGCTCTCGACGATTTCGCCGACCCTCAGCGAGCAGTTCAGCGCGCTGGTGAATCTGGCGGTCGTGACCAACGTGATCCCCTACGTTGTCTCATTGTCGGCGCTGGTCGTGATGATGAAAGCGGGGAAGGTGGCCCCGGGTACCTACAAACTCAACATCTTCATTGGGTTGATCGCGATGGGTTACAGCGTGTTTGCACTCTACGCCTCAGGTATGGAAGCGGTGATGGGCGGCATGCTGGTGCTGGGTATCACCTACATCATTTGGGGGTTCATTGCGCCCCGCTTCACGGCTGCCGCAGCTACTGCTGCAAGCAGCGGGAAGGCTTGACCGTGGCACACGCAATCACACCCAGGAGAACAATCATGCAACTTCATCAATTCGTTATTTCGCGTGGCCAGCAGACACAGCCTGCTTCGCGAGTGATCGCCGCACTTGTCGTGTCCTTAGGCATTGCTGCATCGCTGCCGGTCACGGCGGCAACACCGGCAGCTGCGCCACCCGCGGCGGCGCCGGCGCCGACTACAACGCTGGATCGCATCAAGGCAGCGGGACACATCAAGCTCGGCTACATCGACGATGTGCGGCCGTTTACGCACAGTCCCGGGCCGGGCAATGTCCAGGGCTATTCGGCCAAGCTGTGCGAGCAGATCGCCGAACGCGTCAAGGTGCAACTCGGTCTTTCGCAGATCGTGATGGACTGGGTCGCGGTCAAGTCCGCAGATCACGTCGATCAACTGAAGCAGGGCAACATCGATCTGTTGTGTACACCGACCAGTGAGACGGCGGCCAAGCGTCAGGATGTTGCCTACTCGAAGCCGGTGTTTCCCGGTGGCGTGCGTGCCATCGTGAGCAAGGCGACTGCGGCGGCGCTGCGTGAGGCGCTGGGCGAGAATCCGAAGCCAAAGCCGGTATGGCGTGGTTCGCCTGCCGCCAAGGTGCTGGATAAGGGTTCGTTTGCCGTCATGGCGGGAACGACCACCGAACGCTGGCTGACCAACAAGAAGGCAACTCTGGGGGTCAATGCCACGATCGTTCCCGTTCCGGATTACGCCACCGGTCTGCGCCAGTTGATGGATGGCAAGGTAGACGTCTTCTTCGGCGATCGCGCCGTGTCCATCGGGGCGGTAAGCGACCTCGGCGAAGCCTCCGAGAAATTGACGATTCTGCCGCGCTGGTTTACGCATGAACCGTTGTCGCTGGCGCTGCCGCGCAATGATGACGATTTCCGGCTGGTGGTCGATCGTGCGCTCAGCGACACCTATGCATCCGCCGAGTTTGAAGACCAGTACTCCAAGTGGAACGGACCGATGGACGATCAGACGCTGGCATTTTTCCAGTGGGTCAGCTTCGCACCATGAGTTTGATGTCAATCACAGCGCAGGCTGCTAAGGCAGCCTGAGGAATTTTTCAGGAGTATTCGAGATGATCCAGCGAAGCATCAAGCGCATCAGTCCGCGTGCACTTGTCGTCGATGACGAACTGACCAGTACTACCACGGCAGAGGGTCGTGCGGCGCGAGCGCTGGTGGAGGAATTGAAAGGACGCAATCTCGAAGTTGTCGAGGCCGTTTCCTCGGAAGACGGCACCTCGGTAATCACTTCTGATTCGGCGATACATGTGGTGCTCATCGACTGGACGCTGGGCAACGACAAGGATCACAAGCGCGCTCGCACCTTCATCGAGTATGTGCGCTCGCGTAACGACAAGATCCCCATTTTCTTGATGGCCGAACGCGGCGCTGCCACCGAGATTCCAGTGACGGTGATGCAGATGGTGGACGAGTTCATCTGGACGCTGGAAGACACGGCGGCATTCGTCGGTGGGCGCGTGGCCGCAGCCGTTCGTCGTTATATTGAAATTCTGCTGCCCCCGCTGGCTTCGGCACTCATGAAATTCAATCAGGACTTCGAGTATTCATGGCATACCCCCGGTCATACCGGTGGTACCGCATTCCTCAAGTCGCCGGCAGGCCGCATCTTCTTCGACTACTTCGGCGAAAACATGTTGCGCTCCGATCTGTCGATCAGCGTGGGCGCCCTCGGCTCGCTGCTCGATCACTCCGGTCCGATGGGTGCGCATGAGAAGTATGCGGCACGTGTATTTGGTGCACACCGCACCTATTCAGTGACCAACGGCACCTCCATGTCGAACCGCGTGATCTTCATGGCTGCGGTCGCCGCCGATCAGATCGCGTTCTGCGATCGTAACTGTCACAAGTCGATCGAACACAGCCTGGTGATGACCAGTGCCATTCCAAATTACCTGGTGCCACTGCGCAATCGCTACGGGATCATTGGCCCCATTCCGCCCGAGCGTCTGACCAAGAAGGCGCTTGAGGCTTCGATCAAAGCCAATCCTCTGGTGACCAAGGACATCAATCCCCGCGCTGTTCACTCGATCGTCACCAATTCTACTTATGACGGCCTGTGCTACAACGCCAAGCGCGTGCAGGAGCTGCTCGATCCCAGTGTCGATCGCATTCACTTTGATGAGGCGTGGTACGCCTACGCACGCTTCAATCCGCTATATCGTGATCGCCACGCCATGCACGGCGACCCCAAGGATCACAAGGGTCCAACGATATTTGCCACGCACTCCACACACAAGTTGCTGGCCGCGCTATCGCAGGCTTCGTTCCTGCACATCCGCGATGGACGCAGTCCCATTCCGCATTCGCGCTTCAATGAATCGTACATGCTGCATGCTTCTACTTCGCCGCTGTATCCGATCATCGTTTCCAACGACATCACGACGGCGATGATGGATGGCCCTGGCGGACTGACCCTGACCAATGAATCGATTGAAGAGGCGGTGGCGTTCCGGCAGACCATGGGGCGCGTGCATCGGCAGTTTGCCGAGAAGAAGCAGTGGTTTTTCAAGACCTGGAATGCGGACACGGTCAAAGCCAAGGGCGGCAAGAAGGTGCGCTTCGAAGAAGCCTCCGCTGAACAACTGGCCACTGATCCGCAATGCTGGGTGCTGCATCCCGGCGAAGCCTGGCATGGCTTTGGTGATCTGGAAGACGATTACTGCATGCTCGATCCAATCAAGGTATCGATCGTTACACCGGGCGTCGCCGACAAGGGTGGGCTGGACAAGAGCGGCATTCCGGCAACGCTGGTCACGGCATACCTGCACTATCGCGGCGTTGAAGTGGAGAAGACCACCGACTTCACGATTCTGGTGCTGTTCTCGATCGGCATCACCAAGGGCAAGTGGGGCACGCTGCTCAATGCGCTGCTCGACTTCAAGCGTGACTACGACAACAACGCGCCGCTGGCGGAAACGCTGCCGGGCTTGGTGACGAGTCACCCTTCCACCTATGGCAGTCTCGGCCTGCGTGATCTTGCTGACCAGATGTTTGCGCAGCTGCGTGATGCACGCCAGACGCACTGGCTGGCCGAAGCGTTCTCGACGCTGCCCACGCCGGTGATGACACCGAACGCGGCGTATCAGCTGCTGGTCCGTGATGAAATCGAACACGTGCCGCTCGACAAGCTGGCTGATCGCGTGCTGGCCACCAGCGTGGTGCCGTATCCACCCGGCATTCCCATGCTCATGCCCGGTGAATCGACCGGCGCGAACGACGGTCCGTATCTCGGTTACCTGCGGGCCCTGAGTGAGTGGGATGCGCGTTTCCCGGGCTTCGGACATGACACCCACGGCGTGGAAAATCGTGACGGTGTTTATTACGTGCAGTGTCTGAAGAAAGGAGTGCAGCGCAAGTCGAGCCGCACCTGAGTCAGTGATACCGGGTGCTTGCCGACGGCTTGCTGCTGCTCTGTCATGCTGCTGAAGAACTGACGGACACCTGACAATGACCAAGCCAGTCAAACACACCGGTTCCGCGCTCGCCAGACTGAGTCCGTTCGAACTCAAGGATGAGCTGATCAAGCTGGCGCGCGCCGCCAGCGAAAAAAGCGCTGGCGGCACGCAGTTTCTCAATGCCGGCCGGGGCAATCCGAACTGGACTGCGACCACGCCGCGTGAAGCGTTCTTCCTGCTTGGCCAGTTTGCCCTGGCCGAAACCAAGCGCGATTGGGATGAGCCCGGACTTGGCGGCATGCCGCAGCGGGACGGTATCGCCGCACGCCTGAGAGAGTTTCTGACAAAGCAAAACGCAACAAGCCGTGGCGTGCAACTGCTGGGCGCGGCACTGGACTACGGCGTCGGCAAGCTCGGCTTCAACGCCGACGCGTGGATTCACGAACTGGCCGACTCGATCATCGGCGACAACTACCCGGTTCCGGACCGCATGCTGACCCATTGCGAACGGGTGGTGCGCGAATTTCTGAGCAAGGAAATGTTCGATGGGCGTCCGCCCAAAGGGCGCTTCGATCTGTTTGCAGTTGAGGGCGGCACGGCAGCGATGTGCTACATCTTCAATTCGCTGCTGATCAACAAGATACTCAAACCGGGCGATACCATCGCGCTGGGTACACCGATCTTCACGCCCTATATCGAGATGACGCACCTGGCCGGGTTCAAGGTGGTCAATGTCGAGCAGGCGGGCGTGAAGGAAGGCATGCATACCTGGCGCTACACGGATGCGGAACTGAAGAAACTCGAAAATCCCAGGGTCAAGGCATTTTTCGTCTGCAATCCAGCCAATCCATCTTCGGTCGCCATCGACGATGACACGCTGCGTCGCATCGTGCGTCTGATCAGAACAAAGCGGCCGGACCTGATCCTGTTGACGGATGACGTATACGGTACCTTCGTCAATAACTTCCGTTCGCTCGCCGCCGAGTTGCCGAACAACACCATTCTTGTCTATTCCTGGTCGAAGCATTTCGGCTGTACCGGCTGGCGTCTTGGTGTCATCGCGCTGCATGAGCGCAATATCCTTGATCGCAAACTCGCCGCGCTGCCCAAGACGCAACAGAATGCGTTGGCGGCCCGCTATGGTTCGCTGACGTTGCAGCCGCTGAAAATGAAGTTCATCGACCGTATGGTCGCCGACAGTCGTAACGTGGCGCTCAATCACACCGCGGGGCTGTCGTTGCCACAGCAGGTGCAGATGGCGCTGTTTTCCCTGTTCGCGTTGCTCGATCAGGATGACGCCTACAAGAAACGCTGCCAGGCGATCGTGCAGCAGCGCCTGCAGAAACTCGCGGATGGGTTGAAGGTGAAGCTGCCGCCGGACGATCGACGCGCTGCGTACTATGCAGTGTTTGACCTTGAGGCCTGGGGGCGACGTACACACGGCGATGAATTCATGGAATGGGCGACTGCCAACCATGTGCCGCTCGACATTGTGTTCGGTCTCGCGCGGAACTTCGGCGCGGTGCTGCTCAACGGCGATGGCTTCGGCGGGCCGCCATGGTCGGCGCGCGTATCGCTCGCCAATCTGCCGACGGAGTCCTACAGGGCAATCGGTGAGAGCGTTGCCACCATGATCGCGCGTGCGGAACAACAATTCGTTGACTGGAAGAAAGGCAAACCCGTTGCCAGACGCAGCAAGGCCAATGCTGCGGCAAAAGCCAGGGCGAAATCCAGGAGAGTGACAACATGAACACGCGGCAGATCATCCGGTATGTATGCCTGGCACTGTTGACCACGATGTTCATGTGCGTGGCGCACGCGGCCGACGCGGTCAGGCCGCGCATCAAGGTGCTGGCCACGGGCGGCACGATAGCCGGCGCGCAGGCCAGTCAATCCGAGTATGGGTACAAGTCGGGTTCCTTCAATGTGCAGGACCTCATCAAGGCAGTCCCGCAGATGAATGATCTGGCCGTTATTACCGGCGAGCAGATCGTCAACATCGGCAGCCAGGACATGAACGATGAGGTCTGGCTCAAGCTCGCCAGGCGAGTGAATGAGGTGCTGGCCCAGCCCGACGTCGACGGCGTGGTGATCACCCACGGCACCGATACGCTCGAAGAGACCTCGTATTTTCTGAATCTGGTCGTCAAGAGCGACAAGCCGGTGGTGATGGTGGGATCGATGCGTCCCGCCACGGCCATCAGCGCCGATGGTCCGATGAACCTCTACAGCGGCATGGCCGTTGCCGTCGATCCCCGTGCCAGGGGGCGCGGCGTACTGGTCGTGCTGAACGACACGATCCACGCAGCCCGCGAGATCACCAAGACCAATACTTCCAGCCTGGAAACCTTCAGCAGCCTGAATCGCGGGCCGGCGGGCCTGGTCAACACCGGCAAGATCACCTGGTTCGAGGTGCCGGGCGGGCGCCGCGGGTCAAAGTCCGAGTTCTCGATTGGCAATGCGCAGACCCTGCCGCGCGTGGACATCATCTATGCGCACGCCAACATGAGCCCCGACCTGATCGACGCCGCGGTAAAGAACGGCGCCAGGGGGCTGGTGATTGCCGGCGTCGGCGATGGCAACATGACGCAGCCGGCGCTGGAGCGTTGTGCGGCTGCGGCAAAGACTGGCGTGGTCATTGTGCGCAGTACCCGTTTGCCGAGCGGGTTGACCTACCGGAACAACGAGGTCAACGACGACAAGTACGGGTTTGTGGCCTCCCTGGAACTCAATTCGCCCAAGTCACGTATATTGCTGCAGCAAGCTTTGGTGAAGACTAAGGACGTCAGGGAGATCCAGCGCATGTTTACGGAATACTGATCGCAGCAGGCATCCGCACGCAAAGAACGCCAGCCGGAATTCGAGCACACATGAAACATCCAATGAAATTCAGGCCCCGACACCAACCCACATTGCGCTGGCGGTTACCCCGCCTGCCACTGGCATGGCTGTTATGTCTCCCGTCCCTGGCCCATGCCTCGATGTTCCAGGGCGAGGCGCTCGACAAGGTGGCCGATGTGGCGACCTGGGTGGTGCTGATTGTTGCGCCAGCCGTCGGCATCGTCGTCTTTCTGCTGATCCACATTCTTCCGGAGAAGATTGCCGAAAAGAAACAACACCCACAGACCCCGGCAATTCAGTGCCTGTGTCTGCTGTCGCTGGTGTTCGGCGGCATGCTCTGGCCCATCGCGTGGCTCTGGGCTTATTCGAAGCCGGTGCTGCATCAGCTGGCTTATGGCACCGACAAGGTTGCGCATGGCCACGAGCCCGAGGCACCGCCTGTGCCGGAGTTGACCGATGCACATCAGAACGACGTTACGGAACTGAATCAGTTGCGAAAACGCGTTGCTGAACTCGAATCGAGGCTGGCCGGCACCTCCGGTGCTGAAAGCAGAAAGGTCTGACCCATGGAAATCATACTGATCGGCATTTATTCGTTCTTCGCCTGGCTGGTGTTCTTCAAGTTCAAGTTGTTGCCCTGGAACTTCGTCAGCCAGGTCATCACCATCACCATCCCGATTGTGGCGCTGACGATACTGATCCTGGTGCTCAACATCGTCGCGCCGTCCTCGCATGACGTGCGGGTGGTCAACTATGTGGTGCCCATCAATCCGCAGGTTCGGGGTCTGGTCGTCGATGTGCCCATCGAACCGAATCGTCCGATCAAGAAGGGCGATGTATTGTTCAGAATAGATCCGACGCCGTTCGAGCAGGCGGTCGTCAATCTCAAAGCGAATATCAACAACCTCGGCAAGCAGTTGCAGAGCGCACGGTCCAGCACGGCAGCCATCCGCACGCAGCTCGCGCTGGCAAACAAGCGCACGGGGCAGTTCACCGAGCTCGCCGGCACCGGCGCGGGTAACAAGTTTGATCAGGAGCAGTCAGAGTCCGAGGTAAAGAACCTGACCAGTCAGATTGCTGCCTCGGTCGCCAAGGAAGAAGGCATCCAGGCGCAGGTCGAGGCCGCTCAGGCCCAGCTTGCCCAGGCGGAATGGGAACTTGCCCAGACCACCTATTACGCACCCGCCAATGGCACTGTGGTGGCGCTGACGCTGCGCAAGGGTGCGATGGCCGTGCCGCTGCCAATGGTACCGGCGATGAACTTCGTCGAGGATGAACAATGGATTCTTGCAATTTACAGTCAGAACGAAGTGCGCAAGATCCAGCCCGGGCAGGAAGCGGAAGTTGCTTTCAGCATGTATCCGGGCCGTATCGTGAAATTGAAAGTGGACTCCATCATGTGGGCTACTGCTCAGGGGCAGTTGCCAATTGGCTCCATGAACGCAGCGGGTGGTGTGGCTCCCATTCCGCCCAATGCACTGGCGGTGCGGCTGCTGACGGACGCGAAGGACAAGGATATCTTTCTGGCTGCTGGCGCCCATGGCGCTGGTGCGGTGTACACCGACAGCGGTCATGCGATCCAGATACTCCGCAAGATCCTCGTACGCGTTAGCTCCAAGCTCGACTGGCTCATCCTCAAGCTTCACTGATCAGGCGAACACTTTTGGATATCAATACACATCTCTGCGAACACACACCAGGCAGCGTCCGCTTGCGTGCGCCAATGCGACTGCTGTCGCTGTGTGTTGGCGCGGCGTTGCTGAGCACTGGTTGCGTTACCCCCCTTGATCCACCCAAGCTCGAAGAAATCCGCGAACAGTCCGGCACGCTCGTCAATATGCCGCTGAGCGAACCCTGGAAGGTGGGCGCGGCCACCGGACCTATCGCGGACAACTGGCTTGCATCATTCAATGACGAGCAACTTGTTGCTTTGGTTGCAGAGGCGATGGCCAACAACACCGATCTGCACGTGAGTGCCGCCCGCGTTGAAGCAGGCTGCACAATATGTGGAACTCGCCAAGTCGACACTGCGTCCCGCCGTCAACCTGTTCGGCACAGGCGGAATCAACATGGGTGGTGGCGACGCCTTGCAGATGCTGTCTCTCGGAGCTTCATGGGAGATGGACCTGTGGGGTCGGTTGCGCTACAGCCGCAACGCGTATCAGGCCACTTACGCTTCTGCGCAGGCGGACTTCGAGTTTGGCCGTCAATCGCTTGCCGCCACGATGGCAAAGAGCTGGTTCACTGCCGGTGAAACTGCGCTGCAGATTCAGCTTGCTGATGAGATGATCCGGTACGCTCAGGATCTGGTGACACTGGCGGAAAAGCGCCAGCAGGTCGGCCTCGGCAACGAACAGGATATCGCGTCCGCGCGCGCCAGCCTGGGTTCGTTTGAGGACACCGCCAAGCAGGTGCGACTGGCACACGAGCAGACGCTACGCGCACTGGAATTACTGCTCGGTCGTTATCCTGCAGCCGAATTGCAGGCGCGGCATGATCTGCCCGCGTTACCGGGGCCGATTCCCGCGGGCTTGCCGCTGGAAATGCTCGAACGTCGTCCCGACATGATTGCCGCCGAGCGTCGCATTGCCGCAGCCTTCAACCGGGTCGGTGAAGCCAAGGCGGCGCGTCTGCCGAAGCTCTCGCTCAATGCCAATGTCTCGGCCATCAGCAGCGATATCCTCGCCTTGAGCGGAGGATTACGAGCAATCCTTCGGGCGGCATCGGCGCAAATTTCTTGCGCCACTCTATCAGGGCGGTGCATTGCGGGCGCAAGTTCAGATCCGCACGCTGGAACAGAAGGAGGCCGTCGCTCAATACGCGCAAATGGCATCTGCGCGCCCTCGGCGACGTGGAAAATGCGCTTGCCGCGGGCCGCACGCTGGCAGAACGCGAGCAACTCCTGCAGCGCGTCGTGGCCGACAACCAGCGCGTGCTCGAGCTGGTGCAGACCAACTATCGTGTGGGCAAGGGCGATCTGCGTGCCGTGCAGCAGCAGCAGCTGACCCTGCACTCCGCGCAGCTGGCATCGTTGCGCGTGCAGAGCGAACAATTGACGCAACGCGCGAATCTGCACCTGGCGCTGGGCGGCAGCTTCGAGACTGTCGAATCAACGGCCTCTGCTTCGGCCCAACCTGCTGGTTCGACACAGCCCGCTGCTGCAGCACCTTAGAAAACTGGCAATACAATCCGTCATTCAGAAAATGAGAGTGCTGGCCTGAACCATGCTGCTAAAACTGTTCATTGCGTGGGCGTTGCTGGCGCTGACCGTGATGATCCACGCTGCGGGCCTGGCAGCATTGTCGCGTCGCATGTTGAAAGCATCGTTACCGCTGGACACGCGCTTCTGGGCGGTGACGTTCCTGCTGGTGCGCGTGGCGTGGTTGCTGCTGTTGTTGCACATGGTGGAAATCGCCGTGTGGGCCCTGTTTTTCTGGTGGCAGGACTGCCTTCCCAGATCTGGAATCATCGTTCTATTTCTCAGGCGTCACCTACGCGACCATTGGCTACGGTGACCTGGTGTTACCGCTGGAATGGCGATTGTTTGGTCCGATCGAAGGGACTCACCGGCATTCTGATGTGCGGCCTGTCGGTCAGTTTCTTCTTCGTCATCGTCAGCAAGATATTTCGAGTCAACGTCACAGCGAGCAGAGATAAAAACATATGAACTCTCCTACTCAGAGAAATTCGCCACAACCCGATGCTCTGGTTGCTGGCGTTTGTGCCCGTTGTCTTTGTTGCCGCCAGGCTCAAACCCGAATCACACACGCTGCTGTTTGTGCTGTCAGTACTGGCCATCGTGCCGCTGGCGGCGCTGTTGAGTTACGCGACTGAATCCGTCGCCGCCAAGACCGGCGATGCGGTGGGAGGGCTGCTCAATGCGACACTGGGCAACCTGACGGAACTGGTCATCGCGCTCGCTGCCCTGCAAGCGCGGGCAATACATGCTGGTGAAGGCATCCATCGCCGGTGCGATCGTGACCAACACCCTATTCATGCTGGGCGCATCGTTTCTGCTGGGCGGACTCAAGCATCACACACAGGAATACAACCGCGTCAGCGCGCGTATGCAGGCGGGCTTGCTGTTTCTGGCCACGATTGCGCTGCTGATTCCTTCGGCCGTCTCGGAAGTGGATTTACCGAGGGAGCTGCATTCACGCAGTCCTTGAGTCTGGGTCTGGCGATACTGCTTATCGTGACCTACGCACTGAGCATGCTGTTCTCGCTCAAGACGCATAAAGAGCTGTTTGCCAGTGCGGCACACGGCGAGGAGGGCGAGACTCCTCTGCCAATGGCCGTGGCGCTGGCCACGCTGGCGGGCGTCACGGTGCTGGTGGCGCTGGTGAGTGAAATCTTTGTCGAGTCGGTGCAGATCGCGGCGGAGACTTTCGGGATGACGCAGGCGTTCGTGGGCTTCATCGTGGTAGCGCTGGTGGGCGGCGCAGCAGAAATGACAGCGGCATTTTCGGGTGCGCGCAAGAATCGCCTGGATCTGAGCGTCGGCATCGCGCTCGGCAGCGCATCGCAGATCGCACTGTTTGTTGCGCCGGTGCTGGTGCTGCTGAGTTACGTCATCGGCCCGATGCCCATGGATCTGCAATTCTGGCCGGGTGCCGTGGTGATGATTCTCATTGCGGCGCTTACCGCATCACTGGTCACGAACAGCGGGCGATCGGCATGGTTTGTCGGCGTACTGCTGTTGATGGTGTACGTAATCTTCGGCATGACGCTCTATCTCTTGCCGCCGCGGGTGCAGTGAAGTGGCGGTCTTATGGAAGTGTAACTGACAACCAGAATCATGGTGATTTATGGCCACCGAATCCGACAAGACCACCAGACGCAAGCGCCTGCTCGATCCATACACGCTGATCGCCGAAGTGCTGTTCGGCCTGATCATGGTGCTGACCTTCACCGGCTCGCTCAGTGTGGCGGATGCCGGGCGCGATGATGTGCGCGCGATGTTGATCGGCGCACTCGGCTGCAACATCGCCTGGGGATTCATTGACGGGATCTTTTACCTCATGGAGTGCCTCAGTGAGCAGGGGCTGGGTATTCGCTCGCTGCGCGCCCTGCGCAAGACTACAGGTCCGGAGCAGGCGCGCCAGGTCATTGCTGAGTCGCTGCCGCCCATGATTGCGGCGACGCTGAGTCCGGCGGACTATGAGGCGATGCGCAACAAACTGTTGCAAATGCCGGATCCGCCATCGCGCCCGAGGCTGGGCAAGTCGGAATGGCTGGGAGCGATAGCAGTGTTCTTCTGGGTATTCATCATCACTTTCCCGGTGACGATTCCATTCATTTTCATGGATAACCTGGGTCGCGCCATGCGTTTCTCCAACGCGATTGCCATTGCGTTGCTGTTTGTCACCGGCTTTGCATTTGCACGTGTCGCTCAGTATCGCCCGTGGTTGACCGGCTTCGCGATGGTCGTGATCGGCAGCCTGGTAGTGGCTGCCACCATCGCGCTGGGTGGCTGAGTGCAATAAAACGCCTGGTTCGTAGTAGTACTTATCTTCAGATATGGCCAGCGAAGGTAGCTTGCGCATACCCATCAGTGGGGATTGCAGCCCGGAAGCCATCGGAGTGACTGCAGGAAAAAGCATAAATTCCCCGGCGCATGCGCTTCGAGCGAAGCCCATCCCGGCATCTGCATTGGTGCATCGTCAAGAACATTGCGAGCGCAAATGGTATTTTCATCACAAGCACCAGAAGACAGCCTGCTGAAGGAGTCGCCGGACTTTTCGCTCGTCCACGGCGGACCGCTGTTTCAGCTGCTGCGCCGCGCGCATCTTTCGGACGACACCCCGCCGTTGCTGCGGCGACGCATCATTTTGATTTCCCTGCTGGCGTGGTTGCCGCTGTTGCTGCTGTGTGCTCTTGACAGCAGCCTGTCTGGCGGAGTTGCGGTTCCGTTTCTGCAGGACGTGGAAGTTCATAGCAAATTCCTGCTGGGCATTCCGCTGTTCATAGGCGCTGAGGTGATAGTGCATCAGCGCATGCGTTACCTGGTAAAGCTATTTCTGGAGCGCCGTCTGATTCCAGAGGGCTCTCTGCCGCAATTCAACGACGCGATTGCGGCGGGGTATCGATTGCGTGAGTCGGTACTTGCCGAGGTTTTGCTCATCGCGCTTGTGTACTTCGTCGGCATTCTGGTTGTCTGGCGCCACTACACGACGCTCCAGACTGTGACGTGGTATGCGACACCATCGATTACAGGATCGACGCTGACGCGCGCCGGGATTTGGTATGGCTATGTCAGTCTTCCGATCTTCCAGTTTCTGCTGCTGCGCTGGTATTTTCGATTGCTTATCTGGGCGCGATTCCTGTGGAAAGTATCTCGCATAAGACTGAATCTGGTCCCCACTCATCCCGATGGCAATGGCGGCCTCGGATTCCTTGCCCAGACTGTCTATGCGTTCGCCCCACTCGCAGTTGCGCACGGTGCGCTGCTCGCTGGCGTGCTGGCAGGGCGCATTCTGCACCTCGGCGCCAAACTCCCCGAGTTCGCGCTCCCGATTGTCGTGATGCTCGCGTTTCTGCTGTGCATGTTCATTGGTCCGCTGTTGTTGTTTGTGCCGCAGCTCGCGCACGCGAAGCGCGCTGGCCTGCGTGACTACGGTACATTTGCGCAGCGATATGTGCAGGAGTTTGACGCCAAGTGGTTGCGTCGCGACCCGGCGGCCTCCGGGGAAGTCATGGGAAGCGAGGATATACGGTCGCTTGCTGATCTGAGCGAAAGCATGAAGGTGATTCAGGGCATGAGCATTGTACCGGTTACCAAGCAGGCTATTATCCAGCTTGCCGCTGCTACGCTCGTGCCTGTTCTGCCGCTTGCGCTTACGATGATGCCTTTTGCGGACCTCGCAAAACAGCTGATAAAGATATTGTTCTAGCCACCGCGGAGCGTCACTGCATCGCATGAAGTCGGGAGGCAGTCTGATCGCAAGGTCAGGATGCCGCGGTCGAATTCCGGGACCGGGCGGCTTTCTGTCTTGCTGGTAATGCCGGCGACACACAACTATCTGCCGCCTGTCCGCTCCGCTTCCAACGATGTTGTACTGTCCCTTCTACGTACTGCGCACTGCGTGGCGTTTTCGGATAATAAGCTGCAGTGGCTTAAGAGAGGCTTCCGTTGGTGACAGTGATCCCATTGAATTTGGAGAGCTGTATCATGAGCAAATTTGTGCACGCATCAGGGTCTGCGTTGATGGCGGCAGGTATTGCAATCATGTTGTGTGCCTGCCAGACAACACAGAAGACACCCATAGACGATGCTTCGACACTTGAAGGATTGGTGGAGGTTGATGTGACGGGCTTCGGTGCGGTTTATCGCAAGCCGAAAGCCAGCCTGGCCAATTACACCAAGCTGATCATTCGGCCGGCGCGGGTGGAGTTCAGCAAAAATTGGGAGCGCAATCTCGATTCCGCCCTGTACCAGATGAACAAGCCGGATCGTGACAAGCTCACGGCAGAGCTTGCCGAGGAATTCTCGAAGGTCTTCAGGCAGGAGCTGGAAACCAATGGCCACTATCAGATCGTCACCGAACCCGCCGCAGACGTGCTGGAAGTGCGGCCGTCGATCGTCAATCTGTACGTCAACGCGCCCGATGTATCCATGCGGTCTACCTACCGGATCGGTTCCTACACCACCGATGCGGGTGAAATGACCCTGATCTGCGAGCTGCACGATTCCATCACGGGTGAGCTGCTGACTCGCGCCTATGACCGGCAGGTTTCATCGTCGACCAGCACCTGGCAGTGGACCAATTCCATCACCAATGATGCGGAAGCGCAGCGCATCATCGGCACCTGGGCTGTGGCGCTGCGTGATGCGCTGGATGCGTCGCGTGGCAAGTCGCAATGATGTGTATGGCAGTCGCCGGTCAAACCTGCATCCATACCTGCGTCTGACGATCAGCTTCGAATCGCTATTGCGCTGGACGACAAGGTGATCTGTGTCCGCGGGGTTGTCCGGCGTACTCGAACAGGCAAGTGGATCATCTTCAATGGAATGCACACAAGCCCGGTCCGGAACAATGCTCCACGGTGCATCGCTGGACGCAAGTCGAGCATCGGCAGGTGATGGTGGCAGGTGGCATGCCGGCGCGCGTTGTAAGTGTCGATGCATGCGGCATGCACGAACTGCGTATTGGTGGCAGGACGCAGACAGTGGAAGATGCACACTGCATGCCCGTTTCAGCAAGCTGCAGTTGTGCTGCAGCGGTTTCAGGCTCGCACTATGACCCGCCAGAAAGATGGTTCTCCCGATCCATCCGGGTATATCGGCTTGCAGGAGCCCTCCCCAGTGGGTTTTATGATTGCTTTGGCGGCAAGCCAGTGGGCATCAACATGCACATTGGATGTCGCCCATCGCCGCGATTATGGAATCGCGGCACACGCCCAATTCACTCACCAAGGAGAACGTAAATGAATTTCAAAGCCGGTTTTTTGGCCAGCATTGCAGCGATCGCCGGACTTGCAGCAGGTGCAGGTACAGCACGAGCTGCGGACCCGGTCAATGTGGAGAACCTGCAGACCATTACTGCAACGGTCGAAGCTATCGATCTCAAGACTCGTATGGTGACGCTGCGCGGACCGGAAGGACGAACCGAAACGATTAACGTACCTCCTGAAGCGCGCAACCTGGCGCAAGTGAAAGTGGGCGACAAGCTGGTTGTGAAGTACTACCAATCTGTCGGTGCTGCACTCAAGCCGAAGGGCACTGCCGCCGCTCCGGGCGCAGCAGATGCAGCCGTAGCGGCTGCACGCGCAGAACCCGGCGCCAAGCCCGCTGGAGTGGTGGGTGGAACGGTGTCGGCGACCGTTACCGTTGAGTCGGTGGACCAGAAAACCAGCACCGTTACGTTCAAGGGCCCGGAGGGTCAGGTTCGCCACGTGCAAGTGAAGGATCCGGCTGCGCAGAAGTTTGCTGCAACGTTGAAGAAAGGCGATCAGGTCGATCTGACTTATACCGAAGCGCTGGCGGTAAGCGTCGAAGCCGCCAGGTAGTAATTGCAAGCATTAACATTCTAAGTTTGCGGGAACGCACGCACACTGATGCCTCATCGGTGCACAAATGCGATTTACTGCCACGGGCGTTTTCTTGCGCGATCAGAAAGGTGGTGGGTCACGAAAACAGTCGGCTATCAAGGAGTCGTCGACTGTGCTGGATCCGGTTTGTAACGGAGTCTCGTGCCCGCAGAAGCGGGCTGGACGGGTGCGTGTATTCTGAGACAAAGCTGTCGCCTCGGTTGCACCCGGCCCGGTCCGGGTTTTTTGTCGGGAAGTAATATTCCTTGGTGATGCTGGGCATTTACGTAGAGACATGGGCTGTTTTACAGCGCTTAATGTTTTCAGGAATCTCCCCCGTATGGATACACCATTTGAAGCCCCTGCTACCCCGCTGGGGCTTTTTTTGCTCCTTATCCGCCAGGTTGCCCATCGTTGTCCGCTGCGGTTAATGTCGTCAGCATATGGACAGCAACAGGAAAAGCAGCAACTGCATCTCAAGACCACTGCAGCGCCCCTACCTGGGTAAGTCCTTCTCCTTACATCCTGTACGGATTGTTCGTTCTAGTCTGGGCAGCGCGATTTTCACCAATAGCATTGTCGATGCGCACAGAGATTTCGTTTGATCGGCATGCTGATGAGACGTCGGGGTTCTGTACGTAGAGCAGGCAAGGTGGCGATCGTCCCTTATACTGATTGAGCGCGACGGCTGACCGGAGCACGCTCGCGCTGCTGATTCGGAAAGTAGAAATGTGCTCCGCCTGCCCAGTCGGAGCCGAGACTGTTTTGCAAAAGAAAACTGCAGTGGAGCCTGGCAGGAACATACATGCAATACCGGGGTGCCAGCGCCACTATAGCCATCGTAGAAGACGATGCGGGCCTGAATCAGGCCATGGCGCGTTTGCTGATGACAGCGGAGTTCACGCCGGTAACGTTCACCTGTGTTGAGCAGTTTCTCGCGGCCGATGTGGCGTCGCGGATTGATTGTCTGGTGACCGTCTGCATTTGCCCGGCATTTCCGGGCTGGAGCTGTATCAACGGCTCGTGCAGGCAGGCATTGCGTGCCCGGCGATATTCATCACTGCGCACGACGACCGGCATCTCCGCCTGCAAGCCTCTGCAGCCGGCAAGTATCTGGTCAAAACCTTCGTCGGCCAGGCGCTGTTGCATCTCATCGACATCGTGCTGGTCGAAACTGCAGAGGCACAGGCCATGGCTGTCGTGCAGTGAACATCGCGTCGGTTTTTCAACAGATAGGTGCACAGTAATTTTATCAGGAGCGTCACATGTCACCTGCAGACCACGATGAATCCTCAAAACAACCCAGCGAGTTTTCGCTGTTTTCCGGCGACTCTCTGTTTCATCTCTGTCGGCTCACGCGCTTGTCAGGGGCGGGGCTGCACATGACGGTTCGCCGCATGGTAGCCACCACAATGCTGGTATGGCTGCCGTTGCTTCTGTTGTCGCTGAGCGAAGGAAAATTCTGGGGTGACAGTGTGGCGTTGCCGTTTCTCGAGGACGTGGAAACGCATGTGCGTTCCCTGGTTGCGATACCGCTCCTGATCGCAGCTGCGGATATAGTTCAGTCGCGGCTGGCGTCTATCGTACGAGCGTTCATTGACCGGGGGCTGATCCGGGACGAAGCGCGTTCGCAGTTCGATGCAGCCATCGCCTCGGCCGTGCGCCTGCACAATTCGGGGAAGG
Organism: uncultured Pseudomonadota bacterium; assembly: GCA_963748005.1. Lineage (GTDB taxonomy): Bacteria > Pseudomonadota > Gammaproteobacteria > Steroidobacterales > Steroidobacteraceae > CAILZL01. The sequence goes on from CAVVHH010000002.1 coordinate 2,321,845, forward strand.
TAGAGATCTTGCTGATTCTGCTTGTCTATGCCGTGGGTGTGATGGTTGTCTGGCGTGAATCGGTGGCGCTCGATATGAGCAGCTGGCGTCTGGTTCCGGGCGAAACCAGGTTGGAATTATCCCATGCCGGCTGGTGGGCGGTCTGCATCAGCAGACCTCTATTTCAATATCTGGTGCTTCGCTGGTACTTCAGAATGTTTGTCTGGGCCCGCTTCCTTTGGCAAGTATCGCGCATCGACTTGCAACTTGTGGCTACGCATCCGGACGGCGTCGCCGGCTTGCGTTTTCTCTCTGTGCTTGCTCGCGCCTATGCCCCGGTATTGCTGGCGCAGGGCACGGTGCTGGCGGGGCTGATTGCCAACCGCATATTTCATGCTGGAGCCCAATTGCTTTCATTCGAAGTAGAAATTGTCGGCACAGTCGCTGTCATGGTGGGCGCTGTGTTCGGGCCGCTGCTGGTATTTTCGCCACAGATTCGGACGGCGCGCCGCAGGGGAATGGAGCAGTACGGCGTGCTGGGACAACGCTATGCGCGTGAGTTCGACCAGAAGTGGATCGGTGGCGGCGCGCCATCCGGCGAGCCGCTGATCGGCAGCGCGGACATTCAATCGTTGGCCGATCTGCGCAGCAGCTACATGGCGATTGTTAATATGCAATCGCTGCCATTTGGAATGAAGAACATAATTAACCTGGCGGTGACCACCTTGTTACCAGTCGCGCCGCTCCTGTTGACGACATTTTCAGTCGAAGAGATCGTCGAACGATTACTGGGCGCGCTTTTATGAGGGTTTCAGGGCCTCGCTGGCCTGACGCCCATTGGTCTCGGCTGACGCTGGTTCTCGGCTTCGCGGCATTGCTATGCAGCTGCCAGTTGATGGATCGCATGACCGGGAAGTCGGCGGCCGCAGCCAAGCAGGCCAACGATCTGCAGGAACTGCAACTCAAGGTCATGCGCTTTGCCGACGAGTATGCGGGCGGGGTCATCGAGCCGACCCAGAATTTCCAGATGTCAATCAATGATCCCGATGGTCGGCTTGCTGCGCAGTATTGGAAAACGTCGCAGGCCACTGCGGCCTACACCATTGGCAGCGGTCCGAATGCCGTCACCAATGCCCTGGACATGGTGGTGCTTGCGTCACTGAGTCGCATGGTGCTTGAGGATGCATGGGTAGGCGAACGCTTTGGCGAGCGTGCGATCCCCCTGCGCGACGCACATCGCCGACTCGAGCGGCGTGCATGGGATCTCATCGAGAGCATTCTCAGTGCCCAGAATATAGACCAGCTTCACCGTGTGATCGACGAATGGCGTGCACGCAATCCCAATATTCGCGCCGTTTCATACGTGCACTTCCGCGATTTTGCGAAGTCGATCGGCCGACCTGGGCCGGGAGAATCGGAAGCGAAGGGGGGGCTGTTTCAACTATTGGGACTTGATCCGCTCAGTAATCTCGACCCCGCGGTGCGTGAGATTACCCAGACGCGGCAACTTGCCGAGCGCACAATTTATTACATGCAGCGTGTGCCAAATCTGCTCGATATGCAGGTTCAGTTGCTCACCTACCAGGTCGTTGCCATGCCGGAGACCAGGCGCGTATTGACGGATGTCGATCAGTTTGGCGGAGCGGCGGTGGCCGCCAGCCAGTTGGCAGATCAGCTGCCGAGCATTGTCACGCGGGAACGTGAAGCGGCGATCAAGCAATTCATGGATGCGATCAATACGCAGTCTGCGCAGATGCGCGGGCTGCTCAGCGAAATGCGAGCTGCGCTCGATGCGGGCACGGGAGCGTCGGATTCGGTGAACGAGACCATTCGCTCGCTCGATCAATTGATGGCGCGTTTCGACAAGCCAAAACCGCCGGGGACACCCGCTGCGCCACCGGGTCGACCCTTCGACATCACCGAGTACACGGCAGCGGCTGCCGAGTTCTCGCGTACGGTAAATCAGCTGCAACAACTCATTGTGGGTATCGAGCATGGCACCCCGGCCTTGTCGCAATCCGCGGCGAATGCGGCTGCGCAATTGCAGAACGTGGTGGATCACATTCTGTGGCGTCTGCTGCTCATTGGCGTGCTGCTGCTGGCGGCCGGACTGGGTACTGCGCTTGCGTATCGCATCATCAGGAAACGCTGGCTTGCATAGCCTGATCGTGAGGATGCCGAGTGAATCTGCGGCATCGCCGGCAAGGTGACAAAATCAAGCCGCCCAGTGACGCAAATCACCGGGCGGCCTGTAGAGACAAGGTGCAAGGGTCTTGGACCTTGCTAACCTTAGTAGCGGTAGGCGAACCCAATCTGGGCCTGATCGAGATAGGGTGACGACGCATAGTCGCCGAAGTCCATCCAGTTTCGATTGAGCCCGAAGCGCAGTGTGGTGGTGTCAGAGATATCCCAACGCACACCGGCGCCGACACGGTAGACCAGTCCATCGACCGTTTTGGTCGGCTGCACGGTCGTGCAAACGTAGCCATACCACGGATCCCACCAGCAGCCGGTTTGGGGCAGGCCACTCGGGAGGTTGGTATCCACCCAGCTATAGCCGATGCCACCTGCAACATACGGCGTCAGTGCCTGATCAAGGAAATTGAAATTAAGGTCTGCACGTGGTGTAAAAGACTCGTAATCGCCGCCGGTGGCTTTGAGTACGGAGCCGTTCTGCCTGACGAGGTTGGCATCGTAGTCGACTCGGGCCCAATCCAGGGCAAATTGCAGCTCCAGGCGTGGACTCATGCGATAGCCAAATGTCAGCGCGAGCCCGTAGTCGGTCTTGAGGTCGGCGGTGCTGCCGCCATCGAAGTCAAGGGTGGTGGCGTCCTGATAAATGACATCAAGTCCCACCTCCCATCCTGGCTGGCGACTGTTGTTGCCCTGCGCATGCGCCGAGGTGGCTGCCATGAATCCGGCCGCCGCCAGAAACGCGCCTGCTAATGAGATCGATGAATGCTTCATGTTCACGAGATGCCCTCTTGTTTAACGGAAAACCTGAGCAATCCACTGGTTGCGGATTACCCACCTTATTGTCATTTGATGGCATTGTCGGGATCACAGGTGCATCTGGATATACGTGAACGATGTAGTGGCGTTGCGGTTGGCCGTACGCGACGCTCTATTTGCAGCCATTGAACAGGGTCAGATCGTCAGTAGAAATGCGCAGGTATGTGTGGTGTCTGACGGTATTGCGCTGGACGGTGTATTGGTATTGATGTTTGTTCATTTCCGTCACAGCAACAGCAGTTTGGCCAGCGATCCGTCGGCGTGGTGCCTAGGGTCTGTTGACAATTGGCGCATCGCTGCGTTGGAGTCTCCGAAAGCGCCAGGTAAGGCCCGAGGAGTGAGGTTTGTTCACTCCAAATAAGCGACGCGCAACGCGGCATGGCGCTTTCAGAGGCCCAACCCGAAGGGACGGGGTCAAAAGGACTCAGGACTTTGTTGCACCTCGCTTGAGTACGTTAAGTACACTGCACTCGGTGCGTCGCGTCCTGAGCCCCTTTGACCGCCGTCGCAGCGATGCGCCAATTGTCAACAGACCCTAGTGTTCGTGAAACTTCTGCAACGCCGGCCGCAGTGGCCAACGGCTGGGTAGCAGTGTGCGAGCCGGTTCGGCGAAGCGGCAGTGCAACGTGCCCAGTCGTTCGATACTGATCTCGATCTCGGCGCCCTCGAAGAGCTGGTTGCCCCACACGTGGTCGCCGTCCTCGTGCGTGTTGATCACACGTTTCGGCATGCCCGGCCAGACCTTGCCGAACAGTTCGATCATCTTCCGTCCATGAGGCAGGTCCGACTGCGTATCGATGACCACGCCGCCGCCCAGATTGATGAGCCCCGAGTTCGCATCGCACACAAGGTTCTTCTCGTTGATGACGGCGTAGCAGTTGGCGCTGACTTGTTGAAGTTTCATTGCCACGTTCGGCTCCTGTGAAATGAAATCACGCCGCGTTTCGTCTGCATTTCAGTGTGGCTGAGTGGAGTGGCATTGAACTTCTGCATGACCGCGAACCGGCACGGACAGCAGCATGTGCAGTTGATGGACTTTTTGTCGTCTAAGGAAGGTCTGATTAACCCCGAATTCGTCATTCCCGCGAATGCGGGAATCCAGTTGAATCATTGTCTTACTGGATGCCCGCCTACGCGGGCATGACGTTAATCAGAGGTTCCTAATGCTGGAGAGAGCCATCTCTACCGATGGCGACGACCACCGGATCAGAAATATCACTGCATTCTTGGATCAACCATCATGAGAAATGCACATGGCAAACTGCTCTGACCAGCCAGTGCCATCGTCCGACCCGAGTTTGTTTTTTGAGATCAGTCATCTCAACGCTGCCAACGCCGGAATTGATCTGATCGACCGGAAACGAGTTGCAACTCCAGTCCAGGCGCGCTAGCTATTCGCGGCTCAGTAGTACCACTTGAGCACAACGCCAAGCGCGTTCAGAACATTCTCATTCGGGATACGATCAGTCTGTCGTGCGAGATAGAGTTCGTACCTGAAATGGTTGGTCACCGTGACTTCGGTGCCGAGTGTTGCGAGCGTCCTGGCCCAGTCGTTATAACGGGTGTCGTAGAACCATTCGAAGTTGAAGTAGGGAACGACGCTGTGCTCGTGGACGCTGAACTCACGGGTGAAGTCGAGCTTAAAGCGGTAGCGATTCGAGTAATCCTCCCCGATCCAGCGGAAGTCGGCGCGAGTGCGGGTCTCCAGCCAGATCGCCGCGGGTAACGGGAGTTTTGCGTACAACGCGATTACACCGCGATCCTCGGCAACCTCCACTCCATGTGGATCGGTCGCCTCGAAGATGCGGTCGTAACCGATTCTTGCCCACAGGTACCTGTTGCGTTGCCAGTCATCCGACAGCATTCCCCTGCGCATGCGAGCGATCGGTTTGAGGGAAACGTCCAGGTAGGCTGCCACGTCCACTGTCTTGATATCCGATTCCTTGCCCAGGGCGTAAGCCGCATCGAAAAATGCCCTTGCCCGATCGTTCAGTTGGATGAACGCGTTGAGCTCGGGCCAGGACTCCGACGTTTCCTCAGCCTGAGCCGAACCTGCGACAGAGAGGCTCAGGCAAGCCAAGGCGAACAGGTAACCAGGCTTTTGCCACGCACGGTTCCCGTCTGCTCGCACGTGGCTAAATTTACACGTCGGGCTCAACAGAACCTCCGGGCGGGTGGTAGTGGCTGGCGTTGGTTATCCGGATGCAGGGGTGGCTACTCGCTCATCAGCCGTTTCGAGCCCTCGATGAGAGGATGCCACCCGGAGACCAGCGAGATCATGAACACATCCATCTTGAGATCGCCGGTAGCGTGGTCGCTGACGGTCGATTTGTAACTGAAGGTCAGGCCCATGTTGTCGTTGAGCTGGTACCCGAACGTGAGCCCGAAGCCGAGATTGTCGAGCGCCTCTCCCGCCACGCCGTCGATGGTGGCTTTACCACCGGTGTACCAGGCGCCGTCGAGCGACCCCCACAGGCGCTCGGTGAAGTCGCGCGACACGTGCGCGTCCAGCTGGAACATGGGATCGGTCTTCATCGTCTTCCCGACATAGTCTGTGTTGTCGCCGAAGATCCAGACTGCCGGCAGGAACTCCGCGGTCGTTCGCCGACCCGGTACCCACGAACCTATCTGCCACACGATGGGAAAGCCAATGCGGCCATACCAGCGGTTCTGCCCGATATTCAGGGACTGGTCGCTGTAGTACTCGCCGATCGGTATGGTCAGATCAGCCAGGACGTCGAGGGAGAATCCCGGTTCGTAGCGCAGGGCGTCCGGGATGTTCCTCTGCGCCGGTGGGCCGATGAGATTGAGGTCGAACTCGACAGTCGGGTCGCCGTAACCGTCGGCCGTCTGCTGGACAGACCTGCCAGACACGTTTACGTCGCCTGAAACTCGCCCCATCGGCAGGATGATCGCCGCCATCGCCGAGCGATCGTACAGGGCAAAGGTTTGTGCAAACCCAGCTAGCGCCAACGTGCCTTCGAAGCTGGCGCCCGGTGTAACGGTGTGCGCAGCATCGAAGGGATTCGTGTTGCCACTCATCGAATTGACGATCAGCGGTACGGCTTTTCCGCCCGCCAGCGACTTCCAGTAGAAGCGCGCCGGAACCTGGGACATGGCCTGCAAGGGGCAGAGCGCGCCCAAGGCGAGCATCGTGATGGCGATGCACCGCAAGCTGGCCGCTGAATTCAGTAGACCCCGCTCGATGTTCATGAAATGTCCGTCCTTCTTGATTCGTTGATTCGTTGATTCGTGGATCTGCAAGGTTCAGGGCTTGGGTTCGGACATCATGTCCAGGGGTGGCACGAACTGTTGCTTGTAGATCAGCGGCGGGAAGCCCGTGTCTACCGGCACGCGCATCGGCAGCTGGTCTTCCAGGGTTTCGAACGGCCCCCGGCTCGGCAGGATCACGTTGTTGGTCTTGACGTAGTCGTCCCACAGCGCCGTCATCGCCTTCACCTTGCCGGGATTCTGCGCGGCGACGTCCTGCCGCTCGGCCGGATCCTTCGCGACGTTGAACAGTTCCCACTCACCCTTGCCGTAGGGCTTGAACTGCCAGCGCAGCTTCCAGTCTCCCTGCCGCACCGCGCGATTGCCGAAGACTTCCCACGCGAGATAGTCCTTGTCGGTCCGGATGGAGTCCACCGTCCCGGACAGCATGGGCATCCACGACTTGCCGATCAGCGGAGGCAGCTCGCGCCCCTGATTGGTCTTCGGATAGCTGGCGCCGGCGATCTCCAGGAGCGTCGGCATGAGGTCCCCCACGTGCATGAGCCCGTGATTGAGGCTCCCCTTGGCTCGCTTGACCGCGGGGCCGCTGACGATGAGCGCATTGCGGATGCCGCCTTCGGCCAGCCAGGCCTTGTACTGGCTGAACGGCGTCATCGACACCTGCGCCCACATCGGACCGTAGCCGACGAACGAGCCCGGATCGCCCCATGCATTCGGGTTGGTCTGCGACCAGTTGATCGCCGCGAACAGGAAGTCGCGCGTACCCGGCGTGCCCGCGATCATTTTGAAGAGGTCGCTACCCTCGGCGCCGTTGTCGCCAAACACGATGAAGATCGTGTTGTCGTACTCGCCGATCTGCTTCAGGTGTTCGATGAGCCGGCCCACGTGGAAGTCCATGTTCTCCACCATGCCGGCATAGAGCTCCATCTTCTTGCCGAGGAGCGCCCGGGTCGCCGGTGCAAGCACGACGGGATCGGGGATGAACCACATGCGCTCGGCGAGCTCCGTGCCCGCCGGCATGATGCCGAGCTCGATCTGGCGCTTCAGCCGTTCCTGGCGCACCGCGTCCCAGCCCTTGTCGTACTCGCCGACATGGCGGTTGCGCCACTCCTTCGGCAGGTGGTACGGATCGTGCGGCGCCTGGTGCGACACGTAGGCGAAGAACGGCTTGCCGTCGCTACGGTTGGCGTCGATGAAGCTGATCACCTTGTCGGTGTAGGTCTTGGTCGCGTAGTAGTCCTTGGGCAGCCGCGTCAGGTAGCGCCCGTCCTCCGTGAAGACCAACCGCGGGGACGCCGCCGTGACGTTTTTCATGTCCCAGTAGCTGCCCCCGCCGTCGAGCAGCGTGAAGTCGCGCTCGAAGCCGCGCGCCGCCGGGATCTGGTCCGGGGCCTTGCCCATGTGCCACTTTCCGACCATGTATGTGTGATAACCGGCCTCCTTGAGCAGCTGCGGCAGTGTGACGACCTGGTTGTTCAGGTAGCCCTCGTAACCGGGCACGCCGCGCTGGTTGGGCGCCGTCCACTCATCCATGTTGCCGAGGCCGTTCACGTGGGTATCGACGCCGCTCAGCAGCATCGATCGCGTGGGCGAGCAGCTCGCGTGTGTATAGAAGTTGGCGAAACGCACGCCTTCCTTGGCCAGAGAGTCGAGGTTCGGTGTCTTGATCTCACTGCCGAACGAACCCATGTCGGCGAAACCGAGGTCATCGCCGAGGATGATGACGATGTTCGGACGTTTCGGTTGAGCCTGCGGCGCCTGGGCTTGGGCGCCAGCGGCGAACAATGCCGAGTAGAGACCCGCGATCACGGCGATATAGGCTCGCGTCACATTGACTTCCGTCATGAGGATTTACACCTTTGTTAGCTTTGTCACGATATAAACACTTTGCGGTTACGGTGGTTCACCCCAACAACCTGACTATCACCGGAGCAATCCGCGAAGAATCCGGTCAGGTTTCGACGAGGCAGTCGTCAATATCCGCGGGGCTGTAGACTGGGACCTCGTATTGTTCCTGCACTTACTCAGCATAAAAATCTCGCATCCGCCGAGACCGAACATCTTCTCGACAATTTCTCCACCAAAGCTCCGCTGCACGCATGGCTGCATGCGAAGGGAGCCACGAACAAGCGACTCATCAGGAGACCCTGACAGGTTATCGTTATGCTGACGGGTGCAGTGATGATCATTCTGTCTCTGCGGAGACTGTTGAACAGTGCGATAGGGAAGTCAGCATACGTACCATGAGTTGATGGAGAAATACGTAGCATCCCCACAGATATAAGGTCTATTCAGGTCCGACGTCGCGTGAAAGCAGCCGTTACGGACGATGGAGCAGTGCCAGTTCTACGTAGTGCGTGCCGGCGTAATGTAGCTGCAAGATGAACCATAAGCGGAGTTGTACACGTAACTGGTTCCGCGTTGGCGCCTGTGGCAAGGGTTCAGATCTGAAGTGGCAATGTGAAAATGAATATGGCTTTTGCACGAAAGAACCTCGCAGCTGCGATCATTGCTGCCCTGGTTACGACAGGGTGCACGCACCTTGGCCCAAAAACGGTGGTCGTGGATCGCTTTGATTACGCCGCAGCCATCGCCGATTCGTGGAAGCAGCAGACGCTTCTCAACATCGTCAAGGTCCGTTATGTAGATCTACCCGTGTTCATGGACGTCGCGTCCGTCGTCAGCGGCTACTCGATGGAAACAAGCGTGAGCCTTGGAGGGCAAATTTCCTCTCCCGGCGCGATCCAGGGTGACAGTGCGACGCTCGGCGGTTCGGGGCGCTTCACCGACCGGCCCACCATCACCTACGTGCCCATGACCGGCGAGAAGTTCCTGCGCGGACTGATCACACCAATTGATCCAAAGAATATTTTCTTCATGCTGCAGGCCGGTTATGCGGCAGATTTTCTCCTGGGTCTCGCGGTGGAGTCGATCAATGGGGTGCGCAATCGCTCGGGTACTGCGGGGACGATACGGGAGGCAGATCCGGACTTTGTCCGCGCGCTGGAATTGTTGCGCGATGTCCAGGCCGCGGGGGGCATCGGCATGCGCGTGGAGCAGGATAAAGCCAAAGGCGAGAGTACGGTGTTGTTTGTCGGCCGCGAGGATCTTGCCGCCGATCTCGCTGAGAAAGCGGCGGAAGTCCGACGCTTGCTCAAACTGCAGCCCGGTCAATCAAGGTACCTGATCACCTATTCGCCGATGCAGGGAGCAGAGGGCGAACTCGCGGTGAGCAGTCGTTCGATGCTGCAGATCATCACCGCCTTCGCTACCTATGTGGATGTGCCTGAGGAACATGCGAAGGACCATGGTTTGCCAGCAGCACCTGAAGGTTCCCTGCGCAACGACGGATTGGGCCCGATGCGCATTCACAGTTCCAGGGAGAAGCCAGCCAATGCGTATGCCGCTGTCCAGTATCGTGGCTACTGGTTCTGGGTTGACAACGCCGACTGGAGGACCAAGCGTGCAATGGTTGCCGTCATCTATTTCTTCACGTTGGCGGAATCCGGCGACAAACAGCCGCTGCCCCTGGTCACCATCCCGACGTTGTAGGTGTGCGGGTGAATCAGGATGGCATGCAAGCTGATCACCGCCTTGCGCCGGTTTGAATTCAAGCGGCTATTTCCGTTATGTGGGTGCCGGTTCCACGTACTGTGATTCTCAGCGGTCACTGGTAGCTTGCAGAGATGTGATTGCCATTCGCGAGTGCGGCAATGATGGTCTTTACGTTTTCTGCGATGGTGAGTCTGTGAGTTGGCAAGTCAGTCGGTGCTTCCCGTGGCCGCAACTCATGATCTGAGGAGTAACGATTAATTGTGCTCTAAAAAGAATCTGCTCACGTTCGGGCTGCTGATGCCGCTGTGCATCATGGCGGGGTGTGCGAAACCGGTCGAAACGCCGCAACCGGCCGGAACGCTCGATCGCACCGTACTGCCGATTCAGCTTCCGCCACTGCCGCAGTCTCAGGAACTGGATGTGCGCAACGCCAAAGCGCCGCCACATGTTGACGTGAAAGCGCCGGCAGGCGCTCCCAATGTCATTATCGTGCTGATCGATGACCTGGGTTTCGGTGCACCAAGCACCTTCGGTGGTCCGATTGCGACCCCGACGCTGGATGCGCTTGCGCAGAATGGACTGCGCTACAACAACTTCCATACCACCGCGCTGTGCTCACCGACGCGCGCGGCGCTCAAGTCGGGCCGCAACCATCATACGGTGAACATGGGTTTCATCACCGAGATGGCCACATCGTTTCCCGGTGCGACGGGGCAGGTACCCAATGCCGCCGCTCCGATCGCGGAGACGTTGCGTCTGAATGGCTATAGCACTGCTGCTTTCGGCAAGTGGCACGAGACGGCCGCGTGGGAAACCAGTGTCGCCGGTCCGTTCGATCGCTGGCCGACGCAGCAAGGTTTCGACAAGTTCTACGGCTTCATCGGCGGCGAAACTAATCAGTGGGCGCCGTATCTGTTCGACGGCGTGGCCCAGGTCGAGCTGCCGAACGATCCCAACTACCACTTCATGACCGACATGACGGACAAGGCGACGGCCTGGATCAAGTATCAAAAGGCAATGACGCCGGACAAGCCGTTCTTCGTCTATTTCGCACCGGGCGCGACACATGCGCCGCATCATGTGCCCAAGGAATGGATTGCGCGCTGGAAGGGCAAATTCGATCAGGGCTGGGACAAGATACGCGAGGAAACGCTGGCTCGTCAGATCAACATGGGCATGGTTCCTCCCGGCACCAAATTGGCTCCAAAGCCGCCGGCAATCAAGGATTGGGCCACGCTTTCGGCGGATGAGAAGCGCCTGTTCACCCGGCAGGCCGAGGTATTCGCCGCCTATCTCGATTACACCGACCATGAGATCGGACGGATGCTCGATGCCGTCAAGGCGACCGGACAAGCCGACAACACGCTGGTCTTCTACATCGCCGGCGACAACGGTACGAGTGGCGAAGGTGGCCAGAACGGCATGTTCAACGAGTACACGTATTTCAACGGAGTGCAGGAACAGGTGCCCGACCTGGTGAAGCTGATCGACAAATGGGGAGGTCCCGAGACCTATCCCCATATGGCAGCCGGGTGGGCAGTTGCGTTCAATGCACCGTTCGGCTGGATGAAGCAAGTGGCCTCCGACTACGGCGGCACGCGCAACGGCATGGTGGTGAGCTGGCCGAAAGGCATCAAGGCAAAGAACGAAATCCGTACGCAATTCGGCCATGTCATCGATGTGGCGCCGACGATTCTGCAGGCAGCGGGCCTGCCCGAGCCCAAGGTGGTGAACGGCACGCCGCAGATTCCGATTGAAGGCGTGAGCATGGCCTACACGTTCGACGACGCCGGTGCCAAGGAACTCCACACGACGCAGTACTTCGAGATCGCCGGCAATCGCGCGATTTACCACGATGGCTGGCTGGCGCGCACCATTCACAAAGCGCCGTGGGAACCCAAGCCGCGCCGTGAGCTCACCGATGATGTGTGGGAGCTGTACGACGTGAACTCGGATTTCAGCCTGGCTACCGATCTGGCTGCGAAAGAGCCAAAAAAGCTGAGCGAGATGCAGGCGCTGTTCATGAAGGAGGCCATAGCGCATCACGTGCTGCCGCTCGACGATCGAGTGTTTGAGCGAGCCCTGGCCGAGGCAGTGGGCCGGCCGGACCTGATGGCCGGACGCAAGTCGCTGACGCTGGCCGACGGCATGACCGGCATGATGGAAAACGTCTTCATCAACGTGAAGAACAAGTCCAGCACCATTACCGCCGAGGTCGACGTGCCGAAAGGCGGCGGCAATGGAACGATCATCGCGCAGGGTGGACGCTTTGGCGGGTGGTCGCTGTACGTCAAGAATGGAGTGCCCGCTTACGATTACAACTTCCTTGGCATGTCGCGCAGCTCGGTTGTGGCCGCAAAACCTTTGCCTGCAGGCAAGGCCACGATCCGCTTTGATTTTGCCTACGACAGCGGCGGACTTGGTAAAGGTGGAACGGGCACGCTGTACGTGAACAACGCGCAGGTCGCACAAGGTCGAATCGAGCGCACGCAAGGAATGCTCTTCTCGGCGGACGAGACGGCCGATGTAGGCATCGATCTTGGCACGCCGGTTGTTGAAGCAATCGGCGCTGAATCGAAGTCGCGATTCACCGGGCACGTCGACAAGTTAATAGTTGAGGTCAAGTAAACATGTTATTTTTTTCAAGGGTCGCCGCTATGCGTAAACCGATTGTAGTCGCTTTGTTAACCACCGCTGCCTGTTCCGTATGGGCGCAGACGCCACCCCCTGTGGCGCCGGCTTCCGCCCAGAAATCACTTGCCGCCACCTTGAACGTGTATGTCTTTCCGGGTGCAGGACAAAAGCCTGAACAACAATCCAAGGATGAAACCGAGTGCTATAACTGGGCAGTCAGCAACTCGGGTGTTGATCCTTTCCAGGCTGCCAAGCAAGCCGAGCAGCAGAAACAGGCCGCCGCGCAGCAGCAACAACAGACTCAGCAGGCCACACAGGGAGCGGGTGCGAAGACTGCGGTGAAGGGTGCGGCAGCGGGCGCCGTCATTGGCGAAGTGGCTGACGACGATGCCGGCAAAGGCGCGGCCGTTGGTGCGACTGCCGGTTTGATCGCGGGCCGGGCAAAGGCCCGCGGGCAACAACAGCAGGCCGCTCAGCAGACGGCACAAGTCGAGCAGACTGCAAACCAGACGCTGACCCAGCAGACTGCGGCCTTCAATAAAGCGTTCAGCGCCTGCCTTGAATCGAAGAAATATACGGTCAAGTACTGAGTGGCCTGTTGCGGTTGCATTGAGCGCTGGCGCGAACAGCGCTCAGGCCGCATGGTTGCTTGCGGTGCCGCAGAATTTGGCTGGACGCGTACGATTTCTGAGGTTAAATACCGCTCACTGACCGCGAAACGTCTTTTCCGGCGTCGACCAGCCTGGTTTGCGCACTGACTGTTATCGACGGACTGCAACTGACTCCGCCGGAATAAGCAGAAGCCTCCTTGATAATGAAACACGCGCGTTTGGTTGGTGGAATTGTATTTGCCGTTGTAATTGCCGGCGTCATCGCGTTCCTTTACATCCGTGCAAAACCGGCGATTACATTGCGTTCAGAGGGGGTTGCCGCATCGCCCCCTTCCTATATCGGCGCCGCCGCGTGCGCCGGATGTCACGCAGCCGAAGCCAGTGCCTGGAAGGGATCGCATCACGACCTGGCCATGCAACATGCCAACGATAAAACGGTGCTGGGTAACTTCGACAACGCACACTACAAGTACAACGGCGTCACCACCACGTTCACCAGGCGCGATGGCCGATTCTTTATCAACACCGACGGACCTGATGGCAAGCTGGCCGATTACGAAGTGCGGTATACCTTTGGTGTTGCGCCGCTGCAGCAATATCTGGTGGATCTGCCGGGCGGTCGCATACAGGCGTTTTCAATTGCCTGGGACAGTCGCACGCAAGGGGAGGGTGGACAACGCTGGTTTCATCTGTATCCGAAGGAAAAGATCGACCACAAGGATGAGTTGCACTGGACGAAGCTCTCGCAGAACTGGAATTACATGTGCGCGGAGTGCCATTCCACCAATGTGGAGAAGAATTACAACCAGGCGAACAATACTTTCAATACCACATGGTCGGAGATCAATGTGGCGTGCGAGTCCTGTCACGGCCCCGCCTCCCAACATGTTGCATGGGCCGGCAAGTCGCCGCGTGACAGCAGTGATGACCGCAAAGGCCTGGTATTCCTGCTCCATGAACGCGAAGGTGTTGCCTGGCTGCGTGACTCAACGGCAAAAACGGCCACGCGCAATCAGCCGCGCACAACAACCGTCGAGATCGATACCTGTGCGCGGTGTCATTCACGGCGCAGCGTGCTGACGGAGAATTACCAGCATGGGAAGCCGCTGATGGATACGCATCTGCCGGCGCTGCTTGCACAACCGCTCTACCACGCGGATGGGCAGATCAGGGAAGAGGACTTTGAGTACGGCTCTTTCCTGCAGAGCAAGATGTTTCATCAGGGCGTGACCTGCAGCGATTGCCACGAGCCGCATAGCCTGAAATTGCGTGCCCCCGGCAATCAAACCTGTCTGCAGTGTCACAGCGCCGATGCTTACAACACGGAGAAACATCACTTTCACTCGCCGCAAGGCAAGGGAGCAGAGTGCGCCGGCTGCCATATGCCGACCACCAACTTCATGGTGGTGCATGCACGCCACGATCACAGTATTCGCATTCCACGCCCTGATCTGTCGATGAAACTGAACACGCCCAATGCATGCAACAACTGTCATGCAAACAGGAACGCTGCGTGGGCTACTGCGCAAATTACCAGGTGGTATGGCAAGGATTGGCTGTCAGGCTGGCATTTTGGTGAAACACTGTCTGACGCGCAGCAGGGCAAGCCGGTCGGGCAGGATCTGATCGCGGTGGCGGCCTCTCCGCAGGTTGCCGATATTGCACGCGCAACGGCAACGGCGCTGCTGCCAGATTACCTGGATCCCACTGTTGGTGTGGTCTTGCCGCGATTGTTATCGGATCAATCGCCAATGGTGCGGCGCGCCGCGCTGTCAATCGTGGCAGCGGTACCGCCCACAGATCGCCTCCACATGGCAGAGAAACTGCTGTCCGACCCGGTGCTCGCAGTGCGCATCGAGGCGGCGCGAGTGTTGTCAGTGTTGCCGCGCGACTCGTTCACGCCGAACCAGCAACAAATGCTTGACAAGGGAATAGCAGAGTATGTCGAAGCGGCACGCGCCAGCGCCGAGCATCCCCAGTCAAGTGTCAATCTGGGACTGCTGTATCTTGGGGTGGGCCAGTTCGACAAGGCAGAGCAAGCCTATTTGCAGGCAATCAAGCTGGATCCAGCGTACGCGGTCGCGTATGTCAATCTGGCCGACTTGTACCGTCAGCAGCAGTTGAACGACAAGGCCGAAGCGACGCTGATCGCTGCGCGCACGGCGCTGGGCGACAATGCGGCAGTGGAGCACGCACTGGGACTGCATTACGTGCGCGCCAGACAGATGCCGCAGGCGTTACAGGCTTTGGCAAAGGCGGTTCAACTGGCGCCAGACAACGCGCGCTATGGCTATGTGTACGCCGTGGCGCTCGACGCCAATGGCGAAGCCACGCGCGCAATCAGGACACTGCAGGACGTTCATGCCAGACATCCCTATGATCGCGATGTACTCATCGGCCTCGTTCAATACAACAAGGCAGCAGGCAATGTTAAGGGCGCGACGGCGTATGCGCGCAAGTTGCTTGAAATCGAACCGCGCTACGGCAGTCTGGAGCAGATCCTGCAGTAACCATGCGTGTGGTGCGTTTGAGCTGAATTTTCATGCCGACAGCAGCGCAGAGGCGGGGACAAAAGAACAATACGAAGCCGGATATCGGCGCAGCAGACTAGCCCCGACTCATCGTCTTTAGCGTCCATGGTGGTAGCCTCTCTCTTGTCTGACCGATGATCATTTGTCCGGCTTCGTGCTCAGAGGCTCGACCATCTTGCCCGGAAGTTTGAAGGTGCGTTCGAAAATTCCCAGCACTTCGGACCCGACCGCCTGGGGTCCCAGTGGCACGACAATCGGTTTGCGTATGTCGCCGGTTATGCTGATCGGGATGCTGGTGAATGCGCCACCGATCACATATCCCACGATGGGAATCTTGCGCGCAATGCGGTCGAGCGTTCCAAAGGGTGCGACCAGCACCGAGAGGCGAGAATCGAAGTCTTGCAGATTGATTGTGCCCGTGGCTGCCAATCCCAGCGCCGAGCTGTCGAGCGCTGCCTGTTCAAAGGTCAGCCTGCCGTCATCAATCCTGGCGTCCACCACAATGCTTTGATACTTGAATCCATCGGGGCCGAGCGTCGCATCACTCTTATTCAGGTCCCTCACGGACTTGAGCGACAGGATGCTGCTGAGCAGCGTCATCTTGCGAATCACGCCATTTCTGGTCGAAAACTCCACCGAGCCTGCAAGGTGTTCGGCCAGAGACTCGCCGATGCGTTGCGTCGGCCCCCTGGTGGTCAACGCGCTGGACAGGTTGAAGTTTCCGGTGATGATGACCTCCCTGCCCGCCAGACATTGAGCGGCGCGCTCAATGGACTGGTCTTTTGCTGTCACATTTACACTGGCATCGAACACATCTGGAGTCACGCGCAGCGACAGCGGAAAGGTAATGCCGCACAGCGAAGCCTCGCTCAGATTGACAGTCGCCAATTCGTGCTGCAGCTTTGCATCAGCACGGATGCCCTGGACCCGATAGCCGCGATACTCCAAAAAGTCGGTGCGCAACGATACGGCTCCCCTGACAGGCAGGGACCACAGATCGAAAGGTTTGCCCGGTGCAGTCTTGCTGCCTGACGCTACGCCCGTCGCTTTGGGTGCGGGCGCGCCGCGCAGCGCATCAATGACGATGCCGGGCGAGTCGATATCGAGATTCATCGCCAGTTCATTCGCGTCGCGCGTCACCGCACCGTGGATCGTAGCCTTCTGCTGCGCCCAATCCATTGTCAACTCACGTATCTGCAATGCATTGCCATTGCCCTGCATGTCGAAACGTTCCAGCTTAAGCGGCTTGCCGGTGAGGTTGCGCAGATCGACGCGCTCGCCTGTCAGATTGCCTCTTGCCGTGTTGCGGCCCTGCCGCTGGAGGTCAAACGCCACCTGAATATCACCGCTCACTATCCCCGGATAGTTTTCGGCGGGACGGCCCAGGATGGGCGCAAGGCTGCGCGCCGCGAGCACGCCGGTGAAGCCTACTTCCGCCAGCGCATCGCGCATTGCAAAGGAGATGTTGGCATCGCTGTCCCGATCCTTGATGGTGGCGCGGCGCAACGTGAAGGCCTTGTCGCGCGTCGACAGGTCGATGCTCAATGACGGGCCGGCATTGATATTCGCTTCCGCCAGGATATCAAGGCCCGCCTTGCTCCACTGCACCTGCTGCGCGGTAAAACGCAGTGGCACGGGTTTCAGTCGCTCGGCGATGGCGGCGCGCAGCCATATCCAGTCAATCAGTTTTTGCTCGGCAAAACCGTCCGCAACGCGTGCCGTCACACGCAGATCGCCACCTTGAAAGCCGCTGAGTTCACCCGACACGGTCGCCTTCGAATCCAGCACTGCGATGCCGATGCGGCCCGCGTTGATCGACTTCGACGTGATTCGTACCGTGCCACCATGCACATCAGCCGGGCCGGGCAGCTTGTCGCTATTGATACGGATGTGTTGCGGAATCACGCTGAGGTCATAGACGACTTGACCCGGCTTGTCGAAGCGCAGCGCCAGGTTACGCACATTGGTTTCGGCGACGCCAGTGAGCGTCGGCACCGGTCGCAACAATCTTGTGAACGGTTCACGTGTTCGCAGACCCGGCAGCAGGTCGTGCAGCACGATGCTGGCCTGGCCGCGCGTGCCTGCCATGCGCATCGGCTTTGCCAGGACAATGTTCACGCCCGCTCGTCGCAGCTGCGATGCGCCGAGTCGCGCGCTGGCGTTGCTGACCTTGATCGTGCCGCCCGACAATTCAGCGTTTGCGGTGATCCTGGTCGCTTCGCGCTCCAGCACCGGAATCCGCATGCTGGCGTCAGCGAGTTGTGCGCTGCCGTGAAGGCGTGGCAAGGAAAACAGCTCCGCAAAAACCTCAGCCTGCGTTGACAAGCGCAGGTCGCGCAAGCGTCCGCCGTGGATTCTGGCAATGTATTGCTTTACCGCGGGTTGATCGCCGGCCAATGCCATGGCGGCGTCACGCAATCGTGACAGATCGAGCTCGTCGATGGCGACGTCAAGTTTCGGCGCGCGTTTCGCACCGCTCAGCAACAGGTTCGCTGCTGCAGCGGGGATGAGTTCGCCGATTTGAGCCTTGTCCAGAGCAATGGCGATGGTGTCTTCGAGGAACTTGATCGAGCCGGCAAGTTGTACTTGCACAATATCCAGGTGCTGCCCCCGCCGTTGCAACACGGCCTTTGGCAGGTTCAGGCCGAGCGCAACATCGAACCCGGTATGCCCATCGGTCCGCGCTTCCAGTTTCATGTCGACGTTTGACAGCAGCAGTGACTCGCGCAAGCTGGTGAACATGTTTTCCAGCGCCGGTTGCGGTTTCAATCCTGCCGCATCCAGTTTGACGGAGGCGCTGAGATCGGCGAACTCCACCCGTCCGCCAATCGCAATACGATCCCAGTAGGTGCCGGTTGCGGAGGCATCGACTGCGACCCCCTTGTCATCGGTGACGATCTGCAGATCGAGTTTGCTCGCCTCGAATGGCGGTAAATCGAACAAATGCAACGCCACGCGCCCGTCCTCAATCGCAACAGTGGTAGCTGGTGCAAAGCGCGCTATGGCATCCAGTACCGGCCGCATTGCGTTGCGATAGAGCGCCAGCGGATCAACGGGTGTTGACGATTTTGCTGCTGCATCAGTGGCGGGGGGCGAAATCCACACGTCCACGCTGGGCCGCTCCAGGGTGATGGCCTGCACCTCGGCGTTGCCGTGCAGCAAGGGCAGCAGACGAATCTTGACGTCTGCCGTCGCCACATCCACCGTGACCACCTTGGGAATCGCGATGTGCGCGTTGCGCACCACGCCATGTGGCATGGGCAGCAGCCGAACCTCCAGTGACTGCCAGGTGACCTGGCCGTTCATGAGCGTGGACAACTTGCTGGCGAGCTGCGCGCGTACCTTCGGCGTATCGATCAGTCGCTCGGCAATCAGTACTGCCGCCGTCAGCAGTACGACAATTCCAATCACCGTTCCCGGTAACCAGACAAGCAGTTTGCGCAGGCGAGGTATCGTCGGGTGTGCGGCCATTTGTACTAGTGTACCGGTGTCTGGCACCGCTGTTTATTGCGACCCACGTGAGACCGTTGTGTTCACTGACTCAGTCGTGACTGCAGCCGGGTCTTCGGCACTTTACACGTCAAGCCACTTTGATTGCACGGACTTCATTGGCATGCGTACGGCATATTGGATTGCAGGTATCTTTACTGATTGTGTGAGCGGGCCACGTATGTGGAAGTGAGCGATGTGGAACAGATCAGGCGAAACGTCAGGAGAGGCTCAAGATGAATCGACTCAAGCAGACTCTCTTCGTGCTTGCAGGAACAGGCCTGTCGCTGACAGTGTTGGCTGCCAGTCAATCCGACATCGGTCAGGCTGACAAGGCGACGCTCGAGAAGACCCATCCGGCCAAGCCGCTTTATTCGCCTTACGCGGGGCGCAAATTCCCGACGATGCCGTTGTTCGGTGATACGCACCTGCATACATCGTACTCGTTTGACGCAGGGGCATTCGGTGCCCGGCTCGGTCCCACGGAAGCCTACCGGTTCGCCAGGGGCGAAGAGATCCTGTCCAATACCGGCCAGCCGGTGAAGCTGTCGCGTCCGCTCGATTTTCTGGTCGTCGCCGATCACTCCGACGGTATGGGCTTTTTCCCACTGTTGATTGGTGGCGATCCCGAAGTGCTGGCGACACCGCAGGGACGCAAGTGGTATGACCAGATCAAGGGTGGCCAGGGTGCCGAGGCGGCAATCGATATCATTGTCAGCTTCAGCAACAACAGAATGCCGAAAGGCTTTCCGACGCCGGGCACATCTTCCTATCGCAATGCTTGGCAGGAAACCATCAAGGCGGCGGAAGTCAACAACGAGCCCGGGCGCTTCACGGCATTCATCGGTTATGAGTGGACCTCGAACACCAGCGGCAACAACCTGCATCGCAACGTTGTGTTCCGCGGCAATGGCGCACAGGCCAGCCAGGTCGAACCTTTCACGACCCTGCCGCCCATGGGCAGCGACAATCCGGTGGACCTGTGGAAGTGGATGGCAGCTACGGAACAGAAGACCGGCAGCGAAGTGCTGGCCATTGCCCACAACGGCAACCTGAGCAACGGGCGCATGTTCCCGGTGGTGGAGGCGTTCGGCAAGACCATCGACAAGGATTACGTGCAGACCCGTGCCCGCTGGGAACCGCTGTACGAGATGACGCAGACCAAGGGCACCGGCGAGGCACATCCCTTCCTGTCGCCCAATGACGAATTCGCCAATTACGAGCTGTGGGACAAGGGCAACCTCGACGGCAGCGAAGCGAAGGTCAACGGCATGCTCGATACCGAGTACGCGCGCGCGGCATTGAAGAACGGTCTCAAGCTGGAAGCGAAGCTGGGCACCAACCCCTATAAATTCGGCATGATCGGCAGCAGCGATGCACACACCGGCCTGGCGGCAATGGAGGAGGACAACTTCTTCGGCAAGACTGCACCGCAGGAACCCAGTCCGGAGCGCCTGACCAAGGTGTTTGTCGAAAACCCCAAGACCGGCGTGAAGATCATGGATTGGGAAGTCGGCGCCTCGGGTTACGCTGCAGTGTGGGCCACCGAAAACACGCGCGAAGCCATTTTCGATGCAATGAAACGCCGCGAGACCTATGCCACCACCGGGCCGCGCATGGCGGTGCGATTTTTTGGCGGCTGGGATTTTGTGCCGGCGGATGCCAACAATCGTATGCCGGCTGCCATCGGTTATGCCAAGGGTGTGCCCATGGGCGGCGATCTGAGCGATGCGCCCGTAAACAAGTCACCGACATTTCTGGTCGCCGCACTCAAGGATCCCATTGGTGCGAATCTCGACCGCATCCAGATCGTCAAGGGCTGGCTCGACGCCAAGGGAGAAACTCACGAGCAGGTGTACGACGTCGTGTGGAGCGACGCCAGCACTCGCAAGCCGGGCAAGGATGGCAAGCTGCCGCCGGTCGGCGATACCGTGGATGTGGCAAACGCCACCTGGTCGAATTCCATCGGCGATCCGGAGTTGATCACGGTGTGGAAGGACCCAAGCTTTGATGCGAAACAACGCACGTTCTACTACGTTCGCGTGCTTGAAATCCCCACGCCACGCTGGACCGCATACGATGCGAAGCGCTTCGGTATCAAGCCGCTGCCGGGTACTGCAATGAAATTGCAGGAGCGCGCGTATACGGCGCCGATCTGGTACACGCCCGGTACCTGAGTCACACCGCTGGCTGTTGTGGGCATCGTCCGTAACCACGCGTGACGATGCTTTCGGTAATGGATAAATGATGGTGGCTATTGCGGTGTGTACCAGATGGGCGATGTGTAGGCACGTTCCTGCAAAGTCATCGGTACTTCCCTGGACATCTTGATGCCGTAGAACTTGGCGTCGTACGCAGTCCAGCGTGGCGTCGGAATTTCAATGACGCGCACATAATAAAAGGCGCGCTCCCTGGCGTTGAAATGCGGGTCTTTCCAGTAGCCGACCAGGTACGGCGCACCAATCGAGTTGCTCCAGCTGGCATTGGCAACGTCGACGGTGTTGCCCACGGGTGTGGTGCAGCGTCCCTCCGCGTCGATCTTGCGACCATTGGACACAGCGACGTCGTAGATGCGTTCCTGTGTTTTGCCGCTGGCGTCCAGCCAGCCTTTGATCACTTGAATGCGGTCCAGGTTCGCACCATCCGGATCACGCAATGCGCGGATCATCAGCGTGGGTGCTTTGCCAGCAGGCGCTGCCGTCAGATCACCGCCCATCGGCACGCCACGCTGGTAGCCCTGCGGCGCGAAGTCGGGTCGGTCCACTTCTTCGGGTTTGAAGTCCCAACCGGCGAAAACCCGCACCATCAGTCGCGTGCCGGTGCTCGCATACACTTCCTTGCGTTCCAATGCGTCGAAAATGGCTTCGCGGGTATTTTCGCGCGCCCAAACCGCTGCCAGACCAGACGCACCCAGCGCCCAGCCGCGTGTAACCAACTCCGGTTTCATCGCCGGGATGGCAGAATGTTCCCAGCGCTGCGCACCCGGTTCGGTGCTCGGTGTCTTGCCAAAGAAATTGTTTTCTTCCACTGCGGACAGCGAAGTATGCGCATCGGTACTGCCGATGACGCCGAACTTGAACGGATTCGCGCCCAGTTGCTGTTCGATGCCCAGACCAGCCTTGAGCGCTTCACGCGCATAACTGCCGGGCAGCATTTCCTTCGTGGTGGCCACGTTACCGCCGAGATTGGATTTGTCCCAGACTTCGAAACCGGCGAACTCGTCGCTGGGCGACAACGCCGGGTGCGCTTCGCTGGTGCCTTTGGGCTGGGTAATTTCGATGACCGGTTCGCGACGCGCGCGAGTTTCGGCGTACTTGCGATCAAAGGGCTTGCCGGACATCGTCTGAGTCATCCACATCATCCCGCCGCTCAAATTGCCGTTGTGCGGAATGGCCAGCAGTCGGCCACCGGTCTTCTCTTCGTACTTCTGCATCCAGTCCCACAGCATCTCCGGGTCCGGACTGTCGTAGGCAGAGAACGGCAAGACCCGGCCCGCGAGTGAGCCGCCATCGCGAAAGATGACATTGCGATGCAGATTGTTGCCGTTCGGCGTTGAGGTCCACTCGTAGCCGATGAACGCGGTGAACTTGCCGGGGTCGTTATATTTCTCCGCGGCCTTGACGATGACCTCCCAGGCGGAGCGCATCATTTCCGGACTGTTGATCGGATCCTTGCCGGTGGTGCTGCCGCTGCTGACCCACTCGCCGAAAGCTTCAAAGCCCTTGCCGGCCTTCACCAAGTCATGCCATTTCCTGCCGGTCGGGTTTTTGAGCAGGATCGGATTGGAGGTCGCAATCATGGGCGCAAGGCCGAGATTCTCCGAGTGATCTGCCACCACCAGAAAATCCAGTGGACGTGCGAGTTTGACCGGTTGCCCGCTGCTGCTGGTGACCTGCTCACCACGTGCGAAACGATAGGCTTCTTCCGGCCCGAGCAGATTGCCAACCATGCCGGCATCCGTTGAATACGACGTATGCAGATGAGTGTCGCCCCACAGTACGCGGTTGGGATAGCTCATTTCGATGTTGGGCGAGTAATTCCGTGCCGGTGCAGGGAAGTCTGCCCTCGTGACCTGTCCGCCTTCCTGCGCGAGGGCAGGCAACGTGCTGGTAGCGGTGACACAAAGCAGAGTCAAAAGCGGTCGATTCATTGTGCATGCCTCATTCAGTCAATACGGGTCAGATGCCGGATGCGCCAGCTCACCCGAAAGATCATTCCTGCCACTGGCGACAAAGCTTCATCCCCAGAACGCGCCGATACGGTCTATCACCCAGAACATCGACACCATGCCAATAGCGTAAGGAGGAACATACCGGAGCCACTGCCGGCTGGTTGTGTAACGAGCCAACATCGGACGCGCCAGTAATGCTCCGATCGCCAAGGTCATGGCTACGAAAATCAGTTGTCCGATTTCAACGCCCACGTTGAACATCAGCAACGCAACAGGAATGGCTTTCTGTGGCAGCCCCACCTCGGCGAGCGCACCCGCAAAACCAAAGCCGTGCAACAGGCCAAAACTGAAGGCCACCAGCCACGGCACCTGCGCAGTAATGCCCGGTTTGCCGCGCAACCCATGCACAACTTCTGCGGCAACAAACACAATGCTCAAGGCAATCATCGCCTCAACCGGTGGACCCGGAATATGCACCCAGCCCAGCGTGGCGGATACCAGCGTGATGCTGTGTGCGAGGGTGAAGGCGCTGATCGTGAGCAAGATGCGCCTGCCGCCGCGCACGATCAGCAGCAAGGCCAGCACAAACAACAAGTGATCAATGCCACCCAGAATGTGCTCAATCCCGAGGACCAGATAAGACCCTGCCACCTGGGTGGTTCCCGTTGCGGCCTTGATGGTGAATTGCGGATTCGCTGGCAATACGCGTTCGACCTGGCTGGTGCCGTCCTCATGTTCGATGCGCACGATCACGTCAGTCACGTCGTTGGCGATTCCCTCAATGCTGAATGTCTGCCCGGCAAGACCTCCGGGCCGGGATACCTGCCAGCGCTCGACATAGGCGTTGTCAACGAAATAGCCCTGTGGTGGTGTGATCTGCACAGTGCCGGGCGGAAAACGCACATTAACCGCAAGACGCATTTCTCCCTGCGCCGGCACCTTCCACATCACGCTGTAACGGTCGGTACCCGCCTCCCGCAGTTCCAGATAGGCGGGACGAAACACATCGGCATAGGCGTTGTGCGTCAGGAAACAAACAAGCAGCGCAACTGCACACTGCAGTACCTTGCGCCAGCGTAGTACGGGCGTATACGTGGTCATCCTGCAGGCTGCGCTTTGGCAACGCCGCCGTCTTCGATGCGCACCGTGTAGTTCGTGCGCAATCGATCATAGAAGACCGCATTCGCCTGTTCCGTCCGCGCTTGCAGCAAGTCGCGTTCGACTGCATCGCGCACCGCTGCCAGCGGTGGCGTGGAACCGGGCTGCCGCGTGGTCAAATACACCAGGTGCAGACCGAAGCCGGACTGTACCGGCCCCTGCCACTGGTCGATGGACAGGGCCCGCAAAGCTGTTTCGAATTCGCTGCCAAACGTGCGAATGACTTCGCTGGCGCTGCCATCCAGGGCTGACGGCAACATTGTGGTGTCGCCCGACACCGGATTGCCCTTCGCCAGCGCGTTTCGTGCAGCAGTGATATCTGCTTCGAGCCGGTCACCATGCCGCTCAGGATTGAAATAGATCTGGCGCAGGGCGTAGGTGGGCTCGGCCTGATACGTTGCGGCGTGTTCATCCAGCCAGCGTTGTAGCTCCTCGTGTGTCGGCGCTTCCGGCGTGGCGCTGTCGATGATGAATTCCACCTTCTGCTGCACACGGCGGCGGACGATGGGATCGTCGCGATCGAGCCCCATCGCCAACCCTTCACGATAAAAGATTTCCTCGCGTACCCAGTTATCGATCAGGCCCTGCAACTCCTCATGTGTTGGCGGGCGCTGCCATACGCGTTCGAACTGCACTCGCAGAGTATTCACCTCGCCGCGCGAAACAAGGATCTCGTTCGGTGCGGCGAAACCCCGGTGACTCACCCAGCTGTACAGGACAAACAATAGCGCACCCAACACAAAGAAGTGCAGCAGCGGTTCGCGAAGCACTCGACGCATTGTCACTCTTCAGCTACCTCTGGTCGTTCGTGCAGGGCATGGTATCTCACTGACTGTCACCTGCTATGTAATCGCTACGGCAAGTGCAGGTAAGTGACGCCATCGAATGTGCTGGCTCGGTTAAGCTCCCTGCCTATCAGATCCGGCTCGATCATTGGCATGGCGCGAACAGGCCCGTCTGCAGGAAAAGGCCGATGACTGCGGCAATGGATATGCCTTTACGTGCGGCTCATGTGGCAAGGCAACCGCCCACGTTTCGGCCCAGCTGAAACAGCTGGGCAATCCGCTGTGTCCCGCCACATCTCCAGGCAAGTTGTGGCCAAGGCATTCCTACTTGGTGGCTGCCGGCTTTGCGCTGCTGGCCGGGGCCGCACCAGCGGCGGTAGCCGCACTGGCACGTGCATTCTCCAGATAGGTACCCAAGCCCACGGCCCACTTGGCCAGCATCTGTTCTGCATCGGCGCGGTTGGTTACCCGGCTGCGTGCGGTAGCAAAGGTATCGTCGCCTGCTACTCGCGTGTCGAGCACGCGCGCCAGCAGTTCGCCGCTTACGCCGTCGTAGAATTCCATGAACAGCGTGGCCTGCCCGGCGTCGGCAGCATAGGACCATGAACGACTGGCAGACATCGTATCAGGCGCAGTCACATAGAGATTGACCAGGGCGGGACGCAGAATCAGCACGCCGGGCCCGGCCTCGGTGGTTACTGTCTGGCCCTTTTTGGTCAGCTCTTTTGTAAATACTTCCTTGAACAATGCCCCAAGGTCCTTCTTGATGCGCATTACATCGTCATCCTTTACCTTGAAGGGGTCCGTGGCGTTCATGTCGCGTTGCCAGTTCTTCCTGAAGGCCACATAGCAATCCAGGATGGCAACCTTGGTGTAGCCGCTGAAGCTGACTCCTTCGCGTAAATACACCGCGGCAGCCTTCGTCTTGGGCATCAGTTTCAACCCTTCAGGCGATACTTCCGGCAATTTATCGGCGGCGTACGATTGATTCGAGGCGATGCCGAGTGCGAGTACGGCGAAACACAGAGCTGCTTTAAGGTGGCTACGCATGGTTATCCCCACAATCGATTGGTCAGGTGCGCCTACCTTAAGGCCAGGATGGCCGCAAAGGAAATAAGTGCAAAGGGCAACGGGACTACCACTGCCCCGGTTGCCCAATACACGTATGGCTACGCGTGCAGCCATCCCGCACAGTCCTGAAGTGCATGGTGGGGATCTGCGCTGCTGTCGTGCCGGTCCAGACTGGCTCGATTCGGTTATTGGGGGCCATTTGTCGACCCGGGCCGCTTGATCAATGATTCCCGTTACCGCCAGCAGATGTCTGGCCATGTGCACTGCGCCTGATTCAGGTGGATCACCCGTATTGACTGCGGTGAGTCTTACCGCCTTTTAAGTGATTGTCGTTGATGCAAGTTTTTACGTACCCAATTCGAGGTGGTTTTATGAAATGTCCGGATGTCAAAGGTATTGTTGTGATGGCGTCGCTGTGTACTGTGATGGCAGTCGCCAGCCCCTTGTACGCCGCCAGCTCCGCGGCTTCTTCGGCCGGCAGCGCCAAAGCTGCGGCGGCACCCGCTGCTACAAATACGGATATGCAGATACTCAAGGACAAGATCAAGGCTGACAAAAAGCTTCTGGTGGCGGCAAACATGGCGCTGACGGAAGCGGAAGCAAAAGCGTTCTGGCCCATCTACGACGCGTATCAGAAGGACCTTGCCGGCATCAACAAGAAGATTGGCGATGCAGTGGCGAACTACGCCAAGGTGTACAACGACGCCAGCGTGCCTGACGATGCTGCAAAAAAAATCACCAGCGACATGATCGATGTTGAAACCGCGGAAACCCAGATGCGCAAGACCTATGCCGAAAAACTGGGTGTTGTCCTGCCCGCGCGGAAAGTGGTGCGTTACCTGCAGATCGAGAACAAGATTCGCGCACTGGTTCGCTATGAACTGGCCTCGCAGATCCCGTTGCTGGAATGAGTCCGGGCATGCGCCTGCCGACCCATTAATCTGGCGGCAGGCACCGCGACCCGCAATGGCGGGTCGCGCGGATCAGCATCAGTGAAAGCACCATGGCGGACGTGGATTGGCAGCTGCGTCAATGCCCAATATACGTACTGCAGCACGCCATGTGTTGGTCGCAGAATTTGCCGGTATTCAGGGTGATGGCGTTTATTACGGGGAAGATCATGCGCGGACAGTTCAGTCAGTCATTCGCCACGCAAGCACGGGTGTTATTTGCACTTCTCGCTGCCTTGACGCTTGCTGCCGGTTGTGAATCGGGGCCAAAGGTCCGTTCCAATTTTGACAAGACGGAGGATTTTACCCAGTTCAAGACTTTTGGGTTCATGAGTCCGTTAGGGACTGACCGCTCGGGATATAACTCCATTGTTTCGCAATATCTGATCGCTGCGATGCGGCGCGAGCTCGAAGCGCGAGGCTTGACCTATGCGGCGCAGTCACCCCAGCTGCTGATCAACTTCAACGCCAAACTGAGCGATAAGTTGCGTGCCGATACCATGCCTTCCGCAGGCTACTACGGCGGCGGCTACTACGGCTATCGCGGCGGTTACTATGGCGCATGGCCGATGTATAACGAGACGGTTGTCACCACTTACACTGAAGGGACATTGAATATCGATGTCGTGGATGCGGCGCGCAAACAGATGGTGTGGGAGGGTGTTGCCGTGGGCAGTGTCACCGAAAAAGCCATTCAGAACCTGCAGCCGTCCATCGACCGAGTGGTGAACAAGATCATGACGCAGTTCCCGATCGCTGCGCCTGCAGCTGAGAAGAAGTAGTACTCACGGAAAACCTGGGCTGATAATCCCAGCGCATCGCAGCTGCACTTGATGCGCCCGGAAATCGTGCACATTCTGGTCATCAGTAGTACTGAGCCGACCGGTAATAAATAGTGTGTAGATTCAATGATGGCGATTACTCAAGCCATATTGCGCGAGAGGCATTCTGTAGTAGGCCGTAACCGGCACTGCTCCTTGCGTGCCCGGCAATCTCTACATCCCCGTAGGTCGGCCGAATGTTGTTCCCTACAAAATCGGCATTCCCTACAAGCTAGGGAAGGTATTAATGGGACACCACGCTAGAAGGTATATCCCAGGCTGGTTGTCAGACCGTAGTCGTCTTTCTCGCCGCTGTCCGGGGGCAAACTGTCGTAGGTGTAATAAAGACTCAGGTCCACAAACAGGTCCTTAATCAATTCCCGGCGAAACGACAAGTCCAGGTTGCCGCGGATGCGGTCCTTCTCTGTCAGACTGGGGTAGGCCGTGAGCGCAAAGTTGAAGCTGGTTTTCGGCGAGTCGTAAGTGAAGTACTCATAGTCCATGCTGAGTAGTGCTTCTGCGTTATTCTCAGACCCTGATTCCCCCGCGCGTTGCTCATTTGTTACCGCAAGTCCTCCCATTACCGACCAGAGTTTGTTGCCTGACTGGATGAGAAAGCGCCCGTAGCCCGCGCCGGCCAGAGAACGCAAATCGATGCCGATCTCATCATTGCGTTCTTCGCTGCCCATCAGGCCCCAGTACCAGCGATCTTTCAGCAGACGGCGATATGCCCCGGCGAAACTGGCGCGAACGGTGTCCTCGACGTCCGTCTGCCTGGTGGTATACAGCGATGAGCTGATATCGACGAGGAAAGATTCCGCGCGACGATGGGCATCGAAGCTCGCGGTGAGCGATGTCCGGTTGTTGGCTTTGGCAGCGTCGAAACCGGCGCTCACCGAGCCATCCCAGCGCTTGATGTAGCTCGAACTGATCTTGAGCGGGTCGATCCAGATTACGTCCTGCATATCAATCAGCATGCTGCCGGTTGCCTGCTGCAGGAGAATCTTGCCCTGGCTATCAGTGTCGGCGAGCGAGCCCTGCATGCGGCTGCCGTCTTTGAGTTCCACAACGTAGAGCGCCGCGCTGGTGACCCGCACGATGTGGCTCCACTCTACATAGATGGTGTCCGCAGTGTCGGTGCTGAGTTTGAGGCGTCCACGATCGAGATTCTTGATCTCGGCGGTCACCCGGTCGCCATTATCCAGATAGACAAGATCGGTTTTCGCCGCCAACGCGACATTCGTGCAGATCAGGAGCACTGAACACAGTGAACTGCGTACGAGGAGCTCATGGAAGCTGGCAGTGTGCATGATAGTTGTCGAAATGCGATCAATCTCTACCCGATTTTCAAATTAAACGAACGCAACGCTACCTCGCTCGTCAATCCGTTCTGCTTGCCGGCGCGGCACCATCGCCGATTGCGCCAGCTTCGTCAATCCGGTACTGCAGCATGGCAGCAGGAAAACGTGGCGACAGCAGTGTTTGCCCTGTCCACGTATCGCCATATGTCTCGCAGTGGACGATAGTCATTGGCGAAGTGAAAGAGAGTACTTGTCTGTGCTGGAGTGTGCCTGGCCATATCTGGTCAGTGGCATCGCCGATCGTATTCCAGGTCAACGCGCTTTGAGGGATGCCTTTATGAGTGCCCGCACCGTTGTTACGCGATTGCGTTCATGGAAACTCGTGAGCCAGCCATTGTTGGTGAGCTGTGTGGCGCTATTGGCTTTCGGTGCAGCAAGCGTCGTGGTCGCGCAGGGTCAGGCGAGCAATTCAGGCTCGGACGGCAGGAGCGGTGGCTACCTGACCAACGACTCGCATTTTCATCTGACCAACTACATTCAGGAAGGCACCGACATCAGGGACTTCGTGAAGATCATGGGCGACAAGGTCGGGCGGGTCGCGCTGTTCGGCATTCCACTGCAGCAAACCTGGTCGTATGAAAATTCAGGTGATTTCGCGCCCACCTACTATCTGCAGACCGATGCGCCGCTGTACTACTACTCGTTTACCGACGCCTACATCGCCATGGCGTATCGCTCGCTGCCGAAGGAAACGCAGGCCCGCTTCGATCCGATGATTACCGGTTTCAATCCGGCCGACATGTATGCGACAGACCATATCAAGCGTGTGCTCAGGTTGTTTCCAGGCGTCTTTACCGGCATTGGCGAGTTCACCATTCACAAGGAATTCGTCTCATCAAAAGTGGCTGGCGATACGGCCAGTCTTGCGGACCCGGCGCTTGATCGGATTTTCGATTTCTGTGCCGAGTCGGGGCTGCTGGTGCTGATTCACAGCGACATCGACATGCCGTTTGCAAAGGCCGACACCGAGCCCGTGTATCTGTCGCAGATGAAATCATTGCTGCGCCGGCATCCGAAGACCACCGTGATCTGGGCGCATGTGGGTCTGGGTCGCGTGGTGCATCCAGTGCAAACATCCGCCTCTACCAGCGCCACCGAGCGCGCACCGGGGCACATCGGCGTCGTGAAAGCGATGCTGGATGATCCAACGCTCAAAAACCTCTACTTCGATCTGTCGTGGGACGAAGTGGCCAAGTATGTGGTGGCCACGCCGCAGGCGACGCAGAACACCGCCGCATTGATCAATCAATACCCGGATCGCTTTCTGTTCGGCACTGACGAAGTGGCGCCAAAGGACCAGGTCACATACCTCAAGGTGTACACCATGTACGCCCCGCTGTTCGCTCAGCTGACGCCACAGGCCAGTGCACAGTTGCGTACGGGAAATTACGAACGCCTGTTCGATGAAGCACGGCGCAAAGTGCGAGCCTGGGAAAAGGCCAATGTACCGTAGGCTCCCTGCGCGGCCGTTTCCGGTGAAATACAGATTGGGGATGATTCCCGGAGGACAGTTACATGAGTGCCAATCACATGGTTAGCGCGTACCGTCACTGCATTGTGACCATGGCAATCCTTTTTGCCGCCATGCCTGTCGCCGCGCAGGCGCAGGATTATCAGGCCGCCATCAACGCGGCCTATGCCAAGTATAAAGACCTGAAGGAAGGCGCCAACGCCGACTATATTCCGGCGCTTGCCAAAGTCGATCCGAAGATCTACGGCATCGCATTGGTCACGGTGGATGGCAAAGTCTATACCGCGGGTGATATCAAATCGGAGGTGTCGATCCAGTCGATATCCAAGGTGTTCACCATGGCCAAGGTGATTGAGGAACAGGGACCCGAAGCCATCGAAAAAAACATGGGAGTGGATGCGACCGGTCAGGCATTCAACTCGATTGTTGCGGTGGAGCAGGCCAAGGGCGCGGAGATGAACGCCATGGTGAATCCCGGCGCGATCACCGCAACCAGCATGGTGTCGGGAAAAACCCGCGACGAAATATGGAACAAGATTCTCGGCTACTACGGTGACTTCGCGGGTCGGCCGTTGAAGGTGAATCAGGAAGTGTACAAGTCAGAGGCCGCCACCAATCAACGCAATCAGGCCATAGGCAAATTGATGTACGCCTATGGCCACATCAAGAGCAACCCGGATCAGGCCACCGACATTTACACCGAGCAGTGTTCGGTGAGCGTCAATGCCAGGGATCTCGCCACGATGGCGGCGACCCTGGCCAATGGCGGCAAGAATCCGGTCACCGGCAAACAGGTGATGAAGCCGGAGAACGTACCCGAAGTGCTCGCCGTCATGGCGACCGCAGGGCTGTATGACGATTCCGGCAAGTGGCTGTACCGAACGGGTCTACCGGCAAAGAGTGGCGTGGGCGGCGGCATCATCGCCGTGTCGCCGGGCAAGTTCGGCATCGCCGTGATTTCCCCACCGCTGGACGCCGCGGGCAATAGCGTGCGTGCACAAAAGGCCATCGCCGATATATCCAACGCCGTGGGCGGCAATCCTTACGCCACAAAGAAATAGCGTCGACGCTTCTGAATGGCGTCGCTCGAATGATCTGCGAGCGGCGCTTTTGTTTGCTCAGTGGCAGTTTATAAATCCAGAACCAGCCTGGCACTTCTGGCGCGCGAACAGCAGGGCAGAATCTGATCGTTCTTTGCGCGTTCTGCCTTGGTCAGGTAGGCATCGCGATGATCGGGTTCGCCTTCCAGCACCCGTGTAAGGCAGGTGCCACACAGGCCGTGCTCGCAGGAGGTGGGAATCTCCACGCCATGCTTCGCCAGTACTTCGGTGATGCTTGATGTCGCGGGAATGAGAAAGATCTCTCCCGTGCTGGCAATCTGCACTTCAAACTCACCGGGTTTGGTAGTGGCCTGCACCGGTGGCGCGAAGTATTCGCGATGCACCTGGGTGTCCGGCCAGTTGTTGTCGTGGGCGGTTTTCAGTATCCAGTCCATGAAGCCGGTGGGACCGCATACATAGATGTGCACATCGGGTTCCGGCCGGGCCAGTATTCCGGCTGCATCGAGTTTCTGCGCCTCTGCGCCATCGTCGTAGTGAAACATCACGCGCTGGCTGAAGTGTGCCTGCCGGATGCGTTCGATGAACGCCATGCGATCCCTGCTGCGCGTGCAGTAGTGCATTTCGAAATCGGCGCCCATCTGGTCGAGCCGTTCAGCCATGCACAGGATCGGCGTCACACCGATACCGCCAGCAAACAACAGGCTGCGTTTGGCCGAAGCGGCCAACGGGAAGTGATTCTTCGGTTCGCTGATATTGATCAGGTCGCCTTCCTGCAGCTGCTCATGCATGACTCGCGAGCCACCACGGGTGGTGGGATCCAGCAGCACGGCGATCAGGTAACTATGTTGATCGCTGGGACGATTGCACAGCGAATACTGACGGGTCAGGCCATCGCGCACTTCGACATCAATATGTGCGCCGGCGCTGAACGGCGGCAAGG
The DNA here is from genome assembly GCA_963748005.1 of uncultured Pseudomonadota bacterium. GTDB lineage: Bacteria > Pseudomonadota > Gammaproteobacteria > Steroidobacterales > Steroidobacteraceae > CAILZL01. The sequence continues at coordinate 2,354,676 of CAVVHH010000002.1, forward strand.
TACGGCCCTGCGGGTCGGCCAGTTCGAAAGAAAAAATATCAGTCGCTTCGCGACGTTTGGCGACGACCTTGACTTTCAACCACTGCCGAAGCATGCGCGACCCCCGTTGAATGCCCGGGAATTCTGGCATATTCGCCGCCCGGCAGTAACGGTTTTACATGCATCTATGACCGCAGGCGCTGCAACGTTATGATGCAGGCCGCGCAACGGACGACTGCCGCTTGTTGTTGCAGGACAATGCCGGGTAATCATGTCTGTCGAACCGAATTCCAATTCCACATCACACGCTGGCGATGAGCCGCTCACGCCCATGCAGGAAGCGATTCGTGCGCGCGCGCTGACTACGCTGGAGAATGACGAGCGCATGCCCAGGCCCACGACGCGCCGCAAGGTCATCACGGGTGTGCTGGCGGTGCTGACCGTGTTTTTGCTATTCCTCGCCATCGATTTTGCCGTGCGCATCATCCAGCACATCCTGGAATTGTATGGAAAGCAAGAAGCCAGCGTGCCGGCGCCGGCCACCTTTGATCCGGACAAGCCGTTCTACATCACAGTGGATCCTCAGGCGGACGCGTCCAAAGCTGAAGCGCAGACACCACCCGCTGATACAGGGATGTCAGCCAGGTAATTCATCTGCGTTGTCTGCACGTACATGTTGCGGTGATGGCTACCCCACAACGGTTTCTGTACACTGCCACACCGCTGCCGTCCGGCAGCAGTGTTGATTGAAAATCTGCATGACATCCCGCTTGCAAACCTGGGTCTGGTGGCTGCTGCCGTTACTGGTGGCACGGGCCATCATGCCCGTCGGGTTCATGGCGCAGGTGCACGATGGTCAGTTGCAGATTGTGTTCTGCTCGGCTGGTATCACCCAGCCGGCGATGTCCGACGATGGCGATGCCGGTCATGATGGCGATCAGCACGATGCATCACAGGGCGACTTGCCTTGTCCCTTCGCGCAAGTTGCTGCAGCGCCCCTGCCGGCATTCAACAGCAGCGAAGCGATTCCCTTCATTCCCTCTGCGGAAATTCTTCCGCCTGCCGAGTCGCCATACCATGCGGCCGGTCCACCGCGCTTCATTGCCACCCGCGGTCCTCCAGTAAACGCCTGAAATCCTGTTGATTCACGCCGGGTCGTGACGACGGTGTGCAGCGCTGCAGGTATGGATTGCAATCAATCATCCTGTTGCCGGATGCGCGAGAAAACCCTGACTGATGTCATGCCCGCAAAGGCGGGCATCCAGCTAAGACAATAATTCAACTGGGTTCCCGCCTTCGCGGGAACGACGGAGCTCGGGTTATTCAATCCTTCCTTCGTGCGCAGCTACAGCATCGTTCATCTCACACCGGTTTCATGGCGCATTGCCGCCGCTCGATTTCTGGAGATGTTCGATGAAATGCCGGTATGGATGGTTGATGTCATCAATGATGGCCAGTGCGCCCATGGCGCATGCACAGATGAACAACAGTGCCGGGTTGCTGGAGTCGGTGATTGTAACTGCCAATCGCAGTGTGCCCACCTCGCTGCCCACCCGGATTCCCACCACCATGGAAGGTGTGACCCGGGAAGAGGTTGAACAGACGATCAACGCCACGGACAGCGAAGATGCGATCAAGTACTTTCCCAGCCTGCTGGTGCGCAAGCGCTACATCGGCGATTACAACCACGCCGTGTTGTCCAGCCGCGCTTCCGGCACGGGCAACAGCGCACGCTCAGCGGTATATGCCGACGGCATTCTGCTGTCGAATTATCTGGGCAGTGGCGCCACCTATGCGCCGCGCTGGATGCTGGTCACGCCGGAGGAAATCGAACGCGTCGATGTCATGTACGGGCCGTTTTCAGCGGCGTATCCCGGCAATTCGGTGGGTGCGGTGGTGGACTATGTGACGCGGATGCCCACCCGACTGGAAGCGCATGCCAAGGTGAGTTACGTGGTGCAACCGTTTGAGTTGTACAACACCGATGACACCTACAAGGCACATCAGGAAAGCGCCTCCATTGGCAATCGCGCGGGTGGCTTTTCATGGTGGTTGAATGTCAATCACACCGACAGCCATGGGCAGCCCCTGACATTTCCCACCAAGACGGTCGGTACAACACCGTTGCAAGGTGGCGAAACGGTGGTGAGCGGCGCAGTACAGGACTTGAATCGCAGCAATCAGCCCTGGTACATCATCGGCACCGCGACCGAGTACACCACCGTCCAGGATCACGCCAGGCTCAAACTGGCCTATGATTTTTCGCCGACGCTGCGCGCCAGCTATGTGCTGGGTTACTGGCAGAACGATTCCGAAGGTCGGCCGCAGTCTTACCTGAAAGATACTGCGGGCAACACCGTATATAGCGGCAACCTCAACATCGACGGCTATCGCTATACCGTTGCCGCCACCGACTACAACCTGAGCAATGAGGAGTTGAAGCATGTGATGCATGGCCTGTCAGTCAAGAGCAATGGCCAGGGTACCTGGGACTATGAGTTTGCCGCCAGCCTGTATGACTATGCACAGGACGAATTGCGCGCACCGACGATTGCCTTGCCCGCCGCAGCCAGTGGCGGCGCGGGCACGCTGACCGATCAGCAGGGCACCGGCTGGAACACGCTGGCGCTGAAAGGCATCTGGCGACCATGGGGAATGCATGGCGCGCACATCATCGACTTTGGCGTGCAGCAGGAAAGCTATGAGTTGCGCATTCTGCGTGCCAATCTTGGTAACTGGCTGAGCGGTGCGCCCACCACAGTGAGCACCGACGTCGGTGGCAATACGCGCACACGCGCAGTGTATGCCCAGGATGCGTGGTCGTTGTCGCAGCAGTGGAAGGCCGTGCTCGGTGTGCGTGTCGAAGACTGGCAGGCCTACAACGGCTATACCCTGAGCGGTACACGCCTGGACTACGCCAGCCGCAGCGAAACCCATGTTTCCCCCAAGGTGGCGCTGGCGTATCAGGCGGGTGATGCGACGGCATTCAAAGCGTCGGTGGGTCGTGCGGTACGCATGCCAACCGTCAACGAACTGTATGGCGCGACCTCGGGCGGTGCATTGACCGTGATCAATGATCCCAACCTCAAGCCCGAGCAGTCATGGACTGGTGAATTGACGCTGGAGCAGGACTTTGATGCCGCCTCGCTGCGTGTCACGGGTTTCTACGAAGTGGTTGAGAATTCGCTCTACTCGGAAAGAACCGCTGTGAACAATCAGGTCGTGACCCGTATCGTCAATGTCGGCAAGATCACTACACCCGGGGTCGAGCTGTCGCTGCTGGGCAAGAATGTGCTGGTGACCGGACTGGACGTTTCGGGCAGCGTGACCTGGGCCGATTCCAGGATCAGGGAAAACGACGGCTATGTCACTGTCCCCGGCGACACCCTCGGCAAGTACCAGCCGCGTGTGCCGGTATGGCGCGCTACGGCGCTGCTGAATTACCGCGTTACCGAGGCATTGAACGTGGCCTACGGTGCGCGCTACAGCGGCAAGCAGTACTCAACGCTGGATAACAGCGACCCGAACGGTTTTGCCTATCAGGGCGCCAGCAAGTACTTCGTCACCGACCTGCGTGTGCGTTATCAGTTCGCCAGACAATGGGCCGCGGCTCTGGGCGTGGACAATCTGAATAACTACAAATACTGGAATTTCCATCCCTATCCACAGCGCAGCTATGCGGCTGAGTTGCAGTGGGATCTATAGAAAGTGGTGGCCAAGCTGGGACAGCGTCCCGGCTTGGCGTAAAGTGTGCAAACAAGCGAATACGTGAGCGACGATCATCATGAAGAACTATCTGACACTGCTGCCAACGTTGGCAATGTTGACTACACCCGTTCTGGCCTGCGATCTGAAAGTGGAATCGGCCTGGATACGCACTGCGCCGGGCAGCGCCACTACGCTGGCGGGTTATGCGGTGCTGAGCAATGCCGGCAGCAAGACGCTGGGTGTTGCCAGCGTGCAGTCAGCCGCGTTTGAGCGGGTGGAAATGCATGAAAGCCTCACCGAGAACGGCATGACCAAAATGCGGCCCATCGACAGGCTGGAGATTACAGCAGGCGGCAAACAGACCTTCGCGCCGGGCGGCAAGCACTTCATGTTGATCAACCCCAAGGCAGCCCTGCGCAGTGGCGATGTGGTCGCAGTCAGGATCAAGGATTCCACGGGCTGCGAAACCACTGCCAGCTTCAAGGTGAGTGCTGGTGCGCCGGCGGCAGCTGAAATGGATCATTCCACCATGGATCATGGCGAGATGGATCACTCGAAGATGAATCACTAGCTGCGCAGTTTCTCGCTAACAACAGAGTTCATGTGAACAATTCCGCCAACAAATCTGCCAGCCGTCGCGCACTACTCAAACTGGCGCTGGTCATCACGCTGGGTCTTGCGGCGGGCGTGGGCATGTTTGTAGCAACCTTGCGTTACTCGCCCAATGGTGGCAGTGGTGCGTCGGCGACTGCCATCAACGATCTGGCTGGTCTGACTGATCAGCAGGGCGCGAACTTCGACCCGGCGGTGCTCAAGGGGCGCTATGTACTGATGTACTTTGGCTTCACCATGTGTCCCGATGCCTGCCCCACAGCCCTGTACAATCAGACCCTGGCGCTGGCGCAACTGGATGCCGAGGCGCTGCGCATCCAGCCGGTGTTTGTCACCGTTGATCCGGCGCGCGATTCGCCGGACAAGATCGCCGACTATCTCAGTCATTTCTCCGAGCGCATCATCGGCCTGACCGGCACGGCGCCGGCCATTGAACTGGTCAAGCAGAGTTTTGGCGTCATCGCCGTCGAGCATCGTGATGAAACTCTGCCCGGCGGCTATACCATGGATCACAGCAATGAGTTTCTGCTGCTGTCGCCCACTGGCAAGCTGTTGATGCGTCTGTCGGCGACGCAGTCGAGCGAGCAACTGCTGGAACAATTGCGCGGCCTGACGCGCGCCGAGGCCGTTTGATCGCAGGGGCGAGACATGTCTCGCCCCTGCTGCAAATAAATATGGATGTGGCGTGCCTCACCCCTGCAAGCAAAGATGGACCCATGAGCGAACCGCAATCCACCAACCAGGTATTAATGATCCGCCCCGTGCGGTTCGCCGGCAATGTGCAGACTGCGGCGTCGAATCGTTTTCAGAATCTGGCCGAGCAGCAGTCCGTGGCGGCTGTGCAGTCAGCTGCGTGCGCCGAGTTCGACGAACTGGTGACTCGTTTGCGCGCTGCCGGTGTGCGTGTACACGTACTCGACGATACACCCGAACCACATAAACCTGATTCCATTTTTCCCAACAACTGGGTGAGCTTTCATGCCGATGGCACGGTGGTGCTGTATCCCATGCTGGCGCCCAACCGGCGCCTGGAACGGCGCATGGATGTATTGCAGTACTTGAGCGCGCAGGGACTGCGCATTCAGCAGACCATCGATCTGACCGCGCATGAGGCCGACGACAAGTATCTGGAAGGCACTGGCTCGCTGGTGCTGGATCGTGCGCATCGCATTGCCTATGCATGCATCTCGCCACGCACCGACCTGGATGTGCTGGGTGATTTCGCGCAACGCCTCGACTACGAACTGGTGACCTTCGATGCAGCCGATGCCGGTGGCGTACCGATCTATCACACCAACGTGCTGATGTGCATCGGCACGCGCTTCGCCGTGTTGTGCACCGAAGCGATTGCGGCGCATGAACAGGCTGCCGTGTTGCATGCGCTGCGCAGCACTGGCCATGAAGTGATCGAAATCACCCTGGCGCAGCTGCAGTGCTTTGCCGGCAACATGCTGGAATTGCAGACACCGCAGGGCCTGTGTGTGGCCCTGTCGCAAAGTGCGTTCGACTCGCTCAGCACCGCGCAACGCAAACAGCTGCAGGCGCTGGCTGGTCCGCTGGTGGTCGCAGCCATTCCCACCATCGAAACCCTGGGCGGCGGCAGCGTGCGCTGCATGCTTGCGGAAGTGTTTTTGCCCGCCAGATCGGCCTGACCCCGGTTCAGGTAGAATCGCCGCCGGCTTTCTGGAGCGCATAACTTGCTCGACTTCATTCTCAAGGTTTTACTGGCCTACATGCTGGGCTCATTGCTGGGCAGCCTGGTAATCGGCAAGCTCAAGGGCGGCGTGGATATCCGCAGTCAGGGCAGCGGCAATGCCGGCGGCACCAATGCCCTGCGCACGCAAGGCTGGAAGTTTGCAGCGGGCGTGATGTTGATCGACATCGGCAAAGGCTGGCTGGCCGCAACGTGGTTGCCGCTGCTGTCAGTGCCGGGCTTGAGCACCGACGCAATTGCGATTGACTGGCTGAGGGTTGCCTGCGCCATGGCGGTGGTGTTCGGTCACGTGTATCCACTGTGGTTCGGCTTTCGTGGCGGCAAAGGCGCAGCCACGCTGGTGGGCGTGGTGATGGGACTCGCGCCACCGGCGCTGCCCTATGTGCTGCTGGTGTGGCTGGCGGTATTGATGTTCACCGGCTATGTAGGCCTGAGCACCATGCTGGCCACTGCCAGCTTCAATGTGTGGTCGTGGCTGCAGGGCTACGACTTGCACGATGCAATGACGCTGTTTGGCGTTTCCATGACGGTGTTTGTTGTCTATACGCATCGCGCCAACATTCAACGCATGCGCGCCGGCAGCGAAAATCGCGCCCGCAAATTGTGGTTGTTCAAGAATCGGGCATGAAGAATGTGCACGGCGCGTGACACGGCGTTCCAAGTCCCTCTCCCTGAGGGAGAGGGCAGGGTGAGGGTTTGGTATCGCGCCATGAGCATCCTCACCCGCGCTGCGAGCGACCTCTCCCTGAAGGAGAGGTGAAATACGATGCAAGCTCAATCTGAAATTCACGACCTCCCCCGCCGCGAGCAGCTACTGCAGCTGCTGTCCGATGGCGCGGTTCATTCCGGTGAACGTCTGGCGGAACAGTTGCACATCACCCGCGCAGCGGTGTGGAAGGCCATTCAATCATTGCGCGAGCTGGGCGTTGAACTTGAAGCGCAGCATCAGGGTTATCGCCTGCCGCATGCGGTTGATCTCTACGACGCACAGCGTATTCGCGCTGAACTGGGTGAGCAGATACACAACATGCAACGCATCGACGTGCTGTTCACGGTGGACTCCACCAATCGTTTCGTCACGGTGCAACCAGCCACGCAGTCGGGCGAGGCGGTGTTGTGTGTTGCCGAAATTCAACAAGCCGGTCGTGGCCGGCGCGGTCGCAGCTGGGTGGCGCCCTTTGGCTCCGGCATCTGCATGTCGCTGGGCTGGTTGTTCGACACCATGCCGCCGGGCATATCGGCCTTGAGTCTGGTGGTAGGCGTAGCAATGGCACGCGCGCTGCGTCGATGCGGCGCGGCTGAAGTGGGTTTGAAGTGGCCCAATGATTTGTTGTGGCGCGGTCGCAAGCTGGCTGGCGTGCTGATTGAAATGCGCGGCGAACCCGATGGACCGGCGCATGTGGTGATCGGCATTGGTTTGAACCTGCGTCTGCCGCAGACCAGCAAGGATCAGCTTGCCCAGCAACAGGCACTGGTCACCGATCTGTTTGAAATCCTCGGCGAGCAATGCCCGGGCCGCAATGCACTGGTGGCAGCCTTCACTATGCAGTTGTTGCAGGTGCTGCAAATTTTTGCACACCAGGGCTTTGCGCCGTTCGTGAATGAGTGGCAAGGTTACGATGTGCTGCATGGCGCAGAGGTGAACGTGCTGCAAGGCGAGCGCCGCGTTGCGGGCGTGGCCTGCGGTGTGACCGAAGACGGCAGCCTGCTGGTGGAGACTGCCGAGGGCATACAGCGCTTTGTGTCCGGTGAGGTCAGCTTGCGAGGGCGTGATGCGTTTACTGCTTGATATCGGCAACACACGCATCAAGTGGGCGGTGCAGACGGATACAGGTCTGGACGAGCAGCAGGCCATAACCCATGCCGGATTGAGCGTGGCGCAGCTGGGTACGCAGGTGTTTGCACCCATTGGTCAGGTGGCGCAGGTGCTGGTGTCCAATGTTGCGGGACCGGCCATGGCCGAGCAAATTCGTCAGGCGGCGCGCGATTGCTGGCAGCTTGAACCGCAATTTGTAGTGGCTACCGCAAGTGTGACCGTAGCGGGGCGAGTGGTACGCAATGCCTATAAAGAACCACAAAAGCTGGGCTCGGATCGCTGGTTGGCCATTCTGGGCGCCTATGCGCTGGAACCCACCGCAGCGCTGGTGGTGTCGGTGGGTACGGCCATGACGCTGGATGCACTGGATGCCACCGGCCAGCATCTTGGCGGCATGATCGTGCCCGGCCCCGATCTGATGATGAGCAGCCTGATGCACAATACCAGCGACATCGCCGCACGCGCGCAGCAGGGGCAGCATGGCGATGCGTTCTTTGCCGACAACACGCTGGGTTGTGTCTATCAGGGTTCGATTCACGCAACTACGGCTCTGATTGAAGCGGCGTATGCACGCTTGCGTGCGGACGGTCCGGCTCGTTTGTTATTGACCGGTGGCGCAGCGCCACAGGTGCAGACACATCTGTCGGTACCCGTGCAGTTGCTGCCCGATCTGGTGTTACGAGGGCTGGCCATGTATTCCCTGTAGGTCGGCTTTTACACCCGATGTTCCAGATATGTCGGGTATGAACCCGACCTACAGAAATGTCAGGAATGCCTGGGTCTCGCGATCCATGGCTTGCAAAAAATGACCACATGCGGTGTGGCCTGACGAATCGGCTATGATCCGTACCACACGTGTGGACTGCGTGCGTTCCAATCAGCGACAGGGGGTTCAGTGAACAACAGAACAACAGCTTTGATGATGTACGCCGTCAGCGCGCTGCTGCTCGCGCCCGCCACTCATGCAGCCGATGCCCTCGCCGGCAAGACGGTCGCACAGGCCAAGTGCGCTGCGTGTCATGAACCGGCCGACTGGCAGGGTGAAACTGCCGCAAGCCTGCAATCACTGATTCGCGATGTGGTTGCAGGCAAAGTGAAACACAGCAAGACCAGGGTGGAGCTCAGCGAATCTGAAATTGCTGATGTCGCTGCTTACTGGCTGACAGGAAAAAAATAATACAAAACCAAATGTTGCTTGGATGGGCTCCCTCTCCCTCAGGGAGAGGGTTGGGGTGAGGGTACTGCGTAGATGGTGCGCCCTTCACCCGCGCTACGCGCGGCCGCTCACGCGGCCGAAGGTGACCAACGGAAATCCCTCATGGAACATCCCTGCGGGACGAGGGGAGGGCGAAGACAAACGCCATGCTTGACCAGGCATCATCGACGCCACCCCTCGTCAAACCAACAATGGCGTGCCCATAAAAATGACCTCACCACACACCAATGCCGGCCAGATTTTGAGTTAGTCTCTACATACCATGCGCGCGTTTGCCCTGCTGCTGATTCTGGCCAACATCTGCTTCTTCTTCTGGTCGCAATACATCGACGTGCCGGAAGCCGTGGTGCGTCCACCCGTCATGCAGGCCGGCAAACCGCTGCCGCGACTGGTGCTGGCCAAGGAACGTTCGCCGGATGCCGAGGCCCGGCTGACCAGTGAGCTGAGCTGCATCAGCGTCGGTCCATTCGGCAGCGCCGCCGATGTTGATAAGGCGCTGCAACGCCTGAGCGACGCCGGCTTCACCAGCAATAGCCGTATTGAACAAGGCGACATTTTTGTCGGCTACTGGGTCAGCCTGCAGGGCTTTGCCACCCGTGCCGATGCACAGGAGACATTGACGCGACTGCAAGCTGCCGGCATCACTGATGCCTACATCATGCCCGACGCTGAATCACCCGGCGCGCCGTCCAATGTGCTGTCGCTGGGCCTGTTCTCTGAACAGTCGCGCGCCCTGGCACGCCGCGATGCCATCGCCAGACTCGGCTTCGAACCCCAGATGCAAAGCCGCACCCGTCACGGCGAAGTGCGCTGGCTGGATGTCAACCTGCAGGAGCCCGGACAGCTCATCGACCCGGCGCTGCTGCAACCCGAAAGCGGCGGTATCGTGCGACTGGAAACCCGCGCCTGCCCGCAAACACCCCAAGCGGCAAGCGCCAGCCAGCAAAGCCCGACCTCGTCACAGGTATCCAGCAAACCGGGTCGCTGACCTGCATTTCCGGGTGAATTCACCGCCCCGACCCGCTACAATCGCCGCCCGCGCCGCAGGCGTGGACTTTGCAATGACATTCGTCAGCAAGCCGGCTTAGCACAGTTGGTAGTGCACCTGATTTGTAATCAGGGGGTCGGGGGTTCGAGTCCCTCAGCCGGCACCATCTCCGCAAGTTTCGTTCTGGCACCATGTGGTGCTGTGTCATTTGTGCAAGCGCCTGTTGCACAATTGCACGAACCACTCGCATACCAATAACCAGAGCCACACCGCCCGATGAAATGGATTGCTCCCACTGAAAAAGACACCGCCGCTGGCACGCTGGAAAAGCGCCTGTGGGATACCGCCGATCAGTTCCGCGCCAACTCCGGCCTCAAGGCCCAGGAATACTCCGGGCCGATTCTGGGCATCATCTTCCTGCGTTTCGCCGATGTGCGCTTTTCCGCCAAACGCGCGGAGCTGGAGAAAGCCGCTGCCTCATCGCGGCGTGGTTCGCGGGTGGACGACCCGGCGGCCTATGACGCCGACAATGTTCTGTACCTCACGCCCAATGCGCGCTTCGACCATCTGCTCAACCTGCCCGAGGCCAAGGACATCGGCGCACGGGTCAACGACGCCATGCGCGACATCGAAAAGCACAACACCAAGCTCGCCGGCGTGCTGCCCAAGACCTACAACCTGTTCACCAGCACGCTGCTCAAGGAGCTGCTGAAAAAAGTCTCCGAGATTCCGGCCACGGTGGACTACGACGCCTTCGGCCGCATCTACGAATACTTCCTCGGCGAGTTCGCCCGCACCGAGGGCCAGAAGGGCGGCGAGTTCTACACGCCCAGCTGCATCGTGCGGCTGCTCACCGAAGTCATCGAGCCCTATCACGGCCGCATTCTCGATCCGGCCTGCGGCTCGGGCGGCATGTTCGTGCAGTCGGCGCGCTTCGTGTCCGAACACAAACACAACCCCAGCGCCGAGCTGTCCATCTGCGGTGTGGAGAAGACCGATGAAACCGGCCGCCTGTGTCGCCTGAACCTGGCCGTGCATGGCCTGGAAGGCGATATCAAGCATGGCGGCCAGACCAACAGCTACTACGACGATCCGCACAACGCCACCGGCAACTTCGACTTTGTGCTCGCCAATCCGCCGTTCAACGTCAACGCCGTGGACAAGGAGCGATTGAAGGATGCCGTCGGCAAAGGCCGCCGCTTTCCCTTTGGCCTGCCGCGCACCGACAACGCCAACTATCTGTGGATTCAGCTGTTCTATTCCGCTTTGAACGCCAAAGGCCGCGCCGGTTTCGTCATGGCCAACTCGGCCTCCGACGCGCGCTCATCAGAACAGGAGCTGCGCAAACAACTCATCGAAGCCCGCGCCGTGGATGTCATGGTCGCCGTCGGCCCCAACATGTTCTACACCGTCACCTTGCCTTGCACCTTGTGGTTCTTCGATAAGTCCAAAGCAGCACCCTCACCCCAACCCTCTCCCTCAGGGAGAGGGAGCCCATCGGCCAGTTCGAAGGTAGCAAGTGCGAATGCTTCATCCCCTCTCCCCAAGGGAGAGGGCCAGGGTGAGGGTGTTCCGAACCGCGCTGATACGATTCTGTTTATAGACACCCGCCACATCTACCGCCAGATCGATCGCGCGCATCGCGACTGGACCGACGCACAGATCAGCTTCATCGCCAATATCGTCCGACTGTATCGCGGCGAAGCGCCCGACTTCACATTGGGTGATGGCAAAGCCGAAGCGAAGCTCAAAGAAATCTTCTCACTCCCTTCTCCCTCAGGGAGAAGGGCAGGGGATGAGGGTGTTCTTAAATACGCTGACGTCCCCGGCCTGTGCAAAGCTGCAACGTTGAAAGAAATCGAAGCCCAAGGCTGGAGCCTAAACCCCGGTCGCTATGTCGGCGTTGCGCCGGGTGAAGAAACCAGCGATGAAGACTTCAAGGAACAACTCGAAACACTGAATGAGGAATTGGAAACGCTGAATGCTCAGGCCCGCGAATTGGAATTGACCATTGCGGCAAACGTTACAGAGATTTTGGAAGGATGAACAAGCGGTTTGCAGATTTCGTGACCTTGCAAAGAGGTTTTGACCTCCCAAAGACGGAAATGCGGGATGGTCCATTTCCTGTCATTGGCTCGACTTCAGTAATTGGATACCACGATGAATTCAAAGTCCAACCACCAGGTGTCGTTACAGGGCGCAGCGGTTCCCTCGGTACTGTGCAATATGTGAGTGAGAAGTATTGGCCACATAACACGTCTCTTTGGGTAAGAGATTTCAAGGGTAATGACCCTCGATTTGTATACTACCGACTGAAAGGGCTCGACTTTGCTAGAACCTATCTCAAAATTAACTGCCGTGCATAAAGATGTAGAATCGTGCATATGCTGAAATTAAGCGATGCACATTGGGCAAGGATACGGCAGCACTTTCCCGAGGAGAGCCTTGAAGAAAGTCGCCCGGGGCGCAAGCCAGTGCCTGCACGCAAAGTTCTGGAAGGCGTGTTGTGGATTCTGAACACCGGCGCGCAATGGCATCTGCTGCCCCAGTGCTATCCCAACTACAAGACGGTGCATCGGCGTTTCCAGCAATGGTGTCGGGATGAAGTATTGCGCGCGGTGCTGACGGATCTGGCCAATGACCTGCGCGAGCAGGGGATGATCGATGAACGCGAAGCGTTCATTGATGCCACGTTTGCCAGTGCCAAAGGCGGCGGCGAGGAAATTGGCAAAACCAAGCGGGGCAAAGGCGTGAAAATCATGGCGATTGTGGATCGCCATGGCTTGCCCTTGGCGGTCAGCACGCATGCCGCGAACCATCACGAAGTTACGCTGGTGCAGCTGAGCTTCGACTTTTACATGATCGAAGCGAAGCCGGAGAATCTGATCGGCGACAAGGCCTATGACTCCGACCCCCTGGATGAGCAGTTGCGCGAACAGGACATCGAGATGATTGCGCCGCACAAGACCAATCGGGTGAGACACGCCACGCAGGATGGACGGCGCTTGCGCCGTTATCAGCGACGCTGGCTGGTCGAACGCTTCTTCGCCTGGTTGCAATGGCAGCGAAGAATCCTGTGTCGATGGGAGTATTACGCGCAAAACTTCCTCGGCTTTGTACAGCTCGCCTGCATAAATATGCTACTCAAACGAATTTGAGATAGGTTCTAGATTCAATGCTGGGGCGGGAGTTCCAACACTAAATCGCAATCATCTTGACTCACTTGAAGTTGATGTCCCCGCACTGCCGACTCAACGGCGAATTGTAGGCATCCTCTCAGCCTACGACGAGCTGGTCGAGAACAGTCAGCGGCGCATCAAGATTCTGGAGACGATGGCCCGCACGCTTTATCGTGAGTGGTTCGTCCACTTCCGCTTCCCCGGCCATGAAAAGGTTCCGCTTGTTGCTTCATCGCTTGGTGAGATTCCGCGGGGCTGGGAGGTGACGACACTTCGACAAGTGACGACAAAGATTGGCAGCGGAGCTACTCCGCGAGGTGGAAAAGACGCCTACAAATCGGAGGGCATCCATCTTATCCGCAGCTTGAACATTTACGATTACAGCTTTGAGTTTGCCGATCTCGCCTTCATTGATGATCGGCAAGCCGCAGAACTCGACAACGTGATCGTTGAAGAAAACGACATCCTTCTGAATATCACTGGCGCGTCCGTGGCTCGATGCGCACTCATGCTTTCATATCTCCTCCCGGCGCGAGTCAACCAGCACGTCGCCATCGTTCGCGCTGACCCAACGAAGGCAAGTCCCTTTTACATCCTCGGCGCAATAAACAGCGACCAACGCAAGCAGCAGTTGTTGGCGCTTGCTCAAGGTGGTGCGACGCGCGAGGCACTCACCAAAGACACCGTCAGCAATTTTGAGATTGTTCTGCCGCCGCGTCCGCTGATGAAACGTTACGACGATATCGCGCGCGGTGTTCACAAACAGCGCGAGTCGCTGATGCGCAAAGTCCAAAACCTCCGTCGGACGCGCGACTTGTTGCTGCCGCGTCTGCTCTCAGGTCAAGTTCCGCTGAACATCGATGCAGCCGAACAACAACTGGCCGAGGCACAGGCAGAGCAATTGCAGCCCATATCTGCGCCCGTTGGCCACATACCAACAACTCGCCAGCCCGCCAACGAGCCATCGCAATTGAAGGTAGCAGAAGCCGCACCACCAACCTACGCCGCCGACAAACCACCCGACATCAACGACACCGAACGCACCGATGTGCTGTGTGCGGTTCGTGCGTTGTTCAGTGATGGTGTGGCACGTGACCGTAGCACGGCGATTAGAGACCTTTCGCATGCGCTGGGTTATCAGCGCACCGGCTCGCGCATTCAAGAGGTGCTGGCCACCGATCTGCTCACCGCCGTGCGCCGCGGCATTGTGGTGAATGACGGCGGCCTGTATTCGCTGGGCTTTCGCACCCTGACCGACTGCACCCGCGAGTCCCTGAAGAATGACTTCGAGTCCGCCATCGGTCGCGGCTGGATCCACCGCGACGACGCCGTGCGTGCCTTCGCCCGCTGGCTGGGCTTCGCCCGCGTCGGCAAGGTCATCGACGACACCGCACGCTCCCTGATCAACGGCCTGATCCGTGAAGACCGTCTGGAAACCGATGGCCCGGAGTTGATCCGGATTCGTCGAGGCTAAAGTCCCGGCAGGCTGTCCGGATTCCGTGGGTGTTGATCGGCGTACTTGACCCATACTTGACTCACGCTTGACCCAGGCTTTACTCATCGGCAGACTCGCCGACATGGGATATCAGCCGCAATTCACGATTACGCCATTGCTGCTGTCGCGGGTGGAAAGCATCGCGGCGCTGCGCGAGCGTATTCAGGGCGCGGTGGTGCAGGTGCCGTGGATTCCTGCCCTGCAGAAAGATACGCGAGCACGCAATACCTATAGCTCGACCGCCATCGAAGGCAATCCGCTGACACTCGAAGAAGTGCGGGTGCTGGAGGAGGGCGGTGCGGTGTCGGCTTCGACGCGTGCCCGACGCGAAGTGTTGAACTACTTTGCCGGACTGCGGCATCTGGAAAAACGCCCCCGCAAGAAGCGAATTCAGCACGAGGACATTTTTCAATTGCACGCCATCATTGCGGGCGATGCAATGGATCAGGGCGAGGCGGGGCGATACCGGAGCATCAACGTACGGGTGGGTGAGTTTGTGCCACCTCCCCACAAGGAAGTATCTGGCTTGATGTTCGAGTTGCTGGAGTGGTGGAACAAGGAGGCATTGCTGCTGTCGCCGGTATTGAGTTCGGCGATTGTGCATCATCGCTTTGAGTCCATTCATCCCTTTGCTGACGGCAATGGCCGCACCGGGCGCTCACTGGCACTGTGGGAGTTATACCGGCGTGGCTTCGATTCGCATCATATTTTTTCGGTGGACGAGTTTTACTGGGAGGATCGTCCTCGCTACTACGTTGCGCTGGATGCGGTGCGACGAGCCGGCGACGATCTGACCTCCTGGCTGGAGTATTGCGCTGAGGGTCTGCTGCAAACGCTGGAGCGCGCATGGGAGCGGATGGGCCTGCTATCCACGGCTGCGAAACGCGAGCAGCTGGTATTGCGACCACGGCAGGAGCAGTTGCTCAAGTTGTTGGGCAAGCAGGGCGGCATGACACCTGCCGAGATACGCACGGCGCTGAAGATTTCGAAACAAGGCGCATCGGATCTGTTACGCCCCTTGATCAAGGCCGAGCTGATCAAGCGCATCGGTACGCTGAAGTCCGGGCGGTTCGTCCTGAAATGAGTCCACACGCTTACAGCGAAGACCAGCTCGTTGAGCAACCCGCCATCGGGTTGTTTGCTGCATTGGGCTGGGAGACGGTGTCGGCGCTGGAGGAGGTGTTTGGAACGGGCGGCACGCTGGGACGCGAAACCAAGGGCGAGGTAGTGCTGGCGCCACGCCTGCGCGCGGCGCTGGAACGATTGAATCCCTCGCTGCCTGCCGATGCCATTGCTGCCGCAGTGGATGAATTAACCCGCGATCGTTCGGCGATGAGTCTGGAGGCAGCCAATCGTGAGGTGTATGGACTGCTGAAGGAAGGTATTCGGGTTAGCGTTGCTGACACCGAACCCTCACCCCAGCCCTCTCCCAAAGGGCGAGGGAGTGGAGGCGGGCAGAAGACCGAACGACTGCGGGTGATGGATTGGGAGCAGCCGCTCAACAATGATTTTCTGCTGGTCAGTCAGTTCAGTGTGACAGGCGCTTTGTATACGTGTCGGCCGGATCTGGTCGGGTTCGTGAATGGCTTGCCGTTTGTAGTGATCGAGTTAAAGAAGTCCGGCGTACCGGCGCGTGCTGCGTTCGATGAGAATCTGACTCATTACAAACAGCAGATTCCGGCGCTGTTCTGGTACAACGCCTTGCTGATTGCTTCCAATGGTATGGACAGTCGCGTGGGCTCGCTCACCGCAGACTGGGAGCGTTTCTTTGAATGGAAGCGCATCGAGCGCGAAGACGAACCACGTCGCGTATCGCTGGAAGTGATGCTGCGCGGCACCTGCGATCGTGAACGGCTGCTGGATCTGGTGGAGAACTTCACGTTGTTCTCCGAGCACAAGTCAGGACTGGCGAAGATCATCGGCCAGAATCATCAGTTCATCGGTGTCAACAATGCGATCGCATCCATGCTCACCGCGCGCCAGGAAGGACACGGTCGCGGCGGTGTGTTCTGGCAAACGCAGGGCAGCGGCAAGAGCTTTTCGATGGTGTTCTTCGCGCAGAAGATTCTGCGCAAGATCGCCGGTAACTGGACGTTCGTGGTGGTCACTGATCGCGTCGAACTGGATGAGCAGATTGCCACCACCTTCAAGGCCGCAGGCGCGGTCAGTCAAGCCGAAGGCGATGAGTGCCATGCCAGCAGTGGCAGCCATCTGCGCGAACTGTTACGCGGCAATCATCGCTATGTATTTTCATTGATTCAGAAGTTCAGACCGGAGACACCCTCACCCGACCCTTCGGGCCACCCTCTCCCTCAGGGAGAGGGGCGGGGTGAGGGTGCTATGCCCGTGTTGTGCGACAGGTCTGATGTCATTGTGCTCACCGACGAAGCACACCGCAGTCAGTACGACACGCTGGCGCTGAACATGCGTGCCGCATTGCCCAAGGCCATGTTCGTGGCGTTTACTGGCACGCCGCTGATTGCGGGTGAAGAACGCACCCGCGAAGTGTTCGGCGACTACGTGTCCATTTATGACTTCCAGCAGTCCGTCGAAGACGGCGCGACCGTGCCGCTGTTCTACGAGAACCGCACGCCAGAGCTGCATCTGGTGAATCCCGATTTGAACGACGACATTTACGACGTCATCGAAGCAGCAGCGCTGGATGCCGATCAGGAAGCCAAGCTGGAGCAGGTGCTGAATCGCCAGTACCACATTTTGACTCGCGATGATCGCCTGCAGACCGTGGCCGCGGACATCGTGCGGCATTTCCTGGGGCGTGGCTTTGTCGGCAAGGCGATGGTGGTGTCCATCGACAAAGCGACTGCCCTGAAGATGTACGACAAGGTGCGACGGTGCTGGGAAGAAGAACGCTTCAGCGTTCAGGAGCAGTTGGGACGGTATGATGTTTCTACCGACCGAAAGTCCGACCTGCGCAAGCGTCTGGATGTAATCAATACCACGGACATGGCGGTGATTGTTTCCCCCGGACAGAACGAGATTGCGCAGATGAAGCAGCTCGGGCTCGACATCGAGCCACATCGTCGGCGGATGAATGACGAAGAACTGGACGAGAAGTTCAAGGACACCGCCGATCCGTTGCGGCTGGTATTTGTGTGCGCCATGTGGCTGACGGGCTTTGATGCGCCCAGCTGTTCGACGGTGTATCTCGACAAGCCGATGCGCAATCACACGCTGATGCAGACCATCGCACGCGCCAACCGCGTGTTCCCCGGCAAACACAGCGGCCTGATTGTGGATTACGCCAATGTATTCGCCTCGCTCGAAAAGGCACTGGCCATTTATGGCGCCGGAAAAGATGGCCGTGCTCCGGTAAGAGACAAGCAGCAGTTGGTTGATGAGCTTCGCAGCACATTGGTGGCTGCGGTGGAGTTCTGTGCAAGGCGATCTGTGAATATCGAGGACATGGAGGCGTTGCCGCTCGGTAGCCTGGAAAGACTGAACCGCATGCGCGATGCCATCGATGCGCTGATTTCGCCTGACCCGCTGCGTCGGGAGTTCTTCGGTCATCAACGGTTGGTGACAACGCTTTATATTGCGGTGAAGCCTGATCCAGCGGCGCTGGAGTTTGCCAGTCGCGTGGCATGTCTGACGGCGATTGCTGATGCAATTCAGACCAAGCTGAATCCCAATCCGGTGGATATTTCGGAAGTCATGGCCGACATCAACAAGGTGCTGGACGAATCCATCACCGGTGCTGCGATACCTACAAAGCCGGGCGCGGTGCTGGATTTGTCCAAGATCGACTTCGAGGGGTTGGCTGGTCGGTTCGAAAAATCCAAAACCAAGAACACCGACCTGGAAGTGCTGAAGGCCGCCATCCGTGCACAGCTGGAGAAGATGGTTCGGCTCAATCGAACCCGTGCCGATTTTCAGGACAAGTTCGAGGAACTGATTGAGGCCTACAACAACGGCAGCCGTAACATTGAAGACCTGTTCCGTGAGCTGGTGGCATTAAGCAGGGCGCTCACCGACGAACAGCAGCGCCATGTGCGCGAGAACATGAGCGAGGAGGAGCTGGTCATTCTGGATATCCTTACTCGTCCTGCCCCGGAGCTGAGCACCGACGAACGTGCCGAAGTGAAGAAGGTTGCACGCGACCTATTGATGAAACTCAAAGGTCTGCTGGTACTCAACTGGCGTCAGAAATCTTCGGCTCGTTCCAAGGTGAAACTCGCCATCGAAGACATCCTGGATGGTGGCTTGCCAACCGCCTATACACCAGACCTATACCAGGAGAAGTGCTCAACGCTGTTCGAGCATGTATATGAGTCGTATCCGGAAAGGGATCAGGGCGTGTATGGGGTGTAGGCAGAGTTACGATCGCAAGACCGGTGAGCTGGCCGGGCAAATTTTCGTGCATTGCTTTGAGCATCGAGTGGCCCTTCGATGCCATTTTGGGGGGGGCACCAAAAGCAGGTGAGGTGCTCGCCGGGTCGGGGTGCATGTCTGGATAGAAGTTGCGGAGTGCAACGCGCAACTCACACGGGCTGATTGGCCGAGGTTGTGTCGCCACGCGATTGGCAGCACAACTGCTAGTGGTTGTCTAAACCTCATTCCTGGGTACGAAGTCCAAATATGGCGTCCACTGGACATAATCCGGCATATGGCTATTTAATCCGCCATCGGAACGCTTGGGACAAGGAGAAATTAGGGCTGACTCATACTCACTTAGGTGGCTTAATGAAGACGCAAAAACCAACAATAGCGGCATTCGCTACTCCCCCTGGTTCTGGGAAGGTCATTCGCAATGAAGTGGGCGATGCCTTTTGGGAGTTCAGGCTGGAAGATGGTTCGTACAGCGGCGATGTCGACACGCAACGAGCGTTGCGGATCTTGAACAACAATACTATTCAACTGGACAATACGAATTTCGCTGCAGATCCATACAATAATTCCGGAATCACGCCAACAGCCGAAAGGCCTCGTCGATCACTCGACGACCTGCGCAAGCTCAGTCAGGAAATCGTGAATACCAAGGTCTACAAGCGGCCTGCCAGATAGTCGCCTCATCCGGCATTCGATGAGCCCGTCTTCTGGCTTCAGCGGATCACGAATAACCGTGATCATTGCTTCGACCTTATATGTCCTTTGGTGCTGATCTTTTCGATGCGCTGTTCAAGGGATACCTGGGGCTCGACCGGTTCGTTGCCAACGACGGTCAGCTTGGACTTGGACATTGCTTGCACTCCTGGTTGGTTGATAGCAGACACAGGCGCGGGTCCGTAAGTCCTGGCCTACACGGATCCAAGGCTGTCACCGGCCGCACCCATTCCCACCATTTGTGAAGCTATCCACGAGCCGAAGTCATTCCTTTCGCGGAATGACATGACGCTCCATGGAGCCCGGACGCAAGTCTCGTCTGGGCTCCTTCAATCTCTATCCTGGTCATGTCCAGGTCATCCAGTGTTCAGCGCCATGGACCATCTATTTCGCATCGTCGATGAGCTTGATGGCATCGCCGTCAAAGTATGGATGCTCCTGCCTCGGATATTGGGTTTGCTGGTTGTGTATGCAGCATTTGTAATCGTTATTGTGGCTGCCACCGATTAACCTGGTCGCGAGCCGTGATGCCGATGCAGGCAGAGTTTGCGACCCACGCAGCTCGCGAGTCCTTTAGCCGCAAAATTCTTCTCCAATAGCTGGACAGCATTGCCCAGCCATGAATGAGACTTTTACATCCGCGGCTCACCATTCCCTCAATTTGCAAACCATATGGACTGCTGCGTGCTGCGACGCCGTCATATATCCTATTAACAGCAGTACCAGCAGGGTGATCAGGATCACGCCGATGCCGCCGCTGGGGTAATGGCCCCACGCGCTGCTGTATGGCGGGGTGGGCAGTACGGCAAGCAGGAGAATGATGCGAATAATTGCCCACAGCATGATGTTGGCTCCGTTGCTACCGGACAGAGTCACACCTTTGCAGATGTACCGGCGACGCCACACTTGTTAGCATGCGCGCCACACCAGCAAACCAACGGAGGGATTGATCATGAGCAAAGTCATCATCTTTTGTGCCGACGGCACCTGGAATGGACCGGAGGAACAGACCGGCAAGTCGGTGGCCGATGCCGACGACAACGCCGGCGAATTGCACGGCGATACGGTGACCAATGTCGTCAAGCTGTATTCAAATCTGGCGGGACGGCCAACCCCGGAAACGCTGATGCTGCACAACGAGCAGGAAAAGGTATTGGTGGATGGCGCCGGCAGGGTGCTACAGGTGGCCAAGTACATTCATGGTGTAGGCGATTCGCGCAGTCTGGTCAGCAAGGTGATGGGCGGGGTGTTTGGCATGGGCGTGATCTCGCGCATCGTACGTGGCTACACTTTTATTTCGCGCCAATATCAGCCGGGCGATGCGATCTACATTGTCGGTTTCAGTCGCGGCGCGTATACGGCGCGGGCACTGGCCGGCATGATTGCGCGCGTAGGCCTGCTGGACCCGGGCAAGTACAACGTGAACGACAAGGAAGAGGCCTATCGTCGTGGTCTGGCTGCCTGGCATCGTTCCAAGGGCATCACGCTCAGTGGCAGATCAAAGGCCGTGGCCATGGCGAATCGCTTTCTGGATTTCATCGAAAGCTTCGTGGCGCGCGACACGTTGAAGGATGACGATCTGATTCCGGACGTCCCCATCAGGGCAGTGGGTGTATGGGATACAGTCGGCTCCATGGGTATTCCGCTGTATCTGAAAGACAGCCGCTTTGATGTATTTCATTTCACCGATACCAGACTGAGCGACAAGGTGGAACATGGTTTTCACGCCATGGCCATCGACGAATTACGCATCGATTTTCCGGTGACCCGCTGGGATGCGCGCAAGCAGATTGAACAGGCCTGGTTTTCCGGTGCGCATGCGGATGTGGGCGGCGGCTATGCAGAAGCTGAGTCACGATTCTCGGATGTCGCCTTGCAATGGATGATGGCACGCCTGCAAAGCGTGGGAGTGAAATTGGCGACGCCGCTGACTCGCGTGCCCAACTGTGTATGCAGCAAGCAAGACGTTCACAAGCCCTGGGATAGCCCGCCGTTCAACAAGCTAAAGAAGAGGCCGCGCGAACCTGAAGTGAGTGATGTGTTTCACTCAAGCGTGGTGCAGCGCTGGCAAAGCGATCCGGCCTATCGGCCCAAGGCCATGGCGTTTGTAACCGAACAGAACATCATCGGACTGAAGCTGTGTGATTGACTGGCGCGCGACGGCGCCACCAGCATGGCGCCGTCGCGGACTCACTTCCAGACGAGGATCTGCGGTTCCTTGCGAGAGGTCTGCGGCGTAAGGCCGGTAGGTTCGCCGACGATGATGGGCGCGACGGCCGTGACGCCTGCCGGAATGCCGAGTTCGGCCTGCACGTCGGGATCATTGAGGGCTGATACCGCAGAGCCGATGACGCAGGTGCCAAGTCCCAGAGAGCACGCCGCCAGCATCAGGTTCTCTGCAGCGAGCCAGCAGTCCGCAGCAACGAATGGCCCTGTGGCTCTGGCACAAATCACGATGAGCGTGCTGGCGTTGTAAAAGACATTGAAGTCAGGCTGAGTGAAGGCATCGAGCGCATGGCTGCCACCGTGCAGCCTGGCGTGCTGCAACTCCTTGACAAAAAAGTCCTTGGCCCGATCCGACAGCCGTTTCAGCAAGGCGACATCCTGCACGATGACGAAGACCCATGGCTCCTCATGGATGGCCGTGGGTGCGCGAACGGCAGCCGCCAGCAGCTGTTTGATGGTGTCCCGGTCCAGCTTCCAGGATGTATAGGAGCGCACTGAACGACGCGCATCGATGGCGTACATCAAGCTGATGTTCGTTGCCTGTGGCCGGGTCATATACACCTCACTTCAAGTGCATGCCTGCCCATCAAGGGCGGATCACAAAAAGGCCGGCACTTCATCGACCTTGACATCGATCGCGAAGAAGCCCAATCCGTAATCCCCCTGATCGTCATTCGCCATCATCCCGACATTGAGCGAACGATCTGCTGTCTGTCAGGTAGTTACATTGCAATCCAGTGGTCGTCGACTTCTTGATACCGACGCATGACCGCGTAAAGCGATGCGCGAGTTCTTCGCGATGCTGCGCTCGTTCTCGCCGAACCTCTGTCACGGGTTGTTGCCTGCGCTGCGAAACATGTTCTGTACATGCAGCGATGGATTATTCCCTGCAGGGGCGCGCCAAACCTCACTGCGCCACTACTTTGCCGAGGACTGTCTCCTGGCGGTTTTGCCTCGCAACTGCGCAAGTCGCAGCAACGTCAGTGTTTTTGCGAACTCCATGCTGTGGGTGATGTGTTCCCGCATCAACTTCTGCGCCCCTTTTATATTGCGTTCCAGCAACAGCGTTACTATCTGATGGTGTTCGGCATAGGTGGTTGCAATGCGATCTGCATCGGTGAAATCAAGTCGACGCACTATCCGGATGTGGTGATTGATATCCTTGATGTATTCATACAGTGCGCGATTGCCGCCACCCTTGGCAAGGGCAAGATGAAATGACTCCTCTCTTTCCACCATCAAGTCCGGTTTGGCCGAACGTCCTCGCTGAACGACCGGATCCCAGGCCTCCGCCAGTTCTTCCAGATCCTGGTCTGACATGTGCAGTCCCGCAAGCTGCAGCGATAGCATCTCCAGCTCGATGCGGACCTGGTAACGCTGAGTCAGATCGGCAATATCGACATCGCGCACGAAACATCCCTGTTTGGCGCGAATGGTGATGTAGTGTTCGGTTTCAAGCCGCTGTAGCGCCTCACGCACAGGTGTGCGACTGACGTCGAATTGCTCTGCCAGTCCGGACTCCGTGAAGCGTGCGCCGGGTGCCAGTTCGAACGACAAAATCAGGTTCTTCACTTTCGCATAAATATCCTGGGCCGGACGCGTATTCCGGATTTTTGCAACGGGTTGCTTGGCTTTGCGTGGCATTTGCTCTTGGTCGACTTTGTTTGACATGGCAGACAAAGGTTCGGTCCATGCTTCGCAGCATGTCGGTCCATGTTGGCCATTGTGCAGCGTGCTCGGCAGCGAGTCTACCTGCAATCCCATGGCGCTCAGCGCCATGAGTGTGACCGTACGACGCATCAGTCGCAGCAATCAACGGCCACCGCATGGTGGTGATTGGAGTTGATGCATGGGACGGCTTGTCGCGCCGATGTCTGTGTCGCCACTGTTTGCAATCACTGTTGCAGTGTCCGCTCGATATTCCGGTGAGCGCACTCACATGAAGTGCTCCGCGCCCGATGCCGCGGAAATTCAGATGGTCAGGTATGGAGCTCGTGCGTCTGCACCGGCTTCATGCATGGCGCGAATGGTGATGCACCACTTCTCTGCCATCGCAGTTCGTATGGCTGCTCCATGTTGTTGCACTAATTTCACCTGCTGAAAAAAACCGCTGGTTTTTCCGGGTATTTTGCGCTTGAGGCCGTGGCTTCTGCTTCTGGCACGATATCTGCTTCCTGGTACACAACGTTGTATTCCCAGTTTTGTTCTGTTGCTAAAAACCCAGCCAGGAGAGATCCATGACAGCCAGCTTTGCCAACGCAACGTTTGCGAGAACACCGAAGTCAAAAACCCTGTTGGGGAATCTGGCATTGATGGCAGGGCTCCTGCATCTGAGTTCTGCAGCACACGCTGCAGAATGGAGTACCACCAATGTGCAGTTACTTAACGGCAATGGTTACGAGCTGCAGGACGAGCAGATGACCACCATGACCGTTGAGCACGCCAATGCCTGGAAGTACGGCGACAACTTCTTCTTCCTGGACGTCAACAATCCATTTGACTCGGGCACTGCGTACTACGCTGAGTTCTCGCCGCGAGTCAGTTTCGGAAAGATGGCCGGCAAGGAACTGAAGATGGGCATCGTGAAGGATTTCCTGCTGGCGGGCACTCAGGAAATGGGGCAGGACCTGCGCGCAACGCTGGTCGGCGTCGGTCTGGCGTTGAATCTTCCCAAGTTCGCATTTGCGGACGTCAATTTCTACTACCGCAAGAGCTACCGTGACTGGGTGGCTGCGCAAACGGACGGTGGGGCGCAAGTCACCATCGACTGGTTGCTGCCTTTCACACTGGGAAGCCAGAAGTTTGCCTTTGAAGGCTTTGTCGACTACGCGTGGGCTGAAAAGCACGGCAGCGCGCCCAAGGCGGATAACCTGATCGCGGGTCCGCGTCTGCTCATCGATGCGGGCAACTGGTTTGGTGCGCCCGGCACCCTGCAGATCGGCATCGAATACCAGTTCTGGCACAACAAGTTCGGCGTCAAAGACGTTGATGAAGACGTTCCTCAAGTCATGTTCAAGTGGACGATGTGAGGTCATATTTATGAAAGACGATATACAGAAGAGTGCGCTCATTCAGAATGGTGTGGACCAGGGGCGCAGAACCACACTGAAAAATCTGTCGCTGCTGGGTGCAGGGACCGCTGCGGCGAGTCTGGGCATTCGTGACGTGTTTGCAGCCGACAAGAAAGTCGTGATGGGCTTTATCTACGTTGGGCCCAGGGACGACTATGGCTATAACCAGGCACACTTCGAAGGCAAGTCTGCCATTGCCAGACAGCCCTGGATCAAGGCGGTGGATCAGGAGAACGTACCGGAAACCATCGCCGTGCAAAAAGCAATGGAAAGCATGATCAACCTGGATGGCGCGCAGGTGGTGTTTCCAACATCGTTTGGTTACTTTGATCCGCACATTCTCAAGATTGCGCCGAAGTATCCCAATGTGACGTTCCTGCATTGCGGCGGTCTGTACGACCCAAGCAAGCACCCGAAGAACGTGGGCAGCTACTTCGGCTACATCGATGAGGCGGTGTACGTTTCAGGCATTGTCGCCGGTCACACCAGCAAGACGGGCAAGCTGGGATATATCGCAGCCATCCCGATTCCTCAGGTGCTGCGCAATATCAACAACTTTACGATGGCTGCGCGTAGCGTGAATCCGAAGATCACGGTGCAGGTGGTATTCACTGGCGGCTGGTCCAATCCCGTCAAGGAAGCAGAGTCCGCCAACAGCCTGATCGACCAGGGTGTTGATGTGCTCACCTGTCACGTGGACAGTCCCAAGGTGGTGGTGGAGACCGCCGAAAAACGCGGTATCTATTCCTGCGGTTATCACGCCGATCAATCCAGACTCGCACCCAAGGGTTTTCTCACGGGTGCGGAGTGGAACTGGAGCAAGGTGTATCTGGACTACGCGACCATGATCCAGAAGGGCCAGAAGATTCCCAATTTGGTCCGTGGTGGATTCAAGGAAGGCATGGTGAAGAGTTCGCCGTATGGCGCCGTGGTTTCTGCCAAAGCCAGGGCGGATGCGGATGCTGCGCGCGCCAAGTTCATGAAGGGCGACTTTGTCGTGTACCAGGGACCGATCAAGGACAACACCGGTCGTGAGGTGATTCCCAAAGGCAAGGGCTACGGTCAGACCGATATCTGGCTGGAAAGCATGGACTGGCTGGTGGAAGGCGTGGTGGGCCGCACCAAGGGCTAGTACATGCTGTTCAAACTGGCACCGTTTGTGGTTCCGCTGTCAGCACTGGTCGCGTCACTGGTGCTGTTCGGGATGTTTGTCGCGGTTGCTGGTGCGGACGCACTGGAGGTTTATCACTCGATCTACCGTGGCGCATTTGGCACGTGGTTCTCTTGGCAGAACACGCTGGTGAGCGCTGCGCCACTGATGCTGACTGCACTGTGTACGGCGTTGCCGGCACGGTTAGGTCTGATCGTCATCGGTGGCGAGGGTGCAGTGGTACTGGGTGGCCTGATTGCAGCGCTGACTGGTCTGGCGTTTGTTGAGGCGAATGCGTGGGTGGCCCTGATCGCCATGGCGGTGACAGCGATGGTGTCGGGTGGACTGCTGATTGGTCTGGTTGGCTGGTTGCGGCATGGACGCAATGTCAACGAGACCATCAGCTCACTACTGTTCAACTACATCTGTATCGCGGTGCTGAATTTTCTGGTGGTGGGTCCATTGCGGGATCCGGAAACGCTTAACAAGCCATCGACCTACCACATCGGTGAGACACACATGCTAGGCACGCTCGGTGAATCTTCGATTCACTGGGGTTTCGGTTATGGCATCGTCGTGTGTGTGCTGCTGTGGGTGCTGTTCAGGCGCACTACATTCGGTTTTGCAGTGGACATGGTGGGCGGCAATGCGCGTGCGGCGCGGCTGTCCGGCATACCGGTAGGGCGGCTGGTGTTTCTGGTCAGCATGATGGCGGGTGCTGCTGCCGGACTGGCGGGCATGGTTGAAGTGACGGCAGTGCATGGCCGCGCGAATTCTTCGCTGAATGCCGGGTATGGTTACGCCGGAATTCTGATTGCCTTTGCGGCGCGCCATAACCCGCTGGCCATCATTCCCGTATCAATTCTGTTTGGCGGCATACGCGCTGCCAGTGGCCTGCTGCAGCGTGATCACGACCTGCCGGATGCCACCAGTCAGGTATTGCAGGGCATTATTTTTGTGTTGTTGCTGGCGAGCGAAGCCGTGTTTGCGCGCATCGCGGCAAGAAGCGGGAGTGCCAAATGATGGGTGGCGAGCTAACCCAGTGGCTTAACGTCCTGATCGCAGTGCTCGGCGGCGCCATTCGTGTTGGTACGCCCTTTCTGTTTGTCAGTCTGGGTGAATGCCTCACGGAAAAAAGCGGTCGCATCAATCTGGGTCTGGAGGGCAACCTGGTTATGGGTGCCATGGCGGGGTATGGTATTTCCTGGATAACCGGTTCGCCGTGGTTGGGCATATTGGCCGCAGGGGGTGCGGGTGTCATTCTCGGTTGTCTGCACGCACTGTTGTGCCAGCAACCCCGCGTAAACGACATCGCAGTCGGTATTGCGCTGATGATCTTCGGCACCGGTCTGGCGTTCTTCATCGGCAAGCCGCTCATCCAGCCCAGCGCACCACACCTGCCGGCGCTGCATCTGGGCGCGTGGAGCGACAACCCGGCATTGCGCTCGGCGCTGGAGATCAACGCGCTGTTCATCATCGGCGCGTTGCTGGCACCGACCATGGGCTGGTTCTTCAAGAGCACTCGTTGGGGCCTGGCCATCCGCACTGTGGGTGAAAGTGACACCGCGGCACGGGCCATGGGCCTGAATGTCCTAGGTGTGCGCATGCTGGCCACCATCGCGGGAGGATTTCTTGCCGGCGTGGGTGGCGGGTTTCTGTCGCTGTACTACCCGGGCGGCTGGAGTGAGGGCTTGTCGAGTGGCCAGGGTCTCATGGCGGTGGCGCTGGTGATCTTCGCGCGTTGGGATCCGGTGCGCTGCCTGTATGCCTCGCTGCTGTTCGGTGGCGCCGGTGCACTGGGCCCCTCGTTGCAATCAGTGGGCGTGACCTGGGGTTACTACCTGTTCAATGCCGCTCCCTATGTGCTGACGCTGGTGCTGATGATTGCTTCGTCTTCCACCAAGGTGCGTTCCGGAATGCCGGGTTCTCTGGCGGCACGGTAATGAAACCACGGAGAAATACAACATGACTGTACACGTTGCAGCGGATCCCTATCCCTGGCCCTATGACGGCGATCTGAAGCCCACCAACACGGCGCTGATCGTCATCGACATGCAGACGGATTTCTGCGGCATTGGTGGTTATGTGGACCGGATGGGCTACGACCTGTCTCTGACCCGTGCACCGATTGCACCCATCGGCAAGCTGCTGGAGTTTGCCCGCAAGCAACAAATGATGGTGATTCATACCCGCGAAGGACATCGCCCGGACCTGAGCGACCTGCCCGCCAACAAACGCTGGCGCAGTCAGAGAATCGGTGCGGGCATCGGTGATCCGGGGCCCTGCGGACGAATTCTGGTGCGCGGTGAACCCGGTTGGGAAATCATTCCGGAGCTGGCGCCGTTGTCCGGTGAGCCCATCATCGACAAGCCGGGCAAGGGTTCGTTCTATGCCACGGATCTCGAGCTGCTGCTGCGCAAGGCCGGCATGCGCAATCTGCTGTTTACCGGCATCACCACTGATGTGTGTGTGCATACCACGATGCGCGATGCCAACGACATGGGTTTCGAGTGTCTGTTGCTCGAGGACTGTTGTGGTGCCACCGACATGGGCAACCACCTGGCGGCGCTGAAGATGGTGAAGATGCAGGGTGGTGTGTTTGGTGCCGTGGCCAGGTCCGCCCAGCTCATCGAGGCCATGTCATGAGCGAGCTGGCCCTGGAAGCCATCAATGTCAGCAAGCGCTTTGGTGAGCTTCGGGCGCTGGATCAGGTCTCGCTGAAATTGCGCAAAGGCACCGTGCATGCGCTGCTCGGTGAGAATGGCGCCGGCAAGAGCACCCTGGTGAAATGCATTGTGGGTTTCTACCATCCAGATGAGGGTGAAGTTCTGGTCGGTGAACGGCAGCAGCTGATCACCAATCCACGCGATGCGCACCAGCTGGGTATCGGCATGGTGTATCAGACCTTCACCTTCATTCCCAACATGACCGTGCTGGAGAATCTGGTGTTGGCCCGGCCACATCTGCCGGGTGTGATTGACTGGAAGAAGGAGCGCAGGGAAATTGGCGAGCGCATGCGCAGCATGCCGTTCCAGCTGCCGCTGGATGCTTCCGTAAATAATCTGGCGGCGGGCGAAAAACAGAAGCTGGATATCGTCAAGCAATTGTTGCTGGACGTGAAGGTGTTAATCCTGGATGAACCGACTTCTGTGCTCACACCGAACGAGGCGGACGAAGTATTGGGACAGATCAGGAACATGACGCGACAGAACGATCTGAGCGTGCTGATCATCACGCACAAGTTTCGCGAGGTCATGACCTATGCCGATGATGTCACCGTGTTACGCCGCGGCAAGTATGCCGGCTCCGCGCGGGTGAGTGACGTGGACATCAGGCAACTGGCGCAGATGATGGTGGGCAGCGAGTTCACGAGTTCCGCCATGGATCGACAACGGGTGGTTGAACAGCCGGTCAAACTGTCCGTCTCGGGTCTGAGTGTCGAAGATGATGGCGGCATGTTCGCTGTTAAAGATCTTTCCCTGGAAGTACGCGCTGGCGAGATCGTCGGGATCGCAGGTGTGTCGGGCAATGGCCAGCGCGAGCTGGTGGAAGTGTTGGCCGGCCAGCGGCCGGCCGCAGGTGGCGCCATACAGGTGACAGGGCACACCTATTCCGGTGAACGCTCGAAATTGCAGCGTTACGATTTCCACTGCCTGCCTGAGGAACCGTTGCGTAATGCCTGTGTGGCGCGCATGAGCGTGGCGGAGAATCTTGCCTTCCGGCGTTTCGATCAGAAGCCATTCAGCATCGGCAGTTTTCTGCGCAGGGGCAATATGATCAAGGCTGCGGTGCAATCCATTGCAGACTTCAAGGTGCGAACGCCCGGCCCTTACGCGCCGATCGGCGACCTCTCGGGTGGCAATGTGCAACGCGCCGTGCTGGCGCGCGAGTTGGGGCAGCAGCCCAATGTGCTGGTGGTAGCCAATCCCTGCTTTGGTCTGGACTTCACCGCAGTGTCCGAGATTCACGGCCGCATCATGACTGCTCGCAACCAGGGCGCGGCGGTGTTACTGGTCAGCGAAGATCTGGATGAAATCATGGAAATGGCCGACCGGATCATGGTGATATCCGGTGGTCGGCTGGTTTATGAAACCACGCCGGATGCGGCGGACCCCATCGTGATTGGCCGGTACATGGCGGGGCACGCCGAGGCAGCTCATGCACATTGATGCGCAACCCTATCCCTATGTGCTGACCGAACGTCCTCCGGCGCTGGTCATTATCGACATGCAACGCGACTTCGTTGAGCCCGGTGGCTTTGGTGAATCCCTGGGCAACAATGTCAGCTTGTTGCAGGCGTGTGTGCCTGCCATTGCCAGCTTGCTGACTACAGCACGGAAGCTGGGCATGCCTGTCATTCATACCCGTGAAGCGCACCGACCCGACTTGTCGGATTGCCCACCTGCGAAGCGGGAGCGTGGCAACAGCACATTGCGTATCGGTGACGAAGGTCCCATGGGGCGGTTGCTGATCGACGGTGAACCGGGCAATGCAATTATCGAAGCACTGCAGCCGGCGCCTGGCGAATATGATCTTGCCAAGCCGGGAAAGGGTGCTTTTTACGCGACGCCTCTGGACAGGATATTGAAAGACCTGCAGGTGACACATCTGTTGATAACCGGAGTGACCACAGAGGTCTGTGTGCAGACGACGATGCGCGAAGCCAATGACCGTGGCTATGTCTGTCTGCTGGTGCAGGACGGCACGGAGAGCTATTTCCCGGAATTCAAGAAGGCCACCCTGGAAATGATTACCGCACAAGGAGGCATAGTAGGCTGGGTTGCCGACAGCAAGACCGTGATATCGGCGCTCGAGGCAGCCTATGGTTGAAGTGCTTTTTCAATCAGGTTCCACCGGGGTGCGGATTCCGCGTATGAAGATCTCTCCCGGTTCTTACTCTGTGCAACTTCAAGGATAGCCCATGTCAATTCCGGAAGTTTCCCCGGCCGCAGATGCGGTTGGCGAGTGGCAGCCATTTCGTGAGGGAATCGAAATCCGTCGCCTGTTCAAACACCCGGACACCAACTATGAAGTGGCGATGCTGCGTTACAGCCCCGGAGCGTCGGCACCCGTCCACCGTCATGCGGCGGACGAACATGTCTATGTGATTTCTGGAAGCCAGCGTGACGAGCGTGGTGTTTATCCGGCGGGTAGCTACGTGTACAACGTGGCCGGTTCGGTACACAGCGTCAGCAGCGACGATGGCTGTGTCGTGTTGATACATTGGCTGGCGCCGGTGAAGTTTCTGTAAATTGCTGGCGGGAACTATCTCGTTGTTGTCCAGCCGGATTCCAGCATGACTGCAGATACGAACTCGATTCTTCTGGCCGTCAATGGCACCTTGATGCGTGGGTTGGCGCTGAACCAGAACATGCTCGCCATCGGTGCAGTCTTTGTCCGTGAAGCGCGCACAGCATCGTCGTACCGGATCTGGTCCATCAGTGATCGCCATCCGGCAATGCTGCGTGTGAACAGTGACGGAGTTGCCGTGGCCGTGGAACTCTGGGCGGTGCCTGCAGAGGGGCTGTCAACTTTGCTTGTTAACGAGCCCGCTGGGCTGTGTATCGGCAAAGTGAATTTGGAGGATGGCGCGCAGGTGCTTGGCGTGCTGGGCGAACCGTGGATTTGCGAAGGGCAAATGGAAATTTCATCGTGGGGTGGCTGGCGAGCTTACCTTGCCGCTGGGAGCGGCGTGCCTGGCTAGGGTCTGTTGACCATCAACGCACCGATGCGTTGATGGTCAACAGACCCTGGTGTTGCGCCGTGTGGCTTCGTGCGACTTGCTTCCAGTCATTCCGACCCGGTCGGGTCCGGCGTCCTGTCAGGCCACATTGTGTTGACCACGGCACCTTGGCCAATGCTCCTGCGGAGACCGTGAGCGGTATTATCTTCCGCGCATCTCATCGTGGGGCGAGCTTCGTGGGGGACGGATGAAGAAACGCTGGCAAAGATGGATATGGCTCTTTGGACTTGTAACATCTGCTGAAGCTGCCTTCGGACAACACGGACCTGGGTGGCCGGATTGGGCGTATGGGGTGCTGGAACCTTTGTCACCGCAGTCGCGCCTGGCTCCGCCGTGTCCCGTCGGCTCTCTTCCATATGATTGTGCCTACATTGATGCGCCCGTGCCCGATGACGGCGTGAAGCGCTCGCTGCCGGATACAGACAGGACGTTCACGCGCAACGAGGCTTACTTTGATTATGGGCCCGCCGACTGGTATCCCGAGGATCATCCATCGATGCCCGATATCGTGGCGCACGGCAAGCAGAGTGTCCGGCTCAGGGCGTGCGCCCTGTGTCACTACCCCAATGGTCAGGGCAGGACAGAAAATGGCCAGCTGGCCGGTCTTGCGGAAACATACATCCTGCAGCAGCTACAGGCGTTCGCTGACGGCACGCGCAGGAGCGCTGATCGGCGCAAGGCCAATACCAATGAAATGGCGATGATCGCCGCCAGCCTTGGCGACGAGGAAAGAAAGCAGGCCGCTGCCTACTTTGCCTCGATGTCTTATCGCAAAATGGTTCGCGTTGTCGAAACGACCGAAGTGCCCCCGGTTCGCGCCACGAGTAATGGACTGATGACGCCGATGGAACAGCTGCCCAGCGTACCCTTGGGCATGCGCATCATCATGGTTCCGGAGAATCCGGAACGTACTCTGATAAATCGCGATCCACGCGCTCAATGGATTGCCTATGTGCCGGTGGGCAGCGTGGCTGCCGGCAGGAAGCTGGCGACCGCGGATGGCGACAGGACCATGCACTGCAGCCTATGCCATGGTCCCGGCCTGCAGGGCCTCGGGGATATTCCGCCACTTGCCGGCAGAACAGCCGCCTATGTGATGCGGCAGCTGTGGGATTTCAAGCAGGGCACGCGCCAGAGCGTGCTGATGAATCGCGTGGTGGAAAACCTGGAGGCCGAGGACATGTTGTATATCTCGGCCTATCTCGCGTCCTTGCCGCCCTGATCGAGTCTTGAAACACGATAAGTCATTGCCAGCCAGTGCTACTGCTTGCGTATTCTGCTGACTTGCTAGGGTCTGTTGACAATCAACGCATCGCTGCGTTGGAGTCCCAGAAAGCACCAGACAAGGCGCGAGGAGTGAAGTTTGGTAGTTCCAAATGAACGACGAGCAACGCCGTATGGCGCTTTCTGGGGCCCAACCCGAAGGGACGGGGCCAGAACAGCTCAGGACTTTGTTGCACCTCGCTTGAGTACGTTAAGTACACCGCGCTCGGTGCGTCGCGTCCTGGGCTGTGCTGACCGCCGTCGCAGCGATGCGTTGATTGTCAACAGACCCTAGGCGATGCCGTTGACTTTGCTGGTCAAGGATTCCGCAATGGTCGCTACGTCTGGCAGGTAAAGATCCACCAACCCGCGCAGTCGATCAACTTCGATCGGCTTGGTGAGAAAGTTGTCCATCCCGGCTGCCAGGCACCGTTCCAAGTAGCCCTGCATCGCGTTCGCCGTCAACGCCACGATGGGTGTACGCGGGCCTTCACCTTCCAGCTTTCTGATGTGACGTGTCGCCAGGTAGCCATCCATACCCGGCATCTGCAGATCCATCAGCACCAGCTGCGGACGGGCCGATTCAAACAGTTGCACGCCGCGCTCGCCGTCGTCGGCTATGACGACTTCACAACCCAGGCGCTCCAGGAAGCGCTGCGCGACCTTCTGATTGACGACATTGTCTTCGATCACCAGCACTAGGCCGCGCGAAGGTTTCGCCATGATCATGTCGGCGTTCTGCGCTGCGACAGGCCTGGGTTGTGTGGGTGGCGATTCGCTCGTGCGACTTGGGAGGTTATCCAGGGTGACCAGCAACTCACCCATCCTGACCGGCTTGCGGATCGATGCGGTGAAATTGCGTTCAGTGGCGGCGCGTACACCTGCCGGTGTTTGCAAGGTGGCCATCAGTATCAGGCGAGTGCTCGAAAAACAGGGTTCCGATTTGACCAGCGCTGCGAACTCCATGCCGTTCAGGCCGGGCATTTGCGAATCGGTGAGCACCAGATTGAAACCACTATTCGAATCCACGGCATTGTGCATCAACGCCAGTGCCCTGACGGCGCTGTCCACCGCCGTCACCATGTACCCTGCGTGACGTAGACGTTCCTCCAACAAATTACGGCAGGTTGCGTTGTCATCGACGATCAGTAGTCGCGCCTGTTTGTGACTCGAGTGCGTCGCAGGCTGCTCGCTGCGTGTGGGCTGCAGCGGCAGATCGAACCAGAAGGTTGAGCCTGCGCCCAGCGTGCTGCTGGCGCCGATGGTGCCACCCATCAACTCAACCAGCTTCTTGACGATCGACAGTCCCAGGCCGGTACCGCCAAACATTCTGGCGGTGGAGCCATCAGCCTGTACAAAGGGATTGAACAAACGTTGCAGCACATCGGGTGCAATGCCAATGCCCGTATCGCGCACCGAGAAGCGAATCATTGCTGGCGATGTGGTCAGTGGCGCAACCCTGATTTCCACTTCACCTGCCTGGGTGAACTTGATTGCGTTGTTGACGAAATTGGTCAGGCACTGACGAATACGCTGCCCATCGCCCAGCACATGGCGGGGCGTTTGCGCGTCGATATTCACAATCAGCTCGAGATTCTGCGAAGCTGCCTGGAAAGCCATGGCTGCGCCGACGTCTTCCACGCAGACATGCACATCGGTCTCGATTGATTCGATATCAAGTTTTCCGGCTTCGATCTTGGAGAAATCCAGTATGTCGTTGATCACTGCCAGCAGCGAGCTGGCGCTGGCGCGCACTGTCTCGGCATATTCACGCTGTACCGGACTGAGCGGCGTATCCAGAATCAGGTCGGTCATGCCAATGACGCCATTCATCGGCGTTCGGATTTCATGACTCATGTTGGCAAGAAATTCACTCTTGGCCCGGGTGGTTGCCTCGGCAAGATCGCGTGATCGCTTCAGCTCATCATTTGCCATTAGCAGGATTTGCTCCGCTTCGCGTTGTGTGCGTGTGAAGGCATAAACAACGCCCAGAACGGCAATGCACACATAAATCGTATGCACGGAATCGAAACTGGCAAGGTGCTCGGGCGCTATCTTGCTGGGTATGTGCACGCCATGGCTGGCCAGGATGACGAACGCAGCCAGTGTCATGCCAACCACCGCCGCATAGAGAAATGCAGTGGCCATGCTGCCCACCAGCCCCGCATACAGCGGAATGAGCAACAACCACGCCTTGCCCGGCCGGGCTTCTCCACCGAAAGCCAGGCTGCTGTCAATCATCACCGCACACAGCAGGATCAGCTGCGTGTGCACCGCAGCGTTTATCTTGTTGTGTCTGAGAAAATAGTGGGTGGCGATAAACGCCAGGGCGAAGCCGCTGCAATGCACGGTCAACACCAGCCATACGTGGCTCCGGATGAGATCCATCGCTATGGCCAGCAGTTGCACGAACAAGGCGATGGTGCAGGCGTTTACAGTACGAATACGCCTCATCAGGGCACGATCATTCAGTCGCGGATCATCCCCCTGGATGCCGCTGTTGAGATAGTGATTGAACCATTCCTTGATGGAACGCATTGGTTGTCGGCTCGATCTCTGATCACATGATGATAATGCGATTCGTCGGGAGGTTATCCGGACGCATGTCGTTACCGGCGCTGTCGCTACGACCAGCATCGGCCGATAGCCGCGTGGCAAAAGCGACAAATCACCGTGTTTGTATTGTTTCAGGGAAAATCGTACATGGACCGCCCTGTAGCGCGTGAAGGGTCGCAGATTTTCAGTCGCGTGGATACTGGTGATGCATCCGTCCCGCAGCATCCGGCGTCACGTGGCAGGAAACCATGGCCATGTGTTGCAATGCATCATGAGTTCACAGCGCCATTTGGCGGTGCGCCATTACCAAACGGTTCGTGCTCTGCCACCGTCCACTACCAGTGTAGCGCCGGTGATGTAGCTGGCGCATTCCGATAGCAGAAAAGCAGCAGCAGCGCCGAATTCTGCAGGTCGGCCATTGCGGCGCAGCGGAACACTTTTGTTCTGTCGCGCAATGTACGCTTCGATGGGTTCATCAGTCGTCGCGGCAATGCGTTTATACAGTTCGCGTATCCGGTCGGTGTCGAAGCGGCCCGGCACCAGGTTGTTGATGCGGATGTGCTCGCCCAGCTCCAGGGACAGGCTTTTCACCAGGCTGACCACGCCGGCGCGAAATACATTGGACAGGATCAGGTTTTCTATGGGCTCCTTGATCGAGGCGGAGGTCACCGTCAGGATTGACCCGCCCTGATTGCGGCGCAATTCGGGTAACACGGCGCGAATCATCCTGACTGCGCTCATCAGTGTGAGATTAAAACCCTTCTCCCACGCCTGATCGTCAAAAGATGCAAAGTTTCCCGGCGGGGGACCGCCGGCATTCACCACCAGTCCGTCAATGGAACCAAAGTCGCTTAGCGAGGTACTTACCCAATGATCAATTGACGCGGCATTGCTGGCATCGAGCACATAGCCACGCACATTCGACCCAGTGGTGTCGCGCAGTTGATCCGCAGCTGCTTCTATATCGGCCTGCGTGCGGCTGCCCATGGCAACCTGCGCGCCTTCTGCAGCCAGGGCGGCGGCAATGCCATAGCCAAGGCCTTTGCTGGAGGCGGCCACCAGAAAGACTTTGTTCTTGAGTCCCAGATCCATATCAAAAGCCTGTGGGTGTTGCAGTATTCACAAGCGTAATGCCTGGCAGCTGGAGCCGCTATTTATTTTTGGCAGTGCACACACTATGCCCGTGTCATTCAGGAGTGAAGTTGATCCAGCAGCCTGTCAAGATGACCATTCAGCCATTCAAGACAGCGCAGATACAGCGGTCTCTGCTGCCAGCTGGCATAGCGCAGTTCTTCACTGAGCGCGAAATCCTGCTCCAGTTGTCGTTGCACCTGCAGAGCAAACGCGAGGTCATCAATCTCCTGATTCGCATCCAGATTCCAGTGCAGGTTCCAGCGATCAAAGTTGGTGGAGCCGGTGCTGGCCCAGCCGTCGGATAGCGCCAGTTTGGCGTGAATGAAGCGGGGTTGATACTCAAATATGCGTACGCCGCCACGCAGCAGGCGCGCATAGTGACGCCGCGAGGCATGACGGATGGCGGGATGATCCGTCAGTTCACCGGGCACCAGCACGCGCACATCCACCTTGCGGCGTGCAGCCTGAATCAACAGGCGGCGCAGTTTCAATGAGGGGAGCAAGTAGGGCGTAACCAGCCATATGTGTTGCCGGCTCTGTTGCAGCTGCTGGTACAGCGACTGCGCCACGTGATGTGCCCGTGGGCCATTGCTGGCGCAGACGCGTCCGCGTTGCGCACCGCTCGCCGGTGCCATATGACTCGCGCGCGGTTGCTTGAACCAGCTGGTGCCGATGCCAAACCAGGTGCGCTCGAACAAGGCCAGCCAGTCGTTGAGAACTGGCCCGCGAATGGCCAGCATCACTTCATGCCAGGGCAGGGCCGTGTCATGCGCATACATGAACTCGTCGGTCAGACCCGCGCCGCCCACATAACCCTGTTCGCGATCGATGAGTAACAGCTTACGATGATTGCGCAGCAGATTGCTCACGCCATGTCGCCAGCGCAGCCGGTTGAAGAACAGCAATTCGATGCCGGGAGCGGTGAGCGCCTGCCGGTCGGCGGGACTGAGTCCCTGGGCGCCGAAGTCGTCGAGCAGAATGCGGACATGCACACCACGTGCAGCAGCGGCCAGCAATGCCTGTCTGAATTGCGAAAACAGCCGGCCGCTGCTGACCAGGTACATTTCCAGCGCAATGCTGTGCCGGGCTTTATTGATGGCATCGAGCATGTGTGGAAAGAACTGTTCACCATCCACCAGCAGCTCAAAGTGATTGCCATCACGCCAGGGGAAGCGCGGTGGCAACAGTTGACGCAGGTGCAGTGTGCGCATTGGTGCTGACAGAGCCTACTTTAATGTTGCGTTCAGCACCGCCGCGATGCGCGCGCCGGCTTTGGCCAGTTGTTCAGGCAAATATTGTCTGGCGTCCTGCACATAGCGATAGGGCAGCGTGATGGTTTGCGTGATACGGCTGGCACAGGTGAAAGCCGGCAGTTCGCCATACACACGCGTCACCGCCAGTTGATGCGTCTGCTGCGACCATGTGTGCAGATCAGC
This sequence comes from uncultured Pseudomonadota bacterium, assembly GCA_963748005.1. Lineage (GTDB taxonomy): Bacteria > Pseudomonadota > Gammaproteobacteria > Steroidobacterales > Steroidobacteraceae > CAILZL01. The sequence continues at coordinate 2,393,023 of CAVVHH010000002.1, forward strand.
CTGCTGCCAGCCGCGCAACTGCGCTTGATAATGCTGACTCAGATTGTCGGAATATGCGCTGATGCGTTGCTGACCGACCAGATCCCTGAGCAAAACGGTATCCATGACTTCATGCAGGCGATAGCGCTGACCACCGGCATACAGGCGTACATTGAGACTGTTGCCGCCGCGATCGGCGTTGTCGGCCATGTGCAGCGGTTGATGGACATCGCCGAGCATGTGCACCAGCAGCCGCAGCGCCAGCGCGCGCTCATTGCGTGTTACCGATTTGTCGGCCAGCTGCTTGCGGAACCGCTCGATTTGCTGCGTGGCGCAGTTGCCATCCCGGCAATACCCCGATTGCCCGTTGCACACGGGCTGATTGTCGTAGTGCCATTGCTCGGCAGCAGGCCAACGTTCGCTGAGACTGGCACGCTGCTCATCCATGTAGGTCGCGGCAGCGGATAGCGGCTCTTCGCCCAGCAGCTGTTGTACCTGCTGGCTGGCCGCGGGTGTCAGCATTGCCTGCGCAACATACCCGGTGACTCGATGACCGAGGCTGCCCCAGGCGACAGCGCTGTGTGTCCATATCAAGCCCAGCAGTATCAGCAGTCGGGAGGCAGGTGAATTCATTGTTGCAGCTTGCCACATGCTAAGCTGCTCCGGGAACAACCGGGTCGCGGCGCGACGCAACCCTTCACCCCTGACTGCAGGCAATCCCGTGCAACACAGCAGCCTGGTGTAATAACCATACCAAGGTTCGGCTGGCCACAGAGAGATCAATCATGCCAAGAACTTCATCCAGGAAAGCTCCCGGTAAGGTGGCCCGCAAAGTGTCGGTGCCCGCTCCGGTATCGCGTGAGCAGGCTGAGCAGGCGGTGCGGACGCTGCTGCAATGGGCAGGTGACGATCCGCAGCGCGAAGGCTTGCTGGATACGCCCAAACGGGTGGTAGCCGCCTATCGGGAGTGGTTCGCCGGTTATGCAGTTGATCCCGCGGAATATCTGCAGCGCACCTTCGAAGAAGTGGCCGGGTACGATGAAATGATCGTGCTGCGCGACATTGAGTTTGAATCGTATTGTGAACATCACATGGCGCCGATCATCGGTCGTGTGCATGTCGGCTATCTGCCTTCCGACAAGGTGGTGGGTATCAGCAAACTGGCGCGCGTGGTGAATGGTTATGCCAAGCGGCTGCAGGTGCAGGAGAAGCTCACCGCCGAGATTGCCCGTTGTATCAACGACGTGCTCAAACCACGTGGCGTGGGGGTGGTAGTTGACGCCGTGCACGAATGCATGACCACGCGTGGTGTGCACAAACGCGGCGTGTCGATGATCACCAGCAAGATGCTGGGCGGTTTCCGCGAAGATGCGCGTACCCGGCAGGAGTTCCTGAGTTTTATTGGCATCCGCGGCGCGAGCTGATGTTTGATTCCCTCTCCCTGAGGGAGAGGGCCAGGGTGAGGGTGCTGCGCATGTTTCCCCCTCACCCGCGCTACGCGCGACCTCTCCCACGAGGGGAGAGGTGAAGAGCAGAAGTTAAAGAATCTTCGTGCCCAGCCACCAGGCAATTGCAGCCATGGTGGCCGATGCCGGAATGGTGAGAATCCAGGCAATCACGATGTTGCCCGCCACGCCCCAGTGTACTGCGCGTGCATTTTGCGCCGAGCCCACGCCGACAATGGCGCCGGTGATGGTGTGGGTGGTGGAGACCGGTATGCCGAAGCTCGAGGCAATGAACAGGGTGATCGCGCCGCCGGTTTCAGCGGCAAAGCCACCGACGGGTTTGAGCTTGGTGATCTTCTGACCCATGGTTTTGACGATGCGCCAGCCGCCGAACAACGTGCCCAGGGAGATCGCCACGTAGCAGCAGATCACCACCCAGTTCGGCAGATGATCCTGCGAGGTCGCGCCGGCCGAGATCAGCAGCAGCCAGATGATGCCCATGGTTTTCTGTGCATCGTTGCTTCCATGGCCAATGCTGTACAGCGCCGATGACACCAACTGCAGGCGACGGAACCAGCGATCCACCTTGCGCGTGGACGAACGGAAAAACATCCACGATACAGCCACCATGATCAAACCGCCCAGCAGCATACCCAGCAGCGGCGATATCACGATGAAGATGGCGGTCTTGGTGATGCCCGCGGCCATCAGCGGCGCGGTGCCGGATTTGGCGACTGCAGAGCCGATCATGCCGCCGATCAATGCATGCGATGAGCTGGACGGCAGACCGTAGTACCACGTAATGATGTTCCAGGTGATCGCGCCCACCAGTGCGCCAAAGATCACGATGTGATCGATGTAGCCTGAATCGACAATGCCCTTGCCGACGGTGGCGGCCACCTTCAATTCAAAAATGCCGAAGGCGACGAAGTTGAAGAATGCCGCCCACATGACGGCCTGATAAGGTTTGAGCACGCCGGTGGAGACAACGGTGGCGATGGAATTGGCCGCATCGTGAAATCCATTCATGAAGTCGAAAGCCAGCGCCAACGCGACCAGAAAGGCCAGCGTCATGAAAGCCATGTGTGAATCCATCAGGCGTTCTCCAGCACCACGCCTTCAATCACATTGGCCACGTCCTGACATTTGTCGGTAGCGGTTTCCAGCAGTTCGTAGATTGCCTTGAGCTTGATCAGCTGGCGCACATCGACTTCTTCGCGGAACAGTTTGGACACTGCGGCGCGCATGACGCGATCGGCATCGGATTCCAGCGAGTCGATTTCCTGACAGGTCTTGAGAATGGTGTTGCTGTTGTCCATGGAAGACAGCAGCGCCACCGTTGCCTGCACCCGTTCACAGCAGATTTCCACCAGGTTGGCCAGATGTGTGGCTTCCGGCGTGAGTTGCTGGATGTCGTACAGCGTCAGGGTTTCCGCAGTGTCCTGGATCAGGTCGAGGATGTCGTCCATACGGCTGATCAGGCGGTTGATCTGGTCACGATCAAAGGGCGTGACGAAAGTGGCGTGCATCAGCGCCACGGTTTCGTGGGTAACGTTGTCTGCGGCCTGTTCGATTTCTTCGATCTTGCTGATAAAACGACTGCGCGAATTGGCATCCGCGTAGTGTTCCAGCAATTCCAGCAACACTTTGCTGCCCTGCACGACAAGTGCCGCATGCTGGTTGAACAGGGTGAAGAAATGCCGTTCGCGCGGCATGAGTGCGGACAGAAAACGCATGGGAGGCGCCCCGTTTATTTATGAATCGAGAAACTGGTTGCGGTTGTCATACAGTTGTATGGCAACCGGCCAATTATGCGGGACGAGCAGGTGTGATGCGAGTTTTATCCACCTGCGGTCCCTGAATCATCAAGGTCCCTGACCGCCCCGGCATGGTGCCCCGCACCATCTTATGGACTGGCAGGGAGTGCAGATCCAGTGTGTCGAACACGGCGCGACTGGTGGCGAGTTCGTAACCCTGCGCACGCCAACCCTGCAGCAATTGCGCAAACACCGGCAGCAGCTGCATGCCCTCCAGTTCGGCATGCAGGGTGTAGACAGGGGCGTGCATCGGTGTCTGTGCCGTCATTTGCAACACATGCTGTGCAACATTGGCTGCCGTCAGGTTATCCACGCCAATCAGTTCGTCCAGTGTCGGTAGCGTGCTGGGCAACTGCGGGCAGCGGATCACCATGCCATTCACACTGGGCATGAAGGGCGAGTGGCCACGACAGTCGGAACTGTAATCAAAGCCCAGCTCTGCGGTCAGCGCCACGGCGCGATCATTCATCTGCCACCCGGCCGCGCCATGCGTGCGGGGTGGTTGTTGGAATACCTCGTTGAAACGGGCTGCGGCGAGTTGCATTTCGCGCTCGGTCCATTCGGTCCCGGCATGCTCAACGCCATCCTGCCAGCGGATGTGATCCCAGGTATGAATGCCGACTTCATGCCCGGCATTGCGTACGGAACGCAGAATGTCGGCGCAGCGCCTGCCAATATCCGGGCCGGGCAGCAGTACGCCGTACAGCAAGGTTTTCACACCATAGTGACTGACCACCGAGGTACGACTGACCTTGCTCAGGAAGCCAGGACGGAACACGCGCTTCAAGGCGCGTCCGGTGTGATCCGGACCCAGTGAAAACAGGAAAGTTGCGCTGGTTTTATGTTTGTCGAGCAGCCGCAGCAGATTGGGCACGCCTTCGCGCGTGCCGCGATACGTATCGACGTCGATCTTGAGTGCGAGTTTGGTCATGTGTTTGTTGAAAGGCCCTCACCCTAACCCTCTCCCTCAGGGAGAGGGGAATTGGAATAAGCAAAGTACCCACAAATTGGCGGAGCCAGCTTCGAGTTGATAGAGCCAACCTCTTTACCCTCTCTCTGAGGGAGAGGGCAGGGTGAGGGTGATTCCTAGTTCATCAAATCCTGTGCATCGCGCACATGCGTACGATATGACTCGAAGATTCGTTCCAGCGCGTCCCTCATGGTCACGCGTGGCTGCCAGTTCAGGTCCTTGCAAGTGTTGTCGATCCTGGGCACGCGGTTCTGTACATCCTGATAACCCTTGCCGTAGTAATCCTGCGACGTGACATCGATCAGCTTTACTTTTTTTGCTGTCTCGGCATATTCAGGATACTTCGCAGCCAGCGCCAGCATGTCGGTGGCCAGCTCGCGCACCGAGAAGTTGTTGGCGGGATTGCCGATGTTGTAGATCTTGCCGGTGGCAATGCCATCCCTGTTTTCAATGATGGCCATCAGCGCATCGATGCCGTCATCAATGTGGGTGAAGGAGCGCTTCTGTTGACCGCCATCCACCAGCTTGATCGGTTCGCCGCGCACGATGTGACCGAGGAAAGCGGTCAGTACGCGCGAGCTGCCCTCCTTGGTGGTGTTGATGGAGTCCAGCCCTGAGCCGATCCAGTTGAAGGGGCGGAACAGCGTGTAATCGAAGCCGCGTTCCTGCCCATAAGCGGCGATCACACGATCCATCATCTGCTTGGCGCAGGCATAAATCCAGCGTGGCTTGTTGATCGGACCGTACACCAGCGGCGAGTTTTCCGGATCAAATGCTTCATCCGGTGACATGCCGTACACTTCGGAAGTAGAGGGAAAAATCAGACGCTTCTTGTATTCAACTGCAGCGCGGATGATGGGCAGGTTGGCTTCGAAGTCCAGTTCGAATACACGCAATGGCTCGCGCACATAAGTCGCCGGCGTGGCAATTGCCACCAGCGGCAGGATCACGTCGCATTTCTTGATGTGGTAGGCAATCCACTCGCGATTGATGGTGATATCGCCTTCAAAGAAATGAAAGCGCCGGTCTGACAGCAGGCTGTCAATGCGATCAGTATTCATGTCCATGCCATAGACATGCCAGTCGGTGGTGCGCAGGATGCGATTGGCGAGGTGATGGCCAATGAAGCCGTTGACGCCGATGATCAGTACTTTTTTCATAGCTTTGCCACAGATAGTTTGACAGGAACAGGATCAATTGCTCAGGCTGACCGGCGTCTTGCCGAACAGCTGCGCCCAGGTGAATTCATCAATGCCTTTGCCCTCATGTTCGGCTGCGCTGATCTCCAGCACCGAACCATCGGCCAGGTCCGCGCGCAGGCCATGGCTGTCCCAGTACAGGCATGCCACGGGATGGCGCACACGCTGGGTGCCAACACGACTGCGCAGGATGCGCAGCGTCCGGCCCTGCAGTTCCGTGAATGCGCCTGGATACGGTGGCGCCACGGCGCGAATCAGGTTGTGGATCTGTCGTGCACTCTGCTGCCAGTTGATGCGACCATCTTCCGGCTTGCGGCCGCCAAAGTAAGAGCCGGCAGCAAGATCATTGGCGTACAGCTTGACCGAACCATCGAGAATACTGGGCAATACTTTGTACAGCGCCAGTTCGGCTGCGACGGTCACTTTCTGGAACACATCGAATGCCGTGTCATCGGGCAGGATGGGTACGGCCTGTTGCGCGGCAATGGCGCCGGCATCGGGTTTGGTGACCATCTGATGCAGTGTCGCACCGGTTTCATGCTCGCCATGAATAATGGCCCAGTTCACCGGCACGCGACCGCGATACTTGGGCAACAGCGAACCATGCATGTTGTAGGCGCCGCGCCGGGCGCAGGCCAGTATCTCGGGCCCCAGCATGTTGCGGTAGTAGAAAGAGAAAATGAAATTCGGTTGCAGCGCGCGCAGACGCTGCAGCCAGTCGTCCGTGTTGGGATCAGCAGGCGAGGCGCAGGGCAGGCGATTGCGTGCCGCCAGTGCTGCAACACTGTCGAACCAGATGTTTTCGCCGGGAGCGTCTTCATGCGTCAGCACCAGCTGCACATCGACATCCTGCGCCAGCAGCACCGACAGACAACGTACGCCGACGTTGTGATAGGCAAATACCACTGCCGTGGGACGCTTCAAGGTTGCGCGTCCTTATTTTCCAGCACCGCCTGCACCAGGTAACGCGGTCGCGATTGTACCTGCTGGTAGATGCGGCCCACGTACTCACCCAGCAGGCCCAGGCCAAACAGTGCGATACCCACCAGGAACAGCGTGATGCCGAACAGGGTGAACAGGCCTTCGGCTTCCGGACCGAGGATCAGGCGACGCAGCACCAGCACCAGTACGAAGAACGCCGCAATACCGGAAGTGGCCATGCCCAGTACCGTGAAGAACTGCAGCGGCGCGCGTGAGTAGCCGGTCATCAGATCAAAATTCAGGCGCATCAACGATGACAGCGAATATTTGGATTCGCCTGCGGCGCGTTCTTCATGCGCGACTTCCACATCGGTGGGGCGGCGCGAATACAGATAGGCCAGTGCCGGAATGAACAGGTTCACTTCCTGGGTGTGATTGATGGCCTCGACAATCGGCCGACTGTAGGCGCGCAACATACACCCCTGATCGCGCATGCGGATGCGGGTGGTGCGCTCGCGCAGACGATTCAGAAAACGCGAAGCGATGCGACGAAAGAAGCTGTCCTGACGCTCCTTGCGGTAGCCGCCGACATAGTCGTGGCCTTCCTGCATCTTGGCGAGCAGCTTGCCGATTTCTTCGGGTGGATTCTGCAAGTCCGCGTCCAGTGTGACGATCACCTCGCCGCGCGTGTGTTCAAAGCCGGCCTTGATGGCCATGTGCTGACCGGCATTCACCGCCAGCAGGATGACGCGCGTAACGTCCGGACGCTGCGTGAACTGTTCGCGCAGCATGGCCGGCGAACGGTCGCGGCTGCCGTCATCGACCAGGATCAGTTCATAACGCAACTGGCGTTGCGCGGCCAGCGCATCCAGCGCCGGATACAGCCGCGCGAACAGCGCATCCAGGCCCGCTTCCTCGTTGTAGATGGGAATGACAACTGACAGGTCAATGTTGGTGTTCATGTGTGCAGGGGCTGTTCGTGAACAGCCCTTCCATCTTCAAACCGTAATGCGAGAGGGCGGTTCATGGATCAACCACTTCCTTCGGTCGCGAACCGCTCCTGCAGTGGATGCGCAGGCTGGTCGTGAGTGCATCGACTACGCGTGCGACGTCGCTGTTGTTCATGCCGGGGAACAGCGGCAGGGTCAGGATGTTGCGGCCGACGTATTCGGCATGGGGAAAATCGCCATCCTTGAAGCCCATGCGTCGATACAGATTGAATAGATGAATAGGCGGGTAATGCACACCGGTGGCAATGCCCGCTGCATCCAGCTCCGCCATGATCTGCGCGCGCGACACGTTGAGCCGTTCTTCAGGCAATACCACCTGGAACATGTGCCAGTTGCTTTGCTCGAAGTCAGCAACGGGCAAGCCTATGCCCAACGGGTTGTTGCCAAACACACGCAGATACTCAAGCGCCAGCTCACGGCGCGCCCGGGTGAATTCTTCCAGATGCGGTAACTGGCCAAGACCCACGCGTGCGGCCACATCCGTCAGGTTGTACTTGCCGCCACGTACATCAACCTCCATGCCGTCGTAGCCCTTGCGCACCACGCCTTGCAGACGATATTGCTCCGCGAGCCGTGCTTCGTCGTCGTCGTTCATCACCAGACAGCCGCCTTCGACGGTGGTGATGTTCTTGTTGGCGTGAAAACTGAATGAAACGAGATCGCCAAACGATCCCACACGCTTGCCACGCCAGTGGCTATTGATGGCCTGCGCGGCGTCTTCAATCACACGCAGCTTGTGCTGGCTGGCGATGGCATACAGACGGTCACGGTTGAACGGCAATCCCGCCAGATCCACCGGCAGAATGGCGCGTGTTCTCGGCGTGATGGCGGCTTCGATTCGCTCGACATCAATGTTGCGTGTGACTGGATCGATGTCGACAAATACCGGAGTGGCGCCCACTTCCAGAATGACGTGGGTGGTGGCTACCCACGACAGCGGCGTGGTGATGACTTCATCACCTTCACCCACGCCGGCAATGCGCAGCGCGATTTCCATGGTGCAGGTGCCGGAGTTGAAAGCGCGCACCGGGCGGCCGCCAAACAGCTGCGACAGCCGTGCTTCGAACTCTTTCACCTTCGGGCCAGAGGTAATCCAGCCCGAGCGCAGCACGTCCACCACACCGTTTATGGTGGCTTCATCAATGTTCGGACGCGTCATGGGCAGACGCGGCAATGCGGAGTTTGAACTCACTCTCAACCTCGTGTAATCAGCACCACACCGACAATGATCACCGCAATGCCGGCGATACGCGTAGGTGTCAGTGCTTCGGAAAACAGATACCAGGCCGCCAGGGCGTTGACGATGTAGCCAATCGACAGCATGGGATAGGCAATGCTCACCTCGGTACGCGACAGCGCGCCGATCCACACCACGACACTGACGGCGTAACACGTAAGGCCGCCCAGTATGTGCGGTTCCAGCATCAGTTTCGGCGCCACACTCCAGATGCCATTACCGGAAAATTCGATATGGCCAATGGCATTGGTGCCGGCCTTCAACAGCAGCTGCGCACAGGCATTGAGCAGCACGCCGGTGAGGATAAGGGCGAAAGCAACAGCAGTCATGAGCCTACTTTAGTGTCTTGTTTATGGTGTGCGGACAGCGACCAGTTTGGCTTGCCGAGTAATGAGTTGCATGGGCAACCCCTGATTCAGCAGCTCGGTGTAAAGCGCCGGAGGCATGACCGCAATGGCCTCACCTTCGTTGCGCCAGCTGCGTGTGAATGCTTCGAGGGTGTCGATGGCCAGATCCGGTTCCTGGGTCAGACCGAAGTCCAGTTCACCACGGTAGTTTACCAAGGTCATGCGCCGTTGCAGGTAAAAAGGCAGCGTTTGATCGTAGTCGCTGACGCTAAATAGCCGGGTGTCCGGTCGCAACAGCGGCGCGATGTGTTGTGATAACTCGTAACCTGAACGAGTTTTGCTCAATGCATCCGCGCCCAGCAGCAGCACGCTCAGGCCAAGCAAGGTGCCTGCTGCGGTGGCCAGCACGGTCTTTTCAATGCTCTGTTGGCGCCAGAACCAGCAGGGGCACAGCATGGTAGCGGCGGTCAGCAGGAAGCCCAGTGCGGTTTCGGGGCGCAAGTCCTGCACCAGGTCCACCGATTTCGCGCCGGCGATGTTGTCGGGCACAAAGGCTACCGTCAGTCCCAGCAGCGCCAGCACACTGCCAACCACCAGCAGATGCACGCGTAGTGTCCTGATGGACAGACGGGTGAAGATCTCGCCCAGTACGATGGCGAACATCGGGATCACCGGCACGATGTACGGGGCCAGTTTGGAGTGCGACATACTGAAAAAGCCGATTACCACCACCACCCACAGCATCAGGAAACGCCGGGTTTGCAGGCCCTGTGCCTGAGCATCCAGGCGCCATGTGGAGTGGAGTTGTCCCAGCGCAACGAAGGTCCATGGCAGACCGCCCAGTGCGAACAGCGGCAGGAAATACCACCACGGAGCGTCACGATCATGTGAGTCGACCAGAAATCGTTCGAACTGTTCGTGCAGGAAGAAGAAGCGCAGGAACTCGGGGTTGGCTCGCGCTGCTGCCACCAGCCACGGCAAGGTCAGCAACAGAAACAGCGCCAGACCCTTGACGATATGCAGCCGCTTCCACGCGGAGAATTCACAAGTCAGTGCGGTATAGGCCAGCAAGGTGAGTGACGGCAGCACCAGAGCAATCAGACCCTTGCTGAGAAACGCCAGCGCCGCACCCGCCCAGGCCGCCAGCATCCAGTTGCGCTCGGCTTTCGAGCCCGGAGTGTTGTGCTGGGCCAGCAGGAAACTGCATACCGTCAGCTCCAGGAAGCACGACAGGCTCATGTCCAGCGTGTTGAGATGGCCGATCACCAGATAAAGCAACGAGCTCGCCGTAATGGCTGCGGCCATCAGCCCGGCGCTGCGGCCGAACAGGCGCGCACCGGCAAAGCCCGCCAGCAGAATGCCGGCCGCCCCGGTCAGTCCGGTCCAGAAGCGGGCGGCAAATTCGTTCAGGCCAAATGCCTGGTAGGCAATGGCGGTCATCCAGTACTGCAGTGGCGGTTTTTCAAAGTACTGGATGCCATTCAGGCGGGGCGTCACCCAGTCGCCACTGACCAGCATTTCGCGGGCGATTTCAGCATAACGGCCTTCGTCGGGATTGAGCAGGTGACGAGCGCCGAGTGTGGTAAACCACAGGGCGACGGCCAGTATTCCTGCAAGCCACAGCCATTGTGTCCTGAAGCCGGTTTGATTGAGGGTCGAAACACCCTGATTTGGATAATGCATGGGGCTATGACAGGGAATGATCTGGTAATCAATCGTTCGGTACGGTGGTCAGGAGTCGTGAGCAACGCGGGCGAGAAGCAGGAGCAAGAATCAGCGTCAGCGCATTTCAGCTCACTTCAGAACCGTTGCCATCAGATTGCTGACTGCGCTGCCGCCGGCCTTGCCCATGTAATTGGTGACCATGGGAACGAACTTGGCGATGGTGTCGGCGTTCATGCCCAGCTTGCCGAGTGCGCCATTCAGTCCGGCCACGTTTTGCAATGGACCGGTGACCGCGCCCAGCGTCTTGGCCAGATCCATATACTGGCTTGCGCCCGGCACTACCTTGGCTACCTTGGTGAAATCTGCGGCAGGCAGCTTTTCCCTGGCCAGTGTCAGCAGGGAACCAACGCCACCCATGGCCTGATTGTCGGTCACGCCCAGCTGGCTGGTGAGCGTGCTCAGCAGAGGGTCTTTCAAGCCGGATGCCAGGCTCTTCAGGGATTGTGCATCGACCACCAGCGGCAGGCTGGCCAGCAGCACTAGTGCATGACGGCGGTTCATGTGGGGTCCTCCAGGTGATGGCGGAGTGCCGAGTATGGAATGTAGCAGGTTGAATAACATGACAGTTGCTGATCGATACGGTTGATTGGATCATCTGCGACTGTCTATTGTTACGATCCAGGCCGGATTGAATCAGCCGGACAAGAAAATCAGTGGTAGGAAGAAACTTGCCAAGAATAAACAGCCTTATGTGGCGCAGTACGTTCCTGTTGGTCATCCTGGTGACGTCCTGGATCGACCCTGCGCATTCAGCTGCAGTTTCTGCAGATCGTTCAATACTGGAAGATACCAAGTTGTACGTTACAGCGCCGCTGCGTTGGGATCAGGGTGACTGGTTGTTTGCCGGGGGTGCGCTTTTAACCATCGCGGCAAGTCATCACTACGACTCCCAGGTGCGCGAGCACTTTGACACGGGGGCCCCGATCGATACTTCCGACACGCACAGCAAGCAGGACGCACTGCCCATGGTGGCGGCGGTGGCCGGCACCTGGGCTTTGGCCTTTGTGCTGGATGACCGGGCCGGCTATCACGAAACTTTCAACATGCTCGAAGCCGGCGCGTTCAGCGCGGTGACGACGTTCGCGCTCAAGGAAGTCACGCGTCGTGAGCGTCCCAATGTCACGGACGATCCCAATGCATGGTTTGAACATGGCGATTCCTTTCCCTCCATGCATACCAGTGTGGCCGTGGCCGTTGGCACGGTGTTGGCCGAGTCGGGCGGTGATGACTACCGCTGGATCAGGCGCGGTCTGGGTTACGGGCTGGGCGTGGCGACCATGTATCAGCGCCTGAAACATCAGCAGCACTGGTTATCGGACACGGTAGCGGGCGCGGCGCTGGGCTTTTCTACCGCGCGCTTCGTGCTGAATCGCGACAAGCCTGCTGCTGCAAATTCCGCGTGGATGCTGATGCCCACTGATGGGGGCGTGATGCTCAGCTATTCGGCGGCATTCCACTGACTGCGCTCGCGACGGTTAAGCAGAGTTTCCCTGGTTACCAGAGCCAGGCGTAGAGGAACGCCCCGGCCACGCCCAGTGCGCCGAGCGACACCAGCAGCACCGCGCCCGCTGCGCAGTCCTTGACGATCTTGATGTGCGGATGCTGGTGAGGGTGCAGATGGTCGGCCAGCGTCTCAATGGCGGTGTTGAACAATTCGGCGGCCAACACGCAGGCCACGGTCAGCGCCATGAGCGCCCACCAGATTGGGTCCGGTTGTGCCACGACCAGCAGGATGATCACCAGCAGCGCCGCCAGAATATGCAACCGGAAACTGCTTTCGTTGCGCAAGGTGCTGGTTATGCCGTTGATGGCAAAACCCAGACGTTTGTGGAATCCCTGATTTTTCATGTCGAGCCTATGCTGCCTGCGGGTCATGCACGAAAAATAACACCTGCCTGCATGACTTGCAGAAGCAATTGTGCAGGCCGCCATGGCAGGCAGCGGCTGATTGGCAGCACCGACTCAGGTACAGTGCTGGCAGTTCAGCCGGATTAGAAGGTCGCCCATGAATGCCGTGCTCGCCGATCTGATCAAGGTGCTGCAGCTCGAACGGCTGGAGCTCAATCTGTTCCGCGGCGTCAGTCGCGATCTGGGGATGCCACAGGTGTTTGGCGGTCAGGTGCTGGGCCAGGCACTTTCTGCAGCCAGCAGTACCGTTGCAGCGGACCGCACCGTGCATTCGCTGCATGCTTACTTTCTGCTGCCCGGCGATGTGAAGGCGCCCATCATCTACGAAGTGGACCGCAGTCGTGACGGCGGCAGTTTCTCCAGCCGGCGCGTGGTGGCCATCCAGCATGGCCAACCGATATTTCACATGTCTGCTTCCTTCCAGGTTGAACAGGCGGGGCTGGAGCATCAAAGCACCATGCCTGATGTGCCTGCTGCGGACGTGCTATCGGACATTCGCGATCTGGTGGCAAAGTCGGACAGCATTCCGCCCGAGCTCAAGCGCTGGTTCCAGATTCAACTGCCTATCGAGTTCCGCGCCGTGAATCCGCACGATCTGATGTCCGGTGATGCCACTGCTCCCGATACCAAGTTCTGGTTTCGCGCGCTGGACAAGCTGCCCGACGATCCGGTGCTGCATCGTTGCGTGCTGGCCTTCGCTTCGGATTTCTACCTGCTGCGCACCGCCACGCAACCACATGGCATCCCCTTTCCCAGTGCCAGGCTGAGGCTGGCGACGATTGACCATGCCATGTGGTTCCATCGCTCATTGCGCATCGATGACTGGTTGCTGTACAGCATCGACAGCCCCAGCGCTTCGGGGTCGCGCGGTCTGTCGCGCGGGCAGATATTCGATCGCAGCGGCCGGCTGGTCGCGTCAGTGGCACAGGAGGGTCTGGTGCGTGTCAAAGGCTGATGAAATCTTGTCCCCTCTCCCTGAGGGACAAATTCGTCGGGAGCGAATTTGGTCGAGCGAAGCTCGCCCGCAGGGGGCCGGACAGGAGAGTCCGGTAACAAAGGGCAGGGTGAGGGTGATTCCAGATTCCGGAAGCATAACCTTCGCGTTTGCATATTCTTCGCATACGTTTGCGAATTTGTTTCTCCCGAGTTAGTCGATGAAAAATCTTGGCACACCGTTATCTCCCGCTGCCGTTCGCGTCATGCTGCTCGGCAGTGGTGAATTGGGCAAGGAAGTCATCATTGCATTGCAGCGTCTGGGCGTGGAAACCATCGCCGTGGATCGCTATGAAAATGCGCCAGGCCAGCAGGTGGCGCACCACGCGCGCACCATCACCATGAGCGATCCGGTTGCGTTGCGTGAATTGATACTGAAGGAAAAGCCTGATCTCGTAGTGCCGGAAATTGAAGCCATCGCCACACCAATGCTGCAGGAGCTCGAAGCGCAAGGAGTGGTACGCGTCATTCCCACCGCGCGTGCAGCACGACTCACCATGGATCGCGAAGGCATCCGGCGTCTGGCTGCCGAAACACTGGAGTTGCCTACCAGCCCTTACAAGTTCTGTGATTCACTTGCTGAACTGCAAGCCGCGATTGATGGCGGCATTGGTTATCCGTGCATCGTCAAGCCGGTGATGAGCAGCAGCGGCAAGGGCCAGAGCAAGATCGATGGCCCGGCTGATGTCCAGAAAGCCTGGGACTATGCGATGGCGGGTGGCCGCGTCGGCCATGGTCGCGTGATTGTCGAAGGCTTCATCGACTTCGACTACGAAATCACGCAGCTCACCGTGCGTGCTATCGGTGCGGATGGAAAGATCGAAACACAGTTCTGCGCTCCCATCGGCCATGTACAGGTGAGCGGCGACTACGTGGAGAGCTGGCAGCCGCATCCCATGCACTCAGTCGCATTGCAGCGTTCGCGCGAAATCGCCAAAGCCGTGACGGATAACCTGGGGGGTCAGGGCATCTTCGGTGTCGAGCTGTTCGTCAAAGGCGAAATGGTGTGGTTCAGCGAAGTCAGCCCGCGTCCACACGACACCGGCATGGTGACCATGATTACGCAGTGGCAGAACGAATTTGAACTGCACGCCCGCGCCATACTTGGTTTGCCGGTGAACACACAATTGAAATCACCCGGCGCCAGCGCCGTGATCTACGGCGGTGTTGAAGCCAAGGCATTGGAATTCGAAGGCGTCTCCGATGCCCTGCGTATCCCCAATACTGACATTCGTCTGTTCGGAAAACCCGAAAGCTTCGTCAAACGCCGCATGGGTGTCGCGCTGGCGTTTGATGCAGATGTGGAAGTGGCGAGAAAGCGTGCGAAAGAAGCGGCGGGGAAGGTAAAGCCGAAGGCGGTGTGATGGGGTTCCACCATTTATCTGGTATTAATTGGTTTAGATAATTATTTATCTGCTCTTGTGTAACTACCTCAACCTTAGGTGGCGAATTAAAGAATGTCGAGCACGGTATATCACAGTGGTCATTTGCTGACGCTAGCTAGAAAAGCGTATGAACGATCGCTTTCGCAATCCTCAGATGCAATGACGTCGATCATGCTAAGTGCTGTGTCATTCGAGTGTCATCTTAATGAGCTTGCTGAGCGCCTATCCATCGATATCTTTACCGAGCCATCGGATACGCTAAGCCGGTTGCGCGACACGCTCGGTTTGCTTGCTGAATCTCGTGCATCGGTTACTACAAGATTTGACGCAGTGCATCTCGCCTTATGTGGTCGTCAGATTGATCGTGGGGCGTCGCTATTCCAAGATCTTAAGTTGCTGTATCAGCTGCGGAACGCATTAGTGCATCGCCGCCCTGAGAAATTTGAATGGGAGCTTGTCGGTCCGACCAGGACATATGAGCCCCATCAATTGGTGAAGCAGTTTGTTCAGCGGCATGTAATTCCTGAGCCGCATCCATCAGCTCCACCATCTTGGAGTCAGTATGTGTTGGTTCCAGAAACAGCTCGTTGGGGTTACAACACGGTTGTCAGGTGTTCACTTTCGGCTTGCGGGTGGCTTCCCGAAGGTAAGTTCAAGTCAATGACGCAGTTTTTGACTCGTGAATGGCAGGAGATTGCCATCCAGGGCTCGAGCTCGTAGGCGCAGTGGGTGCCCAGCCTACATCAGTTATCTAGAGGTCAATATCATGTCTATCGAAGGCGGTTGTCTGTGCAAAGCAGTGCGGTATCGAATCGACGCCGAGCCGATCAGCATGCGGCTGTGCTGGTGCCGTGTCTGCCAGTATCTGGCGGCGGGTGGTGCGTCGGCGAATGTGGTGTTTCCGAGCGCTGCGGTTACGGTGACGGGTGAGTTGCGTGACTATGTGAGCAAGGCCGATAGCGGCAATGTCATGCATCGTCGCTTCTGTCCCTCGTGCGGCACGCCGGTGTTCAGCGCCACTGAGGCGCGGCCGCACATCATCATTGTGCGCGGCGGGACGCTGGATGATCCCAATCTGATCAAGCCGTCATTGAACATCTGGACGGATTCGGCGCCGAGCTGGGCGTGTATGAATGAATCCCTGCCGAAGACTCCGGGACAGCCGCCGCCGATGTGATGTCTGTAGGGGCGGTTCGTGAACCGCCTTCTGTGTCGGTGGATGTGTGACCAAGGGCCGCTCGCGAGCGGCCCCTACGGGAAGAGCGGCGGCCTTGGTTTACCAGCGCAAGCCAAATTTCGCGCCGTAGCTGGTGAGGCCGCCAGTCTGGTCGAGTTCCAGCGCAAGATTGGGCAGGCCGAAGTTGAAGTTCAGGCCGGCGAAGTACTTGGTCTGGGTAATGCTTTCGCCTTTGAGCGTGGGTATACCAATGGGAGTGGTATTGGTCCAGACCTCGCCGATACCACCGTATGGCGTGATCACGGTGAAACCCTTGGAAATCGACACATCGACACTCTTGGTGTTCAGGTCGAGCTGATCCACGCCGGTGGCCTTGGAGTAGGTGGCGTGTACCGACACGGCCGGAGTGGTGACGCCACCTTCAATGACGGCCCAGCGTGCTTCGGCGCCGTACAGGCTCACGTGGGAGTTGGGAACGGCCGTATAAAACGCACCGATGTCGATATTGAAGGGCAGTCCCTTGGTTACGCGCAGCATTGGTACAGGCAGCGTGCTGGGGATGGAATCGCCACCGGTGGCCTTTTCCCAGATGGCCGTGCTGTCCAGTGAGGTGCCGGTGACCGACAGGCTCAGGTCAAAGCCGGTGATGCCCAGCGCATTGGCGGGGCTGAGCGATTTGTAGGACAGCGCGGCACCCATGTCCTCGCTCAATGCGTGGAACTCGGACTGTGACAGGTCCTTCAGCGTGTCAAGTTCACTGGCATTTACCAGGGTTCCAGACAGGGCTCCAGTCAGCGTCGTGCCCACCAATAACAGCTTTTTCATTGCGTCCTCATATTCCAGGTAAAAACCGGCGCGATTATCCGCTGAAGGCCTCGGAACTGCCCTGCTGTCGGGAGTTGGGCACACAGGACTGCGACGCGGTACCCGTAATCCGCGCACTTCGGCAGCTCGTTCATCTGCTCATAGCCAAAGCTTCTGGCCGGTTTGAGCCCCCTCCGCTACAGTTCGCGACCATGTACAAGTACGACCAAATCGACCAGCAAATCGTCAACCAGCGAGTGGCGCAGTTTCGTGACCAGACCCAGCGTTTTCTGGCCGGGCAGCTGGCCGATGACGACTTCCGTGCGCTGCGCCTGCGTAATGGCCTGTATATCCAGCGTTTTGCGCCCATGCTGCGCGTGTCCATTCCCTACGGCCTGTTGTCCAGCGCCCAGCTGCGGGTGTTTGCCCGCATTGCACGTGAGTACGACAAGGGCTTTGGTCATTTCACTACGCGCCAGAACATTCAGTACAACTGGCCTGAGCTGGCCAAGGTACCGGACATTCTCGAACTGCTGGCGTCGGTGGAAATGCACGCCATCCAGACCAGCGGCAACTGCATCCGCAATGTGACTTCCGATCACCTGGCCGGCGTGGCCAGGGATGAGCTGGAAGATCCGCGTCCGTGGTGCGAACTGGTGCGCCAATGGGCCACGGTGCATCCGGAATTCAACTTCCTGCCGCGCAAGTTCAAGATCGCCGTGACCGGTGCCGTTGCCGACCGCGCCGCAGTGCGCGTGCACGACATCGGCTTGATCCTCAAGCGCAACGACGCCGGCGTGCTGGGCTTTGAAATCCTGGTGGGTGGTGGTCTCGGCCGCATGCCGATTATTGGCAAGACCATTTATGACTTTGTCACACCGCAAGAATTGTTGAGTCGTCTGGAAAGCATTCTGCGCGTCTACAACCTGGAAGGTCGCCGCGACAACATTCACAAGGCACGTATCAAGGTGCTGGTGAAGGCGCTCGGTATCGACAAGTTCCGCGAGCTGGTGGATGCCGACTGGGAAGCCTCGAAGCATTACGCGCCGTCGTTGAGCAGTGCAGAAATCTCGCGCGTGAAGTCGTTCTTCGCGCCGCCTGCGTATGAATGCCTGAGTGATGTTGATGTCGTCACTGGCAGGGGCAACGACTTTCGCCGCTGGTATCAGCAGAACACACGTGCGCACAAGGTGCCGGGGTATCGTGCGGTGTTCGTGTGTCTGAAGTCACCCAAACGTCCGCCCGGCGATATCACCGATGCGCAGCTGGAGGCCGTGGCGGATCTGGCCGATCAGTATTCCTGTGGCGAGATTCGCGCCACGCATGACCAGAATCTGCTGTTTGCAGATGTGAAGCAGCAGGATCTGTTCGCGCTGTGGCAGAAGCTGCAGCCACTGGATCTGGCCACTGCCAACATCGGCACGCTCACCGACATGATTGCCTGCCCCGGTCTGGACCTGTGCTCCCTGGCCAATGCGCGTACTTACACCGTGGTCGATCTCATCAACGAACGGTTTGATGACCTGGATTACCTGTATGACCTGGGCGAGATTCAGCTCAAGATGTCGGGCTGCATGAACGCCTGCGGGCATCACCACGTCGGTCACATTGGTATTCTCGGCGTCGATAAGAGTGGTGAGGAGTGGTACCAGGTCACCATCGGTGGCGCGCCCAATGGCAAGGAAGCCGACTTGGGTGAGGTGATTGGCCGCTCTTTCAAGCAGGAAGAAATTCCCGACGTGCTGGAACGCTTGTTCAAGGTGTACGTGCAACTGCGGCATCAGGACGAACGTTTCGTCGACACCGTGCGGCGCACGGGTATAGCTCCATTCAAGGCGGGTGCGTATGCGCAAACTCATCAAGCAGCGTGAAATCATCGCTGATGCGTGGCGCTATGCCGAAGAGGATGCCCATGCCCCGGCGATCATCGTGTCGCTGACGCAGTGGCAAGCGGAACGCGAGACGTTGCTTGCTTCCGGCCGACAGCTGGGTGTAAAGATCGGCCCTGCCGATAAAGTGGAAACACTGGCGCAGGACGCGAGCAAGCTGGCGCTGATTGCACTGGAGTTCGGCGGCATCGGCGAAGGTCGTGGCTATAGCCAGGCGCACATCCTGCGACGTCGTTATGGCTTCATCGGCGAACTGCGTGCGGTGGGCAAGATCCAGCGCGATCAATTGTTCATCATGGCGCGTTGCGGTATCGACGCATATCAATTGCCGGAAGGCGCCGACCTCAACGTCGCGCTCACTGCGTTCCATGACTACACCGTGGCTTACCAACCCGGCGTCGATACCGGCGTGCAATTGAAACGTCGAGCTGGGTGAAGCGCGTTTCGCGCAACGTCTTGTTCGTGTTCGAATACAAAAGGGGCGGCATTTTGCCGCCCCTTTTTTTCATGGCCACCAGCTAATTTGGCCTCTGAACAGGTTCTTAGTGCACTTCATCCAGTTGATAAATGCGATAGCTCAGATAGTCGCCGATCAGCGCCTGATCTCCACAGGACAACATCACGCCCTTGCAGGTGGCAGCTACTTCGCGCGTCGCACTCGCATTGGCATCCAGCGGCAGTCCTGCAAAAGCAAGCAACTCAGTCCCGAGATACGCAATGTCGAGAGCGTCCCGTGATACCTGCTGATTGCGGTCACCGAAATTTGCACTGAGTTGATACTGCGTCAGATAGGGGAACTGATCTTCAGTGACATTGGTGGCCAGACGCTCCCGCACCAGCAGCTCGGGTCGACTGGTAAAATCCCATCCCGCTTCCGGTTGATGATCGCCAAACCAGCCGATCACTCGTGGGCGTGGTGACTTCAGCCACTGATCAGCCAGACGCACGAAATCGATGGACGACTCGCGCATGCGGCCCAGATAGTCGGCGAGCCACACGCCGTGTATTTTTGCCGTTTGATTCAAGGCAGCGGGGTTGGGCGGTTTGCCTTCGCCATGCGGTCCGTGATTCCGGATAGTCAGCACAAACAGGAACACGGGACGTGGGTCATTGTCGCGTTGCGCCAGCTGCAACGCCCTGTCGAAGATCAGGTGATCGTAGGTTTTCAACCAGTCGCTGGGCAGATGCAGATCGGCTGCGGCGTAGAACTCGTCAAAACCATAGTGTTCATACGCAGACTGCGCGCTCAGGAAATTACCCTCAGTGGATAACACCGCAATGGTTCGATAACCCAGTGCGCCCAGTTGCCTTGGCAACGAATTCTGCAAACGTGGCGCCAGCGAAACCGGCGCATAGGCGCCATCCCGACCGAACACGCGCCAGTCGAAACCCGACAACAGTGCAAACTCCGACAACCACGTGCCGCCCCTGGTGGAATGCACCAGCAGCGGCCCTTGCTGCGTGCGCTGTGCCACTGCCAATGGATGCAGCATGGCCTGATCACAGTCCTTGGGCACGCAATTGCGTATCAACGTTGCATCGAATGTGCTTTCTTCCAGGATCAAAAGAATGTCCGGCCGAACACCTGCCGGATCGATTGCTGGTTCGGGGGGCGCTGCAAATCGGCTTTGATTACGCCGTGGTGGCAGGATGGCGTCCACACTGCGGTTGTCAAAGAACAGATTCAACCGGTCGATTACGCCCATGGTCGGTGACTCGCCGTGCATGGTTCCGTACATGACATGGAAGGCAGCAAGGGCGTCCCCATCGTTTGCCAGTGCCTGCGATGGCCTGCTGGATATCAGCATTGCGCCCATGCCTAACAGCAATGATGCCGTTGCGGTGGTAACCCGAATCCAGCGACCGTGACGTGCATGTGTCAGAAGCTGCAGCGGTTGTTCAAGCTTCCATCCAACGACAAGACACAACGCAAAGCCCAGGCACACGCCCAGCAGCGACAAGCCCAGCAACGGGTAGTGAACGAACAGGTAGAAATTTTCGACCGGACGCAACAGAAAGAAATGGACATCGGCCAGCGACATGGCAATGCCCAGATAAGCCTGCTTTACCAACGACATGAGTAGCACGAAGCACAGCAGGTAGGTCAGCAGGCCAATCGCGGTCCATAGCCGCCGCACTACGGCGAACAGTAATCCGTAGAGGACCAGGATGGCAGTGACAGTGCTAATGCTTGGGATAACCATGGGCAGGTGCGGCAGGTGTTTGTGTGAAAATCAACCGCAGACCAATGTAACAATAGTGTCACATTACGCCTAAATCGTCTGGAATGCCCGAATCCGGTGCAAACTCTCCGCAGTCAAGTTGGCAATGCGGCCAACCCTGGTACATAGCTGAACAACCAGGGTCATATGACTGCCTGGCACGCGGCAGACCGAATCTGACTGGTCTGGTTGGACTAACGCGTTAATTGATTGATTTGGGCCGTGATATGGCGATGTGTGGCGAGATTGCCGCACAGCGCCAGGCCCAATCGGCGACGAGGTGCACCGGCCGGCAGCGACGCCCAGCCTGCGCCAGGACGGAAACCGGTCCAGGTGGCGGCAGGACAATGATTGCCTGCCAGAGAACTCAGGCAGGCAAACCCAATCGCATCAGCAGCTTCTCGAGCATGCTTCTGCGCGGCTCGGCGCGTTTGCGCGTGGTAATGCGACCAGTATGCAAGCGACCCGACATGGAACGCGCGCTGACGCGCTCCATATCCATGATCCGCAGATCACTGGCTTCGAGCGCCTCCAGCTGTTGAGAGCTGATCTCACGGGTGAATACGCCGGGAGCGGTTTGCCATTCCCACACGCTGTTGCCGCGTTCATCCCAGGTCACTCGACCGGAGCGATGGCTGGTGGTCAGTTCGGGTGCATCGACCAGATCGGGACTGCTTTTCTGCTGGGTACTCATCTCATTTACGGTAATGACAGGTTGCATCATCTATCTGCATCAGTGGACATAGTTTAATAAGTCACGCGCGAACTGCAGCACCCTGGAGGTGTCGCATTCAGCATTTAAGTAAAGTTCGACTAGCTTATGTCCTGAAAAGGCGGGAATTCCTGCGTCTGAGTCTCAGTTTGAGCGTTGGTTCGGGCTTGACGGCGCACGTAGTGATGATGCTTGCGCTCAGTTGCGCCATGCAGGAGCCCTGCACAGGGTGATGTCGAGACAGCAGTGCATGATTTCTTGAGGCGCGCATGGAGGCGCTGATAAGGTAGCTGCCTGGTTGGTCAGATGCTCGATTGCCTGCAGGGCTTGTCGAGGAAGCGCAGTTCGACAGGCGGGAGCTGCCCCAAGCAGCTCCGGATGTGGCGCTACATGAAAGACATATCGTCGAAAACGGGTGCCGGTGCGTTCTTCACATACCAGGCCAGCACTGCAATCACCACTGCCAGTATCACGAGGGCGAGCCATAGGCGCGAGGAAGAGATTTCTTCTTCAGGCTTGACTTTGTCGGCTGGCTTGCGGCCGGTGAACATCGCCATCACCAGGTTTTCGCCTTTGAATACTCGATGCGCTACTACGGCCAGTATGTGCAGCGCCGCTGCGCCCATGATCCAGTAGAACAGTATGCGATGCAGTGAGGTCAGCTTGAGACTGAGCTCGTTGCTGATGTATCCATACAGCGGGCCAAAATTCAGAATCTCGTCGTTGCCGAACATCCCGGTAATGCTCTGCACCAGCAGTGTCGTCAGCAATATCACGACCATGACTGCCCCCAGAGGGTTGTGTCCAGCGTAGTGTGTTTCCCTGTCGCGCAGTGTATTCACGGCATAGCGAAGCGTGTGGACAGGGCCGCGTATGAAATTCCAGAAGCGTGCGTGATAAGTGCCCACCAGTCCCCAGAGAATGCGGAAGCTCACCAGCACTACTACGGTATAGCCGCACCACAGGTGATACTTGAAATATTCGACGCCCGCCTGATGAGTGACATATGCGCCAATGATTGCCAGCACCAGCAACCAGTGAAAAATGCGTACCGGGAGATCCCACACGCGACGTGTGGTGACTGAACTGGACTGTAACTGTGTGCTTTCGTTGCTCATGGTTGTCACTGAGCTAATGTGATCAATGGAATGAACGGGCAGGGCCTGAAACGAAACTGCCTCCGTTTATGCATGGCATTAACGGAGGCAGCAGGTGCCCAATCAGGAACAGCGGCTTACTTGGCCCTGAACTTGTCGTGGCAGGTCTTGCAGTCATTGGCAACTGCCGTGGCGGCGGTCTTGAATGCATCTCCGCCAGTGGTGTCCTTGGCCAGCAGTGCTGCCAGGGCGGCAGTGTGATCGGCCAGATCCTTGTTGATCTTGTCGAACTCGGCGCGATTGGCCCAGATTTCCGGCTTGGCCTTGGTGTCACCGTCCTTGGAAACGTCCGGATAGGCTTCCGGCAGCATGGCGGCGATAAACGCCACGCGGGTCGCGCGCTTGGCGGCGTCAGCGGCATTGAACTGAGCGCGGCCGGCCACTACTTGACCGATCGGACCCCAGTTGTTGGCCATCACGGTGTACAGCGCCTGGCGATATTCGATGGCCCTTTCTGCGGGCGTTGGACCTGTGCCAGCGGCAGGTGCCTGTGCCATGGCGGTAAACGAGACGGCGCTCAATACCAACGTGCTGATGGCCGCGACAATCCCGTGTGATGGTTTGGAAATCATGAACCCCTCCAGAAATAAAGCGCCGACCCAGGTTATTGGCGCGACAATGGTGTGTGTCTGGCCTTGGCCAGACATCGTTGCCAGACTAGCTGAACGTTTGGGGGTTTGCTAGCTGGTCTGAGCGACATTACCGAACTGTAATACCGCCAGGCGTTCATACAAGGGATTGCTGCGGAGCAGTTCAGCATGCGAGCCAATGGCCACCAGGCGGCCGTGATCGAGTACTGCGATCCGGTCGGCCTTCAGTACCGTGGCCAGACGGTGGGCGATGACCAGCGTGGTACGTTTGTCCATCAGTTTTTCCAATGCCTGCTGTACCAGGCGCTCGCTTTCGGCGTCCAGTGCGCTGGTGGCTTCGTCCAGCAGCAGAATGGGTGGGTCACGCAAAATAGCGCGGGCAATGGCAATGCGCTGACGCTGTCCACCGGACAGACGCATGCCGCGTTCACCGAGAAAAGTGTCGTATCCCTGCGGTAATTGCTGCAGAAAGTCATGCGCGGCGGCGGCGCGTGCGGCGGTCTCAATGTCGGCGTCGCTGGCATCAGGCCGACCATAACGGATGTTCTCGCGCGCCGTTGCGCCGAACAACACGGTGTCCTGCGGCACCAGCGCAATGCGCGCACGTATATCGGCTGGATCCGCTCGCGCCAGCTCCACGCCGTCGATCAACACGCGGCCCTGTTGCGGATCATAAAAGCGCAGCAGCAACTGCATGACCGTGCTCTTGCCCGCGCCCGATGGCCCTACCAGCGCCACGGTTTCACCCGGCTCGATCCGCAATGTTAAATTTTGCAAAGCCGACTGTTCGGGACGCGAGGGATACTGAAATGACACGTTCTCGAAAGCGATTCGTCCCTGGCCGGGCTGCGGCAGCGGTGTGGCATCGGCTTGCGCACGGATCTGCGGCTCGGCCTGATACAGCTCCATCAAACGTTCCATCGCGCCGGCCGCGCGTTGCACATCACCCCATACTTCACTGAGCATGGCGGCGGCCATCGCCATGTATACCGAGTACAGCAGGAACTGACTGAGTTCGCCGAAGCTCATGCTGCCTGCCAGTACCTTGCGTGCGCCCATCCACAACACCAGCGTTACGGCGCTGAACACCAGAATCGTGCCGAGTGCAGTCAGGAACGAACGCGCGCGAATGCGTCGCAGCGCTGTGGTGAAGGAATCTTCGACTGCGACGCCATAACGCTGACTGTGCAGCGGCTCCAGCTGGAAGGCTTGCACAGTCTGCATGGCATTGAGCGTTTCATCCGCCATGGCGCTGGTATCGGCAATACGATCCTGCGAAGCACGTGACAACTCACGTACCTTTCTGCCCATCAGCAACATCGGCGCGATGATCACCGGCAGCAGCACCAGGAACATCATGGTCAGCGACGGGCTGGTAATAACCAGCAGAGTCAGTGAGCCAAACAGAGTGAGTGTCGAACGCAGGGCCATCGATACGCTGGAGCCCACCAGAGACTGCACCAGCGTGGTATCAGTGGTCAGGCGCGACAGCACTTCACCGGTACGTGTTACTTCAAAGAAAGTGGGGTCCATGCGAATGACGCGTGCGTATACCGCGCTGCGCATATCGGCGACCACACGCTCGCCCAGCCACGTCACCATGTAGAAACGCAGGGCGGCGAACGCACCGAAGGCTACGGCTGCAAGCAGAAACAGGACAAAGTAGCGATTGATGGTGGCGGCATCGCGCAGTGCCATGCCGTCGTCGATCAGATGTCTGAAAGCGACTGGCAACGCCAGTTGTGCGCCGGCAGCAATCAGCAGAAATGCGGCTGCCCATAGCAACGTGCCGTAGTAGGGCCTGACGAATGGCCATACGCCTTGCAGCGGCTTGAGTGACTTTGCTTTGGGACGATCAGGGTGCAGGGGTGGTGGCATATGACTTCAAAACAACGAGTATTGACTCCTGCTCTCTTGAAAGACAGCAGGGCAGTGAGTACTGCAATCATTCTTTATTGAAACGCGAGCCCCACGGTCCACATCGGTCGCGCAGACCGGCGCGCAGTTTCTCGCGCTCCTCCGGCGTCATCTGTTCCCAACGTTCATACAGATCGCGACGCCAGCCCCTGCCGTGTCCAAAGCCACGTCCGCGCAGACCACCGAACAGGATACGACTCAACACCAGCAATCCCACGGCCTGCATGAAGCTCAATGCCGGCAAGGCAAACAGCGATGGCAGCAGCAGGTTCCACAAGGTCATGACGATCCAGCCCACAACCGCAATCACTGCGGCGATCAAAACTGTGCACTTCAAGGCGCGCATCAACCAAAAGCGTTTCATGATGAGGCTTCTCCGAAATAAAGTTCCTGATAGATGTCGCGCAATTGTTGCCGCAGCGTGCTGACTGCCGCATGTTTGCGCGATAACAGTGTGTTGACGCTGACGCCCAGCGCGACCGACAGCTCCTTGAAACTGCGACCATCAAATTCATGAGCGATGAACACTTCGCGCTGCAGCGCTGGCAACGCAGCGATCGCGCCTTCGATATGTTCCAGCAGCAGTTCGCGCGCAAACAGTGCTTCGGGTCCATCATCGGCACTCGGCAGCAGCTCATCCCAGTTCAGTGTTTCGCCGTCAGCGTCGGTGAACGCGGATTCCGGCAATGCCTCGTGCCGACGTTTGCGGAACCGGTCGATGATGCGGTTGCGCGCCACCCGCATCAGCCAGTTGCCCACCTGTTCAATGGGTTTGACCAGCCGATAGGCTTCGACCAGTTCATAGAACACTTCTTGCAGTATGTCTTCCGCTTCACTGCGATCCACGACGTGGCGACGGATAAAGCGACGCAGGCGCGCCTGCTCGCGGGTTACCGTGCGGGTAATGCCCTGATCCTGTTCGGCGTTCATGAGCGGATTGTCAGCCATCGTCACCATAGTGGGGTAGACGGAGCAGATTGGGAAATATTGGTGGCCAGCCTCGCCGGCTTTGACCGCGGTTGTTTTTAGCTGTATCTACCTCTGTCATGTGGTCCTCTCCGCAATTTGACAATGCCTTTGTGCGTGACCTGCCCGGCGACCCCCAGCGCGGCGGCCGGCCGCGGCAAGTGCAAGGCGCGTTGTATTCGCGTGTGGACCCCACCCCGGTATCAGCGCCGCGCCTGTTGGCGCATTCGAGTGAGGTGGCCGCACTGCTGGGCATCAACGCCAGTGACATCGAGTCGCCGGAGTTTGCGGCCGTGTTGGGCGGCAATGCCTTGCTGGATGGCATGCAGCCCTATGCTGCCAACTACGGCGGTCACCAATTCGGTCACTGGGCCGGACAGTTGGGCGATGGCCGCGCGATCACATTGGGTGAAGTCATCAACTCCAGGGGCGAGCGCTGTGAGTTGCAGTTGAAGGGCACGGGCATGACGCCCTATTCGCGCACTGCGGATGGCCGCGCAGTACTGCGTTCATCGGTGCGTGAGTTTATGTGCAGCGAAGCCATGTTTCATCTGGGTGTGCCGACGACGCGCGCCCTGTCGCTGGTTGCCACCGGCGAGCCGGTGATTCGCGACATGTTCTACGACGGGCATGCCAGGGCAGAGCCGGGCGCTATTGTGTGTCGGGTGGCGCCCTCGTTCATCCGCTTTGGCAATTTTGAATTGCCGGCATCGCGCAATGACGTGCAATTGTTGCAACAACTGGTCGACTTCACCATCCGCCGCGATTTTCCGGAACTGCAGGGCAGCGGCGAGCCGCTGTACGCCGCCTGGTTTGCGCAGGTATGCGAACGTACTGCGCGTTTGGTGGCGCACTGGATGCGAGTGGGCTTTGTGCACGGTGTGATGAACACCGACAACATGTCGATACTGGGTCTGACCATTGACTATGGTCCCTATGGCTGGATCGACAATTTTGATTTTGACTGGACGCCCAATACCACTGACGCCGAAGGGCGTCGTTACCGTTTCGGTCAACAGGCGCGCATTGCGTACTGGAATCTCACCTGTCTGGCCAATGCACTGGTGCCGGTATTCGGTTCACTCGATCCGCTCAATGCAGGGTTGCAGCATTTCATCGACGTCCACACTCGTACCGAGCGTGAATGCATGGCGGCCAAGCTGGGCTTGAAACAATGTCTTGATGACGATGTGGATCTCATGCATACCCTGTACGCTTTGCTGCAGGCAGCGGAAGTGGACATGACCCTGTTCTTCCGTGCGCTCAGCGCTATTGATTTGACTGCGCCGGCACTTGCGCCGCTTCACCATGCTTTTTACGACGAAGTAAAGCTGCAGGCCGCCGGGCCGCAATTTGAGGAATGGCTGGCGCGTTACGCCGCGCGGCTGCGGGTGGATGATCTGTCCGGCAACGAACGCCGCACAAGAATGCATGCAGCCAACCCACGTTACGTGTTGCGTAATTATCTTGCGCAGCAGGCCATTGATCGAGCTGAACAGGGCGATTGCGCTGGCATCCACGAGTTGCTTGAGGTGCTGCGCCACCCGTATGCTGAGCAGTCTGGCAGAGAGCAGTTTGCGCAACGTCGCCCTGAATGGGCGCGGCACAAAGCCGGCTGTTCCATGTTGTCGTGCAGCTCCTGAGGACCAGAACCGGGCTCAAAATTACTGCGCTCGATATCTTGCTCTGCGGCGGTGCTCGGCATCCTCATTTATTACTTATAAACTCCGGCGCCTGCGCTCCGGCCCTTAGATTCATTGGAAGCAGGCGACCTGCCTTCGCTTGCTACATTTTGAGATAGGTTCTAATAACGGCCCATGCAAAATTCGACTGACGGATTGCCTACCCCACGCCGTTATCACGCCATTGTTGCGCTGTCCCTCGGGACTGTACTGGCGGTAATCGATGGCACCATCGTCAATGTGGCGTTGCCCACCCTGGCCCGCGACCTGGGTGTGGAGCAGTCATCGGCAGTGCTGGTGGTGACGGTGTATCAGCTGGTGCTGATGATGACGGTGTTGCCGTTCTCCGCCCTGGGCAGTCGCATCGGGTTGAAGCGGGTGTATCAATACGGTCAGATCATCTTCATTGTCTCTACTGTGCTGTGCTTTTTCGCCAAGAGCCTGCCGTTCCTGCTGGTAGTGCGCGCGCTGCAGGCACTGGGTGCGGCGGCGGCGCTCAGTGTGAATAGCGCTCTGGTGCGTTCCGTTTATCCGAGCAGGCAACTGGGACGGGGTCTGGCGATCAATAACGTCGTCGTGCAAAGCACCAGCGCGCTGGCGCCGACACTGGGGGGTCTGGTGTTGTCGGTGGCGTCCTGGCCCTGGCTGTTTGCCGTGGCTGCGCCGCTGGGTTTGTTGTCCATGTGGATGGGCCATCGCTCCCTGCCGGAGCCTGAACCCATCAAGGAACCCTATGACGTGCTCGGCGCCGTACTGTGTGCACTGTCCTTCGGATTGATCGTCAGCGGACTGGAAAGTGCGGTGCATGGCGATTCGCCCGTCGTAGCGCTGGCCATTGTGGCGGCTGGCGCTGTGATTGCATTCATCTTCGTGCGGCGCGAACTGGGCGAAAGCTCACCGATCCTGCCGGTGGACTTGCTGGTGAAGCCGGTGGTGGCGCTGTCGAGCATCGGTTC
Source organism: uncultured Pseudomonadota bacterium (assembly GCA_963748005.1). Classification (GTDB taxonomy): domain Bacteria; phylum Pseudomonadota; class Gammaproteobacteria; order Steroidobacterales; family Steroidobacteraceae; genus CAILZL01. Next base: position 2,422,031 of record CAVVHH010000002.1, read on the forward strand.
GTTGCTGGCGTTCATCGGCTCGATGGCATTCATGCTGTCGTTGCCGTTCCGGTTGCAGGAACACTACGGTTTTTCGCCCGCTGAGGTCGGCGCGGTGATTGCACCGTGGTCGTTTGCCATGATGATTACGGCCCCGCTGGCCGGCATTTTGTCCGACCGGTTTCCCGCCAGCATACTGGGCAGCATCGGCATGAGCGTTGCCACGACAGGATTGTTGTTGATGGCCTTTCTGCCCAGTGACGCCAGTCATTTCGACATTGTCTGGCGGATGGCGCTGTGCGGCATGGGCTTTGGCTTCTTTTTCTCGCCCAATGTGCGTTTGATCGTGAGCGCTACGCCGCTTGAACGGGCAGCCTCTGCAGGAGGCCTGATTTCGACCATCCGACTGACCGGGCACACGCTGGGTGCAACGGCGATGTCCCTGTTGCTGACATTGAACGTGGGTGATGGCCGGGTGCCGGCGCTGGTTGCGGCGGGGCTGGCCATGATTGCCGGCGTGTGCAGCGTGGCGCGCACCAGACCCACGCTGCAAAAAGCAGCGCGCACCGATATGCCCGATGGATCGTGATTTGCGGCCTGGGGACGGGTTCGATCAGTGCGTGGCTTCGGGGATGTAGTACAGGTCTATTGAGGTACCGATGCGCTCCATCGGCTGGTACTGCCGCAACCAGGCGTATGCCTTGCCCTGCCAGTCCGTGTCGCGCGCATAGATGCTGGCCGCGATCCAGCCGGTAGCTGGCTGGAAAGGCTGCGCCATCGATACGCTCGGTAAGCCCTCCGCGACGAGATCCAGTGTGCCGCGATACACGAAAGCGAACTTCCCGACCCGCAATTCCAGCAATCGTTGCCGCAAGCGCGCAATGTCCTGACCCCAGTCGAGATCGGAGTCGATCAGGATGTGTTCCGGATGTTTGCCGGCAGTTAGATTGAAATAAGACAAATAGTCAGGATACGCACCGTACAACAGGGTCACCTGCCAGCCGATCAGCAGCACCAGCGCTGCATGTGCGACTCGATTGCGATAGCGTTGCCACAGTTCGACGCTGAATGCAGCAGCAGCCATGCATAGCGGCGGGTACAGCACAAACGCATGACGCAAGCCGATGTTGATATGGCTGTAGAAACTGCAGAAGGCCAGCAGCACGACAAAGGCGATGCTTGGCGCGGCAATCGTCCAGCCCAGGCTGCGCGCTCGCAGCGCCAGCATGATCAGTCCTGCACTCCCCAGCACCAGCAGCGGCAGCGGCGTCTTGACGGCCAACGCCACTACATAGAACTGCCGAAAGCCGTGCTCGCTGAATTGCCCCAGCAAATAAGACAGATGCCCTTCAGCGTTGTGTTCGAGCAGGGTCTGAATGCTCAGCACCAGCCGTTCAAGGCCAATGGGCAGCGGCACGTTGCTCGCAATGGCCTGCATTACATCATGCGTCCAGCCGCTGGTACCGAACAGAAATGTCCACGCCGCATTGACCGGTTGTTGAGCGGTGACTGTGTAACGGAATTCGAAACTGTAGGTGAATATGGCGCACATCAGGGTCAACAGCACGATGCTGCTGAGCTGTGCGCACCAGCGCCTGGTGAACGTTGCTGCAACCGCACTGGCGTGATCGCAGCGTGCGTGGCTGAACCACCAGCAAGGCAGCCAGGCCAGTCCTACTGCGGCGATAAATGGCAGTGCGGACAATTTGGTGGCGATGGCCAGGCCCGCACTCGCGCCAGCGAATAATGTGAATTTCCAGCTTTGTGTTTCAAACCACCGCAACAGAAAATAACAGGCGAGGGTGCACATGGCAGCACCCGGTATATCCAGCGCAGCCAATCCGGCATGACCGAGCAGAGGCGGTGTGCTCATCAACAACAGCGTTGCCAGTAACGCCGTGCCGGTACCAAGACTGTGCCGCGCCCATGCCCAGGTTGACCACAGCAGCATCGCCAGGAACGGCAACATGCCGGCCCGCGCCAGATACAAATAAAGTTGGTAATGGCCGCTCTGGTAGAGCAGTTGGCGCCCGGCCTGTTCGCCGCCATGCGGCCCGGGTATATCGGTCAGTCGCGCCCCGGCCAGATATGGGCCGAGCGCCATGGCCATGCGCGCCAGCGGTGGATGTTGTACGTCATAGATATAGAAATCGCGCTCCAGCAACTGCATACCGGCGGCGAGATGTTCCGGCTCATCCCAGGTGGCGTTGAAATAACGCCAGGTAGAGGCCACCAGCACACAGGCAACCAGTATCAGCAACCATAGCAGTTGCGCAGATCTGCGCAGCAGGACGTCGCATACTGATGCAGCGATATGGGTAATTGGCGATTTCATCTGGCTTGTTATTGGGGTTCGGCGCTGTACGGCGCTGATGTGTGGCTACTGATCGCGTAACGTCAGTTTCTGCCACTTGCCATTCACCACCGCGTAGAGGGCGTACTGCCCATTCACTTTGCCTGCGGTAAAAGCGGTGTTCTCGGCCTGTAGAGCAGCCAGCTGATCGAGTTGTTCGGCCGGCTGTTTGATGGCGTCTTCACGCTGATACAAACCGGCTTCCCGCGGGCGTAGTTCGCTCTCCTCCAGAGTCAGCGGCCATTCTTCGCTGAGCGTGATCTGCCACTGCCCCTGATTGTTCTGTACACCGATCAGCCGGGCGCCACCCTCCTGACGCGGCTTGAGCAGGATGGCGCGATCCAGATCGTCGTTGCCATCGAAATCGCCCAGCACCACGTACGGACAGGGCCAGCCACCGGAGGCGCTCAGTGCGGCAGTGCGCTGCTCGCCCGCATCGGCGCTTTCCGGCAACTGAAAGCCGGGCAGCTCGGCCGCCAGCTTGCTGGCAAGCGCGGGCGGAATCAGCGCTGCGCAGGCATCGCCGCCGGCGGCAGTCTGGAGCAATGACAGGGCAAGCATGGGCAAGGTGCCGGGCATGATGAGTATCCGATGCAGCTAGGAGTCTGTTAGCAGACCCCGGGGCACAGATTGTGCCCAACATTGTCTGGTTTGAGCAGTTTCCGTGGGATCACGAGCCCTCGTATAACAACCCCGCATCTGGTGAGAACGAAACAGTCTTGGGGGTGGGGTGTTGGCTTGGCTACAGTGGCACCCATGCTAGGGGGTTGGGCCTGTCGTCAGACCTTTCCATCGCTGCGACGGCGGTCAGAAAGACCTAGGACGCGACGCACCGAGCGCGGTGTACCCACATCAAAAAGAACATGGGTACTCAAGCGAGGTGCAACAAAGGCCTAGGTCTTTCTGGCCCGTCCCTTCGGGTTGGGCCCCAGAAAGCGCCATGCCGTGTTGCTCGTCGTTCATTTGGAATGACCAAACTTCACTCCTCGCGACTTGCCTGGCGCTTTCTGGGACTCCAACGCAGCGATGGAAAGGTCTGACGACAGGCCCTGACGCCCCCTTTTATTTTTTGGTCCGGAGACTTTGATGAGTACCGATGCCCTCACGCCCCGTCTGCAAGCCTTGCAGCACGATTCGGCGCTGTTGCTGCAGAAAGCCGTCGCCGACTATGGTGACGTGGTGTATTCCACCAGTCTGGGTATAGAGGCCATGGTGTTGCTGGATCTGATTTTCACCTATGCGCCCGAAATCAGTGTCTTCACCCTCGATACCGGTCGCCTGCCGCCGGAAACCCTGGATCTGCTGGATCGCGTCGAGCGCCGCTACCAGCAGCGTATCGAGGTGTTTTATCCCGATACCGAAACCGTGCAGAAATACGTGCGTGAAAACGGTATCAATGGTTTCTACATCGGGCTTGCCGAGCGCCAGGCCTGCTGCGGTGTGCGCAAGGTTGAGCCTTTCATGCGCGCCATCAAGGGCCACAAGGCATGGGTGACCGGCGTGCGTCGCGAGCAGACCTCCGAGCGCGCCAAGGGCGAGTCGATTGAATGGGATACCCGCTACGACATGTGGAAGATCAGTCCCATCCTGGACTGGACCGAGCAGGACATTCACGACTACGTGAAAGCCAAGGCGCTGCCCTACAACCCGTTGCACGATCAGGGTTATCCCAGCATCGGCTGCGCACCCTGCACGCGCGCGGTGGAGCCGGGCGCCGACCCGCGTTCGGGTCGCTGGTGGTGGGAGAATCCGGAGACACGCGAATGCGGGCTGCAGCCGCGCACGCGCGTGATTCCGATCAAGCCTGTGAGACAGAGTGTGACGCCGTGAAAAAGAGGCTGTGGACTGTGGGCCGTGGGCTGTGGGTCGGAACTCGGCTCGACAGCTTTGTGCCTCGAACCTTCAGCCCACGGCCCACAGTCCACAGCCCTTCTTGACCATGGATTACTTTCCCATTTTCCTCAAACTCACCGGCCAGCCCGTGGTGGTGGTGGGCGGTGGCGAGGTGGCGGCGCGCAAGGCCTTGTTGCTGGCGCGCGCCGGTGCGGTGATTACCGTCATCGCGCCGGTGCTGTGCGAAGCGCTCAAGGAGCGCCTCACACGCCGCGAGCTGCAGCATCTGGCCGAAGAATTCCGTCCCGAACATCTGCAGGGCGCGCGATTGGTGGTGGCAGCCACCGATGTGCAGTCGGTGAATGCCTGGGTGTCGCGCAGCGCCGAGGCGCGGCACATTCCGGTGAATGTGGTCGATGATCGCGAACTGTCGCGGTTCATCATGCCCGCCATCGTGGATCGTTCACCGATCATTGTGGCAGTCGGTAGCAGTGGCGATGCGCCGGTGCTGACGCGTCGTTTGCGTGAAAAGCTGGAAGCACTGCTGCCTGTGGGGTTGGGCAAGCTGGCGAAGCTGTCCGGTGAGCTGCGCCGTGAGGTGAAGCTGCGGGTGAGTAACCCGGATGAACGGCGCCGTTTCTGGGAGCGTTTTTTTGATGGTGACATCGCCGCCGATGTATTGGCCGGTCGCGACCAGTCCGCGCGCGACAGCATTGCGCAGGCCATCGATACCGGCCTGAGTCAGGTGGACAACTCAGTTACATCACCCGGTGAAGTGGCGCTGGTCGGCGCAGGTCCCGGTGATCCCGGTCTGCTGACCATTCGCGCCCTGCGAGTAATGCAGAACGCCGATGTGGTGGTGTACGACCGGCTGGTATCAGACGAAGTGATGGAGCTGGTGCGGCGCGATGCCGAACGCATTTACGTGGGCAAGGCTGCCGGCAAGGCTTATGTGGCGCAGGAAGACATCAACCAGCTGTTGGTGGATCTGGCCAGGCAGGGCAAACGTGTGTGTCGTCTGAAAGGTGGTGACCCGTTCGTGTTCGGGCGTGGCGGTGAGGAACTGGAAAAGCTCGCCGAGCACGGCATTCGCTTTGAGGTGGTGCCGGGCATCAGTGCCGCAGCGGGGTGCGCGGCGTATGCCGGCATTCCGCTGACGCATCGTGACCATGCGCAGATTCTGAGTTTCACCACGGGCCATGCCAGGAATGAAGAATCAGCAAATACCCCGATGGACTGGTCAATGCTGGCCCGTCCGGGGCAAACTGCGGTGTTCTACATGGGCTTGGCGGGATTGCCACGCATCCTGGCGCAGCTGCAGTCGCACGGCACGCCGCCGGAGCGCGCTGCGGCGGTGATCGAGCAGGGCACCCGTCCCGGCCAGCGAGTGATCCTCGGCACGGTGGCGACTCTGGCGCAGCAGGTCGCGCAGGCGCAGGTCAAGTCGCCGGCGCTGTTGATTGTGGGGGAAGTGACGCGGCTGCATGAACAGCTGCGCTGGTTCAACACCACGGCGGAGCAGGCGGTAACGGATCAACAAGCGATGCAGACGGGAATGACAGCTCGCGATTGATGAGATTGATTCCCTCTCCCTCAGGGACAGGGCCAGGGTGAGGGTATGCCGAAAATGCCCTCACCCTAACCCTCTCCCGGAGACCGGGAGAGGGGATGAAAACTTTTTGATGAGTTAGTGAGTGATTGGACCAACTGACATGAGTTCAGCTGAGCAACAAATACGCCCGGAGATACGCGCAGATATACGCGTAGGGTTTGCCGATGCCATCGGCAACACACCGCTCATTCGTCTGAATCGACTGAGCGATGAAACCGGCTGCGAGATTCTCGGCAAGGCCGAGTTCATGAATCCCGGTGGCTCGGTGAAGGATCGCGCCGCCAAGTGGATCATCGATGCGGCCGAACAAAACGGCACGCTCAGGCCCGGTGGCGTGGTGGTGGAAGGCACCGCCGGCAACACCGGCATTGGACTGGCGCACGTTTGCAACGCGCGTGGCTATCGCCTGCTGATTACCATGCCGGATAATCAGGCGCCGGAAAAATTTGCCACGCTGCGCACGCTGGGCGCCGAAGTACTACCCATCAAGGTGGTGCCGTATGCCAATCCGAATCAGTACCAGCATGTGGCGGGTCGTCTGGCCAGGGCCATTCCCAATGCCATCTGGGCCAATCAATTTGATAACACTGCCAATCGTCAGGCGCATATCGACAGCACCGGCCCGGAGATCTGGCAACAGACTGCCGGCAAGGTCAGCGCTTTTGTATGTTCAACGGGAACGGGTGGCACGCTGGGTGGTGTGTCGCGTTCGCTCAAGAGTTCCAACTCCCATGTGAAAACGTATCTCGCCGATCCGCAAGGCAGTTCGCTATATCACTGGTTCAACACCGGCGAGCTGAAGGCCACGGGGACGAATTCAATCACCGAAGGCATTGGCATCGGTCGTGTCACGGCGAATCTCGAAGGCTCACCACTCGATGGCGCAGTACATGTCAACGACGTCGATACCGTCACGATGGTGTATCGCCTGCTGCACGAAGAAGGGTTGTTCCTCGGCAGCACCAGCGGTGTAAACGTGGCCGCAGCTGTGCAAGTCGCGAAGCTGCTGGGTCCCGGCCACACCATCGTTACCATCCTGTGCGACAGCGGCCACAAGTACCAGTCGCGTCTGTTCAATCGCCAGTGGCTGATCGAGAAACAGCTCGATGCCGCTGCCGGCCCGGTTTCATCTTCAATACTCGATGCGGAGTCTCAACGTGTCATCGCAATCTGACGCTGTAAACAGCACATCCAACGCCACCGGCCCGATCACCACCGATGTTGTCATCGTGGGTGCCGGTCCCTGTGGTCTGTTCCAGGTATTCGAACTCGGCCTGCTGGGCCTGAAAGCACACCTGGTGGATTCATTGCCCAAGGTGGGCGGTCAGTGCGTTGAGCTGTATCCGGATAAACCCATCTATGACATTCCTGCCGTGCCGGTATGCACGGGTCAGCAGCTCACTGATCTGTTGCTGGAGCAGATCAAACCCTTCGGTGCGCAGTATCACCTCGGTCAGACCGTGCAGACCGTGCAAAAGCAGGAGAATGGCCGCTTCCACGTGAGCACCAGCGCGGGCACCGAATTCGATGCCGGCGCGGTGATCGTCGCCGGCGGTGTGGGCGCGTTTGAATCACGCAAGCTCGCTGTGCCCAATGTCGAGAAGTACGATGGCGGCCAGATCCAGTACCGTGTGCGCGATCCGCAATCGTTCGCGGGCAAGGAAGTGGTGATACTCGGTGGCGGCGACTCGGCGCTGGACTGGGCCGTGGTGCTGGCCGACATTGCCGCCAGCGTGATCGTTATTCACCGTCGCCCTGATTTTCGCGGCGCGCAGGCCACCGTGGACAAACTCATGGCGTTGCGTGACGAGCACAAGGCTGATGTGCTCATCGGTCAGGTGAAGGAACTGATCGAAGAGGGTGATACCCTCAAAGGCATCCGCGTGTTGTGCGCCGACGGCGTCACGCGTGCCGTAGACGCAGAGCAGCTGCTGGTGTTCTACGGCCTGCATCCCAAGCTGGGGCCCATCGCCGAATGGGGCTACGAACTCAACAAACGCACCATTGCCGTGGACACTGAAAAATTCCAGACCAGCATTCCCGGTATTTACGCTGTCGGCGACATCAACAGCTATCCCGGCAAGAAGAAGCTGATCCTGTCAGGTTTCCACGAAGCCGCGTTGGCTGCGTTCGCCATCAAGGAGTATCTGGAGCCCGGCAAGAAAGTACACCTGCAATACACCACCACCAGCCCGATCATGCACAAACGTCTGGGCGTGTCGGCTGATGGTGAAACGGGGGTACATAGTCATAGCTGACTAACACCACCATACGACGATTGCAACGAGACATGAACGAGGCGCGACGATTCAAATCGTTGCGCCTTGTGTCGTATAAGAGACGTGCATATGTGCCGCCGCAGGGACCCCCTGCGGTACTTTGGCAGCGTCAGAATCCTCGAAGGTGGCGCAGGCGCAGGGAGCGCTCGAACGGCGTGTTGATACTCACTGCCCTCATATGCGTGGCACTGAGTTGTCGCGACATAACGACTAAATTTGATGTGCGGCTGAACATAAGCTCGTTATGAGCTTCCAAAATTGCGTGATGAACATCACACTCTGATCCCGGACGCGCTGAGTGCGTCACTTACAAAAAGATCAGGGTTCTTCGATGAAGGGTTTGTTACTGAGTCTGTTGGTATCTGCGTCGGGAGCTCCAGGCTATCTGGTTACTCCGATGACCTCACCACGTGTCGCTGCGGCAATACCCGCCGTCGACTGGGTGTTCAATGGTCAGGTGGATGCATCCTGCGAACTGCAGACCGACGGCGAAGTAACGGGTTTCGGCGCCACCCTGGATCTGGATTGTGCTGCGGGTACGCAGTTGACGGGTAATCTTCAGGCGAGCATGCCGGCGCAGGGCTGGCGTCAGCGGCGCGTCACTATCAGTGCAGAAATCAAATCAGCAGATGCCATGAACGTCACGTTGTGGCTGAAGACACAGCAGCAGACCGGAACATTGACCAGAACGTTGATGTTTGACGATGCCACTGAACAGGATCTGCTCAGTAACGTCACTACCGACGATAGCTGGGTGCGACGCACCATTACCCTGCCGGTGGCTGCAGATGCCACGCAGGTCATCTTTGGTGTGCTGTTGCAGGGTGCTGCCAGCGTTGCGCTGCGCGACATGCAAGTAACGGTTTCCGAGCCCGGCATGATTGCACCTGAGGCCGCGCACTTGCTGGAGTCGGCCATCAACATTGTCAAGCAGCAGACGTCAGCGCGTAACGATCTGGCCTGGCAGGTACTGGAACCACAACTGCGTCTGTTTGCCTCCGGCGCACAATCCAGCAGTGACGTATATCCGGCGATCAAGTACCTGTTGTCGCGCTTGGGCGATCGGCAAAGCCTGTTGCTGACGCCGGACGTAGCTGCAGCATTGCGACAGTTCGGCACTGGCAGCGCCGAGCCTGCCAGCGCGACTGTGAATGTTTTCTCGTTACCAGATGGAGCTTGCCTGGTGTTGTCGCGTCCAGCGACACAAGACGTGCTTAGAACTGCACAGAATTTTGGCCCTGCTGCCGGCGGTCAGGCACTCCCCTGATCCTATCTTGTCGGGACACGTCTGCGCGGGTTGCGTATGCAACTCATGGACAAGGGGTGCGGTTGATTCAATGCGTCCGATTTTTCAGGGACGCATACAGTCGCACCAGTCGCTCAGTCATTTCGCGTGATGACCAGCGCGCAGCGTCGTTGGTTGCATGCGCGGCGAGTTGTTGTCGTGCCCCGTGATCGCGCAGCAATTCGATGCAGGCTGAAGCGAATTCATCCTGATCTTCCTTGACGATACGTGTGCCTTGCGTGCCCTCCAGCACATCGCGTGTACCCATGTGCATGGTGGATACCACGGGTGTGCCCTGTGCCAGGGCTTCCAGCAGCACCAGTCCCTGTGTTTCAGTGCGCGAGGCGAACACGAACAGGTCGCCGGCGCGATAACAGTCCAGCAAGGTGCTGTCGCGGTCCAGATAGCCGATGAATTTCACTGCGGTATTCAGTCGCAGCTTGCACACCAGTTCGCGCAGGTGCGCCTGCGCCGGACCTTCACCGACAATCAGCAACAATGCTTCGGGGAGCGCGGCATGTACTTGCTGGAAGCAATGCACCAGAAAGTCGATGTTCTTTTCATGGGCAACGCGCCCGACATACAGCAGCGTTGGACGATCGGCGCTGATGTCGTGTTCGGCGCGAAACCGTGCTCCATCGCCCGGACGATACTGGCTGGTTTCAAGACCGGTAGGCAGGATCTCGATGGCAGTGTGCACACCATAGTTGCGTAACGCTTCATGCATGGCGAGTGACGGCGAGATGATGTGCTGCACGGCACTGCACTGCGACACCGTGACGCGTCGCGCCAGAAAGCGCATCAATCGGCGCGGCACCAGCGGTACGTAGTGATAGAGATATTCTTCGAAGAAGGTATGGTAGCTCTCCACCACCGGAATGCGCAGTTGTGCGGCGAGATACAGCCCGGCGTAGTGCGCGATGAACGGTGTATGGATGTGCAGCACGTCGAAGTGCTGGTCTTTGAGTGCAGGCCACAGCTGGTCAATCAGGTGCCGACGCATCATGCGATCTTCCGGGTCCATGGGCACGCTGCGTGAGGCAGTGCGAATGATGCCGGGCTCAGCTTGATCATGGCCGGGATACGCCGGTGCAATCAGTGTGACTTCGTGCCCCAGCCCCTGCAGTTCGCGGCGAAAGGTGCGGATGGATGTCGAAACCCCGTTAACACGAGGGAAATACACATCGGAGATCATCAGGATACGCAGCTTCTGGTCGGTCATGTCTACCTGTCGGACAAATATCGACGGGGCAGACTACGCAGGGATTGTTACAACAGGATGTTGGTTTGTCTTTTAACTAGCTACGAGCAGAGGCTCGATTCAGAAAGACTTTCCAGGGCCGCCGTGAATACTTCCCTGTAGGCTTCGACGCAAACATCCATGTTTGCGACGACCCTGGAAAGTCTTTCTGAATCGAGCCTCTGCACATGCATCGTCGCGACGTGAAGAATTTACTTTACGTACGATGACCACTCACTTCCGCTCCCGCATCAGCCGGCAGTTTCAGAAAGGTTAGTGAGGCCAGGATGGCGATCAAACCCATCACCACAAAGCCCAGCCGGATCTCGTTCAATCCCGCCTGCGTTTCAGGTTTGTTGAGCAGGGCGAAGTTGAGCACCAGTGTGCTGAGCGCGACGGCCAGCAAACTCGCCACTTGGTTGAACACGCTGAACAGGGTGGTTGCCGAACTGCGTTGTGCCGGTGTGGTATCCGCGAACGATAGTGTGCTCAGGGAGGTGAACTGCATGGAACGCGTGGTGCCGGCCAGCAGCACAACGGCCATCATCAGCCAGTGAGCGGTCTCTGGAGTGAACAATGCGCACAGCATGATGGATATACCAGCCACACAGCCGTTGCCGATGAGGACGGTGCGAAATCCGAAGCGTTGCAGCATGGCTGTGGTGGCGGGTTTCATGCCGATATTGCCGATGAAGTACACCAGCAGGTAGCCGCCGGCGGCCATTGCATTCAGTCCGAAGCCCACCTGGAACAGCAGCGGCAACAGAAAGGGCATCGCATTGATGGCGGTGCGCAAACTGGTTCCGGCGGTGACCGTCGCCAGACGATAGGTTTGTATGGAAAACGATGACAGTTCCAGCAAGGGTTTTGCTGCACGCTGGAAGTGCCGTACCGACAACCAGCTGAAACCGACACCCAGCAGTGTAAGCGCGGAAGACAGAATCCAGTCGTGCGCTACCCAGTTGCTCTGCGCATGGGACAGTAGTTCCAGTCCGTACAGCACGGCAATCATGGCCAGTGCCGACAGAATGAAGCCCGGCCAGTCCAGCTGGTGTGCGTGCTCGCCAGACAGTCTGGGCACATGACGCATTGCCAGCCACACCCCGGCCAGTCCCAGCGGTACGTTCAGCAGAAAATTCCAGCGCCACGATACATAGGTGGTCAGGAAACCACCCAGAGCCGGACCGATAATGGGCGCAGCCAGCGATGGCCAGGTAATCAGCGCCGTGGCATCGAGCAGCTGATTTTTTTCAGTGTTGCGCAACACGATGAGCCGGCCCACCGGCGTCATGAGCGCCCCCCCCAGGCCCTGCAACGCACGCGCCGCAGCGAACTGCGACAAATTGGTCGCGAGGCCACAGATCAGCGATGCGCCGGTAAATACCAGAATCGAGCCGACGAAAATCCGCCGCGCGCCAAACCGGTCCGCCAGCCAGCCACTCAATGGTATGAAGGCGGCGGCGGTGAGCATGTAAATCGTGATGCCGACGGAGAGATCGAGTGGCGCCACCCGCAACGACGCAGCCATTTGCGGCAGGGAAGTATTCATGATCGAGCCATCCAGGCTCTGCATGAAAAAGGAGCCGGCCACGATCAATGCAATGAGGCGGGATTCGGAACGAAGCGAAGTCATCCCGGCATATTACCGGGAATCTTTCGCTGGAAAGTAATCCTGGTGTTGCTACAAACAAAACGCCCGATGTGAATTCACGTCGGGCGTTGTCTCGAAGTTCAAAAGAGCGGTTTAAGGAACTGCGGAAGAACCGTCGCGAGCGAAGACAGGTTGCGTTCGACCGGAGCGCAGGAACCGGAGTTTATCGAGAATAAATGAGCCAATTCCAACCAATATGGCGAGCACCGTACGAACGCAAGATGTCCAGCGCAGCAGGTTATTCAGCAGTTCCTTAGCCGACTCCAAACACCGGAATCATACGTCCGCCCCAGATCACCAGCGTCCACAGCACGATGGACGAAACGCCCACGGTCTTGGCTGACACACTGACATCGCCATCGTCGGGCAACGCTTCCAGCTGCTTGCGGATCACGAACCAGAACACCAGGAAATTCACGCCCGCCAGCAGGATGCAACACATCTTGAACCAGAAGTCCGGGTTGGGCCAGTAACGTTCCATATCGCGCATGACGAAGCCGACGCCGGTGGCGAGATTGAGCAGGAAGCCGAGCAGACCCCAGGGCGTCAGCGCATGCACGGCATGCAGCGAAATTTCCTTGCGAAAAAAGCCGATCAAACGAATATCCATGATCATGATCGAGCCGAACAGCAGCGACATGCCGATGAAGTGAATGGCTTCGGCCCACGGCCACACCCATGGTTTGCTCATCAGGTCGGCCACCCAGCTGCTCGCCATCCACGCAATCAATTGTTGTTGCATTGTCTGTCTCCAATAAATCTGTTGTGTAAGCGTCGGCGGTTCAGCTGGTAGTAACCGACAGGTACGCAATCATGCGTCCGACGATGATGACCGCCACCCACAGGGCGAAGGAGAAGATGGCCTGCAGCTTGGCGCTGCCGGTATCAAGTACCGCGGCATCACGTGTGGCGGCGGGGGTGAGAATGGTTCGTTTGAATATGTAGGTAGTGATCATGCCGATCATGATCAGGAACAGCTTCCAGCGGAAGGTGTTGTCGTAGTACATCTTGTTCGCTTCGGAAAACAGTAGCGCCACGCCGGAGACAAAGTTGATCCAGAAACCCCACCAGCCGATGGTGACCAGCCTGGGCAGTGCCTGAGCGGAAATGCCGCGTGCCACCCCCAGAATACGCATGTCAACCACCATGAGCGCACCGACGATCATGGCCAGACCCAGTGAGTGAAAGCCCAGCATGATGTAGTACCCGCCCCACGACTGGGCAATACACACACCCAGTGCGCTCTGCTCCATCCAGTCCAGGGTGGTGAGGGTTGTGCCAGGGTCGGCCGGGAACATCTCCACCCCGCATGCACTGGCGAAAATCTGGCTCAGCGAATCAATAATGCTCATTAATTAATCCTGACCCTGTCTGATTGAGTTAATTGATGCCGCTCGTTGCGAACAGCACCGTTATTGCGGCGCGCAAGCATAGCGTCTGATTCTGCCCGCCGCAGCAGTTTTGCGCTTCTTTACCCAGCTGGCACCGTGAGTGGGGCGGCCCCCACTCAGGTCACTTGGTTCGGCGCAGCAGTACGCTGCGACCGGTTCGCGGCTATCCAGCCTCACTTCCGCACCTGTAAATGCATCCGCCGGCTCGTAGTTGCGAGTTACGTTAGCGAACGAAGCGTTAACGCGGTGTTAACAGCCTGTTTGCCCCGTTTTTTCCAGGGTCGCGTGCACGATGTCAGCCAACGTTACATGCCACCGCCGGCCTGCCAACAGTTCATTCCGCTAACAAGCGAGCAGCGATTTCTTGACTAGAGCATGTCGGTGCATATCCCCTCATGGTAGTCGTGATTCTCCTTATGGGGCGCCATCTCTGGACGTTGTTCTGTATCTGACGCATACACTGCGGACACCGTTTTCGGCAGCACGGCACGCCCTGCGGCGAGCAGATTGTTAAACAAAGTTCCGGCGAAGTTGAGGCCATATTCAAGTCAACCCTGCGAAGACGTTCAGCATGGACGCTGATCGCACTTGGGCAAAAGCAGTGTTTGATGAATATTTCCAAGGAACGACATGGATGCTGGCTGGCAGTGTTTGGTGTAGTGTCCGGCGTCGTTTTTATGAAAGCCATCATATTCTGCGTACTGGTCTTGACGCATCGCTATTTAGGCATTGCCATTGGCTGGCTGATGCTGCTCTGGTGTCTGTCCGGTATGGTGATGGTGTACATCAGCTATCCCGAGCTTAAACCTGCCGAGCGACAGGCTGCATTGAGCACACTGGATTTTGCTCAATGCTGCGCTGTATCGCCAACTCTGTTTGCCTCTGACGTGCGTATTTCGTCAGTAAGTATCGAGATGCTGGCGGATCGTCCGGTGTTGCGCATCGAACCGGAAGCCGGACCACAAGCTTTCATTGACCTGCGCACCGGCAACGCCGCTGGTTCAGTGATGCATTACACCGCGTTGGCCGCGGCGCGTCGATACCTCCCGGCAGACGAGCGGGCTACACCAGTGATGCTGGGTTTGATCGAGCGCGACCAATGGACAGTGTATCCACGTTACAACGACCTGATGTATCACGTGGCGCTGAACGACCCCCTGGGCACAGAAGTCTACGTGTCCCACGCAAATGGCGAAGTGGTACAGATGACCACCCGCAGGCAGCGTTTCTGGAACTGGCTGGGCGCGGTGCCACACTGGCTGTATTTCACGGCGCTGCGTCAGCATGCCGCGCTGTGGGCGCAGGTGGTTATCTGGAGTTCGCTGGTGGGTTGTTTTCTTACCATGTTTGGCCTGTTTCTGGGCGTCTGGCAACTGCGTCGCGGGTCCGGCGATCGTTTGGGCTTGCCTTATCGTGGCTGGAAATACTGGCATCATGTTCCGGGCCTGCTGTTTGGCGTGCTGGTGCTGACCTGGGTGTTCAGTGGTTTGCTGTCAATGAATCCTTGGGGCTGGCTGGAGTCCGAAGGCGCGGGCGAAGAGGCACGACTCGTGCGAGGCGACCTGTCCATCTGGGGAACAGTGCATGAATCGTTGGTGCGGTTCCCCACCGCTGTTTTGCCTGTCAATACCGTGCGTATCGAGTCCAGTATTATCCAGGGTCAACTGCATTACCTCGTCAACACCCGTGAAGGAGTGCGCATGCGTCATGATGAGCACTGGCAGGTCGCGGCACTGTCTGAAGCAGTTATTCAGCAGCTTGCACAACAACTTGTGCCTGCAGGCAGCGCCGAGTTACTTACTGCGGAAGATGACTACTGGTACAGCCAGGTGGGCAATCAGGCCGTATTGCCCGTGCTGCGCGTGCGATCAACGGATGGCACGCGTTACTACCTTGATGCCATTTCGGGCGAACTGCTGCGCAAGATGGACGACAACGCGCGCTGGTATCGCTGGTTGCACAGCGGCCTGCATCGCATGGACTTCACCGCTTTCATGCGCGCCAGACCCATCCATGATGTGCTGGTATGGCTGTTACTGGGTGGCGCCACGGTCGTGTCTGCAACGGGTTTCTGGCTGGGCATCAGGCGGTTGCGTGGCAGGTGATGGACGGGCCAAACATCAGTAGACTGCACCGCCAGTCATTGGATACGTCATAAATAGCGGTCAACAATAAATCATGTCCACCCATATCAAGCCCGGTTTCATGACGGCGCCGCGCCGATCTACTGCGACATGCAGCCTATGGGCGCTTGCCGGCCTGTTGCTGTTGGCGTCAGTCGCGGATGCTCATGGTGTGGCTGCCGGTGACGCTGGCTTTCTGCAACGAGTGAAGGGTATTGCCTTCATTCCCTACATGTACCTGGGCGCCAAGCACATGGTCACTGGTTATGATCACCTGCTGTTTCTGGCCGGGGTGATCTTTTTCCTGTATCGCCTCAAGGATGTGGCGCTGTATGTCACGCTGTTCGCTGTCGGCCACAGCACCACCTTGTTGCTGGGCGTGCTGGCCGGCATTCACGCCAATGCTTATATCGTCGATGCCATTATCGGTTTGTCGGTGGTCTATAAGGCATTCGAGAACATCGGTGGTTGGCAACGCATGGGTTTGAACATCGACACCCGTGCCGCCGTGCTGTTGTTTGGCCTGGCGCATGGCTTTGGTCTGTCTACCAAGTTGCAGGAGCTCACGCTGGCGCGCGAGGGACTGGTCACCAACATGATTGGCTTCAACATCGGCGTTGAGCTGGGTCAATTCGCGGCACTGGCGTTGATTCTGCTGGCCTTCAATATCTGGCGACGCAGTTCGCGGTTCGTGCAATCGGCTTACGCGGTGAACGTGCTGATCATGGCGGCGGGTTTTGTGCTGTTCGGTTATCAGCTGACCGGATATATGCAGAGTATCTGAGCGCGTGTGTTTGCAGGTTGCACTGAGTGTTGTTCATACAACCCGGTATTCCCTGCAAGGATGGGTTCCCGTGCAGGGAGTGCGGTATTCGGGTACCAGTCGGTCAAATGTCTACTCTTGAGAACAATCATGTCTGAAGCACCACAGTCGCCCTATCAAACCAATCCACCCAGCGGTCGTCGGCTGTTGCTAAGCGTAGCTGCTGCGGTTGCGTTGGCAGGGGTGGTGCTGGTCGTTGCGGTGCTGCCTGCCGAATACGGCATCGATCCCACCGGTATCGGCAGTCGTCTGGGCCTTGCGCAAATGAGTGAGGATGGCGCGCAGGCAATTGCGCTCACTGACACCCTTGGTGGTAACGAGAATATCGACAAGGCACAGATCCCGGATGTCGGAGAGCCCCTGCCGCTGCCCAATCCCGCTGTGCATCAGGGTCATGCAGAAGCCCCAAAGGCAGAAACCGTCACGATTGCATTGCCGGCATTTGCTGAAACCGAAGTTAAGACTGCGCTGACGACCAATCAGGTCGTGCTGTATTCATGGCAGGTGGATAGGGGTCTGGTGTACGTGGATTACCACGGCCATTCGCCGGATTGGGAAAACAAGCAGGCATTCGTGCGTTATCAGGAAGCGCCGGATGGTATCGCCAGCGCCCATGGTTCACTGGTCGCTCCTTTTGCCGGTGAACACGGCTGGTACTGGGTGAATCTCAATGACTTTCCTGTGGTGATTACGCTTAAGGTCAGCGGCTACTACGACAAGATCGTCAATTACGGTGTTACCAGCCCCAAATGAAAGCAGTGGTTCTAAGGAAGGCCTGAATAACCTGCTGCGCTCGACAACTTGCGCGCGAGCGGTGCTCGGAAAAATGCGCCGGGAGCGCATTTTCGCGTCAGCCCCGTAGGGGTGAACCACAGGGAGGTGGTGAACAATCCTCATTTATTCTCGATAAACTCCGGTTCCTGCGCTCCGGTCGCGCGCAACCTGTCTTCGCTCGCGACGGTTCTTCAGACCTTCCCTAAGGCTCATGAGTATGGCCGCGACACACTGCCGCCAGCTTGTTTCCGTCCGGGTCACGCACATAGGCGGCATAAAAATCATCACCATAGTGTGGTCGTAAGCCGGGTTCGCCGTCGCTGTTGCCGCCATGCAGCACAGCTGCGGCATGGAAGTTACGCACTGCCTGCCAGCTTTCCGCCTTGAATGCGATCATGGTGCCGTTGCCGACGCTGGCGGGTTGTTTATCGAAGGGCTGGCACAGCCACAGCGCCAGCTCATGCTGGCCGTGACGTTCATAGCGGCCCCAACCCACCCATGCTTCCCAGTTTGGTTCGCCGCTGGTATCGCAGCGGCCATGTCCGAGTGCCTGCATCACCGGATCATAAAACCGGATGGCACGCGCAATGTCATTGGTGCCCAGTGATACGTAAGTGAACATGCCCCATCTCGCTCAAGGTGAACAACGCCGAGTTAGGGGCGATTCGAGAATCGCCCTCCTGGCTGATGAAATAGGGCGGTTCATGGATGAACCATTCCCTTCGGTCACGAATCGCGCCTACCCGCTATTCCGCAACGCCGTTGCCACCGCATTGATCGACAACTGAATGCCTTCACGTACACGCGGATCGTCTTCACCTGCACGATGGCGCTTCAGCAATTCCACCTGCAACAGATTCAATGGCTCGATGTACGGCAGGCGCAAACGAATGGACGTATCCAGCGTGGGACTCTTCTCCAGCAGACGCGACTGACCGGTGATCGACAGCAGGCTGTCGTGCGTGGCGGACCAGCCGCTGCGAATCTGCGCAAAAATGCTGTCGGCGAGTTTGCGATCTTCCACCAGCGTGGCGTAACGCGCCGCGATGGCCATGTCGGATTTGGCCAGCACCATTTCGAGATTGGCCAGCGTGGCCTTGAAGAACGGCCAGGTAGCCTGCATCTCGCGCAACAAGCCTTGATCAGTGAAGGACTGCAATGCCTGACCCACGCCGTACCAGCCAGGCAACATCACGCGCGCCTGCGCCCAGCTGAATACCCAGGGAATGGCGCGCAGGTCTTCGATGCGATCCGACTTGGTACGCGAGGCGGGACGCGAACCGATTTTCAGTTCGGCAATTTCCAGCAGCGGCGTCATCTGCCGGAAGAAGGTTTTGAAACCTTCTGTCTCATATACCAGTCCGCGATACGTCTTGAACGCAGTCTTTGAAATGGACTCCATCGCAATGGCGAAGCGCGCGGCATCTTCGGTGGATACCGATGGTGCGCCCAGCGAAGTCAGCAAGGTGGCTGAGGTGATGGCTTCCAGATTCGCCATGGCACTGTCGCGAGTGCCGTACTTGGCGGCAATCACTTCGCCCTGTTCGGTGATGCGAATGCGGCCTTGTACCGTGCCACGTGGTTGCGCGCGAATGGCCGAGAACGACGAGCCGCCGCCGCGCCCCACTGCGCCGCCGCGCCCGTGAAAAATCTGCATGGCTGTGCCGGCTTCGGCAAACACCTGCGACAGCGCACGCGTCGATTGATGCAGGCTCCACACCGAGGTGAGATACCCGCCGTCCTTGTTGGAATCGGAATAGCCGACCATCACTTCCTGATAACCATGCGCCGCGGCAATGGCCTTGGCTTCGGGCATGGCGAACCACTTGGCCATGATTTCCGGTGAGCGTTCCAGATCGCCGATGGTCTCGAACAGCGGCACGGCCATGATGGCGGCGCGCACCGGTTCATGGCCGCGGCTGCTACTAAAGGAAGCCAGGCCGGCTTCCTTCAGCATCACGTACACTTCCAGCAGATCGGAAATGCTTTCCGCCTTGGAGATGTTGTAGGTGGTGATCGAGCCCGGGCCATACAGTGCATGCGCCTGTGCAGCGGCATACATGATGGCCAGCTCCTTGGTGGTTTCTTCCGCATAGCGGGCATAGGGACTGGCGAGCAAACGTTCGCTGGCCAGTTCCTTGCGCAGCACAGCCACGCGCGTCGCTTCATCCAGTTGCAGATAGTCGTCGGCGACGCCGGCAACTTTCAGCAGATCGGCCACCACACGTTCATGCACATCGGCGTTCTGTCGCAGGTCCAGCGTGGCCAGATGAAAACCAAAAGTTTCCACCGCGCGAATCAAGCGGCCCAGTGCGCCGCTGCCGGAGAGCAGCTTTTCACCGCCACTGCTCAGTGAATGCGCGATGGTGACCAGATCGGCGCGCAACTGGTCCGGGCTGGTGTAGGGCTCGCCGCTCACCGAGGCCGGACGTGCCGGTGGCCGGCCGATGAGCTTGGTGTACGTCGCCGCCAGGCGCGCATAGATGCCGGTGATCGAGCGCCGATACGGTTCGTCGCGTCGCGCGCTGTAGTTGTCGCCGCTGCGTTCGGCCAGTGCATCCAGTTCGGGCGAAGTCTTTGCCAGCTCGGTGGAGATCGAAAGCTCCTTGCCAAGCAGATGCAGTTTCTCCAGATAGTCGGCAATCACCGTATCAGCAGCGCGCTTCAGCGTGAGATGCAGCGACTCGGCGTTGACGTTGGGATTGCCATCGCGGTCGCCGCCAATCCAGGTGCCCAGACGCAGAAAGCTTTTCGGGCGATGGCCCAGCGCCCGTTCCCAGCGCGCATACAGCGCCGGCAGGGTCGGCAGAAATACATCTCGCAGGTAGGCCTGTGCGGTGGCCACTTCATCGGCCACGTACAAGCGTTCGCGCCGCAACGGTCGCGTCTGCCACAGCAGGGCGATCTGCCGCAGGATGGCCTGATCGATCACATCGCCATCGGGCGTTTCCTCGCGCCCGCCATCACGCAGCCGCATCAGCTCGGCAATGCGGGTGCGATGGTCGATCATGCTCTTGCGCATCACTTCCGTTGGGTGTGCCGTCAACACCGGCACGATCAGCGATTTGTCCAGCAACGCCGCCGCCTGCGCAGTGTCGACGCCTTCCTCGGCCAGCTTCTTCAGCGCCGAGGCCAGATCGTCACCCGCTTCGTGCGCCACGCCCTGACGGTCCTCCGCCAGATTGGCCAGCATGGAAAACAGCATGAAGCTGCGCACGAAGGCCAGCGTGTCGTCCGGGCTGAGCGCCTCCAGCCCCAGATCCACGCTCTGCGCCTCGCTGCGACCCCGATGCCGGTTCACCGAGGTGGCGCGGATGTTCTCGATCTGCTGAAACAGCGCCGGGCCGCCATGTGCGCGAATCACATCGCCCAGCAGTTTGCCGAGAAAACGGATATCTGCGTTCTGGGAAATGGTCGGGACGGGGTTGGGGGTCACTGCTACTGCACTCATGGTTTTGTTCCGGGTAGAAGTTATCGCAAAACTGGCCGAGGTGTTAATGCGTTATGGGTGTCGCCATAAAATCGCGCAGCCGGAATCACTGGCCGCGCAGTCATGGGGCGAAACTGCCCTGCAGGCGGCGCTATGCCCGGGCTGGGATTGATGTGCAAGTTGCTCGCCAATGTTGGTGGTGTCGAGGGGGCGGCAGGTTCCAGCCCGAAGCCATTGGGTACGAATTTTTCCATCCCTGCAAGTTGATGCCCGGATGACGCGGTAAGATTTCCAGGGCCCGTAAGGAATTTTGACCGCCGGAATGCCGCCCGCAAGGAACCTGCGTGTACAACCCACCTCACTTTGCAGAAACCAACAAGACTGTTCTCCACGATCTCATCAGCGAGCATCCACTCGGCACCTGGGTCATTCATGTTGATGGGGAACTGATCATCAATCACATCCCGTTTCTGCTGGACCGCAGCGATGGCGAGTGGGGCCGGCTGGTCGGCCACGTTGCGCGCGCCAACCCGGTGTGGAAGGCATGTAAATCATGCAGCAGTTCAGTGGTCATTTTTCACGGGGCGCAGTCCTACGTCTCGCCATCCTGGTATGCCAGCAAGCGTCATGATCCCAAGGTCGTGCCCACCTGGAATTACGCAGTGGTACATGCGCATGGTCAGCCCCGTGCCATTGAAGATCGTGACTGGCTGCTAAGGCTCGTTACGCAGCTAACCGAGCAACATGAGGGGCAACGAGAGCTGCCATGGCGTATCGGCGATGCGCCGGCTGACTATATCGATCAAAGGTTGCGTGCAATCGTCGGCATTGAGATTCCGATTGCCAGACTCGAGGGTAAGTGGAAGGTCAGCCAGAACCGCAGCGAACAGGATCGACGTGGAGTTGCGGCCGGCCTGCAGGAAGGCAATGCGGCCGAAGACAGGGCGATGGCGGCGCTTGTGGATCAGGCCATCAATACCACAGCGAAAAAGTAGCGCGCTCCGGTCATGCCGCTGTCAGCGCTATGCGCAATATTGCTGGCAGCCGTCACTCATGCAACCTGGAATCTGGCGGCGAAACGCGCAGCGCACTGCCGCCACTTTGTCTGGATCTATTCGGTCGGGTCGGTGGTGGTATGGGCGCCGGTGGTTGCGTGGATTGTTGTGCAAACGCGGCCGACCTTTGATGCCTGGCAATCCCTGGCCTTGCTGGGCACCGCCGTCTTCCATCTGGGCTATTCACTGGCGCTGCAGGCGGGTTATCGGGTGGCCGATCTGTCGGTGGTGTACCCGGTGGCGCGGGGCACCGGTCCGGTATTGTCCTTTCTGGGCGGCGCGTTGTTGCTGAATGAACGACCCGGCATGCTGGCGCTGCTGGGTTTGCTGCTGGTAGTGCTGGGCATTGTGCTGGTCGCGGGGTTGTTGCACAAACACCTGTTTCAGAATCGCGTTGGCTTGTACTGGGGAGTGACTATCGGCGTATTCATTGCGACCTACACACTCAACGATGGCTGGGCGGTGAAAGTGCTGCTGATCCACCCGTTGCTGGTCGACTACGCCGGTAATGTGTTTCGTGTGGTGGTGCTGACACCCAAGGCGCTCGGCGATCGAACACAGCTGCTGCCAGAGATCAGGCAGTACCTGGCGCCCGCCCTGACGGTAAGCATCCTTGGCACGATTGGTTATGTGCTGGTGTTGTTTGCCATGCGCATTGCACCAATCAGTCATGTTGCACCGGCGCGTGAGCTGGCGACCTTGGTTGGCATGTACTTCGGCGCGCGCATGCTGCGCGAACGCGTCAGCCTGGAGCGGGTGCTGGGCGCAGCATGCATCGTCGCTGGGGTTGTCAGTCTGACGTTTGCTCAGTAGCAAGGCTCCTTTTGCTTTTTCAATTATCTTCGACTACAAAGGATACAAGTGTCTGTTCGTCAAAGGAAAGAAGGAAGGGTGTATGACCACATGCAGTATAGGTCCTTTTATAAATGGCCATTTAGGGACCCTAAGAATGGCTCATGGTCTGGTCAGGCGGAAGATAAAGTCCTTCCTCGGCATCATCGCTTTGGGCGCAATGCCTTCTGCATTCGGTGCGCAGTCACTGTGCACATCGCTCCAAGACTTTGTGAAGTCAGTGAAACCAGGAGAGGTCCATGAATTTACGTTTCACACCTCTTGGGGTGGAGACTTCAAGGGCTCATCGGAGCAGGTAATGTATGCGAAGGGATGCGTCCACCATAACTACGCACCAGCCCAGAGGGTGTGTGAGTACCTGATGCAGTACGGTGCGGTGGAATTTGCTGGCAACAATGTTAAAGACGCTCTTTCCTGCCTCTCACCAAAGACGCGTTTTGCGCCCTCTGTTGGATTACACCGCGCATCATTTTCGTTGAGTTTCGGTTCAGAGAATCGTGGTGCCCTTATCGAGATAGAGTTCTACGAGGACGCAGAGATTGGTGGCATGGCATTCAAAGTCTCCGCAGACGGGTACTAAGTTGGCGCTAACAAGCCGTTCGTTCTGGCTCGCACAGGGCGAGGCGCCTATGCTCGCGGTACAGAGACGGCGCTAGTCCTCATGGATATTCTTCATGCCAATATCGATTAAATTTGCCGCAACCCGCAGCGAGGCCATGCAGTGCTTTGCGGTCCTCTCTGAGCTTCGACCGCACATCCCGAAAGATGACTTTGTCGCAACCATCAAGCGCCTGTCCAAAGACACTGGTTTCAGACTCGCGTATCTGCTCGACGGCGAAGTAAAAGCCGTCGCAGGGATCAGAGTTGCGTAATGGCTCTACTCCGGCAGGTACATGGAAATCGAGGATCTCGTTACGACCAGCGCCGAACGGTCAAAAGGGTACGGAACGAAAATCTTCAAGTGACTGTTGGCTGAGGCGCAGTGTGAAGGGTGTCGTCAATTGCGGCTGGTATCCGGCGTGCAGCGAATTGATGCACATCGTTTCTATGAGCGCATGGGTATGGTCAATGAAGCAAAATACTTCTCATTAAATATTCGGTAACCACCTGCAGGGTAAATTTTCGTCATGCCCGTGTCGACGGGCATCCAGTAAGAAATTGATTAAACTGGGTTCCCGCCTACGCGGGAATGACACTGATGGCGCTATTGGCACACCGGAGCAATTCTGAGGTTGGCTCTAAAAACTCCGTCCAATAAACCAGTACAGCCCCAGTCCCACCAGACCAGCGCCGACGCCATCCACCACAATCGGTCGCGGCAATGCCAGTTGCGCTTTGCGCAGTAGGGCCACCAGACCTATCAACACAAACACCACGGTAAGCTGGCCGACTTCCACGCCCAGATTGAAACCCACCAGCAGCTTGGCCAGCATTTCAGTGGGCATGCGCAGTTCCAGCAGATCGGCGGCAAAGCCGAAGCCGTGAATCAGACCGAACACCGTCGTGACGACCAGACGCAGGCGCCCGGCATCGCGCAGATGGCCGGAAATCATCAGATAGTTGGCCGTGAAAATACCGGCGCCCAACAATAGCAATACCGGCAAGGTGCCGAAGCCCGCCAGGCGCGCCAGCGTCATGGCGATCAGCAAACCGCCCATGCCGAAGGCCACTGCACCAGGTTTGTGTGTTGCCACCGCGATGTTCTCCGCGCCGATCAATGCAATGGTCAATGCCACCAGCGCGTCGATGAACTGCGCGTCGGGTTTGAGAATGCCGGTGGTGGCCAGCGCCAGCGTAATGCTGTGACCGATGGTGAAGCCGGTAATGACAAACACCAGGTCGCGGGTGCGTTTGGAAATCAGCACCAGACCCAGCAGGAACGACATGTGATCGATGCCGGTGAAGATGTGCATGATGCCCATCTCCATGTATTTCAGGAATCCAGCGCTCCTGATCTCGTCTTCTTCGCTGGTGAGCGACAGGGTCTGATGATCAACACTGATAATCTGTTCGATGTACTTGCCGTCGGCAGTTTCGATCTGTGCAAGATTTACGTGCGAAGGTATCAGATCAAAAAACGCCGATGAATGCAGTTGCACGTCTGCATCAGTACTGCATTCAAATATGAATTCAAAGCGGCGGAATTGCGAAGTCGCGGCAACAGCCCGCTGTGCATTCATCTTGCAGGCACCGGATTTGTCGGTAACTCCAACATGCCTGCTCAGATATTCGAGTACGTGTTCGTTGCCAGGCTGTACACCTTCCTGTGTCGCGAGCCGAAGCGATTCGACCATGGGGATGGTGAAGTTGAGATTGACCTGCGGACCGTTGATGCGCCACACACTGTGACTTTCGCTTTTTATGTGGGCCTGTGCCGATGCGCACAGGGCGAACAGCAGCACCACTCCTCTCAGTAAAAAACGCATGCTTACTCCTTGCCCGCCAGGATTTCGGATTTGCTGCGCAGATAGTTCAGGGTCGAGGTGCGCACCTTTTCCTGATCCTGATTCTTGATGTCGGTCCAGACGCGACTGCGGACTTCTTCAAAGCCCAGCGGTTCGGAGTTGCGGCGTTTGGTCATCACGACAATGTGTGTGCCTTCGCTGGCGATGGCAATGGGTTCGGATACCGCGCCTGCCTGTAGCTGTTTCGCTGCCGCAAATACTGCGGCCGGCAAATTGGCCTCTGCAGCAAATTCAAAGATGTCGCCCAGATCGGCCTTGCCACCTTGTTGCAGATGCAGGGAGTCGCGCAGCTTGTATTGCTGCATCACGCTGTCGACTGGTTTGCCGGCACGCAAGGCAGCAATGGCCGCCTGCGTCCGCTGATTGAATGCCTCAGGCGCTTCATTGCTTTGCGCATTCATTACCAGGTCGCGCAACTGCCAGACACCCAGGCTGGAGTATTGGTCGCGATGTTGCTCGTAATAGGCCTTGAGCTCGTCGTCGCTGGGTTGTTTGGCCGCGACGTCGGCGTACATCTGCAGCTCCACGCCCGCCACCAGCGCGACGCGTACTTCCGGATCGTATGAGGCAAGGTCCGCTTCCAGACCGCGTTGCACCAGCAACTCTTCGTTGATCATGTCGTTGAGCACTTGCTGTTTCTGCTCGGCCGTGGCTTCTTCATACGACACCACATAGGTTGTCTGCAGCTGCGCCAGGTAGTCGCTGCGATAAATCGGGCGCTGATTCACCAGCGCCACGTACTCCGGCGGCACGGTGCGTGTGGCGGTGCCTGCCGCGGTGAACAGACCATAGCCGGCAATGGCCAGGCCAACAATCGCACCCAGACCGAGCAGCAGGAACGAGCGACGTGTGCTGGTCTTACTGAAGTCAAAGAATTCGTTCTGGTCGGTGGCGTTGCTCACGTCAGGTTCCTGCCGATTGGGTGGGGTTGGCGTTCTGGCTGGGTTGCTCGCCATGCGAGCGGCTGTACAGGAAGGCGGCGAGTGCGCGGATCTCGGTGAAGCTCAATTTGTGGATCCAGGCCGGACACAGGCCATGGCGGCCGTCGAAGGTGGATTTGTACAGGGTGTCGCGATCACCGCCGTACAGCCAGGAACCGCCGCGTCCGTTCAGGGCAGGGGTGCCGTAGTCCGAGACGCCGTCGCCATCGCTACCGTGACAGTCGAAACATCCGCCATGGTGATCAAAGACGAATTGGCCGCGAGTAGCGGCAGCGCTGTCGTGCGGTTGATGACTGAGTTGCAGCACATATTCGACAACGTCGTGGACTTCAGCCTTCGTCAATTGGTTGAGCCGGCCCAGACCCGGCATCACTGCCAGATTGTGTGACTTGGGATGGCCGGAACGGATGCCGTACAGAATGGTTTGTTCGATGTCGGTGATTTGTCCGGTGCCATACAGCCACACGTTGTCAGCCAGGTTCGGCACCCCCTTGCTGCGATCACCCTGCAGGTTGGCGCCATGACAGCTGGCGCAATTTGCCCGGTATAGCGGCTCGGCGCGCTCGGTGGCGTAGCTCAGCAAGACAGCATCGGCCTGCAGCTGCTCACCACCCGCGCGTAACAGAGCATCGTCCCGGCCTGAGCGACGCACCGAAAAAAACACTACTACCGCAACTATCAGGAGCGATGCCCCCAGCCATAGCCCGGCGCGAGCGGGCAGGCGAGAGGCGGGGGACGGTTGGTTCATGGAGCTCGATTTCTGGGAGTTTCAGGCTGGTGTGAAACTTGTCGGTGGTAAGCAGCCTCAGAGGATGGATGATCGACGAATTCCTTCGGGGTGTCTTGCAAATAACTGTTTCCATTTACGTTACTGAACGTTAACAATTGGGATCTGCTACGCTAAATTGTTGATTCCTGCCATGTGCCGGCTAAAAACGGTAGCCAAGCCAGCCAGGTGCGTCTCCAAGTACTGAGCACTTTGGCCGTTTGATTCCGCCACTTGCGACGGCAGCTCCTTCTTATCCAGCCACTTTTCATCCCGGTTTCAATCCAGACCATGGTTCAACCTGAACAACTGCAGGCACATGCCGAGCGTATCCGTGCCAGCGGCATGCTCGGCCGCTCCGAGTTGCTGTTGCGCCTGTTCAATTTTTTTGTTGAATGTTCGCTGGCCGGCAGGGTACCCAAGGAAATCGAAGTCGCGCTGGACGTGTTCGGCAAGCGCGCCGACTTCGATGTGGCACAGGATGCAGTGGTGCGGGTCTACATCCACAAGCTGCGCCGCAAGCTGGACGAGTATTACGCCGGACCGGGCAAGGACGCTGTGGAGCGCCTGATCATTCCCAAGGGCGAATATCGATTTGCCCTGCGCAGCCATGCCGAGCCGATGCCTGCCGGAGTGCCCTTGGAAGCGGGTGCGGAACTTGCTGACAATGAGCTGGACAGCGAAGCGGTGGCCGAGGCGGAACTGGAGGCGCTGGCGGCCACTCCCAAGCCAGGTGCCCAGCGGCGCTGGTTGCCGTGGTTGCTTGGGCTTGTGGCTGTCTTGCTTGCGATCAATCTGGCCCTGCTAACGTTGCGCTCGACTGAATCCCGTGCGACTGCAGAGGTGCGCGAGGTTCGCGCCAATCCGATGTGGGCGCGTCTGCTCGACGACAGCCGGCCCATCTATATCGTGGTGGGTGACTACTACATATTCGGCGAACTGAACGACACCTCGATGGAAGTGAAACGTCTGGTGCGCGAGTACGACATCAATTCGCCGACTGATCTGGAGCAGTACCTCAAGAACAACCCGGAACTGGCAGGGCAATACATGGACGTATCGCTGCGCTATCTGCCGACTTCCACGGCCTTTGCGCTGCGCAATGTCATGCCGCTGCTGGTGCCGAACAACAAGGGCGCGCGGCAGGTACAGGTCATCCTGGCATCAGACCTGACGCCGGCGATGGCGAAATCGGCGCATATCGTTTACATCGGCCTGCTCAGCGGCATGGGCGTGCTCGGTGAAATCGTTTTTTCCGGATCGCACCTGGCTATTGGCGAGTCATACGATGAACTTCTGGACAGGCAGACCAAGCGACGTTACGTGAGTCAGGCTGGCATGGTGGAGAATTATCACACCAGTTATCTGGATTATGGTTTTGTTTCAACTCGCACCGGTGCCAATGGCAACGAGTTGGTCATTATCGCCGGCACCCGCGATGTGGCGCTGATGCACATGGCTGAAACCGTCACCAATGAAGCGTCATTGACGCAGCTGGACACCAAGGCCGGTACAACTCGGGAGTTCGAAGCCCTGTATTCGGTACAAGCACTGGATCGCACCAATCTCGATGGCAAGTTGCTGCTCACGTATCGGTTCAGTCACCCCGAATTTGAAACCACTGCGGCGTCCAGCGCCACCAGCGCCAGGTAGACAGATGCTGATGTCTATCGCGAGCGTATTGAATCGACTGCGCAGCCGGCGTGTAGCCATTGTTGTCATGCTGATGACCAGCGTCGTCATTGCAGCCAGAGATCCCAGCACGACGGTGCGGCAGGAGTTTGTGCAAGCCATTGCTGCAGTGAAGGCCGGCAATCTCACTGCAAGAGATAGTGCGGCACTACAGGCATATATTCTCTATCCCTATCTGCAGGCGGCGCGTTTGCAACTGGCCCTTGCACAGGCGAATCGCGACCCGACAACGCTGGATCAGTCCATCAGTGATTTCCTGTCGGCACAAGGCAATGCACCGGCGGCCCGCAGTTTGCGGCGCGACTGGCTGCTGGATCTGGCGACGCGACGCGAGTGGACACAGTTCCTCGCCAACCTGCCTGCCAATACCAGCGACGCCGAGCTGCGCTGTCTGGCGGCCACGGCACAGTTGAGTGGCGCCTCCAGCGGTGCGAACGGTACGTTGATTGATTCGCTGGGCAGTTCACTGACCAGCTTGTGGCTGAATGCCAATCGTTTGCCATCTGCCTGCAATGCGCCGTTTGAGTGGGCACGTAACAACAAAGTCATTACCGCCGAGTTGATTGAGCAACGTGCCCGTCTGGCCTTGCGATCCGGTAATGTGATGCTGGCGCGCGAGCTGGCTGAGATGTTGCCGCGTGATCAGGCCGAGCCGCTGACACAATGGGCACTACTGATCGAAAAGCCGCAGCAGTCGATCGACGCGCTGATTGCCAAGCCACGCATCAAGGTGGAAGCCGCGGCGCTGCAGGATGGCTGGCTGCGTCTGGCGCGTGGCGATCAGGACGCGGCGCTGCATCGATGGTCGCGTTTGCTGCGCGCGCGTGGTCTGGACAAGACGGCTGCCAGTCCCTATGCGCTGAGTCTGGCGCTGGCGTTGTCATGGAACCGTCGGAATGAAGCACTGCACTATTTTGCTCAGGTGATACCGGCAGACATGACCGAGCAGGCCCATGAATGGCGGGTACGCGCGGCATTGTGGTCGGGGGATTGGCGCAGCGCACGACAAGGCATCACAGCCATGCCGGAGACGTTGCGCATGCAGGCGCGCTGGCGTTACTGGCTGGCGCGCGCCAATGAACAGCTCAAGGATGCTGCTGCAGCGCGCGCGTTGTATGAAGTCTTGTTGGCCAGGGACGATAACTACTATGCGGCCATGGCCGCGGCGCGCCTGCAAACCCGCTACGCACCGCATCCACAACCCATATCGGCAGATACGGCACTGGTGCAGGCGTTGGCACAGCAGGGTGGCATGCAACGCACGCGCGAGCTGCTTGCGGTGCAAATGCCTGACGCCGCTGCCAGCGAGTGGAGCCAGGCATTTGCTGCGCTGCAACCCGGTGAGCATCCAGCCGCTGCGCAATTGGCCCGCGATTGGGGCTGGTACGAGCAAGCCATTGCCACCGCTGCCAGATTGGGACTCTTCAATGATTATGAGTTTCTCTATCCGCAGCCTTACGAATCGGAAGTGACTGCGGCTGCCAGTCTCAGTGGGCTGACTGCAGATCTGATTTATGGCGTGATGCGGCAGGAGACACTGTTCCGCGCCGACGCGCGCTCCGGCGCCAATGCCCGCGGTTTGTTGCAGTTGGTGCCCGAAACCGCACGCGCGACTGCGCGCAAGCATGGTATGCCGGTGCCCAGTGCGGACGATCTGTTCAATCCGGCGATCAACGTGCCACTGGGTGCGCTGTACCTGAAATCCATGATCGACAGTTTTAATGGTCAGGTAGTGTTGGCGCTGGCGTCCTACAATGCTGGTCCGAATGCTGCGCGCCGCTGGTTGCCGCCACATGCCATGGAGTCGGATGTGTGGATCGAAAATATCCCCTACAACGAAACCCGTGCTTATGTTCAGCGCGTGTTGTGGCACACACTGGTGTTTCACTGGTTGCGCACTGATGCGCCGCTGGATAGCCAAGCCTGGCTGGCGAAGGTTGTCCCATGAATCAGGGTAATGTACCGGGGCCGTGAAGCCGGTGATCAAATTTGGCAAGCTGAATAAAACTCGTGCAGGATGGCAGCCATGGAACTTCGTCGCCACACCGATAAACATCCGAGCGCAGAGCGACGCGGCACTGTGGGGGATCGCCGGGTCACGCCGCCGCTGGCGGCCATCCGCTTCCCCAGCCGTAACGAACAGGCCTTCCAGTTTCTGACACGATATCTGTTCGCCATTCTGGGGCTGGTGTTTTTCAACAGCGAAGAGTTCGCCGCCAGGTGGCTGACACTGCCGCAGATCAATACGGTGTTCGGCACTTACCTGCTGCTCAACTCCATCAATTTCATCCACGCATGGGTGCGACCGATTTCACCGGCGCGATATCGTATGGCGCTGTGGCTGGATGTCGTGATGGTGTCAGTGTGCGTTATCAACGACCCCAATGATATTCCACCCTCGTTTGTCGCCTATATCGTGGTGGTGCTCGGCAATGGCATGCGTTATGGCATGCGCTTTTTTGCCGAGGCCATCGCCGGTACGCTGATAGGTGGTGCGATTGCCATCACCTTGCGTTATACGCAGTTCGAGCATGTGCTGACGCCGGGTACGGTGTTCCTGAGTCTGTTCGGCCTGATCATCGTTGTGTATGCCTACATCCTCATGGGGCGCGTAGAGCGCGCGCGACATCGCTCCGAACATGTCAGTCGTACCGATCCGCTCACCGGCCTGCTTAACCGGCGTGGCCTTGCAGAGGCCACCACCGGCTGGCTGGCCAACACCCGCCAGAGTGAACGCCGTCTGGTAGTAATGTTTGCCGATCTGGATCAGTTCAAGTCCGTCAATGACCGGCATGGCCATGCCGAAGGCGATCGTGTGCTGATCAAGGTGGCCGACCTGCTGGTCGAGTCGACGCGCGCCACAGATCTGGTGGCCCGATATGGCGGCGATGAATTTGTGTTGTTGTTGACGGACACCGACTTGCTTGCGGCACAGACCATTGCCCAGCGTATTCAATCCGTCATTGAAGAGTGGATGCGCAACAACCAGTTTGTCTGTGGCATCAGTATCGGTGTCAGCGAAGCGCCGCCTGGCGATCTGAATCTGACTGATGTGCTGCATTCGGTGGATCGTCTGTTGTACGAGGCCAAACACAGTCGCAATCGCGACCGGCCGCTGGTTGATGTCATGGTGCAATAATCCGCGCTGCGGCGTGGCATCAAGAAAATGATCCTGCTGTCGTGCTGCCCGGCCAGAATGATTGGCGCCCAGTCTGTCCCGGCAGTGCCGCCTTAAATCTCCGTAATGTTGCCGCTATTCGGCTGCAACTGATGTCATATACGCATCACTGGTTTCCGGTCTGGAGGTGGATCATGCGTGTACGACGTGCAATGAGTGGTTTGTGGATCATGGGCGGGGTTGGTGTGCTGGCCGCGATGTGGGCACTGGCCGAAGCGCCCGTCAATGTGACAGGCGGCAAGAGTCAGACTGCACTGGCTGCGAATGCAGCACCCGCGCCACAGGGTCTGCCGGAGTTCCGTGAAATCGTGCATGCCAACAAGGCCGCCGTGGTGAATATCACGATGAGCGGCAAGCAGCGCACGATGGGCTTCAATCCCTTTGGCAACCGTGGTCAGGATGACGAGGACGATCAGGACAATCCAATGGATCAATTGCCCGACAATAGTCCGTTCCGGCAGTTCTTCCGTGGTTTCGGTCCACCGCAGCCCCAGGAACGTGAAGTGCAGGGCTCGGGTTCCGGCTTCATCATTTCCGACGATGGCAAGGTGCTGACCAATGCGCATGTGGTCGATGGAGCTGACACCGTGACGGTGCGTCTGTCCGACAACATGGAGTACCAGGCCAGGGTGCTGGGCAAGGACAAGCAAAGCGATGTGGCCCTGCTCAAGATCGATGCGAAGAATCTGCCGGTGGTCAAGCTGGGCAATTCCGATCAACTCTCAGTGGGTGAATGGGTGCTGGCCATCGGTTCGCCCTTTGGCCTGGATTACAGCGCTACGCAGGGCATTGTCAGTGCCTTGAGCCGGCGCCTGCCCAATGAGACCTATGTGCCTTTTATTCAGACTGATGTGGCGGTCAATCCCGGCAACTCGGGTGGGCCGCTGTTCAACACTCGCGGTGAAGTAGTAGGCATCAACTCGCAGATCTACAGTAACACCGGCAGCTATGCAGGCCTGTCGTTTGCCATCCCGATCAACACGGTGCGCAATGTTGTGGCGCAACTGGAAGGGCAGGGGCATGTCACACGCGGCTGGCTGGGTGTGCAGATCCAGAATGTCACCAGCGATCTCGCCGCATCGTTCGGCATGAGCAAGCCGCAGGGTGCGCTGGTAGGCAGCGTTGATGCACAGGGACCAGCTGGCAAGGCGGGTGTGCAGAGCGGCGATGTGATTCTCAGCTTCAATGGCGAAGCGGTAAATGACTCTGCCGATCTGCCGCCATTGGTGGGCGCGGCCCCGGTGGGCAGCAAGGTGGATATGAAGGTGCTGCGTGATGGCAAGGAGCTGACCCTGCATCCGGTGGTCGGCACACTCAAGGATGACGAACGACAAGCCAGCCGCAATGCGGCAGGCAACGCCGGCAAGGCCGTCCTCAATGTCAGTGTGCAGCCGCTGACGGATGCGCAACGCAAGCGTCTCGACATTGCCTCCGGCGGCGTGCTGATCGCTCAGGTCAGCGCCGGTCCGGCAGCGCGTGCCGGTATTCAGCCGGGTGATGTGGTGCTCAAGGTGGCCGGCAAGGCGGTAAACGATCCGGAACAGTTTGTTACGCTGGTGCGTGAGCTGCCGCGCGGCAAGCCAGTGGCTTTCCTGATCAGGCGCGAACAAGGCAATTTGTTCCTGGCCGTGACCCTGCCAAGGGAATCCACGGACCGACAAGGCTGAATCAATGTGCTGTCATGCAATGGTGGCGACTGCCTGGTCGCCGCTCCATGCATGTCTGGTAAAGGCGCTCATCAGATGACTGTCAGGTTGTCTGTGCAATGACCACGACTGAGTTGCACAAAATCACCACTGCGCCGCAGTCGCTGCGTGCGTGGGCCAAATACCTGCTGCCGGTACTGTCGGTGCTGGTGCTGGTTGCAGTGCTCACCCTGCTGCATCGCGCGCTGGCTGACTATCACCTGCGTGATGTGTTCCAGCAGCTGCGCAGTTTGCCGATGGCAGCGCTGACCTATGCGGTGTTGTTTGCAACGGCCAGTTACGTGGTGCTGACTGGTTACGACCTGCTGGCATTGCGCTACGTGCAACAGCCATTGCGTGTGCTGCGCGGCATGATGGCAGCCTTCGTGGCTTTTGCGGTGGGGCACAACATCGGCTTTGCCACTCTGAGCGGTGCGGCGATTCGTTTGCGTTTGTATGGCTCGGTCGGCGTGTCGGCCACCCAGGTGGGGTTGATGAGCGCTTTCTGTGCATTCACCACCGTGCTGGGATCGGTGGCATTGATTGCCTATGCGCTGCTGACCCAGAGCAGTGAAGCCAGTGTGTTGTTGCATCTGCCAACTACAGTGTTGCGTGGCATCGCCGTGTTGCTGCTGGTGCTGTTGCTGGGCTATGGAGTGTGGGTGCGGCAGCCACGCACGTTGACTGTGCGACAGTGGTCGCTGGTTATGCCGGGTGTTGAGCTGACGCTGGCGCAGATTGTGGTTGCGGCAGTGGATCTGTGTCTGGCGGCGGCATGTCTGTACCTATTGCTGCCTGATCTCGCAGCGGTTTCATACCAGGCATTTCTTGCTGTGTATGTGCTGAGCGTAGTGGCGGTGATGATTGCCAATGTGCCGGGTGGTCTGGGCGTGCTGGAATCCGTGGTGATTCTGGCCTTGCCGCAGATTCCGGCAGATCAGTTGCTGGCGTCGCTGCTGGCGTACCGCATTATTTATTATCTTGCGCCGCTGGTGATTGCGGCGCTGTTGCTGGCTGGACATGAAGCCTGGTTGCAGCGTCATCACGTACGCAAGGTTGCGGGTGTGGCGCGCGACTGGCTGTCGGCGGTTGCGCCGCAGGTACTGGGTGCAGCTGTATTGATGGCAGGCGGCGTGCTGCTGCTGTCGGGCGCCACACCGGCCATTACTGCGCGCGTGCAGGCATTGAGTGTGTTTCTGCCGTTGCCGATCCTGGAAGTCTCACACTTGCTGGGCAGCGTGGTGGGGCTGGGGCTGGTGATTCTGTCGCATGCCCTGTTCCGGCGTGTGCACTTTGCCTGGCAGACGGCGTTGGCGCTGCTGCTGGCTGGTGCGGCCTTTTCGTTGCTGAAGGGTTGGGACTACGAAGAAGCAGCCATCATGTTGCTGGTCGCCGGCCTGTTGTACATCTCCGAAGCGGCTTTCTATCGACGCGCTGCTGTGCTTGAGGCGCGGGTGAGCACCCGCTGGCTGATCGGTGTCGGCATGATTGTCGGCGTCGTATTGTGGGTGGGGCTGCTGGCGCATCGCCATGTGGATTATTCACATGATTTGTGGTGGACCTTTGCCTGGACCGGCGATGCACCGCGCATGCTGCGAGCGGCATTGGTGGTGAGTGTGCTGGTGGCGGCCATGATTGCCCATAGCTGGATGTTGCCCGGTGCGCCAGTACGCTCGATGCAGGACAGCGAATCGTATGTAAAGGCGCAACAGGTGGTCGCGCAGTCGCCGCGTGCAGTAGCCAATCTGGCGCTGCTGCATGACAAGCGGTTGCTGCTGCATCCGGCGCAGGATGCATTTCTGATGTATCAGGTATCCGGTCGCAGCTGGATTGCCATGGGTGATCCAGTGGTGGCCACCCATGTCGATGCAAAACAGGCTGATGCGCAACAGGCCACTGAACGCGCCTACGAACTGGCGTGGTCATTTCGTGAGATGTCGGATGAGCACGGCGGCTGGACGGTGTTCTATCAGGTCACCCCGGAATTTCTGCCACTGTATGTGGATCTGGGTCTGGCGCTGCTCAAGCTCGGCGAGGAAGCCCGCGTGCGATTGCCGGAGTTCACACTGGAGGGCAGTCATCGCGCCGAGTTTCGCACCGCGCGACGCAAGGCCGAGCGTGAAGGCGTCAGTTTTGAAGTGCTGTTGCCGCCGCTGGATGCCGGTGTGCTGCAGGAACTGAGTGTGATCTCGCAGGATTGGCTGAGCGCCAAGTCTGCCAGCGAAAAGCGCTTTTCCGTTGGCTTCTTCGCCTCTGAGTATCTGGTCCAGTTTCCCACTGCAGTGGTACGCGATCATGGCCGCATTGTGGCGTTCGCCAATTTGTGGCCCACCGCCAGTCGCGACGAGCTGTCAGTGGATCTGATGCGTTATTCGGCGCAGGCGCCACGCGGTGTCATGGACTATCTGTTCGTGGAAGTGATGTTGTGGGGCAAGGCGCAGGGTTATCAGTGGTTCAACCTGGGCATGGCGCCATTATCGGGTCTTGAACAGCATCCGCTGGCGCCGGCCTGGCATCGCATGGGCAGTTTTGTGTTCGACGTGGGCGGGCATTTTTACAACTTTGAAGGCTTGCGGCGTTACAAGGAAAAATTCTCGCCAGTGTGGGAGCCGCGTTACCTGGCTGCCCCGGGTGGTCTGGCCTTGCCGCGTGTGCTGCTGGATGTAACCACCTTGATCGCCGGCGGCCTGCGGGAGATCGTCGCCAAATGAATCTATTGATGTATGAGTTCTCTGATTCTTGGCAACGTCTGCGGCGCTCGATGCATACGCTGGGTTTGTGCCTGTGTCTGTGTTTAGTAGGCGCGGCCGCGAATGCTGCGTCGATGCCATCGCAAGCCCAGGGTTTTGTAGCTGCGCATGCGCAATTCGGTCATTTCGGCGCGCTGCATTTGTTCAAGCCACACGGCGTCATCAGCAGTGTTGCCATACTCGCTTCCGGCGATGGCAGTTGGGATGATCCGTTGATGGATCGTCTGGCCCAGCAGCTGGTGGCGGCGGGTGGCGCGGTGATCGGCATTGATACTGTGGCGTATTTGCGCGCACTGGATGGCGGCAACCAGTGTTTGGATATGGCGGACGAATTCGAACAACTGGCGCGCGTGATGGAAAGGCAGCTGGGTGTACAGCAATACTTGCCGCCTGTGCTGGTGGGTTATTCATCGGGCGCATCACTGGTATACGCAGTACTGGCCCAGTCATCACGCGGCATGTTTCAGGCTGCCATGAGTGTTGGCTTCTGCGTCGAGCTGAATGCGCCCGCACCGTTGTGCAGCGGGCGTGGTGTACTAGGCAGGTTCGCTGAGAATGCCGGTGCGCCGTTGCAGTTGATGCCAGTACGCGAATTGCCTGCGCAATGGGTGGTATTGCAGGGTGAGCAGGATCCGTATTGCTCGCTCGATACCGCACGACAGTTCACCGCGCAAGTCACCGCAGCGCAGTTGCACAGCCTGCCAAAGGTGGGGCATTTTTTTGAAGGGACTCGCGACTGGCGCGATGCTTTTGCAAATACCTACCAGAATCTGCGACCGCGTGCTTTCGCCACAGCATTACCGCCACAAGTAAGTGACCTGCCAGTTACTGAAGTGCCCAGCACCCGAGCAGGCGATGAGCTGGCGATCCTGTTGACCGGTGATGGCGGTTGGGCCGAGCTGGATCAGGAACTGGCGCACGACCTGGCGAATGCAGGGGTGTCAGTGGTCGCGCTGAGTTCATTGCAGTATTTCTGGCAAAACCGCACGCCGCAACAGGCGGCCAGGGATCTATCGCGCCTGATGGCGCATTACTCGCAAGTCTGGCAGCGTGCTCGGGTGCGACTGCTGGGCTACTCGTTTGGCGCCGACGTGTTACCCGCCATCATCAATGCTTTGCCACCTGCAGATCGGGCCCGCATTACATCGGTGGGGTTGTTGTCGCTGCTGCCGCGCACTTCATTTGAAATTCGCGTGGCAGGCTGGCTGGGCAAGGTTGTGGGTGAGCAGCTGGTGCAGCCCGATCTGGAGCAGGTGGCAGCCGCGGGCATACCGATCACCTGCGTTTACGGCCGGGACGATGACGAGTCACTGTGCCGCATGCTGCCCGCGAATATTGCGCAGGTAGTGGCGCTGCCGGGGAGTCACAATTGCAGCGATGACCATGCCGCCATTGTGCATGCGTGGCTCAGCATTCCTGTCACCAAGGGTGCACCGGTGGTTGTCTCGCAGCCTGCAGGTGCACGGTCCGCAGGTGATAATGTGCCCACAGCAAGGCGTAACCGGTTGTAACAACCATGAACATTCTGATCATTGAAGACGATACTGATGCAGCGCAGCTGCTGCTGCGCGGCCTGCAGGAGCATGGGTATCGTGCCGAGCACGTCGCCGATGGTCGTGAGGGACTGACCAGGGCGCTGGCACAGTCCTGGGATTTGATCATTGCCGATCGCATGCTGCCGCACATGGACGGCTTGTCGATCATCAAGGCGGTGCGCGAGCAGGGACGCGGCATGCCGATCCTGATCCTGAGCGCTTTGTCGGAGGTTGATGATCGCGTGCGTGGCCTGCGCGCCGGCGGCGACGACTACCTGACCAAGCCCTATGCCTTTGCCGAACTGCTGGCGCGTATCGAAGTGCTGTTGCGGCGCGGTCAGCAGGGCGATGCCAACACACGGCTGGTATATGAAGACGTGGTGGTGGATTTGATGGCGCGCACCGCCGAGCGTGCCGGACAGGAGTTGCAATTGACCACACGCGAGTTTGAATTGCTGGTGTTCCTGTTGCGTCACGCCGGCCAGGTGGTGACGCGCAAGATGTTGCTGGAGCAAGTCTGGGATCTGCACTTCGATCCGCAGACCAATGTGATTGACGTGCACATGAGTCGTTTGCGGCAGGCGGTGGACCGGGGCTTCAACAAGCAGCTGATTCACACGGTGCGCGGCGCCGGTTATCTGTTTGGCGATCAGCCCATTTAATAGGAGGGCCTGATGACACCAATGCAATCGCTGCGTTGGAGTCCCAGAAAGCGCCGAGCTAGGCGCGAGGAGTGAGGTTTGGGCAAATTATTAATATGGCCAAATGAACGACGAGCCCAAATTAATCAAACATGGGCGCGCGGCGCTTTCTGGGGCCCAACCCGAAGGGACGGGGTCAGGAAGACGCAGGACTTTGTTGCACCTCGCTTGAGTACGATAAGTACACGGCGCTCGGTGCGTCGCGTCCTGCGTCTTTCTGACCGCCGTCGCAGCGATTGCATTAGTGTCATCAGGCCCTAATCAATGGCCAAACTGACGCGCGCATTCTTTCGCACCACGGTTGCCCGGCTGGCGCTGATCTACATCGGCGTATTCACGCTGACGACCACTGTGCTGTTCGGCAGTGTGTATGTGCTCACCCTGCGCGCTGTGGATGCTGGCACTGAAAGCCTGATGGAATCGCAGCTGCAGGGCTTGTCGGAGCAGTACGCGACATCGGGCCTGCGCGGTCTGGCAGCAGTAGTTCGTGAGCGCAGCCAGAGTCTGGATCGTTCGCGTGCGGTGTACCTGCTGGCGGACGAAACCTCACGGCCGCTGGTGGGTAATCTCAACGCCTGGCCGCAGCTGAATGACCAGCGTGGCAAATGGTTCGAGTTCAATGTGACGGTGACGACGGAGGCTGGTGGCGAGGAGCATCCCATCCGCGCCGCGCTGGTCACGCTGCCGGATGGTTATCGTCTGTTGATTGGCACGGATGTGATCGAGCGGGCTAGGCTGGCCAAGGTTATGCAGCGCGTCGGCGCACTGGCAGTGGTGCTGCTGGTGTTGGTGGGCGCAGTGATCGCGGTATGGATGAACCGCCGGCTGCTGAGTCAGGTGCACGCCATTTCAGTCGCCGGCGAACAGATTGCCCTGGGTGATTTCGCGCGGCGCCTGCCGGTGCGCGGCAGTGGTGATGAACTTGACGAACTGGCTACCCGGCTCAATGCCCTGCTGGAACGTATTGAACAGCTGACCCTGGCCCTGCGTTTTGTCATTGATGGTACGGCTCACGACTTGCGTGGTCCGCTCAACCGGTTGCGGCTGCGGCTGGAGCAGGCAGGGGCGCATTCTTCAGGGGCTGGGCGCGAGTCCATCGACGCGGCCATGCAGGATGCCGATGCGTTGCTGCGTACTCTGGAAGCGCTGCTGCGTATCGCCCAAGCGCAGAGCGGCGCGGCCAATGCTGAAATGGCCGTGCTCAATCTCGGCAAGCTGGTGCAGGAAATCGCCGAGCTGTACGGACCATTAGCCGAGCAGCGCGGCATCGCCTTGCAGATCGAACACCTGGATGAGGCCAGCCTGCAGGGCAGCCGTCAGCTGCTGGCGCATGCCGTGGCCAACTTGCTGGACAACGCGGTGAAATACACCCCGGCAGGCGGGCACATCACTGTCTCGGTAGTCGCCGAGGCGAATTCCGTGACCCTGAATATCCGCGATAACGGCCCGGGTATTCCCGCGTCGGACCGTGAAAGGGTGCTGCAGCGCTTCGTCCGCCTGGATTCTGCGCAAGCTGAACCGGGTACTGGATTGGGTCTGAGTCTGGTCGCTGCGGTGTGTCGTTTTCACCACGCCGAGCTGTTGCTGGAAGACGCTGCTCCCGGGCTGTGGGTGCGGCTGGTATTTCGCTCGGCGGTGTCCCCTGCAGCATAGTCCGGTAGATTGCGGCTCAAAGTAGCCACGCATAAAAAAGACCGGTAGCTTGGTTGCGAGCTACCGGTCTACTAACAGTACTCAGAAAGGGGGCACCTGAGCACTGAGACCTGTTGCATATTCCCAACATCAGCCCTTTTGGCTGGTGCAAATCTCCGCTTAATTGTTCTTATTTTTCATTAACTTGCGATCATACTGCGACAAGCTGGGGCGGCTTTCAACAGATTTTTAAAAATATTTTTCCGGTGTCCGGAATTGCCAGTCGCGCCCCCTCGAAGGGCGCATATGAGCCGACTGATTCCTCTGATCGCCGTGGCTGAGACAGTGAATTGCTAGAATGGCGTACTGCCGCAAACGCGGCGAACCCGCCCACAGATTCATCATGGCTGCTACGCCCTATCAACAACTGGAACAGGAGTTTCGTCGCCTGCATGCGTTGCGCTCGGCGGCCGGCATTCTGCGCTGGGATGCGGCCACCATGATGCCGCGCGGCAGCGTGGAGCTGCGTGGCGATCAGCTGGCCGCACTCGAAACCGAAAGTCATGCCCTGCTCGCGGCACCCAGAGTTCCCCGCCTGCTGGATCGGGCGGCGGCAAGCAGCGCCGGGCTGGATGCGTGGCAGCAGGCAAACCTGAAGCGCATGCGCCGCGAATACGACCACGCCATTGCCGTACCGAACAGCCTGCTGTCGCGTCTGGCCAAGGCCACCGCAACCGCTGAGCAGCGCTGGCGCGAGGCGCGCAGCAACAGCGACTTCAAGATATTCACACCACACCTCGAAGAAGTGGTGCAGCTGGTGCGCGATCGGGCCCAATTGCTGGGACAGGCGCTTGGGTTGGAGCCCTACGATGCTCTGGTGGATGGCTTCAGCCCGGGACTGGCAAGCAAGGAGATTGATCGCATCTTTACCGCACTGTCGCAGCGTCTACCCGAATTGATTCAGCAGGCGACCACCGCGCAAGCACAGCTTGAGGTACTGCCTGTCGATGCCAAGGTCAGTAACAGCAGGCAGCGGGCGCTGGCGCTGGAGCTGATGAAAGCGCTGGGCTTCTCATTTGATCAGGGCCGCCTTGATGAAAGTGATCACCCATTTACCGGCGGCGCACCGGGCGATGTGCGCATTACCACGCGCTTCATTCCGCAGGATGTGCTGTCCGGCCTGATGGCCGTAGTACACGAAACCGGCCACGCGCGTTACGAACAGGGCCTGCCGGCCGCCGGGCGCATGCAGCCTGCCGGTACTAACGCCGGCATGGCCGTGCATGAAAGCCAGTCGCTGCTGCTGGAAATGTTCATTGGCCGCAGCCTGCCCTTCCTGCAGTATCTGCAGCCGCTGCTGGCAAGACATCTCGGTGTGAACGGTCCCGAATGGCAGGCAGAAAATCTGTATCGGGTGCTGACCCGGGTACGACGCGGCATGATTCGCATTGATGCCGACGAACTGACCTATCCCGTGCACATCATGCTGCGCTATGAGCTGGAGCGGCAGTTGCTGGATGGCGAATTGCGGGTGAAGGATCTGCCCGAGGCCTGGAATCAGGGCATGGCCAGTCGCTTGGGTGTGCAGCCGGCTAATGACGCCGAGGGCTGCCTGCAGGATATTCACTGGTCGCTGGGCGCCTTTGGGTATTTTCCTTCCTATGCCATCGGCGCCGTCATTGCTGCGCAGCTGCTGGAGAAACTGCGCGCCGATCTGCCGGGCCTGGATGAGCAGATTGCTGGTGGCGAATTCACACCACTGTTCGCATGGCTGAACGAAAACATCTACAGTGCGGCCGCAACGCTGGATGGGTCGCAGCTGGTCAAGCAGGTTACTGGCCGAGCATTGTCTGCGCCCCCCTGGCTGCGATATGCGGAAAGCAAGTATCTGGCTTAGAAGTTATCTCCACTCTTACCCTTCCCCGCGTGCGGGGCATGGAGGGGACGAATGCCAGCGCAGCAATTGCTAACGAAGATATTGGACGGGTAAAGCGTAATGAATGCCGTGGCCGATAAAGCTGAATCCCACTTCGATGAGCCGAAGTCGAACAACTTCAAGAAACTGCAGGCGCAGATTCGTGGCCAGGTGGGTAAGGCCATTGAAGACTTCAGGATGATTGAAGCCGGCGACAAGGTGATGGTCTGCCTGTCCGGCGGCAAGGATTCCTACACCATGCTCGATATGTTGATGTCGCTGCAGCAACGCGCGCCGGTGGAGTTTGAATTGCTGGCGGTGAATCTGGACCAGAAACAGCCGGATTATCCCGAACACATATTGCCGGAATATCTCAAAGCGCTGGGCGTGCCGTTTCATATCCTCGAACAGGACACCTACAGCGTGGTAAAGCGCGTGGTGCCGGAAGGCAAGACCATGTGCGGGCTGTGTTCGCGTCTGCGGCGTGGTTCGTTGTACACCTTCGCGGCGCAGAACGGCGTAACCAAGATTGCGCTGGGTCATCATCGCGACGACATCATTGAAACCCTGTTCCTGAATCTGTTCTTCGGCGGCAAGCTCAAGGCCATGCCACCCAAACTGTTGTCCGAAGATGGCCGCAATGTGGTGATCCGTCCCATGGCCTATGTGGCGGAACGTGAAATTGCACGGTACGCCACTGCACGCGGCTTTCCCATCATTCCCTGCAACCTGTGCGGCTCGCAGGAAAACATGCAGCGTCGCGTCATCAAGAACATGCTCAGGGAATGGGAGCGTGAATATCCGGGACGAAGTGAAACCATTTTCTCCGCGCTGCGCAATGTGGTGCCTTCGCACTTGGCAGACCCCAAGGTGTTTGATTTCGGGTCGTTACGCAATCTGCGCGAGATTACGCCGGAGCTACTGGCCAGTCTGGGCGCCACCGAGCACGATGAAGCGGCGGACTTGCCTTGATAACGTTGTTTGGAGCCTCACGACGTATTCCTACCCCCTCTCCCTCAGGGAGAGGGAGGGGTGAGGGTGCTTCTTCGTTTTCTGATGTGTGCCATTCAATCACCTTCACCCTGGCCCTTTGTTGCCGGACTGTCCTGTCCGTCCCCCTGCGGGCGAGCTTCGCTCGACCAAATTCGTTCCCGACGAATTTGTCCCTGAGGGAGAGGGGACGCGTCCTCTTGGCGTTGGCACTGAGTGTGTTGGTCAGTCCCGCCCACGCCGAATGGGTCAGTCGCATTGACGACGGCATCATGGGTACCCGCATGACTGTCGAAGTGTGGACGGATACTGCAGCACAGGGCAATCAGGCCATCGACGCGGTGCTCGCGGAAATGACGCGCCTCGATGAAGCGATGAGCACCTACAAGCCCACCAGCGAGGTGTCGAAGGTAAATGCCGAGGCGGCCAAACATCCGGTGAAGATCACCAAAGAATTGTTCGACCTGCTGACCAAGGCGGTCGAGTTTTCGCGCATCACACATGGCGCGTTTGATATTACTTACGCCAGTGTCGGTTTCATGTATGACTTTAGGGCGCACGAAAAGCCCACAGAACAGCAGATCAAGGCCGCGCTGCCAGCGGTGAACTACAAACATGTGGTCCTTGATCCCAAGGCGCAGACCATCAGCTTCACCCAGCCCGGCGTGCGCATCGATCTGGGCGGTATCGCCAAGGGTTACGCGGTGGATCGTGGCATCGCCCTGTTGCAGGCACGCGGCATCAGTCACGCCTTGGTGAGTGCCGGCGGTGACAGTCGCATTATCGGTGATCGTTTCGGCAAACCTTGGATCATTGGCATCCGCCATCCTGATGATCACGACAAAGTGATTGCCAGGATTCCGCTCAGTGACACAGCGTTGTCCACGTCGGGTGACTACGAACGTTATTTTGATGAAGGTGGCCAGCGTTACCATCACATCATCGATCCAAAAACCGGCAGGTCGGCCAGCAAAGTCCGCAGCGCCACAATTATTGCGCCTACCGCATTGCAGACTGACGGTCTGTCCAAGACCGCCTTCGTGCTGGGTCCGGATGAGGCTATGAAAATTTATAGTCAATTGAAGGATGTCGATGCCATTCTGGTAGCACCGGATGGCAAAGTACTGTATTCGAATGGGCTGACGCCGCCGTAAGGCAGGCTGCAGTATTTCTTTGCCTCTCCATGAGGGAGAGGCCGCCAGCATGGCGGGCGAGGGTGCGCGATGCTGAGTAATCGGAAGCACCCTCACCCTGGCCCTCTCCCTCAGGGAGAGGGAATGAAGAGCTTGTCGGGGATTTATAAGTTCAGAACAAATAAAGCGGATCGCACATGAAAAAAATCTTCTGGTTCCTGGTGGCGGTGATCGGCGCGTTTGCCTTCGGGGGTGTTGCGCTACAGCGTGGCGAGTCCATCAACGCGATGTGGATCATTGTCGCGGCGGTGTG
This sequence comes from uncultured Pseudomonadota bacterium, assembly GCA_963748005.1. Lineage (GTDB taxonomy): Bacteria > Pseudomonadota > Gammaproteobacteria > Steroidobacterales > Steroidobacteraceae > CAILZL01. The sequence goes on from CAVVHH010000002.1 coordinate 2,466,407, forward strand.
CATCTACGCGCTGGCCTATCGCTTCTACAGCGCGTGGATCGCGGCCAGGGTGCTGACCCTCGACGCCACGCGCGCCACGCCGGCGGAACGTCTGGACAACGGCCGCGACTTCGTGCCCACCAACAAGTGGATTGTGTTCGGGCATCACTTCGCCGCCATCGCCGGTCCCGGGCCGCTGATCGGTCCGACGCTGGCGGTGCAGTTCGGTTACCTGCCTGGCGCCCTGTGGATCCTGGTCGGCGCAGTGCTGACGGGGTGCGTTCAGGACATGATCGTGTTGTTCATCTCCATGCGGCGCAATGGCCGATCGCTGGGCCAGATGGCCAAGGATGAACTCGGTCCGGTTGGTGGCTACGCCGCCATGATCGGTACATTGATGATCATGATCATCATCATTGCCGTGCTGGGCCTGGTGGTGGTCAATGCGATGAAGCACAGTCCCTGGGCCACCTTTACGGTGTTTGCCACCATTCCGATTGCGGTACTGGTGGGTTTGTATCTGCGCAACATCCGTCCGGGGCGTGTGCTGGAGGGTTCGCTGATTGGCGTAACGCTGTTGCTGGCCGCTGTAATCGGTGGAGGTGCCCTCAATCAGTATCCGGCGCTGTACGCCATGTTCGATTTCGACGGCCTGCAGCTGTCGTGGTTCGTTATTGGCTATGGTCTGGTCGCAGCGGTATTGCCAGTGTGGTTGCTGCTGGCGCCACGCGATTATCTGTCGACCTTCCTGAAGTTGGGGACCATCGGTCTGCTGCTCATCGCGGTGGTGCTGGTGAATCCGGAAATCAGGATGCCGGCGCTCACACAGTTTGTTGATGGCACGGGTCCGGTGTTTGCCGGCAAGCTGTTTCCGTTCCTGTTCATCACCATCGCCTGCGGCGTGATCTCCGGGTTCCATTCGCTGGTGGCCAGCGGCACCACGCCCAAACTGGTGACCAGTGAAGCCGACATACGGCTGATCGGCTATGGCAGCATGGCGCTGGAATCGCTGGTCGCAGTGACGGCGCTGATTGCCGCGGCCCTGCTGGAGCCGGGCGTTTACTTTGCCATCAACAGTCCGGCCGGCATCGTTGGCGCATTGCCCGCCGATGCGGTGGCGAAGATCAGCAGCTGGGGTTTCCCGGTTACGGTGGAGCAGATGAATGCGCTGGCCGTGGAGATGGGCGAGTCCACCCTGTTTGCGCGCACCGGTGGCGCTCCGTCGCTGGCGGTGGGCATGGCTAACATCCTGTCTTCGGCGTTCGGACAGGGACTGCTGGCGCTGTGGTATCACTTCGCCATCATGTTCGAGGCAGTGTTCATCCTCACCACGCTGGATGCCGGCACGCGCGTGGGGCGCTTCATGCTGCAGGATTTTCTCGGCCATGTCTGGAAGCCCATGGCGCAGACTTCATGGTATCCCTCCATCGTCATCAGCAGTGCGCTGGTGGTGCTGGGCTGGGGTTACTTCCTGTACATCGGCGTCATCGATCCCAATGGTGGTGTGAACATTCTCTGGCCGCTGTTCGGTATTGCCAACCAGATGCTGGCCGGGATTGCCCTGTGCATCTGTACCGGTGTGATCGTGAAGCAGGGCAAGATCCGATATGCGTGGGTCACCGGCGTACCCCTGCTGTGGCTGGCAGTGGTGACCTCGTCTGCGGCGTGGGAGAAAATTTTCTCCACCGAAGTGCGCATCGGCTTCCTGGCGGCCGCCAACGCCATGGCAGACAAACTGGCAGCAGGAACATTGTCGGCAGCGCAGGCTGCAGTGGCGCCGCAGCTGATTTTCAATCAGCGCCTTGACGCCCTGCTGGCGGGATTTTTTGCGGTGCTGCTGTGGATCATCATTTTCGACACGCTGCGCATCTGCCTGCGCGTGATGCGCGGCGAACCGGTACTGCCGCTGGCGGAAACGCCCTATGTGGCAACCAGGTTCACGCAACCGGCCGGCTCCGGCACGCTGAGCGGAGCTGAAGCGTCATGACTCCCGCCATTGCAACCTGGCTGAAGCAGGGTCTGGCCAACCTGCGCCAGATCACCGGCGACGATGCGTATGAACGTTATCTTGCGCATCAGCGTCAGCACCATCCGGATCAGCTCGCACTGAACCGCCGCGCCTTTTATCTCGCTGAGCAGCAACGCAAATGGAATGGCGTCAAACGCTGCTGCTGAAGTATTGCCCTCTCCCGGGAACCGGGAGAGGGCAGGGTGAGGGTCTTCGATGCCTCCATACACCATCAACTCATGCAACCAATCAACATGAATAGCCGTACAGTGTTTTGTCTTGTGTCACTGCTGCTGGCGCTCTCCGGTTGCAAGCCCGCCGATCGTGACCACACCACCGTGGCGGTGTATCCCTCACAGCAACAATGTGGCGTAGAAGAAAAGATGATGCCCTGTGGCGAGATCGCCGCCTATCTGCGCGACACGCTCAAGCTAAAGCCGGAACGGCTGGTCTATGTTTCTGCTGTGGGCAGCGATCCGTTACCCAAGGAAGACACGTCGCTGGAGAAGATTGCAGCGACCCTCACGGCCGCTGGCTTCACGGATGTGCGTACTGCTAATTTTGATGTGAAGTAAGCGATTCGTAGGTTGGGCTGAGTCTGCGAAGCCCAACATTTTTGACGATTCATAAAGAATGTTGGGCTTCGCAGACTCAGCCCAACCTACCTCGCTGCAAGGTTTGACTTGCAGTAGCCCTACGCGGACTGATCGGCATAGATAATTAGCTCCATATAAATCACATCAAGCCATCGGCCGAACTTGAAGCCCACCTGCTTGAAGTGGCCAACATGTTCAAAACCAAACCGTGCATGCAGGGCAATGCTGCCGGGCTGTTCGGCATCGATGCCCGCGACGATTGCGCGGTGACCCAGCTCGATGGCCCGGTTGATCAGTTCGCGTAGCAGTAGCGTGCCGATACCAAGTCGCAACCGCTGATAGTGGATATAGATCGAATTCTCAACGGTATGTCGGTACGCCGAGCGCGGGTGATATGGCGACAGCGATCCCCAGCCGATGACCTGTCCATCGAGGGTTGCGACTATTACAGGGTGTGGATCGCCGTGATGTGCAAACCATTTGCTGCGCGCATGGAGTGAGTCCGGCTCTTCCTGATATGTGCACGTCGAGTTCAGGACGTAGTGATTGTAGATATCATTGATGGCAGCCAGGTCGGCTTCCGTCGCCGTTCGAATAAGGATGTCCAGGTTGCCCATGATCGGTGCTTTATCTGTTGGGTGCTCGTATGGGCTGGTGGTATCCAGGATACTTACCTACTACGATTCAGGCACTCATGCGAGCCGTAGCAGCGTCGGCCCGCATGAGTCAGCGGTATGGTTACACCAGCGCCTTCTTGAACAGCTCCAGCATGCGCGCCCAGGCTTTCTCCGCCTGTACTTCGTTATAGACAGTCGAGTCGGGTGGGCACCAGCCGTGCTGTGCGCCTGCATACACTTCAATCTCGGCAGCCAGTTTGGCTTTGGCAAAGGCTTCCTTGAGTATCTCCTTGGCCTTGGGGTCGCGTTGATCGTCGTTTTCGGCGATGGCGAACAGGTACTGGGCCTTCATCTTCGGCACCAGCAGATGCGGGCTGTTGGGCGTGTCATTCGCAAGGTTGGCGCCATGGAACGATGCGGCTGCACCTACTCGATCAGGGAAAGTGGCAGCAGTGCGCATGGTGAGTGGCCCACCCATGCAGTAACCCGCCGTGCCCATCTTGCGATTCTTGTCCACCGCGGGTTGTGCATCCAGCCAGGTGACAAACGCCTTTGCGTCGGCGAACTGGATTTCAGGCGTCAGGGTAGCCATCAGACCCATCAGCGACTTGCGCGTAGCTTCATCTTCCATGCCTTTGCCCGGCATCACCACGGGCGCTTTCTGGCTGCGATAGAACGGATTGGGCGCCAGCACGGCGTAGCCGGATTCGGCCAGACGCTTGGCCATCATCTTGAAGGCAGGGCGCAGGCCCATGATGTCGGTCCAGATCAGCACCGCCGGTGCGCTGCCGCTGCTGGGATGGACGAAGTAGCTGTCCGCCACGCCATCGGGCGTTTTGATGTCGACAGTGGTTTCGGTCACTGCGACCGCATTGGCTACCGGTGGCAGCATCATGGCCAGACCCGCGCCCAGCGTCAGCGCGCCGAAGTTGCGTCGACTAATGCCGGTGCGGCTTGAGTATTCGATCATGTCGTCAATGGAGTGGTTATCGCACATGGTGTACCTCGGGAGTGACGCGGCCCAGCCTGCGGGCGCTGCAGCTGCCGATACTAGCCCGGTTTGTTTGCCACCACAGCCGGTCGAAGGGGCTTGAGATGCCCTGAATTATTTAGAATTGTCAGTCTGGAAAGTTGGCCCAGTACGCCGCATCTTGCCGACATGGCGGGCCATGGTGACAGGCCGCATTCTGGTCAGCTTGCAGCTGATCCGGCTATCGATTAGTGAGGCGGTTCGCGAATTGCTGTGGCGTCCCTTGTTTCTGCGTCGGTTAACGAGGACAGTCAGGAATAGTGTCTCTTGCTTGCGCTTGGTTCATGATTGACGATTGAGGATTGATCCCCATTTATTTTCTCGACCCACGCTTTGCAGCTGGATAGTCCGCCACCCATGATCGAACCTGCTCCACAGCTTGAGCCTCAGGCTGAAATGCAGCCCGCCAGTGCAACGCCGGAAGCCGCGCTGCGTCGGGTGGCAGCCGGGGTGCACCTGCTGTTCGTGCCGGATCTGAAACAACCGCACTGGTTGTTATGGGGCAGTGAGGCGGGGCAGAGTGCATTGGCGGTGCTGGGCGAGCCGGGCAGTCACCTGGTGCCGGACGAAGCGCTCAAGTTGCGGCGGGTACGTGGTTATAGGCTGCCGTTGCTGGAAGGCGGGGTGCAGCTGGCCACGTTGACCCAGGCCGAATTGCTGCAGTTGCCGCCCTCGGTGGCGGTATGGAGTCTGGCTGCCAAACTCGGTCTGGAGCTGGTAGCGCGCGAGCAATTGCTGCCCCGGGTAGTCAAGCAGGGTGAACAGCAGGTGGCGCGCTGGAGCGTAGTGCTTAATCAGGCACAGGATGCTGAACGTGTTGCCGCACTGGCCCACGCATTTCCCGTGGCCGCACATGCCTGTCCGGTGGGTCGGCCGGAAGCCGATGCCGAAGCCGTGTTGGTGTGGACCGCCAGCGCCTTATTGCGCGAATTCCTGGATACCTTTGCCGATCAGTTGCTGCGTACGGCGCAACCGCGTGTCGCTCCACGCCGGCGTAGCAACAACGTGGTAATGCCGCCTGCCGCAACTCCTGCGCCTTGGCCAATGCGCCTGCAATCAGCCTTGCTTGGTGAAGATGCAGGCTTCGTACCTGAAGGCGTGCAGGAGCGCAGTGTGCTCGGTGAACTGCGTGACTGGGTGCAACCGGTGTGGGGTGCTGCACCACCGCTGCGCCTGTGCCTGGTGCTGTGGCTGCCACCCGATGAGAGTCGCGAGTTCACGCTGCAGTTCGCCCTGCAAAAACGCGACGATGCCGATGTGCAGGTGTCGGCACACGAGCTGTTTGCCGAGGGTGCAGCGGCTGCAGCGAAACTGCAATGCGATTTGCGTCTGGCGCAGGAGCAACTGCTGCAGATGCTGGCGGTGGCCGCGCGCAGTTTTGCCTTCATCGAAAATGAATTGCGACAGCCGCATCCCGAAGCCATGTTGCTGAAGCCGCGGCTGGTATATGAGCTGCTGCAACAGCTGGGCGCATTGCAGCAAGCTGGCATCGTCGTGAAGCTACCCGAGGCATTGCAGCCGGCCACGCAACAACGCTTGCAAGTCAGTATGCGTATTGATGATGCGCGGCCTGGAGCTGACGCTGAGCATCGCCAGCAGCCGAATCTGATTTATCGTTGGCAGGCGACCCTGGCTGGTCACACGCTCACCACAGCTGATCTCGATGAGCTTGCCGAGATGCGGTCGCCGCTGGCGCGCTTTCATGGCCAGTGGGTAATTCTCGATGCGCGCGAACTGACGCACGCCGGCAAGCTGCTGGGGCAGGGCGGCGGCACCATAGGCATGTCGCTGGCGCTGTCGCTGGCATTGACCGAATCGATCACACAGGCGGAATCGAGCCTGCGCATCCAGGTGATTGCTCAGGGCACATTGGGCGAACTGGTGATGCAGATGCGCGAGCGCGATGCGATTCGCGAACTGCCGCCACCCGCTGCGCTGCGGGCGGAACTGCGTCCGTACCAGGTACGTGGCATGAGTTGGCTGGCGCACCTCACCCAGCTGGGACTCGGTGCCTGCCTCGCCGATGACATGGGCTTGGGCAAGACCATCCAGTTGCTCGCGTTCCTGTTGCATCGTCAGGTCGAACGTCCCGGCGACATCCGCCCCATGCTGCTCATATGTCCCACCTCGGTGATCGGTAATTGGGAGCGCGAGATTGAGCGCTTTGCGCCTACCCTGCCGGTGTTGCGGCATTACGGTGTATTGCGCCTACAGAACGCGGAAGATTTTCGGCCCGCCGCACAGGGCAAACTGGTGATCGCCAGTTATGGCCTGATGCGCCGCGATCTGCCCTGGTTGCAGGACATCGAATTTTCGGTAGTGGCGCTGGATGAGGCGCAGTTCATCAAGAACTCTGCATCGGCTACTGCGCGTGCAGCACGTACCCTGAAAGCCAGCGAGCGCATCGCGTTGACCGGTACCCCGGTGGAAAATCATCTCGCCGAATTGTGGTCGATCATGGAGTTCCTCAATCCGGGCTTGCTGGGACCGCGCGAAACTTTCCGGCGCGAGATGGCCATTCCGGTGGAACGTTATGGTCGTGAAGATGTGGCGCAACGACTGCGGCGCATGGTGGCGCCGTTCATCCTGCGGCGTGTCAAGAACGATCCGGCCATCATGCTGGATCTGCCGTTGAAACAGGAAACGAGGGTGTTCTGTTCGCTGACGCGCGAACAGGCCAGTCTGTATCAGTCGGCGGTGAACGAATCCTTGCTGGACATCGAATCGGCCGATGGCATCACCCGGCGTGGTCGGGTACTGGCGCTGCTCACCTCGCTCAAACAGATCTGCAACCATCCCGCCCATTATCTGCGCGAGCAAGGTCCCTTGAATGGCCGTTCCGGCAAACTGGATCGCTTGCTGGAAATGCTGGAGCAGGTGCTGGTGGCGGAAGATCGCGCACTGATCTTCACCCAATACCGTGAAATGGGCGAACGCCTGGTGCGCGCCCTGACGCGTCTGCAAGGCAAGGCCGTGCCCTTCCTGCATGGTGGTGTAAGTCGTGCTGCACGCGATGAAATGGTTCGGCGTTTCCAGGAAGAACCCCGTGCCTCGCGTCTGCTGGTGATCTCGCTCAAGGCAGGTGGTACCGGGTTGAATCTAACTGCGGCGACTGAAGTATTCCACTTTGATCGCTGGTGGAATCCGGCAGTGGAAGATCAGGCCACTGATCGCGCCTATCGCATTGGCCAGCAACGCAACGTGCAGGTCTACAAGATGCTGTGTGCCGGTACAGTGGAAGAAAAAATCGATCAGATGCTGGAAGCCAAACGCGATCTGGCGGCACGCGTGGTCACGCAAGGCGAGTCGTGGATCACCGAACTCGACAATCACGAACTGCGTGAGTTGTTCACCCTGGCGCCGAATGCCGTGGTGGCTGATGCGCCCGACACGGATGAACCTGAAGATCGCCCAGCAGTCGAGCGTCGCCCCAAGGCGGTGAGCGCATGAGCAAGTCAGGCAAGTCAATCAGGCCGGCTGACACGACAAAAAGTGCCGACAAAGCGCTAAGCGTCATGCGCGCCAAGACCCTGGGCATTACCTGGTGGGGTCAGCGCTGGATCGAAGCGCTGGAACGCAGTTCACGTGATGTGGTGGCGCGCCTCGGTAAAGGTCGTGCCTATGCGCGTGATGGTCATGTGCATGGATTGAAAGTCGCACCGGGCAAGGTCACCGCCACGGTGACCGATGATGAACTCGACAGTTATGGTGTCAGCCTGAATCTGGAAGTATTCGATGCCAGGGTCTGGAATCAGATCCTGCAGGCCATGAGTCAGCAGGCTTTGTTTGCGGCGCAGTTGCTCAATGGTGAGATGCCAAAGGATGTGGATCGTCTGTTCCGCAGTTGCGGCAAGAGTCTGTTTCCCGCCACCTCGCATGATATTGATGCCGATTGCAGTTGTGATGACTGGTCCAGTCCCTGCAAACACGTGGCAGCGACGCACTATGTGCTGGGCGAGGCGCTGGATCGCGATCCCTTCCTGCTGTTTGAATTGCGCGGTCGCAGCAAGGAGCAGGTGCTGGCCGGGCTCAACAAGCTGCGTGCGCATCGGGGCGGACGGGAGCCCGGCGAAGCGGATGCAGCGCCAGAGAAGATGTCGGCGGCAGCGCATACGGTGCCGCTCAGCACCTTGGTCGCGCAGAATTTTGAAGCAGGGGCCATGCCCGTGCCGGCATTGAGTTTCAATTTTGATCAGGCGCCGGTAGCCGGTGCGTTATTGCGCAGTCTGGGGGTACCCGCGTCATGGTCGGTGCATGAAACGCCGCAGGATCTGCTGGGCCCGGCATTGGCGCATGCGCGCTTGCTGGCTTGCGAGCTGGCGACCGGCAACGGTCAGTTACCGACTGCAAGATGTGATGCGAAGAGCAAGGTAGTCACACGGTCGCGTCGTGCCCGTGCGCGCAAACCCGATGTGCGTGAACATCAATGAACCATCTACATGACGCTCATGCATGATCCAGCGAGTCCATACATTGTCCAAACCTGATCACACAGCTGCGCCACTGTCCGGGCCTCTAGCAAACAGCTATTGGGTGCGTCCCGGCCAGTTGCTGGCAGGCGAATATCCGCTGACACGCAATGACGAAGAATCTGCAGTGCGTTTGCAGGACCTGCTGTTGGCGGGCATCACCTGTTTCATCAATCTGACCCAGCCGGACGAGTTGCCGCTCTATGAAGGCCGGTTGCCGGTACGCTTCGGTGGCAGGACGGTATGGCATCAGCGCTTCGCCATCACTGATCACGGTGTGCCGGACAGCATGCAACAGATGACTGCCATACTGGATGCGATTGATGAGGCGTTGCTGTCGGGTGCGGGTGTGTATGTGCACTGCCGGGCCGGCATTGGACGTACCGGTACCGTGGTTGGCTGCCATCTGATACGGCAAGGTTACAAAGCCGCGCAGGCCATCGAAGCATTGAACGTCCTCTGGCAGGGCAGTGCGCGTTCACGCAACTGGCCGAGTGTGCCGGAGACTGAAGAACAGGAAAATTTTGTGCGTCAGTTTGGCGAGCAGGCCGCACCGCGCGTGCATGCCACGGCGCAATCGGGCCGCTTGGGCCAGTATCAGGGCGCACTGCTGGGTGTGGCGATTGGTGATGTGCTGGGCACTGTCGTTACCGGGCGCGCGCCCATGGAGCTGACTGAACTGAACAGCGCCCTCAACAACCTGGCTGGCATGCGCTGGAGCAGCGACACCGCAATGACTCTGGCCCTGGCCGACAGCCTGCTCAGTTGCAGGCAAATGCATGCCGAAGATCAGATGCAGAGGTATCTGTCCTGGCAAAAGCAGGGCACATACAGCAGCGATGGTCAGGCAGTAGCTGTCCCGCCCCTGGTGCAGAAAGCGTTGGGACTATGGCAATGGAAACGCAATCCGCTGGCGGGTTCCCACGATCCGGCCTTGCTCGATGTGCATCCGCTGGCGCGTTGCACGGCGGTGGCGTTGTACTTTTCCGATGATCCCGTGCAAGCCATTCATGCGGCCGCCGAATCGGCGCGCACCACTGCGCAGGCGCCACTGGTGCTGGATGCTTGTCGGGTGTTTGCCGCGCTGCTGTGCGCATTTGTTGCCGGTGTGCCGCGTGCGCAGTGGATGCAGTTCAATGGCGCGCCCGCTTTCACGGCTTTACGTGCCAGCAAGCTCAAGCCTGAACTGCTGGAGCTGATTGACGGCGGCTGGCGCACCGCAATGACCAAGCCTGCTGGAGATGATGTGCTGTCGGTGCTGGCCAGCGCCATTCATGCCGTGGCCACTACTCACAGCTATCAGTCGGCGCTGTTCAAGGCCCTGCATAAGGCGATGCGCCCGGCCAGCGCGGCAGCGGTGTGTGGTGCGCTGGCCGGTGCCTTGTATGGAGTACAGGAATTACCGATTGTATGGCGCGAAACCCTGCCCGGCAGCGACCAACTGGTGCGGGTGGGGACGCAGCTGTTCAATGAAATGGCGTCACGCGACGATAAAGTCCGATAATTGCCGCTGGAAAATGAAGGCATTACGCATACTGGTATTGATGCACGAAACGCTGGTGCCGCCGGATGACCTGAGTGGTTGCACTCAGCAACAGATCGACGAGTTCCGCACCGAGTATGATGTGGTGCAACAACTGAAAGCATCGGGTCATCAGGTGCGCTGTCTGGGTCTCGGTGACAACCTTGTCGAACTCACTGCGACACTCAAAAACTGGCGACCGCATGTCGCCTTCAATCTGGCTGAAGAGTTTCAGGGCATTGTCAGTTACGACCAGCATGTAGTCTCATTTCTGGAACTGATGCGTCAGCCCTACACCGGCTGCAACCCACGCGGCCTCTTGTTGTCGCGTGACAAGGCGCTGGCCAAACAGTTGCTGGCGTTTCATGGCATCGCCACACCAGGTTTTGCCGTGGTTGCCAGGGGGCAGCGGCTGGTATTGCCGGCCGGATTGCAGTTTCCACTGTTTGTGAAGTCGGTGTCCGACGATGCCTCGTTCGGTATTGCCCAGGCATCCATCGTGCGCGATATCGACAAGCTCAGACAGCGGGTGGAATTCATCCATGAGCAGATTGGTTCGGCCGCGCTGGTGGAGGAATTCATCGCCGGCCGCGAGCTGTATATGGGCGTGATTGGAAACCTGCGATTGCAGACCTACCCGCTGTGGGAAATGGATTTCGGTACTGCAGACAATAACGGCATGAGCATCGCCACCCGCAAGGCCAAGTGGGATCGTGAGTACCGTACCCGGCATCGCATCGGCTCGCATCCGGCGCTTGATGTCAATTCGACATTGACTACACACGTCAAGGAAATGGCGCTGCGTGGTTATCGGGCTCTGTCATTGAGCGGCTACGCACGCATGGATTTCCGTGTGTCGGAACAGGGCAAGGTGTATCTGCTGGAAGCCAATGCCAATCCCTGTCTTACCGCAACCGAAGACTTCGCGCGCTCCGCCGCACACGCTGGCGACGACTATGCCGCATTGCTGGAGCGCATTGTTCGCCTGGGCTTGAACTATCGCAGCGCATGGCGGGTGTAGCCGGTTGACACCCATGTCATTGCTGCTGACCAGCATCGCTCAGGTCTTGCTGCTGAATATGCCGTAGACGCTGGAATAACCATGCACGAAGGTTGCGCCGTGCACTGGTCCAATCTCGCCATTACAGAACACCCCGGCCAGCGGCAGATCACCAATGTGCTGCTTGAAAGCGTTGCTGTCGTGATCGGTATGGCCATAGAACTCCTGGCCGCGACCAAAGCAGGAGAACAGCAATGCGGCGCCAGGTTGGTTGGTGTGATGTCTGGCACGGTACTGCTTCAAACGCAGTTCCAGATCCTGCGCAGAGGTCATGGCGTCACGCAGATGCAGCTGCACCACGCTGTGTGCCGGTACCTGCGTGTTGACCAGCAGTGCGCCGCTGTCGGGATCAAGGCCAAGGATAGTGCGGATCAGGAAATCGCCGGCCTGGTATTGCTCACGTTGCGGCTCCATGGCCAGACCGATGAACAATGCATCGGTGAACAGCTTGCGGTCGGCGCGCCTGATGTTCTGGTACAGCTCGGTCAGCACTTCACGCGGGACTTTGCCATCCAGTTCCAGAATCAGGTTTTCGTGCGTGGCGTTGGCGAACATCGGGTCGCCGATCGGTCGACAGCCCTGCGCAACGATGGTGTCGACATTTACGTTGCCGCTGAAGGTCAGGCAGATGCATCCTGAGTGGTAGAAGCGATCATTCAATATCAGGCAGGGTGTCCCCGGCTGTTCCATGCCGCTGGCCAGTCCACCCAGTTTGGCGGCCAGTGGGAAGTGCCGATCCAGGCCTTTGAGGAAGTGCTCGGCGCTGAAGCTGAAGGGATCGACCAGCAGCAGCATGCATTCTGGTTGCATGTCGCCCACTCCCAGTGCGCCCGCCCACAGGCTGCGTTCGGCGTAGGTGGGTGGAGTGAAGTGCTGCTCCAGATGGACTGCATGCACTTGTACATCGGGTAGCACCGCGCCCATGAGGGTAACGGCAGCCTGGTCCTCCAGCTCCTGACCATTGCCGATGACGCTGGCGCCCATGCAGCCGAAAACCTGCGCCGCATCGAACTCGCGGCGTAACAGGGCCGGCAGCATGATGAATTGTGCGCCGTAGGCGCCGGACGCGAAGGCAATGATCAGGTCGGGCTCGGCGCCACCCATGGCATCCAGCAGCCGATCAGCTGCCTCCGCGATGGCGGCAGGCAGGCTTTGCTGGATGGCGCTGGCCGAGGCCCATTGCATCTGGGGCATGTAAGCACACCTGGTGATTGGAGCCGGGAAGGCTGGGGATCATACCCCGCCCACAAGCTATGTCAGCATTCGATATATCAGCATCACCATCAGGTGTTAACACGACAGTCGCAGCTGCGGTTACGCTAGCGCCCTTGTGTCAGACAGGGCGGACAGGTTTTCATGAACAACGACGATTCGAAGCGGGATCAGTATCAATTGGCTACCCTGGCCATTCGCGCCGGACATGTGCGCACTCACGAGGGCGAGCATTCCGAGCCGATTTTCCCCACGTCCAGTTTTGTGTTCGGCAGCGCCGCGGAAGCCGCGGCGCGCTTTGCTGAGGGTGCTACCGGCAACATCTATTCGCGGTTCACCAATCCAACAGTGCGCTGTTTTGAAGAACGTCTGGCTGCGATGGAAGGTGGCGCCGCCTGTGTGGCGACGGCATCGGGCATGGGGGCGATCCTGTCCTTGTGCATGGCGCTGCTGAAAGCTGGTGATCATGTGATCTGCTCCGATAGCGTGTTCGGTTCCATCATCACCCTGTTCAATCGTTACATGACCAAATTCGGCGTTGAGGTGACCTACGTGCCACCGCAGCAGCTTGCAGCGTGGCGCTCAGCGGTGAAGCCCAATACCAAGCTGTTCTTTCTGGAAACGCCTTCCAATCCACTCTCGGTGATCGGGGACATTCGCGGCATTGCCGACATTGCCCATGCGCATGGCGTCATGCTGGCGGTGGACAACTGCTTCTGCACGCCGGCGTTGCAAAAGCCGCTGGCACTGGGCGCCGATGTGGTTATTCATTCGGCCACCAAGTACCTCGATGGCCAAGGGCGTGTAGTCGGGGGTGCGGTGGTGGGTAGCCGGGACTTCGTCGGTAAGGATGTATTCGGTTTCCTGCGTACCGCCGGCCCCAGCATGAGCCCCTTCAATGCCTGGGTGTTTCTCAAGGGGCTGGAAACCCTGGAGCTGCGCATGCGCGCACATTCGGCGGCGGCTCTTGAGGTGGCGCAATGGCTGGAGCAACAGCCGCAGGTCAGCCGGGTCCACTACGCCGGCTTGCCATCGCATCCCCAGCACGAGCTGGCCCGACGTCAGCAGTCGGCGTTCGGCGGGATCATTGCCTTCGAAGTGACCGGTGGGCGCGACGCCGCATGGCGTTTTGTTGATGCCACCCGCTTGCTGTCCATTACCGCCAATCTGGGCGATGTGAAGAGCACGATTACCCATCCGGCCACCACTACTCATGCCAGGATCACCCCGGCTGAACGGGAACAGGCGGGTATAACCGAGGGTTTGCTGCGGATTTCGGTGGGTCTGGAAGACCTTGCCGACCTGCGCACAGATCTGCAGCGCGGCCTGAACGCCGTGTGACCGCCCGGGGTCATAATCCCGGCCAACACCTTGACGAATGGGCGTTTTGTCAATTGCCTTGTAAAAAACTTTGGCGTACGCTCCGTGCAGTTCGTGTTGCTTTTGCCTGCTTTTTTCTCTGGCTTGGCCAGCCGGGTTCGACCCAAATAGCCAACTTCTGAAAAATCCGACGAGACCGCGAACGTAGGCCTGGGACCTGTTACTGGTCACACCGACAGCCCGATAGGACGCTGGTGTGCACGAGGGCGGAGCCCGAAGATGAACCAGGCCTCGCAGTGAACCGAAACTACGACGATGATTGCGTATCAGCGGGGATGCTCGAGGCTTTTTCAGAGAGAAATGTTTGTATGACCAAGATCTATGTCGGCAATCTGCCGTTTTCCGCTAATGAAGGTGAATTGCGCCAGCTGTTCGAACAGCACGGCACGGTTAATTCCGTAGCCCTCATCAACGACCGCGAAACGGGCCGTCCCCGTGGTTTCGGTTTCGTTGAAATGCCCAATGCCGATGCTGCCCGCGCCATTGCTGCGCTGAACGGCAAGGAAATGGGCGGTCGCCCTCTGCGTGTCAACGAAGCTCAGGAACGTGAGCGCGGTGGCGGCGGCGGTGGCGGTGGTGGTCGCCGCTTCGGTGGTGGCGGTGGTGGTGGCGGCGGTGGCGGTCGCTGGTAACCAGCCCACCATCTGCTGACCAGGTACTGCAGATGTAAAAGGACCCCGTGGTGCGCAAGTGCCGCGGGGTTTTTATTTGCGATGTACAGGGACGTACGAATGCTGCGAAGCGCAGGCAGCACCAGAACGGCGGCCGTGCACATGGCCCAGATTTGTCCATAACTTGCTTCAGCGACTGCACCGATAGCTGGCATCTGCGCCACTCAGCCGGTGGTCTCTGGTGCATGCCATGAGTATGTCGGTTCACGACTATCCATGCCGTGTCGGCAAATACCGGCGTTCCGTCTTGATCGTGCTCACCAGTTAGCAATCTCGATCTGCGGCTGCCAGCCGTGCATGCTTCCTGCATTGCATTACATATGTAGAACTCGTGTGATTCACGTCAATCTACTCAAGCAGTGTTTCAAGTAAAACCAGTACAGGCCGTTGAGCTATCAAGCCTGTCAGTAATGTACGAGGTGCGTGATGACTGCCGTCAGCGATTCTCCCGCCACCATTGCCGTTATGGATCTGCGTGAGTTTTTTCACGATTCCGTGCAGCACGCGCTGCGTCACCAGCACGTTGCCGTCGAAGACCAGACCGAACACTACCTGGTTAATGTCCTCACCACCTTTGCGCGTACCGACGCACTTTACGAACAAACGCAAGAAGGCAAGCAACTGAAACCGCTCGCGCTCATGCTGGCTGATGCGGCCGACGCACCCAGCAGCGAGCAGCAGCGTCAGGTGTTGCAGCGTATGGGTGATGTGTCGCTGTTCATGGCGGGTTTTTTCGCGCACGGCTTTGCGCGCAAGCTGATCGACATCGACTATCACATTGCCATGGGCGGTCGGGCCTATGCCTCTCTGGCCGACAGCCTGCGTGGCAGGTCCCGCGGCACAGCGCTTGCCGCAGTGTTTGCTGAACTTGCCAACAAATTTCAGCGGCTGGTGGATGTGCTGAACGATGTAGCCGATATGGCGCGTCCTGCCACCGACAAGGATCTGCTGCGGTTGTATGAAATCTGGCTGAAAACCGGCAGCCCGCGCGCACGGCGTCTGCTGGGTGAACTGGGCGTGGTGCCGGTGGCTGCGCAGGCCCGCGCATGACCGCGGATATGCTGCTCGACATGCAGAATTTGTTGGCGTACGTCAACGACGCGCCTCTGGCACATCGAGTCACCGATTTTCTGATCGACGATGCAGGACATTGCAGCGCGCTGATGGGCCGCGAGCTTGCGGTCGAGGAGGACGAGCAGGTGCTGCTCTGCGAATCTGAACGGGGTGCCGGGTTGAGTGTCTACATTGATGCCGGTGTGCTCGAACGTCTGGGCCGCAACAATCCGCTGCAGTATCTATCGGATGCGAATCTTGATGATTTCTGCACAGCACTGGAAGGTATCAGCCACTTCCAGTACCTGGCCTGGTGTATTGAGCGTTCACGCCAGGTGTCGCTGCTGGAGCTGGAACTACAGGCTGAAGTGGACAAGTATGCGGTCGCCACGTGCCTGTTCATGCAGCAGGGGCGAGATGGTTTCCATGCCGGGTTGCACCGCCGTTTGTTTTCGTGTGTGGGATTTCTGCCATCGCTGGATAGCGTGGCACGGCAGCGCTATTCAGAGGCAAATCGTGGCGCTGCAAGATTCTGTCGCCGTAACGATGAGCGCTTTCTGAGCTGTCGCCGGCCGAGTATTGAACGCTGGTTGGTCGAGTTACGGGGGCTGTATCGGTGCAGCCATCACGAAAAATTGCGCAGAGCCTTGGCCTGACGAGACGAGCGGGCTGCAAGCAGCAGTTGATTACTCTTCCGATGGGTTGCCTGCTGACTGCTTAGCCAGTCGACGTTTCATTTCGATCCACTTCGACAGTTCGCGCATGTCGCGCTTCTTCGCAACTTTCGGCTTGCCTACTAGCTGGCCGCTTTCGTATGGGTTGTAACCGATGCGTGCACCCTTGTCATTGTACAAGGATGGTCGACCGGCTGTCGGGCGATCGTCCACCAGTGATAAACCGGGGTGTACCAGCGCTCGTTCGCGCATCTTTTCGGCGCGCTGGTTGTCCTCTTCCAGCTTGGCGTCATGCCACGCATAGATGGCATTGCCGCGATCGTCAAAGCGCACCTGGCCGGGTGTATTGCTCCGGTTGGTGGACGAAGAAGAGTCCTGATCGTTTTCAAAAAACTTGAACATCGTGGTTTGGGCAGGCGAGTCGACTAATACAACTGTAGTTACGTCTGTCGCAGATTGCCATCAGTGGGTACGCTACGTCACGACGATATGTCGCATCCATGCGTGTTTTTGCACCAAAATCGGCTTTTAACTGAGTGATGCTGATCACGCTTCAACAGTTATGTTGAATGTGTTGCTGTGCCAGCAACAGGGCAACCAAAGTCTTGCTGTCCACAATATCGCCGCGGCGCACCATGGTCATCACTTCTTTAAATGGGCGCCACTCCACTTGGAAGACTTCGTGTTCCTCCGGCTGGCTGTCAGACTTGTGCAGGTGTGTAGCCAGATACAGATGCACTACTTCGGTAAGGACGCCGGGTGAACTCAGGCTGCGGCCCAGGTATTGCCAGTGGTCAGCACTGCATCCAGCTTCTTCCTGAAGCTCGCGTTGCGCGGTTTGCAGATGCGGCTCGCGATGGTCAATCTTGCCGGCCGGCAGCTCCCATACCCAGCCGCCTGCAGCGTGCCGGTATTGATATAGCAGGCACACCTGTTGCAGATCATCCAGTGCAAGTACAGCAGCGCCGCCCGGATGATGAATGATTTCGAGGTCAGCCACGCTTTGATTGGGCAGGCGTACGCGCTCAATATTGAGGCGAATTACTCGCCCCTGATAAATCAGCTTCTCTTCTTCAATCATGCTCCACCCGTGCGCCATGCGCTGCAGCGACTGACCACTGACATTGTCAGCTATAGCCAGCGCAGCGTCACGCATTCAATGGCGGAACGGGATCAGCTATCTTGCGCCCTGGCGCGTTGCAGCCAGTGTTCAAACTTGCGCAAGTTGGCACCAACGCTTTCGGCATCGTTCCAGTATTCCAGCCAGTGCTGCAGATCGGCAGTGATGGCTGGATCGATCCTGGTGTTAGCTTCGCTCTGCGCCCTGAGCAGTTGCCTGCCAAATGTGCTGACCAGTCCGACTGGATTGAACATGATGCCGATCTCTTGTCGTATTGCCTACCGACAAGCATGTATGGCCATTGTTAAGCGCGTGTGACAGGCATTCTGCACTCAATCCTTTTCCAGATAGGTGTAACCGTTAAGTTCGGATTCGTAGAAGCGACGCAGCGCCTGACTTTCGTCCAGACTCAGTCGCTGCTCACGCACTGCACGTTCACAGTCGCGCGACAGCTGCGGGTACAGTTCATCAATCCGGTACTGCATGTAGCTCAATACTTCGCTGGCGGTGTCGCCCTTGATCACCTCTTCGATCCACCAGCCGCCTTCGTCATGCAGCCGAATGTGAACCACGTGAGTGTCGCCGAACAGATTGTGCAGATCGCCAAGGGTTTCCTGGTAGGCGCCGACCAGGAACACGGCAAGAAAATAGTCTGCATCGTTGTTCAGTTCGTGAAGCTCCAGCGCACGCTTGTTGGTACGGTCGCCGACGAACTGATCGATCTTGCCATCCGAATCGCAGGTGATGTCTGCCAGCACTGCCCGTCGTGTCGGTTCTTCATCGAGTCGGTGGATAGGCATGATGGGAAATAATTGATCAATCGCCCAGCTGTCAGGCAGCGACTGGAACAGGGAGAAATTGCAGAAGTAAGTGTCCGATAACATGGCTTCAAGGTCGGCCAGTTCCTTGGGGATGCGCGGCAGCGTGCGGCAGACATCGCGAATCCTTGTGCAGGTGGCCCAGTACCAGCGTTCGGCAAGGCCGCGATATTGCAGGCTCAGATAGCCCAGTTTGAACATTTGCAGCGCGTCATCCCGTGCCTGCAGTGCATCGTGATAACACTCCACCAGCTTCTGCTCGCCTACACTGGTGTAGGCATCGCGCAAATCCAGCAGGCATTGCGGCAGACTGGAGCCATTGATGACATCGCCCTCCAGGAAACGGAAGTGATCGAGGCGCGAGCTGCCCAACACGTTGAACAGCAACACGCTGTGATGCGCTGCCGTGGCGCGGCCGGATTCGCTGACGATGACAGGATGGGTGATACCGCGCGCATTGCAGATGCTGGCGATGCGATACACGACTTCGCTGGCATACTCGCGCAGGGAATAGTTCATTGACGATTCGTAGTTGCTGCGCGTGCCGTCGTAGTCCACACCCAGTCCGCCACCGATGTCGATGTATTGCAGATTGGCGCCCAGCTGCTTCAGTTCCGCATAGACATGTGCCAGCTCGCCAATGGTTTCCTTGACGCGCTTGATGTCATGCAGCTGGCTGCCGGGATGACAGTGCACCAGCTGCAGGCAGTCCAGCATGTTGTGCAGGCGCAAGGCTTCCACCAGTTCCAGAATTTCGCTGACAAACAGGCCGAACTTGGAGCGGTCGCCCGCAGAGTGTTTCCAGCGTCCCGCGCCTTCACTGGCCAGTTTGACGCGCACGCCGATGCGTGGCCGGACCTGATACTTCGCGGCATGCTTGAGTATCAATTGCAGTTCGTTGCTGTTCTCCACTACCGGCACAATGGTGCGGCCGAGTTTGGTGGCCAGGATCACGGCTTCGATGTAGCTGTCATCCTTGAAGCCATTGCAGATGATCATGCGTTGCGGTGCGCCCTCGGTCATGGCCATCACTGCGAGCAGTTCTGGCTTGGAGCCGGCTTCCAGACCGAACTGGTATTGCTCGCCATAGCGGTAGACTTCTTCCACTACCAGACGTTGCTGGTTGACTTTGATGGGAAACACCGCGCAATACCGGTTCTGGTAGTTGTTCTCGGCAATGGCCTGCGCAAACGCATCATGCAGCTGGCCGAGGCGATGGCGCAGGATGTCCGAGAAACGCACCACCACCGGCGCATTGAGATCGCGTGCCTGCAATCCCTGCATGACTTCCAGCAGATCGATTTCGCGAGCGGCATTCATGTCGGGACGCACCACGACATGACCCGCTGCATTAATGCTGAAATAGCCGTTGCCCCAGGTGTCGAGTCGATACAGTTGCATTGCCTTGGCGATGCTCCACTCTGCAGGGGTGCGTTCTGGAAGGGGTTTCATATGTAGTGCCAGTGGTTCAAGGTTGAAGGCCGGTGGCAACCGGTCGGCACGGGTCCTTGATCCATTCGCTCCACGACCCGGCATACAGCTTGCCGCCATGCAGACCGGCATATTCCAGCGCGAGCAAGGTGTGGCACGTTGTGACGCCCGAGCCGCACATGCCAATGATGTGGCGTGGTGTGATATGGCCCGTCGACTTGTTGAATTGGCTGCGCAGCACCTCGCTGGACAGGAAACGCCCATCGGCGGTGAGATTGCGCGTAAAGGGATGATTTATTGCGCCAGGTATATGGCCGGCAATCGCATCGATAGGCTCGGTTGCACCTGCATAGCGTTCCGGTGCGCGCGCATCCAGTACGCGCCAGTCGCTCTGTGTCACACGTTGCGCCACTTCGGCGGTAGTCACCAGCATTTCCGGATTCACGGTCGGCGTAAAGAAGCGTGGCTCAGTCGCAAAGCTACTGCGGGTGAGTTCAAAACCACAGGCTTGCCAGTGCTTCAGACCACCATCCAGCACTGCGGCCCGTTCATGGCCCAGCCAACGCAGCAACCACCACAGCCTTGCTGCAGCCATTGCACCGGTGTCGGCGTCATAGGCGACCACCTGTTTGCTGTTATCGATGCCCCAGTTGCCGAGTTTGGCGCTGAGGTGCTTGATATCTGGCAAGGGATGACGCCCGGAGGCAGCGTGGATCGGGCCGGACAGATCCTGGTCCAGGTGTGCGTACACTGCGCCGGGCAAATGAGCGTCCTTGTAGGCAAGGTAGCCGGCATCGGTCTTGCCGAGCTCAAAGCGGCAGTCGACGATGACCAGATTGGTGTTATGCAGGTGTTGGTGCAGCGCTTGCGCGGAAATCAGGCTGCTCCAGTATTGAGTGCTCATGGGTGAACTCTGCGTGAATCTGTGACGCATCATACGTCAGCGTGCTGATCTCGCCGCATGCGCACAGTCCGGCTTTCATGGCTTGAGTGGCCCGGCTAGAATCCGGCGAGCCTTTCCTGGCAGTTGCATGGTTTCATCATGTCTATTGAAGTGTTCTGGGGCAGCGGCAGTCCTTATTCGTGGCGCGTGTTGCTGGCGCTTGAGTTCAAGCGCCTGCGCTACGAATCACATTTGCTGGATCTGTCCAAGCAGGAACACAAGTCTGCCGACATGCTCAAGCTCAATCCGCGTGGCCGTGTACCGGTGCTCAAGGATGGTGATTTTGTCTGTTATGAATCCCTGGCAATTCTGGGTTATCTGGATCGCAAATATCCGGAGCGGCCCCTGTTTGGCGTCACCGCAGAGGAGGCGGGTGGAATCCTGCGCCGTATCTGCGAGTATCAGGTGTATGTTGAGGATCACCTCAACAAGATCATTGCGGCGATTTTCTTCGGCGCGCTGGAGCCGCGTATCGACGAGGTAAACAAGTCGCTGGAGGTGGTGATCGCCGAAGCACACGTCATCGAATACCGTCTGACGCAGGCGCAGTGGCTGGTCGCCAATGCGTGTTCGGCGGCAGATCTGATGATTTTTCCATCGATCAAAATCCTGCAGCGGGCGCTGGCGCGTCG
Source organism: uncultured Pseudomonadota bacterium (assembly GCA_963748005.1). Taxonomy (GTDB): domain Bacteria; phylum Pseudomonadota; class Gammaproteobacteria; order Steroidobacterales; family Steroidobacteraceae; genus CAILZL01. Next base: position 2,487,622 of record CAVVHH010000002.1, read on the forward strand.
TGAAGCCGACGAATTGCAGACGCCGTTTGAGCCACTGGAACCGAATTTTCCGGCCATTGCCGCCTGGCTGCGCCGCATCGAAGCGTTGCCTGGATATGAGCGTACCTATCCGCCGCACTGGCGTGCCTGACGGGCTGATTGGGTGAACAGGTCCTGGTTCACCGGCTGGGATAAAAACCAGTTAGCGCGCCGGTCCGGTTTCAGTAAACTCGCAACTTGTTCAATGTCTTGCTTGCGAGGGTCTGAATGAAATGAACCAATTTCCCGTGCACGTCGAGTTTCCTGGCCATCTGGTGTTTGTTGGGTTTGGCAGTATTGGTCAGGGTGTGTTGCCACTGGTCTTGCGTCATATCGGAATCAGCAAAGAGCGCATCACGATCGTGACCTCAGATGCGCGTGGCGAGGCAGAGGCTCAAGCGTACGGAATCAGGTTCATCAAGCAGCCGCTGAAGCGGGACAACTTTCGCCAGGTGCTGCAGCCTTTGTTGAACAAGGGCGATTTTCTGCTCAACCTGTCGGTGGATGTGTCCAGTCTGGAGCTGGTGCGGTTGTGCGCGGAGGTGGGCGCGTTATACCAGGACACCTGCATTGAGCCATGGGCGGGCGGATATACGGATCCATCGCTCACGCCTTCGCAGCGTTCCAACTACGCGCTGCGCGAAGCGGCCATTGGTCTGCGCAAGGAGCTGCAGAATGGCCCGACAGCGTTGCTGACACACGGTGCCAACCCCGGCTTGGTGTCGCATCTGGTCAAGCGGGCGCTGCTGAATATTGCTGCGGAGACCGGTTTATCGGTTGCGACGCCGCGTACGCGCCAGCAGTGGGCGGCCCTGGCTCAACAGCTCGGCGTCAAAGTCATACACATCGCTGAACGCGACACGCAAGTGGCCAATGTTCCCAAACGGGTCGGCGAATTCGTCAACACATGGTCGATTGACGGATTTGTCGGCGAGGGTTGTCAGCCCGCCGAACTCGGCTGGGGGTCGCATGAGAAGGCTCTGCCGCCGGAAGGCCGTCGTCATGATTTCGGACGCGGCAGCGCCATTTACCTGATGCGTCCGGGCGCCGGCACCAGGGTGCGTACCTGGACCCCGCTTGCTGGTCCGTTCCACGGCTTTCTGATCACGCACAGCGAAGCGATATCGATTTCCGACTACTACACCGTAAAACACGGAGAGACCGTCGCGTATCGACCCACCGTGCATTACGCCTACCACCCCTGCGACGATGCGGTGATGTCGGTGCACGAACTGGCGGGGCGCAACTGGCGTCAACAGGAAAAGCAGCGGCTGTTGATGAAAGAAATCATTGATGGTACCGACGAGCTGGGAGTGTTGCTGGCCGGGCATCAGAAGGGCGCGTACTGGTTCGGTTCACACCTGACCTGTGGTGAAGCGCGACAGCTGGCGCCCTACAACAACGCCACCAGTCTGCAGGTGTGCATAGCCGTGCTGGCAGGGCTGGTGTGGTCGATCGAGAACCCGGGCCGCGGCATTGTCGAGCCTGATGAGATCGACTTTGAGCGGGTACTGGAGATCTGCAGGCCCTACCTGGGGCCGGTGGTGGGCGCGTACACCGACTGGACGCCGCTACACGATCGCGGCCGATTATTCGCCGAAGATATCGATACCAGCGATCCCTGGCAATTCAAGAACGTGCTGGTCTGAAAACGCGTAGGTGCGAGGCATGCCTCGCCCTCGTTACGAACCGAGCAGGGCCGGGCATGCCCGGCCCCTGCGTAATCATTTCAACAAGTGTTGACGTTTAATACGGCATCGATCGCTCAGTCTTCCAGATCGCGATAATCAATCGCCACCACCACATAGCTCTTGCGTCCACCCGGCACCTCGATGGCGACTTCGTCATCGAGGGTCTTCTTGAACAATGCGCGCGCCAGTGGCGAGTCCATGCTGATCAAGCCGGCGCTGGCATCGAACTCGTCCGGGCCGACAATGCGGTAAGTCACTTCCTTGGCATCCTCATCTTCCAGCGTCACCCATGCGCCGAAATAGATTCGCTGTGGATCAGATGGCTTCTGCCTGACCACCACCATCCCTTCTAGGCGCTGTCGCAAGAACCGCACGCGGCTGTCGATTTCGCGCAATTGTTTCTTGCCGTAAATGTATTCAGCGTTCTCCGAACGGTCGCCCTGCGCGGCAGCTTCCGAAACCGCCTGGGTGACCTGTGGGCGCAGCACTTTCCAGAGATGGTCCAGTTCGTCCTTGAGTTTTTGCCAGCCGGGCTGGGTGATGAATTTGGAGCCGCGGGGTTGAGGTGGACGGTAGCGGGACATTGGGGCCTGCTCTAAGAATTAACCTGAATTGCATGTGTTTCAGCCGGCGGCCGGGTTTTTGTGCGCGCATTCACGGATAAACCCGGGACCCGTCCATAAGCTATTACCCATGAGCGTTAAGTATTACACCCACTTCCTGATGCAGGAGCCCAAGGCGGAAGATACGCACAAGGGTCTGAGCGAGTTCCGCGGCGTGGTGGAAGTGAACCGTTGTATGCGGCGCGGCGATTTCCGTGAGGCTGCGGTGGTGCTTGCGCGCAACTTTGAATGCGATGTGCGCGATATTAAAGTCCTGCAGTGGTCACGGGTGCATTGAATCATTTTTTGCGTGGTTGGACTCAAGTTTTTTCTGCTTCGATCGATAGCGTTAGCTGAATCCCCTGGCGGACTTTGCATCCCTTCTGAAGTCCGCTCTTCTCTACCCCGGCCCTGAAAGCCGGGGTATTTTTTGCCGTGCATGGATGCACAAATGAGACGCATCGGAATCCCCGACGGGGGACCGCGGAGCACAGGAAGTGCGGGAGCGGCTGTGTCAAAGCATGCCGCTGCCAGAAGGCACTACTGCGTAAACCTTACCCCTTGCATTTGCCATATCTGGCACCATGATGAGCGGGCCTGCAGGAGCAGGTGGTAGCTTCAGAAGGGGATTTTCATGCGCATCATTTACGTATTCGCGATGTTGCTGCTGTCGGCAGTGCTCAGTGGCTGCGGTTACAACCGCTTGCAACAGACCGATGAGCAGATCAAGGCGGATTGGTCCGAAGTGCTCAATCAGTACCAGCGCCGTGCCGACCTCGTGCCCAATCTGGTTGCAACGGTGAAGGGTGCGGTGCAAGCCGAAAAAGACATACTCGATTCCGTGGTCAATGCCCGCGCCAAGGTGGGCTCGATCCAGGCCACACCCGAGCTGATCAACGATCCGCAGGCTTTCCAGCAGTGGCAGGCGGCGCAGGGCGAGCTCAGTTCTGCTCTCTCAAAATTGATGGTGGTGGTCGAGCGGTATCCGGAACTCAAGTCGATTGCCGGCTACACCGACCTGCAGGCGCAGCTTGAAGGCACCGAGAACCGCATTACCGTGGCGCGTAATCGCTATATCGCCGCAGTGAAGGACTACAACCTGGTAGTGCGCCAGTTCCCCAGCAACCTGACCGCGAAGATGTTCGGTTTTGACGTGAAGCCCAATTTCACGGTACAGAACGAAGCGACGATCGCTGCCCCGCCCACTGTTGATTTCGGCACCTCAGCTTCCGCTGCCAGCCAACCGTAAGTGTCGGTCACTGCGATGAGACCGCTGTTTCGCTGCCTGTGTGTGTGGCTGGCGTTCCTGCCGCTGACTACGTGGGCTGCCGATCAGGTGCCCGTGCCGCCTCTGCGTGCGCCGGTCACCGATCTGACTGGAACGCTGAGCGCCGAACAGGTTGCGACATTGGACGTAAAGTTACGGGATTTGCAGACACGCAAGGGCAGCCAGCTTGCCATCCTCATGCTACCCGCTACCGCGCCCGAAACCATCGAACAATATTCCATTCGTGTGGCAGACGCCTGGCAGCTTGGGCGCAAGGGTGCAGACGATGGCGTGCTGTTGCTGATTGCGAAAGACGAGCGCGCGGTGCGTATTGAAGTCGGCTATGGCCTGGAAGGCGTGCTCAACGATGCTACGACCAATCGCATCATTCGCCAGCTCATCGTGCCGCAGTTTCAACAGGGCAACTATTACCAGGGCATCACCGACGCCAGCATCCGTATCATCCAGTTGATCGACGGTGAGGTGCTACCGGAGCCGGTCAGTTCGAGCAAGCAACGCGACGTCACTAATGATATCCCCTGGCCGTTATTGATTTTCGGCGTGGTGGCGGCAGGCAGCGTTCTGCGCGGAATCTTTGGCCGTCTCGGTGCTGCGGGGCTAACGGCTGGTGGTGCCGGACTGCTGGTGTGGTTTTTCCTCGGATCGATTCTGGCTGCGGTGGTTGCCGGTATGTTTGCCTTTGTTTTCGTACTCGGCAGTGGCTTTGGGCCCGGCGGGCGAGGCGGCTGGAGTTCCGGGCGACGCGGTGGTTTCGGCGGCGGCTGGGGGGGTGGATTTGGCGGAGGCGGGGGGTTCAGTGGCGGCGGTGGCGGCTTCGGTGGTGGCGGCGCGTCGGGGCGTTGGTAAGCCATGGACATGAAGCAACACAGCCTTAGGCGCTGGTGGCGTCATCTGAACATGACGCGCTGGCAACTGCGGCGCGCTTTTCCTGAAACAACGCTGCAAGCGATCACCGACAGCGTTCGCGACAGTGAACAGCAACATGGCGGAGAAATCCGCGTGGCGATCGAGGCCGAGTTACCCTTGCGCGCCTTGCTGAGCAACCAGACGCCCCGTGAGCGAGCGGTGGAGGTATTCACCTCACTCGGCGTGTCGGACACTCAGGCTCGCAATGGCGTGCTGATCTACCTGTGTCTGGCGGATCGCGATGTTGAGATTGTTGCCGATCAGGGGCTTAGCACCTGCGTCAGTGACGCCGAATGGGCCGGGATCTGCGCGCAACTGGAACGTGATTGTGCTGCCGGTCGATATGGTTCCGGGATGTGTACAGCGGTTCGCACGACGGGTGGATTGATCGGCCGGCACTATCCCGCCGCGGACCGGAATGAACAGGTGGATCGTCCTGCGCTGTTGTGACAGCCCTTATTGATGTAGCCGGCCGGCGACGCTGGCCAAATTTCCGGGTGTGAACTGGCGCACGCTTTGGCAATATGGTGGGTATGACAAAACACCGTTCATTCGCCGCTGCCCTGCTCAGCCTTGCCATCGTGCTGGTGGGTTGTAAAACCGCTCCGCCTCCCGCGCCGGTGGTGGTGGAACCGGCGCCTGTTCTGCCGCCTACACCGGTTGCTCCCCTTGCCACGCATCTGTTCAGGATCGACGATGACGACAAGGTCATCGGTGAAGTTCAGGTCACCAAGGCCACTCAGGAAGATACGTTGTCCGACATCGCACGGCGTTTCAATCTGGGTTACGAAGAGCTGGTGCGCGCCAATCCCGGTGTTGATCCCTGGATTCCCGGTGAGGGACGGGAAATCGTGCTACCGACGCAGTTCGTCCTGCCGGAAGCGCCGCGCGAAGGGCTGGTGGTCAATCTGGCAGCCATGCGTGTGTTTTATTTTCCCAAGCGCCAGCTCGGTGAATTGCAAACCGTCATGACCCATCCCATTGGCATCGGCAAGGTGGGCTGGACCACGCCAGAAGGTGCGACCAAGGTTGTCAGCAAGCGCAAAGACCCAACCTGGACACCGCCCGCTTCAGTACGCAAGGAACACCGGGAGAACGGTGATCCCTTGCCCAAGGTGGTGCCGGCAGGGCCCGACAACCCGCTGGGTGCATTTGCCATGAACCTGGGCTGGCCGGGCTATCTGATTCACGGCACCAACAAGCCTTATGGTGTGGGCATGCGCTCCAGCCATGGCTGTCTGCGGTTTTATCCGGAAGATATTGCAATACTGTTCAAGGAAATTGCCATTGGCACCAAGGTGCACGTGGTCAATCAGCGTCTGACCTATGGCTGGCACGAGGGCAAGCTGTATGTGCAGGTCATGCCACCTGCTGAAGAAGAGCTTGCTGCGCAAAAGACACCCCAGAAGACTCCTGCCGCAGCCAGTGAGATATTGAGCTCTGCCATGACCGAGCAGATTTTGCAGGTGGCCCAGCAACATGGTGTCACGGTGGATATTGAGCAGGTGAAGCAACTCGCGCAGCAAGGCACGGGTGTCACCACGCCGGTTTCGAACGCCCAGACCCAGGCGCAATATCTGGCGCAGGCGCGACGGGTCGAGAATCGCGTGCCGGAGGGTGCCACCTGGAATGGCAACAAGGAATTGTTGGTAACCGCCGAAGAATTCGAAGCCATGCGCGATGGCGTCATCCTGCCCAAGAAGGCTGTCGCCAAACCGGCACCAAGCAGCAAGCCAGCTGCGAAGAAAGCAGCCACGTAATTCGTTCGCAGTTGCTGCGCCGGCAAAGCAACTGCGTAGTTTGCTCTTCGCCTGCGGAACCTCTGCTTGACGTCATGCCCGCGCAGGCGGACACCCAGTAAGAAATTGATTCAACTGGATTGCAAACTGCATCATGCAGTTTGCCATGACGGGCCATCGGCTAAAGCCGATGGCCGCTTCGGCATCCTGCCTGCGCAGTCCCGCATTCGCTGAAATGACAACTCTGAGGTTAGTCAGACCCTAGTGCTTGCCGCCCAGCCGACCAAACAGATTCTTTACGAAGCGGCTTACCTTGGCGACCACACCGGGTCGAGGCGCCGATTGTTGTGGCACGACGCGTGGCTGATGCTGCTCCGGCGCACGTTGCTGGCTGCGACGACCATCGTGACGTCCGCCACCACGACGCGCATCGTGCCGGCCATCCTGGCGAGCTTCCTGTCTGCCCCCAGGTCGGCGCTGAGCATCTGCATGTTGTGATTCGCGGTGTGGCCGCCGGCCTTGCTGAGTACTGCCGCTCGCTTGCTGGCGCGGCGCGGCAACTGCATCGGCTGTTGCGGGTTCGCGATTGCCTGCTGGCGGTCCGTTGCGATGACGAGGTTGACCGCCGCCGGCTTGTCCCCCCTGTCTGCCGCCATGTCCACCTTGTGGTCGATTGCCGTGGCCACCGCCATGATGACGGGGTCCGCCACCGTGGTGGCTACCACCTGGGCGACCGCCCTGACCGCCACTGCGTCTATGGTCAGGTGCGCGTTCCTTGCGGCGGCGTGGTGAAGCTGGAGCGAGTTCCGCCAGCAGCTCCGGCGTGACGCTGGCGACGGGGATCTTGCGGCCGATGTACGCCTCGATTTCCGGCAGGGTAATGACGTATTCCTCGCAGCCCAGGCTGATGGCATCGCCTTCGTTACCGGCACGCGCGGTGCGGCCGATGCGATGCACATAGTCTTCCGGGTCCTGCGGCAGGTCGTAGTTGTACACATGGCTGACATCGGGAATATGCAGGCCGCGTGAGGCGACATCGGTGCCGATCAGCACCGCCAGCGTGCCTTCATGGAAATCACGCAGCATGCGCAGCCGCTTCTGTTGCGGCACGTCGCCGGAGATAGCCTCGGCATTGATGCCGTTGTCGCGCAGCAGCGCCTCCACATCCTCCGCAGCACGACGCGTGTTGACGAATACCATGCTGCGCGTCGAGCCGCTGCTCTTCAGCAGACCCACGAGCAGGCGCGGCTTTTCATCATTCGACGGGTAGTAGATCAACTGCCGAATGCGTTCCACCGTCATCTTGTCCGGCTCGATGCGCGTCAGCTGCGGGCTGTTCATGTGCTCGTAAGCCAGTTCCAGTACGCGTTGCGACAGCGTCGCCGAGAACAACAGGTTCAGGCGTTTGTCGGGCGCCGGCATGCGCCGCAGGATGTAACGGATATCGGCGATGAAGCCCAGATCAAACATGCGATCCGCTTCATCCAGTACCAGTACCTGCACCGAACTCAGGTCGATGACATGCTGCTTGTAGAAATCGATGATGCGGCCGGGCGTGCCGATCAGCACATCCACACCTTCTTCCAGGTGGCGCTTCTGTTTTTCAAAATCGATGCCGCCAAAGGCCAGGCCCAGACGCAGGCTGGTGTGTTGTCCCAGTGGCACGGCATCGCTGTGAATCTGCACGGCCAGTTCGCGGGTCGGCGCCAGTATCACGGCGCGAGGCGCATTCAATTTACGTCCTGCAGGTACCGGTTCGCGCAGCAGACGGGCAAACAACGCCACCAGGAAGGCGACGGTCTTGCCGGTGCCGGTTTGCGCCTGGCCCGCCACATCCAGTCCCGCGAGGGCATGCGGCAGGGTTTGTGCCTGGATAGGGGTGCAACGTTCAAAGCCGGCATCGGCCAGCCCTTTTTGCAGCAATTCAGGCAGATGCAGTCCTGTGAAGGACAGGTCGGTCAGGTGAGATTCAGCCATTGGCCTTGTTGATCTGTATGGTTATTTCGTTCGTGAATGGGATTCATGTACCTGCCAGGCTGGTGCGCAGCCTTACTGGTACACAAACATGCTTGAAGTCGCCTTTTGACTCGCTGGATTTACCTGGCAGAGGCAGCGGGCTTGCAAATTGCAAATTCGCCAGCTTTAATACCACCCACGACGCGGATCGCCAATCGCCAATCTAATTCTTTCTGGCCACTGGACCATCCGCATTTGCCAAACCAAATCACTCAGTAGCTGGCTCTGCAACACCAAACCCTTACAGGGTGCGTTCCCAACATCGAGCAAGAGTACCGCGCATACTGGAGGCGCCCAAGCCGCAATTGTGCCTGACGCGCCAGCCAATCGTCACCCTTTCTGGGTCGCGCGCGCTTGCTTTCTCTCCGTACGCATCCGTCAGATTCTTGATATTCCTAATTCAACTCCTCAAATCCATGTTCCATTTCCCATGCTTGAACCCCGTCACTAGAGGTAATACCGGTGAGTAGTGAGCTTATTGTCCATGTTACGGACGCCAGTTTCGACGCCGATGTCGTGCAGTCCAAGAAACCCGTGTTGCTGGATTTCTGGGCGGAGTGGTGCGGGCCCTGCAAAATGATTGCACCGATGCTTGACGAAGTGGCGGCTGATTACCAGGACAAGTTGACCATTGCCAAGGTCAATATCGACGAGAATCCCAAGACGCCACAGCGCTTCAACGTGCGCGGCATTCCGACGCTGATCCTGTTCAAGAACGGTCAGGTCGAAGGCCAGAAAGTCGGCGCCCTGCGTAAGGCGGATCTCGCCGCATTTCTGGATGGCAAGCTGTGAGGGGCTATCTGGGCAATCAGGCTCGCGGCAACCGCCCTGGAGGTGGTGGCGGTAATGGCAATGGCGGCGGCGGGGGCAACCGCAATCGCCCGCCACGTGAAGGCCGCGGCAATCGTCAGCGCAATCGCGGCGGCCAGACGGAAGGTCTGCCGCAGGACGATTTTCTCGACAATGACGATGTAGGCATCGTTTCCGCGGCGGAACTTGCAGCCTCGCGTCAGTCGATGAATCTGACCACCCTGAAACTCAAGCCCATCGGCGAACTGGTGGAAATGGCGCAGCGCCTCGGCGCAGAGAACATGGCCCGTTCGCGCAAACAGGACATCATCTTTGAAATTCTCAAGGCGCATGTCCGCAGCGGCGAAACCATTTTCGGCGAAGGCGTGCTGGAAATTCTGCAGGATGGCTTCGGTTTTCTGCGTTCCGCGGAAGGTTCTTATCTGGCCGGTCCCGATGACATTTACATCAGTCCGTCGCAGATCCGTCGTTTCAATCTGCGCACTGGCGATTCCATTTCCGGCCTGATTCGCCCGCCGCGTGAAGGCGAACGTTATTTCGCACTGCTGAAGGTCGAGCGAAATCAATTTCGATTCTCCGGAAAGCGCACGTCACAAAGTGCATTGTTTGAGAACCTCACGCCGCTGCATCCGACCAAGCGTTTGAAGCTGGAGCGTGGCACCGGTTCAACCGAAGACCTGACCGCACGTGTGATTGATCTGGTGGCGCCGATCGGCAAGGGTCAGCGTGGTCTGATCATCTCGCCGCCCAAGGCCGGCAAGACGATGTTGCTGCAGAACATTGCCAGCTCCATCTCGGCCAATCATCCCGAGGTCTATCTGATCGTGCTGCTTATCGATGAGCGTCCCGAAGAGGTGACCGAGATGACCCGCACCGTACGCGGCGAAGTGGTGGCGTCGACCTTCGATGAACCCGCCAGCCGTCACGTGCAGGTCGCGGAAATGGTGATCGAGAAAGCCAAACGTCTGGTCGAACACAAACGCGATGTGGTGATCCTGCTCGATTCGATCACGCGTCTGGCGCGTGCTTACAACACCGTAGTGCCCAGCTCCGGCAAGGTGCTCACCGGTGGTGTGGATGCCAACGCTTTGCAGCGTCCCAAGCGTTTCTTCGGCGCTGCGCGTAATGTGGAAGAGGGCGGTTCATTGACCATTCTCGCCACCGCACTGATCGACACCGGTTCGCGCATGGACGACGTGATCTATGAAGAGTTCAAGGGCACCGGCAACTCGGAAATCCATCTGGATCGCCGCGTCGCGGAAAAGCGCACCTTCCCGGCCGTGAACATCAACCGCTCCGGCACCCGCCGAGAAGAGTTGATCACTGCTCAGGATGAGTTGGCGAAGATCTGGATTCTGCGCAAACTGCTGCATCCCATGGATGAACTGGCTGCGATTGAATTCCTGCTCGACAAGATGAAAGACACCAAGACCAACAGCGAGTTCTACGACGCCATGAAGCGCGGCTGATTCGTAGTTAATCGGTGTATTGATTAAAGGCGCGATCAGTTACTGATCGCGCTTTTTTGTTTGCGGTCACTAGATGCGGTTATCGAATTGCTGCAAGTAATTTCTGTTCACTTGGAACAAGTTCCAGTGCTTCGGCAGTTTTGAACTTCTGCTGCGCTTCCGCGCGACGCCCCAGCTTGTTGAGCGACATAGCCCATTGGATGTGTATGCGGCCCCACTTGGGGGCGAGTTCCGCTGCGCGTTTGTATTCGGCTATTGCGTCAGCGTGATTGCCGCTTTGTGCCAACGCCTCGCCCAGCGCTTGATATGCATCCGCAAACTTTGGACCACGCTTGATGGCTTCACGCGCCTGTGTAATCGCGCCTTGCGCATCGCCCTTGGCGATCAGCATTTCAGCCCAGTCGGTATTGGCCCAGGCCAGGGAAGGGCCTTGTCTAGCTGCTTCTGCAAACCAGCGTTCGGCGGTTTGCCAATCGTGCTGCGATGCTGCGATCTTGCCGCGTGCACGCAGGCACGGATAGCAATCGTCAGGTAGCTCCTGCATCACTGCGTTCGCACCCGCCAAATCTCCTTTTTTTGCCAACGCGTAGGCAAGCCAAGGCTTTAACACCAACGCACGTGATGGCGCCACGTTAATCCCGCGTCGATACGCAGATATGGCGCCATCCCAGTCCTCACGGGCCAGGCGCAGTGAACCCATTGCCTCGGCCCTTCGTCGAAAACGAACCGACACTGGAGATGGTGAGCCCGGATCTGGTGGGTCTTCGATGACTGCTTCCTCTTCCTGCGCGGCAGCAATGTTGTGTTCGAGCGCCAATAGATAGGGCGGCCCCCATGGAAGTGGCGAAAGTGCACCCTGCGTTGAAGCTGCAACCACGCCCTCGCGACAGGCTTGCAGTGCCTGTTGCAGACTTCCAGTCAGGAGGAATTGTTCGCAGGTGATGGAGGATACCAACCGGGCGAGCGCATTTGGTGAGTAAAAATCTGAGGGCATGGTCCGGAAATTGGTCGTTGCGGCATTCGCATCACTGTGGGCTTTTTCGAAGCGCCCGAGACTATAGTCCACATCCCATAGGCGATACTGCGCGTTGCCGACCGCCTCCGGTGCCAACCGCATGCCGGCGCGTGCTTTGGCTTCTGCCTCTGCATAATCACCACGGTCCAGCAGCCTGAAACTCCATGTAATGTAAGCCGCGGAACGTTCCATCACCGTTGTGGCCGAACGCGCCAGAGGTTGGATGACCGCAATGGCCTCATCTTCTCGTCCGACGTTGGCCAATGCTGCAGCGTAGTGATGAGGTAGTCCGGCAGACATCACTTGCTCGCCGGCACGTGCGATTAGCGCATCGATGTCGATTTCATTGCCTGTGACAGGATTAGCGGGCCGCCCGTTGATACGTGCCGAGATCATAAGGCCGTCAACCGTGCGCACCACTTCACCGCTGATACGCGTTTCGCTACCCAAGTGTCGTCTTAGATATCGGCCCACTTCTCCCAGAGAAACACCGGTTTCGGGAATTTCGACCCTCAGCTCGTCACCCCAATCCGATTCCAGCGTGCTCATCGCGACAATGGAAAGGAGATTTGCGTCCGACTGCAATTCGCTGATTCGGTCCAGAATTTTCTGGGATACAACTGTTCCTGAGTAACCTCGCTTCATGAGGTCCGGCGGCACTGCAAACGCTTCCATAACAACTCCGCGATAGTGTGCGGCGTTCCACACTGCAGCGGCACCCGCCACGGCTATACCAACACCCACGAACGCTAGTGCTATGTACAAAACGCCTCTTAACGCGTCAGTGAGGTGCTGCCACTTCATATGCGAGACTGTCAGCTTGCGCTGCTCGTGCAAGTCTTCCATCTGCAAGCGCAAATACTCTTCCTGCACACCAAGCATCCGCTGCTGACGATCAATGAAAGCAGACTGCTTCTCCAGAAAGGCCGACACGACAGGCGAAGACTTTCCTTCCGTATTTTCCTGCTCGATAGCCAGCATAGTTGCGATGCCATCACCGGCAGGAGGTGTTGTCGCGGAAGAATCCGGAGATGGCGTCGAGATTCCGGAGCTGTTGGTGTCATCAGCCATTTGACACTCCCTGCCCGCCACTGGATTGCTGCAGCAAAGTTCTTTCGCTTGGCGCGAGTTCGAGTGTTTTGGCTGCGGCGAATTTTTCCATCGCTTCGTTACGACGTCCCAGTTTGTTGACGCCATTCCCCACTGAATTTGCGTACGGCCCCACTTGGGGGCGTACTTGGCTGCTTGTTCGAATTGTTTGATGGCACCTGCATGGTCGCCGCTCTGCGCCAGCACCTCACCCAGTACTTGATAGGCATCGGCAAACTTCGGTCCGCGTTTGATAGCTTCACGTGCCTGCTCAACAGCTCCATGCGCATCACCTTTGGCGAGCAACATCTCGGCATGATCGGTATTGGCGAATGGCAGCGATGGTCCCTGCTTTGCCGCCTCCACAAACCAGCGCTCGGCTTCGGGCCATGCTTTCTTCAGTGATGCGATCTTGCCGCGCACGCGCAGGCAGGGATAACAATCAGCGGGTGTATTGGTGATCAGTTGTTCTGCGCCCGACACATCGCCTTGCATGGCGTGCGCATAGGCGTGCCATGCAGAGAACAGCTGTAGATAAACAGGTGCTTCTGACAAGCCTTCTTCGAAGGCTTTCTCTGCGACTGAAAAGTTTTCCTCTGCAAGCGCGATGTCGCCCAACGCCTTGGGTTTCTGACGGGTGGGACCATCTCTAAAGGCTGACACCACCGGCTCAGTCGTCACTTCGCTGATCACTTGTCGCGCGCCGGCAATGTCATGGCCCAGTGCCAGTCGGCTGACCTGTTCCCATTGGTTCGCCTGTTGCGAAAGAGTGCGCCTGACGCAGACGCCCATGTCTCCTCGCGCTTCCCGTGCCCAACACGCTCCCCGATCTTCTGCCCACTCCCGTATCCGTTGATCCGCATCGCGCGAGGAGGCGGCAAGCGTATACAGTCTTTCAGCACGGCGGAGCGCGCTTTCATTACGGCCCTGGCCAGTATCCAGATACATCAACTGTACCCATGCCTCCAGGATCTCAGGATTTGCCTGCACAGCCAGCTGTGCAGCTGCGTACGCTGCGTCGTTCTCGCCACGCAAAAGTCGTAACCGAGACATGCCCGCATAGGCTGCCGCCCGTTCGACTGGTGCATTGCTTCGCGATAATTGCTGGTAGGCGGCGATGGCTTCATCGAACCGGCCGAGACCGGCAAGGCTGCCCGCGTACTGATGGGGCTGAGTGGCCGCAAGCACTTGCTCGGCGATGCGATCGACCATTGTTTCCAGTTCCGCGAAGCTACCGCTGACAGACTCCACTGGGTTGGCACCGGCGCGTGCGTGAATGGCAATACCCGTCTCGGTACGGACTACCTCGCCGCTAATACGGGTTTCCTTGCCAAGCCATTGGCGCAGGTAGCGATTGAACTCGCCGAACGAGATGCCTGTTTCCGGAATTTCCACAGTGAAGTCCGTGCCCCAAGTGACTTCATACGGCTGGGGAGCGCGCAGGGATATCGCAAGGTCTTGCAGCACCGCAATTCGGTCGAGCGCTTTCTGGGCTATCACGCTGCCCGTATACCCGCGCTCTTCCAGTTCCGGCGGCACCGAAAAAGCCTCGACCACCAGTCCGGTGTCATGTCTTGCATTCCACACCATCGCACCGAGACCGATAACGATACCAAGTCCGACAATCACCAGCAGCACCTGTAACGTGCCACGCAGCACATCATTCAGGTGCTGCCACTTCATGTGCGAGACAGTCAGATGACGTTGCTCGTGGAGGTTCTCCATCTGCAGCCGAAGATATGACTCGTGTGCGTCAAGTACTCGCGCGTGGCGCTGCAGGTTGTCTTTTTGCACCTGCATGAGATCCTGATGTTGCGACAGATAGTTGGCGACAGCCGGGGCGACGTCGGTAGTGCCGGTTGATGGGCCAACGCCGAGTGCCATGGCGATGCCTTCCGAACCAGTGCTCACAGCGCCGGCATTGGCAGCAGGTGGCGGATCCATCGGCGGAGCAGGGGAAAGCAAATCTTCCGCTTCCACGGTCATCACTCCCTTGCGGCCGTTTGTTCTTCGTTGTCCCTGTCCGGTGCGCCGCTCACCGGACAGTTCACACAGATTCCAAACAATTAATAACCGGTTGCCCTTTTTGCGCTATTCAGGCTCGGGGGTCAAGGTGCTCTGTGCTGCCTGGAAATCCCCGTGGTGGGGATTGGGTCGATTCACCGCGAGTGAGTAATCCTGGCAAGCGTCAACCAATTTTACCCCGCTGCGTTATGCTGAGAATCAGCACCGCAGCGGGGACTTATGACCACCAATCTCGATGCAGTCATCGCAGCCAATCGTTTTGGCCTGGGCGCCCGGCCGGGCGAACTGCAGAAAATTCAGGGTGATGTGCGTGGCTGGCTGAAGAGCCAGGTGAAAGGCGCGCGTGAGTTGCCAGCGGCAATCACCTCCCTGCCGCCTTCGAACCAGGTGTTCCAGGAGCAGGTGCAGGCGATCATGGAACGGCGCGCGGCGCAAAAAGCTGCGGCTGGTTCGGATAGTGATCCGGCTGCACCCAAGCCCGGCGCCAGGCGCGGCGTCATTCTCGACCGCTATCTGGCGCAGGTGTCGGCGCGCTATCAGTTGGCTACACACACCGAGGAATCATTTCGCGAACGGTTGGTGCACTTCTGGAGCAATCACTTTGCCGTGTCCATGGACAAGATCGCGGTCGCAGCGCTGGCCGGAACGCTGGAGAATGAAGCGATTCGTCCCAACCTGCATCTGAGTTTCTACGACCTGCTGCTGGCGGCCGACAGTCACCCGGCCATGATTCTGTATCTCGACAACCAGGGCTCCACGGGGCCGAACTCACAGCTGGCGGAATTGGCAAAACGACGTGCCAACCCGCAACGCAAAATCGATATCAATGAAAATCTGGCGCGCGAAATTCTGGAGTTGCATACCCTTGGCGTGAATGGCGGGTACACCCAGGCCGACGTTACGAACTTTGCACGAGTGCTTACGGGCTGGTCGATAGGCGGCGGGCAGGGGCGGTTGTTGAATGCCGGTGAGCCCGGCAAGTTCATGTTCCGTGACGGTCTGCATGAGCCAGGCGAGCAGACACTGCTGGGCAAGCGTTACGCCGAAGATGGCATCAATCAGCCGAAGGCCGTGTTCAAGGATCTTTCACGGCATCCCGCAACTGCCAAGTTCATTGCCACCAAGCTGGTGCGGCACTTCATTGCCGATGAACCGCCGGCTGCGGCGGTGGAACGGGTGGCCAAGGCTTTTCGCGATAGCGACGGTCACCTGCCCACGGTGCATGCAGCAGTATTGGACTGCAAGGAAGCGTGGGGGCAACCACTGAGCAAGTACAAGACGCCGCATGAGTTTGTCGTTTCGTCATTCCGTGCGTTTGACTACGTACCCGATCAACCGCGCATGGTGCTCGCGCCTTTTGAACTCTTGGGACAGCGTCCCTGGTCACCGGGATCGCCTGCCGGCTGGGCGGATATCGCCGGACAGTGGGATGGCCCCGATGCCCTGATGAAACGTATTGAATGGGCCACGCAGGTCGGCCAGCGTGTCGGCGCAAGTCGCTCGCCGGTGCAACTGGCCGAGCAGAGTCTGGGTGCAGTGCTGAGCGAACACACACGCATGGCGCTCAATGGTGCAGCAGATGCTGCACAGGGCGTGGTGTTGTGGCTGGTAAGCCCGGAATTTCAGCGACGTTAGGTACATTGATGTTGGGTGAGACACTTGCTGCCGACTCTTTGCCTCTCCCCTTGTGGGAGAGGTCGCACGTAGTGCGGGTGAGGGGTGCGATAAACGAGTGCGATACCCTCACCCCAACCCTCTCCCTCAGGGAGAGGGGGTTTGATACTGGTAGACCACGATTGCAAAGAGAATTGCCATGAACATGAACTTCAAACACTCTCTGCCACGCCGCGAATTTCTCTGCGCCGCCGGCATGGCAGGCATGGCAACGCTGTTGCCGCGCATGAGCATGGCGTATGCAGATACCGATTCGCGTTTTGTGTTCGTCATCCTGCGCGGTGCGCTGGATGGTCTGGCAGCGGTTGCGCCTTATGGTGATGGCAACTATCAGGGCGTGCGTGGTGCGTTGGCATTGCCCGCGCCCGGTGCAGCCGATGGTGCGCTGAAACTGGATGGTATGTTTGCGCTGAATCCGGCTTTCAAGAATCTGCATGCGCGCTATCAGGCAAAGGAGTTGCTGGTGCTACATGCCGTGGCGTCGCCGTATCGCGAGCGTTCGCATTTCGACGGCCAGGATCTGCTCGAGAATGGCACTGCTGCACCGCACGGTGCGTTGAATGGCTGGTTGAATCGCGCCTTGTCCGGCATGTCCGGCAGCAAGCAACGTAGTACCGAACAACTGGCCATCGCCTTTGCGCAGAATGTACCGCTGGTGTTGCGCGGCGATCAGAAGGTCGGCTCATGGGTACCTTCGCGTCTGCCCGAGACCGATGAGGACACTCTGCAACGTATCGCCGCCCTCTATCAATCCGATCCCTACTTCCTGTCGCGATTGCAGACGGCCATGTCTACTGATGCCATAGCTGGCGAAGGTGGTATGCAGAAGGAAAAAATGGACCAAGGCAATGTGCAAGGCAATGGACCGGGTCCGCGCAACAATTCACTGACGCCCATCGTTAGCGCCGCCGGCAAGATGCTCAAACAAACCGACGGCCCGCGCATTGCAGTAATGGAAGCGACTGGTTGGGATACGCATGCCAACCAGGGGGCTGAGCAGGGCCAATTGTTCGCACGTCTTCAGGGTCTGGATAAAGCCATCGATACCCTGCGTGTGGAGATGGGTGAGGCATGGAGCAAAACCGTCGTGATGGTAGCCACTGAATTTGGCCGGACAGTGGCCATCAACGGTACGCGCGGTACAGATCATGGCACCGCGACCTGTGCCTTCCTGGTGGGTGGCGCCGTGAATGGCGGCAAGATCGTTGCTGACTGGCCCGGCCTTGCCAGCAAGAATTTGTATCAGGGGCGCGATCTGCAACCGACCATGGATCTGCGTTCGGTGTTCAAGGGCGTGCTGGCAACACACATGGGTGTGAGTGAATCCGTGCTGGAAACCAAGGTGTTTGCCGACAGCCGGAATGCCAAGCCAATGCTGGAATTGGTGCGGGGCGTGTGACCACAGGAGTGTTGATTGTAGGTCGGGTTTTATACCCGACATTCAGAAGAAGTCGGGTGTAAAACCCGACCTACAGTGGCATCGGGATGGCCTGGCTTGCAGGGAGTATTGCCAAGTGCGACCTGCGCGGCTATGACAATTCATTATCCCAGCGCCTTGCGCTTGTCCCGCATCGACGCCGCTGATCTGGCAAAGCTGAACTCAGCGGTAACCTTGTCGCGTCCCAGAATGCGCGCCAGTGTGGCCTTCACTGTGGGCGCATCATCGTCGAAGTCACCGTGATGACTTGCGGTTGAAGCATCGATAGTACCTGCGGCATTTTCATTTGGTGCCAGTATGTAATTCACTTTGCCCTGCTTGATCAGTTGCGGCAATGCCGGGTGCCGGATAACGAACTTGTTCATACCGAGAATGGCTTCGCCGTCTTTCCTGAGTGGCGAACGCAACTTTTTCTCGAATGCATTGGACACCATGTACAACAGCGATTTGTTGTATATGTTTGCGCAGTTGTCGTCTTGCTCGACATTGTCCTTTAGATTGAACAGCGTGAAGTTGCCAATCCGGCCGGACTGGATGGCAGGCAGATAGGTTTGATCGAACAGACCCGTGGTGCAGGCAGCTGCCCAGAGTGTGCAGGTTTTTATCTTCAGGCCCAGGCCGTTCGCCGCCGACCAGGTAAAGCCGGTTGCAGCGGTGAGGGAATTGGTATCAATTGAATCGTTGCTGCAGATGAGCTGCGTCAGCGGCGCCATGAAAATACTGCCGGCGCTGTGCCCGGCGATGTGTATCTCAATGTCGGGATGCTGCATGCCCAGCTTGCGTAATTGTTCTGCCACCAGACGTGCGCCGCCATTACCGTTGAGCGTGGCTAGCAGCGCGTTTTCCTTCATCTCATCCCACAAACGTTTGCCGCCAGCCAGTCGCGCAATCGGTTCCAGCGTATCGTCGAGACGATCCAGCATGAAGTCCTTGGCGGCGTCCAGCACGCCCTCGGGACGGCGCTGACGCAATGCGTCGTTCAGCAGATTGGTGATCGTGGTCCAGAAGTCGGTACGCCAGATGAAGGCAAGTGGATACACCTCGGCCTGCAGCAGCGCGGGCAGATAATTTTCCACGCGTTGCAGTGCATTCGCCTCGGGCACCAGGCCGCCATGGGCATACAGCAGAATGCGTCGCTTTTTCCAGCTGTCAGTGACGTGCGGCAGGTCTTCATTGATGATGCGCGCAATGTCTTCTGCACTGTTGCCATAGGTGCCGTCGCGGCGCAGTTCACCATCATTGCCGATGCTGATGACATGCGAGCGTAAATCGGCAAAGGACACCCGCGCGGTGGCAAGACCCGCCGACTTGGTGCCGGTGTTGCGGGCTTCATCAATGATCACCGGCGCGCCCAGACGCGCTACCCAGGCATCCATGCCGTTATCCAGCCAGTCGGCGTAACTGATATGCCCAAAGCCGCGATGTCCCCAGTCGTTCGCCCAGGAGTTCTGGAACCAGAAGCCGCGCTGGTCATAGCCGACAATCGCAAAGGCATGTGCACCCACCTGATGCGAATCCTGCGGCACGCGACCGTCTTTTTTAACCTTGCCCCAGCCCTTGTGCACCAGGCAGGTGACAAACAGGATGCCCACTTCGGCCAGCGCTACATGCATGGCGACAATGTCCTTGTGATTGACGCGAAAGTACGCGCCCAGCGGGCGCTGCGTTGCATCTTCGGCACGCTTGCGAGTGATGCTTTGATCCGGTTTGCCGGGCTTGGCAGGCCAGAGGCTGGCAGCACATACGCCATGTTTGTGCCAGCCCTTCATGGCGCCACGCGCGCTGGAGCCTTCGTAGTTTTCGCCGCGCCATTCGTCATACAGCTTGGCGGTTTCGTAAAACATGTGTGGGCTGACCGGGGTCTTGTCCGGATACACCTTGCGGGTACGTAGCAGATAGTTGCAGGTGGCGGCGAGCGCAAAGCCGGAACAGGCGCCTTCTTCGCCCTGATCCAGAATCAGCGCCTTGCCGCGCAGGCGGTTTTCGTAAGCATTCATACTCAACTCTTCCGGCACTTCGATCAGTGTGGGAACGAACATGCGGTCGCGAAAGTCGAGTGTGTCGGGTCTTGCATCGAAAGTGCGTTGCAAGGCCTTGGCGGCAGCGATGCCGGATGGAACGGGTTTGCTGCGTTTCTTGCGGGGTGTGCTGGCCATGCTGATCTCCCTGTCTTTCGTTGCAAGATACCGGCGTAGCATGCTGCGCCTGGGGCCAATTGGGCAAGTCTGTCCGCCGTTTTGTCACCGGCAATGCGTTATGCTGGTGGGTAGTTTGTTACCGGTTTATTTCGGAGTAGAGAGCGATGGATATACTCAGTCTGCATAGCGACAACATCGCCAAGGTTATTCAGTTATCGGTGGCACCGGTGTTCCTGCTGGCCGGCGTGGCCGCGACATTGAACGTGCTGGTTGGCCGTCTGGTTCGCATTGTCGATCGGGCGCGCCTCACCGAGTCACAGCTCACAGGTGCCGATGAATCTCTGGCCAGGGATCTGCAGGAGCGCCTGGAAGTGCTGGCGACCCGCGCGCGCCTGATCAGTCGGGCCATTGCCTTGAGCGTGTTATCCGCAGTGGTGGTGCCGGTAGTGATTGTCAGCCTGTTTATCAGCGAGCTGTTTCAGGTGAATCTGGCGGTGCCAGTGGCGGTGACCTTCATCGTTGGGCTGGTCAGCCTGGCAGTGGGTCTGGTGTACTTTCTGCGCGAAGTGTTCGTTGCGACTGCTGCGTTGAGTTTTGGCGTACCCGGGGCGTCGCTGAGCGAGGCGCAGCGGCTGCGGCGGGTGGTGAAAAATTCCTGAGGCTTGGCGCGCGCCTGAAACGCAGGCAAAGAAAAGGGCGGGGAGCCCGCCCTGCAGACCAGCCGGATATGCCAGCTCA
This sequence comes from uncultured Pseudomonadota bacterium, assembly GCA_963748005.1. Classification (GTDB taxonomy): domain Bacteria; phylum Pseudomonadota; class Gammaproteobacteria; order Steroidobacterales; family Steroidobacteraceae; genus CAILZL01. The sequence continues at coordinate 2,508,278 of CAVVHH010000002.1, forward strand.
GCCCTTTTTCTTGGCACGGCCCGGACGGGTCTTGCCGTAGCTGTTGCGCCAAATCTTGCCCTTGCGGGTTCTGCGATCGCCTCTGCCCATGATGGAACTCCTGAAACTGCTATTGACTATGGGCCTGCCAACCCGGCAACAATGCCGGACACAAACCCGAAACCGGGCGCGCACTTTAGGGCCTGGCGCTGATTATTTCCACCGCTGCAACTCCGCATGGCGGTAACCGGGCCGTGCCGGGCTAAAATTCGTGAAGCAGGACTGGGTCTGGGGCTGTGGTTGCCGGGCACCATGGGGCCACTGGAAAATTAACAGGTATGTCAAACAAACCCTCCGAAATCCTGATTCAGCCCGGCGAATACCGCACTTCCGACGACGGCCGGGTACTGGCCGCCCAGCTGAGTCATTCCCTGGCCGTGTGCATCCACGACGACACGCGTGGTGTGGCTGGGGTGCTGCATTTTCATTACGCGATGACGCATGAGGGGCGCGGTATGGAGCTGACCGATGCCATTCTCAGCTCGCACTTGCTGCTGCTGGATCTGTTCTGTAAGGAAATGCGCGCGCTGGGGGCTCGCAAGACCAGCTGGCGGGTGCGTCTGGTAGGCCATATTCCCACGAACATGGGTATGGAAAAGCCGGCGGCCTCGGTCATGGATCTGCTGAAGGTGTATTTCGACGACACCCGTCTGCCGGTGGAGTGCAAGGAATTGAACCGGCCCAAGGACATCTTGCTGCGGTTGGACTCGCATACCGGACGCATCGTGGTTAGCGACGCGCCGGCATGAGCTGGCCGCCGGTATTGCAGGGATCATCTGATTCCGCAAGGTAGCGCCGGGCTTCACAATCCCTCGTTATCGCGTCAAGCTCCGTGGAGAATCGCCATGCGGGCTCATCCCGCACCAACAAGTCGCCGCAACAGGCAGATGGGTAATACACGCGTGACGCAGGCACCGGTTCTTGAATTCATCCCCGTGTGCGACGACGAGCAGATCACGGTGGTTGTGCGGCTGGCCCGACAGATCTGGACAGAGCACTACCTGAACATCATCGGTCAGGCGCAGATCGACTATATGCTGGCGCGCTTTCAGAGCAGCACCGCCATCACCGCGCAGCTGCGCGAGGGGTACGAGTATTTTCTGTTGCAGCATCGTGGCCAAGACGTGGGCTATGCTTCGATCCGCACTGAGACAGACAGCAGGCGTTTGTTTGTCAGCAAGCTGTACCTGCTGGATACCGTGCGTGGTCAGGGTCTGGGGCGCGCCAGCATGTTGTATCTGGCACAGCTGGCGCATACTCGCGGCTTGCAGAGTTTGTGGCTGACGGTAAACAAGAACAACCCGGCGCTGCAGGCGTATCTGAAGATCGGGTTTGTGAAGACCGCCGATGTGGTGACTGATATCGGCGGCGGATATGTGATGGATGATTTTCAGCTGGAATGGACGCCGGCGCAGACTGGCGCGAGCACACAATAACTAAAGCCGGAGGGTCCGATCATGAATCTGCGTTTTGCCCAGCACAGTATCCGCATCCGCACCACTGCCGATGAATTCGCACAATTGCATGCGGGCAAGGCACTTGGGCTGGAAGTACCGCTGCCGCGCGGCCATGCCTTTCGCGCCAAGGTAAATCAGAGCAATACCGGCGACTGGCAGTTTGACAGCGACCCCACCGGCATGTGGCTGAGCATTCCACGCATTGAGCTCGATCACCTGGCGCAGGCGTTGCCCAGCAAGGAAGGGGTGGTTCATTCCTTCGGCACCAATCACGGCGAGCTGCAGATCAGCCTGGAAGTGGATGCAGGGTTTTGTTGAAAGCAATCGGCTTGATCTGCTGCCGAGTCCTGGAAGCGGGCTAGCTGCGGCGGGCAACAACGATATCAATGCTTTCAGTATTCGGATCGAACATGATCTGCGCCTCCCTGCGCTGCAACTGGCGCATGACGTGCGCGACTTTCTGCTCCAGCGAATAGGTTTGAGCACCGTAATCGGTGCCTTCGCGCAGCACATACGATTCAATCACGCCCTGCAAGGCATCCGCGGATAGCTCGGTGTACGGAACAGCAACCGGCTCGGCAGGTTCTGACATGGCTCAGCCTTCGCGTTCAATCGCGCGATAACCGATGTCACGACGATATTGCACGCCTTGCCAGGTGATGGCATCGGCCAATACATAAGCCTGTGTCTGCGCGGCTTTGACCGTATCGCCCAAACCGACGGCACACAGCACACGGCCGCCGCTGGTGACGACATCATTGCCCTGCAATTGTGTGCCGGCATGAAACACTTTTCCGGGCAGCTTGGCGGCCTGATCAAGGCCACTGATGACATCACCCTTGCGCGGCGTGTCGGGGTAATTGCCGGCCGCGAGCACGATGCCGAGCGCAGCTTGTGGATTCCATTTGGCGCTGACCTGATCGAGTCTGCCATCCAGCGCCGCTTCGCACAGTATGGTGAGGTCCGAGTCCAGGCGCATCATGATCGGCTGGGTTTCCGGATCACCGAAGCGGCAATTGAATTCCAGTACATTGGGCGTGCCGTCCGGCGCCACCATTACGCCGGCATACAGGAAGCCGGTATAGGGTGTGCCCATGGCAATCATGCCTTGTACGGTGGGCTCAATGACTTCCCGCATGATGCGGTTGTGAATTTCGGGTGTCACCACGGGAGCGGGCGAGTACGCACCCATGCCGCCAGTATTTGGACCTTGATCGGCATCGAGCAGGCGTTTGTGATCCTGCGAAGTCGCCATCGGCAGAATGTGCTGACCATCCACCATGACGATGAAGCTGGCTTCTTCGCCTTCCAGGAACTCTTCCACCACCACCAGAGAACCCGCCTTGCCAAATTGTCCGGCGAACATGTCCTTCACTGCCTGCACTGCTTCGGCTTGTGTTTCGCAAATGATCACGCCCTTGCCGGCGGCCAGACCATCTGCCTTCACCACCAGCGGTGCGCGTTGCGCACGTACCCAGCTTTCGTCAAAGCTTTTTTGTGTGAAGGTTGCATAAGCGGCGGTTGGAATCCTGTTGGCCTTGAGGAAGTCCTTGGTGAAGGCTTTGGAGCCTTCCAGTCGCGCACAGAGTTTGCTTGGGCCGAAGCAGCGCAGCCCCGCTGCCTGAAATACATCCACTACGCCAATCACCAGGGGCGCTTCCGGGCCGACGATAGTCAGATCAATACTGTTGTCGCCGGCAAACTTGACCAAAGCAGGCACATCATCGGCGGCAATGCTGACATTACTGACCTTGTTTTCGAGCGCAGTACCGGCATTACCCGGCGCCACATACACATGACTGACACGCGGCGACTGCGCAACCTTCCACGCCAGTGCGTGTTCGCGCCCGCCGTTACCGATGATGAGAACGTTCATTTGTAATGTCCGAGGTATACCTTCGTCGGAAGGGCGAGGTGTGCCTCGCCCCTGCAAACATGGTGTAGGGGCGACACACGTGTCGCCCGATTTGATCAATGTCTGAAGTGCCGCATGCCGGTGAGAACCATGGCAATGCCATGTTCATTCGCTGCAGCGATGACTTCGGCATCGCGCATTGAACCGCCGGGTTGAATGACGGCCTTGATGCCGAATTCGGCGGCCACATCCAGCCCATCTCTGAATGGGAAGAAGGCATCGGATGCCATGACGCAACCGCTCACCGTCAGGTTTTCGTCCCTGGCCTTGATGGCGGCAATGCGCGTCGAGTACACACGGCTCATTTGTCCGGCGCCCACGCCAATAGTCATGTTGTCATGCGCGAACACAATGGCATTGGACTTCACGAACTTGCACACCTTCCAGGCGAACTGCAGGTCACGCAATTCTTCCGCCGTGGGTTGACGTTCGGTAACTACTTTCAAGTCAGCCACATCCACCATGCCCAGATCGCGGGTCTGCACCAGCAAGCCACCGTTGACGCCGCGCAGATCGTAGCGGGTGTTGCTTTCATCCAGCGAACCGGTCAGCAGCAGGCGGACGTTCTCCCTGCGCTTGCACAGGGTAATCGCTTCCTCGTCGGCTTGCGGTGCGAGGATCACTTCCACGAACTGACGTTCGATGATAGCGCTGGCGGTTCTGCCATCAAGCGGGCGATTGAAGGCAATGATGCCGCCGTAAGCCGAAGTCGGATCAGTTTTGTAAGCGCGGTTGTAGGCTTCGAGAATGTCTGCACCCACCGCAACGCCACAGGGATTGGCGTGTTTGACGATTACGCATGCGGGAGCATCGAATTGCCGCACGCACTCCAGCGCCGTGTCGCTGTCGGCAATGTTGTTGTACGACAGCTGCTTGCCCTGCACCTGCGCAGCGTTGGCAACACTGGCACCTTTGGCATCGCTGGCGGCATAAAACGCGGCTTGCTGATGCGGGTTCTCGCCGTAACGTAAATCCATGCGTTTGCGGAATTGCAGTGGCAGCAGGTCGGGAAACTCGTTGCCGCCCTGTGTGACTCTGGTGAGATAGCTCGACACCATCGCATCGTATTGCGCAGTGTGTGTGAAGGCTTTGGCCGCCAGACGCTTGCGGGTGGCTTCGGTGACGCTGCCGTTGTGTGCATTCATTTCGTCGATGATGCTGCAGTAGTCCAGCGGGTCCACAATAATCGCGACGCGATCATGATTCTTGGCCGAGGCCCGCACCATGGCCGGGCCGCCGATGTCGATGTTCTCAATCGCCTCTTCATACGTGCAATCGGACCTGGCAATGGTTGCCGCAAACGGATACAGGTTCACCACCACCAGATCGATGGGTTCGATGTCATGCTGTTTCATCACGGCTTCATCGACACCGCGCCGGCCGAGCAGGCCGCCATGAATTTTCGGATGCAGCGTCTTGACGCGACCATCCATGATTTCCGGAAAGCCGGTGTGTTCGGACACTTGCTTGACAGCAATGTCGTTGCTGGCGAGCAGAGCAGCGGTACCGCCGGTGGACAGGATTTCAATATTTCGTTCCTGCAGGGCACGAACGAAATCCAGCAGTCCATCCTTGTTGGAGACGCTGATCAGGGCGCGACGAATGGGTGTGCTCACTTAAATAAACTCTTGAAAAAAATGAAATCGGAAAGACGGCTGTGTGAGCAATCGCGACACCACCCGGCGGAGTTGTTCAGTCCGCCCTGTCGGTAAGCCGATATTCGCGCAATTTCTTGCGCAGCGTGCCGCGATTCAGGCCCAGCACTTCGGCGGCGCGACTCTGGTTGCCATCGACGTAGTCGAGCACGGCGCGAAACAGCGGTTCTTCAACTTCACGCAACACCAGTTCATACAAATGTCCGGGATTATCGCCATTGAGATTGGTGAAGTAGACATCCAGCGCCGCGGCGCACTGGGTGCGTAGCGGTACGGCTGATTGTCCATTCACGTGGCTGTGGCCATTGATATGACCACGTCCATTCATCTTGCTGCCCCTGGTTGCGCCCTCTCGCGTTGATTTGCGAGCGCTGGTTTTTTTCTTTGTTGCCATGCGCGGTTACCAAATGATTCAGGTCAATACCATCAATATAAGACGAAGCCAACGTGCAAACAGCAAGCTGGAGAGTTACAGCCAACACCACTTGCCAGCAGATGCAGCGCTTGACTGGCTGCGCAGCTCAGGCGGCAGCGGCAAGCATGTCGAAATAGGTTTCGACTGCCGCCAGTTGTTTATCCGCGGTCTCAGCACGCATCACGATCTGCCGGAAAGTCTGCTCATGTGGGCGACCCTCGGCATACCAGCCAATATGCTTGCGCGCAATCCGTACACCGGTCCCTTCCCCATGAAACATGTGTAGCCTGCGCAAATGGGCGCGCATGATAGCACGGACTTCCGCCACACCTGGAGGTGGCAAAAGTTTTCCTGACTCAAGAAAAGTTGCGATGTCGCGAAAGATCCACGGTCGTCCCTGTGCGGCGCGACCAATCATCAAGCCATCGACGCCAGTCAGTTCAAGCACTTGCTGCGCCTTTTGCGGTGAGTCGATATCACCATTGGCTAACACCGGAATCTGCACGGCCTTTTTGATGGCGCGAATGGTCGCGTATTCGGCCTTACCTTCAAACATGCAGGCACGCGTTCGGCCATGCACGGCCAGCGCCTGAATTCCGCAATCCTGCGCAATGCGCGCGATGCGCACACCGTTGCGATTCTGTGCATCCCAGCCGGTACGAATCTTCAACGTTACCGGCACCGGTACTGCATTGACCACGGCACCGAGAATGTCGGTGACCAGTGCCTCGTCGCGCAGCAACGCCGAACCGGCGGCTTTGTTGCACACTTTTTTGGCCGGGCACCCCATGTTGATATCAATGATTTGCGCGCCCAGCGCAACATTGGTGCGTGCCGCTTCGGCCATCATGGCCGCGTCGCCACCGACGATCTGCACAATGCGTGGCTCGGGCTCGTCTGCATGGCTCAGACGGCCACGCGATTTTTTCGAATCCCACAGTTTCATGTCGCTGGTCAGCATTTCACCGGCAGCAAGTCCGGCGCCGAAACTGCGGCATAGCTGGCGAAACGGCAAATCGGTGACACCCGCCATGGGCGCCAGCGCCAGGTTGCTGCTGAGTTGGTACGGTCCGATACGCATGAAATCAGAGTGGCTTGAGCGCTACGTCGTGGCTGCACTGCACGCTGTTCTTGAGCGGCAGGCAGGTGTCGAACTGGAAGCCGACGGCATCCGGGCCTGGATCAACTATGGCCAGATCGACACTGGCGGATTCGCCGGCCGCCAGCAGGCGGGTTGCCCGCGTGTTGCTGGCCAGATATTCCTCGGGCTTGAATTCGCGCGTGCCCACTTTGCTGCCAAAGCGGTCTTCCAGGCTGAGCTGCAGCAACGGGTAGGGCTGCGCAAAACCGGCGCCATTGGTAACACTGGCCCGCACCCGCAGCGTGCCGGACTCCTGTGGGTCGGAGACGATGCCCCATTGCTTGATGCTGTAGGCCTGTAGCTGCCATTGTGGCGCCAGCGGCTCGCCGATGGCCGCGTAAAGCTTGCTCAGCTGTGGACCGAAGCTTTGATGTCGCGCCAAGGTTTCGCGGAAGTGATGCAACGCCTGTCCGGCCAGCAACAGGATCAGCGCCGCACTGGCCACTGCCCATGGCCAACGTTGTCGAGATGCCGGCTCGGCAAAGGGTTCGTCATCCGCATCCAGCCCCAGTGGTGGGAGCATGCGCGTGCCGGCACTGCTGGGCAGCGGCACAGCCGTAGCCGATGGCATCACTGGTTCTTTGTGGTCATCTGCACCGGCAATGTCTGCCTGATCATTACCGTGAGAGTGGTTCTCGGTTGAGATTGAGGTATCCAGGCTAGCCAGCGCATCGGCCAACTCGACTGCGCTGAGCTCCTCTTCAACATCTTCCAGTTCGGCTTCGGAATCATCGTTGCCGATGGGGCCGCTGTCTTTATCAAACGGGTTTTCCCACTCTTCGGTACCGATATTGAATTCCTCAATCACAGTCTGGGTGTGTTCCATGTCCGCATCGGTTTCCGCTGCGTCACCTTCAACACGCCGGTACACGCCGCTGATTTCGATCCGAGTGCCTTCCAGCACGATTTCTTCGTGGGACAGTGCTGTCGCTTCGTGCTGGATGCCTTGCTCGACTTGCAGGCTGGTGCCCGTGACGGCGGTGTCGGGTGGAGGATCTTCACCGTCGAGCAAGCGTTCAATGGCATCGAACTGCGTATTGCAGCGTCCACAGCGCACCTGGCCGTGTGCAGCACGCAGAATGATGCTGGTGACACGAAACACAGTTTGGCAGCCCGGACATTGCGTCAGCACAGAGATTCCTTGGTAGATATCACGTGTCTAAGTCAGTGGGCGCGCTTCGTGCCGCTCAGGCGTGCCCAGTCATCTTGTACCTGTACCGGGTCCATGTCGAACCACGCGGCGTAGCAATTCTGTACTGAGGACGCCTGTTCTGTCAGCACGCCCGAGAGCACGATGTGGCCACCGGATTTGGTCAAAGTGGCGAGGCGCGGTGCCAGCGATTCCAGCGGTCCCGCCAGAATGTTGGCGATCAGCAGTTCGGCGGGTTGCAATTCGCCATCACTGAGACTCAGCGTCAGTGCGGCACCAACCTGATTGCGCTGCGCATTATCACGGCTGGCCAGCAGGGCCTGTGGATCGATATCCACGCCAAAGGCACGCGTCGCGCCCAGTTTGAGTGCGGCGATGGCCAGAATGCCCGAGCCGCAACCATAATCGATGACCGTGGCCGGTAGCGGCGCATGTTCGTCCAGCCATTGCAGGCACAGCGCGGTGGTGGGATGGGTGCCGGTACCGAAGGCCAGGCCCGGATCAAGATCGACGATGACTGCGTCGGGATCGTCGGGACGCTGACCATCGGGGCAGATCCACAGTCGCCTACCGAAACGCATGGCACGAAAGTCTTTCAGCCATTCGCGTTCCCACGGACGATCTTCAAGGCGTTCAAAGCGATGGTTGGGCAGCGCTGCGTGCAATTCGGTCTGCAATGCGTCGACCACTGTCTGTGGCGCCGTGTCGGCATCAAACAGGGCCTTGATGTTCACTGTTGGCCACAATGGCAGCGCACCGGGAGCAGGCTCGAGAATGGGATCGTCGGCCGCATCCTCCAGCGTCACCGACAGTGCGCCGATAGCGAACAGGGCATCTTCCACCGGTTCCGGATTGACTGTGCCGAGTTCGATAGTGAGTTGCAGGAAGGGCATATTTAAACTTGTAGGGGAGGCGCTGCGTCATCCCCGGCGGGGGACGAGGCATGCCTCGCCCGTGTCTGGTACCGAAACAAAAAGGGCGACGCATGCGTCGCCCCTACGTCAAATGACTCCGCTGGCTACTTGATGCCCAAGCGCCGTTCCAGATAGTGAATATCCAGCCCGCCAGCCTTGAATGCGCCGTGATTGAAAATTTCCTGGTGGAGCGGAATGTTGGTCTTGATGCCTTCCACCACCATTTCCGACAATGCAGTTTTCATGCGCGCAATCGCAGTATCGCGATCTTCGCCGTAGGCAATCAGCTTGCCGATCATCGAGTCGTAATAAGGCGGCACTACATAGCCGCTGTACAAGTGACTGTCGACACGAATGCCGGGGCCGCCGGGCGGGTGATACAACTTCACCAGACCAGGCGAGGGCACGAAGCCTTTGGGGTCTTCGGCGTTGATGCGACATTCAATCGCATGGCCGCGCACCACGATGTCACTCTGTGTCCAGGGCAGGCGTTCGCCGGCGGCAATGCGCAGCTGCGCCTTGACGATGTCGATGCCGGTGACCTGTTCGGTCACCGGATGCTCCACCTGCACGCGCGTGTTCATTTCAATGAAGTAGAACTCGTTGTCCTGATACAGAAACTCCAGCGTACCGGCACCGCGATAACCCACGGCACTGCAGGCGGCGACGCAGCGTTCACCGATCATCTTGCGCTGCTTGGGCGTGATGCCGGGAGCCGGGGCTTCTTCGATCACTTTCTGATGACGTCGTTGCAGTGAGCAATCACGTTCACCCAGGTGCACGACATTGCCGTAGTTGTCGGCGATCACCTGGATTTCAATGTGGCGCGGCTTCTCGAGGAATTTCTCCATGTACACCTCGCCATTGCCAAACGCCGCCAGGGCTTCCGCCTGGGTGACATTGATGGCATTCAGCAGGGTGGCTTCGCTGTGCACCACGCGCATGCCGCGTCCACCGCCGCCGCCCGAGGCTTTGATGATGACTGGATAACCGATCTCGCGCGCGACGCGAATGTTTTCGCCCGCATCGGTGGTCAGCGGCCCGCCCGAGCCGGGCACGCAGGGCACACCGGCTTTTTTCATGACCCGAATGGCCGAGACCTTGTCGCCCATCATGCGGATGGTTTCGGCCTTGGGGCCGATGAACACGAAGCCGCTTTTTTCCACGCGTTCGGCGAAATCGGCATTCTCGGACAGAAAGCCATAGCCCGGGTGAATGGCCACCGAATCGGTGACTTCCGCCGCGCTGATGATGGCAGGCATGTTGAGATAGCTGTCCTTGGAGGCTGGCGGGCCAATGCATACCGATTCATCGGCCAGCAATACGTGTTTCAGGTTCTGGTCAGCAGTGGAGTGCACCGCGACCGTCTTGATACCAAGTTCACGACACGCTCGCAAAATTCGCAGCGCAATCTCACCTCGATTGGCGATGACTACTTTTTCTAGCATGAGTTGTGAGTACTCTTGAACTGACTCGTGGCTGAGGGGAGTCGTGCCGTTGATAAAGCGGCAAGCAACTCGCCTGATGGCTTATTCGATGATGAAGAGCGCCTGGCCGAACTCTACGGGTTCGCCGTTCTTGGCCAGGACCGCTGTGACCCGTCCCGCCTTGTCGGATTCGATCTGATTCATCATCTTCATGGCTTCGATGATGCACAGCGTGTCACCGACGTTGACCTCGCTGCCGATATCGACAAACGCCTTGGCGCCGGGTGTTGATGAAGCATAGAAAGTGCCCACCATCGGTGCGGTGACCGTGTGGTCATTCTTGCTGGCAGCCGGCTGAGTGACGGTTGCAGCCGGCGCAGCGGCTACTGGCGCAGGCGCGGGTGCGTATTGCAGCGCCGGGGCGGGTGCATATGCACCGGGTTTCGGATAGCGACTGATGCGCACCGATTCTTCGCCTTCGCTGATTTCGATCTCGGCGACGCCGGATTCTTCAAGCAGCTCGATCAGCTTTTTGACCTTGCGAATGTCCATTGACAGACCTCTGGTAAGTAAGGTTTTTTGATTTGTTGCTAAGACAACTAACGGGCGAGCCGCTGCAGGGCGGCATGCAGGGCCAGTTCGTAGCCCAGCGGGCCCAAGCCGACGATTACCCCGTCGGCAATATCGGAAAAATACGAGTGATGCCGGAATGCCTCACGGGCAAACACATTGCTCAGATGAACTTCGATAAAGGGGATCTTGACGCCCAGCAGAGCATCGCGCAGCGCCACGCTGGTATGGGTGAAGGCCGCCAGATTGAGCAGGATGTAATCGACCTTTTCTTTCCCCGCCTGGTGGACGCGGTTAATCAGCTCGCCTTCCGAGTTGCTTTGCAGGGTGCTCAGCTGGTGGCCGGCTTCCTTGGCCAGCGAACCGAGGCGGGCCTCTATCTGGGTCAGGGTGGTGGTCCCATAGGTGGCTGGCTCGCGCGTGCCGAGCAGGTTTATGTTGGGGCCGTTGAGTAATAACAGATGCGCCATGGGACTGCTTGAATAACCGTGGGCTACGCCCATTTATCCGAAAATGGCGGCGAGTTTAGCCGCCGTTTGGTGCATTTGGCGATTATTTTCTTGAAATAGCCGGTTTTGCAGCTGACATTCGCTCAGGCAGCCCGGACAGGCGACCCTGACGCGTCAGGTACCGGCTTGCAGGTAAATGGCCGCGGCTTGGGATCAGCCCTCGGTGGCGACGGCTACTTTCAGGTTGGACAGGGCTGCGGTCAGCTGGGTACGCGCGACGCCCACAGTCAGTTGGCCCTGATTGACGCGCTTGATCGTGCTCAGGATCAGCTCCGCCTGCTCCCTGTGCAATTCGCCAATATGGGTGGTAACGATGTTGCCCCTGGCGTCGGTGAACACGGTGTAGGGAAAGCCTACGGCCTCGATGCCAAAGGCGTCTACGGCCTCCAGACCATCCTGCTCGCCGATCAGCAGCGGGTAGTCGATCCTCATCGCGTCGGCGTACCTCAGTACTTCTTCGCGAAAATCCACCGCAACGCCGACGATCTGAACACCGTCGGCTTCATGCTGCTTCTGCAACTCGATCAGCAACGGAATTTCACGTCGGCAGGGTGCGCACCAGGTGGCCCAGAAGTTCAGCACCAGCGACTTGCCTGGCCAGGAATGGCTGGACTGCTGCTCACCGGCGCGATTTTTCAGCGAAAACTCCGGCAGGGTGAGCACCGGCGGTCGGGCGGCAGGCGCGGTGGTGATGGCCTCGGTGCCCGGCGGCGTGGCTTGATCGCGCCAGAACCTGGCGGCAAAAAAACCGGTGGTGATGGCCACAACTGCCACCAGCAGGTAGCTGAGTTTGTGTTTCATGGAGTCGGATCGTAACTGACCGGGCGACATTATGGCCGGTGGCGGACGTCAGGTCTTGTTGAAAGCAGCGACGATGTGCGGCGCAAATTTTTCCGCTGGCATGTAGCCCACCACGCGGAAGTTGCGTTGTTCCTGACCCTCCACAAAGAAGGCAATGGTCGGCGGACCAAAAATGCCGAAGCGCTTGAGCAATCCCTGATCATCGGTGTTGTTGGCCGTGACATCGGCCTGCAGCAATACGCTGTTGGCCAGTGCGGTTTGCACGCTGGCCTGGGTAAAGGTGTATTTCTCCATTTCCTTGCAGCTGACACACCAGTCGGCATAGAAATCCAGCATCACGGTTTTACCGGCGGCAGTAGCGGCGGCCACTTCGGCATCAAGATCAGCCACCGACTTGATGCGCTTGAAGGGCAGGGCCGGTTCCTGTGCATTGTTTGCCTGCGCACCTGCAGTTGTCCCTTGGTTCGCGGCCAGACCTTGCAGTGGCTGCAGCGGATCAGTGCGGCCAGAGCCGGCGCCGATCAGCAGCAGGATGCCGTACACCAGAATCACCAGCCCCGCGCCGCGCCAGGCGGCGGGTGCCGGCTGACCGGGCTTGAGTTGCAATGAAAAAATCCAGTAGCCGGAAATGATGGCCAGCGCCGCCCATAACAACATGCTCAAGCTGGCAGGTAGCAGACTGGACAGCAGGTAGATGGCCAATCCGAGGAACATCACGCCGAACAGCGACTTGATGGCGTCCATCCAGGCGCCCGCTTTGGGCAGCAAGGTGCCGGCAGATGCGCCGACCAGCAAGAGTGGTACGCCCATGCCCAGCCCCATGGAGTACAGCGCCGCCGCGCCACGCCCCACTTGGCCGGTCTGGCTGATAACCGACAGCGCTGCAATCAACGCAGGGGCCACACAGGCGGTGACAATCAATGCCGATAGTGCGCCCATGATGAAGGTGCCCAGATAGGTGCCGCCCTTCTGTTTGTTACTGACATCGGTGAGGCGGGTTTGCAGGACGCTGGGCAATTGCAGGGTGAAGCTGCCGAACATCGCAAACGCCAGAATCACAAACAATCCGGCGAAAGTGCTGACGATCCAGGGTTTTTGAAAGAACGCCTGAGGCGCCTGCTTGAACGCCAGTACAAAGGCCACGGCCGCCGCTGCATAGGTCAGAGCCATGCCTTGCACATAGGCAAAAGCCAGCGAGAAGCCCTTGGCGGGTGTGACCTTCTCACGCTGCCCGACAATGATGCCGGACAGAATCGGAATCATGGGCAGCACACAGGGCGTGAACGACAGCAGGATGCCAATGCCGAAAAAGGTGCCCAGTACGGCCAGCAGATTGCCGGTGCGGATGACATTGGCCAGCCGGTCCTGCTCCGACACCATGCCGCCACCAGATTCACTTCGGTTTGCTTGTCCATCGAGCCCGGCGGCGCTATTGCTGGATGGAAGCTCGACATCAATTACTTTTGTTAAAGGGTTGTAACACAGGCCGGCCTCTGCGCAACCTTGGTATTTGATCGTGAGCGCCAGCTTGATGGCTTCACCCGCCGGGCGGGCAACCGGCAGTTTGGCGGTGACGGCTTCGTGATAAACCTCCATTTCGCCAAAGAACTCGTCATTCTTGATTTCGCCCTTGGGGAATTGCGCCTCGCCCAGCTGCACTTGGGGGGTGCCGGTGCTGAAGCCCATGCGCTTCCTGTACAAGTAGTAGCCTTTGGCAATCTGCCACTGCACCTCGATGGTGTCAGGGCCGGTGGCGCGGGCGCTGAGCTTGAACGCTACATCGGGATGCAGAAATTCGTCGTCATTGGATTTGAGCAGATCGGCCAGGCCACCGGCAGAGCTGGATTGCTGGGCTTGCACCGCCGGGCTGGCCAGCAGGAACAGGCCCAGCAGGGCTGACATCAGGCGCATGGCGAACGAAGACTGCTGCATGGTTGATCGCAATTCCGGGTAACTTCTGAATCTGGTAAGGACAACTCAGTCTTGAGACGCCGCATTGTGCCGGATCCAATCTGCATGGGTCTGACCACCAGGGCCTGGTGAGACCACAATTGGCGGCTGTGGTTCGCAAGATTGCAGGGCTGCGTGTCGTTCGGCCAGTGTCGCGAATCGATGCTGCCTGGTTTTGCCAAGTACAGCACTCATTGCAGCTCTCGTTGGGCCGCAACTCTGCGACAGGCGCCATTGCCTGTCGTTGCCCAGGACCATGGAGTGAGATCCGGGTCTCATTCGGTTTCCCCAATGGGCAATTCAACTGTCACTGACGTCCCGCGAGCCGGCGTGCTGTCGATGTGCAATGTACCGCCCAGTATCTTGGCCCGTTCCTGCATGCTGGTCAGGCCGAGTCCGGTAGTGCCCGAATGCTGCGTGTCCGGATCCAGGCCGCGACCGTCGTCGGTGATTTTGAGGCGCAGGCAGCGCAAGTCACGCTCGAGGCGCACGACGATCCGCTGCGCGCGTGCATGTCGCATCGCGTTGCTGAGCGCCTCTTGAGCAACACGGTACAGGTGGGTGGCGCGGTCGGGATCGAGCAGGTCGTCGACCGGATCGAGATGTCGCTCGATGGGCAGGCCGGCACCCTCGGCCACCTGGTCGAGCAGGCCTTCCAGCGACGCAGTGAACCCCAGCAGGTCGATGTGCAGGGGGCGCAGCCGACGCACGATCGAACGCACTTCTGCGATGGCCTGGGAGTTGCTACGTACGATGGCCTGCAGGTGCGTCGCGGCTGGTTCGGAGATCTGCGGATCTGCCAGCGCCATCTGCGCCCGGTTGGAGATGAGGGAAAGTTCCTGGCCGACGCTGTCGTGCAGTTCTCCCGCGATGCGTCGTCTCTCCTGCTCCTGGGTATTGAGCAACCGCACCCCGAATTCCTCGCGTGCCTGCAGTTGATGCTCCTGTGCGCGACGCAGCGAGTCGCTGGCCTGTTGCAGTTCTGCGTAGCGCCGCCGCAGTTGTCGCACCAGCCGGGCAATTGCATCGCGCAGACGCTCGATTTCGCCGTAGAAGTGCAGCGACTCAAGTGACTCGAGTTCACCGCCGCCTGAGCTCAATGCCGCTGCATGCCCCTCAAGCTGTGTTAGTGGCCGCAGTACCAACACCTTGAGCAGCAGGTACAGACAGGTTGTCAGCAGGATGTCGAAAATGGCGATGGTGAACAGCATCCAGCGCAGCGTCTGCGCCAGCGCCTCCTGAAGATAGACGGGCGTGACCTGCACAGTGACGGTTCCTATCAAGGCGCCATCCAGTGTGATGTCGCGTGCGACGCTCCATTCCTTTGGCGCGGTGGGCGCCACATCCGTCGCAACAATGTTATCCGTGGCGTCCCGTACCCGGATGTGCTGCGATTTGTTCTGATCGGCCAGTGTCACGACTACGGCAGTGACCTCATGGTCGTGCATGGCGCTCTCAATGATGTCGTCGATCTGTGGCCGATCGAAGTTCCATATCGGCAGCTTCAGTGCGACAGCAAGCTGTTCGGCCCAGATTACCTGATCCTCCTGGAGACGCTGAGTACGTCGCTGTTCTTCGACGCGGTAGTTGTAGGTGGCCAAGGCGCTGAGGATCACTGTCGTCACGATGATCAGCACGAATGCAACCGCACTGGCAATGGATGTTTTTGCCTGTATGGGCCTCACGGCTGGCTGCCCCCGGTGCTGCGCGGCCGATAGCTCCGCGGCTCAAACCACAGGCGTGTTTCGGCAAACTGCGTCTCTCGACCGAGGTTCGGATTGTTGATGCGGATGATCATGCGGTGCGCGAGATCCAGCTGGCGGATCTTCCTGTCCTGATACTCTGAAAACAGGCTGTCGTAACTGCCATCAGCGATCATGCGTCGCATACCGGCTTCGGCGCGCGTCGCCAGCCGCTGACCTTGCGGTGTTTTCGGGAACCAGAAGTACATTGGTTGAGGGTAATAGAGAATCAGGTTTGGCTCGATCTCAATATCGGGGAGCGCGTGTCGCCGCTGTTCGTATTCATCGATCACTTCCACCGCGCCGCGCGGGAAAATATCGAAACGTCCATTTGCCAGCATCTCGAACAGGCCTTCGTAGCTGGAGCCAGTGACAACATTCAGGCCGCTGGCACGCAGGATGTTCACGTCGATCCAGTCCAGCCCCTGCCCGAAGCGAAACTGCCGCAAGTCGTCCAGCGATTTGACGTTCGCGAAGCGGGCGCGATCCTGTTTGCGTATCAGGAGGATCCGATAACCCGCCAGGTTGCGATCCACCGGAATTGGGACGGTCGCGAGTGCCCGATCCAGCTCCGGGGTTGGCGTCTGGTACATCACAGTCAGGCGTCCGGTGTTGTTCATCAGTTCAACGGCCTGTCGTCGCTCGGACATCGGCGGGCTGGGCTCAAGTACGAACGCCCCATAGTCCTTGCGTGTTTTCTCCAGCGCAGTTTCAAGAATCTTCCAGTGATAGGTGTAGCGGGTATCGGTGGCGGATTCCGGCGCGTTGTAGATGTAGCGCATGACCGGTTCCTGTCCCTGAACTACCGGTGTCGTCAGCAACAGAGCGAACAACCACAGCAGGTACTGCACTCGCCCTGGTTTGCCGGTGGAAAACCGGGCGAAAGCAGGCCCGCAACTCGGCAGACCCGGCCACAGACCACGCCCCAGGATTGCTGTTCGCGGCATTCTCTTAATTTGCTTCAGGTATCTGGCGTTGATGCGACATTCTGACGGACCCAGTCCAGGTACGCTTCGCTCCCGGCGTTGACCGGCACAGCGATCAGTTCCGGCAGTTCATACGGATGTAGCGCCTTGAGTCGTGTTTCCAGCGCTGCCATCCGGGCGGCGGTGGTCTTGATCAGCAACAGAATCTCCCCGTCCCGCTGTAGCTTACCCTGCCACATATAAGTGGACTGTACCCCCGGCAGCTGGTTGACGCAGGCCGCCAGCCCTTCGCCGACCAGGGCGGTAGCCAGGGTTTCGGCGCTTTCCGCGGTGGGGCAGGTGGTCAGGGCAAGCAGGATGTCGGTCATCTTAAAGGTGTTGGGTAGTGGACTGTAGGCCGCAGGTCGGAACGGATTGACTTCGGGCCCACAGTCTACAGCCCACAGCCCCACCGTCTTTCTTCGCTGCCCCCCTTGAAATCCCAGTCTCGGCCCCTATGATTAGCAGCCGCATGGGTAGAGTGCTAACAGGGTTCTGACGAACCCGGCCGCTCACCCACCCGAAAACCCGATTTCTTCTAAACCCCATAGTGGAGTTTGTTATGGCTGACAAATTGAAAATTCGTCCCCTGCACGACCGCGTCATCATCAAGCGTCTTGAAGAAGAGCGTGTGTCCGCCGGCGGCATCGTGATTCCTGACAGCGCCACCGAAAAGCCGATCAAGGGCAAGGTCATTGCCGTCGGCAAGGGCAAGATCCTGGAAAACGGCGAAGTACGCGCCCTGGACGTGAAGGTTGGCGACAACATTCTGTTCGGCAAGTACAGCGGCACCGAAGTGAAGGTCGATGGCGATGAACTCCTCGTGATGCGCGAGGAAGACATCATGGCCGTGATCGAGAAGTGATCGCACCGCCAGCGGTGCGGTCATCTCCGCGAAGGCGGGGATCCAGATCAAACCACTGGCTTCTGCTTCTTGAACTGGATTCCCGCCTGCGCGGGAATGACGACAAGAAAGCGCGACACACCGACTTCGGTTTTCAACAGATTTTTTATTGAGGATTTACTCACATGGCAGCTAAAGAAGTACGTTTTAGTGACGACGCCCGCGCCCGCATGCTCAAGGGCGTGAACATCCTGGCCAATGCCGTCAAGGCAACGCTGGGTCCCAAAGGCCGCAACGCCGTGCTCGAAAAGAGCTTTGGCGCTCCGACCGTAACGAAAGACGGCGTGTCCGTTGCCAAAGAAATCGAACTGAAAGACAAGTTCGAAAACATGGGCGCACAGATGGTGAAGGAAGTGGCTTCCAACACCTCCGATGAAGCCGGCGACGGCACCACCACCGCCACCGTTCTTGCTCAAGCCATCGTGCGCGAAGGCCTGAAGGCCGTGGCCGCCGGCGCCAACCCGATGGACCTGAAGCGCGGTATCGACAAGGCCGTGATTGCAGCCACCGAAGAGCTGAAGAAGCTCAGCAAGCCCTGCAAGGACCAGAAGGCCATTGCCCAGGTCGGCACGATCTCGGCGAACAGCGATGAATCGATCGGTAAGACCATTGCTGACGCAATGGAAAAGGTCGGCAAAGAAGGCGTGATCACCGTTGAAGAAGGTTCGGGTCTGCAGAACGAACTCGACGTGGTGGAAGGCATGCAGTTCGATCGCGGCTACCTGTCGCCTTACTTCATCAACAACCAGGCCAACCAGACTGCCGAGTTCGACAACCCGTACATCCTGCTGTACGAAAAGAAGATCTCCAACGTCCGCGAAATGCTGCCGCTGCTCGAAGGCATTGCCAAGGCCGGCCGTCCGCTGATCATCGTTGCTGAAGACGTGGAAGGCGAAGCGCTGGCCACTCTGGTGGTCAACACCATTCGCGGCATCGTCAAGGTGTGCGCCGTCAAGGCTCCTGGCTTCGGCGATCGCCGCAAGGCCATGCTGCAGGATATCGCCATCCTCACCGGCGGCACCGTGATTTCCGACGAAGTCGGCCTGTCACTGGAAAAGGCCACGCTGAACGATCTCGGCGAAGCCAAGAAAGTGCTGGTGGAAAAAGAAAACACCACGCTCATCGACGGCAAGGGTAAGGCTGCGGACATCAAGGCTCGCGTCGAGCAGATCCGCAAGCAGGTTGAGGAAACCACTTCCGACTACGACAAGGAAAAGCTGCAGGAGCGCGTTGCCAAGCTGTCCGGCGGCGTGGCCGTGATCAAGGTTGGCGCTGCCACCGAAATCGAAATGAAGGAAAAGAAAGCCCGCGTGGAAGACGCGCTGCACGCAACCCGTGCTGCCGTTGAAGAAGGCGTGGTTCCCGGCGGCGGTGTTGCCCTGATCCGCGCGCAGAAGGCCGTGGAAAAGCTGGAAGTGTCCAGCGAAGACCAGGCATTCGGCGTTCGCATCCTGGCCCGCGCCATCGAAGAGCCGCTGCGTCAGATCGTCACCAATGCCGGTGAAGATGCCGCTGTCGTGCTGGCCGATGTGAAGAAGGGCAAGGGCACCTACGGCTACAACGCTGCCAACAGCACCTACGGCGATATGCTCGAAATGGGCATCCTCGACCCCACCAAGGTAACGCGTCTGGCCCTGCAGAACGCCGCCTCGGTTGCCGGTCTGCTGCTGACCACCGAAGTGATGATTGCCGAAGCCCCGAAGGAAGAGGCTGAGCATGCACACGGCGGTGGCGGCATGGGTGACATGGGTGGAATGGGCGGCATGGGAATGTAATGCCTGCCGCGTAACTTACGTGACTCATACGTTGAGTTGCTGAGTTAAATAAGCCCCGTTCAAGTTATCTTGGGCGGGGCTTTTTTAATACCAATACGAATTGTTGGGGTATGCTTCAGGCCTGATTCTGACGGGCACCTTTTGAAATGACTGCCATACAAGAAGCCGAGCAAGCGGGTTTCGATCTAAGCCTTGTGGATGAGAGTCTGCGTTGCTCGCCTGAGCAGCGGGCAGTGCAACATCAAGTGGCTCTGGAACTGGCGCTTGAACTGGAAAAGACAGGACAGCAGCTCCGTGACCGAACTCAATCGACTTCTGCAGCGCCTGTCTGACGCCAAGATTGATTTCGTCATCGTCGGTGGCTTCGCCGCCATGCTGCATGGCTCAAGCCTGCTCACCCGCGACCTGGATGTCTGCGCAATTCTGACGGCTGACAATCTGGACAAACTGCGCGAAGTATTTCGCGATCTGCATCCCGTGCATCGCATGACTCGGCAGCGTTTGTCATTCCTTGATAATCCCGATCCCGGCGTTCCACTCAATAACTTGTATCTGCAAACTGATCTTGGCCCACTCGATCTGCTGAGCACGATCACCGGTGTTGGTGACTTCGAGCGGGTGCGTGCTGCGTCAATTCAAGTTGAGCTATTTGGAAAAAGTGTGAAGGTCATGGCCATTGAGGATTTGATAATGGCAAAGCAGGCTATTGGCAGGGAGAAGGATTGGCTGGCGGTTAAAGAACTGCGGGCGATCATTGAGAAGAAGCCAGGTTAAAGTTTAATTGACGTTGCGGGTAAACAATACTTGCCACGCGAATACCTACGATCCGACGGCCCGGTGATACTTCCGCTGGGGTTTCTTTTGAGCCACAAGGAAGAGCTGATTGGTGAAAAACCCGGTTCTCATCTCCATGAAAATAATATCGCTTCAAATATCAAATATCCTTAGCTTCAGATTTGTCCAAAATATTGAAGATGCCGAGAAGCTGAGCTTTGACGATGACCTAAATATCATTATCGGAGAGAACGGTTCTGGTAAGTCGACGGCTCTTGAAGTCATAAATTTCCTATTTAGGCGCGTTCTCTACAAACAATTTAGTCTTAATCAAGATCTGTACACACAGCGAAACGCTATTAATACTGATCAGCGACGCCAAGTACTTCTGCCGGCAAATAACAACTCGTATTCGGGCTTCAGGCTTGATCCAAATTGGAATACTCCATCTCAACCTCAAATAATCAGGATTGTTGTTAAGTTGGACCAGATTGATACAACAAATATTCGGCATTTGTTGGGCAGACGTGAGGCTATAAGTCAGTGGGTCGGTCGATACACCACTCACGGCACGACCGCTGAGACTGCGTATGGAGAGATTTACACACTCGATATTGCTCTGCGCATCAATGACAAGCAGTTCTCCGTTCAGCCGCGAGATTGTGTGGCAGATTTTGGATATGCGTATCTAACTGACTATAACTTCTTCAAGGAAGCAATCTCTCTCTACAATCTTGAGAATGCTGATGGCCCCATTGAGGGGCTATATGAGTCATTCACGCTTATTAGTAGCTATCGGAATTATCACGCCTTTAATGTTTCGATAAGCCTCAAAGATCAACATCCCGTCGCTCAAGTTCAGCAAATCAGAAGTGCGGACTTTAATAGAAGTTTAAATGCCAATGATAATTCTGAGCCTGCAATATTTGCGCTTGTTAGATTAAGAGTGGCGCAGGAGCACTTTGGAATGATTCCGAAAAAAATGACTGAGGTGGAGTGCGAAATAGCTGCCAATAATTTACATTTTATCGTTGAGATCAATAAGCGTCTGAAAATCGTCAATCTTAAATGTAAGATCAAGTTGATCGATCTTCGCACGTGGCAATACAGCTTTGAGTTTTTCGACCTGCGAAGAAACCAGGCCATTGCTGACATCAACAGTCTTAGCGCTGGGCAAAAAGCAATTACCCACTTGGTTTTTGAGGCGTATGGTAGAGGAGACTTGAAAGGCGGGGTGGTGATCATCGATGAGCCGGAAATTCATCTGCACTATCAATTTCAGCACGAGTATCTCCAAGTAATTGGGGAGCTCAATAAACATCAGAATTGCCAGTACATTCTCGTGACGCACTCGGAAGCGTTGATAAATTCCTCAACAATCGGCAGTGTGAGGCGATTCTCTCTGAACGCCGATGGATCTACTGAAATTCATTTCCCAAATTTAACAGCCGATCAGAAAGTATTGATCCGTATTCTTGATAACACACGATCTACATATGCTTTTTTTGCTAAGAAGGTCGTTTTGGTTGAAGGAGACACTGATCGTTTCTTTTTTCAGGCTGTTCTGCATGCGATGCACAAAGAACTCGGCCAGGAAATTGCCATACTTAGGGTTGCGGGAAAAAATGAGTTCCCACATTGGACGGAACTTTTTGAGAAATTCGGATTAATTGTCTACCGTATTGCTGACTTAGATTGGGCTTACGATTTGTTTTACCCTGCCGAGCAGAAGACCAAGCTAAAGACGCCGGCTACGGTTGCGGCTTTCAAGTTGACGCATCCGAATTGCGATGCCCAGATCGCTGCCGAATATGCAAATAGAACATTCATTCTCAAGGATGGTGATTTGGAGCATTATCTTGGGATTAATAAAGATCTTGCCGAAGTCATAATGTTTTGTGGCAATCAATTGGCGCAATACCTTCAGAACGACGCTAATCAAAAGAGTCTGGAGGTTCGGGAGATTATGCGTCGCATTGCGAATTGACCGCGGATCAAGTGCGTGGGCAACATCACCGGGCCGGGGGATCGGGGGTATTGCGGAACGCTGATGACTGTTGGCTTTCAACAGGCCCCAATCGTTGTGCCATGGTATCCCGGTTGATGTTGACGAAGAAGCTCGTGCTTACTGCGGCATCTTCAAACCAGCCGCATCGTAAAACGCCTCGAGCGATTCCATCATGCTGCCGATTCCGTATCATCGCGCGCGTTTCTGGCCGGCCCGCCGCTATGACCAGAACAGTCCGCGGCGGCCGAGCTTGCGCCGCTTGCTCCAGAGGTCGAAGTACATTACCGCGCCGGAAATCGCCAGGAACAGCATCGACAGACCGGTGAACAGGCTGATGAACCTGCCGGGCAGGCCAAGGAATGCGCCGTCGTGGATGCCCTTGAAGGTCTGACTCGCCTGCCAGCCAAAAGGTTGACCCGTCGCGGGGTAGGTCGGACCCGACAGGCTGGCGATGCGACCCGTCGCAGTCTCGTATGCAACCTGCCGGGTATCCTCGCCTTCGCCGCTGACGACCACGCCCTGAGGTATGCCGGCGAAATAGCGCAAGCGGATCACCTTGATGGGTTCGTCTGGAGCTTCATTGCGATAGGCCATCAGGGTCGCGTGCAGCACGGCAGGCAGTTCGGTGTCGCTCAGCGGTGAGGACACGTCCGCTGTCAGGCCCGGACGGCCACCATGCATCAGCTGATAGATGCGGACGCCTGCAGCGTGTCTCGATATCACCGGGTCGTGGGTTCGAGGGTGTTTTTTGGTAGAACGAACCCACGACCCCCGGCGATGTTCACCACCAGACACCGCCTGATCTTCTTCGTATAATGTAATGCAAAGAACTCACGGTAGAAGAATCTATCCGAGTCGCGATCTCAGGATGCCGCAGGCATTTTGTGGTCAAGTGCTCGGCCAAGCGCTGTCAGCGGCTAGCGCCACAACCATGTGAAGTTCTGAAACGGACGATTTCCAGGTGAAAGTTCTTTGCCAAAAATTCGCCGCGAGTAGTCGAAGCCGAATTGGCAAAGAGCATATCAACCATTAGAACGATGGGCGGTGATGATGTGCCCAAGGGATTCAGCATGATGCCTGCATGGTTTGTTGCGGTCTGCACTGTGCGTATAAGACTTAAATATTTTGGACTGATGGCGTTATTGCTGTTGTCGGCATGCGGCGGAGGGGGTGGTGGCAACAGTGTTGCAAGCAGTTCTGCTTCCAGCACTACGCCGCAGATTGTCGCAACTCCAGCGAGCATCACGCGTACCGTTGCGGTGAATGCTGTCGCCAGCCAGACAGCAACTATTACGTTTGAGTTTCTAAATATGCCGGCGTCAGCGGTCAATTTTGCGGCGACAAGATTGGCTACAGGAGCGCTGCAGGATGCAGCGTGGGGGTCTGTTACTGCTACCGGAGGAACGGTCATTGTATGGTTCGATGCGCCGGCATCGTTACCACCAGGCACTTATACCGATCGAATCAGAGTGTTTGCCTGTCTTGATATGGCGTGTACTTCTGCTGCTGGCGTAGAGACCATCGTTCCCATCCAATACACGGTTACTGCTGCAGTTCCCGCGCCACAAATTGCACTGTCACAAAACGCTATAACTGTCGGCGCATTGAAGCAGGAAACCGTTGCCAAGACCGTGCAGATAAATTTTACGGCACAGAATTTCAACCAAGCTCCCTATGTCGCACTGAGCTATTCGGGCTCTGCAATCACTTCCGCGGTGGCGGTGGCCAATGGATCCGCCAATGGTTCGTTGTTCGTTACCCTTGCGGCACCTAGTTCGTTGGGGTCAGGGCACTACGTGCCTACGCTCACCGTAAATGCATGTCTGGATTCGACCTGCGCCAATCCTGTTCAGGGTTATCCGCTGAGTATTTCAGTCAGTTACGACATTGGCGATGCGATTTCGATG
The DNA here is from genome assembly GCA_963748005.1 of uncultured Pseudomonadota bacterium. Taxonomy (GTDB): domain Bacteria; phylum Pseudomonadota; class Gammaproteobacteria; order Steroidobacterales; family Steroidobacteraceae; genus CAILZL01. The sequence goes on from CAVVHH010000002.1 coordinate 2,532,296, forward strand.
ACTGGCGCTAATGGGTATGTGCTTCGGGCTGTTGCATTGCAAACAAAGGCTATGGTTTGGAGTAATGCCAATAATTCCATGTACGTGGTGTTACCTGGTGATGTGCAAGCAAGTGGATATGTTGCGGTTCTTGATGCGTCAACGGGGCAGTTGATAAATAAGACTGCATTATTAGTGGCGCCTACTGGTGCCTTGGCGGTGTCAAATAACGGAGCCTATTTGTATGTCGGATTGGCAGATGGGACCGTGTCACGTCTGTCAACGGCAGGATTCACGCCATCACTTTCCATACCAATGGGTGTTTTGCAGGAAAACTCAACCGGAACGATGTTGAGTCACCAGCAGTATGCCATGAGAATCGCTGTATCAAATAATAATGCTCAGACAATTGCAGTGCTGACGGCACTGGCGCCCGACCTGAAGGATGCCGGAGCAATGCGGCTGTCGGTTTTTGATGGGGCTGTTCAGCGTCCAAATATCCCTGCCTGGTATACGGCGCAGGGTGTGGGGACTGATGCAGGGTTTATCGTTTGGAGTCCAGGCGATGCATACATTTATGCAACCAAGAATAACTTGGCGCAACCCGGAATACTGGGGTTCTCGATTGATGGTGGAGGCGTTGCTTCTGTCACGCCCTATTCTGGGGACTGGGTTTTAGGAAGGCCGGTATATTCTGGGGGCTTGATATATACAGATCAGGGAAACGTGTTTGATCCTGCTTCTGGCATGTTTGGCGTGAAGATAAAACCCTTTACTTATGATTCATTTAATCTTGTAGCAGATTCGAATTTGAACAAGGCGTTTGTAATCGGCCAAGTGTTTGAAACGTCACGCTCTTACTTTGTGGTTAGATCGTTGCGCTTGTCGGATCGTCAGGTGTTGGCGAATATTGATCTTCCGGATCCTGTGATTACTCCATTTAATATGTTCACATTGATTCGTTGGGGTACCTCTGGACTTGCCTACACCACGCCTTCTTACGTGGTCTTGATTTCTGGTGGCTTTGTGCAGAATTGAGGATTGCTCCTCTAATGACGGTCGCGATCAATGATTAAAGACAGGGTAGGAATTCAGGTGCGAGTAAAAGAAGAAGGAAAGGACGGCAGGAAACTGTTTGACGGTATCAGCCTGATTCTGTGCACTTTACTGCTGAACGCCTGCGGAGGGGGTGGCGGTGATGGCGGAAGTCCTGTTGTGTCGGCTTCATCATCAAGTTCCAGCTCTACGACAGCAGTCGATACGCCTGATTTTTCGAATTGCTTCACTGGAATTGACGCTGGCGCTCCAAGTGCATATCTATTCCCGACGCCTCAATCTATCTCGGTCGCTGATTACGCGTCTATAAGCAGCGGCAACCAGCAGACGATCAAGGTGCTTCTGCGGAACTTGCCAGCTTCCGCTTATTTCATCGCTGCCCGATATTCGGTGAGGGGGCTGTCATCGATACAGCCGGTGTGGAATATTCCCAATGACATCACGTTCTCTGTTACTTTTAAACCACCATCCACTTTGGCGCCCGGCACCTATTCCGATACGCTCCAGATAGAGGTCTATAGGGATAGCAGTTGTAGTGCTCGATTCGAGAATTCCTTTGTATCCATTCCCTTCACCTACAAAATCATTCCTGTAACCGGAAGTGGTTCGCCGACGATATCGTTCGACCAGCAATCCGTCGATGCGTCGGTCTCGCGCATGGGGCCGAGTGGCTACGTAAGAAGCGGTCCTTCGACCGATATATCGCTGTCGCTTTCCAATTTTGCGTACGAACCGTACGTGTCTGCCACCGTGCAAGGCGCGGCGCTTTCATCCGCGACGGCGACTGCAACCAGCACATCTGGAAAACTTAATATCAGCTTTGCATCACCGGAAAATTTGCAAAGCGGCAGCAATACCGGCGTCGTTTCGCTGAAAGTTTGTCTTGATGGTTTTGCATGTCTGACGCAGGCATCTGGTAGCCCGTTCCAGATTCCGGTTACCTACAATGTATCCGATACCTACCAATCCAGCGATCCTTATGGGTTCACCTGGAGACTGATTTCCATTGCGGCGAATGACATCACGTGGGATAAAAATTCACAGCGAATATTTGCTACGACGGTGTCTTCCACATCCAGATCAGGTGCTTTGAACCAGGTCGATCCGGTTACCAAGACAATCGACTGGAGTCTGGAGTTGTCAGCGGTTCCGCAACGCGTGGCTATATCGCCGGATGGAATGTATGCATATTTGTATACGATGGCGGTGGGCGCCGATCTTTCGCAGTCTGATTTTCGGCTGAGAAAGTATCGCCTGTCAGACAGAAGCGAGATATGGTCTATACCGCTTGCGAATAAGATAAGCGACCTCAAGGTATCGCCAGGGCCGGGTTCCTATCTGGCCGTATCCGGATCGCCTCCCGACATTGCTCTGTTCAGCACCGCTTCCGGAATGTTAATCGACCATGCCACCTCGTCCAGTGGATTCCCTGAGTCCATTTCCTGGGGCGGGTCGGAAGCTGTGCTGTATTCGTATGACGCTACCAATGATCTTCTCAGAGAGTTTGCGCCTACGTCGTTGTCGATTGGCTTCAAGAAGACTAGCAACGTTGATCTGAATACGGATCAGCAGGCGTGGAATGACCTGCACTATGAAAACGGTCTGTTGATGGAGAGCCACGGAGCGATTTATACGCTGCCATCATCGCAAATCACCGCCCGGCTCAATATTCGTACGGCAACAGATGCGGCATCCTTCAAGGCATACTCAATTGCCAGTGCGCTCGATATGTCGTTAGGCAGAAGCTATTTTTGGTATATGGGTAGTGGCGCCACGGTGATGCAGGTATTCGATATGAACACCAAAGTGCCTCTGGCTTATTTTCCGAGCACGAGCAGGTCGACTTTTCGATTGATTCGGTGGGGATCAGACGGGCTTGCCTACCTGCATAGCGGAAACTCGTCGGCTGATAGTGGTATTGCTCTTGTGCAAGGAAAATTCGTGGCGCCATGACTGTTGGCGCACGCACGCTACATGCAAGGCTACCCGCTGACACTCTTTCACTGAGTATTAAGTAAGCAGTTCCAATGCGAAGGCTCGTGGGTATTCAACGCGCTGGCTGGCCGTCAAGGAGCTGCGGCGATACTTGAGAAGAAGCCAGATTGAGATGGGGCGGTTTGGCTGGAATACCTGCGATCCGACGGACCGGCGATTTGGGTTTTGATTACATGAGCCGCCCACCGGTGGGCAGCGAGCGTATGGCGCTATCTGAATGGGTCCTGGAACTTCGGGTCCGACAGCATCGCGTCGTCGGTTCCTGCGTTGAGGAACACTTCCAATGCGATCTTCTCCGACTCTGTCAGGTTCAGGCGCCGCGCACTGGTTGAGCCAGATCCGCGGAGAGCGTACGCCAACGACTCAGACGCGACGACTCCATTGTCGTAGTGCTCGATCACTTCGCGCAGGGTCGCGAATCGGCCATCGTGCATGTAGGGAGCCGTGCGTGCGACGTTTCTCAGCGATGGGGTTCGAAATCTTCCGAAGCCCGCCCCGAGATCGGCGGGCACCGCATCCAAACCATTATTCTCGGCTCCAAACTGAACCTGAACGCGCGCCCAATGGCAAATCGCGCAATTGGCAGCAAAAATAGCCCGGCCGGCGTTCTCCTGAGCCGTTAAGAGTGGTGCAGCTTCGTCGAAAAAATTGGCGGTTGGGTAGGCAATATCAAGTCGCGCGCGATACGAGATCAGTGATCGAATAAACTGTGCCAGCGCTCTGGCAATGCGATCCGCCGTTATCTCCTGTGTACCAAACGCGGCCTGGAACAAGGCGGGGTAGTAAGTCGTGGCAGACAGTTTCGGAATCAGTGCCTCCATCGTGTTGCCCAGCTCCGTCTGCTCTTGGATCGGCAGAAGCGCCAGTGCCTCCAGACCATCAACTCGTTCGTCGCTGAAATAACGACCCCATAGGTTGTAACGCGCATTGGTCAAGCCCATTACGTTGCGCTTGGTGGGTTCACCCGACACACCGACTGAGAAGCGCTGTGCATCCGCAAAGCCATGCTCAGGCTTGTGACATGAACTGCAGGAATGCGTATTGGTCAGCGACAGACGCTTGTCGAAGAAGAGCACGCGCCCCAGCGTCGCCCCAGCGTCAGTCGGCTGGTTGCTCTCCCGCGTCGTATCCAAGAAACGTGCTCCCCCTGATGTGGGTAGTAATATCTGCGGAAGCGGCAGCTTAAGGTCTTCGTAGACATAGGGTGTTGCGGGCAACGACGGGCCGGGTTGGGGTAAGGGCGCAGGTGCGGCGATCAGGAACGATACGGTAGTGTTGCCGCCGTAAGTATCCGAAGCCGTGACAATGACGCGAACCGCACCGAAATCCTGAAATGTGCCTGTAACCACATTGTTGGCTACGCTAAGTCCATGCCCGGCAGGCGACAAGGTCGTCTGATAGGAAATCGGATCGCCATCACTTTCAGAGAACATTGTGCCACCTAGGGTGACGTCGTGACTGACGACCGTGCCGACATTGACCAGCATGGTGGAGGGCGGAACCGTCAGGACGGGGGAGGCATTCATGCTCACCTGGAATGGAATGCTGACGTTGAGCTGGCCGCCCTTGCCGTCACGTACCATACCAGTGACCCAAAAGTCATTATCACCGGTCGGAGTGCCCACAACCGATGTTCCAACGATACTCACGCCCGGGACTGGATTGGAAAGCGCCAGCTGATATGACAGTGCGTCTCCGTCTGGATCACTGAATGCCGTGGTCACGTTAAAGTTCAAGGGATGTTGCGTCAGGATCTGCTGGGGTGCTGTCAACACCTGCACGGGATTCCGGTTTGCGGCAGCTGCTGTGCTCGCGTCACCTGAGCCACCGCCGCAAGCTGCGAACAGCAGCGTCGTCGATGCAATCAGGAAAATCTGGATGGACTTCGTCGTCACAATGCCTAGTGTCCGTTTTGTGGGGTGCGCGGTTGTATGCTAGCTCACCGGCCAATTGCAAATCCATTTGAATTGACATTGTTTCAGCGGCCTTGCGCGATCTTGCGTGACCCAGTGGAGGTTAAGTCGATGACAACAGCGTTTGCAGGCCGGCTTGGCATCACACTGGCGCTATCAAGGAAAACCCCAGTTCAGCCGCCCTGCAGTAGTGGTTCTACAACTACTCGAACAACCCGGTAGCGACGCCTCAATGACCGGACTCAAATTGGTATGATTGATCTGAGCGTGTGTGCGCACCCGCTACCGACACGGCCGATGATGATTTTTTTCCTATAACAAATCGGAGAACCACCATGTTCCGCAAACATCTTAAATTGGGGGTGTTGCTGGCAGCTGTAGCCGCAACGCAGGTCTATGCCCAGACCAACGCTCAGACCAGTCAATCAGCCCTTTCAACCCATTGGGAATATCTGACTGCAAACGACTTTGTGGCGGCGTTGGAAAAATCCAAGCACACCTGTCTGTTGCCCTTTGGCGTGGTTGAGAAGCACGGTCCGGCCGGTCCGCTCGGCACCGACTTGCTGAACGCTCGCAATGAGTCCGAGCTGGCGGCGGCACAGGAATACACCATTATTTTCCCGGCCTATTATTTCGGACAGATTTCAGAAGCTCGGCACCAGCCTGGCACGCTGGCTTATCCGGCCCACCTGCAGTTCGAGTTGATGCAGGCCACCGTGGACGAAATGGCTCGCAACGGCTGCGACAAGATCATCATCGAGAACTCCCATGGCGGGAATAGTAATTTCCTGCACTACTTCGCCCAAGCCCAGATGGACACGCCGCACGACTATGTGGTTTATGCGGTTTTCCTTCCTGGGGAGGGCGACAACCCGGCGCCGGCAGCCGCTGCGTCGCGCCCCGGTGTCGATGGCCATGCAGGTGAAGCCGAGCTTTCAAGAGTCATGGCGTACGCACCGGAATTGGTTCACCCCGAGCGATCCAGCCAGGAGTCGGGTGCGAGGCAGAATCGATTGAACAATCTTCCCAGCACGGTATTTACCGGCATTGGCTATATTTTTTCCAATTTCCCCAATCACTACATGGGCGACTCGGCCAAAGCGAACGCTGCGCGGGGCAAGGCCATCGTTGATAACCGGGTCAAGGTTCTGGCCGATACGATCAAGGCCATCAAGGAAGACACCAAGGCGGCGGCGCTGCAAAAAGAGTTCTACAACCAGTCGAGTAAACCGGTCGCAACTCGCCAGTAGGCTGCTGTCGTTGCCAATAAAAAAAGCCGCTGTTACAGCGGCTTTTTTGCATCCGGGAAGCAGGGGCAGTCGTGCGTCATTTCAGACCATTGAGCAATTTAAGCGAGGCATCTACAAACTTCTCGGCCGCGCCCGGTGCGAAGCCAGCCTTTTGTGCTTCGACAGTGTTCTTGTTGTAGGCATCAGCGTCCGGCATGTATTTCTGATCGCCATCCACAAAAGACAACAGCAGGGTGTGCGCGTAAGGCGAGGCCCTCTGAAGCTGTTGTTCTGTCACTGCGTTTACTTCCGGTCTGAACCCGACAAATGCGATGTCGCCAAGACGAATGGTGCTGATGGCGATGTCGGCTGTGCCTTCGGTTGCGCCCTCGCGATTTCTGGCTGGCACTGTCAGCGTGGTTGAACTCTGCTTGATGTTTTGAGAAGTCCGGGTGGGGGTAATGCTGTTCGCGATGGCGATGGCAGCATTGCCCATGTCAGTGCCCAGCTGATTCACAATATCCAGGCCATCTTTAACGCTGGTTTCAACCAGCTTCGCCGTCTTCTTGTCGGGACTCCAGACATTGTACGTGGTGGTTTGTTTCGGAACCTGGTCGCCGGAAGCCGGCATGGCGAACAGCGCGGGCACGCCAAATCGCGCTTCCATGATTGTTGTTGCCAAGCCGGGCACGTCGGACGAAATCTGGCGAATGTTTTCAGACATGCCCACATTGTCGACGGCAGTGGGTTTGATGCCGTAGCTTATGAAAAAGCCGATGGGCTTGCCGGTTGATGCGGAGTTAAAGCGCAGGATGGTCATGGTTTTGTTGGAGAACAGGGTGCCGCCCAAACCATAGTTCCAGCTGCCATCCGGCATTTGAATGTCGCGGTTTACGTTGATATCCAGCTTGCCTGTGCCAACGCCGACCACGGCGTCCTGAAAGCTGGCAGCCGCTTCGTCAGCTGCCTGGGTCACCGCAGTGGTGAGTGCGCTGATGAACATCTTGTTCTGCGCGGGATCTCTGGGTGCGTGCGGTGTCGTGATGGCGTGCGTCGAATGTACCCAGATATTTTCCAACGGCGTGCCGGTTTTTTCGTGAACGATTGTCTTGGTAAGTTCGATCCCTTGTTCGGGTGTGTTGACCAATTCAAGCGCAACGATGGCGACCTTGATGCCGCTTTCCATCACCAGCACACGGGCGCGCGGATTGTCATGGATGACACCGCCAAAGCCTTCCACCGGAAACATGCTTGCCGGAAACACGATGTCGCCGTTACCGGCGCCTGCTTTGAGCGCGGAGGTGTAGGCAGTGGTGCTGGCTGCGCTGCCTTTCTCTTTTAGCGCACTGCACGACACGAGGCCGAATGAGAGGCATAGCATGAGCCCGGCAGAAATCGCCCTCAGGCGGAGCTGTTTATGGGGCTTCAGAAAATATTCCATGAATGAATCCATCAATCTTTTTTGGTTTCAAATGAGGGTCGTGGGCGGTGAGCATTCAATCCCAAAGAAGAAGCTGTATCAATGGATTTAAGGGAATTTGAATGCAATGAGTGCATTTATGAATGTCATTCAGGCACTCCGGAAACGCGTAACCCGCCGTTGTTGCCGGGAGCGGTGAGTCCGCGCTCTGCATGAATAAAGCGATCATCTATTGTGGCGCAGTGCGAAGACTTGCTGCGGTCGCGCTGTATGCGATCTGCCGAAAATCTGCGGCCCAGCCCCATCAGCTCAATTCAATTCTGGCAACCACGTGGAGCGTCTGATGCCAGCTTCTGTCAACTGGATGGCTTTCTGCCTGATGAAGCAATGTAGCATGGACTCTGCACGCAAATGCGTGATCTTGTTACTGGCGATTTTGGGGGTACGGATGACTCACATGGATACTCGCCCAATTGATTTGGATGCCATTCTCCGGGGGGACGATCAAACTTCGTCTGACTGTGATACTGCACGTCATCGAGTACTGACTCAGACTGGAGCTGCTTCCGGGTTAGAGCATGGTCTCGAAAGTCCGGCAGCACTGCAGCAGAGACTCCAGGAGAAAGAAGCGCAAGTGCGCACCTTGCAAAGAGAGTTGCGATTGCGGGAGCAACGTATCGCGCAGCTCGAGCGACTCAGTGCGCAAGATCAAGACGAAGAACGTGAAATCCAGAACGCGCAGATTGTTGCAATGGGTCTTGTGCTGCAGTCAGTAAACAAACCCGGAGTCAAGCACCGCATCTGCAGAATCACGACGACCATTGGCCGGGGAGGCTACAGCGACATTGTGCTCGATAGCAGTTCGGTAAGCCGCTCACATGCGCGAGTGGTGGTTGCGTCGAACTCCATCTTTCTCATCGATCTGCAAAGTTGCAACGGCTGCGCCGTCAACGGCGAGCGCATTTCCCGTCGTGCGATCAACAGCGGCGATATCATTACCTTTGGTGATGTGCAATTCAGATTCGTTGCAGGCGTGCCCAATTCTCATAGCGAAGAGCGGTGGATGGACGACACTCAGGTACTATTGGACGAGTCAATAGTATTCACGCGTGCGTCGCCGTCCACCGCCACAGAACTCAGGCTGGTTTCGGAAGACATGGAAAAAGCAAAGTAAATGGTTGACTCCCGGCGGACTGATAGCGCGGGCCGGCATTGAGTTCCAACGTGTAACCCACAGTCGTTGCAGGGTGCAGTAAGCGTTTGCATACTGCACCGACAAACAAGTTGGATAAACAAGTCACTTGTCTGATGTGGCGCAGTGTGAAGACTTGGTGCGCCCTGCACCCACTTGCTCGAACGATCGGTAAGACTCAGAGGCAGGTGAAGCCAATGGTCTTTCGTTGCCGAGGTCAATGACGTTGACCAGGAAGATCTTGGTTCACTGCGGCATCTTCAAACCCGCCGCCTCGTAGAACGTCTCCAGCGATCCCATCATGCTGCCGATTCCGTAGATCATCGCGCCGCGTTTCTGGCCGGCCCGCCGCTATGACCAGAACAGTCCGCGGTGACCGAGCTTGCGCCGCTTGCTCCAGAGATCGAAGTAAATTGCCGCCCCGGAAATCGCCAGGAACAGCATCGACAGGCCGGTGAAAAGGCTGATGAACCTGCCAGGCAGCCCGAGGAAATCGCCGTCGTGGATGCGCTTGAAGGTCTGACTCGTCTGCCAGCCGAAGGGTTGACCCGTCGCGGGATAGGTCGGACCCGACAGGCTGGCGACGCGACCCGTCGCGGTCACGAATGCCACCTGTCGGGTATTCTCGCCTTCGCCGCTGACGACCACGCCCTGTGGTATGCCGGCGAAATAGCGCAAGCGGATCACCTTGATGGGTTCGTTTGGAGCTTCCTTGCGATGGGCCATCAGGATCGCGTGCAGCATGGCAGGTAGCTCGGTGTCGCTCAGCGGTGAGGACACGTCCGCTGTCAGGCCCGGACGGCCACCATGCATCAGTTGATAGACGCGGACGCCTGCAGTGCCGATCGCCAGCACGGTACCGCTGAACACGACCACGACAAGGAATGTCGCAGCAGTGAGCGCGATGGAACGGTGCAGCGTGCGCCATCGCCCACCCGCCGACCAGTAAGGCGAGCGTCGTCCCATGCGGGCGCGGGAAGTCATGAGCCGGAAGTAGAGGGCAATGCCGCTGACGACGACGATGCACAGGGTGATGCCGACGGCGACGAACAAGAATGGGGAATAGAAGCCGTACGCGGTCATGCGGTGAATGTTCTTGATCGTGATGCGAAACGAAGGACCGTCGCCCACTGACGGCAAGACGAGTTCTGCCGCAGTGTCGGGACCTGCCAGCACGGCGCCGGTGGTGGCGTCGAAGCGCAGCAGCTTGCCTTCGGAGGCGACCTGCCCGATCGGCTTGTCGTCGGACATGCGAAGTTCGACGAAGCGCAGCGACGTGCCTGCGGCAACAGTGCGTGCCGAGCTGACGACAGTGGTCAGGGCGCGGTCGAAGTCAAACGCTGCCGGCAGGGCAGGGGCGTCGTAGTCGGCGTCGGTCACGACCTGAAAATTCTGCGGGCCGTTGCGCCCCTGGCGCATCGACTGAAGGTTGGGATCACTCGCCGGTGCATGGCTCAGCAGCGTCCACAAGTCGGTCAGCTGGATCAGTGTGCCGGTAGCGCCGAGGTAGAGCGCGAGGAACACGGCGAAGACTGCGAGATAGCGATGTAGCCTCTGCACGATGATTCCCCGAAGTCGACTCTGTAATTTAGTTATTAGAACTTATCTTAAAAATTGCTTGTGGCTTATTTTTGTTGGATCGGTGGGTCATGCGGGCACTTGATGAAGCTCTTCTCGTACTCGCAATCCAATCGTGCTGTCACCATCCCAGAATCTGGCGCCTGCGACGGACGTCGGCGCCACCGCGTAGTGTGTTCGACTGCGGCTCCATGCCTGCGGCCACCAGGGCGGTCGAAATGCCGTAGGCATCCACCAATTCAACCCGATGGCCGCGGCTAAGCAGTGCAGCGATGACTTCCGCAGGAATACGATTTTCGATCTCGATCACACCCGGTGCATCGCGCTTGTCATCGAACGACTGATGGAAATGCAGTGACTCGACACGTGGCGCCTCGATGGCCTGCTGCAGGTTCTGCCCGCCCAGGATGATGTTGAGCAACGTCTGCACAATGTGCTGGTCCTGACTGTCCCCGCCCGGCGTGCCGACCGCGAGAAAGGGCTTGCCTGCGCGCGTGACGATGGTGGGCGTCAACGTGGTTCGGGGCCGTTTGCCTCCCTTCAGCACGTTGGGACTTGCCGGGTCCAGATCGAAAACTGTCATGCGGTTGCTGAGCGGCACACCGGTATCGCCAGCAATGTACGCACCGCCGCTGAGCCAGCCTGAACTCGGTGTCGAACTGAACAGATTGCCGTGCGCATCCACGATCTCGATCGCAGTCGTGTCGCTGGGAAGGCCGCCGCGCACTTTGAGCTGGCGGGGTATGAATGCAGAAGCGGGACGCGCGCCGCGCTGATGTGCGTATGGGTCACCGTAGCGGTGCTGTAACGACCCACGCGATCCAATCAACGCCGCGCGCTCGGCAGCGTAGCGCTTCGACAGCAGGCCTTCGGCGGGAATGTCGGCGTAGAGTGGATCGCCGAACCACGCATTGCGATCGTCGTATGCCAGCTTGATCGCCTCGATCAGCGTGTGCAAATACAGCTCGTCCCCGTGGGACATCTTGTCGATGCCGGCGGCTTCGAGAATGTTCAGCGTGAGCAGTAATGCCGGCCCCTGACTCCAGAAACCGGCCTTGTGGATGTCGTAGCCCTGGAAGCGTGTGCTGACCGCAGCTTCAAGCCGGCCGCGGTAGATGGCGAGATCCTCGTAACTCAGCAAACCGCCATCAGCCTGCACGGCCGCTGCGATGCGCCTGGCCACATCACCCTTGTAGAACACGTCGCGTCCGGCCTCGATGGCCTGCCTGCGGTTGGCGCCTTTCTTGAGCGCTGCAGCTTCAGCCTCGACGATGACGCGCAAAGTGGCCGCCAGATTGGGCTGACGAAAAATCTCGCCGAGATCGGGAACGCGCCCTTCGGGGTAGTAGGTGCGACGCGACCAAACCCACTGCTCGGTTTGCTTGCGATTCGCGGTCAACGCCTCGTGCAACACTTCATACAAAGGAAAACCGTTGGCGAGCCGGAGCGCGGGTTCCAGCACCTCAGCCAGCGACATCGTGCCGAAGTTCTGCAGGGTCAGCGCCATGGCATCGATCACGGCAGGCACCGTGCCACCATTCGGGCCGTTGCCCGGAATCATGCCCGCATCGAGAAAGTGAGCCGGCGTCGCCGCTTGCGGCGCCGTCCCCTGACCACAGATGACGGTGACCTTGCCGGTTGCGGCCTGGAACACGATGGCGGGCGCTTCGCCACCCATGCCGAAGTGTGAGAACTCGTTGACCGCCGCGGCGAACACCGCCGCAACACCTGCGTCGAACGCATTGCCACCCGCTTTGAGAATGCGCGCGCCCGCCTCCACCGTGTAGCGGGTTCCCGCGGCGACGATGCCATGCGTCCCGTGTATCTCCGGCCTCAGCGTTATGGCCGCCTCACCGCGCGAACGTCCACCCGGAACGAAGATGGATGCCGGAGTCTGTGCCGAGCCGATTCCCGGCAGCGCCGCCACAGCAGCAGCGATGGCAAGTTTGTGAAAGTCGCGTCTTGTGGGCATGCGCCTATGCTCCTCCAGGTCCGTCGGGAAGACTAGCGGCATCAGGAAAAGCTCTTGAAGCTCCGGTCAACACTGGAAGACATTTCGTGAACATCGCCGGGTGCTGGCGCCAGTAACTCGTTGATGCCAAAGAAGAGGCGCCAGCATCTGCGGCACGAGGATTAGTGATGAGCGACCTTTTGAACAAGGCACTGAAGGAGTACGATCCTGCCCATACCCGAGGTATGCCCATGAACCCGCCGGCACGAAATTTCAAACAACAAGCCCATGAGCTGATCGAGCAGCTGCCCGAGGCTGCCGATTGGAAGGACCTTGCTCACGAAGCATCGGTGCTGCAGGACCTTGAGGAAGCTTTGCAGGACAGTGACGCAGACCGTGTAGTCGATAACGCTGAGGTGCGCCGCCGCTTCGGGCTTCCAGAGTAAAGCCCATCATGAAAGTTGCATGGACGCACAAGGCACTTCTCCGCCTTACACAAATTCACGATCACATTGCGCTTGATCAACCCGTCAATGCCCGAAACTTTGTCGATCGCCTGACTAGGAAAGCCAGCCGCATTGCATTGACACCTAGCAGCGGAAAAATTGTACCTCAGTATGGCCGCGACGATATCCGCGAGTTGTACGAGGGCGAATACCGAATCATCTACCGCATCCGTAAGGACAGAATCGACATCCTGACCGTGCGGCACTCGGCACGGTTGCTGCCAAAGCGCATCGCTGGGCTTTGATTGTGAGCAGCCGTGCGGGATTCCGTACGTCGAAGATCGTGATTTACTGCGGCATCTTCAAACCCGCCGCCTCGTAGAACACCTCCAGCGGTCCCATCATGCTGCCGATTCCAAAGATCATTGCGCCGCGTCTCTGGCCGGGCCTGGCCGAGGCGTTGTAGTTGCCGTTGTTGGGATCGGTTGAATACTCGACGAAGCGAAGTCCACTTCCCTCGACCAGCCATCTGCCTTTCACGATGCCATTGGCACAGGAGGCCATGTTCTGCAGGAAGCGCCAATCCAGATATCCAACATCGACGGGTGTGATGCCTTCCCGATAAAAGCCCTGATAACCGTTTTCCCAGCTGTGGCCGGAGTACACCTTCAGCGCATACCTTTCATAGGGAGAGAAATTCGCCAGTAGATAGTCCGCGAACTTCTGGCTGGATTGCGCAAACGTTTTGATGTTGTCGGCAGAGCCAGCACCCAGTCCTTCGCCGTTCCCGTAGCAGTCGCCGGTGAACACCATGCCTTCCTTGTGCAGTATGTACACCGTGCAGCCTTTGGTATGCCCGTTGACCAGGAAGGTCTCGACAACGCGACCACCACCCAGATCGAAGGTCTTTTCGCCCGACTTGAACGCCGTATAGGTGGTGGGCGGCAGATTGAATTCGGTCTTCAGCATGGCGAGGTCTTCACCTTCGCCTGCCCAGTACTTCACGCCGCTGTCGAGGAAGGCGCGCGTCATGCCATTGTGATCCGCGTGCATGTGCGTGACCGCGAGCTCCAGCGGCACGTCGTTCGTCAGCGCCTTGACGGCGGCGCGCAGTTCTTCGGCAGCGTTCTTGCGTTTCGGGACCTGGCGATTGCCGTCCATGTAGTTGTTGCCCGAGTCAACCATCAGCGCCCTGGCGCTGCCGCTGATCAGGTAGAAGTCGGTGCCCAGCGCGCCCGGCGTGCCGATGGGTGGATGAATGCCTCGGTTGTCGAATCGATAGATTCCATCGCCGATTTTCAAGATGTTGTAGGCGCCGTATTGGACGGTGTCGCCGACCTTGGCCAGCCTGGAGGCGTCAAAAGGCTCGATCCCCTGTGCCAGTGCACAGGTTGAGAGCAACCAGCCAGACAGAATGAGCGTCGTCAGGAATCGTGTCATGAAGCTTCTCCTAAGAATCTGAATATCACCCTGCAAAAAACGCCTTGGCGGGCCGAAGTTAGATTACCTGCCGTCGAGAAAACGTGCAGCGGAAGCCGGGTCACATGGCGCATTCGACAGCGCCTGTCCCGGCCGGTAGTCCCAGGTCGTTCGGGCTGTGATGGGTGCGGTGAGATAGATTGGGTCTTCCACGGTGATTTCGTAGTTCAGGTGCCGGCGATCTTCGCTGAGCGCGAATCGCTCGACAATGTGCTTGGCAGTGCTCGAAGGAAATCTGAATCCCAAGCCCTGAGGATGCGCGGTGAAACCGACTGTGTCGACCACGAGCACACTGCCTTCCCAATGGCCGACCGAATGACCCTGCATCGAAGGAGTGACGTTGGCCGGATGTGCTGCACCGAGATGCACGATGCGCCGTGTCTGTGACCAGTCGATGTCCATCGTCACCGTGCGGCTGTCCGCCCGAATGCGTATCGGGATCGAATAAGCCATCAGGTAGGGTGCCCCCTGCGGAACGCACTTTACGGCCTGAGCGTTGAACAGTGCAGAGCGATCGCCGGCCATTTCCTCCTGCGCTTGCTTCGTCGCTGGCCAGGTTCGCGCCTCGGCAATGAGACGGGAAAAGGCCGCCGGCTGTGGTATCCACGTGCCCTGGATGCTCGCCGCGACTGCATCGACCGCCGCCGGCTCGCCCACCGCGCTCGGATTTAACGGATAGCGCTTGCCATCGGCCGTGGTCAGCTCAACGCCGAGCACCAGGCGGTCCTCGCCCCAGCGATTGGGGTTGACGCGCACGCTGATATGGTCGCCCCGATGCAGCAGCTCGCGAGTCACTCCCCTCGACAGCAGCAGTGAAACGGCTCCCGCCTCGATCTGCTGTACGTAGCGCTCGCCGCGCGGCCCCGTAGTCTGGACCGCAAGGTACACGTGCGGATTCGCCCATTTGTACTCGACGATGGAGCCCTCGATCACGGTGGTGATGCTCTGGTCGAACTGCGCGGCGCCGTGATGAGCGAGTACGGGCCACGAGGCAAGCAGCCACGCCAGCACCACGAATGCGCCACGCGCAGGCAGCTCTGCCATCCGTTGCAGACGTCGCTGCACTGTTCTGCTAGGCAAAAGTGCTATGGACGTGGGCGGTTCGGAATCTGCTTCCGAAGCGCTGCCGTGCTCGCAGTGCGTACGGTGTACAGCTTGTGTACGCCGAATCACTGATGACTGCGCGAACCACGTAGTGCTGGAATCAGGTCTTGTTTCTGGCCTTTCAGACATGTCGCTATCCCCGTGGCGCTATTTTAACGTCGATGCCGCCAGTGACTGCCACGTGCCTTCTTCCCACATTCTTGTTTGTCAGCTGCTCGGCGTGAATCCCGATTCCTCTGGAGGATTCCGTACCTGATCGATATGTTACTTCCAAAACCTGCCCGGATCAGCCGCTGCTTCAGCGTCGCATCGCCAGCCGCTTCGTAAAAACGGTGTCTATTCTTGCAATTCGTCGCACAGCAATTGATCTAGTATTCATTCCTGCAGATCACGTGTGATGTTTGTCGATCGTCACATTCACGACCGGTCACAAGGTAGGCGCAATGTCCATCAATGCATGCGTCCCTGGCTTGCGCCATTGCTTCGAAGTGGCCATCCCGGTATGAAAGTATCCCGGAAATATGCTGTTGTGTTGCTGCTGGCCATGCTTCCGGCTACGCGTCCATTGCTGGCGGCTGGTATTGGTGACTTCGATTACAGCTACGGCAATGCCGGCTCTGTCTACAATCCTTTGGCTGTTCTGCCAGACGGCCGGTTGCTCTATGTGTCCGACGACATCTCAATCGGCAACTATTCGCCTTATGACTTCGTGCTTTCGACCTCCGATTCGACGCTGTTCAAGCGTGCCGACATCGATGGAAAACCGGACCTTTCATACGGAGTAGGCGGACAGCAGACACCGGTCGGCAACTTTCAATACACCTACGCCTCCCTACGCGCGGCAGATGGAAAACTGCTGATTGGAGGCAGCCTGCGGATGCAACAACCTGCACTGCTCCGCATGGGTAACGACGGGAATCCGGATCTGACGTTCGGCAACGGTGGCTTCGTCGCAGCACCGGCTTCCGAGTTTCTGTCAGTGGGCTCATGGGTGGAGGCCCTGGCCTTGCAACCCGATGGCCGGGTGCTGGTCCTGGCCAATGACAAGCCTTATTTCAAGGACGTTCCCGCAGTGGCAGCACTACGCCGCTTCAACGTGGATGGCACCCTCGACAGTGGATTTGCGGCCCAGATGATTGAAGCACCGTTGGGGCAGTCCAGTTGCGTGGCTTGTAGCGGTCCCATTGCGGTGCTACCGGGCGGCGCCATACGCGTCGGGGGTCTGATCAATCCAGTGTATTTCAGCGCAACCGGATCACGCATCTCGCCGCCGGTTGATAGTGGGGCGCTCTATCCCAACACCACCAACTGGAAAATTGTGGCGCCGTTACCTGCAGGCGGCTCGCTGATTTCCGGCACGAGCAACGCTGCCGCAACGACATCTGGCGAGAAGGTTGATGTGGGCACCGACATCCTGCTGGCCCGACTACGCATTGATGGTACCCCTGACGGGAGTTTCGGAAATACCGGCTCCGGATACGCCGCGTTTGATATCGGTCAACTTGCGCTGGGGCGGGCGGGCTTGTTTCAGTATGTGCGAAAAATCTCGGTCAGCGGCGACGGGCGGCGCGTGTACCTCGCAGTCGCTTTGTCAACGAAGATGGAAAGTGTCGACAGCCTTGTCGCGGATTCCGGAACCGCAGTCGTCCGGTTGCTGATTGCCACTGACGGTCGGATCACGTTGGACTCTGCCTTTGGCAGGGGCGGCATCGTGCTGCTTCCCCCGGAAGTACATGCATTCATCGAGGATGTCGTTGAGCAATCCGGTGGCGCTGTCGTTCTGACCTTGTCCGACGGCTGGACGCGCTGGGCGCTGCGGCTATCAGGCAGTGCGCACAGTAGTTCCGGAGTCATAGTGGTTGAAAGGTATTACACGGAGGCGCGCGAAAGTGACGGCGAACTGGTTCTTCGAGTCAGTCGCACAGGTGGCAGTGATGGGGCTGTCACCATTACCTATAAGACAGCTCTCGGTAGCATCACACAGGCTACTCCCGGCGTGGACTTTGTTGCGCCCAGCGGCCAGCTTGACTGGGGAGATGGTGATACTTCCGACAGGTTCATCAAAATTCAGCTTATCAATGACAGTGTCGCAGAGAACAAGGAGAGCATCTCGCTGGCTGTGACGTCACCAAGTGGTGTCAATTTCAACTATGCAATCGGATCATCAACGGTCATCAGCGCCGAAATCCTCGACGACGACGTTGGGTCCTCCACGCCTGTGCCGCCCACCACCACTGGCACCAGCACGCCCGCGATGACGGGTTCTGATGGTGGCGGAGGATCGTTCGACGTGAGGGAGCTCGGCCTTGAACTGCTTGGCATCCTGGCGACTCGACTTCTTTCGCAGCGCCGAAGCAGAGACATTTTCCAAACCCAGTGGTGAGCGCTTAGGGCGTACAGCCTCTGTACGCCGAATGTCTCTATTTGCGGAGGACCGTGTCGGGTTGCTGGTAACGCAGTCATTGATATGCGGGTGATCCGCGACGCGTTACTCGACAGCCGCTTGATCTGTCGCCACTGAGATGTGGTGATTGGCCCGGCAGCTGTATGCGTGAACGGTGCTGGGCAATCGACAGCAGGTGTGCATTAAGCAATTTGGTGCCCTGCACATCGTAGATCGATCGGGTGCTGGCCTGTAATATATCGATGAGTTACAGGCATAGTCATATCCATTTTTGATTAAGGGAATCCATAATGAATGAGCAGGATTGGCAAGGCGCAGACAACTTCGCACAACAAATACAATCAATAGCCCCTGTGGTCGAAGAGCCGATTTTTTTCCAAGTTAAATTTATGAAGACCCCCAACGGCTACGGCTTTGTTGGAAAGGGTTCAATAAAAATCACAAAGACATCACTGACTTTGTCCGGAAGCAGCGCGCGCGTACCATTTCTTCGATCAGCTACTGAGACCGATCTCAGTCTGGAATGCATTCGCAATGTGCGGGCTAATGGAAAGATGGTTGTTTGCAATTATGTTGAAGCTGGACAGCCCGAAAAGGTGATTTGCTTTAACGCAGAGAGTGAGGATCAGGCTGTGGCGATCATGCAGAGCCTGCCAGACCTTCAAACCGAAAAATTCGCTACTGAACTCAAGGAGAACAGTGAATTTTTTCAGCGATTGATAGAGGCGACGCCGCGTGTATGGGTCACGTACACCATCGTCGCATTGAATCTATTGGTGTATCTGGCGATGTCCGTTTCGGGAGTTAATCCGCTCGCGCCAACCGGCGAGTCTGTTATTCCGTGGGGCTCAAATTTTGGGCCGCTGACAATCAGCGGCGAATGGTGGCGTCTTTTGTCGGCGACTTTTGTGCACTTTGGCTTAATGCATCTTCTGCTAAATATGTATGCAATGTTTCAAACCGGACTGCTGGTGGAGAGATTGCTGGGAAAGGTCAGGTTTCTGCTTATGTATTTGTTCGCAGGCTTGTCTGGGAGCGTCGCCAGCTTGGTATGGAATCCAGTTGTGAACAGTGCCGGTGCCTCAGGAGCCGTGTTTGGTGTCTATGGATGTCTGTTGGCAGTCGTGATGCGTAGACGCGGTGAAATACCAACATCCATACTTACTATGCATCGTAACAGCACTCTTATATTTATTGGCTACAACTTGATTAATGGTGTCGCACACGCCGGGATTGATAACGCGGCGCATATTGGAGGATTGCTCGGTGGTGCATTGGCGGGTTTCGCGCTCACGAAATCTTTGGATGCCAAGGAACGGTCGCTGGATGCAGGAAAGGTACTGCTGAGTGTGGTCTTCGGAGCAATTTTACTAGAACCTATCTCAAATTCGTTTGAGTAGCATATTTATGCAGGCGAGCTGTACAAAGCCGAGGAAGTTTTGCGCGTAATACTCCCATCGACACAGGATTCTTCGCTGCCATTGCAACCAGGCGAAGAAGCGTTCGACCAGCCAGCGTCGCTGATAACGGCGCAAGCGCCGTCCATCCTGCGTGGCGTGTCTCACCCGATTGGTCTTGTGCGGCGCAATCATCTCGATGTCCTGTTCGCGCAACTGCTCATCCAGGGGGTCGGAGTCATAGGCCTTGTCGCCGATCAGATTCTCCGGCTTCGCTTCGATCATGTAAAAGTCGAAGCTCAGCTGCACCAGCGTAACTTCGTGATGGTTCGCGGCATGCGTGCTGACCGCCAAGGGCAAGCCATGGCGATCCACAATCGCCATGATTTTCACGCCTTTGCCCCGCTTGGTTTTGCCAATTTCCTCGCCGCCGCCTTTGGCACTGGCAAACGTGGCATCAATGAACGCTTCGCGTTCATCGATCATCCCCTGCTCGCGCAGGTCATTGGCCAGATCCGTCAGCACCGCGCGCAATACTTCATCCCGACACCATTGCTGGAAACGCCGATGCACCGTCTTGTAGTTGGGATAGCACTGGGGCAGCAGATGCCATTGCGCGCCGGTGTTCAGAATCCACAACACGCCTTCCAGAACTTTGCGTGCAGGCACTGGCTTGCGCCCCGGGCGACTTTCTTCAAGGCTCTCCTCGGGAAAGTGCTGCCGTATCCTTGCCCAATGTGCATCGCTTAATTTCAGCATATGCACGATTCTACATCTTTATGCACGGCAGTTAATTTTGAGATAGGTTCTAGTGTTTGCAGCCAAGCTTGGATGGCCGTCGAGCGAGTCTGCCAGGCAGGAACTAAAATACGAACGGGTTGTTGATGGCTTTGCCGAAAAAGAAAAGCAGGCTATCGAACTTGAGCAAAAGATTCTGGCGGCAGTGTCCAATGACGAGAGATCAATGGATGCGGCCCGGCAAATAGATGAACAGGTATTGCCGCGATGGCGGGCGTTGGCTGATGAACTGGACGATGCGCCGTTAAGTGTGCAGTCCCGAAGATATGGGTTACGCAATGCGGTATTGGCATATTCAAATGTCAGAGTACGTCGTTGTAAAGCCTTGGTAAAAGTCCTGGTCACCAATGGTGAGGCTGATGTTGCGGAATTGAACGCTGCGAATGCAGCTTTGGAAAATGCTATTGCCGAGATCAGGAAACAAACAAGCTAAGAGTGAATGGTGCCGGGGGTGTCTCATTGCATTTTCTTGCTACGTTTCCCTGCGGCAACTTCAAATCTTCGCACCGGCATCCCCTTTCCCGGTTGACTCTTTGTGTCACCCCAGTAGATTGCAGAATACGCAGAGAAGTTATCCCCGTTGTGGAGGTTGCTATGTGCCGGAATATCAAAATGCTGTTCAACTTTGCCCCGCCGGCGACCGAGGCAGAAATCAAAGCTTCAGCATTGCAATTCGTGCGCAAGCTCAGCGGCTTCAATGCACCCTCCAAGATCAATGAAGTGGCGTTCAATCGCGCTGTCGAAGAAGTCAGCGATGCGGCGCGTCTTCTCATCGGCTCGCTGGTTACGTTGGCTCCGCCAAAAGATCGCGAGATTGAACGGGCAAGGGCGAAAGCAGAGGCCGCGAAACGATTCAGCCGAGCGTGATTGCACGGCGCGTGGGTTGGGCAAGGTGCGTAACCTGCTAGCTTTCAGCAAAAAGGGTGTTTACTCTTCAGATCCGTTCTGGTTGGCTATCCATGAAAACCATCATAAGCCTCGTTCTTGCCGTTCTGATGCCGCTGTCTGCATTTGCGCAGCTGGCGCCACCCAATGCTGCCGGCGTCAGCATGGGGCATGTGCATCTCAACGTTTCTGATGTGAACCGCAACCGGCAGCTGTGGATGGATGCGTTCGGTGCGGTGCCGATTACTCGCGAAGGGCTGAGCGGGGTCAAGCTTCCGGGCATGCTGATTCTGTTCCGCGAACAAAAGCCCTCGGGTGAAACCCATGGCACCGCCGTCGATCACTTCGGACTGCAGGTGCGCAGCCGTGCGCAGGCTATCGATATCTGGCGCAAGGCTGGGCTCGAGGTGACGCGGGAGTTTGTCGGCTCGGAAGGCAATCTGAATGCCCACCTGATTACGCCCGATGGCGTCGATGTTGAAGTCACTGAAGTGCCCGGTCATGGGGACATGGCGACCGCTCACCATCTGCACCTCGCGGCTGCTGATTTTCTGGCGGAGCGCGACTGGTATGTGCGGATGTTCTCCGCATCGCCCCGCAAACGTGGAGCCTGGGAGACCGCGGATGTTCCGGGCATCAACCTCAGCTTCATGCCGCCGGCGGAGGGCAGTGCGCCGCTGGTGGCCACGCGTGGCAGGGCAGTGGACCATATCGGCTTCGAGGTCAGGAACCTGGAGGCATTCTGCCGGCAGCTGGAAGCAAAGGGCGTGCACTTCGAGCGGCCCTATAGCAAGAACGAAAAGCTCGGGCTGGGTATCGCGTTTCTCTCAGCTCCAGCCGGCACCCTGATCGAGCTGACCGAGGGCCTCGGGCAGTATTAGTTCCGCTTGTCCGGTTTCCAGTACGCGAGCTGTGCCGGGTGTCGGATCGCAGGTATTGGCTCAGCCTACTGAACCCACGACGCAGATAACTTCGACCCTTCGGCTCGCCACAGTTTGGCTTTGGTTTTCTTTGAGCTATACATCGCCTAGCGTAAAACTCAGAACTTGTGAGAGGCCTTATGTCTGATCAGAATGTTACCTCTGAGACCAGCCCTGTGTGGGGCAATCATGTGACGGCTCCCGATACACCTGAAGGCTTCACGTTTCGTACAACTTACCCCACCAACCCAGATGGCGTTGAGGTGATGCTGGAGCGCTGGAAGGCCGGCACAGAGGAACCGCCGCACTCTCATCCTGGCGATGATATGACCGTTGTTGTGGAAGGTAAGATGTCGCTTCAGTTTTACAAGAAAGAGGCCACAGGATTGGTCCCGGACGGGGACAGGATCTTTTTGCATAAAGGAGAGACTGGCTACGTTCGTGCTGGAAGAATTCACGACGCCCAATACCTTGAAGATTGCAAGCTGGTCTATGTCCACAACGGAGCGTTCGGATTTCAATTGCTGGCGTGAACGGCGCCCTCAAAGGTCAATGAAGTAGCGTTCAACCGCGCTGTCGAACAGGTCAGCGACGCGGCGCGCATTCTCATAGCCTCTCTCGTCACTCTGGCTCCGCCACGAGATCGAGAGATTGAACGGGCAAGGGCAAAAGCAGAGGCCGCAAAACGATTCAGCCGAGCGTGAGAAAATGTCTTCATACTTCAGCACGATCAGAGTGAGTACCATCACGCCCATGCGCATTTTCTTCCTTGCAACGTTATCGCTGGGCCTGATGGCCCTCTCTGCGCAGGCACAGAATAGAATTGCCGTGGCGCGAGTATTTGGCTATCCCGGCGAGGTCGGGCTTTTCATCGCCAATTCAGACGGCAGCGAGGAGCGTCCGCTGCTCGCCGGCTCCGTGGAATCGGATTACGACCCGGCCTGGGCTCCGGATGGATCGTCCATTGTTTTCACGTCGGACCGCGCCGGTTCTGCGGAGTTGTTCCGGGTAAAGCCAGACGGTACGGACATCGAGCGGTTAACCAGCAACGCCGCCTTCGATGATCAGGCGGCATTCTCCCCAGACAGCAAGCAACTTGTTTTCGTAAGCACGCGAAACGGCGGATTTGCCACTCTGTGGATCATGGACCTCTCCACAAAGAAGGCCAAAGCGCTCACCAAAGTCAGCAACGGCAAGGGCGGCGACTTCCGTCCTTCCTGGTCGCCGGACGGCAAATGGATCGCCTTCTCCTCCAGCCGGAATCACGATGCTCCCTTCGCGCATGGCCGTTGGGAGCGCTTGCAGATCGCCGACATCTTTATCATTCATCCGGACGGTTCCGGTCTCAGGAAACTGTCCAGCGAGAGCTTCTGCGGCAGTCCCAAGTGGACGTCGGACAGCCGCCGCGTTGTCGCCTATTGCATGGACCCTGAGCAAATGGCCAACCGCTGGGTCCGCGCCATGAACGGAACCGATACGAAACTGATTTCCATCGATATCGACAAGGGTGTTGCTACCGAGCTGCGCGCCGAGTCCGGCACGAAGATCAATCCGGCAGCGCTGACCGGGGACGATGTCGGCTATGTGATAAGAGATATCGCCGCTCCTGGTGGCATTTACTATCTCAGTGGCAAGCGCGGGCCGAAAGGCAACATCCGTACTGCATCCTGGTCGCCCGATGGCCAGCAGGTGGTATTTCAAAGAGTCATCGATGTTCCGCGTATTGGACTGAAGCCAACTTACACAGCGAACCCAAAATACAGCCTGAGTCTCACTGCCTCGCCCTT
Source organism: uncultured Pseudomonadota bacterium (assembly GCA_963748005.1). Lineage (GTDB taxonomy): Bacteria > Pseudomonadota > Gammaproteobacteria > Steroidobacterales > Steroidobacteraceae > CAILZL01. Next base: position 2,555,829 of record CAVVHH010000002.1, read on the forward strand.
GCCAGCCTTCGATTCTTCCGGCGCAAGTTTTATATCAACCAGCAGTGCAGTCGGCGCGGCGGGTCTGATGATCACCAACGCAGCGACCGGGCAGTCGAAGATGCTGTATCAGGAAAAAAACCGGGGTGTATTGGCGCCGCAATGGTCGCCGGCGGGTGACAAGATTGTCTTCGGTATTGGACCGTTTGGCGCCTTCTTCCACGCCTTTAACGAGCTGTTTCTGAAACCCGCCGATCGCATTGATGGGGGCGGACAGATTGCCATCATCAACGCGGATGGAAGCGGCTATCAGGAACTGACTTCAGGCGCTTCGAACAGCTCATTTCCTTCCTTCTCACCTGACGGCAAACGCCTGGTGTATCGCGAGTTCGACAAGGACAGCTACGGCTTGCGTATTCTGAATCTGGAATCCAGAGCGATCAGCAAACTCACCGATCAGTACGACAACTTTCCGCTATGGTCGCCGCGCGGCGACTTGATCATGTTCGCGCGCCAGATCGACAAGGCTTACGAGATATTCACCATCAAGCCAGGCGGAAGTGGTCTGAAGCAGCTGACCCATACGCACGGCAATGATGCGCACATGGCCTGGTCCCCCGATGGAGAATCGATCGCTTTCAGCAGCTCACGCATGGGTTTCAAGGACGAAGCCGTCTACACCGACTCGCCACAACCCTACGGCGAGATCTTCGTCATGCGTTATGACGGGACGCACGTCGAGCAACTGACAGATAATCAGTGGGAAGAAGGTACGCCCTCGTGGCAACCCGCGGCGAAGGCCTCCACGCGGAAATAGCCGGCTCACTTCTCGTGCGGCTTGATCGTTCGCAACAATAGTCAGTCAGTGGCGTAGAGCACCTTCTCGTAGGCTCTCTAGCCACCCTCAGCATGTCACGCAGCATGTCACGGGGTCAGGTCTTGCTTCTTGCCTCATGCGAGCGGTCTTGAGCTTGGAAGGCGATCGCGCTAATTATTGAACGACACGTTGAGGCCGTAGAAAAACCCCCGGCCGCGAGATGCTTTCAATAGGAAGCGATATGGGGCACGATGCTTTTGAAAGTAACGTTGCTGTTCGGCTGAACCGAGAAAATTCACCACAGTCGACGATCGTGACGCAGGGTGGAGCGAAAATATGGACCGAGGAATTCTTCGAAAAAGCGTTGAGTCCGAAAAGCACCTACGTTTTCGACTTTTTCTACAGTCTCGTTAGATATGATGGGGATGTCCAGGCAATAAGTTAAGCAGGGAGCTCCTTTCGTTACGCATGGATTTGCCAGGAAGTTGGTCCGAAGGTTAGGATCGCTGCATGTCTTGATATAACAACGGGACATTAAAATAACTATTCGGGATCCAGGGAACTGCATTATGCATCGGAACGTTGTGCGCGCCTTGATTGGCGCTGTTCTCCATGTCTTGCTCGTGACGGCCGCATCGGCGGGTGTGAACAGCTGGACAATCAAGGGACCTTCTGGTGGGTTCTTTCGCGACATCGAAGCCAGTCCCACTAATTCAAATGTCTTTTATGCCGCTTATGGCCGTGCGGTTTTTCGTTCCACTGATGGCGGCGCCTCGTGGCAAGTAAGTCGCGACTTCGTCGGCGAGGCGGTTGATATCGCAGTGGATCCGACCGATGGCAATCGCTTGTATGTGGCAGTGCTAAATGATGGTCTGTTCCGGAGTGAAGACGGCGGTCAGACGTTCAGCGCCATTGCACTTTCCAATTCGCAGATATGGTCGGTAGGCGTCGGCGGTGCAGATGGGAAGACGGTCTACTACGCTACGGGCAGCGGCGCCTTTTTCCGCAGTACTGATCGTGGTGCGAATTGGACAACACGGACTTCCACATTCCCCACGCTCACCAATCTTCTGATTGAAGGAACGAATGGCGAGTCCATTCTTGCCATTCATGGTACGAACTTGGTTCGTAGCACCGACAGTGGTGGAACCTGGAGTGATGTTTCTTACAGCGGATCGTCCATTTCCGCTTACGCCTTAGTCAGAGTAGCGGCGAATACATTGGCTGTGGCAACTAATTCAGGCATTTTCATCTCAAGCAACGATGGCGCCTCTTGGACTGTCGCCTTGGGCGGCTCTTACAACAGCCTGGCAGTTGACTCAGCGTCACCGGGCACTATTTATGCTGGTAATTACGGTACCCAGGCCTTGGTACGCAGTACCAATTCAGGAACCAACTGGGCTTCGTTTGGTTCTGCAGTGCCGTCCGGTGTATCCAAGCTGCTGGTTGCGGGTTCGCGCTTTTTGACTGCAAGCCAGCAGGGCGTGCAGCTCTCTACCAATAGCGCGGTCACCTGGGTCGAAGCAGCGCCCGGACCCATAGGCTCTTCAGCAACCCTTGCAACCACACTGGCTGCGAACTCGAAGATCTATGCATTCACCGCGGACGGCACAGGCGGCCTTTTTGCCAGCAGCAATGATTCCAGCTGGCAGCGGCTAAGGCTGCCAAGTTCGAGTTTGGGTCAGACTAGCATGGCGGTGAAGCCCGGCGACCCACAGACCATATATCTGGCCGCATTCAGTGGCGTTTTTCGTTCCATCGATGGCGGCAGCAACTGGTCCACCATCGGCACCGGTATAAGTGGAGTCTTCAAGACGGCCATGGCGATCGATCCCGCCAATCCATCAATCATGTATGCCGCGGCTTCCGCCGGCAGTCTCACGCCGACTGCTTATCTGTATCGAAGTACGGATAGCGGTGTGAGCTGGAGCCCTTACAGCGTCGATCTGCCGGCTGTGTACGGCTTGCAGCTCGTCATCGATCCCGCCAATTCAGCTCGCATGTACCTTGCTGGATATCAAGGGTTCGGTCCCTCAGGTCGCGGTGGGTTCTACAGATCAATCGATGGTGGCCTGCACTGGTCGCAAACTGCATTCGCCGGCCTGGATGTTCGTCGTATCGCCATCGATCCAAGCGACTCGAATCGAATCTACGCGGTGACTGCAACGGGGTTGCAGGTCAGCACCGACGGCGGCACCTCCTTTGTACAGAACATACCTTTTTCAACTATCACCAACCAATATGGCGCTGCCATAGCAATCGATCCGGTGGTGCCGATGACCCTCTACGCTGCCAGTTACGACCCGGGCAACAGTTCATCCGTTCCTCAGGCGGGGTCATACGTGTTGCGTTCCGTGGATCGTGGGCAGACGTGGGAAACATTGCGTGCTCCAAACGATGGCGCACGTTGGTATGCAGGTGATCTTGTGCTTGATCCGGGCACGCCCAGTTTGATCTATTTGAATACCAGCGTACGTGGTGTGGCGACGTACGAAATAGTTAATGATCTTGCCGTCTCGATTCTTGGGCACTCGGGGATTCGCGCTACTGGCGTGGCCTCAACATTCACGCTCAAGGCCGATAACCTCAGTGCCCTTGCAGCGACCAATACGCGCATTGCAGCGACGCTGCCGGCAGGACTTACCAATGTTTCAGCTTCAGTGAGCGGCGGTAGCTGCAATCTATCAGCAGTAAATCTTCTGTGCATGGTGCCAGTACTGCGCGGCGCGCAATCGGTCAGCATTGTCGTTTCATATACTCCGCCCTCGACAATGGCCATACCGGTTTCGGCAACGGTTACCGCCCATGAGCGTGATGTGGAGACAACCAACAATACCGCTCAGGCGACAGCGGCCACAGGTGAAGTCGTTGACCTGCGCGTAACAGTCACGCCTTCGGGTAGCATGGTGAATCGGGGCGACAATGTGACGTATACCGTGCAGATCTCGAACGGCGGTCCCATTGCGGCGAGCGCGGCAACCCTTACATTTACTGCAGCCTCTGGCTTGTCATTGGGCACTGCTCCGACGGATTGCACTGGCTCTGCTTTGCAGCTCACCTGCAATGTTGGGGGTCTCGCCGTTGGAACATCACGATCCTTCACAGTCTCGGCTACTGCCAGCGAGACCGGTACATTGATTGCCTCAGCCAGCGTTGCGGCCGCATCGACTGCAGTCGATGCGGATGCTTCCAATAACAGCACGACCACAACCATCAATGTGCAGGCACCGAGCACCGGCGGCGGGAGTGGCGGAGGCGGCGGCGGAAGCTTTGCATTGCAGCTGATAAACCTATTGATGCTGCTTGCAATGCTCAGGAACAGCAAAGGAGTGCGAGCCAGTCTGCACTGACGATCAATTTAGTCGCCAATGGCTGTTGCGGCGAACCATAGAAAGAAGAATATCAGCATCGCTGGTGTATACAGCGTTGCATTTTGTTGGAAAAAGCATCGCTGAGCCCTCGATTCGCATGTTGGCATTTATAGGCAACGTAAGAAGATCAGTGCCGCGGCGTCAGAGCAGGGTACCCTCGCATCCTGCGCCTGCTGAACAGTGCCGGGTGCGGCTTCGTGGGCATAGAACGCGATATTCAATCGACGATATTCATTGACGGAGGATCACCTGTGACTAACGTGACGTGTTGGCGCTTTGTATTTGTGTTGCTGTTTGCGCAGGCGGTGTGTGTCCCGTCGTTTGCCCAGTCCACTGCGTCGCAAGCAACGACGTCGCCCGAAATGACCACAGGTCCGGTCACCGGGCTTGCACCGGATCATGCGACGCTGTCGGTCGCGAATATCGAACGCGAAGCCGAATGGTACGAGCGCGTGCTGGGCTTCAAACCGTTCTCGAAATCTGAGGCCAATCCCGATTTTCGCAATTGGCACCTGGTCATTCCCGGATACCGGATCGATCTGGTTCAGTTCAAGGGTTCCAAGCGGCCACCACCGTTGGAGTCGCCGTATTTGCAGCAGGGCTGGACGCATGTGGTCTTTCATGTCGAAGACGTTTCGTTGGCATTGCGCCAGCTACAGGCGTTGAATGTCGATGTGGTCGTCGCGCGCGACCGCGATGGCGTACCCATCCAGCTGCGCATCCGTGATCCGGAAGGCAACGAGGTTGAAATCCGGCGCAATCTTCTGGTCTAGCAGCCTGTCGGACTTAAGTGATCGTAGCGAGGCGAGTGGAAAATTGAGGACAGTTTTTGATCGTTTGAGGAGAATAGCCGTAGCTATTTGACGAAAAGGATCGGAAAAATGGACCAATTTGACGCCGCCGCAGTAGATCAACCTTAAGTCCGACAGGCCGCTAGAAGCCGTGCATCACTCGGCGTGGCGAGTGGCGCATTGACGTTCGCGCAGGTAGAGATACATCACTCCCTTGTCAACCGCTCCCGTCCGTGGTCTGGATTGGCGGCCAGATGCGGACCGCGCTGTTCGGTCCGTTCGGAGCATGCACGAGTTTGGGCACTACGTTGTTGCCCCCTGTGCCCAGCGTTGCCTTTCCTGATGTGCCTTCGTAGTCGCGTTCGAACAACTCCGGCGTAGTGAACTCGTACACAATGATGTGTTTGGCCCAGCCGGCGACCGATTTCAGGTTGCGGTTGCGCACATTGGTCGGTGTCGCGGCCATTGCAGGCAGACGCGACTGGACGTAGCCGGCGTGCAGCTCCTCTTCCAGTTCGATTGGGCAGTTGAAGCTGCCGATCTGGATGGCCGCCGCGGGCAGCAACCCGTCGCGATACGTACGCAACGCCGTGCCATTCACCCGCCCGCACTCGACGGCGATGTTGACCCGTTCGCCGATTCGCATCCCCAGCATCCTGCGATCTGCTTCCGGCAGCACGGCGTGGATCGCGCTCGGCGTCGGATTGCCGAAGACATGTGAATCTTCTGCGCCGATCAACAGAATGTAGTGATAGCCCGTCCCGATCGGATCGCGTGTGTGCTGGAGCATCGGCGAATCACGTCGCTCGTTAGCGCGATAGTGTGCGGCCCAGCGGTAGCCGGGGCGACGGAGAAGGCCTGGCAGGTACGAGCCGTGCAGCCAGGCCAGATACTGATCACGGCCTGCATCGGGCAGGTCGTACCAGGTGATCCACAGCGCGCTGTCGCGTGGCGCGGCAGCAGTTTGAACTGGCGGAGGTACGGATGCCGCAGACGACGTGCCGGCGTGGCCCGCCACGGTGCTGGCAGCGATGACTCCGGCATTCTTGAGAAAATCACGACGATTTTTCGCCGAGCGCGCGCCACTGGATGTCATGTCCCCTCGCAGTTTGAAGTTGTAGTAGAAGCCCGTCGTCACCTATTCTTGGGCGATTGGGGAGATGGGGTCAATGATGTTTGTGATAACGCGGATGCGTACGTTGCGAACTGTACGCGGGGCGGTGGTCCTGCTGGCGACACTGTTGTTCCTCGAAGCCGCAGCTCAGCAGGCTGTGCCCGACCCGCGCGCGTCGCTGCGCGAAGGGGTGAACCGCGAGTCTCTGGACCCGGAAGCTCGCGCACTCTATGACTCCGTCGTCAATGCCGTCACGCCTTACGCCCGCGGCCTGCCCACGCCGCTCGGCGTGTGGATGAACAGTCCGCGGATGGCAGAGCATGCGCTGCCGCTGTACATGTACCTGCGCTTCGGCGGTGATGCCGGCGATGCCATCCACTTTCCGGTGCGTCTTGTCGAACTGGCCATCCTTGTCTCTGCGCACGAGATTCACAGCACGGCGCAATGGGATGCGCACGAATCGACCGCGCGCAAGGTGGGTCTCGAGCCGCAGATCATCGACGTTGTGAGGAACGACCAGGCGGTGGACGCGCTGGGCGAAAAGGAAGCAGCGATCGTCCGCTTCGGACGCGAGCTGTTTCGGGATCGCTACGTGCGTGCCGAGACCTTCGCCCGCGCACAGCAGCTGTTCGGTACCGAAGGCGTAACGGATCTCGCCGCTTTGATGGCGTTCCATCAGTTTCTCGAGCTCACGTCTTACGTAACATTCGACATCCCGGCAGCGGCAGGGCCGGGCGGTAAGTCGCCGGTGCCTTTGCGATGAGCGGCCCTGCGTGCATGGTGGCGCGGCGCTTGGTCGCGTTTCTGATTGCAGCGATGTTGCTCGCGGCGGGCGATGTGACGTTCGGCCAGGAACCGAGTGCCGATCCGCGTGTGCGACTGCGCGAAGGCGTCAAGCGCGAGGATCTCGATGAACAGGGCAAGAGGACGTACGACCGGGCCGTGAATCCCGCCTCAGCGCATCCGGACAGCTTGCCCGCTCCGGTCGGCATGTCGATGTGGAGTCCGCGCTTCGGTGAACACCTGCTGGCCATGTACGACTATCTGCGCTTTGGTACGGAGCTGGACGTGCGCACGAAGGAGCTGGCGATCCTGATGGCCGCCCGCTACGACAACAGCAAGATCCAGTGGGGCACGCATGGCGAGAACGCCCGCAGGATCGGCATCGAGCCACGCGTCATCGACGTGATCGCGACCGGCGCGCCGCTCGATACGCTGTCGGAGAAGGATGCGGTGGTCATCCGCATGGGTCGCGAGATGTTTGGCGACAAGCGCGTCGGCGCACAAACCTTTGCGCAGGCATTGAAGCTTTTTGGCAGGAAGGGTGTCACCGATCTCGCGGGAGTCATGGCCTTTTATGAATTCCTCTACATCAGCTCGAACGTTGCGTTCGATCTGGAGTCCAGCACGCGCTTTGTTGCGCCACCGCCATTGCCAGGCGCAACGTCCGTTCGCCAGATGATGCAGAAGGGCGCCGACATCGATCCCGAATCCGGTGCGCGACTGCCGCGCGTCAGGCGCGAGGACCTCGACGCGGATGGAAAGCAGACATACGACGCGATCGTCAACCCGCAGACGCCTTATGCCGCCGGCCTGCCGTCACCGATCGGCATGTGGATGCATAGCCCGGAGATGGCGCGGATCGTGCTGCCCGCCTATCTCTACCTGCGCTTCGGCAACGGCTTCGGCACGCGACTCACGGAAGTGGCGATCCTGACGACGGCGCGTGAGACCGACTGCCAGTATCAATGGACCACGCACGAGCCAATGGCCCGCGCAGCCGGCGTCGAACCGGGGTTGCTCGATGTGATCAAGTACCGGAAGTCGCTCGATGGCCTTGATGCGAAGGACGCCGTCGTCGTTCGCTTCGGACGCGAGCTGTTCCGCGATCGTCGCATGACCGCAGAGACATTCGCGCAAGCCGAGCAGCTGCTCGGCTTGCGCGGCGTCACCGATCTGGCGGGGTTGATGGCTTTCTACGAGTTTCTCTTCTACAGCTCGAACGCCACCTTCGACATCCAGCTACCAGAGGGGCAACTACCTTTACTGCCGATATCCTGAATCGGAGCAATCCGGCGCGCAAACAAGCTCGAAACAGGCGGGCAATTACTTCAATCAAGAAGGCGGGAAATATATGTATCGTTGCAAATTCCTTGGCATCACCGTGGCACTGCTGACTCTGGGGCTGAACACTTCGTCCACGGTGGCGCAAACTGCAGCTCCGAACGCGAGCACGGCGGCCAGGACGCCGTTGGCTGGCGCGAAACTGCCGGCTACCGATGAAGCGCGAATCGCGGAGTTGGTACTTGCCAATCACATTTTGGCGAACCAGGGCGTACTCGATGGCTTCGGCCACGTCAGTGTTCGATCGGCCAGCAATCCCAGGCATTACTTCATGGCGCGTTCGCTGGCGCCGGCGTTGGTAGAGCGTGCCGACATTCTGGAGTTCGACGAGAACAGCAATCCCGTCAAACCAAACGGCCCGCAGCCGTATGGCGAGCGTTTCATTCATGGCGAGATTTATCGTGAGCGTCCCGACGTATACGCGGTGGTGCACAGCCACACACCCGAAGTGTTGCCGTTCGGAATTACCAGGGCGCCACTCAAGGCTGCGATTCACGTTGCTGCATTTCTGGGTTCCGAGCCCGCGCCCGTGTTCGATCTTCGCGATTCAGAAGGGCCGGAGAACTTGATGCTAGTGCATAACACCAAGACCGGTGCAGATCTGGCGCGAACCTTGGGCAATCGCTCCGTGGTCCTGATGCGCGGGCATGGCATGGCCGTGGCTGCGCCGACCACTCAGGATGTTGTGCTGCGCGCCATCTATACCAAGGTGAATGCTCACGTGGTGGCTGAAGCAATGAAGATGGGCGAGCCGGTATTCATGAACAAGTTCGAAGCCACGCGCGTGGACCCCGTGGAACGCACATGGCAACTATGGGTCGAGCAAGCAGAGGGGGATGGGAAGGCGAGGTAAGCACGGCTGGTGGTTACGGAACGGGATGCCAGTCGACAGCCCCATTTTGCCTCACGACTCTCAACTCGATGCGCTGCCTGTTGCTTGTGCCGGCTCGGGACGATAGGCACTATGAGGCTGCTCCCCTCACGGCAGTCAGGGATTGGAGGGTCAATGAGGATGCATCAAGCAATTTCGAGTTTGATTTTCACGGCCGGAGCCATGCTGGCTGCGACTCCTTCGATCCTCGCGCATCATTCCCGCGAGATGTTCGACGTGACCCGGAATGTTACGTATCGGGGCGTCGTCAAGGAGTACCGGTGGCAGAACCCGCATAGCCACATCGTCCTCGCGGTTGGGGCTGACGCGGCGGACCCTTCCACTGCAGGAACGTGGGATATAGAGGCTTCGAGTATCAGCCTCATGGTCGACATGGGATGGAATCGAATGACGTTCAAACCGGGTGATCTGATTACGGTAGTTGCGCACCCAAGCAAGAATGGTTCGAAGGACGTTTTGCTCTTCTATGCAATCAAGGCGGACGGCAAGCGATTGTATCGTGCGACACATCGGTACCCTTCAGAAGCGGAATAGCCGGTCTCGTCGCCGAGCGTGAAGCGGAGCCGGGAATCAGGCGTATGGATTGTCACAGTTCACGTCGCGAACCTGAACTTGTTTCGTTCACGCGTTCATTGATACCCTCGTTCATTGCCGTCAGAGGGGGCTTGCCGTGCGCCGCAAAATCAAGACATTGGTGATTGTGCTTTCGGGTGTTTTGGTGATTCCGTTGTGGGCTCAGGCAGAAGGAAGTTTGCGGGTCGGCGCCGCCAAGGTCGACATCACGCCGACCAGGGACATGCTGCCGGTGCCGGGTCTGCAAATGCTGGCCGGCGTGCACGATCCCTTCTTTGCCCGTGCGCTGGTGATCGACAATGGTTCGACCAAGATGGCGCTGATCGGCGTTGATACGGCGGGTCTGACTAACGGTGCGGATATTCTGAAAGCCGTCTCCACTGAATTGAAAATCCCGATCAGTCAATTGAGCATAGGCGCCACCCACGATCACAACACGCCGACCTTCGGCGGCGGCGGGTCGAGCTACGACCGCAAGCCTTACCTGGCGCTGTTACTGAAAGGCGTCGTCGAGGCCGCGAAACAGGCCAATGCGAAATTGCAGCCGGCGCGCATCGGCTTCGGCACCGGCAAGGCGTACATCAATACCAACCGTGATCAGAAGATCGGCGACTCCTACAAGATGGGGTATGCCCCGGAGGGTGTATCCGACAAGACGGTGGCGGTGATGCTCGCGACGACGCTCGCGGGTGATCCAATCGGGGTGTGGTCGAACTACGCCGTGCACGGCGTGGTGATGTTTCTGTCGAAGACCACGCCAGATGGTAAGTCGGAAGTGACCGGCGACATCGGCGGCGCAACGTCGAACTATGTGGAGGAGCGGCTCGGACACGGCGCCGTTGCAGTCTGGACGCAGGGTGCTTCGGGCGATCAGAACCCGATCTTCATGTCCACCTACAATCAGGACGGGCCGGACGTTCACGACGAAGGCGCAGCCGGGTGGGCGATCCTCGATGTGCAGGCGCGGCGATTGGGTGAGGAGATTGTTCGCGTTTCCCGGAGTATCCAGAATACGAAATCGAGTGCCGTGCTGTGGAGCGCTAGCTCAACCCTGACCTGTCCGGGGCGCAAGCGCGACGCATCAGCGCCCGCACCGGTTGTGTCAGGATCGTTTACGCCTGGCGCCGATACGGCGCCGATGGTGGATGGTGACCCGGTGAACATCGCCATCAATCTGATGATGATCAATGACATCGCGCTGGCAAATGTTTCCGGCGAGGTGTTTACGGATATCAGCCTGAAGCTGAAGAAGGCGTCGCTGTTCGACCGCACGGCGATGGTCACGCTGGTCGCGAGCATGGAAGGTTCGGCCGGATACATTCCGAGCGAGGCGGCTTATCTGCTGCCATCTGCCATGGCCGCGCGCAATCGCATCAGGCCGGGATGCGCGGAGAACGCCATCGTCGATGCGTTCCTTGGCTTGCAGCAAAAGTATCTTCCAGTCTGGAGAGCCGCGCAGTAAGCGGTAATGACGGCGAACAGCAAAAAATTGCATCCACTGGAATGATGGTCATCCGTCGCGCAACAATCCCGGGTATTCATGGAGATTGGCGATCAATTCACGGTGAGAACCGGTTTTTACGGCGGCACGCACCAGGCAGTGCGCGACCAATTCATGCGCGAATACGCGATCACCAATTACGGCTTCGAAAAGTTTTTCGACACGTCGAAGGTAACCGCGCAGGAAAACCGGTAACGGCAGGACGTGAACAAGCACGCCCGCACTTCGGTGTGAACGGGCGCTTACTGCAGATGCAGCCGCACTGACCATTTGCCGGTACGGCTCGTTGCCTTGAACAATCTGTTGTGGCTTACGCCTTTACCTGACTGAACAACCAGTTCCTTGCGGCTTCGATGTGGAAGAACTTCCTGCAGGATGCCATGTGATCGACTTTCGCAAAGGTCAGGAACGTGATGTTGCCGCCCTTGCCGATGTAGCCATTGATCTGGTCGTTCAACTTCTTTTGATTCGCGAGCGGAAAAATGAGCGCAGGATCGAGATACTCTTTTGGTCGCGTGACCCTGGCGCCCGCTTTCTCCCAAACCGGCACGCACTCTTCATTCCACGGAGTCGCTTTGGTGTCGTCCGTGCCGGTGATGATGAGGACATTCTGTTTCGCAAGATCGACAACATCGCCAGGCCGCTGCTGACCGGCAATGATGAGGCCCGCCGCAAAGGTCTCCGGGTGCTTTGCCATCATCCATAGAGAAGTCATGGCGCCCATGGACCAGCCAGTGCAGTAGACCCTCTTCCGGTCGATCTTCAGAACCTTGTCTTTTCTGTCCTTCCGGTTCGGATTGCCGAAGTTCCATTTGTTCTCGAGCATGGACTCAACCAGCTTGTAGGTATTCTCGACGTCGGAGGTGTGTTCCCAGTAATCATTCATCGTGGTGCGCTCGTAGCGAGGGGTAATGACCACGCACTCATGCCTGGCCTGCTCCTCCGGCATCCCCCAGATGCTGGCAATGCATTGTTCGGTCAGGGTTTCGGCGCAGGTGCCGTCGGAACTCGTTCCCGAATGCGTAATGGCAATGACGAGCGGATATTCCTTTTTCTCGCCGCCTTCCTGCAGGAAAGACTTCGGCAGATAGATGCTGTATTCCAGCCACGCAGAACGCTTGTCGTCCCACCACCAGTGATTCTGCTCCCAGTCGTCAACGCCGCGGATGGCAACGTTGTTGCCGCGCCCACGGGCGTTGTTCCACACGATAGTACTTGCGGCATAGACAGCGCCCGCAGCCGTCCTGACGCTCTTGTTCTGCGTTACCGTGACCTTGTCGCTGTCGGTAGTTGGAATGCTGAGGTCCGGGTCATGCTCGAATTCGGCGACAACGTACATGCCGTCGATGCTCTCCCGGTCGCTACGCAGTCCGGGTTCTGCGTTGGTATACACGGCTACAACGGGCCGTGCTTTGGCAGCTTCTGACGTCGCATTTTTATCGGGTTCCCGCGGTGTGCCCGGAACGAATCCCCTGGCGGCAGGGAAGACGCTGGCGGTGAAAGTGTCAAGAGCCAGGCTGGCAGGGTTGATCACCGCGTCATACTGAACGGCAACACCGTAAACCTTCTCACCACCACCGGTGACCTCGCAAAGCGCATAGATGTTCTGAATCCCTGGTGCCTTTTTCGCGCCGGAATCGGGACCGTTTGGCATGACTTGAGTTGCGACCGCAAACCCGCTGCCACTATCCGCAGCAAAGACCTTTTGTAAACCGGCTGCGGTGCCAGCAAGCACCACGCCCGTTGCTGAACCGATTTTAATGAAGCCTCTTCTCGTTACGCCTGTCATGTGGTTTCCTCCATTCCAATATTTGTCGGCAGACCGGTATTGTAGGAGAAGCTGAATCCGCAACCCGATCGTTAACTCTTCTTGTCTTTCAGCCAATGTGAGTGGCGATGCTTTATCTCAATCCAGCCACCAGTCGTCCCCATTGTTCTTCCATCTGCGCGGCGTCAATTGGTTGATGGTGATCGAGCCACCACATGAGTAGTGTCATCAGTGTGCCGGCGAGTTGCTGCGCAAGAATGACTGCGGGAATCGAAGCTGCCACACCGGCGCGCGCCGTGCGAATGCGCGCTTCGAATACTCCGGCCATGTTGTTCTGGCAGATCTTGAACAGAAACTCGCGCTTGTGCACTCTGGCAAATGAATCAAAAACGGGTTGCATTTGCAGCACGTGTTCGAGAAAGCCATGCACGGGAAACCGATAACCACGCGCGGGATCCCACATCAGCTGTTCGCCAAACATGCGTGCAGCGGCGACTGTGTGACGAATAAAGATGTCATCCTTGTCCTGGAAGTGAGCGTAGAAGGTGGAGCGACCTATGTCGGCGCGTTCGCAGATGTCTTGCACGCTGATTGCATCGTAGCCGCGTTCACGCATCAATGCGTAAAGCGCACCGGCCACGGCGCTGCGCGTACGCACGGCGCGTGCATCTTCGGAATCGCCAGGAATCGGCAGGTGATTCGGCACAAATGCCACTTCGGTGTCCTGAAACTCAGTGCGATGGCTGGTCCTGTCCGCGAGCTTCGCATATCGTCGCGCGCCTTGGCTACCAAGGAGCATGCATGCGACAAAATTCATTTTATGGTTCGGCTCTGATCGTCAGTTCCGTGTTTCTTGTCGTGACAGGCATGACCCATCCCGGGGTCGCCGGAATGTTCTCGTCGCGCGAGTCACTCGAGCACCTCGCGCTTGTCGATCGCATTGCGCACGGATTCGCGATTGCGGGCATGTGGTTGTCTATTGTGGGGCTGGCGGGTTTCTCGAGAATGCTCAGTTCATCACGCCCGATCGTGACTGCCGCGTTCGCTGCATTCGCCATCACGGCAGCAGGCGTCGTTATCGCCGCCACGCTTGATGGTTTTGTCGTGCCGAATCTTGCCAGTCGCTGGTACGACGCAGACGATGCAACACGAGCCGCGCTCCGGCAGCTCATCCGATTCTGTTTCCTGGTTGCGAGTGCACTGACCCGCATCTACATGGCATCGGCTTCTGTCGCCATTCTGCTCTGGTCGTTCGTGGCATGGCGTGTACACCTGAGCCGCGGCTTGCCATGGATGGGCGTGCTGGTAAGTATCGCGGCCGCCGCGGCAATCAGCCGTGGCTCACTTGAGGTCGGCCTGCATGAGGTGCTTGCCCTCGCGCTGGTCCAGGCGATATGGATGGGGTGGGCCGGGGTAGTGATGTTGCGTTTCCCTGAAGTAGCTTCGAATCCTTAGCATCGGCACTGTTTGACACGCAGTCATCATTTCACGCGAAAACGCTTCGCGCCGACCGTCGCACACACTTCGTCCTGATGACCAATGGGCGCGCCCGCTGCACCGCTTACGCCAATGGCGCCGATCACCTGCTTGCCATTCATGAGCGGCACCGCGCCCCCTTCCACAAACATGTTGGGCTTGACGCGTTTCAGCAATGATTTGTCCCTGGTGACGCTGGCATTTGCTTCTGAACTGGCGATACCGAACTCGAGCGCGACTAACGCCTTGCGCATGGCAACAAACACATGGCTGCCGTCTGATCCGTCTGCAGTCAGCATGGCGCGTGCCTCGCCCACTGAATCGATCACGGCTACTCCCACGCGATATCCCGCCGCCTTGCAGGCATCGAGCGCCGCTCGCGCGATGGCAGTCGCTTGATCAAGATCAGGGCCCGCCGCCATCGACTCCGGCGGCGAATTTCTGTCACGGTGTAGCGCTGCTGCCGGAATGTTGGGTGTCGGAATGAAGTTGCCCTGATCATCCAGCATCGCGAACGGCGGCAGATTGTCGGCGGGCAAACTGCGCGGTGATGCAGGTTGATCATGAAAGGGGCTATCGGCGGCCGCCATCGCCAATGTGGCTGCGCCAGCAGGCATCAACATTAACGCTGAGACGACAGAACGGATGTGCATGCACCTTTCCTCCAACAGCAGATGTGGCCTGTTGCCTGTTGTTGAACAGTAAACACCAGGATACGGATCTGGTGCAAAACAAGTCTGAAGTCGAATTGTTGTTTCTTGACAATATGACCGGGCATTGAACAGCGGCTCCGACGTTGCATGAATGGCGCCGGCCGAATGAAGGTTCGCAGGCATTTTCTGCTTTTTTTGCTGCGTTCCGTTGCGATAACTTCATGCCTGCGCACCCGGCTCGTTTATCTGCATCCGCAGTTGGTACTAGCTCTTTAAGTAGTTGTCCCAATAGGTCGACTATCAGGGCCCGGCAAGCATTGCACAAGGTAGTGGACGCAGCGCACGCAAGAAAATGGGCGTGCCGCAACGGTCCGCTTGATTGCGAGAGCAAAGTTACGTACCAAGGAAAATTGTGAAATGCGAAAAATGAAGTTGATTCTGGGTCTTACCTGCGCGGCAGCCTCCATAGGCTTTGCTTCAGCGGCAGTGGCAAAAGACGTGTTGCTGTTCAATCGCATCGGGCCCACCAAGTCCGAGCTCTACATCGCCAAGGCTGATGGCAGCGACGAACACAAGCTGATTGCATCAGCGGGGTTCGACTACAACGCAAGGTTTTCTGACGATGGCAAGTGGATCGTGTTCACCTCGGAGAGGGAAGGCAGAGGGCAGTCCGATATCTATCGCGTTCAGTCGGACGGGACAGGACTGGAGCGGTTGACCGACAATCCTGCGGTGGACGATCAGGCTTCGTTGTCACCTGACGGCAGATATGTCGCGTTCATGTCAGACCGTGATACACATCGTGCCAATATCTGGATTCTTGATCTCAACACCAGGGCGCTCCGCAATCTGACCGGATCGCCGGAGATTCAGGGCGACAAGATGAAGCCGGATGGGTTCTATCGTCCATCGTGGTCGCCGGATGGCAAGTGGATCGCATTCACCTCTGACCGCAACACCGAATGGAAGTCCCATGACAATGGCGTCGCCTGGGAACACTTGCAGGAACTGGCGGTTTACGTCGTTCATCCCGATGGTACGGGACTGAAGCGCATCACTCAGGCGGGGGTCACCACCGGTTCGCCAAAATGGTCTGCGGACGGCAAGCAACTGATCGCCTATCAGGCAGACGTGGAAACCAGCTGGCTGGCACGCGTGGATCAGCTGTCGATGAAAGCGACGTCACAGATTGTATCGATCGATGTGGAAACCGGAAAGACCAGGGAATTGACCTCTGGGCCTGGGCTGAAGTTCTTCCCGCAGTTCCTGCCTGATGGCCGCTTCGCCTATTCGACCAAGTCTGCGCAAACGGACGGCATCATGTATTCGGATGGGCCGGCACGGTTCCCGGCGAATCTGCGCTCGCCTTCCTGGACGCCGGATGGCAAGCGGGTGATCTACGAGAAAATCGACAACCTGCCCCTGGCGCAGAACACGCCGCTCTACAGCTGGGATTCCAGTTACGAATATCGCTACACCGATGTGTTTCCAATGTTCGCCAAGGATGGCACGCTGGCGCTGTCGAACAAGGATGTCGATACATCGCTCGTCACGATGAATGCTGACGGCAGCAACAAGAAAGTTGTCTTTCAGTCGAGCACCCACTGCGCCGCCGGAAAGAACCCCTCCGGACAATGTGGCGACATGGTGGGCGTGGCGTTGACGCCTTCCTGGACACCGGATGGCAAATCGATCGTCTTCAGCTTTGGTGGATACTGGCGTACTCGCGATCAGCAGGTAGCCAACATCAAGATGATCAATCGCGATGGCACTGGCGTGCAGGATCTGACTTCGCCAACATCGAACACCGGCTTTGCGAGCGTTTCGCCTGACGGCAAGGAGATCGTCTATCGCTCATGGGCCAAGGAGGATAGCGGTCTGCGGATCATGAACCTCGAAACTCGCAAGGTTCGTGTTCTGACCAATGATTGGGACAATGTGCCCGGCTGGTCGCCCACCGCTGACAGTATCGTTTTCACACGCAAGCAGAAGGATGGCAACTTCGACATCTTCACGATCAAGTCGGACGGCACCAACCTCAAACGGGTGACGACCTTTCCGGCCTCGGATGCGCACGCTGTCTGGAGCTGGGACGGCAAGCACATCCTGTGGAGCAGCAGCGAGTACGGGTGGAAGGACGAGGCTCCGCTCTATGACAACTCCTTCCAGCCCTATGGCCAGGTGTGGAGCATGAATCCTGACGGGTCCGACAAGCGGATGCTCACCAACAGCCGCTGGGAGGATTCATTGCCGGCATACGTGCCACCGGCGAAGTAAGTCGGTCGAATAAACGCTGCGCAGATCGTGGGTAGCGAAGCCGAAAGGCTTCGCTACCCATTTTTTTGCAAGAAGATTGCGTTTGCGTTGCCGGCATTCGCGAAGCGCAGAACTTGATTGTTCAAACCGTTCCCGCTTTACGAAGAATCAGTGCCGGGTAACTGACCCCCGCCACGTCTGTACTGGATCGTTTGCATTTCTTGGCGTTCAGCTTCCTGAAGACGCGTTACGCTCACCCTCCCGAAACCTCCACTCGGAGTCCCCACCATGTTTTCCGAACACGCTGACATTTCCCGTCGTGCCGTCCTGCAATCCGGCTTGCTGGCAGGGCTGGGTGCCGCATTGCCGCGCGCGTTGCTGGCTGCGGACGCCGGCATGCCCCTCATCACCAAGCCGATTCCCGCCACCGGTGAGAAGATTCCCGTCATGGGCGTCGGCACCAACCAGTTCGGTCGCACGGAATACACGCAGATCCGCGATGTGCTCAAACGAATGTACGAGCTGGGCGGCACCGTGATCGACACGGCCGCCGGGTACGGTGAGAGCGAGGTGGTGATCGGCAAGGCGCTCGAGGAACTGGGCCTGACGCAAAAGATGTTCATCGTCACCAAGTTCGACGCGCCGGGCGGATTTGCCGGGATTGGCGGCATGGAAAGCATCGAGCGTTCGTTCCAGCGGCTGAAGAAAATCGATTTGCTGTATATCCACTTCGTGGCGAGCATCGAGTCGATGATGCCAATACTGCAGGACATGAAGCAGAAGGGCCGGGTGCGCTACATCGGCGTCACCTCGACGCGTTCGGGTGAATACCCGAAAATTGTCGAAGCCATGAAGAAGTATCCGCTCGATTTCGTGCAGATCAAATACTCCATCGGTGATCGCGCCCCGGAAAAGGAAATCCTGCCGCTGGCCCAGCAGCGCAAGATCGCTATTCAAGCGGCGCAGCCCTTCGATGGCGCGCGCAATTCGCTGATTACTGCGGCGGGTAGCAAGCCACTGCCTTCCTGGGCGGCGGACTATGACATCAAGAGCTGGGGCCAGTTCTTCCTCAAGTACGTGAATTCGCATCCGGCGGTTGTCAGCAGCATTCCGGGCTCCACCAAGCTGGGGCACATCGAGGATAACCAGGCGGCGGGCCGTGGTCGCCTGCCCGATGCGGCGGGTCGCAAGAAGATGGAGGAGTACTGGAGTTCGCTCGGCATTGCATAGGTACTTGATAAAGGGTTGATGATCAGAATGCCCCGTGTTGCGGGGCATTTTTTTGGCATATGCGCATGATTGTTCATCAGCCTTTACACTTGCGGGTTATCGACAGCCTTGTGAATGACCATCCCGTGACCCTTCCCGAAAAACAACTGATCTGCGCACTCTCCGATCTAGCCGATCCCGGCGTGTTTCATTTCCCTTTGGGCAGCGGCGAATGGCCGATGCGTGCATTTGTCATCCAGCATCAGGGCAGGGTGCGTGCGTATGTGAATCGCTGCCCGCATGCCGGTCACTTGCTCAACTGGGGCACGGACAACGTATTCACGCCGGATAACACACAGCTCGTTTGCACATCACATGACGCGTTGTTCGATCCCGATTCAGGCAAGTGCATAGGTGGACCCTGCATCGGCCGTAAGCTGCGCGCGGTGAAGATCGAAATCATCGACGGACAGATCTGGTTAAATGACACCCCGCCGGATATGTCAGATCCGCTGTGGTCTGTCAGATGAGCCGGCGAATCTGTGTGCTGTTTCTTCTGAGCCGTTTGCATGTGGCCGGCTGATGATGGATGCTGCAGATGCCGCTGCTTGGGAAATCACCGGGTCGGGGGACCCGGGGTTGCTTGGCTTTTTCCCTGGGTCTGGCGATAACATGAGTTCATCGAAAGAAAGTCGGAGTAGCGCGTGAGCGACTGGTCCCGTCGGGATGCCTTGCGAACGTTGAGTGCGGTGTTCCTGTCCGCTTCAACTCCCTCGCGGCTGCTTCGTGCCGACACCGCGCCGGTCTTCAAATCCGATCCTTTCGCATTGGGTGTCGCATCGGGTTATCCGACGGACAAGGGCGTTGTCCTGTGGACCCGATTGATGGACGAGTCGCTTGGCGACACTGCAATCCCGGTTACATGGCAAGTCGCAAGCGATGAACGCATGCAAAAGATCGTGCGGCAGGGCGCTGAACTCGCCACCTCCGAGTGGGGACATTCGGTGCACGCCGAGTTACAGGGTCTGCAACCCCGGCGTGAGTACTGGTATCGCTTTCTCGCCGGTGGACACGCGAGTCGAGTCGGCCGCACGCGTACCGCACCTGCGCCCGGGGCGCGTCCTGATCGCGTGCGAATCGCTGTGGCATCCTGCCAGAAATACGAAAGCGGCTACTACACGGCCTATCGTCACATGCTCGGCGAAGAGCTGGATCTGGTGGTGCACACCGGCGACTATATTTACGAGTATGCGAGTCGCGGCGATGACATTGTGCGTGGCGATGGCACGGGAGAAACACGCACACTCGCGGACTATCGCGCCCGCTATGCGACCTACAGAATGGATCCGGATCTGCAGGCCGTGCACGCGGCCTACCCGTGGCTGGTGACATGGGACGATCACGAAGTCGCCAACGACTACTCCGGCGAACAATCGTACGAGCAAAGCGGGCTGGAATTTCTGACGCGTCGCACCGCGGCGTATCGCGCCTACTACGAAAACATGCCGTTACCGCGCGGTGCGATGCCCGTCGGGCCGAACATGCGTCTGTATACGCAGAGCAGCTACGGCGATCTGCTCGGCGTTTATATGCTGGATACGCGCCAGTACCGTTCCTGGCTCGCATGTCTTGACCAAGAAGGCAGTGCAAAATGCGCGGAACTGTTCGCCGCGACTCGCACCAAACTCGGCAAGCAGCAGGAAGCGTGGCTGAACGAAGCGCTCACGGGTCGCCACGCGCGCTGGAACCTTCTGGCGCAGGGCACACCAATGACGCATGTTGATCTGGATCCGGGTCCGGGAGTTGCGTATCGACGCGACCAGTGGGACGGTTATCCGGCCGCGCGACAGCGCTTGCTGGATACGCTCGCAACAGCCCGCGTCAGCAATCCGGTGGTTGTCGACGGCGACATTCATGCCTTCCAGGTCGCGAATATCAACGCACAGGCAAACGATATCACTTCGCCGGTGATCGCCAGTGAGTTCACGACCACGTCGATCTCCTCGTTCGGCTTCAATCAGCGATCCCTGGACGAACGACTCAGGGTCAATCCGAATATCCTGCTGGCGGATTCCTCACGGCGCGGCTATTTGTTGATGGACTTCATGCGCGAACGGACGCACTGCGATCTGGTCACGGTCGATACCATCAGCGAACGCGAAGCACGACGCGGCGTGATGGCGCGCTATGTGGTCGAGAACGGCAAACCGGGACCGATCGTTGCCTGATGTGAACAGACCTTGGCGCTTTCGGTCGCGACTTACCGCGACGACGTCGAACGGCGCGATGACACTTCGGATACACAGTGGCGCCGCAGGTCCGGAATTACCAGGCCTTGCGACGCCGCCAGATTCATAGCGCCCGTTTCAACGGGTGCGGTTGAAGAACACGAACGCGCCCTTGCGGGCCGATGTCAGAATGTCCGGCTTGCCGTCGCCGTTGACGTCTCCAGT
This sequence comes from uncultured Pseudomonadota bacterium, assembly GCA_963748005.1. Lineage (GTDB taxonomy): Bacteria > Pseudomonadota > Gammaproteobacteria > Steroidobacterales > Steroidobacteraceae > CAILZL01. The sequence continues at coordinate 2,576,806 of CAVVHH010000002.1, forward strand.
TACCACCTGCACGCCCACGCCGGAGCGGTTGTTAACCAGTTGCGGCTGGAAGGAAACTTGTCCTCCCGCACCGCGGACCAGTTTGAACCAGTACAGCACCGGTGGATCGTCGAAGTCATTTTCTTCGTCGTAACGGTAGCCGTGGGAATACCAGCGTTTGCCGGTCACGATGTCCTTGAGCCCGTCACCATCCACATCGGCCATGGTCAAGGCATGCAGTTCGGTAAAGGCGATCTCATCCTTTGACGTCACCTCCGCCGGCGCGCGCATGATGGTGTGCTGCTCGAAGCTGCCGTCCTTGCGTTGTTCGAACCAGGCAAGTCCGGGTCCATGCGCTGCAAGGCTGGTCACGATGTCATTGATGCCATCGTTGTTGACGTCGTAAACCGCGATCTCCGCGCCACCATTGCCGAAGCGCGCGACATGGTACTTCCAGGTACCCGCGCCCGGGTTGCTGACCGGTTGCTCCCACCAGCCCACAGGTGAGACCAGGTCCATGCGTCCGTCTTTATTGACATCGCCTGTGCCAAGCCCATGACCGCTCCACCGGCCGCGGTCGGACACCGCTACGAACTTCCAGGGCTTGGTCGGGTTGCTCCAATCTGGTTGTGCATAGCCGACCTGGGCGTCAGACCAGTCAGACTTGGTCGCCACCTGCATGGTCAGTTCCGGTTTGCCGTCACCATCCACGTCCATGAACTGATTGGCCTCAGTGGTGATCACCGGAATCACCTCGTAGTTGTCCCAATGACGCTTCTGACCCTTTGGATTCACGAACAGATGGCCAGAGAAGGTGGGGCGTGGACCGAACGCCATCACCATGAAGATGTCCTGCCAGCCATCGCCATTGAAATCATGAGCCCAGGCCATGAAGGAGGGAGGGTAGTTGCCGTGAGTGATCGAACCCGCCTGCGGCACGGGGGGACCACCGGGATACTCGGCGCCCGCGATCGCGATGGTTGCCGGAGGATAAATCTCGTGAGCCACCTTGAAGTCGGGACCCAGATAGTAGAAAGGTCCCGAGATGATGTCCGGCTTGCCATCGTGATTGATGTCGCCCATCGCGATGCCTTCGGCATAGAAAATGTCGCTCAACTGCACGCGCTCAAACTTCGGATCGGTTACCTCTGGCGCGAGTGTGGCAATGCGCGTGGTGTGATCCTGAACTTCAATCTTCGAGACGCGCAGCGTCGCACCATTGGCGCCCGCCACGTGCAGCGCGATCTGGCCGTAAGCATGCCCGCCATCCATTTTGTAGCCCTGAATGCGGGTGCCATTGAGGTTGCCCGCGAACACATCGCCCATGGAAATTGTGAGTTCGTTCGTGCCGGTTTTCAGAGCCGGTGGCGCAGGGATGACCAGCGACCCGGCCGAACCGATGCCGCCGCCGTGGGCATCGCGAATACCCGCGCAGGGCACCGGGGCGCAGCCGCCGGTGGTGAGAAAGTTGGGGCTTTCAACGATCTTGTACATGCCGGCATTTTCTGGCAACGGCGTGCGGGCACTTTCCTTGCCGTTGGCATCCAGCGTTACCCGCGCCATTCTGCCGATGTTGGTGCCACTCAGAGGCAGATAAACACCGCTGGTCTGGTTTGCGGTTTTTTCGGAACGCGCGAGCAGTCCGGATTCGCACTGGTTGCATTCGAAACTCATGGTGACGGTCGCATTGCCGTACACCTCATCGAGAATCAGCCAGCCGTCGGCGCCGTTGCGCACCGTGCCGACAATGGCGCCGTTGTCGACCCGCCATTCCGCGCCACCCAGCGTGTGCCATCCTGTCAGGGAAGTCCCGTTGAATACCCGTTGTTCCACGGTTTGACGGCTGGACGGGGCCTGAGCCGCCATCAGTCCGGAAATGCATAACAATGCCGCAACCGCGGTAATCGTCCTGGCCAGAAGAAAACGTATCGTCATGGTAAATCCCCCAAAGAAAATGTTGTGGCACTTCCATGGCAAGGAGCAACCTGACACATCAGGATTTGATGTCTTTCCAAAAAACGGATACTGAAACACAAGCATTCAATTGACAGGGCCTGGTTCCAGAGCCAGCCGAGCTTAACCTGAGACGGTTCCGTGGCGCTATGCGGGTTGATATCGACGCACCATGAATGATGGTCATGGCTGTTTCGGGCGGAAAAGGGTGCTTATTCTCGCCAAGCTTTAATACACTGTGGACGCCCACACTGATCGGTCAGGCTGATTGATAACTACTGGCGACGCGGCAGGCACACTGGCCGCAGGGGGAATATATGCTGAAGAGATTTAGTCATCGAAATCATTCGTTCGCGATGCTCTGGCGTTTGCTGTGCTTACTGCCGCTGCTATGCGCAGGCAACGTGTTGGCCGCGATGAACGGCCTTGTGAAGGTCGAAAGCGGCACGATTCTCGGCATTCCGGGGTCGAACCCCGCCGTGACGCAATTTCTCGGCATCCCGTTTGCGGCGCCGCCGGTTGGCAATTTGCGCTGGCGTCCACCGCAGGCACCCATCGCATGGCCAAACGTGCGCAAGGCCGACCGCTTCTCGGCCACCTGCGCGCAGAACGTTGGCGGTGAGGGGCCTGATCGTCCGTGGACCATCGAATTCAATGCCCATGGTTTTCAAAGCGAGGACTGCCTGTACCTTAACGTATGGACTGCGGCCGCGTCGGCCAACGAACGGCGACCGGTACTGGTGTACATCTATGGTGGCGGCAACCGCGAAGGCTCCAGCGATATTCCGATCTATGTCGGTGAGGGGCTGGCCAAAAAGGGCATCGTGGTCGTGACCATCAACTACCGTCTGGGCGTGTTCGGATTCCTGGCCCATCCCGAATTGACCAAAGAGTCGCCGCATCATGCCTCCGGCAACTACGGTCTGATGGATCAACAGGCAGCGCTGCAATGGGTGCAACGCAACATCACGGCGTTTGGCGGCGACCCGACCAAGGTGACTGCGGCGGGACAGTCGGCCGGCGCAGGTGACGTGCATTTCCTGGCCATTTCGCCCAGGGCGAAAGGTCTGTTCCATGGACTGATCGCCCAGAGTGGTTCCAAGGCCTGGAATGATCAGTCACTGCCCAATCCCATGATGTGGGTGAACCTGGCCGATGCCGAGCAGGATGGTTTGAAAATCGCTGCGGCGCTGGGAGCCAAGACCTTGGCCGACTTGCGCGCCATGCCGTGGCAACAGCTCCTGACGTACAAGGGTGCTGTTCCTAACCGCGCGGTGGTGGGCGGACCCTATTTTCCCGAGGGTTTTGCCGCTACTTTCGCCAAGGGCCAGCAGAATGATGTCCCCTTCATGACGGGTGCCGATCTCGATGAGCATGGCGCCGAACCGCATCCGAAGGTGGATGCGGCCGGTTTCCGCAAAGTTGTGCAAGAGCGATTCGGCGACATGGCGGATGCGTTCCTGAAACTCTATCCCGTCGCGTCTGACGCGGACGCGCCAGCGGCCTTGAATGCAGTGATGCGCGACTACGAACGGACCAGCATGTATTTCTGGGCCGTTGATCGTCAGAAGACGTCGAAGACCAAGGCGTACACGTACTACTGGACGCATGCCATTCCGGGACCGGAAAAGGATAAATGGGGCGCATTTCATTGCTCGGAGATTCCTTACTTCCTGAACACACTGAGTGGCTCACCGCGTCCGTTCGAACCCGTCGATCACCAGATTGCCGAAACAATGTCTTCCTACTACGTGAACTTCGTCATGACTGGTGATCCCAACGGCAAAGGTCTGGCTAACTGGCCGGCGATTGATCCGAACAATGCGGTGACGATGGAGCTGGGTGATCACTACCGACCCATACCGGTTGCGGACAAGGCCAGATTCGAACAACTTAAAAAATTCTTTGCCAGCAAGCGCGAGTTCCGTTGAGACCCGGCCGACCTGCGGCTGAGTAATCAGATGCAGAGTCAAGTGATCAAAACCCCGCCAGGTAAAAACGAGGCGGGGTTTTTTCATATTGCAGGCCAGGACTTGAACTGTTCATCCAGATCAACACACAGCCGACCACGTCACGTGGTGTGTGACGATGACACTGTAGCGGTGCGCGCCGGCGTGACTGGCGCCTGTTGATTCAAGTCGGGCCTGACGATGCGCGGCACCGCGCACTGCCAAATACCTATCAGTCGTTGCCCGAAGTTAATTGGTATTGACCGAAAAGGGCATCTATTCTTCCCGTCCTCAATCCCAACAGCCAGAAAGGAAGACCTCATGAAACTCGTTCGCACGTTGCTTGCCTTCGCCGCCGCGATGGGTCTTGCCAGCGTCTCGCCTGTCTGGGCACAGGAAGGGCCTCAGCGGCCGCCGGGTCCCGTCAATGTGCCGGGAATCAAGACGACCTTCGTGCCACTGGGCGGCGGTCAGCCCGCCATTCTTTACGAACCGGTCAATCCCGGTCCGAAGGCGCAGATCGCGGTGTTTGCCATGCACTCCGCCATCGACTATCTGACGCATTCCTCCTGCACGGAGTTGTCGACGCGCGGCTATCGGGTGTTGTGCGCCAATAACGCCAACAGCAAGTCGCGCTGGGCTAACGAAGGCATGATGGAAGATGTGCTGCTCACCGCCAAAACGGCCATTACCTTTCTGCGCAAGTATCCCGGCGTGAAAAAAATCGTGCTGTGGGGGCACAGCGGTGGCGCATCGGTCATGACTGCCTATCAGGACACGGCCGAAAACGGCGTGAAGGCCTGCCAGGAAGAAGCAAAGATCTACAAATGCTCTGATGCGTTGGCGGGCTTGCCACCCGCCGATGGCGTGATTCTCGGCGACCCCAACTGGGGTATCGCCAACGATGTGCTGACCGGCACCGATCCGGCCCTGGTCAGCTTCGACAATGGCATGAATCTCAATCCGGATCTGGACATGTACAACCCGAAGAACGGCTTCAGGCCTGAGGGATCGACTTACAGTCAGGATTTCATCAAGCGGTTCCTGGCTGCACAGGCGAAACGCAATAACGCCGTGATCGATCTGGCACTGGAACGGCTCGCGGCCATCAAGGCTGGTAAAGGTATGTATTCCGACGATGAACCGTTCACGGTGGCCGGCTCTCTCTTCACTGCAAATAAGCTGTACACCTCCGACATGCGTTTGCTTAATCACACGCAGAAGGCCTGGCCGCTGTTGCGCGCCGACGGGTCAGCCACCACTGAAGTTGTCCATTCGGTGCGCGTGCCGACGGCCACGCAAACACCGTCGCATTCGATGAAGAACGGGGCATTGAAGACGACGGTACGCGGCTTCCTCAGCACCTATGCCATTCGCGCCACTGATGACTATGGCTATGGCGAAGAGACTGCTGAGCGGGGTGTGATCTGGCGATCGACTCAAGGCAGCAACCCCGGCAATGTGGAAGGCATCACGGTGCCGTTCCTGACCATGGGCATGACCGGCAGTTTCGAAATGGGCTCGGCCGAGACCATTCACAATCATGTCAAGGGCACAGACAAGACGCTCGTCTATGTCGAAGGCGCCACGCACAACTACAACACCTGCAAGAAGTGCGAGAAGACGCCCGGTCAGTACGGCGATACGACGAAGACCACCTATGACTACGCCGATAGCTGGCTGAGCAAGAGCGGGCGATTCTTGTGATGCGACCCCAACCACAGAGGAAAGACCTCATGAAACTCGTTCGCATGTTGCTTGCCATCGTCGCCGCAGTCGGCGTTTCGCCGGTCTGGGCACAGCAGGGGCCGCAGAAGCCAATCGGTCCCGTCGCCGTTGCAGGCATCAAGACTACCTTTGTCTACCTGGGTAACGGTGTTCCCGGCGTGTTGTATGAACCCACCACGCCTGGCCCGAAGGCGCAGATCGCTGTGCTTCTGATGCACAGCGGGGCGGACTATCTGACGCATTCGGGCTGCACGGAGTTGTCCAGACGCGGCTATCGTGTGCTGTGCGAGAACACCAGCGGCGACAAGTCCGGCAACTTCGATACTGGTCGGCTGGATGGCTCGATCCTCGAGGCCAGTCAGGGCGTCAAGTTTCTGCGTGGTTATCCCGGTGTGAAGAAAGTAGTGCTGTGGGGACACAGCGGTGGCGGGACGCTGATGACCGCTTATCAGTCGATCGCCGAGAACGGTGTGAAGGTCTGTCAGGACGCGCAGAAGATTCACAAGTGTTCCGATACCCTGGCCGGACTGCCGGCGGCCGATGGCGTGATCCTGGGCGACACCAACATTGGTCTTGGCACTCTCACCCTGATCAGTGTTGATCCGGCGTTGATCGACAACAGCAGCGGTCTGAAGCTCAATCCTGCGCTCGACATGTACAACCCGCAGAACGGCTACAAGCCCGACGGCACGACCACTTACAGCGAAGAGTTCCGGCGCAAGTTCTTCAAGGCGCAGGCCGAACGCAACAACGCCATTATCAAGCTGGCTGAGGAACGGTTTACCGCGATCAAATCGGGCAAGGGCCAGTTCAAGGATGACGAACCATTCTTCATTCCCGGCGGCTACATCGGCAACAACCGGTTGCACTCGATGGACTTGAGCCTGATGTCACATTCGAGCAAGCCCCGGTCGCTGGTCCATCCAGATGGTTCGGTGACCACTGAGATCATCCCGGGCCGCCGCGTTGCACGACCCGGCGAGAATCCGTCGGCGTTCTATCGACGCGGAGCCATCAAGACAACCGTGGAAGGCTTCCTGACCAGCTATGCCATTCGCGTCAATCCTGAAACCTATAGTTATGGTGCGGACTACATTCGCGGCATCGAGTGGACCTCGACCTACGCCAGCCCTCCGGGCAACGTGCAGAGCATTTCCTCGCCGCTGTTGTTGCTCGGCATGACCGGCAGTTACGAAGGATGGGCCAGCGAGTTGATCTACGAACTGAGCAAGAGCAGTGATAAAGAAGTCGCATTCATCGACGGCGCGACACATGGATACGCCACCTGCAAGCCCTGCGAAAAAACACCGGGTCAGTTCGGCGACACACAGAAAACGACCTACGACTATGCGGACAAGTGGTTGAGCAAGCCAGGGCGCTTCCTGTGATGACGAAATGCAAATGTAGAGTGCTGGCCTGGATCATCGCCGGTGCGGGTCACGCAGCGATGGCGCAGAACATGGGCACGCCTGCCACAACGGCCGCAGTGCCTCTCAAGACGACCTTCGTGCAGCTGAGTCCGCTGGCCAATGCAGTGCTGGTCGAGCCCGTCACGCCGAACAGCAAGAGCCGCATCGCTGTGCTCGTCACGCACCCGGAGCATGCCAACAACTTCAATTACTTCGTTGGTCAGGAACTGCCGAAGTACGGCTATCGAGCCTTGCTGTTGAATTACTACGGCAAGGAGGAGTCGTACTACGAGTTTCTGCAGCCGATCGCAGCCGCCATCAAGGCTCTGCGCGCAATTCCCGGTGTAGAGAAAGTAGTGTTGGCCGGACACAGCTCGGGCGGCACCGAGCTGTCCGCGTATCAGGATGTAGCCGAGAACGGCGCGGCCGCCTGTCAGGGAGCGGAGCGCATCTACAAGTGTCAGGCGAATGGTCTGAACGATCTGCCCAAAGCCGACGGCCTGCTGTTGATTGACGCCAATACCGGAGCGCCCGACAAGACCATCGCATTGAATCCGGCCATCGACGAGCATCGTCCTCGTCAGGTGGATGCCGCCCTCGATCTGTACGATCCGCGCAATGGGTACGATGCTGCCACGCGTTCGGCCACATACAGCGCCGAGTTTCTGGACAAGTTCTTTGCAGCTCAGGGCGCGAAAGCCAATCGCGTGATCGACGCAGCGCTGGATCGTCTTGGCAGGATCGAGAAGGGCGAGGGCGAGTACCGGGATGACGAGCCATTCGTGGTCGCGGGTGCAGGTGTGAACATGAGCGGCGCACGGGCCGAGATGACGGACATTCGCCTGATGTCGCGTACGCACGCAGCACATCCATTGCTGATGGCAGACGGTTCCGTGAAGACCCAGGTGATTTCCCGGACCATGGCGCCGCAGGGGCAACCGTACCGGAACATGCTGTCGCAGACCGCCATGGACACCACGGTCCGGCACTACTTGTCTTTCCAGGCACTGCGCGTGATGCCGGACTATCGCATGACCGAGGACAACCTCGTCGGCGTACTGTGGCGCAGCACGGCGAACAGCATGCAGGGCAATCTCGAAGGTATCAAGGTACCCACGCTGGTTCTGGCCGCCACTTGCTCGTCGGAACTGGTGCTGCTGGAGATTGGCTACGATCGTGCCGCGGCAGAGGACAAGGAGTTCGTTGGTGTAGAGGGTGCCGATCATTTCTTCCGGCCATGCAAACCGGAATACGGCGACACGTACAAGCGCGCCTTCGACGCCATGGATGGATGGTTGAGCAAACCCGGTCGGTTTCTTGCTCGATAAACGCGTAACGCGCACTCCGGGGCAGGTTGCTACTCTGCTTGCGGAGTACGCCGGATGTTCGGAGTGAGTGTACGTTGTTGTCCATCTTCTTCGTGATGGTAACGGTAAGAGCGTCTAGCAGAATGAGCTGCGCTCGCTGTTCATTTTGTTAGACGCTCCAGGAAAACCAGAGGCAAGGAACTGGAACAGATCCACGCATAGCCGTGGCACAATTCCCGTGCTAAACAAGAGGCGGGGGAAAGCACATGCGTAGCAGATCCAGTTTGGTGTTGATCGGTCTCATGGCACTGGTCGCGTCGGCGAATGCGGTGGAAGTTGAAAAGTGTCCGCCGCCCGAGTCCGATGCTGCACCTCGTGCGGTGATCAGCAACGGTCAGGTCAGCGCCATGGTGCTGTTGCCCGACGCGCAGAACGGGTTCTATCGCGGCACGCGCTTCGACTGGTCCGGTGTGATCTGGTGTCTCACCTACAAGGAGCACAGTTACTTCGGCGAGTGGTATGCAAAGAACCAGGTGCGCAACCGCATCACTGGTCCGGTGGAGGAATTCCGCGCCGCCGACGGGCGCAGCTCGCCGGGTTATGACGCGGCCAAGCCCGGCGAGCCGTTCGTGAAGCCGGGTGTGGGTGTGCTGCGCCGGGTCGATGAAAAACCCTACAGCTTCAATGCCGATTATCCGGTGGTGGACGGTGGCAAGTGGACCGTGAAGCCTGGCAAAGACAAGGTCTTCTTCCGGCACGAACTGTCTTCACCGATCATGGCGTATCGATACGAAAAAACGCTGCGTCTGGAGCGCAACGCGCCGGTGCTGGTGCTCGAACACGCGCTGAAGAACACCGGCAAGGAGCCGATCGACATCCAGGTCTACAACCACGATTTCTTCATTCTGGATGGAATGCCGCCGGGTCCGGGCCTCAGTATCCGATTCCCCTTCACGCCGGTAGCGGTCAGACCGTTGCAGAATGGCGCGCGCATCGATGGCAATTCGGTTGTGTTCGACGCGACGGGCGGTGCTTCAAGTGAGATTACCGGCTACTCCGACAAGGCTTCGGACTTCCACTTTTTCATCGAGAATTCCAAGACCGGCGCGGGCGTGGAGCAAACTGGCGATGTGCCGCTGTCGAGGATCGATTTCTGGTCCAACATGCAGACCGCATGCCCCGAGGCGTACGTGCGCATCAAGGTGCCACCCGGCAAGACTGAGCGCTGGTCAATTCGTTATCGCTTCTACGAAATGCAGCGCTGACAGGGTCGGGTGAAATATGTCGGTTCTTGGGCGACGCATTTGAAGTGTCGCTGCATCACCGTGTTTGGCGCATTCCATACGCTGCTGCGTTACCACTGTGATGCGACCAAAGGTTGCGAAAGGTTGGGTTGCGTGTTGCGCGGGTCAGGTAGTGATTCTTGCCAAATGCACCATTCTCAATTGTGTGAGAATCAAGAAACAAGACCTGTAACCAATGCCCAGGATCAGTCTGGCCATCCCTGTACAGGACGCTTATTCTTGCCATTCGAATAGAAGGAAGTGCCCATGCCACGCGACGTACATCTGGTTGGTAGTGTCGGTCTCGACACCGTCGATGAAGTGTTCTCGACGGTCGGCAATCTGCTCTCGAATCGGTTGAAGCGGGTGCCGGATGGCGAGCCGGGTGGCCGGCGTATGTGGATCGGTTGGCAGTATCCGCTGTTTCGGGCGAACTCTTTCCTTGCCGTCGATCATGAGGCCGCGAAGCGCACCACCAACGGATTTCTGCCGCTCAAGATCGCGGATGGCGTGGCTCCAGAACAGATCACCTTTTCGGAGCTCGGTTACGCACGCGAGGCGCGCGCGTCCTGGCTCGATTTCCGCGCTGCGCGGGAGCGGGGCGACCTTGCATCGCATCTGCGTTTCCAGGTCTGTCTGCCAACACCGTTTGCGCCCGTGCGCATGAGCTGTACGCCTTCGGCGGTGCCTGCTGTCGAGCGCGCCTATGAGCGTGCAATGATGCGCGAGGTGGAGATGATCTGCGCTGCGATCCCGCACGATGAACTCTGTATCCAGTGGGATGTCGCGACCGAAATGCTCATGTGGGATGGTCGCGTGGCCTGGATGCAGCGGTCTCCCGATCTGGAAGAGATACTGAGCGCGCGCTTCGCGCGGCAGTCGGCCGTGATTCCCGAGAAAGTCGAACTTGGCTATCACCTCTGTTACGGCGATCTGGACGCGAAACACAATATCGAGCCGCTCGATTGCCGCAAGCTGGTCGAGATGGCAAATCTCATCACCGCAAGTGCCCGACACAAGGTGAACTACATTCACATGCCGGTGCCGATCGAACGCGACGACGACGCCTACTTCGCGCCGCTCAAGGACCTGCGGCTCGACAATGACACCAAGCTGTTTCTGGGATTGGTGCACCTGCGTGATGGCATTGACGGTGCGCGGCGCCGCATCAACGCCGCCGCGAAGTTCCGCCAGGATTTCGGCATCGCCAGCGAATGCGGCATTTCGCGCGTGAAGACGCCGGCCGTTGTCGCCGAGATTCTGCGCATTCACGCAGCAGTGGCCGCCGATTAACAGGCTGCTGAAAATTTTATTTTCAACAACCTGTTGAATGGCTCAGAGCAGATTGTGCTGTGCCGGGCGTCAGGGTGTTCAGTGTTTGCCCGGTATGGCAACAGTCACTGGCAAGTTCGATTCGGGCAATTGCCGCTATCACAGGCGCAGTCAATTTGACGCACGTTCGATGAGGTGTTGCGCGGGGCGCCAACTATTGTGTCGCTGAGGAACTCGCAGTTGCTTGCGCTACCCGCGGTGTATTGGAGTGCCATGTGAGCAACTGCCAACGACCGTCGCGATACACCTGAACCTCGGTGTAGATCAGATCGGCGTCGCTGTCCGCGCCGCGAATGTTGATGCTGACGCTGGCCTTGCCCGTGACGACGGCAACAGGACCGTTGATCTGAACCTTGCTGGTACCTGCTTCCACACGCTTGTACACCGTGCCGCCGCTGCGCAGGCCGTTGAGATACTCCGCCTTCGTCTGCCTCAGGCCGCTGGAGTGCGTGTAGGTGAGGTCGTCGGCGAGCAGTTGCTCCAGTGCGGCAAAGTTTCCGTCCACTTGGGCGCGAAAGCGCTGCGACTGCGCTGCCAATACGGCAGATTCCGCCGAGGTCGCGCCCCATGCAGGCAGGGTCATGAAAAACAAGGCTAGGGCGGCAAACGCTCTGGTACGCACGATCTTCTCCTGCTGCATCGGGCTGCACTCTTTCACGATGGCGAGCCACGTGCAAGCCGCCGTCAAGGTTCTACACAACCTGCGATGAGGTCAGTTGCTCAGCTCGCGTACGGCGCACACTGTATGCATCAAAGATGGCCGGCAGATCGTGATGTCTAACTGTGATGAAAGCCATCGGTCAGCGGGGTCATCGACAGGCCAGAACCGCACGGCTCGCAGCGGACTGGTCTTGCCCGAAAAAGCCGTCTATTCTGCTGGTCAGTCGGGGGGTTGAACAGGCTGCCGGACGCCCGGAGTCGTTCACAGTTTGCGCATCGCTGTATCAGAAACAGTGCACGCAACGTTATAGGGTGGTCGTATATCTTTTCGTTGCAGAGCAGCACGCTGCAACGTATTACAAAATCACTCCAGGAGGAGGTGCGCATGTTCAAGACAACCAGTTTCCGCATGATGACCGTCTTGCTTCTCGCTCCCTGCGGGTTCGCCGCCGCCCATCACGGAACAGGCGGTTTTTACGATGAACACTCCAAGGTCAGAGTCGAAGGTGTGGTGAAAGAATTCCACTGGCGTAATCCGCATTCCGGGTTGTTTGTAATTGCCAGGGATACGCAAGGTAAAGAAGTCACTTACGCGCTGGAGATGGGCAGTCCGAATTCACTGGCCAGAGTGGGATTCAATCGCAGAACTTTCCAGCCTGGCGATAAGGTGACGGTGGAATTCTTTCCCTCGCATGTGAATCCCAGCGCCGGCGAGCTGATCTCGAGCAATGTATGGGTGAACGGCAAACGCGTTTCTACTGCCGTGGCTTCTGCAAATGAGGCCAAGGAGTAATTGCCATGTCGTTCAGTTCTTTCTGGCGTTTCGGTGCGTGCGCACTGCTGGCCAGCACGATCGCTTTCCAGATAGCCGCGCAGACGCCAGCCAAACCAGATCTGAGCGGTATCTGGGTCGTTCCAGGACAAGGCCGTAACGAGGACGGTTCGCAGAGCAACAATCAGGGCCGCGGTACCAACCAGCAATCGTCGTGGACGATGGAGCAACTGCCGTTCACACCTGCTGGGCGCGCTGCCTTTGACGCCAACAAACCTCTGGCCGGTCCGCGGCAGGTGAAGTCGGAGCTGTCCAACGATCCACGCGACAAGGCCAATCCGGTCGGCTTGTACCGCATGATCCAGACCTCGGGCAATGGCCGCTCATTCGAGATTGACCAGCACCCTGACAAGATCATGCAGTTTTTCTCATATGGCCGTATCTGGCGTGTCATCTACACCGATGGTCGTCCCGCCAAGGAAAATGACGTCGGGCCGTTCTGGTACGGGTATTCGGTAGGCAAGTGGGAGGGCGACACGCTGGTGGTCACCACCTTTGATCTGGACGATCGCGCCTGGCTCGACGGCTGGGGCACGCCACTCAGCCCGGATGCACGCGTGACTGAGCGCTGGAAACGTGTTGCGCCTGACAAGATCGAGTTCAACTTCACAGTGAACGATCCCAAGTACTACACCAAACCATGGAGCAGCAGGACCGTAACCTTCGCCATGCAGAAGAAGGGTGTGGAGCCGGTAGAAATGATTACGGCGCCCGCAGACATTGAGGAGTACACCGACACGCTGCTGCTTCCTGCCAGCAAGCCAGACGGCAGCGCGAAGTAGCCATCTTGTATCAGTCCGCAATCAGGCCAAAGAAAGTGGTGCAGCGGTAACCGATGAAAACTGATCCTCGCCACTGCCAACACACACGACTATCGATCGTTGAGATTGTTTTCGCAGATGTACTCGATGAATTTCAGGTTTGAAGCAGCGGCTTTGTTGATCACTCTTGTGTCCCAGGACTGAGTAAACGTCTTCGGGTCGTCGATGGTGACGATGATCTCCAGCGTGTCTTTATCAGTGCGCCGATATTTCTCGATGACGTGCAGCGCCTCGCTATGGGGTATACCCACTTCGTCGAGACTGGTTCGTTCTGTCAGTCCGATCGTGTCCACAACCAGCGTGTCGCCTTGCCAGCGAGCAACAGAGTGACCCATGAAGGAGGGATCAAGATCGGCAGGATGGGTTTCATTCAGATATATCACCCGGTAATGGTTGAACATTTCATACAGAATCGTCACTTGTCCCGGCGACTCGATAATCTGCGTTGGATAAGGAGAACCGAAGACCATCTCCGGTACGCCGCCGGGCAGACACTGCATCAGTGTGGTGAGAAAGGGCTGGCCTTTCTCGGTAGTCATCCTGATTCGCTCCTCAAGCAACTGCGCTGCCCATGGCTGAAGCGGTGGCCACTTGCCGTCGATGGTTCTCACCACCCGTTCGCGCGGCCCAAAACGAGCGGACCCTTTGTACCCGGAAGTGAGCCACATGCCATTCAGACTACCGGGGCCCGCAGGCGTTACGACTGGGGCCTTGGTTGTCGAGGCTTGCGCAAATACCTGCAAGCAAAACAGGCAAAGCACTGCCGCCGCTGTAGCTGTGCCGAAGGGAGTCCAATCACGTTGTTTGTCGCACATCACTTCCCCGACCCAATCGCACCCTGATCCGGCCCGTCGAAATGTCGCTCGCCGTTTGCCACGGCATGGGCCAACGAACCCATGTTCGGCGTGCCGTTCCTGATCGGATGAATGACCATCACTACCTTGTCACCCGCCTTGAGATCATTGCGTGTCCAGCCGCTGCGGGTAAGGATGTTCGGGCTGCCACCCTCGATTGACCATTCCACTTCCGTATCTGAATTGGCATCTTTCACCACCACCTGAATCCAGATGTGCGGGTTGGTCCATTTGACTTCTTTCACCGTGCCTTCGATCGTCACATCTTTTTGTTGATCGAACATCGCATACGAATGGTGTGCGAGAACTGATTCAACCGCAACCGACGTCAGCGCCACGGCTAGGGTCAGAAATGACTTTGGCATGTGCACCGATCCCCTTTTATATTCGTCTGTCAATGCAACGTCGAGAGCCCTCAACTTGCAGTAGCGGCCTGCATTGCTCGATTGTAGACCGGCATGGAGTTAATGTTGTTCTGTTCATGAATCAACTGCTCAATGAATCCACAGGCTGGTCTTCAGCGTGAAGGCTGTCTATTCTTGTCCAACCGTCCGACCGACGAGGAACAGAAGTTTGATCCATACACGCGCTGTTCTGGCCGCGCTGCTGATCGTGGCCGCCGGGCCTTCGATTTGCGTCGCACAGGCTCCGTCGGCCGCTGCGGCGACGACTCCTGCGCCGAAGCCGCAGGACTGGGCCGCGCTGGCCAGGCTGCCCGACTGGAGCGGCCTGTGGTTTCCGGATATTCGTGACCAGACCGCAAGGATCAAGACCGACGTACCGCCCTGGAATGCGAAAGCCGCCGCTGAGGTAGCGAAGGCAACCCAGGAAGAGATCGACGGCAAGCCACGCCTGCCCTTTACCGACTGTCTGCCCATGGGCATGCCGTCCTGGGTGCTGATCAATCACAACCCCATGGAAATCCTGTTCACGCCGGGCCGGGTGACCATGCTGGGCGATTCTGATGGTGGACGGCTGCGCCGGATCTACACCGACGGGCGCGGGCATCCGGAGGACCCGGATCTGACCTTCCATGGCCACTCGATCGGCCATTGGGAAGGCGACACCCTGGTGGTCGACACCGTGGGCGTGCTGCCGGAGGTCTGGCTGGCGGTGAGCGAAGCCATCGCCGTGCCGGTCAACGGCGAGGTGCATATCGTCGAGCGCATTTACCTTGCGGGTCCCGACATCCTGAAGGACGAGATCGAGATCAGCGCGCCGGCGATTCTGACCAAGACCTGGAAAACCGAGCGAATCTCGCATCGTGAACGGGACCGTCGCTTCGATATCGTCGAGGGCTCATGCTTGCAGGGTAATTTCACTGAAGGCAGGGACAAGAACGGGTTCGCCATCTTTGTCCCGGTGCAGATGAAGGACGGCAATGCGGTGGGCCGCAATGATTAAAGCAAGTTTCCTCAAACGACTGCTAGCGGTCGCAGCGTTCGTGCTGGGTCTCTGGTGCGTGCCGTCCTTGGCACATCATTCCTTCGCCATGTTTGACGCCGGCAAGCTCGCCACTATCGAAGGGACAGTGAAGGAATTTCAGTGGACCAACCCGCACACCATCGCCTGGATCGAAGTGCCGTCCGCTGGTGGCGGGGAATCGACCACCTGGCCGATGGAAATGGCGAGCCCGGCCAACCTGACGCGCATGGGCTGGACCAAGCGGTCGCTGAAGCCCGGTGATAAGGTGCGGGTCGAGTTCAATCCGCTGCGGGATGGCAGCCCGGGAGGCAATCTGAAAAAAGCCACCGTGCTTTCGACCGGAGAGGTGTTCACCACCCAGTCGCTGACGGGTGCCGTGTTCGGTTCCGATGTGAAGCAGCCCTATTGACAGTGCCACCGCGAGACGGGCTTGCCGGCAAGCGCGGGGCAGATAACCAATCGACCAACAGAAGTCGTTAACAGACCCTAAATGCCTGACGCAAAATTCGCCCCCGTTGATGTGCTGGTGATTGGAGGAGGGAACGCTGCTCTGTGTGCTGCCGTTACTGCGCGCCAGGCAGGTGCGAGCGTGTTGCTGCTGGAACATGCGCCCCGGCACTTCCGCGGCGGCAACAGCCGACACACCCGCAACCTCAGGGCCATGCATACCGGGCCCACCTCGGTGCTGACTGACTGCTATCTGGAGGACGAGTACTGGCAGGATCTGCTGAAGGTAACCGATGGCGAAACCGACGAGGCTCTTGCGCGAATGACCATTCAGGCGAGCTGCGCGGCGCTGCCGTTCATGGAGTCCTGCGGCGTGCGTTTTCAGCCGGCGCTGAGTGGCACACTCAGTCTCAGTCGCACCAATGCTTTTTTCCTGGGCGGCGGCAAAGCGCTGGTGAACGCCTACTACGCCACTGCCGAGCGTCTGGGTGTGCAGATTGCCTACGACACCGAGGTGCTGTCACTGGCACTCGAAGATGGTCAGGTGTCGCGCGTCGAAGTCTGTAGTCAGGGCTTTCCGGAAACCCTCCAGGCCAAGTCAGTGGTCGTGGCGTCAGGCGGCTTCCAGGCCAATCTGGAATGGCTGAAGGAGGCATGGGGGCCGGGTGCCGACAACTTCATCATCCGCGGCACACCCTATGCGCGCGGGACCGTGCTCAAGAACCTGCTGGCACAAGGTGCAGCTTCGGTGGGCGATCCGACGCAGTGCCACGCGGTAGCCATCGACGCGCGCGCGCCGAAATTCGACGGCGGCATCGTCACCCGGCTGGACTGCGTGCCATTCGGGGTGGTGGTCAACGATAGTGGCCGGCGCTTCTATGATGAGGGCGAGGATGTCTGGCCTAAACGCTATGCGATCTGGGGACGACTGGTGGCGCAGCAACCCGGCCAGATCGCCTGGTCGATCATCGATGCCAGGGCGCGCGAGTTGTTCATGCCTTCGGTGTTCCCGGCCATTCAAGCCGACACCATCGGTGGGCTGGCGGTGAAACTCGGGCTGCAACCCGCGGCCCTGGAGGTGACGATCCGCGACTTCAACGCCGCAGTGCGAGCAGGGACTTTCCAGCCGACGTCCATCGAGGACGATTGCCGCACAGAAGGACTGCAGCCGCCCAAGACGCATTGGGCGCGGGCCATCGATACGCCGCCCTACATTGGCTATCCACTGCGGCCGGGGATCACCTTCACCTACCTTGGATTGAAAACCGACGCGCACGCTCGGGTACAAATGGATCGTGGTGGTGGCACCCGTAATCTGTGGGCGGCGGGCGAGATCATGGCAGGCAATATTCTGGGCCGCGGCTATCTGGCTGGTTTCGGCATGACCATCGGCACGGTGTTTGGCCGTATCGCCGGAACGGAGGCAGCGCGTCATGCCCTCAGCTGACACCACCCGTTCTCGCGCCGTTGGTTCGAGCCCGACGCTGCAGACTGCCCGTCGCGAGATGGAGATCTGCAACGCCTGTCGCTACTGCGAAGGTTTCTGCCCGGTGTTCCCCGCGATGATGCGCAAGCGGGAGTTCACCGACAGCGACCTCAACTACTTCGCGAATCTTTGTCACGGTTGCAAGGGTTGCTTCTACGCCTGCCAGTACGCACCGCCACACCCGTTCGGAGTCAATGTTCCGCAGACGCTGGCCATGCTCAGGGCCGAGACCTATGAGCAATATGCCTGGCCCCGTCCATTGGCGTCACTCTATCGGCGCAATGGTGTGGCGTTGAGCTTGGCGACTGTACTTGGCATCGCTCTTGTCCTCGGCTTGTTGATGACGCTCAGGCCCGCGACGCTGATTGCAGTGCACACCGGCGAAGGAGCTTTCTATCGGGTGATTCCGTGGGCGGTGATGGCCGGGACGGCGGGTGCGGCCATGCTCTTCTCGCTGCTTGCGCTCACGATCGGCGGCGTACGCTTCTGGCGCGATACCGGCGGTGGTGTAGCCAAAGGCGGAGCAGTGGCGCAGGCGCTGCACGCCGCGCTCACGCTGCGACATCTCGGCGGCGGCCATGGCGGCAAGGATGGTTGCAACGACACCGACGAAGCCTTCAGCCAACGTCGCAGGCGATTTCACCACGCACTGTTCTACGGCTTTGCACTGTGTTTCGCCTCGACGACCTCGGGCTTCATCTACGACAAGTTCCTGCATTGGGCAGCGCCCTATCCGCTGCTCAGTTGGCCGGTGATTCTCGGGACTGTTGGCGGGGTTGGCATGGTCATAGGCTCGGCGGGCCTGCTCTGGTTGAAAGTGATCGCTGATCCCGCGCCTAATGCCCGTAAAGTGCTGGGTGGCGAATACGCCATGCTGGGCCTGCTGTTCGTTTCGGCAGGGACTGGATTGTTGCTGCTCGTCTTGCGCGATACGCCGGCCATGGGTGCGGCGCTGGCGGTCCATCTGGGCGTGATCCTGTCGTTGTTCCTGATGCTGCCCTACAGCAAGATGGTGCATGGCCTTTACCGGTTGCTGGCATTGCTGCGCTTTGCGATGGACGGCCGCAAGTCCGAACACGCATCGGTTGGCGAGTGAGGGAACGGCCATGCTGTCAGGTGCTGAACGCCGTTCGAAGATCGCTGCAGTCATCCGGGTGGCAAGTGGCAATTTCATCGAGATGTACGACTTCATGGTGTATGGCTATTACGCCAAGTACATCGGCGACACTTTCTTTCCCTCGGTAAATCCCTTCGCCAGTCTGATGTTGTCGCTGATGACCTTTGGCGTCGGCTATCTGATGCGGCCACTGGGTGCGGTCGTGCTGGGTGCTTACATCGATCGGCGTGGACGACGCGCCGGTCTGCTGCTGACGCTGGGACTGATGGCCATCGGTACCCTGACCATCGCGCTCACTCCGGGCTTCGCGCAGATTGGTATCGCCGCGCCGCTGATCGTGGTCGCGGGCCGGCTGCTGCAGGGCCTGTCCGCAGGCGTCGAACTGGGCGGGGTCTCAGTATATCTGGCCGAAATCGCCACGCCCGGGAACCGCGGCTTCTACTGCGCATGGCAATCGGCCAGTCAGCAGGTGGCGGTGATGTTCGCCGCCCTGATCGGCGTGGTGCTGACCTTCATCGTCGCGCCCGCGGAGATGAGCGCCTGGGGCTGGCGTGTGCCGCTGCTGATCGGCTGCCTGATCATTCCGCTGGTGCTGTGGCTGCGCAAATCGCTGCAGGAGACCGAGGTCTTTCTGCGCCGCCGCAGCCACCCCAAGACCTCGGAGATGTTCGGCCTGATCGCGCGCAACTGGCGGGTGGTGCTGATCGGCATGATGATGTCGATCTTCACGACCACGGCCTTCTACCTGATCACCGCCTACACTCCGACTTTCGGCAAGGAAGCCCTGAAACTGGATGCGCTGGAGGCCATGCTGGTGACTTTGTGCGTGGGCGCCTCGAACTTCGTGTGGCTGCCGGTGGGCGGCGCATTGTCCGATCGTTATGGTCGGCGCAAGTTTCTTTACGCCGTGCCGGTGCTCGCCATCGTGACGGTGTATCCGGTGATGCAGTGGCTGGTGGCCGCGCCTACCTTCGGCAAGCTGCTGGCGACGGGGCTCTGGATTTCGATGATGTTCGGCCTCTACAACGGAGCGATGATCCCGAGGCTCGCCGAGATCGTCGAGCCCAGAGTTCGGACCGCCGCTTTCGCGCTCGCTTTCAGTCTGGCCACCGCGATCTTCGGTGGTTTCACGCCGGCCATGGCCACCTACCTGATCCACGCCACGGGCAACAAGGCCGCGCCGGCACTGTGGCTGATGCTGGCGGCGATCATCAGCCTCGCGGGCGCTTTCCTGTCACGCAATCTCGGCATCGGTGCGAACGATGGACTGGACCTGGAGCCGTTGCAGGTTCAGCCGCAATTGCGGCGCGAAGCGCATGTGGCGCGTGAGCCAGCGGGATGATCATCTTATGCTCAAAACATGCAAGTCGACTGATCGCGAAGTGTTTCTCACGTCGCGCGTATGCTTGATGGATCGTGATGCCTCAACGCGAAGAACGGTAATGGCCCGCGAAATCATCAGCTACTTGCCTTCGAGATACCGCTGCGCAGTATCCGCATCACAACGGGCATTCGACAGCTTCTGTCCCGGTCGGTAGTCCCACTGAGTCTGGAATTTGGCCGGTGCGAGCAGATACGTCGGATCTTCGATGGTGATGTCGTAGTCGAGGTGTTTGCGGTCAGCATTGAGCGCCAGCCGTTCAACTGTATGTTTCGCCCGGCTGGATGGAAATCCGTAGCCCAGACCATCTGGATGCGCTTCGAAACCCGTGGTGTCGATGATCAGCGTTGTGCCTTGCCAACGCCCTGTGGAATGTCCTTGTAGCGTCGGCTTGACACCAGCGGGATGGGTTGCGCCAAGGTGTACGACACGCTGCGTGTCGTCGCCAAAGTCGATGTCCAGAACCACGCTATCCTTGTTCACAGCAATTGCAATGGGCACGGAAAGCGCCATCAGGAAGGGTGCACCCTGCGGTATGCACTTCAGTCGGTTGGCGACCAGTTCTGGGCCGCTCGTCGCCATCACTTTTTTTGCCTGCTCGGTCCTGGGCCAGCTCTGAACGGCCGCTTGCAGAGTCATGAAGCGTTCCGGTTGTGGAACCCAGGTCCCGGCGATGCTGGATGCCACACCTTCTCCCGGGCCCAGTGACTTCAGGGCGGCAGTCGTCAGCGGATAGCGGGATCCATCAGCTTTGATCAGCTCGTAGCCGAGCACGGCGTAACCCGTTCCACCACGATGCGGATTGGCGCGAATGGTCACATGATCACCTATGTGCACCAGATCGCGCGTCACACCTCGCGACAACAGCTGCGCGGCAGGAGCTGCTTCGATCTGCTGCTCGTAGGTCTTGCCGGACGCGTCAGTCACCTGGACCGACAGGTAGACGTGCGGGTTGCCCCACTTGTATGTCCGCACCGTCCCTTCGAAAACAACAAATTGCGTCGGGTCAAACTGCGCCGCACCGTGGTGCGCAAGCGCAATCTGCGGTATGACCGCACACATGATCGCCATGAAAGTTGGAGTGGCTATCGTTCTTGTCGCTGGCATTCGCTTGGTTCCCCAGGGCCAATAGTTCGGGCGTATTGATTGAAATCTATACCCCAATGGTATGCTTGGTCCATTCACGCATAATGAAGTGCCATGTCATCGGGCTCGGGGGTTCTGTGAAATTTTCTATCGGATTCGTGCTGGCTGTCATTCTGCTGTCAACTGCGGCGCCGGTGATGGCGCATCATTCGTATGCCATGTTCGATCTCAACACGCGGGCCACCATCAGCGGCAGTGTCGCCAAAGTGGAATGGAGTAATCCGCATGTGTTCGTCTGGGTATACGTGCCCAATGCCAAGGGCGCCCATGACCTGTACGGAATTGAAGCCGGCGCCGTCAGCCTGCTGACGCGTTATGGCTGGACCAAGAACACTGTGAAGGCTGGTGAACAGGTCACCGTGGAATACTTTCCGCTGAAGGACAAGAGACCCGGTGGCGCTTTCATCAAACTGACGCATGCCGATGGCAGCGTGACGCGCAATGAGCCTTTTGCTCCGGGCGGCAGTGATCCATCCGCCTATCGCGTCAAGCCAGCGGAGGCCAGCAAATGATCCGGTCCTCAATGACACAGCTGCCATGTATGGCTGTCACGGCGATCATGCTCGCGGGATGTGGTGCAAAAGAATCTGAGAAGGTGGTGGCAGCACAGGCTTCCGCACCCGGCATGAGCTACGAATCGCTCGCTGCGCTGCCTGACTGGAGTGGCGCATGGGGTGCACTGGTGCGCCCAACCACACCCGTGACCGACCTGCTGTTGCAGGAGCCTTCGCCGTTGCAGCCTGCCGCTCTTGAAGAGCTGCGCGCTACCAGAAAGGCCACGGATGCGGGGATCGATCCTGGCCTGGCCACGGCAGACTATTGTCGTCCTTTTGCATATGGCGGTCTGAATGCAGGTCTCGAGGCGCGCCTCGAATTTCTGTATACGCCGGGTCGAGTCACCATTACCTCGGAAGGCGGTCTCATCCGTCGCATCTACACTGATGGCAGAAAGCTGCCTGACGAGATTGAGGAGTCCAATGCCGGGACTTCAATCGGTCACTGGGAGGGCAAGACCCTGGTCGTTGAAACTGTCGGCCTGAGTCCCGATGCCGACATCTTCGGCGTGCGTGTCGCTCCATCGATCGGCAAAAATGCCAGAACTACGGAGCACATCTTCCTCAGAGACGATGGTGTGCTCGAGGTCGACACGATTCTGGATGCGCCCGAGGTGCTGCGCCAGCCCCTGGAATTCAAGATGACCTATAAACGCATCGGTGATCGCCCAATGGGCGAGTACAACGCCTGCCCGAAGTACGACCGGGCCATCGACCCCGACACCGGCAAGCAGCGCTTCGACCTGACGCCCCCGGCTGATCTTCTCCCGCCGCCGAAGTAGCGGCGAGATCGGGCGCAGCGCAGTGTTACGCAAGCCAGTACGTGAGCTAGAACAAATCACGAATGCTGTCGATCAGCCGCGCCGATGGCGGTAATTCCTTTTCATCACCGGGCAGGAATTTTCCGGTTTTGACCAGACAGCCCTGCAGGCCGGCGTCAATGGCGCCGGCAATATCGGCAACCACATCATCGCCGACCATCAGACAGCTTTCGGCTGGTAGCTTCGTGGAAGCGACCACTTGTGCGAAGAATGCTGCGCTGGGTTTGCCCATGATGATGGCCTCGACGTCCGCCGCCCATTCGATTGCACGTATAAATGCGCCTGCGTCGAGCATCAGGCCGGCATCGTCCATGAAATATTTGTTCATGCCGATGCCGATCAGCGGCGCACCGTTTTTGCAGAGCTGAAACGCGGTATTGAGATTGCCGTAGTTGAGATCATCGCGCGCATCGCCGAGCACGACGCAGTTCGGGTTGTGCTGATCGAGTGCGGCAAACTCGGTACGAATTGCAGCGTGCAGCAGCAGGTAGGGACGCAAGCGTTGCTGCTGCAAGTACGCCTGTGCCGCCATCGGTGCGGTGAACATTTCTTCCGGGCGCGCATCGAACCCCATGCGCTGCAAATCGGTGACCAGCGTCGCTGCGGTCTTGGTCGCGGTATTGGTTACAAAGCGGATGATGAGATTGCGTTTGCGCGCCTCGTCAACCATTTCGCGCGCACCGGCAATGACGCGGTTGCCGTCGTAGAGCACGCCACTGAGGTCCAGCAGTAGTGCATCGTAGCCCGGGGACATCAGCGCCTCCGCACCCATCAGAACCAGTACGCGAAATAGAATATGCCATCGTGCCCAATCGACGCGAGCGTATTCCCGGCATAGGCCAGACCAATCCGGTCCTGTTCGGGTACATGCTTCAAGAGATGGGGGCTGAAGTGTGACCGGATTGAACGCAGCCTTCTGTACCTGCGCAACGAATCTTGCCCTCAAGAACGACAGGCGATGAATGACAGCGCTCGCACGCCTGCTTTGTCTGTCACAAGCGGCGGGTGACAGCTAAATGACAGCCCCCGCTGATACGTTCTGAATGTTCGTTATTCTATGTCTACGATAATGCTGCGGTTTACACTCAAAAAGTCACTCACTCGACATCTGCAGTGACCACATCCAGCCAGGTAAGTCCTCCACTTTATCTCGTCAGTTAACAAGGGTGAGTACCGTGTCCGGCACAGCCGGATAACGCTATAAAAAAATATCGACATCGAGACTGGAGAATCGAGTAATGAAAGTCTTGTCTGCGGGGATCTTCTTGTTTCTGTCGGCATATGCCGCAGTAACGAATGCAGCGACCAATGACGGTGGCCTGTTCACTTTGCAGCAGGCGCGCGCCGGAGAGTCCGTCTATCTGCGCGAATGCTCTTCATGTCACAACGTCAATCTTGCGGGTGGCGAGGAAGGTGTTGCATTGCTCGGCACTGCATTCCTCGAGCGATGGGCCAACCAGCCGCTGTCCGCGCTCTATGCTGTGACTCAGGGCACCATGCCCAAGGTCAATCCCGGTGGGTTGAGTCCAGCACAATACCGGCAAGTGCTGGCCTACATGTTGCTGGCCAATGGTTATCCGGCCGGCGACAAGGAATTGTCGGGTGGTATCGCCGAATTGAGCGCCATGCAATTGCCACAGCCCAGTGGCGACGCTCAGGCATTGCTGGCCAGGCTCGATGGCCTGGTGCAGACCAGCAGTCAGAAATCCGTGGACTGGGCGCATGTGCGCGGCGATGAAGGCAGCAGCTGTCTATTCCGCACTCGACCAGATCAATGCGGACAACGTCAGCAAGCTGAACATTGCCTGGCGCTGGAACGCCCGAATTTCGGCGCAAGTCCCGAGTTCAATTTCCAGTCCACACCGATCATGGTGAAGGGCAGGATTTACACCACCGCCGGTAACCGCCGTGACGCCGTGGCCATCGATGCGGCGACGGTGAAACACTGTGGATGCACCGGCTCGACGAAGGTGAACGCGGTGAACACGCGCCGCGGCGGTGGTTCCGGCAGAGGTGTGGCCTATACCGAGATCAATGGTCAGGGACGGATCTACTACATCACGCCGGGCTATCGTCTGGTGGGTCTGGATGCATCGACGGGCCAGCCGCTGAAAATTTTGGCGACTGCGGCGTCATCGATCTCAAGACCCAGCTCGATCAGGAAGTCGATCTGGTCAGCGATCCGATCGGCGCGAGCTCGGCACCGGTGATCGTCAAAGGTGTGGTTATCGTGGGTTCGGCGTTTCCTTCAGGACGTGCGCCGCCTTCGAAAAAAATGGTGGCGGGTCATATCCTGGGGTTCGACGCAGTGACCGGCAAGCGGCGCTGGATTTTCCATACCGTTCCGCAGGGACAAGGAGTTCGGTGCTGAGACCTGGGAACAAGAGTCCTGGCGCTATACGGGCAATACCGGCGCATGGGCACAGTTGTCAGCGGATTCCAAATTGGGACTGGTGTATATCCCGGTTGAAGAAGGCACTGGCGATTACTATGGCGGTCATCGTCCGGGCAACAATCTCTTCAGCCAGAGCCTGGTAGCGCTGGATGCGGCAACCGGCAAACGCGTCTGGTACTTCCAGCTGGTGCATCACGACATCTGGGATCTGGATCCGCCCGACTGCGCCCGTGCTGTACGACTATCCCACTGCCTGGTGGCGTGGTTCCCGGCGGTGGCGCAGGCCACCAAGCAGGGTTCGATATATGCCTTTGATCGCCGCAACGGCAAACCGATCTGGCCGATCGAGGAGCGTCCGGTGCCGGCATCTGTGGTGCCGGGCGAAAAGACATGCGCCGACCCAGCCGTTCCCGACACGGCCCAAGGCGTTTGCGCCGCTGGGGATGACAGAAGAGTGGCTGAATGATCTGACGCCGGAGATTCACGCCGAAGCCAGGCGCATCGCCGCCGAATACACATTGGGCGCGCTGTTTACGCCACCGACTCTCACCACAAAGACCAACAAGGGAACCATCTCCCTGCCCGGAACCGGCGGGGCAGCGAACTGGCCCGGTGCGGTGGTCGATCAGGAAACCTCCATTCTGTATGTCGGGTCCGCAATGATCCCCAAGGTAGTGGGCATGATCAAAAGTCCCCGGTCCGACATGAACTACGTCGGGTCGAGTCCGCGCATCGATGGACCATTTGGCTTGCCGCTGAACAAGCCGCCCTATGGCACGATCACGGCGATCGATATGAAGACCGGCAGACAGCTCTGGCAGATTGCCAATGGCGATACGCCCGACTACATCAGGAACAATCCGAAACTCAAGGGTGTGGATCTGCCGCCCACGGGACACCCGGAACGTGCACGCATGCTGGTGACCAGGACACTGTTGTTCGCAGGTGAAGGCTCCGGGCTCTATGTGTCAGGACCGGGCGGTGGCGGCAAGAAATTTCGAGCGTACGACAAAAAAACGGGCAAGGTACTGTGGGAAATGGAACTGCCCGCCAACGCATCGGGAACGCCGATGACCTACAGCCTTAACGATGAGCAATACATTGTTGTGCCCATCGGCGCGAGGGGCTTGGCCGGCGAGCTGGTCGCACTCAAATTGACAGAGCCGGGTGCCGCTCAACCCACCTATCGCTCGGATGAATGACAATTCCTTGCCGGCGAGTCATCGACGATGACTCGCTGACGATCCCCGCGCAGGTTCCATCAGCGATGTGCACGCTGGTGCGGTGGCACATGAACCGGGGCCGGCTGCATGCGTGCAGCCTTGCGTGATGAGATACTCTTGGCGCACAGTGCGCGCCGGGGGGAACGAAATGCATACCATCAATCGCCGTTCGTTTGTCGCCGGCGCGGGCGCGCTGATCGCTGCAGCCATTCCAGCTGGCGCGGCTATGGCGCAGGCGTTGCGACCCGCGCTCAAATTGACGGCCACGCAGGCCGCGCGTCTGGCCATGACCACGGCGTGCTTCCGGCACAATTTCACGCCACCCGTGGGCGAGCCAGCGACGAGCGGACCGAAGCTCGACATGCTGACGACACCGAAATTCCTGAAGGACACCTTCGGCATCACGAATATGGAGGTCTGGGGCCCCATGGTGCCGGACACTTCGCTCGACTATGCGCGCAAGATGCGCGCAGCGGCTGAAGCAGTCGGCGGGCGGATCATCAACGTGCAGATTGACGGCAACTACGATCTGTCTGCCGCCGATCCGAAGCGTCGAGAGGACTCGATCGCGTTCGTCAAGAGCTGGATGGATCGGGCCAATGCGGCGGGCAGCCCGAGTGTACGGATCAATATCGGTGGTGGTCCCAAGGGCACACCGCTGGCGCTTGAGCCAGCGCTGAAATCATTCCATACCCTGATTGACTACGGCGGCTCCATAGGCGTGACGGTGCTGACCGAAAATCACGGTGGCGTCGGTGGCAATATCGACAATTGCGTTGCATTCCTGCGCGCGCTCAATGACAAAACGCCGCGCGCGATCATCGATTGGGGCAGTTCGGACGCGGTCACTCCCGAAGCACGACTCGCTGATCTCAGCAAGATGTTTCCTTATCTCGCGCTGGTATCGGCCAAGGGCATGCATTTCGACCAGAACTATCGCCACGTCGACTATCCGATCGGCCCACTTGTCCGCGCCACTGAAGCGATAGGGTTCCGCGGCATCTACTCGATCGAACTTTACGCCGAGCCTGACCATCCGCAAGATCCGGTCGCCGCGGCGCGCACGATGATCGCGGAGATCGTGCCGGAGTTGCGGAGCTGACGAGCGAGAAAGGTCGGTATGACCGGACCGTACTTCAGGTCGCTGACTTGAGCGGCACCACATCGAAGGCGATGGTGGTGCGGGTTTTCGGCGCGTGGAACGGCACGGTGCCGTGCCACATGTACGAGGGAAACAGCACCAGTCGCCCGGGCTGAGGCTGTATCACGCGTCGCACTGGTTGCGCGAATCCCAGGTCATAGGAAGGCTCACCGAACTTGATCCAGCCTTCTTTTCTTTCGGTATCAACTTCGGTGCCGGGCAGCGACACGTAATAGGCCGAACTGATCCAGCCACCGGGATGCAGATGGTTGGCATGAAAGCCGCGATCGCACAGCCTTGAAGACCACGCGCCTGAAAAAGCGAAATTGCCGGCGCGCCGCGTCAGAAACAGATGGCGCTCATCGTACGCCAGGTTATTGATGTAACGGGCTACTCCCTCGCGAATGCGCACTTGTAATGCGCGAACCAGCACATGGTCGGCCTTGAAGAGGTTGCCCAACGTCTGAGTTCCGCCGCGCAGCGACTGATCGATGGGCTCACGCGCGTCGGAATGCCGGGTGTCGAGCCAGACATTGAGGTCGCGGTTGAATGACTCCATGTCGGCATAGCCTTCCGGTGGCTCCAGGTCGATCACCTGGATGAAATCGTCATAGCGGTTGAGTGCGTATTCGCGCTCAGTACCCTGCAGACGCCAGGCGGTACCCAGCACAGCAAGCCCTATCTGGTCAGTCGGATCGCGCAACAAGGCCTGCGATGCAGCCGCTTCGGCCCTGGCACCATCGCGCGTCACCAGATAGCCCGTAGCGAGTCCCGTCAGGATGTTCACGTCATCGGGCATCAGCTTGCGCAAGCGCTCGTAGAGATCGATCGCTGCCTCCGCGCGACCCAGCTTGAGCAGCGCTGATGCTTTGCCGAGCAGTGCGGCTGGAAGACCTGGCGCCTTGGCCAGGGCTTCGTCGTACAGGGCTACGGCACTTTCCATGCGGCCGTCTTTAACCTGGAATTCGGCCTTGGCCATGGCGAAATAAGGAACACCGGGCATGCGCCGCGTCGCCTCATCATAGGAACGCAGAAACTCTTCATCGCGCTTCATGCGGAATAACAGCTGGTTCAGGCCGTGATGCGCGCGCAGATCAGCGGGATTGTCCGCGACCACCTTGCGATAGGCTGCGAGCGCTTCCTCATCGCGCTGCAAATGCTCCAGCGCCATCGCACGTGATCGCGAAGCCTTGGGATGGTTCGGCACAAGTTTCAAGGCGCGCTCGAAGTGCGCCAGTGCGGCATCAGGTTCTTCCTTGATGAGCCGCGCCGTGCCACGCGACTGTTCCAACGCAGCGACGACTTCAGGCTGCGTACTTGCAGCGCTGCTCAGCAGGGTCAATGCCTCATCGGGTTGGTTCTGCTGGTTGAGTACATCGGCCAGAC
This sequence comes from uncultured Pseudomonadota bacterium, assembly GCA_963748005.1. Lineage (GTDB taxonomy): Bacteria > Pseudomonadota > Gammaproteobacteria > Steroidobacterales > Steroidobacteraceae > CAILZL01. The sequence goes on from CAVVHH010000002.1 coordinate 2,605,435, forward strand.
CACACAGGGCTTCCAGCATGCCTGGGCGCAGTCGCAGTGTGGCGCGATAGGCAGATTCGGCTGCACCAAGGTCGGCATTCTCCTGACAGGCCATGGCCAGGCCGTGATGAGCTTCGGCAAGATCGGGTTTGATCGCAATGGCCGCTGCGAACACCGCGCGCGCATCACCCGGTCGCCCCAGAATCCGCAGCACATGACCGTGGCCCAGTGCTGCGTGCAGATCGTTCGGCGCCAGCGCCCGGGCTCGCCGGTACTGTACTTCTGCAGCGGCGAAATTCCCCTGGCAAGCCAGTGTATTGGCCTGTTGCAGAGCAGCCTGAAGATCGGTGTTCATGATCGCTTGTTCATTGGCAGTGGAGCTGTTTCAGAGTGATCCAGTCACTTATGTTCTGAAACAAACGCCCAATACTGTTTCCCCGCAATGTACTTTCCGCGTGTTCAACTGTTCACTGGTACCGGCATACCTGCGATCACCCGCACTGCGTCTGTCAGCGCAAACGCCGCGACAGAATGCATTCCTGTCGTGGTGGAATCGCTGAAGTCCTGATTTTCATGGAGCACTGAAGCGACGCTTCTGAGGACCGCCAGCGAGGACAAGTCTGCTCTCATCAACGATGTCACCTGCCTTCATCACAAAGGCGATGTTCCTGACGTTGTTGATGTTGGCGACCGGGTCGGCGTTCAGAAGCAGCGCGTCAGCAATCTTGCCTTCCTCGATACTGCCGAACTCGTCCTGTTTCGCGAGTAACCGCGCGCCGTTGTAGGTGGCGGCCTTGATCACTTCGAGGTTCGGAATACCGGCCTGCGACAGCAGCTCCATCTCGCGCAATGCGTTGGGCGGGTAGGACCCATCGGTGCCGACACTCACGATGCCGCCGGCCGCCACCAGTTTGCGCAGGTCGTCTTTAACGATTGGCGCTTGCGCCTGCAGGTAACTGCGAAATTCGTCGCTGTACTCGCGGTACACTTGCCCATTCCTCTTGAAGTCTTCGCGCTGCACGGGATTCATTGTGGCGACATACAGCGGCTCGTCGAGGAACTGCGGTGCGGTCTTGCTGCGGATGAAGAAATCGTCCCAGGCCAACGTGGTGCTCACCGGGATCTTCTTGGCCACCATCAGCTTGAAGTAACTATCACTGACTCGTCCCACCAACGGAGTGTGTGCAAGGGCGTCAATGCCGGCGAACACGGCTTGGCGGGCGCGCAGTTCGCTCTTGATATGCACTATGGTTCGTACGCCGTTCAACTGCATGAACTGGATCACTTGACGCAACTGTTCATCCGACAGCGTCGGAATCAGGGGCTGGTTCCCCCAGCCAAACTCTTCCAGCATGATTTTCTGGATATCGGGTTGCTCTTTCTCCAGCTTTTCCTTCAGCTGCTTTTCGGTTTCCGGCCACGAGGTTACGAGCAGACTTTCGCCCGCATTCATTGTGCCGTGGCCGCCGGGCACCGAAATGGCCCGGCCGCTGGCGAAGATATGCGGCGCCAGGATTTTCCCGGCGCGTTCGTCAGCCCGCAGCGGCAGGATGCGCTCGGCCGGATTGGCGAGATCAACGACGGTAGTAACACCGCAGTAGAGAAAGCCGGCGAGCACAGACTCGTCCGCCTTGCGCATCAGCGCGGGATCGGTGTTGTTCGGAGGTGGCACGAAGCCGCGCACATGCACGTGGGAATTGACGATGCCGGGCATCAAAAACTTGCCTCGTCCGTTGATTGCTATGCCGCGTGGGGCGCTGGCGATTCTGGTCGGCAGGATCTCGCCGAACCGGCCGTTTTCGATCACCACGCTCATCTCGGGTTGTGGCGCACGACCGCGACCGTCAATCAGTGTCACGTTCTGGATCGTATAGGTTTCTGCATGAACCACTGCTGTTCCGAGCAGCAATGCGGCGGCGATTGAAAGTAATCCAGGGGCACTTGCACTCATGATGCTTTTCTCCTTATCTCTCATTATTACTGATGAGGCCGCCAGATAGTGCATACAAATCGAATCAGGGAGCCTCTGATTTACCCTCCGTTCGCGTTGAGCCTGTCGAAACGTTCTTTGCTTTTGCAGAAGAATCCTTCGACAAGCTCAGGATGAACGGAGTTAATCAGACCTTCCCTGGTTTGAATGGCACTTCCTTAAGGTAAGACTGGCACTTGCAGGTCGCACCGGGCAGTGCTCCTTGCGTTCCCGGCAATCTCTACATCCCTGTAGATACCGATTTACACCCGGCTTCTTCGGAGTGCAGGGTGTAAAACCCGACCTACAACAGAAGCACTTTATCGCAATATGGCTTGAATAAATGCCATCATTGAAACTACGCACTATTTACCGGTCGGCTCAGTAGTCAATTCCAACATCAATTGAAAATGATGCTGTCACCGCTGCAACGATCCCGGGTTCTGACAGTGAGTCACTGCAAATTCGGGCAGTTCGGACACGGGTTTGCATGTTTGAGGCTCGACAGCCACCTGTCATCGCGCTGGTTTGTAGCGAGCGCGGCGTTTGCGATTTCTATCCGCGGTGTCCTATTCCCAATTTCGTCATGGCTGGCATGATAACGAGACAGGAACAATGATGTGCAACGTCCCCAATTTCGTCGTTACTGCTTTATTCGCGACCATGCTTGCCGTAGTCGGCTTCTGCCAGGCGTCGGTTCAGGAAGGTCCGTTTGAAACCCGCCCACCGAGCAGCGACTACCAGCCCGCCTTTCCCAATCAGACCCGCGCTCCCGCCGCGCACAGCCATATTGCCCTCGACGTTACTGCCGTCATCACTGGACTCGAGGAGCCGTGGGCTTTTCAGTTCCTGCCTGACGGGCGGATGATCATCACCGAGACCAAGGGCAGGATCCGTATTGCCGACCACGGTCGTCTCTCGCCACCAGTGGTCGGGATCCCGGCCGTTACGCTTAACACCATCGGCGGCCTGCTCGACATCGCCCTCGATCCCGACTTCACCCGGAACCAAACGATCTTCTTCAGTTATGTCGAGCCGCGGAGCGGCGGCAGCGGAACCGCGCTCGCTCGCGCTCGGCTTGTTGATGGCAGCGAGCCTCGCCTTGAGGATCTCAAGGTCATCTTTCGCCAGATGCCAAACGTGGATTCCAGCTCCCATCACGGCGCCCGCATTCTCTTTGCACCCGATGGGACCCTGTTCCTCACACTGGGTGAGCGCTTTTTGCCAGAGACCATGATGTCCGCGCAGGATCTCAGCACCCATCTTGGCAAGATCGTGCGGATCAGCAAGGATGGCACCGCGCCGCGTGATAACCCCTTCGTGGGGCGCGCCAAAGCCATGCCGGAAATCTGGTCCTTGGGTCACCGCAATCCGGAAGGCGTGGCCTTCGACCCGGTCACACATCATCTCTGGTCTATCGAGCACGGTCCCCGCGGCGGCGATGAACTGAATCGGATCGAGCCTGGGAAGAACTATGGCTGGCCAGTGATCAGCTATGGTATCGAGCAGTCGGGCAAGAAGATCGGCGATGGCGTGACCGTTAAGAAGGGCCTGGTGCAGCCGGTCTACTATTGGGATCCAGTGATCGCGCCGTCGAGCATGTTGTTCTATACGGGCAAGCTGTTTCCGGCTTGGCGCAATAATCTTTTCGTCGGAGGTCTGGCGGGCGAAAAGCTCGCTCGCCTGGTCCTGAAGAATGATCGTGTCGTCGCCGAGGAGTGGTTGCTTCAGGACCTGCATCAGCGTATCCGCGATGTGAAGCAGGGTTCCGACGGCGCCATCTATATCGCCACCGACGGCGGGTCGATCATGAGGGTGGCACCGAAACGGTGAGCCGGCGGCGACACGCCCGACTTCTGCTGCTTGGTGCTCAGGCCCTTAACGATTCACCAGTCGCGCCGGCACGCCGACGATTACCAGCACTGCGCCAATAAAAACGAACGTCGCGACGAAATACATCCCTGCCGCTGTTGAGCCAGTGAAATCCCTGATCGACCCGACGATATACGGACTCAGGAAACCCGCAAGATTTCCGCAGGAGTTGATGATGGCGATACCGGCGGCGGCAGCGGCGCCGGTGAGATAAGAAGTCGGCAGGCTCCAGAACAGCGGAGGTGTGGTGAGAATGCCGAATGTTGCCAGCGTCAGCGCCGCCATCGCCAGTGCTGGATGCGCGGCGTACACCACACTCAATACCAGGCCAAGCGCGCCCAGCGTCGCCGGGACGGCGACATGCCAGCGCCGTTCGCGATGGCGATCGGCGCTGCGACCAACCAACACCATGCCCACCGCCGCAACCGCATAGGGAATGGCAGTCAAAGCGCCGATATGCAAGGGCTGGTTGACGCCCATGTCAGCGATGATGGTTGGCAGCCAGAAACCCACACCATACAAACCCGTCATGGCGCAGAAATAGATGAGGCAGGCAAACCACACGCGTCCGTTGCGGAACGCGTCGCCAAAGGAATGGGCAGACGTTTCACCGACATCGTGCGCCAGAGCGGCGGACAGCAGTGATTTTTCTTGCGAGGTGAGCCAGCTCGCGCTGGCAATGTTGTCGGTGAGCCGCAGCAGAATATACAAGCCGATAACGATCGATGGCAGTGCTTCCAGCAGAAACAACCACTGCCAACCTGCCCAGCCATGCATGCCATCGAAGGTCTGCATGATCCATCCCGACAGCAGTGAGCCAACGACACTGCAGATCGCAATGCCCGTCATGAAAATGGCCGTGATCCTGCCGCGGCGTGCCGCCGGATACCATTGCGTCAGATAAAAAATCACACCTGGAAAGAAACCGGCTTCGGCGATTCCAAGCAGGAATCGCAGGGCATAAAACGCCGTGGCTGTCTTGACGAACATTGTTGCGGCGGAAATGATTCCCCAGGTGATCATGATGCGCGCGATCCAGACGCGCGCGCCGAAACGATGCAGCAACATGTTGCTGGGCACTTCAAACAGGAAGTAGCCGATAAAAAACATGCCGGCGCCCAGTCCGTACACTGTCTGACTGAAACCGAGATCATCCAGCATTTGCAGCTTGGCGAAACCGACGTTGACGCGGTCGAGATAGGCGGCGATATAGGCGGTTACCATCAGCGGCACGATGCGGCGCGACACCTTCGAGTAGGCGTGCTCCAGTTGTTCGTTGTTTGCGGTCGCGTGCGTGCTCACCAGCTCCCCTTCGTTGTTGCATGCATTTGCACTGGCACCTCGCCGGCCAATGCTACCATTGGAACCTCCTTCCGTTCGGAGCAACCGGGAACCATCCGTGCGGGAGTATGCTTGCAGCATCATAAAAAATGAGGGGGTGTTCCGATGAAACTGCAACGTGCTCTGCGGAGCGTTGTGTTGTCTGTAGTGTTGGTGACTGTTTCAACAAGCGCTTTGCTTGCGGCCGAAATGGATCCGACTGCACAGGTAACCGGTGGCGCCGTACGTGGACGCACGATTGCCGGTGGCGGCGCCTCGTTCAAGGGAATCCCGTTCGCACAGCCGCCACTGGGCGAGCTGCGCTGGCGCGATCCGGTTCCCGTGAAACCGTGGACCGGTGTGCGCGATGCAGCCGCATTTGGTCCGGCGTGCACACAGGAGATTCTGGAATTCAATGCACAGGAAGCGCCGGGCAACCAGGAAGACTGTCTTTACCTGAATATCTGGACGCCGGAATGGCCGGCGAAATCGCCAAAGCCGGTGATGCTGTGGCTGTATGGCGGCGGCAACACGGCGGGTGCGGCGTCGGTCGACTACATGGACGGTACTGGGCTGGCCAAGCGTGGCGTGGTGCTGGTGAGCATCAATTACCGGCTGGGCGTGATGGGATTCTTCGCGCATCCGGGATTGACGGCGGAATCGTCGCACCACAGTTCGGGCAACTATGGGCTGCTCGATCAGGTTGCCGCACTCAACTGGGTGAGAGACAACATTGCACAATTCGGCGGCGATCCCAACAACGTGACGCTGTTCGGCCAATCGGCGGGCGCGATTGATACCTCCTATCTGGTGGCGTCGCCGGTGACCAAAGGACTGATTCACCGTTCAATTCAGCAGAGCGGGCCACCGATCCGGCAGATCAATACGCTGGCGGTATCGGAGCAAAAGGGGGCGAAGTTTGCGACGTTGCTCAAGGCACCGGCCGATGCGGCGGCAGCGATCAAATACCTGCGTGCGCTTCCCGGACCTGAGGTGCACAAGGCGGCGGTAGGTGCCAAAGGCAATGCGCCGGAGCTCGCGCCCAATATCGACGGTTACCTGATTCCACGTTACGCCGCATATGTGTATCAGGAAGGCAAAGAAGCACCCATACCAATGATAGTAGGCGGCAACGCACGCGAAGAAGCGCGCGGCTATTCGCGCGAAGCCATGCTGCGCGTGGTGAAAGACAACTTCGGCGCATTGGCGCCCAAAGCACTGGCGTTCTACGGTCTCGACAAGAGTGAGCTGGGGAACAGCGATCCACTCTATGGCACTGCGAGTACGCAGATTACCGCCGATACGCGGCATCGCTGCGGGGCGGAAGCGGAATCGATGTGGCGCAGTGCGCATGGCAGGCCGACGTGGCAGTACCAGTTTGATCCGCCAGTGGCGGGAGAAGATGGCACGCGTCATCAGGCCGAGATTCCATTTGTGTTTGGCACATTGTTGCCGGGCGGATTTCTTGGCGGGCCGTATACGGATGCGGACAAGAAGATATCGACTACTATTCAGTCATATTGGGTGAACTTCGCTGCAACCGGAAATCCGAATGGCAAGGGTCTGCCCAACTGGCCGATGGCCGATCCGGTGAAGCGGCCCTATCTGGAATTCACGGTGAATAACGGGCCGGTGGCAAGGGAAGGTCTGCGCCGGGAAATCTGCGATCTGTATATCGACGCGTTAAAAGAAACCATTCCAGCCGGAACGGCTGCTGCACGGTAATTCAGCTTTCGAGAGTTCAAATATGTCTTCAGCCACCAATAAATCATGCCTCGTCCTTGGAGCGGCAGCGTGCGCCGCCATGCTGTCTATGCCGGTTCCCGCGCAGGAGCCGCCACTCGCCTTTTTCGACGCGCACACGCACATGATGGTCGAGAACCTCACGCCTGACGAAGAAATTGCCCTGCTCAGGAAGGCCGGCATTACTCACGTGGTGTTGATGCACAACGAGCCCGAAGTAATCGCGGCACTGGCCAGAAAATATCCGGGCTTCGTGATTCCCTCGCTCAGTTTCACCCGCCCCACCCCAAAGAGTGTGCAGCTGGACGAGACTGCCGGCCCGCTGGTGGCCAAGCTGTACGCCGACCATGCGATTTGCAGCGTGGGCGAGATAGGCGGCGGAAATTTCAACGCGGCAAGTTCGCCGCTGCGTTCGATCTACGCCGCCGCAGCAGCCAGCGGCGCACCAGTGAATGTTCATACCGATATCGCCAAGCCGGAGAATCTTGCTGCGGTTGAGGCGGCTGTCTCGACATATCCGAACATGAAGTTTGTCCTGGCGCATCTCGGCTGGACCGCCGGGCCCGATCTCATCGGCCGGCTGCTCGATGCGCATCCCAATCTTTACACGGACATGTCCATCCGCCTCGATCCACCGGGATCGCTGCCATGGCGAAACAATGGCGTCGATTTGTCGATCCTGCGAGCAGACAACACATTTCAACCGGAATGGCGTGCACTGATCGAGCGTCACCCGGATCGTTTCCTGTTTGCCATGGATATCAATTCATTTGGTCGGAGATACACGATGACGGAGGAGCTGGTTCGCACTGCAAGGCAGGCGCTTGCGCCGTTGCCGCGACCGGTTCAGGAAGCGATTGCACACGGCAACCTTGAGAGATTGCTGGGCAATTGCGGCCGCTAGCGGTCACAAGCCAACGCTTTGCATAGACTGGTCCAGATACACCTATTTACAGAAAAACTACGGGGAGATTCGTCATGACAGTGTTGCGTGTGTTTGCCGTTTGTTGCGCCACGTTGCTGATGGCGGTGTGCGTCAGTGCCCAGACACCCATCACAGCCGCAGGTAATGCGGGGCAGGCGAGAACCCAATCAGCAAACAACGGTGCTGCAGAGCAGGTCGCAAGAGCAGCGGTACGTGGCGTGACGCTTGAGCAGGCTTCCAAAATCATCGATGTCGCCCTCGCTGAAGCGCGCAAGGGCAAACTCCGACCCATGACGGTGTTGGTGCTCGATGGCGGCGGTGATCTGGTGGCATTCAAGCGCGAAGACCACACGGGCATCAATCGCTACAGCATTGCCAACGCCAAGGCTTATGGCTCACTGGTAATGAATCGACCGAGCCGCACCATCGGCGAGATTGGTCGCAACGGTCAGCTGTTCATCGAGTCACTGATGGCTTCAACCGATGGTCGTTTGAATCCGAGTCCGGGTGGTGTACTGATCAAGAATGCTGAAGGCTTGATCATTGGTGCGGTGGGCTCATCGGGCGACGAGTCATACAACGACGAGGCCATTGCCATCGCCGGCGTCAAGGCCGCTGGACTGCTGCCGGAACCTGCTGAGCCGACTCTGCCTGCAACTCGTTAAGCCGGCGTTCGCGCCTCAAGCGTCGTCCGAAGTCATGTCACGCGTATGAAACAAGATCAGTAAATAAAGGGGAACACTCATGAATGCATCGATAGAAGGATCACGCAGAATTGGAATCGTTGCTTGTCTGTTGGCGCTGACTTTCAGTACGGCTTATGCGGGATTCATGACGCCCATCGCCGGTGACCCCATCACCATTGATGCCGGCAAGGTGGCAGGCACGGTGCTGGAATCGGGCGTGCATGCCTACTTCAGTATTCCCTTTGCTGGCCCGCCGGTTGGTCAGTGGCGTTGGCGTGCACCGCAGCCGGTCAAGCCGTGGAGTGGCATCTACAACGCGGATTCAATGCGACCCGCCTGTCCATCTCCCGGACAGAACTCATCGGAGCCGAAAAGCGAAGACTGCCTGAATCTGAATATCTGGATGCCGCCGACCGCCAAGTCTGGCGCAAAACTGCCGGTACTGGTGTGGATTCACGGCGGCGGTTTTCAGGGTGGTTCGCCCAACATCCCGATGTACTCCGGCGAGCCATTCGCAAAGAAGGGACTCATTTACGTCGGTATTTCTTATCGACTGGGCGTATTCGGTTTCCTGGCGCATCCGGAACTTACCAGGGAAGCGGGCAAGGGCGCGCCGGGCAACTGGGGCATGCTCGACCAGATCGCAGCGCTGCAGTGGGTGCAACGGAACATTGCGGTGTTCGGTGGCGATCCGGCGAACGTCACGCTGATTGGCGAATCAGCCGGCTCGGAGTCGATACATTTACTGCAGGCTAGCCCGCTGGCCAGGGGACTGTTTGCGCGGGTCAGCGGCTGGAGCGGCGCGATCACACCGCCGGGCAATCAGATGGTGCCGACGCTGTCGGAGGCCGAAGCTCAGGGATTGAAGTTTCAGGCGGCGCTGCACGTAAACAATCTCGCCGAGATGCGTGCGCTACCCTGGGACCGACTGCCCCCGGCTGTGGGTGATCTGCGTGTGCGGCGCCCGGTACTGGATGGTGTGTTCTTGCCGCAGTTGCCCGTGGATATTTTTCGCGCCGGCAAACAGAACGATGTACCCATCTACGTGTCGTCGACGGCCAAGGACAAAGGTGGCAGCGATGAATTCTACGAAGTCAAGACACTGATGGACCTGCAAGTATTGGCCAAACAAGCTTTCGCTGATCAAGCGGACGAATTCTTCAAACTGTTTCCCGCCAGCAATGACGCTGAGGCGGTAAAGCAAGCGCAGGTGGTGGTTGCCGGCAATGGCTTCGGCATCAGCAATCGCGATTGGGCCAGACAGCAGACTCTAAGTGGCAAACAGCCGGCTTATCTTGCGCAGTTTGCGCGTGTTTCACCGTATCCTCCGGGCGCAACGGGCCGCTTCACCATCGGTGCGGCGCACTCCACGGATATCGTCTACTGGCTTGGCACGCAGGACACCCAGCCCACCTTCAGATGGACGGCGTGGGATCGGGAGTTGTCGACCAACATGATGGACACGCTGATTGCCTTTGCGAAGACGGGCAATCCCGCGACGAGTGCCGTCAAGGTGCCGCGTTACGATCCACGCAACGAACAGCGGGTCGTGTATGGCGACAAGATCTGGATCGAGAAGCTGGATACCGCCCAGCTTGAATTCCTGCGTGCGCATCCGACTTCGGGCAGCCAGCAATAGTCGTCGCGAGCAAGTGATTGTCGATGACAAAAAAAGCCCCGCGCATGCGGGGCTTTGTGTTTTGTTGTGACTGTTGCTGAATCTTGCGTTGCGGGCTGATTCAGAGTTCTACGAAGACAGCGTTTTCTTTTTAGCTGTAATTCCGGCTCTTCCAGAACAGATCGATTGCAGCCAGGTCCGAACCGGGATCGATCCGGCAGTTGGTGTCGAACACCATGCCGCTCGTACTCGTCGGCGTAACCGCCTGCCAGTTGGGCAGTGATTTGATGTTCGGGTTGCCGGTGCGCGCGAATGCCAGCCAGGCATCGGTCATCTTCACCGAGAGTTCACGCGCGTCCGTCGTCGCGCCCGTGAATTCCGGCGTGCTGTCGCTGTTCTGGAAAACCAGCGGCATTTCGATCTCATGATGCGACATGGCCAGACCGCCGAAATTTTTACTGCGCCACTGCACCCAGTAGAGATAACTCGGCGCGGCGTGAATGGCGGCACGGTTCTGCGCCACCTTCACACTGTTGGCGCGAAAGCGTCCCATGGCGCGCGCCATGGCGGAAACTTCGAACGGGTTGGCCTGCGGGAAGGCTGTCCTGTAAATGTTGTAGACCTCGTCGGTGGCGGGCCCGAACATGGAGCGCATTTCGTCGCGTGCCTGGGCTTCTTTCATCTGCATGTATTCGGGATGACCGAGTGCCGTGGCGAATTCGTGCAGCGCCGTGCCGATCAGCAGCGGCACATCCGACGCTACGTTGGGCCGCGTGGGTTCATAAGCCATGGTGCGGCCGTCGACCACTGGACGCCAGGCAATGTCGGGCTTGCCCACGTAGTCGAATCGATCGCGGCCTTGATTGGCAGTGGCCGCGACTGAGCCTGCTGCACGCGCGATCTGATCTGATGAGAGTTTGTACAGCGCATCCAGATTGGCAGGCGACACGTTCACAAGTTTCAGGAACGCATCGGTGCGCGCCGCACCTTCTTCCTTGCTGGCCAGCGGCAAGGGGCCGGCGCTCTGCGCCACGGCACGATTGAACAGCCCTTTTGCTTCCGGCATCGCGAGCAGCGCAGTGACTTTCGAACCGCCACCGGAATGACCGAAGATCGTCACTTTGTCGGGATCTCCACCAAAGTTATGAATATTCGTGCGTACCCACTTCAATGCATCGACGACATCCAGCATGCCGACGTTCGCGGAATCCGCAAAGCGCGAACCATACGCCGTGAGATCCAGAAAGCCGAAGGCGTTGAGGCGATGATTCATGCTGACTACTACGACGTCACCATACTGTGAAAGATTGGTGCCCTCGTAGAACGAGCCCATCAGCGAACTGCCACTGTTGTAACCGCCGCCGTGACAGTAGAACAGCACCTGGCGCTTGCGATTGTCGAGGCCGGGCGTCCACACATTCACGCGCAGGCAATCTTCTCCCAGGCGCACCAGCTGCGAGCCGGAACCGCGAAACGCCATTTCGTCCATGGCCTCGCCGCCACCACCGCCAGAGGTCGGCGGACAGGCAGGCCCCGCGGCGCGTGAACTGCGCACACCGCTCCAGGGTTTCACCTTCGTACCGCGCATCCAGCGATCTTCCGGTGCCTTGATCTCGGCGTAGGGAATGCCTTTGAAGATGCGGATGTCGTTATGAATGTAACCGGCGACCTTGCCGCTCTCGGTGTTGGCGACGGCACTGGTGTCGTCGATGATGTAAGTGTCCTTACCGTGATTTGCGGTGCCAGGAGTTGCCGAAAAGGCTGGCCGGGCCAGCGCGGCGCCGGCACTCAACAGGGAGTAACGAAGCAGAGTTCGACGATTGAAGCGGCTCATTGCGATGTCCCCGGTTTTTATTTGAATGAAGCGCTGGATGAAAAAATCAGACGAAGGCTACCTCGTCAGTACTGATGTTTATGCCAGCATCCAGTCAACTGTCTATTTATCGATCCGGCCGTTGCGGTAAATGAATACATTGCCGCGTTTGCCGGTTTCCACAATCTTGGCGCGTACTGCATCCGACGGTGCTTCCTTGATCAAGTCCTTGATCAGACCTTCATAGGTGGTGGCCTGGGCTTTTTGTCCTTCTGGCGTTCGGCGCGCGCGAAAAGGTATGTCTGCGTTGGTCGCGCCCATGGGGAAGATCACTTTTGGTGAAAACTTCCTGTCGGCGTACCAGATGCCTTCGGCGATGGTCGCCGGACGATTGCCCGCGCCAGTCTGAAATTCCAGGAAGGCGATGTCGACCTGCGGATTCTGCTCGGCGATAAAATCGATTTCGCGGTTGAAGCGCTGCTTCATGGCTGCATCGAGTGCGATATGTCCGCCACCATGGAACAACGTCAGTCCATCCACCTTGACTAGGAAACCCGTCCCGAAAGTCGAAGCCTGCATGGTGGTGATGTCCACGCCTTCGATGGTCTTGTGTTCGCGCGGCTTCATGTACACATATTCGTGTGCGTCCTGATTAATGATGGGATCCCAGCCGAATACATAGGTGATGGTCCTGATGTAGCGATGCCACGGCCAGATGCCGGTACCGTAGTGCGTATCACCCATGTCAGTGGTGAACACCATGACGTCCAGATCCTTGATCGTCTCCGGATTGACCACGCCTTCCGACAGCGAGTCGGCCGACTTCGGCAGCACATAGCTGTTTTCCATGCCCGGATTCAGTGGATCGAAAATCAGCAGATGGTTGCGTGTCTTCACCGCAAAGCTGTCCTGGCCCAGATACCAGATGGTGGCTTCTTTTTCCGGCATGGTCCGGCGCAGCAGCGCGATGCTGTCGGTGGCCAATGCAGGTGCGTTTTGTGCTGATGTCGCTTGTGATGTGAACGCCAGCAGTGCGCCGAGCAGTGCAGACAAGATTGGTGATTTCATAGAATCTTGCCTCCCTTGTACATGAACACTTCGCCGCGCGTTTCCTTGTCGACAATTCTGGCGCGTTCCGCATCCGAAGGCGCGTCCTTGATCAGATCCTTGATCTGCTGATCGGCATTCAGCATGTGCGAGGGGAAAATGTAACGCGCATTCAATTTGTTCGAGGTGTACCACAGGCCTTCTTCAAGCTGTGGCCGGTCATTGCCCAGGCGATAGTTGATGAACAGCAGGTCCACGTACGGGGTTCGCTGCGCCAGCCAGTCGATCTGACTCATGTAGCGAGCTCGATAGTGCTGCATCCAGAAGGCATTGTCGCCGCTGTGATAAATGACTACGCCATCCACACGGATTACCCAGCTTTCACCCGAGTCGGTGGAGGGCAGGGTGGTGAATTCGATGTTGCCGACGCGACCGGTTGTCCACGGTTGAACGTGTACATACTTTTCCTGCGGCATCGCCGGTTCCCAGCCCAGCACATAGGTGATCTTCTTGATGGTGTGCTTCCAGTCCCAGATGACCTTGTCGTAGTGATCGCCGTCGCGATGACTCATGAATACCACCACATCCTGGTCCTTGAGCTCTTCCGGATTGACAGCGCCGTTCGCCAGCGATGCGTTGGGCGACGGATCGTTCATCGGGTAGTAGTCGAAGATCAGTACATGGGATCTGGTCTTGATGGCATACGAGTGATGCCCGATGTACCAGATCACCGCATCTTTTTCCGCCACCGGCGTCTTCAGCAGTGTCGCCGTTTCTGCCGGAGTGGATGCCTTTGATGGTGGCTGGCTGGGAAGAGGTACTTGTTGCGCATTGCCACCTGTACCGGCAAGGTAACTTGCAATCAGTGACAGCGCGATGATCTTTTTTATATTCATGTTGTTTTCCAGGCAAGCGCAGCCCCAAGGTCTGGCTCACGAATGTCCCCCAAAAAATCGGCGTACAGCATAACAGGTGTTGTTGGCCGCTGGTTGATCCGTGATTGTCCGCGAATTTACGACCTGCGGTAAATGCTTGGGAATTTTCCGCAGACTTCAGCAGAGAAGCTTCGTTAAGAGCCGCCAGGACTGATGATCCACGACGCTGTCGACGCAGCGGCTGAGCGTGGACCGACCCGAAGCAGCGCATCGGCGCCGCGGGACATTTTATGCATGCCAGCCGACGCTATAATGCCCGCCCTGTGTTCATAATCAGAGGCTTTCCATGCGCATTCTTATTGTTGGCGCCACCGGCGTCATTGGACAGGCCGTTGCAGCAACGTTGGCACCCAGACATGAATTGCTGCTGGCGAGTCACAGCAAGGCACCGTTGAGGGTTGACATCACCAATCCAGCCTCTATCAGGAGCCTCTATGATTCGGTTGGCAAGGTCGACGCGGTGATCAGCACGGCCGGTCAGGCGCGCTTGGCTCCATTTGCCAAACTCAGCGATGATGATTTTGCCTTTTCACTGGCCAACAAACTGATGGGACAGGTCAATCTGGTGCGGTACGGCATGGACCATGTCCGCGACGGCGGTTCATTTACGCTGACCAGCGGCATTCTGGGTTCAAGCCCCATGATCGGCAGCGGCGCCATCAGTCTGGTGAATGCGGGTCTTGAAGGTTTCACGCGTTCTGCAGCACTCGAAGCGCCACGTGGCGTTCGCGTCAACATTGTTGCTCCTCCCTGGGTGACAGAAACGCTGAAGGCGCTCGGCATGTCACTTGACGGTGGCATGCCAGCGGCCCAGGTGGCCCAGGCCTATGTGCGCGCAGTGGAAGGCACGGGCACCGCACAAACCATTGCGCCGTAGCCCGCATACCAGGCACAGGCTCCCGCCACTCACAAGTCGCTGCGGTAGCTGGATACGCGTTTTGTCCGCACAATGTGAATATCTATCTGTCAGGTTCCTGCACGCATGTCTGAGCTGAAGCAATACATCACCAGCGTTCCGGATTTTCCCAAGCCCGGCATTCTGTTTCGCGACATCACACCGCTGTTACGTGCACACTTTGGCGCGACGATCCAGGCGCTGGAGCAGCTGTTCACCGATACCGAGTGGCAACAGTTTGATGCAGTGGCTGGCATCGAGTCGCGTGGCTTTATCCTGGCTGCAGCGCTGGCAACGCGCAGAAACAAGGGATTTGTGCCCATCCGCAAGCGCGGCAAACTGCCGCCACCGGTGGTGGCTGTGGCCTATTCGCTGGAATACGGCACCGACATGCTGGAAATGCAACCTGGGACGGGCAGGTTGTTGTTGCTGGACGATGTGATAGCCACGGGCGGTACCTTCAAAGCCGCAAGCACTGCGTGTGTCGAAGCGGGGTATTCGGTAGCAGGCCTGGCAGCCCTGATCGACTTGAAACTGGTGCCGCCATTCATCTGGCGCGATGTGCAACTGCGCTCAGTGATGGCTTATGACTGAATCGCGTGCGGTGCAGGTGGTGATGGCACTCGCCCAGGAAGGACGGAGTGTCTTCGAGCAGGCCGGCATTCCTGTGTTGTATACCGGTTTAGGCAAGGTCAATGCGGCCCTGGTGTTGGCACGCCATCTCTCTGAGATGCGCAGCAAGGGTCATGTGCTGCCGATGGTGGTGAATTTTGGTTCTGCCGGTAGTCGCAAGTTCAACGCCGGTGAGCTGGTGGCCTGTACCCGCTTTGTTCAGCGCGACATGGATGTGAGTGCGCTGGGATTTGCTCATGGTGTTACGCCATTCGAAGAACTACATCCTGTGCTGCAATTTCCGAATGTGTTTCCGGAGTTGCCAACTGCCACATGCGGCACCGGTGATTCATTTGAAACCGGCGCACCTAAAGTTTTCTGCGATGTGGTGGACATGGAAGCCTACGCACTGGCCAAAGTGTGTCGACTTGAAGGCGCGCAGTTCGCCTGTGCCAAGTTCATCAGCGATGGCGCGGATCACGCCGCGGCGCAGGACTGGCAGGACAATGCGCATAAGGCTGCAGAAGAGTTCCTGCGCCCGTATCGGCAGCTGCAAACGGGCAGAACGGCATGACCCTGCATCCGCGTGCCGCTGAACTGATACAGACGCTGGATTTGCAGCCCCATCCAGAGGGTGGCTTTTATCGCGAGATCTTTCGTTCATCAGAATCCGTGACTGTGCAGCAGCAGTCAGTGGTGTGCAGTGCAGTGACCACCATTTATTTTCTGCTCACCGCAGGCGCCTTCAGTCGCTGGCATCGGGTGAGCTCGGATGAAATCTGGCACTGGTATGAAGGCGAGCCACTGGAGTTGCTGATGTGCCCTCCGGACTTCAGTAGCGTACAGCAGGTCGCGCTTGGCCGGATCGACACGCAACACGTACAGGTGCACACCGTTCCCGCACACTGGTGGCAGGCGGCGCGACCGCTCGGCGGCTATGCCTTGACGGGTTGTACGGTTGCGCCGGGATTCGAATTCGAGGATTTTTCCTTTCTTGCTGATAATCACGCGGCAGCTGCCCGACTGTGTGCGCTGGCGGAACGACATCGGACTTTTCTGTAGACGGAATCCATAGCGCGCTGGGTTGTGCTGGTTTCTGTGGCTCACATTTAACTGCCTCTATTGAAGACACAACATCATGCCTGACACGATTTTGATTACCGGCGCCAACCGGGGTATTGGCCTGGAACTCGCACGTTGCTGGCAGCGGCGCGGCGCTCACGTCATCGGCGTTTGCCGCAAGGCTTCTCAGGCGCTGACAGATCTGGGTGTAGAAGTGATTGAAGGTGTCGATGTCGCTGATGATGAAGGCATCGCAATCCTCAAGCGGGCACTGGGCAATCGGCGCTTGAATGTTCTTTTCAACAATGCCGGTATTCTCGCGCGGGAACCACTCGACAACCTGGACTGGAACAGTATTCAGAAACAGTTCGAAGTCAACACACTGGGCCCGCTGCGTGTGACTGCGACCCTGCTTGAGCATCTTCAATCCGGGAGCAAGGTCGCGTTGATGACCAGTCGCATGGGGTCGATCAGTGACAACAGCAGCGGCGGTTACTACGGCTACCGCATCAGCAAAGCCGCGCTCAACGCGGTGGGAAAATCTCTGGCAGAGGATCTGCGCCGCAAAGGCATTGCCGTCGCGCTGCTGCATCCCGGCTACGTTCAGACCGACATGACTGGCCACGGCGGCGATGTCACTCCTGCGCAAGCCGCTGCCGGCCTGGTGCAGCGTGTCGACGAATTGAATCTGGCGAACAGCGGTGGTTTCTGGCACGCCAACGGACAACGCCTGCCCTGGTAATTCGGCGGTGACCAGTAGCTAAGCTACTGCCCGCGAATCTCCCTCGACAGCTTGTTGATAAGGCGCAGGGTCCGGCGGCACGAGCGGCGCATTGATATAGCGCTGGTGCGCAGCGATATCCACGCTGTCGAGATACAGATCGCGAGCGATTGCCGCAATAAGCCGCGGGTGACACACCATGCTCGGGATGTCGCCCACCGGCAGGCCGAAGCTCAATTCCGCCGCGAGATTGAAACAATGAATATTGCGCAGGTACTCCGCACCTGTCTCGCCTCGCGGCAGGAACTCGAAGCCGGCGCCGAGATACGGGTGAGCGCCACCGGCTGCGTTCTCCTCGCCGGAGGCGGGCCGATAACGGTCGCGCCAGAGCGCGATTGAATCGTGAACCTGTTTGAGCTCCGGCTGCGCCGCGAGGTCGATCCGGTAGCCAGTGGCTGCAATCACGTAGTCGAAGCGCATCGTTCTGCGGCCCACCTTTGCGCTCACCTTGTTGCCGACGAGCGTGACGTCGGCCAGTGAGGTGTTGAGGTGAATGTGGAAGTTTCTGAACGCCACGGCGCGCTGCATTGAATCGAACGGCACCGACGCGGCGCGACGATCAGCGAGCAGGAAATTGCGCCAGCGCACGACTTCCGGCAACTCATAGGTGAGCTCGGGCACATTCGCATAACCGCGGTCCACCGGCGGCGCAGCCGGTTGCGGCACATTGGTCGGGAGTTGATAGTCGATATATGGCCGGCGGTCGAACAGATGCACTTCAGCCGCGCCCGCCTCGAGCGCGACAGCCGCAGCATCGAATGCGTTCGAGCCCCCGCCGATGACCGCAACGACCTTGCCCTTCAATGTCTCTACCGGAATGCGGCCGGTGGTATGCGTCCAGACATGGGACGGCAGTGCGCGCATGAATTCGGGCACGCTCGGCCCGCCTGCGCCGGCATAGCCATTCGCCAGCACGAGCTTGCGCGTGGTTTCGATGCGGTTAGCACCACCGGAGACAAGATGCAGGCGCAACAAGTCGCCCTGAGGCTCGATCTCGAGCAACTGCGTCCGGTAACGAACCTGTGTATTCGTGGTCTTCTGGAACCAGGCCAGATAGTCGGCCCAGGCAAGACGCGGAATCCGGTCCAGTGCGTCGAACGCCTGCGGGCCGTTCAGGGTTTCGAACCAGGCGCGGAAGCTCAATGCGACGTTGCCGGCCTCCGGACCCGGTAGTGTCTTTGGTGTGCGCAGCTGCTGCATGCGCGCAATGTTTCGCCAGATGCCCGCCTGCCCCGGTTCTGCCTGATCGATGATCTCGACGCCGCCGATGCCTTTGCGTTTCAGCCCGTAGCCAATGGCCACTCCGCTATGACCGCCGCCTACGATGACGACATTGTGATCGGTGGCCCGCGCGCGCACCCAATCAGCCGGGTCGCGCCCACCCCAACGCAACGCGCGGCCAGTCTGTGCCTCCAGCTCCCGGCTCGCATCGGCGGCCTGCGTGGCCTCTGCTGAGCCGACCTGCCCGTGCGCGACCGGCGCGCTCAAGCCGCCCACTGCGAGTGCGGTCGCACCACGGAAGAAATCACGGCGGTCGAGTTGGCGCGGTGCACGACTCTGCTTTGCGAGCGAGTCCTGGACGGCGGCCGTTGTTTTGTAATCGTCGGTCATGGGGTCATTCTCCGTTCTCGGGAAACATTGAGGCCGGTGTCAAGCATACGTCCCGTCACGTCATTGCTTGAAATTAATGAGTGGCACCCGGACAAGCAGCGCCGTTTTCCGCTTATCCTTGCTGCAAACAGGTGGGAGTCTGATCGATGAAAAAGCTGCGTGTCATTTTGTTCATGTGCCTCAGTGCAATCGCCACGTCGGCGGCGTTCGCGCAAAAGGCGTCCAATCCCCTGTTTGTGGGCGCCGCAGTTCGTGACATCACGCCGAAACAGGAGTGGCTGCCCCTGTACGGAGTGGCGCGAACCAAGCTGGTTGGCATTATTGATCCTGTGCATGTTCGGGTGATCGCCGTCGGCAACGGCAATAAACTAGCCCTGATTGTCACCTTCGAAGCGGGCGGACCGCCGGCAGCAAAGCCCTTTCTGACCGGATTGTCAGAGCATACCGGCGTGCCGATAGACGCCATCTACTTTGGCGGGACTCACGGCCACACGACGCCGAGTTTCGAAGTCGACCCGAAGGTGCCTGCGTCCAGGCAATACTCGGAGTTTGTCTACGATCAGATGATCGCTGCCGCAGATGCAGCCATTGCCAGCATGCGTCCTGCGACGGTCGGCATTGGATCGTCGCAAAGTTACATCAACACCAATCGTCAGGCCGTTTTTCACCAGAATGATGGCGCCAGTGTGGGTGCTCAGGGCTACAACCCTACCGGACCTTCTGACAAGACCCTGACGGTCATCCGCTTCACCGACATGAGCGGCAAGCCGATTGCTTTCATCGTGCACTACGCCGTGCACAACACAGTCATGTATGCCAACCGCTTCAATGACGAGGGTACTGGTGTCAGCGGTGATATTGGCGGCGCTGTTTCCGGCTACCTGGAAGCGAAGTACCAGGGCGCGGTCGCCAACTGGATTCCCGGTGCGGCCGGCAACCAGAATCCCATTATTTCCAATGAATACTTCACGCCGAATCCGGACACGGGCAAGCAGGAAATCCAGTACATGAAGCACGCAAACGTTGAATTGCTCGAGTTCTACGGCAAGACCCAGTTCGCCGACGTGCTGACCGCGCTGGCAACGATTGATCGTACCAGTGGCGATGCGAAGATCAGCTACACCACGGGTAACGCTTCGCTACCGGCCTACAAGGACGGTGATGCGGCGGTGCCGATTCAGTTGAAGTTGCTGCGTATTGGCGACATCGCACTGGTCGGAACTTCCGGTGAGCTGTTCAATTCGATTGGGGTCTACATGCAGGGTCACTCCCTGCTTGAACACACGCTGGTCTCAAATGTGGTACGCACCTACAACGAGGGGGTCGAGCCACTGTCCGGTTACCAACCCGATGACTATGCCCTGCTGCATGACGGTTGGCACACCAATAACCGCCGCTACAAAATCGGGACCATCGACGGCGGATACACGACTCTGATGAACAAGATGATTGAATCTACCGGCAAGTAACTGCATATAGTGGCTGTGACGTGAGAGCGGCCAGCTCCAATGCCTGTGTGGTTGGGGGGCGACCAGCGCTTTCATGCTTGATGTAGCCCAGTATCGCGGTAGTGATTGCCGGGATCGCGATGCTGGACCCCCGAATAATGGACATCGGATTCACCTTGTTCCAATGATCCTTGCCAATCGGGAGTAACACCACAACCATGTTCGACACCGCACACGCGAGTTCCGCTGCCAGCAAGAGGGCTGTATGGGGTGGTGCGGTCCGCATTGCCCTGATCTATGCGGCCATCGGCGCCATCTACATCATTGTTTCCGATCGCCTGATCAGCCTGCTGTTCTCCGACATCCAGACGATTACTGCTGTCAGCACCATGAAGGGTTGGGCTTTTGTCGGCATCACGGCAGTGTTGTTGTGGTTCCTGATCAAACGCCATTCGGCCCGGTTGCTGGCCAGCGAGGCACAACGCCTGGAGCGCGAGGTGATGCTGTCGACCCTGATCGACAATGTTGGCGGCTACATCTATGTGAAGGACACAAACTATCGTTACCAGTTCGGCAATGCGGCGGTATGCAAGCTGTTTGGCATCACGGCCGAGCAACTCGTCGGCTGCGAAGACACGCGGTTTCTCGACGCTGAAACCGCGGCCAAGCTGCGCGCCAATGATCGACTGGTGATTGAAGAAGGCAAACGCCTTGAGGCCGAGGAAGAACATGTCAGCGTGCCTGCAGGCACCAAGCGAATGTATCTGTCGGTGAAAATGCCGCTGCGTCGGGCTGACGGCAGTATCTACGGTCTGTGTGGCATTTCCACCGACATCACCGAACGCAAGGCCGCAGAAACAGAACGCTCGCGTCTGCAGTCACAACTGGTTCAGGCGCAGAAGATGGAAACCATCGGACAGCTGACGGGTGGCATCGCTCATGACTTCAACAACATTCTGGCCAGCGTTCTGGGCTACACCAGCCTTGCGCTGCAACAGGTGCAAGTCAGCAACGACGCTGAGCTGGGAGACTATCTGCGGCAGATCCAGCGCGCTGGCGAGCGTGCCAGCTCCCTGGTAACCAAGATGTTGCAGTTCAGTCGCGCCCGTCCCGTTGAGGGCGCAGCCTCGCCGCTGCATGTTCAGCCGGCAATTTCCGAAATCATCAAGATGCTGCGGCCAACGATCCCATCCAGCATCGCAATTCATACCGAGCTGGAAGATTCCGTCGCGATCATCAGGGTCGATCCGGTGGAGCTGCACCAGCTGGTCACGAACCTGATCATCAATGCCCGTGATGCGATTGATGGCAGCGGCAGTATCACAGTGGCGGTGCGACAGCGTCGTTTGCGAGGCGACACCGTCTGCACTGTGTGCAATGCGGCCATCCCCGGTGAGAACATCGAGCTGTCGGTCAGTGACACCGGACAGGGCATCGCAACCCAGTCACTCGACGAGTTGTTTGAGCCCTTCTATACCACCAAGGGAGTTGGCAAGGGTACGGGACTGGGCCTGTCCGTGGTACACGGCATCGTGCACCGGTTGGGCGGGCATATTCTGGTCAGCACTCAGCCGGGCCAGGGCACCACCATCAGCTTGCTGTTCCCGCCGGTTGAAGACAAACCGGTACAGGTGATCCACAGTTCCCAGGCATCTTTGCCGGTTGCGCCGCAGTACAACGCTGTGGTGATGGTGATTGATGACGAGGTGGAACTGGTTCGCTTGACGCAAATCATGCTGGAGCGCAACGGCTATCGGGTATCGGCCTACACGGACAGTCAGGCAGCGCTGCGGGCATTCATGGCCGCGCCCTCTGCGGTCGATCTTGTAATTACCGACCAGACCATGCCCGGGCTGACCGGCATCGAACTGGCGCGGCAGATGCATGCGCGCCGAAGTGATCTACCCATTCTGCTATGCAGCGGATTCAGCGAGCATCTGGACGTGGTGTTGTCGGCCGGGGTGCGACGGGTGCTTGCCAAGCCGATATCGATGCCTGATCTGTTTCAGGCTGTTGCACAGGAGCTTGGTTCCAGTCGCGGCGATGCAGGCAAAACCCTTGCTGCCAATACCTCCGCGTAGCTTCGTCATCAACGCTCTTGCCGAGCCCTGATCGTTGTTGACCACCGCAGTGATGACTGCTGAAGCATCAAAGGCAGTGGCCGAACATCCACACGATGATCTGATCTCGCCTGCTGCCAGGCTGCAGCCATTCCCAACGTAGCCCCAGTCTCTTGATACACTGCGCGCATGCAGCACTTCCTGCCTTCAGTCTCGCGCCGTGAGTTCATGACTGCACTTGCTGCCGGCATGTCGACACTCGTTCGCCCCCGTGCTCTGCTCGCCGCCGAGCCTGACCCGCGTCTCAACGAGGTGCTTGCCCGCACCATTGCGGTCGATATGCATAGCCACGTGGGCATCCCGTTCGGCAAGCCAAGCGCACCGCTGCCGAAATTTGATCTGGCAGGAGAGATGAAACGCGCCGGATTTTCCGCTGTGATCCAGACCTACGAAGTCGACAGCGTCCCGGCCGGGCCGGGCCAGGACTACGTCCATAATCTCGAAGCCCTTGATTTTGAAGACCGGCTGCTGGCTGCCGCCAAGGTGCCCCGTGCGCTTACTCTGAAGGATCTTGAAACTGCGCATGCCCGGCGCCGGCCCATCATCATCCAGTCCGCCGAAGGTGCGCAGTTTCTGGAGGGTCGCATCGAACGCGTCGAAGAGGTGTACAAACGAGGGCTGCGCAATCTGCAGTTGGTCCATGAGCGTGACGCCATGGTCAAACCGCTGGCTGACATCTACACGCGCGCCGCGCAGTTCGATGGCCTCACGGATTTCGGCGCGCAGGTTGTCAAGGAATGCAACCGCCTGGGTATCGTCATTGATCTCACTCATATGAGCTACGACGCCGTGAAAGCGGCGCTCAAGATCTCCAACCAGCCCATGCTTTTCTCTCACACCAGTCTGCAGCCCGGCCCCAATGACAGACCCGCCGTCCCCATGATGGCGCCGCGTCTGTTAGGCAAGGAAGAGATCCGCGCCATCGCGGATGCAGGAGGCGTTATCGGCGTGTGGTGGCATGGCTCGAACACCGCCGGGGAATACGTCGAAATGATCAAACGTGTCGTCGATGTGGCGGGCGTTGATCACGTTGGCATCGGCACCGATTCGGATCTTGAACCGGGCGTGCAGCGAACCTATACGAATGCGATCTGGGCAGGCGAAGCGCGCGGTTTCTTCCCGGCCGTGGCTGCCGAAATGCTGGTAGCCGGTTTCACACCCGACGAAATCACCAGGCTCGGCGGTGGCAACTTCGGTCGAGTCTTCGGCCAGGTCACCGCAACGCGTTCCTGAATTCAGCGTCCCCTGTGCGTATCTTGTATGGTTCGCACATCCACGGGCCGCTGCGACAGGCTGTGAGTAAAGCGGGTGAAGTCCAATGGCAGCTTGTGTGGTAGTTACTAAACTACTGCGGCATCTTCAGTCCAGCAGCTTCGTAAGCTATTTCCAGCGGAATGATGACCGTGCCAATGCCATACACCATGATGGCGCGGCCGCTGGCGCTGGGCCAGGCATCGGTGTACTCCATCTTGCCGACATACTGCAGTCCGCTGCCGGGAACCAGCCACTCACCTTTCAGTATTCCGTTCGCGCAAGAGGCAACGTTCTGCACGAATCGCCAGTCAAGATAACCCACATCCACCTTGGCATGTTTGGGGCTCCACCAGCCGCCATAGGTGTTCTGCCAGGAATGGCCGGTGAACACTTTCATCGAATAACGCGCGTAGGGAGAGTAATTGGCATTGATATAGTCGACGAATTTCTGCGCGTCCTCTGCAAAGGTTTTCAATCTCGCAACGGTGGGGAATGCCTGTCCAAATCCCGAGCCAATCGAGTCGCCGGTGAACAGGTACATATCCTTGGTGAGCAGATACACCGTGCTGCCATCGGAGTGTCCCCTCACCTGGAAGGACTTGACAATGCGTCCGCCGAGGTCGAATTCCTTGCCGGGCGCAAAGCGCGCATAGACTGAGGGATCCAGGTTGTACTG
Organism: uncultured Pseudomonadota bacterium; assembly: GCA_963748005.1. Taxonomy (GTDB): domain Bacteria; phylum Pseudomonadota; class Gammaproteobacteria; order Steroidobacterales; family Steroidobacteraceae; genus CAILZL01. The sequence goes on from CAVVHH010000002.1 coordinate 2,629,801, forward strand.
CACCTTGGGTGCATTGATATCTTCGCCTTCCGGCATCCATACGGTTACTTTGCGACTGATGTTCAGAAACGCGCCCGTCATGCCGTCATGGTCGGGATGTGCGTGGGTAACAGCAGCTTCAACCGGCAGTTTGCCCGCCAGCCCGAACACAATGGCGCGAAATTCTTCTGCGGCATCCTTGCGTGGCGCAATGATGTCGGGTGCATAGCCGACCATGTAGTTGTTGCCCAGGTCGATGACCAATGCCCTGGTCTCGCCGCGGATCATGTATATGTCCACGCCCCAGGCGCCACCTTTGCCGGTAGTCACGCCGGGGTCGTTTATCTTGAAAATTCCCTCGCCGATTTTGTAGACAACGTAGGACCCATACTTGACGTTGTCGCCGATATTGATCAGAGCCGAAGCGTCAAACGAAGGTGCTGCTTGCGCAATCGCATGAGCTGTCATTGAGCTGCAAATCATCAATGCCATCAGGATGCGTCGGATAACTTTCCTCATCATTGTTGTTTTCCTTTGCCTGTGTTGTGCGGTCAATCGATGGTTTCTGTCGTTCAGCGTGAGCGCGGCAAAATCAGACTACCTGCAGTCAGGGCCATCGTTAAGCGCTATCACCCATGGGTTCATCGCAGAGGTATCGTCGAAAAACATCGTTCATGGGTTTGAAGTTGATTCGGATGTTGTCGCTTGTCAGGTGGGCGGTGCAATGTTTGTGGCGAACAGGGCGTTTGTTTTCCTGTCTGAGAACTGACCCTTCGAGCAGCGGGTAAGGGAAGGCCAACGGGTGATACCGGCCCAAGCCTGCAGAAAATTGCGGCGCAACGGCCGGGTTCTGTATACAGTATGCGAATTGGCGCAGCAACCCGCGAAGTACGCCCGCGTCAATGATGTAGAGAATACTGGTCCGGTCAACGCATATGACCGCTTGTAAGACAGTGTTTCTCGTGAAATTACCTTGGGGGAACCTGAAATGAGACACATGAAGCAATTCGCGCCAGCCTTTGTGCTGGGACTGACGCTCGGCGGGCTGATGCCGGCCGCTCGCGCCTCGGACGACACCTTCGTTGCGACTGCTGGGCAGGCGGTTGTCCGGGTAGCCCAAGGCCAGCTCATGGGCTTCCGCGAAAAGGGTATTTACACTTTCCATGGGGTGCCTTATGCCAAGGCGGCGCGGTTCATGCCGCCCGAGGTGCCTGATTCGTGGAACGGCGTACGGCTCGCCATGAACTATGGCGAGATCTGCCCTGTGCCGGAGCAGACCAATGTCTCCACCGACGAGCAGTTCAACGCGCACCGCTACTTCCCGCAGAACGAGAACTGCCAGTTCCTGAACATCTGGACGCCCGGCCTGACCAACGGCGACAAGCGTCCGGTGCTGGTCTTCATTCACGGCGGCGGCTTCACCAATGGCTCGTCGATCGAAGGCGAGGGCTATGACGGCCGCAATCTGGCCGAACTCGGCGACATGGTGGTGGTAACCCTGAATCACCGGCTTAACGTGCTCGGCGCGCTGGACCTCTCGGCCTTCGGGCCGCGCTACGCCCAGGCGTCCAACGGCGGCATGCGCGATATCGTTGCTGCGCTTAAATGGGTAAACACCAACATCGCCCAGTTCGGTGGTGACCCGCAGAACGTGACGATCGCGGGCCAGTCCGGCGGCGGCGGTAAGGTCCGCTTCCTGATGGGTAACCCGGACGCGAAGGACCTGTTCGCCAGGTCCATCGTCATGAGTGGTGTTGGCTCGAACGCGGCCTATCCCAAAGCAGTAGGCACCGCCATCGCCAAGTACACAGTCCAGTACCTTGGCCTGAATGCCAAGACCATCGACAAGATCGCAACGGTACCGTACCCGGTGCTGCTGGCAGCCGGCGAAAAGGCCATGAAGCAGGTCGAGAAGGATGGACTCGCCACAGCCCTGGCCTGGCGCCCGACGATCGACGGGACCTTCATGCCTATCGATCCACAGCAGGAGGGCTGGGCGAAGTACTCGGCCGCGAAGCCGCTGCTCATCGGTAACGTGCTCGAAGAACAGAACACCATCATCCGCAACAACAACACCAAGCTGTTCGCGGACAACTGGATGCGGTGGACCGATGAGCAGGCGATGGCCAGGCTCACCGAGCGTTTCGGCGACCGGGCGACGGCCATCGCGGCGGAGTGGAAGAAGGCTTATCCACGCGACCCACTGGCGCGCGCCTACCTGTTCTCCGAGGCGAATCGCGCGGGCTCGATCGCAGCGGCCGCTTTCAAGGCGAAGAACGGCCAGGCTCTGGTCTTCCTGTACCTCTTCAAGTGGAACCCGCCGGTGCTTGATGGAGTCGCCGGTGCCTGGCACGTCTCGGACGTTCATATGGCGCTGTTCAACGCCGACCGCCAGCCTCAGTCCTTCGGCGGCGGCGAAGCTGCCCGCTCGATGTCTTACGACGTAGCGCGCTCGTTCGTGAACTTCGCCCGCTCCGGCAATCCCGGCCACTCGGGCCTGCCCAACTGGCCTGCATTCACGTCCGAGAACGGCGCGACGATGGTGTTCGATGACTACAACACGGTGGGCATGAACCACGACAAGGCGCTGATTGATCTCATTACGAAGCAAAAGTAACGCGGGATCGTATATCTTGGGGGCAGGATTGCCCCCCAGCTCGACATGGCGTTGCGCGTGGGTGATCTTGACCTAGATCTTACGAAACGGCCGAAGCACTCGAGAACACGGAAGATGCAGGGCGCTGGGGCGGACTGAGGTTCCAAACGGTGATTCGAATGGCCGCGGCTGCTTGCCGCCAGAGACAGACTGTTGCCTGCTGGCTGGCATTGAGCCTGTTCTTTGCGCGGCCGTTGTGTGCGATGGAATCGGAATCGCTGGTTGCATTGCCCCCGGCCCCGTCAGTCGAAGCGGTGCTGATCGAAGGCAGTGAGCCACCCCTGATCGATGGCGACATCTCCGACGCGATCTGGTCGCGTGCGCAACGCATTGAGCTTTCCTATCAGTTTGAACCGCGCGCGTTGATCGCTGCAACGGAACGTACCGAGGCCTGGATACTGTACGACCGCGAACGGCTGTATGTCGCCGTGCATGCCTATGACAGTCGGCCAGACAAAATTGCTACGACCACCATGGGCCGCGACGCGCCGCTGCGCAACGACGATGTGGTGCGCGTATTGCTCGACCCACGTCGCACAGGTCGGGAGGGCTACATGTTTGCACTGAATCCGGCTGGTTCACGTATGGACGCACTGATCCCGGCCGATCGACAGCAGGATGCTGTCACCAAGTGGAATATGCTGTGGCGCGGCAAGTCACGCATCTTGGATGACGGGTGGACGGCGGAATTCGAGATACCGTTTCGCGGCCTGTCGTTTGATCCGGCGGACGGTAGCTGGGGATTCGATATCATCCGCAACGTGCGGCGCAACGGCGAAGGCATGCGCTGGGCCGCCGTCCCACAGGGTTCACGCGCGGTTGAGCTTGGTTATGCGGGTGAACTGACCGGCTTGCACGACCTCAGCCAGGGTCATGGGCTGGATGTGCAGCTGTATGGAGTGGCCGCTGCCACCCACAACTGGACCACTGATGACACCAGCATCAAGGGCAAGCCCAGTGGCACGCTGTACTACAAGATCACGCCGTCGCTGACCGGCCTGCTGACCGCCAATACGGACTTCTCCGACAGGCCGCTCGACACCCGGCAGGTCAATACCACGCGCTTCTCGTTGTTCGAAGCAGAAACACGTGAGTTCTTTCTGGAAGACACCGACGCTTTCGAGTTCGCCAATTTCGGCACGGGATCGGCAGCCAACGGGCGGCCATTCTTCTCGCGCAACATCGGCCTCGTACGCGGGCGAGTCGTCGGTCTGGATGCGGGTGCCAAGCTGTCCGGCAACATCGGTGGCTTGCGTATCGGTGCGCTTAGCGTCCAAACCGCGGCGGACGAGATCACACCTGCGCAGACACTTTCGGTAGCGCGTCTATCGACGGACATTCTCGACGAATCGCGCATTGGCGCGATTGTCACCAGCGGCGATCCCACCGGATTGAGCAGCAATCAGGTTGCCGGTGTCGATTTCCGGTATCGCCGCTCGAATTTTTTCCCCGGTAAGCGCATTGAAGCAGTGCTGTTTGCAGAACGCAGCTACAGCGACGTGCGGTCGGACGACGATGCCTTTGGTATCACGGTCGACTATCCCAACGAACCCTGGCAGGCATTCATGCGTGCCTATCAGATCGGTGAAGATTTCAGGCCGGCCCTGGGATTCGTCAATCGTCCTGGCGTGCGCCTCTATGAAGGGGAGTTCGCGGCCATCCGCAGCCCCAGCGAATCGTTCATGCGGCGTGTCGAAATGAGAGCTTTTGAGCAGCTTTACACAGGACTCGATAACCAGCTGCAGTCACGCGACGATCGTTTGTCGTTTCTGATCGAGACCAGATCGAATGGCGAAATATCCGGTGGCATGGACAATTTTGTCGAAGTGCTGCCAGCACCATTTCAACTCCCCGGCAATTTGTACGTGCCAACGGGTCGCCATGAATTCCTCCGGGGCTATGCGGGTTTTGTCACATCGACGACACGCCCGGTGTCCCTGTCCGTGAAGGTAACCTGCTGCGAATTCTACGATGGGACCTCCACCGAAACCGAACTCGGGCTGGGCTATCGCCCGGGTCCGCGTTTCAATCTGGAATTCAAGCACAAACTGCAGTCCATCGACCTCCCCAGCGGTAAAACCAGCATCCATATTGAATCGTTGAACACAACGATCAATTTCTCGCCTGAGATGCGGCTGGTCAGCGAGCTGCAGTACGACAACGTCAGTGATCGTTTCAGCGGTCTGTTGCGCTACCAGTGGGAAATCCTGCCCACCACGGAACTCCTGATGACAATAGGCGAGTCGGCATTGCTGACTGGTCCAGCGCCGCATGGCAGTTACCGGTCGCAGGGCACAGTTTTTTCCGTGCGGCTCGGCCACCGCCTGCAGATCTGATGGCAGTGCGCGGCGTGGATGCGAACAGTCTCAAGAGGTAATGACTGTCAGTATCTGTAGTCCTGGTCGACAACCTGTTGTGTGATCTGGCTTGTGGTGAGTGGTGCGTTTATTCTTCCTCTACGTAGTCTGGCAACTGAGGGGAAGTTCATGGCGTTACACAAGGCAGTTCTGATGACGATGGTCATTGCAATCGCTCAGGTGGGCTGGGCGGCCGACCGGCCGATATCCACCGATGGCACCGACCCCAGGACCTGGGATCCGAAGAGCGACGGACCGATCGCGGATCCCGAGCACCACCAGGTGGTGTTTGAGAATGAGACCGTCAGGGTGATCTCCGTGACCGTGCAGCCGGGCGCAACCGAGCGCCTGCATGCGCACATGAAGTGCGCGGTCCTGGTGTTCGATCGACCTGTGAAGGTGACCGACCGGGACTCACAAGGACGCGTCGAGCAGGAGGCCGTGCTCTGGGGAGCCATCCCCTGGCTGAGCGCGACGGCGCCGAAGGGTGTGCCCTTTGTGTGGCTGCAGCCGCCCGAAGCGGCTCATTCAATTACCAACAACGATACCAAGGTGCTGCATCTCACCCGGATCGAGATGAAACAGGGCTGCGAGGCGCCGCCGCGTTAAATCTTTTCTGGAACTTGCCGCCGACAAGAGCGATTCACAAGTTAATGTCGGATCGCTGATGATCAAGAGAGCCCCGCATAGCGGGACTTTATTTTTGGTGCCGAGGTGGGGGAACTCCCCTGCCTATTTGGTCGGCGTCGACAGGGCCGGATTGCGAATCGTTTCTTCGAAAGCCTTTTCGTCCGCTGCCGAGAAAATCATTTCGTTAGGTTCCCCTTTGGGCTGCAGCGTGTAAATCACCGGGACGCTGGTCCAGGGTCTGGAGTAGAGCTCCGGATCGGTGACTGTCAGCGTCAGCTGCAACTTGTTCCGGGCGGTGCGCTGCCAGCGTTCCTCGATACGCGTGTTATCGCTGATAGGTGTACCCCATTCATCCATCCAGGCCCGGCCATCCAGCCCCAGTGTGGTGACGACCAGTGTGTCGCCTTCCCAGTGACCCACCGAGTAGCCGTACCAGAACGGTCCCTCCGCAACGTCGTCCGGAACCGGCCGTCCGTCGGTGTAGATGATGCGATAGCGCTTGTCGAAACCAAACAACTGGATGACCTTGCCGGGAACCACGTCGATTTCCATCGGCCGGCTGAACACCAGAACCCGATACAGTCCGGGGGGATTCGACTCCCACAGCGGGTCGTTGGCGGACTGGATCTTGGCCGACCGCGGTCCCTTGCTGGGCTTGTTGGCGTCAAAGGCAGCGCGACCCGCAGCAGTGAAGGGCAGAGTCGTATCGCTCCACTGCGATTCCGGACGTTTGGTGAACACCGACGTGATGAGGATGCCGTCATCGTCCTTGTTGCCGACGCGACTGTCGCCGCCGCCGCCCTGCATGTACCACACGCCACTGATATCACCAGGTTGCGCGGCCGGCTGAGCGGCTTGCAGCGTGGCGGCCGACATCAGCACCACCAGAGCCATGGCCAGATTGAATTTCTTCATGTCCTACTCCTTGTTGTTCTTGGAGCGAAATTCCACGTCATTCACCCAGAAGTGGTTCTGCATCGCCTGGCCGCTATTCGGATTGGTGAATGAAGGATGCATGCTGATCACCACGCGATCGCCGGGCTTGAACGCCGTCTTGGCGATGCCATAGTCATTGAGCAGCGCCGATGGTGCCCCCATCTCGATGACAATGGTCCCGGTGGCGCCCGCTTCAGTGCTGCCTTCAATGAACAGCGCAGAGTGCGGATTGCGCCATGAAAACTGTTTGACCACCCCTTCGATCTTCACCGCCTTTTTCTGGTCGTAGACGCCCGCCGTGCCGTGATGCGCCAGTAGAGGAGATGTGATGGCCAGCAGGACAAGGGTTGTGAATCCCGATTTTTTCACGCTGCTCATGGACGACCCCCGTTTGCTGATGCTGTATGAATCGGTCTGATATGCGTGTGTGCTGCTGCCAGAGTAGCCAGCCGACTGGGTCGAAAGCAATCAGTTGTGCGTAAGCCGTCATAGATTCGTGACCGCTCTGCAAGCCAGATGCGCCAAATGGCGTGAGTTCAGCGTCTGGAGGTATGGCTTACCAGATGGTGGATGTACTGGCTTCGGGAGAACAGGGCGTTTATTCTTCCTGTCTGCACAGATTTTTCATCGCAGACATCGAGCCTTTCATTCGGCTCAACTCGCACAGTCCGGGGGATTCAGGAAAATGAACACTAACAGAAGACAATTTATTCAAACCATTGGAGCCGGTGCCGTTGGCTTGGGATTGGCCGCTGCGGCTCCCTCGGTGTTGGCACAAGCCAGGAAGGGCGGTAGAAAGATGGTCGTCAGGGCGGACGATGTCGGTCATTCCAAGGTCTGCAATATCGGCACCTTCGAAGCCATCGAACACGGTGTCGTGACCTCGGTGGACATCATGCTGGATTCGCCGGGTACTGAAGATGCGCTGGAGCGACTGAAGGCATACCCCTGGCTGTCCCTCGGCTGGCACATGCACATGTGGGGCGCACCGGTACTGGAAGCCAAGCGGGTTCCTTCGCTGGTCGAAAAGGGCGGCCAGTTCGACGGTCGATTCAGGATGGATCTGGCGCAGTCACAGGAAGTGGTATTCGATGAGGCTGTCGCCGAGCTGCGCGCCCAGCTCAACCGCTGCGTCAAGATTCTGGGCAAGGTTCCGGACACGGGCAACGGCGGCAACGACAGAACCCCCTGGGGTAGAGCCGTCAGGCAAATCAGCGATGAGTTCGGCTTGGTGTACAACTTCGCGGGTAGTCAACCCACTCTTTCCAACTATCAGAAAAAGATCAACGACGCGCAGAAGGCCGGTGAAGAATGGGCAAAGTACTATTCGGCGACGCCCAGTCCCGCTACCAAGGCCGACGAGAAGTGGGCTAGCCGCAAGATTTATTCTGCAGCGGGTACCAATGCTTATATCGATCTGCTGACCGACTCCATTTCAAAGGTCGAGAAGGAATACGACCCGGTTCTGTTTTATACGGAAGACCGCGCCGGCATATTGAAAACTCCGGAAGACTGGATCACCTGGCAGGCCTGGCATCCCGGCTATGTGGACTACTATGTCTATCGTCTTGGTGAGCGCGTTAACCGCGCCCGCGCTCAGCAGTTTGTGGTGGGACGTACCCAGGACGTTGCGGCGTTGTGCGATCCCAGGCTGAAAAACTGGATCAAACAGAATCATATCGAACTGGTCAATTTCCGTGATGCCTTGTATGGCACCCGTGAATATCAGAACCATCTGGAAGCGATCGGCAGCGATCTGGCCATTGGCTGAACAAACGCTTCAGGGGCGTGACTATGCGAACCAAAAGACTCTTGTCAGCCAGCCTGATAGTGTTGTTGTGCGCCGGCGTTTGCTCGCAGTCGCATGCTCAGCAGGCGCCCGCCACCATGCAGGCGGTCGTCGTGGCTGATGGCAAACCTCAAGTTCAATCCGTCGCACGACCTGCCCCCGCTACCGGCGAAGTACTGGTCAAGGTTCGTGCAGCAGGCGTGAATCCCGCCGACTGGAAGCGGGCAGAGCGAACGCCCAACAGCATGACAATTCCCGGCTGGGACATTGCCGGTGTCATCAGTGCCGTGGGGCCGGGTGTGACTACATGGAAGGTGGGAGATCCGGTCATGGGCTTCTTCGAAGCGACGGGTGGTTATGCGCAGTACGCGGTGATCAACGTCGACAGTATCGCCAGAAAGCCGGAGAAGCTCAGTTATGAACAGGCGGCTGGCCTGCCTCTTGCTGCAGTGACTGCATACAAGGCGCTGGTCGATGTGGCCGCGCTGCAAAAGGGTCAGCGCGTATTAATACATGGAGGTGCGGGTGGTGTGGGTTCGGCCGCGGTGCAGATCGCCGCGGCGCGCGGCGCTTATGTGATTGCCACAGCTTCGGAAAAGAATCATGCATTCCTGAAATCCATCGGCGCGAAAGAGACCATCGACTACAACAAGGAGCGCTTCGAAGCCCGTGTCCACGACCTTGATGTGGCAATGAACACCGTTGATGAAGAGACCGCCAAACGCTCACTGAGCATACTTAAGCCGGACGGCATGATGGTGACCGTCGCCGGCGCCGTCCCGACTGAACAGTGCGCAGCGGCGCATGTTCGTTGCGGCTCGCCCAGTCGCAAGACCGGCACGCCCATTGGTCAGCTGCTGGCAGAAGTGGGCAAGCTCGCCGATGCGGGCAAATTCTCCATCAATGTTGATGCCCAGTTTCCGCTGGAGAGAACTGCCGACGCGTGGGCGTTGAGCAAGGAAGGACACACCCGTGGCAAGATCGTACTGATCTTGCCGCCTTAGCAGACTCTGGTCTGGTAAGCAGCGACCACGAGTGGTCTCTCTGGTTTGTCTGCCGACACTGGCAACAGCGTTTCTTGCCATGAGCGATGTGATGCGACGGAATCGAAAAACCAATGATCGAGACACTTTGAGTGCAATAGCCACAATTCTGGCGGTTGCGCTGGTGTTCGTTCTCAGTTCGGCAGATGTGGTGCGGGCACAACCGGCGCGGGGTTCGTTGCCTGATCCCAAAACATTCCAGTATCGGGATCTGGGGCGAGAGCTGTCGAACAAGATGGCAGGCACGTATGTCGTCACAACTGTCGGCGATGTACTGATGATGGAGCCGGTCAGCAAGATGATCGATCCGAAAATCCAGCAGGTGCTGCGCGATGCTGATACGACTGTTGGCAACATGGAAGTGACGATCATCGACCGTCGCAACTGGACTTCCGGTTTTGCTTCCAACTTCTCCCCGAAGGAGACGGCTGCAGATGTTGCCGCCCTGGGTTTTGATCTGATGACCGGCGCGAACAATCACGCCTTCGACATGGGAGAGGAAGGCTCGAGGTCCAGCGCCAAATGGTTGGCTGAGCAAGGCATTCCCCTGGCCGGAGTCGGTCCGACGCTGTCTACAGCGCGCATGCCGGTATTCCAGCTGACAGCCAAAGGGAGGGTTGGTATGGTGGGCGCATATACGTCCCCGGGCGCTGCGGCCGCCAGTGACAAGGTCGGCAACATGGGTTACGAACGCTGGGGCGTCAATCCCGTGCGCCTGACCACCTGGAACGTGGTCACCCGGCCGCAGCTGGAATATCTCAGGGGCATACGTGACGAAATTGTGGCGCGGCGTGCAGAGCTCAAGGACTCGGCCCCAATCGCAATACCGAAGAACGATGCCGACCGCGTACAGATATTCAGCGAGAACTACATCGTGGGGCCCAAAGTTGGGGAATATCGCTATGAGATCAACAAGGACGACCTTCAAGCCAATCTGCTCGCCATCCGCAACACCAAAGAGAATGCTGACTTTGCCATCTTTACCATGCATGCCCATCAGAATCGGTATGCATTCCAGCAAGTGTATGTGGACCACTATCCTGGTCAGTTCATCATCGACTTTGCGCATGCACTGATCGACAATGGCGCTGATATCTACCTTGGACACGGCGAGCATTCGTTGCAGGGGATCGAGATCTACAAAGGCAGGCCGATTTTCTACGGCCTCGGGGCATTCATGCTTCAGGAGATCACCGTAGATGCGAGTGATCTGCCTCCGCGCATGACATCCATTGAGGCGGATGAACTGCCCACGGACAGGCTGCAAACGCCCGATGTGCTGGTGGCGGTGCTGGCAACGTCCAGATATCAGGACGGCAAGCTGGCCGAGGTTCGGCTCTATCCGGTCGAACTGGGCGTGGGGAAAAATCGGCCATGGTCGAGGATGGGCATTCCTCAAACAGCGCCGCCCGAGCTGGCTCAGGAAATCCTGGCCAGGGTGCAGGAGTATTCAGAGCCGTTCAAGACAAAGATCAGTATTGAGAAAGGCATTGGTGTCATTCGCGTACCTCCCGAGGCCACCGTGCCGATCGGAGCGGAGATTCGTGCGACGTTTACAACCCATTAGAAACGAAACGTACTGAGTAATGCGAACGGCAATGGAACTGATCAAGGCGAATTAAAATCAGAAGCGGCAGAATCATGAAAAAGTTAGTCGTACAGATACTTGTTCTCATGCTTGCGTGCATGGGCGGCTGCGCCAAGGAAAAAGCCGGAGATCAGTCGCTTGCAAGCGCAGGTTTCGACGACAAGGCTTTATATGAGATGGGCTATGCCATCAAGCATATAACCCCGGTCACCCCGGAACTCACTGACATGTCGCTCAAGCTGTTGCGAGCCTCTGCTGCGATGGGCAACGGCGAAGCAATGGTGCAATTGGGCGAAATGTATCTGGCTGGTCGTGCCCCGCTCGAAAATGGTCAGGATAACAATCAGGAAGCCATGAAGTGGTGGAACATGTCGTGGGAACATGGCACTACGCGTGGTTATCACAACCTGGGTCTGCTGTATTACGGCGAGTCCGTGCCCGGAACGGGCGGCAAAGGCAAGGACGTCGTTGCGCAGGATTACAAGAAGGCTTTCGAATACTTCAAGGCGGCGGCCGACAAGGGCGACAGCAAAGCGACTCGCTACGTCGGTATCAGCTATGAAAATGGTCAGGGCGTACAGCAGGATTATGCCGAAGCGGCAAAGTACTACGAGAAGAACGATGCGGGTTACTACCTCGCCAATCTGCTGCTGGAGGGCAAGGGCGTTCAACAGGATGTACCGAGGGCAATGAAGATCTATGAGGACGTCGCTGCGAAAGAGACCGGTGGCGCTGCGGATCAATACAGCGCAGAAGCCCTGGCGCGCATCTACGAAGAAGGTCGCTTCGTCAAGGCGGATCAGAACAAAGCGCTGGAGTACTATCAGAAAGCCGTGGAGTACGGCAGCAAGGAGGCAAAAGCCAAACTGACCGACTTTGCGGCGCGTCAGTACAAGGATGGCTATGCGCTGTTGAAGGCGGGCAAGTATGATGCTGCGCTGCCGTTGCTGTTGCAATCTGCAAGTCTGGGCAACGCCGATGCCTTGAAAATGACGGGTACTGGCAAGAAGTAATCTCGTTGTACCAGGTTGCAAAGCAGCATTCTGCTTTGCAACGAACAGAAGGCTGTTGCACTGGTTGGCACAATCTCGTGCCAACTTCGATGACTTCAGTGGCAAGGTTGCTGACGATGCGATAAAAAGAGACCGGCAAGGAGCGTGACCGGTGTTGCAGGTGGCGGGGTCGATCTCATTCTGCGATCAAGAACGAAACGAAAGAAATCGAAATCATCGGGGAGAGTTTCATGAAGTTCCTCAGACTCACGCTGTTGCTGACAGCATTTTTTCTCACGGCTACTCCTTCGGCTTTCAGTGCCGACGCGGGAACAGCGTCCCTCAAAGAAGCGACGATCATTACCGAAGTGCTGGAGTGGGGCGAGACGGTGACGGCCCTGCGCCTGGAATACACCGATGAAATCGACAGTCGAGCCATAGAACACAGTAACGAGCATCCCGGCAAGATGACCTACCACCTTGTCAATGATCGATCCATCGCCAACCTGTATGTGAACAACAGCGGCAAGAAAGATGATGTGGGACTTTACGGGAAATATGTGTTCATCAATCTGACCATCAAGAATATGGATCAGACCATGTATCGGGATCAGATTACTTTTAACACCACCAGTAAGTACCGGGACAAGCTGAGTGCGTTCTACGGCTTCCAGTCCGAGCCGATTGTGACCAGATCAGGCAAGGTGGTCGCACCGAACCGGTTCGTGACGACTCGCGAGATTTCATTGGGGGTAGAGGATTTCACGACCTTTACATGGAAGAACGACAAGACCGGCCACACGTTGTATTACCACCTGTATATCCCCAAGGGATACGAGGCCAAGGGCAGCAATGCCAAAAAATTACCGCTGGTGGTCCACTATCCTTCCGGTGACTATTCCTACACCGACAGCGTCGGCAAGTATCGCGGCGCGCTGTTCACTCATCCCGACGCGCTGTACTGGACTTCCGAAGCGGCGCAGGCCGGTAACCCGGCGTTCGTTGTCACGGTGGGAGGTCCTGCGGATGCCAGCTGGAATGCAGAATTCGCCAGATCGGAAATGCAGCAGAACTACGTGAAGGTCATCGAGAAAATCATGGCCGACTACAGCATTGATCCCTCGAGGATCTACGCCATTTCGCTGGCGGGTGGCAGTGTACCGATGTGGAATACCATTCTGGCGAATGCGAGTCTGTTTGCCGCACAAATCAGCACCGCCTACGATCCTTATCACGCTTTCAAGGAGTTGAAGCTGGGCGAAGATAATTTCGCCACCATGCTGAAGACCATGCCGGGCTGGTTTTTTGCGGGCCTGACGGATGGTTCCGGCGCCGGCAGTCTTGGTCCGAACGACACGCGCCTCAAGGGTGATCGTCTGAAGGATATCGCAGAGATCATGAACAAGAAGGGCATGAATATCGACATTGGCTACGGCAAGGAAGGCGAACTGATGTGGAATGGTCTGCTGCGCGGCGACAAGGCGGAGCAACTCGCCAGGACCCAGCTGACGCGTGCCAAGGACAGGAACGCGAAGCACCTCGTCACCCTGTACATTCCGGGGACCATTCCTCAGACCATGCACTGGTCCTGGAACGCGACTTATTCAAACGCTGTGGTTCGGGGCTGGTTGTTCCAACAGACCAATGATGCGCCCTATGTGCCCGCCAGATAGTCGTCAAGATTCAACAAGAGCAAGTGGTTCGACACATCCGTCACCAGTTGGCGGCAAAGACTTCACATCAGACCTCGGGGATAGTCATGAAAAAAAGCATCGTTATCTGTTTCCTTGCTCTGTCCATTGTTTCGCGCGCCTCTGCACAATCGAAGTCATGTGAAGAGTTGGCAAAGCTCGAATGGCCCGACATGAAGGTGACGCTGGCGCAGGTCGTGCCGTCCGGTGCATTCACTCCACCGGCTGGAGGTCCGGGGCCCGCTCGTGAGCCCGCGCCGATATTCAAGACCCTTCCCGCGTTCTGCCGCATAGCCGTGACGCTTACCCCAACCGCTGATTCGGATATCAGGAGCGAAATCTGGCTGCCGGCCTCCGGCTGGAATGGCAAGTTCCTGGTCGTTGGCAACGGCGGGTGGGCCGGCAATCTCAGCTATCCGAACATGGCTGAATCACTGGCGGCCGGCTACGCGACTGCCAGCACCGATACCGGTCACGCCAATGATGGCAGCCCCGCCGCGTCGTTTGCCTACAAACATCCCGAGAAGATGCTCGATTTCGGCTGGCGCGCGCTGCACGAAACCACCGTTACCGGCAAGAGCCTGATCAAGACCTTCTATGGCACTGCCACCCAGGCGTCCATTTACAACGGCTGTTCCACCGGCGGTCGTCAGGGCATGAATGCAGTGCAGAAATTTCCGATGGATTTTGACGGCGCCATCGTCGGCGCCCCGGTGAATCCGATGACGCGTCTGCATGCAGGATCGCTGTACAACTCGATCTTCGCTCACAAGGATCCGGCCAACTACATTCCACCGGAGAAGTACCCGATGATTCACAAGGCGGTGATCGACGCCTGCGACTCGCTCGATGGCGTCAAGGACGGACTCATCGAGAACCCGATGGCGTGTCACTGGAGTCCGAAGGCGCTGCAGTGCAAAGCCGCCGATGGCCCGAGCTGCCTCACTGCGGCACAGGTCGAGATGGTGAACACGATCTATGGTGGCGCAATCAATCCGCGCACCAGGGAACAGGTATTCCCCGGTTGGGAGCGTGGTTCGGAACTGGGCTTTCGCGTCACTGCTGGACCAGAGCCTGAAGGCCCCGCCGTCGGCACGTTCCGTTATGTGGTCTTCCAGAATCCCGAGTGGGATTGGCGCACGCTCAACTATGACACGGACATCGCGCTCGCCGACAAGATGGGTGCTGCGCAGATTGATGCTATTGCCACCGACTTGTCGCCGTTCTTCTCGCACGGCGGCAAACTGCTGATGTTCCATGGCTGGGCGGATCCCAACGTCGCGCCGCGTAATACCATCAACTACTACAACAGGGTGTTGCAGACCATGGGCGGCGAAGCCAGGGTGAGCGAATCCATTCGCCTGTTCATGGCACCCGGCATGGGCCATTGTGGTGGTGGCGAAGGACCGAACACGTTTGATCGCGTCGGCACCATGGTTCAGTGGCTCAGCACCGGAAAGGCGCCGACACAGATGATCGCTTCGCACAGCACCGATGGCAAAGTGGACCGCACGCGGCCGTTGTGCCCGTATCCGCAAGTGGCCAGATACAAAGGTTCGGGCAGCATTGATGAAGCGGCAAACTTTTCATGTGTGGCGGCAGGAAAATAGCTGGCAGGGATTCAATCTCAACTCATGTCTGGGCCGAGCTGAGAGTTGGTGTCTCATGAGTCCGCAAGCGCCTGCCCGCCAGCATGCGGGCAGGCGCTGAGAACAGTGTTTATTCCTTTTGCGCGCGCTATTCTTGTTGCATGAATCGTCACGAGCGCCGCGCTGCGGCACGTCTGGGCAGGGGTACATTCGCTGCGGCATCGCCGGTCGCGGGCGATCCGTTCGCATTGGCGGTGCAATTTCACCAGGCAGGTCGTCTGGCAGAAGCCGAACAGGCCTGCGCGCAAGTACTGAGAGTCAATACACGCCATCCCGGTGCGTTGCATCTGCTGGGCGTGATCTGCCTGCAGACGCATGTTCCGCAGCGCGCTCTGGACCTGATCACCCAGGCGATTGCGATCGACCCCCGGCCGCACACCTTTCACAACAATCAGGGGTCGGCGTTGCGTGCATTGGGCCGTCACGCAGAAGCCGAGGTCTGTTTCCGGCGCGCGCTCTCAATCAAGCCAGACTATGTTCGCGCGCTGGTCAATCTTGGTTGCGTGCTCTCCGACATCGGCAAACTGGACGACGCAATCGCGCCGCTGCGTCGCGCGTTGTCCCTGGCGCCGAACGATATTGACGGTTGTGTGAACCTGGCATTGCTGCTCCACAAACAGGGCGTACTGGAAGAGGCGGCAGCGTATTACGAACAGGCTGCGCGTGTTGTGGCGCAGCCTGTCGAGATTCTGCAAAATCTGGCTGGCGTGCGTCTGGCGCAGGGGCGCACGGCGGATGCGATTGCGGTCTTCCGTCGTGTGGTGCAGCTCAAACCGGATGATGCAGATACATGGCTGGCGCTGGCGGCAGCGCTGGAAGCGGAAATTCGTTATACGGAAGCGGTCGGTGCCTATCGCGAAGCAATTCGCTGCGAGCCTGCGCGGTCACAATCGCACAATGCACTGGGCAATGTGCTGGCAGCGCTCGGCCAGCTTGACGAGTCGGTTGTGGCGTATCGCGAGGCAATCCGGGTAGCACCCGACAATCTGTCGGCGCGCTCCAATCTGATCATGACGCTGCATGCCGTGGCGAGCGTGTCGGCCACAGACATACTCGCTGAAGCGCGTGCCTTTGATGCGCAGGCACGGCAAGGCGCCCATGCCAGTCCACAAATTACTGTGTCGAATGCCTCCACTGCAGATCGTCCGCTGCGAGTTGGGTATGTGTCCGCAGATTTTCGCGTTCATCCGGTGGGCTTCTTTATGGAGCGTGTGCTGCCTGCTCATGATGCAAGCGCTTTCGAGACGGTACTCTACAGCGATGTGAATTTTCCCGACGAGCAGACCGATCGTTTGCGCGCTGCAGTCAAAATGTATCGCTCCATCGTCGATCAAAGCGATGCAGCGGTGGCCGCAATGATTGCGACGGATGGCATCGACATTCTGGTCGATCTGGCCGGTCATACCGGTTCCAACCGGCTGGGAATGTTCGCGCGACGTGCAGCGCCCCTGCAGGTGTCGTGGCTCGGCTATTTCGGCACCACGGGTCTTGCCGAGATGGACTTCGTCGTCGCTGACAATATTGTCATGCCGGAAGGTGATGAAGACACATTCACCGAGACCCCGTTGCGCATCGACAGTCCGTACCTGTGCTGGTCGCCGCCCGGTGCGCACATTCCGGTGGGGCCATTTCCTGTTCTAGAGCGTGGCTACGTCACCTTTGGTTCGTTCAACAATCGCACCAAGCTCAACTCCGAGACCCTTGCGGCCTGGGTGCGCATCCTGCAACGCGTCAGGGACTCGCGGCTGTTGTGCAAGTCATTGGCATTCGCCGACGAAGGCTGTCGCAAGGCATTGACTGCAGTTTTTGCCGAACAAGGTGTTGAACCAGAACGATTGCTGTTCGAAGGCCTGTCGCCCCGTGAGGAGGGCCTGCTCGCATACAACAAGATCGACATCGCGCTTGATCCCTTCCCATTCGGTGGTTGCACGACAACGGCTGATACGCTCTGGATGGGTGTCCCTCTCGTGACGCAAGCCGGCGCACGCTGGTCGGGACGCATGAGTCAGACCATCCTCAACAGTGTTGGCTTGCAGGACTGGGTGGTGTGCGATGCCGAGACGTACGTCGACCTGGCAGTGCGGATGGCGTCCAATCTTGCTGATCTGGTGCCGCTGCGCGTGACACTTCGTCAACGGCTGGAGGGATCGGCTTTCTGCGACGGCACAAGTTTCACACGGCGCCTGGAAGCGGCGTATCGCGCGATGTGGCGATCGCGTCAGCGCTGACGAAACCTGCATTGCTGGCGGAAATTGCCGGCTTGCCACGCGGCTTCGAATATGTGGCCGACGCGGAATTCCATCTGGGGTACGACGTGCGGTCGAGCTCCGGACCGCGGCGGGGTCCGGGTCGAAGACTTTCCAGCAACAGCTGCGAGTCACGACTGCAGACTGCGCAACGGTACTCCCTGGCTGGCTGATGTTCATGATTTGTCTTCGAGTGCAAAGGGTGTTTATTCTTTCCGTCCTTTGCCTAGATAATGCGCCCCTGACCCGGACGGGGCGGACCAAAGAAAAACACAGGAGCTTTCATTGTCATGCGGTTAATCTTATTGGCGCTTATTGGCTTGTGTTCGATGGGCTGGATGTCTTCGGCGCTGGCCCAAGCGGACGAGATCCAGGTGTACGACGGTGGTCTCGCCGATCCTGGAAAATTCAATCTGACATGGCACAACAACTACACATTCAGCGGCAGTACCGAAGCCGCGGAGCCTGGTGGCATACCGGTCGACGACTCACTGAATGGCGTGACCGAGTGGGCCTACGGCGTGAACAAGTGGCTCGAGGTCGGCTTGTATCTGCCCCTATATACGGTCGGTAACGGCCACGCAGTCATGAATGGTTACAAGCTGCGTGCCCTGGTTGCAGTCCCCAATGCAGCGGAGCGCACATTCTTTTACGGGCTCGGCTTCGAATTGAGCCAGAACGCTGAGCACTGGGACAGCCACCAGACCACCTCCGAATTCAGACCGATTATTGGCTGGCACCTGGGCAAGTGGGACGTGATCTTCAATCCGATCGTGGATACCGCGTATGACGGGCTGGACAACCTGGTCTTTGCCCCATCCACGCGCGTGGCCTACAACGCTTCGCCGCAGCATGCCTTCGCCCTTGAAGAGTATGCCGACTTCGGCAAGGTAAGTGACTTCGCGCCCAGCAGCGAACAGTCGCATCAGCTTTTTGGTGTGTACGATTACGCCGGCAACGGCTTTGAAATCGAAGCGGGCCTGGGCGTCGGCCTGACCAGTGCCAGTGATGATCTGGTGGCCAAGCTCATATTGGCCTGGGATTTGAACTGACCGGCACGCGGTGTTCCAGGATCACTTTTGAAAAGCAGGACTTGGTGCTGCGATGCACGCGTACAAGTCCTGCCCGCCACACAAGACAGGCCTTTGCCGGCGCATGTGCACAAGGAGCATGGAGGCTGCCTGAAAGATAGTCTGTTTGAGCGTGACGTCGCGCGGTTGCGCTGTGTCACCAAGACCAGTTGATCGCCTTCAACTGCAATGAGTCTGCTGCGAGGAAGGCGCCGGGTTGGCGGTCCGGAAGTGTTCGTAGATATCACCGGGCCGCGAGATCGAAGTTACGGCAAAGATCTGCTTTGCCAGTGCCATCTTCCGGCGGGACAACGCCATCGGGTATGGGCGTACGGTCCGTTTCGAACGAACGCATCGTGCCGGGCGAATGTGGCTTTGTGTGCTCCACGCTCAAGCTGCCACACCGGAACACCGCATCGCACGTGTATTTCAGGGCCTGCGACTTCATCGCAAGATTGGCGGGACTGCTGCTGGATCCGTGAGTGAACTGGACGCCCTCGAGAGAGTTATTGCGCCGCAGCATGATGAGTGCGCAACAAACCAAATGAGTGTTCAAGGTCGACATCGCAACACAAGTTAAGTAGCGAACATTCACAACGGGAGCGGACGCAATTTGCGTTGGTTACACCCAGTAGGGAATGTGTTTGCGGTGAAGTGAGGAATCACGGATCGGTGTGGGGCTGAAGGATAGTCGCCAGAATAAATTCGGTCAGGAGACCGGTAAGACGCTCGGGTTGGGCCGCAATCTTCGGCAAAAGTCGAACACAGCCGGACGTGTGGGTGCACTGGCTTCGCGAGCGAAGGAGGACTATCCTGCCAGTCCGCAGATGGCGCAGTGCAGCGGTCAGTGGCACTTTTGAGTGCTGATCGGTCCAGGGGAAACGGAGTGGCGTGGTGCTGTTATGGACAAGGCGCAAGTCTGGCCATGGCTACGGCCTTTCTTGATATTGGTGGCGGTGGTGTCGATTCCGCCGCTGCTCTATTGGTTTGGCTACGTTAAATCCAGCGTAGAAGATACACGCCGCCAGGCCAATGTGACACTTTCAGCGATTGCCTCCAGCGTTAAGGACCGGCTTGAGGCACATGAGAAGATTGCGAAGCTGGCTGATAGCCAAGTAGAAGCGATTTCAGGCCACTCGTCCGGCAGTTGGACGGATGACCAAGTCGGCAGACTGGGCCGCTATTTGAAATCTACGTTCAACACGGAGGATGAATTCAAGCTCGTTGCTGCCAGGCGTGCTGCCGCTTCTTCCCCATCCGCATCGACAACCGCATCTCTCGGTCAAGCTCCGCCTTCTGATCTCATGCATCTCGAGCTCAGTGATGGGAATGCGGCGCTGTATATTCATGCCAGCTATGTCGATCGATTCACGCCTGACCCCACCAAGAACAAGGACGTAAGCTGCACAATCGAATGCACATTGCGCAGTATGTTGAAGTTCGAAAATCTGATCCCGTGGGATCTGGTCAAATCCGAGTTTGATGGTCTGCTGGTGCTGGATGAAAACCGTCGGTTAATTGCGCAAGACCGACGGCTGCCGAAACAACCCATGGGATTTGTCATGCCGCTACAAGGGTTGCCGGCGCATCTCGCTTCAACAACCGGCAACGATCAGGGAAAATCTGCAACCAACAACACCATCGAAAAACCGACCAATAGGGCGTCCCTCAATCCTTTCGACTTAAGTCGCGATGTCACGCTGGAATTGGCGGGCAATGAGTACATCGTATTCGTGCAACCCGTACGAGTCGCAGTAACGCCCATCCGCAAGAATGCCTCGGATGGTGTGGAGCGCCCGCTGCTGGTTACCGTATGCGCTCTGATTCGCAAGGATCGGCTCCGCAGCGAAGCAATTGCCTTGTCGCCGCAAACCCTGGTGTTCATCGGTTCCCTTGCCGCGTTCGGTTTGTTCTCGATTCCATTTCTCAAACTGCGCTTCATCGGCCCGCGCGAACGCATGCGCGCCCGCGATGTTTGGTTACTGGGCAACTCGCTGCTCGGCGCCACAGCGCTGATGGTGTTGCTGCTTATGAACGTCTATGCGTATCAACGCACGCTCGGTCGTTTAGACGACGCACTCAATGCGTTCATCTTCTCCGTTAAGGACCAGTTTCACGATGAAACCACAGTAGCGACCACCCAGCTGATCAATAGCGCTCCATATTTAACAAGCGAAAACATACCGCATGAGCCTGACGCCACCCGCCAGGGCGCCAGGAAATCGCCAAATTCACTGATTGGATCGGTATTGTCCGGAGCTCGTGCGTTTGACTTCCAGGACTTCGAGTCGCTCTATGCGATGGATCTTGAAGGCGAACAGACGTACAAGCTGACGTCGCGTACCTTGCCGACAGTCAGCGGCAAGAATGCCGATCGCGACTACTTCACAGGTGCACTCACGCGACCGTATGTACAGTCTGATGCAAAACTCTGCTCCAGGTCTGACACGAGGTGCTTCTTTTTTGAGGCCATTATCTCGCGAACGACGGGCTCGCTATTGGGTGTGTATTCCATTCCCTATTCCATGTCGGGACGTGACGCTCTGCTGCTGGGGGCCGATTCAGTGCCGGCGCAACGCTCCGGCGTAATTGCGATAACCACCTATCTGCGACCTGTGACCGATGCAGTAGTCCCTCAACCATTTCAATTCTTGATTGTAAACCACAAGGGTGAAGTAACCTTCCATCATGCGCAAGCTCCCTACACCGGCGAACACTTCTTCGAATCTGTGCCGGGTGGGGCTGCACTGGAGCAAGCTGCGCGCGATACTGCACTGCCCGATGCCAATCATGATGGTAATGCCGACGCTAAGGGCAAACCGCGCACCTATCGCTACGCCGGACACAATTTCCGCATGCGAGCGATCTATATGCCCGAGTTGGAATCGTTCGTCGTGGCGTACTACGACCCAGACATTGCAAGCCAAGTGATTGCCAGAACATTCGGTACGGCGGCAGTTGCATCGCTCGGGATCGTTTTGGCTACACTCGTTGGCGCGGCGCTGATGTTGATGTGGCGCGGTGACCGCGCGTTTGATTGGGCGTGGCCAGCACCTGCGCGCACCGGTGTTTATCTTCTCGGCTGGGGCATCGGTGTCGCTCATATGTTGTTGCTGTGGCTGGCGCGCAGCAGTCTGCCTCCGCGGGCGATGGGCTGGTATCTCGTCATCGCGCCATTCGTCATCATGATTGCAATGGGCTCAGGATATGTCGTGCCGGCAATGCAGCGCGCCGCCACGGCATTGAACCTGGGTGCGAATATCCCGGCATGGCGTTCAGCGCGTTGCACGTCCCTGATCTTTCAAGCATCAGCCGTCTTTACGCTTCTGTCCTTGATTGTCTGGCCCACCATGATTGTATTCGACGATGCTTTAACGTTGCATGCCACCGCGTATGAGAATGGCGTGGCCCACGAATGGGCGGTCGGCCAAGTCTACCGCCGGGAGAAATTGACCGAAAAACTGGTTAATGTCGTGGACTCCAAGGACCCGCCGAATTGCGATCAGTCTGCTTCAAAAGGGAGTCCCGACGTCCGTTGTGCTCTCCCCGAGCGCACATACACGACCAGCGGCAATTACGACGCCTTAAGGGCATACTGGCGGGAACAAGGTACCTATCGAACATGCATCGATATATTGACTGACACCACCGATTGCAAACTGAGTTTGCAGGGTGAGCAAGATGAGGGTAAGCAGGACAAGCCAATCGTGGCCGCGCCCACTGTCAAACGCCTGAGCTTTACGTATGGTATCGCCACCGTACTGGCAAGCCTGCACCTTGACCAGCAAGCAACGGCGCAATCGCTCGACGCAACGGCGGCGTCGACAAGCCCGTTTCCTGATCCGACACCTCTGTTCCAGTGGATCGGCTGGGTTTCTCTACCCACGCTCGGATTTGTACTCTTAATCTTCATTCTGTGTCTGCTGATTGGTTCGATCGCCCAACATGTGTTAGGCATTGGCATGTTACGCGACGCATTGCTTGACGAGAGCGCCAGCTTCAGGCCAGTACCCAGATCGCGATGGTTGCTTTTGCGGCCGAATGCCACAATGCTCGACAACATCACGGGCGCACGAGTGACTATTGATCTGCGCGATCCAAAGTTGAAGCCAGAATCTCTGCGTAGTCCCGCCGCACACGAGACCTTGCTGCTGTGCCATCTTGAATCTCGACTACAGGACGCAGCTTGGCGTCGTGCGCTACTGAAATTGCTGCGTGCCGATGCAGAAGGCTGCATCGTGCTCGTCTCCGAGATTGATCCGCTGCACTATCTGACACACCACACGCGGGAGCAGGAGGAAGCTTTGAATGCCCTCCCGGCCGACGCAGCAGCGCGTGTAGCGGCGGATCTCAGTTATCGAGAATGGCGGACCGACCTCGCCAGTTGGGCCTTAACGCTCAGCGAATTCAATAAGGTGCGTCGCAAGGTGTTTGTCGAAGGACGGTTTTTGAACGGCACTGCCAGGCGCGTTATCCTGGAAAAATTGTGTGATGAATGCCAGGCGAACGAATTCTTGATTGGCATTGGCCAGCGACTGCTCGGTCGTCCCGATATCAACAGGTATGCCTGGGATGACATTGTCGGTTTTGTGCTTGATATGGCTGAGCCCTACTACCGGTCGCTGTGGGAACTGTGTTCGCACGAGGAAAAACTGGTGCTGATTCAACTGGCGCAAGAAGGTCTCGTGAATCCCAAGCGCATGGAGCTGGTGCAGCGATTGGTCAGACGCGGTCTGCTGGTTGTATCGCCACGATTGCGGCCCATGAATGCAAGCTTTGCGCGCTTCCTGCGCAATGTGGAATCACGCGAATACATCGCCAGGTTAGAGCACACCGCAACCGGATTGTCATGGTCCCGACTTGGTACACCGTTGTACGCGCTTTCGGCAGTGGTAATCGCAATTTTACTTTTTACGCAGCAGGATATGCTCACAAATATCCTTGGCGTTGTTACGGCGGCTGGTGGCACGCTCGGTTCATTGCGCAATACGTACGCCAGCGTGATCAAGCCGGTAACTTCACCCGTGAAGGTCGCTTGAGGCAGCCGCAATAACAGGCAGACCGGCGCGAAATGGCTGTCCATCATCACGGCTCGCCTGTGCGCACGTATTCGTGTGCATCGAATTTCAGTGCCTCCCTGGCATTCCGAAATCTGACGCCCACTTTGCGGCACAATCGCCCCGCTACCTGTTTCTTGGTGGCCCAACTTGGGTGCGGCAACCCACGCGCGTGTTCTGGATCGGCATCGTGCAGTGAGCGTGTGGTCGCAGGTCAGTCGACTTTCCAGTCGATGGCGCCCTTCAGTGCAGGACTGATTTCGATTTCCATCAGTTGCTCGAGACGATACCGTGTCATGCTGCGCGGGCTGCGGAACACCATGTCCAGCTCTGCCTTGTTGAGCTTGCGTTTCTCGCGGATGATCTGGCAGGTATTCTGTTCCAGCAAGGCCCGATATGCAGCGGCTGCTTCCGGGATTTTTTCGGCGGGTATGCCGCTGATGTTGACGGAATAGGTCCTGCGGAAATGCAGGAGGTAGATAAGCAGGTAACAGAAGATCGTCGCCAGCACGGCGACGTGCGGCAGTCTCAGTCCGCAGGCCAGGCCGATCAGTGTTACGAAGATCACGTTGCCGGTCAGATTGGCCGAATCCAGTATCGTACGGAAGCGGAGCAGGCCACCTATGCCGAAAATGACAAAACCGACGACCATGCCATACTTGACGACGAGGATTCCGATGATGGCGCCGACGACGGCAAACTGAATGTAGACACTCTGTACTTCGATCTCGACAAACGTATCGGCAGCTTCCCGGTTGCGCGGGTGGTAGCCAATCGCGGCAGCCAGCAGCGCGGACAGGCTGAGCTGGAGGAACGCGAGCAGCAGGAAGCTGACATCGGCAAAGCCACGCCAGCCTGTCGCAAATTCGCTCGGCTGGGGCGCATTGGTATCCAGCAGTTGCTGGGCAAAGACTTGCGTTGCGCAGAATATCAGCGTGGCAACGACCGTGATTCTCGAACCTGCTTTCATCGGTTACGACTCCAGTCCTGACGTGAATTCGACTCGACCGTGAAGGCCTGAGCAGGTGCCGGGGCACCTTGCATGGAATAAAAGCGATGTGCCACGGGGCTGTATCCGCAGTATATGTACCGACGCAGAGGCCAACAACTGCGGATTGCCCGACTGCAGTGCGACGACTACACTGGATTAAATACCAAGTGCCATCGCAACTTTCTCTCGGCAAGAGTCCAATGCTGCCGGTCGGTGCCTTCATGAGAAGAGTGTTGTCCCTTGCCTTTCCTGTGCTGCAGCTGCTGACTCTGTTGCTGCTGGCCGGGCAACTGCAGGCTGCCGAATACGATCCGCTGTTTGCCTCCGCCGCAAAGTTGCAGATCACCCTCGATGGTCCATTCGGGCTGATCGACCGGGAGCGCGACAAGGAAAAGGACTATCCCGGCAAGCTGAGCTACCAGTCTCCCACAGGCGAGCCAGTGGTACTGGACGTCGAGTTCCAGGTGCGCGGTAATTACCGGCTACGCAAGGAAAACTGCGGCCATGCGCAGCTATGGCTGAATATCAAGACCAGGCAGGCGCAGGACACGCTGTTCGAGAATCAGGACAGGATCAAACTGGTGGTGCAATGCGGCTCGGAGCAGCGCTATGCCGACTACCTCGTCAGGGAGCATCAGGCTTATCAGTTCTTCAATCGGTTGACGGACCGGAGTATTGCGGCACGACTGGTGGACGTGACGTATCGGGACTCCAGCGATCCGCATGAAGCCCGTACGTCTCTCGGAATGTTTATTGAGCATCAGAAGCGGCTCGCCAAGCGTCTGGACTTGCAGGGTGTCAAAGTAGACAGGATCGGCGTTGCGCAACTGGAGCCGGTGCAGGCCAGTCTGGTTGCCATTTACAACTACATGGTCGCAAACGCCGATTATTCGATGCTGGCTGCTGATGAAGGCGAAGAGTGCTGTCACAACGTCATTCCACTCGAAGACCAGGAAGGTCGCTATGTCCCAATTCCATACGACTTTGACTCCTCCGGGTTCGTGAATGCCTCCTATGCCACTCCGCCTGCCGGACTGAATCTGCGTAGCGTCCGGCAGCGACTCTATCGGGGTTTCTGTGCCCACAATGACCTCATTACTGCGACACTTGCCCATTTCCGGGAGCACCGCCAGGCGTTCGAGACAATACTTGCTGATACGACCCAAGTCAGTTCATCCCAGGCCGAGCGCGCCCAGCAATTCATCAAGGGGTTCTATGACCTGATTGATGATCCCGCTAACATTCAGAGAGAGTTTCTGGGCAAGTGCCGCTGACCCACTGGCCCACATACATGAACACTATCTGCCAACCGCACTTCAGGTACTTGCTGCGTCCACCGGCAGGTCGTTGGTTGTTCGTGCTGTTACTGTTATTCAGTCTGCAGCTGAACGCCCAGACG
Source organism: uncultured Pseudomonadota bacterium (assembly GCA_963748005.1). Lineage (GTDB taxonomy): Bacteria > Pseudomonadota > Gammaproteobacteria > Steroidobacterales > Steroidobacteraceae > CAILZL01. Next base: position 2,655,874 of record CAVVHH010000002.1, read on the forward strand.
CAGGACGAGTGGCAGAACGTCGAGCGCATCGTGGTGGTGGGTGACATCCATGGCGACTACAACAATTACCTGAAGGTGCTCAACAGCGCTGGTCTCGTCGACAAGCGTGGCAACTGGGCCGCCGGCAAGACGCATTTTGTGCAGATCGGTGATGTACCCGATCGCGGGCCCGACACCGACAAGATCATCGCCCATCTGCAGAAGCTGGAGAAGCAGGCGCGGGGCAAGGGCGGCATGGTGCATGCGCTGATCGGCAACCACGAGGCGATGAACATCTCGGGTGACCTGCGCTATGTGCATCCGGGCGAATATGCGGCGCTGAAGAGCCCGCGCGCCCAGCAGTTGCAGGACACCTACTACCAGAAGTTCGTTGCATATCTGCAGACGCAGGAAAATCCGCCCGTTATCGACGAGAGCTTCCGGCAGCAGTGGAACCTGAAGTACCCGCTCGGCTATGTGGAACACCGGATTCACTGGAGTCCCCAGGGTGATTTCGGCAAGTGGGTGCTGGGGCACAATGCGGTGATCAAGATCAACGACATCCTCTTCATGCATGCGGGCCTTGGTCCCCTCTTCGACGGCCAGCCGCTGCGCGCGCTCAATGAGCGGGTGCGGACGGAGTTGCAGAGTGCGAGCCCGGTTGAAAATCCAGTCTTCGAAGCTGAAGAGGGTCCGCTCTGGTATCGCGGACTGGCGCTGAACGACGAAGTGCAGGAACTGCCACACGTGCAGTCACTGCTGGATTTTTACCACGTGAACCACATCATCGTCGGCCACACGCCTGGTTTCGGCACGATCGTCCCGCGCTTCGACGGCAAGGTCATCGTCGTAGATGCCGGCATTTCATCCTACTACGGTGGGCATCTGGCCAGCTTGCTGATCGAGAAAGGCAGGCTGCTGAATGTCCAGCGTGGCACACGCCTTGCGTTACCTGCGGACAGGGAACAGCAGCTCGTCTATTACCGCCAGGTGCTGACACTGGAACCTGAAGCGAAGAATCTCAACTTGATGATCCATAATCTCGAGCATCCCGAAGACCTCCAGCAGCTGAAAATCGACACGACCACGAACTAAGCGAATTTTTTCCAGCATCATCATTGGCAAGCGCGAGGGCGCTGGCATTAACGCGCGCTGCTGCGATGGTGTTGCGGTGCTGGCTTCGCGGGAAAAGGGTGTTTATTCTTGCGACCCGCCGGTGAAGCTTGCTGGGGACCTCAATGAAGAAAAAATCACTTACTTCCCGTTCTGATCGCGCTGACGCTCTGTGCTGAGCTGACGCTTCCAACGATCGGGCGGGCGGCGTCCGAGCAGCAGCTTATCGACGATTTCAGACAGCTCGAGGTCGCTTCGGTCGCTGATGCCATGGAGCAACTCTACGGCGAGAAGAATTACATGGCGCATTCCATGCGGCTATTTCTACATCGGCAACATGTTCCCGGAGCCTTACAAAAACCAGTTGTTCATCGCCAGACACGGCTCATGGAACCGCACCAGGAAAAGCGGCTATGACATCAGCCTCGTCAGAATCCGGAACAACAAGTCTGTCGGCCAGGAGGCTTTCGCCAGCGGCTGGCTGGATGAGGCGACTCAGGAAAAACGGGGGCAGACCCGTCGATGTGCTGATGATCCCTGATGGGTCACTGCTCGTGTCTGACGACAAGGCCGGCGTTGTCTACAGAATCACGTATCAGAAATAATTTCGGACCGAGACGCGCGGTGGAGGGATGTGCGCCGCCGTCGTTACCCCACAGAAAAAGCCCCGCGTGGTGGGAGCGGTATCGAATTGGTTGTTACAGTCCACCAGGTGATCGGGCACAGGCTACGGGTGAATCTCTGTTCCTGTTACCTGCGGCAGGGTCGGCCAAGCCCTCTTGCGCTCGCTGAGCATATGCAGCGGCTGGCTGTTCCTTCTTCAGCCGGGCAACCCTCTACCATCAATTTGGTCTTGCTTTGCTGTTCAGTGGGCGGGGGCGAGTTCATTTTTACACTGCCATTGAATACTGAACTCTCTACAACGATGTCAGCTAAAACGAAACAGCCGCGTCGGCGTGTCAACCAGTATCTTGCGGCGGATGACTGGGTCAGGCACCCATTCGGTCAGCGCCTGCAGCATCTGCGGATAGGTTGTGACCCGATCGAGATCGGTATTGGTGTGTGGCCAATCGCTGCCCCAGACAATCCGATCTGGACCAAAGGCATCGAGCAGAAGCGGCGCCGCCACGCGAGCACCCTCAACGCTGGTGCGATAGGGGGCGGTAAACATGACGAAGACGCGTCCGGTTTTCGCCGAATCGATCATCACCTTGAAGCCCGGATCGTTGCGTGGCCCAAGTTTGGGATCAAACATGCCCATGTGCGGAATCACCACGTTCGCGCCGCTGTCGAGCAGGATCGGCAGTACTTGTGGCAGCCGCTCGCTTTCCACATAAAGGTGCAGGTGCCAGTTGCGGCGCTTGGCCTCTGAGAAGGCTTCCCTGTAGTCGGCCCAGTTGGGTGTGGGCAGACCGCGAATCGGGAAGCGCAGTCCGACCACGCCGAGTCGACCCATCTCGTCCCATTGCGCGGTGCTGGTACGTGGTGCAATCCAGGGCACACCGCGCAGGCGATCAGGCTGCGCAGCCAGGGCACGCAACAGGTAACTGTTGTCATAGCCCAGGAAGCTCGGTTGTGCGATGACCACACGCCCAATGCCGTTGTGATCTGCGGTCGCCAGGAGTCGTTGATATGAGGCGTCGTAGTCGGGCGCGTAACGCGCGTCCGCGGCCAGTGGCAGTCCGGGGATGAAGGTATGCGTGTGACTGTCAACCAGTGGAGATTCCGCCGCCGAGGCGCGCTGCCCAAACAACGTCGCAGCACTCAGCCCCAGGGCCCCTATGCCGAATTCGCGTCGCGTTGTTGATTGCTTGGCTGTGCGGCTCATCGCATGGTCCCCCGAGGTGAAATAGAAAGAAGACTGACGTGCCTGGAGCTTCTCTACATCCACAATGGGAGTCCAGGCTGACGTGAGCTTACTTCGAGACAGTGGCAAGCGCATCATTGTCACCGCGCTTGCCGGTGTGCATTGGCCCGCCTGTGCTGTCAGCACGCCCTTCGTTTTCGAGTGGTGGGTATCTGATTCAGGAGCCGAATACGCATACCGGCGTGGCGGCATGGGCTTGTGGTGCCCGCAGTTCGACAAAGGGGTGGCGTGTCGAAGTTACCAAGCGAAGAAAGCTCCGCATTGCGGAGCTTTCCCAATCGTAGGCACGAGATTTCTTCAATTCTTTGCCACCGCTCCCGCCGCCATTGGTGGGCGAGGTTGCGGCACCCGATTCTGTACTGCAGGAATGGACTGCAGGTAAGCAAAGATTGCGGTGAGGTCTTCATCCGTGAAGTGCTTGTACATGGGGATGGGCATGGGTGGCAGCAATTCCCGGCCGCGTCCCATGTGACGACCCGTACGAATCGTCTCCATGAACGTGCGCAAATTCCACTTGCCCAGACCGGTTTCCTTGTCAGGGGTCAGGTTGGCCGTAAAGCTCGTTCCCCAGGGGCCTGACCACGCAGTATTGGTGGCGCCCACCGTGACTATCCATGGACCCTGTGGCAGGGCTGGCGCATCCGGCATGACCAGTTGTTCCGGATGACCGGACAGCAAACGGCTGGTGTCGAGTTCCGGACCGTGCTCACCCATTTTCCAGGGCGTGTGGCAGTCGTTGCAGGCGCCGATGGTGACGAGATACTTGCCGCGTGCGACATGTTCGGCATCGCCGTCTGCAGCCGCAGCTGGGTTGAGTGCTGCAACACCGAGTAACAGTGTTGCAAGAGTTCGAATAACTGGAAATTGGACGCAGTGCATGATGAGCTCCTTACCTGGTTGGTGGTTCTGTGAGTGACGGGTTATCGGGCTGAGGGGGCGGACAGTCCATTGATCCACCGCGTGATCAACGCCACGCCTTCCTGGTCGACGAGACGGGTACCGAGCGGTGGCATTTGTTCGATCAGATTGCGTGAGCGCAGACGGATTGCCAGCACGCTGGATAGATCGTCACCGGGCGCCACACGCAAAAGCGCGCGCCCCTGCGGACGAAATTCGCTGTCGGCATTCACCACGTTCTGCAGTAATTGCGCAGCGTCGTCCTTGCCGGAAATTGCGCTTTGCGACAGCACCATCTCCAGTGCATCGAGCGGGCCGATGGAGTTGTGGCAATGGCCACAGTTGGCGTGCAGATAGCCAAGTGCGGCGCGCTCCACGGGCGAGCTGGCCGCAATACGCGGTGCATGATCGATCAGCTCCTGCGGCAGATTGCTGATGAGATCACGTTTGACCAGCGCTGCCAGAGTCACATCATCTTTACCAGGCAGCTCGGCATGCGCTGCCAGCGGATCCCGATCGGTCGACAGCTGCAGTGTGCTGAACCCCAGCACGGGCGTTGCGCCACCTTCGTGACAGGCGAGGCAATCCGTGCGTGCAGGTATTGAATAAAAACCATCCGGTGCAGTCTCCGCTGCCAGATGCTTGATGCCCTCTGCAGGCGCCAATACGGCATCCGTACCGGCCTGGTTCCACACGTAGCTGGCAAATCGCCAGGTGCCGTCGGCGCGGCGCTCGATGTAACGCGTTTCAATGGCGCGTCCGTGTCCGAACTCTTTCCACAGCTTGGTGCCGCGCGGAAACTCCCAGGCATCCGGATTCGACGCATCGATCCGTGTGCCGGGCGGCAGATGGATCCAGCGACGTTTGGTGGCGCCATCCGACCAGAGCGGATATTGCGGCGAGAAGGGCAGATTGTCAGCGCGCACCGTCATCGAGCCGGGTTCGTAAAGCCCGGTGTCCCGCAGGTGTTCGGGCAGATCCCTTTCCGCATACGCGCTCATGCAGATCAGCATGAGCAGGATACTTGCGAGAGCCCGTATGTAAGCGAGGACGTTCATGATGCAAGTGGTTGCCAACTTTCAAACCAGCGGGACGCGTGATTTGTACTCGGCAAGCCATTGCTTGAAGCCCAGCATCTGCGGGTACAACTTGCGCGCGCGTTCCACATCACGCAGCGAGCGATAAGCGACCTCGAAATCGTGCTTGAACTGAAACATGTTGCCGAGCTCTTCCGCCGCCGGAAACCCGAGCGCGCGGTAAGTGTCAGCCGATACGGGGTTGTATTGCACCGCTTCGCCCAATGCGTCGCTCAGTGCAGCGGCGAGTTCGGTACCGCTCAGGTGTTCTCCGGCAATGCCAACCGATTTGCCGACCTGCGATTCGCCGCGCACGAACAACGCATAGGCACTGCGACCGATATCCCCGGCCGCTATCCAGGGAATTTTTTTATCGGCGGTCGGAAACGTGACCGTCAGCGTGCCATCGGCCGAACGCCTGGGGCCCATGCCGAAGTAGATCAGGTTTTCCCAATAGCACGAGGTGTACAGATAGGTAGTCGGCACGCCCTGCATGCCGAAGAAGCGGTTGGCTTCGCCCTTGGCGTCGAAATGCGGCACGTTGTACTTGTCCTGCAGCACGGGCATGCGTGAGCCGTCAGGCGGAATGAAGTCGCGGGTGTCTTCAAGCGTCGACCAGATCACGTGGCGGATGTCGGTCTGCGCAGCGGCTGCGGCGAGGTTGAATGCCTGTGCGACTTCCTTTTCTGCGGAGAGGTGCTCCCAGAAGTTGGTGACCAGGAACGCGCCGTATGCACCTTCCAGTGATCGCTGGATGCTGACTACGTCATCCAGATCTGCCACGACGATTTCTGCGCCCGCGCGCGCCAGCGCCTGCGCGGCTGCACCGTCCGGCTTGCGTGTGACCGCACGAACGCCGAAATGGCGATCAGGGTCGCCGAGGATTGCCCGCGCCAGTCCGCCGCCCTGGGCGCCGGTCGCACCGAAAACCGTAATGATGGGCTTTGCCATAGAAGACTCCCGCAAATACCGTCCAGAAGTGGAGGATCGATGGGGTGCAGCGTAGGCAAGGCGCACTGGGTGCGTTATTAACTCTTCCTTATTCGCTTCTTAATTTCTGCTTAACTGGTTGCAATGGGTTGTCGTAAGATTTCATCCATACGCCGGGACCCTGGGAATACTGATTGGCCACGCTCACGCCGGACATGCTCGAACTGCTCGAAGCGGGTGTTGCCCACCAGGTTGGCGCGTGCACGTCCGACGGCAAGCCATTGCTATGCAGGGGCGTGGGCGCACGCATGGAAAGCGACGGCAGGTTGGTGGTAATTGTCTCCGCCGAATCAGGTCGTGAGGTGCTGGAGGCAATTCGGCAGACCGGCCGCGTCAGCGTCAATTTCACCTTGCCGGAGAATTACCGTTCGCTCAATCTGATCGGTCGTGATGCGGTGGTGGAATTTGGCGGCGCCCCATACCGTGGTCTGGTGGATGAGCGTCATCGCACCTTCGCTGCACAGCTGGCGCGGATTGGTTTCCCTCCCGAGTACACCCGCGCCTGGCACAGTCCGCCTGATGAACAGTTGATGGCGGTGCGCTTCACGCCCATCAGTGCGCGCAATCAGACGCCCGGCCCCGGGGCCGGCAACACCGTCGAGCTGGCGCCCTGATGGATCATCCGGAGTCACCGCTTACGTTGCTCAGCGTCCGGCGCATGATGGAGGGCATCGTGCCGCCCACGCTGTGCACGGTTTCGGCAGACGGCATGCCGAATGTGAACTATCTGTCGCTGGCGGAGTATGTCGATCCGCAGCATATCGCGCTGTCGTATCAGTTCTTCAACCGTAGCCGTGAAAACCTGCTGGCGACGCGCCGTGCAGCATTGACGCTGGATGATCCGTACACGGGTGCGGGGGTCATCCTGCAACTCCATTACGAACGCACCGAAACTGAAGGCCCGATCTTCGAGAAGTTGCGCGCCAAGCTGGCCGGCGTGGCGTCACACAGTGGCATGGAAAAAGTGTTCCTGCTGCGTGGTGCGGATATCCATCGCGTACTGGAACTGCGTCGCGTACCCGGGCGGCGCGAGTTTCCGGCCGCACTGCCGCGTGTTGATCTCGCCACCCAGTCGCGGGTTCTCTCCGAGCGCCTCGCCCGCTGCGAGGACCTGGCAGAACTGCTGGATACCATGATGAACGGCTTGTCGGAGCTGCTGAAGATCGGGCATTCCATGCTGTGGCTGCGCGATGCCTCGCAGGCGTCGATGACGCTGCTGGCCAGTCGCGGCTATCCAACCTCCAGTGTGGGTGCAGAGATTTCCAGTGGTGACGGGCTGGCGGGTACGGCGCTGCGTGAGGGTGTGCCGATCCGGGTTGGCCACATGATGAACATGGCGACGTACGGGCGTGCGGTACGCGGTCGAGCTGAAGAACTCGGGCTCACGCCGGTGTTGTCGCAGCAGATTCCCCTGCCCGGACTGCAGGAACCACGCAGTCAGCTGGCCGTGCCGTTGCGCGCGCGAGGTCGCGTGCTCGGTGTATTGCTGGTTGAAAGCGAGCACGACCAATGTTTTGGCTACGATGACGAGGACGCACTCATGCTGCTGTGTGGCCAGTTTGCCCTCGCATTGACATTGATGCAGTCTGTCGAAGCGGAATCAACCGCAACCATCAACGCGCCGGTGTCAGTTGCCATCTCAGGTCCGCCGCTCAGGCTGCGGCGGCATGCGCACGACAACAGCATATTCCTCGATGACGAATATCTGATTCGTGGTGTGGCGGGTGCGATTCTGTGGAAGCTCGCGCGTGAGTACGTGAAGAACGGCCGCGTAGAATTCACCAATCGTGAACTGCGCGCCGCACCTGAGCTCAGGTTGCCGGATATTCAAGACAATCTCGAAGTACGTCTGGTTCTATTGCAACGCCGTCTGGCCGAACATCAGGCGCCCATTCAAATCGAAAAAGTTGCCCGTGGCCGATCGCGTCTCAATGTGAGTCGAGCTATTGTGCTGGAAGAGTGAGGGGCGCCAGCCCCGGAGCCTGCGGGCAAGGGATAAGCAGCCGACATTGTTCAAGTCCTAGAGAAAATCATGCCGAAAGAATTCGTTGCCCGCTTGCGCCGTCTGGATTGCTGCGCTGTTTCAGATGCCATCGACAAGCTGCGCCCCGCCGGCATCACGTCGACAGTGGTTACCGGCGTACCGCAACAATCGGGCAAGGAGCGTATCGCCGGCACAGCGGTCACCGTCAAACTGGGTGTCGGTGAACCTCCGCCCGGGCCACCCAGACATCTGGGTGCTGCGGCTGTCGAAGCTGGCGGCCCTGATGATGTCATCGTCGTCGAGCAACGCACCGGCATCGATGCCGGCTGCTGGGGTGGTTTGCTGTCGCTCGGCGCCAGAGTGCGAGGCATCGCCGGTGTAGTGGCCGATGGCCCGGTGCGCGACATCGATGAAGCGCGTAGCTATGACTTCCCCATCTTTACGCACGTACTCACAGCTCGCACTGCACGCGGGCGAATCGTCGAAAAGGCCACCAATGAGCCAGTGACAATGTGGAATGTAGAGGTTCAGCCCGGGGACTATGTGCTTGCCGACAGCAGCGCCGTCATTTTCATTCGTGCCTCCGAAATAGAAATGGTGTTGAAAACCGCAGAAGAAATCCTTGCGCGAGAAGCGGATATGGCCCAGGCACTGCGTGCCGGTATTCCGGTCGGCCAGGTCATGAGCGGTGCCTACGAAAATCTGCTGAAATAAACCCTGCCGCGTTCATTCTCCATTGCATGTGGGGATTCGGCAGCAAGACAGGCATTGTCGCCAACATCCGTGGATTGGTAGTGTCACATACGTAATGCCCCGATCAGCGGAAGTTCGTATGTGCCGGAACAGGTTGCCTCATTAAGTTCTTTGTATTCGCTCCAGCCGTGTGAGAAATACAAAGATGAGTTATGTTCTGTTGGTTGGCACAGCGGTCAGCCGCAAGAATTCTGTCGGGACACTCTATCGCGCAACGTCCGGCGATGTCTGGAGTCCGGTCGAAGGCATTCCGCTGGATACCGGCGTGCAGGCCATTACGCCGCATCCACAGCGCGATGGCGTGGTGTTCGCAGCAACCTGTTCCGGCATCTACAAATCCAGAGATGGCGGCCAACGCTGGAGCAAGTTGCAGCTTCCCGATGCCGAGGGCAGGGAATTCTGGTCGCTGAGCGTGCATCCGAAGAAGCCGAACACCATTTTCGCTGGCAGTTCCCCACCGGGAATCTATCGCAGTGACGATGGCGGTGAGACTTGGAAATTTTGCGGCGAACCGCGGGGCAGCGCAGAGCGCATTGCAGGGTTGCCATGGCCTACCGCGCGGTCACGTGTGATGCGTATCGTCTTTGACGCCCAAAATCCTGATCTCATGTTTGGCGCGCTGGAAATCAACGGTTTTATTGTCAGCGAAGATGGTGGACAAACCTGGCGCGATGCCAGCGCTGAACTCATGAAGCTGGCGGATAATCCAAGGCTCAAGAATCACATCGTTTCCAGGAGCGATTTTGAGGGACTGCTCGATGGCCACGCGGTATGTACCAGTCCGGCGGCGCCTGGTTCGGTGGTCTATGCCTGTCGGGTCGGCCTGTTTGCTACCGACGATCTGGGCAAAAGCTGGCGCAATCTCAACGTGGCGGATTACGCGCCCATCGACTATGGCCGCGATGTCTGGGTTGCTGTCGACGATCCCAACACAATCTATACCGCGCTCAGTCTGTCTTCGCGCGCGGCGGGTGACAGCGTCGGCGCGATCTATCGCAGCACCAATCTGGGCCGCACCTGGGAGCGGGCAGATATCGGCGTGTCTCCCAGATCAACCGTGATGGGGATGCGAGTGCATGTGACCGATCCCAACAAGGTTGTGGATGTCACCCGCGCTGGTCAGGTGTTCTGGACCCTGGACCACTGCAGCAGCTGGCATGAATCGCAGTTGCCATCGGATGCCGGTGACGCGTATTGCGCTGCCATTCTGTAGATCATCGGGGGCAACAAATGAGCTCAATCATTTCTGGCATTGCATATGCGCGTCTCAGCGCACCCGATCTGGATGAAATGCAGGAGTTCCTCGAGAACTTCGGCCTGCGTCTGGCGCACAGAACAGATACCCGGCTCTATATGCGTGGCCTGGGCGATGAACCGTTCATTCATGTGACCGAACTCGGCAAGCCGGGTCATATCGGTTTCGGTTACAACGTTGTTGATGGGTCCGTGCTGGAAGGCCTGGTCAGGTCCGGCAAGGCGAAGGCCATCGAAAATATCGATGAACCCGGGGGCGGCCAGCGCGTGGTATTGCACGATCCCAATGGGTTCGAAATTGAGCTGGTAAATGGTCGCCAGAAAGTTGAGGCCATTCCCCGTCGCCCCATGGTGCGAGCACCCAATGCTCCGAGTGTGGTTCCCGGGCCGTCCCAAATCCGTCGCATTGTTCACTGCGCCATCGCCACCCCTTTGCTGGACGAAACCATCAACTGGTGGCGTGACATGCTGCGCTTGCTGCCTACAGATGAACTCTATGTAGGTGAACCGGACAACCGCCTGGGGCTGTTCATGCGCGTCGATAGTGGCGACCAGCTGGTGCATCACCACATTCTGTTTGTGGTCAGAAACCCCAATGCAGGGGTGCACCATATCTCCTTCGAGGTTGACGACACCGACGATCTGTTCATGGGGCACGATCATCTCAAGCGCCTGAAACGCTACGATCACGTTCGCGGTATTGGCCATCACCCGCTGGGGCGCCAGTTCTTTGACTACTGGATGAGCCCCTGGAACCAGATGCACGAGCACTGGAACACCACGGAGCTGATGAATGCGGACAGCGCCTTCAACAAACACCGGGTGGATGGCGGACTGACTCACGAGCATGGCGACAAACCGCCAGAGCGATTTGTCAGGCAGTCATCGCCGGTGATTCGCCGGGCGTGATCTCCTGGCGAAATTCAGAGTTCCCGCATTTGCCTGGCAAGGCATTCCGGACAAAAGCCGTGGGAAAAGCGCGCTTCGGTCCGCTCGGAGATGTATTTTTCGAGTTGATGCCAGTGATTGTGATCATCGCGAATCTTCTTGCAGGAACTGCAAATGGGCAGTAGCCCCTGCAGTTGCGTCACTTGCGCCAATGCCTGTTCCAGTTCTTGAGTGCGTTCTTTTACGCGGCGTTCCAGTCCAGCGTTCAGCGCAGCGATTTCATCTTGCCGTGCGTGAAGCTGCGACAGCAAAGCGGCCAGACCCATGGCCATCAGGCTCATCACCAGAATGAATTCCTGCGCCTGGACCACTGCCTCAGCGGCCGGCAAGTTGCCGAAGGGAGCCAGTCCACCCACCATCATGCCGATAATCGCGAAAGCAACGGCAACCACTGTCAGTGCCGCCCAGCGTAGCGGGAAGCGTGCTGCCGCAAACAGCACGAATGGCAGGAACAATATCGGGCCAATATGCACGCCCAGCAGTTTGCCGCCCCGCGAGAACAGCAACAGCGCCAGTACTGTCAGCAACAGCAGCACGGCCAGTGCATCGGTAAGGCGATAAGTAACCGGTCGTTCAGTATCCTGACTGCCAGCTGGGCCCATGCTCAATATCGCAGGGGTCAGAATCAGCAGACCCAACCCGTCGCCGAACCACCAGATGCGCAAGTATTCAAAATAGGGCGTTTCCACGTTGCCATAGTGCTCATACACCAGTGCGCCACCGCAGGCGGCAACGAACGCGGCAATGACCGGACCGGCCATTACAAACTTGACCAGGTCATTACTGGTTTGGAAACGTGGATCGAAGCGCCACGCTCTGAGCAGCACAAAGGCGCCCGCCGACTCCAGCACATTCGTCAGGCCAAATATGAGCGCTTCGGTAACACTGAACGTCCCCAGGTCAGCCAGAATTTCGCTGCCGAGCGCCAACGCGGCAAAATATGGCATCCCACGGCCCTGAAACCGGATGAAAGTGGCCAGCAAAACCCCATTGGGCAGCCATAGCATCGCGATTCCTTCCGGCATCACCGTTAGCTGGCTGATCTTTGCAGCGGCGAAATAGAGCACCGGCAGCAGCAGAAAGTGGGCGAGCCGGGGTGATGGTGGTTTGGGCATCGGGAGCCTCTGGCAACGCTCCCTGTTCTAATTGTTTTCTTGATGACACGTTGATACGTGCAGTATGCGCCTCCAGCGGGCGTTAGTCAGTCTGGTGGTCCACGTACAGGTAACGCGGGCTCTTTATCTGGGGGACGCGACCAAAGGCGACATCGCCTGCTCTGCCTCCATGCTTATCGGGTCACCGCAAACGCCTCCGGCGCACCACCGCAGCGATAACGCGCGCACATCGTCTCGAACGCTGCTTCCACGCCGCGGCAATATGCGGCGGTGTCGAACAGTGGATGCTGCATCCGATTGGTTACCAGCCGTGCCTTGATCGTTGCGAGCCGCTGCGGATCACGGGCCAGTGCCAGCGCAATCTGCTCATACTCGGCAAGATCGTGCGCCACCAGTTCTTGCAGCCCAACCGCATGGCACAAACTTGCGCAGACACGCCCCGCGAAAGCCCGCCCCAGGCAGGTCACTACCGGTACCCCCATCCACAATGCATCGCTTGCAGTGGTATGCGCGCCATAAGGCAGCGTATCGAGAAGAATATCGGCCAATCGGTGACGCGCCAGATGCTCAGCCGGCAGGACGCGCGGCGCGAACACCAGCCGACCTGGATCGATGCCGCGTGCGACGGCAGCTGCGCGCAAATTCGCCGACGCTTCGACACTGTCCTCAATCAACCACAGCACTGAATCTTCAACGGCGCCGAGCAGGCGCATCCAGACATCGAAGAACGGTGGTGCAATCTTGAAATTGTTGTTGAAGCTGCAGAACACCAGGCCGGTTTCCGGCAAGCCGGCTTCGCTGCGCGAGACAGTGTTGACCGGGATGCTGCGTCTGGAATCGTTCGGCTGATAGCAACGTGGTAGATGCACAATCCGCTCTGAATAGAATTCCTGCTGATCCATCGGCGCAACGATCGCGTCTGCCAGGATGTAGTCGTAGAACTCCGCTCCCAGCGTGCCCGGAAAACCAAGATAGTTGACCTGTACAGGCGCCACGCGTCGCGCGAACACCATGGTCCGTGCATCCTTGGTGTAGCCCTTGAGATCCACCGCGATGTCGATTTCAAGCCTGCGCAGCAGCGCGACAATTTCGGTGTCGGTCAACGAACGAACGTCATGGAATGTTTCGAAGGCAGTCTTGATACGTGCACGCATGGCACTGCCATCGTCCGGACCGAACGAGATGGCGGTGACATCGAACCGCGAGCGGTCATGGCACTCGAACAATTCCACTGCCAGCCGCGCCGTCGGATGCTCGTGAAAATCCGCCGACAGATAAGCGACCCTGATCCGGTCATGCGTGTAAACGGGGCCGTCGTAGGTTGCCTGTTTGGCTACGTTGAACGCCACGTGATTGCGTGTGCAGGCAAGTTGCAACGCCGGATCATCCAGATAGGCCAGCAACGTTCCGGGGGGTATATCGACCTTTGCCGCCAACACTTGCTCGCGCAACCCTGCTTCGATCTCGTCGCGGCGCGACCAGTCGCAGGCATGCAGCATGCAATGAGCGATGCCGCCAAACGCCTGGAGGTTATCCGGCTGCAGCGCCAGAACACGCTCCAGCCCGGCACGCGCCTCGGCAAAACGGCGCAGCAGGCTGAGTGCGCCACTGCGATTGTTCAGTGCCGCAATGTGGTCGGGACGCAAAGCCAGCGTCCGGGCGTAACTTTCAGCGGCGGCTTCATCAAGTCCCAGTTCTTCCAGCGCGAGCGCGCGACTGAAAAATACTTCCGGCAGGTCCGCATTGATGGCGATCGCTGCATCATAGCTGGCGATGGCCTGATCGAACTGACGACGTTGTGCCAGCGCCATGCCGCGCTGCGTGAGCAGGTTGGTATTGCGCGGATCGCTGTGCACGGCTGCATTGAAGTCGGCGATGGCTTCGTCATAGCGTTCGGCCAGCGCCAGCAGGTGCGCACGCTGCCCAAGCGCAAATGCGTCGCCCGGTTTGTAACGCAGCAGGATGCGGTAAGCCGCGATGGCCTCGTCGATGCGCTCAAGTGCGGCAAGTGCGGCGGCACGGCTGCGCAAAGCCGTGTGCAGGTTCGAAGCCAACGCCAGCGCCGCATCGCTATCGACCAGCGCCTCAGCGGGACGCTTCAGTGCGAGCAGGGTTTCAGCGCGGCAGGCCAGTATTTCCGCGGACTGTGAATTGAGCGCCAGCGCCTTGTCATAACTGGTCAGTGCCTGTTCAAAGCGACCCAGACCGCGCAGGGCATCGCCAAGATTTCGATGTTGCGTTGGATCGGCCGGCGCTGCAGCGATAGCACGCTCCAGCATTGCTGCTGCCTCAGCGAACTTGCGTAATCGCAGCAGCGCCACACCGTAGAAGGCAAGGCCCTGCGGTGCCTGGCCGTCGATATTGACGGCCGACTGCAGGATCGTTTCGGCCTCTTCAATGCGCCCTTGCTCCACGCGCAGGCGGCCGAGCATGCAGCGGGAGGGATAGTTGCGCGGATCGGCGCGCATGATCTGGCGATAGGCCGTCTCGGCCTCGGCCAGCCGCCCGGCCTGATGCAACGCCAATGCCTGCTGAAACAGCGCTTGAATGGATTCTGGTGACATGGGCGGCGATTCTAGCCGATGTGCCAAGCGCGCTTCCTGCGGCATAAAGTGCCTTCGCAGTACCAGTCGTTAATGACGCTTGCACACCGCATCAGCTGGTCATTGCCGCTTGGACCGATTGCTGGAGATCGGCAGGTATGCGACGCGGTGACGCCATCTGGCTACATGCCTCTGTTCAGTTTGAATTCACTCATCACAAGCATCATGGTCAAAAGCTCACCCCAATACGCGGATGCCCGTTACAGGAGATTGGCAATGTCCACAACTCGTTTCAGGACTGACTACTTCAACCGTCGACATGCATTGAGTGCCTTGAGTGCGCTGACCATCGCCGGCTGTGGTGGCGAGTCATCGAGCGGTTCCAGTTCATCCAGCGCTGCCAGCAGCTCCAGCGCATCGAGTTCGTCAAGCTCGACCAGTTCAGCATCCAGCTCCACGAGTTCTGCCGCCAGCAGCAGTTCCGGAACTTGTCTGATCAGTACGCCCAGTTGTGTGGTAGCGCCTACTGAAGTGCTCGGTCCTTATCCGGCCTTTCAGAATGGCATCGTCACACTCAGCTCCATCTATCGGCAAAACATGGTATCCGACCTGACCGGCAGATTCGCCGATCGCACCGGCGTACCGCTGACCATGGATATCAAACTGGTCAACGTCAACAACAACTGCGCTCCGATGGTGGGGCATGACGTGTATGTGTGGCATTGCGACAAGGACGGCAATTATTCCTATTACGGCAGCTACACCAACAGCTACTTCCTGCGTGCGGCGCAAACCACCAATGCCTGTGGCGAGGTGACTTTCACGACCGTTTTCCCCGGCTGGTATTCGGGACGTCACCCCCACCTGCATCTTGCCGTTGCGCTGGGCACCACCAGCGAGGCAGTCACCCAGATGGCCTGGCCACAAAGCGTACTCACCAATGTGTACAGTTCCAGCCTGTACAGCGCACGAGGTCAGGCCGATACCACGCTGGCAGGCGACGGTATTTTTCAGGGCAATACCGGACAAATCGCCACCACCACCGGCAGCGTGGCCACGGGCTATCGTTCGCAGTGGGTGCTGGGCATCGCCGCCTGAGCTTCGATCCGGACTTGATCGCCGCGATCGCGGCCCGATCGATCCCCAATCCAAAATAGATTCAGACGTGTCAGAATCACTCCGCTAGGAGACCTGCTGCAACCCTGATATCAGAAAAACAAAACAGATGCTGCTTGCCCAACCCGGAAATATCGGCCCGCTGAAGCTGAAGAATCGCGTGGTGATGGCGCCCATGGGCACCAACTACAGCACCACCGACGGCTTCTCGACCGAGCGCGACAAGCTTTACTACGCCGAGCGGGCACGCGGCGGCGTGGCGATGATCATGACCGAGGCGATGGTGGTCACCGAGCAGGCGCGCCAGCACAACAATTCGCTGTGCGTGTTACCACGACCGCTTCATTCCCGGGCTGGCCAGCATCGTCGAGGCCATCAAGGCGCATGACTGCCACGTGTTCGGGCAGCTCAATCATCGCGGCGCGCTTGCTGCGGCGCGCGGTGCTCAACATGGAGCCGGTGGGGCCTTCGCCCTGGGCGAATCCCAACACCGGCGACGTGGTGCGGCCGCTGCGCATACCCGAGATCATCGAAATCCAGAAGCAGTTTGTCGTCGGCGGCGCGCCGGCTGTGGCAGGCGGGCTATGACGGCGTCGAGATCCACGCCGCCAACGGCTATCTGTTCCAGCAGTTCTTCACTTCGCGCATCAACAAGCGCACCGATATCTATGGCGGTTCGATCGAGAACCGCATGCGCCTGCTGCTCGAAACCGTGGCGCGGATTCGCGATGCCCTGCCGGACCTGCTGCTGATGGTGCGGCTGAGCGCCAGCGAGTTCACGCCGGACGGTTATACCCAGGAAGAAATCATCGAGCTGGCGCAGGCGCTGGAGCGCGCGGGCGTGGTGGCGCTCGATCTTTCCGGCGGCAGCAACGAAAGCGCGCAGCTGTCCAAGTACTGCATTCAGCCGCCGTCGTTTCCGCGCGGCTGCCTCGCGCCGCATGCCAAGCCCATCAAGGACAGTGTTGCCATTCCGGTGCTGGTGGCGGGGCGCATCGTCGAGCCTGAGGATGCGGAAGCGGTGCTGGCGTCGGGTAGCGCAGATTTCATATCGGTGGGGCGCGCGTTGTATGCCGATGCGCACTGGTGCGACAAGGCACTTCGGCAAGGTTAGAGCGCCGATACGCCAATGCATCGCCTGCAACATCTGCTTCGAGCGACTGACACTCGAGAAGGACGTTACCTGCGTGCAGAATCCCATGCTTGGCACCGAGTTCGAATCGCTGGAATTCTCCGAGCCGCAGTTGTTCGCGAATCACCGCGCTGCGACGCCAAAACGGGTACTGGTGCTGGGAGCTGGCATCAGCGGTGCGGAAGCCGCACGTATGGCTGCGGGACGCGGGCACACCGTCGAAATCTGGGAATCGGCCGAACGTGCCGGCGGACAGATCGACCTGGCCACCGCAGCGCCCGACAAAATGGAAGTAGAGCCGGTGTGGTCGTATCGCACAGCAGGAACTCGCGACACTGGGCGTGCCGATGCGTACCGGGGTCATGGTTACGGCGGACAAGATCCGAAATTTCGCGCCGGACTGGGTGATCGTTGCCACCGGCGCATCGCCGCAACCCGCGCCCTTCGATGTTTCGCGACTCTCGCCCTGAGCTGGCGGTCCATCACGCCTGGGAAGTGCTGCGCAAACCAGAACTGGTTCGACCGGGAGCGCGTGTCACCATCAGTGGGCGGAGGCATGGTGGGCCTGGAAACGGCGGATCTGTTGGTCACCCGCCAGTGCGCAGTCACCGTGATTGAAATGCTCGCGGCCGTGGCGCTGGGCATGGCACGCAATAACCGCATGGAATTGATAGACCGCTTGAATGCCGCCGGCGTGGTTGTTCATCTGGAGACGCGCATTGTTGAGGTGCATGACACAGTGCTCGAGGTCTGCGGTAAAGACGAAACCAGACACGACCTGTCGTGTGGCGAAGTTCTGATTCTTCGCCAACGGTCCGAAACCGAATCGGCAGGTGGTTGCCATGGTCGAAGCAGCGGGAGTGCCCTACACTCTGATCGGAGATTGCCTGCGGCCCGGTGATTTTCTGTCAGGGCTGCGCGATGCCTGGATGGTGGGACTGGGCATTGAACATTTCACGCGCGGTACAACGTCGCCAGAAATCGGGAGCCGTGTATGACGCATTCCGCAAATGTCGAAGCCTACGAGGTCTACGCAGTCCGCTATGCGACGCGCGCTGCGCGCCGGCGTGACAATTTTATCGGTGGCGATCCACATGATGCGGACATGCCGCTGGACTACTACATCTGGTTGGTGCGCAATGCAACAGCGCACGGTGGTGGTCGACATGGGATTCACCGCAGAGGTTGCGCAGCGCCGCAAGCGCGATTATCTGCGCACGCCGCGTGAGGGCCTGGCGTTGCTGGGCGTCGATAGCAGCAGCGTCACGGATGTGATCGTTACCCACCTTCATTACGACCATGTCGGCTGTTATGCAGATTTTCCTGTTGGCGCGCTTTCATCTGCAGGACGACGAGATGGCCTATGCCACCGGTCGTTACATGCGCCACACCCGTTTCAATCACGGCTACGAAGTCGATGACGTGGTTGGCATGGTGCGACTGGTCTACAAGAATCGCGTGGTGTTTCAATTCGGGCAGTGCGGATATCGCGCCGGGCATCAGCGTGCACCGCATCGGCGGACATACGCGCGGCCTGCAGTGCGTGCGCGTGTTTACGCAGCCGTGGCTGGGTGGTGCTCGCGTCGGACGCCAGTCATTTCTATGAGCACATGGAACAGACCCGCTGTTTTCCCGACTGTGTTCAATGTGGGTGAAATGGTCGATGGTTATGAAATCCTGAAACGCCTGGCGGATTCGCATGGACCACATCATCCCCGGTCATGATCCGCTGGTCATGCAGCGTTATCCCGCGCCTTCCGCGCAACTCGAAGGCATCGCCGTGCGGCTGGATGTCGCGCCGCAGATCTGAGCAAGGAGAGTCTTTTGGCTGCAACAAAATCACCCTTGCTGCCCGATGCCACGCGCGATCTTGCCGCATTCGGCGTCGGCGCTGCGCTTTGAAGATCTGCCGACCGAAGTAGTCGAGCGCATGCGTTACTGCGTGCTCGACAGCATCGGCTGCTGTCTGTTCGGCATCACGCTGCCCTGGACGCAGCGCGTGCTCGACATGGTCCGGGCCGAAGGTGGGGCGCCGGCAGCCTCGGTGTTCGGCAGCGCGTATCAGACCTCGATATCGCAGGCCGTGCTGGTGAACGGCTACGGCTGGGCATGCCTTCGAGCTGGACGACATCCACAAGGAATCGATCATCCATGCTGGGTCAATCGCACTGCCGGTGGTGATGGCGCTGGCCGAAGCCCGCGGCGATGCCAGCGGACGCGAGCTTATCGAAGGCCTGGTGGCGGGCTACGAAATCGGCACGCGCGTCGGCAACGCCGCTACCATGAGCCTGTTCCTGCGCGGCTTCCATCCGCAGGGAACCTCGGGTGTGTTTGTAGCGGCCGCTGCCGCCGCACGCATGTTGTCGCTCGACGCTGAGCGCTTTCAGCATGCGCTGGGCATTGTCGGCTCGCAGGCCGGTGGGTTGATGGCGGCACAGGAAGGCGCGATGGTGAAGCGTTTTCACTCGGGGCGTGCAGCGCAGAGCGGCGTGTATTCGGCGCTGCTCGCACAGCGTGGCTTCACCGGTATTACCGATGTGCTCGAAGCGCCCTATGGCGGCTATCTGAGTTCGTACTCCGACAAACCCAATGCCAAGCGATTGACCGATGGACTGGGCACGGTCTGGGAAACCGCGCTGGTGGGCTACAAACCGCATGCCAGCGTCACCAGTATTCATACCGCGCTGGATGCACTGGCCGACATCATGAATAGCGAATCGCTCAGCGCCGATGATGTGTTAAGCGTCGAAGCCGGTCTGAGCCACATGACCTATGTGCACTGCGCCTGGAAGTACGAAGCGCAGGGTGTGACTGCCGCGCAGATGAATCTTGCCTATGGCCTTGCGGTGATGGCGCTGGACCGCGCCGTATTTGTCGAGCAGTTTCGCGAGGATCGGCTGCGTGATCCCAAGGTGCTGGACTTCATGGGCAAGGTCAGCGCTTTTGTCGATCCCGAGATCGAGAAAAAGGGGCCGGCGTTTCGGCACGCGGTTCGTATGGCCGTAACGACCAAGGATGGACGGCGTTTCACGCGCGAGGTTCTGTATCGGCGCGGCAGTCCGGAAAATCCGCTCAAGCCTGAGGACATCGAGTACAAGTTCCGCAACGTGGCGCGCGCCTGCCTGACCAGCGCAGATACAGAAAAGGTTTTGCGCCTGTGTTTGCGGCTGGATCGGCTTGAGAGCACTCGCGAGCTGATGCAGATCCTCGCCGCACCGACCGCTTCCTGAATTCCATCCGACCCCAGCATATCGAGCGTTTGAACATGACTACAGCTGCAACTCAACTGGCCGCGCATTTCCACAAACTCAAGGTGAGCGACATTCCGGACGCTTCGAAAACCGCCATCAAACGGCTGCTGCTCGACTACCTGGGCGTAGCGATTGCAGGCAGTCAGGCGAAAAGCGGCAGCATCGCGCGCGCATTTGTCAAATCCTGCGGCGGTAATGAACAGGCCACGTTGATCGGCGATTCAGCAAGCCTGCCGGCAACCCAGGTGGCGTTCGCCAATGCCATCTCCAGTCACAGCCTGGAGCTGGACGATATCGACGTGCTCGCGCTGTTTCATTTCAGTCCACCGGTGTATTCGGCGGCATTGGCTGCGGCGGAACTCGGCAATGCCAATGGCGAACAATTGTTGGTAGCACTGGCGGCGGGCTGCGAAATGATGGAGCGCGCCAGCCGGGCCGCCAACAATTCGCTGCGCAATCGCGGCTTTCACACCACGCCCACCTGCGGCGTGTTCGGTGCGGCCGTCGCAGCAGGAAAACTGCTGGGGCTCGATGCATCGCAATTGGTGTCGGCGCTGGGTATGGCGGGTGCGCAGGTGGCGGGCCTGATGGAAATGTACGGTCCTTCGATGCAGAAGCGCTTCAACCCCGGCCCTGCGGCGCGCAATGGCGTGACTGCGGCGCAGATGGCGCAATTGGGCTTCACCGGAGCGGACACTATATTTGAAGGCGAGCGCGGCTTCCTGAAGGCATACACTGACAAGTCCGATGTGGCGCAGTTGCTGGCAGATCTGGATCAACCCTATCGCCTGGACATCGAACTCAAACCTTATTCATGCGCGCGGCCCATTCACAACGCTATCGATTGCGCGCTGGATATCAGGAAGCGCCATGCGCCTGCGCTGGAGGCAATCAGTGCAATTCATGTCGCGCGTCATCCGGACTGGGCGCACTACCATCAGAACCGGGTGCCACGTACCTATCATGAAGCGCAGGTGAGCCTGCCGTACTCAGTCGCCGTTGCGCTCAAGGATGGACAGGCGCTGCTTGCGCAGTACGCCGACAACAGGCTGCAGGAGTCCGATCTCAAGCGCCTCATGAGCGTGACCGAGTTTTCGACCGACGCCTCGTTGCCGCGCGGCGTGTCCTGCCGCATCACTGTCACCATGATCGACGGCAGCAACTTCGTCGCGCAGGTTGATCATCCCAAGGGATCCATCGGCAATCCCATGAGCGATGACGAAGTCGGCAAAAAATTCAGCGATCTCGCCGGGCCGGTGGTGGGCGCGCAGACCGTCGCACAGATCAAGGAGCTGGTGGCCGGACTTGAACACTGTGGCGATGTCAGGCAGTTGCTGCGATTGACGGTGGTTGCATAAGGGTAGGCGCAATGAATTGCGCCCGATGTGACAGTGCTTTCGTAGATGCCGTCTTGAATTTCAATTCTTGTAGGGGCCGGGCATGCCCGGCTCTTTTCTGTGACGCACAGAGGGCGAGGCATGCCTCGCCCCTGCGAGATACGGTTATTCGTTGTTGGGGCGCCCAACTTTGGGGGATAGCATGAGCGACAAGCAGGTTCTTGAAATACTGGCGCATGCCTTCGTGCAGGAGGGCACGAAAGTGCATTTCACGCTCATGGGCGATGCCAACATGTTCTGGGCCGACTGCATGGCGCGCAAGTTTGGTGTGAGGAACATTCACGTCATGCACGAGCATGCCGCGGTATCCATGGCCGATGCCTATGCGCGCGCCACTGGCGAGGTGGGCGTGGCCTCGGTGACCAGCGGCCCGGGTCTGACGCAGACGGCGACTGCATTGACTGCGGCAGTGCGCGGCAACTGGCCGTTGGTGTTGTTCGCCGGCGATACGCCGATGAATGCCGCCTTTCACCTGCAGACCTTCGATATGAGTCCGTTCGTCGCCACCACCGGTGCGCATTTCATTCCGGTGCGGCATGTCGATCGCATGCTCGACAATGTACGCGAAGCTTTCCATGTGGCTCGCCACGAGCGTCGACCGGTAGTGCTCTCCGTGCCCATGGACTTCCAGAAGCAGAAGTTTCCGCACATGGTTCACTATCAGTCCTCGCGGGAACTCATACCCACGGCACAAAGGCCGGCGCCGGACCCCGATTTGATCGAGCGCGCCGTAGACATGATCGCGCAGGCCGAGAAGCCGATGCTGCTTGCCGGTCGGGGTGCAGTGCGCTCTGGGGCCGGCGCGGTACTGACAGAAGTGGCTGATCAATGCGGCGCATTATTGGGCACCAGCCTGCTGGGCAAGGGGCTGTTCGATCAGCATCGTTTCTCGGTGGGCACCGCAGGTCAGTTCGCCACCGACCTCGCCCGCGAACTCTGGGCCGAATGCGATCTGGTGATTGGCGTCGGCGCAGGGCTGGGGCCGTACACCACGGAAGTGGGATACCTTTATCCCAATGCGAAAGTGATTCACATCGACACACATCCGCGCGGCCTGTTTCAAGGCCTGCGCATCGCCGATCTATATATTCAGGCGGATGCGCAGGCTGCGGCGACAGCATTGCTGACGCGACTGCGCGAACGCAAAATCAGCGGCAAGGGAGTGCGTTCTGAAGAACTGGTGAAGAAACTTCATGAGGCGCTGGCCCGTCCTGATCCGAAACCGATGCCCATCGCGCCGGGCACGGTCGATCCGCGTGAAGCCATACTGGAACTCGATCGTGTGATCCCGAAAGACTGGGACATTGTGGTGGGCAGCGCGCACTTCTTCAGTGTTGCGCTGTCGCATATGCGTGGTAGAGCGCCGGAGCGTTATCACATCATCAACGATTTCGCGGCCTGCGGCTCGGGACTGTGTGCGACTGTCGGTATGGCAACCGCCCGCGGTGATGGCAAGGTGGTGCTGTTCGACGGCGACGGCAGCATGAAGATGCATATTCAGGAGCTGGATACGGCGGCAAGGCATAAACTGAAGTTTCTGGCCTGCGTGCTCAACGACGGCTCTTATGCCTCCGAAGCCCACAAATTCCGTTCGATGAACATGGATCCGGGCGAAGTCATGCATGGCCGTTGCGACTTCAATGCGGTATCCAGGGCATTCGGCCTGCGCGGTGAAACCGTCAAGACACTGGGCCGGTTTCAGGCATTGTTCGACGCCTATCAGAAAGCCGATTGCGCGGAGGTGTGGGATATCCACATCGACGAGCAATTGCCATCGAAGCTGTTCCGTCGTGTCTGGTTCGGGGAGATGTAATTTCAATGTCTGATCTGATTCCCATCTCCGAAAAAGCCAGCATTCCCGGATCGCCTGCAGAAGTGTGGCCGTTAATCTCCGACCCAAAAGCGGTGGTTTCATGCGTACCCGGCGCGGCGATTGTTGCGCAGCGTGACGATGGCACGTATGAGGCAACCATCACTGTCAAGTTCGGCCCGACGATTGCGAAGTTTTCTGGTGAAGTTACCGTGAACTATGACCATGCAGCCAGACGCTGCAATGTTGAAGGTCGCGGCATCGATCAGCGCGGTGCTTCGCGCGCTCTGGTTGCATTGCTGGTCACGATCGAGGGTGCTGAATCATCAGTGCTTGCGGTCAATGGTGGCTTCAATGTCGCTGGACCACTGGAGACATTTGCCTCGGCCGGCGGTGTACATGTCGCACGTGCGCTGTTGGCGGAATTCGCAAAGAACATGGCAGCCGTTGTGGAAGCGAAACGTACGCAATCGCAGCAAGCGAGCGTTGGGGCACCGCAGGTGATCGACCCGGCTGCTGCCGAACTGCACGGTGGCAAGCTGCTGTGGAATGCATTTCTCGGCTGGTTGCGTCAGTTGTTCCGGCGCCGGCAACAATGACGCTGCGCAATTCTTAAAACAAGATGGCGTCGCAACAGGGGTAACCATGTCAGAAGCACCTGCTGATTCAGATCAGTCAAAGAAAGCCACCGCCAGCGGCTGGATCGGCTCGGCGCTTGAGTACTATGACTTCTTCATCTACGCCACTGCGGCCGCACTGGTTTTTCCGCAGATTTTCTTTCCAAAGGGCAATCCACAGATTGCCATCGTTGCATCGCTGGCTACGTATGGAGTTGGCTACGTCGCGCGCCCAATTGGCGCTTTTTTTCTCGGTCACTGGGGTGACACACGTGGTCGCAAGAACGTGCTGATCGTCTGCCTGTTCATCATGGGGTTCGCGACGCTGGCGGTGGGTTTGCTGCCGACCTACGAACAGGTCGGCATACTCGCGCCCATCCTGCTGGTCATCCTGCGTCTCGCCCAGGGCTTTGCAGTTGCAGGCGAAATGTCGGGCGCGAGCTCCATGATCATGGAACATGCACCGCCCGGACAGCGGGGCTATTACGCCAGCTACACCCTGCAGGGCGTACAGGCGGGCCAGATTCTTGCGGCAGCGATCTTCCTGCCGTTGGCGCACTGGTTGCCGGAGCGAGCCTTCATGAGCTGGGGCTGGCGCATCCCGTTCCTGCTCAGCATTTTCGTTCTTATCGCCGGCTATCTGATACGTCGCAAGGTGGCTGAGACGCCTGTATTTCGCGAGGTCAGCAAGCAGGGCAAGGTCGCGCGGGCGCCGATCATTGAAGCCTTTCGCTGTTGCTGGAGAGACATGCTGCGCTTGACATGCATGTCGCTGATGGCCGTTATCCCGGTAGTGACCTCGGTGTTCGGTGCGGTGTACGCCGTGCAGCCTGCCTACGGTAACAATTTCAGCAAGTCCGTTTATCTGTGGATTCCAGTATTGGGCAACGTTGCAGCAGTGCTGGTTATTCCTATGATTGGCCGCCTGTCGGACCGCGTTGGTCGCAGGCCACCGATCATCGCCGGGGCGCTGGGTTCGGGGCTGCTTGCCTATGCCTATCTGTATGCCATCAGCATCCACAACGTGCCCCTGACCATTGCCCTGTCGCTGCTGATGTGGGGGATTGTTTATCAGTTCTATAACGCGGTATTCCCGAGCTTCTATCCGGAGATGTTTCCGACGCGTGCCCGCGTCTCGGCCATGGCCATCGCGCAGAACACCGGCGCATTCATCGTCGCCATGCTGCCCGCGCTGTTCACCCTCGTGGCGCCGCCCGGTACGCTCAACGTACCGCTGGTCATTGGATCAATCGCCTTCGGCATCACCATCATTGCAGCGCTTTCCGCTTGGAGCGCGCGCGAGACCTATCGGTTGCAGCTGCATGAGCTGGGGGAGCAAAAGCGCGGCTGAAAGCGGCCCGGAGCCGCCACTCGCGCGTCGGGTCAAATTGTCCGCAAAGCGGTCAGTCGAGCGACGGCATTTGCCTTCCCAAAGCGGACGCGACAGGCTTAACACGACTGCTGCCTGTCGGCTATATTGGTTCCAAATAAACAAACAGCTCTGAAAGGACTCGCGGTGCAAACAAGCGCTTAATCTCGCGTCAATGGATGCTATGCAGCTGGGAGATGCCGACCACTCCTTCATCGAACTGAAATAGTTACTTGCTTTGTAAGCCATGGCATTCGGAACCGGCGTGAACCACATAGAGCGAATCCCGCCGTGCTGCGGTCCGCCCGCCGATCCTATGATTTTCGGCGCGGAAGTGGCACGATCATCGGCGTCTCGCGTCGGTAGCGCTCATAGGTCTCGCCGAGGGCTTGGCGCGTATCGTGTTCTTCCAGGAAGATGCCAAAGAAGACGTAGCCGGTGGTGGTGGCGGCGAACAGCAGATGTCCCAAGCTCATATAGGGCGTCGCCCATAAGCCGATCAGCACACCGAGCATGATGGGGTGCCGCACGAAGCGGTACAACGCCACCTCGACGAACGGCACCGGTCGGTATGGTTGGCTCCGCAGGCGCAGGTACACCTGACGCAGCCCGAAGAGGTCGAAGTGATTGATCATGAAGGTCGATGCGAAGAGCACGACCCATCCCAGCCAGAACAAGGCTTGGAGCAGATTTTTGCCGACAGCACTTTCGACATTCCAGACAACCCCCCGGATCGGTTGCCATTGCCAGCACAACAGCGCCAGCACCAGGCCCGTCAATAGCACATAGGTGCTACGTTCGGCCGGCTGCGGCACGATGCGGGTCCAGCGTTCTTTGAATCCGGGACGCGCCATGAAGCTGTGCTGGAAGGCGAACAGACCAATCAGGATCAGATCGACCAGTATCGCGGGCGCCATCGCACTCGCCGGCTCGGAGTCAATAGTATTCGGCACCACGATGTTGCCGACGAAACAGATCAAGTAGAGCAAGGAGGCGACGCCGAGGGCATAAGCGACGATGCCGTAGATGAAGATGATGACTTTCATGAGACGCTCAAGTTGCAGTCGGATTCCGTGAGGGATGTGGTATCTCGTGCAGTTTCGTTGCGGACGGATTCAGTATCCGGTGACGCATGCGACTTGTCATTGATTCAGGCGCTTTCTGAAGTGACCCAGACGCCGGATTGGAGTGAGCGCTTGCACGATGATGGCTGCGCCCGTGTGAACGACACCGCGTGTGTACGGCGCCGGGTGAAGGTTAGTAGGTATTCAGTTGCTGTCCGCTTCGATGGTTTGCAATAACCGCTATCGGGAGCTTTGACTGGCCGCTCTGGGTCGAAAAAACAGTTCCCCGATGCGGTTCTTATCCGACGATCGCACCTTTTAGCTTTCCCGGCGATGTATTTTGGGGATATATCCAATTGGTGGCCGGCAATTCTGCTTGGTCCCTCCCACTGTGTTGTAAGTCAACCAACGAGAGCCGGGTACAGCTGACGAAGTGCAATGGAAACACCCGCCGCAATGATGTGCATCCACACCAAATTTCGCCCCAACACGCCCGGAGTTCAGAAGCGCGGTAAACACCTAGGAAACAGCCGCTGTGCTGCCATGGCAGCGTGGTAACATTTTTTATCCTGGCAAAGCCGGATTGCGGCTCGTTAGCTTGCCCAAAATTACCGGGATGACAAGGAGCCGCAGGGGAATAGCCATGTGGTCAAGCCCTATCGTAGTCAGTGTGCTGAGATCGGACAGCGCACAGGAGAGGAATATATGCACGCTTCCGATGGCGTCAGGTTCTCATTAACAGTCAGTGCTGATTGAAAAGAGGAGTATTTCATCATGAGCTACAAGTACGTCATGTTGAGTTCTGTATTCGCAGCTTCCTTGATAGCAGGGTCGCCTGCATTCGCAGGCAGCAGCACTTTGCGCTGTCAGGTTCGAAACAACATTGATTCATCGCCGAGCCAGTTTCAGTTTGTGGCACTCAATGGACGTACCACTCCGCTACCTGCAGGCGCAACAGTGACGATCCTGATTGCCCCGATGCGTGTCGCGGGGGTTGATCCAAAGTCGGTCCGCGTCAGTTTTGAATTTGCGCTTGATCAACAACTCGCAGCTGGCGCCGAAGCCACTTTTCCGGGTTCTGGTTTTGCAAAATCGTGTACGGCGCGCGCCAATTGGTGACCTGAGCACCGGCGTCCACGGAACCGTAATCAGCTTCCGCTGCTTTCGTGGACGCCCCAGTCTGTTCATGGAGGAAGCGCACATCCATTATTCCCTCTGTCTCTTTTAATTGAATATCGGCAGGCGCACGGTATGGACGGCGATTCAATTGCGGTGATGGCCAGGGCGGTGCAATGGGTCGTTTCTGCCGCTCAGTTGAATTGAATCACTGCTTCATTCTCCACGATTCTCCGCATCTTCTTTCGATCTGCATCCAATGCTCAGGTCAGCTGTCGATCAAGTTCTTCCAGAGTCTGACCTCTGGTCTCGCGTGCAACGAATACGTAGGTGACACCAGCAATCAGGAATACCGCGGCGAGGAAGGTGAATGCAGGAATAATCGCACTGGCGGTAACCGCTGGCTTGATCATGTTGGATGAGCCGATCAGCAGCGCAAGACCAAGTGGACCAACGATCTTGCCGAGGCTGCCCGCCGCGTAGCAGGCGCCCGATCCTCGTCCACGCAGCCGTGAAGGCCAGATCTCCGAGGTATACATGCCCATGATGGCAAAACCACTATCGGCCAGCACGAAGGCTATGCCGAATGGCAACCAGAACAACTCGCGGTTGAGCAGGTCGCCGTGGCCCACCAGACCGGCAATCACCAGGAACAACGCGGCACCGCAGGCTGCGATTGCGCCGCAGCGTCTTCGACCGAAACGATCCGACAGCCAGCCCATGGTCAGGCGCGACAGCAGACCGGTGAGGCTCAGGCCAATCATGATCTTTGCAGCTTGCGCACCGTTGATTTCAAGAATCTGCGCCAGCAGCGTTGGTGCCCACAGCGTGATGCCGTAATAGCCCGTGACGACACCGAAGTTGATCAGCATGCCGACTGCGAGGCTGCGTCTGCGTGTGAGCACTTCATCCCAGCTGGGCGGTTGTTCCACCTTGCTGTACGACTGAACGATCTTGTCCATGTCGGCGTTCGGCCCCAGCGCCCAGGCCAGCGAACGTTTGCCGAGTTCTACATGACCATGTGCCAGTGCCCAGCGCGGTGATTCCGGCATGATGTAGATCACTGCAATGCCGACCAGGATCGGCACCGCGCCAATCGCAAACATGCCGCGCCATCCCAGCACCGGCATGAGAAAGGAAGCACAGAGGGCACCCACCAGTAACCCACCCGCTGCGGCAGTTGAGACGAAGCTGCTGGCAAAGCCGCGATTGGCTGCCGGTGCGAATTCCTGCACCAGCACGATGAATATGAAGAAACCTGCTGCGCCGAAACCGATGATGGTGCGCATCACCGCCAGGAAGATCCAGTCACCAGTCGGAGTGAAAGCCAGAATCAGGCTGGCTCCTGAGCAGGTCATGATGGTGCCGATGAATGCTTTCTTGCGTCCGATGTGGTCAGCGAGATATCCCCAGAAAAAAGAGCCGATGACGGCGCCAATGCCCGAGGCGTACAGAATTGCAGCTGATTGTCCGTAGCTGAGCTGCCAGGGACCGGTAATGACTGCCAGAACGAAGGCAATCACATAAATATCCATCGTTTCCAGCATCCCTGTCAGCGAGCAGAAGGTCACGATCTTCCACTGGTTGCCAGTCAGCTGCGGCCGTATTGCGGCCTGTGCCACATCAGGTTGGCTGGCGACTATCTGTTGTTCAACCACTGACATGTTTGTGTCATCCCCGAATTATCGTTGTGTAATTTATTTGTGTTGTGCCGCGACAGGATGCCATCCCAGCCAGCGGCAAACCGATTCACCCATGATCAGGTGCTTGTCCTGCTCAGTTAGCCATGGAATACCTTCAGTGAACAGAGTAACCACTTCGCGATAGGTACAGGACATGCGCGTGAGGTCCGATGCCCAGAACATGCGTTCCGGTCCGAATACATCGTAGACCTGGCGCAGGTAACCATGCAGAGAAGGATAAGGATAGGCGTCGAGCGACGAATAGGCGTTGAGGCCGCCGACTTTCACGGAAACATTCGGCAAGCGGGCCAGCGCCAGCAACTGCGGCAAGTGCTCGAAGGCCGCGCCGTCCTTGGCGCCTCGCGGTATACCGAGGTGATCAACCGACAGGCGCAGACCGGGAAAGCGCTGCGCAATCTCACCCACCAGTGGCACACCGCCGGGTATCAGCAGCATCACGGGCACATCGGCGCTTTCTGCTGCTTGCCAGATCCAGTCCACGCTACCGTCTCTGAGATAGGCCTGTTTTTCGGGTGTATTGAAAATCAATCGCAATCCATGCATGCCCGGTTGGCGACGCCAGTTCTGGATTCGCACCGGATCGGGAGTGGCGCGCCAATTGATTTCGCCGGCGACTGCAAAACGCTGCGGAAACTCGCGTGCGGCGTCCAGCGTGGGCACATTGCCACCCGGCTCCCATGCAGGCGGTACGAGCACGGCACAGTCCACGCCTGCAGCGCGCATTTCGCTATTGAGGTCGTCCACAGTGAAAGGATTCGGGCGGCCGCGCACATGGTGATCTGAGGCTTTTCCAGCCTTCCAGACATGCACTTGAGCATCGACGATGAGCAACTCAGATCCTCCTGAACATGGTTTGTACGGACTTCCGCTGTAGGTCGGGTTTTATACCCGACATCTACAAAGAGTCGGGTGTAAAACCCGACCAACAATTAATCCGCAAGCGACGGATACAGTGCCATTGCTGTCCCGCAGAAAATGTTGTGCTGGTCTGCCGCTGACAATGACGACAGGGCTGTCCTGGCTTCCTGCACCTGCTGCGCCAAGGTGCCTTCTTCATTCGGAAAGTTTGAGCCCCAGCCAATACGTGATGAGCCGAAGGCTTGCACCAGCTGGCCGAAGAAAGTCTCGGGCGTAGACAAGCCATCGTGTGCGCGGCGCACGTTGTTGGTGGTCAGTTTGAGATAGACATTCGGATACGCCGCGAGGCTGAACAGTCCGGCGGACTCCCGATAGGGTGGGCCATCCTCGATCGGTGAGAGCAACAGGTGATCAATGATGATTCGCACCTTGGGAAAACGCTGCATCACGTCGAACAGGTGTGGCAGCGCCGGTTGGCGCATGGAGATCGCCACCGGAAGATTGATTTCCTGACAGTACTCCCAGGCAGGATAGGTCGCCGGATTCGCAATCCAGGATTGGTCGGCTTTGACCGTGCTGCCGGCGGCAAACAGGCGTAGTCCGGACAGGCCGCGACCGACCCAGTAACGAATCCGCTCCACGGCGTCCGCCGCCAGCACATCCACGGAAAACACACCGGCAAACCGTTCGTGTTGACCAGCAATAGCGTCGGCCAGGTAGGAGGCGTCGTACCCATAGGTGGTTGAAGAGTGCACGATGGCGGCCTTGTCGATACCCGCTGCATCCATGCCGGCTACCAGCCCTGCGAAGTCCACCGGACGGAGCTGCGACCACGCCGATTGTTTGCCGCCCAGGGGGCTGGTCGGGTAGCGCCCCGTGTCGGGCGAGATGATGTGTGGATGAATGTCGATAATTCTGGTTTTCATAAAGTCTCTGTCGCATGGGTCCGTTTGCGGATCGCCGTGGGCGCTGGTTACCGGAAGAACCGAGTACTGACAGCGTCAGTACGAATCTACGCAGTCGCCTCGGTGTGCGCCATCAGAATGGGTGCCGGCGTCATAGATTTTGTTCCGCACAGGTTAAACATGTGAGCGCTCAGAGCCAACAGCAGGCATGCTTACCAGCCGAAATTGGCGGCCTCGGGACGCCACGGTTTGAATTGGGAGATCAGTGCCAATGGCAAGTGAAGAGTCGGGCATCAAGATACTGGATATTGCCTATCCGCGGCTGCGTGCCCCGGATCTGGATCTGATCGAGGAGTTTTTCACCGAGTTCGGCATGGTGCGAGCGGCGCGCACCGACACCGCGCTGTACATGCGCGGCACCGGGCCGGCGCATCACCTGCACATCACCGAGCAGGGCGAGCCCGGTTTTGCCAGCATGGCCTACTACGCACGCAGTGCCGCCGACCTGGAAACCATTGCCCGGCACCCGGACGCCATTTCCGGTGTGGAAGACATCGATGAACCGGGCGGCGGCCAGCGAGTAATGCTGAAAGAGCCCAACAACGGCTTTGTCATCGAGATCGTGTTTGGCATCGCGACGGTGCCCGAGCTGCCCATTGTCTACCGCACGCCCAGATACAGCGAAGAAGTGATGAAGACCATCGGCAATCTGAAGCGGTTGCAGCTGGGGCCTGCCCATATCCGGCGCATATCCCATGGTGTATTTGCTACGCCCATCCTGCGGCCAACGATTACCTGGTTCCGTGACACGCTGGGGTTGCTGTGCACCGATGAGTTCTATGTCGACAGCCCGGACAACACGGTGGGCACCTTCTATCGTCTGGATCGCGGCGATGATCCGGTCGATCATCATGTGATCAATTGCTACTACAACAAGACCGCCGGTTTCCAGCATGCTTCGTTTGTAGTGGAGAATGTTGAGGACCTGATGATCGGGCACACGCACCTGATGAGCCTCAATCGATACACACACATGCGCGGTGTGGGGTATCACCCGCCCGGCGGCCAGATTTTCGATTACTGGCTGAACCCGGCCGGGCAGATGCACGAGCTGTACGTGCCCACGCAGCGCTTCATCGCCAGCGATCCCTCAAACTTCATGCCGTTCCCCGGCAAGACCGCGATCAATCGCACCAATGCCTTCGCCGACAACATCACGGAGCCGGTCGACTTTGACTTCCACGACTGATCAATCCGGTGCGCCAGCGACCGCTGTGCAGAAGCTGCTGGCGAAGGCGTCTGGTCGCACGTATGTAGCAGTGGGTGAAGTTGTGTACCCGGCACCTGAACTCGTCATCCTGCACGACGGGTTTGTTGAGGCTGCCTACAAGGAATTGAGCTCGCTGGGTTTCCATGCGCTGTGCAATCCCGAGAAGGCCATGTTCGTGACCGATCACGAAGTGGCCTATACCTCGCCGGCTGCCGTTGCACGCGGCACCGCCATCCGTGATATTGCCAGGCGCTGGAAGGTGGGACATTTCTTTGATGTGGGTCGTGGTGGTCACGGCCATCTGTTTCCAATCGAATCCGGCATGGTGCGACCGGGCATGTTCCTGTTTGCCTATGACATGCATTGCACTACCTTTGGTGCAGTGGGCGCGCTGGCACTGGGTGTGGGACCCGAAGTGACTGCCGTGCTGGCCACGGGCAGTCTGTGGACGCAGGTGCCTTCGACCATTCGTATTGAGCTCAGCGGGAAGCTCAGGAAAGCAAGTCACGCGCGCGATATGGGTTATCTGCTGGCGCAGGGTCTTGCCAGCGGCCAATGGGGTGTTGAGTACGACTATCGCGTGATTGAATTCGGTGGACCCGGCGCGGAAGCCCTCGATCTGACGGCACGGGTTGCAATGGTCAATTCAGTCACGGAGCTGGGTGTGGCGACTGTGCTGTTCAGCGTGCCACCACCCGGCATGCAATGGAATGACTGTGCCGACATTATCAGCGATGCGCATGCGCAGTACGAAGGTCGCATTGAAATCGATCTGGGCACGATTGAGCCACAGGTGGCCTTGCCCGGCGGGCCGGAGAATGCAACACCAGTGACCAACGTGGCAGGACTCGAAATTCAGCACGCCTATCTCGGCTCCTGTGGCTCGGGCATGCACCAGGACTTTGTTGATGCGGCGGCCATCATGCGTGGCCAGCGCATTGCGGATGGTGTGCGCATGTTTGTCGTGCCCGGCTCCGTTGCCACCGCACAGCGGCTGGCCAGCGAAGGGATTACACAGGTATTCATGGAATCAGGCGCCATGGTGCTACCTGCCGGATGCGGCCCTTGCGCGGGGGGAATAATGGGTCCGCTTGGCGCAGGGGAAGTATCGATCTCCACAGCAGCGACCAACCACAGCGGGCGGTTCGGCTCGCCCGCCGGCAAACCTTATCTGGGCAGTCCGTTGACAGTGGCTGTCTCGGCATTGCGTGGCCGCATCACCGATCCACGGGAAGTCATCGGCAATGGCTGAACTCAAGGCTGAGCAGATCAACACAGGCCTGATCCGGCGCGGCACCTGTCATGTGCTCGGTGATAACGTTTCGCTCGATGACGGCATCATTCCGGCAAGATTCGCGACGCTGCGCGTGACAGATCCGGCCGAGCTGGTGCCGCATCTGTTTGAATCGATCGACCCGCAGCTGGCGCGGCGCATAAAGCCGGGTGACATCGTGTTCGCTGGTCGAAATTTTGCGTGTGGCAAGCCGCGTCTGCAGGGCTTCATTGCCATGGGTGCGCTCGATCTGAGTGTTATCTGCATGTCCATGCCGTACAAGATGTTGCGTCGTTCGGTGGCGCGCGCCATTCCGGTGATCGTGGGTGGTCCAGAACCCCGCGAGATAGCCGCTACCGGCGATGAGCTTGAGATCGACTTCTCGACCGGCACGCTACGAAACTTCAGCCGGGATACCCGTGCTGTCATCCCGGCGATGTCACCGATATTGCGGGACATTGTGCTGAGTGGTGGCATGCAGGCCATGCTCAAGGACTGGCTCGTGAAGCATCCGGAGCAGGCTGCAGAACGGGTATGAAATTGTTACAGAGTGGATGACGCTTCGATAGACTCACTGGAAAACGCTCCTGCATTTCCAGTGTTCACGTCATCCATGACGGTCGCAGTGATCGGAGCTGGAGTTTCGGTCGCTGAGCCTGTCGAAGCGTCCTAGGTGTTTTGATAGCCGCTTTTTGTTGGAGACTCATATGATCGACAAGCGCATTGGCCTCGTCATTCCATCGTTGAATGTTGTGGTCGAAGATGACTTCAGGCGTGAACTGCCGGCAAATGTGGGGCTGCATATCAGCCGGGTGCGACTGGGCAAGTCGCAAGGTCGTGTCACCCAGGCCGCGTTGCTGGAAGCCGGCCGTGAAGCAGTCGCATTGTCGACACTGCTGTCGGACGCGGGTATGGATGCGATTGCCCTCAATTGTACGGGCGCCAGTTTGTCCGATGGTCCCGAGGGCGCGCGCCGCTTGCGCGACCAGATTGCCGAAGCAACCAGGACCCCGGCAACCACTACGATTCTGTCCGTGGTGCGCACACTGCATGCCAGCGGCTTGCGACGCATCGTACATGTCTGTCCGTTCACCCCGGAATTCGGCGCCGATGAAGCGGCGTTCCTGCGCACAGAGGGATTCGATCTGGTGGCCTCGCGCGGGCTGAATTTCACCGATGCGCGGCTCGCCGCCAAACTGTCGCCGCAGGAAATATGCGACATCGCAGCACGTCTGGATCATCCGGAGTCCGAGGGTATGTTCCTGGCCTGCGCCAATGTCAGGGCCATGGAGGCCACTGCCGAACTGCAGCAACGTCTGGGCAAGCCGGTGGTGACCAGCAATCAGGCGGTGCTGTGGGATCTGCTCGACATGATCGGACATGCAGATGCACAGAAGTTTGTCGCCTGTGTGCCCGCTACGGCGCGCAGCGGTACCCACGGCCGGTAGCACGTTAACCCTCGAGGTGTTGGGGATGCTCAACCCGTAGCCAATGACCGGTGGTCTGGCTGCCGGCAATCGCCGGCACACTGGAGTTCCCCAACTCTTACAGCGATGTACACAACTAACCAGTCTGGTCTGTGCCATGATTGGCGTCAGTACACGCGCGGTGGCGAGGTCTGACACTGCTTTCGATCTCCGACGATTCGTTACAGCGAGCGATACACCAGCTTGAACAGCTGGTTGGCTGCAAGCTCTACAAAAACACCGCTTCCGGTGTTGCTACTGCCGGTGCCGAGCTTGCGCGACGGTTGAACCTGATCAGCAGTCAGATCGAGGCACTGGCTTTCGATGTGGAGCGCTACAAGCACCCCGCGTAAAGGTGCGTTGCCGTTGGCATGCAGCTCCTGGATCCCCGTCATTGGCATGACGATGCACCTTCGGCACCAACTACCAAAAAATCTATACAAAAATCTACCTGATCGAATGCAGGTTCGCGCTGCATAAGGTGGAGAATGGAAATACGGGAGTAAACTATGCAACGTTTTTCTGCGATTTGCGCCACGGTGTTCATTCTGGTTGCGTCATCCGCGGCATACGCTCAACAAGGCGAAGGTGCTGGCGCCTATCGCGTACTCAAGTCAGTCAGGGCGGGCGGTGGCGATGGTGGCTTCGACTACGTCAATCTCGATGTCGATGCCCGGCGGATCTATGTCGCGCGCGGCGGCGAAGACACCAGCGTGCCGCACATCATGGTGTTCGATCTCGATACACTGAAACAGGTTGGAGATATTCCGGACATCCGCGCCATGGGCGTGGCCATCGACGCCAAGAACCATCGCGCCTTCGCCAGCAGCAATCCGGTGCTGATGTTCGACACCCGAACTCTGAAGCCCATCAAGACCATTGCCGTGCAGGCACCTCCCGACGGCATGTTCTTCGATGCTCCCAATCAGCGCGTTTATGTACTCAGCCATGGCAAGCCGAGCGCCACCGTGATCGATGCCCGGGACGGCTCGATCCTGACCACCATCGATCTGGGCGGTATGCCCGATCAGATGGTCAGCGACGACCGGGGCAACCTCTACAGCAATCTGCTGGACAAGCATATGGTCGTGGTGGTGGATGCGAAGAAGATGGAAGTCAAGGCGCACTACGGCCTGGACGGCAAGGGCGGCCAATGCCCCGGCATCACCATGGACGTGCGCAACCGCGTGGTCTTCTCCGCTTGCCGCAATCCGCAGAACATGGTGATGCTGGATGCCGACACCGGTAAGGTGCTGGGCTCGGTGCCCATCGGCTGGGCCAACGATGGCGCCGCGTTCATTCCGTCGACCCAGGAAATCTTCGCTGCCAATGCCGACGGCACGCTGACGGTGGTCAAGGAAAACAGCCGCACGGATTATTCCGTTGTGCAGACGGTGCAGACGATCAAGAACGCCAAGACCCTGGCGCTGGACACGAAGACCAATCGCCTGATACTGATCGGCGCGGAATTCAACGGTACTCCGCCCGGCACGTCGCGGACCGAACCCCCCGGTACCATGGTACCGGGCACATTCACCATTCAGGTGGTCGGGAAATAGGTCGAGGGTGGTGCGGGAGTCTGCACACCCGAACCCCGGTTGGACTAGCTTGTCGACAGTGCAGCGCTCGTGAAGCTGCACTGCTGATTGCGACCGTGTGATCTTCAGCTGCGCCGATATAACGGCACGATCAGCCGTCTCCAGGCCAATGCCAGGCCTGTGTAGACCAGAAAGCAGGCAGCAAGCGACGCCAGACCGGCAAGCGTCTGGCCAATCACGCCGTACTGCTCGCCGGTATGTACGAAGCGGATCCATGCGCGGGCCTTCTGGCCCGGGCTTTGTGTGCTGCCCGGTCCCGGTACCGGTGGCGCCAGCTTGATCACACTGGCATCAAGCGCCGACAACGTCAGCGTCTGGCGTGGTATGCGCAACTCATCTGATTTCAGTTCGGCAGTGAGATCGATGCGCTCGCCGCGTGCGCTCGCAGGTATCGTAATGCGCTGCCAGTCAACGAAGGTGGCGCGCGCGACGTCCAGCAACTGCTGGGCACTGGCATGCTGGGCTGGAACCTCCGCAGCGGGTGCGCCACCTGCACCTGGACCGGCACCTCCGGGAGGACCCTGGCGTTGCGGCGGCGTTTCGCCATATGCCGAGAACAGCAGGGAGTTGGCCCAGGGATAGGACATCACCACCCCCGACATCGCAATCAGGAACAGCGGAATGAACATCCAGAAGCTGAACACATGATGCCAGTTGAAATCGCGCGC
Organism: uncultured Pseudomonadota bacterium; assembly: GCA_963748005.1. GTDB lineage: Bacteria > Pseudomonadota > Gammaproteobacteria > Steroidobacterales > Steroidobacteraceae > CAILZL01. The sequence goes on from CAVVHH010000002.1 coordinate 2,693,006, forward strand.
CTTGCTGTTGACGTACTTCGGCCAGAAGATCATCCCGGCACGAAAGGCCGACCACCGCCATACTGCCGGCAGCCAAAGGTAAATGCCGCTCACGATGATGAACATGAACAGCAGGTTGGCGAGGTCCATCAGATTGGCTCGTGTACTGTTCGAATCGCCACCCAGCCAGCGATGCCAGGTCGTTATCGTACGGAAGAAGTCACGGGTGCCGGCTGCTGCATCGGGAAGCACGTCGCCGGTCTGCGGGTGCAGCAATATCTGCTGCCGACCGGCTGTCACTGTGACAGGAACCGCCGGATCAATATCGAAGACCAGACTGAGCTGTGAGCCCTGCGGAGCTGCGGCGCGGGCTTTCTCAACAAGCTCGTCCGCAGACAAGCGTGCGGCATCGCTGGGCAGACTGAGATGATTGGACTCTGCACGCGCTTCCACAATTTGCCGCTCATAGGCGAGCAGCACGCCGGTGACCGACATGAACAGAATGAGAATACCTGCGGCAACGCCGCAGGACAGGTGCGCCCAGAACAGGGTGCGGCGGAAGATCGAACCGTGGACTTTGGCCATGCTTGTGCCTCTTTATGATGTATGAATCGCCAACAACAGATTGAATGCTAGTTTAACGCGGCTCTTGTCTGTGCAAAGAATCACCAAGGTTTCTGTGCAGCGAAGAAGCGCTTCATGAAATCGAGTTTGGCCGGCTCGGCAACCGGCATGGTGCCGTAGTTGCCGCCGAGCATCATGATGACAGGCATGCCGTCGAATTCTGGCCAGTTGGGCAGGCCGGGACCATTCGGATCACCCCTTATGACGAAATTTGCCCAGTACGAAGACATCGTCTCGGCTACCTTGTGGTCCTGCTCAGTCCAGGGCGAGTTGACTGCGTCAAGGCTATTGAAGGCGTAGGCGATTTCGGAGCCATGGTATGCACCGCGCGGACCCGGCGGTGCGTGGGTCCAGAAATAGGTATACACCTTGCTGCGCGCCTTCTGCTTCCACGCGACCGCCCACAGATAGCTGGTTGCACGGTTGCGATCGCGAGCGAACGTTCTCTGGGTCTGTTCGGCCTGCTCATCCTTCGTCACCGGATACAGCCTGAGCAACTCATCTGCCATGGCGCCGTAATTCTGTTGTGTCGATTTGTGCAGCTCTGCAAGCGTCAAACCGGGTCGAGGCTCGGCGCCCATTTCGTCGAGGTTGAAACCGGTCAGCACCGGGACGTCCTGTTGCAAGCCACGCGCATAGGTGTCGCCTATGGAAAACGGCAATACCCAGCCGTCGATGGCCGGACGGAACACCGGTAACGAAGCGTCACCGTCATCAGCGGGATCAGCGGTGCGCATATCTACTCCGGACAGCACCTCTTGCCACGTCAGTGCGCGCAGCTCCTGCAGCGAACGCGCGCCATGTGCTGCGGCGAAGCGAGCGCCGCGTGTTTCGGTGCTGGCGAGCGAACGTACCTGCACGAAGGTCGGATCGCCAATTGCAATTGCGCGTGCGCCGCTCTGCGAGATGACGCCACGAAACAGGCCTTTGGCCAGGGGCGACTGCGCCAGTAACAGCACTGCGCCACCACCGGAGGACTGACCGGCAATCGTGACCCTCGATGGATCGCCGCCGAATGCAGCAATGTTCTGCTTCACCCACTGCAGGCAGGCGATCATATCCAGCAGACCGTAGTTGCCCGAGACCTTGTGCGGGGACTCCTTGCTGAGTTCGGGTGTGGCCAGGAAGCCGAAGGGACCCACGCGGTAATTTGTCGTCACGACCACCACACCCTTGCGGGCCAGAGCCTCCCCATCCGAGTTGGGCGACGAAGCCGAGCCGTTAAAAAAGCCGCCGCCAAAGATCCACACCAGCACCGGTCGCTTCTCCTCGGCGGATTGCGCTCCCGTCCAGACGTTCAGATACAGACAGTCCTCGCTGATCGCCTGACGGTTATTGGCGTTGGCTGGCGCCGGTTGCGCGCAGGTATCGCTGAACTGATCGGCCTTGCGCACACCCTCCCAGCGGGCAGCCGGTTGCGGCGCCTTCCAGCGCAGCTCGCCGACTGGCGGGGCGGCGAAGGGAATTCCCTTGTACACCGAAACGGAGGCATCACGACCAGCGATGCCCGCGACCAAGCCACCTTCCGTGTGTACAGGCGCAGTGATCGCTGCCAGCAATGAATCCGGGACAGAACAGAGGAGGCCAGACAGCAACAACTGTTGTGCCGCCGTTTGCATACGGTGCGCGGCAGTTCTGATGTCTGGCAGAGTGATGGCGCGCATGTTCTGAGTTCCTTTCTGCATGTGACGGCAATAAAGGTGGTCAGGTATCGGAGGCGATGGCCAGCAATCAGAAATTCAAACTGGTCGAACCCCGCTGGGTCATTGTTCGATCGCATTGGTCCCTGACAATGGCCAAGGCGGATTATTTGTGTGTTCTGCGCAGCATTATAGGCATCCGGAGTTCGAGGAGCCATTCGAAATTGGCGCTCGCCATAGGTTTTTGCGGAACCTGAAAAAGTCGGCGTGACGGGACGTCAATAAAGAAAGAGGACGCCGTGTTCATCCATGCGGTGTTGCTTCTTTGAAATCAGCGCCGCCTGGACTTCAAGCAGAAATTATCATCGCGCTCTGATCAGGATTTTCTGTCCGGATTGTTCAACAGCCAGATCGGGTTCATGCGCGAGCACCTCAACCAGCGATTCGGGATCATCGGCATCGAAGACCCCCGAGTAGACACGTGCCGCGATGGCTGCATCGGCTAAGCGAATCTGCTCACGGTTGTAGCGATTGAATTCCTGAACGATGCTGGCCAGGGAGTCCTCCTGGAAAATCAACCGTCGTTCGCGCCAGGCAATGGCATCGGCGACATCTGCAACGGTACGCACGCTGACAGCTCCAGCGGGGTTGATCTGTGCCACTTCGCTCGCGGCGAGGTTGATGCTCGTCGAATCACCGGACAAAACGCCCGCATTGCCCTGCGGGTCTGCGGACAGCGCAACTCCCTTGATCTCGGAGCTGACTTTTACACGTCCCTCAATAACCGCAACCTTTGTTCCTTCGGGCCGCGCGTACACATTGAACTGTGTGCCCACCGCCTGAATCATGGCCGTATCCGTGTGCACGCGAAATGGCGCACTGGGATCATGATGAACCTTGAACAGCGCTTCGCCTTCAACCAGCCTTACATCGCGAACATGTCTGGAAAAACGCAGGGCCACTCGCGAACGGGTATTGAGATACATGACGGATCCATCTTCAAGCTCAAATGCCCGCTGCTCACCGGCGACGGTCTGGAATTCCTGCCAGCCTTGTTGCTTTGGCATCAGCAGCACGACAAATAGCGCAACAAGCGCCAGGCCCGCGGCGACCGCGACACCACGCCAATAGCGATGGGACATGTCCGGCAGAGCCGCGCGTCTGAACCGGCTCGCGACGTTAACAATGCTGTGCTCAGCCTGCGCCAGCAACGATTCGATGTCGTGATGGCGATCGGTGTCGAACTGACTCAATGCCTGATCCAGCGCATACGCAGACAGGAAGTCACGTACGTTACGCGGTGATTCCTTCAGCCAGGCAACAAATTCCGCACGCTGCCTGGCCGTGGGCTGGCGAAGAATTTCTACCCATGCAGAGGCTTGCCTTGCATGCAGGATTTCGATTTGACGGTGCTCGTTCATCTCAGTGCGTCCATGAACCTAGAAGTCCGCCAGTATGAGCCGCAGACTGGCGCGAGCTTCGACGACGTATTTTTCCACAGTATGCACGGACAAGTTGGCGGTCCTGGCAGCTTCGGCATAGGAAAGTCCATCGCGTTTCACCAGTAGCAGCACCAGTCGATGTGTGGGTGGTAACTGGCGGAATGCCCGCTCAAGCCGAGTCTGCAGATCAAGCTGTTCAGCAAGGCCTTGCGCCGTAATCTCCTCCAGATCGGCGGATATCTCGTCGGTGATTTCGGAATCGAACACGACCAGATCGTGCTGCTTCCGCTGCCGGAATTCGCTCACGACGTTTGCGGCAATTCCCAGCAGATAGGCAAGCGGTTTGCGTACCAGATCGGCATCCTGGATCCGCAGCAGTCGTGCAAATACTTCCTGCGCCAGATCATCGGCATCCGGCGCCTGACCAACGCGACGCAGCAGAAATCGATGTAAATCCCGGGTGTGATTCCGGAAGATCGACTCTGCAAAACGTTCGGCGGCGCGGGTGGATTTGGCGGGTTCAGATGACATCAAGACTCTCGTCCAGTATTCGTCTATATAGACTGTGTCTCCCGGGAGGAAAAAACCGGTAGTGAAATTCAGAGTACCGGGTTTTACCACATACAACAGACTAAATAACTACAGGGCAGGTGTCCGCGGCGAATGGTCGCAGCGCCAGCTTCAGCAAAGAACAACGCAATGGCTATCAGATTGGGGGCGTGGATGCGCACGGTTTTGCTCGGCACGATGGGAGCGCTGGCCTTGGGCTTGCCTGCTGCCGCCCAGCCACAAAGCAAGACCAGCTCCTTTACCCTCACCATACCTGCTGCCCCGCTGGGCGACGCACTCAACCAATTTGCCCAACAAACCGGTTTGCAGGTGCTGTTTTCGTCACAGCTGGTGGCACAGATGCAAGGTCCCAGAGTGACCGGGTCTCACACCGCCGAAGAAGCGCTGAGCCAGTTGCTAGCCAACACCGGGTTGAAGTTCGAATTCGTCAACCCGCGCACCATCACCATCGTCAGCGCCTCAAATCCGCCCAGCCAGCCGGAAAAGCTCACTAAATCCGTTGTGGAAGCAAGGTTCGCCGAACAGCAGGGCAAAGATGTTCCTGACGAAAATCTCAAGACGACAGAAACCAACAATGCCAGATCAGCCAGGGGAGATAATTCAATGAAACACAATAGTTTTCTTGCGCGGGTCGCCGCCTTTCTCGGGGTCTGCGCCTCCGCATCCATATCCAGTACCGCATGTGCGCAGGGCGTTGCGGCAGCCAATGCCTCCCTTGAACTTGAAGAAGTGGTTGTAACCGGATCGCGCGTCATCACCAATGGCAACGACAGCCCGACGCCGGTGACTGTTGTGAGCATGGATCAGCTGATGACTGCAAACCCTACCGGCCTGTCTCAGGCGCTGCAGCAGATGCCGGCCCTGCTGGCTTCGCCGAACCAGGGCGGTCAAGGCCCGGGAGTCACGGCCGTCATCAATTTGCGTGGCATCTATGGCGGACGCAATCTGGTCCTCATTGATGGTCACCGGCAGCCGCCCACGGTTCCCGGCAGCAATGCTGGCGTTGATACCAACCTGATCCCACAGATGCTGTTGAAGCGGGTCGACATCGTTACCGGTGGCGCCTCGGCGGTGTATGGCTCCGACGCCGTCACCGGCGTGATCAATTTCGTTATGGACAATAACTTCAACGGTGTGAAATTCACTGGCCAGGTGGGTCAGTCAACTTACAACGACGACCATACGTACAACTTCGGTATTGCCGCAGGTACCCAGCTGTTCGACGGGCGCGGGCACATCGAGGCCAGTTATCAGAATTTCAACGATCCTGGGCTTCCCGACAGATTTTCCCGTGCCTGGGGCCGGGGTGTGTGGAGCATGCAGGGCGCCGTGCCCAATGCGCCGGGCAATGCTGCGGCCGGGACGGTCAACAATCCTTATCGCCTCTACCGTGATGTTCGCTTTGGTACCACCAACTTCGGTGGCGTGATCAACTCCGGCACACTGGCGGGTCTGCAGTTTGCGCAGAATGGTCTGCTGAGTACCTTTACTGCTGGTGCTCCCACCGGCTCAGGTGGGGTCCAGATCGGCGGCGACGGTGGTTATTACACTACTACGTCGGCGTTTGCAGGCCAGAATATGGACCAGGCATTTGTCCGCTTCGATTACGACTTTACCGACACCATGAAAGGTTATGTGGAGGCGATCCCGAGCAGAGTCCACAACTGGGCTAACCAGACGAATGCCAATCTCAGTAACAGAGCAATTGGCTACAACAATGCCTACCTCTCCACGCTCCAGCCGAATTACCAGGCGCTGATCGCTGCGGCTCGCGCTAATCCCGCCTGCGCGGCATTAGCGACTGCACCACCGACTGCTACCTGCGCGTTCAATTTCAGCAGGATCTTCAATCAGCTTGACGCGTTTCCGGCCCCCAGAACCGAGACCACGGAAAACAGCCTTACTTTCCTGGCTGGTCTTGCCGGCTCGTTGGGCGATTACAAATGGGATATCGGCTTCGAGCATGCCAAAGAAACGACCAAGCAGGTCCGGCCGAACAACTACAGCAACCCGCGACTGTTTGCCGCATTGAATGCGGTCGTGAACCCGGCCAATGGTCAGACCGTATGTAACGCGGCGCTGGTGAATCCGGCGGTCTATAGCGGCTGCGTGCCCCTGAACGTGTTCGGCCCAACCTCGATGAGCCGAGCGGCGTTTGACTGGATATCGAACCCGTCCAGCGACACCACCACCAACGCCATTGACGACGTAACCGCCAGCATCACCGGCGCCCCGATCAGCAGCTGGGCCGGTCCGATCGACATGGCCTTGTCCGGCGAGTGGCGTCGTCAGACCTACGCGGTCGACAGCACTGCGTATCCAAGCGATCCGGTCAGTTGCACGGGTATTCAGTTCAACTGCACTTCCAGCACCACGCCTTATCAGAGTGCCACGGCGGCATTCCCCGAAGCCGAGGTGACGGTCAGTGAGTACGCGTTTGAAGCGCAGGTTCCATTGTTGGTTGATGCTGCTTTAGCCAAGTCCCTGGCTTTCAACGGGGCAGCACGTTATACCGATTACAGCACCAGCGGCGGCATCTGGAGCTGGAAAGTCGGCCTGACCTGGGCGATGAATGACGCCTTGGCGGTGCGCGCGACCCGCTCCCGCGACATACGCGCACCCACGCTGCAGAACCTGTTCGCCCCGCTGACCGTAGGCGTATCGGTTCCATTTGCCGACATTCAGGTCAACGTTCCTGCTGGTGTCAACAACATTGTCACGCCTACCACCCAGACCAGGGGCAACCCCAATCTCCTCCCGGAAATTGGCAATACCACGACTGTCGGATTTGTCTGGACGCCGCAGTTCATCGAGGGATTCAGTGCGTCGATTGATCTCTACGACATCGACATTACTCAAGGGATCAATAATCCTTCGCCGTTCCAGGTCGCGACACTGAGGTCCTGCGTGGACAGCGGTGGAACCGCACCGGTTTGCGTCCTGTACGTGCGGCCCTTGCCGTACAGTGACCACACCGCAGCGAACCTGCTCACCCAGACCAATAACATCGTGGTGAACACCGGCGGAGTGAGTACCAAGGGCATTGATACGGAGTTGAACTATAGACGCTCGATCGCCGGGCGTCCTTTCAGTACGCGCCTCCTGCTGAATTACCAGCCCCACCTGATCTATGACCTGACCCCGGCCCCGATCGTCGATGTGGGTGGTGCTGCCGACGGTGTAAACGTCCTGGCGGCGACACCGAACATAAAGGGGTTGCTCCAGATCAGTTATGACGTGGTCGAAAACTTCACGGTCACGTTGCAGGAAAGGGCTCGTAATGCAGTGACGCAAAACGGTAACGAATCTCTGATCATCGTCCCCAATAGTGTACGTGGGGCCTGGTACACGGACTTGAATCTGAACTACAAGATGAAGCCAGGTGGAGGCGACCTGGATGTGTTTCTCAATATCAGAAACCTGATAAACACACCGCCTGATCCATGGGCTAGCACCGGCGGTACGGGCCAGATTGGCACCTTCGGCGGCTGGTTGCAGGGCGACGATCCGATGGGGCGCTACTACACACTCGGCTTTCGCTACAAGCTGTAAGCTCAGAATGCGATCTCCGGGAGACGCTCTCCCGGAGATTGCACGAGCAATCGAAAAGATCTCGGCGAGCGCGGTTCATGCAATTTCATGCAATGTTGAGCCGCGCATCATTGTTTGCAGCCACACTCACCATGATTCATGTATCACGGCTGGACTGACGCCAATAGCTCACCGCGCTTGAGCATCGACTATTACACTAAGGCAGGACAGGTGGATCGGACACACCGCTGCGTCCCTATCTACAGGTTGCGAAGTAAAAATAATCGGGCAGTATCGACGATGCCAAGGTTTTTCCTGTACGGTGCCATGGCATTCACGCAACGTGAATCACTGATCAATATAAGGGGACGATATGTTTGCAACAGTGTCGGCGACGATCCGAATGATGTTGGCAGGTATGTCCGTCTGGGCAGTGGGCAGCAATGTTGTCTCGGCCCAGGAGTCCGGTACTGCGCCGCTCACGGTGGTCACCCGGGTCTACGACAAGCAGCAGCTGCTGAATGTGCCCGCCTTGTCGACTGATGCGCGCAAGGGGCGCGCGCTGTGGTTGCAACGCTGCGCGTATTGCCATGACGGGGTAGGACAGCCGACGTACAAGACGATGGGGCCTTGGCTGGGCGCTGAAACCGTTGAGCTGCTCGGGCCTGATGCGCTGCGTGCGCTGATTGGTGTCGGTACCGAACGGATGCCCGGTTTCCGCTATACCTTGCAGCCGCAACAGGTCACTCAGCTGATTGAATTCATGAAGACAGTAACCGCTGATCAAAAGCCGACACCGCAGCAACTGGCCAGGAAGTCCAGCGGCGCTTCGGCACAACTGAGCGGTGAATGAGCGTGGCAGCACGCTCGCAAGAGGGGAAAGCATGAGCAAGTCTTACGTCGCCATCGCCCTGGCGCTGACAGCTACCTGTGTTGTCGTCATGTCGGCTGCGCCGCTGCGGGGCGCCGAGATTGCTGCAGCAACATCCAGTCAACTCGCGCCAGCGCTGACCGGTGTCATACGGGATTCACATGGCAAGCCGATGAGCGGCGTTGCCGTATCGGCGCGATCTTCCCAGCAGACATTCACGACGTCGGTTTACTCGGATGAGCGCGGCGAGTATGTGTTCCCGCAATTGACTGCCGGCAAATACCAGTTGTGGGCGCAGGCGGTGACCTTCACCACGGCACGTGCGGAGGTGATGCTGGATGGCGCGCATACCGTTACGCGCAACCTTGCGCTGAAACCGCTAGCCAACTACGAAGCGCAACTGACGGGCATCGAGTGGTACGACGCATTGCCGGATGACACGGCGGAACATCGACGCATGAAGCAGGTGCTATATGTCGCCTGCACGGGCTGCCATGGTCTCGATGTGGTGCTGCAGAACCGGTTCGACGAAGCGGGTTGGAAGGCGATCCTCAAGGCGATGCAGTCAGCCTGGTACACCGGCTGGCGTGGTGCCGCGGACCTGCCGCCGACCGACCTGCGCTGGGAAGCGCAGATCACGCGTTATCACCAGGATGAACTCGCGAAATACCTCGCTGAAATGCGTGGGCCCGGAACTTCACCGATGGTCATCAAGCCCATGGCTCGTCCCGCCGGTGATGCCGCACGCGTAGTGGTGACGGAATACGATCTGCCGATAACCCAGCGAGAGAATGAGCTGCCCTGGTACAACGGTGATGACTGGATGGACGGACCGTCCACGGGCATGCACGGCATCGTCGGGACTCACGACGTGGTGGTGGATGCCGCCGGCTATGCGTGGATATCGCATTCGGAGGGACGCAGTACCTTCGAATCGAACCGCGCGATGATCAAACTCGATCCGAAGACTGGCGACATGACCGCAATCAAACTGATGGACAAGAGTGGCCGGCTGCTGCAGGTGGAGCAGATCAGCAGCATCGATCCATTCGGCGCGATCTGGATGCATAACGACGAGACGGCCACGCTCATCAAGCTTGATACCAGGACTGAGAAGTTCACTGCGTGGCAGATGCCGCGCGTGATGGGCGGGATGCAGAACTCGACCGACGCCGACTCGCAGGGACGCGTGTGGATCAACGCGCGCTATGGCGTGGCGCACTTCGACCCCGGCCAGCTTGATCGCAAGGACGTGGCCTATCCGGGATGGCAACTGTTCCAGCAGCACACGCCGGGTGACGGGATCACTTATGGTATTTCCGCAGACGCGGACGACAACCCCTGGTGGTCGCTGAGCTATGTCGACAAGGTAGCCAAGCGCGACATGAAAACCGGCGTGGTGACCGAGATCGACATGCGAGATCCGGATTATGACGCTCGCAAGGCGTTGATGAAGCCCGCCGATCTCGCATTCTATGACTCCATCGGAGGGGGCACCTGGTCAACCAATTCAGCTTCACCGCTTCCCTATGCAAACATGCCGCGCCGCCTGGCGGCGGACAAGAATGGCGACAAAGTGTGGGTGCCCAACTGGGCGCAGTCGAACATTGCGGAAATCGACATCCACACGATGAAGGTCACCTATCATCGCTTGCCGATTCATGTCCATCCCTACAAAACCATCGTCGACAAGCATCACAACGTCTGGACCGACACATCGCTGGTGGATGGCACACTGAAGTTCAATCCGGCGTCAGGTGAATGGACGGTTTATCAACTCCCCAGCCGGGGCTGCGGCTCACGTCACATGGGCTATGATGACTTTCGCGATGAGGCATGGATCGCCTGCGACCAGGCCAGCAAGGCCGCGCGTATCCAGTTCCGCACGGCCGAAGAAATCCGCTTGCTGAAGGCAGCCAATACTGCTATTCGGAAGTGACAATCCAGACCCTTCTACAAACTCGCGGTACACATCGCGACGCATACAAAGAGGACACAAATGTTCCAGTGGTTTACCAGCGCTGTCGAAGAGCGAAAAGCGAACCTTCTGGGCGTGTTTCAGTGGCTGGGGTCTCGATGCAATGGACACCCAGATGTACGCGCTGACCATCCCGACCTTGATTGCACTGTGGGGCATGAGCAAGGGAGAGGCGGGCATCCTGGGTACTGCAGTACTGATCATGGCGGCGTTGGGCGGCTGGATCGCCGGCATGCTGGCGGATCGTTATGGTCGTGTCAGGATTCTGCAAATCACCATCATCTGGTTTTCTGCGTTCACGTTTCTCTCCGGGTTGACCAACTCCTTCGGTCAGTTGCTGCTCACCCGAAGCCTGCAGGGCCTTGGCTTCGGAGGCGAGTGGGCCGTGGGCGCGGTGCTCATCAGCGAAACCATCAACTCCAGGGTCAGAGGACGCGTAGTCGGTGCGATTCAGGCTGGTTGGGCAATGGGCTATGCCATCGCCGTGCTGATCTCGACCATTCTGTTCACTTACCTGCCTGCGGATATGGCCTGGCGTGTGTTCTTCTTCATCGGACTGGCGCCGGCACTGCTGGTCATCTGGATTCGCCGCAATATCGAAGAAGCACCGTGTTCATCGCGAAAGGCAAGGCCGAAGCGGCGAAGGCCAGCTTGTGGGAAGTCTTCGGCACGCCGTACACGGCGACGACGTTCAAGGCGGTGCTGCTGACCTTCGGTATCTATGGCGGCAACTACGTCATGGTCACCTGGCTGCCTGCCTATCTGAAGCTGGTGCTCAATCTGTCGATCGCCAGTGTCGGCGGCTATCTGGCGATCAATATTCTTGGCTCTTTCACCGGCGCCTTTCTCAACGGCTGGATGGCCGATGCCGTAGGTCGTCGCAAGACCTTCATGATCATCGCCTGTTGCCAGGCAGTTGCCGTGGCGATTTATACGCTGGCGCCCATCAACCTGACCGCGACACTGCTGCTGGGTTTTGTGTTGGGCACGTTGCAATCGGGTACAGCAGCCGGCACTGGCGCTTTTCTCGCCGAACTTTTCCCGACTCATATCCGCGGCACTGCGCAGGGATTTTGCGGCAATGCCGGGCGCGCCATCGGCGCGATCATGCCGGCGATCGTGGGCATCCTGAGTGATGACATCAAGCTTGCGGCGGCCATGGGGATATGTGCCTGCGTGAGTTATGCCATTGTGGTGATCGCGGCATTCCTGTTGCCGGAAACGCGCGGACGTGATCTCAGCTCAATCAGAATGCAAGGTAATGAAAGTTAAGTAACCTCTGATTAACGTCATGCCCGCGTAGGCGGGCATCCAGTAAGACAATGATTCAACTGGATTACAAACTGCATCGTGCAGTTTGCCCTGAAGGGCCATCGGCTGAAGCCGATGTTCGCTTCGGCATCCTGCCTTCGCAGTCCCGCATTCGCGGGAATGACGAATTCGAGGTTAATCAGACCTTCCTTAATATATAAGGGGTGAAGTCATGATGATCCGTGCGGCATTATTTTCGCTGCTGTTGATACTGGGCGCCCCGGCCTTGACCGGCTGCACCAGTACGTCATCTGCTCCGACGGCAGAAATTCAACATGTCCTGGCGCCGACCGGCTCGCTGCGAGTTGCGCTGTACCCGGGCACGCCCACCTCCGTGCTGAGTCAGACTGATCTGCGTGGCGTTGGCTACGATCTCGGCAAGGAACTTGCGCGCCGGCTGAAGGTGCCTTTCCAGCCCATCGTGTTGGCCAACAACGCAGAGGTTCTGGAAGCGATGAAAACAGGACGCGCCGACGTCGCTTTCTCCAATGCCAGCGCCGAGCGCATGAAAGTGATGGATTTCACCGAGCCGCATCTGGCGATTGAACTGGGCTACCTGGTGCGGGACAAAGCGCCCGTTGCGACCATGGCCGACGTGGACCGGCCGGGAGTGCGGGTAGGTGTGGTGACAAGCAGCACCTCCGATGCGGACCTTTCGCACGACCTGAAAAACGCTGCGCTGGTCCGGGTGCCAACGGTCGCATCCGGCATCCAGATGTTGTCGGCCGGCACGCTCGACGTGTTCGCGACCAACAAGGCGATCCTGTTCGACATGTCGGACAAGGTACCTGGGTCGCGAGTGCTCGACGGCAGTCGAGGTCTAGAGCGCCATGCCCTGGGTATACCCAAAGGCAGGGATGCTGGTCTTCCCTACGCAAAAGCGTTCATTGCGGACGCGGTCGCACAGGGACTGGTGAAGGACGCAGTCAGCAGAGCCGGGCTGCGCGGCGCGGTTGTGGGAACACCACCACAACCGCACTGAAGTTCCTTGCTACCCGCGTTCAAGCCGGGTCGGAAGGGACGAGGCCCCTCACAATTTCATCCGGACACCCACCGTGAAGTAACGACCCAGCACGTCGTCGCCCGTCACATACACGCCCGGGAAAGACCCCGGGAAGGTGGCGTTCAGCGTACCTGCCGGGGGCGGATCCTTGTCGAACAGATTCTGCACGTTGAGGAACACGTTCACCTGCTTGAGTGGCGTCGGCACGTCGTACGACAGCGTCAGGTTGGTGTACATAACCGATGGTACGCCGCCCACCTCGGTTTCGCTTGGATTGGACGACCACTCCAGGCCGCTGCGATAGCGTTCGGACAGATCGATTGTCCAACGATCCGTGAGTTTATAGCTGGCGAACAACGAAGCTTTCCATACCGGCGCCGGCTGTGCGCCGCCGACGTTCGAATAGGCCACGCCGCCGAGGTCGTGCCTGACGCCAAAGGGTATGTACCGCAGAATATGTGGCTGATAGGTCGTCAGGAGTCGCAACGACAGCGGCCGATCAACAAGGTCGGTTCTGAATGTCGCCTCGAGATCGATGCCGGCAGTGCTCTGTTCGGCGATGTTGACCAGGCGCGTATGATGCACCGTCATGGCGTTACTGAATGAGGTATCAGTAAAACCATTCGGCCGTTCCTGCAGCTGACACAGCGGCGAGCTGCCACCGCTCGCATAACAGGCTTCCTGAATGGGTCGGTTCTGGCCCGCCAGACTGTACAGCGCATCCTTCAGCGTAATGTCATAGGCATCCAGTGCCAGACTGAATTGAGCGCTTGGTCGCCATACCATCCCCACCGTGGTGGTGAGCGCTGTCTCAGGTTCAAGATAGGGGTTGCCCCCCGAACTGGGTGTCGCAGTAACCTGCACGCCTTTTTGATTGGTCACAGGATCTATCAATAAATAGTCGGTAATAAAACCGGGATTATTCGTCGAAGTGGGCGCGTACAGATCGTACAGGTTCGGGGCGCGGATATCCTGCGAGCGTGACCAGCGCAGGGTCAGTGTATCGGTGACATCCCACACAATACCCGTCTTCCAGGTCGTTGCTTCGAAGGTGCGAGAAACGACCGACGAATCGTTCGGATCATTCTTGTACTGCGTGTAACGGGCAGCGCCGTTGAAGGTCACGGTATCGAGCACTCCCCAGTCCTTGATCAACGGCAGATTGATTTCATATGCCCCCTCGCTCACCGTCTGATTGACGCCGTTGATGGGAATCAGCCCGCCACCATGCGGGATGGTTACGCCTGGTGTGCAATTGCCAAAACGCAGGCCGTTGCAAGTCATGAAATCATCGGGCCTTGCGGAGGACCACAGATCCATCGTCACACGACGCAACTCGGCCGACAATGCCATGCCGATCGGGCCGGCCCAACCGTTCACCGGCTCGCCAGCAATGGAACCAGCCAGCCCATCCAGCTGGTTGTTCGTCTTGTTCTTGACGATCGGGATCATGTATTCCATGGCTTCCTTGCTCACCGTGGTCGGCCCGAACAGATTGACCGGCACGCAACCGGGGTACTCGTTCGGATGCGTCAACGTCACGCGGCAGACGATCTGGCCATTGGCGGGATTCACCACAGCGTCCACCGCCGCAAAAATGTTCTTGCGGTTCTGGTTGAGATTGTCGACGTTCATCTCGGTCTCGCTGTGCGTATAGGTTGCGTCCCAGCGATAGCCATCGCCGAAACTGCCTTCGAGGCCGGCCAGTACGTAGTAATTGCTGGGCTTGACCGTGCTGTCCTGGCCGATATCGTGGTTATCGGACTGCTTGAACTGCTTTTCCAGAAGGAAGGTCGGCGGCGTAATGGTATTGCTCAACACATTGGCTCGCATTGCGTCGGTGCATCCCAGCGCGTTCTGATACTGCGTCGCCAGGTACGCATTACACGCGCCCATGCCCCAGCCCGGGGGGAAGGTGCGCTGGGTTCCTCTGGAGCCCCAGGTTTCAGCGGCCGTCCACGAACCCATCACGAAGGTATGAAGATTATCCGTCAGATCGAAATCGAAACGCAGGAAGACCTGGTCCGAGAGCTGCTCGGACCGGATGGACACCTCGGTGAAATACACACCGTCGCCGCCGATCGAAGCAGCGGCCAGCAATCCCTCACTTGCCGGACGCTGGCCCGTGTCGAAGGTACTGAGCACGCCGTTCTGTGCGAATGACTGGCCGACCAACGGTCGAGGCTGACCGTTCAGCAGACAGTTCTGCGCAAACAGCGTGCCCTGGGCAGTCCCCGTACCACGCGGGCAGGCAATTGCACCGCCGAAACTTGCGGTGTTGTTGGTGACGTCGGCCAGGATGTGCCAGGGTATGCTGCCGCCATTGCCCTGTACCGTCCATCGCGGTGTTGTCCAGTCGCGCTGATTGGAGCGCAGTCCGTCGTCGCTGCGACGCTGGTAGCTGGCTTCGATGTGACCACGACCGCCAAACAGATCCATACCCGCAGCAATGGCTACTTCATAACTCTTGGCGTCGTTTTCCTGCGAGACGCCGGTCTGCAGGTTGATCTTCACGCCATTGAAGTTGCGGTCGACAATGAAATTGGTGACGCCGGTAACGGCGTCCGATCCGTACACGGCGGAGGCGCCGCCAGTGACGATATCGACGCGCTGGACCAGCATCTGCGGTATGGCGCCCACATCGACCAGGCCGTCCGCAGTGGCAGGCGGAATGCGGCGTCCATCGAGCAGCACCAGGTTGCGGTCCGGTCCCATGTTGCGCAGATTCAGGACCGACAGGCCGGTCTGACCATTCGAGCCGCCTTCCGGCGGGCCGTTGGACGCACCCCGGGAGCCGGAAAACACCGGCATGTCGACCAGATTCTCGTACAGCGTCGTGGGTTTGGTGGCGAGAATCTGTTCGGGCGTGATCACTGTTACCGGCGTCGGCGCGTCATTGCCATTGGTGATGATGCGCGAACCCGTAATCGTGACTTCTTCAAGCTGCAGGCCGGGTGCTGCCGACTCGGCATTCGCAGTTGAAGCTGTCTGTGCCTGCACCGTCATGGCTGTGAAGGTGCATGCGCCCGCAGCGGCCAGCGCCGCCCTCAACACACTGGTAGAAGATTTCATTGCAAACCCCCGCAATCAGATTGTTATCTCTGGTTATCCAACAGAACGACGAATTGCTTCAGCAGATCACTCTGCTGCGACCATCGACATTTGCGTCAATGAGCTGGCGCAATGCATAAACGAAAAACAAAGTCGTCGATCCGTTCCTGCTGGACGCATGTTGCATGCGCCCTCCCCATGCATATATTCGAATTCGCTTGTGCCAGCGGTGCTTGTTTGTCGCCAGTATAAGAAGCGCCGATCCCGGGTTTGCGTCCAATAGGAAATTGGCCAAAGGCATAACCTTTCTACCGAACCAGGAATAAATGACAGCTAAATGACAGCTACGCGCAGTGATTTATAGAAAATAGCCGCGTACAGAAAATAGTACGGCCAACAGCAAATCAAAGCAGCAATCAGCAACCTGATGTCGAAAGCAACCGGTTTGTTGTCGTTGTAAATTCCTTATCTGTCATCCAGCTGTCGTTATTTCAATGGCCAGCAGAAAACTTATGCCGCGGGCTTCTTTCCTATTGGACGGAAAACTGCGTTCTGAAGTCACCTAATACCAAGCCGGCGGACACGTGAGCCGATTGCAGAAAAGCAACTGCCGATGACGCTGCAACTACGATAAAGGGTTATTCAATGAGTCCGAATGTATTGAGCGCGCAGTTGTCTGTTGTGGCAGTTTTGCCCGTCACTGTATCAGCTCAACACGCATACAGCGCTCTATGATCAGCATCTGGCAATGAACTCCCGGCATAATTATTAAAGCTTATTCTGGAGGCTTCAATGAAGTTTAAAACCCTTTTGTTTGCAGCCATGGCATTTGCCATGGGTTCCACCTCTGTTGTCGCGCATCATTCATACGCCATGTTCGATGCCAACAAGACAGTGACAGTGGAGGGCACTGTCAAAAAATTTCAATGGACCAACCCGCACAGCTGGGTCTATCTGACCGTTACGGATGCAGGTGGCCAGGCTACCGACTGGGCCATCGAAGCAGGTTCTCCTGGCGGGTTGGTTCGACAGGGCTGGACGCCCAAGACGCTGACACCGGGTATGAAGATCAAGGTGGTCGTGCACCCGCTGCTGGACGGCAAGCCCGGCGGCCAATTCATGACGATGACGCTTCCCGATGGCACGCAGATGGGCGATCCAGATGCGAGAGGCGAGTCAGCCGGAGCAAGCGCTTCGCAGTGAGTGATGACAAGTCGATGTCCGATCAGGATCGGACATCGACAATTGCAAGATCAAGTATCGGAGGGGGAGTTGTGAATAGAGTAAAGGTTTCTATATGGGCAGCGTTCGCGTTCCTGGCGCTTTCGAGCTCACTGTTTGCCCACCACGGCACGGCACCCAACTACGATCAGAAGAAAGTGGTGAAAGTCACAGGGGTCGTGCGCGAGTTCTGGTGGCGCAATCCGCATTCGTCGCTGTTCATCGAAGGTGAAGGCGACGACGGCACAAAGGGCACCTTTGTCATGGAGATGGGCGCTCCGGCGGCACTGGCAGGCATGGGCTACAACCGGAAAATTTTCAAACCCGGCGATCATGTGGTGGTCACGATGTGGCCCTCCTATACCACTCCGACCAACGGCCAGTTCATGCACAGCCACTTTGTGAACGAAGGCAAGGAATTCCACTCCACGACCGGCAAGGACTAACCGCCATGAACAAGCATTCCATTCTGGGTATGGGCCTGGCGTTGGTTGTGTCCGTTACCACGCTGCAGGCCGCTGCGCAGCAGAGCGCCAAGCCCGCTGATTTGACTGGCGTCTGGTTGCTGGAAGGTGGCGGCGGTGACAACGGAGATAGCGTAGGTTTCAAGGCCCGTCCGCAGTCGCAGTGGAGCAACGCGAACCTGCCGTTCACCCCCGAGGGTCTTGCTGAGTTTCAGGCCAACAAACCCGGCAAGGGGCCACGTCAGGTCAAGCCGGTGTATGGCAATGATCCGATTGGCGAAGCCAATCCCGTTGGGTTGTATCGAGCCCTGGTGTACAGCCGGCCGATTGAAATCGAACAGGTGAGCGGCAAAGTCATTCAACTGTTTGCCTATGGTCGCGTATTCCGGATCATCTACGCCGACGGCCGACCAGTGCCTGATGACATTACCGAGGCGCCGTTCTGGTACGGTTATTCGGTGGGCCATTGGGAAGGCGATACACTGGTGGTGACCACGCTGGGGTTGGATGGTCGCGCCTGGATGGATGAGTGGGGTACGCCTTTAAGCGACGATGCGCGCGTTGAAGAACGCTGGAAACGTCTGAGCAAGGACAAGCTGCAGCTGATCATCACGGTTACGGATCCGGAAATTTATAGCAAGCCCTGGACCAGCGTCCCTATCGTTTACACACTGAAGCCCAACGCTGAGCCGAACGAAATCATCTTCGCGCCCATGGATGAGCAGGCCTTCAACAAAGTGATACGCGATCCTTCCGGATCAGCAGCCAAGTAGCGCAGCAACCAAGATCGGCCGGATTGACGGCTCCAGCATCGGCATCACGGATGAGTTCTAAGCAGGCTGGTTACTTCATGGTTGTGAGTGCACCTCAAAAATCCGGCGTGGCGGCTTTCTGCAGCGGATCCAGGCCGAGATTGAACGTGTCGTCATTACCTGCCGCACAGATACGGTCGGTATCGTTCAAAGGATGGTCGGTCACAACATACCGCGGCCGTCGGCCGCTCCAAGGCTGCGAGAAGGTTTCTGGATCGTCCACTGTGAAAGTGGTTTCCAATCCCTTCCCCGAGTTGATCACCCGGTAACGTTCGACCACATGAATATTGGTGGTGTGGGGGGTGCGGTATCCGTCGACAAAGGTCTTGTCGTTCTGTCCTATGGTATCAACGACCAGTGTGTCGCCTTCGTAGTGACCTACCGATTCGCCGTACCACGTGGGCTGCAAGTTCTTCGAATGCGGCACATTCATGTAGATGTGCCGTACGCGATGGCCCATGTACATCACGATCTCCTCGGGAGTCTGGATGAAGTACAGCGGCTGCGGCACTTCATTGAAATTCGGCACGCCAAGTTCCCAGCATCGCGCCTGACGTGTTTGCGTGTTCTTGCCCGCCGCGGCCAGTTCATTCTGTTTTTTCACAGCCTCAAGCGCCCACGGTTTCAGGTTCTTCGCGGCCTCGCTGGTCAGGTCGGCAAACCGGATGGAGCTTTTCAGACCGAGGAAGCGCATCGAATTGTTGAAGTAGGGACGGCTTGGATCATCGGTCATCGGACCAATGCCACTTGCTGGAGGGATGTAGTGACCGAAAATCCGCTGCTGCAGATAACCCCTGACCTTGTCGGGCGGTACACCGCGA
The DNA here is from genome assembly GCA_963748005.1 of uncultured Pseudomonadota bacterium. Classification (GTDB taxonomy): domain Bacteria; phylum Pseudomonadota; class Gammaproteobacteria; order Steroidobacterales; family Steroidobacteraceae; genus CAILZL01. Next base: position 2,712,324 of record CAVVHH010000002.1, read on the forward strand.
TCGAGCGCCGCCTGTATGTGCTGGGGACCGTTGAGATAATCTGCCGGCAGATAATCTTCCGCCGGCACTTGCGACCCGCCAGAGCCTCTGGTGATGCCGCCACTCCAGCCTGCACCATAGGGCAGCATCAACGGCGGGATGAGCGTGTTCTGCGTCGTGGATGCTGCATTGGATACGCCTGCAGTCGTCGCGAGCATGGCGGCGGCGATGCTGACCTTCAGATAGTTGAACTTGATGGACATGACAAGTTTCCTAATTCAGTTAGACGTGGTGTGCAGCGCATTCATTGCGCAGATCAGGGGAACAGACCTTGCGCGCGTTGTGCACGCACTTCGGGAATCCCTTTCACCTGCGAGATGTCGCGATGTTGTTCGCCGCAGACATACTCCTGCAGACGCAGGCCTGTCTGACGCGCATAAACAAAACGTGCTTGCCAGTCTTTTGAATAAAACACCGGGTCATGGATTGTGATCGTGATCTCCAGTTGATTGCCGTTTCTGCGCACACGTTCAGTCGTCGTGAGTTGATCGCTATGCGGCAGGCCGCTGGCATCGAGAAAGGTCTGATCATTGAAGCCGTTGCTCTGAATCACCAGCGTATCGCCTTCATAGCGCCCAGATGAATAGCCTTCATAGGTTGGCGCCGTGAGTATTTCTTCAGCGGTGGGCAAGGGTTTGTTCAACGGCACCACTCGCACCTGATTATTCAGCTCGTGAACAAAGGTGACCTGGCCGGGAGGCAGCTGATAAAGCTGAAATGGATAGGGTGTCGACAACAGGCGCGGGATGCCATCCGGCAGACAGTAGGTGCGTACCGGGTCGTCGATCGAGCCATCTTTCAGGCCCGCGCGATTCTTTTCGTATTCACTCTTGCCGGCCTCATTCAACGGCGGCTCGCCACCCCCGACAGGCTGGATTTTCGGGTGGTACTCGGTGGCCCAATATGTGCCGGAGAGATCTGTCACACCGATCGGTGCGACCGCAGCCCTGCCATTTGTCGCTGCCGGCTCCGCCGACCAGGCCGCATTGACGGCCAATACCAGGCCAAGAGCAAGTTCCCCCGCACGCATTACCAACCCCCTCAGATCCAAGATATTCAGTGCACCAGAGCGATAACAACGGCCAAGGCGCGGATTGTTCACATTGTCAGAAAATCATTGTAGGCAGCCGGATCGACGTGGCGTCATTCGAAATCGGCGCAAGTCATCGGTTTTTGCCGAGAACAGGTTATGGACAAGGGCGTCATGATTTTTCACCGGGTCGCACCTGGCATTGAATTGCCCATGGCCGTCAGAGCAGGCAGGCCATGGCGCTCATCCAGTCCCCTGCTGTGTCGAATGCAGTACCGCCGACGCTCAGTCACACAGCGGCGAAATCAAGCGGCAACGGTACAGCATGGCATCGTTATTCACGGGTGCGATTTTGTAGCCTTGTTCATCCCCACACACTTCCGATGAGTTCGGTACATGTCAGCTTGGGCAGCCTGTGTTCCATATACAACAATTGATGCGGGAAGCCGGAATGTGGCCTGGCAATCAGATTGTTTGTTTTTGCTGCCTGCCTCTTGTGTTTGCCCCCGGTTCAGCAGAAAACTTATGCCCATAGCTTGTTTTCTATTGGGGGCGCCTGTCCTGTTGGACGACAATCCCGGAAACGGTTGGTTTGTACATACAAGAACGCTGACGAGAGCGTCATCAACAATAAACACAGGAGCGGAGTTATGAAGCTTTCATCCAGAAGGGGTATGAGTTCGGCGGCATTGAGAACTGCACTAGCTACAGTGGGCGCCAGCACCTGGGTAGCCATGGCGGCGCAGGCACAGACAACTTCGACTGCCCAGCCAGCAGCTTCCGAGCTGCAGCTGGAAGAAATCACAATTACGGGCTCGCGCGTCATTACCAATGGCAACGATGCACCGACGCCTATTACGGTGATTACCCCGGAACAGGTGCTGGCGACCAAGCCCACCAATCTGTACGAAAACCTGATAGACATGCCGGTGTTTTCCGGCTCGCGCGGCGCTTCAAACGGTCCGGTGAGCACCAATCCTGTCGGTGGCAACGGTAGCGCCGTCTCCTCCCTCAACCTGCGCAACATGGGTGCGCTGCGGACCCTGGTGTTGTTCGACGGGCATCGCGTGCCGCCCATCACGCCGGATGGTATGGTGGATCCAAGTTCTCTGCCGCAGATGTTGATTCAGCGCGTCGATGTAGTGACCGGCGGCGTATCCGCTGTCTACGGCTCGGATGCCATCACCGGCGTGGTCAACTTCGTTACCGACTCGAAATTCAGTGGTGTGAAGGCGCAAATGCAGTACGGCACGTCCCAGGAGGGAGATGCTGATTCCTGGCAGGCAGGTATTGCCGGGGGCACCGACCTGTTCGGCGGTCGCGGTCATATTATCGGCAGCTACCAGCGCACGGATAGCGATCCGCTGTATGACATCGAGCGGGACTGGACCAAGCCCAGATGGGGTGTCTATGGCAACGGTACGAGCACTCCCTACCGTCTGATGTCTGGTGTAACCAATGCAACCGCGACCTTCGGAGGCAGCATTGGCTGTAGCTATGGTCCGAACGCCGGTACAGTCAGTCCGGGGGTCTGCACCGGGGCACCAACCTATCCAGCTGGAACGTATGTGCCAGCATCACTCATAGGTCAGAGCTTCAAACAGAACGGCGTTCTGAGTTCATACGATGCCGGTGGTCCACGCGACGGCCTGACGCTCGCTACGGTGCAGAACGGTGGCGACGGTGCCTATTTCGTGAATGTGGCGTTGAAGTCAGCGCAAGTCACGGACCAGTTCTTTGGCCGATTCGACTTCGACTTTACGGACAACGTGCACGCCTACCTGACCGGCGCCTGGAACTCCAACGATGTAGAGGGCAATACCGGTACGCAGCGCACTTTCGCCCCGGGTGTGGACGTCAGCGCGTGTAATGCCTTCCTGAGTGCGGCTGTGCGGACGCAGCTGGGTTGTGTCCGTAACGGTGCGGGGGCTATTACAGCCGAGCCGGTCTTCAGGTTCGAGAAGCAGATTGATCCACGCGATAACTACGGTATCGGGCAGAACAACAAGCTTAAAAGTGAGTACTACTACGTGCTGGCTGCGCTGGACGGCAAGTTTGGCGATGGTTATCGCTGGGATGCCTCTTATACCCACAGCGAGGCCGAGCTGAAGGTCTCGGGCTTGAATCAGAATCGCCAGCACATTTACGCCTCGCTGGACGCAGTGGACCAGGGTCAGTTTCAGACCGGCACGCCCAACGGCAATATCGTGTGCCGCATTACCCTGACCAATCCGACAGTCCTGCCCGGCTGTATTCCCATCAACGCGTTTGGCCCTACGGCGCCGACCGAAGCAGCGATGTCGTACTGGTTCGATACCATCAACAACACCACCAAGAACAAGCTGGATGGTCTGTCAGCCAGCCTGAGCGGATCGCCGCTGAATGGTTGGGCAGGTCCGATTGACATGGCGCTGTCGGGCGAAATGCGCAGGCTGGAGATGTCCCTGGATAGCGATTCCCGACCCACCGATTTCCTGAACTGCACCGGGATACGCTTTGGGCCTACGGTAAATGCTACGACTGGTGCGCCTGCCTGTAACTCCACCGTGCCGGTTCATCCCAATACCTATGCGCCCATCTCTGGTGTGAATCAGACCATTACGGAGGCGGCGTATGAAATCAACATGCCCTTGCTCAAGGACATGTCGGTAGTCAAGCAACTGAACTTCAATGGCGCTGTACGCTACGCCGAGTACGACAACGATCCGAATAACTCCGCAGTGGTGGCCCGGAAATTCGATTCGACGACCTGGAAGGCGGGCCTTACCTGGGATATCACCGACGAGGTGACCGTGCGCTGGACGCGATCGAAGGACTTCCGCGCGCCGAGCCTCTATGATCTGTATCAGCCAGTCGCGCTGGGTGGCGCCACGAATATTACCGACTATCTGACTGGCGGTACGCCTCCGGCGCGACAAGGCACGGGTGGTAACCCGAACCTCGATCCAGAAACGGCGCACACCACCACGCTGGGCGTCGTGTACCGCCCGACGCCCAACTTCAGCCTGTCACTGGATGCTTACAAGATCAGACTCAAGGATGTGCTGTATACGCTGAATGGCTCCAACGAGCTGGTTCAAAAGACGTGTTATGCCAGTGCCGGCGCTTCGCCGACGTGCCAGCTTCAGGAACGTCCGAATGGTTTTACCGACACTTCAGCTTCAAACGCCATGACGGCGTTTTACACACGCTCCATCAATATCGCTCAGCAGGAGACCAGCGGTATCGACCTGGAGGCCAACTGGAGAACAAATCTCATCGATCGGCCACTGGCACTACGTGGCCTGGTGACCTACCAGCCGCACATTCTGTACACCATCCCCTACGCTGCCAGACAGGATGTTGCTGGTATTGCCTATCCGCAGATTGGTGGATTGCCGGCGCCAGTCTGGAAGGCCTCGCTGTTCGTGAACTACAAGGTCACCGATCGTTGGACGGTTGATTTGTCCGAGCGTTATCGCAGTGCGCTGGACTTCTCATCTGATCCCAATGCACCCAATACAATCGGTCATACGTCCTCCGTGGCATATACGAACGTAACCTTGTCGTATGACATACCGACACCGCTCAAGCAGGTGAATGTATTCCTGAACGTGCAGAACCTGTTCGACAAGGATCCGCCGCCGGCAGGTGGCATCAATACCCAGTTCCCGGGCGCTTTCCCGAGCAACTATGCGGTGGGCGACGACGTGCTGGGACGTTATTACACGCTGGGTGCGCGTGTCCGCTTCTGATGGTGGCTTGAAAATAACGATAATGAATGGGGACCGGATGCCTTCGTCCGGTCCGGCAAACAACAGCCTCCTGACCGTGTTCGGTCAGGAGGTTTTTTGTTGCGAATGTCTGACAAGTTGAGCTGCGTTTGCCATCAATCTGGCATGCATCCGCTGCGTACTAATTTGTCAGTCGCTGCAACGTCCATTCGCGGAACACATTGCATGGACCGGGTTGCAGGTTTTCCTTGATCATCGGTCCTTCGGCTGTGAATGCCAGGTAACGGCCATTGCCCGCGCGTGGCCATGCTGGCAGGGAACCACCGTTGGGATCGCCGGTTTTCGCAAAGTTTGTCCAGTATTCCCGCATCTGCTCCGAGGCCTTGCGATCGGCGTCAGTAAAGGCGGGTTTATCAGGCCCCACGCGGTCGAGTGTGCCAAACACAAATGCGACTTCTGCGCCATGTGTGGACCCAGCCGTCTCGCGTCCGGGAATCGAGCGTTCAAACTGGTATTGCCAAGTGGGATTTTTTGCCGCGGCATGCCAGCTGGTTTCCATGATGGCCGCACAACGCTGCACCGTATCGGTCCACCACTGTGAGCCCGGGCCACCCAGCAATGGATCATCATGGCCTTGATTACCGTTTGCGAGTCCATAGACTTCCAGTGCCTTCGGTGCCAGATCGCCATACATTGCCGTGATACGCTGCCGCAATTCCTCTACAGGTACTTGCCATGGAATCTCGCGCGCGTTGTTGCCGATGAGCAGCGGAATCGGCATCTGTCGTCCTTGCGCAAACACACGAGCGGCAAGTTCTGGCAGCACCCAGCCATCTACATTGGTGAGCAGCCCCGTATCGGTTCCAGGTTCGGTGGGCAACAATTTCGTCGCGGCAGTTACCACCTGTTCGGCGGGTAGTCCCCGCAGATATGCGAGTGTTCCGGATCCTTCAGGCGCCTTGAGCTCGGCAGCGATTTTTGTGCCGATTGCTTCGGCGCGCGCCTTCGGCATCGAACCGCCATAGGAAAGAAACTGTCCACTCTGGGCAATCGCGTTGACAAACAAGCCCTTTGCCAGCGGCGAAGTCATCAGCAAGAGTAAATCGTAGGAACCTGAAGACTGTCCGAACACAGTGACGTGCCGGGGATCGCCGCCGAACCTGGCGATGTTGTCGCGAATCCAGCGCAGCGCCATGATCTGGTCGAGCAGCGTGTAATTGCCGGAAGAGTTCTGCGGTGATTCTGTGGACAATGCCGGATGCGCCATGAAGCCCATCACGCCCACCCGGAAATTCGCGGTTACCACCACTACGCCGTGCCTGGCAAGCGCCGCCCCATCGAACACCGGATTGTTCGCAGACCCGACTGCGTTCGCGCCACCAAACAGCCACAGCATCACAGGATATGCAGAGCGTGCCGGCCACTGCGGCGTCCACACATTCAGATACAGGCAGTCCTCGCTGCCTGTGGGACCGTCACGGCCGTTCTGCACACAGGCCGCACCCGGTGAAGCAGCGTCTTTCACGCCCTGCCACGATTTCACCGCTACAGGTTCATGCCAGCGCAAGGGGCCGAGCGGCGGCTGAGCGAATGGAATGCCTTTGAAAACGGCTCCCGGAGCGCTTTGCGGCAACGTTCCTTCCAGAGTGCCGGCGGATAGCGTTACGCGCGGTCGCGGAGCGTCGGCGGCCGTGGACCGGGCGCAGAACAACGGCATCGAGCAAAGCAAACCTGAAGCGATAAGGGACGCAATTCGCATGTTCTATTCTCTCCGTGGCATGTGCAGAACAGCAAAAGTCACTACACAGGAGGCGACTACCGAGCAAGACAACCGCTCCACACGCGTTACCAAGTGGATCCGCAGCATTCTAGCCGACGCTGTAATGTGGATAGAAAAGCTGGGCGCAAAGTTCTGCGCGATCCTTTGCTTGGCAAGCCATAAGTTTGCCACTCTGTTTTTTTGCACCTACGGCCGCAGGTTACTGAAAAGCCTGTCTTTCTGCTGGTAATAACGCCTAACAAAATGAGCGCTGATGGATTAATCCAGCCGTAACAGTTGCCGGACGTGTTTCCGGGACCGCCGTCCGCCGCCGGGGACTCCGCAGCATCGTAAATCCATCCATGGAGGCTGCGGCTCGGCATCCTGCCTCGCACGCTCCCTGCAACACGTCCGGCAACTACTCCGTCCGAGGTATCGTGCCGCGTTCATTTTGTTAGACGCTCTAAGAAATGCCTGTTTGTCCGGGTGGGGACAGCCGGGTAGTTGACAATCCCCCGAACGGCATGACCTCCAAAGTTCCGTGATTGTCAAAAATATCCACCGGTATTGATTCTTGTTTGTTGGCAATCAACAATGCTTCAAGTGCCAATATTCATGAGCTCGCGCGTGATATTTTCCCAACTTCTGTTACACGGCGTGGATGTGGTGGGTGCCTCATCGAGTTGCGCGTTGCGTGGGGACGCTGAGGGGAATTCATGAGATTGTTTAAAAAATGTGCCGCCCTGGGCGCTGCCTTTGCCGCCAGCCTGCTCTGCGGAGTTACCGCTCAGGCTCAGTCGACACCACCGGTACAGTCAGCCCAAGTCGCCTCTTTCTACAAGGGCAAGACCATCACGCTGGTGGTCAGTGCCGAAGCGGGCACCCTCACAGATCTGATTGCACGCCAGTTCACTGAATATTTCTCCAAACACATTCCTGGCCAGCCGTACATCATCGTCAACAACATCGCCGGTGCCGGCGGCATGATTGCGGCGGCGAGATTGCAGTCGCAGGACCCCAAGGATGGCACGGTTATCGGCTTTCTTCAGCGCAACAATCTTTATGTGCCGCTGGTTGAGAACAATCACAAGAATTTCGATCCTCGCCAGGTGGACTGGCTCGGAAGTCTCGACAAGACGGCATATGCCATTGCCGTGTCGTACAAATCGCCTGTGAAAACCGCTCCCGAGATGTTCACCAAGCGCACCATCATCGGCGCTACGGGTTTCGGCAGCGACAACCGCACACTGCCGGCGTTGATGAACAAGTATCTGAAGACGCAGTTCAGGATCATTAACGGTTATTCGGGCCGCGGCGAGGTCTACATCGCCATGGATCGCGGCGAAGTGGATGGTTGGGCATCCACCGTCGAGGGATTGTTGCAACCCGAGCAGCAGGCGATGATCAAGAAGGGTTTGCTCATTCCGGTCATGAACCTGAACTGGACCAGTCATCCGGCGTTTCCGAAGCTGCCCAATCTGTCGAACTATGCGATGAGTCCGGAAGGCAAAGCGGTGTTCGATTTCTTTATCAAGTCTTTTGAACCGGGTCGTCCGCTGGCTGTTCCAAAGGGCGTACCGGCCGATCGGCTTGCTGCGCTGCGCGAGGCATTTGATGCCACCATGAAGGACCCACAGTTCGTGGCGGTAATGAAGAGCAGAGGCTATTCGATTGATCCCATCTCCGCACAGGGGATCGATGCGCTTCTGACGCAGCTTTATACAACTTCGCCACAAACGCTCAGCGCGGTTCGCGAGATCATCAAGCCACCCAAGAAGTAATCCATTGAAATGCTGGTGAGCTGGTTAAGGCATTGGTGTTTCCATTTCAAACTCAACACGTCACCAGTGTGAACTGCTTGAATACAGTGCAGATACAAGCCTGTTTGTTGCACGGCATAGGACTCAGATAGAGGTTAGTCATGACAGCCAAGATCGTTGATATTCATCCGCACGTCATCTCCAGGGACACGGTGAAGTATCCCGTTGCGCCTCTGGGCGGTGTTCGCTCCGGATGGTCCGCCACGCGGCCCATCACTTTCGAGCAACTGGTTGCAGAGATGGATGAGTCGGGCGTTGCCAAGGCGGCGATTGTTCATTCTTCCACCACGTACGGTCATGACAATTCCTACGTTGCGGATTGCGTGGCGCAAATGCCGTACCGCTTCACGGGTGTGTATTCCATCGATGTGCTGGCACCCGATGCGGTCAAGACTTTTGATTACTGGCTGACCCGTGGCATGACCGGCATCCGCCTGTTCACCGGTGGCCACACCAACCAGACCAAGGGCGAATGGCTGGTCGATCCGAAATCATTTCCGGTGTGGGAGCGCGCTGCCGAGCTCGGCATGACCATTGTGATCCAGACCACGCCTGATGGCCTGCACATGGTGCGCACGCTGGCGCAACGTTTCCCCAAGGTCAGGATCGCGCTCGATCATCTGGGACGTCCGGAACTCGAAGACGGTCCACCGTACAGGAATGCCGAAAGCCTGTTCGCGCTGTCCGAATTCAGCAATATCTATCTCAAGGTAACGCCGACTGCCTGTGCACGCGTGAAGGCTGGCAAGTCCACGCCGGAAACTTTCTTTCCGCAGCTGGTCAGCGCATTCGGCGCCGATCACATTGCCTTCGGCTCCAACTATCCGGCATCTGAAGGGCCGCTGAAAAAGATCGTGGCCGAAATGAAGGCTTCCCTGAGCAGCCTGTCCGAAGCAGATCAGTCATGGATCATGGGCAGAACTGCACAGGTTCTGTATCCGGTTCTGGCCGATTGAAGATTCAAACGTCCCCGGCGCAGCACGCCAGGGGACAGGTTCGTGTTTCACGTTGTTGAGTAACTGACTATGGATCCATTTGCCGATATCAGCATGCTCGGCGCGGCCGGGCATGCGTTCATGACCCTGATCCAGCTGGATCGCATCGCTTTTCTGTGGGCCGGAGTGATGGTCGGACTGGTGATCGGTCTGATCCCCGGTATCGGCGGGTTGACCGGCTTTGCATTGCTGGTGCCGTTCACCTTTACCATGGACCCGCTCGCCGCATTTGCCATGCTGCTGGGCATGCATGCGGTGACCGCGACCTCGGATACCATTCCCTCGATTCTCATCGGTGTGCCTGGTGCGGCTTCATCGCAGGCCACGGTGCTGGACGGCTTCCAGATGACCAAGAAGGGCGAAGCAGGCAGGGCGCTGAGCGCCAGTTACTGCGCCTCGCTGTTCGGTGGCTTGATCGGCGCTCTCCTGCTGGCTGTGTCGATTCCGGTGGTCCGGCCGCTGGCCTTGTCGGTGGGCACGCCAGAATTACTGGCCCTTACGATTTTCGGTGTGGCCATGGTGGCCACGTTGGCCGGCAATGCGCCGCTGCGCGGACTGGTCGCTGCATGCATGGGCATTCTGCTGGGCATGGTGGGCACCAATGTTCAAAGTGGCGAGATACGCTGGACGGGTGATCTTGTTTATCTGCGCGAGGGCGTGCCCTTGCTGCCAGTGTTGCTGGGATATTTCGCGCTGCCCGAGCTATGCGATCTGGCCATTCAGCGCAGCGCACTTGCCGAGAACATCAAGTTCAGCGCAATCAGCGGCATGTTCCAGGGCATTCGCGATTGCATAAAGAACTGGTTCCTCATTGTTCGTTGCAGTGTCATGGGCGCTGTCCTTGGCGCCGTACCCGGTATTACCGGTTCGGTCGTTGACTGGTTTGCTTATGGCCACGCCCTGCAAACGGAGAAAGGCGCGAAAGAAACTTTCTCCAAGGGCGATGTGCGCGGTGTGATCGCACCCGAGTCGGCCAACAACGCCAAGGAGGGTGGCATGCTGGTGCCCATGCTGGCCTTCGGTGTACCCGGCGGCGCAGCCCAGGCGATTCTGCTCGGCGCCCTGATGGTTCACGGCTTCATTCCGGGACCTGACATGCTCACCCGCAATCTCGATGTCACCTATACGATGGTGTGGAGCATCGCGCTCGCCAATATTTTTGGCGCGGGTATCTGTTTCCTGCTTAGCGGTCAGTTGGCGAAGATTTCAACGTTGCGCTACACGCTGGTGCTGCCCAGCATCATGGCGATCGTGTTCATCGGTGCCTTCCAGGGTTCGAAGAGCTGGGGCGATCTGTATGTGCTACTGATTGCCGGCGTGGCCGGCTGGACCATGAAGCGACTGAAGTGGCCACGTCCGCCGTTGATCCTGGGTCTGGTGCTGGGAGTGCTGGTCGAGCGCTACATGGCCATTTCCATTCTGCGTTACGACTTTGAGTGGTTGTCGCGCCCAGGGGTGATAGTCCTGCTCACCATGTCCTTGCTGGTGATTCTCAGCCCGTTGTACAAGAAGATCCGGCACGAAGGCCTGCACGCCTTCGTGCCGCGCAGCACACCTGTTTTTCATGCTGCGGACCTGATGTATGTGATCCTGATTGTCATTGCCGGCTTCATGCTCGTCGCGGCACAGGAGTGGTCCTTCAACGCGCGTATTGGTCCGACCTCGGTCTGCACTGCACTGATCGTGTTTGCGCTCATCAGTCTGTTCAATCAGCTGTGTTACGAGCGTGCACCGGAAGCGCATAACCGCTCCAAGGCGCATATGGGCATTCACATGGACACGTCGTCCGCCGGTGGCGTGCACTTGAGTGCGGTGCTGCTGCGCTCGGCCACGTTCTTTGGCTGGCTGCTCGCGTTTCTGGCGTCGATGGCGGTGATCGGACTCATTCCGTCCGTGCTGATCCTGATCATCGCCTTCATGCGACTTGAGGGGCGCGAACCCTGGAGGCTCACTTTGACGTTGGCGGTGGTGGTCACGTCGTTGGTCTACCTCGTGTTCGATCGGGTCATGCTTGTACCCTGGCCACCGACACTGATGGGTGAGTGGTTCCCCGCGCTTGGTGAATTGATTCCGTCCATGTGATGGTGACGTAGCGGCGGATCATTGATCCGCCCGTGTTTTGAAAATGTAGAAGGCGGGTTGTGGATAAACCATTCCCATTGGTCATAAACCCGCTGCTGCATGTGCAATCAAAGACGCGGCAGCAGCCGCATCGCGCGTTGCGCCGGTCCCATGTCCGCTACCTGACCAAACGGCAGCACCTGCTTCTGCAGGCCGAATGCCACGTTGAGCTCCTGCAGGTAGGCCACTCGTTGTGGCGATACTCCAACGTCAAGTGCATAAGGCTGGTAGCGCTGAATGAAATTCCAGATCGCTTCGCCTTCAGCGACGCTGTCCTCGCCTGCCGCACGTCGTCGGGCGTTCAGATACGCGGCTTTGGAGTCGGGTGCCGATATGTAACGGAACAAAGTCGTATAGGCGGCCAGACAGCGCGCCAATTCTTCCGGTTTTTCGCGTATCGCGCGCACCGATGCATAAGCGGGCTGGTAGGTGTATTCGGGCAACTCATGCCACAGCATACCGTCCTGTAGCACGCGCGCCGCAGCAGGATTGGACATGCCAGCAGTACCGCTCAATCCCGCATCGACCTTGCCGGTGGCCACGGCTTCGAACACCTGCGCATTGCTGCCCGATGGCACGAAGGTGATGGTCGATGCGTCAATGTTCTTCTTGCGCAGCAGCGCCAGCATCAGCGTATGCAGCAGGCCATTGCGCGGGCCGATGCCGACACGTTTTCCGTTGAGGTCGGCAACGCTCTGAATGGTGCCGTCCTTCGCATACACGGCCAGTGCGGGCAGCAGCATCGCAGCGCCGACCAGTCGCAACTCCTTGCCCTGCTCAATGGCAGGCAGGAATCCGACAAAGGCGGAAATCATGCAGATGTCGGCATCGCCGCTGAGCATGGCTTCCATGGGAGCAGAGATGGTGTTGCTTTCAACCAGTTGCGCGTCGAGCGAAAACTGCTGGAAGAATTTGCGATCAACCATCAGTTGCTGCAACGCTGAATTGTCGGCACCCTGGTTGCTGGCGACTCGAACCGCAAAGTGATTGCGCCGCGCCAGCGCATGCAGTGCCGATGGGACAGCCAACGATGCAGATGCGGCGGCGGTCCCAATCAGGAATCCGCGACGTGTTATGGAATGATCATGGTTCATGTTCATGGACGTGCGACGGTGTCACTGACAGTGAGTGGCAAAGAGAGCTGCGCGGATCCCATTTTTCTTTGATGATCATGAAGCGTTTCCATCGAGGCTTCTATACGCGCAGGATTCTGTTGGCCCAAAAGCATAGCGCCCCTTGCGGGGCGCTATGAGTATCACTCTTTACACATCAGAGTTTTACACGGACACCAGCTGTCCAGTAGCGACCGATCGGGTCGTCGCCGACGGCAAAGCCGCCGAATTGACCCGGCTGAGTCTGGGCGCTGTAGAACGCTGCGGGCGGGGGATCCTTGTCGAACAGGTTCTGCACGTTGAGGAATATTGTAGCCCGGCCACGTTGCTCGAAGAGCTCATAAGACAGGTTCAGGCTCGTATACGCAACCGATGCTACGTCCGGGTTGACCCAGATGTGATCGGGGCTGTTCTTCATCGTCAAAGCACTGCGCCAGCGTTCCATCACTGCTACCGACAAGCGTTCGGTTGCCTGATAGTTGGCCATGATGCTGACTTTGACCTGTGGCGCGGGGTAACGCGCACCCGTCGAGTACGCTACGCCGCCATGATCGAGATCCGGCAGCCCGGGGGTTTCGAAGATGAGGTGCGGCTGCCAGTTGACGAAGCCGCGCAGCGTCAGGCGACGATCCCACAGCGAACCGGCGTAGTTCATTTCCAGGTCCAGGCCATAGGTCTCGGCCTTGGAGATGTTGAGGTTCGTGGTGCGCCAGCTGGTCACCGCGTTGCTCGGCAGCTGGTTCGCCGGGGTACGGCTGAAGCCGCCCGGACGCGTCTGCAGCAGACAGTATGGCGAGGATCCACCGCTGTCGTAACACGCATTCTGCGCGGTGGTGACCGTACCCATTACGCTCGACAATGCGTTGTCGATCACGATGTGGTAGCCATCCAGCGCCATGCTGAAGCTGGGGGCAAATGCCGGCCGCCAGACCAGGCCGAGCGTGGTGGTCTTGCCGATTTCTGCCTGCAGGTCGGGATTGCCACCACCATAAATGGGCACCGTCGGAGTCTGACCCGTCAGCAGGTCGGTACTGGTCTGCCTGCCCACGGTTTGCGGTGAGAACAGTTCGTCCAGCGTGGGCGCGCGGATATCGCGAGAGGCGGTGCCGCGGACCCGGTACTCGTCGGTGATGTGCCAGTCCAGGCCGACCTTCCAGGTTGTGTATTCGCCGCTGGTGCTATAGGAGGTATAGCGAACTGCGCCGTTGAGGTTGAGTGATTGCGCCGCCGGCGCATCCTTCAGCAGCGGAGCATCAAACTCGTATGCGGCTTCCTTCACATCCTGCGTCACCTCAGCACGGGGCGTGCTGCCGTTCTGCCAGAGTGTGGTGGTCGACGTGCAGTTGAAGCGCAGGCCGGTGCAGTTCAGCAGGTCGCTGGACAGGGCTTCGGATGTCGTCCCGTAAGTCAGTCGGCGCCATTCGGCAGACAGTGCCGAGGTGATCGGCCCGGCCCAGGTGGCGAAGGTCTCGCCCGAGATGCTGGCGGAAACATCGTCGGTGGTCTGACGCGCAACGTTGCTGGTATCGGCGTGGATGTAGGCGATCGCGTCCGCGCTGGCAGAAGTGGGGCCGAAGATGTTCAGTGGCACACAGCCCGGGTAGAGCCCCGGGTTGGTCAGGGCGACATTACAAACGATCGAGCCGATCGCCAGACCAGTGCTGCCGACGTTGGTTGTGGTGACCTGCGTCGCATCGAGTGCTGCGTACAGGCGATCATTACGCACGTTGTAGTTCTGGATGGTTTCCTGACGCGTCGAGCCCCTGACATAGGATAGATCCCAGTCGTAGGCGCCCAGCTCGCCTTCAAGACCGATGTTGAAGAAGTACTGGTCGGCCTGGGTTTCCGGCGCCCGGCGTGGCGCGTTCTTCTCCATGAATTCACTCATGCGGAACGTCGTCTGCCCCGCGGTAGTGAGTTGGGTACGATAAGTCTGCGCCAGGAACGGGTTATCGCGGCTGAAGGTAATGTTCTGCAGCTGCAGCGCGCTGAGGTACTGAATATTCGTTTTCAGGTTGCCGCTGGCCATGGCATAGCCGTGCAGACTGTCCGTGAAATCAAAGTCGAATCGTGCGAATACCTGGTGACTCTCGAGTGGCGCCTTGAGCGAATCGTCGTAATACGCGCCATCGCCGCCAATGCGCACAGCGGCAGAGCCGGTTTCAGCGCCGATATTGAACGGGCTCAGAACACCATTGACACTGAAGAACTGATTGGTCAGCACGCCCGGTCCGTTGGCGTTGTTGACGATCAAGCCGCCGAATGCGGTGTTGCCGAGGCGCACGTTATCGACCAGGTAGTACGGCCACTGCGCCGTGCCCAGACCGGTGGCAGCCCATTGGTTGTTCCAAGGCCGGCTGGACCGGTACAACACGCCCTTGTCGTCACGATATTCGTAGCTGGCTTCAAAGTGACCGCGCTCGCCGACATTCGTGCCGAACGCGACGCCTGCGTTGAATGCTTCGGCATCGTTGTATTCCGATATGCCGTACTGGGCGTGCCCCTTGATGCCATTGAAGTTGCGGTCTACAACGAAGTTGATGACGCCGGAAATCGCGTCGGAACCATAGACCGCGGAAACACCGCCGGTGACCATGTCCACCTTCTGGATCATCATCTGCGGGATCATGTCCACGTCGATGGTGCCATCGGTCAATGTTGGCGGTACCCGGTGACCGTCGAACAGAATCAGATTGCGTTGCGCGCCCAGGTTACGCAGATTGAGCTGGTTGGCCGCGCCGTTGCCGCCCTGCGGATTGGGATTGCCGGTCTGGTTGCGCGATCCGGAAAACACCGGAAGGTTGTTCAGATTGTCGGAGATGGTGGACGGCTGAATGACCTGCATGTCTTCGGTGGCCATCACCGTGACCGGTGTTGGACTGGCGTCGCCGTTCTTGATGACGCGTGATCCGGTGACGACGACTTCCTCAAGCGCGAGTTCCTGCGCAGGCGCCAACGAAGGCAGTGCAAAGGTGCTGACACCGGCCAGCAGGAAGAAACCTGGAGCGATACGACTCATTAAAAATCCCCCCTCAACTGAAAATAATCTGGTGCGTCTTCGACACGCCGCGACAAAGAGTCCATAAGTTGACAATACTGCTCTAAGTTTGCAACAAATGTGCATTCGATGCAGGTGCGAAGCCATTAATTTATTGTTGTAGCCACCCTATGCTGCGCTGCGGCATTGGCGGTGCGCCGGGCGTGATGACACCACAAAAGGTGCACCATGAATTTCTGTCCTGGGAAACGCAGACGAATGCTGCGCAGTTGCAGCAGGAGTTTATTTCGGCGAAGAAGTAGGAATCTGTTCAAAGTCTCGATCAAGGGATGCAGCGGAAGGCGAAACTGGACAAAAAATGCAGCGTACACGTAGTACGTGAGTATTTTTTGTCCAGTTTCAACGTGGCGATGCGCCCTTCAGCGAGACTTTGAACAGGTTCTAAGACGGGGCTTATTCAGGCAGAGCGCCGCAGATCAACGGATTACTTTCTGAGCACCAATGAGAAGGCATGAGCCTGAATGCTGGTGACACGACTCGGCATCTGCAGCGGTAGGGTTCTGTCCTGTTTGTCGATGACGATGGTGATGAGGATCAGGAGAATCGCTGTGCAGCTTTAACCTGACTACCTCACCACCTCGCAGCAATTCTAGTATCGGTACACGAATCCCAGCCTGATCTGATCCAGGGCCGGGGTGGCGTTGTCCAGTTCCAGCCAGTGTCTTTCGTAGCTAAGACGCATGGTGTAGGCGTAGCTGAAGTCGAATCGCACACCGGCACCAGCCTGGTAAGTCAAATTATCCGTCGTATGCGTGTTCTGCACGGTGCCACACACGTAGCCATACCACGGATCCCAGTAGCACACGTTGCTCGGTCGGCCTTCCGGGATGTTGGTGTCGATGAAGCTCCAGCCAATGCCGCCACTGATATACGGAGCGATCGGTCCTCTCATGAGGTTGAGGTTTAGACCGACACGTGGCGTGAACGCCTCCATGCTGCCGTTGGCGCGTGTCGTAGAGCCGTTTCCGGTCTTCAGGACGGCCGAATAGTCGACACTGTTCCAGTCCATGCCAAACTGTAGCTCCAGCAGGTCACTGAAACGATAGCCAAAGGTGATGGCCAGCCCGAGGTCGTCGTCGAGCGATAACGTGGAGCCGCCTTTGAAAGTCGCATCCTTGCTGAACTGATAGTAGATATCGGTGCCAACCTCCCAGCCCGGTTCACGCTCGGCCGCGTTCGCCAAGGTACCGATACACAGCCCACTGGCGATCAGGGCCAGACTGCGCAACATCGAAAATTTCATTGCAATCTCCTCATGGTCAGAAACACTGTCCGCTGGACCGCCTGTGCCGGATCCGGATCAGACCCCGGCATGCTGCACTGCCGCGGCACCGGCCGCAGTACGTACCAGAGGCAATTTCAACCGGGGGCATCCGGTCAAGGGTGGCGACCGGGTGTCCGTGATCGAGGGGTGATGCGGATGTGGTCGTGTGATCCTTGCGCGGGGTGGAGATCCATTCTGGTCTGGCTGTGTCCCTTCGGGGTTGGCCCCGGAAAGCGCCATCCAGCGTTGCTCGTCATTCATTTGGAACTACCAGACTTCACAACTCGCGCCTTGCCTGGCGCTTTCTGGGACTCCAACGCAACGATGCCATTGGTGTTAACAGGCCCTGGTAAATTCCTGGGCGGCACGCTGCTGTTCAGTTTCGGGTTGCGCTCGCCTGGCGGCCAAAGAAGCAGGGTGCAGCTCTGATGCCCGTGCCTTATGAAGGAAAGCCATCAGACATTACGCAATGTTAACTTGCCCGGAGCAGCGTCTCGTGGCGGTATATGCCTGTGCTTGCTGGTGTGCAGTTCTTCCCCCTTGCATGCCGGTAGAAGTGGATTGCGGGACCGCGCTTCGGCGCGGTCCCGCTTTGTTTTGCAGACCCTATAGGCAAGCCAGATCCCTGTATGCTCATGAATCAGTCGCAATCACAAGCTCAGGAGACTCACCATGAACCAAGAAGTACGCGTCTCGCCTGGCGCTCTTGCATTGGTCGTGCTGGCAGCGGGCGCCAGCCACGCCCAGACACCCAATCCGCTGGACACGGTGCCAGATAAAGATGCCGTTCGAAACGCCTTACGGCGCCCCCATCACGCTGGATCGCGCCGAGCTCGTGCTGGCTGCAGCGTTGGTCGAAGCGAAGAACCGCAGCTGGAAGATGGTGTGCGTCATCGCTGATTCTGGCGGCAACCTGGTGTCCCTCAAACGCATGGACAACGCGCAGCTGGCCTCGGTTGACCTTGCCATGCATAAGGCGCGCACTGCGGTCAAATTCCGCCGGGATACCAAGGTGTTCGAAACCAACGTTCAGACCGGCAATGTTTACCAGCTCACGCTGGACGACATGATTGCCTCGCGCGGTGGCATTCCGCTAGTGGACGGCGGCAAGATCATCGGTGCGATTGGCTGCTCCGGCGGCGCCGGCTCGCAGGACGAAGTGGTGTCCAGGGCGGGTGTGGCCGCGCTCAAGTAGGCTGATCGGCCATGAGAGGCAACTGGCTCAGAGCAGGTTGCCCCCTGTTAGCTGCCCGGTGCGCGGGCCGCAGCTTGAGTGTTGCGTACAGTTCGAGCGTACAGCTGCGGCAACCCTGAAATTACCTGGCACGGACACCGGGTGGTGCGACATCAACACCAATCAGCTCCGCGCCTTTAATGCTGTCTGCGATCAGTCCTGAGGCCCGCGCCTCGTCAATGAATTTCTCGATGATATCCAGGCGTGCGGCATTGCCCTTGGGCACAATTACCGCCTGCTCAACACCGTAGAAATCATCGGTTACCACCCGCAGATCAGGCATTTTTTGCGCGATGGTATGCAGCCGCATGCGATTACCCGCAATCGCCTCGAGTTCGCCCGCGAGCAACGACTTCAAGAACGCATCGCTGATACCGCCTTCACTGCGCACCAGCGTTGCTGATTTCAGCGTGCGGGTGAGGAAGGTATCGCCGGCATCGCGCGCGGTGACGCCAATGCGCACGCCCGGTCGATCCGCATCTGCAACCGTTGTGATAGGCGAGCTTTTCAGGACAATGTAAGTGTTCTGCGCCAGTGCATAGGTCTGCGAGAAGTCGACCTGTTCGGCGCGCACTGGATCGAACGCCACGAAGCCGATGTCAGCGGTGCCATTCTTTACGCTGTCGATCACGCCCTGCACGCCCGCTGCGCCGGATATCGCAAGCGGTACGCCCGCGCGCCTGGCCAGCGCCGTCGAAATCGCTGCCGCCGGCCCGCGTGTTTCCCCGGTCGCGGGGTCGATAAATGCCTGCGCCGGATTCGTCGCGATGTAGGTCGCCCGCAATGTGCCGGTTGGCGCCAGTGCCTTGGCGAGATCGTCCGCAGATGCGGCCGGGATCGAGAGCGCAAGCGCGACAGACATAAGGACACGGCGGATCATGAACGTCTCCTGAGTAAATCGCAGCTTCCGAGTTCCTCGGTTGGCATGAGTTGCCCCGTTGGCACGCTGTCGGCGGCGAAGCGTTACAGCGCACGATAGTACTACGCAGGAATGAATCATCCTTTTTTGGTGTATGACAATCGTGTGCGTCAGTGCCGGCGACATATAGTCAATATCAATGTGCTCATGGCCAATATCAATGAATAACGCATTGATTCTTGATTGATTGGTGGAGCCTCAACCTGTACTGTCGCGCACTTTCTGCGTTGTCAGGTTGTACGGCACTGTGCCGGGCGAATCTGCTTTTTCCTGGAGAATGATCGATGACGATTTCCGGCGAGCTGTTCATTGGGCGCGAGCGTATTGCGCGTCAACAGACATTTCATGGCGTCAATCCTGCTACCGGCGAAACATTGCAGCCGGCATTCAGCGCGGCTGACCCCGGCGACATAGCGCGTGCTTGCGAGCTGGCAGCGGCAGCTTTCGACACGTTCCGGGATACCAGCAACGAGGCACGCGCGAAGTTTCTGGAAGCCATCGCCGAGCACATTGAAGCGCTGGGTGACGAGTTGCTCGAGCGTGCCAATCTGGAAACGGGTCTGCCCCTGGCGCGACTCACCGGCGAACGGGGCCGCACGACGGGGCAATTGCGTTTGTTTGCCTCTGAATTGCGCAGTGGCGGCTGGATGGGGGTGCGTGTTGATCAGGCCATGCCTGATCGCAAGCCGCTGCCGCGCTCGGATCTGCGCCAGCGCAAAATCCCGATTGGCCCGGTAGCGGTGTTCGGCGCCAGTAATTTTCCGCTCGCGTTTTCAGTGGCAGGTGGTGACACCGCTTCGGCATTGGCTGCCGGTTGTCCGGTGGTTGTCAAAGGGCATCCGGCCCATCCGGGAACCGGCGAGCTCATTGGTCAGGCAATCGCCGCTGCCGTCGTTGCCTGCAACCTGCCGGAAGGTGTGTTCTCGCTACTGAATGGAACGTCAAACGAACTGGGCGCAACTCTGGTGGCGCATCCCGCCATCAAGGCTGTCGGGTTTACCGGCTCCCGCGTTGGCGGCATGGCGCTGATGAAGATTGCCAGCGAACGCGCCGAGCCAATTCCGGTATACGCCGAAATGAGCAGCATCAATCCCGTGGTGCTTCTGCCGGCTGCACTCGCACAGCGCGCCGAGGCGCTGGGTCGCGATTTCGTGAATTCGTTGACCATGGGGGTGGGACAGTTCTGTACCAATCCTGGTTTTGTGCTCGGCATTGATGGCCCGGATCTGCAGCGGTTTATCGCAACCGCAGGGGACTCCGTGCGGGCGGTAGTACCGGCAACCATGTTGACGCCGGGAATTCATGGTGCTTATGAGCGCGGCGTGAACACCTTGCTTGCTGAGCAGCATATCCAGTTGATTGCACGCGCGCAGCCGACGAAGGACGGCCCACATTGCGGTCGTGCAGCCTTGTTCAGCGTCACCGCAAAGGACGTGTTCAGCAATGCCGCAATCACCCATGAAGTGTTCGGTGCATCGTCCGTTGTGGTGCGCTGTGCTGATGACGCAGAGCTTGTTCGTGTGCTTGAGCATCTCGAAGGTCAGCTCACTGCAACGCTGCATCTGGAACCGGCAGATCATGCAATGGCTGCGCGATTGTTGCCGACGCTGGAACGCAAGGCCGGACGCCTGCTGGTGAACGGCTGGCCTACCGGCGTGGAAGTGTCACATGCGATGGTTCACGGTGGCCCTTTTCCGGCGACTTCCGATGGGCGTAGCACCTCGGTCGGTACACTGGCGATCGAGCGTTTCCTGCGTCCCGTGTGCTATCAGGACTTTCCGGATGAATTACTGCCTGCCGCACTGCGACGCAGTGCAGTGAACGCGGTTCCGCATCGGCTGGATGGCGTTTATCGCGCAGTGTAGTGCCATGGGGGTGCGGCGTGCGCCGCACCTCCATTATTTGGGCACGACCAGGTGGAAGCGCACGCTGACCTTGTCGTCGAGCACTTCATCCCAGGCGGGTTCGCCAATACCGAATGCCTTGCGTGACACGATCAGGGTGCCATCGAAAACATTACTGGCGCCGACCGCGCTCACTTTCACCGGCACTGTAAGCGTGGCTGTCTTGCCTTTGATTGTCAGTGTGCCGGTGGCAGCAAATTGATTTGCTACACCCGGTTTGATGGAAGTGGAACGGAAGATCGCTGTCGGATACGTGGTGCTGTCGAACCAGCTCTTCTTGCGCACCTCGGCGTTGTAAGCCTCCTCGCCAATATCGAGACTGCCGGTCTCAACTTCGATTACCGCAGTGGCAGCAGTCACGTTTTTTGCGTCATAGGTGATTGTGCCGCCGAAGCGGCCAAATGGTGCTTCTACGGACACGTTCTCCTGTTTGAAGGTAGCAACGACCGAGCTGTTGGCAGCATCGACGCGGGTATCTGCTGCGAGCGTCGTGAGTGCGGTGCAAATCAGCAGCGCGGCTAGCGACGGGTGTTTGGAGTTGACGCGCATGGATTGCTCCCGATGTTGCAAGCAACTGATAGTCTGTCTAGCTATCGCTGCGTGAGGGCAACATGCGGCGTAGCGTAGCGTCATGGTCGATAAAGTGATGCTTCAACGCTGCCATTACATGTGCGATCACAGCGGCCAGCAGCAGCCAGCCAAACACTTCATGCAACTCGTGCAGGGTATTGGCCAGCGCCTTGTTCTTGTCAACCAGGTCGGGCAGCGGCAACAGTCCGAGATACACAACGGGATAACCGGTTGCATTGCTGTATGCCCAGCCTGATAACGGCAAGACAAAGATCAGGACATACAATCCTGTGTGCAGGACATGAGCTGCAGTGCGTTGCCATGCTGGCATCGGCAACAGCGGTGGCGCTGGATGCGTCAGTCGCCACAGCGCGCGCAGCACGGCCAGTGTCAGGATGGTAATGCCTACCCATTTGTGCCAGTTGAACATGCGCAGCCGGGTCGGGCTGAAGGCCATTTCGGTCATGATCCAGCCCAGCGTGAATGCGCAGACGATCAAACCAGTGATCAGCCAGTGCAGGGCAATGGCGGTACGTGTGTAGTGGGTGCTCGCTGACATGGTTACTACGTACCTGTTTACGAGTTGCCGGTTCACACCGGCTGCATGCCATACCGCTGCTTGATGCTGGCGGTGTCAGTTGATGCCATGTAACGCAGCACGGCGCGCGCTGCATCAACCTGTTGGCAGCTCACGGTGATGCCAGCCGAAAATGTCGTGATGGTCTGGATGGCAGCAGGCAGCGGGCCCAGCACTGCAATACCCGGCAGGTTCATCAATTCGCTCAGTTGCTGGAAGCCCAGCCCGCAATCTCCCTTGGCAACCAGTGTGCCGACTGGTACGCCCGGTGGTGGCACAATGATTTTGCTCTTGATGTCCTGCAGGATGCCCCAGCGCTCAAACAGTTTTTCCAGATACACGCCGCTGGGGCCTGTGGAGTAGCTCAGGTTTTTTGCCGCAAGCACGACCTGTTTCACTGCAGCCTCACTGCCAATGTCGGGTTTGGTTGTCCCCTCACGCACTGCCATGGCGATACCCGATTGCACCAGATCAACTCGGCTGTCCTCAACCAGCCTGCCCTCTGCAATAAGCTTGTTGATGGCGTTGTCCGCCAGTACCACGATGTCCACGGCTTCGCCGGCCTGCACACGTTTTGCCACGTCCACACCGCCGGCAGCTTCAGTGCTGATGGGCTGTGAATGCGCACGTGAATATTGCGCAGCGAGTTCGGCCAGCACTTCACGGGTGGCCATCGAAGAAATCAGTTTGAGCGGGGTCGCTGACACGGTTGGATTCTCGTGTGTGAAGGAGTGAGGGTCGCCAACCATGTTACCCGATTCAGGAAACAGGCCGTCTGTGGCAGGCATTTGCACAACATCGATGGGGTAACTTTTTTACACGTTCCCTGCTGTTCTGTGTGCTCCGCCGGTTACCATGACCGAACTTGTAACGGATCACAGGCAACCCATGACCGAGCCAACTCCCCAACCCAATCGTTTGCTGCCCACCATGGGCGCGGGCATGCTGGCGCTGTATGGCCTGGGCTCCATGCTGGGCGCCGGCATCTACGGGCTGGTGGGCAAGGCTGCGGGCATGCTGGGCGGCATGGTGTGGGCTTCGTTTCTGATCGCGATGGCAGCGGCACTGTTGACCGGGTTGTCCTATGCATCGCTGGGGTCGCGTTATCCGCGCGCCGGCGGCGCCGCCTATGTGATTCAGCGCGCTTTCGGCAAACCAATGCTGAGTTACGTGGCGGGACTGTGCGTGGTGGCATCGGGACTGACCTCGATGGCTACCGGTTCGCGAATCGTTGCAAGCAATCTGCAAATCCTGTTCGGCTGGCAAGCGCTGCCAGTGGCCCTGATTGCGGTGCTGTATCTGGCCGTATTGTGCGCCGTCGTATGGCGCGGTCTGCGCGAGTCGTTGTGGTTCAACGCGCTGTGCACCTTCATTGAAGCCGGTGGCTTGATTGTGGTGATTGCGGTGGGGGCTCGATTCTGGGGTCAGGCTGATCTGCTGGAATTGCCGACGCAACAGGATTGGGCGACCACTGGCTTGCTGCTGACACAAAGCGCAGTGCTGACATTTTTTGCTTTTATCGGTTTTGAAGACACGCTCAATGTTACCGAGGAGGTCAAAAATCCGGCGCGTAGTGTGCCGCTTGGACTGATCGGCGCCATGCTGGCGGCAACGCTGCTGTACATGCTCATCGCCATTACTGCGGTATCGGTGGTGCATTGGGATGTACTGGCCAGTGCACCCGCGCCGCTGGGCGCGGTCATGGAACGGGCAGCGCCGTGGATGCCGGCGGTCGTATACACAGTGGTCACCATTTTTGCCGTGGCCAATACCGCCCTGATCAATTTCGTGATGGGCTCGCGGCTGATATTCGGCATGTCGCGACAGGGCTTGCTGCCTCGGATGCTGGCCCGCATTCATCCCACGCGCAACACGCCACACATCGCAGCGCTGGCGATCTTTGTGGTGGCATCGGTGTTGCTGCTGCTGGGCGATGTCAGCCAGCTGGCGGCAGCGACGGTCATTCTGCTGCTGGGGGTATTCACCCTGATGAACCTCGCGCAGATTGTGCTGGCCACGCGTACGGGCGAGCCGCCCGCGCCGGTGAAGCTGCCGATGATCGTGCCGCTGCTGGGTGGTCTGATCTGTTCGGTGTTGCTGGTGGTGCGTGCCGTCACGGGTGAAAGTGTGGCACCGCTGATTGCCGCCGGTCTGCTCGGCGTGATCGTCGTGTTATATCTGGCTACACGGCACAGCCATCGGGCCGACGAGACCGAACCGCTTGAGCAGCAATAGTTGCCATTCTGGTCAAGGGCGAAAGTGCCCATCGAGGTGAACCATGAAAATCCGTTCTCATATGTGGCTGGTCTTGCTGGCATGTCTGTGGTGTATGGGGTTGGGCAGCGCCGTTGCTGACGAGACTCCCGGCAAGCCGGTAGTGATCGATGTGCGTACGCCCGCGGAGTTCGGCGAGAACCACCTGGTGGGCGCGTCGAACCTGGACTTTACAGCGGCCGATTTTGCGGAGCAGGCTGGCAAGCTGGACAAGTCGGCAACCTATCGCCTGTATTGCCGCACCGGCAATCGTTCCACGCAGGCGGCCGAGGTGATGAAGAAGCTGGGTTTCAAAGATGTGCAAAGCGTGGGCAGCTTGAAGGATGCGGCCGGCAAACTGCAGATGCAGTGCGTTGCCGGCAGTTGTTGAGTTTGCCAGCACCGCTAGGGAAGGTCTGAATAACCTGCTGCGCTCGACATCTTGCGCGCGAGCGGTGCTCGGAATCCTCATTTATTCTCGATAAACTCCGGTTCCTGTGCTCCGGTCGCGCGCAACCTGTCTTCGCTCGCGACGGTTCTTCAGACCTTCCCTAACCGGCGCTGCGCGGCTCAGGGTGCCGCATCCCCCTTTATCTGGCTTTGCTGGTAGTTCTCCAGGCCAACTATCTTGATCAGGCGCAGCTGTTTCTCCAGATAGTAGGCATGGTCCATCTCGGTGTCGTCCAGCTGCTTCAGCAACATGTCGCGGGTGACGTAGTCCTGTGCCTGTTCGCAGGCCGCCATGGCCTTTTTCAGTTCGCCGACGACGTGATATTCCAGCTGCAGGTCTGACTGCAGCATTTCCAGTACTGTCTTGCCGACGCTCAGCGGCTGACGTTTGCTGAGGTCGGGTGTGCCTTCCAGAAACAGGATGCGCTGGATCAGCGCGCGGGCGTGCTGCCGCTCATGATCCGATTCATGCAGACTGACTTTGGCCAGTTGCTGCAGGCCAAAGTCGGCATACATCTCGCCGTGAATCAGGTACTGATCCACGGCGGTGAGTTCGCCAATCAGCAGATCGTTCAGGATGCTGATGATGTGTGCGTGGCCTTGCATGGACTCTCCGGGTCAAAACGAATCAAGACAGGTGTGCGATGGCCATCATACCTCGCCGGAGCAGACCGCGGCGCCGGTTGCGAGCCGTCATAAGTGTGCACGAACGCCTGAATTCGAGCCTGCTTGCGGCTGTGCTCCGGCGGATAATGTAATCGGCTATGCTTGTTGGCGCGCGTTGCACATGGCTGGTTGCAAGATGACCGGAGGAAGGTATGCCAGACTGGGGTTGGTTGGTGCTGGGGGTGCTGCTGTTCAGTGCCGAAATGTTCCTGATCGATGCGCAGTTTTATCTGGTGTTTCTGGGCGCAGCAGCGGTTGTGGTCGGATTGCTGGAATGGTCAGGGGTACCACTGCCGGACGCCGGGCAGTGGCTGCTGTTCGCCGTGCTGTCGTTGCTGGCCATGCAGGGGTTTCGCAGGCGCCTGTACGAAAAATTGCGCAAGCCGCAGGATACGGTGCCCGAGGCATTGACGGTCGGCGACCATGTGTTACTGCCCGAGAGTCTGTCACCCGGGCAAACCTGTCGCGTCGAGTATCGCGGTTCCAGCTGGACTGCGCGCAATGTTGACCACGCTGCCATCAGTGGCGAGGTTGAAATCATCCATGTCGAGGGCTTGACGCTGCAGGTGCGGTCGCCGCGTTCCCAACACAGGCACTAGCGCCAGCCGCCCAAAAAGTTCACAAGCAGAAATCGGGAGAACACAAGATGGATATGAAGTTTGTCGCGATTGTGATTGCCGTACTGGTCATCATCATTCTGGTCAAGACAGCGGTGGTGGTGCCGCAGCAAAGTGCTTCGGTGGTGGAGACGCTGGGACGCTACAGCCGCACCCTGCAGGCCGGCTTCCACATTCTGGTGCCGTTCGTTGATCGCGTCGCCTACAAGCACACGCTCAAGGAACAGGCGATGGATATTCCCGAACAGGTCTGCATCACCAAGGACAATGTGCAGGTGGGCGTGGATGGCGTGTTGTACATGCAGGTGCTCGATGCGCGCATGGCTTCGTACGGCATCACCAATTATCAGTTCGCTATTACGCAGCTGGCGCAAACCACGCTGCGCAGCGAGATCGGCAAGATCGACCTGGATCGTACCTTCGAAGAACGCGCCACCATCAACGCACATGTGGTGAGCGAACTCGACAAGGCCTCCGCGGCCTGGGGCGTGAAGGTGCTGCGCTACGAAATCAAGAACATCAATCCGCCGGCCGACGTGCTGCACGCCATGGAAAAGCAGATGCGCGCCGAACGCGAAAAGCGCGCCGTGGTGCTGACTTCCGAAGGCGAACGCGACGCCAAGATCAATCAGGCTGAAGGCGAAAAGCAACGCGTCATCAAGGAGTCCGAAGCCAACAAGCAGCAGCGGATCAACGAAGCGCAGGGTCAGGCAGAAGCCATTCTCGCCGTGGCCACTGCCACCGCCGAAGGTCTGCGTCGCGTGGGTGAGGCACTGAGTGGTCGTGGTGGCATGGAGGCCATGCAGCTGCGCGTGGCCGAAGAATACGTGAAGCAGTTCGGTACGCTGGCTTCTGAAGCGCAGAGCACCTTGATCGTGCCGGCCAATCTGTCCGACATCGCCGGCATGATCAGCATGGCCACCAATGTGATCAAGGCACAGAGCACGACCAAGCAGGCTTGACTGTGAATACGATTGGAGTCGCCGCGCGCGCCCGCCTGCACTGCCATGCGACGGGCAAGAGCGCATCAGTGCAGGCTATCGACGCCTCTGTGCAGCGGCTGTCTGCCGTTGCGTTGCAGTTGAGTTATCGCGTGCAGGGCGATATGCATGCATTGCGCGTTCCTGTCGCGCACACTGCGGCGCGGCGTGATGGGCTGTGGCAACACACCTGTGCCGAATTGTTCATGGCGGCGCCTGATCGCGAGGCCTATTTCGAGTTCAACTTTGCGCCGAGCACCGAGTGGGCGGCTTATGAGTTTTCGGCGTACCGACAGCAAGGCGTGCGTATGGTCGAATTTGAATCACCCACGATTGTTTGTCGGCAGTGGCCACAGGAACTGTTGTTGCAGGTTGACATGACGGTTCCGGCATTGGCGCAGAGTGAGCGCTGGCAGCTTGGCTTGAGCATGGTGATTGAAGATGCTCAGGGACAGGTGTCCTACTGGGCGTTGGCGCATGCCGATGAACGTCCTGACTTTCACCGGCGCGACAGCTTTGTGCTGGATATCTGATTTTGATCGAGTGACCTTACGATGTTGAAGACCGGTCTGGATGTATTGCTGGAAGATGCGAACCTGCGCAGGCCTTTGCAGGGCCGGCGCGTCGCGCTGTTGGCGCATCCGGCATCCGTAACCCGTGATCTCACGCATGCGCTGGATGCGCTGGCAGTATTACCTGATATCAAACTGTCAGCGGCATTCGGTCCGCAACATGGCCTGCGCGGCGACAAACAGGACAACATGATGGAGTCGCCGGATTTCAACGATCCCGTGCATGGCATTCCGGTGTTCAGCCTGTATGGCGAAGTGCGGCGGCCAACCGCAAAGATGATGGATAGCTTTGATGTGCTGCTGGTGGATCTGCAGGATCTGGGCTGTCGCATCTACACCTTCATTACCACGCTACTGTACGTGCTCGAAGCAGGCGCCAAGTACAACAAGAGCATATGGATTCTGGATCGTCCCAATCCTGCCGGTCGCCCGGTGGAAGGCTTCACGCTGCGGTCCGGCTGGGAAAGTTTTGTCGGTGCCGGTCCCATGCCCATGCGTCATGGCCTGACGCTGGGCGAACTGGCGCAGTGGTTCGTCAGACACTTCAGGCTGGATGTCGATTATCGCGTGATTGAAATGCAGGGCTGGCAGCCCGATGCGGCGCCAGGTTATGGGTGGCCGCTGGGCGAGCGCACCTGGATCAATCCATCGCCCAATGCGCCGAACCTGTGGATGGCGCGGGCTTACGCCGGCACGGTAATGCTGGAAGGCACTACCTTGAGCGAAGGCCGTGGCACCACGCGGCCTTTGGAACTGTTCGGCGCGCCGGACATTGATGCCAATCAGATCATCAAGCGCATGTTCGAACTTGCGCCACAGTGGTTGCAAGGTTGTCGCCTGCGTGCCTGCTGGTTTGAGCCCACTTTTCACAAGCATGTTGGCAAGCTGTGTTCGGGCGTGCAGATTCATGTGGAGGACAATTCGTACCGGCATGAGCTGTTCAAGCCATGGCGCGTGCAGGCGCTGGCGTTCAAGGCCATTCGCCAGTTGTATCCAGACTATCCGCTGTGGCGCGACTTTCCCTACGAATACGTACGCGACAAGCTGGCGATTGATGTCATCAACGGCAGTCCGTTGTTGCGCGAGTGGGTGGATGATTCGCATGCCGAACCGGCAGCACTGGAAACGCAGGCTGGTATCGATGAGCGGGCCTGGTGCGAAGTGCGCGAACCTGTATTGCTGTATCGTCAATAACAAGAAGGCCCCGGCCATGCAGTTGGCACGGGGCCGTATGGCAGTGAGCACATGCGTGTTCAGTTGGCTTTCTGGGTTGCTTCGCCGTGCCTGCCTCCCTTGCCCATGCCCTGCATGTTTGCCTTCATTTCATCCAGGCTCAACTTGCCGTCCTTGTTGGTGTCCATGGCGTCGAAGCGCTCGACCATGCGTGAGCTGACTTCGGTCTTGCTCAGGAAGCCATCGTTGTTGGTGTCACGTTCCTTGAAGCGTGCTTCGGCATTCGGGCCCTGCATCTGCCCACGATGACCATCCATGTCCATACCGTGTGGTCCCTGACCTTGCATGGCTTCACGGCCGGTCTTGTATTCGGCAAGGCTCAGCTTGCCATCCTTGTTGGTGTCGAGTTTGTCGAAGGCATCCGCTATGCGCGTGCCGCTGATTTCCGTCTTGGACAGAAAACTGTCCTTGTTGGTATCACGATTCTTGAAAGCTTCTTCGGCAGCAGGTCTGGCCGGATTTGGTCCGGGACCCTGATTGACTGGGGCTTGCGCCACCACGGCACAAGTAATCATCAAACCAAGCAGTGTATAGGCAGTCTTCATGGCAATTCTCCGGTGCAGTGACAGTGAGGCCATTCTCGGCGCACCCACTGGAGAGATGGGCAAGCGAACTTGGACTTTGGTGCAGTTTTATCAAGCCGCGTAAAGAACTACGGCAAGTCTGAACGATGGTTCAGTATTGGGTGCAACTTGAGCTGTTACAGACCCTGGATGATGTCGTCGGGGAACACGCTGTCGGCGGCAGACGCGTCGGGTGAATCGCGGTGCTTGCGCTGCTGGCGCCGTTCGGACTGTGCATCCTGCGCTTCGGGTTCTTCTACCGACCATTGATTGCGAAAGGCCTGCACGGCTTCGTTATAGACACTGGCATGACGATTGCTCAGCACCAGTGACGACAGGTCACACACCCGTGCCCGCAGAATCCCAAGATCCTGTGCGGCATCAAACAGACTGGGATACCAGCTCTGCCAGCCGGGCAGCAGCTCATCCACCTGATCGCGCAGGCTGCGATTGCCCTGCAGTTTGGCTGAGGCAGGTGATTGGGTTGCGGCAGTCATGGCCGGATTTTGCCACACGCATCATGTACGTGGGGTTGCGGATGCCGGTGTTAGACTTGAGCTTGCATATAGACATTGGTGTGTTGCGGAGTGGTGGCGATGGCAAAACAAACGGGCTGGTGGTGCGGGCTGGCAGCCTTGGGCTGCATGCTGCTTGTGGTGAATGCCTCCATGGCCGCCAAAGCTCCGGTGGCGGCGCCGGACGTCAATCTGAGCAGCGCGTTAGGCACGACCCCCAATGAAACGCGCGGCCAGCGTATTTATGAACAGCAGTGTCAGCAGTGCCACCAGGTTGATGGCACGGGTTCTGCCGTGCAGAAGGTGCCTGCGCTGGCTGGCCAGCAGTACGAATACCTGGTCAAACAGATTGTCGATTTTCTGGATCTGGAGCGCGCCAGCAGCACCATGCACCAGCAACTGACGCGCAGTGGCATGAATAACGCGACCAGCATTGCCGACGTGGTGGGCTACGTCGCCAACCTTCCGCGCAATCCGGCGCCGCAACAGGGGCCGGGAACGGCGTTGGCGCAGGGCAAGTCGATTTACGAGGGTTATTGCGCCAGCTGTCATGGCCGCACTGCCGAGGGCATGGGCGATTTGTGGGTGCCCAATCTGCGCGGCCAGCATTACAGCTACCTGGTAGACCAGATGCTGCGTATGGCCAGGGTGCAGCGCACCAATATCAGCGAGGATCTGCACCGCATGTTTACGACGTATTCCAGCGAGGAGTTTCAGGCGGTGGCGGATTACCTGACTCGCTGGAAGCCTTGACTAGCTGAACAGATTAGCCTGAGCAGCCTGCGTTCATCTCTGTCCAGCCAGACCGCTGCTGGCCGGACGCATCCCAGGTAGCAGGCGTCACTAGACCCTAATTCGGCCAGCTGTCATGCTTGGCAGCTCAATGGGGTGGAACCTTGTCATTGGCCGGGCATCCAAATTGCGGCCGCTGGGCGCCCCATTCAATCTGGTATGTGGAGTGAGATAGTGCTGAATTTCAGTTTGCGCAACAGGAAAGCCTGGTGGGGCGTATTGGGT
Organism: uncultured Pseudomonadota bacterium; assembly: GCA_963748005.1. GTDB lineage: Bacteria > Pseudomonadota > Gammaproteobacteria > Steroidobacterales > Steroidobacteraceae > CAILZL01. The sequence goes on from CAVVHH010000002.1 coordinate 2,743,305, forward strand.
ATGTGTCTGGGTTTGATGAATGCTCCAGCATTCAGCGCCACGTTTTCCACGGTGTTCGCATTTGATCTGCACACGACCGCCGCCGGGGTGGTCGAGGGTACTGGCAGCAATCGGGGGTTTCTGTTCGGCACCACCTCCGATACCCAGCTCACTTATGGTGGTGCAATTTACAAGGTCTCCGTGGCGGGTGGGGTGCCGCAAGTCATTTATCAGCTGAAAGATGTCGATGGCTATGCTCCGCAGGCAACACTGTTGGTAGGCACTGATGGCAATCTTTACGGCACCACACATTTCGGGCCACGGTCCGGTTACTCAACACAAAATGGTACGGGCACTGTTTTCCGGGTTGGACAGGATGGTTCGGGATTCAAGACTCTGCATCAGTTCGGCGACATAGACGGCCTCCATCCGGTTACCAGTGCCGCCACCAACAGGGACGGTATCTATCCGGATTACGCATTGATCCAAGACGCTGGTTATCTGTATGGCGTGACCCAGATAGGTGGTTTGTACGGGTCGGGTACCGTATTCCGGGTTCGCAAGTCGGATGGTGTACTGGATGTGCTGCATCATTTTGCGTCAGTTGATGCAGCTGGTGTGAACAGCAGTGGCGAGGGCGCCAATCCAGCTGCTTCACTGACTCTGGCCAGCGATGGCCGTTTGTACGGCGTGACTTCAGGCGGCGGCACCAACCTACTCACCGACCCCACTGGCGCGACTGCCGGCACCGGAACGATCTATTCGTTGAATCCGGATGGTAGCGATTTTCGGACTGTCTACAACTTCAGTGCGCTGGACGAATCGGTGACGCTTCCGGTCAACGGCGATGGCGCGCAGCCCAATGGTGTCCTGCTTGAAGTCAGACCGGGGGTATTCATCAGTACCACCAGCGTCGGGGGAATGCCCACGGATACGACGATGGCAGGGGCCGGCACCATTTTCAGTTTTGATACCATGACCAATACCCTGATTACGCTGTACAACTTTGACAGCAATATCGGTGCGGTGCCCAAGGGCGACCTGGTGTTGCAGGGTGGCCGTGTCTACGGTACGACTTACAGTGGTTCAACCGCAGCCACACCGGTGACCTTCAACGGCACCCTATTCGGCATTAATATCGACGGTAGCAATTTCAGCGTGGAATACGCCTTGCTGGCCAGTGATGGCATCTTTCCGACGGGTGGTTTGATACTTGCCAGCAACGGCGATTTGTACGGCACGGTGTCCAAAGGCAACGCCTGTTTCCAGGTGAACGGCGAGGGTTATGGCGCCGTGTTTCGTTACAGCCTGACCACCAATGCCAGCTCTTCTGGTTATTCAAACTGCACGACCTATGATTCGAGCAGTGGCGGCGGCGGTACGTTCAATCCCGGATTCCTGTGGCTGTTGTCTGCCTTGGGGCTGGCGCCGCCGGTGCGGCGCCGGGTGCTCGGCTTTCGCTGATAGCGAGGGCGGTTCGTGACCGAAGGAAATGGTTCATCCACAAACCGCCCCTACAAGAACTGCCACTCATAGGCAAAGCGCAGCTGGTCGTAATCACGGCGCAGACTGGCTGGAAACGGATCAAAGGGTGCGGCTCGCCTGAGAATATTCAGCGCCGCCTGATCCACCGCGGCGTCACCGCTGGACTGCTGGATGATCGCAGTCTTCAGCGTGCCATTGGCGCTGATTACCACCTCCACGACTGGATTCCGGCTGTTGAAGCGGCGGCGCGCTTCCAGAGGATAGTTGAGGGTGCCGATCTTTTCGATCTTGCGTTTCCAGGTGTCCAGGTAGGGCGCCAGGCGTGATTCGCGCGTGTCCGGGGTAATGAAGGCTTCGCGGCTGTTCTCGCCGCGCAGGCGCAACTCATCATCCATCAGGCTGGTGGCAATGGGGTTGGGCGGCGTCGGCGACAGCGCCAGCGGTGATTCATTGCTGCGCGTAGGCAGATCGGTGCCGCTCTGATAGGCCAGCGCAGCGCGTTCCGCACGACTGGCAATCACCTCTATGGACGCGCTGCCGGCCAGCGCCTGCGAAAACTGCAGGGCATTGCCATCCGCCGTACCCTCATTCATGGCGGCCATGGGCGAGTCGGCCGGATTGGCGGCACGTTCGCGCTTCTGGGTGGTGCCGGTGCCGACCTGGCTGCGCTGCGCCAGATACACCGCGTCGGGATTGGCCTCGCGACTGGGACTGTTATCGGTCAGCAGCAGAACTTCCAGGGTGGGCGCCTCGCCCTTGGGCAGACCTAAGGGACCGACAAAGGTCACGCCAGTAATGATGATGACGTGTAGCAACGCCACCAGAAATAGCGTGGTTACCAGACGGTCGCGCACCGGTGCGACGCCCTCGCGCTGCAGGCTGATGGATTGCAGCTCGGCGGCCGCGGCGTTGATCAAGGCCGGTTGGGGAGGGGTGGAAGATGACTGATTCACGTGGTTCAACGCATTACAAGTCAACGATTTGGATGGAGTGTAACTGCGCTGCCGTGTGGTTCCACTGCAGGCGTGCGTACAGTGCCGAAGTCACTTCGATCACGCCAGTGGCATCGACGCGTAATGCTTCACGGATACCCAATTGGCGGGCGATCCGGCGCCAGTTGTCCGGCCCCGCGGCCATCAACGCTGTCGAGGCTGCGTCCGCGAGCGTCGGGTCGTCACTGACAACCGTCACTGCCTGCGTATGGGGTACGGGCATACCGGTGTGCGGGTCGAGCAGATGGTGAATCCGTCCGTCATCCAGCTCGGTAAAACGCTCGTAGTCCCCGGACGTGGCCAAGCTTTCGCCAGCGGTCAGCCGCAGGCTGGCCAATGGCGCTGGGTTGCGCGGGTCGCGAATGGCTATGGTGGCTAGCTGTGCAGCCATGTCATTCCCCATTACGCCGATTTGTCCGCCCATGTTGAGCATGACGTTGTCGCAACCGGCCTGGCGCAGCTGTTGCAGGGCCAGCTGCAGTGCATAGCCTTTGGCAATCGCGCCGAGGTCCAGTTGCAGGTCGCGGCGTGGACTTGATACTCGCGCGTCGTCGATGCGCAGATCGGCCAGTGTTGGACGGGTAGAGCGCCAGTGCTCGAGCAGATCCTGTGGCGGTCTGGCGCCAGGAGGGGCGTTTACGTCGGCAAAGCCCCAGGCTCGAGTCAGTGGTGCGACGGCTGGATCGAAATAGCCTTCGCTGCGCAGATGCAATTGCATCGCGTGCTCAAGCAACAGCCCCAGCTGGGGCGATACGGTTTTACTTACACCTGCGGCCAGCGCCGCATTGAGTTGCTTGAGTTCGCCGCTGGCATCGGGCGTCCAGGGGTACCAGTCAATGCTCTGTCGCCGCAGCGTGTGCTCGACCTCGGCGCTCAGACTTGCCGCAGTCTTGGGATCATCCGCGAGCAGGGCGAGCTGCACCAGGGTGCCCATGGCCAGAAACTGGCTGTCGTAGCGCTGCTGGGGCGGTGCACCGCAGCCATTCAACAGCGCGCCCAGCAACACCAGCTGCAGCCAGCGGTGGCGCCTGGTCAGATTATTGGGTGGCTTGCTGCGTATGTCGGCGTTTCTCGATGGCATCGATCAACAAACTGGCGATATCGCACTTGAACTGTTTGTCGAGTTCGCGGATGCCGGTGGGGCTGGTGACATTGATTTCAGTGACATAGCCGCCGATCACATCAATGCCGACAAACAGCATGCCGCGTTCGCGTAGCGTGGGGCCGATCTGGTTGACCAGCCAGCGGTCGCGGTCGTTGAGTTCGCGCCCCTTGCCTTGCGCCCCGGCAGCCAGATTGCCGCGGTTGTCGGTGGGGGAAGGAATCCGTGCCAGCGCATAGGGTGCCGGCTCGCCATCAATGATGAGTATGCGTGAATCACCGGTCTCAACGATTTCCGGCAGGTACTTTTGGACAATGGCGAAGTTGTTGCCGTAGTCGGTCATGTTCTCGAATATCACATTGGCATTTTTGTCGCCTTCCCTGATGACAAAAATCGACCGCCCGCCCATGCCGTACAGCGGCTTGCAGACAATGTGGTGATGCTCGTGCAGGAAGGCGTGCATGTCGCCCATGTCGCGGGTGATCAGCGTCGGCGCACAGCACTGCGGGAACCAGGCGGTGAACACTTTTTCGTTCATGTCGCGCAGACCGGCCGGTTTGTTCACCAACAGCACGCCCGACACCTCGGCGCGTTCCAGAATGTAGGTGGTATAGATGTATTCCATGTCGAAGGGTGGGTCCTTGCGCATCAGGATCACGTCCATGTTGGCCAGTGGCTCGATGTGTTCGGCGCCCACCGTAGCCCAGTTCTCGTTGTCATCGCGGACTTCCACCGGATGCACCCGGCCCCAGGCCACGCCGTCGCGCAGCCACAGGTCGCGCTGCTCCAGGTAGAACAGCTCGTGGCCGCGTTTCTGGGCAGCCAGCATCATGGCCAGTGTCGAGTCCTTGGCCGGTTTGATGCCTTCAATCGGGTCCATGACGATGGCGATACGCAGGCGCCGTTTGCTCATGCGGGTGCTCTCTGGTGTCGGTATGCGGGCGGCTCCCGCGTGAAAAATGTTCGTATCACGATCCCCATGGTTATCGGTTCTGCGCACTGTGCCGCAGAGGGAGTCGTGACGGGCTTCATACTATACGCAGGGTAGCGATGGCAGGTGGTATATCAATATGTTAAAACCGGTTTGCTGCAAGGCTTAAGAGCAATTGGGTGGCGAGTGCGCCGAGCCCGGTCAAGTTTGGGTGAGCGCTGAGGTACTACGTGATGAATGGGGCAACTGCCGAAAAACTGCGACTGGCGGGTCTGAAGGTGCTGGTCATTGATGACAGCAAGACCATCCGGCGCACTGCCGAAACCCTCCTGGCCAAAGAAGGCTGCGAAGTCTTTACCGCCGTGGACGGTTTCGATGCGCTGTCGAAGATCGCCGATCATCAGCCGGATATCGTGTTTGTCGACATCATGATGCCGCGCCTTGATGGCTATCAGACCTGCTCGCTGATCAAGCACAACAAGGTCTTCAAGACCATTCCGGTGATCATGCTGTCGAGCAAGGATGGTCTGTTCGATCGCGCCCGCGGCCGCATTGTTGGCTCGGAACACTACCTGACCAAGCCCTTTACCAAGGACGAACTGCTGAGCGCGATTGAAACCCATGTGGGACAGCTGGTCCGATGAGACTGGCCCTGAATTGGGAGTGACGACCTTATGGCACTGATTCTCATTGTTGATGATTCGCCCACCGAAGTGCATGCCATGAAAGTGGCGCTGGAGCGCCATGGCTATCAGATCGCCTCGGCAGGCGATGGTGCCGAAGCATACGAAAAGGCGCGACAGATGAAGCCAGACCTGATTTTCATGGACGTGGTGATGCCCGGGGTGAATGGTTTCCAGGCTACACGCAAACTGTCAGCTGATCCGAATACCAAGGAAATCCCTGTCATCATGGTGACTTCCAAGGATCAGGAAACCGATCGCATCTGGGGCATGCGCCAGGGTGCGGTGGACTATCTGGTCAAGCCGGTGTCGGCGGAGCGATTGCTGGCCAAGGCGCGCGCGGCGCTGGCTGGATGAGCACAAGGATTAGTAATTCATGACTGCTGCGGTTGCCCTGCGTTCGCTACTCGACAAACCTTACGAACTTCTTCTGGAGATCGAAAATCGCGCCCGTGCCGCACAGGCTGGTCAGGCACGTGACACCCAGACCGGTGATGAATGGGTGGGCGTCTCATTTCGTCTGGGGGCTGAAAATTTTCTGGTGGCGCGTGAAGAAACCCGCGAGGTCCTGAGCGTGCCCACGTTCCTGACCCGCGTGCCGGGTGCCCGCGCCTGGATCCGCGGTCTGGCCAACGTGCGCGGCCAATTGCTGCCGGTGGTGGATCTGCGCGGCTTTCTCGGCGGTGGCGCCGCGCCTATTGGGCGCAGTGCTCGCATTCTGGTGGTGAACAATCGCGATGTGCCAGCGGGCCTGCTGGTGGACGAAGTGCTGGGTTTCAAGCGGTTTATGGATCGCGAATTCAGTACGCAGTTACCGGCCACCATGCTGAATTGCGATCGCTACCTGGCCGGTGCGTTTCGCCGCGGTAATGAAGTATCGCCGGTGTTCGGTTTGCGCGCCTTGCTGGAAAGCAATGAATTCCTGATGGGTGCTGCGCACTAGCAGAGAACCAGGTATCAAAAGACAATGGCAACCCAGTCCACGTTCAAGACCACACTCCTGCGCATGAGCCCGGCACTGCTGGCCGTCACGCTGCTGGGTATTCTCGGTGCGGGTGCCGCACTGCTGCTGGGGCTGGGTGGCTCGATCCTGGCGCTGGTCCTGCTGGGTATAGCGGCGCTGGCCACCGCTGGATTGGCGCTGGCGCACGTCGTCACCACTGAGCTGCGTTCTGCTGCCGAACGTCATCGCATGCAGAACGAGCGCAATCAGGAAGCGATCCTGCGTCTACTGGATGAAATCACCAATCTGGCGCAAGGCGATCTGACCGTGCGGGCCACGGTGACGGAAGACATCACCGGCGCAATTGCCGACTCCATCAATTACGCCATTGAAGCCTTGCGCGAACTGGTCACCACCATCAACAAGACTGCTGTGACGCTGGATGGTTCGGCACGCCAGGCATTGGCGTCGTCAGGGCATCTGGCCAAGGCATCGGTGCAGCAATCAAAGCAGGTGGCCGCGGCGTCTGAATCGGTGGCCGCCATGGCATCGTCGGTGGAAGAAGTGTCCGGCAATGCCGAGCGCTCCTCCGATGTGGCGCGTCATTCAGTGGACATTGCCCATAAAGGTTCGGACGCCGTGCGTCGCACCATCGATGGCATGAATACCATTCGCGAGACCATTCAGGAGACGTCCAAGCGCATCAAGCGTCTGGGTGAAAGCTCGCAGGAAATCGGCAACATCGTCGAGCTCATCAACGATCTGGCCGAGCAGACCAATATCCTGGCGTTGAACGCATCGATTCAGGCGTCCATGGCCGGCGAAGCGGGACGCGGGTTTGCCGTTGTCGCCGATGAAGTGCAGCGTCTGGCCGAACGCGCTGCGCAGGCCACCAAACAGATTGAAGTGCTGGTGCGCACCATTCAGGCCGATACCAATGAAGCGGTGGTGTCTATGGAGCGCAGCACCACCGATGTGGTGGGTGGCGCCTTGCTGGCGGAAAACGCCGGTGCGGCCCTGGAAGAAATCGAACAGGTGTCGAACCAGATTGCCTCGCTGGTGCAGAACATTTCCGCCAGCGCCAGGCAGCAATCGGAATCGGCCCAGAACATTGCGCGCAACATGCAAGTGTTGCGTGAAATCAGCGCCCAGACCGCTGACAACAGCGCCGCCACGTCGACTTCCATTGGCAAACTGGCGCAGTTGTCCGGCTTGATGCGCAAATCGGTGGCGGGTTTCCGACTGCCTGAAATTGCCACCAAGCAGCCGGGTTCCAGTTCGACAGTTGCAGGGGAGAACGGAGGCAAGGCGCGAGCCACGCCTGCGTCTGCGAGTGTCGAAAAGAAAGTCAGCGGGCTGTCGGCCTGAACACTGTAAAAGAAACGGAGCACCGCACTCATGAGTGAGGTATCGACGCAGACCCTGCACGTGGTCGCGCGCGAATTGAACAATGAACTCAACGACGCCCGTGCGGCGCTGGAGTTGTTTGGCGAGCAGCAGGACCAGGTGGAACTGCTGGCCAAATGCCGTGAGCATCTGCGTCAGGTGCGTGGCGCCCTGCGTCTGGTGGAAGTGTTTGGCGCAGCGTTGCTGGTTGAAGAGATGGAGCAACTGGCGCAGTACCTGATCGACAATATTGCAGAGCAACGGCATCTCGCCGAAGGCCTTGATGCCCTGATGCGCGCCATGGTGCAACTGCCGACCTACCTGGAACGGGTGATGGGTGGCAGTCGCGATATGGCACTGGTGTTGCTGCCGTTGCTTAACGATCTACGGGCGGTGCGTGGCAATCCGTTGTTGTCCGAAGGCACGTTGCTGCTGCTCAATCTCAGCTCCGACAAGCAGGCCAGTCCGGTGGCGCCTGCGCCCGGCGAGGCGGCGATGTCGGTGGCCCTTTGGTCGCGCAAGATGCGCACACGCTTTCAGCTGGGGTTGCTTGGCTGGATCAAGGGTGAACGTGTTGATCAGAATCTGGAGATTCTGGCGCGTGCGGCCGAGAAGATGGAGCAAGTGGCCACCACTCAGCCGGTATTTCAGTTGTGGTGGGTGGTCGGTGCGGTAGTTGAAGCGTTGCGCGACAAGGGTCTGGATGGCACAGCGTCCGTCAAGCGTTTGCTGGGGCAGGCAGACCGGCAGATGAAACGCCTCTATGAGCAGGGCGAGCAACATTATTGCAATCAACCACCACTGGATCTGCTCAACAACCTTCTGTACTACGTGGCGCGCGCCACCAGCGATGGCCCGCGCGTGACGGCAGTGCGTGCATCGTTCCGCCTGAATGAACTGTTGCCGGTGGACGAACAGGTAGAAGCTGCGCGCGAAAGCCTGTCGGCGCCTTCCATCAAGCTGATGAAGACCGTGGCTGGCGCCATCAAGGAAGATCTGGCGCGCGTCAAGGATGCGCTGGATATTTTTGTGCGCCGTGGCGGTTCAAATCTTGAAGAATTGAATCCGCAGCTGGAACTGCTGAAAAAGATCGGCGATACGCTGGGCGTGCTGGGATTGGGTGAGTTGCGCGAGAAAGTACAGCAGCAAACCACACATCTGCAGCGCCTGTTGCAGGGGGGCACGCAGCCGGATGAGGCCAGCCTGCTGGCCATGGCGGCCACCCTGATCAATGTTGAAGACAATCTCGATGAACAACTGATCGGCTTGATCGTGCCCAGTGCTGGTGCCACGACAGGTGGCGAGACACCAGCCGATACCAGCGTTGAAAAATCCGCCGACAGGGACATCGAATTCCGTCAGGTATCGGAAGCGGTGCTGCGCGAATGCATCGTCAACATGGCGCGTATCAAGGAAGCCATTGCCCTGGCGCTGGAAAAACCGGGTGAGGCACAGGCGCTGGATCAGATCCCACACTTGATGCGTGGGATTACTGCCGGCTTGCTGATGCTGGGCAAGGCCCGCGCAGTTGAAATCACCGAACGCATTCGCAAGGCATTGGCGCGTTACGCGCGGCCCGATGTGGCACCACAGATGTCAGAGAAGATGGATCGGCTCGCCGATGCCATTGTGGCTGTCGAATATTATCTGGAGACCTTGCAGGCCGGCCGCAGCGATCCCTGGTACATGCTCGACAATGCCGAGAACTGTCTGCGTGTGCTGGATGAACTGAGCACCGGACTGACCGGCTTGCAGCGCATGCCGCAACTGACCCCGACTCATGCGCCTGTCGATGCGACGGTGGCGATTGCTTCGCAAGCAGCTCGACAACGCGCACAGAGCACCGATACCGAGCGCACCATGGTGTTGCCCGATACGGGGCAGACGGTTACGCAATCGACAGTCGTGTCGATTACGAACGAGGCGCAGGTCAGGGCTGAACCGGGCCTGCCGCCAGTGCTGGTGCGTCCGCCGGACAAGGCCGATCCCGAATTCCTTGAACTGTTCATCGAAGAAGCGCGCGATGAAATCGCCAAGCTGGGTTCGCTGTTGTCACGCTGGGATGACAATCCGCTGGATCAGGATGCGCTGACCAACTTGCGACGTTCTTTCCACACGCTCAAGGGCAGTGGTCGTCTCGTCGGTGCGCAGTTGATCGGTGAATTTGCCTGGTCGATTGAAAGCCTGCTTAACCGTGTCATCAGCAAGACGCTGGAACGCACACCGGAAATGATGGAATTGCTGCGTCAGGCGCTTGCCGTGCTGCCGCAACTGGTGGAGCAGCTCGAAGTCGGTCGTCCGCCGGATGTGCCAGTGGCGCCGCTGATCGGACGGGCTCATGCCATGGCAGGCGTGCGCGACCATGTGGTGCCGCAGCCGCAGCCGCAGCCGCAGCCGGCGTCGGCCGATTTTACACAAACAGTTCTGACCGCCGAGGAGCCCGTGCTTGCCGCTCCAGCGGTGGCAGCGGCGCCACCGATGGATCCCACGCTGCACGATATCTTTGCCAAGGAAGTGGCCGGACATCTGGCAGAGATTCGCGACTATATTGCCAATTGCGACAACACTCTGCCGCCCTATGCCGTAACCGAGGCACTGCATCGTGCCTGCCATACACTCAGCGGTGCTTCCAAGACCGCCGGTGCGCGCCACAGCATCAAGATTGCCGAGCCCTTGAATCACTATGTGCGCAAGTTGTACGACAACGGCGCATCGCTGCCGGCTGATGGTTTGCAGCTGTTGAAGGATGCGGTCGCTGCAATCGAGCACATCATTGCCAACATCAATGAAAGCACGGTGTTCTTCAGCTCGCAGGCGGATATCGCCGAGCGTCTGCAGCAGCTTGAGCAGCGTCTGGATTCGGAACTGACCGCACGCGCCGCTGCACCGGACGCCACGGGCATGATGCCCTTGCCGCAGTTTGACAATGGGTCGATCGGTGCCGTCGCCGGTGCGCAGCCTGGAGTGACCCTGTCGCAGAGCGCGACGCCTGCCGATGAACCTGCTGAACAAGAAGAGGAATGGATAGATCTGACCACTGATGATCTTGAGATGATGTTGAGTCAGCCACTGTCAAGCATTCTCGCGCAGGGTGCTGAGCCTGCGATCGACGAAGTTGCCGTTTCTGCCGGGAGTGACGGACAGGAGCTGTTCATCGACGAAACCATGCAGGATCAGGCAGCTGCTGCGAGTATTGCAGTGCCCGAGATCGAGCCCGAACCGCAAACCATCATTGAAACCGCCGCATGGGCCGCGAATTTTGCTTCCCCCGTATTGGGTGAACTTGAGGCAGCGACTCACCTTTCAGCAGCCGGTACGCAGGATGCACAACAGATGGATGCTGCCGCACAGCGTGACGCCATGCCTGCTGCAGCAACGCTGCATTCGTCTCTGCAGGAAGTACCAGCGGAACCGGAAAACGAGGACATGGATGATGACTTTGATGCCGATGTTGCGGCCATTTTCACCGAGGAAGCTACTGAATTACTGGAAGCGGCTGATCATTCATTGCAGGGCTGGCGTGATGACCGTGGCAACAATCAGAATGTCCATGAACTCAAACGCGCCCTGCATACCCTGAAGGGTGGTGCGCGCATGGCGGGCATCCGCGCCATGGGTGATCTCAGTCACGAGCTGGAATCCTTCATGGAGCTGGTCGAGCACGGCGGCGTGCCCGCCACGCCCGACGTATTTGCGCTGCTACAAACCAGTCTCGACGAATTGAACCAGATGCGCGACACGGTCAATCAGGGTCGGCGTGTCAAAGCTGCGCGCTACTTGATGGAACGCATCAAGGCGTTGGGTCGTGGTCAGGTGCTGCCAGCCGTTGCGCCTGCAGAGGCGCCGCAGAGTGCGCCAATAGACATGGAGGCGGAGGCAGGGACGATGTCGGTGGAGACATTGTCCGAAGAAGTCATTGAGCTCAGCTCGGAATTGCCGGTGCTGGATGAGCCCCCTGATCAGTTTGAAGGGGTTAAAGAAGAAGCGTCGGAGGACATAGATCTATCTGCGTTTGTTGAAACACTTGCCGACGTCGACGCGACACCCGCTGGAGCAGGTGCGGCAACGCCGGAACTGACGGCCGAGTTTGATGTGGGTGATCTGACGCAGCATGGCTTGACGGCCCTGGGGGCGCCGCCTGCCGAAGGCACCATCGATTTTGAACTTCCTGATACCAGGCAGATGCCGGTTTTGGTGCTGCCCCCCGAGCCTGCGCCGCCCGAAGAATCAGCGAGCGCCGAGGTTCAATCTGAAGAACCGCCTACACTGTCCGATGTGGTGGCAGTGGGTGCTGCGCCGGAAGCCCCGTCACCGGTTGCTTCGACTGTGCCATCGCCAGAGCCGGTTGTCGCTGCGGCGCCCTCAGCGCTGGCTGCCACAGCATTGCCGCCTGGTCGCGTATCGCCTGCGCACGAGCGCGGTGAAGTGGCGCGTGTGGATGCCGATCTGCTCGATAGCCTGCTTAACAATGCCGGTGAAGTCAGCATTCTGCGTTCGCGTCTGGAACAGCAGGTGTCGTCGCTGGATTTCAATCTGTCGGAGCTGGGGCGCACCGTTACACGCCTGAAGGATCAATTGCGCAAGCTGGAAATCGAAACTGAAGCGCAGATCCTGCACAAACATCAGGACGACTCCAGAGGCCGCGAGGATTTCGATCCACTGGAGCTGGATCGCTACTCCACCATCCAGCAATTCTCACGGGCGCTGGCTGAGTCGGTCAGCGACGTGGATTCCATCGAAGGACTGCTGGAAACCATGACGCGCGAAGCGCAGAACCTGTTGCTGCAACAGGCGCGTGTGGTGACTGAATTGCAGAATGGCCTCATGCGCACGCGCATGGTGCCATTTTCGCGGCATGCGCAGCGCCTGACGCGTCTGGTGCGACAGGTCGCCGGTGATACCGGCAAGCGTGTCGAGCTGAATATCAGTGGTGCCGGCGGCGAACTGGATCGGCAGGTGCTCGAACGCATGCTTCCACCGTTTGAACACATGTTGCGCAACTCGGTAATACATGGCATCGAAATGCCGGAGGAACGTCGCGCCCGCGGCAAATCTGAAGGCGGCACCATCAATGTTGGTCTGCGTCGTGAAGGCGCGGAAATGGTTATTACCCTGCAGGATGACGGGCGCGGCATCGACGTGAATGCCGTGCGCGAAAAAGCCAGGGCCAAGGGCCTGATTACCGGCGATCGCGCGCTTACCGATGAAGAAGCGCTGCAGCTGATTCTGGAGCCGGGTTTCAGCACAGCCAGCACAATCACCCAGCATGCCGGCCGCGGCGTGGGCATGGATGTGGTGGTGACCGAGATAAAGAAGCTCGGCGGCGCCTTGTTTACCGAAAGCAAGCAGGGCGAAGGTGTCAAGTTCACTATCCGTTTGCCGTTCACGCTGGCTATCAGCCAGTCGTTGTTGGTGCGTGTGGGTGAAAGTGAGATTTACGCGCTGCCGCTGCCGACCGTGGAAGGCGTGGTGCGCCTGCCGGTAGCTGAGGTGCAAACGCACCTCAAGCATGACGCACCCAGTTTTGAATACGGTGGTCAGTTGTACAAGGTGCAGCATCTCGGCGCCTTCATTGATGCCGGTCCCTCGGTGCTGCCGGAGTCCGGTGACGTGCCGGTGGTGCTGATCAAGGCAGGCGAACATTCCACCGCTCTGGTCACTGATGAATTGCTCGGCAATCGCGAGATTGTGGTGAAGTCGGTTGGCCCGCAGGTGTCGAGTATTCGCGGCATTTCCGGCGCCACCATTCTAGGCGATGGTCGAGTTGTCATCATTCTTGATATGGGTGCGCTGGTGCGCTCCGAATGGCGTGAGCGTCCTGCGGGTGATCTGGCGGCGCGTGGCGAAGACCGGCGTATCTTCGCGCTGGTGGTGGACGACTCCATTACCGTGCGTCGCGTGACGCAGCGCCTGCTGGAACGCCACGGCATGCGCGTGCTGACCGCGAAGGATGGTGTGGATGCGCTGGAAATCCTGCAGGAACACATTCCGGATGTGATCCTGCTCGACATCGAGATGCCGCGCATGGATGGCTATGAGCTGGCTACGCAGGTGCGCAGTGATCAGCGTCTGGCCGATATCCCGATTGTGATGATCACTTCACGCGTCAGCGACAAGCATCGCGCCCGTGCCATTGAAATCGGCGTGAATGACTATCTCGGCAAGCCCTATCAGGAAAACCAGCTGCTCGATGCCATCGAACCGCTGGTGCATGCGCGGCGCCGCAAGCAGATGGCAAGTTAGCCGAATCCATGGCAGCGGAAGAGTTTTAGAGTAAACACCAATGAACGCAGTCAGCGATGAGCTCTACAGTCTGCTGGTACCGCTGGGCGAGGAACGCCTGCTGGTGCCGCGCGCCTGCGTGGCCGAAGTAGTGACCTGGCAACAGCCCGAAGCCGTAGACAACGCGCCGCAATGGTATCTGGGCAATCTGCAATGGAACGGCCGCGTCGTGCCGGTGGTGTCGTTTGAAGCGGCCTGCGGCAAACATATTCCTATCGCCGGTGGTCGTACCCGCATCATCGTCTGCGTGGCCATCAGCGGCAAACTCACCAGCGGTTACTTCGGCATTGTCACGCAGGGCTTCCCGCAGCTGGTGCGATTGGGTCCCGACATCGTCAAGCCCGACCCCAATCAACCCTTTTTCGATCGCCAACCAGTGCTGTGCCAGGTGCGCATGATCAACGAAGCGCCGCTGATTCCCGACTTCGAGCGACTGGAACAGATGATCAGCGAGGAGATGCGTGGCTAGCTTGCCGATTGATGAGGGGACATCAGGCTGACTGCGCGTCAGTCAGCCTGAAACTGGCGTTTGTGCTTGCCGTGCGCATCTATACATAAGAAAAGCTCCGGCCATTTGCGGGAGGGGATTCGTGAGACAGCGTCGACACTGGATGGTGGCCTTGGTTCTGGCGGTCCTGGCGGCAACTGTTCCGGTGCGGCTCATGGCCGCGCAGCCTGTGGCTCCCGTACCAAGGCTGGCGAATGGCAAGCCCGACTTGAGCGGGCATTGGTCCAATCTCCATGTCACCAACATGGCATTGCGCGTGGTCGATCCCAGGACGCGCGAGCCGCTGAAGTTCGCGCGGCAGGGCGAGTTGATTCCCGGCGCCAAACCGTCCGCAGCCGGCACCACGCCGCGGTCCTTCGATCTGCCCTATACCGAATGGGGCCTGCGCAAGTGGCGCGACTACGATCCGGCCAACAAGGGCGACTACGCCGGCAACTGCCTGCCGTACGGCATGTCCCGCAACATCAATTCGCCGCATGGTGTGCAGATCGTCCAGAATCCCGATGCAATAGTATTGCTGTTCGAGCAGAACACCTGGTTTCACTGGGTACCCACCTCGCCAAGCTTCAAGTGGCCGGCGGACCTGCCGCCGTCATGGAACGGTGTGTCCATGGGCCGGTGGGAAGGCGACACGCTCATCATCGAGACGAGGAATTTCAATGGCTATACCAAGCTCGATGGCGCGGGTCATCCGCACAGCAAGGACATGGTGATGATCAATACCTTTACTCGCACGGATGCAAATACCATGACGCATACGGTGACTGTACATGACCCCAAAACCTACACGCAGGACTGGATGAGCATCCGCACCTGGCGACTCAGGCCATCCTCTGATGTACTGATGGAATATTCCTGCGAAGAGAACAATCTGCAGAACATCGTGGACGGCGTCATCAAGGTCTGGACGCCGGACGAGGATGAAGAAGAATAACCATGCACCATTGCATGCGACACAAAGGTATCCGGCAGAAGGAGAAGGTCACAATGAGCAAGGCATTCAAGATCATGCTGACGACAGGGCTTGCAGCCATGTTGAGCATGCCGCTGGCTGCACATCACTCAACCTCCACGGAATACGATACCAGCAAGCCGGTTACGTTCACCGGCAAGGTGGTCAAGGTGGACTGGAGAAATCCGCACATATACACGCACATTGAGGCCAGGGATGAAGCCGGCGCACTGGTGGTCTTTCATGTGGAGGGTGGCACACCCAACTCTCTGTATCGGCTGGGCTGGCGACCCGATACGCTGAAAGCGGGAGATACGGTCAGTGTCAGCGGCTGGCGGTCCCGGAACCCGGCGTCGACAAATGTCGGCATGGCCACGATAAAGGGCGCAGACGGCAAGGTGATCTTTATTACTCCGGGGCGAAACGCAATTGAAGAAGCGACAAAGTAGCGTTGTGTTCAGTTGAGGCTGGCAAGCTTGCGGGCCTCGGCGCAGGGTCCGGGACCTGTTTCAGCTGTCGGTCCTTCGCAATCGTGCCGCGTGCCCGGTCCCATGCCGAAAATCATCACCACTGCGTCCTCGTTGCCGGCGCGCGCGCCGTCGTAATGAACTTCCCGACCAGTGTGCACGACGAAAGTATCGGGCTTGATGGGCACGGTAATGTCTGGATCATATTTCGCACCAGTGGCCGCCCACCACGTCCCATTCAGTACCATGATGTATCGGTCGTTCTCGTGGTAGTGAGGGCGGCTGAAGTGGCCGGGATGAAATCGGTTCAACACCACGTAAAGGCCAGGCTTGGCTGGATCGCCAACCACTGTGGCGGATTCCGCGCCAGGCAAGCCGGCCGCCGGTGCCCACTTGATGTTCTCGGGTAGCGTGTACTTGAACGCTTTCGGATTGAGCGTGGAAATATCGGGAACACTGGCAATACCCGCTGCGTAACCCCCTCCTGCCGCTACAGCCAGCGAGGCCACCGCGATAAAAGTCTTTTTCATGTTCTGCTCCAGGGTCGTTGCGAATTGCAAGCTTTCAACAGAGTCCCATCGGGGCTGCATCTCTCAAGCCACGGCGTTCATGAAGTGTGAGATTATGCCTGAGCGCTGTTCGTCGCTAATAACACTTCCAAGACGGGGACATTGCCAATGGATAAACCCATGCCTGCGGGATCGGCCATCAACATCAGCAAGTGGCTGGAGGGGAGCCACTTCAACAACTTCCATTGGGTGCTGTTCTTCCTGGGTTTCGGTTCGTTTGCGCTCGATGGTTATTGCCTGCTGGTTTATGGCGCGGCGGTGCCACTGCTGCTGGAGTCCTTCAAGATCAATCCCGCGCAGGCCGGAATCATTGGTAGTTATGCGCTTATTGGCATGGGTATCGGCGCGCTGGTGTTCGGCACGCTTGCGGACAGGATCGGCCGCAAGAAGACCATCATGCTGTGCATTGCGATTTTCTCCGTCGGCATGGTGCTGAGCGGCTTAGCCAATGATCCGGTTACTTTCGGTATTTTTCGCGCCATCACGGGATTTGGCGTCGGTGGCTGCATGCCCAACATGGTAGCGCTGGCGACCGAGTATGCGCCGGCTCGATCTCGTGCAACCATGATCTCGATGATGCTCTCCGGCATACAGGTCGGCGGCATCCTGGCGGCGCTGGCCGGATTGTGGTTGTTTACACCCTTCGGTTGGCGTTCGGTTTTCATCGCCGGCATCATCCCGCTGCTGGTGTTGGTGCTGTATTTCAAATACCTGCCGGATTCGCCGGTGGATCTGCTCAAGCACGATCGCATCGATCAACTCAAGTCATTGCTACGCAGGGCGCGCCCCGATGAAACGTTGGCCGATGATGCAGTGCTGCAAACTGGTATGGCCGGTGGCACCTCCAGAGCGCCGATTGCTGCCATTTTCCGGGACGGGCGTGCCTTCAGCACGGTAATGCTGTGGCTCGTGTATTTCCTGAACTTGTATACCATCTATGGTTTCAGCATCTGGCTGCCCAAACTGGTGATGAGCCAGGGATATTCCCTGGCCTCAGGTTTGACCGGTCTGCTTACGCTTTCAACCGCATCTATCATCGGCAGCTATGTAGCGGGCATCGTCGCCGACCGCTACCTCGGCAGCAGACGTACCCTGGTTGTCTTCTATGTGCTTGCCTTCGTTTCCATCGTGTCAACGGGTTACGTCACCAGTTTCTGGGCGCTGATGGTGTGCGTCAGTCTGGCGGGAGCCGGATTCAATGGTGCGCAGAATTCCTTGAATGGGTATGTCGCACCTTATTACCCGCCGGAAATGCGTTCCACAGCAATGGGATTTTGCTACGGTATTGGGCGACTGGGCGCCATCCTTGGGCCGGCAATCACGGGATTCATGATGTCATTGCAGCTCAGTTACCAGGCCACGCTGCTGGCAATCGCCATCCCGGGGCTGATTCCGGCGATAGCAATCTTCGCAGTACGCGATCAATACAACTTTGCGCGCCAGGTGGCTGCGCAGCAGGCTCAGTCCTGATCTTTTGAGGACGAGGAAAGTTATGGCGGAAATTGTACTTGGCATGGCGGTTCCCCACGGTCCGATGCTCGGCACGTCGCCCGAGACGTGGACGACGGATGGCGATCGCGATCGGTCGAATATCCGGGAGATGTGGTACCGGAAGCGCCTGTGGAAATATCCGGAGGTGGTGCAGGAGCGCGCCGGAGAAAACTTCCTCGCGCAGTGCACGCTGGAAGAATGGACTGCGCGGCATGTGCGTTGCCAGGCTGCGCTGGAGAAAATGCGCCAGGCTTATGAAGAGGCCAAGGTCGATGTGGCGGTGATCCTGGGCAAGGATCAACAGGAAATGTTCGTGAATTTTTCACCTTCGCTGGCCATCTATACCGGCCAGGAGATTTACAACGGGCCTCCGGGAAGATCGGTGTACGCACCGGACAAATGGATGGTTCACGACGGGCATCCAGAGCTTGCGCTGCATCTGGTGAAGACTTTGCAGGCGCAGCACTTCGATCTCATGGACCTGTTCAAGTGGCTGCCGAACACCTGGCTCAACAACACGCTGGTGGTGCCCCACGCGTACGGTTTCGTACTGCACCGGATCATGAATGATCAGCCGCCGCCTTGCGTCCCCATTCTCATGAACACGTTTTATCGGCCCACGCAGCCGCCGATTCGTCGCTGCATTGAGTTCGGTCACGCATTGGTGGATGCCATCCGCTCCTGGGACAGCGACAAGCGAGTCGCAGTGATTGCTTCGGGTGGTCTGACTCACTTCGTCTGCGATGAGGAACAGGACAGGGAGTTCATCAAATTGCTGGGGAACGGCGATCTGGAAGGGCTCGCAAACATCGATGAGCGCATTTACCAGTCCGGTACGTCGGAAGTTAAGCTCTACGTGCCCGTGCTGATTGCCGGACAGCAAATGGGGGCCCGCATGACGATGGTTGATTACGTTCCGCTATACCGCACCGAAGCCGGCACTGGCGAGGGTATGGGCTTTTTCTATTGGGCGCCGGACAAGTAGCGAGTGTGCGAATGCTCAAGGCGAAGCGCGAGAAGTGGTGGCCGCAGCAGCGCCTGAACCTTCATCAGCGCTTGATCTCTTCGCCATTGACCGAGACGCTGACGAACGCGCCGCCCAGCCGGCCATCGCGGAAGGGACGTACCTGCACCTTGACGGCATCACCGGTCTTGAGCGTGGCATGGGTCCAGCCATTGCGCGTCAGCTGACCCGGCGCGGTGAGTTCCATGGTCCACAACTGCCCATCGCCAGCCGCCGTCACCATCAGCAGCACGTGCGGATTGGCCCACTTGAACTCCTTGACCGTGCCTTCCACCGTGACGATCTTTTCGGGTTCGTACATGGCAAAGGAGTGATGCGCATGGGCCGGGCTCATCGCCAGCGCTCCCAGCACCACTACCCCGTACATCAGCTTTTGCACTGTATTCATCATCATCGAGTCCTGTAACGCTTGATTGCTATCATTTGTCCGACTGCACCGGCGTGCCATCGTCCAGGTCGTATTCCGCGGGCGCCCAGCTGGCGTGACCGTCTTTATCCGTGCTTTCGGTGAACAGGCTGCCCTGCACACAGATGGCTTCCTTGATTTCGGTGGCGCGCCGCCGGTCGCGGGTGAAGATGCGCGTG
Organism: uncultured Pseudomonadota bacterium; assembly: GCA_963748005.1. GTDB lineage: Bacteria > Pseudomonadota > Gammaproteobacteria > Steroidobacterales > Steroidobacteraceae > CAILZL01. The sequence continues at coordinate 2,762,684 of CAVVHH010000002.1, forward strand.
GTCTTCCACGGCTTGGCCAGGATCTTCGGCGCGGTGATGGTCAGTTCATCGTGCAGGGTATCCGGCCCGGCCAGATAGATCCGCTCCGCCACGTGCATGTCGCCATCATTGGGCACGCCGATGGCTTCGTTGATGGCCACCATGCTCTGCGGCAGGACGCCAATCGTATCCACCACCAGCGTCTGACCCTCCCACCGGCCGATCGACTCACCATACAGGGTCGGGTTCGGTTCAGCCGTATGGCCGCGTCCGTCGGTGTAGATGCGCCGCAGCTTGTTGCCATCGCCATCGCCAAGCATCGTCACCCGTCCGGGACTGATCAATAATTCCATGCCGACGTGATTGACCAGCATACCGCTGGGCAGTCCTTCCGGCAGACAGTTCGCGAACAGGCCACGCGGCTTGCCCGCTTGCTCTTCGGCACGCGCCTGCGCCATTTCCGTTGCCACCTTCGCATTCCACGGCGGGGTATTGCTGGTCTCCTGCAGCGTCTGATCGCGGATATTGGGGATCCAGTAGCCGCTCCAGTCGGGCAGCTTCGAAATCGCCATCCAGTCCTCCGCCTTCGGCGCAGGGTTCACCTCGGTCGGCACCACCAGCGCCGCCACGGCGATCGTACTTATTCCAGCTGAATACAATGCTATGCAAACCATCGACCACAATTGGGTCCGCAAGCAAATTCCGCGTCGGTGCATCTAGGGGACCCTCATCAACCTGTGTGCATGGAGAAGTGACTGGATTGGATAACGTAAATCCCAGGAGGACTCCCTCCCGGGATGCCATTGCTTACAACTTGTAGCGCACCCCGAGTGTGTAATAGCGACCGATAATATCGTCACCCGGTACATAGCCGCCCAGCGAGCCGATCTGGGCGTTTGCTCCGGAAGCAGCCCAGGGATCGGGCTGCGTGTTGAACAGGTTTCTGACGTTGAAGAAGATATTCACGTCACTGCTACCAGGTTTCAGGTTGTAGTTCAGCGTCAGATCGCTGTACCAGATCGGCGGTTGCTTGCCCATGGTAAAGAACAGCGTCGGTGATGCGTGTTGCTTCAGTGCATTGCGGTACCGTTCCTGCAACGTGACAGTGAGGCTGTTGATCACCTCGTAATTGAGTTGCAGCATGCCCTTCACATTGGGCGTGTTGAGCAGACCGGCCAGGCTGTCGGCAGCGCCGCCCGCATACAATATCCCCGCAGGGCCCTGATCGACGGTATAGGTGGGCTGGTAGTTCACCAGGAGGCGCGCGCCGAATGCACGCCCGGCGATCGGGTGCGCATAGTTGATTTCCGAGTCAATGCCATAGGTGAGCACTCCTCCGGTATTGAGTGTCTGATTGATCACCTTGGTCGGATAGTTTGCCGACGTGGTATTGCTGAACGGGAAGGGACGGATGTACGACGAACAGATGAGCGAAGTGCCACCGCTGAGCTCGCACGCCTGTTGGGACGCCGGCTGAGTGACACTCAGGCTGTTCAGAGCATCGATCATGTCTATGTGGTAGCCATCCAGTGAGACGCTCAGGCCATCGATGAAATGCGGCGTCCATACGATGCCGAGGGTCCATGTGTCTGCCTGCTCCGGTGTGAGCTCGGGGTTGCCCTGTGAGCACGAAGAGACGGTGCCGGGCGTGTTGTTGGTGTGGATGTCAGTGAATGAAATATTGCCGCAACTTGCCGGAGCGTACAGGTCGCGCAGATTCGGGGCGCGAATGTCGCGGGAGCGGGCCACGCGGAAGTTCAGGTCGTCATTCAACGCCCAGGTGAGGCCGAGTTTCCAGGTCCATACCACGCCGCTGGTGCTGTAGTTCGTATAACGCACCGCACCATTGAAAGCCAGGGACTTGGCGAAAGACTTATCTTGCAGCAGCGGCACCAGAGCTTCGTACGCTACCTCGCTTACAGTCACACTGGCCTCCGGAAAAGCGTTCGTGACGGCGCCAAGATAAGGTGTAGTGCTGGCATTGCAGTTGAACTGAATGCCCGTGCAGTTGACCGGATCGGTGGTCTGCGCATTGGTGTCGATGCCATAGGTCTGGCGGCGCCAGTCGCCCGACAGCGCCATGTCGATCGGCCCAGCCCAGCTGCTGATCGGAGCGCCGGAGATGCTGGCGGTGATATCGTCATTGCCGCTATTGACTATGTACTGGGTGTACTGCTGGATGTACTTGTATGCCGCCTGATTGGTGGCGCTCGGGCCAAACAGGTTCAGGGGCACACAGCCGCTGTAGGCCCCAGGGTTGACCAGTGCGGCGTTGCAGGCGATTGAGCCGATCGCCAGGCCGCTGCTGCCGACGTTGGCCGCAGTTACGGTTACCGCATTCATCGCCGCGAACAGCCGCGCGTTGCTGATGTTGTACGGATTGGTGTTGGTGAGGCTCGCATCGGAGTGCTCGTAGCCCAGGCTCCACTTGTAGTTGCCCCACAAACCGTCAAGACCGGTCAGATACAGAAACTGCTTGCCGCGGGCGCCGTTGACTGGGGCGGGCATCTGATCGGGCGTGAAGATCCTGCTGAAATTGAAGAAGCTCAACGGATTGGCTGCACGTTGCGCGGCAATGATCGTCTGGTAGTTGGGCTGAACAGTGGCAAGGTAGGCATTGTTGTAGCCGACTGCCCGGGTGCGAACTTCTGCGTTTGCCAGCGTGTTCGTGTTCAGTACGGAGCCGGCGGCGACCTCGACATAGAACTTCAGATCGTCGGTGAAATTGAAATCGAACCGACCCAGTCCCAGGTCCTGTTCCTGCGAGCCGTATGCCGGATACGTGGTGTAGTAGCCACCGTCGCCACCGACCTCCGCACCCGCGGAACCCGTGCGTATGCCGTGACTAAACTGACTGAGCACACCGTTCTGTGCGAATTGCAGATCGACCAGCGCATTGGAACAACCCGTGCCCGAACATGAGTTGATCAAGCCACCGAAGGTGGTGACGCTGAAACGGCTGTTTTCATACAGAGCGTACGGGTTTGCTGCCGAACCGGCGCCTGCAGTCGAGCCCACCACGGAGCCTTGCATGCTGCGCACCGCACGTCCCCATTCACGCGAATATCGATCCGGCACACCCGGATCGTTGATCATCTGAGCACTGAATTCGATGTGGCCTCGACCATCGAATAGCGGGGTACCGGCAGCGATGCCGAGGTTATATGCCTTGGCATCGCCATACTCCGAAACACTCTGTTGAGCGTTGAATTTCACGCCATTGAAGTTGTTATCCACAATGTAATTGATGACGCCGCTGACGGCGTCGGAGCCATACACCGCCGAGGCACCGCCAGTGACAACATCGACTCGTTTCAACAGCATGGTCGGGAACAGGTTCGAATCGACACCCGTCTGCACACCGCCCAGCAGTGTGGTTGGTACTACCCGGTGACCATCGAACAGCACCAGGTTGCGTGACCCGCCCATGCCGCGCAGGTTCAGGACGGCCTGAAAATTCGTGCTGGATTGCCCGCCCTGGGTCGGCGTGCCCATCACCGATGGCAGCATCTGCATGGCCGTGGCAACGTTGCCGGGATTTGCCAGCAACAGCTGATCCACGCTGATGACAGTCACCGGCGTCGGGCTGTCGTTGCCGTTGGCGATGACGCGTGAGCCAGTGACCACGACCTCCTCAAGCGGATCGACACTGGCCGCTTGCGCATTCTGCGCATACGCCGTGCTGGACAGTGACGACGTTGCACAGACGCCCAGCAATGCGGCGAGCTGCGAGAGAGGACTGGTGAACTTCATGATTATCTCCCCGATGTGTTTTGTTGTCATCGGCACGTGACGCTGCATTCGCGTTGTGCCGCCCCCGCGATCACCGCTGCATCGTTGTGCCGCGGTTTATTTCTTCAAAGTGTTCCCCTAAACGCGCGCTATTCTGATTTTTTGCTATCAACGGGCGACGCTGTGTTCGCGCCGCGCCGGCCATATGCTCACTGCTTCATGGTTGCCGTGGGCATGCCTTTGAATCGTGCCGTAAAGCGCGCCAGGTCATCCTTCATGCCGGCCTGGGCTCCGTTCCTGCGCGACTTCGAGCATGCCCTTGATCGCCGGCGGGACAACTCCAGTTCTTCGCGTCATTCACATCGCCGTTGCCGCTGTAACGGGCCTGTACCGGGAAGCTGCACGATAGGCAGGGTCGCGTGTGATCTTCTTGCCCCAGTCCTCGGTGTACGGTGCAACCATGCTGTTCGGCGCCACGCCTTTCTCCACCCAGTCTTCCATGGCGGTGAGGGTGTCGAAGAACACCGGATCAGGTCCATCATTGCAGTGCTGCATGCCCGACACCAGGAACAGCCGCACCTGGTCCTGGACCTTGGCGTACCCGCCATTCTGGTCCGCGAGGGCCTGGTAGTACAGGATGGTGCCGAAGCCATTGATCGTCACATCGCTCAGGCCGTGATACATCAGAATCTTGCCGCCCTTCTTGAGGAAGGCCTGCAGCTTGGCCGGATCTGCGACGACTTCCACGCCCAGTTTTTCATAGAGCGACTTTCAGCAGCATCGGGCTTTACCGCACCGTTCTTATTGAAGATGCCGTTGTTGAGGTCGAAGGACTCATCGTTGAACGCCAGGTCCTGAATGACGCCTCGCGCCGAATTCCAGTTGTGGGATTCGTTCTTGCCTTCACCCCAGGGCGCGGGAGCATTCGGAAACGGCGCCGGCGTTTCGTACAGCATGGCGCGCAACGGCGTTCCGTCGGCGTTGTTGCGCACGCCGTTGAACTGCGCCTGCAATCTGGCCACCGATGAACCGGGATGAACGAGATTGCCCTTCTCGTCGCGAACCGCATCCAGGTAGTGGTCCAGCGCGTCGGCCTGCGCCTTGGTCAGCACACCGCGGCACGATGCGAATGTGGATCGAAATCGCACTTGCGACGGATTCTGGATCAGTCCGTCCTTGACGCCATCGAGCATGTCGCACTTGGCGAGCACCGCGGTGTCGATCTCGGTGAACTTGTCCAGCGGGATGTAGTTCGCCGGATCGAGAAAGGACTTGGTGCGCTGCACATTGAGCAGTGCGCTGCCGGCCGGATCCAGCCACGGGCAGCCGACGATGATGCCGTCGAAGTCGTCGGGATAACGAACCGCCTCCGTGATCGCCTGTCGTCCGCCATTCGAGCAGCCATTGAAGTACGCACGCGTGATGCGCCGGCGCGCCGTAGTAACTCTTGACAAACTCCTTGGTGGCCAACGTCACTTGGTGCGTGGCGCGGTAGTAGTAGTCGGTGAGCTTCGGCACATTGGGCACGCCTGGCTTGCCGACGTAGTACCAGCTCTCCTCCCGGTTGCTGTGGCCACTGTCGGTGGTGGCGCTCGCGTAGCCTCTTGCCAGTGCGATGTCGATGTCGGGCTTGTTCGCGGAGGACCCAGGTTGCCGCCCGTGCCACGTCCGCCGCCGAACATGAACCTGCCGCTCCAGCTGGCCGGCAGCGTGAGTCCAAAACCTGCGGATCCCGGTCCGGCGCCTTCGCCGTCGGTGGCAACCGAGCCCTGCACATCGCAGTACGCCTGCTTCGGCGGGCTGCGGGCACCGCTTCGCGGCAGTGACGGTCACACGCGGTACCTTCAGTGCCTGCAGGGACTGCACCGAGCAATCGGCCGTGGCGGCGGCGGCTGTGCCCGCCGTGATCAGGATTGCGGCACCGCCGCCGCTCGAATGCGGCCCATTCGTCGAGGGGCAGAGCGGGAAGCAGACATGTGAGCGTCCTCGGCAGACAGAGTCCGAGCATGCGCGGCGAGAAGCATGCTTGTCGCGCTTCATCAGACGGGCTCCAGTCCGCCCGGATGGATGTCGTTGTTCCGGTCATGCGGCGTGGCATAGATCAGGTTGCCGGGGCTGCTCCACTTGCCGCCCTTGTAGACCACGACCATGGTCTGCACCGCCAGGCTCATCTCTTCGCCGGCGGCGGTATAGCGCACCGCCGAGGCCTGCACATGTGCCTTGTCCGCCGTGTGATGCACGACGCGGCCTTCCTTCCACGTGCCATAGATGAAACCCCAGGGACCGAGACCAAGCTTGCCCATGCCGTCCCAGTACTCCTGGTAGGTGCCACGATCGCCGCGCAGCGGCTCGTTGCCGGTGGTCTCGCGCACCTGCAGGCGGCTCTTGATGCCCTTGATGCGATAGCCCTGCATGACTTCTTCCTGGCCCTTGACCTGCGCCGTCCACGAGGCGCCGCCGCTAAGGCCGGCGGTCTTGCCGGGCTGCACGGTCAGGCGATCGAAGGCTTCATCGCCGGTGGCAGCCGACAGCGTGTGATTCACGCGCAGCAGCTTGGCCTGCCTGACGGTCTCGTCGAACACCGTGCCGATCATGTCAGCGGGCGTGAAGATCGTGGAGGCCAGCTCCATGGCCCAGCGGCCGTCATTATTGGTGATGGCGTACATGCCTTCGCAACGCAGCAGCTTCTTGCCCTGATTGTCGTAGCGGTCATAGATCAGCGCGATCGTGGCGTTGACCGGATGCGTGCCCATCACCTCGAGGCCCAGGAACACGTCATAGCTGCCCGGCTTCAGGTAGCCGTCGTTGGGACTGTGCCGCTTCGGGATTCATGGTCATGTTCAGCGACGCGGGCGGCTTCGCGACGAACTCTTCGCGCGTCTTCGCCACGTACAGGTCGGTGCCTTCGTAGCTGGCGAACGGGAAGTGCATGGTGTCCGCGACGCCGTTGATGTCACGCCTGCTCAGCGCGGCCAGGTGATCCATCAGGATGCGCGTGCCGTTGGTCACGGGCGCCTGGTAGGTCAGCGGAAAGCGCTGGTCGGGAACGGCGTTCTTGCCCAGGCCTTCCGGTGGCCTTTGGATCCTCGACCGCTGGCCTGGCAGGTTGCTGGGCTTGTGCCATGGAAGTCGCAAGTGCCGCTCCACCCAATACCCCCGCGACTGTCGCCGCTTTCATCAGACTGCGGCGATCCGCATCGACGTCGATTTCATTTCTTCCAGTTTCGCCCGGAGTAGCCATACGTATCCCCTCGCAAGTTTTAGTGGCGCCATCGCAGACGAGTGTTGTCTCGCCTGCGATGGCGCTGATTCAGATCAGAAACACATCAGAGTTTTTCTATCCGGCTAGTTACTCCTCGGCCGCAGATGCTGTCAACACAATCGAATTTTTTGACAGCTTGTTGACAGCTTTGCTGGCCCGGTCAGGAGCATTGACGAACGCATGCAGATGGCGCGGCAGCGCTGTCAAGCTCAATTACGATGCCGTCACGCAATCGATCGGGAGAACGACGACCACTGATTGCATGGACACATGGAACGACAGGTGTCATGCCGACCGTTATTGCAGATCGCCCCATAGCGCCTGTAGTACTGACAGCGCCACCACTGATGCGGTTTCTGTACGCAGCACGCGCGGGCCGAGGCGCACTGGAGTGAAGCCGGATTTTTCCGCCATCAATAACTCATCATCATCAAGACCGCCTTCCGGGCCAATCAGCAATTCGACTTTGGTGGACAGACTGCTGAGTCCTGCAAGGGATGCGGGCGCATTGGGACTTAACACCAGTCGCATGCCATCCTTGCGAGTCGTGTTCAAGTAATCGCGCAGACGCAGCGGCGCTTGCACTTTGGGCAGCGTGCTGCGACCGCTTTGTTCACAGGCGCCGATGACGATGCCATGCCAGTGTTCCTGTTTCTTGCTGGCCTGCTTTTCGTCCAGTCGCACTACGCTGCGCGCAGTCAGTACCGGCACGATCGCACTTACACCCAGCTCAGTAGCTTTCTGCAAGGTCCAGTCCATGCGTTCGCTGCGCGAAATACCTTGAACCAGCGTGATGTGCAGATTGGATTCGGCTGTGCCGTGCAGGCGTTCGCCGATGCGCACCTGTACCTGATCGCCATTGATGGCGCTGATTTCGGCGCGATGCTCGTTGCCAGTGCCGTCGAACACCAGTAGTGCTGCACCTGTGCGCAAGCGCAGCACCCGCGCCACGTGATAGGCGCCTCCCGCAGGCAGCATGAATTCAGCACCGGATGACAGCGCCAGTGGCACGTGAACTCTTGTCAATCGCATGTTGCCAACTCAATGCCCTCGCTGGCGGTTGCCACCAGAAAGTCGATTTCCTGCGGCGTAATCACATAGGGCGGCATGAAGTACACCACATTGCCGATGGGCCGCAGCAGTGCGCCCTGTTGCAGGCCATGTCGATAAATGCGCAGACCGCGCCGCTCCTGCCACGGATAAGGCTCGCCTGCCGCCTTGTCCTTGATCATTTCCACTGCACAGATCATGCCGTGTTGCCTTACTTCCGCCACGTGCGGATGATCGCTCAATGCCAGTGTGGCCTGACGCAGATGCTCGCTTAGCGTGCGATTGCGTTCGATCACCGGTTCAGTCGCAAAGATCTCCAGCGTCGCCAATGCTGCCGTGCACGCCAGCGGATTGCCGGTGTAGCTGTGCGAATGCAGGAACGCGCGCAGGCTGGTGTATTCGTCATAAAACGCTTCATACACGGCTTCGGTAGTGAGTACTGCAGACAGTGGCAGATAGCCGCCGGTGAGTCCTTTGGAAAGACACATGAAGTCAGGACGGATGCCGGCCTGTTCACATGCGAACAAAGTGCCGGTACGGCCAAAACCCACGGCGATTTCATCAGCGATCAGGTGCACGCCGAATTCATCGCAGGCGTCGCGCAGCAGCTTGAGATAGACCGGGTGATACATGCGCATATTGCCGGCGCATTGCACCAGCGGCTCGACGATTACTGCGCAGGCTTCGTCGGCGTGTCGTGACAACACTACGCGCATGGGTTCAATCATGCGGCGTGAATAGGCTTCCCAGCTTTCACCCTGCTCGCGGTTGAAACAATCCGGCGAGGGTGCGGTGATCACGTCCATCAGCAGCGGCTGATAGATCTGCTTGTACAACTCGACATTGCCCAGCGCCAGCGCACCCAGTGTTTCGCCGTGATAACTGTTTTCCAGTGTGATGAAGCGGCGCTTGGTGTGTTTGCCCTGATTGTGCCAGTAGTGAAAGCTCATCTTGGCGGCCACTTCAATCGCCGATGAACCATTGTCGGCGTAGAAGCAGCGTGTCAATCCCTGCGGCGCCAGCTTGACCAGTTGCTCCGATAACCTGATCACCGGTTCATGCGTGAAGCCGGCGAGGATCACATGTTCGAGTGTGTCCAGCTGTTGCTTGATCGCATTGCTGATGCGCGGATTGGCGTGGCCGAACAGATTGGTCCACCACGAGCTGATGGCATCCAGATAGCGTTTGCCATTAAAGTCTTCCAGCCACACACCTTCGCCACGACGAATCGGGATCATCGGCATGGCTTGATCAGCAGGCGCGTGGTCACGCATCTGTGTGCACGGGTGCCAGACGTGTTGCAGGTCGCGCGCGCTGAGGTCGGTTTGCAGGTCGTTCACGGATTTACCTGGTGCTTGTTGTGGCCGTCATTGTGCCAAAGAAATCAGCCTGTGGGGCCGCAGTGCCTGCGTATGGCTGGCATGTGCGCGGCCAAACATGCATCATCGCGGCTCATGAATCTGCCCGTCACTTATAGCATTGATACCGCTTCCGGATTGCTGGCCGGAGCACGTCAGGTTGTCTCGCCGAACTTTGATGAGCGCCCGGACGGAATCTCTCCCGACCTGCTGATTGTGCATGGCATCAGCCTGCCGCCCGGCGAGTATGGTGGGACGTGGATCGATCAACTGTTTACCAACACACTGTCCTGGGATGCGCATCCCTACTTCAAGCAGATTGAAGGCATAACGGTGTCCTCGCATTTGCTGATCCGTCGCGATGGCGAGGTGGTGCAATACGTACCGTTTAACCAACGCGCCTGGCATGCCGGTGCATCGAATTACTGCGGGCGCGAACGCTGCAACGACTTTTCCATTGGCATCGAGCTGGAAGGCAGCGACGATGCGGCTTACGAGGCTGAACAATATCGTGAGCTGGCGAAAGTGCTCCTGACGCTCTGTTCAGCCTATCCCTCGTTGTCGCTTGAGCGCCTGGTCGGTCACAGCGATGTCGCACCGGGGCGCAAGACCGATCCCGGTGACAGTTTCGACTGGCCACGGCTGCGGGCGATGTTGCGTGCGTGGCAACAAGCAACATGATGCGTGCGGGCTGGTTGCTGGGGTGTTTGTTGTTGCTGGGATGCGGGGAGAAGAACGCCCTCACCCCGGCCCTCTCCCTCCAGGGAGAGGGAGGCAAAGCGCAGCAGGCTGATACGAATACGGATCTATCTTCTCGTTCCCCTCTCCCTGAGGAAGAGGGCAGGGTGAGGGTGCTTCCTGCTCAGCGTATCGTCTCTCTCACTCCCGGCCTTACCGAACTCATGTATGCCGTTGGCGCCGGGCAATCATTGCTGGCGACAGTGGAATACGCGGACTACCCTGAAGCAGCCAGACAGATTCCACGCATTGGCGATGCGTTCCGCGTCGATATGGAGAAGCTGCTGGCGCTGAAGCCTGATCTGGTGCTGGCATGGACTTCGGGCACACCCGTCACGACGGTGGAACAGATCAGGTCGCTGGGACTGCGCGTCGAGAGCATTGAGGTGCAGCACCTGAGCGAAGTGGGCGCGGCGCTGGTTCGCATTGGCGAATTGACCGGTCGTCAAGTTCAGGCGCAACAGGCGGCAGATAACTTTTCGCAGGGTGTGCAGGTACTACGCACGCAATATGCGCAGCGGCCGACGCTGCGCGTGTTCGTTGAGGTAAACCGTCAGCCGCTGTACACGGTGAATGGCCGGCATGTCATCAGCGAAATGCTTGGTCTGTGTGGCGGGCAGAATGTATTTGCCGATCTGAGTCAGCTGGCGCCGGTGGTGGGCGTAGAGGCGGTGCTTGCGGCCAATCCCGACGTGATTCTGTCCACCGACGGTAGTCCGCAACAGGTGCAGGAAGACTGGCGTGCGTGGCCGCAGGTGAGGGCCGTCAAGCAAAATCACATCTATGTGGTATCGCCCGACACTACGACGCGCGCTACGCCGCGTTTGTTGCAGGGCGCGCAGGCAGTGTGTGATGCCCTGGAGCAGGCGCGCTGAAACAGTTCACGGCTATAATCGTCCCTTTCTGATTTTCACGCTTTGACTCCGCTCAGCGACCGGAATGGTGAGTCCGGTCGCTGAGCGGAGTCGAAGCGTCCTTGTTCAATATCATGCTTTCAACCGGAGCAAACGATCATGGCGATGGATGTCATCGACTACGAAATTTTTGGTGACGATATTCAATATGTCGAGGTGGAACTCGATCCCGGCGAAGCCGCGATCGGTGAAGCCGGCGCCATGATGATGATGCAGGACGGCATCGAGATGGACACCATCTTCGGCGACGGCTCCAGCCAGTCTCAGCAAAGCGGCCTGCTCGGCAAACTGATGGGGGCGGGCAAGCGTCTGCTGACCGGCGAATCGCTGTTCACCACCATCTTCCACAACGAAGCCAATGGCAAACGCCGGGTGGCATTCTCTGCACCCTATCCCGGTCACATCGTGCCCATCAAGCTCAGCGATATCGGCGGCACATTGATCTGCCAGAAAGACAGTTTCCTGTGTGCGGCGCGTGGCGTGTCGCTGGGCATTGCCTTCAACCAGAAACTGGGTGCCGGCCTGTTTGGCGGCGAAGGCTTCATCATGCAGAAGCTGGAAGGCGAGGGCATGGCGTTCGTGCACGCCGGCGGCACGCTGGCAGTGCGCGATCTCAAGCCCGGCGAAACCCTGCGTATCGATACCGGTTGCGTGGTGGGCTTCCAGCCCAGCGTCGATTTCGATATTCAATACGTCGGCAAACTGAAGAGCGCATTGTTCAGTGGCGAAGGCATGTTCTTCGCCACTCTGCGTGGTCCGGGCCGCGTCTGGGTGCAGTCATTGCCGCTATCGCGTCTGGCCAATCGCATCGTCAGGTCCGCACCGGCTGCGGGTGGCCGCTCGGTGGGCGAAGGTTCCTTGCTCGGTGGATTGGGTGGCTTGCTGGATGGCGATAACAGTTGATGCGTTTGCGTAGGGGCGGTTCGTGAACCGCCCTCTGTTTTCCTGTTCACATTGACTTGGGAAGGACGGCTCACGAGCCGCCCCTACAATGTGATGTTCTGGTGAGTATGAATAACGCCATCAAAGCCCTGATCTTCGGTCGCGATCTGTCCCCATCCGGCGTATGGGGAACACTTACGGTGCGCATCACTGGCGTTGAAATCAGCGTAGGTGAACAAACCCAGCGTGCCACACTCAATCAACTGCAACTGCGTGAAGTAGGCTTCGGCAAACCGGGCATCGAACTGGCATGGACGCAGGGCAGCGATGTATGGGCAGCGCATGTGCTTGATCCCGCGGCTGCAGCGCAATTACTGGCCTTGCCGTACATTGCCAGCCTGCCGCAGGTGCAGGCGCTGAAAGCAAAGCAACGCAAGGGTAGCGCAGGTCGTGCAGTGGGCTGGTCGATGCTGGGTCTGTTTGTATTGTTTCCGCTGTTGCTATTGGCGCTGTTCCTTACTCAGGTCGAGCGCATTGCCGGCTGGGTGGCGGACCAGATTCCCATTGAAGAAGAAACCAGACTCGGTCGTTCGTCATTCGAGAGCATGAAAGGCGGGTTCAAGCTGCAAGACTCCGGCGCGGCCTTCGATGCCGTGCAAAGCATCGGCAGGCGACTCACGCAAGGCTCGAAATACACCTATGAATTTCACGTAGTGCATGACGACACGCTGAATGCCTTTGCCATGCCCGGCGGTATCGTCGTCGTCAACACCGGGTTGATCAGCGCTACGAAGCGTCCCGAAGAGCTGGCCGGTGTACTGGCGCATGAAGTGCAACACGTCGAGCAACGCCACAGCCTGGAAGGCATGGTGAAGAATCTCGGTTTGCGTGCCGTGTGGGCGCTGGTCACCGGCGATCTCGGCGGCACGCTGGCGGGTCAGGCGGCGGTGCAACTGACATCACTCAAGTTCTCGCGCGATGCGGAAACGGAAGCTGATGACAAAGGCTTCGACGTGCTGGTGGAGCAAGGTATTGATCCTTCCGGCATGCCGGAGTTCTTCAAGACCATGAGCGAGAAAGCTGCCGATGCGCCGGCCGCGTTTTTATCTACGCATCCGTTGAGTGAGGATCGGCGCGAGGAGTTGGCGAAGCGAGTGGCGGGTTTGCAGAATCAGGAATTCAAGCCGCTTGGGATTGAACCGTGGCCGCCGGGGTAACGCTTCGTTCGGTGACCAGTAGTTGACGTGCTTATTTGTAGTAGCTACATTAAATCATGGAAATCGAGTTCGATCCGGCCAAGGATATTGCCAATCAGACCAAGCACGGTGTGTCGCTGGGTTTGGCAAGCGAACTGGATTGGCAGGCCGCGTTGGTCTGGGTCGATGATCGTTTTGATTATGGCGAGATACGCATGATTGCGCTCGCGCCGCATACCGGAGTTGTCTATTGCGCGGCATTTGTTGATCGCGGCGATGTCCGTCGCATCATCAGCCTGCGTCGTGCCAATCGTCGTGAAGTGAAACGCTATGTCCAGAGTCTCTAAGCGCATTGCAATAAAAATGCCCTCTCTGAAGGAAGATAGGGCAATTACGGCTGCTGCCAAGGCCGATCCCGATGCACAACCGCTGACGGAAAAACAGCTCAAGTCCATGGTGCCGCTGCGCTCACTGCGCGGCCGACCGAAATCCGTGAACAAAAAAGTGCTGGTATCAGTGCGCTACAGCCCGGAAGTGGTGGCTTATTTCAAATCAACCGGCGAAGGCTGGCAGTCCCGGCTGGATGGTGTGCTGCGGCAGTATGTGGCGCGGCAGATGCGCAGGGCGTGAGTCGAATCAGGGAATAAATACCTTCGATACGACGGCCCGGTAGTCAGCTCGTAGGTTGGGCTGAGTCTGTGAAGCCCAACATTCAATGCATCCATCGGCAGTGTTGGGCTTCACTTCGCTCAGCACCAACCTACCTTTGGAACCCCTCACCCCAACCCTCTCCCGCAAGTGGAGAGGGGCGAGGGGACTATCGTTGATGCCGCCACAACACCTCAGTCCCGCCTTCATGCCGCGCCAGAATACGCGCGATCACGAATAACAGATCCGACAGACGATTGAGATACATGGTGATCTCGGCGGGGATGGTGTCGCGCTTGGCCAGGGTCCATGCACTGCGTTCTGCACGGCGGGTGATGGTGCGTGCCAGATGACAGTAGGCGGCAGCAGGACCACCACCGGGCAGGATGAATTCTTTCAGTGGCGGCAGATGGTCATTGAAGCCATCGAGTTGCTGCTCCAGCCAGTCGATGTGTTGTTGTTCAATGGCGCGATAGCCGGGCATGGCCAGTTCACCGCCGAGATCAAACAACTTGTGTTGCACTTCCACCAGACAGCGACGCACTTCGTCGGGAATGTCGCGTACGGCCAGCACCATGCCGATGGCGCTGTTGGCTTCGTCGGTGTCACCGAACGCGGCGACGCGCAGGTCGTCCTTGGCTACACGTGAGCCATCACCGAGGCCGGTGGTACCATCATCGCCGGTGCGTGTGTAGATCTTGCTTAAACGATTGCCCATGTGATGCCTCAAAACGTCAACCGCGTCCGCGGAAATGTCTACGTGCTGGTCAGTGTCTAGCGAATGGAGCGTGGCATTCGCACAGCCGGCAGATGGCGTGCGATATGGTAGATCAGTAAACCTGTGCCCGCATATAAAGCAGCGGTCTGCAGGTAGTGTGGCCAGTAACGCAGCACGGTTTGCGCATAGGCCAGTGCCGACATTTTTGCGGTGTAACCCGCCAGATAAAAACCCAGATTGGAGATGATGAAGCAGGTGGTAACGCTCAGCAGCAACGACAACGTCGCATATGGCACCACGGCCTTGCTGTGCAGGTATGGACGCAACTGCCGGCCGGCCCACCACAACGACAGATACGCCGGAATCAGGAAGGGATAAGCGGGTGTAAAGCAGTCGGCGCTGACGCCGCCCGCAATGACGAAGTAATCCACCGCCACACAGCAGAACAGCAGCAACACCGGCCAGTGGCGTTTGAACGTCAATGCACCGGCCAACCAGAACACCGCCCAGCTGGCGTCCGGCAGGCTGATGGACGTGCCGAAGTGCGAGCGGGTAATGCCGGAGCGCGTGACCGCGAGCAGCAGGAGCAACAGGCAGCCGATGAAGAGATCGGTGCGCGAAGCGATTGTTTCGTTGTGACTGGTCACGTGATGCTCCAGAAGTCAGTAAAGGTCATTCAATGTCTGCACCCTCTCCCTGTGGGGGAGGGCTGGGGTGAGGGAGTCAACAAACTGAAGCACCCTCACCCGGACTTCGTCCGACCTCTACCTCGGGGAGAGGTAAGAAAACTACTTGCTGCCCGGCTGGTAACGCAGCGTCACAGTGATGGTGCGCCCGGCCTGGTTGTAATAGCGAACTGTTTCGTAGTCCTCATCAAAGATGTTGGCGAGCTTCATCTCCAGGGCGAATGACTTGCCCAGCGCGAAATCGGCAGCCAGGTCAACAGTGGTATAAGCCGGCATGCTTAAGGTGTTGGCCAGGTTGTCATAGCGCTGGCCGACGGTATTGATGTACGTGGCAATCTGCGCCGCACCCAAGTCATAGCTCAGATCGAAGCGAGCGGAATTGCGCGCACGACGCGCCAGTACGTGATCGTAGTTGCTGCCGGGTTCGCGGCTGCGCGGATCCTGCCAAGTGTAGTTCAGTCCCGCGCGCAACTTGTGCCACGTGCCGTTCAGCATCAGCTCAACGCCCTGCAGCAGCGCCTTGCTGATGTTGTCCGGCAGGAAAGCGTTGTTGTATGCAATCAGGTCTTCGGCTTCGGTTGAATATGCCTGCACTGACCAGTCCAGCCATTGTTTCCTGCCCGATGCACCCAGCTCATAACTCTGCGAACGTTCAGGCTTCAGATTCGGATTGCCGTAGCCATAGGGGTAGTACAGATCATTGAAGGTGGGCGCATGAAACGCCTCGCCCCAGCCGGCGTTGATGGCCAGCGTCTCGCCAAGCACCGCCCACTTCCAGCCGAGGTTGCCGGTGTCGTGTGTGCCGAACTGTTCGTTGTCGTCGCGACGCACGGAAGCGCTCAATTCATGCGCGCCCAGTGTGCCGAGGTACTGCGCATACAGGCCTTTGTTGTCACGCTCGGTGACGATAAATGCGGTGTCGCTGTCGACGCTGTCGTTCAGATAGTCTGCGCCGAAACTGAGTTGCTGTTTGCCGATCTGCCAGTCCGCCTGCAGCCCGGCATTCTGTTTCTCGGTGTTGAAGCGCGAACTATAGACGCTGTTTTTGTAGCCTTCTGATTTGTCCTGGGTGATGCCGCCAGTCAAGGTCAGCTTCAGGGCATCGCTGGCGTTGATGCGCAGTTTTAGGTTGGGCGTGCTGTTGCGAAAATGCGTTTCGTTCTGAAAGCTGCCGTCGTACTCGGTCAAACCCTGTGCGTACAGCGTACGCAGCTCCAGATCGGCAAACTTGCCGAGCGCATAGCCCAGCTGGGCGCTCACCGAACTGTTGCGATAACCATCGTTGTCAGGCTCGACGGTAAAGCAGCCTTGGCTGTATGACCCGACGCAGGAATCGAAACCTTCGGTCTGCAGGTAGTTGCCATTCACGCTGAAACGCAGCGCATCGCCTTGCATGCCGAAGCCTGCGCTGTAGTTCTGTGTGCCATAGGTGCCCGCGCTGACACTGCCATTGAAGCCATCATGCTTGCGGGTGAAGATCTGGATCACGCCGCCCATGGCGTCCGAGCCATACAGGCTGGAGCGGGGACCGCGCACAATCTCGATGCGTTCGATCTGGTCTACCGGAATGAATTCGATGGCGGTGATGCCTGCAGTGGCGGAGCCCAGTCGTACCCCATCCACCAGAATCAGCGACTGCGACGAGTTCGCGCCGCGCAGGTACAGTGAGCTGATCTTGCCGGCGCCGCCGCTGTTGGCGATATCAATGCCCAGTTCGCCGCGCAGCAGGTCCTGTAGCGAATCAACCTGACGCGCCTCGATCTGTTCGCGGGTGATGACGGTGACCGAGCCGATGACTTGACTGATGGGCTGTGCAACACGCGTCGATGTAACGACCACATCTTCCAGCGCATCATTGGCCGCCCATGCCGAGGTAGTGGCAGGCAGGGTGACAACAGACAATGCGGCCGCTGCCGCAGAAAAACGCAACACGAAAAATGACATGAAACAAACACTCCCCACGCTCGCCCGCATGGATGGGATGGATGAAAATCGCAGGGGAGTTGAGCGGAGTGATCTCGCAGCTGGTGGGAGATCGCACAGCTCATCGCCCGCCGCGATGCCGAGTGAATGCTGAGGGCCAGCATTCGGCCTATGGCCGGTCTCCGGGCTTACGAGTAGCAGGAGTGACTGCTGGCCGTTTCGTCTTCCCACATCCGCAGATGCAGTGACTGGCCTTCCGTTTCTCACAAAAGAGGGGAAAGGCCGTGAAGCGGCTTGACTCGATTACCGTTGCGGGGGCAGCGCCGGAATTGTCATACACCGACCCTCTGAAATTGAGGGCAGTATGGGACGCACCGGCTTCCCGTTCTCGCCCAGGACATTCGTCCGGGCGATCACCAGAAGGTGCGCGCACGTTAGGGATGTGTGTGTGCAGTGTCAAGACGCGCTTGCCTTGGGCTATGCTGCGTACCCCGATTGTCGACTGGATTGCACCGATGCCTTCGCCCTTCCCCGTGTCGCCCTTTCTTGGGGCCGCCATTGACGCTGCCAACGCTGCCGCCGCGGTCATTCGCCGCTACTACCAGCAGAACATCGCCATCACCATCAAGTCTGACAAGTCGCCGGTGACCCGGGCCGATGTGGAAACAGAGCAGGTGATCCGCCAGCTGCTCAGCGAACGTTTTCCCGAGCATGGTTTTTATGGGGAGGAGACCGGCAGCCAGGGCATGGACAAGGAATACCTGTGGCTGGTCGATCCCATCGACGGTACCAAGGCCTTCGTGCGCGAGTATCCGATGTTCTCCACGCAGATTGCGCTGATGCATCGCGGCAAGTTGATCGTCGGTGTGTCATCGGCGCCGGTCTACGGTGAACTGGCCTATGGCGAGTTCAATGCCGATGGCAGCAGCGCCGGCGCGTGGCTCAATGACAAGCCCATCAGGGTGAGCGACATAGACAGCATCGAAGGCTGCGCGATTTCCGGCGGCAACCTGAAGACGCTGGCGTTGAGCAAGCAATGGTACAACTATGGTCAATTGATTGCCCGCGCACATCGCATTCGCGGCTATGGTGATTTCCTTCACTACCACCTGCTGGCGGCCGGCAAGATCGATGTGGTGATCGAGTCCGACGTGAACATTCTCGATATCGCCGCGCTGTCTGTGATTGTTGAAGCCGCTGGTGGCCGCTTCACGCAGCTGGACGGCAAGCCGGTGGGGCTGGAGACCACTACCGTGCTGGCGAGCAACGGCAGGCTGCACGCTGCCGTGCGCGCCGCACTGCCATATTGAAGCTCCGTCCTCCCCTCAGAAGTGCGCGGGCGGCCGAAGAGCACAGATTGCCCAGCTCGCCGTTTTGTCCCGAGACTTGGCATCCCGCAAGCCTGAGGCCGGCGGCTGCACCAGCATGTGGCGGGCGTAGTTGCAGTCCGGTGAGCCCAGGTAAGGGCATTGTTCGATAGCCATTGGCGGGACTAGTATTCGGTCCCAGTCACGGCCTCGACATCACTTCAGCTGGAAGGAGTTTCAATAATGTGCGAACAAAAAGTGCAACGCATTCTGGCCACCGCCATCTGGACCGCTGCTCTCGGTATCAGTGGTACGACACAGGCTGCCGACAAGAATGAACCCGCCATCCCGACCTGCGACAAGAAGTATGGCGCGCTGTCGGTGATTGAACCGGAAAACACAACGAACTACTGGTGGCGTGAGCTGCAGCTGGAATCGCCAGTGGCGCTGATCAAAGTGTTCGTGTCGGAATCCAAGTGCTTTACGCTGGTGGATCGCGGCAAAGGTCTCGATGCGGCGCAGAACGAGCGCGCGCTGGCCAGCGGTGGTGAACTGCGCGGAGGGTCCAATGTCGGCAAAGGCCAGATGAAGGCTGCCGACTACGTGCTGGTGCCTGACCTGGTCAACCAGAATGCCAAGGCCGGTGGCAAGAATATTGGCGGTTTGCTGGGTGGCGTGCTGGGTGGCGTGGCCGGCAGTGTGGTGGGGGGTGTCAGTCTCAAGAGCAAGACCGCAGATGTGGTGCTGACACTGACCGATGTGCGATCCACTGAACAGATTTCGTTGCAGCAGGGTCATGCCAAGAAGACCGATGTCGGCTGGGGTGCGGGTGGCGGTGCATACTTCGGTGCGTTTGCCGCTGGCGGCGCCAGCAGTTATGCCAATACCGAAATTGGCCAGGTGGTGACCAAGGCCTACCTCGATGCATACATCAAGATGGTTGAAGATGTGAAGAACATTGCACCGGATGCCAAGGCCAACAATGTGCAACAGTCGGTGACCATGGCCAAGCCCGGTGTGATGTATGCGGACGCCAATAACAAGAGCCAGAAAGTGCGCGATCTGGATCCGGGCATCACGCTGTACCCCACCGGCGAAAAGAATGGCATCTGGTGGAAGGTGCAGGATGAACTGGGCAATGAGGGGTGGGTGACCTCGCCACTGTTCGGGCTGGCCAAGTAATTTCTTGTTGCTTGAATCGGCGTTCGGCTGCGCAATGAACCCCGCACGCGACGAGTGTGCGGGGTCATTCGTTTTGGCGGTGC
The DNA here is from genome assembly GCA_963748005.1 of uncultured Pseudomonadota bacterium. Taxonomy (GTDB): domain Bacteria; phylum Pseudomonadota; class Gammaproteobacteria; order Steroidobacterales; family Steroidobacteraceae; genus CAILZL01. The sequence continues at coordinate 2,782,342 of CAVVHH010000002.1, forward strand.
CAGCTGCAATGACGAAATCACCATGAATGAGCCAGTTTCCGGTCAACAGGCTGCGTTGATTACCGCCGCGTTGCGGCGCCGGACATTGCTGCTGGCGCTGGCGCATATACCGGCCGTGTTGCTGGCGTTGGCAGGAGCCTGGGCGCTGGCTTTGATCTGGTTGCTGGCACTGCATGCCATGTTGTTATGGGGCACGCTTTACCCGCAATCTGCGCTGTTGGGACCGGTGCTGCGCAGTGCGCCACTCAGCGGCCGCGCGGTGTGGTTGACGATCGACGATGGCCCGTCGCCCGACACCCTGGCCATCCTGCAGTTGTTGCAGGAGCACGACGCCAAGGCGACCTTCTTTCTGGTGGCAGAACGTGCTCGCCGCCAACCTGAGCTGGTGCGGGCCATCGTTGCTGCGGGCCATGAAGTTGGCAATCACAGCGCCACTCATCCGGCGGGTCGATTCTGGAGTCTTGCCCCGGCGCGCATGGTCGAGGAGATCACTGCCGCTCAGCGTGTTCTCACGGAATTATCAGGCCGACCGGTACGCTGGTTCCGGGCGGTGGTCGGGCACTCCAATCCCTTTGTCGAGCCGGTTTTGAAGGTGCTTGGATCGCATCGGGTTGCGTGGAGCGTTCGGGCTTTCGATGCCGTGGATGCCAATGTCGAGCGTGTCACCGGGCGATGGCTGCGAGGCATCCGGCCCGGCAGCATCGTGTTGCTGCACGAAGGCGCGTCGCACGGCCGGAATGTGGTAATGCTGGGGCGTTTGCTGCACGGCTTGCGTGAGCGCGATTACCGGGCGGTTTTGCCGCCGTAGCTGTTTATCGGATATTCATCGTAAGGGCCGTTCGCGAACGGCCCTTCTTATGCAGGAATCCGGAAGGAGGCTCACGAGCCGCCCTTACGATGGACGCGTCGCAGTAATCAGCCAGTTGTTGAACGGTGTGTTGCCCCACAGTGGCCGGTAGTGCGGCACCAGCCCGTGTGCGGCGAACATCCTGTTCAAATTGTCACGACTGGGATATTCCTTTGGGCTGCTGTTCATCCAGCGTACGGCGTGCCCCAGCATATCGACCGCGACCGTCACCCTGCTGCGCCAGCTGCTATCGGCCATGCCAGTGCGGATCACCAGGCAGGCGTCATCTCCGACACCTGCACAGACACGCTGCAGAAGCTGGTACTGGGCTTCGGGCGGCAAATACTGCAGAACATCGAGAATTACTACACTGCCGCGATGGGACGGCAATTGACTGGCGAGGTTTGTGACACTGAAGCTGACATCGCATAGCAGACTCGCGGCGCGTCGGGCGAGCTGCACCTTGCCGGAGTCGTTGTCCACGCCCAGGTACGGCATGGTCAGGTGCCGGGCGCGCAGGCAATGTGCCAGCAGTCCGATGCCGCAGCCCAGATCCAGCACCGGTGCCGATGTACCGGCCAGTGCAGCGCACACACCGTCATACAGCGGATCGGATGTCAGCTTCGAACGACTGTAGTAGTAGTGCCAACGACTGGGCAGATAGGTGCCGGCGATCTGACGGGCAAGGAGGGCATCCATTAATCAAAATTCGCAGCGGGGACAATTCATGAATATTAGCGGTTCGGCATGGGCACTGGTGGCTTGCTTTTGCCCTCTGCATCGCGATCATAGGTGCACCTGCAAAACCACTATAAGTTGAGCCAGATTGTCCCCGAGTTTGCCGCCAGCACAGCCGATGCCGCCACTGCGCATCATGGCATACACCGCAACTTGCGCTACCGGGCCGGGTAAGGCCGAGTTGTGGCGTGCGCTGCGTGAGCGGCGAAGCGGTTTGCGTCGCAATGATGTCGAGCACTGCGTGCTGCCCACCTGGATTGGTCGTGTCAGCGACGTTGAGCAGGTACAGTTGCCGCAATCATTGCATGCATGGGACTGCCGCAATAATCGTCTGGCCTGGCTTGGGTTGAATCAGGATGATTTTCTGGCAAAGGCGCGAGCGCTGGTGGCGCGCCACGGCGCACGGCGTGTTGCTCTGGTGCTGGGCACATCCACTGCCAGCATGGCCTGCACCGAAGACGCCTATCGTCTGCGCGGTAGTGCCAGCGAATTTCCCGAAACACTCCGCAACCCGAACCTGCATTCCCCCAATTCGCTGGTCGGTTTCGTAGCTGCATGTCTGGGCATTGAAGGACCGCAGCTGACCGTGGCCACTGCCTGTTCGTCGAGCGCGCGCGTGTTCGGCAGTGCCGCACGACTGCTGCAGGCCGGGTTTGCCGACGCCGCTATCGTGGGCGGTGTAGATAGTTTGTGCCTATCGGTGCTGTACGGATTCAATGCACTGGAGCTCATGTCCAGTGAACCCTGCCGGCCATTCGATCAAGCGCGCGCCGGACTCAACATCGGCGAGGCTGCTGGTTTTGCCATTCTTGAGAAGGAAGGCCGAAGCGAGCTGCTGCTGGGGGGCTATGGCGAGACCAGTGATGCCTTCCATATGTCCAGTCCGCATCCGGAAGGGCTGGGTGCGCAACAGGCCATGCATATGGCGCTGCAGCGCGCGTCGCTGCAAGCACAACAGATCGACTACATCAATCTGCACGGCACCGCGACACGCATGAACGATGAAGTGGAAGCGCGCGTCATTACCCGTGTGTTCACCCGGCCGGTGCCCTGCAGTTCCAGCAAAGCGTGGACCGGTCATACGCTCGGCGCGGCTGGCATTGTCGAAGCTGTGGTGTCCTTGCTGGCGCTGGAGAACGATGAAATCCCCGGCAGTCTGAACTGCGATCAACCTGAGTTGGCGTTTCAAGACTGGCTGCAACAGCAGAACGAGGCGCGCCCACTGCAGCATGTGATGAGCACTTCATTCGGTTTTGGCGGCAACAACTGCGCGCTGATTTTTTCGAAGGTTGAGCGCTGATGCAGTTGTACATCGACGGTATCAGTGTATGGGCGCCGGGACTGGTCGATTGGTCGCAGGCGCGCGCCGTGTTGCGTGGCGAACAGCTCTATCAGCCAACCAGTGTGCCGCTACCGCTGCCGGACGTGCTGCATGCAGCAGAGCGACGGCGCGCGCCCGCGACGGTAAAGCTTGCCGTGCATGTGGCTCAGGCAGCGTGCAACATGGCCGACGCAAATCCGGCAGCGCTGACCAGTGTCTTTTCCTCATCGCTGGGCGATACCGAAATCAGCGATTACATGTGTACCGAGCTTGCCCAGTCACAACCGTCGCTGTCGCCCACGCGCTTTCACAATTCGGTGCACAACGCAGCCAGCGGTTACTGGACCATCGCGGTGGGGTGCATGCATCCTGCCAATGCCATCAGTGCCGGCGAGCATTCCTTCGGCACTGGGTTACTGGAAGCCGTTACCTTGCTGAACAGCGATGCCGACCGTGTCCTGCTGGTGGCCTATGACATCACCGCGCCGCTCGCCATGCAGCCGCTGTGCCCGATCCCAAAGAGTTTTGCAGTGGCGCTGGTGTTGAGTTCCCAATCCAGTGCTCGCAGTGTGGCGCAGCTGCGCACAGCGGGTAGTGCAGGTGTCGATACTGAATACATGCGGGGGCTGCCGCCGTTTGTGTCTGACTTGATGAACGCCAATCCGGCTGCACGCAGCCTGCCCCTGCTGCACGCGCTGGCAAATGACATCGCTGCGCAGTTGCCATTGGCCAATGTACTGTGGGAAGTAGCAGTGTGCCATTGACGATGTCGCAGCTGGCGGTAGTGATTCCGGCGCGCAACGAAGCGGCGTCGATTCGTGCCGTTGCTGAAACCTGTCTGAAATATGTAGCGCGGGTGATCGTGGTGGATGATGCTTCCACCGATGGCACCGCCGCAGCGCTACAGGGTGTGGCCGTGCAGCTGCTGCGCAGCGAGACCCAGCTGGGCAAGGGTGGTGCACTGCATCTGGGCTTTGTCGCCGCCCTTGAGGCGGGCGCCGAAGCGGTGATTACACTGGATGGCGATGATCAGCACGATCCCGCGGATATCCCGGCATTTGTTGCCGCAGCCAATCGTTATCCCCACCATCTCATCGTTGGTGCACGCCTGAAACAGCTGCAACGCGCGCCACGCAAACGATTGCTTGCCAATCGCATTGCCGACTTCTGGATTTCCTGGGCGGCGGGTCAGGCCGTGCGCGATACGCAGTGTGGTCATCGTCTGTATCCGGCTGCATTGCTGCGTGCCCTGTCACTGCATCCGAAACTGGTTGAAGGGTTTGTGTTCGAAAGCGAAATCCTCATCGAGGCCGTGCGCAAGGGATTTCCCGCTGTCAGCGTACCCATCGAAGCGCGTTATCCGCCGCACGCCCGCGCCAGCCACTTTAAACCCACACGCGACATCTGGCGCATTACCAAGATGGTGTTCTGGAAGATCCTGCTGCATGGTTTGTATCTGCACGGCCTGGTGCGATCTCTGGTGCAGAAGCCGGTGGTAGTGGAATAGGACTGTCGGCCGTGCATAGCGCATGGACGCGCGCTTGATCCTTCCCGAACTACGGATACCTCCTGTCGGGTGCCTGGTACACAGTGGTGTCGAAGTTTCCCTCTGGACAAGGCCATTGCCAGCCGGCTACGCCTGCAGGATCACAGTGAAAATAACGATTTTTGGTTTGCTTGGCACCTGCATGTTTGCTGGCGGCTGCATGCTCATGGATGCACGGGACCAGCAGAAAGTCATTGATAATTTATGCGTTATGGAGGGCAGCGTGGCCTCGGCGTCGGCCACATTGCATCCCATGGTCGTGATTCTGGCGCGTTACGCCGACGCAAGCGGCGCAGCGCATGAGCCGCAAATTGTCGATCACTTCGTTCTGGAGCAGCCGGGGAAATGGACGTTCTTGGCGCCGCCAGGGCTGTATCGTGTCGCTGCGTTCGATGACAGCAACGCGGATCTTGTTTATCAGCCCGGCGAGTCTTTCGCCGGCACACCTGCCGATCCCAAGCTCACTTGCGCGGTAGGCGGACGCCTGACGAATATCGCGCTGTCGATTCCGCTCAGCTCACCGCGGCTTGATCAGGAGATAGACGTCAACAAGCTGCAAGTACGCAGTCTCGAAGCGCAAACGGAAAAAACATTAGGGCAGCTGACCGTCGTCGGCGAAATTGCCTCGCTGACAGATGACAGATTCAGTCTGGAACGCGCCGAGGATAGCCTGTGGAGGCCCTTCGATGCTGCGCAGGTCACGCAGCTTGGCATATATTTTATCGAGCCGTACGATGCCCGGAAAATTCCGGTGCTGTTCGTCCACGGCATCAGCGGTTCGCCCGCGAACTTCTCCTACCTGGTCGAACATCTGGATCGAAGTAGGTTCCAGCCATGGATGTATTCCTATCCTTCCGGCGTGCATCTGAATAATGTTGCCAATCACCTGGCGCAAACTGTAGCGAAACTGCGCGCCCATTATCATTTCGAACGCATGGCGCTGGTGGCGCACAGCATGGGCGGCCTGGTGGCGCGCGGTTATCTGTTGCGCGATGCGCGGCAGTGGGGTGCGAACAATACCCAGCTGTTCGTGAGCATGTCCACGCCGTACTCAGGCCACAAGGCCGCCGAGATGGGTGTGAAACATTCGCCGGTGGTGGTGCGGGTGTGGGAGGACATGGTGCCCGGCAGCGAATATTTGCAGAGCATTTTTGCGCAGCCACTGCCGGCAGGTGTCCAGCATCATCTGCTGTTTACTTTCAAAGGCAACAGCTTCGGCGAAGCCAATGACGGCGTGGTGACGGTGGTGAGTCAGATGAATTCGACTGCGCAACAACAAGCGCAGCGACTGTACGGTTTTGATGATACGCATGATGGCATTCTTGAAAATGCAGAGGCGTCTGCGCTGCTCAACAGGTTGCTGGCGCAATACTATTGAGAAAAACTGACTATCTCCAAAGCGGCCCAATGGGGTGGCGATGGTTGTAAGAGTCGTTTCCGATATTGTCATGGGTCGGCTATTGATGGCCGACCAATTGTCAGGCGCACTTTAAAAAAACACTCAGAGAGATTTCTGCAAGGGCTACTGCCAAATAAATCTCAGTCGGCGCACTGCCCGGTTTACTTGTCAATTTCTCTCGTGTTGGCTGCAATAACGTCTTTATCGATCACTATAGAGCTCAGAACGTCCCGAGCCTCGTCATAAAAATCCTGCCTGTTTCCCTCAATATTTGTGAATACTATGACCTCAAGTTTTGCTCGGTCGTGGAGCCGCAGCCAATATCTATTTACTCTTCCGGTACGCTCGCCGGTGCTCTGTTTGTAGGAAATCTTTACTCCAACTTGGCCATTTAGTTCTGCTCGCTCAATAGAGGCTTGAGGGTCAATCTTGCGGACGGTATCCATGTAGTTGTCTTCTTCTTTCTGTGGATACTTGACGTAGTTGCCCTGTACCACTCTGAGGGCAAATTTTATTCCCTCGGAAATACTATTGGCTTCGGTGTCGTAGTGCCGTATCAGGTCGATCTCTCCACCGCCGAAAACATGGATTGCATCGTCAATTTGCCAAGCTAGAGGGACGCTGAATCCGATGCCAATCCGAGGGGAAATATAAGATTTGTATCCGGCACGTTTGAGGAGCTGCTTCTCGATGCGAGAACGCGCCTGCTCTCCGGCCTCATCTCTAGTTGGTCTGGTTGCATATGTATATGTTGCGGTTATAGCTGCAGGCATAAGGGCTATCGCGGCGGCGAGTATTGATGCTTGAGGGGCTGTAAGTTTCTGCCACCAATTCTTGCTTGGGTGGTTCCTTGTCCAACTCTGGATCAGAGGTGTCGGAACTTGACGCGTTGTCGTTATCGGCGCCGGTGCCATGTCGATTGGCTGTGAATCATTTAAATTCTCCGCATGATTAAGGCCTGCAAGAGTTGGCCAAATGCCCATCTCCGGAAAATCAGCTTTTCGTTTCATTCGGCGGACATACCCTTGTGTTTCGAGTGCTTTACACGCCTCGATAAACTCAGGTGGAGACCTATCGCCCGGAGCAAGCGAATAGCCTAGTTGCGATGCAAGCTTGTGTTCATAAATCCCGCCATTCACGTCATCACGATAAGACTCAGACGTGTAGCCGGACTCATAGTAGAAAGCGACAAGACCGCAAAGAACACGTCGCTCATGCTCCTGCAGGGCCTTTCTATTAAAATTGCTCAAAGATAGCTCCCTGTTTTACTACAGTAGAAGCCATTCTCAATGGCTTTAAATGCCCCTTTTGAAAGGGAGCTGGTTCTGTAGACTCCGCGTTATTTATATCCAGAAATTCCTTGCGTTAAACAGGTTAGCGCATTTGCTCTTCAAAATAAAATCAACGGTAAAAAGACATGAAATGATGTGTCCTAGCTAGTGAGGTTCAGGCCATCGCCCCATTCACCCCAATAATCTGCCCTGACACATAACTCGCTGCATCCGAGGCCAGAAAGCCCACGACAGAGGCGACTTCCTCCGGCGTGCCCATGCGTGCCGCAGGCACCAAGGCTTTCACTTTCTCGGCATCGAAATCCTGCGCGGTCATACGGCCGGCGATGATGCCGGGGGCAACCACATTTGCCGTGACACCACGTGAAGTCACTTCGCGCGCCAGTGACAGGCAGGCGCCATGCAGGCCGGCCTTGGCTGCGGCGTAATTGGTCTGGCCGCGATTGCCCACCTGACCGGCCACCGAGGAGATGGCGATGATGCGACCCCAGCGCGTGCGCAACATGGGCAGCAGCAATGGCTGTGTCACATTGAAAAAACCATTGAGTGATACATCGATGACCTGGTGCCATTGATCTTGTGACATGCCGGCCATGGGTGCGTCCTGATGAATGCCGGCGCAATGGACGATGATCTGGATGGGTGAAGATTCGGGCAGTGTTTGTAGCGAGCTTTGTACGGCATTGACATCGGTGATATCGAACATCAATGTCTGCGCTGCCCCGCCAGCTGCAATGATTTCATCCGCCACAGTCTGGGCGCGCGCCGGTTGCGAATTGGCGTGCACATAGACAAAGCAGCCCTGCGCAGCAAGCAGTTTCGCCACTGCCGCGCCGATGTCACCGCTACCGCCGGTCACCAGTGCGCAGCGTTTCATGATTCGCTCCAGTTCATGATGGTGGCTTTACCCTGCGCCAGTACCAGTGTGTCCAGCTTAATGATGTAGTGATACATGCTGCCGGTGGCGCCGCCACTTAGAAGCCTGGCTTCGATGTGCAGCTCGCAGTTTTTTGCTTCAGCGCATTCATCGAGATATTCGACGCCGAAGGTTGCGTCGCGTAATGCCACCAGCATGCCCGGCGGCGCGCGGTTTCCGGTGCACGCCAGTAGCAGTGCGCCATGCGCGGCGGTGGCTTGCGCGCCGTATTCACACAGATGCACGGCCGACAGGCGGCCCGCATGACGCAGCGGATGATCGATGCGCTGATGCGTGGTGCTGGCGCAGGTAATGCTTTCTTCGGAACAATGGAGCACACGTTCCAGCAGGCACATATCGCCCTGATGCGGTATCAGGGCGGCAATCTCGGCGCGGGATTGGGGTAGAGGCTGATTCATGACGCGACATCTTCGTCATGTCGCGCCAGCAGTGCAATGCAGAACCCGAGCGTAACGCCCAGCGACACCGTGTAACCGATGGCGCGCAGTACCGGCAGTTGTGAAATCAGCAGCAGCCCGAAGGAGCCGGTGGTGGACAGCCAGCAGGCCATGACCGAGAAACGGGTGCGCAGTGCTTCCTCATCATTCGCCTCGCTGCGATTGAAGAACAGGCCGTAGTCGAAACACAGTCCGGCCACCAGCAACAGCGAGACGACATGAAACAGGGTCAGGGAAATGCCCAGTGCATTGAGGATGGCAACTTCCAGCAATAGCGTGGCCAGTACCGGCAACAGCACCGCCAGCGCGGCGCGCCGGCTAAGTTGCCACAGCATCAATGCGGCAATCAGCGCTAGTGCCGCGCCCAATGCCAGCATGGCGCGAGCACGGAAGCGTTCCACCAGTTGCTCGGACACAGCTTTCAGATCGAGCAGCAACACATCATTACCCTGCGCGACAGTCCACGCGGCCAGTGCCTGGGTGTTCTGCGCATCGCTCAGCGTAATCAGCGCTATGGATTCCTCGCCGGTGTCGAACAGCGTGGCGCCCAGACGATCTGCCAGTGGGGTGCCGGCCAGGTCCGCTACCCGCAGCGGCGTGAGCGTGCGGCTGGCCTCCACATCAGTGAGAAAATCACCGAAGGCATCGGCGCGAAACGGCAGTGATGCCAGCGCCTGATCGAGTTGCTGTTGCAGTCGCATGGCGTCGGGCAACTGCGCGCGACGCGCCAGTTGTAACTGTTCGCTGGGCAACAGGATACCGGGTTGCTGATAGCTGCCGATTACGCCCTGTTGCTGCAATTGCTGCAGGCCGCTGCTCAGGGCCTCGTCGCGTTGCAGTGCAGCCTGCTGATCGGCGGCGCGCACGGCCAGCACGTAACGCAGATCGGGTGCGCCAAGTTCGCGACGCAGTGCTTCATCCATGTCCTGCAGTTCGCGTGGCACTGGCGTCAGGCTGGATAGTTCGTTGTTCCATACGGGTTGTTTCGACAGCAGCAACACCGTTGCCGAAAGCGCAATCAACAGCAATGGCAACACTCGCATGCGCGGTGCATCACGAGTACGTACCACCCAGGCAGGCACAGCGCGCGCTGCAGCCGGTGACATGAGATACGGCAGCAGCCAGCGAATGACCACACCTGTGGCCAGCAATCCCAGTACGGTAAACGTGCCGAGCTGTGCAAGACCGGTGAAACCGCCAAAGGTGAGTGCCAGATAGGCAATGCAGGTGGTGGCGATGCTCAGACGCAGCGTGGGCCACACGATGCGCGTGCTGATGGCGGCACTCTGATCGCGTTGCAGATGCAGGACTGAGTGCACCGGATAATCCATGGCCACACCCAGCAAAGTAAAGCCGAATGCCAGGGTGATGCCATGCACCGAGGGATACAGCAGCACCATGCCCGCCAGTGCCCCAGCGCCCGCAGTGGCGAGCGTCAAAGTGCCCAGCACCACATGGCGCACCGACCATAACACCAGCATCAGGAACAGCAATGAAGCCACGCCCTCGGCGATCCCGATGGTGGTGATGTCGCCGCGGATACTCTGTTCCATCAACGCAGTGAATGCGCCGGGGCCGGTGAGTTGCAGCTTGAGGTGTTGTGCCGGGTCGAGCCTGCGCAGCTCGGTATCGATGGCAGCCAGTGCGGTGCGTTGCTGTTCGGCATCGAAGCCCGGCGCACGGGTCTGCAGCAGCAGCAGCGCATGTTCACCGACGCGATCGAACCACACGCCATCGATCAGTTGCGGTGTGCCGCTGCCCTGCCAGGCGGTGACAAGTTTTTCCAGCTCGCCGGTGGGATCGCGCAGCAACCAGTCCTGTGCAATGCCACCTGCGGGTGAACTCATATCCTGCAGACGTTCCTGCAGTGCGCTGTGTAACGACTGGGTATCAAACGCGGTGGTGCTCAGCAGGTAACGATAGCGCGTCACCAGTTCCTGCAATTTGGAGTCGGCATGCAAACTGCCATTCTCAATGCGGGTGAACAACGTATTGCTGCGCAGACTGGTGGCCAGCTGGTCACTGACAGCTGCGAGATTTGCGCTGTCGCTGCCGGACAGGGATGCGAGTAACAGACGTGTGCCGGGGCCATCCTTGAGCTGTTTGAGCAGAATGCGCTCTGCGGGAGTTTCCGGGTCGGGCAGGAACAGACGCAGATCAGAGCTCAGGCGCAGGTGCCGGCTCAGCAGCATACTGCAGGTGGCGAGCAGGCACAGCCACAGGCCCATAACCAGCCAGCTGCGCAAATGCCGGTTCACCTTCAGTCGGCGCTCGCGCTGATGCGCGCAGAAAAGTGCCGTGTATCGGCTTCGGGCAGGCCGTGCACGCAATCTATTTCCAGCAGCAACTCACGACGACAGATATCCGCAGCCAGTATCAGCAGTTGCGGTGCAGGGCCGCTGCGTTGCCGCACTATCTGCTCAACCTCTGCGGCATGCCCGGCATGACGCAGATAGATCTTGAGCAGGCTCGAGCTATCCAGCCGCGTGGCAATCCGTGGCGCGCGGGTGCCGGCATGCTGCAGCAAGGCATCGATATTGTTCAGCGTCTCGTGCAATTGCGTATCGAGATCTTCGGCATGCATGGAGGCATGCCCGACGATGCTGGCGGTGCCGGAGATCAGCAGCGGGCCATCCGGTATCAGGGTGGCGCGCGCAAAGCCGGGGGCTGTGGGGCCATAGGCACGTGGGTAGCGGTAGGGACTGATCTGTCGCGGATTTTCCAGCGGCAGACCCGGGCCGCGCGCTGCCAGCCAGTACACCTGCAATATGCCATTGCGTTGCTGGCGCCCAATGGCGCTGGCGGCTGGGTAACGTTCCACATCCATCACGCCAAAGCCGCGTGCACGACCCACGCAGAACCGCTTGTAGCGTTCCTGATCGCCATCGCCTGCGTTGATGTCGTCCAGGTAATTCCACATGCGCAATATATGCGGATAGCCGCTGTGCGCATTGAAGCGTTGCAACAATCGATATGCCGCTTCCGCGGTGGCTTCAATACCGCCGTAATCGGCTTCGGCCAGCTCCACCACGCCGAGCAGGTGCGCGTCATCACTGGCATGACGGATCAGGCCATCCTGCTGGAGACGAACCGGGCCGGTTGCGTTGAAACATTCCAGTCGCCACAGCGCTGGCGGGCTCAATGTTTGCAGACCGGTGTGGATGCTCAGACTGCTGGCGGATGCACAGGGATGCGCAAAACTGACCAGTCCCAATGCCGACTGTGGTGCATCACAGCAGTAGCGAATATCGATGGGTGCGGCAGGTCGTGTGGCGTGGCTCATGTCACGGATCAATTGGGCTGGCAGATTGGTTGCTGATGTCGGTGACGCTGCGGTCGCCATTTTTTTCGATGATTTCAAACTGTCGTGGCTGGCCCTGCTGGCCGGTGATGCTCACGCGATCAATGTATTTTGCCAGCTGTACATCCGTAGGCGTCAATTGCAGCTGCCAGTTGCTGGCATCGCCCTGCAGCCCCACCTGATAATAATCATTCAGTGTGCTCAGTTCTCCGCTGACCACGGCCTGAAAACTCAGCATCAGGCCGCGCAGCACCGGCTGGTTGCGGGTGGAGATCTGGCGTGACTTGTGACGGGGTGAATCTATTGACAGGGTGCTGCCTTTCAGACGATAGCTTTCCGGAACGGGCTGCAGAACGCGCTTCTCAAACGTGGTGGGAGGTTCGTAGATCAGCTCTCCGGACAGCTGCAGCGGCGTTTTCAGGACGCGGCGGTACTGGTGCTCTACAAACGGCACGCTGCTAGCCTGGTTACGCGTGAGCAGCTCGCCCAGCTGTTCCAGATCAAAGGTGCTGGCCAGGCTGGGCAATGGCAGCAAGGCCAGCAGCAGCCAGACGCAGCGCACGTCATGGCGGAGTTGATGTGTGGTGTGACCAGAAATCATAGAAATTGAACCAGTTGTAAGGCGCATCCTTCATGTGGTGTTCCAGACGCTGCGCATACTGCCGCATCCACCCATACAGTGCCTGTTCGCGTTCGCTGCGGGGCCCAAGCGTGATTTCATCGGCAAACGCTTCAAAGTAAACATCATATGTGTTGTCGGGGCGCAGTACGCCAAATATCAGCATCACCGGCTGATGCAGCGCTGCAGCCAGACGGAACGGACTGCTGGGCAATGCCACCGGCGCACCCAGCAGCGGGCACTCCAGGGTGTGCTCGCCGGCGCGGGCGCGATCCGCCAGGATGCCGACCAGACCACCGGCTGTCAGTGTTTCATGTATCTGCAGCAGCACCTGGGTGGACTCGCCGGCGGCATCGATGACGCTGTTTCTGGCGCGCGGGTTCAGGGCATCAAGGAGGGTGCTCAGCTGCGCGTTGTGCTGGTAGTCCATCAGGATGCGCAGGGTAAGTTCATCTTGCGCCAGCCCTGCAGCGCGCACTGCCTCGAAGCTGCCGAAATGTGAACCGATCAGCAGTACGCCGTGGCCGGCATCCAGATGCCGGCGTAACTCCGGCAGGCCGTGCACGCGCACGCGCTTCGTATCGAAGCGATTGGTGAGCAGAAACACCCGGTCAAGAATGGTGGTGGCAAAGGTATGGATGTGCCGCGCCACGTGCAGCAAGCCGGGTTTGCGCTGCAGCACGCGTTGCAGATAGTCGCGTGACGCACGACGTTCGACGCCGCGCATGATGAGGAAGTACAGCGTGATCGGATAGAGGCTGGCGCGTGCAACAGGAGCGCTGACCCACAACGCCACCCAGCGGATGAGACGTAGCCCCTGAGGCGAGCCGCCCTCCGGACGCTGCTGCCACGCGGTGGATGTCGATGAACCGCGCTTCATGCACGGCCTGTTGTGTAGGCATGCAGGACAAAGCTGCCCTGCGCCACAGTCTGGGCGTTGCAGCGGCAGATAAAGCGGCCTTGAATGCCGGACTGCGTGACTGTGCCGGGTTCGATGCCCAGCAACAACAGTTCCTCCGGCAACACCGGTCGCAGGAATTTCACGACCGGCAGTGAGCGCAGTGAATGTTGCGGCCAGTGCTGGTGCAGCAATTCATGTACGTGCTGCAGGATGACTACGCCGGGAATGACCGGACGACCAGGAAAGTGGCCGGGTAGCGCCGCATGGTGCGCACTGAAAAGTTGCCAGCCGATAACGCAGTGCCTGGCGCTCACCTTTACCTCACTGGAGCAGGTGGCCGGCTCATCCGGGCGCATGGCGCAGCCCGGCAAATAGTTCAAGCACTGCGGCGCGTGGCAGCTTGGTGGCTTCATTGCGCGGCAGTGCCGCTACCAACAGCAGCGGACGGGGTAGAAATGCGGCATCCATTTTCGTGCGCAGCGCCGCCATGAGTTGTTCACGGTTCAGGTCGGGCGCCACCACCAGCGCCGCAGTGCGCTGCACGCCATGAGTATCGGTGCTGCCGGCATCGGGCATGAAGATCACGCCGTCGATCACACCGGGAATGGCCAGCAGCCGGTTGTTGAGATCCGCCAGCGAGGCGCGTTTGCCGGCGATGTTGATCAGATCTGCGCCGCGCCCCAGCAGTCTGAAGCGGTGTGCATCGATGTGCTCGATCTGGTCCTGCAGTATTGCGCTGACGGGCAGATGGACTGCGCTGACTTGGCTGCCGGCCGTATTGGGGTCGCTGCACATCCGGAATTCAGGCATCAACAGCCAGGGTTCATCGCGGGTGGTGCGACGTGTGGCAAACGAACCGGTTTCGGTGCAACCGAAAATCTCGTGCAGGCAAGTGTTAAACATGCGTTCGCTGCTGGCGGCCAGTTCGATGCTCAATGGTGCAGTGGCTGACCAGATCGCAGTGAGCGGTGGCAACGGCGGTGCCGATTCGGTCAAGGCGCGCAGATGCACTGGTGTAGTAACCAGTATTCGTGGCGCAGGTACATCACTTAACGCCAGCGCAATGTCCTGCGGAAAAAATGGCCGTTCGCTGTACACCGAGCAGTGGCCTTGCAGTGGCAGCATGACCAGGGTTTCCAGACCATAGCTATGTTGCGACGGCACTGTGCCGATCACTGCCGGATGACTGTCAGGCGCGATGGACGCGCGGGCGTTGGCTTGTGCACCCAGCACCAGCGTGCGCCAGGGTTTGGGAAAGGGTTGCGGTCGGCCAGTGCTGCCTGACGTGAACAGCACTGCGGCAATGTGCTTGCCGCTGATCTCCGGAAACGGCTGCAGCGCGCCATTAGCATCAGCGAGATGACTGGTGGTAATCATGCAGCAGGGCAGCGCGATGGCGGCCAGTGCCGGTTCCAGTTCGGTATCGGTGAGCACATAGCTGTCGGGGTATTCGCTGGTAACGGTCTTGATGGTGTTGGGCAATCGATCTGGCGGTAGCAGATTGGTCTGATTGCGCAGCAACGCTGCGGCAAAGCCCAGCAGAAACAGGTAGGGGCTGTTGCTCAGATTGAACACATAACGGTGTTGCGGCAGTTGTGCGGCGAGTGCCAGCGCCTGCTGCATGAACCGGCCATGGCTGACGGGCTGATCACGATGCCATATCAATGCGCGCTGCAGGTCAGTGCAGCCAAGCAGCGGGTAATGAGTGTTGCTGGACATCAGGAGAGCAGGATGTCGAACGGATCCAGTCGCCGCAAGCTGCGACAGAATTCCAGCAGGGTGTGCTTGTTATGCTCGGCAAAACGCCAGCGGCGATAGAAGTACTCAAGCAGCACAGCAGTGCTGGCAATGGCCAGGTCCAGCAATCCCAGCGCAACAGGGGGGCTGGGCTCGGGCCAGGTCGACAACACCGCCAGGAGGTTGATCAGTGCCAGTATGGAAAAGATACCCAGCCACACCCAGGAACTGCGGCGTGCATAGACTGCGACATCAGGTGGCAGTGGTCGCCCATCGGGCTGCATGGCTGCGCCAATGCGGTGGATGAAGGGTGTTTTTCCGGAGCGCAGTGTGCGTGCCACCAGCAAGGCCAGCAATGACTGGAAAAGCGCTGGCATCAGGGCGGCTATCCACACGTCCCAGGCGGCAAAGTGAATGAGGGTTGCCAGCACGATGCCGACAAACATACTCAGCAGTCGCCTGCGTCCGGTCGCGGTGCGGTTGCTGAAACAGGCATAAAACATCAGTGCGCCAACCAGTGCTATCAGCCCGCCGGTTGCCAATGGGTGTCCAGCGGGCAGCAGCAGTTCGGCCAGCAACACCAACAGGCCAGTCGTCACCGTGAGGTTGCGTGCCACAGAGGTAACGGCGGGATTGGTAGGAGCGGTCGACATCGGCTGCCGAAAATGGTGGATGGCTAGCGCGAGCGGTGTGCTTGCACATGCTCGGCAAGGTTGCGCAGTGAGCTGAAGATGTGGCGGTTATTGGCGTCGTCGGAACGCAACTCGAATCCGTATTTTTTGGAGATGACCAGTGCCAGCTCCAGCGCGTCAATCGAGTCCAGCCCCAGCGAGCCACCGAACAGAGGCGCGACAGGATCGATGGACTCAGCGCTGACGCTATCGAGGTTCAATGCCGACACCAGTGTCTGCGCCAACTCTGACTCCAATGCCTGCTGCACCATCCACACCTCTGATTGTTATACGGGGCGCCGTCGCGGGCGCATTATACATACGTCTTTCGTGCTCCTTGTCTCTATCAGGACATATCGGGCGAGCTGCAACGCGCAGCGCGGCGGACTGTTCAGCGATCGCACGACCGTTACAGGAATCAGTTGGTTTCGGCGGGTGTGCGCCTGTACTCTACCGCTGTTGGATGCCGATGGATTCAGCGCATTACCTGCGCCCATCCAGCGCCAATACACAGGAACTGCACAATGACCGTGACTCATCGCGCGCAGCCGGCGAACGCACCACACCAGCCGCTTACCAGCTACTACGATGGTGAGGCAGAACGCGCCGGGTTTGTCCTGCAGATGTTCGACAGCACGGCAGAAGATTACGATCGTATGGAGACGATACTCGGGCTGGGCACCGGGCCATGGTATCGCGGCCAGGCATTGCTGCGCGCTGGTCTGCGGACGGGTATGCGCATTGTGGATGTTGGCACCGGCACTGGCTTGGTGGCACGCGAAGCTGTGCGTATTACCGGTAATCCATCGCTGGTGGTCGGGGTCGATCCGAGTCTGGGCATGATGGCCAATGCCAAATTACCCGAAGGCATTAATCTCGTGGAAGGCCGGGCCGAGGCCATTCCATTTCCTGACGCGAGCTTTGATTTTCTGAGCATGGGATATGCGTTGCGTCACATCAGTGATCTGTCCGTGGCCTTCCGCGAATTTCATCGGGTGATGAAGCCCGGCGCCAGGCTGTGTTTGCTGGAAATCACTCGTCCGGAATCCGCAGTGGGGCGTTTTTTTCTGAAGATATATATGAAGGGATTGGTGCCATTGCTGGCCTTTGTTGTAGGGCGTCATCGAAGTGGCACCAGCAGGTTGTGGCGCTATTACTGGGACACAATTGAAGCATGCGTACCCCCGGAACGTGTGTTGGCAACGCTGGAGGCCGCAGGGTTTGTCAGTGCGCGTCGACACATCGAGACCAAGGGACTGTCCATCCTGGCGGAGTATCAGGCCATCAAGCCAGAGTAGAGCTCGTCGCCACTTTCACTTTGCCATCTGCAGCGCCAATGTGGACGATTTTGTTGGCGCGGATCCAGCAGCGATGTGCGATTCAGATTATTGCTGGCACTGTGCGGCATCGGCAGTGGGTGACGCAGGCAGCTGCTGCAGCGATTCGGCAATTTGTATTTCGAGATTGCTGCCGCGAGCGGCCTGCAGAGCCTGTTCCAATTCAAAACGTGCTGCAGTGAGACATCCGGAATCTTTCAGTGTTTCGGCAAGATTGTTGCGCGCGGCCACATTGCGCGGCTCAAGTGCCAGCGCCTGTCGATAGGCTGCGCGCGCACCCTCAAGGTCATGATTCGCGTAAGCAAGGTTGGCGATACCCAGCCAGGGCCATGCCGAGGTCGGCCAACGCTGCTGTGCCGTACGATAGGCCAGACGCGCCGCATCCGGCCTGCCCACTGCTTCCATGCTGGCTGCAGCTGTCATGTAGGTATCGAGGTCTGCGCTCGCCGGCAACTCGTCCGCACGCAGTGCCAGCATGCCCCATTGCCCCGCCCATGCCCATTTTCGATTGAATGCGCTGATACTCATGCGCTGATTCGCAGTGGTGCCGGAATGCAGAATCAATTGTTGTTCCGGACCGTCGTACCCCACCACCACGGCGTAGTGCCAGATGGGCCAGGAACGGACACCGAGATTCAGCAGCACCAGTACCGGACGCGTTGCCACAACTTCAGACAACAGCTGTGTCAGGTCAGGCTTGATGACATACGCCAGCCGTTCGTAGCTGCGTGTGGTCGCCAGTATTTCGGTTTGCAGGCTGCCTTTGCGTTCCGGCAGGTAGATCCTGCCAACCAACTCTTCGGGTGTGACCCTGATGCCTGCAGCATTCAGGGTGCTGGCCAATGCGGCGGGGCCGCACTGGTATTCATCCTGGGGGTGAAACGGAACCGGGTTCAGTACGAACTGTGCTGAGCCCGGTAGCTGGCCTGGTTCCGGCACGGGTGGGCCAAGGTTGATACAGCCGCCCAGTGCCAGACCCCACACACTGACCAGCAGCTTGCACAGTACCGGGCCGTGTCGTCGTGCTGCGGTCAAAATCATCAGTGTTACGGAAATTTCTTGAAGATATCGATCACACCGACCGCTTCCAGAATCATCAGCACCACGAACACGATGCCCACGACCGCAAAAAAGTCACCACCTGCAGGAGCCGTGGAGATTTTCTGGGCCAGCTTATTAACTTCACTGTCGGTCAACGCCGCAACGCGTGCCTGTACGTCCGCGGCTTTGACGCCCATGTCGCTCAACTGCTGCTGTACTTCAGCGCGGGCGAGGCTGGCATTGATGATGGCCAGATCCTGTGCGTGCTGGGCGGCACTAATTGCTTCAAGGGTGCCGATGACACGTGCCTGCGCAATCAGCGGCGAGCTCAGGTTCAGGACGCAGATGGCCATGAAGTAGGCCAGCATTTTTTTCAAAGCAGTCATCTAGAGTTTCCTCTTATTGGCAGTAAAAAATACGAGATCGATGCAATGGATAATGGCGCGGACTGTAACCCTGAATACCGCTGCATAACAATGCTTTGCCTTGTCGTAGACACTTTTGTGGCTGAGTTTGTGATATTCGTTCAGAGGCTCAAGAAGTAACGTTCGGAGCCAGAAAACAACGTCTGGATCGGGGTTTTGTAAAGCAGGGTCAGTGCGTCAGCAACGAGAGTGTCGCAGCATGGACCATGTTGCCAGCGACTGTCGCCAAACAGCAGCAGCGCATTGTCTGCAAAGCGTAGCGCCAGATTGGCATCGTGCAGGCTCATGATGACTGCGCAGCCTGCATCGGCCTTGCTGCGCAACAGCTTCAATAGTTGCAGCTGATGCTGCGGATCCAGATGATTGGTGGGCTCATCGAGAATGAATATCTGCGGTTGCTGCGCCAGGGCGCAGGCGATCGCCAGCCGGCGGCGTTCGCCGCCTGACAGAGTGTCGATGCTGCGTGATTCGAAGTGCTGCAGATCTACTGCGGCCAGGGCTGCGCGGGCGATGGCGTAATCCTCAGCGGTTTCCCATTGCCAGAAATCAATGTGCGGATGCCGGCCACTGAGAGCGCATTCCAGTACCGTCACTGGAAAGGGTTCTTCGCTGTCCTGTGCGACAAAACTTAGTTGCCGCGCGATCTCACGACGCGGTAGCGTGCGCAGTGTCCGGTTGTTCAGCAAGATTTCGCCGTGTGGCGCTGCACGCAGGCCAGCCAGCGTATGCAGAGTCAAGGATTTGCCGGTGCCATTACGTCCCAGCACCGCGGTGATCGTTCCCGGCTGCAGCTGCAGATTCAGTTGTGCGACCAGCACGCATTCCTGCACGGCAATATCCAGTGCCGTGCAACTGATCAGGGGCTGAGATGAACTCATGGTGTGGCCACCCAGCCAATCTCACGTGCAGTCAACGGGCCAATGACGATTTGTCGCAGCGACTCTGCTTGTTCCGCGTGCGTGGCGTTCACCGGAATCCGCCCGGCCATCAGTTCGGCCTGGTCCTGCGGATACAGCGGTTCACGTTCCGGATCGGCATAGCCGTCGGGTAACACCGGCTGGTTGGTGTCGAGGTCGTATTTGTCAGTGGCGCCCAGCGTATGCAGCAGTTCATGCGCGACGATGACCTGATTGGCGCGCGCCATGTTTTGTGTTGCGAACAGATGGACAATGCCGACCAGTCCTTTTTCCAGTCCGGTCGAATGTGGCAACACCGAAGAAATTCGTGGGTCGTGATACAGCAGGAACAGGTGAATGGTCGGTGTGGGGCCTGCCGGTTCTGGTACGCGCCAGGTAAACCAGCGCAATTTCAGACTCCACCACATGATGCTGAATCGGCCGCCTGCTTCTGGCGGCAAGGGTGGAGATTGCGACGAGGGCGGCGTCAAGGTGAAGCGCAGTGGACGCTCCACTGGCAAGCCGTAGTGTTTTGCTTCGTTGGCAAAAAACTCCTCCAGCTCGCGCAGGTCGCTGCCCTGCAGTTGCCGGATGAAGTGTTCGGCGGCGTCACTGCCGTCGGCATTGACCGGAAACAAGGCAACCAGCAACGGTCCATCCCAGTCGCGGCTGTAGACACGATCCAGCCAGGTGTTCAAGGCGACGAACACCAGCACGATGAGCAGAATGCCAATACGGATTTTGCGGAACATCAGGGAGTCAACTCACGGATTCAGACGGGTGCTCTGCCAGTTACCGGTGTTGAAACTGAACTCGTCGCGTGGCGTCAACTCGCGTGACCAGCGCGCGCGGTCGTGTACTCGGCCGTGCGCCGAGACCCAGAGCTCGATGTGTTCGATCCACAGACGGAAACCACCCCAGTGCGGCGGGCGCGGTATGCTGAAGTGTCCGGTCATGGTCTTGACGGCGAATTTGGCGCTGACCTTGGCAATCTGTGCGACCAGGTGCGCGCGCGAGCTCAACGGTTGGCTCTGCTCACTGGCCCAGGCGCCCAGCTGACTGACCAATGGGCGCGTGCGGAAGTACGCATCGCTTTCCGTGGCAGGCGAACGCAGGATGGGGCCTTCAATGCGCACCTGACGTTCCAGCGAATCCCAGTGAAATACCGCAGCAGCATAAGGGTGGGCGTGCAACGCCTGGCCCTTGCGCGACTGGTAGTTGGTAAAGAACACCACATACCCTTCGCTATCGATCAGGTGTTTGCACAACACCATGCGGGCGCTGGGCCGGCCGTTGGCATCGACGGTGGCCAGCGCCATGGCATCCGGGTTGTTCTGGATCTGGTGGTCCCTGGCGTGGTTGAACCAGCCGGCAAACATCGGCAGGGGATTATCAGGCAGGGGTTCGGGCAGAAATTCGTTGTCGCTCATCAGGATGTGCCAGGGGCCGTTAACAATTAGAGTATCGCTGTGACGGAGGTCAGAAAGGCTCAGGAAGCGACGCACCGAGCACAGTGTACTTAACGTACTCAAGCGGTGTCCCGCGGGATTTCCTTCGGTCACAACAAAGTCCTGAGCCTTTCTGACCCCGTCCCTTCGGGTTGGGCCCCAGAAAGCGCCATGCGCCCATGTTTCATTTACTTGGGCTCGTCGTTCATTTGGAACGACCAAACTTCACTCCTCGCGCCTAGCCTGGCGCTTTCTGGGACTCCAACGCAGCGATGCTCTAATTGTTAACAGGCCCCTAGGTGATCGCTTGCGGGTAATCTTGGTGGCCGGTAAAAAGACAAACCTTTCAACACAGGCCCTGTGTCATGACGCTGGACGAACTGCGACTCAAATTGAACGATCTGGACGCACAGTTGCTGGGCATTATCGCCGAGCGTCAGGCGCTGGGGATACAAATTGCGCGTGCCAAGCGCGAAGCCGGCTTGCCCACCCGCGATTTCCGCCGGGAGCGCGAGGTGCTGATGCGCGCGCGCGAGAATGCCGCCCGCCGTGGCATTTCCGGCGATCTGGGTGAAGCGGTCATGCGCCTGCTGATTCTTGGTTCCCTCACCACTCAGGAGCGCGAACAGGTGGCGGCCAGGGGGCAGGGCTCGGGCCGCACGGCGCTGGTGATTGGCGGTAGCGGCAAGATGGGTCGCTGGTTTTCAAATTTCCTCACCGCTCAGGGTTACAGCGTCACGGTGGCCGATCCGTCCGGTCCGGTTGCGGGCTTTGCCTATCTGCAGGACTGGCAGGGCGATGCGCTGCAACAGGATCTGATTGTGGTGGCGACACCGATCAAGATTGCCAACGATGTGCTGCTGGCACTGGCAGCGCGCAAGCCGCGCGGCGTGGTGTTTGATCTGGGCTCACTCAAAACGCCGCTGCGCGCGGGTCTGGCCGCGTTGCGCGACGCGGGCGTGAAGGTGACCTCGGTGCATCCCATGTTCGGCCCCGATACCGATCTGCTGTCCGGCCGGCATGTGATTTTCATTGATCTTGGCAATGCGGAATCTCTCACTGTCGCGCAGGAGTTGTTTGCCTCTACCATGGCTGAGCGCGCGGTGATGTCGCTGGATGAACACGATCGCCTGATTGCCTATGTGCTGGGACTGTCACATGCGGTGAACATCAGTTTCTTCACCGCGCTGGCCAACAGTGGTGAGGCGGCGCAGCGACTGGCGCAGCTGTCCAGCACCACTTATGACGCGCAGATCGACATTGCCACCAATGTCTCGCGGGAAAGCCCTGAACTTTATTTCGAGATCCAGCATCTGAACGACTATGGTCAGGAATCGCTCAAGGCGCTGCACACGGCGGTCGGACAGTTGTGTGCTGCGGTTCAGGAAAATGATGCCGAACAGTTCAAAACACTCATGCTGAAAGGACGCGAATATCTGGCGGGCCGCGTCCGGAGCGGCTGATGGCGGCTCGGGATCTCGAAGCGGAGGTCCTGCGGCTGCGCCGGCGCATTGCGGCGCTGATGGATGAGGCTGTTACCAACGAACGTCTGCTCAAGAAAACCCAGCAGCGCGAACTGGAATTGCTGAAGGCTGGTGAGTTGCCACAATTGTTTGAAGTGATCTGTGGACGTCTTGCCGTTTCCTACGGCCTGGAGCTCGTCACACTGGTTCTGTGGGACCCAAATCATGAGGTGCGACATCTGCTGCTGGGTGCACAGATCAGACTGGAGCAATTTCCCCGCGTTATTTTTGTTGATGACATGGGGCAGCTCGTGCAGCCGTTTCAGAAAGATCGGCAGCCGATGCTCGGACGGTACCGCGCCGAGCACCATCGCGCGCTGCTCAAGGTGTCGGCGACCACCACCGTCAGGAGCGTGGCGTTGATTCCCCTGTGGCAGCAGGATGAGTTGCGCGGGTGCATCTGTTTTGGCAGTCAGGACGAACAGCGTTTCCATCAGCATCTGGGCACGGATTTCCTGTCGCATCTGGGTGTGATTGCAGCGTTCGCCATCGACAATGCCATCAACCGCGCCCGGCTGGTGCGCAGCGGTCTGACGGATTTTCTCACCGGCTGGCATAACCGTCGCTATCTGCACGAGCGCTTGAAGGAAGAGCTGTCGCGTGCGCAGCGTGCGCATGCCGGCGTGGCCTGCGTGCTGCTTGATCTGGATCACTTCAAGACCATCAACGACACGCATGGCCATCTGGTGGGCGACATGGCCCTGCGCGCCGCGGCTGATCGCATCAATCAGCAGATACGAGGCAGCGATGCAGCCGCGCGTTTTGGTGGCGACGAGTTTGTAGTGCTCGCCCCGGCCGTTTCGCAGGAGCAGGCCACAACATTGGCGGAACGCATGCGCCAGGCAGTTTGCGAAACACCCTTGCAGCTCCCCGATGGTGTGCAGCACCGGCTCACGGTTTCCGTGGGCGTGGCCATCATGCAGATGAGCGACAGCAAGGCAGACATCAAGTCCGCAGCCGAGCAGCTACTGGCCGAAGCCGATGCGGCGCTGTACCGCGCCAAGCAGAAAGGCCGCAACCGCGTTGAAGTGACGGTGTGCTGAGATGGACTCCCTCTGGGAGAGGGTGCTTCTCGATGAGGATGCCCTGAACAGCCTTGAGGCATGTTGCAGGAATGTTCACGGTCGAGGTTACTCCCCACCAGACATCACTGCGCCTTTCTTCTCAACATCAACAACAGGAACACCGGCACACCGATCAGGGCCGTCAGCGCACCTACCGGCAATTGCCGTGGTGCGAACAGGGTGCGTGCGGCGGTATCCGCCAAGGTCAGCAAACAACCACCGAGCAACACTGCTGCTGGAATTACGCGCCGATGGTCGGCGCCGACCAGCAGGCGCGCCACATGCGGTGTAATCAGGCCAACAAAACCAATGCTGCCGGCGGTAGTGACGGCCGCTGCAGTCAGCACGGCGCTGGCCGCAAACAAACCAATGCGCGTCTGTTTGATGTTGAGTCCGAGCGTACGCGCCTGCAGTTCGCCGCGCGCCAGCACATTGAGATGGCGCGCCAGCAGGCAACTCAGTCCCACGGCTGGCAACAGCAGCCACCATAGCGCCGTCACGTGCGAAATATTGGCAATGTCCCCCATCAACCAGAACAACATGCCGCGCAGCCGCGCCTCCTCACCCAGCGCCAGCAGCAAACTCACCAGGGCGCTGGCCCCGGCGGCTACCACCACGCCGGTGAGCAGCAATCGCACCGGTGACCAGGTACCTTCCGCATGCGCCAGGGCAAATACCAGCAGGATGGCGGCGAACGCACCCAGCGCAGCCGCGCCCTGCACGGCGAAGCCGGTGAATCCCAGCAACATGGCACCCAGTGCTGCGACGGCCGCACCGCCCGAGGTGCCCATGATGAACGGGTCGGCCAGCGGGTTGCGCAGTAACACCTGCATGTAGATACCGGACAGGGTCAACAGGCCGCCGAGGGCGAAACTTGTCAGGGCGCGCGGCAACCGCAAATTAAGCAGCACGGCCTCTGCCAGCGGTGTGGGAATGTCACCAGCTACGGCCCACAGGTCGCGAGCCGACAGCGACACGCTACCCGCGTACAGCGCAAGGCCGAGCGACAGCAGGCTGCACAGGATCAAGCCCAGCAAGACGGGTGCGAAGGGAGTGGCTGACTTCAAGAGGTAACCGGGTAAGTATTCGAATCCGGTCACCTTAGCGCACACCAACCGACCGGGCTACCTGCTTGAGTCGCCAGCTGGCTCGAGCCGGAGTTCGCCGACATGCCGGAGCAGCTTGTCTGGCCGGTCAATCTGGTGGGCAATCGGGTTGGAGTGAACGGCCGCATGTGAAACAATCCACTGACATGACAGATTTCATCGATTCACAAGGATTCCGCGCCAATGTCGGAATCATTCTGATCCGCGACGATCGCCAGGTGTTTGTCGGCGGCCGGCCGGGCGGACGCGGTTGGCAGTTTCCGCAGGGAGGTATCGGCGCGAACGAAGCGCCGGAGCAGGCCTTGTTTCGCGAGTTGAAGGAAGAGGTGGGTCTGGAGGTGGATGACGTCGAAGTCATGGCGAGCACCCAGGGCTGGTTGCGCTATCGCCTTCCGAAGCAGTACCAGCGTCACGACGGCAAGACCTATTGCATTGGCCAGAAACAGCGCTGGTTCATGTTGCGCTTCACCGGTAGCGATGACCGGTTTCGCTTCGATACCACCGCGCAGCCGGAGTTTGACCGCTGGCGTTGGGTGGACTACTGGTCGCCAGTGCGGGACGTGATTTTCTTCAAGCGCGCCGTGTATGTACGCGCGCTGGAAGAGTTGGGTCGGCGCGCCTTCAACAAGGTCCGCCCCCGTTTCCCGAATGGTGGCAGGATGAGAAAAATCTGCGTGCCCTGGCCCGCCGTCGTGAGTTGCGCGAGTCCGAAAGCGCCTAGCACTGCAGCCGCGGCATTGTCAGCCTCGCTGCAGGTCGGAATTTATTCCGACAAAATACATGTCGGGTTGAAACGCGACCTACCCTCGTTCTAGAAAGGCTTCACCACCGCCAGAATCACAATTGCGATCAGCAGCAGGCTGGGGGCTTCATTAAACCAGCGATACCAGCGTTGACTAATGTTGTTCGATGCGCGCAAACACCTGTACCAAGTGCCGCACCAAAAATGATAACCCACCAACACCGCTACTAAGCACGAGTTTGGCATGCAGCCAGCCCATCTGCAGATAGCCGGGTGCGGCCAGCACCATCAGCACGCCAAACAGCACCTGCCAGTAGCGCGCCGATGCTCATGATGGAGTAAAGCCCGCTCCATCACTTGAAACGCTCGATGCTGATCAGGTCGGTGGTAACGGCGTGATACACGAAAAGTCGTGGCAAGATAGAACAAACCTGCGAACCAAGTCACAACAAACACAACATGAAGGCTTTGAGCACAACAGATGGTAGCAAGTATGGACATTGTTAACTCGTGTGGTTTAATCGTGCGGCAGACCTGTCGGGTGGCAGCGACTGAGGTGGGCATTGTAGGGGATGTGTTGCAATGCTGCTGCGTTCGCGGGGCCATCCTGTAGGATCTGGCGGGCAGAGCAGGATCGAATCCAATGGCCAGCTTCGCACCCTTACATACGGGACAATTCATCATCAAGCCGCGTTCGTCGTCGGCATCGTATGCTGGTGGCTGACCATGTGGCTATTTGTTGGTCCTGTTGCCCTATGCTACCTATGAGCTGGGCCGGATGCGGGCCGGTTATAGCGTGATGGCCAGTCGCGCGAGTGTTGGAGCAGCGCGCCGGATCGGTGCGTTAAGGGCGAGTTGCCGAGCTGCGCGCGCAGCTGAATAGCATGCAACTGGAACGCAGGTGGATCGGCAGTCCAGCAGCGACATGCAGCAATCATTTGCAGGTTTGCAAGGCCAGCATTCCGCAAGCAACAGGAAGATCTGGCGTTTTACAGGCCATCGTCACGCCGGCTACGGAGCCGCCATCGAACCCCAGGTGCAGCGTATCGAAGTGCAACCGATACGGTGGCGAATCGCTATCGGCTGCGCTGGCGCTGATCCAACCTATGCAGGCGAAGGCAGTGCGCAGCGGCCCCTTGCAGGTGCGCATCGCCGGCACGCGTCAGGGGCAGCCGGTCAGTCTCGAATTGCAGTGAGTTGCTGGTGGACAAGGCGTGGCGCTCAGTGACATTTGCCTATCGATATTTTCAGAACCTTGAGCAACTGATCGAGTTGCCTGCCGACTTCCGGCCGCAGACCGTGCAGGTGGAAGTACAGGCAGCGCAGCATCCGGTGAAGCGACAGGGATTCGCCTGGCAGCCCCTTGTTATTTAGTGAATCCACTTTTGAAGTGAGTGCCATGTTTAAGCGCCGAAACAAATAATCCAAAACCCTGCATATCGATACCTTGATCGGCGCCGGCACCCAGGTGGTTGGCGATGTGCATTTCAAAGGCGGCTTGCATGTGGACGGCACTATCCAGGGCAATGTATCGCATTGCCCGAGGGTTGAGGCGACGCTCAGTGTCAGTGACAGCGGCCTGATTGAGGGCGCGGTACAGGTGCCCAATGTGGTGTTGAACGGCGCAGTGACCGGCGATATCCATGCCAGCGAGCGCGTCGAACTGGGTGCAACCGCCAAGGTGGCGGGAAATGTCTATTACGGCCTGATTGAAATGGCGATGGGCGCCCAGATAAATGGCAAGCTGATCCATCAATTGCCAGGTGAAACCCGCAAATGCCGTTACTGCGCCGAGCCCCCGCCACGGCGGAGCGGCCGAGGGCTAGACGTCACCGGGAGTGTGAATGTCGATCAGACTAAGTCTGAAGGGTCCCTTATGGCCGCTGAATCGACTGACATGGGCTTACCGCCCTCCCTGCTGTTTACCGATGCCGCCGCCCACAAAGTAGGCGAGCTGATCCAGGAAGAGGCGAATCCGAATCTCAAACTGCGCGTGTTTGTCAGCGGTGGTGGTTGTTCCGGATTCCAGTACGGTTTTACCTTCGATGAAAGCCTCGAAGAGGGCGATACCCAGGTGCAGAACGGCGGGGTCACGCTGCTGATCGACCCGATGAGCATCCAGTATCTGGCGGGTGCAGAAATCGACTATCGCGAGGATCTGGAAGGTTCACAGTTCGTCATTCGCAATCCCAACGCCACCACCACCTGTGGCTGCGGATCGTCGTTTTCGACCTGAGTTGGCGCTCGGCCGCCATTGCAGGGTCGCAGTGCAATCAGACTACAGGTAATAATCCTTAAGCTGCCGGGCCTGTGCCGGCGTCTTTTTGTCCATTGGTTGCCATGCCCCGCAGCAAAATCCCTGAAATCATTGCCGCCGTCGATCTGGGATCCAACAGCTTCCACATGGTGGTGGCGCGCCATATCCTTGGCCAGCTCACCATCATCGATCGGCTGCGCGAAACCGTGCGCCTGGCATCCGGGCTGGACGAACACGGACGCCTGTCGCGCGAAATAATGGACAGGGCGCTGGCCTGCCTGGAACGTTTCGGCCAGCGCCTACGCGATATGAATGCCGAAAGCGTCCGGGTAGTGGGCACCAATACTTTTCGCCAGGCGCGCCGCAAGGGCGCGTTTCTGGATCGTGCGCGTGAAGCCCTGGGCCACCCGATCGAAATCATTGCCGGCATTGAAGAAGCGCGTCTGATCTATCTGGGCGTGGCGCACAGCTCTCCGGGCGAATCTGGTAACCGTCTGGTGGTGGACATCGGTGGTGGCAGCACCGAACTGATCATCGGCGAAGGCATGCAGACCAAACAACTGGAAAGCCTGTACATGGGTTGCGTGACCATGAGCAGGAAGTTTTTCGACGATGGTGAGATCAACGAAAAGCGCATGAAACGAGCACGCATGGCCGCGCGCATCGAACTGGAGCCCATTGCAGAACGCTACAAGGCCACGGGCTGGGAGCAGGCGCTGGGCAGCTCCGGCACCATTCGCGCGCTGGCTGATGTGGCACGCGCCTGCGGCTCCACCGATGGCAGCATCACGCTACAGCATCTGGAAAATGCCATCGAACAGGCGTTACGTGCGGGGCACGTCAGCAAGTTGCGTCTGCCTGGCCTGGATGAGGATCGCATGCCGGTGTTTGCCGGTGGGCTGGCGATTCTGACCGAAGTGTTGTATTCGCTGGAAATTCGCAGCATGCGTGCCGCGGACGGCGCCCTGCGCGAAGGACTGTTGTACGATCTGCTGGGCCGTCACACCGACGAAGACGCGCGCGCACGCACGGTGCGGGCCATGGCAGCGCGTTATCACGTGGATCTGGCGCAGGCGGAACGGGTTGAGACCACCGCATTGTCCTTGCTGCGCAACCTGGAAGCGGTATGGGCAATCGGCGAACCATTGGCCGAACAGGCGCTTGGCTGGGCAGCGCGCCTGCATGAAATCGGTCTGGATATTTCGCATGCCCACTACCACAAACATGGTGCATACCTGCTGGAAAATTCGGATATGCCGGGATTTCCGCGTGAAGAACAGCGACTGCTGGCGACGCTGGTGGGATCGCACCGACGCAAGCTCAACCTGCAGGCGCTGGAAGAATTGGCGCCGCCATGGCATTTAAAGGCCGAGCTGTTGATCGTCTTGTTACGACTGGCAGTGTTGCTGAATCGCGGTCGCAGCAGGGCGCCGCTGCCGGAGATCAGGCTCGCTGCCAAGGTTCGCTTGCTGGAACTGAAGTTCCCAAGCCGGTGGCTGGACGATTACCCGTTGACGCGGACCGATTTGGAACAGGAAACCGAATTGTTGAAGGCAGTGGGGTTTCGACTGAGGTTCGAGTAATTGTTACTCGCCAGCTCAGGAGTTCTCTGACATCCCATGCGCGTTGGCTTGAATGCTGTTCAAGTAATAACTTGTTTATCGACAAAGCACGCATTGCCAGCAATGCGCACTGCGTAACTGTCACCGTTTTTGATCGCCCATACCAGCACACGGCCCTCGCGCCCCATTTCGCAGCCCTGCTCTATCACAAGCGGCTGCGAGGTGTCTTTCTTTGCAGCGACGAATTCCCGGTAATAGGCGCCCAGCACGCCTGAAGCCGTTCCTGTGACGGGGTCTTCGAGCGTTCCAGAGCTCGGAGAGGAAAAATGTCGCGCGTGCAGGTCAGTGCCTGTGCTGAGCACGTCAAAGCAAAAAGGGTGAATGGATGCATCCGGCATATCGGACAGTGCGTCCGCAAAGATCGTGGGCTGTGGTCGCATTTTGCGCATCACCTCGAGATCCCGTGCTGGAACAATCAATGTCCAGCGGCCGGTTGATCCGTACATGAGTGGAAAATCGGGATGAATGTCTGATGCTGCGATCCCTAGCGCTTGCACGGGCAAGGTCCGGTTGCCGTTAAATGTCGCAAATTGTGCTGGGGCTTGTGACATGGAAACCAGTGTCTCGCCCTCGGCATCGGTATTGATCGTGATTGGCAAGATGCCTGCCTTGGTTTCCAGCGAGAAATCACAGGTCAGGTCCTTGCCGACTAAAGGCCCACGGATTCGAAGAGCGATCGCGGCAGCAATGGTCGCGTGGCCACACAGGGCGACTTCTCTGCGTGGGGAAAAATATCTGATCCGGAAATCTGCTATTTGCGATGACGTAATGAAGGCGGTGTCACCAAAACCGGTCGCCGCGGCAATCGCTTGCATGGCACGCTGATCCAGGTTGACGGCCGACAATACAACGCCTGCCGGATTTCCTTTGCCTGGGTTTGTCTACTTGCTGGCGGGCCTGAAGGCCTTCATCACGGCTTCATGAGTTTGCAGATAAGGACCTCCTATCAGGTCAATGCAATACGGCACGGCTGGAAAAACGGCTTCCAGATTTTCGCGAATCGATTTCGGCTTGCCGGGCAGATTGATGATCAGGGTCTGACCCCGGATGCCGGCAGTCTGGCGCGACAGGATGGCAGTGGGCACATATTTCAGTGAAGCGTTGCGCATGAGTTCGCCGAATCCCGGCAACAGCTTGTCGCACACCGCCACTGTGGCTTCAGGTGTGACATCGCGCGGCGCCGGCCCGGTGCCGCCGGTGGTGACAATCAGCGCGCAGCCCACTTCATCAGCCTGACGTTTTAATTCTGCTTCGATGATGGCCTGTTCATCGGGTACGACTTTGTAGTCCAGTTCGAAGGGTGAACTCAGCCATTCGCGCAGCAGGTCCGCACACGCCTTGCCGGGGATGTCTTCGTAGATACCGGCGCTGGCACGGTCTGATACGTTGAGAATGCCGATGATGATGGGGCGTGAGCTCATGGGGTGGATCAAGCGGTTGTCGAGGCCATGCAGCATAATCGCTTGGCAGTAATGCCGCGATGGCTGTTTGGGAGCAACCTTTCGCCGTCGCCCTGCCTTGATTACCATGCGCGCCCGATCCAAGCGATATAGCCATGTCTCAGGCGAGTTCAACCCCCATTCCCGTCAACATCATCACCGGCGCACTGGGCGCCGGTAAGACCACCGCCATTGCGCGCTTGCTGGCGAACAAACCTGCCGACGAATTCTGGCTGGTGATTCTCAATGAATTTACCGACACCGGCATCGATACCGTGACCTTGGCAGCTGCAGCGCGGGGTGCCTTCGACGTGCGTTTGATTCCCGGTGGCTGTCTGTGCTGCACGGGCGAAGAGGATTTTCGACGCCAGTTATCCGGCGTACTGAATCTGCCGGCCGTACAACAGCCAACGCGCATCTTGATCGAACCTTCCGGCATCGGTCATCCGGGTTCCATAGTCGAGGAGCTGCGCGCGTTCGAGCGCAGTGGCGCGCTGCGCTTGCGCAGTACCGTGGTGCTGATCGATTCGCAGCGCGCAGACGGGCTGCATTTCGACGCCACTACCCAGGCGCAGATTGACGCGGCAGATGTGCTGGTGTTGTCCAAAGCCGAGTTGGCGACGGCAGCAACACGCCAGAATTTTCTGACCTGGGCACGGCAGCTGTATCCGCTGCGACGCCTGGTCGCCTGCAGCGAACAGGGTGTGCTGCCGGACCAGGCGCTGACGCCTCCACCTGCTGTATTCAGTTTTGAGACGCCCAGAGACGATCACGCAGTCTTGCTGATTGGTCAAAGGCCGATATCTCACGAGCATGGCGCCTCAATTGAGGTGACGACGCGTCAGCTCGACATGGGCAATGCGCTGGTACAGGCCAGAACACATGCGGTACTGGGCCGTACTGCCTGTGGCTGGGTTGTGCCGGGCACGGTGCTGTTCGATTTGCCGCAACTGCAGCGGCTGTTGGCGTTGCCCGATTGCTGGCAGAGAGTGGAGCGGTTCAAAGCCGTATTGCGCACCGGAGTGGAACGCTGGCACCTGGTGCAACGTTGGCAACAGCAGTCGGCCATTACCGAGTGCAATTGGTCGCAGGACAGTCGTATCGAGGTGCAATTGACCGATGGCGCGGTGGTCGATTGGACGGAGTGGGACCGTCGCTGGCAATTGTTGAGTGAGCCTTGTCCGGTTGGTTGACCGAAGTGTTCTGGCAGTTTCTGCGCATCTTCCGCCCGCGATCCCCTTTCGGGAATACATTGGTGTTTCCTGTATGGCACAAAATAAAACGCCGGATACTCTGCAGTGATCCGGCGTGGGTCGTGTTCGATCCGACTCGAAGTCTAATGATTACGATCGATCGTCGTAGTCATCTTCGTCGTCATCGTCATAGTCGTCATCATCATCGTCATCCCAGTCATCTTCGTCCTCATCCTCGTCTTCTTCCCATTCCTCATCGTCTTCGTCCTCATCCTCTGAGCCGGACCAACCCTCGGGTTCAGTGGCCTTGTCCAGGTCAAGTTCATGCCAGGTGTCGAGGTCGAACTCTTCGATCTCGCCATCTTCGTGCTGGATTTGTACAAGCTCTTCATCCGGATCCACTGACAACACCTGGAACAGGCTTTCCTCCTCCAGGTCTTCATACCACTGCCCTGGTACCGGATCAAAATCTCTACCCACGTGACACCTCGAAATGGAACGACAGAAAGGCTAGGTCTGCTGTCGGGTTGCTAACGGATTCGAGGATATTAGGCAGTTGTTGTGCCGCATTCAACACGCGCAAAGTGTATCCGGGTAAATTCAGATGGTCAGGGGTCATGGCTTGCATCTGCTAGACTCCGCGCCGTTCACGACAACTCTTCAACCGCTTGCCTATGTCCAGTGACGCCGCCCGCATTTTTTCGCCCGCCCCGCTTGTGGGAGCGCGGCGCGTCGTGATCAAGGTCGGGTCATCCTTGCTGGTCGAACGCAGTAACGGTCAGGTGAATCGCCCCTGGCTGGAAACGCTGGCGCAGGATATTCAGCGTCTGCGCGCACGGGGTCAGGATGTGTTGCTGGTGTCTTCAGGCGCCATTGCGCTGGGGCGACGACAGCTGGGGTTGCCTGCCGGCAAGTTGAAACTGGAAGAGAGTCAGGCGGCTGCTGCGGTTGGACAGATTCGTCTTGCGCATGCGTGGACCGAGGTGCTGCAGCATTTCGGTCTGACCGTGGCGCAGATCCTGTTGACCCTGGCGGACACCGAGGAACGCCGCCGGTACTTGAATGCGCGCAGTACGCTGGGCACCTTGCTGCGCCTGGGTTCCATTCCCGTCATCAACGAAAACGACACCGTGGCTACCGCCGAGATTCGTTACGGGGATAACGACCGGCTTGCCGCTCGGGTGGCGCAGATGATCAGCGCCGATTGTCTGGTGTTGTTGTCGGATGTGGACGGTTTGTATACGGCCGATCCCACTCAGGATCCGGCCGCGCGTTTCATTCCGGAAGTCCACGGCATTACGCCCGAGATTGAAGCCATGGCCGGTGGGGTCGCTTCCGATGTGGGCTCGGGTGGCATGGCAACCAAGGTGGCGGCGGCCAAGATCGCCGTTGCGGCTGGATGTCACATGTGTGTATCGCTGGGCAAGGAGCCACATCCGTTGCGCCGCATCGAGGAGGGTGCCCGTTGTTCCTGGTTCATTCCCGATGCAACTCCCGCCACGGTGCGCAAACAGTGGATTGCGGGAACGTTGAAGCCCGCTGGTGAACTGACTATCGATGCTGGCGCCTTGACTGCGCTCACGCGCGGCAAGAGTCTGCTGCCTGCCGGCGTGACCAGAGTCAGCGGCCGCTTCGATCGCGGTGACGCCGTGCTGGTACGCTCACCGACAGGGGTGGAAGTGGCGCGTGGGCTGTCAGCCTATTCCAGTGTTGACGCCGAGCGCATCCGGGGACGGCAATCCGGCGAGATCGAGGGGCTGCTGGGTTATCGCGGCCGCGACGAGATGATCCATCGCGACGACCTGGTCATCACCCATGCTGCGGGGCAGGAGGCCGGTCACTGATGTCGGTGACAGATCCGGTTGAGGAATATCTGTTGCGCGCAGACGGGCGATGAGCCATCGGGTTCGATGCGCTGGTATTCGCCATTGTTCTGCAGCGCCCACGCCTGCGTATTGTCCGCCAGATAAAATTCCAGATCGCGCATGATGCGCTCGCGGTAACGCGCATCCTGAATCGGAAAGGCGACTTCGACGCGCCGGAAGAAATTGCGCTCCATCCAGTCGGCGCTGGCCAGATATAGGTCGGTATTGCCATCATTGTGGAAGCAGTAGACACGTGAGTGCTCCAGAAAGCGGCCCACGATGGAACGTACCCTGATGTTGTCGGATACGCCCCTGACGCCTGGGCGCAGGGCGCAAATGCCGCGCACGATAAGATCTATCTGTACGCCTGCCATCGATGCCTGATACAGCGCCTGAATAATCTGCGGATCGATCAGTGCATTCATCTTGGCGATGATGCGGGCCGGACGCCCCTGCCTGGCGATCTCGATCTCGCGCTCGATCTTCTCCAGCAATGCGGGGTGCAAGGTGAACGGTGATTGCAGCAACTTCTTCAGATGTGCCGCCCGGCTGGGGCTGGTCAGCTGCAGGAAGATTTCGTGCATGTCCTCGCCAATGCTCTTGTCAGAAGTGAGTAGTCCGTAGTCCGTGTAAGCCCGTGACGTTTTTGGATGGTAGTTGCCGGTGCCAAGATGACAGTACCGCCGCAACATGCCGTTCTCGCGACGCACCACCATGATCAGTTTGGCATGCGTCTTGTAGCCCACGACCCCGTACATTACATGCGCACCCGCTTCCTGAAGCCGGTTGGCGAGCGTGATATTTGCTTCCTCATCGAAGCGCGCCATGATTTCGATGACTACCGTAACTTCCTTGCCGGCGCGGGCAGCGTTCACCAGCGCATCGACGATGGGCGAGTCCGGCCCGGTGCGATACAGAGTCTGCTTGATGGCCACCACCTGCTCGTCGCTGCTGGCCTGCCGCAGGAAATCGATAATCGGTGCGAACGACTGATAGGGATGAAACATCAATACGTCGCGCTCCCGCAGTACCGGGAACATGCTTTCCCTGTTGACCAGGCTGCTGGGTATCGCAGGAGTAAATGGCTGGAACTTCAGATCTGGCCGGTCAACCAGGTCGTATATGGCCATCAGCCGATTCAGATTGACCGGGCCGTTGACCTGGTACAGGTCGTCCGCGTTTAGCTCGAACTGCTTGAGCAAAAATTCAGTGATATCTGCCGGGCAGTCGGTAAGTGTCTCCAGCCGAACGGCGTCGCCATAACGGCGTTGCGCCAGTTCGCCCTCGACTGCGCGCAGCATGTCTTCAACTTCTTCATCATCGACGAACAGATCGCTGTTGCGCGTGATGCGGAATTGCCAGCAGCCTTCGACTTCCATGCCGCTGAACAGCTCGGCGACGAAAGTGGAAATAACCGCAGACAGAAACACAAAACATGCAGAGCCGGCTGCATCGGCGGTGGGTGGCAAACGAATGACACGTGGCAGCGCGCGCGGCACTTGCACCACTGCCAGTTCAACATCGCGGCCAAAGGCGTCGGTGCCGGAGAGGCGCACTATGAAATTCAGGCTCTTGTTCTGAATACGCGGAAACGGTCGTGCTGGGTCCAGTCCCAGCGGCGTCAGTACTGGCTCAACCTGGGCGGCGAAATATGAAGACAACCAGTCACGCTGCTGGGGTGTCATGGTGCGGGCATTAACGAAACGGATACCCTGCTGTTCCAGCGCCGGAAAGAGTGTCTGGTTGAGCAATTCGTACTGGGCATTGACCAGTGCCGAAGCCGAGCGTCGGATGGCCTTGAGTTGTTCTTCAGTGCTCAGTCCGTCCGGCCCTGCCGCGGCGGAGCCTCCCAGCTCAAATCGTTGCTGCAGACCTGCCACGCGGATCTCGAAAAACTCATCGAGATTTGCGCAGGAGATACACAAAAACCGGAATCGTTCCAGCAGTGGCAAACCCGAGTCGCTTGCCTGGGCGAGCACGCGCTCGTTGAATGCCAGCAACGACAGCTCGCGATTGATATACAGCTCGGGCGCTTGCAGGTTTATATCAAGCATCGGGATGGTCGTGAGATTGTCATACGGTGAGCGTACACCTGGGTACATGACGCGAGCGTGACAGCCGACGCAAAGCTTCAGTGAAACAACGAATTAGCGACGCAATGGGCCTACGGCAACAACGCGCTGCGAGATGCGGTCAAGACGGGTCAGCATGCCATCGGCCTGTTGCCGGAATTCTACGGCGTAGGCCGGCGCTATGGGACTGGCATTGGGCAGCGGGACGGTACGTGGATCCTTGTATGTACCATTGACGCGATATTCATAGTGCAGGTGCGGGCCGGTTGCGGCACCGGTGCTGCCCACGTAGCCGATAATGTCTCCCTGTCGTACGCGACGGCCATTGCGGGTGTTCTTGACGAAACGCGACATGTGGCCATACAGGGTGGTAATGCCCGACCCGTGGTCCAGAATCACGACATTGCCGTAGCCGTTCTGAGTTCCCTGAAAGCTGACCTTGCCGTCACCAGCAGCTTTGATCGGCGTGCCCGTGGGGGCGGCGTAGTCGACGCCCTTGTGTGCACGTATCCTGTTGAGGATGGGGTGGAAGCGCGCAAAGCTGAAGCCGGAGCTGATGCGCGTGAAGTCCACTGGGGCGCGCAGGAACTGCTTGTGCATGCTGCGTCCTTCGGGGGTGAAATAGTTGCTGACGTCGCCGTCGGCGGACTGAAACTGGATTGCGCGGTAGACGTGGCCCGCATTGATGAATTCGGCGGCCAGAATACGGCCATCACTGACGAACTCATTGTCCCGGTATTGCTTCTCGTACAGTACGGTGAATTCATCGCCCGGTTGGATGTCCAGGGCAAAATCGATGTCCCAGCCGAAGATGTCGTTTGCCAGGCGCATGATCACGTCGGCGCTCAGCCCTGCTTTGCTCGCCGAGGCAAACAGCGACGAGTCCACCGTGCCGCGAACTGCGGTGGTTCTGGCAGTGAGGGGGGTTGAGATCAGTTCTGCCTTGAAACCACCGGCTTCCTTGGTGACCGAAAGCCTCGAGGTGTCCGACACCTGGCGTGAAAGGCCTTGCAGGTCACCTGTACTTGTGTGGCTGAAAGTAATCGGATCGCCGGGCCTGAGCATATCCAGTGCCCGCCTCACTTCCGGGAGCTCACGAATGGCCGCCAGATCCTGCAGGTTTAATTGCAGCTGTCGGAAAATGCGCTCCATCGTGTCATTGCGCCTGACCACAAACTCCACGGTGTTGACTAGCGCCGTATCCCGCTCGGCGACAGGGAGAGCTGGCACGGGCAATTCGGGTGTCGCTTGCTTGGTTAGCTCGGCGACGTCAATGGGCAGGTGTATTGCGGGCCGATCGATGACGAGCATCTGGTAGGTAATGACCCCGCAGACCGCCGGCAGCATCATTCCAGCGACCGCCCACTTCAGGTGCTGCGTAGTCACCCGTCGAGTCGTTGCCGATGGTGTACGGTTGGGGGGGTGTCCTGTCACTAAAGTGCCTCCAATTGGAGCATTAAAAAAGCAAAGGTAGGTGCTGGAAGGGGCTGCCGTCAATCGACAGTGGTGTAGAACCGGTACTCAAGTTTGCGTGGTTGGCGGGAAGTCCCTAAAGTCCCGGGAAATTTTTCCATGATTGGCCGCGCCGTGTCTTGCTCGGCGCCACATATTCCGGAGGATGGTTAGTGAGTGTCATGTCGCCCGAGGCGCAGATTGCGGAATTGCAGCGCGGGGCTTCCGAGTTGCTGCTGGAAGCCGAGTTGCTCAAGAAGATCAAGCGCGGCAAGCCACTGATCGTAAAGGCAGGATTTGACCCGACAGCGCCTGATCTGCATCTGGGGCATACGGTACTGATCAACAAACTTCGTCGCTTTCAGGATCTCGGGCATGAGGTGGTGTTTCTGATCGGCGATTTTACCGGACTGATCGGCGATCCCACTGGTCGGAACGCAACGCGGCCGCCGTTGACTCCGGAGGAGGTCCAGGCCAATGCGGCAACTTATCAGCGACAGGTATTCAAGATTCTTGATCCGGCAAAAACCCGGGTTGAGTTCAACTCGCGCTGGATGGGGGAGATGTCTGCTGCGGGGCTTATTCAGCTGGCAGGTAAGCATACGGTGGCACGAATGCTGGAGCGCGACGATTTCAGCAAGCGCTACAAGGGCAACCAGCCCATTGCGATTCACGAGTTCCTTTATCCGCTGGTGCAAGGATACGACTCGGTGGCGCTCAAGGCCGATGTGGAGCTGGGGGGAACCGACCAGAAATTCAATCTGCTGATGGGCAGGCATCTGCAGGAGGTTTACGGTCAGGAGCCCCAGGTGGTGCTGACCATGCCCTTGCTTGAGGGGCTGGATGGTGTGAACAAAATGTCGAAATCTTTGGGTAACTACATCGGCATTACTGATGACCCCGACGACATGTTTGGCAAGCTGATGTCCATTTCCGACGAGTTGATGTGGCGTTACTTTGATCTCCTGTCGTTTCGGAGCAACGCCGAGCTCGCGCAGCTGAGGCGTGAAGTGGAGGGGGGCAAGAATCCCCGTGACGCAAAATTTGAACTGGGTATTGAGCTGGTCTCCAGATTCCATGGGACGGGAGCCGGTGAGCGTGCCCGGGAGGCATTTATCGCGCGCTTTCAGAAAGGGGCTTTGCCGACCGATATACCCAGGAAAACGGTCAATGCCCCCGATCGTTCCCTTGGTATTACGCAATTACTCAAACAGGCCGGGCTTGCTCCCAGTACGTCAGCGGCTACCAGACTGCTGGACCAGGGTGCAGTGCGACTGAATGGCGAAAAAATTACCGACGCCAAGCTGCAATTGGCCGCCGGTGAGGTATATCTGCTGCAGGTCGGCAAGCGCGAATTTGCCGAAATTTCCTTGGTGGAATCGCCATCGAGTGACGGTGTTGCAAAGGTCTGACAAAAACAGGTTGACACTCAGTAGTGCTTGAGTAAACTGCGCGCCCTCCGAACGGTGAGCCGTAAAAAGCGCGCGAAATGCACACCGGGCGAGGCAACAAAAATACTTAATTTTGTTGACACATTTGAGAAATGCGGGTTAAAGTTCCGCTTCTCAGCGCGGCGAAAGTTTGCGCAGCTCTTTAAGAACGTAACAGGTAATTTGTGTGGGGACTCGCGTCGTTCGTTTCAACGATTGATGGCGAGTAACCAATAGCCAGTAGAGTTATTGGAGAAAGCTTCTGATCTAAAAGCTTTGGCTTTTAAGTGAAGAGTTTGATCCTGGCTCAGATTGAACGCTGGCGGCGTGCCTAACACATGCAAGTCGAGCGGTAACAGGTGTAGCAATACATGCTGACGAGCGGCGGACGGGTGAGCAATATTTGGGAATCTGCCTATTAGTGGGGGATAACCCGGGGAAACTCGGGCTAATACCGCATACGCACTACGGTGGAAAGCCGGGGACCGCAAGGCCTGGCGCTAATAGATGAGCCCAAATCGGATTAGCTAGTTGGTGAGGTAACGGCTCACCAAGGCGACGATCCGTAGCTGGTTTGAGAGAACGACCAGCCACACCGGAACTGAGACACGGTCCGGACTCCTACGGGAGGCAGCAGTGGGGAATATTGGACAATGGGCGAAAGCCTGATCCAGCGACGCCGCGTGGGTGAAGAAGGCCTGCGGGTTGTAAAGCCCTTTCGGTTGGGAAGAAAAGTATTGACCTAACACGTCAGTACCTTGACGTAACCAACAAAAGAAGCACCGGCTAACTCTGTGCCAGCAGCCGCGGTAATACAGAGGGTGCAAGCGTTAATCGGAATTACTGGGCGTAAAGCGCGCGTAGGCGGCTTGACAAGTCGAGTGTGAAATCCCCGGGCTTAACCTGGGACCTGCATTCGAAACTGTCTTGCTAGAGTATGGGAGAGGGAAGTGGAATTTCAGGTGTAGCGGTGAAATGCGTAGATATCTGAAGGAACATCAGTGGCGAAAGCGACTTCCTGGACCAATACTGACGCTCAGGTGCGAAAGCGTGGGGAGCAAACAGGATTAGATACCCTGGTAGTCCACGCCATAAACGATGACAACTAGATGTTGGGAGGGTTAGCCTCTCGGTGTCGTAGCTAACGCGTTAAGTTGTCCGCCTGGGGAGTACGGCCGCAAGGTTGAAACTCAAAGGAATTGACGGGGACCCGCACAAGCGGTGGAGCATGTGGTTTAATTCGATGCAACGCGAAGAACCTTACCTGGCCTTGACATCTGTCGAATCCTGCAGAGATGTGGGAGTGCCTTCGGGAACGATAAGACAGGTGCTGCATGGCTGTCGTCAGCTCGTGTCGTGAGATGTTGGGTTAAGTCCCGCAACGAGCGCAACCCTTGCCCTTAGTTGCCATCATTAAGTTGGGAACTCTAAGGGGACCGCCGGTGACAAACCGGAGGAAGGTGGGGATGACGTCAAGTCATCATGGCCCTTATGGCCAGGGCTACACACGTGCTACAATGGTCGGTACAAAGGGTTGCCAAACCGCAAGGTGGAGCCAATCCCAGAAAGCCGATCGTAGTCCGGATTGCAGTCTGCAACTCGACTGCATGAAGTCGGAATCGCTAGTAATCGTGAATCAGCGATGTCACGGTGAATACGTTCCCGGGTCTTGTACACACCGCCCGTCACACCATGGGAGTTGATTGCACCAGAAGTAGTTAGCCTAACCGCAAGGAGGGCGATTACCACGGTGTGGTCAATGACTGGGGTGAAGTCGTAACAAGGTAGCCGTACGGGAACGTGCGGCTGGATCACCTCCTTTAAAGATGATGATAAGTTGACTCGTTCTGCGCGAGTTCCCTCACAAGTTACCTGTAAGTGTTTTGGACATGGGTCGGCATTCCGTCGCCCAGCGCCGCTGGGTCTGTAGCTCAGTTGGTTAGAGCGCACCCCTGATAAGGGTGAGGTCGGAAGTTCGAATCTTCCCAGACCCACCAATGTCTAGATGGGGCCATAGCTCAGCTGGGAGAGCACCTGCTTTGCAAGCAGGGGGTCGTCGGTTCGATCCCGACTGGCTCCACCATCCAAAACACTCCACCTGTTTTTGTTCGTCTTCACGCAAGTGAAGTTGAGCTGTTCTTTAATAATTCGGAAGTTGTTTTGACGTCAAAGATTCAAGCGAAATCATTTTTAATATTTGATTTCTATCAAGTGAATCATGTCGCATTCAGAGAACCAGACATGTAATCCCAGGCTCATTGGGGTTATATGGTCAAGTGAATAAGCGTATGTGACGGATGCCTAGGCGGTAGAAGGCGATGAAGGACGTAGTAGTCTGCGATAAGCCTCGGGGAGCTGACAAACAAGCGTTATATCCGAGGATTTCCGAATGGGGAAACCCACTGCGTTAGCAGTACTGCTCACTGAATACATAGGTGAGTAGAGCAAACCTGGTGAATTGAAACATCTCAGTAACCAGAGGAACAGAAATCAACCGAGATTCCGCAAGTAGTGGCGAGCGAACGCGGAGCAGCCCAGTTGGAACCAGTCGAACAAGCTTAGTGAAACGGTCTGGAAAGTCCGGCCATAGCGGGTGATAGCCCCGTACACGAAAGGCAGAAGCGATGACCAACGAAGAGTAGGGCGGGACACGTGTAATCCTGTCTGAACATGGGGGGACCATCCTCCAAGGCTAAATACTCTCTACCGACCGATAGTGAACCAGTACCGTGAGGGAAAGGCGAAAAGAACCCCGGTGAGGGGAGTGAAATAGAACCTGAAATCACATACGTACAAGCAGTCGGAGCCTCGAAATGGGGTGACGGCGTACCTTTTGTATAATGGGTCAGCGAGTTAATTTTAGTGGCGAGGCTAACCGCATAGGGGAGCCGTAGGGAAACCGAGTCCGAATAGGGCGTTTTAGTCGCTAGGATTAGACCCGAAGCCGGTCGATCTATCCATGGCCAGGATGAAGGTGAGGTAACACTTACTGGAGGTCCGAACGAACCACTGTTGCAATAGTGCGTCGATGAGCTGTGGATAGGAGTGAAAGGCTAATCAAGGCCG
Organism: uncultured Pseudomonadota bacterium; assembly: GCA_963748005.1. Lineage (GTDB taxonomy): Bacteria > Pseudomonadota > Gammaproteobacteria > Steroidobacterales > Steroidobacteraceae > CAILZL01. The sequence continues at coordinate 2,824,066 of CAVVHH010000002.1, forward strand.
GCGATAGCTGGTTCTCCCCGAAAGCTATTTAGGTAGTGCCTCGTGTGGTCACTTCCGGGGGTAGAGCACTGTTTAGACTAGCGGGTCATCCCGACTTAGCAAATCTATGCAAACTCCGAATACCGGAAAGTCAAAGCACGGGAGACACACGGCGGGTGCTAACGTCCGTCGTGAAGAGGGAAATAACCCAGACCGCCAGCTAAGGCCCCAAATTCATGGCTAAGTGGTGAACGATGTGGAAAGGCATAGACAGCCAGGAGGTTGGCTTAGAAGCAGCCATCCTTTAAAGAAAGCGTAATAGCTCACTGGTCTAGTCGGTCCGCGCGGAAGATATAACGGGGCTCAAGCCATGAGCCGAAGCTGCGGATTTGCGCGTAAGCGCAAGTGGTAGGGGAGCGTTCTGTACGCCTGTGAAGGTGAACTGTGAGGTTTGCTGGAGGTATCAGAAGTGCGAATGCTGACATGAGTAACGTTAATGCGGGTGAAAAACCCGCACGCCGAAAGCCCAAGGGTTCCTGCTCAACGTTAATCGGAGCAGGGTGAGCCGGTTCCTAAGACGAGACCGAAAGGTGTAGCCGATGGAAAACAGGTTAATATTCCTGTGCCCGGTGTGACTGCGATGGGGTGACGGAGAAAGCTAGCTCAGCAGGCGTTGGTTGCCTGTTTAAGCATGTAGGGAGAGTCGCCAGGTAAATCCGGTGACTCATATCCTGAGATGTGATGACGAGACCTTTATTGGTCGAAGTGAGTAACGCTACGCTCCCGGGAAAAGCCTCTAAGCTTCAGGTCACATTGGACCGTACCGAAAACCGACACTGGTGGGCGGGTAGGTAATCTACCAAGGCGCTTGAGAGAACTCTGGTTAAGGAACTCTGCAAATTGATACCGTAACTTCGGGAGAAGGTATGCCTTCGATGGTGATTGGACTTGCTCCATGAGCTATTGAAGGTCGCAGGTAATCGGTGGCTGCGACTGTTTATCAAAAACACAGGACTCTGCGAACACGTAAGTGGAAGTATAGGGTCTGACGCCTGCCCGGTGCCGGAAGGTTAATTGATGGGGTTAGCGCAAGCGAAGCTCTTGATCGAAGCCCCGGTAAACGGCGGCCGTAACTATAACGGTCCTAAGGTAGCGAAATTCCTTGTCGGGTAAGTTCCGACCTGCACGAATGGCGTAACGCTGGCCACACTGTCTCGACCAGAGACTCAGTGAAGTTGAAATCGCTGTGAAGATGCGGCGTTCCCGCGGTAAGACGGAAAGACCCCGTGAACCTTTACTACAGCTTTACACTGAACTTTGAACCTTTCTGTGTAGGATAGGTGGGAGGCTTTGAAGCTTGGGCGCTAGCTCAGGTGGAGCCAACCTTGAAATACCACCCTGAAATGTTCGGAGTTCTAACCTTGGCCCGTAATCCGGGTTGGGGACAGTGTATGGTGGGTAGTTTGACTGGGGCGGTCTCCTCCCAAAGAGTAACGGAGGAGTGCAATGGTACGCTCAGCGCGGTCGGTCATCGCGCTCTAGAGTGCAAAGGCATAAGCGTGCTTAACTGTGAGACGGACATGTCGAACAGGTACGAAAGTAGGTCTTAGTGATCCGGTGGTTCTGTATGGAAGGGCCATCGCTCAACGGATAAAAGGTACTCCGGGGATAACAGGCTTATTCCGCCCAAGAGTCCACATCGACGGCGGAGTTTGGCACCTCGATGTCGGCTCATCACATCCTGGGGCTGTAGCAGGTCCCAAGGGTATGGCTGTTCGCCATTTAAAGTGGTACGCGAGCTGGGTTCAGAACGTCGTGAGACAGTTCGGTCCCTATCTACCGTGGGCGTTGGAAACTTGAGGGTGAGCTGTCCTTAGTACGAGAGGACCGGGATGGACGTATCTCTGGTGTTCCGGTTGTCACGCCAGTGGCACTGCCGGGTAGCTATATACGGACGGGATAATCGCTGAAAGCATCTAAGCGAGAAGCCCCCCCCAAGATTAGGTTTCCCTGGGGATTTAATCCCCCTAAAGGGCCGTCGAAGACTACGACGTTGATAGGCTGGGTGTGTAATGGCAGTAATGCCTTGAGCTAACCAGTACTAATTGCCCGTGAGACTTGACCATATAACACCCAATGATCTTGACGGATCATCATGTGGTGAATACGTTACTCTGAATGTGACAGCGTCAAAACGACTCCGAATTGTTGATCCTCTGTACGCAGCATTGTGCTGATGCGTTGGGTCAAAACCGGTTTGCCTGGCGGCCATAGCGAGTGGGAACCACCCGATCCCTTTTCGAACTCGGAAGTGAAAACGCTCTGCGCCGATGGTAGTGTGCCCTTTGGGCATGCAAGAGTAGGTCACTGCCAGGCTCTTAAATACGAAACCCCTATCGAGGAACTCTCGGTAGGGGTTTTTGCTTTGCGCGCCTCAATTTGGTGCTACGCTTCAATGGCGTAGCCAGTGCAATACGCAAACCCGCGCCAGACGGGTGGCTACGCTCGATAACAACAACCAGAGACTTGCCAGGAAAAAACATGAAGACCAAGACGGGTTCAATTCGCCTGTGTACGCTGCTATGCGCATTCTTTCTACCCATGGTTTGCCATGCTGATGCTGTGGAGATGAATCCAGGTGACATTGCATGGCTGCTCACCGCTACCGCCTTGGTCTTGATGATGACTTTGCCGGGGCTGGCGTTGTTCTACGGCGGACTGGTCCGATCCAAGAACATTCTGTCGATCATCATTCAGTGTTTCGCAATTACAGCAGGTGGGTCTGTGTTGTGGCTGCTGGGTGGCTATTCACTGGCTTTCTCGGATGGCGGGGCATGGCAGGGTGCGATCGGTGGTTTGGGCAAGTTCGCATTGTCCGGAGTCACGTCTCGCAGTTTGTCGGGTAGCGTGCCCGAATATCTGTTTTTCATGTTCCAGCTGACCTTTGCCGTGATCACGCCAGCGCTGGTGATTGGCGGATTTGCCGAGCGCATCAAGTACAGCGCCGCGCTACTGTTCAGTCTTGCCTGGTTGTTGGTGGTTTACGTGCCGGTTGCGCATTGGGTATGGGGAGGTGGCTGGCTCGCCACACTTGGTGTGATGGATTTTGCGGGCGGCCTTGTGGTGCACATCACTGCAGGTACTGCCGCATTGGTGGCGGCCTTGTATCTGGGCAAGCGACGTGGCTTTCCCCATGTATCCATGCCGCCGCACAGCCTGCCGCTGACGGCTGCTGGCGCTGGCATGCTGTGGGTGGGCTGGTTCGGATTTAATGGCGGCAGCGCGTTAGCCGCAAATGGTTCGGCTGCATCAGCGGTGCTGGCAACTCATATGGGCGCTTCAGCAGGGGCATTGGCCTGGATGGTTGTGGAGTGGCTGCGCTACGGCAAGCCGTCAGTGCTGGGAATGTTGACCGGCATGGTGGCGGGTTTGGGCACCATTACCCCGGCCTCTGGTTTCGTCAGTCCCATCAATGCCGTATTTATAGGTTTGGTGGCTGGTGTCGTTTGTTTTTATGCCACCCAATTGATCAAGCGCGTCCTGAATGTCGATGACTCACTGGATGTCTCGCCCGTTCATGGCGTGGGTGGGATTGTTGGTTCCATGCTGACCGGTGTTTTTGCTTCGTCCACTTTGGGCGGCTCGGGTTTTCCCGTGGCTACCTCTATCTCCGCTCAATTGGCCACCCAGGCGGTGGGCATTATTTCTGTCGCCACCTGGTGTGCGCTGTGTACCTGGCTGCTGCTCAAATTGATTGATCTGAGCATCGGCTTGCGGGTGACCGACGAGGAAGAAAACGAGGGTCTCGATCTGGCATCACACGGCGAGCGCGCCTATAGCCCGTAACTCATTGATGCTAATTGCAATAGCCCGACCGACTATCAGCCGTACGGGCTGTTTTCATGGGGGCTCTTATCCAGAGCGTGCTGTGCGGAATACCCCTTATCGGCGGCAGATTTTCGCTGTGGTGTAGTTGCCGGGTAGTGCATCAAGCAAGTGGGTTGACAGACAAATATTTACCGCTAATGCGAATCGTTCGCATATATAATTCCAACAAGTTCAGATGTACTGCGATGCTTTCCCTGTATTTGTGGAGGGGTGTTCGGGTGGTTGCAACAGCAGAATTTGCCTCGGTGACCGAAAGTGAAGCAGGGTCGCTGGCCGACTTGCCACCTGAGATGACCGCAATCGTTGCCAGTATTGATGCGACGTCGGTCGGTGCGGGTGTCGCCAGGCGTCTGGCAGAGATTGGTTTTTTGCCGGGTGAGACTGTCCGGGTACTGGCGCGTGTGCCGGGTGGTAACCCGATCGCCGTGCGGATCGGGAATTCAACTTTCGCGCTGCGCCGTCACGAAGCGGCTTGTGTGCGCGTACACGGCCAGCAGGTATTCCCCAGATGAATAGTGTTTCGGCCAACGCGCGGTTACCGGTGGTGGCATTGGTAGGCAATCCCAATTGCGGCAAGACAGCGCTGTTCAATCTGCTGACGGGCAGCAGACAAAAAGTGGCCAATTACGCCGGCGTTACTGTTGAACGAAAAGAAGGGGTGCTGTTCACGCCGTCGGGCAAACGTGTGCGTTTGTTTGATCTTCCGGGTGCCTATGGACTGGAGGCTGAAACACCCGATGAAAAGGTGACGTTGGATGTCATTACAGGACGCTTTGCTCGCGACGACCAGCCGGATCTTATTGTGTGTGTGGTCGATGCCACCAACCTCAGGCAACACCTGCGTCTTGCATTGGGGCTGAAGCGTTTTGGCGTGCCCATGATCCTGGCGCTCAACATGAGTGATCTGGCGGAGCGCAGCGGCATAAAGTTGAATGCAGAGCTGCTGGCGCGCGAGCTGGGCGTACCGGTTGTGCAAACAATCGGATTGCGCCGTGCGGGTGTACATCGTTTGCTTGAGAAGCTGGACACGGATGCGCTTTGTACGCAGCAGTCCGAACTGAGGGTAGCGCCTGTCACGCCGGAGCAGATCGCCCGCGATCACGCAGAAGTGCAACGTCTGTTGCGTTTGTTGGGCGTTGATCACATGGATGCTCTGCAGGTCTCCGATCGAATTGACCGGGTGGTGCTGCACCCGGTGGCCGGCCCGTTGATTCTGCTGCTATGTCTGTTTCTGGTGTTTCAGGCGGTGTTCGCCTGGGCGACGCCATTGATGGATGGCATTGATGTGGCTGTCACTGCTCTGGGCAGCTACCTGCAGAATGCGCTGCCTGACAGTTTGCTGCGCAGTTTGCTGGTTGACGGCATCATTGCCGGTATTGGCAGCGTGATTATTTTCCTGCCGCAGATTGTCATCCTGTTTTTCTTTATTCTGGTGCTGGAAGAATCCGGTTACCTGCCGCGCGCAGCCTTCTTGCTCGATCGGTTGATGGGCAGCGTCGGGTTGTCCGGCCGCTCGTTCATTCCCTTGCTGTCCAGTTTTGCCTGTGCGATCCCGGGCATCATGGCGACGCGCACCATCCAGGATCCGCGCGATCGTCTGACCACCATCATGATCGCACCGCTGATGACCTGTTCTGCACGCTTGCCGGTATACGCGTTGATCATCGCCGCGTTCATACCGCGACAACAGTTGTGGGGCGGGATTGAATTGCAGGGCCTGGTGCTGCTGGCGCTGTATGTTGGCGCCATTGTCTCAGCCATGCTGGTTGCGCTGTTCCTCAAGCGAACCGCATTTCGCACGCGTGTGGAAACGTTGATGATGGAATTGCCTGCATACCATTTGCCGCTGGTACGCAACATCGCCATTGGTCTGTGGCAGCGAGTACAGGTCTTCCTGGTGCGCGTAGGCACTATCATTCTGGCCTTGATGGTGCTGCTGTGGTTTCTCAGCACCTTTCCGGCACCCCCGGCTGATGCAACCGCACCTGCCATCGAATACAGCTATGCCGGACGCCTGGGCGCCCTGCTGGCGCATGTGTTCGAGCCCATTGGCTTCAACTGGCAGATTTCCATCGCCCTGATTCCCGGGCTGGCGGCGCGCGAAGTGGCGGTGGGAGCATTGGGTACCGTGTATGCACTGTCCTCTGCTGGTGACGATGTGCAATCAGCGCTGGTGCCGTTGATCTCCCAGTCATGGAGCATGGCAACGGCGTTATCGTTCCTGGTGTGGTATGTGTTTGCGCCGCAATGTCTGTCGACACTGGCGACAGTGAAACGTGAAACCAACAGCTGGCGGTATCCACTGTTGATGGCCGCATACTTGTTTGGTCTGGCTTATGTGGCTTCGTTCATTACCTATCGCCTGACGCTGGCGCTGACGGGGTGATGCTTATGTGGCAGATGCTGGATGTAGTGCTGATAACGGTAGTGGTGTCTGCCGCCGCCGCCTATGCCATCTATGCCTTAAGTCCAGTGCCTGCCAAGCGGGTGATTCTGGGCTGGCTGGTACGCATCTTCGGCGTACGGGTATTTTGGGTATTTTCGCCGCGACTGAGTGGCTGTGATAACTGTGCCGGTGGTGCGCGTTCTGACGACAGGTTGCGCAAGCCTGCGCAGTTGAAATAACGGGTCTGTCCGGTTGTCAGCCGTATCAGGCTTGCATGTTACACACGCGTCCGGACTGGGCATGCTGATAAGCACTGCCGCGCGCTGAATAGACTTTTTCATCACGTCCCTGGTCGCCATTCAATGTATCCAGCATCACTTCTACACGCTTGAGCCGGTTGTTCACCAGCGCGCCATTGCGATCGTTCAGCATGCGGGTATGGCGGATGATTGCAGTATTTGCTTTCCAGCGTTGCTGCAGCAAACCGGTTGGGTCGCACCAGTCGATCAGTGACAGCAGGCCGGCATTGTCCGCAACGCGGCCGGTGCTACGGCACAGCGACAGACGTTCGGCATCAATGCGCAGCAGGGAGCTGATACAGGTATTGCGTTCGGCGCCAGTAGAGTCGAGTGCTTCGATGTCGTCACTGACAATGAAGCCGTGTTCCTTTTCCAGCACCGTTTTCAGATCCTGCAAGGCGCCGGCTTCTTCAGCCAGCAAGCGAGTCAGATGATCGCGGCAGAGTATTGCGTCCATTGATCTGTTGGTCCGAGACAGTCCAAGTTTGTTCAGTTCAAATCGGCCAGGTCTTGCTCGGAGCGCAACAGCTTGTCGGCAACACGCTCCGCATCAATCTGATAGCTGCCATCGGCAAGGCGAGCGGTGACCTGTTGTACATGAGCTTCGTCGATCGCCGGCAAATCCCGAACAGTTTGCTCCAGCGCGGCGAGAGTGCGTGCCGAGTCGGTGATCTGTGTGTCTGAGGTCGAGCTTGGGCTGCCCGATTTCGCTGCGCCGTCCGAAACACCAGCGCGTTTGACCGCGCGACCAGTGCTGACCTGCACCGGACCACTGTCGAAACCACCAATTTTTGTAGCCACGGCTTTCTCCTGACTCTCGCTATTGACCGGGTTAGCGGCCAATCCGCCGCCAACTTTAGCACTATCGGATTTACCCCGGCTTTTAAGCTGCCACCAGCCGCAAACCCTACAGGTCAACCCGAACCATGTTGTTGTTATCGACCATGCCTTCCACAACTTTAGCGGAATTCAGATTTTTTACTCGGATTCGTGAGTTGGCGCTGGCGTCCCCCAGTGCCACCCCCTGGGTGCGTACTTCGATGCCGGACACGCTGGCCACGACGGTCACCTGCTGACCACGTTTTATGACTATTTCCGGCTGCAGCATGGCCGGGGTCAGTACCGTTCCGGCCGGCAGATCGCGTTTCAGGCGCTGACCTGCCAATTCCGCGGCCGATTTGACGGTGTTGCTACCCAGTCCCTGAATCCGCTGCACGCGAATTTCAACATCCTGGATGCCGACTGTCGCGTTGCGGGCCAATGCCCTGTTAAGCACAACCACTGGTACATCCGACTCGATTGACACGGGCACATACACGGTCCATTGGTTTCCCTGATTGCAGCGCACGCCAGTAGTGACCCGGCTGCCGTTGGCCCCGCTGGGCAGGAAGACTTCCAGCGGCGATGGGCAGGCAGCGAGATGCAGACGATTGTCGAGGTCATCTGCTTTCAGATGTACATTGCTGCCGGCGTTGGGCAACACCTTGCGCAGATGCTGCTCGGCGCTGGCCTGAATGGTGGGTAGCGGTTGATATGCGCCAGCATGTGCACGTGTACAAAAGACACTGGATGCTGACAGCAACAACAACAGCCAGAAGCGCTGCAAATTTCCCATACGACATTTCTCTGACAGATTCTTCAAATGCCATATTCAAAGCAAGCACCATGCCATGCGTATCAATGTGGCCAATCAGCCCGAGATGTTCAGCGGTATTCTGTGAGAGAGATGCCCCTGATGAACTGAAGTGCCGAAAAAAACTGGCCGCAGCCATAAATTTTCGTGGGCTTGTGCCGATCACATTCATACCGGGCGCATAACAACATCCCATACCAACATTCAATGGGCCGGCGCAGCGACGGTTTCCTGCCTCATCGCGGCAATGCCTGGCCGTATGCCCGAGATCGGCTTCACATATTTTTCAATTGAATCGCCACTTAATCGCCCCGCAGGCCGGTTTTGCCGGCTTGGCATGCTGATTGCTTACAGCTCCTCAAGACGGTTTTTTGACGGAGGCTGTCATGCCGATGCCACTCGATTCATATCTCGGTGTTCACCCGCAGGCACTCAAGCTGAGTGCGCAGCGCAGTGAAGTATTGGCCGCCAACATGGCGAACGCTGATACACCCAACTACAAAGCACGTGATGTGGACTTCAAGACCGCGCTGGCGGCGAGCGCCAACGGCAGTTCGGGTGGTCTGAAGCTTGCGACCACCGGCGCGGTCAACGCTCAGCACATTGCCCTTGCTCACAATGGCAACGGCACCGATGCCAACACTCTGTATCGCGTGCCGCTGGCGCCTTCGCTGGATGGCAATACCGTTGATGTTCATGTTGAGCAATCGAATTTTGCACAGAACGCCATTCGTTATCAGGCCAGTCTGGCATTTCTCAACGGCAAGTTTCGCTCGCTGATCACTGCCATCACCGGCCAGTAGTCGCTGAACGAACGCCACGGGAGTTAACACCATGCCTTCATTCAACATTTTCGATATCGCCGGCTCGGGCATGAGCGCACAGACCGTGCGCCTCAACACCACGGCCAGCAATCTAGCCAATGCTGACAGCGTCAGCCGCACTGCGGAGGCGGCCTATAAAGCGCGTCATCCGGTATTCAAGACCGTACAGGCGGCGCTGGGCGGCGATGCAGCCGGCCAGCAGGTGCAGGTGGCAGGCATCACTCAAAGTACTGCTCAGGTGGAGGCTCGTTATGAACCTGGCAATCCCCTCGCCAATGCCGACGGCTATGTGTATGGCTCCAACGTCAATGTGGTGGAAGAAATGGTGGACATGATTTCTGCATCGCGTTCGTACCAGAACAATGTGGAGGTGATGAACACCTCCAAGGAAATGATGCTGGCCACGCTCAAGTTAGGGCAATAACGCGCACTGACGACAGTAAAAGGTCAACAAGGTAAACACCATGAGCACAGTCAATCCGACCGGTTCGGCCAATTCGGCCAGCAATCTGGCCAAGGCCGCCGGCAAGTCCATGTCGAGTCTGGGTATCAACGACTTCATCACCCTGATGACTACGCAGCTGAAGTATCAGGATCCCACCAAGCCTCAGGATTCAACGGCCTTCGTGGCACAGTTGGCGCAGTTCTCATCGGTGTCGGGCATCCAGGAAATGAATACCTCGATTTCCAGCCTGCTCGATCAGATGCGCAGCTCGCAGGCTGTAAACGCGACAGCGCTGGTAGGGCACGATGTGTTGGTGCAGGCCGATACTGCCTCGATCACCAGTGGTGACAAATTGACGGGTCAGATCGACACGCCCACCGGCACTTCAGCCATTACCGTGGTCGTCAACGACGCCGCCGGCCAGGTAGTGCGTCAATTCACCGTGCCAGCAACGACGGGCAGCTCGTCGTTCACCTGGGATGGTCTGGACGACAAGGGTGAAGCGGTAGCGACAGGCGCATACAAGGTGAAGGCCATCGCCAATGTTTACGGCACCAGCCAGTCGGTAGCGACTGCGCTGAACACCAGGATCGGCAGCGTCACCATCAGCCCCGTCGATAACTCACTGGTGCTGAATACCAGTTCACTGGGCTCCGTGGTCATGTCCGACATATTGCAAGTCAACTGATAGTTAAATCAAAAATTCAATTCATCTGGAGAAAAAGTCATGGCATTTGGTATCGCACTCAGCGGCATTTCCGCGGCACAAACCGATCTGGACGTGACCGCCAACAACATCGCCAACTCGCAGACCACCGGTTACAAGGAGTCACGCACCGAGTTTGCAGAATTGTTTTCTACCTCTCTGCAGGGCGTGTCTTCCCTGCAGCCAGGTAACGGTGTGCGCGTTTCGAAAATTGCTCAGCAGTTCAGCCAGGGCAACATTCAGACCAGCAGCAACAGTCTGGACATGGCTATCAACGGCTCGGGATTTTTTGTGGTCAGTGATGGCGGCGCGTTGCAGTACACACGCGCTGGTGCCTTTACCACCGATGCCAACGGAATCGTGACCAATGCTGCGGGGCAACGTCTGCAGGTGTATCCGGCGCTGAACAATGGGTCCTTCAACACCAGCACTATGGGTGACTTGCAGGTACAGACCACGCAAAGCGCCCCTGCTGCTACCACTTCGGCACAGACCATCTTCAATCTGCCGGCCAATGCCGCCCAGCCGACGGTGGCCACCTTCGATCCGGCCGATGCTTCCAGCTACAACAACGCCACCTCAGTGACGGTGTATGACTCATTGGGCGCCGCTCATACCAGCACGCTGTACTTCGTGAAAACGGCTACGGCCAATCAATGGGACACGCGTCTGTATGTGGATGGTGCCGCAGTCGGCACGGGTGCGCCCGCTGTGTACACGCAGACCCTCTCGTATTCGTCTTCCGGTGTGCTGACCGCGCCAGCGGGTGGTCTGGTCAACTACGGCACTTACACGCCTACCACGGGCGCGAATCCGTTGAATATTGACTTCGATTTTTCGAAGACTTCGCAGTACGGCAACAGCTTCGGCGTAACCAGCGTTGCACAGGATGGTTACACCACCGGGCAGTTGACCGGCATCTCGGTGGATGCCACCGGCGTGGTGCAGGCCAATTTTACCAATGGCCAGTCCGTACCGCTGGGGCAGGTGGCGCTGGTGAACTTTGCCAACCCACAGGGCTTGCAGAAAGTTGACGGCACCAACTGGGTCGAAACCTTTGCTTCCGGGCAGTCTGTGCTGGGTGAGTCGGGTGCATCGGGCTTCGGCCAGTTGCAGTCGGGCGCGGTAGAAGCTTCCAACGTCGATGTCACCAAGCAGCTGGTGAACATGATCGTGGCGCAGCGCAACTACCAGGCCAACGCCCAGATGATTTCGACGGAAAAAAGCATGACCGAAACCGTCATGAACATGGCGCGCTAAGGCTATGACCGTGCGTTCAACAGGCAACCGCAATGGATAGATCTCTGTACCTCGCGATGTCCGGCGCAGCGGAAACCCTGCGCGCCCAGACCGCGAACAACCACAACCTGGCCAATGCCAGCACTAACGGGTTCAAGGCCGACCTGTCGGCGTTCCAGAGCCGTGCGGTGCAGGGACCGGGCTATGCCTCGCGCGTTTACTCCACCGAAGCGTCGATTGGATGGGATGGCAGCAGCGGCGCCATCACCGCCACGGGTCAGTCGCTGGATGTCGCCATCCAGGGTCCGGGCTGGTTTGCTGTGCAGGCGGTGGATGGCAGCGAAGCCTATACGCGCGATGGCAATTTGCATGTGGATGCGAACGGCATGCTGGTCACAGCGAAGGGTGCGCCCGTCATGGGTGACGGCGGCCCCATTTCAGTGCCGCAATATAGTTCCATCAATGTGGGGCGTGATGGCACGGTTTCGATTGTGCCCATCGGCCAGGAGGCCAGCACGATGGCAGCCGTGGGCCGCATCAAGCTGGTGAATCCACCCGCTGCGGAGCTTGTGCGTGGCGATGATGGCCTGTTTCGCAGCCGCACCGGCGATGCCGCAGCCGGCGATGCCGGCGTGACGGTCACATCGGGGGCGCTGGAGTCGAGCAACGTCAACATTGCCGATGCCATGGTGCAGATGATCGAACTGTCGCGTCGTTTTGAACTGCAGGTCAAGGCCATGCGCACGGCAGAAGAAGATGCGCAGTCAGCCGCGAAATTACTGAGCATGTCATAGACATGAAATTCTTATACGCATACCTGGTTCGCGCCGCACGAACCACGCTTAACCCTCGACCGGAGGTCGTGAAATGAATAGTGCACTTTGGGCTGCCAAGACCGGACTGGACGCGCAGCAGACGCAGATGACGGTGGTGTCCAACAATCTGGCCAACGTCAACACCACCGGGTTCAAGAAAGACCGCGCCGTGTTTGAAGATCTGATGTATCAGAACCTGAGGCAGGTCGGCGCGTCGACATCACAGGACACCGAAGCACCCTCGGGTATGAATCTTGGCACTGGCGTACGCATTGTGGCGACCGAGAAAGTCTATACGCAGGGCAGCTTCAATCAGACCGGCAATGCGCTGGACGTGGCGATTTCGGGTCGTGGTTTCTTTCAGGTTTCGCTGCCGGATGGCAGCCTGGCTTATACCCGCGACGGCAGCTTCCAGCTGAATTCAGATGGTCAGCTGGTCACCGCCAGCGGCTACCCCGTGGAACCCAGCATCAGTATTCCGCAGGGCGCGCAAAGCATCACCATCGGTACGGATGGCACGGTCAGTGCGCTGTTAACCGGTAATTCCGCACCAACACAGGTGGGCACCTTGCAGCTGGCTGATTTCATCAACACGGCCGGCTTGCAGGCGCGTGGTGAGAATCTGCTGACCGAATCTGCATCGAGCGGTGCGGCACAGTTGTCCACGCCCGGCTTGAATGGGCTGGGTAGCTTGCAGCAGGGCGCAGTGGAAGCTTCAAACGTTAATGTTGTGGAAGAAATGGTCAACATGATTCAGACCCAGCGCGCCTACGAAATGAACACCAAGGCGATCAGCGCCAGCGATCAGATGCTGCAGTTCATCAGCAACAACTTGTGACGCCTGGAGCCAAGCAGCATATGAAAGCCATTTCCAGACTGGATTGCATTGCCCGGTTTGCACTGCTGACGGCATTACTGGTGGCGCAGGCCGGCTGCATGAGCAGACCCCCGGGTTTTGAGGAATATGCAGCGGCGTTACCCGACGAAGCGCCGGATACCCGCGTCTCGAATGGTTCAATTTTTCAGGCCAATCATGATGTCGCACTATTCGAGAATCCGGTGGCGGGCCGAGTCGGCGACATTCTGACCATTCGCCTGGTAGAGAACACCGCTGCATCAAAATCTGCCAACACCACTACTGCCAAAGAGACCAATGCCGATCTGGGCGCGAGTACTGCTGTTCTGGGTCGACCAGTCACCGTCAATGGCGCCGCGCTCAGCGCCAACATGGCCAACAGCAGCGATTTCAAGGGTTCCGGCAGCAGCGCACAAAGCAACAGCCTGGTAGGTGATATCACCGTGACCGTGGCCAAACGCTACGCCAATGGCAACCTGCTCGTGCGCGGTCAGAAGTGGATCACCATCAATCAGGGGCGCGAGTTCGTGCGTGTGCAGGGCATGGTGCGCTCGGTGGATGTGCAGCCGGATAACACCGTGTTGTCCACCAAGGTGGCCGATGCGTCCATTTCCTATGGCGGTCAGGGCGCTCTGGCAGATGCCAATGCCAAGGGCTGGCTGGCAAGGTTCTTCGACTCACCACTGACGCCGTTTTGAAACGCGTCGTAACCAAGCCACTTAAACGATTCATAAAACACGAGCGGACCCATGAACATTTTCAACAACCGAACCGGGAATACGCAGCGCTGGCAAGGCGCCTTGCTGAGTGTGTTCGGTTGCCTGCTGGCAGTGATGGCAGCAACACCGGTGCGAGCTGAACGCATCAAGGACCTGGCTGCTGTTGCCGGCGTGCGCAGCAATCAGCTGGTGGGTTATGGCCTGGTGGTGGGCTTGAATGGCACTGGCGACCAAACCTCACAGGCGCCCTATGCCATTCAAAGCATTCGCAACATGCTGGCCAAGTTTGGCACCACCATTCCCGCCAATGTGAATCCGCAATTGAAGAATGTCGCTGCAGTTATCGTAACTGCCGAATTGCCGGCATTCATCAAGTCGGGACAGACTGTGGATGTTACGGTGGCGTCGATGGGCAATGCGCAGAGTCTGCGTGGTGGCAGTCTGTTGATGACACCCCTGCGCGGCATTGATGGTGAGGTGTACGCCGTTGCCCAGGGCAATATGGTGGTGGGTGGCTTTGGTGTAGCGGGGAGCGATGGTTCCAAGGTTACCGTCAATGTGCCCAGCGCCGGACGCATTCCCAACGGTGCATCGGTAGAGCGTGAGGTGCCGAACAACTTCGGCAGCACACCCTATGTCACGCTCAATCTCAATACGCCGGACTTCACCACTTCTGCACGCGTTGCCGAAGGTATCAACAAGTTGATGGGTGAGGGCACGGCCAGTTCGCTGGATGCAGTGACGGTGCGTGTTGCAGCGCCCATCGATAGCAGTCAGCGCATTGCATATCTGTCCACGCTGGAGTCACTGGAAATAGAACCGGGCGATGCGCCCGCGCGCGTCATTGTCAACTCGCGTACCGGCACCGTGGTGATTGGTTCGCGAGTCACCGTGAAAGCCGCGGCGGTATCGCATGGCTCGCTGACCGTGACCATCTCCGAGCGAGCCGAGGTCAGTCAGCCCAATCCTTTTGCGGACGGCAAAACCGTGACCGTACCGCGTAGCGACATTCAGGTTAATCAGCCCGAAGCCCGCATGTTCCTGTTCAACGAAGGCGTCGATCTGGACACCATCGTGCGCGCAGTCAATCAGGTAGGTGCCGCGCCGGGTGATCTGGTGGCGATACTGGAAGCACTCAAGCAGGCGGGCGCGCTGCGCGCGGAGCTCATTGTTATCTAGCCCTGAAACAGCATGACCGCCAGTAACGTCAAAGATGCCAGTTTTTACGCCGACTTCGGGTCGCTCTCGGCGTTGAAGCGTGATGCGCGGGTGAATGATCCGGCAGCATTGCGCGCTGCGGCACAGCAGTTCGAAAGCCTGTTCACCAACATGATGCTGAAGAGCATGCGTGCGGCCAGCTTTGGCGATGCGCTCACCGGCAGCAGCGACGTTGACTTCTATCAGGGCATGTTCGATCAGCAGCTCGCGGTGCAAATGTCCAAGGGCAAAGGCATGGGCCTTGCCGACATGCTGGTGCAGCAATTGGGTCGTTCGGGATTGGTGCGGCCGACGCCTGATCGAATTGATAAGGTACCGGACGCTTCGACAGGCTCAGCGACCGGAGTTCCGGTCGCTGAGCCTGTCGAAGCGTCCGGCTCAACAATCCATGTCCCGCAGCCCAGCGCCGTACCATCATGGCCTCCGGCAACTCCCGAAGAGTTCGTTCAAGCTCTGCTGCCGCATGCGCAAACCGCAGCGAAACAACTGGGCGTTGATCCGGCCACACTGGTGGCGCATGCGGCGCTGGAGACAGGCTGGGGCAAGCATGTGCCCTGTAATTCAGATGGCAGCAGCAGTTTTAATTTGTTCGGCATCAAGGCTACGACTGCATGGCAGGGCAGGAGCACAGGTGCAACGACGCTGGAATATGAGCAGGGAGCGGCGGTCAAACGCGTCGAGCGTTTCAAGGCGTATGAATCGCCGGCGGATTGTTTCAACGACTATGCTGGCTTGCTGGACGGGCAACGTTACGACGCCGCACGCAATACCGGGGGTAATGTGGCGCAGTTCGCTCAGTCACTGCAGCAGGGCGGCTACGCCACCGATCCGCAGTACGCCAACAAGCTGCGTGCGGTGGCAGTGGCGGTGCGTTCCATTCAGGCCGGGGCGATTGCTCAAGTTGACCTGAAGTCGGCCGATATCTGAGCCGATACCTGGGAGAGTGACCATGCGCAGCCGGTGGAACGAATCAGTGAGAGAAACTTATGTCTAGCATGCTATCTACCAGCGTGTCGGGCCTGATGGCGTTCCAGAATGCGCTGGATACCACCAGCCACAACATTGCCAATTCCGCCACGCCGGGCTACAGCCGGCAGATTGTCCAGCTGGCCGCGGCGGCGCCGCAGTACAGCGGTGGCGGTTGGGTGGGCAGCGGCGTCAACACCGCCTCCATTGCCCGTACCTATAACGACCTGGTGGCGGTCCAGGTACGTTCTTCGTCTTCCTCAAAGAGTCAGTGGGATACGTATTCGACCATGGCCGAGGAGGTCAACAATCTGTTTGGCGATTCGTCCACTGGCCTGTCGTCCACCCTGCAGAGTTTTTTCAATGCATTCCAGAGCGTGGCCAACTCGCCCAGCTCCAGTTCCGAGCGCCAGGTGCTGTTGTCGCAGGCACAGACCCTGGTAAATCAGATGCAGGCCTATGGCACACGTTTGAACGACCTGGATACACAGGTGAATTCGCAGCTTGGCAGTGAGGCCACCAGCATTAGTGGACTGGCGCAGAGCATTGCGCAGTTGAATGCACAGATCACGGCGGCCACCGGTCGCGGCGGCAATCCACCCAATGACATGCTTGATCAACGCGATGCGCTGATCGACGAGCTGTCGACGCACGTCAACCTCAGCACCATCAAACAGACTGATGGTGCGATCAACGTCTTCATCGGTACCGGCCAGGCGCTGGTGGTGGGCGCCAACGTGGCAACGCTGACGGCGGTCCCCGATCCTTACGATGTCTCACGGAGCAGCCTGTCTCTCCAATCCAACGGCAGCACTACCGATGTGACCGCCGCCATCAATGGCGGCACCGCTGGTGGCCTGCTCAGTTTCCGTTCGCAGGTGCTGGATCCGGCGAAGAATGCGCTGGGCCAGACGGCGGTTACGTTGAGCAGCCTGGTGAATGCGCAACAGAATGCCGGCATGGATTTGCACGGCGCGCTGGGCGCCAACATGTTTGCGGTGGGCGGTGTGGATGTGCTGGCCAACGGCGCCAATACCGGCAGCGCAACTCCGGCCGTGGTGCGCAGTGATGGCAGCGCCTTGACGGCGAGCAATTACATACTTACCAGGACCGCCAGTGGCTGGGCGCTGAAAGATGCCGCGACCAGTGCCAGTGTCGCCATGACCGGTACCGGCGCCGTGGGTGATCCGCTGGTCGCCGATGGCCTGTCGATCACGCTCAGTGGTACAGCCAACACCGGCGATCGGTTCTTGATCAGACCCACCAGCGCGGCGGTGGCCAGCATGAGGGTGACGCTCACCGATCCCAACGGTGTAGCGGCAGCGGCACCCATTATTGCCACGGCCAGCACCGCCAATACCGGCAAGGCCAGCATCACGCCGGGCGTGGTGCTGGATGCCGCCAATGCGCAGTTACGAACTGCGGCCACAATTGTATTTGACAACCCGCCGAGCTCATATCGCATCAACGGTGGTGCGAGTACCCCTTACACGAGCGGCCAGAACATCAGCGTCAACGGCTGGCAGGTCGCAATCAGCGGCGTTCCCGCAGCGGGTGACACTTTTACTGTCAAGGACAATACCAGCGGCACTGGCGATAACCGCAATGCATTGTTACTGGCCAATCTGCTGAACAAGGATTACCTGTCGGGTGGCACGGTGTCGGTGAATGATGTGGTGGGGCGCTGGGTGGCAGACATCGGCGTGAAGACCAATCAGGCGCAGACCAATCTCGGTATTCAAAGCGCTTTATACGACGACAACATCAGCGCGCAGCAAAGCGAATCAGGCGTGAATCTCGATGAAGAAGCGGCCAACCTGGTGCGTTACCAGCAGGCCTATGCAGCCGCTGCACAAGTGATCTCCGCGTCCAACAAGCTGTTCGATTCACTGATCATGGCGTTCAGGTAATTGCAGATAAGGTAACCGGCATGCGTATCTCAACCTCGATGATTCACGGCAATGCGGTCAGTGCGCTCATGAAGCGACAGACCGAGCTGTCGAAGACGCAAACTGAAGTTGCCAGCGGTCTGCGCGTACAGAAGCCATCGGATGATCCGGTGGGGGCGGTGAAGATCCTGCAACTTGAGCAAACCAAGTCGGCTAACACGCAGTTCGGCACCAATATCTCCTCGGTCACCAGTCGTCTTGAGCAGGAAGAACAGGCGCTGGCCGACAGCGAGTCCATCCTGCAGCGGGTTCACGAGCTGGCCGTGCAGGCCAATAGCGCGGCACTCAGTCAGTCGGATCGACAGTCGATTGCTTCGGAACTGGTGGAGCTCAACAAGCAATTGGTCGATGTGGCCAATCGCAAGGACGCCAATGGTGAATTTGTATTTGCCGGCCTGTCTTCCGGCACCCAGCCGTTCGCGCGTGGCGCCAGCAACAGCGTCAGCTATGCCGGCGATTCAGTAACGCGTAGCGTGCAAGTCGGCGCTGCGCAATACGTGCAGGATGGTGATACAGGGCAGCATGTGTTCATGAACGTGCCGCAGGGCAACGGCACATTCGTCAATGCTGCCGCAACCACCAATACCGGCACCGGTGTGATCACCGGTGCGGTGCAGAATCCCGCAGCCTGGGTGCCGGATAATTACACACTCACATTCACTTCGCCCACAGACTGGCAGATTACCGATAGCAGTTCGGCTTTAGTGACCAGCGGCAGCAACTATGTGTCGGGCACCGCCATTGCGTTCAATGGCATTCAGGTGACCATTAACGGGACGCCTGCGGCCACCGATTCATTCGCCATTAACCGCAGTGGCAATGAAGATGTTTTCAAGACCATCGATGCTCTGGTAACTGCATTGAAATCTCCATTGGGCACCAACGCCAGCAAGGCGCAGTTCCAGAATCAGGTGGGCAATGTCCTGCAGCAACTGGATCAGTCGGAGGCGCATTTCCTCGACGTTCGCACCAGCGTCGGTGCACGCTTGTCGATGCTGCAGAATATCGAATCAACGCGTCAGGATTCGGCTGCGCAGATCGAATCAGCGTTGTCGAATATTCGCGGTTCCGACTACGCTGCTGCGGTCAGTCGTCTGACACAGCAAACGCTGGGCTTGCAGGCCGCGCAACAGTCGTACGTCAAGATTGCGCAGTTGTCCCTGTTTCAGTATCTCTGATTGGTTTGCAGGCGCTTCGCGCATATAAATGGGTTCGAATTCAAACGATTGGCAACGCCGATATCTTGCGCTACATGTTGTTGTCGCAGCAGCGGCGGGTTTGCTGAACTTTAGATCGACAAATGATTTCCGTGACTGATTCCGCAAAATTCCAAGCAGGGCTTTTTCGCTCTCAAGTTCCTCAAGACACCTCCGATACAGCCCTTGAACAGCGATCCGGCACTTAAGCATGGATCGCGCTGGAACAGCTCCGGACGGGTGTCCGGGCGCCAGGTAAACCCAGAGGAGCATTTTCCATGTCATTGGTAATTAATACGAACACCGCTTCGCTTAATGCGCAGCGTAACTTGTCGAAGTCGCAGGCGACCCTGTCTACTGCGATGGAACGTCTGTCTTCCGGTCTGCGCATCAACAAGGCCGCCGACGACGCCGCCGGTCTGGCCATCTCGAGCCGCATGACCACACAGATCAATGGTCTGAACCAGGCTTCGCGTAACGCGAACGACGGTATCTCGCTGGCTTCCACGGCTGAAGGCGCATTGTCGGAACTGACCGCCAACCTGCAGCGTATTCGCGAGCTGGCTGTGCAGGCTGCCAACTCCACCAACTCTTCTTCAGACCGCGCCGCACTCGACCAGGAAGTGCAGCAGCGTCTGCAGGAAATCGACCGCGCTGCTCAGCAGACCGCGTTCAACGGCCAGAAGGTTCTGGACGGTTCGTTCGGCAGCGCCACCTTCCAGGTCGGTGCCAACGTCGGCGAAACCATCACCATCGGCCTGAGCACTTCCATGCGTACGTCTGCGATCGGCAAGACCGCTGACTACGTGGGCACCGCTCAGTATGATTCCACCAAGGCTGTGGGCGCACAGGGCGCTGGCGTAGTTGCCGGTACTGCCTTTGCTTCCGGTGATCTGACGATTGCCATCGGTACGGCTTCGGCTGTGACCGTGGGTGCGTCTGCCGACCTCAGCTCGGGCACGGGCAATGCCGGCCGTACTGCGGGCAGCGCTTATTCGAAAGTACAGGCCATCAATTCAGCCAGCATCCCTGGTCTGACCGCGACGGCCGACACAACCGTGTCGTTCACCTTTGCCAACGTGGCAACGGCAACGGAAACGGGCTATTCGCTGTCCATCAACGGCCAGGCGATCTACAGTGCTTACAACGTCGTCAGCGCCGGCACCGACCTGACGGGCAGCACGGTGGCGCAAGCCATCAACACCAATGCCGCCGCTACAGGCGTGACAGCTTCCTTCGACAGCGTGACGGGCCGCATGACCCTGAATGCTGCTGACGGCCGCAACATCACCCTGAGCCAGACCAACGCGGTTACGGCCGGCGGTGGCTTGGGCGCCACGACCGGTAACAACAACACAGCCAACGACGCGTTGACTGCTCTGACGACAGTGGCCGGTACAGCGGTATCCAATGTATACGCCGGTACGATTCGTCTGACTGCCAACGAGACGATCACTCTCGGCGGCGCCAACGAAACCTACGCTGGTTACACCGATGGTCAGCAGATGGCCCTTGGTAGCTCGGCGCTGAACAGCTCGTCAGTGACCTCGGTGGCCAATGCCAACACGACGATCACCCGCATTGACTCGGCGTTGTCCACAGTTAGCGCACTGCGCAGCACCCTGGGTGCTATCCAGAACCGCTTCCAGTCGGCCATCAACAGCACGGACGCCACTGCCGAAAACCTGACGGCTGCCCGCAGCCGAATTCAGGATGCGGACTTCGCATCGGAATCATCGAAGATGACCAGTGCCAACATTCTGCAACAGGCTGGTGTGTCGGTGTTGTCGCAAGCCAACTCTTCGCAGCAGGCGATCCTCAAGTTGCTGCAGTGATGGAGCAATGAGTACATGAGCTTATGAGCCGAGACGCTTACTCGGTACTCACGGGCGGTGGTGGTCGCAAGACCGCCACCGCTTTTGGCGTTGATGTTTTTGATTTGTCTAGTGTGGAGCAAGACCATGACTATTGAAGCCACAACACGGAACTTGAAAGTCCTGGAATCACCGCATGATGGGGTTGCTTTTATTGAACCGGGCAATTCGGCAACCGCCAGCGCGTCAGTAGCGCCGACACCGGTCAATCCGGATGAAGTGGTCGCTGCTGTTCAGCAATTGCAAGCGGCAATCAGCAAGGGCCCGAATCCAGATTTCAAGCTTGACTATCTCAGTGGGCTGTCGGTGGTGACGGTGCGCTCGAATCTTACCGGTGAAGTTGTCTTCCAGTTGCCGGACATGCGTGCACTGGAGCTGGCGCGCCTGATCAAGGAAGGCGCGTCGGTCGGTTCGCTGGGCTTGCTCAATACGACTGCATAAAGACAAAAGCGCATCAATCATGGCAACCACCAGCAGCACTACTACTGCCACGTCCAACTCCGGCGGAGCAATACAATCACTGGGCGTCGGCTCGGGGCTGGACATTGCTTCACTGGTCGACAATCTGACCACAGCGGAAATGAGTGCGCCCAACGCGCGCATTACACGTCAGCAGACGGCGGTGACTACCGAAGTATCCGCCCTTGCCAGCCTGAAGTCGGCCTTGTCGACCTTTCAGTCGTCCTTGACGTCGCTGCTTACAGGCGGCGGATTTGCCGCACGCAACGTGACTTCGGCAAACAAGGACATCGTCACGGCGACCGCCACGGCATCAGCGGCACTTGGCAGTTACCAGGTGGAAGTTCAGAAGCTGGCCCAGTCGCACCAGCTACTGTCCGGGAATTTTACCGGCGGTGCGTCTGGCGTCGTTGGTACGGGTACATTGTCATTCTCGAGTAGTGGCAATAATTTTTCTGTCACCATCGACAGCAGTAACAACACTTTGGCCGGCATCCGTGATGCCATTAACTCGGCGAGCGGCAATCAGTCCGTCAGCGCCACGCTGGTGTATGGCCAGACGGGCGCGCAGCTGGTATTGACTTCATTGAAGACGGGTGCCGCTGCAGGCATCACGGTTGAGGCGGCGGGCGGCGATGGTGGCCTGGATCAGCTGACCTACGGTGTTGGCAACACCACCCATTACACTTCAAAACAGGATGCGCAGGATGCGATCGTGCTGGTGTCGGGTGTTGAGCATCACAGCGCTACCAATCAGATCAGCGATGCCATCGACGGTGTCACCTTGAATCTGGCTAGTGCAAAGATCGGTACTGAGGTGGCGATCAACATCACCAATGACAGCGACCACGTTGTCAGTCTGGTGCAGTCATTTGTCACCACATATAACACCCTGCAGACCAGCCTTGCGCCCCTGGACAGCTACGATGCAACCACCCAGGCGCGAGGCCCGTTGTTTGGCGACGCCATGTATTCCGGGCTGAAAAATCAGCTGAGTCATGCAATGACCGATTCGGTGGCTGGTGTTACGGGTGCTTACACATCGTTGGCTGCGCTGGGTGTGGTCCGCGGTGTTGATGGCAAATTGACGATGGATGAAACCAAATTGCGGTCAGCACTAAGCGCGGATTTCAAGGCGGTCAGCAAAGTGTTTTCCGGCACCGGCGGCGTGGTGGCACGCATGAGCGGAAAAATTACCTCGGCGCTGCTGACCGGTGGCAGCGTCGCAACACGCAGCGCCAGCCTGACAGTCAGGCAAACGGCAATCACCAATGAAAAGTCGTTGATCGACTTGCGCACCGCGAAAGTGAAGGAACGCTATCTGGCCAAGTTCAACGCCATGGATTCGTTGCTGGCAAAAATGCAGAACACGGCCACTTTCCTGACTCAGCAGATGGACGCTCTTAATCGCGCCAGCAAAACATAAGATAAAGCACGCCTTATCCTGGCTTTCTGCGTCTTAAGCTTGCCACGATCCGGCCGATAAATTCCCTAAGCAAGTAGCCACTGGCGTAGTGGCCCAAGTTTAGTGGAGTGTCGGCAATTATGGCTGGTTATTCTCAGGCATCGAGCATTGCGGCCTACAAGAGCGTGGCAACTCACGGTGCTGTGTCGGAGGCTGATCCGCATCAGCTGATCTGTATGTTGATGGATGGCGCGCTGGATCGCCTGATCAGTGCGAAAGGCTGTATCGAACGCGGCGAGCTGACGCAGAAGGCGGCGCTGCTGCATCGAGTCGGCGCCATCATTGACGAGCTGCGCAGCAGCCTGGATCATTCGGTCGGGGGTACCGTATCGGCCAATCTTGAGCGCCTGTATGACTACATGATGCATAGAGTGCTCAACGCAAATCTGAAGAATGATGTGGCGGCGATTGACGAAGTCGGCCGTTTGCTCAGGGAAGTGCGGGAAGCCTGGGTGGCAATTCCGGTGGAAGCGCGCAATCAAAGGAGATGAGAGTCATGCCAGGCAAACAGTCAACAACCGTTCAGTCGCTGTTGCGGTCGTTTCGCAGCAGTGCAGCGGATCAAGCGACCATCCGGCAGGTGATGGACTGCACTGACGAGCTGGTCAGATACGCCCTGCAGGCGGATTGGGGCAATGTGCTGGATGGCATGGAGCAACGTCGGCGTCTGTTGCAGCAGGTCATCGACAGCGATGCGGGGCAGTTCAATCCTGAAGTACTGGCGTTGAATGCCGCAGTGGAAGAATCCGAACGCGCCCTGATGCGGGTGATTGCCCATGCTATCGCCAGCTCACGCTGCGATGGCGCAGCCTTCATGATGTATCACTGAGCTGACTGGACCGGCCATGTACGAGGGCGTAGATACCATTGTCCTGTTTGAAGAACTGGCCTATGAGGACGTCTTGCCATTGATGTGGCGCGTCTCGGCAACGCCTCCCACTGATCTGGTACGACGCAGTTTTGCAGAGCGAAATCTCAAGTTGCTGCAAGCCTGTGCGGCGCTGGAAGAACATGGTCAGCCGGAGAAGCTTGACGAGCGATCTCCCTATCATGCCGACATCATCCGCCTGGATATGAAGGTCAATCTGCTGCTGGATCTGGTTGGCCAGATCCTGAGCGCCAGCAAGCCGCGCCCCGAAGCCATGTCGGTCAGATTCAATGCGCTGGGCGCTACGTGGCAACACAAGGGAGTCTTGCCAGCCGACGGCAGCAGTGGCGTACTTGAGCTGCATCTGCGCGAATTCATCGTCGACCCGCTGTGCCTCTCTGGCCGGGTGGTGGGTGTCAGTAATGCGGGAAGCGTCAAGGTGAAGTTTGACAACCCCGGTGAGGCCGTGGCGGATCTCATCGAGAAGCTCGCATTCCGACGCCATCGGCGCCAGGTGGCTGGCGCACGCAAGTAAGTCATCGCCGGGTAGTGCGCAATGACGACTGCTTTCAGCCATCGTGCTGGACTCATGGCATGTCATCGACACGGATTTCTGACGTAATGCAGTCAATGATTTGGCTACTGGGTCACGTTGCCAATTCCTTCAGGGCTCGCCTGATTTAACCTCGTCGGCTTGTCGTCACAATGGCTCCCGAGATGAGCCACACACCCCATGCGCGTGAATATCGTGTCGGTGAATCGACAGTGGTTGCGCGCACGACCATGGCCCATCAGATGATGTAGCTGTAAGTTTTTAGTCATTCCCTTAATGACGTTATGGTGGTTAAGGGAATGCCGTATCGGCAATCGACAGCGGCGTAAGGCTTTTGCTGAAAATCAGCGCAATGCACTTAAAAAGCAGCTGTATGTTGATGATTCATATTGCGTAGTCAGTGTCAAAATTGCGACGCTTGGAACTCACGCAGTACCTAAATGACTGACGACAGTCTTGATGACGTGTGCAATGGCGAGTGAACGGGGAAGGATCAATGAACTCAGCGCAGCAAGCCGTAGTGTATGACTGTGATGCCGAACGAGCATCGCAGGTTGCATTGTTACTGCAGCAGCTCGGCTACCAGCCCATGGTCATCGATCATTCTGCGTTGGTGCGCACCGTGTTGCAGGCATCGGCCGGCGAGCAGGTGCTCATGATCGGTGATGTCTCCGATGCGCCGGATTGGGCTGAACTGGGCACTGTATTGCGCGGCCCGCTGTGCGATGTGCAGGTCATCAGCTACGGCTCGCCCTACGTGGCCAATGAGCTGGGCGCCATCACCGGATCCCAGCGCGTGCTGCGGTTACGCTTCCCCTTCGATTCCGACAGTCTGGCCAGTGTGTTGCACGTGCCGCTGGTACAGAGCGAACAGGACACCGGTCACGTGTCCATGCCTACGGGAACCTCGCCTGCAGTCAAGGAAGTGAACCGCTTGATCAAGCAGGTCGCGGCGCATGGTTCCAGTGTGCTCATTCTGGGCGAGTCGGGTACTGGCAAGGAGCTGGTGGCGCGCGCCATTCATGATGCCAGCCCGCGCCGGCAACGGCCGTTCGTTGCCATCAACTGCGGCGCCATTCCCTCCGAATTGCTGGAAAGCGAATTGTTTGGCCATGAGAAAGGCAGCTTTACCGGCGCGGTCAGCGCCCGCAAGGGACGTTTCGAGATTGCCGAGGGCGGCACGCTGTTCCTCGATGAGATTGGCGACATGAGCATGACCATGCAGGTCAAGTTGCTGCGCGTATTGCAGGAGCGTGTGTTCGAGCGCGTGGGCAGTCACGCACCCATCCGTTGCAATGTACGCATCATTGCGGCGACACACCGCAATCTGGAAGAGTTCATTCTCAAGGGCAGCTTCCGTGAAGACCTGTTCTACCGCCTGAATGTGTTCCCCATCGAGATGCCGCCATTGCGGTCACGGCTCGAGGATCTGCCGATGCTGGTGCGCGACTTTGCTGCGTTGAATGCAGCCAGTGGCCGCGCGCGCATCCAGCTGCAGCCGAGCGTGATGCAGGCGCTGATGAGCTACAACTGGCCGGGCAATGTGCGCGAGCTGGGTAACCTGATTGAACGGTTATCCATCCTGTGTCCACAGGGTCGCGTGGATATCAGTGATTTGCCGGCGCGTTATCGTCCGCAGGGCTGGACGCCGGATCAGGACACACAATTGATTTTTGGTGCATTGCCGTTGCATGGCGATGCCGGCATACAGGCCGACGTTGCGCCGGCAGCCGAAGATGAAGGCGTACTCGCTGATGAGCAGGCGCTGTTGATGATGTCGGGCGATGCAGGTGATGCCGGCAGCCTCGCGGAGCTGCCCGCACATGGTCTGGACTTGCGCTCCCACTTGTATGACATTGAACGCGCCCTGATCCGCCAGGCCATGGATCGCGCCGGCGGTACGGTTGCCCATGCTGCGCGCCTGCTGCAACTGCGCCGGACCACGCTGGTGGAAAAGCTGCGCAAGTTCGAAATGTTCGACGAGCGCATCGCGTCGGAAGTTTGACGATCCTCTGTCAACACCGCTGTAGCCGACGGTAGTGATCGGCTGCCACTGCCCCACTCAACGCAACGGGCGGCAAGCAATTGCCGCCCGTTGTGCTTTTGCCAACCGGAAAACGGCCGCCATCTGCCCGCGAGTGTGATTGACCACTCAAATCGCGGGCATAGTGCTGCCGCGTGGCAAAGCCGGGCCCGCCACAGGGCATGGAACTTGCTCCATGTGCTCGTAACGTCAAAAGCCCGGCCGGAAAACGGCAGGCGGTACGACTTCACTACGAGAACTACATGGCTACCGAGCAACACGAACTTGATGATGTCCTGCACAGTGCCACGTCTTCTGCTGCGTCCCATGACGTTGCAACGACCGAGCAGCTTGCCGACCTGTCAGCGACATCCGTAAACGATGCCAGGTGGCAGCGGCAGTACAACGATCTGGTGGCCTGCGCCGATGTATCACGGCGCATGGTGGATCTGGCGCGACGGGTAGCAGCAAGCGACTGCACGGTACTGATCAGCGGCGAGTCCGGTACCGGCAAGGAAGTGCTGGCGCGTTTCATCCACGGAGCTTCGCCACGCGCCCAGCAACCCTTTGTTGCGCTCAATTGTGCCGCCATTCCCGACAACATGCTGGAAGCCATGTTGTTCGGTTACGAACGCGGCTCATTTACCGGCGCGCATGCAGCCCATCCGGGCAAGTTCGAACAGGCGCAGAACGGTACGCTGTTGCTGGATGAAATAACGGAAATGCCGTTGGGCCTGCAAGCCAAGCTGCTGCGCGTGTTGCAGGAGCGCGAGGTGGAACGCCTGGGTTCGCGCCAGGCCATAACACTGGATGTGCGGGTGCTGGCCACCACCAATCGCTCGCTGCGCGCCGAAGTGGCTGCCGGCCGCTTCCGTGAAGACCTTTACTATCGACTGAATGTGTTTCCCCTGCAGTTGTCGCCGTTGCGTGAGCGTCGCGATGACGTGCTGCCACTGGCCATGCGTCTGCTCAACACTCGCAGCAAACCCGGCACACGCATCCCGGCCTTGAGTGCCGATGCGGCACACCGGCTGCTGACCTATCCGTGGCCGGGCAATGTGCGCGAGCTGGACAACGTCATGCAGCGCGCGCTGATTCTGGTCAATGGCTCGGTGATCGAAGCCGAACATATCCACTTCGAATATGAGCTGCAGGGCTTTGCTGCGCCCACTGCCGCGCTGCGCACCGAATCGGCGGTGTTGTCCGATTCGCTGGAAAACACCGAGCGCAATCTGATTCTTGATGCCTTGCGCGCCGGCAATGGCAGTCGTCGCGACGCGGCCGAACGTCTGGGCATCAGTCAGCGCACGCTGCGTTACAAGCTGGCACGTCTGCGCGATGCCGGTATTGATGTACCGGCGGCATGAGTTGCGGACATCAAGATTGAAGTGAGCGTGCGGAGATAGTCATGAGCAATATGCAGATCGATTCAGTGCTGTCGCAGATTCGCGCCTTGTCTGCGCAGGTCAAGCCGGTGCAGGCACCTGCCATCAATCCGTCGGCCGGTACCGGCCAGATCGAACCAGGCAGTTTTGCTTCCGTTTTGAAGCAGGGGCTTGGCCAGGTGAATCAGATGCAGCAGAGCGCAGATTCAATGGCCACCGCCTTTCAACGTGGCGCCCCCGGCGTTGAACTGGCCGATGTGATGATCGAAATGCAGAAAGCCAGTGTGGGTTTTCGTGCCGTGACTGAAGTGCGCAACCGCATGGTCAGCGCGTATCAGGACATCATGAATATGCAGATCTGATACCGGCAGATCTGATGCTGTTTGTGTCGCCAAGAATTGAACTACCGATTGAAGAGAAGCTAACAAGATGAGTGCAGAAGCCGCAACCTTGCCCCTTCCCCGCAACAATGGTCTGAAACCCGTGATGTTGCTGGTGGGACTTGCCGCCGCCGTCGCCTTGGGTGTCGGTGTGGTGCTGTGGTCCAAGGATCCGGACTACGCCCTGCTGATGTCCAAGGTGAGTACAGATGAAGTGGCCCAGATTGCCCAGACACTGGATTCATCAGGCATTCCTTACAAGACCGACATGACTACCGGTTCCATCAGCGTGCCGGCCACCAGCTTGAATGAAGCACGTCTGAAACTGGCAGGTGCCGGCTTGCCGGCCGGCGGCGGCTTTGCATCGTTGACCAAGGACAGTGCCTTTGGCGCGAGTCAGGTGATGGAAACCGCTCGCTATCGGTATGCGCTGGAGGTTGAGCTCGCCCGGACCGTAGCCAATCTGCAACCGGTGGAGGCCGCGCGCGTGCATCTGGCGATTCCGGAACAGTCCGCCTTCATTCGCGACAAGCGCACGACCAGCGCCTCGGTGTTCGTGCAGCTGAAGAACGGTCGCCGGCTGGAATCCGAGCAGGTCAACTCCATCATCAACCTGGTGGCTTCCAGCGTACCGGGGATGGACGTCAAGCATGTCACGGTAATCGATCAGGAGGGCCGCCTGCTGTCTTCGCCCGAAGGTGATGATGAATTTTCGATGCGCGACAAACAGTATGAATTCGCGCATCGCCTGGAGAACATGTACACGCAGCGCATCGAACAATTGCTGACGCCGCTGGTGGGTGCGGGCAATGTCCGTGCACAGGTGGTCGCCGATGTGGAACTGTCGATGACCGAGGAGACCCGCGAGCAATACAACCCGCAAAGTCAGGTAGTGCGTAGCGAACAGACTTCCGAGGCCGTGACACGCAACGGCAGTGGCGCAGAGGGGGTGCCCGGCGCACTGACCAACCAGCCGCCTGCTGGCGGTACAGCGGCTGCGCCCAATGCGGCTACCAATGATACCGCCACGCAGAATGCCGCGGCCGATGCCACCAATGCCAACACCAACAAGCAGAGCACGCGCAACTACGAGATTGATCGCACGCTGGCGTATACCAAACAACTTCCGGGTCATCTGAACCGGCTTTCGGTAGCGGTGCTGGTGGATAACCTGCGCAGCACCGATGCCGACGGCAATGTCACTGAAACACCATTGACGCCCGAGCAGATCGAGAACATGACCAGGCTGGTGCGTGATGCCGTGGGTTTCGATGAGAAGCGCGGCGACAGCGTGAATGTTGTGAACTCGTCATTCCGTCCGCTTGCCGAGGTTGAGCCCGGTGAGTTGCAGAGTGTGCCGATCTGGGAACGTCCCTGGATACGCGATATTGCCAAACTGGTGATTGCACTGGTGGTGCTGCTGGTACTGATCCTGTCGGTTATCAAGCCGCTGATCCGTACCCTGATGACGCCGGCGCCTTTGCCGCAGGGTTATGTACCGGGACCGGCGCAGCAACAGATCGAACAGCAGGCCGGCCAGGGCTCGCCGCAACAAAAAGGATATGAACAGCAGATGACCGATGCGCGCGCACTGGTGAATCAGGACCCGGCGCGCGTCGCACAGGTAGTCAAGGCATGGGTGTCCGATAATGATTAACAAGGAACCGCAAAAGCGCAACGGCGCCGAGAGGGCGGCCATTCTGCTGATGAGTCTGGGTGAGGCGGAAGCGGCGCAGGTGCTCAAGCACATGGGCGCCAAGGCCGTGCAGAAAATAGGCGCGGCGATGGCGCAGATGCAGAACGTTTCACGCGATGAAGTGAGCAATGTCATCACCGGCTTCACCACGCAGCTGGAGAACCAGACCTCGCTGGGCATCGGCGTGGACGACTATATCCGCAAGGTGCTGGTGACCGCGCTGGGTGAAGACAAGGCCTCCAATCTGATCGATCGCATCCTGCTGGGTCGCAACAGCAAGGGCCTGGAAGCGCTGAAGTGGATGGACGCGCGTGCGGTGGTGGAAATGATCCGCATGGAGCATCCGCAAATCATTGCCATCGTGCTGGCCTATCTGGACTCGGATCAGTCCGCCGAGGTATTGGCGCTGCTGCCGGAGAACATGCGTGCCGACGTGATGATGCGCATCGCCAGCATGGATGGCATCCAGCCGGCAGCACTGAGCGAACTGGACGAAGTGCTGGAAAAGCAGTTCTCCGGCAATGCCAACACCGGCAAGACCTCGGCACTGGGGGGCGCCAAAGTGGCCGCCAATATCCTCAACTTCATCGAAAACGCCAAGCAGACGGCGGTGATCGAATCGATCAGGAAGTCCGACGAACAGCTGAGCGAAAAGATACAGGACCTGATGTTTGTGTTCGACAATCTCCTCGAAGTGGACGACCGCGGCATGCAGGAGTTGTTACGCACCGTGCCATCGGATCGTCTGCTGCTGGCCATGAAAGGTGCCGATCCGGAATTGCGCGAGAAGATTTTCAAGAACATGTCGCAACGCGCTGCCGAAACGCTGCGTGAGGATCTGGAGGCCAGGGGGCCGGTCAAGCTCAGCGATGTCGAGGCAGCACAAAAGGAAATTCTCAGCATTGCGCGCAAGCTGTCTGAAGCCGGAACCATTGCACTGGGTGGTGGCGGTGGCGGCGAACAGTACATCTAGTAGTTCGAACCGATATTCATGATGACTGCTACCAAGAATCAACCCGCCGTTCTGTCCGCCGAGCATCTCGAGGCCGCCGCTGCGGCTGCGTGGCTGCCACCCAAGGTGGACGGTCCGCGCGGCAATCGCCGGCATCGGCCGACACTGGGTGAACTGGATGACATTGAAAAGATTGCCTGGGACGAGGGCTTTGCCAAAGGACAGGCAGCGGGTCTCGCAGCGGGGGAAAAAGAGATCAAGCGCCGCACCGATGAACTGGAGCAACGTGCACGCCAGTTCGACGAGGTGTTGAAAGCCCTGGCCATACCACTGGAACAACTTGACGAAGAAGTCGAAACACAGCTGGTATCGCTGGCCGTGGTGATTGCCAAACATGTGGTGCGCCGCGAGTTGCGTGCCGACCCGACACAGGTGATTGCGGTGGTGCGTGAAACTGTGGGCTTGTTGCCCCTGGCACAGCGCAATGTGCGCGTGCACCTGCACCCGCTGGATGCCGCCGTTGTGCGCGAGCGTCTGGCCGAGCCGCAGGCGGAACGCGCCTGGACGCTGGTGGAAGATCCGGTCATGTCGCGCGGGGGTTGTCGTGTCAGCACAGACACCGCACAAATCGATGCGCGTCTCGAAACGCGTCTGAACAATGTGCTGAATCACCTGTTGGGCGAAGCGCGTCTCAGTGAGAACCGTGGCGACCTGTTCCCCGCCGACAGCCGCGACGCAGGTGCGACACCATGATCAGGTATCAAACGCGGCGCAGTCCTGCCTGGTCGGCGCGGCTGGCGCAGCAGATCAAGAATGTCGATGTCACACCAGCGCCGGTAGTGGAAGGTTGTCTGACGCGCATGGTGGGGCTGACGCTGGAAGCCGTGGGCTGTCAGGCTGCAGTGGGCGATCGCTGCGAAGTGGTGGCAGCCGATGGCGCACGCGTCGAAGCGGAAGTAGTGGGCTTTGCCGGTGATCGTCTGTTCCTGATGCCCACCGGCGACATTCATGGCGTGAAGCCGAACGCACGCGTCATTCCAACACAACGCGCCGGTGCCGTGGCCGTGGGACCGGAACTGCTCGGTCGCATCATCGATGGCGCGGGCGAACCACTGGACGGGCAGGGGCCCATCAAGTGCCTGGGTCGCACCAGGCTCAACGGCAGTTACATCAATCCCTTGTCGCGCCAGGAGATTCATGAGCCGCTGGATGTGGGCGTACGTGCCATCAATTCATTGCTCACCGTGGGCAAAGGGCAGCGCATAGGATTGTTCGCCGGCAGCGGTGTGGGCAAGAGCGTGTTGCTGGGCATGATGGCTCGCTACACCAGCGCCGACGTGATTGTGGTCGGCCTGATCGGCGAACGCGGTCGTGAAGTGAAAGAATTTGTGGAGCGTATTCTCGGACCGGAAGGCCGGCGTCGCGCCGTGGTGGTGGCGACGCCTGCTGACAATCCACCCTTGATGCGACTGCATGGCGCATGGTTGTCCACAGCCATCGCTGAATATTTTCGCGATCAGGGCAAGAGTGTGTTACTGATCATGGATTCGCTGACCCGTTTTGCGCAGGCACAGCGTGAAATCGGTCTGGCCATCGGCGAAGCGCCGGCCACCAAGGGTTATCCCCCCTCGGTATTTGCCATGTTGCCGCATCTGGTAGAGCGTGCCGGCAATGGCGCACATGGCAAGGGTTCGATTACGGCGTTCTATACCGTGCTCACCGAAGGTGATGATCAACAGGATCCCATTGCCGATGCTGCACGCGCCATTCTTGACGGCCACATCGTGTTGTCGCGACGCATAGCCGAGTCGGGCCACTATCCGGCAATTGACGTCGAGGCCTCCATCAGCCGCGTGATGCACGAAATCATTCCGCAACAGCATCGCGACAGCGCGCGGCAATTCCGGCAGATATTGTCTGCCTACCAGCAGAATCGCGACCTGATTTCCATTGGCGCCTACCAGCGCGGCAGCGATCCCCGCATAGATGCAGCCATCGCCCTGTGGCCGGCCATGCAGAAGTTCCTGCAGCAGGATCTGCAGGAAAAGGTTGCCTTTGGCAACAGCGTTGCCGAGCTGAGCACATTGGTCAGGCATTGAATTGAATACCGAGCAGTAATCCAGTATGAAACGCGCCGACCGGCTTGAGCCGGTGCAGAAGATTGTCGATGACACCGAGCGGCGGCTGGCTAAGCACTATGCGGCTGCCGAACGTCTGCTCAAATCCAGTGAAAAGAAGCTGCAGGAGCTGACCGGCTATCGCGATGACTACACAACCGGTTTTGCACGGCGCGCCGGCAGTGGCATGGGCGCACGCGAGCTGGTCGACTATCAGGCCTTCATGGCGCGACTCAACGAGGCGATCAGGC
This sequence comes from uncultured Pseudomonadota bacterium, assembly GCA_963748005.1. Taxonomy (GTDB): domain Bacteria; phylum Pseudomonadota; class Gammaproteobacteria; order Steroidobacterales; family Steroidobacteraceae; genus CAILZL01. The sequence goes on from CAVVHH010000002.1 coordinate 2,857,207, forward strand.
AGCAGTCGCTGGTGGTGCAGCGTGCGCATGCCGATTGCGATGTGCAACGCAAGCGCTGGCAGGAAGCCGCGCAGCGCGCCAAGGCGCTGGGACATGTGATGCAGACCTGGCAACAGGAAGAGCTGCGCGCTGCCGATCGACGCGATCAGCGCGAATCGGATGAGCGCGCGCAACGACGGCGAGTGGCGCCGCACGAACATTGATTATCCGGAAACGTGCCACGACTGAATCGGCACGACCTCGAACACTGAAACACAGGAAACAGATCATGGTAACGACAGGTGCGGGTGACATTGCAGCAGTGACGGGCGCGCCGGCAGCGGGCCAGCCTGCTGATGCGGGCGGCGACAATTCCGTGTTTGCACAATTGCTGGGTGACGCGGTTGCAGCAGCATCGGTGCCGGCGACCGCCTCGGAAAAATACGGCAACGGCAAATCTGCCAGTGCCGGTGCAGACACCGATATGTCGCAATCCGAAGCGTCAGCCGCCGACCTGCTGGCGCTATGCGGTATGCCACCGATACCTGTTACTCCCACCGCTGTCGCAACGACAGCAGTTGGCGTTGGCATCGACAAATCGTCTGCGGACATGGATGTGTCAGCAAATGCAACGGTCGCTACCCCCGATGCCACGATTCAGGCGCTGGCTGCGGGCATGGCGCCGGCTGCAGTGATGACGCCACCTGCAACGAATGCAGCTTCAACCAAAGCTGAGGTACAGCCGGCGACGGCAGCACGAGTGCAGGGCGCCGACGCTCGTGCATCGCGTGCAGCCGATCTGCGCTGGCTCAGAAGCAGCCTGCCTGATAACGCTGCCCGCGTTGCTGTTACAGAAAGTGAAACCAGCAGTGCGCCGGTTGAAGCCGGTATCCAGAACACATTACAGAACACTCAGACTGAGACGGCTGCACCAGCCGCTCGGACAGTTGCTCAGCCGGCTACTCAACAGGCGGCTGCACAGCCTGTCGATCAAACCGCCGGGCAAACCGCGCAGAACGCGTCCGTGCAGAAAATCGTCATGGAGCCCGGAAAATTCATCAGGCCTGACGATGGTGTGAATGAACTGCCTGCGGTTCAGGACAAATCGGCAACCAGCCCGGAACAACCGGTCCAGAACCTGATGACGCAAGTAGCGCCAGTGATGGACATGATGACCGCGCAACTACGTGAAGCGCGTTTCGATGAGCGCAGCGACGCCGCAAACGATGCGTCGAACACCATCGGCGCCGTTAACACGGCGCCACTGCAACCCGCCGGCACGCAACTGGCCAGTGATGCGCCGGTGCTCGAACTCTCGCCGCGACATCAGTTGCACGCCACGGTGGGCACGCACCAATGGGCCACCGAGCTGGGCAACAAGCTCACCATGCTGGCCACCAGGGACACCCAGTCTGCAACGCTGTACATGACGCCCGCCGATCTGGGCCCGGTGCAGGTACGCATCGACCTGAATCAGGATCAGAGTCAGGCCAGCGTCTGGTTCACCGCCGAACATGCCGATACCCGCAGCGCGCTAGAGCAATCCCTGCCCAAGCTGCGCGAACTGTTCAGCGCGCAGGGCATGTCGCTCACCGATGCCGGCGTGTTCGGCGATCGCTCGCGACAACAGCAGGCCGAGAGCAGCTTCACGTCCTCGCGTTTCCACAACATGCAGTACGAAGACAGCGAAGCCCTGGCCGATACCGCCACGGTGCGCACCATCAGCCTGGGATTGCTGGACGCTTACGCCTGAACAAGTCGAGATAGTTTCCAGAACTTATCTCAAAATGGACTGATGGACTAAATCATGCGCCAATCGTCATTCCCGCGAAGGCGGGAATCTAGCGAAATCAATTTCTTACTGGATGCCCGCCTGCGCGGGCATGACGGAATTCGAGAGCGCAGTAATTTTGAGATAGTTTCCAGTGAGTCTTGCCAAATAGCGGCAAGGCTCCTTGCTCACATCGAATCCCGCACCTGCGCCAGGATTTCGTAAGAGTGCAGGCGCGCGGCATGATCGTAGATGCCGGAAGTGATGATTAATTCATCGGCGGCGGTGAGTGCGATGAATTCGCGCAGCGCCTGACGTACCGTGTCCGCAGAGCCGATTGCCGAGCACGACAGCACATCGGCGAGAATCGCCTTCTCATGCGGCCCCAGACGCGCTGCATATCCCGCGTCAGGCGCCGGCAACTGTCCCGGACGGCCAGTACGCAGATTCACGATGGCCTGCTGCATGGAAGTGGCCAGCAACTGCGCTTGCGCATCCGTGTCCGCCGCAAAAACACTGAAACCCAGCATGGCGTAAGGCTTGTCCAGTTGCTGCGATGGACGAAAAGTATCCCGATAGATGCGCAGCGCCTGCAGCATCTGCGCCGGCGCAAAGTGCGACGCGAAAGCGAAGGGCAGCCCCATTGCGGCGGCAAGCTGCGCGCCATACAGGCTGGAACCCAGAATCCATAAGGGCACCTTAAGACCCACGCCCGGCACGGCGTGAATGCGCTGCCCCGGTTGCGCGTCAGCGAAGTACTCCATCAGTTCCATGACATCCTGCGGAAACTCGTCCGCAGTGGAAGCCAGGTTGCGTCGCAACGCCCGCGCCGTGAGTTGATCGGTGCCGGGCGCGCGACCCAGGCCGAGATCGATGCGCCCCGGATACAGCGACGCCAATGTTCCAAACTGCTCGGCAATCACCAGCGGCGCGTGGTTGGGCAGCATGACGCCCCCCGCACCGACGCGAATCGTGCTGGTGCCCTGCGCCACATACCCCAGCACCACCGAAGTCGCCGCACTGGCGATGCCCGGCATGTTGTGATGCTCCGCCAGCCAGTAACGACGATATCCCCAGCGCTCGGCGTGCTGGGCAAGGTCCAGCGAATTGCGGAACGACTGGGCGGCGTCGGAGCCGGCGGTGATGGGGGAGAGGTCGAGGATGGAGAGGGGAATCATGGTGGACTTTGGGATAGGAAGACTGTTTGGTGTGGTTACTTTACGCTGTGGTCGACAATACAGCCCGGCACTTCATGCAATAAGCCAAAGAAATTCCAGGCCGACAACAAAATAGCTGGTTGTTCTTTCAATGAGCTTGACAGGACGGATTCTTTGAATTTAACTATTAGCGAATTAGTTAATAGTTAAAAGCTCATGCAGCTCGATCATGTCTTTGAAGCGTTGGCATCCGGACCGCGGCGAAAGATTCTTGCTTATCTTTCCGAGGCGGAATTATCTACCTCTGATCTGGCCGCGCGCTTCTCCATGAGTACGCCGGCTATTTCTCGGCATTTATCAGTTCTGGAGAAAGCAGGGCTGGTGACTAGTGAGCGTCAGGGGCAGTACGTTCTATATCGGCTGAATCGTGAGAGTCTGGCCAGTACGCTGACTGGCTATGCACTTGAAATCTGCCCCGTTGGGCGACCGTTGAAACGGGAATCACGCGCGCTCAAGAAACGCCGGACAACTTAACAAGACAAATGAGAGGGATTTCCTTATGGACGTGCAGCCGGCGAGTTTGGAAACGCACAGGGTCACCGCATCACATCAAGACAGCGTTCTGGTGGGAGAAGTGCGTCTCTCACCAATAAAGCTGCTGTGGCTGATCACAATGGTTAGCGGGGTGCTGATCGGCGGCGTGCTCACCTTCAATTGGCAAGCCGGCCTATTGTTTATTGTCAGTACCGCTTTTGTGCTGCTGTTCGGCCATTCGCTTGGCAGTCATCGCAAGTTTATCCACAACAGTTATCAATGTCCTAAGTGGCTGGAATACTTTCTGGTGTATTGCGGCGTGCAGGTAGGCCTGGCAGGACCAATAGGTTTGATGCGACAGCATGAGCTACGAGACTACGCGCAGCGGCTGCCTGATTGCCATGACTATCTGCGCCATGGACGTTCATTTTTCCAGGATGCATGGTGGCAGCTGTGTTGTGAACTCCAGCTTGCCGATCCTCCACTGATCCGCATTGAGCGAAGCATCGCTCAGGATCGCGTCTACCGATTTCTTGAACGCACGTGGATGGCGCAGCAAATTCCCGTTGCCATCCTGTTCTTTCTGTGGGGCGGATGGGCGTTTGTGTTTTGGGGTGTGTGCGCGCGTGTGACCGCCGGCGTCGTCGGCCACTGGTTGATCGGGTATTTCGCCCACAATCATGGTGGCATGCACTACAAGGTGAATGGAGCGGCGGTTCAGGGTCGCAATATTCAATTTACTTCATTGCTCACGATGGGGGAGTGCTGGCACAACAATCACCATGCCTATCCAGGCTCCGCACGTCTTGGGTTATTTCCGGGTGAGTGGGACCCGGGCTGGTGGATGTTGTTGCTACTGCAGAAACTCAACCTGGTGTGGAATCTGAAACTTCCGCATCATCTGCCCAAGCGCACTGAGCTGGAGGAGCTTGCTACACCCGTCGAAAAAAGATGCTGGTTGCTTCAATTGTCGGGGCTGACTGGTTAGGAGTGCTACCTATGGAAGGCAAAAATCCTGAATTGGATCAGTCAGCAGGCGAAGCAGGAAATGATGGTACCAAGACCCCGATGGTGACCGTGACTAGCGATGCGCTTGAAAGCGAAAGGCCAATAATACCTTTTTCCCTATGGTGGCCCTTCCTTGCAGGTGCTCTGGCGGGTTTGTTTTTAAGGCTGATTTACTCTGGCGCACCTTACGGCTTGTCCAGCGCGATGAATGGCGCCTTTTTGTATCTCGCTCCAATCGCGGTGGGTGCCATTACTGTCTATGTTGCTGAAACCAAGGAGCGGCGCAGCTGGGGCTATTACATCTGGGCACCCATGTTGTCGGTCGCAATTTTTGTCATCGGAACGTTGGTCATCATGATCGAGGGCATGATTTGTGCAATCTTGATCATTCCGTTTTTTTCTGTTTTCGGCGCTGTGGGTGGACTCATCATGGGCGTTGTATGCCGAATCACCCATTGGCCAAAGCAAACGGCATATTGCATGGTTCTACTCCCAATCGTTATGGGCGCATTGCCGCAGAGTGAGCAAGGCAATCAACACGTCGGATCCAGCGAACGAACCATAACCATCCATGCTCATCCGGAAGAAATATGGCAGCAGATACATAATGCTCGGAATATCCAACCCGAAGAGGTAAACCGTGGCTGGATGTACCGAATCGGCGTGCCATTACCTCTTGCCGGTGTCACGGAGCAAACTCCAGAGGGGTTGGTCAGGAAGATCACGATGGGGAAGGCGGTTCATTTCGAGCAGGTGGTCACCGACTGGCAGGAGGATCGCTTCGTGCGATGGACGTATCGCTTCTCCGAAGATTCATTTCCGGCCGGAGCATTGGATGATCACGTGCGAATAGGAGGCCAATACTTCGACATGATAGATACGTCGTATCTGCTCACGCCAATTGACGCGGACCGCACAACCCTCACCATCCACATGAGTTACCGAGTTAATACGCAGTTCAATTGGTACGCGAACAGCATTGCTCAATTGCTAATTGGAAACTTTGAAGAGGTGATTTTAGACTTTTATCGGAGCCGAGCCACGTAAGTACTTAGATAGACACATTGGCGCCACCTTGTCTGTCCGGAATGCAACGAGCCTCGCGTGTATATGTTCGTTCATATTTTCGAGCCATAACTACTCTGTCTTGAAAACAATCCCATGGGCACGCAACTGTTCGTCAATAAACTTCGCCCACTGTCCATTGGGCGTCCACACTCGTTTCAGGTCGGTCCATGCGGTGGCGGGAGCTTCCTTTGCATAGATCGTGCGGTAGAGGAAGGTGATGGCCGATGCCCGCATGTTCATCTGGCAATGTACCAGCACCTTTTTCCCTTGCAGGCGGGTCAAAGCGGCGGCGGTCGCTTCGAGATGTTTTGCTTCGGGTGACTGCCAGGGGATGGGCACGTGCACGAACTCGATGCCCTGGCTCTGGAGAATTTGCGCCTCATCGGCGACGGCATCCGGCGTGTTGCCGGGCGCGAGATCGATCACTGCGGAATAACCGGCTGACTTGAGTCCAAGCAGCGATTCACGATTCGGCTGACCGGCTGTGACCAGCGTTGGACTCACCAACACGACATTCGGCGCCACAATGCCGGCGACAGGTGCAGGTTGTTCGGCCGCAAAAGACATCGTTGCACAACCGACCAGTACGATCGTCCATAACGCAGGGCGGGACATGAATAGGCGCATTGTGAAACTCCGGTTATCCTTGGGTGCCGGCGGTGAGTCTACTCCCGGCACGTACGATGGTGGTCTCTGTAAATCTTTCCTGGTGTCAGGTTTTCCGCGTCCGTCTGTCTCCCCGCACCGCAGTCACTCCAACCTGTCTTTTAAGCCAGAAGTCACAGGATTCGCAATAACAATGCCCACTGCAGACCAGGCTGCAGTGGGCACGAGTTCGCAGCGATACCTGAGTTATTGCTTGCTGTACTGAGCGATCATGTCAGTCAGGGTATCCGCGATAGTCGCTTCAGCACAGCCGGGCTTGAGGCGTGAGCCCAGTACCTGAAAGCTGTTGTGACTGAAGGAAGCATCATCCGGAATGTATCCGGAGTTGGCGCGACCGTTGGCCAGCGTCACCATCATGGTATTGGCCATGTGTGACTGATTTTTCATGCGTTGTGAAATGAGGGTGTAGACCTCGGCATTCACCGTGGTGAGCGCAACATTGCCGATGCCCAGCACGCCGAGACGCAGATTCACCGGGTCGCCATCCTTGTACGTGCCCGTCATGCCTTCACGGCCGGAGTCGGTGCGCACGCGTCCGGGGCAGGTGACCATTTTCTGCGAGCCTGCGATGCTGACGCTGTCCGACATGCGCTCGGTGTTGGTCATCACGCGAATCACTTCTTCGCCCAGCACCGCGCCCTGCGCGTCCATCCAGCGTTTCAGGCGGTCGGTGACTTTCGGATCAGCCGGCGCTGGTTTCAGGCTGGTGCCGCGGATTTTCGATTCCACGTCCTCACGAACCAGCACATTGCCGGTAATGGGTACGCCCGCCTGCGAAGCCATGACATTGGTGGCGGCGCGCAGATGCAGCGGATTCTGATCGCCGGATGCGCCCTGGGTGAATACGGCAATCATCCTGTCGTCATACGCCTGCTCAACATAGCGGCTCATCGCGCCGGCGAAGTCAGCGCTGGTAAAGCCGGCCAGATATCCATTGACCGGGTGCATGGCGTAATTGACGTACGCTGCAATGGGTTGTCCCGCGGTGGTTTCGAACTTGAGAACCGCCACGGTTTTATCGGAAGCCGCGTTGAGATTGGGCGCCTGTGTCCACAGATGCGTCTGCGGATTGATGGCATCGCGATTGACATTCAGATACGCCATGCCGGTGCCATAGCCCATGCGTGCCGGTTGCAGTTTTGCCTTTGCCTGTTTCACTGCGTCCAGCATGGCGGCGACGATCGGCGCGGCATTCACCGGCGCCTGCTCGCCGTTGGGTCCGCGGCCGGCGGCACTGTGCGTATGCGTGGCGGACATGACGATGTTTTCCACTGGCGCATTCAGTTCGGCAGCGATCTTCTTGCTGGCTTCCTGCCACACGTCTTCGGGCGTGCCACCTTGATCCGCACCGATCAGCGCGGCGCGCGCGACGCCGTTGTCCAGAACAATCGCGCGAATGAACAGATGCTCGTTGTCGTACTTGGCTGCCGCAGCGGTGGCGGCGGGAGTGATCTCCACCTTGGCCGCACCAGCACGCAGGCTGCCGGCACTGGCCGCCACGGCATGCGACGCAAACGATGTGAATCCCATCGCACCCACGCAGAGCAGGATGCGCATGGTCCATTTGTAGTTGGAAGTTTTCATTGAGTCCCCCCGGCATATCAGTTGTACGCGTCCGATCGGACAGCGTTGTCACCGAAGTCTAAACCCGAAGTGCCTGGCAGAGATAGACGATGAATTGCTCTGCCGGGAACCGATCCATGCACAGGTCGTTGGCGAGACCGATGAGTCGTGATACCGCCAAATTTCCGTCGCCGTAAATCCGGTGTGCGCTGTTTCACATTCCGGATTTCGGCAATTCATTCGCCAAATCAGCTACTTAATCAGAGCCATATAGGCGTGGCATGCGCCTTGCTTTTGCTGAGACATGTCGCGCCAAGCGACCCAATCAGCAGAGGAATCGATTCATGCCAGAAGCAGCAGCACCGGCCGCACCTGCAGAACCTGCAGCGCCCGCAGGCGGCAAAAAGAAGATGATGTTCATCATTGTGGGCGTGCTGCTCATCGTGCTGCTGGGTGGTGCTGGTGGCGCGTACTTCAAGATGAAAGGCTCGTCCGGCGATGACGAAGCTGCCGATGCTGAAAGTGGCGCTGCAAATACCGCCAAAGGCGGTAAGAAAGCCAAGTCTGCCGAGAAAAAGACCGAGAAAAAGATCGAGCCCAAGGCCGCCGCCATCTATGTCGGTTTTGAACCGCCGTTCGTGGTGAATTTTCCGCCTGATAGCACCGTGAAGTTCCTGCAACTCACCGTGCAGATCATGACTCGCGAAGCCACCATCGAGCACGCAATCAAGGCCAATGATCCTGCCATCCGCGACGCCCTGCTGACCCTGTTTGGTCAGCAAACGGCCGAGAAACTCGCGACACCCGAGGGCAAGGAAGAACTGCGCGCCCAGGCGCTGCAGGCCGTGCGCGGTGTCATCAAGCGCGAAGGTGGCGATGCCGAGAAGGTTGAGGCCGTCTACTTCACCAGTTTTGTAATGCAATGATGAAGATAACGAAGAACAAGAAGGCTGTAGACCGTGGGCTGTGGGCTATAGGTCGGAACAGCAGCCTCGTCTCTAAGCCACAGCCCACAGCCCACAGCCCACAGCCCAGCTTCAGCCCGGAGATCGTCTCGTGAGCAGCCAGGAAATTCTCAACCAGGACGAAATCGATGCGCTGATTCACGGCGTCGACAGCGGCTCGGTCAAAACCGATGACAACTTGAATACCGGCGAAGCAATGCCCTACGACTTTGCCACCCAGGTGCGCATTGTTCGCGGCCGCATGCCGACGCTGGAAATGATTAATGAGCGATTTGCCAGACTGTTCCGTATCAGTCTGTTCAACATGCTGCGTCGTACTCCCGAGATCGCGGTGGCGCCGATACAGATGAGCAAGTTCTCCGAATATGTGCATTCGCTGCATGTACCCACCAATCTCAACCTGATTGCCATCAAGCCGTGGCGTGGTACGGGGCTGCTGATTCTGGATCCGACACTGGTGTTTGCCATTGTCGATAACTTTTTCGGCGGCAATGGCCGGCACGCCAAGATCGAAGGCCGCGAATTCACGGCAACCGAATACCGCATCATTCACATGATCCTCAAGAGCGCCTTCGCCGACATGAAGGAAGCCTGGTCGCATGTGTTCGACCTCAACTTTGAGTATCAGAATTCCGAAATCAACCCGCACTTTGCCAACATTGTCAGCCCCACCGAAATCGTGGTGGTGACCAAGTTCCATATCGAACTGGATGGCGGCGGCGGTGACCTGCACCTGACCATGCCCTATGCCATGATCGAGCCGCTGCGCGAAATTCTGGACGCAGGTCTGCAAAGCGATCGCGTCGAACACGATGAACGCTGGCTGCAGTCGCTGCGCGGCGAAATCGAAGATGCCGAAGTCGAAGTGAGCCTGCATCTCGGCCGTTCGCGTCTCACCGTCGGCGAGCTGATGAACCTCAAAGCCGGCGACATCATCACCACCGACTTTGACGGCAAGGCCACCATGCTGGCTGAAGAGGTGCCGCTGTTCAAAGGCACCTTCGGGGCATCGCGCGGCCAGCAGGCCATCAAGCTGGAAAGCCGCATTCATCGCACCCGTTCCATTTCCCACGAACCCCTTGCTGTTCGCAGCGCATAAAAAGGTCCGCTTATGAGTATCAATGAAGAAGCCCTGGTCGCCCAGATGGAAAACCTGCGTGCCGAAGCCATTCTTGACGGCAAGAGTGAGGGCACAGGCAAGGACGTGAATCTGGACGTCATTCTCGATGTGCCGGTGACACTGTCCATGGAAGTGGGTCGCACCCGCATTCCGATCCGCAATCTGCTGCAGCTCAATCAGGGTTCGGTCGTGGAGCTGGAACGCGCCGCCGGCGAACCGCTGGATGTGTACATCAACGGCACCCTGATTGCGCATGGTGAAGTGGTGGTGGTGAACGAGAAGTTCGGGATCCGCCTCACCGACGTGATCAGTCCGCAAGAACGCATTCGCAAGCTGAGATAAGTCATGCGTCTGTTTTTCATTGCGTTGACCAGCCTGCTGGCGGCGGAGTCTGTCTGCGCGCAGGCCGCGAAATTCGCCGCTCCGGAAAAATCTGCCGCGCTGCCAGCGTCGGGCGTGTCCAGCATGGGGCAGGTCACCGTTGCACTGGTGATTGTGCTGGCAGTGTTGTTTGCCGCCGCCTGGGCCATGCGTCAGTTCAAGCTGTTCAATCGTCCTGGTCAGGGTGTACTGGAAGTGGTGCAGGGCATCAATCTGGGTCCGAAGGAACGTGCGGTGTTGATCAAGATAAATGAGCGGCGTCTGTTGCTGGGTGTGGCGCCGGGTTGCGTCAATCTGTTGCTGGAGTTGCCTGCGGACAGCAACGCGGGGGCCGACAAGAGCGCGACTGGTCCAGTGCCACCGATCGATCCGAACACACCGAATTTCAAAGCCTTGCTCAAGCGCAGCATGGGGTTGTCATGATTGCGCGTTCTGCTCGGAGCAGTGTTTTCGTAGGGGCAGCTCGCGAGCTGCCCTGTCTTGATTCGTTGTCATCAGAAGAGGGCGGCTCGCGAGCCGCCCCTACGCTAGATGTGTCACCTGATCGTGATCGATGGTTGAAGCGTGCCGTGTATCTCGCCTTGACACTGTGCCTGATCCTGCTGGCACATGGTCAGGCGCACGCAGCCGGTCTGCCGGCGATCACCGTGCAGGGCACGGGGCAGGGCCAGTCATATTCGCTGACCCTGCAAGTGCTCATCCTGATGACGGCAATTACCTTCCTGCCGGCCATCGTGCTGATGATGACGTCGTTCACGCGCATCATCATCGTGCTTGCCTTGCTGCGTCAGGCCATTGGTGCCGGCACTGCACCACCCAACCAGGTGCTTATCGGGCTGGCGTTGTTCCTGACTCTGTTCGTGATGGGCCCGGTAATTGATCGCATCAACGCCGACGCCGTGCAGCCCTACATGGCCGGCACACTGGACGGCATGGTGGCCCTTGAGAAGGGCATCGCGCCGCTGAAGACTTTCATGCTGGAACAGACCCGCGAAAACGACATCGCCACCTTTGTGCGGATTGCCGGTGAGCAGGCTTACAACACGCCGGAAGAAGTGCCGCTGCGCATCCTGGTACCCGCTTTCGCTACCAGCGAACTGAAGTCGGCCTTTCAGATCGGCTTCATGATTTTCATTCCGTTCGTGATCATTGATCTGGTGGTGGCCAGCGTGCTGATGTCCATGGGCATGATGATGCTCTCGCCGATGATGATTTCGCTGCCGTTCAAGATCATGTTGTTCGTACTGGTCGATGGCTGGACGCTGGTGGTCAGCACGCTGGCATCCAGTTTTTATCGATGACCCTCACCCCAACCCTCTCCCTCGGGGAGAGGGGGTAAGAACCAGACCCACTTGCTTCGTTATCAACTATCAACTGTCCACTATCAATTAAGAAATGACTCCCGAAACCATCATGTCGATCGCCCGTCACGCTCTGGAGGTGACGCTGCTGCTGTCCATGCCCCTGCTGCTGGCAGCGCTGATCATTGGTCTGGTGGTGGGTATTTTTCAGGCCGCCACGCAGATCAATGAATCGACCCTGTCATTCATCCCCAAACTGGTGGGTGTGGCGCTGGCATTGATGGTGGCGGGTCCCTGGATGTTGCAGGTCATTACCGGCTACACCCGCGAATTGTTCATCAGCATCCCGGGGCTGCTGGGATGATCAACATCAGCGCCAGCATGCTGTCGGAATGGATAGGCCTGTATTTCTGGCCCTTTCTGCGCATTGCCGCATGCCTGATGGTGGCGCCGGTGTTTGGCGCACGCACGGTCCCGCCGCGGGTACGACTGGTGATTGCCGCCTCACTGACTGTATTGCTGGGGCCGATGATCAAGTCGCCTGTGAATATCGAACTGTTTTCCGGTGAAGGCTTTGTCATCCTGATCCAGCAGATGATCATCGGTGTGGCGCTGGGTTTCGCTGTGCAGATCATTTTCGATGCGGTGGTGATGGGTGGGCAGCTGCTGGCCAACAGCATGGGTCTGTCGTTCGCCATCAATGTCGATCCGTTGCGGGGCGCCAGCACGCCGGTGCTGGGCCAGTTCTACATGATCATCGTCACGCTGACTTTCCTGGCTTTGAATGGTCATCTGATATTGATCGAATCGCTGTTGCAGAGCTTCACGCTGCTGCCCATCGGCACCACGGGTCTGGGCAGCGATGGTTTGTGGATGCTGGTGACCTTTGGTTCCACGTTGTTCTCCGGTGCCTTGATGATTGCCTTGCCGGGCCTTGCCGCCATGCTGATTGTCAACTTCGGTTTTGGCGTGATGAGCCGTGCGGCGCCGACACTCAACTTGTTCGCGGTGGGCTTTCCGGCCGCCCTGGCGCTGGGTCTGATTGTGGTGCTGCTGGGTTTGCCGGCAGTGCAGGGCAGTTTCATCCACATGCTGGATGCGGTGTGGATGCTGCTGGCTAATCTTGTCGCGGTGGGAGGCTGACCATGGCCGAACAGGATGACGCACAGGAACGTACCGAGAGTGCCACTCCCAAGCGCCTTGAGGAGGCGCGTAAAAAAGGTCAGGTTCCTCGCTCCCGTGATCTGAATGCCGCTGCGGTGACGCTGCTCAGCTGCGGCGCCATCTCCATGTTCGGCGAACGCATGATTGCCGGTTTTGCCGGATTGATGCGCACCGGACTGTCACCACATTTTTCGCAGACGATGGAGCCGACGCAGATGTTGAGCGGCATGGGTAGCGCTGCGCTGGCGGGTTTTCTCGCGGTGTCGCCGGTGCTGATGGCCGGTTTTGTTGCGGCCTTCATGGCGCCCATGGCGCTCAGCGGCTGGAACTTCAGTACCGACGCATTGGCGCCGCAGTTCTCGCGCCTGAATCCCATCACCGGTTTCGGCCGTCTGTTCTCCGGCAATGGCCTGATTGAACTGACCAAGTCGTTGCTCAAGTTTGCCGTGATCGCCGTGATTGCCATCATGGTGCTGCGCAAGGACGCCAATGCATTGATGTCCATGGGTAACGAGTCGTTGTCGACGGCCATGCAGCATGCTGCGCGGCTGTGTACCAGTGCCCTGATCACCATGGCCTGCGGCATGTTGTTCATCGCCGGCATCGATGTGCCGATTCAGCTGTGGCAGCACGCCAGGCAGCTGAAGATGTCGCGCGAAGAAATCAAGCAGGAAATGAAGGAAAGCGACGGTTCACCGGAAGTCAAAGGCAAGATCCGCCGCCTGCAACAGGAAGTGGCGCGGCGTCGCATGATGGCCGAAGTGCCCACTGCAGATGTGGTGATTACCAATCCGACACACTTCGCTGTTGCCCTGCGTTACGACGAGAACCGCAATCGCGCGCCGATCGTGGTGGCCAAGGGCGCTGACGAAGTGGCGGCGCGCATTCGCGAAATCGCCACGGAAAACAAGGTACCGATTTTCGAAGCGCCGCCACTGGCGCGCGTGTTGTTCCGCAGTGTCGACCTGAACAAAGAGATTCCTGCTTCGCTGTATACCGCGGTGGCGCAGGTGCTGACCTATATTTTCCAGCTGCGCGCTTTCAACCGGGGCGCTGCGGCGCGGCCAAGCCGCCCCGTGATTGAGGTGCAGGAATGAGAATTGTCGATAGGCAGTATTTAACGCGGCGCGCATCAGGACGCTTCGACTCCGCTCAGCGACCGGAGCTGCATATTCCGGTCGCTGAGCGGAGTCGAAGCGTCCCGGCTTTCTCAGATGCATTTAGAAGCCGGGTTAATAACTCATTCCGTTCATCGCTGATGTCACCAAGCAACCGTTTGAGCCAAGCACTATGAGCGCCGTACTAAGTCAATCACAGGCATTCACCCTCAAGGATCTGATGCGCAGCGGCATTGGTGTGCCACTGGGCGTCATGGCGGTGCTGGCGATGGTGGTGCTGCCGATGCCGCCGCTCGTGCTGGACATGCTGTTCACCTTCAACATCGCGCTGTCGCTGGTGGTCGTGATGGCGGTGTTCTATGTGGCGCGGCCGCTGGAATTCGGCGTGTTTCCCACCGTGCTGCTGCTGGCCACCTTGCTGCGCCTGGCGCTGAACGTCGCCTCGACGCGCGTGGTGCTGCTGCACGGCCATACCGGCAGCGGCGCCGCGGGCAAGGTCATCGAGTCGTTCGGCGAATTCGTCATCGGCGGCAACTACGCGGTCGGCATCGTGGTGTTCATGATCCTGACCATCATCAACTTCGTGGTGGTGACCAAGGGTGCGGGGCGCATCTCCGAAGTGAGCGCGCGGTTCACCCTGGACGCCATGCCCGGCAAGCAGATGGCCATCGACGCCGACCTGAATGCCGGCCTCATCACCCAGGAACAGGCGCGTACGCGCCGTCAGGAAGTGCGCGACGAAGCCGACTTCTACGGCTCCATGGACGGCGCCAGCAAGTTCGTGCGCGGCGACGCCACGGCCGGCATCCTGATCCTGTTCATCAACATCATCGGCGGCCTGGCCATCGGCATGATGAGCCACGGCATGGATTTTTCGGCATGCGGCCAAGAGCTATGTGCTGCTGACCATCGGCGACGGCCTGGTGGCGCAGATTCCCGCGCTGCTGCTGTCCACCGCGGTGGCCATCATCGTCACCCGCATGTCGCGTGCTCAGGACATGGGCGGCGAACTGGGCCTGCAGCTGTTCGGCCAGCCCAAGGCTCTCGTGGTTGCGGCATCCCTGCTGGCCATCATGGGCCTGATCCCGGGCATGCCGAACATGGCTTTCCTGCATCGGTGCCGCGTTGTGCGGCTGTGTGGCCTGGCGTATTCATACCACGGCCGGTCGTGGCAGCCGGTCAGTGCCGCAGCCGCAAGCCCGCGCCGTGCCGCAGATTGCGCCGGAGAATCGGGAACTGTCCTGGGACGACGTGCAGCCGGTGGACATGATCGGCCTGGAAGTCGGCTACCGGCTGGTGCCGCTGGTGGACAAGGCCAGGGCGGTGACCTGCTGGCGCGGATCCGGGGCGTGCGCCGCAAGCTGTCCAGGAACTCGGCTTCCTGGTGCAGACCGTGCACATCCGCGACAACCTGGAACTGGCGCCCAACGCCTATCGCATCAACCTCGCCGGCGTGCCGGTCGGCGAAGGCGTGATCTATCCGGAGCGCGAACTGGCGATCAATCCCGGCCGCGTGTTCGGCAAGCTGGCCGGCATCGAGACGCACGATCCGGCCTTCGGCATGGAAGCCGTGTGGATCGAACCGGCCAAGCGCGAACAGGCGCAGACGCTGGGCTACACCGTGGTCGATGCCAGCACCGTGATCGCGACGCATCTCAGCCACATGATCCAGCAGCATGCCCACGAGCTGCTCGGCCACGAGGAAGTGCAGCAGCTGCTGAACGCCCTCGCCAAGAGCGCTCCGAAACTGGTCGAGGATCTGGTGCCGCGGCGTTGCCGCTGGGCGTGGTGGTACGCGTGCTGCAGGGCCTGCTGCCCGAACGCGTGCCCATCCGCAATATGCGCACAATCGTCGAAACGCTGGCGGAACACGCCAGCCGCACCCAGGACCCGGCAGTGCTGCTGGGACAGGTGCGCGTCGCGCTGGGCCGGCAGATCGTGCAGGACATCGCCGGCATGAACGACGAGTTGCCGGTGGTGACGCTGGAGCCCGACCTGGAACAGCTGTTGTCAGCGCATGAATGCCGGCGACACCGGCACTGCGCTGGCCACCCGGGTCTCGAGCCTGGCCTGGCCGAGCGTCTGCAGAAACGTCTCGCCGAAACCACGCAGCGTCAGGAAACCGCCGGCGAACCGGCCGTGCTGCTGGTGCCGCCGCAGCTGCGCTCGACGCTGGCGCGCTTCCTGCGTTCGGCGGTGCCCTCGCTGCACGTGCTCGCCTGGAACGAGATTCCCGACAGCCGCAAGGTGCGGCTGGTGGGCACCGTGGGAAGGAATTGAGATGAATCAACAGCCACACGCCGTACAACAACAGGGTAGGGGCGCGGCATGCCTCGCCCTCATTGAAGCAGGCGACGCATGCGTCGCTCCTACAGTCAATACGCAACCATGAAAATCCGTCGCTACATCGCCAAAGACATGCGTCAGGCACTGAATCAGGTGCGCGAGGTGCAGGGACCGGATGCGGTCATCCTGTCATCGCGTCGCACCGAGGAAGGTGTGGAAGTGGTGGCTGCTGTGGATTTCGAAGCGGAAACCGTCATCCAGAATTCTGTGGTTGCAACCGAATACACCAGCGCAGCGCCGACCGACTTTGCGCGCAGCATGCAGTCCATCGCCAACAAGTCGGCCGAGCACGCGCCTCAACATCCAGGCAGGTCGGAATTCATTCCGACCAACTCAGGCAAACAACCTGCTCCGCAGGCTGCGTCCACCGATGAAGAAACCAGCGACATGGGCGCTGAACTGTGCACGCTGCGCCGCATGCTGGAAACGCAGCTCGCCACGCTGGCCTGGAACGATCTGACCCGTCGCGCGCCGTTGCAATCGGCGCTGCTCAAGGAGCTGACACAACTGGGCTTTGCGCAGGCATTGGCCATTGAAGTTGTTTCGCAGATTCCTGCACGTCTGGAATGGCATGAAGCGCAACGCATGGCGCTGGCCATCATTGCCAAACGCATAGTTACCGACAGCGAACGCTGGCTGGATCAGGGCGGCATGGTGGCTTTTGTCGGCGCCACCGGCGTCGGCAAGAGCACGCTGGTGGCCAAGCTGGCGGCGCGTTGGGTGCTGCGTCATGGGCCGCGCGATCTGGTGCTGATTTCCGCCGATTCGGTGCGCATGGGCGCGCAGGATCAGATCCAGAATCTGGGCCGCCTGCTGGGCGTGCCCACCTACAGCATCGATCAGATCAATGAACTCGGTGCCGTACTCAATACTGTGTCGCGCCATCGGCTGGTGCTCATCGATACCGCCGGCTTCAGTCAGCGCGATGCACGTCTGTCGGCCGAGCTGGCCTTGCTGGCGACCTCACATCCGCAACTGGAAACTTCCTTGGTGGTTTCGGCCAGTTCACAGGCCGGCACGCTCGAAGAAACCTTCCTGCGTTTTGCGGCTGCAGCGCCCAAATCCTGCGTGCTCACCAAAGTCGATGAAGCCACTTCACTGGGTGGTTCGATCTCGGCATTGACACGCCATGCGGTACCGCTGGCGTACATGAGCGAAGGCCAGCGCATTCCCGAAGATCTGTCTCCTGCACGTGCACATCAACTGGTGGCGCGTGCGGTGGAACTGGCGCGACGCAGTGGTGCGCAGACCGATGAAGAATTGCTTTCCCTGAGATTTGGAGGAGTGGCGCATGCCCTTGCCTGAACGCGCGAATAACAAGACCCAAAATAAAGACCAGGGCAAGCGCTCGCTGGCGCCCGGACCGGTACAGGTGATTGCAGTCACCGGCGGCAAGGGCGGTGTTGGCAAGACCAGTGTCGCCATCAATCTTGCGACGGCCATGAATTCGGCCGGCAAGCGTGTCTTGTTGCTGGATGGCGATCTGGGTCTGGCCAATGTCGATGTATTGTTGGGCCTGTCACCGCGCCAGACGCTGGCGCAGGTACTGGACGGCACGTGCACGCTCGAAGAAGTGATTGTGGAAACATCGCAGGGCTTTCATGTGGTGCCGGCGGCATCGGGCGTGGCGAACATGGCCAACATGAGCGCGTCCGAGCATCTGAACATCGTGCAGGCGTTCAGCTCGCTGGCCACAAAACTCGATGTGCTGATTGTCGATACCGCGGCCGGCATTGCCCATGGCGTGTTGCAGTTTTCGCAGGCCGCACAGCATGTGCTGATCGTGGTGTGCGACGAGCCGGCGTCGATCACCGATGCCTACGCATTGATCAAGGTGCTCAGCCGCAATCATGGCGTGCGCCAGTTCCAGGTGCTGAGCAATCTGTGCGGCAAGTCCGGCGATGGCACGCATCTGTTCCAGAAGCTGGAGCGCGTCACCAGCCGCTTCCTGGATGTGGTGCTGGTATACGCCGGCGAAGTGCCGGAAGACCCCTATCTGAAACGGGCGATTCGTGAACAACGTCCCGTTACTGAAGCTTATCCCGCCAGTCCTGCCGCGCAGGCCTTCAAGAAACTGGCTATCAAGGCCGTTAAATGG
Organism: uncultured Pseudomonadota bacterium; assembly: GCA_963748005.1. GTDB lineage: Bacteria > Pseudomonadota > Gammaproteobacteria > Steroidobacterales > Steroidobacteraceae > CAILZL01. The sequence goes on from CAVVHH010000002.1 coordinate 2,875,446, forward strand.
CCCGTACCCCCGGGCCCGCGCGGCAATCTGGAATTTTTTGTCGAACGTCTGGTACGTCGCAATGCCGTGCGGCTTGAGGTGGTGCAATGAGTCGGGTAACAGCGTACGAAGCATGCATGCCCATGCAGGACACGGATGCACTGGTGCGACGTCATGCGGAACTGGTGAAGCGTATTGCCTATCACCTGGCAGGCCGTCTGCCGTCATCGGTGGAAGTGGCCGACCTGATTCAGGCGGGCATGCTGGGCTTGCTGGAGGCGGCAGCGAACTACACGGCGGATCGTGGCGCGAGTTTCGAAACTTACGCCGGCATCCGCATCCGCGGTGCGATGCTGGACGCATTGCGCAAGCTGGACTGGGCGCCGCGTTCGGTGCATCGCAAGGCGCGGGCCGCCGCTGCCGCGATGCGCGAGCTGGAAGCCGAGACCGGATTCGAAGCGCAGGATGTGCAGGTGGCGTCACGCATGGGCGTGTCGCTGGATGAGTACTACAAGGTTGTACAGGACGCAGCCAGCTGCAGGCTGGTGAGTTTGAATGAAACGGTGGGTGATGACGATTCGCCGCTGGTGAAAGCGGTGGACGACAAGGCTGATCCGTTTCGCGAGATTGCCGATGCCGATTTTCGCAAGGCGCTGGCGCTGGCCATTGATGACCTGCCGGAGCGTGAAAAACTGGTGATGTCCTTGTACTACGACGAGGAACTGAACCTGAAGGAAATCGGCGCGGTGCTGAAAGTGACGGAATCGCGGGTGTGTCAGCTGCACGGTCAGGCCCTGGTGCGTCTCAAGGCGCGTCTGGTGGACTGGCGCGAGCGCCGCGATTTCAGCGACGAGCATGATGAGACCAAGAGCAATACCAGACGCGATGGCGCAACCGCCAAGCGTACGCGTCCGGCCTTGTCGAGAGCATGAGCGGCCTGCATCGGCAGTGTCGTTTTGCCAATCACCGGACAACGCATCCGGTGATGGCTGAAGTGAGGAGTAGAGGATGAGCAAAGATTTAAAATTCCTGGTAGTCGACGATTTCTCGACGATGCGCCGCATCATCAAGAATCTGTTGCACGACCTGGGCTATGCCAATGTCACCGAGGCAGATGACGGCAATACTGCATTGCCGATCCTGCAGGCCGGCGGCATCGATTTTCTCATCACCGACTGGAACATGCCGGGCATGCCGGGTCTTGATTTGCTCAAGGCGGTACGCGCCGACGACAAGCTCAAGGCGATGCCGGTATTGATGCTGACCGCCGAAGCCAAGCGCGAGCAGATTGTCGAAGCGGCACAGGCAGGTGTGAATGGCTATGTGATCAAACCGTTCACCGCTGTGACCCTGAAGGAAAAGCTGGACAAGATTCTGGAAGCCAAGAAGTAGCCATGGCCAAGACAACAATACCAGGCAAAAGCAAACCTAAAGCCACAGCCAAAGTTAAAGCCAAAGCTAAAGTTGTGTCGGTGAAATCCGTGCCGACCAAGTCGGCAAAAGCTGCCAAGGTTGAAAAAGCGGTGCTTGCAACGGCCATTGCAAGCATTCCACTCACGACCGGTGGTAGTGCGCTTAAAGAGCGTTACGCCAATCGCGTCCTGAGCCTGTCTGCGGCGCTGGAAGCCAACGATGAAGATGCGTTCATGGCCGAACTCAATTCAATGGTGCGCGAGCGCGACGATGCGTTGTGGACGCAGTTGCGCAAGCTGACGTCGGATCTGCATGGCGCCCTGGAGCGCTTTCAGCTCGATTCGCGGCTGGTGGATCTGGCCGAAAAAGAAGTGCCCGACGCCAAGCAGCGTCTCGCGCATGTGATGCAGATGACCGACGAAGCGGCACACAAGACCATGGATCTGGTGGAGCAATCCGGTCCGCTGGCGGGGCGTATTGCCAAAGAGGCTGCCGGCCTGACGAGCTTGTGGCAACAGTTCATCAGTCGCAGCATCAGTCCCGAAGATTTTCGCACCCTGCTGGCACGCATCGATGACTTCCTGCGCAGCGCGCAGACCGACACTGAAACCGTGCGTGCCAATCTGGCCGAAGTACTGATGACCCAGGGTTATCAGGATTTGTCCGGCCAGATCATCCGCGGCGTTATCAAGCTGGTTACCGAGGTGGAACAGACGCTGGGCGAGCTGGTGAAAATGGCCACGCTCGAAACGCAACGGGTGGGTGGCGTGGTTGGCAACCATGACCAGTATCGCGAAACGCGTGGCTACGGTCCGGCTGTGCCGGGCGTGGATCACGGCGTGGTGGTGGGTGGTCAGACCGACGTGGATGCATTGCTGTCCAATCTGGGCATGTGACGCCTGAGCGGCTAGCGTAGGGGCGGTTCGCGAACCGCCTTGCGGCCTGCCGAGGCCACGGGCCGTTCCCGAACGGCCCCTGCGAAGACGACGCGCCGACATGCCCGCGACGGCCGCATCAATTTCTTGTTACTTGCCCCATAAGAATTCCGGCGTCCTGCCGTTACAGCCAGTTGAACGTTCCCGATCAGCTGGAGACCCATAAGCCATTATGCGCAAACAGACATTCGACATTCTCAGTGTCGTCGGCCTGGTGTTGGCGTGCGTGGCCCTGATGGTGGGTGCGGTACTGAAGGGCGCGGGTCTGTCGGCGCTGCTGTCCTCGGCTGCTTTCATGATCGTGTTCGTGGGCACGGTGGCATCGATCTGTATTCAAACGCCCCTGAACGTCATGCTGCACGCGCTGCGCATCTCCCGCTGGGTGGTAAACCCGCCGGCACAGCAGAGTGATGCGACGCTGCAGCAGTTCATGGAGTGGAGCGGTATCGCCAGAAAGCAGGGACTGCTGGGGCTGGAGCCGTTACTGGAAAACGTCAGCGACAATTTTCTGCGCAAGGGCCTGCAGATGCTGGTGGATGGCAGCGAGCCCGAAGAGATCCGTGCGGTCATGGAGGTGGAACTGGAGATACGCGAAACCGTGGATCTGCGCGCCGCCAAGGTGTTCGAAGGCATGGGTATCTATGCGCCGACGCTGGGCATCATCGGTGCCGTGCTGGGTTTGATGGCGGTCATGCAGAATCTCGCCGATCCCAGCAAGCTGGGCCACGGCATTGCCGCAGCTTTCACCGCCACGATTTACGGCATTGGACTGGCCAATTTGCTGCTGCTGCCCATGGCCAACAAGCTCAAGGGCGCCATTCAGCTGCAGACCCAGAACCGCGCCATGATGATCGAAGGTCTGATCGGCATCGCCCAGGGCGAAAACCCGCGCACCATCGAAAACAAGCTGCAGGGTTACCTGCATTAGTCGACAGTTGATAAGTGTCAATTGATGACGAGGAGGATTGAGAACTGACAATGTGAAATCGATGACGTGCCGGCTCTGGTTTTCGTCATCCATTGTTCATTGTCAATTGTCAATTTCTCATGAGCAGAAAACACAAGCACGAAGACCACGTCAACCATGAAGCCTGGGCCATTCCCTACGGCGATCTGGTAACGCTGCTGCTGGCGTTCTTCGTGGTGATGTATGCGATCTCCACGGTCAATGAAGGCAAGTATCGTCAGGTGTCGGACTCGCTGTCGGCGGCGTTCAAGGGGGCACCGCACGCCATTGCTCCGATCCAGGTGGGCGACAAGAGGCCTACTGCGATTCAGGAGTCCAATCCGCCGCTCGATGTAGAAGGCAACCTGATAGGCACACACGCCTCATTGATTGCCAGCGACAATGCCCATGCCGAGCCAGATAGCGCCAGCAATGAACCCGAATTGTCGCCCATTGACAAGGTGATCCAGAACATTGAAGCCACCATGTCTGACCTGATCCGCAAGGACATGCTGGTCATTCACCGCAAGTCCTATGGTGTGGAGATTGAATTGCGCACTGATATCCTGTTTCCCAGCGGTTCGGCCACCATATCGCCGGTGGCAATGGTGGCGTTGCAGCAACTGGCGGATACCCTGAAGCCGCTACCGTATCCCATGCGCGTCGAAGGCCACACCGACAATCGCCCGATCAATACCCGGGCGTTTCCGTCCAACTGGGAGTTGTCGGCAGCGCGCGCCGCCACAGTGGTGCATCTGTTCATGGAGCGGGGCATCGACCCGACCCGTCTGGCGGTGATTGGGCTCGGCGAGTTCCGTCCGATTGCGGATAACAGTACCGAACAGGGCCGCAATAACAATCGCCGCGTGATGGTGGTCATTCTCAGCAATGGCGAAAACGCAGAAGGCTCACTGGGACCTGCCGTACCGGCGATTCCGCCGGTTCCGGACATCGCGTCCGGAAAAATCGATACCGTGGCGGCAGTCGCTCCAGCCATCTGACTGCCGCCGCCACTGCAGTAACAATTGCGACCAATCAATGCTGTGTGATGCAGGTCGCAGCTCGCCAGCGCGTTCCGGTGGCACTGCTGCAAATGGCATGAAAGCTGCTCTTGATATTCCTGTGCGATTGAGGTGTCGGAAATCCGGCGCTCCGCCGCTGATGGTCAACGTATTGATCGTGCAGGAGTATGTCGATGCCCATGTTCAATCTTGAGACAGCGTTGGTGATTGCCCGAGCGGTTGCCCTGGTGCTGTCACTGCTGGTATTTGCCATGGCATTCCGTTATTGGCGGCGCAGTGCTGAGCGTGATGCGCAACGCTTGTTCGAGCAACTGGATCTGGTGCGTGGCGAGCTGATGCTGCTGGCCGAGCGCATGGACCGCATCGAGTCAATCCCGGCGAGGACCATCGACAGGCCATCGGCGCCGGAAGTACGCGCGCCCGCCGTGGTCAATAATCCGGCGCCGCGTGGCTATGAAGTTGCAGCACGTCTGGCACGGGGTGGCGCAACTTGCGAAGAATTGATCAGCAGTTGCGGCCTGTCACGGCACGAAGCCGAGTTGATGCTGCGTTTGCATAAAGCCGAGGCTGCTCGCGTAAAGAACGGACAAACCGACAGTGGTCAACCAAAACCGGGTGAAGCGCGCAGGGCGAGGTTGTCGGTGGTGGGATGATTGGGAAGGCTGTGGGCTGCAGGCTGTAGTCGGACGTAAGAAGTACCCAATCCTGGTCCTGAACCCACAGCTCACAGCCTACAACCCATCCTTCTTTCCCACCGCCCACACAAACGCCAGCACCTGCGCCACCGCGACATACAGTTCGCGGGGAATTTCCCGGCCCAGTTCCACACGTGCCAGTGCGCTGGCGAGTGCGGCATCTTCATCCAGCGGCACGCCATGGCTGCGGGCGCTGGCGATGATGTTGTCGGCGACCAGACCGCTGCCCTTGGCTACTACGCGCGGCGCGCCGCGTCCGGAATAATGCAGCGCGACTGCCAGATGCGGATTGCGCGGAGCGGTCTTGTCGTCGGCATCATCGCTCATGCGCGCAGATCCAGCAGCCGGTTAAGACGTGCGCCGGCATCCACCGGATGACCGTGTAGACACACCAGGCGATCCAGGTCCAGGCCCTGTGCGCGCAGCGCGCTTTCAAGGGTTGTCAGTTGCGGCGCCAACGCCGCGATCAATGCTGCAGATTCGGAGCGCAACTGCACATTCAGACGTTTGCCAAGCAGCCGCACCTGTGCGTGCAGTGAACCTTGCGCGCCCAGATCCAGCGCCACTTCAACAGACCACGCGGCCTCGCCGCCGGAACGATCCTGCGGCTCGCGTTCGAATTTGAAGCGCAACAACTCGGCACGCGTTTCCTGTCCCTGTTCGTGTTTGATGGGCAGCTCGATCAACCAGCTGAGCAAGCCTTGCTGTGCGGCCTGATCGTGCAACAGCTGATTGGTATTGATGCGGGCCAGGCAGCCCTCACACTGCTGTTTCAGTTCGCTCAGTTGCGTCGCCTGTCCATCAAGCACCGACAGGGTCGCTGGCCCAATGCTCATTGCGGTGACCGGGCCGTTGAGGCTGGGCATGGCGCCTGGCGGCAGATGTGAGCTGCCGCCGTCCAGGTTGAACTTGCACAGCTGTTCGCGCAGCAGCAGCAAGTTCGCCTTGAAGTCCGACGCCAGCAGCCGTGCAGTTCCAGGCGATGCACCAGCGAGCTGTGCCAGCTGAGCTTCCAGGAAAGTGCCTGAACGCAGCAATGCCTGGGCCAGATACAGGGGGTTGTCCAGCGTGGCTCCGTCGGGCAAGGCGTTCCACACGGCCGCGATGGCCTGTTGCACCGCCGGCGGCAATCTCTCCGCTTCACGGCCGTGACGTGCCAGCCAGCCGAGATTGGCCAGCAATGGTGTGGGCGAGGCCTGACGGGGCAGGTAACGCAACAGTGCCTCTGCAGCGGTGCGGTCGGCAGTGGATTCGTCCAGAGATTCAAGCGCCAGCACCGGCGTATCGCGCAGTACCCGCAATTTCAGACGTTCGCCATCCAGTGGCCCGCTGCTATGGCCGGAAGCCAGCCGTGCCGGCAGACGCTGCTGATCGATGTGCAACCACAACTGTCCGCTGGTCACATCACGTACCGCAATGGCTTCCAGAATGGCACCCACGCGCCACAGCGGTCGCAACGCTGCGGTTGCGGTGGTGCGCGGGTCGTTGGCTGAAAGCAGATCAATACGCATTGAGGACCAAGTGTGAGCGTCGTCACTCTTATGTATCGGCCGCTTGGTGGTTTGTCTTAAACGCTGTTTTGCCAGTATTCCCGATACTTATTGGACCGCTGTTGCCGCCGCTATCCAGTTGTCAGGTCCGGATGCCTGCTGCTGACGCAGGCAAGACTGAAATGCCAGTCCTCTCCGAAGCTTGTTGATACATGTGAGACCTGTGTACCTAAAGCAGGTGCGATTTGTGCCGATACGTCCTCGGAGAACATAAGTCCCCGGACATTACAGGCCGATTCCGAGTCGTCATGAAGCAAGCAGAACGCAATAAATCAGACGCTGCGCCCGAGCAGAGTGCCGATGCCAGCATGGCTGCTGACGCGTCCTTGCTGCCCGATGCCGAGTATGTTGAGCAACTGCTGGCCATGTCACCGTCAGCAGTGGCTGACGGCACTGGTGAAGGTACAGCGCAGACTGCTGGCGCATCGGAGCAGTCGCCACGGGGGCTGCTGTGCCTGCCCGCTCAGTGTTTGCTGCGCGATGCCGTTGAATACCGGCAGCACTTGTTGAGCTGCCTGCCGGAAAAAACAGTGGTGGTGGATGTTGTTGCGGTAGAGCGCATTGATGCGGCCTTCATGCAGGTATTGCTGGCGTTTGTACGCAGCCGGCCGCGCGATAGCGAGCCGGTAACCTGGTTGAACGTGAACGCAGTATTCGTTGAAGCGGCGCGTCTGTTGGGTGTGCAGACCGTGCTGGCGCTCCCGGAGGCGGCGTGAGCCGCCATGCTGAATGCCCGGGCACGATACTCAGAATGATGTGATGAGGTTGGCATGGCACTCGATCTAGCACAGTTCCACGATGCGTTCTTCGAAGAAAGCTTCGAAGCACTTGATTCGATGGAAAACGCCTTGCTGAAGCTCAACCCGGGTTCTCCTGAGCCTGAGTTGATCAATACCATTTTCCGTGTCGCGCACTCCATCAAGGGCGGCAGTGCGACCTTTGGTTTTACCGATATCGCCTCGTTCACACATACGCTGGAAACCCTGCTGGACGAGCTGCGTGGCAATCGCATGCAGGTAACCCGGCCAATCATGGACATGCTGCTGCAGTCCGTTGACGTCATGCGTGACATGCTGCGCGCCGTGCAGAACAAAACTACGGTGGATGCGCAGCGCATCGCCGATCTGCAATTCGATATCGAAGTCGCCATCATGCAGAAGGGCAGCGCTCCCGCGCCGGTTGCCGCTGCACCCGGCGCCGATGACAGCAGGACCGCAGCGGCGGCATTGGACTTGCCGGTATGGCAGATCGTCTTTCGCCCCTATCCGCAGCTGTTTGCCCATGGCAACGATCCGTTGCGATTGCTGCGCGAGCTGGGTGAGCTGGGCGCGCTGGAAGTGGTGGCCAAGCTCGATGCAGTGCCTTCGCTGGAAGAACTCGACGCTGAATCCTGTTTCATGTCCTGGGATATGCGCCTCGCCACCGAGGTCACGCGCGATGTCATCGCGCAGGTATTTGACTGGGCCGAGGGTGATTGTCATCTCGATATCAAGCCGCTGGCCGCGACTGCAGTTGCACCACCGGTAGTTGCTCAGGAAGAACCAGCTGCTGGCGCATCGAACGTGGTGGCACTCAAGCCCGCCGCCGGCAACAAGCCGGCAGCTGTCGAACATGCGCCCGAAGGTACGCGCCAGTCGGTAGGCGATTCAAGCTCGATTCGTGTCAGCACCGAAAAGATCGACGAATTGCTGAATACCGTGGGCGAGCTGGTGATCACGCAATCAATGCTGGGTCAGCTGGGTACACGTCTGGAAGGATCGCTGGCCGAACAGCTGCGCTCCGGACTGGCGCAGCTGGAGCGCAATGTGCGCGAGCTGCAGGAAAGCGTCATGCGCGTGCGCATGTTGCCGGTCAGCTTTGTGTTCAGCCGTTTTCCACGCATGGTGCGTGATCTGTCCAATCGCCTGGGCAAGGACATTGAATTGAAGCTGACCGGTGAACATACCGAGCTGGACAAGACCGTCCTGGAAAAGATCGGCGATCCACTCACGCATCTGGTGCGCAACAGCATCGACCATGGCATTGAAAAACCCGACGTGCGTGTGGCCAAAGGCAAGTCCGCCACCGGGACCGTGCATCTGGACGCCTATCACAAGGGCGGCAACATCACCATTGAAGTCAAGGATGATGGTGGTGGTCTTAACAGGGAACGCATTCTGGCCAAGTCGCGCGAACGTGGGCTGGTCGGACCCAATGATGTGCTCACCGATGAGCAGATCAACGACCTGATTTTCCTGCCGGGATTTTCCACGGCGGAAACCACCACCGATGTATCCGGCCGCGGTGTGGGCATGGACGTGGTGCGGCGCAACGTGAAAGAACTGGGCGGCTCCATTGAAGTCCGCAGCGAACCGGGCAAGGGCTCGCGGTTCCTGATCACGCTGCCGCTGACCCTGGCCATTGTCGACGGCCAGTCGGTGTCGGTGGGCGGCGAGAACTACATCGTGCCGCTGACCGCCATCATCGAATCCATGCAGCTCAAACCATCCATGGTGAACATGGTGGCCGGCCGTGGCGAGGTGTTCCGCTTCCGCGATGAATATCTGCCCGTGGTACGCCTGCATCAGATGTTCGATGTGAAGCCGCGCGCCATGGAATTGACCGAAGGTTTGTTGATGGTCGTCGAAGGCGACGGCCGCAGGGTTGGATTGTTTGTTGATGACTTGCTCGGCCAGCAACAGGTGGTCATCAAGTCACTGGAAACCAACTATCGCAGTGTGGACGGCGTTTCCGGCGCCACCATACTCGGCGATGGTTCGGTGGCGTTGATTCTGGACATCCCTGGAATCATCCGGGTCGGTGCGGAGCGCATGGCTGCGTAATGTCGGTAGCGATGATTGTCGGGAACCTCTTCAGTTTGTCATCAGGTGGAAACAGTGTATGAAATTTGAAAACTTCAGCATCAAGGCGCGGTTGTTTGCAACCCTCGGGTTGCTGTCAGCAGTGCTGTGCGTAGTGGGCATAGTGGGTGTCATGGGGTTGCGCAGCAGCAACCAGAACCTCGACACCATGTTCCACGGCCGCCTTACGCCATCCAGCTGGGTGGATCAGCTCGCCACGATGCATCGCAAGGGCATCGAGTCGATCGAGCTGGCGACCATCAAGCAGGATCCTGCATCGGTGGCCACTGCCCTTGAGCAGGTCAAGGGCAACAGCGATCAGATCAAGGACACCTGGGCCAAGCTGCAGGGTGCTGAGGGCACCGAGGAAGAGAAAAAGCACATCGCCAGCTTCGGCAGCCTGAGTAACAGCATTCTGGAAATCAATCTGGCCGCCATCGCCAACATGCAGGCCGGCACTTTTGACAAAGCCGAGAAGGCCATGCTCGAGCAGGCGCGGCCCAAGTACGAACAGCTGACCGCCACCGTTGACGAACTGAAATCGGTACAGATTACGGCCGCCCAGGAATCGTGGGACAGGGCGCAGGCGCAGTTCAAGACCCAGAGCATCCTCATGATCAGTACGATTCTGGTCGGCGTAGCTCTGGCGGCGTTCTTCGGTACCTTGCTGGTGCGCTCCATCGTCAACGCCATCGGTGTCGCTGTGGGTGTGGCGGACCGCATCTCGCAGGGTCATGTGGGTAACGAGATCAAGGTTGACAGCAACGACGAACTGGGCCAGCTGCTCAAGTCCTTGCAGACCATGGACCACAAGCTGGTCGAGATCGTGAATTCGGTGCGCACCACGGCCGACGCCGTTGGCGGCGCCGCCAGCGAGCTGTCGCAGGGCAATGACGATTTGTCCAGCCGTACTCAGGAACAGGCTTCGGCGCTGGAAGAAACCGCTTCCAGCATGGAAGAAATGACCGCCACGGTGAAACAGAACGCCGACAACGCACGTCAGGCCAATCAGCTCGCTGCCGGCGCGCGCGAACAGGCTGAGCGCGGTGGTTCGGTGGTGCAACGCGCCATCGGCGCCATGGGCGAGATCAACGATGCCAGCCGCCGCATTGCCGACATTATCAGCGTGATCGACGAAATCGCCTTCCAGACCAACCTGCTTGCCTTGAACGCCGCTGTGGAAGCGGCGCGTGCCGGTGAACAGGGCCGCGGCTTTGCCGTGGTGGCTACCGAAGTGCGCAATCTGGCGCAACGCAGCGCCAGTGCGGCAAAAGAGATCAAGGGTTTGATCAATGACTCCGTGGACAAGGTGAAAGCCGGCTCTGCCCTGGTGGATGAATCCGGTCACACCCTGTCCGAGATCATGGACAGCGTGAAGAAGGTGACAGACATCGTCGCGGAAATTGCCGCGGCCAGTCAGGAACAGTCGGCCGGCATCGAGCAGGTCAACAACGCCGTCACGCAAATGGACGGCGTCACGCAGCAGAACGCTGCACTGGTTGAACAGGCTTCCGCCGCCAGCAAGGCCATGCAGCAGCAGGCCACCTCGCTGGTACAGCAGATCAACTTCTTCAAGTCCTCCGGGCAGAGCCACAGTCACGCGCCAATGCACCAGTTTGCAGCCAGCAAGCCGGCACAACGCGCCAAACCTGCGGCTGCAGCACGGCCAGCTGCCCAACCCGCTCGTCCGATGGCTCGCGCCAGCGGTGACGACAGCGTGTGGCAGGAGTTTTAACGTCAGGTCTTGAGTTCGTCCCTTCCTGCCTCATCGATGCGTAGCACCATGAGTTCTCGCCACCGCGATTGACGGTGGCGGGGAGGAAGGACGGTCAGGAAACATGTTGTGGAGAGCTTGATATGAATGCAATTGCCGTCAGTGCGGCCGAGCAGACGGGTTCGGGACCGGGGAATGAAAGCACCAAGCAGATGCTGACATTTGTGCTGGGCGACGAAACCTATGGTGTGGACATCCTGCGCGTCCAGGAAATCCGCGGCTGGCAACCGGTGACGCGCATACCGCAATCGCCGCGCCATGTACTCGGCGTACTGAACCTGCGCGGCTCCATAGTGCCGATCGTTGACCTGCGCATGCGTCTTGACTTTGACAGCGCGGAATACACCGCAGTGACCGTGATCATTGTGCTGTCCATTCAGTCGGTGAATGGTCGTCGCGATGTCGGCGTGGTGGTGGACGCGGTGTCGGATGTGGTTAACGTGCAGGCCAGCGAAGTGAAACCCGCTCCGGATCTGGGCTCGCAGGTAAACACCGAGTACATCCAGGGGCTGGCGACGATTGCCGAACGTATGGTGATGCTGCTGGACATCGATCGCCTGATCAGTGTCGACATCATGGACGCTTCAGCGCTGGTGGCCTGACTAACGATGCTGTGTCGTTCGGCGGCCCATCGGCGTTGCTTACGTCACTTGCTTCTACTGTTTCCAACGAGTCACAACGGGTATTGCGGTTCATGTTGCCATTTCAGCTCGACCGGCCGGCCGCTTCCCCCATCGATATCCAGCTGGGTGACACGGAGTTTGCGTTCATCCGCATGGTGGTGGAGAAAAACGCCGGCATCATTCTGAACTCGACCAAGCGCCAGCTGGTGCAGGGTCGTCTGGCGCGGCGGGTACGCGAGCTGCGCCTGAGTTCCTTCGCCGAATACTGCGAGCTGGTGCGCAATGGCGGACCGGAAGAACTGGTGGGTCTGATCAATGCCATCACCACCAATGTCACCTCCTTCTTCCGCGAGAGCCATCACTTCGATTCGCTGGCTGCCGTGATGCTGCCTGAAGCCATGGGCCGCAACGAGCGCACGCGACGACTGCGGATCTGGTCGGCGGGCTGTTCCAGCGGCGAAGAACCGTATTCGATTGCCATCGCGGCAGCGGAGGCGCTCGGTAACCAGCGCGGCTGGGACTTCAAGATTCTGGCTACCGACATCGATAGCGAGATTATCAACACTGCGGCCAGGGGTGAGTATCCGCTGGAACGTCTGCAGGGTGTTTCTGACGAGCGCCGGCAACGCTGGTTTGTCGTCGGCACCGGGGAACGCGCCGGACAGGTGCGGATAAAGCCGGAATTGCAAACCATGATCGCGTTCCGCACCCTCAATCTGATGGGTGACTGGCCGATGCATGGACCATTCGACGTGATTTTCTGTCGCAATGTGATGATCTATTTCGATCAGGCAACACGCGAACGTCTGTTGATGCGTTATGCACAGCTGCTGGCTGATGGCGGCTATCTGTGTCTGGGACACTCCGAGTCCATTCACCAGCAACATGCGCAGTTCAAACTGGTCGGCCGCACAATCTACAGAAAAACCAGAGGCTAGGCCCTAACATGTTGTCGAACACTGTCGATCCAAAAAATCCGCTGCCGAAGGCCATGTCCGGTTTCGACAATGTGCGCCGTTATCGCGATCCGTCATCAGGCAATGTCATCGCGAAACTGCTGCCCGGCGATTTTTATGTGACGCGTGAAGACGAAGTGCTGGATACCGTGCTGGGCTCGTGTGTGTCGGCTTGCATCCGCAATCCAAAGACCGGCATCGGTGGCATGAACCATTTCATGTTGCCGCATCCGCGCAACGGCGAACCGTCGGATTCATGGGGTGCGTTGGCCAGCAGCGCCACCCGTTACGGCAGTGCCTCGATGGAACAGCTGATCAACAAGATACTGAGTGCCGGCGGCACTCGCGCCGATCTGGAAGTAAAGATCTTTGGCGGCGCCAAAGTGCTGGCGGCAGTCACCGATGTCGGGCAGGGCAACGTGGAATTCGTGCGCGGTTTCCTCAAGAACGAAGGCTTGAAGGTGGTATCCGAAGACGTCGGCAACACCACACCGCGCCATATCCAGTATTTTCCTGTCAGCGGCAAAGTGCGCGTCAAGCACCTGGGCAACTCGCAGTCCGCCAAGTTGATCTCGGAAGAAGTGTCCTACAGCCAGGCCCTGGAAAAGCAGCCGGTGGCCGGCTCCATTGACCTGTTCTGAGCGGCGCGACACCAGGGCAACAACATGAGCAAGAAAAAAGTACTGATCGTCGACGACTCTGCGCTGGTGCGGCAGCTGCTGACCGAAATGCTGCGCGGCGATGCCGATCTCGAAGTGGTGGGCACGGCGGCCGATCCGTTTGCCGCACGCGAGAAGATCAAGGCGCTGAATCCGGATGTCATTACGCTGGATGTGGAAATGCCGCGCATGGACGGCGTGACCTTCCTGGAAAACCTGATGCGTCTGCGCCCGATGCCGGTGGTCATGGTGTCGTCGCTTACCCAGAAGGGTGCGGAAGTGACCTTGCGCGCGCTGGAACTCGGCGCTGTCGATTTCGTTTCCAAACCGACGGTGGATCTGGCCGGCACCTTGCATTTGTATGCGGGTGAGTTGATCGCCAAGGTGAAGATAGCTGCCGGCGCCAACGTGAATCGCCGCGTCGGCGCTCCGGTGACTACCGCTGTGGCAACGGTGATTCCGCCCAAATACAGCGCCGATGCCATCCTGCCTTCCGGTCAGAACAATCGCAGCATGTTGCGCACCACCGAACGCATCATTGCCATCGGCGCCTCGACCGGCGGCACCGAAGCACTGCGTGCGGTGGTGTGCGCCCTGCCGCCCGATGCGCCTGCCGTAGTCATTTCACAGCACATTCCTGCGGCATTCAGCAAGCCGTTTGCCGAGCGCCTGGACAAGGCTTCGGCCATGAAAGTAGTTCATGCGGAGGATGGCCAGTACATCCTGCCGGGCCACGTGTATGTGGCGCCGGGTGACCGTCACCTGCTGGTGGAGCGCGACGGTGCACGTTATCTGTGTAGGCTCAGTGATGGTCCGCCGGTGAATCGGCATCGTCCCAGTGTGGACGTGATGTTCCGTTCGATGGCGCAGAAAGTCGGCCCGAACGCTGTCGGTGTGCTGCTCACCGGCATGGGTGATGACGGCGCGCGCGGCCTGAAGGAAATGCTGGGTGCCGGTGCACACACCCTGGCGCAGGATGAAGCCACCAGTGTGGTGTGGGGCATGCCGGGCAGCGCCGTCAAATTGGGCGCCTGCGAGCGTGTCGAACCGTTACACAGGGTGGCGCAAGTCATGCTGGAGCTGGCCAGTGGACCGCGCGGCAAGGCTGTCGCCAATGGCGGCTAGGTATTCGGTCGTGCAGCGTTGCGCTTGCCAACACACAGCACTGTTGGTCGATTAGAAGTCAAGATTGAGAAAGAGGATTGAGATCATGTCATCTGTTACAGCTTCAGCCAGCGAAGTCACGGCCCGGCACTCGGCCATTGCCTTCCAGTTCGTCGCGGATCTGGCGGCGGAAGTTTCCAAGGGCCGGGTTGAACTGCCGGCGTTTCCCGACGTGGCGACGCGCGTGCGCAAGGCGCTGGCGGATGAGCGCGTTGCACCCGATCAGATTGCGCGTGTGGTGGGCTCCGAAGCCGGGCTGGCCGCGCGCGTGATGACGCTGGCCAATTCTGCCGCGTTGAATCGCAGCGGCAAGAACATTACCGAACTGAAGACCGCCATCAATCGCATCGGCCACAACAATGTGCGTACTGCGGCCGTGGCATTCGCCATTTCGCAGCTGCGGCGGGCCGAAGACCTGAAGCCCATCAGTCGCGAACTGGAAGGCCTGTGGCGTGAAGCCACCATGGTGGCAGCGCTGTGTCATGCCATCGCTTCGCGCACTCCGGAAGTGAATTCCGACGAAGCCATGCTGGCGGGTCTGATTCACAACGTCGGCAAGATCTACATTTATGCGCGGGCGCACAAGCACGAAGAGTTGTTCGCCAATCCCGAAGCCATGGCCTTCGTCATGCGTGACTGGCAGGCCAATATCGGCAAGGCCATTATCGAGAACTGGGGCTTTGCCCAGCATATTGCCGATGCCGTGGGCGAACATGAGGACGTCGAGCGCTCGGTAGGTTATGCGGATCTCACTGACGTGCTGACGGTGGCGGTACTGGGCTCCAGTTATGTTGGTTCTGACATAACCGATCTTGAACTGAACATGCAGGGCGTGCGGGCCTTTGCGCGGCTGGGACTGGATAACGAAAAGTTCGCCCAGATCATGAGCGAATGCGTCGAGGAAATCACCGCCTTGCGTTCGGCGCTGGGTGAATGAGCTGGATGATTCAGGGCGAATGAGCTGATGGCTACCTATTCTCCATCGATGATTGCCGAATTCAGCGCCCAGTCCGCTGCGTTTCGTTTCGTGGCGTTGCTGGCCGGGGAAGTCAGCAATGGTCAGGTCGATCTGCCGGCGTTTCCCGAAGTGGTGGCGCGCGTCAAGAATGCCCTGAGCAAGGATGATGTTACCCCGGTGATGATCGCGCGCGTGGTGGCGTCCGAGGCTGGCCTTGCCGCGCGACTGATGACCATGGCCAATTCCGTCATCATGAATCCGTCCGGAACGCCCATCACCGAGCTGAAGACCGCCATCGTGCGCATCGGCTACAACAATGTGCGCACCACGGCCGTAGCCTATGCGGTCAGCAAGCTCAGGCAGGCCGATGAGCTGCAGCCTATCCGCACCGAGCTGGAACAGCTGTGGAATGAAGCGACCATGACCGCGACGCTGGCCTGGGCCACTGCGCGGCGGGTGCCGAACACCAACGCCGACGAAGCCATGCTGGCCGGGCTGGTGCACAACATCGGCAAGGTCTACATCCTGTCACGCAGCCAGCGTATGGCCGGCGGTGCGTTCAATGTGGCTGATACCGTTCCCATTGTGCGCGACTGGCATGCCAATGTCGGCCGCGCCATCGTTGAGAACTGGCACTTTGCGCCGAACATCGTCGCTGCGGTGGGCGAGCAGGACGAAGTCGATCGCGTGCCGCGTCAGGCTGATATGAGTGACGTGTTGCAGGCCGCAGTGCGCCTGTATCAGAGTGGGGCGGGCGAGCAGGGTGTCTTGCAGGAATTCGGCCTGGAAAAGGTCGGTGTATTCGTCCGACTGGGCCTCGATCAGAACAAGGTCAAACAGATTGTGCAGGAAGCCGCGCAGGCCATTACCACACTGCGCAGCGCCCTTGGTGACTGACTGGGCGGTTGAGTTTCCAGTGGCTGACCAGAGTGTTCAGCCTGCCGCGCATACCATTCCCCCGGCCTGATTCTTGCGCCACAGCGGGCTTTCTCTGTCCGCTAAGGGTTGGCTCCGGTATCCTTGCCGCTTTCCATTTCAGGCCATCGCCTCAAGCGCCGCATTGATACCCGCCATGCAAGAACGTTACGAACCCGCCGTCATCGAATCCCGGGCCCAGCAGTACTGGGACCAGCACCAGGTCTTTGCCGCGAAGGAAGACTTGAGCAAAGAGAAGTACTACTGCCTGTCGATGTTCCCCTATCCCAGCGGCCGTCTGCATATGGGACATGTGCGCAACTACACCATCGGCGATGTGCTGTCGCGCTTCATGCGCATGCAGGGCAAGAACGTGTTGCAGCCCATGGGTTGGGATGCCTTCGGCCTGCCGGCCGAAAACGCCGCGATGATGAACAACGTGCCGCCGGCCAAGTGGACCTGGGACAACATCGCGTACATGAAAAAGCAGCTCAAGTCCCTGGGCCTGGCCATCGACTGGCAACGCGAAGTGGCCACCTGCACGCCGGAGTACTACCGCTGGAATCAGTGGTTGTTCCTGCGCATGCTGGAAACCGGTGTGGCGTACAAAAAAACCGGCACGGTGAACTGGGATCCGGTGGATCAGACCGTGCTGGCCAACGAACAGGTGGTGGATGGTCGCGGCTGGCGCACGGGTGCGCTGGTGGAGAAGCGCGAGATTCCCATGTACTACCTGCGCATCACGCAATACGCAGATGATTTGCTGCAGGCGCTCGATGGTCTGCAAGGCTGGCCCGAGCGTGTGCGCGCCATGCAGGCCAACTGGATCGGCAAAAGCGTCGGCGTGCGTTTTGCGTTTACGCATGACATCAAAGATGAAAGCGGCAAGTTGATCGGCGACGGCAGGATGTGGGTGTTCACCACCCGCGCCGACACCATCATGGGTGTGACTTTCTGCGCCGTGGCTTCCGAGCACCCTCTGGCAACTTACGCCGCACGTAGTAATCCGGGGCTCGCCGCGTTCATTGAAGAATGCAAACAAGGCACTGCGCAGGAAGCCGAGTTGGCGCAGATGGAAAAGAAGGGCATGGCCACCGGCTTGTTTGTTACGCATCCGCTCACCAATGAAAAGGTACCGGTGTGGGTTGGCAACTACGTGCTGATGGGCTACGGCGAAGGCGCGGTGATGGCGGTGCCGGCGCATGACGAGCGCGATTTCGGGTTTGCACTCAAGTACAATCTGCCGATCAAGTTTGTCATTAACCCGGTAGGGGCGAGGCATGCCTCGCCCTCCGATGTGCCAGAAGGCGAGGCGTGCCTCGTCCCTACGGAATGGCAGGAAGCGTTTGCCGCGCACGGCATCTGCATCAACTCCGGCAAGTACGATGGCTTGAGTTATGGTGCAGCGGTCGACGCCATCGCCGCCGACCTGAAAGCCCTGAACCTCGGCGACAAACAAACCCAATGGCGTCTGCGCGACTGGGGCATTTCCCGCCAGCGCTACTGGGGCTGCCCGATTCCGATCATTCATTGCCCGAGTTGCGGCGATGTGCCGGTGCCGGATGAGCAATTGCCAGTGGTGCTGCCAGAAGACAAAGTACCGGATGGCAGCGGTAATCCGTTGGGCAAGGATCCCGCGTTCTACGAATGCGCTTGCCCGAAGTGTGGCACCAAAGCCCGGCGCGAAACTGACACCATGGATACCTTCGTCGATTCATCCTGGTACTTCCTGCGTTATGCCTGCGCCGACAATGGCAAGGCCATGGTCGATGAGCGCGTCAACTACTGGCTGCCAGTGGATCAGTACATCGGCGGTATCGAACACGCGATTCTGCACCTGCTGTACTCGCGCTTCTGGACACGCGTGATGCACGATCTGAAACTGGTGAAAGTGCAGGAGCCATTCAACAACCTGCTGACGCAGGGCATGGTGTTGAATGAAATCTATCAGCGCAAGCCGGCCGCCGGTCGCATCCAGTATTTCAATCCCACTGAAATCGACTGGCAGACCGATGACAAGGGCCAGCGCAGCAACCCTACGCTGAAAGCCGATGGTCAGCCGGTGGAATTCAGCGGCGTCGGCACCATGTCCAAGTCCAAGAACAACGGTGTGGATCCGCAGAAGCTGGTGGAAGAGTTTGGTGCGGATACCGCACGCCTGTTCACCATGTTCGCCGCGCCGCCGGAGCAGACGCTGGAATGGTCGGATGAAGGCGTGCAGGGTGCACATCGTTTCATGAAGCGTTTGTGGCGCAGCGTATACGAGCATGTCAGTGCCGGCGCAGCACCTGTGTTGAATGTGTCGGAACTCACCGCCGCACAGAAAGATTTACGTCGTCTTGCGCATCAAACCTTGAACAAGGTGACCGACGACATCCAGCGCCGTCGCGTATTCAATACCGCCATTGCGGCGGTGATGGAGTTGATGAATGCGCTGGCCAGGTTCAGCGACAGCAGCCCGCAGGGTCGTGCAGTGGTGCAGGAAGCGCTGGAAATTGCCGTGCTGACGCTGTCGCCCATCGTGCCGCATGGCTGTCATGCGCTGTGGCATGAACTCGGACATCGCGATGCGATTATCGATCAGCCTTGGCCGAAAGCGGATCCGGTGGCATTGATTCAGGACACCATTGAAATTGTGGTGCAGGTGAATGGCAAATTGCGGGGACGCGTCAACATCCCGGCGAAGGCAAGTGAAGACGAAGCCCGCGCTGCCGCGCTCGGCGACGACAACGTCAAGAAGTGGGTGGAAGACAAACCGGTGCGCAAGTTTGTCTACGTGCCGGGCAAGCTCATCAATGTGGTGGTCTAGATGATGGCATGGGCGCACAGGTACTGTGTTGCAACATTGTGCTGCCTGTTGCTGTCGGCATGTGGCTGGCAACTGCAAGGCACGCGTCCGGTCCCTGAGTCTGTGTCGCCGCTGTACCTGGACCTGAGCGACGAACATTCGCCTTTTGCGCAGTCGCTTCAGCAACGCCTGCGCGAGGCGGGCGTGGATGTCACCACCGACCGCGGTAGGGCGCAGGCCATTTTGCGCGTCAGCAAGGATGCCGGTGGGCACAATGTGTCGTCAGTGTCGGCGTTGAATGAACCGCAGCAGTACGAAGTGTTCTACAACGTCGATTTCCGGCTGGACAGGCATGGGGATGGCTCGAACAATTTGCTGCCGCCGCAGGCTCTCAGTGTCTCGCGCACCATGAGCTATGATAAAACGCTGGCGCTGGCCAAGATGCGTGAAGAACAGGCCTTGCGCGATACGTTGGCGGCGGAGCTGGCCGATCAGGTGATGCGGCGGCTGAGCATGTTGCCGGGTAGTGAGAGAACGCAAGTCAATGAGACGCCGTAGCTTGTGTCTGACGCCGCCGCATAACCCGGGTATTTCCTGCTTCTCTGCGGGTCGTATCGGGCCTACGCTCCTGCAAGCCCGACATTCCCTACCTCCCTGTAGGTCGTACCACAAGCGATGCTCCCTGCCGCTTGGTATTCCCTACATCCCTGTAGGTCGTACCAAGCGGTGCTCCCTACGGCTTGGTATTCCCTACATCCCTGTAGGTCGGAATTTATTCCGACTGCTTCGCCGGATGTCGGGTAAACGCGGCAAGCCGCTAACCTGACTTACAACGGACGACGAGTGCGCAGTGCTTGACGACAGACTGAAACAACTTGGCGGGCAATACCTCCTGCGCACACGCGAGGAACTGGCCTTGTTGCGTGCCCAGATTCCGCAAGCGCGACAGGGCCAGCCTGAAGCATTGCTGGAAATACTGCGCTACGCGCATCGCATCGCCGGCAGCGGCGCCATGCTGGGTTTCAAAGCCATCAGCGATGCCATGGCGCAGGTTGAACGCATGTTACGTCGCGCCGACCCCATGCCTGGCGAAGCCGAATGGCTGCTGATCGAGGAACAACTGCTGTTGGTTGATGCCGAGCTGCTCAGAATCCCGCCCGCCACCGACAACTCACAGTGAATACAAACGTTTCCGCAACTGAAAACCCGTCACAACGGGTGCTGGTGGTTGCACAGATTGTCCTGCCGCAGCTGATTGAACTGCTCGCCCGTTTCGGGCTGCGCGCTGTAGTTGTGTCTGATGGCGCTGGCATTCCCGGTTCATATTGGGGAGAGAGTGAAGCCGGCCTGATTGCCGATCAGCTGTATTTCCGCGCCGATACCCCCTTGCATTCGGTGCTGCATGAAGCCTGTCATTTTGTCTGCATGGACTCGGCCAGGCGCGCATCATTGGATAGGGATGCCGGCGGCGACTACGATGAAGAAAATGCCGTGTGTTATCTGCAGATATTGCTTGCCGATTATATTTCCGGCTTCGGGCGACAGCGGATGTGTCTGGACATGGATGTGTGGGGCTATACATTCAGGTTGGGTTCGGCGCAGACTTGGTTTGAGCAAGATGCGACTGATGCCAGGCGATGGCTGGGGATGGCTGACCTGATTGATGAAATGAGCACGCCGCGCTGGCACGTCCGGCTCGACTAGAAACAAAGGGGCAGAAATGACTGACCCGACATCACCATCACGAGCTCCCTTGAGCATCAGTGCTGACGATCAGCGGCATATTCGATTATCGTCCCGGCAGTTGCCTACGCGACGCCTGGTGGTGCTGACGCTACTGGGTGGCGCTGTACTGTCGCTACTGGGAATTGTTGCGTTCTGGCTGGTCATTCATGAGTTCTCCCTGATTGACTCACAGCAGCAGCAACAGGCGAGCGCCAGGAGTGTTCTCAATACATTGACTGAACTTGATGCGGTGCTCAGACAGGGTACCAATCTGTATGTGGGTCTGATTCATGCTCACGAAGCCGATCCCAAGCAAGATACTTCCAGTGCGAGGGCGGCGTTAACAGCGAATGTTCAGACGGTTGACGCGGCGATGGACGGTCTGGGCGTGCAGCTCAAGGCCATCAGTTACAGCATAGATGAGATGGGCAACTACCAGCAGCTGCGCAAGGTAACAGCGGAATATCTGCTGGCCAGGGATAAAATGGTTGACGACTACATCTCAAATGGAAATCTGGAGCGATATTACGCTGAACGGGATCGAATCCAGGATGTGCGCACCGTTGTTGCATCTTATCTTGCGAAAATTCGCTCGGGTGTGGATCCAAAGCTGGTGTCAGCGGTTGACGCGGCCAACATCGAACTGAAACGAACCTTTCTGATTTCATGCGCTTCGCTGGGCGGCAGCGGCGTGGTGATGCTGATACTGGGTTTTATGCTGGTGCGCTATGTATACAAGCGCGATCAGATAGAGGCGGATCTGCGTCGCACCACGGAAATGTGGATTGCCACTCTCAATACGCTCAAACAAGGCGTGGCGATGTATGGCTTCGACCAGCGCCTGGTGCTGTGGAATTCACGTTACCCTGAGTTACATGGCATCGATCCCGACAGGTTGTACGCCGGCATGCCCGCCGCGGAGGTGATGAAAATCAGCAGGCAGCGCAAAAGCAGCTCGCTGGAAGAGGCATTGGAACGCTATAAGGGATACCTTGTGGCGGTAAGGCGTGGCGAGGTGGTTGAACGGGAATGGCCGTGGGTCGATGACGCCCAGATTGTGGTGGCGTTTCATCCCATGAGTGACGACTATTTTGTTCTGACCCTGACCGACATGACTCAGGTCCGCAAGGCGGAAAAACTCAAGAATGAATTCATCTCCACGGTCAGTCATGAGCTGCGTACGCCGCTGACCTCCATCATCGGCTCACTGACCTTGCTGGTGGATGGCGTGGCCGGTGAATTGCCGGACAAGGCCCGACGACTGATCGCGATGGCGGAAAAGAACAGCCAACGCCTTGGACGGTTGATCAACGACATTCTGGATCTGGAAAAGGCCGAAGCAGGACGCATGACGCTGCAGTTCGACCAGGTCAGGCTGTTGCCATTGTTGCAACACAGTCTGGAGCTTAACCAGAGTTACGCTGCGCGGTTTGATGTGGCACTACGGCTGCAGTTCAATGTGGATGACGCGTCGGTGTCAGTGCGTGGTGATGAAGCGCGGCTGCTGCAGGTCATGTCCAATCTGCTGTCCAACGCCATCAAGCATTCCCCGCCACAGTCGCAGGTGCTGGTGGAAGTCACACAGACCAGTGAGATCGTGCGGGTGACCGTGCACGATGCGGGTTCGGGTATCGCCGAGGAGTTCAAGGAGCGGGTATTCCAGCGCTTTGCCCAGGCGGACACTTCGGATGCGCGACGGGAAGCGGGGACGGGGCTGGGTTTGGCCATCACCAAGCAGCTGGTGGAGCAGCATGGCGGTCAGATCGGTTTTGACACCGGCCACTCCAGGGTGGGTGACGGCAGGGGTGCGAGTTTCTGGTTTGAACTACCCGTGATCAAAACGGCGGCGTCACCAGCCGAGCTCACTGAACCACTGAACATGAATGTGGTGCTGTGTGAGGATGATCCGGATGTGGCTGAGGTCATGATCGAGCGGTTGCGCCTCGAAGGGTGTAATGTCCGGCATGTTGATCGCTCCACGAGTGTGCATGCGCAGCTGGACGATACAGTGTCAGTCTTGCTGGTGGATCTTGATCTGCAGGACGATAGTGCCCTGGATCTGGTGGCCGAGCTGCGCAAAGATAAGCAATGGTGCAAGTTGCCGGTGCTGGTGATGTCCGGCAAACGCCTGTTGGCTGACGAACGGGCGATGCTCGATAAATTGGGTATCAGTGCCTGGTTCGGCAAGCCAGTGGATCGGGATGTCTTGCGTGCCGCGTTGCGGAGAATAACGACCTGAGGCGGGCATGGGGAATCGAGTGAGTGAATCAATCACGGTGGTTTATGTGGAAGATGATCCCGATCTTCGCGCACTGATCGAGATTGTTTTCGAGCGCGCCGGCGCATTGCGGATGGTTACCTGCGAATCCACGCCTGACGTGCTGGATCGCATCCGTGATGCACAACCTGACATCGTATTGCTGGATGTGATGATGCCGGGCCTGGATGGACGCGCCGTGGCCAGCGGCATGCTGGCCGATCCGGCGCTGGCACACGTCCCGTTTGTGTTCATGACAGCCAGGGCGCAGCCCCAGGAACTGGCAGGGCTTTACCAGCTGGGCGCAATCGGTCTGATCTCCAAACCTTTCGACGCGGTCAAGCTACCGGACGAAGTGCGTCGGCTGTTGGCAAAGTATCGCGGCGGGCATTCGGGGGCTGCAGAGGCATAGGGCGCAACCATGGCAAGCGCTTGTCATGAGCGTAGCCATTCGAGACTTCCCCAGGCCTGATTCACGTGTGGAGCCCGGACGGGCTCCACAGGAATACAGTCGGAATGATTCAGTGTTACAGCAAGGGTGCCAGCGCATGGGTGATTCTGATCGCCTGTTCGGTGCTGATCATGCTGGTCAGTATTCCCATGAATCGGCCATCCTGAATTCCCGAAACAATATATTGCCAGCGATAGGCTTTCAGCAGGCAGTCGCGGATCGCCTGTTGCTCAGTCACCGTGAACACGCGAGCTGAGGCATCCATGAAATAGCGGGCGTCCGCCTGTGACTGTGCCTGCAGCACGCCATCCACCGCGATTACAAGATCAATCAGATCGTCCACCGCCTGATCGCGTTCATGCTGGCCGAGCTTCGCATCTTCACGCCGCCACTCCAGCTCATCAAGGATCGCGTGCTGGCACTCTTCTCGCCAGTGATACAAGAAAACATCCTTCCACAGTGGCGAGAGATTCCCGACGGGTTCTATGCTCTTCTTGTAGTGGACCTGGGTAAATATTTCGATATGGCAGGTCAGCGCGAGTACCGCCCAGGTTGATTTGCCCAGGACGGCATTCGCCACTGCATTGGGGTCGGCAGCGGCTGTGTAGCCCGCCGGCATTGCCCCGGCGGCCAGTTGCTCCATGCGGCGAAACAGCGCCTGATGCTTGAGTTCTTCATCGCTGAAACGAATCAACGCTTCAAGTGCCACCTGGTCACCAAACCAGTATTCCTTGCTGACTTCCAGCACCTTGGCATTGATGAAACGTTCGACGAGCCCGAAGATGTACGCATAACTGCGGCCCTGTACCTGGCTGAGGAAACGACGTTCCGGGTCGGTCAGGAATTCGAGTTCATTGACCAATGACAGGGTATCCGGCATGAATTTCTGATTTACATCCAGCGTGCGCCCACTGATGACGTCCTCAATGCTCCAGCGAACACGCTTTGATACGTCGATACAGTGCGCGTACCGATCCTGTGCCACTTCAGCCAATACTGCGACCATAACTACCTCCGGTTCATTTAAATGGTTGCAGGCAAACTGCCTGGGTGGGTAAATTGTGGGCAGTCACCGTGTCCCGGCCCATGGGGCCGTTGTCCTGTTTTTCAGCGCAACAAGCCGGGCATGATGGGAAATTTGTCCCGATAGTCGACACGTTCCATAAACTGCACAGACAGGATCACCATGCGGCAGACAATCCGCTTTGCCCGGACGCGTGATGGCGTAACGTTGGCATGGGCTCGTGCCGGTGCCGGACCCGCGCTGGTCAAAGCATCAAACTGGCTGACGCATCTGGAATTCGAATGGGAAAGCCCGGTATGGCAGCACTGGATGCAGTTTCTTGCCGGACACTTCACCTTCGTCCGCTACGATGAGCGCGGCTGCGGCATGAGTGACTGGATTGTCAATGACTATGCCGCAGCGCGCTGGAATGATGATCTGGAAGACGTCGTTGCAGCTGCGCAGCCGGATGCACCGTTTGTATTGCTGGGAATTTCGCAAGGTTGCGCTGCCGCCGTAAACTACTCGGTCAAACATCCGGAGCGGATTTCGCACCTGATACTGTACGGTGGTTATACGCATGGCAGGGGCCTGCGGCAGGATTCTGATGACCGCCTGCGCCTGAAAGCAGTTGCCGATCTGACCGCGATTGGCTGGGGTCAGGACAATCCCGTGTACCGGCAACTGTTCACCTCGCGGTTCATTCCCGGCGCCAGCGTGGAGCAGATGAGCTGGTTCAATGAATTGTGCCGCAAGACCACCTCGCCTGAAGTGGCCAGCAAGCTGATGTTGACGAGAGCCATGGTCGACATCGCCGATCTGCTGCCAATGGTCAAGGTACCCACGCTGGTGATCCATGCAGATGAGGATCAGGCTGTGCCGCTGGCCGAAGGCAAGCTGCTCGCGCGCGGCATCAGTGGCGCCAGATTCGTAAAACTGCAATCCCGCAATCACATCCTCCTGCAACATGAGCCGGCCTGGGAACGTTTCAAGGAGGAGGTGCTGCTGTTTACCGGCGTCAGGTCAGCTGGAGAAGATCCACTGTTCAACGTCCTGTCCGCGAGAGAGCGTGAAATCATGGTGTGCATTGCCAATGGACTGACCAATATCGAGATCGGCAAGCAATTGTTCATCAGCGAAAAAACCGTGCGCAATCACATCACGAAAATATTCGAGAAGCTTGACGTGAGTTCGCGCGCCCAGGCGATCGTGCTGGCCCGGGACAAACATCTTGCTTCAGGCTGACTGCCGGTTGCTTGATGAGCTCCATCATGCATCCTGGTTGGATTCGCGGCACACTCTGGTTTCAGCAGGTTACTGAGCATATCAGGCAATGGCGGATGACCGCCGGTCTTGTGGATGGTACGCTAACGCCGCAGTGGCGCGTGCGTATCGACAGCTTGCCCGGTCTGCCGACAATGGCATCAACAGGAAGTCACGGCGGGGGTTGGCGATAGCGCTGTTTTTTTTACATGTGGTGACGAGAGATCTGGATTTCAGTCGCCAGCGCGCCAGTTAACAGGGATTCTCAAGAGCGCAGGAAAAATATGATCGAAGCGGCATCACAAGCTCAGCGGATTGTCGTTGACGAAGAAAAATATTTTCGCCGGTTGTGGCCGCGTCCACCTCGCTCGCGGCGTCTGGTGGTCCTAACTATCCTCGCGGGCTGCGCCCTGACCCTGTTCGGTGTCCTCGCCTTCTGGCAGATCAGCCATGTCTTTTCCCTGATCGAACAACAACGCCAGCAGCAACGCAATGTCAGCGACATACTCAGGACGACATCCGAGCTCGATGACCTGCTGACCAGGAACAACTCGGAGGCAATCGCTGCCATACACGCCATCGACCAGCGCAGCCCTACTGCTGATATCGAGGATCTTCAGGCGAATCAGGTGCAGAACAGGCAGAACCTGAGTGCCGGTCTTGCGGCACTGAAAGTGTCGCTTGCTGCTTATGGTCAGATCGACTACGTGCAGGATCTCGAAAATATGCGCGAGTTGATCGAAGAACTCGCGCACAGCCGGGAGCAGATGGTGGCCACCTATAAGGAGGACAGAAATGTCCAGACGTATGTGAAATTACGGGATCTCATGCAGTCCAAGAGAGTGACTGTGACGCAATATATATTGCAAATGAGAACGCGCATGAATCGTGCGCTTGACGCTTCCCAACAGGCTATAGACAGGGAGCTGAATCGTGCGTTTTTTGTATCGTGTGCGACGCTGGGCGTCAGCGGTGTTTTCATCTTCATGCTGGGCTGGATGCTGGTGCGTTACGTGGACAAACGTGACCAGGTGGAGTCGCATCTGCGCAGTGCGACCGAGATGTGGATCGGTATCATCAATTCACTCAAGCAGGGTGTGGCGGTTTACGGGTACGACCAGCGCCTGATGTTGTGGAATCCGCGTTATGCCGAGTTGCATCGCATCGATCCGGACAAATTGCACGTCGGCATGCTCGCCGCCG
This sequence comes from uncultured Pseudomonadota bacterium, assembly GCA_963748005.1. Taxonomy (GTDB): domain Bacteria; phylum Pseudomonadota; class Gammaproteobacteria; order Steroidobacterales; family Steroidobacteraceae; genus CAILZL01. Next base: position 2,902,565 of record CAVVHH010000002.1, read on the forward strand.
AGGTGATGGATATCAGCGTGCAGCGAAAAGTACAACCGCTGAAATCAGCGCTGGAGCTCTACCAGCAGCATGTTGCGGCAGTAAAGCGTGGAGAAACGGTTGAACGGGAATTGCCGCTGGTCGATGGTGTCCAGATCCAGCTGGTCTTTCATCCGATGGGTTCCGATCATTTTGTTTTGACACTGACCGACATGGCGCAGGTTCGTCAGGCAGAGCAACTGGCGCGTGACCAGGCGGTGCGTCTGGCGACGATCATGAACAACGTGCCGGATGCGATTGTGGTCATCAACGACAGTGGCAGCATCGAGTCGTGGAATGCAGGCGCCGAACGCATATTTGGCTACCAGGCAGCCGAGATCATTCATCGTAATGTCAGCGTGCTGATGCCGGAACCCCACGCCAGTCAGCATGCTTTCTATCTGCGCCGCTATCTGACGCAGGGTGACAAATCGACGTTGAACCGCTTGCGGGAATTCAGTGCGCGGCGGCGGGATGGCACGGAGTTCCCCATTGACCTGCGCATCAGCGAGATGGAGCTGGGGAACAGCCGCATGTTCACCGGCGTCATCCGCGATATCACCGAACGTCGTGCGGTGGAACAGATGAAGAGCGAATTCATCTCCACGGTCAGTCATGAACTGCGTACGCCGCTGACCTCCATCATCGGCTCACTGACCTTGCTGGTGGATGGCGTGGCTGGTGAATTACCGGACAAGGCCCGACGACTGATCGCGATGGCGGAAAAGAACAGCCAACGCCTTGGACGGTTGATCAACGACATTCTGGATCTGGAAAAGGCCGAAGCAGGACGCATGACGCTGCAGTTCGACCAGGTCAGGCTGTTGCCATTGTTGCAGCACAGTCTGGAGCTTAACCAGAGTTACGCTGCGCGGTTTGATGTGGCACTGCAACTGCAGTTCAATGTGGATGATGCGTCGGTGTCAGTGCGTGGTGATGAAGCGCGGCTGCTGCAGGTCATGTCCAATCTGCTGTCCAACGCCATCAAGCATTCCCCGCCACAGTCGCAGGTGCTGGTGGAAGTCACACAGACCAGTGAGATCGTGCGGGTGACCGTGCACGATGCGGGTTCGGGTATCGCCGAGGAGTTCAAGGAGCGGGTATTCCAGCGCTTTGCCCAGGCGGACACTTCGGATGCGCGACGGGAAGCGGGGACGGGGCTGGGTTTGGCCATCACCAAGCAGCTGGTGGAGCAGCATGGCGGTCAGATCGGTTTTGACACCGGCCACTCCAGGGTGGGTGACGGCAGGGGTGCGAGTTTCTGGTTTGAACTACCCGTGATCAAAACGGCGGCGTCACCAGCCGAGCTCACAGAACCACTGAACATGAATGTGGTGCTGTGTGAGGATGATCCGGATGTGGCTGAGGTGCTGATTCAAATGCTCCACCTCGAAGGCTGCAGCGTACGGCATACGAGTGTTTCCGGCAGTGTGCGTGCCTTGCTCTCCGCCCAGGTATCTGCCTTGATCGTGGACATTGATCTGCCCGATCGAGATGGCCTGAGCCTGGTGAAGGAATTGCGTCAGGACGATCAGTGGCGCAACCTGCCGGTAGTGGTGGTGTCGGGCAAGCATCAGACCAGCGAGGAGCGGACGGTTCATGACGGTCTGCGGATCAGCGCCTGGCTGGGCAAGCCTGTGGCTCGCACCACGTTACGGTCTGCACTGACTAAGGCACGAATCTGAGCAGAGACGGTGGTGAGCGAATCGATCTCCGTGGTGTATGTGGAAGATGATCCCGACCTTCGCGAGCTGGTTGAGATCATCTTTGCCCGTAAGGCCGGGATGCAGATTGTGGCGCTGGAACCAGATCCGGATGTGCTGGAGCAAGTGCGCAAGGCGCGCCCTGACATTGTGATGCTGGATGTGATGATGCCGGGCATTGATGGCCGGACGCTGGCCAGCGCGATGAAGACGGATCCGGAGCTGGCCACGGTCCCGTTTGTGTTCATGACGGCCAAGGCGCGACCTCAGGAACTGGAAGATCTGCGCGGGCTGGGCGCATTGGGAGTGATCTCCAAGCCCTTTGACCCGCTCAAGCTGCCGGACGAGGTGCGACGGCTGCTGGCAAAGAAGCAAGACTCTGATTAACCTGCTTCGCGCAATCAGGCGTCAGTCGCGACAGCCCTTCAGCGAGCGATGAACCACAGAAGTTAGGGAAGGTCTGAATAACCTGCTGCGCTCGACATCTTGCGCGCGAGCGGTGCTCGGAAAAATGCGCCGGGAGCGCATTTTCGCGTCAGCCCCGTAGGGGTGAACCACAGGGAGGTGGTGAACAATCCTCATTTATTCTCGATAAACTCCGGTTCCTGCGCTCCGGTCGCGCGCAACCTGTCTTCGCTCGCGACGGTTCTTCAGACCTTCCTTAGTCGTAATTGACCGCTTATTCCCCGTTGTTGTCGATGAAGATGCGGATGCATTTACGACGGCTGGTGGCAGGAATAGTGTACTCAAATATGAATCAGCGTGGTGTCCCGGAAGCATCTTGCCGTTTCTGTGTATTGCAGGTCGGAATTCATTCCGACCATTTTGTACGTGTCGGGTTAAAACCCGACACATTAGCGAAGGTATTTAGGGGCACCACACTCGGGCCGGTTAACGCCAACGGGATCGCTGCATGTAAAGAATATCAGGAATTGGAAAGAACTGAACAAGCGCCCAAAGCGGTAGCGTAATTCTCAGGCAATCTGTTACGGGCAGGAACACAATGCGGGGCGATTGTGCAGGCAACGTCAAAGCTATGCAGGACGATCAAAACAGCGCAGCATATAAAGAGGTGGGATCTACTCTGTCAATCTGCATGGCCATCGGCGGCCATGCGCCGCTTGACGTGTGACTGACGGAGTACAGCGTGTCACGCTTATTTTAAAGATACTTCCAATGAAGCAGGTCAGATGATGACTGATCCGACATCAAGATCAAAATCCGCCTTCAACATCGACGCCGAACATCGGCAGCACATCAGGCTGTGGCCGCAGCAGCAGCCGACGCGGCGACTGGTGTTGTTGACGCTGCTGGGTGGCACTGTACTGACGATCCTGGGTGCGCTTGCCTTCTGGCAGGTAATCCATGAGTTTTCCCTGATCAACACGCAACAGCAGCGACAGGAAGCTGCCCGGAATGTTCTCCGGACATTGACTGGCGCTGGTGCGTTGCTCAGGCAGGGCGCCAACATGTATGTGGACCTGGTTCGTACTCACGAGGCCGATCGCAGGGCTGACATATCCGGAGCAATGGCAGAATTAACCGAGAATCGTCAGGCGATTAGCGCCTTGATGGATAACCTGGACTCGCTGTTCAGGAATATCAACCTCACCCGGGATGATCTGCGCGAATATCAACAATTGCGCAAGGATGTAGACTTCTACCTGCTCAGCAGGGAGAGCATGATTGATGAGTACCTGGCCGGTGAAGATATTCAAAAATATTATATTGCACTGGATCACCTTCAGGACCTGCGTGTCAAGGTGGCAGATGATGTAACAAGGCTTCGTACGAACATCGACCCAACGGTGGATGCAGTCGCTGATTCAATCAATATCGAACTGAAGCGAACTTTTCTGGTTTCGTGCGCCGCTCTGGGTGGCAGTGGCCTTGTTGTTCTGGTGCTGGGATGGATGCTGGTGCGCTACGCGCACAAGCGCGATCAGGTCGAAGCCGACCTGCGTCGCACTACTGACTTGTGGCTTGGCATCATCGAGACGCTCAAACAGGGGGTGGCTTTGTATGGCTACGACAAGCGGCTGATTCTGTGGAATCCGCGTTATGCGGAATTGAATGGCATCGATCCCGGCAAACTGTACGTCGGTATTCCTGCCGAAGAGGTAATTCGAAATAGCATTCAGCGCAAAGGCCGCTCGCTGGAAATCGGGTTGGAGCGCTTTAACAGAAATATTGAAGTAGTGAAGCGCGGCGAAGCAGTCGAGCGGGAATTGCCGCGTGTCGACGGCGTCCAGATTCAGCTCAGTTTTTATCCGATGGGGCCTGATTTGTTTGTTACAACGCTGACTGACATGACGCAAGTACGTCAGGCAGAGCAATTGGCAAGTGAGCAGGCGATCCGGTTGGGCACGATCATGAACAATGTGCCGGATGCGATCGTAACGATCAATGCCAGTGGCAGCATCGAGTCGTGGAACGCGGCTGCGGAGCGCATGTTTGGTTATGCGGCATCGGAAATCATCCATCGCAATGTCAGTGTGCTGATGAACGAGCCACACGCCAGTCAACATGATTACTACATTCAGCGTTATCTCAAGGAGGGCGACAAGGCGACGCTGGGCCGGTTGCGTGAGTTCACCGCGCGGCGTCATGACGGCACGGAGTTTCCGATGGACCTGCGCATCAGCGAAATGGAGCTGGGCGACAAACGCATGTTCACCGGCATTATCAGGGACATTACCGAGCGGCGCGCGGTGGAACAGATGAAGAACGAATTCATCTCCACGGTGAGCCATGAACTGCGTACGCCACTGACCTCGATCATTGGCTCGCATGCATTGTTGATCGACGGTGTGGGGGGCGACTTGCCGGACAAGGCACGGCAGCTGATCGGTATGGCGGAGAAAAACAGCCAGCGCCTTGGCCGACTGATCAATGACATTCTTGATCTGGAGAAGGCGGAGGCCGGACGCATGAACTTGCAACTGGAGGTGATCGAGCTGCTGCCGTTATTGCAGCACAGTCTGGACATCAATCAAAGTTATGCCGCCAGTTTTGATGTGGAGCTGCGTTTGCAGTCACAAGCAGATCCGGTGTCAGTGCGTGCCGACGAAGTTCGCGTGCTGCAAGTGATGTCCAATCTGCTGTCCAATGCCATCAAACACTCGCCGCCGCACTCGACGGTGCTGGTGGACGTGGCGCTGGCGAATGATCTGGTGCGGGTGACTGTGCATGATGCAGGTCCCGGTATTGCAGAAGAATTCAAGTCGCGGGTGTTCTTGCGCTTTGCGCAGGCGGATAGTTCCAATACACGACGTGTCGCGGGGAGTGGTCTTGGCCTGGCCATTACCAAGCAATTGGTGGAGCTGCATGGCGGCAGCATCGGCTTTGATACCGGAAGGTCGCAGGTGGGTACAGGCAGTGGCGCCAGTTTCTGGTTTGAGTTACCGGTGGTCAAAGCGATGTCAGTCGAGCGTGCCGGCCCCGGAACTGGCGGACCGCTGAACATGAAGCTGGTGTTGTGTGAGGATGATCCGGATGTGGCCGAAGTGCTGATCGAGATGTTGCGCCTGGAAGGTTGTAAAGTTCGGCATTTGGATACCTCCTCGGGCGTGCGGGCGTTACTGGACGATAGCGTGTCAGCTTTGCTGGTGGATATTGATCTGCCGGACATTGATGGTTTGAATCTGGTGGCGGAGTTGCGTCGCGACGAGCGCTGGCGCAATCTGCCGGTGCTGGTAGTGTCCGGTAAATATCTCACGGTTGACGAGCAGGCGGCGCATGCTGGCTTGTGTATCCGTGCCTGGCTGGGCAAGCCCGTGGATCGAGGCGCCTTGCGTAGTGCTTTGTCGGACATAAATAGCTGATGTGGGTTCTGGGGGGGCGAGTGAACGAATCAATCTCGGTGGTGTATGTGGAAGACGATCCCGACATTCGCGCGCTGGTCGAGATCATCTTCGAGCGCGCAGGTAACTTGCGACTCTACACCTGTGGGCCCGCGCCTGACGTACTGGATCGCATCCGCAGTGCGCAGCCTGACATCGTGCTGCTCGATGTGATGATGCCTGGCATGGATGGACGCGCCGTGGCCGGTGACATGCAGGCCGATCCGGCGCTGTCACAGGTGCCATTTGTGTTCATGACGGCCAAGGCGCATCCCCAGGAGCTGGCTGAGTTGTACAAGCTCGGTGCGCTGGGCGTGATCTCCAAGCCGTTTGAAGCGCTCAAGCTGCCGGACGAGGTGCGGCGGCTGCTGGCCAAGCATCGCGAAAGATAAACCGTCCCATTGGCTTCATGGTTAGCTGACTGCAAACCTGTCAGTCGCGCAAATCAGATGATGCATATTAGGGTCTGTTGACAATTAGCGCATCGCTGCGTCGGCGGTCAGACGGACTCAGGACGCGACGCACCGAGCGGTGCAACCACATTGACGTGCTGCAGATCAAATGCAACACATCAATGACAAGTCAGCTTGCCGTCTTTCAGATCGCAATCGTCGGGCGGACCATATTTTTTCCAGTATTCCATCAGCCCGATGCGCGTGGCGAAGGTCTGAAAGCGCGTATCGCGGCGGAATGGGCGCATTTCCAGACCCCAGAAATCTACGACATTATTTTCCATTACGGCGCCAATCGCTAAACCGTTGCCAATATCAGGACATTGCATAGCCAGAGCATAAGCCTCGTCTATCGCCTGCAGCAGCACAAACCACTTTGTCCCCGTCATGCACCGTTTGACAAGGGCGACAGGGTTACTCGATGCTGTTTGCGGCCCCGGATATGACCGCCCGAGTGCGACCAGCGCGGCGGCGCGTTTGCTGGGATCGGCAAGCGCAGCATGAACCATCCTCACTGTCTCCTTGAGGTTCTGCCTGGTCCGCTCATCAAGGTCGCTACCGACGAAAGAGGCGTTGACTAATTCGGCTGCTCTTGCGTATTCGCCGGCGTCACGCGTTGCTTTTGCATAAATGTAAGCAACTTCAACCTTTGGCAAACCGAGGGTGGTCGCTAGGTCGGCGAGTTTCACCGCCTCGGTCTGCCTGCCTTGAACGAACAGAGTCCGCGCAAGTGAAGCGTTAATGCGGGGACTCGCCGGCGCCATATCGTAGGCGTGCTGTGCGGTCTCAACCGCGGAGCGAACCTTGCCCACCGATAACAGGTGGACCGAGCGACGCGCAAACAGTCGGGGCTCTGCACCGGCAACCGCTAGTACAGCACGGTCGCGCGCGTCCATGTCCACCCATTCACCGGCAAGGTAACTGTATTCCCCGAGAACATATTGCGCGGTGGCATTCGGGCCGAAGCTCAGTGCCTGTCGCGCGAATTGCTGGGCCATCGCCAAATTTTTTGCTGCACTGCCCCGCATGTAGAGAGAAAAATGCGCGGCAGCGAGCCTTCCATAGGCCTGTGCGAAATTGGGATCACGGGCTACCGCCTGCGAAAGCAAGTCAATCGCAGGCTCATCCATCAGGGAGCTTGCTTGCAGGTAACGTCGGTAGGCTTCGATATCCTTGGTGGGCGGTGCCTGCGCCGCTGCACTCAGGTTGGGTTGCAGGGCTTTGACGATCTGCGTGGCCAGTTGGTCTTGCAACCTGAAGATGTCGGTGAATTCTTCGTCATAGCTTTTGGTCCATAGATGCAAGCCATCCTGCGCATTGATGAGCTGGGCCGTGATGCGGATGCGTTTGTCGGCCGCGCGCACGCTGCCTTCGAGAATGGTGCTCACGCCCAGGTCTTTGGCGATCTGGCGAATGTCCGTGTTGCGGCCCTTGTAGGCAAACGAAGAAGTAGGGGCCGGGACTCTCAGGCCCGGCACTTTGTTGAGTGTGTTGACTAGTTCTTCCGCAATACCGTCTCCGAGATAGTCCTTGCTCGGGTCACCGGTTAAATTTACGAAGGGCAGTACCGCTACCGATGTGGCAGGTGCTGCTTGTTGACCCGAAGTCGTGTTCACAGTGCCGTTACGCTCGACTAGCCACCACGTGCTTGCCATCCCGATCAGCACCAGTGCCAGCACCCCCCATGCTATGAACAGAGATCGAGATGCCGTGGTACCCGTGCGCACCGCTCCTGTGACGGCCAGCTCGGTCGAAGCAGGGGCAGGCATAGCATCCGCTATACCGATTGGTGGCATCGTGGCCGACATTGCATCTGAAGTCGCCGACACTCGTGGCACTTCCCTGACCGCGGCAACAAACCGATATCCCCGACCCGGGGCGGTGGCAATAAAGCGATGCTCGCCGGGCTTCTCACCCAGGGTCTGACGCAAAGAATGGATGATCTGGGTGAGATTGTTTTCCTCCACCACCACCTTCGGCCAGAGCGCCTTGATCAATGTCTCTTTGTCGACCAGCTGTCCGTGGTGATCCACCAGCAGGTGCAGGGCATCGAAAGCCCGTGCCGTCAGACGCACTACCTGGCCATCAGCCAGCGAACGCACAACCCGCTGTTGCGGGTCGAGTACAAAGCCCTCGAACTCGTAGAAACAGGAATTCTGCTGCGAATTCACGTTTTCTAATCCCCTTTCAGCTTCCTTCAGCGCTTTCCTAACTATTTTTCAGAGTCTCGTCATCAGTATGACACTCAGGCCAGCACCCCAACATGGCGATGGGCACTGAAACGTCACTGTAAAGGAGAACCTCATGAAACTCACCGTCACACTCACCAGCCTGCTGGTTGCGACCGCCGGCCCGGTACTTGCTGGCGACGTTGTCGTTCGGAGCCCTGTGCCCTCACCGGAACTGAAGGTGGTATATAACGCCTTCGATGCCTGCGCCAGTGCTTTTGTGGAACGGATGTTTCCGGGGCAAAAGATAAAATTTCGTACCGAATTGAACGCCGACAAAACGAAGGCAGCAGCAGTGGGTAGCCGCGACTATCTTGTGTACACAGTCAGCATGCAAGCGCAGCTGAAGCGCGACGATTCCACGCTGGCAGAGAGTTCCTGCACGGTCAGTCGCTATGGGCGAGTTCTTAACAGGCCGTTGAAAATCTCCCCTTCAAATTCAGCCTGAAATAGACTTCACGGGACGATGGTTTTTGGTGAAGGGGTAGTTGATGCGCGGCTCGGATGTGATGCAAGAGGCGTTGTTTACCACGGTACATCTGGACCGGTATGTGCCTGCGGATCATCCGTTGCGAGCGATGCGCAGGCTGTTTGATGACGCCCTGCGCAAACTGAATGGGCTGTTCGAGTCGATCTACGCAGATATTGGACGGGAGTCAATTGCCCCGGAGAAGCTGCTGCGGGCGCAGCTGCTGCAAGTGCTGTACAGCATCCGCAGCGAGCGGCAGTTGGTGGAGCAACTGAATTACAACCTGCTATTCCGCTGGTTTGTCGGGCTGGCCATTGACGATGCGGTGTGGAACCACTCGACCTTCAGCAAGAACCGGGATCGGCTATTGGAGCACGAGGTGATTCCAGAACTATTTGCCGAGGTGGTCAAGCTGGCGGGCCAGCGGGACTTGTTATCCACCGAACACTTCAGCGTGGATGGTACCTTGATCCAGGCCTGGGCCTCGCAGAAGAGCTTTGTGCGCAAGGATGGCAGTGATGAACCCCCTGCGGGCGGCGGTCGCAATGCCGAGCGGGATTTTCACGGCCAATCACGCAGTAATGACACCCATCAATCCCGCACCGACCCCGACAGCCGCACTGCCAAAAAGAGCCGTGGCGGCGAAGCCAAGCTGGCCTTTCTCGGCCACAGCGTGATGGAGAATCGCCACGGCCTGATCGTCCGCGCCCAGGTCAGTGCGGCGCACGGCACTGCTGAGCGTGATACGGCGCTGGCGTTACTGGCCAGCCTGCCGGGACAGCGGCGCAAGACCGTCGGTGCTGACAAGCTGTACGACACCAAAGACTTCATCCGCGAGTGTCGCGCCCTGAACATCACGCCGCACGTCGCCTGCAATGACAAACGACCCGGTGGCTCGCAACTCGATGAGCGCACCACCCGCCATGACAGCTATAAAGTCAGCCAACGTCTGCGCAAGCGGATCGAAGAAACCTTTGGCTGGGGCAAGACCATTGGCTTGATCCGGCAGGTGAAAGTCAGAGGACTCGACAAGGTGAACCTGATTTACCAGTTCACGTGTATGGGCTGGAACCTGGTGCGGATGCGGAATCTGATGGGAGCGAGCGCATGATGCAGAGGCAGCAGCGGCTTGAATCGATCGGCACGCAAGAACTGACACCGATGCAACCCGAAATCCACTGAAGAATGCAGCTCGAAATCACACCACCGACAATCACAGCCCAATTTTCAACAGCCTGTTAAGCTCTCCATCGATACCACTACAGCGGCGCAGCTGGCGGGATTCACAACCAACGACATCAAGCTGGCAATGGTCAGCCGCTGACATAAGGTTTGTCGGGCGTCCAGCCTCTTGTCTGCGCACTAGTTGGACCCCCATCCTGGTGAGGCAGTCAGGAGGCTGAGGCGCCTTGGCATGAAGTCAGTGGCGAATCTGAAGATGTGTTGGTGGCTGAATCGGTGGCAGCCGGGGGTCGTGTGGCTTACCAGTAAAGAGATGTCTTTACGACCATGTTTTCATTTCCGACACTTGCGGTTCTTTTACCGAAACCCATCCGTTGCCCGAATCAAGGCATCGGTATTGCCTGCCTCGAATGCTGAGTGCCCTGCATCCGGTGTGATATGAAACTGCGCTTGCGGCCACGCCTGATGTAGTTCCCACGCGGTCTGCATCGGGCATACCACGTCGTAGCGGCCTTGCACGATCACGCCGGGAATGTGGCGGATGCGATCCATGTTTATCAGCAGTTGATCATCGCTGTCGAAGAAGCCCTTGTTGACGAAGTAGTGGCATTCAATGCGCGCCACGGCAATGGCGAAATCCGGTGCGCCCCAGTTGCTGATGTTGGCTTCGTTCTGCAGCAGGAAGCTGGTGGCGGCTTCCCAGATGGCCCACGCTTTTGCAGCTGCCAGCTGTTCGTTGTAGTCGCTGCTGGTCAGGCGTTTGTAGAACGCGCTGATGAGATCGTGGCGCTCAGCGGGTGGGATGGCTGCAACGTAATCGGCGTAGCGATCCGGATAAATCGCGCTGGCGCCTTGTTGATAGAACCATTGCAGTTCCCAATGCCGCAACAGGAATATGCCACGCAACACCAGTTGGCTGACCCGCAGTGGATGGGTTTGTGCATACGCCAGCGCCAGTGTTGAACCCCATGAACCGCCGAACACCAGCCACTGCTCGATATTCAGATGAGCACGCAACGCTTCCATGTCGCTGACCAGATGCCAGGTAGTGTTGTCGACCAGCGACGCGCTGGGACGACTGCGCCCGCAACCACGTTGATCGAACACGATGATGCGATATGCCTGTGGATCGAAGAAACGTCGTGACTGCGTGCCCGCACCCGCACCGGGGCCACCATGTACAAAGACGGCAGGCTTGCCTTTGGGGTTGCCCGATTCTTCCCAGTAGATTTCATGCACTTCGGAGACGCGCAGGTAACCGGAGCGATTAGGTTCGATGGCAGGGTACAGGGTTCGTTGGGCGTGGTTCATGAGCGTTCCTGTGTAGGGGCCGTTCGCGAACGGCCCTCCGGAACATTCAAGAGGGTCGTTCGCGAACGACCCCTACGAAGATACCAGCATCACACAGTCATCAGAACTTAAAATGCAATCACAACTGTCGCGTCGGCTCAGTACTCAGCGGTTCAGCCTTCATCACTGCACCCCGGCTAAAGGCGGCGCCCGACAAACCACATGCTGCCAGCGTCCACACAATCACTGCGCCGGAGGGCAGGTCAAGCAGCGCAGACAGCGCCAATCCTGCCGCATAGCCGCAGACGCCAATCAGATATGCCTTGCGGTAGCGTTTGCTGCCGGATTGTGCGCGTGTGGCCAGCGCCGGAATGATCAGACTCGAGAACACCAGGTACACGCCGACCAGTTGCACCGATGCGGTCACCGCCAGTGCGAACACGGCGTAAAAACCGAAGCGCCCCAGCTTCTGCACCCAGCCTCGCCACAACGCAAACACAATCACCGCTGACAGCGCGCCCAGCCACAGCAGCTGCGTGTTGTTCACCCAGAGAATTTGCCCAACCAGCAGATCTTTCAGGTGTTCGCCGCCATGCGGGTTGTTGGCCAGCAGCAAGATACCCGCACAGGCCGCCAGGATGAACATCACACCGATCAGGGCCTCCTGTTGTTCCGGCACCTTGCGTTCGGTCCAGGTCAGCAACAGTGCGCCCAGCAGTGCAGCAGTGACTGCAGCCGCCTGTACGGCAACACCGCCTTCGGGAAGGCCCAGCGCATCGGCGCCGATGACACCGAGTCCGGCAATCTGCGCGATCGCCAGATCAATGAAGACAATGCCGCGATCCAGCACCTGTGTGCCCAGCGGTACATGAGTGACCAGCACCAACAGGCCGGCAATGAAGGCGGGGCCAAGGATGCCCCAGTCCAATGCGCTCCAGTTCATTTCGTAACTCCTGCTGCCAGCAAACGCGCCAGCGTGTCGTCATACAAACCAAACAAGTCTTTCGCGCCATCGGTACCGCCCACCGTGAACGGCATCTTGACGGCGGGAACTCCGGCATTCTTGCTCAGCCACTCGGAAGCTTTGGGATCCTGATAAGCGGAATACAGCGTCATGCGCGCCGGTGTGCCTTTCAGCGAGGTCAGCACTTCCTGCAAGTGTGAGGCAGTGGGTTCAACACCCGGCTTGGGTTCCAGCACCGCCACTTCCTTCAGCCCCAGCCAGTTGTACAGGTAAACATAGCCCTTGTGCTGCGACACCACGGCCACGCCACGCAGCGGCGCCGCCTGCGCAGTCCAGCGTGTTACCGCCTGCTGCCAGCGTTGCGAAAAGTCCGTCAGGCGTTGTGCATACTGACCGGCATGTGCTGCATCGACTTGTTGCAGTCGCGCCCCGAGCGCGGTGGCCACCAGCGCGATGTTGCGTGGATCAGTCTGGATATGCGGATTGCCTTGCGAATGGATGTCGCCCATTGCGCGATCAAACTGGGTGGGTACGTCCAGCTTGCGGACGAAGTCGGCTGCTGCAAAATTGCCAGGCTGTCCGGCCTGAACCTTGGCGTTACCGGATTGCTGCAACAAGATCGGCAGCCAGCCAATCTCCAGTTCAGCACCGGTGCACACCACCAGATCGGCGCTGCGTGCCCGGGCAATCAGACTGGGCTTGGCCTGAATCTGATGCGGATCCTGCAAGGCACTGGTGGCCACTGATACATCGACCAGGTTGCCACCCAGTTCCTGCACCAGTGCGCCCCATTCGGGTTCGCAGGCCAGTACCTTCAGCGCGGCCTGTGCGGGCAGCGCCAATAACAACATTGGCAGCGTCAGCAATGCGTAAAACTTGGTTTGCTTGAACATGGAAAACTCCGTAGTTCGAAAAAATGATCGATAACTGCGCGCGCCGTTGGCGCATGCAATCAATACGAATGGGCGCCGTGGGCGCCCAGGCTCATCTGGTATTGCAGGAACGCCTGGTTGTCAGCCACGTCACCGCGCGAATAGTCGCGTGCGAATTGCAGGCGCACTCTGGAGAATTCGCTGGGGCTGTAGTCCAGCATCACGGTGTTCTTGTGCGGCGAATCGCCGGTCAACTGCAGCAAGTCGCTGTTGTCGCCGAAGTCCGTCGTACCGACATCCAGACGTTCGGTGCGCAGGCCCACGCGCCAGCGCCGCATGAATTGATATATGCCTTGCAGATACCATCCGGATTGTGTGGCGCTGTAAGCGTCGGTCAAGTTGCTGCTGTTCAGGTCGTAGGTGAGTTCACCGTCGCGTTCGCTGCGCAGGTATTCACCCTGTAGCTTGAAGTTGGTGCGCGTCGCATTGCCATGCGGCGCCCACTTCCATACGCCATCCAGCAGCCATACACGGGTGCTGCCGGTGAAAACATTGCTGAACACATTGCCATCGGCATCGAATGCAGTCAGTTCCTGATCACTGGCCTTGGCATACAGGGTTGAGATGCCGGCACGCCAGCTGTTGCTGTCGCCCACATCGCCACCGGTGTGCAGCGACAGGGAATTCATGCCCGCGCCATTTTGATCCATGTCGCTACCTGGAAAGCTGCGCCCGCGACCCAGCTCGGCTTTCAGCTCGATGTAATAGTCAGTCGGTGCCAGCCAACTGAGCTGTACGCCATCGTCGCCATACTGGGAGCCCAGCAGTGCCTGATAGGCCAGCGGGCTATCGACAAAATCCCAGGCGTGGGCATGCTGCGAGTTCAGATAGCCGACACCGGACAGGAAGCGACCGGCTTTGAGGGTGAAGCCTTCGCCCAGCGACGTGGTTTGTATAAAGGCCTCTTCCACCGATACCGTATCGTCTGGAGCCAGTGCAATAGCGGCCGAACCGCGTAACCAGGGATCGATGTTTGCCGACAAATCGAGTTCGGATTCGGCAAGGCTGAAGCCGCGCGGACCAGGGCCCGCCTCGGTATCGGTGGGTAACTGAAAGCCGGCAATGTGGTACGACGCCGGATCCTCCGAGGTGTGGGCATAGGTGCCGGACAGAATCAGAGACATGGCGGGATTGAAGGCATTGCTGACACCCGTGGTCGCAGGTGCAGCGCTGGGTGTGGGGGCAGCTGCGGCCGTGCGATTGGCTTCTTCAGCGGCCTGCAGACGTTGCTCCAGTGCCTGCAAACGCTGCTCGTAGTCGGCGCGCAACGAATTCAGTTCCTGTTTGAGGCTCTGGATTTCGTCGGTCGAAGTGACAGGTGAATTGGCCGGTGAATTAGAGATTTGCGCCGCACCGTATGCGGGTGCGGTCAGCGCAATCGCGAGGATTGCATGCACGAATTTTTTCATGGGAAAGGTTCCGAACTAATGACATGGAACATGGCCACCGGGATGCATTCGCTGCATACCGGGCCACGGGGAACGTCAGTTCAGAACAAAGGGAGGCGCGCGGGCCTGGGCGATGCCAACCGGACGGGTAGCGATGTTGCGGCTGGGCGCCGCGATGATTTCGGTAGCAGTCAGGCTGGAGTGTGCAACGGCGGGTTGCACCTGAGCATCGATGACGCCGCCGAAGCCGGTACAGAAATCACAGGTGTAATGTGTACTGCCGGTGGCAGCGAGCTGATGAGTGTGGCCGGCGTATGCCAGCGAACCCAGGGCAAAGCACAACACCAGCACGCGCAACGCGGTGCGTAACCAGGGTGTGTGACGAAGCCGATTCAGCAGCATTTGGGACCAGGGACCGGATGTTGCGTAGACGCAGTACTAATAACCCCATCACGCCATAAATTGCAAGGCAATCAGGGATAGAGCACGGTACTACAGCGATGCTGTCTGTTACCTGTCATTGCCTGCCGGTATGATGCCACCCGATTTGGATATGGCCGCTTCATGAAGATCAATCCCGAAAACCTCGCCACACAGCTCAGGAAATCCCTGCCCGGCATCTGCCTGATTACCGGCGATGAGCCCCTGCTGGTGGGCGAGGCCTGCGATGTTGTGCGCGTGGCGGCGCGCGATAAGGGTTTCACTGAACGCCAGGTATTTTTTGTCGAGCGGGGGTTTGACTGGCAGGAACTACGTGCGGCCACCCAGGCCATGTCGCTGTTTGCCGAGCAGCGAATTCTGGAAGTGCGCCTGGCGGGCGCCAGCCCCGGCAACGAAGGCAGCGAAGTGTTGTGCGGCATCGCCGCACAGCTTGGTTCACAAGGAGGGGCCCCGGATATTCTGGTGATGGTGGTGGCCGACAAGCTGGATGCACGTTCGCTGTCCACCAAGTGGGTGTCAGCCATCGACAAGCACGGAGTGCTGGTGCATGTGTGGCCGGTGGAAACGGCGCAGTTGCCGGTGTGGGTGGAAAAACGCCTGCAGCGCGCCGGGCTGAAATTCGATAGTGGCGTGGCGCAGCTGATTGCCGAACGGGTGGAAGGCAACCTGCTTGCGGCACAGCAGGAAATCGACAAGCTGGCCCTGTTGCATGCCGATGCCACGCTGACCTTGGACAACGTGCTGGCGGCGGTGGCCGATAGTGCCCGCTATGACGTGTTGCAGCTGGGGTTGGCCGCTATGCAGGGCGATGCCGCGCGCGCGCTGCGCATTCTCGACGGTTTGCAGGAAGAGGGCATTGATGCAGTACTGGTGTTGTGGGGCGTGAACAAGGATCTGCAATGGCTGGCACGCGTGGCATTTAACATGGCCAAGGGACAGAACGCCGATTCCGCCATGCAGGCTGCTGGGGTATGGCGGCCACGACAATCGGCGATGAAGCAGGCATTGATGCGCCTGAAGCTGCCGGCCCTGCGCGCCATGCTGGTGGACGCTGCACAGGTAGATGCCGCCATCAAGGGCGCGAATCGCCGCGATCCCTGGGTGGAGCTGCGGGGTCTGGTGGCGCGTCTGGCGGGGGTGAAGCTGGCGCGGCCGAAGGTGGCGTGATGGGTAGGGGCGGTTCGTGAACTGCCCCTACGCATGTCCCGGCGGAGGGTCCAAACAATTGTTTGCGACGCAAGGCCTTAAGGAGCGGCTACACTAGCGGTTTTCGTCTACTCAGCTACCCATCGCAATGCATCCCATCGGCATATTTGGCGGCACCTTTGACCCGATTCACTATGGTCATCTGCGGACCGCATTTGAACTGTTGCAGGCCCTGCGTCTGAGCGAAGTGCGTTTCATGCCAGCCGGCGATCCGCCACATCGGGACATCACCGTGGCCAGCCCGGAGCTGCGTCTGCAGATGGTGAAAGCCGCTATCGGTCACCAGCAGGGGTTCAACGTGGATGATCGCGAAATGCGTCGCGCCGGTCCGTCATATTCCGTAGATACGCTGGCCGAACTGCGCGCCGAGATGCCGAACCGCTCGCTATGCCTGATCGTCGGGATGGATGCTTTTCTCGGCCTGCCCAAGTGGCATCAATGGCGGGATATTCTGAAGCTGGCGCATCTGGTGGTGGCGCATCGTCCCGGTTGGCGCGCGCCTACCATGGGACCGTTGGGGGAACTACTGGTGGACGGCGGCACCGGTCGGGTTGACGATCTGCATGAAGCCGGAGCCGGCCGCATCTTCATCCACGCGGTGACCCAGCTGGAGATTTCCTCGACCGAAGTGCGCAACCTCATCGCATCGGGTCGCGATCCGCGTTATCTGATGCCGGATGCAGTACGCGATATCATTCAACAATCGGCGTGCTACACGCGTTCCTGACCGTAGACACCCAGAATCAGAGCCAGAACGTTTTATCACTGAGGTCCGCATGGCAACTGCCAAGAAGAAATCCAGCAAGTCCAGGGTTGCAGCGAAGCAATCTGCGCCGAAGAAGTCCGTTGCCAGGCGGCCTGCAAAAAAAACTGCCAAATCAGCACCCGCTAAAAAAGTCGCCAGCAATGTAGCCGGCAAGGCCAAGGCTGCGGCCACCAAGCGACCGGCCAGCGCCAAGTCAGCGCTGGTCAAGGTAGTTGAGAATGCCCTGGCCGACATGAAGGCCGTGAACGTCACAGTGCTGGATGTGCGCGGTCTGACCGATGTGGCGGACACCATGATCATTGCCAGCGGTACGTCCGATCGCCATGTGAAGTCGATTGCCGATCGCGTGACCTATGATGCCAAACAGGCCGGCTTCCGTCCCATGGGTGTGGAAGGCGAGCGCGACGGCGAGTGGGCGCTGGTGGATCTGAACGATGTCATCGTGCACGTCATGCTGCCGCGGGTGCGCGAGTTCTATCGTCTGGAGAGTCTGTGGGACATCAGCGCGGCGCGGCGCGAAAGCGCGGGCGGCGCTTGAAGTAACTCATGAGTCGTCTCCGTTCGCCATGAGCCTGTCGAAGGGTTCTTGAACTGCCGGAGCCCTTCGACAGGCTCAGGGCGAACGCTGCATTCACTGACATGAATCTCCGCCTCATCGCCGCCGGCACCAAACTGCCTTCGTGGATCAACGAAGGCTATAACGACTACGCCAAACGTTTCACGCAGGATTACAAACTCGACCTGGTGGAAATACCGCTGGGGCAACGCAGCGGTGGCGACACGGCGCGCGCCAGGGATAAAGAAGGCGAGCGTATGCTGGCGGCCCTGTCCAGTAACAATATGAGCGGCAACCCTTATGTCGTTGCCTTGCAGGTGGGCGGCAAGGCATTGAGCACCGAGCAGCTGGCGCAGTTTCTGCAGACCCGTGCGCGCGAGGGTCGTCCGGTGGTGTTCTGCATCGGTGGTCCGGAAGGATTGGCGCCCGCTGTTGATGATCGCGCCGAGTTGCGCTGGTCGCTATCGGCGCTGACCTTGCCACACGCACTGGTGCGCGTGATTGTCGCCGAGTCACTTTATCGCGCGGTAATGGTCATCAAGGGGCATCCGTACCATCGCGCATAAAAAAAAGGCCCGGACGAGCCGGGCCAGAGTTACCGAGGGGGAGTCGGAATTCGTTTGTTGGCTGTTACTTGCCAGACAGCCAGTTGAGCAGCCAACCGTCATTCTGGCGACGGTTGTCGTGCTGGTCATCGTTGTGCACCGGGGCGTTGCGAATGCGCTGCTTGATCAGTCCCGGCAGTTCGGCATCGTCGAAGGCAAATACAAAGAACTGGTTGGGGTTCTGCGTGTCTGCAGGATGCTTGCTGTCGGTGATGCTGGACAGGAAGTCGTTGTCATTGGCAATGAACAGCGTGTGATGAATGCTGCTGCCGATGGCGACATCCTGACCGAAGCTGATGCCTTCAAGTTTGGCGGGAATGTCCTGCGCAGCGATGCCATAGCCATTTAACGTGGTGACCAGATCCAGGAACAGCGTCTTGCCAACCGCCTTGCCGGCAAGACTGGCCGCACCGGTCACGTTGCTAACGTCGATTGCATTGTTCAGACTGATCCGGAACAGCTTCTTGAATGCTGCATCGGAGTTGTCGCCCAATCCCTTGCCATCGCGTTCGTCCACCAGAAAGTCCGTGCCATTGATGGCGAGGATTTCGCTGATGGTGCCGTACTTGGGTTTCGCCGCCGTGCCGATGTTGGTCAGTTCATAGGCGTACTGCTGAATGTTGCCGCTGTAAATGTCGATCCTGACCAGACGCACATAGGGACTGCTGATGCCGCCATCCTGAATCAATGGGCTCTGCATCGCACCGACCAGAAAGCGACCGTCCGGCGTGATGGCCAGGCCTTCCATGCCCTTGTTGGCAACACGGCCCACGGTATTGCCGGAAATTTCTGTGTCACCCACGGCAGAGAGGTTTGTTGCAGCAAATATTCCAGGCAACTTGAAGGCGCGAATGCGGCGACCGCTGCGGCGATCGAATTGATACACATACGGGCCGTATTCATCAGTGATGAATACGCTTTCGCCATCGTTGGCAACGCGGATGCCCTCCGGATCCAGTCGGGCGTTGTTGCTGTTGAGTGAATCCTTGCTCGCATCGAAGTTGTCCGAACGGCCGGTGAAGTAATGGGTTTCATCGATTGCATTCAATGCCGGCACGCCCGAGCCTAGTCCGTATGCAATGCCATCGCTGTAGTACAGCGGTGAACGACTGGAAAATAGCGTGGTGTCCTGCAGCATCGGCGTCAGCACAAACGGCAGTGCTGCACCTGCTTCACTGGGTGCAAGGTTCATGCTCAAGGTATGGAAGCGGGGGATGAACGAGGTGGTGTGATCCACTGCCGCGTTGTAACTCAGCGCATTCGGACCGCGATCCGGTAGCGACACGAATGTAGTGCCGCCTGCATAGGCCAGCGCCGAGCCCATGCCACCGAGGCGATTGCCCAGCGCGCCGCTTTCCAGCGTCGTCGCGGTTTCACTGGCCATGTCGGTGTAGGTGCCGCTGATCTGGCCGATGGCAATCAGTTCGATGTCGGCATGGGCCAGCTGGATCACAGCGGGAGTGGTCAGCAGGGCCAACGAAAGGGCGGAGTGCAGTAATGTGCGCATTGTAATTCCTCGGCGGGGTTGGACAGGCCGCAGAGCATGGATGCGCAAGATGACGGTGGTATGTCAGCGAATGTCGCGTTGCGTTTCGATATTGCCGGCATTGCGCCAGCGCCATTCCGATAGCAGGCGAACGCGGCTCGACAGGCGTTGCCTGGGCCTCGCTGCTCCGCCACAGCGCCGATGTCTCCGGTCAGGTAAATTCAGAATTTCCTGACGGACAGGCAATATCCGTTGGTAGTGGGCGTATTCTCGGCCTCGGTTGCGTACCCTCACCCCAAACTCTCCCTCTCACTCAAGGGAGAGGGAGCCAATCGCGACACGCAGAAGCTGGTCAGCGCATTTTAATTCCGGCGATAAAGTCGTAGTGTATGCGCCGCCGTCAACGGACCAATCATCGGCCTCAGTATGTCTATTCCACACAGCGTGAAGACAATCCCATGAATACTTCATCGACGCTTGCAGCCGAGACGCTCAGCCGCCGCGAGTTCGTACAACTGGTTGCGGCTGGCAGCGGTCTGGCGCTCTCCCTGCAACTACCTGTGCTGTGTGCCGCGGAAGGTCCGCCTGCGGGTACGGCTACCGGCGTAAGAAGTCCCGCCGCGTTCATCCAGATTGCGCCTGACGACACCATCACCATCGTCACCCCATCAGTGGAAATGGGCCAGGGCGCGCATACCGGCATGCCGGTGATCATCATGGAAGAGCTCGGCGGCGACTGGTCGCGTGTGGTGGTGAAGGACTCGCCAGCTGCGGTCGTGTACAGGAATCCGATGGTGGGCCGGCAGATGACCACCGGCAGCTTCAGCGTACGTGGCTG
This sequence comes from uncultured Pseudomonadota bacterium, assembly GCA_963748005.1. Lineage (GTDB taxonomy): Bacteria > Pseudomonadota > Gammaproteobacteria > Steroidobacterales > Steroidobacteraceae > CAILZL01. Next base: position 2,922,931 of record CAVVHH010000002.1, read on the forward strand.
GTACAACGATCTGCGCAAGGTGGGGGCGGCAGCGCGCGAAATGCTGGTGCAGGCCGCAGCCAGTCAATGGTCAGTACCGACATCCGAATGCAAAGTCGAGCGCGGCGTGATTACCCATGCCGCCGGACATCGCGCGACCTTTGGTCAGGTGGCCGATCAGGCGGCCAGGCTGCCGGTGCCGCAGAGTCCCGCCTTGAAGTCCACGGACAAACATCAATTGATCGGCAAGGACCGGCCGCGTGTCGATGTACCGCCGAAAGTCGATGGCAGCGCGAAGTACGGGGTGGATGTGGTGTTGCCCGACATGTTGCATGCCACTGTGAAAACCTGCCCCACGTTTGGCGGCAAACTCAAGTCCTTCGACGACAGCGTGGCAAAACAGGTCAGTGGTTATCACGCCACCGTGCCACTGGCAGATGGCGTGATCGTGGTGGCGCGCAGTTTCTGGCAAGCCAGGAAAGCCCTGGAGCAGGTCAAGGTGGAATATGACCTGGGTCCGCTGGCCACGCTGGACAACACCAGGGTATTCGCGACGTTGCATGCCGGCTTCGATCAGCCGCCCGGCGTGGTGGCCCGTAATGACGGCGATGCGGCGGCAGCCTTGAAGGGCGCAAAGACCGTACTGGAGGCGGTGTATGAAGCGCCGTACCTTGCGCATGCCTGCATGGAACCAATGAACTGCGTCGCCCGTGTTGATGACAACGGTTGTGAGGTGTGGTGTGGCACGCAGAGCCAGCAATCAGCACAGGAAATGATCACCAGGGTGCTGGGTATTCCAGCCGAGCGCATCAAGATAAATGTGATGTATCTGGGGGGTGGCTTCGGTCGTCGTGGCGAAGCGGACTATGTTGCCCTTGCGGTGACCGCCGCCAAGGCGGTCGGCCGTCCGGTGAAGCTGTTGTGGACTCGCGAAGAAGACATACAACACGATTTTTACCGTCCGGCGTCGGCGGTGCGGTTTCGCGCGGCGCTGGATGCGCAAAACAAACTCACCGCCATTGACGCAACCATGGTGGAAGCCTCGGCGCCGGGTCCCACTGCTGCGCACCTCACCGGTGGCGTGGCTGACTCGGGTTACCGCATTCCGAACTTCCGCGTGACGGGGTTGAACGCCGACATCGGCATCCGCTTTGGTTACTGGCGCTCGGTCAGCCATTCGCATCATCCCTTCATGTTTGAGGGCTTCATCGACGAAATCGCGTACCGCCTCAAACAGGATCCTTATCAGTACCGCCGCAGCCTGCTGCAAGATGAGCAGAGCCAGCGCCTGCTGCGGGTGCTGGATATGGCAGCGGAGAAATCTGGCTGGGGCAAAGCCCCCAAGGGTCACTTCCAGGGTATCTGTGCCTTTCCGTCGTATGGCAGCTTTGTGGCCACGGTCGCGGAAGTCTCGGTCAGCGGCAAACAGGTCACTTTGCATCGCATCGTCAATGCCATCGACTGTGGTGTGGCTATCCATCCCGACAACATCGTCGCGCAGCTGCAGGGTGGCATGGCCTTCGGGCTTGCTGCCGTATTGCGCGGTGAAATCACTTTCGACAAAGGCGCCGTCAAACAAAGCAACCTGCATGATTACCCCATGTTGCTGATGACCGAGATGCCCACGGTGGAAAGCTACATCGTGCCCAGCACCGCGCCACCCGGCGGCGTGGGCGAACCCGGTACCGGACCTATCGCGCCGGCACTGGCCAATGCCATTTGTGCGGCCACCGGCGAACGCATTCGTTCGTTGCCGCTGTCGAAACACGGCTACACCTACGCCGCGCGCAGAGCCTGAATCAGGGGACAAGAATATGACCACACTAAAAATCAACGGCCAGCAACGTGAAGTAAACGTCGACGCGGATACACCACTGCTATGGGTGCTGCGCGATGAGCTTGGCCTGACCGGCACCAAGTACGGTTGCGGCATGGGTCTGTGCGGCGCCTGCACCGTGCTGATGAATGGCCAATCGGTGCGCTCGTGCTCATTGCCTGTTAGTGCTGCGGCCGATCAACCCATCACTACCATCGAAGGTCTTTCCAAAGACAGAAGCCATCCCGTGCAACAGGCATGGATCGCCGAGAACGTGCCGCAATGCGGCTACTGCCAGTCCGGCATGATCCTCGCCGCAGTGGCGCTGCTGAACAACAAACCCAAACCCACCGATGCAGATATCGATGGCGCCATGACCAACATCTGTCGCTGCGGCACCTACAATCGCGTGCGCAAGGCGATCCATCGCGCGGCAGGGAAGTAACGAGCAGAACGCTTCGACAGGCTCAGCGACCGGACTCCGCTCGCTGAGCCTGTCGAAGCGTTCTGCAATACCATTGAGACCGTTTGATCAAGAACCAACGAAGAAATCCGCATGTTCATTTCCATCTCACATCACTACTGCAAGCCCGGTCAACTCGACGCTGCACGACAACGCGTCGACAAGAGCTGCATCACCCTGCTCACCGAACCTGGATGTCTGTATCGCTACCGCATGGAGCGACCCTCGCATCCCAATGTGGTGTCAGCAATTACCGCGTGGAAATCTGAAGAAGACTTTGAGCGCTCGCGTCAGAAGCGTTTTGGCGGCGGGCACGACCTCAAGGACACTCCCTATGAAAAGGTCGAATCGGAGCAGTATCACGCGTATCCACCGCAGGGTGCTGCAGCAACCTGATTCCGACTTGCTGCACTTCAGTGGGTCGGGATGTCATTCCGACCACTGCGGATTCCAGACTACTTCCCAGAGATGGCCGTCCGGGTCCTGGAAGTACCCTGAGTAACCACCCCAGAAAGTGTCATGCGCAGGTTTGACAATGGTGGCGCCCGCAGCGGCGGCTGTTTTCATGACTGCATCTACTTCTGCTTTCGAGCCGACGTTATGCCCCAGTGTCAATTCGGTTGAACTGGTGGGTCCAACTGCGATTCCGGTGTCATGACTGATGCTCTTGCGCGGCCACAACGCAAGGCGCAAACCGGTTTGCAGTTGAATAAATACTACTGCGCCGTATTCGAATTCCTTACCAACGATGCCCTCGGTGGCAAAGCCCAGACCATCGCGATAGAAGCGCAGTGACGCTTCAAGGTCGTCGACGCCGAGGGTGATGACGGTGATGCGAGGTTTCATGTGTTCGCTGTGTTTGAACGCCAAACCATTGCGCTATTTCTGGTCGGCATGCTCGGCATCAACGACCAGCACGATCTTGCCCTGCGTACTGCCATTGCGGTTTTCCTGTTGCGCGTCGGCGGCCTTTTCCAGCGGATAGCGCGCCTCGATCGCGACGTTCAACTTGCCTGAATCCGCCAGGCGCAAAATCTCTTCGATGACGGGATTGCCTGTTGAGGCGGCGGCCGGGGCGTTGCCCGCTGAGGCCGCAGCGGGAAGATTCATTGCTCCCAGCGGCCCACCCAGACATTCCACGCCGGCTGCGGCACATGCCTCCGGGCCGGGACTGCCGGCCACGAACACCAGCTTGCCGCCGCGCTTCATGGTGCGCAGTGCCTGCGTGGCATTGTCCTTGTTGACCGTGTCGATCACCACATCCACATTCTGAATTTTTGCCGCCCAGTCGCCCGCGGTGTAGTCGATGTGTTCGTCGACGCCCAGCCCTTTCAGATAGGCCGCGTGACGCGCCGAGGCTGTGCCGATGACATAGGCGCCGCGCGCCTTGGCCACTTGCACTGCCGCACTGCCCACGCCACCGGCCGCGCCCGTTACCAACACGCGCTGGCCATGTGTTATCTGCGCATATTGGGCCGCACGCGTCGCCGTCACGGTGGCAATGCCCAGGCCCGACGCTTCGGCAAAGCTCACGCGTTTTGGTTTGGGTGCAATGTCTGCCGCTGGTGCTATGGCAAATTGTGCGTAAGCGCCATTCACTGCTGCATTCGGCAACGGTGCAACCTGACCCCACACCGCATCGCCCACTTTGAACTGCGTGACTCCCGGCCCGACGCTCTCGATCACGCCGGCAATGTCACGACCCGGAATGCGCGGCGGCACATCCGTGGGCACCGGGCGCTGTTTCCAGTCCACCGGATTGACCGACGCGGCATAGATGCGCACCAGCACCTGACCCTCGACCGGCTTCGGCACCGGCAAGCGCATTGGCTGCAAGACCTCGGCGGTACCACCCGGCGGGTTCACCATGGCCTGCATCTCGGTCGGCGTGGCAGACCACGAATTGACTACACCACTCAACGCCAACGCGCCTGCCCATGACGATACGCGTAGAGCTTTCAAAACTGGATACATCATGATTTCCTCAATAAACCAGCGTGTTTTTGCAGCGAGCTGCCGCATGCGGATATTGATCGCTGCCACTTCGATCAACAAGATGCGGCCGGTGAAGATTTGTGGCGTTAGTGGCTGTGTGGCGTCGGTATCAGTGTGGAGTGCGTGCTCAGGAAATACCCCCGATCCCCCCCGGTGATGTTTACCTGGGAGCGTGAAAGAGTGTTGGCGGTGGGGGTTGTGTGCAGCAGGCATCTCACGTTGGTACATCAATCCCCAGAATGAAATGCCCATGTTATTGACGACAACAAAATGGTCGATCTGGGTCCGGCAGCAAACGTGAGGTGGACGGCCTCATGCTCACGCGCCATGCCTGTTATCTGATCGCCCAGAATGTCGACCGACGAAGCAAGAAAACGATAGCTGGAAGTGACTAACGCGCGATTGTCCGCAGTGGTGCGGACCAGGGTTTCCATGTTGCGATTTACAGGTTGTAGCACTCAGTGCTATATAAGGAAGAGGAGGCAGGAATGGCCATCAACAAGACCCAGGAATTCGCGCGCTGGGCGCGCAAACAAGGATTGAAGGACACGGCTCTTTGCGATGCAGTCGAGGAGATGGCGAACGGCCTTTATGAAGCGGACCTGGGCGGCAACCTGCTCAAGAAACGGATCGCGCGGCCGGGGCAAGGCAAGCGCGGCGGCTTTCGCACCTTGGTGGCAACCAACAGAGGCGACCTGTGGTTTTTGTGTATGGTTTGCCAAGAACGAACGCAGCAACATCGACAAGGATGAGGAAGCGGCGTTGAAGAAATTGGCGGCCGTGTTGTTAACAATGATGCCGCAGGCGCTAAGCAAGGCGCAGAAGGCGGATGAATTGATAGAGGTGAGTTGCGATGCCTAAGAAACAATCGAAGATTCTCGCGGCGGTTCACACAACCGCCAAAGGATTGCACGCGGCAGGCGCAATCGATCAAGTGACGATGCGTGAGTTTGACGCGCTGACCCTCGCGCCGGTCGCGCCGTTGCGTCCGGCACAGATCAAACGCATCCGCGAAACTTCGCGTGTCAGTCAGGCCGTGTTCGCGGCGCTGCTGAATACCAGTGTTTCAACCGTACAAAAATGGGAGATTGGCCAGAAGCGCCCGACCGGCACTGCACTCAAACTTTTGCACTTGGTGCAGAAGCGAGGGTTGGAAGCGGTCGCTTAGTTTCCCAACTTGAAATTCCAATTGCGGCAGTGGGGTGCGGCGAGCAGAATCGGGTGGCGTCAAACGCAGACGTTCAGGACGGCAGGGAAATTGCTCATGGCCACGCCAATCGACTTCAATCAATGGGTGAGTGACCACAACCCGGCCGAAGACTTGTCCTATGACAAAGGCTGGTGGGATTACATCGAAATTATTCGACGGCTGGCGGCCAAATTCAACATCGAAGATCGCGACATCCAAGTTGTCTCGACCTAACCTGATGAAAACGCCGCCGCCATTTGAAAAGTTGCTGATGCCAGTGATGCGACTCCAGACACCCGATGTCCAGTTGACCTTCAAGTACGACTTCGGCGTGTATCCGGAAGCGTGGACCGTTAGCATGAGTTCCGGCATAGATACAGCGCCAACCACACTGGGCTTGTTTGATCCTGGCCGGGACTTAAGAACGAAAGTGATCGCTGGCTTTCAGCAGGAATGGATTTATGGACCCTATAACGAAAACCCGAACCAGTTCACCTGTGAAGTGCAGGACGAATGGGACTTGGCGTGTTTGTTCAGGGTGGTGTTTTCGGGTCGGAAGGGTGGTGAGCTTATCGGTCCGCGTCTGGGATGGGATGCCGGTGGTAGTCAGACGCGAGAGAGCGTGAATTCTCCCCGGCACACTTAAGTTTTGAGACTATTCTGCGCCGGGAGTCCGGGGGTCAGCTGAGCTCAATAAGTATGGATTCTCATGGTCAATCAACCGCTGCGATATATCTGGGCTAAGACATCAAAGCAGAGTGGCCCGGGTTGGCACCCGCTGATCTTGCATATGCTGGATGTGGCAGCTAGTGCGGATGCCATTCTGACGAGAGAGCCGCAAGCGACCCGAGAACGGATGGCTGCCACTCTTGGTATGAGCTGGGATAACGCGCGCGCTTGGATACTGTTGTTGGTAGGGTGTCACGATCTTGGCAAGGCCTGCCCTGGGTTTCAATGCAAGTGGCCCAACATCATCGCTTCGACTGAACTACCCCTGCCGAGAAGTCCCAACACCGACATCAACCATGCCTTTGTAAGCCAAATATCCTTGTCAGAGTTCCTGCAAGAAATGGATTGGCCACAGGATTTGGCTGAACTGGTAGCCGATGCAGCCGGGTGTCATCATGGTGAGCGAGCCTCGCCTAATACCCTTGCCAACCTTATGGGTAGTCGGAGTGCAGTTGGGTCTGGTGACTGGACGCAAGCCCGGCGGCACATCTTTGATGCATTGGTCGGTGTGATCAAGCCAACCATAACCCCCGTAAAGAAAACGCTTACCGGCCCCGACTTCATGTTGTTGGCTGGACTCACGAGCTTTGCCGACTGGATTGGATCGAATGAAGAATTGTTTCCATTCGGTACCCCACAAGATTGTGACGATCTGCACGGATGGTTCGAGACTCGCAGAGCCCGAGCCGATGCCGCGCTGGATGCAATCGGTTGGGGGTACCGAACACCGCTTACGCTGGAAACAAAATCTTTCCAACAAGTCTTTGACTTCAGCCCCCGCCCTCTGCAGCAAGCCGTTGCAGATTCACTGACTGACGCGCAGGAACCCATCATTTTGTTGGTGGAAGCGCCAATGGGAGAGGGCAAGACTGAAGCGGCCTTTTATGCGCATCTGGAATTGCAGCGACGTTTCGGGCATCGCGGTTTGTATGTCGCGCTGCCCACCAAGGCAACTGGCAATGCCATGTTCGAACGCACGCTCAAATTCTTGCGTTCCCAGGGATTAACCCGACCGCTGGATTTGCAGCTGTTACATGGCGGTACGTTACTGAACGATACCTTTCAGGAACTACGAGTTTCAGGAGTATACGATGCCGCGCCGGGCGGCCAGGTGCGAGCCCGTGAGTGGTTTACCAACAAGAAGCGTGCACTTCTATCGGAATATGGGGTGGGGACGGTGGATCAGGCGCTGTTGCCTATTCTTCCGGTGCGGCATAACTTTGTACGCCTGTGGGGTTTGGCTAATCGCGTTGTCATCTTCGACGAGATTCACGCCTATGACGCTTACACGGGAACGCTGTTGATTCACTTGTTGCGCTGGTTGCTCGCTCTCGGATCGTCTGTGATTCTGTTGTCGGCGACGCTCCCGCCTTCAATTCGCCGCAAACTGGCCAAGGTTGTGAATTCTGAGTTCCCACGGCAAGAAGCGGAATACCCACGTCTGTCTGCGTTCGTTCCAGGTGCAATGACGCAAAAGCACTTTGCCGCTGATCCCTCTCGCCGCCTTACCCTGCGTCTGCAAGGTATTTCACCGGATTTACCGAGTATCTATGCAGCACTTGAAGCACAACTTGGCAACGGCGGAATGGCGCTGGCGCTGGTCAACACAGTGCAACGAGCCCAGGACCTGTACCTATTGTTCCCGGCGGGAGAACCCCTGCAACGGGAGAGTTGCAACATTGGCAAACGAATGCCCGATGGAACCGAAGTGTTCCTGTTCCATGCGCGATTTCCGGCAGACCGTCGCCAACAGCGCGAAAACAATGCGTTGGCAGCGTTTGGTGAAAAGAGCACGCGAACAGGACGCCGAATTCTCATCGCCACTCAGGTCGCTGAGCAAAGCCTCGATTTGGATTTTGATGTGATCGTCACCGACCTTGCACCCATTGATTTGGTGCTCCAGCGAGCGGGCCGACTATGGCGGCATTCGCGCCCGATGCGACCGATTGCCGAGCCGATACTCTTGGTTGCTGGGCTTGCAGGCAACGAGCCGCCTTCGTTTGGCAAGCCGCTGTGGTGGGGTTCGATATACCGAGAGGACATACTCCTGCGTACATGGAGTCTGTTACACAACAAGCAAAGTTTGACACTCCCGGATGAAATCGATTCTCTGGTGCAGGCGGTGTACGAAGAACAGATAGATGCGCCCGACTTCCTGCAAGAGCGATTGGAAAAATTCATGCTCGCGGAGGAGGGAGAAGTGATTGCTTTCACGGGGCAAGCGAATCAAGCGATCATTGGCTTCCCGGATGATTCTTCATGGGATGATCCGGCGCGGTTCGTTCTTTACGACGAAGATGAACCCGGCGTGCATCGAACTCTAATGGCCAAGACCCGGCTTGGGGACGATGCGAGGATTCTTATCCCGTTGTGGGAGGATGATGGAATCAGCCCGGAAGCAACGCCGGATTTTACCCAGGCCAAGCAATGGTTTCTGCGAGCGGTGAGTGTTTCGCGCAAAAGCGTGATTGGGGAACTTCAGGAGATGGGTGTGCCTGAAGGCTGGAAGCACTCGCCGCTGTTGCGCAACTGTTTTCCGCTGGTGTTGAATGACCTGAATCGCTGGATCATAGATGAGAGCGTTCATCTTGATGACGACTTGGGATTGGTGTACGAGACAAAGGAAAACGCATGAGCCGATTCAATCTGATCGATGAGAAATGGATTCCGGTTCGGTTCCTCAATGGAATGCGAGATGAGTTGGGTATCCGCGATACCCTGCTGCAGTCAAAGGAAATTGCAGTTATTGAAGATCAATCGCCTTTGGTCGTGGCGGCATTGCATCGCTTCCTGCTCGCGGTTCTGTATCGAGCCCTGGAAGGGCCGACCGATATTGACCAAGCCAAAACCTTGTTTCGCGAGGGGCTACCAAGCGAGAAAACAGCCAACTATCTTGAGAAGTGGCGGGAGCGATTCTGGTTGTTCGATGAGCAGTATCCGTTTGGACAAATCCCGACGTTCGAGCCAAAGGCTTGGCGCGCGTGGACAGTGCTGGCCGCTGAACACAATGCGGACAATGCAAAGGTTCTGTTCGATCACGTAGACGTTGGCGCATCGGGCACTATTTCTGAAGCCATGGCGACGTGCTGGCTGCTAGCTACGCAAACGTATTCCGTCAGTGCTGGCAAGAGCGAGCTATCGCACACAGGAACGGCCCCATCTGCGACTGCCGCGATGGTGTTGCCATTGGGCGTTGATCTTCAGGACACGCTGCTGTTTTGCCTGGTCCCACAGAATAGAGATGTTACTGAGGCCGATCTGCCCATGTGGGAGCGGGAGCCCGAATTAATCGAACAATTGAAGGCGGGCATCGAGCGTATTGTGAGCGGATATGCAGACCTATATTCCTGGAGGACTCGCTCTATTCGCTTGAAGTCGTCCGAAGTTGGGCAGATTGCCAAGGTGGCATTTGCATCCGGTGTGGATAGCTCGTCTGCCGATCAGATTGATCCGATGTTGGGGTACCGAATAGACGAGGCGAAGGGCAAGCTCCCAATTCAGTTCCGCGAACGCGGTCTTTGGCGTGACTTCGATTCTTTGTTGCCTGACCAATCCGGCTTGGCGCCAAGGGTGATAGAGCATGCCGTATCACTTACTCGTTTAAATCAGGAGCGTTTTCCGAAATCGATGATGATTCTCGGCCAGGCCAACAACAAGGCAAAAATTGAGTACTGGCGTATGGAGCGCTTCGTTCTTCCGCAGGCGTTGGTGGGTGATCGCTTTATACGAACAGAAATCCGTCAGCTTTTGTCGGACGCCGAGGACGCCCAGAAGGCGCTATGGTCCGCCTGCCGATCCTTTGCGCGCAATCTCCTGAGTCACGGCGAGCGAGACCCCGCCGGAGCAGACGTCCGTAATTTTATGGAGCAGATGCCGGCAATTGCTGAGTACTGGTCCAAGTTGGAAGCCCGATTCCACGATACATTGAGCAAGTATGTGCTCAACCGTGAGTATGACGACATTCGCCGCGAATGGTTGGCGTTCGTTCGGCAAGCGCTGTCAGAGACATGGAATCAACATAGAGCCTCCGTCTCTATGGGCGATGCCTGGGCTATCCGCGCAGTGGTGAGATCCGAAGCGCCAGTCTTGCGCAAGCTCAAAGAACTCAGCAACGAAATTTTGAAACTCGAACCGCAGAAGGAGAGTGCATGAGCGGCTTCATTGAATGGCTGGAAAAGCTGAATGAAAAAGACACAAAGGTCCGGGCGGTGCTACGCCGCAGCCTTGCCTTCAAGCCGGGAGCGTATCCATCCGCTTATCCCTATGTCGAGCCTTTCTTCAAAGGCGAAGGCAGCTCATGGCGACGTGAGGCGCACTATCTGGTGGCGGGTCTCTGGGCTGCTCACTGGCGGGAGGGTTCAAGAGGTCAGCCAACTTCGCTGGCTAAGGCGTGTGCGTCGCATTGGAAAGTAAGCGGTTCCACAAGTACGGAGCGGCGATTCATCGCATTGCTGGATTCAGATCAGGATCAACTACCGCATCGCCTGCGGCAGATGGTGGCTCTGCTGAAAGACCAGGCCATTGACTTCGATGTGCTGCTGACAGGGCTTCTGTATTGGAGTGACGAACACAAGCGAACCCAAAATGCATGGGCGCGCGACTTTTATCAAGACATAGACGACAAATCGGTTACTGAAAATACACCCGAAACGGAGATCAACGAATGAAGACGATCATTGAGATTCACGCACTGCAGAACTTTGCCCCATCAAACCTGAATCGTGATGATACGGGGGCGCCGAAAGATGCGTTATTTGGCGGAACGAGGCGTGCTCGGGTTTCGAGTCAGTGCTCCAAGCGGGCGGTGCGTCAGTATTTCGGTGAATTGGTGGGGCAAAAAGATTTTGCATCGGATGACCTTGCGTTACGAACCAAACGGGTTTTGGATGCACTTACCAAGGCGCTAGTTTCCAAAGGGAAAGATGCGGCTGAATCAGAAGCGAAAGCCCGATTGGCATTGGCGGCAATGGAACTTTCGGTGAAGGATGACGGCAAAAGTGAGTACCTGTTATTTCTTGGGCAGCGGGAAATATCCGACATAGCCAATATTGTCGATGCGAAATGGGATTCAATCACTGCACCGGAAGCAGCGCCTGCTGAAGGCAAGAAGGCAGGGAAGGCGAAGAAACAAGCTGCGCAGAGTGCTGATCCGGAATTGAAGAAGGCGCTCGAAAAGGTCTTTAACGGCGGCAAGGCCATTGATGTGGCTCTCTTCGGGCGCATGCTGGCAGATATGCCTGAGAAAAATCAGCATGCCGCCTGTCAGGTTGCTCATGCCATTTCAACGCATGCGGTGGAGCGTGAGTTTGATTTCTATACCGCCGTCGATGATCTGAAGCCGGAAGATACCGCTGGCGCCGACATGATGGGCTCGGTGGAATTCAACTCGGCTTGTTTCTATCGGTATGCTGTAGTGGACTGGGAGAAGTTGGTTGCAAATCTACAGGGCGATGTGGACCTGGCTACCAAGGGGCTGCGTGCTTTTCTGGAGGGATTTGTGGTTGCGGAACCGACGGGTAAGCAAAATACATTCGCTGCGCACAATCCGCCCGAGTTTGTCTCTGTATCGGTACGCCGCAATACGGCGCCACGCAATCTGGCGAATGCATTTGAGACGGCGGTGCGTGTGCGCAAGGACGAGTCCCTCACTATGAAGTCCGCCGACTTGCTCGTGACCAAGGCAAAGGTGCTCAATGCCGCGTTTGGCACTGGCCGTGACAGTACCTATGTGTTGAACCTGACCGATGCAACTATCGATGGATTCGGCAATAAGGCGAGTTCTCTTGCGGAGCTTCTCGATAAAAGCGTTTCTGCCATCAAGGAGTGAGCCATGCCTACCTTGTTGCTTCGCTTGGTTGGTCCCTTGCAGTCGTGGGGCACCACCAGTCGCTTCGATCAGCGTGATACTGGAAAAGAGCCGAGCAAGTCCGGGGTTGTCGGACTACTGGCCGCTGCACTGGGCATAGATCGTGAGAACTGGGTTGATCTCGAACCACTTGCTCACTTATCGATGGGTGTGAGGCATGATCGGCCGGGCGTACCAAAGCGGGACTATCAAACTGCACAACAGATCATTTCTGCGGATGGATCGAAAATCCATGAGACAGCGGTGACTACGCGAGACTATTTAGCGGACGCCGCATTCTTGGTTGGGCTGGAGAGCACGGAGAGACCATTGCTTGAAAGCGCGCAAGATGCTCTCCGCAATCCGGTGTGGCCGCTTGCGCTGGGGCGTAAGTCTTACGTGCCTTCCGAGTCGGTCTGGATTGAAAACGGATTGCAGGACGCACCATTGCTTGATGTGTTACGGCATTGGCCGTGGATCGTTGCACGACGGCGGGGTGAGGAATATCCCAAGAGCTTGTTGGTATCGTTCGATTCCGCCGATGGATCGGGTGTACTGAAAATGGATCAGCCTCTGTCGTCGTTTGCGGAGCGTCGATTTGGCGCGCGGTTCGTGCGATCTGAATGGATGCCTATTGCCCTGGAGGTGGAACATGCTCCTGCATAGAATCCACCTTGATCCACGCTGCAAAGAAGTTCGTCGTGATTTGTCTGATCCTTATCAACTGCACTCCACCTTGTGCCGAGCCTTCTGCGAGCCAAGTACGAAGTGCCCAGAAGGGGGGTTCTTGTGGCGGCTTGAGTCACATGCGGATTCCGATAGGTATCCACATGTTCTGGTGCAAAGCCGGGCGAAGCCGGATTGGAACGGGATAAACGTGAAAGGTTGGCTCACGAAAGCTGATCCGGCTGTCGATTTGAACGCGAGACTGAAGCTTGACGTGCTCAAGAATGGGCAACGCTTTCGCTTTCGATTGCGCGCCAACCCCTCTGTGACTCGCGCTGGCAAGCGGTTGGGACTACTACATATAGAGGAGCAGGAGAAATGGCTGGAACGAAAAGGCCAGCAGCATGGCTTCTTGCTGCCGAAATTGGCTTCCTTCGATTTGTCAGAGTCGTCGCGGGAGCGCGTTGATGTTCGGATTTCCGAGGAGCAGATGCTTCGTGGCGAGCAGCGTTCCGGCAATGGCATCCGGATTTACTCTGTCCTCTACGATGGCATTCTGACAGTGACCGAGCCGGATAACTTCAGAGCTGCATTGCAAACTGGCATCGGTCACGGAAAGGCGGTGGGCCTTGGTCTGCTGTCTGTTGCGCCGTGTGGCTAAGGGCTGTAAGCCGAAGTTTTCGTTTGGCCTTCGGCTGCGGCTTGCTGTTGGTTCGGCGGGTGGGGTAGTCTCAAGCCGCCAGATCGCCGCCTTGGAGCATAGTGATGGACACCCTTACCGTCGATGAAGTGAACGCGCAGCCACAGCGCTTGGTGGCTGATGCGGTGCGTGGCGAGCCGGCCATGGTGACTCAGGATGGCCAGCCGGTGCTGATGGCGGTGCCGATGGGGTTGGGGCTGGAGGCGCCCGAGGTTCGGTTGGAACTGGCGGTGCGGTTGTTTGATCGCGATCAAATCAGCGTTGGTGTGGCGGCGCGTATCGCCGGGTTGTCGCTCAATGACATGTTGAGCGAGTTGAGTACGCGCCAGATACCCGTGGTTCGCTACAGCGATGAAGATTTCAAGGATGAAATGAAGCATGTCCACACCCTTACTCGTCGCGGATAGTGGCCCGCTTATCGCGCTGGCGCGTCTGAATCTTCTGCATGTGCCGGGTTGTTACTTTGAGCCGGCGTTTGTTACGACGGCAGTCTGGGATGAGGTAACGCGAAACCCCAAGCCTGAGATGGATCGGCTGCAAGAAGCAGCAACATCTGGGCACATCAAGGTAGTTGAGGTTTTGACACAACCAGATTCACTGCAAAATGCGGGTGTGGATGTGGGCGAGCAAACCGCAATTGCACTCGCGCTGTCACTACCTGCAACCCTGTTGATAGATGATCGCCGTGCCAGACGTACAGCTCAGGTATTGGGTGTCTCTACGCTGGGCACGCTGGGTCTACTCGTGAGGGCGCGACACGATGCATTGATACCGGTTTTGCGACCCCAACTCCAGTTCTTATGTGACACGGGATACTTCCTGTCTGCGCGCTTGGTTGACCAAGTATTGAGCGAAGTGGGGGAGTAGTTCGTATGGTTGACCTGATGCCACCCCTTAAGCCCATTCCCATCAAGGACCGCATGTCGATCCTGTTCGTCGAGAAGGGCAATCTCGATGTGCTGGATGGCGCTTTCGTAGTGGTTGACAAAAACGGCGTGCGCACTCACATCCCGGTGGGTGGCGTGGCTTGCTTGATGCTGGAGATCGGCACGCGCATTTCACACGCGGCAGTGAATCTTGCGGCGCGTGTTGGCACGTTGTTGGTGTGGATCGGGGAGGGTGGCGTGCGCGTTTATTCAGCTGGCCAACCCGGGGGTGCGCGTGCGGATAGATTGCTCTATCAAGCCAAATTGGCGTTGGATGACGAAGCTCGTCTGAAAGTGGTTCGCGAGATGTATCGCCGCCGGTTTGGTGAGGAGCCACCGGAACGGCGCAGTGTCGAGCAGTTGCGCGGTATCGAAGGCGCGCGAGTGCGCAAGATGTACCAATTGTTGGCGCAGCGACACGGCATTCGCTGGCACGCGCGCGATTACAACGTCCAGGAGTGGGATGCCAGCGATATTCCGAATCGGTGCCTGTCCGTTGCTACCTCTTGTCTGTACGGAGTGACTGAGGCGGCGGTCTTGGCGGCTGGCTATGCCCCGGCAATTGGGTTTATCCATACCGGTAAGCCATTGTCATTCGTCTACGACGTTGCAGATATCTACAAGTTTGAGACCGTAGTGCCTGTGGCATTTGGAATTGCTGCGAAGTCGCCATCGAATCTGGAACGTGAAGTCCGGTTGAAATGCCGGGACATTTTTCGCCAAAGCAGAATTCTGGAACGCATCATTCCGGACATAGAAGCCATCTTGGCGGCAGGTCAGCTGGTGCCGCCTGAAGCTGCAGAAGGGCAGGTGCTACCCGCCATTCCCAACCCGGTCAATATCGGCGACCCAGGCCATCGTTCGGAATGAAGTCATGATGGTCATTGTGCTGGAAAACGCGCCGCCGAGATTACGAGGGCGTTTGGCTATCTGGCTGCTTGAAGTACGTGCAGGCGTGTATGTAGGCGAGTACAACCGTAAAGTTCGAGAGTATGTGTGGGATCAGGTGGTGAAAGGCATTGCCGATGGCAATGCGGTGCTCGCTTGGCGTGACCCCGGCAACGAAGCGGGTTTCAATTTTGAAACGGTGGGCGAGAGTCGCCGCGTGCCCGTTGAATTCGATGGCGTACGACTGGTGGAATTCGTTCCTGAAATCGCTGTGCCGCAGGAAGCAAGGCAGGGCGAAAGTAGCTCTTTAACAATTCAAAAAGGCCAACCGCACAAAGGCTGACGAACTGCCTGTTGTGTCGGTAGAATCTTCCCGCCCACAAATATCCTTTAGGTTCAGGTATTTGTGTTTGGTGTGTTCCCCACATGCGTGGGGATGAACCGCATGGGGCGCGCAATGGGAAGTTGGCAGCGCCGTGTTCCCCACATGCGTGGGGATGAACCGAACAATGCCGACGCGCGGAATACGGCTGTTAGGTGTTCCCCACATGCGTGGGGATGAACCGTCGCCATCGGCAGCGGCATACCGATATGCGGTGTGTTCCCCACATGCGTGGGGATGAACCGTGCGCGCCGGTCTTGGTGTTCTCGATGTAGGTGTGTTCCCCACATGCGTGGGGATGAACCGTCTGGCTTCACGCTGGGCGCCGAAATCGACAAGTGTTCCCCACATGCGTGGGGATGAACCGGTCGGCCAGCGATTCATCCGGCACGGTTGCGAGTGTTCCCCACATGCGTGGGGATGAACCGCCTCGTACTCGACGAACAGCTTTCGGCCGTGAGTGTTCCCCACATGCGTGGGGATGAACCGTTCACCACGGCCTTGCCGTTGGGCATGTACTTGTGTTCCCCACATGCGTGGGGATGAACCGAACGGGGCCGAGTTGCAGACCTGCATCAGCTTGTGTTCCCCACATGCGTGGGGATGAACCGCAGCATATCTACGTCGCCCGGCCCCTTCTCGCGTGTTCCCCACATGCGTGGGGATGAACCGTTCTGGGACATAGGCAGCCAAGTCGCGTTCAAGTGTTCCCCACATGCGTGGGGATGAACCGACCACGCCCGGCACCGGCCAGGTGGTGCTCACGTGTTCCCCACATGCGTGGGGATGAACCGGTGTGCATCGGTCATGGTGGACTGATGACGATGTGTTCCCCACATGCGTGGGGATGAACCGTTGTGTGCCATTGCAAGGCGCTCTTTTGCAAGGTGTTCCCCACATGCGTGGGGATGAACCGCGTCCGGACACGTGGCGCTGTTCGGCACGTTGGTGTTCCCCACATGCGTGGGGATGAACCGAATTGGCGGATGTGACCACGTCCAGCAAACGTGTTCCCCACATGCGTGGGGATGAACCGTCGCCCGTGTTCGCGTTCTCAGGCATGGGCGAGTGTTCCCCACATGCGTGGGGATGAACCGGATGTGACCGGCAATGCCAGCGCCTATGGTGCGTGTTCCCCACATGCGTGGGGATGAACCGGCGGGCGGTCGCGGTTCGCAGCGGGTTGCTTTGTGTTCCCCACATGCGTGGGGATGAACCGGTGTTTCATAGCCGGTTGCAACCATTCACGAAGTGTTCCCCACATGCGTGGGGATGAACCGGAAACCGTTTCTTCACCGATAACATAGTGACCGTGTTCCCCACATGCGTGGGGATGAACCGGCATGGGTGAGGCGTCCTCAAACGAGGAAAAGGTGTTCCCCACATGCGTGGGGATGAACCGGCTGCCGCTAGGTCAACTTGAGCTAGGCGGGTGTGTTCCCCACATGCGTGGGGATGAACCGTAACTAGCGCAGTTTTTCAGCCGCCCTGATGAGTGTTCCCCACATGCGTGGGGATGAACCGCCGTCCGCACCGAGCTGGACAAGCGCCTGGTGGTGTTCCCCACATGCGTGGGGATGAACCGTGCATCGCCAACTGCACCGCCCACCGTATGCAGTGTTCCCCACATGCGTGGGGATGAACCGCCGCCCAGTTCTTCCATGCGCATATTCAGCGCGTGTTCCCCACATGCGTGGGGATGAACCGTTCTGCAGACCGACTGGAACGCGCGGCAGCACGTGTTCCCCACATGCGTGGGGATGAACCGATGCCTTCTTCGATCGCGCCGGCCGCCATGTTGTGTTCCCCACATGCGTGGGGATGAACCGCACTGGACGAATCAGTTAACAAACCATACGTTGTGTTCCCCACATGCGTGGGGATGAACCGTTGCTGCGCATGCAGTGCGTGCGCTGGTGGCGGTGTTCCCCACATGCGTGGGGATGAACCGTTTCAGCCAATCACAACAGCACTAAAGAACACGTGTTCCCCACATGCGTGGGGATGAACCGTACTGGAAGCAACCTGGTCAGGTTGAGTTTCGGTGTTCCCCACATGCGTGGGGATGAACCGTTCGTGCGGCCTGATGGTGAGATTGGTAAAGCGTGTTCCCCACATGCGTGGGGATGAACCGAGCACGTCCGGGCTATCTTGTGTGGCAACGGGGTGTTCCCCACATGCGTGGGGATGAACCGTTATGAGTCGGCTCGCTAATACAATGAAGAGCGTGTTCCCCACATGCGTGGGGATGAACCGACCGTCTTGACCAATGCAGCCAGTGGCAAAGCGTGTTCCCCACATGCGTGGGGATGAACCGCATTGGATTCACCGTGTGTGGTCGGAGGTGGTGTGTTCCCCACATGCGTGGGGATGAACCGATTCACACCGACCCAGAAGAGGCATTTGAGTGGTGTTCCCCACATGCGTGGGGATGAACCGATTTGATCGTGGTAGCGGCACGTCCGGCCATGGTGTTCCCCACATGCGTGGGGATGAACCGACTACGTATGCGCGGCGAATTTATGCGGAGCCGTGTTCCCCACATGCGTGGGGATGAACCGTGAAAACATCCGTATCACCAAACGAGCAGCGAGTGTTCCCCACATGCGTGGGGATGAACCGCGCCATCAATATCCGTTCTTCGTCCAGATGGTGTGTTCCCCACATGCGTGGGGATGAACCGAAGCAGAGCTGTGGGAGGTCTCGGTGGTATCCGTGTTCCCCACATGCGTGGGGATGAACCGCGACCTGATGCGAGATGTCAAAGGCATTACGCGTGTTCCCCACATGCGTGGGGATGAACCGGGCATTGACTGCGGCTCGTAAATCAGCTTTTGGTGTTCCCCACATGCGTGGGGATGAACCGTACTTCCGCACCGGCATGCAAGACAACAACACGTGTTCCCCACATGCGTGGGGATGAACCGGCTATAGCTTTAACCACGGCGGCACTGCCACCGTGTTCCCCACATGCGTGGGGATGAACCGTGCGGATGACCTACGCCGAGCACCAAAAGCAGGTGTTCCCCACATGCGTGGGGATGAACCGTCCGTGATCGCGCATCAACTTGTAAAAATAGGGTGTTCCCCACATGCGTGGGGATGAACCGTTGCCGGTCGGGCGTCGGTATCACTCGCTGCAGTGTTCCCCACATGCGTGGGGATGAACCGTTGGTCGGTGTCGGCGGACCATCCGCTTGAAAGTGTTCCCCACATGCGTGGGGATGAACCGACGCCCGGTAAAGTGTGGGCACTGGATGACTTGTGTTCCCCACATGCGTGGGGATGAACCGCAGCAGGGGCAGCAGCAGGGGCAGCAGCAGTGGTGTTCCCCACATGCGTGGGGATGAACCGAGCGCCAAGGGTACCGCGTTCGGCCTGCTGAAGTGTTCCCCACATGCGTGGGGATGAACCGCTCAACATGCTGGACGAACGGGCGACCTTTGAGTGTTCCCCACATGCGTGGGGATGAACCGTGGTGATTTATCCGACTGCCGCGCAAGGTCGCGTGTTCCCCACATGCGTGGGGATGAACCGTGATCCGGCGCATTGCATGGACGGACGACATTGTGTTCCCCACATGCGTGGGGATGAACCGATTTCAACAAACAGCGCGACGTTGCCGCAGCGGTGTTCCCCACATGCGTGGGGATGAACTGTGGTCGAGGACGCATCGCCCTTCATTAGTATGGTGAGACTATCTGATCGGTGGTCGATGGTTATTCCAGCCGGTAACTGCATCTCAAGCAGTGCTTCACTAATTTTGTTGTCAGCCACATAGTTTCGACCGGCGGCGGCTTAATGTAAGCAAGAACCTGAATCCATTCAGGGTCCTGACGCGTATCTGTCGATAATACTTACAATCGCAACCGACGTAGTTCTCGCAACAGATGACATCCAAATCATTACCCGCAGCATGCCTGGTATCGATGCTGGCGGCATTCTGCAGTGGATGTGCGCAGCTGGCATTCGTGGCTGCCAATCTACCCGCTTCATTTGGCGATTATTCGCGGCTTACTGACTTGCGATATGGTCCGGCGCAGCGCAATCGACTGGATGTGTATTTGCCCAAACAGCGGCCAACACAACCTGATGGCGCACCCGTGGTGGTGTTCATTCATGGCGGCGGCTGGAACAGTGGCGACAAATCAGATTACAAATTTGTGGGCGCTGCGCTCGTCGAATTGGGTTACATCGTCGTATTACCAAACTATGGACTGTATCCGCAGGTCAAGTTTCCCGCGTTCATGCAGGATATCGCGGGGGCGGTGGCTTGGGTGCGTGCCAATGCCGGACAGTGGGGTGGTAATCCAGAACGCCTATTTCTGATGGGTCATTCGGCGGGGGCACACATTGCGGTGATGTTGGCATTGAATCAACAGTACTTGCGCGATGCGGGTATGGAAGCCAACGAACTTCGTGGTGTCGCAGGGTTGGCGGGTCCATATGATTTTATCCCCTTTACCTATGACTACATGTACGACATGTTCGGCCCGCCGCAGCGTTATGCCGAGTCGCAGCCTATCAACTATGTGCGTGCTGATGCGCCGCCGCTGTTGCTGTTGCAAGGCCTCAAGGACAAAACCGTGGGGACGCATAACACGGTGAATCTCACCAGGGCGTTGACAGCTCTGGGCGGACCCGTGAGCGCCAAGTACTATCCGGACGCTGAGCACAGTGATCTGGTCGCGGCGTTCTCCATTCCCGCCCGTAAACGTGTACCGGTGCTGGAAGAAGTGCAGAGATTTATTGCTGAGCACGATTTGATGGCGAAAGCCCCTTAGCAGGCCGTTGAAAATCTCCCCTTCAAATTCAGCCTGAAATAGACTTCACGGGACGATGGTTTTTGGTGAAGGGGTAGTTGATGCGCGGCTCGGATGTGATGCAAGAGGCGTTGTTTACCACGGTACATCTGGACCGGTATGTGCCTGCGGATCATCCGTTGCGAGCGATGCGCAGGCTGTTTGATGACGCCCTGCGCAAACTGAATGGGCTGTTCGAGTCGATCTACGCAGATATTGGACGGGAGTCAATTGCCCCGGAGAAGCTGCTGCGGGCGCAGCTGCTGCAAGTGCTGTACAGCATCCGCAGCGAGCGGCAGTTGGTGGAGCAACTGAATTACAACCTGCTATTCCGCTGGTTTGTCGGGCTGGCCATTGACGATGCGGTGTGGAACCACTCGACCTTCAGCAAGAACCGGGATCGGCTATTGGAGCACGAGGTGATTCCAGAACTATTTGCCGAGGTGGTCAAGCTGGCGGGCCAGCGGGACTTGTTATCCACCGAACACTTCAGCGTGGATGGTACCTTGATCCAGGCCTGGGCCTCGCAGAAGAGCTTTGTGCGCAAGGATGGCAGTGATGAACCCCCTGCGGGCGGCGGTCGCAATGCCGAGCGGGATTTTCACGGCCAATCACGCAGTAATGACACCCATCAATCCCGCACCGACCCCGACAGCCGCACTGCCAAAAAGAGCCGTGGCGGCGAAGCCAAGCTGGCCTTTCTCGGCCACAGCGTGATGGAGAATCGCCACGGCCTGATCGTCCGCGCCCAGGTCAGTGCGGCGCACGGCACTGCTGAGCGTGATACGGCGCTGGCGTTACTGGCCAGCCTGCCGGGACAGCGGCGCAAGACCGTCGGTGCTGACAAGCTGTACGACACCAAAGACTTCATCCGCGAGTGTCGCGCCCTGAACATCACGCCGCACGTCGCCTGCAATGACAAACGACCCGGTGGCTCGCAACTCGATGAGCGCACCACCCGCCATGACAGCTATAAAGTCAGCCAACGTCTGCGCAAGCGGATCGAAGAAACCTTTGGCTGGGGCAAGACCATTGGCTTGATCCGGCAGGTGAAAGTCAGAGGACTCGACAAGGTGAACCTGATTTACCAGTTCACGTGTATGGGCTGGAACCTGGTGCGGATGCGGAATCTGATGGGAGCGAGCGCATGATGCAGAGGCATCAGCGGCTTGAATCGATCGGCACGCAAGAACTGACACCGATGCAACCCGAAATGCACTGAAAAATGCAGCTCGAAATCACACCACCGACAATCACAGCCCAATTTTCAACAGCCTGTTAGATTCAATGGCGATTGGTTTTCACCCTCACCCTGGCCCTCTCCCTGGAGGGAGAGGGGAGGAGATTGGGGGCGTTGCTGAGTTTGGCGCCATGCCTTGAAGCTGCAGGTCGTGCCAGGCAATGCTCCATGCTTGCTTGGCAATCCCTACATCCCCGTAGGTCGCACCGGGCAGTGTTCCATGCAGCCCGGTATTCCCTACGTCCCTGTAGGTCGGAATTTATTCCGACATAAATCAAGTCGGGTAGCGCTGAAGACAGCTAAACCCGACCTACAGTCTCACGCGTCTGTGCGACACTGCGGCAAGTGGCAAAAAATGAGGTTGACCATGCGCATAGTTGTTCTGGGCATGATGGTGAGTGCAGTGGTGATGTTTGGTGGTTGCAAGTCCGCGCCACCGCCACCTACAGCAGTAGCGGCAACGCCACAGCCGCCGACGCCAGCAGTGCCGGCGCCCGTTGTTACTGACGCCAATCGCTCACGCGAACAATTACATGCGGTGTTATGGGTGCAAGCCGCGCCTGAGTATCGCGCCGCCGCGCTGCAAACCTATCGCGCTGCTACTGTGCAGTTACAAGCTCTGCGCGATACACGCAGCAGTGCGCTGGAGGATATGCAAGCCGCAGGACATTCCCCCACGAACAAACCATCGGCCGTCATCATGGACCTGGATGAAACCGTTCTGGACAACAGCAATTTCAACGCGATGCTGGTGCAGCAGCATCAGGTTTATACCGGCGCAAACTGGATTGCATGGGTGATGGCGGAGCAGGCGCAGGCAGTACCGGGCTCGGTGGACTTCATCAACGCAGCGCGAGCAATGGGTTACCGGGTGGTGTTCGTCAGCAATCGCTTCTGTACGGCTCGCGCCGGATATGACCAGCGTGGCAATGCGCTTGAGTGTCCCCAGCACGCGGCGACGCTGGGCAATCTGCAGAAAGTTCTGGGCTACCGACCTGAGCCCGATGAGTTGCTGCTGCGTTCGGAGCGCGACGAGTGGCGACCCAGTGACAAATCATTAAGGCGTCTGGCGCTGGCAGCGGATTACCGCATCGCCATGCTGGTGGGCGACAATCTCGAAGACTTCATAAAGATCGCTGCGTATGATCCGGCTCGCCACGCAGGACATTGGGGCACCGACTGGTTCATGCTGCCCAATCCCATGTACGGTTCCTGGACCGACCGCGCCGGCAAGGAAATGACGGTACAGGAGAAATGTGCAGCATTGGTTGCCTGGCACCATGATCAAGCCGGTGCCGCGCTTTGTTACGCGATACCCTGACAATCGAATCGTTGAGTGCTTGCTTCTTCTGGCGTGGGTGAGGAAGATCGTCTTCCTTCCAGAACGCGTATGACAGGAATTTATGAAACGCTACGTGATCCCCTTCAACGAGCTGGGCAGACATGATGTCGAGCTGGTCGGCGGCAAGAACTCCTCGCTGGGTGAAATGCTGCGCTTGTTATCCGGGCTGGGCATTCAGGTGCCGGATGGTTACGCCACCACGGCCGATGCTTATCGAGACTTTCTGGCACAGGGCGGGCTGGCCACGCGCATCAACGACGTGCTGCAGAAGCTCGATATTGAAGATCTGACAGCGCTGGCAAAAGCCGGTGCGCAGATCCGTCAATGGATACTGGAGACGCCGTTTCCGGAACGCTTGAACAACGAAGTACTGGCAGCGTTCCGCAAGATGGACGGCGGCAAGGGTATTGCGGTTGCCGTGCGTTCGTCGGCGACTGCGGAAGATTTGCCGGAAGCTTCTTTTGCAGGTCAGCAGGAAACCTTCTTGAATGTGCGTGGCGAGCAGGCGTTGTTGCACACCATGCACGAAGTGTTTGCCTCGCTGTTCAACGACCGCGCGATTTCCTATCGCGTGCACCAGGGCTTTGATCATGCACTGGTGGCCCTGTCGGTGGGCGTGCAGTACATGGTGCGCAGCGACATCGGCGCCAGCGGAGTAATGTTCACGCTGGATACCGACTCGGGTTTTCGCGATGTGGTGTTCATCACCAGTTCCTATGGTCTGGGTGAAACCGTGGTGCAGGGCGCAGTAAACCCGGATGAGTTCTATGTGTACAAGCCGGGCTTGCGCGCCGGACGCAAGGCCGTGCTACGCCGTAACCTGGGCGCCAAAGCCATCAAGATGGTGTATGCCGAACCCGGCGCCAAAGCACGCGTGACCACGGTGGAGGTGCCCGCTGAAGACCGGGGGCGTTTCTCGCTCACCGATGCGGATATCGAGAACCTGGCGCGTCAGGCGCTGATCATTGAAGACCACTACGGTTGCCCGATGGACATCGAGTGGGGCAAGGACGGCAACACCGGCCAGCTGTTGATCCTGCAGGCGCGACCGGAGACCGTACAAAGTCGCGCGGGTCGCAGCGTCGAGCGGTTCAAACTCAAGTCTCGATCAACAGTTGTGGTGGAAGGCCGCAGTATCGGCCAGCGCATTGGTGAAGGCCGTGCGCGCATTGTGCGCGATGTCAGCCAGATGGATCTGGTGCAGCCCGGCGATGTGCTGATTGCCGACATGACCGATCCCGACTGGGAGCCGGTGATGAAACGTGCTTCGGCCATTGTCACCAATCGCGGCGGGCGTACCTGTCACGCGGCCATCATTGCACGTGAGCTGGGCATCCCGGCCGTGGTGGGCTGTGGTGATGCCACGACACGGATCAAGGATGGTCAGGACGTCACCGTGTCCTGCGCGGAAGGCGATACCGGCTTTGTGTACGACGGCAAACTCGGCTTCGATCAGCAGGTGATCGAACTGGATTCGATGCCGTCCGCGCCGGTGCGGTTGATGATGAATGTGGGCAATCCCGACCGCGCCTTTGCGTTTGCCGCCATTCCGCATCAGGGCGTGGGGCTGGCGCGTCTGGAGTTCATCATCAATCGGATGATCGGCGTGCATCCCAGGGCGCTGCTGGAATTCGACAGGCTCGACACCGAATTGAAGTCCACCATCCGCAAACAGATGGCCGGTTATGCCGATCCGGTGAGTTTTTATATCGACAAGCTCTGCGAAGGCATTGCGCAGATTGCCGCGGCGTTCGCGCCTGAACCGGTGATCGTGCGCCTGTCGGATTTCAAGTCGAATGAGTACGCCAATCTGATCGGTGGCCCGTTGTATGAACCCCATGAAGAAAATCCCATGCTGGGCTTCCGCGGCGCCTCGCGCTATGTGGACGAAAGTTTCCGGCCGTGTTTCGAGCTGGAGTGTCGCGCGTTGCGGATCGTGCGCGAGCAGATGGGGCTGACCAATGTGCAGGTGATGGTGCCGTTCGTGCGTACCGTCAACGAAGCCAGACAGGTGGTCGAGCTGCTGGCAGCCAACGGCCTGAAGCGTGGCGAAAACGGCCTGAAGATCATCATGATGTGCGAGCTGCCCACCAATGCGCTGCTGGCCGATCAGTATCTGGAGTATTTCGACGGCATGTCGATTGGCTCGAATGATATGACACAGCTGACGCTCGGGCTGGATCGTGACTCCGGCATCGTGGCCAAGTTGTTCGACGAGCGTGACGAGGCGGTGAAGGCGCTGCTGGCTATGGCGATTGCGGCCTGCAAACGTCAGGGCAAGTATGTGGGCATCTGCGGTCAGGGGCCTTCCGATCATCCCGACCTGGCGCGCTGGCTGGTGGATCAGGGCATCAGTAGCGTGTCGCTCAATCCGGATACGGTGGTGGAGACGTGGTTGTTCCTGGCGGGGATCAAGGCTTGATTCAAAATGTATTCCGTTCGCCCTGAGCCCGTCGAAGGGTTCTTCGCTGTCTGTCGGGGCCCTTCGACAGGCTCAGGGCGAACGGAACTGTAAGACTCCACGAAATAAATCATGCGCACCATCTGCTTCGTTTCCGACCGCACCGGCGTGACCTCTGAAACACTGGGGCACAGCCTGCTGTCGCAGTTCGAAGGGTTGCAATTCCGCACCGTGACCATGCCGTTTGTGGTGACGGAAGATCAGGCGCATGGAGTGGTGGCGCGCATCAATGCCATTGCCAATGAGGAGCAAACGCCGCCCATCATTTTCTGCACGCTGGTGGATGACCGGATTCGCGCCATCGTCAAGAGTGGCGCGCGTGGCCTGTTCCTGGATTTCTTCGATGCCTTCCTGGCGCCGCTGGAGTCCGAACTGGGGATGGAGTCGGCGCATGTCACCGGGCGCGGCACCTTTGGCCACGCCACCGATCCGGCGCATTCGGCGCGCATTGATGCCACCAACTATGCGCTGGCGAACGACGACGGTTCAGGCGCGCGCGACTATCGCAGCGCCGATGTCATTCTGATCGGCGTATCGCGTTCGGGCAAGACGCCGACATCTTTGTACATGGCACTGCAGTACGGCATATTTACCGCCAACTATCCGCTCACGGATGACGAGCTGGAGTCCGGCGAACTGCCCAAGGTGCTGTTGCCGCACAAACAGAAGTTATATGGGCTGACCATCAAGCCCGAGCGTCTGCAGCAGATTCGCAATGAACGCCGGCCCGGCAGCCGCTATGCCTCGGCACAGCAGGTGCAGTACGAGGTGCGCACGGCGCAGACCCTGTTTGAGCGTCTGGGCGTGCCGTATATCGACGTCACCGAAAGCAGCGTCGAGGAAATCGCCAGTCGTATCCTCGACCGGATGAATCTCACGCGGCATGTACGCATGTAGTTCGGAATGCGTAGGTTGGGCTGTGAAGCCCAACATCCGACGTGAATAGTTGGGCTTCACAGCCCAACCTACCCTCAACTTTCTACACCTTCAGCTTCGACAGTGCCGCCAGCGCTTCGCTGGCGGTCTGCACGCGCTGGTTGGGGTCCTTGTTCATCAGGCTTTGAATGAGGGGATCGAATCTGGCAAGGTCGCCGACCACATGCGGCACGGGCGCGGTGCGGTGTGCATTGATTACATCGAACACGGTTTTGCCCTGGAACGGCCGCGTACCGGTGAGCATTTCGTAGAACATGACGCCGAGGCTGTACAGGTCGCTACGATGGTCGCCGCTGGAGCTGCCATCCACCTGTTCGGGACTGATGTAGTACGGTGAGCCATGGACTTCGCCAACCTTGGTGATCTGGGTGCTCTCCAGCGCAGTGGCCAGACCAAAGTCGATCAGCACGATGCTACCGTCCTCGCGCAGCATGACATTGGCCGGTTTGAGGTCACGATGACACAGGCCGCCGCGATGAATAGCGACCAGTGCGGCGGCAATCTGCAGGAAGACATCGATGCTGTCGCGCACTGTCATGAGGTTGCGAATGCGCAGCTCGAGGCTGCCCGCCGGAAAGTATTCGGTGACCAGGTAGTGCATGTCCGGTGAATGCCCCCAGTCGTAGATGTCCACCACCGAGTGATGCCTGATACGCATCAGCAGTTCGCGCTCGCGTTCGAAACGTTGCACCTGCTCCGGAGTCAATTCACGCCGGTCGCTGTTGCGCAGCACCTTGATGGCCACGTTGTGGCCGAGCTCGGTGGAGTTGGCCAGATACACAGCGGCATGCGGCGAGCTGGCAATGGGCTGGATGAACCGATACCCGGCAATGACCGGGAAGGTGGGGCGGCGAACTTGAGTGAGGCCCATTTGTTTGTATTTATTATCCGGACTCATGAACTCATCCATCGGTTCTGGCTGATCGACGGCGGAAGGCTAAGGGAGCATCCCGATCGATACCGCGCTATGTATCACAATTGCGGGGCGTATTGTGCATCCTGGCTGGGGTTGGATGTTTGACTATGGGAACATTGTGAGCGATTCGCGGTTTGTTGCCGGGCGGGAGTGCGGTGATGTCAGAGGTAAAGATTGAAAATCTGCGGGTGGCGCAGGATGCGCGCGGCTATGTGTTCGAGCCCATGGGGCCGGACGGCATGAGCCAGTTTCGCAATGTGCATGTGGTGTACACCGTTCCCGGCGTGGTGCGCGGCAATCACTTCCATGTGCGTGGCACCGAGGTGAGCAGCGTGGCCGGTCCGACCCTCGTCAGGTATCGGGTTGATGGCGCTCTGCAGGATGTGCGGGTTCCCGCCGGACAAGTGTGGCGTTTTACCTTTCCACCAGGCGTAGCGCATGCCTTCCGCAACGAAGGCACCGAGCCGACCATGCTGGCGGCCTTTAACACTGAAGCACACGACCCCGAGCGGCCGGATGTGGTGCGCGAGCTGTTGCTGGAGTGAATCACAGCAAGCCTTAATTGGTGGCCCTCCGGTATGCTTGCACGATGAAGTTGCAAGCCATTTATCTCGCCTCCGCATCACCCCGGCGCAGTGCCCTGCTGCGGCAGATTTTTGTGCCACACCAGATATTGATTCCGAATATTGATGAATCCCGCTTTGCTGGCGAAAGCCCGGCTGACTACGTGGTACGTCTGGCGCGCGCCAAGGCCCAGCGTGTCTGGAGCCGCCTCAAGCCAGAAGAATCCAGGCCGGTACTGGCGGCAGATACAACTGTGGCGCTGGGCGAGGAAATCTTCGGCAAGCCCGCGGACCGGGCTGAAGGGGTGACCATGTTGCAGCGCCTCGCCGGACGCACCCATCAGGTATACACCGCCGTGGCATTGGCGCACCTGGGCGGGCTGGAGCATGCCCTCAGCGTCAGTAATGTCACTTTCAGGTTGCTGTCAGCAGCTGACTGTCAGGCTTACTGGGACAGTGGCGAGCCACAGGACAAGGCCGGCGGCTATGCCGTGCAGGGGCTGGCTGCGGCGTTCATTACGGGCTTGTCCGGCAGCTATTCGGGTGTGATGGGGTTGCCGCTGGCGGAAACCGCACAGCTGTTGACACGCGTGGGCTGGTCGCTGAACGCAGCGCTGGACGAGGTTGAAAATAACGATGGCATCGGGGAACAAGCATGACGTCTGAGGTTCTGGTGAATGTCAGCCCGCGTGAAGTGCGCGCCGCGCTGGTGGAGGAAGGTGTGCTGCAGGAGCTGTTCATAGAGCGCGCCAACAAGCGCGGCCTGATCAGCAACATCTACAAGGGCAGGGTGTCGCGCGTGCTGCCGGGCATGCAGGCGGCGTTCATTGACATCGGCATGGAGCGCACGGCCTTTTTGCATGCCTCGGACATCGTGACCCCCTCTGACGCGGAGCATGCCGAGAATGGTCACAAGCCGGAACGCACCGACGACATTCAATCGCTGGTGTCCGAAGGCAACGAGATTCTGGTGCAGGTGCTCAAAGACCCCCTGGGTACCAAGGGGGCACGCCTGACCACCTTCATTACCATTCCGTCGCGTTACCTGGTGCTGATGCCCAAGGGACGCGGCGTGGGGGTGTCCTCGCGTATCGAAGACGAAGCCGAACGGCACCGGCTGCGTGAAGCCATGCTGAGTTTCGTCCAGCCGGATGACACGGGTGGCTACATCGTGCGCACCGCAGCGGAGGGCGCCAGCGCCGATGCCCTGCGCGCCGACATGATGTTTCTGCAGAAAATGTGGAGCGTGCTCAGCGAAAAAGCCCTGTACGCCAAACCCGGGCAACTGGTGCACGCCGACCTGCCGCTGCAGGTGCGCGTGTTGCGCGATGTGGTGCTGAGCGGCGTGGCCAAGGTGAGTATCGACCATGAAGAGTCGTATCACACCATGCTGGAATTCGCCCGTACCTTCATGCCGGAGATGAGCGAGCGCATCGAGCTGTTCCAGGGCGACCGGCCGATTTTCGATTTGTATGGCGTGGAAGAGGAAATCGAGCGCTCGCTGGATCGCAAGGTGCCCCTGAAGTCGGGTGGCTACCTGATGCTGGATCAGACCGAAGCCATGACCACCATCGATGTGAACACCGGCGCCTACGTGGGCCACCGCACGCTGGAAGAAACCATTTTCAGAACCAACCTTGAAGCAGGGGTAGCCATCGCACGGCAACTGCGCCTGCGCAATCTGGGCGGCATCATCATCATTGATTTCATTGACATGGAAGAGGAGGAACATCGCCGCCAGGTGCTGCAGGCGCTGGAAAAGGCCCTGGTGGGCGACCACGCCAAGACGCACATTTCGTCCGTATCGCCGCTGGGACTGGTGGAAATGACCCGCAAGCG
Organism: uncultured Pseudomonadota bacterium; assembly: GCA_963748005.1. Classification (GTDB taxonomy): domain Bacteria; phylum Pseudomonadota; class Gammaproteobacteria; order Steroidobacterales; family Steroidobacteraceae; genus CAILZL01. The sequence continues at coordinate 2,952,608 of CAVVHH010000002.1, forward strand.
CACCCGCGAAAGTCTGGAACATATGCTGTGTACCGCCTGTCCCACCTGCGAGGGGCGCGGCTTCGTCAAGACCAATGAAACCGTGTGTTATGAAATCTTCCGGGAAATCCTCCGTCAGGCGCGCCAGTTCAATTTCCAGGAGTTGATGGTGCTGGCGCATCAGGACGTGATTGAACGCCTGCTGGATGAAGAATCCGCCGCGCTGGCCGAGCTGGAAGTCCATACCGGCAAGCCGATCCGGTTGCAGACCGAGGCGTTGTATCAGCAGGATCAGTACGACGTGGTGCTCATGTGAGAACCTGTTCAAAGTCTCGCTGAAGGGCGGATCGCTGCGTTGGAACTATCCAAAAAATGCTCACGTACTGTCGTGTACGCTGCGCTTTTTTGGATAGTTCCGCCTTGCGCTGCATCCCTTGATCGAAACTTTGAACAGGTTCTGAGGCATTTTTTGTTTTCGATGAATGAATTTGATGACTGATCTCACCCACGACACCTCCGGCCTGATTCGGCGCACCCGTTTGCAGCGTGTCGCCAAGTGGTTTGCGATAACGCTGGCGTCGTTGATCTTGGTGGTTGGGCTGATGCTGGTCGCGTTCAGTGTGCTGATGGCGCGGGTGCCGGAGTATCGCGCGCAAATGCAGGCCTGGATCAGCGAACGCGCCAAAATGGAGATTGAGTTTTCGCAACTGCGAGCGGGTTGGCGTGGTTATGGCCCCGAACTGGTATTCACCGATGCCGTCGTGCGCAGCAGCGATGGTCAGCGGGTGCTGGCGCGTGCCGAGCAGGGTGGCATCGGCTTCGATCTGTGGCGTGCGCTGCGCACGGGACGACTGGCGGCTGCGCGCTTTTCGTTGCGCGGCACCGAACTCAAGGCGCAACGCCGCGTCGATGGTACTTTTGAAGTGGTGGGTCAGGCGGACTGGCCTGAATTCGATAGTGACGCTGCATTCAAACTCGATTCATTGCCGGTCGGTGAATTGTCGATCAGCGATGTGCGACTGAACTTTCGCGATCTGCAAACCGGACACGGTCCATGGGTAATGGATCGGGTGGCGTTGACAGTCACACGCAGTGCACGTGTATTTGACCTGAAGGGACAGGCAACACTGCCTGATTCCCTGGGCAAGGAGCTGCGCTTTGCCGCACACGGCGAAGGCAATCTGGATGATGCGCCGCAGCTGCGGTGGCGAGCACAGGTCAGTGGCACGCAACTGGATCTGGCAGGCTGGAGCGAGGTCATGCCTGATGACTGGATTGCGCCGGCGCAAGGTCAGGGGTCATTCGAGTTCACTTCACAGTGGCTCGGCTCGCAGCCACAGCAACTCAGCGGTCAGCTGCATTTCGTTGATGTGCTGATGCACCTGCCACCGTGGTCGTTGCCGCTGCCACAAGCCGATTCTCTGCAGGTGCGCGGCGACGATCCGGATGCAGCGCCGGCGCCTGCAGACGCTGCGCAGGATTTCCCTAACAGTCTTGCGGGAGCGGCCATCGCCACTGCAAGTGATGCAGGGCTTCGTTACACCAATGTAAGCCTGGAATTTTCCAGCACACGCAGCGAACAGGGCTGGCTGACGCAGGTACAGCACCTGCAGCTGGCGCGCGACACCATGCCCTGGCCCAACGGCACGGCCAGCGTGTTGGTTCAGTTCAGTGAGTCCGATGGCTTGACGCGTCTGACCAAGTTGCATGCCAGCGTACAGACCCTGGTGCTCGACAATATCTGGCCGCTGCTGGCGTACCTGCCGGAAACCGAAGCCAACGCGAGACTGCGTGCATTGAATGCCAGCGGGCGTCTGCTCAATCTCGCCGTGCGTTACGAACGCGAAGCGCAAGATGCCGCGCCGCGTTATGGGCTGCGCGTGGAGTTTGCGCAGTTGGGGGTGTCCCCGGTGGGGAGCACACCGGGCATCAATGGCTTGTCCGGTGTGCTCAGCGCCACGGGAGCACGCGGCGACTTGCAGCTGGACAGCCACGATGTGGAGTTCAGCGTGCCGCGTATCTTTCGCACACCGCTGCCGCTGGATCATGTGACTGGTCATATCAACTGGACCCGCACTGATCAACAGACGGAGATGCGCAGCGCCGACATGTTGGTCGACAACGCCGATGGCAAGGTACAGGGGCAGTTCACGCTGAGTCTTCCTCACGAGGGTTCGCCGGTGATCGACATGCAGGCAGTGGCTACGCAGCTGAATGCCGCCGCCGCACCGCGCTACATGCCGGCCGGTGTCATGCAAAAGCGCACGCTGGCGTGGCTGGATGCGGCGTTCCCGGCCGGCACCGTTACTGAAGCGCAGGCCACGCTCAAGGGGCCTTTGCAGAAGTTCCCGTTTCGCGGCGCAGAAGGTCTGTTTCTGATCAAGGCGCAGATCAACAACCTGACGCTGAATTATCAGCAGGCATGGCTGCCGGCCACCGGTCTGAAGGTTGATGCAGAGTTTCGTAACGCCGGTTTGAGCGCGGTGGCCACCGCCGGTGACGTGAACGGCCTGGTACTGGATCGCGCCGAGGGGAGCATCAAGGATTACCGTGATGCCGAAATCAATATCACTGCCCGAGCACATGGAAATCTTGATAACGCGGTAAGGTTTGTGCAGCAAAGTCCGGTAGGCCCGGCGATTGGCAGCCTGTTCCAGCGGCTTGCCGCGCGCGGTGACATGCAGGGCAATGCCACCATGTATTTTCCGCTCAAGAACTTCGCCGGACATCGAGTTGATATCGGCGTCATCATGAAGAATGCCACTGTCAGCATGGCGGATATTGCCGAGCAGGCTGAACGCATCAATGGCCGGCTGAGCATCTTCAATGATGCAGTTGTTGCCGCGGATCTGCGCGGTGAGTTTCTGCGGGGGGGATTCACTGTAACGACGGAACCTGTCGGTCGCGGTCGCTACAACGTGGTCGCCAATGGCAGCGCATACGCGCAATCGTTGTCGCAGTTTCTCAAGCTGCCCGCCTGGATCAGGCTGGATGGCGCAGCGGCGTATCGCTACACCATACCTGGTTATGCGCAGCGCGATGCAGAGGAAGGGCGCCATCTGTACAGCGTCGATAGTGATCTGCGTGGCTTGAATATCAACTTGCCGGCGCCGGTTGGCAAACCGGCGAATACGGCGCGTAATCTGCATATTGATGCAGATCTGCGCGGCAACGATATGCAACTGCGCGGGGCACTGGATCAACTGCGTGCGCTGGTCCGTCTGCAACCAAACAAGGACGGTTGGCGCTTTGATCGCGCCGGACTGCGTGCGGACGGGGTTGCCGCGGCGCTACCTGCCAATGCCGGTCTGCGCGTTGAGGGCCGGCTGGAGGAATTCGTGCTGGACGACTGGCTCAAGCTGGGCGGTAACGAGAATGGTGTGGCGAGCACATCGGCGCCAGGCACGCGTGTGCAGGACGTGCTGCGCGCAGCCAATGTAAATATTGGACGGCTGCGTGTGTATGGTTTCGAGTTGCCGGAAGTGCGTGGCATCCTGCAGGCCACTGATGCTGGCTGGCGCATCGATGTGGCTGGTACACAGGCAGGCGGTCAGGTGTGGGTGCCTTACGAATTTGGCAGCGGGCAGGCGCTGACACTGGACATGGATGTGCTGAAACTGACGCCGGTTGATTCCGGCGACGGCAAACCGAGTGATAGGGACAGATTCGATCCACGCAACCTGCCGTCGATCAATGCCGATATCAGGCAGTTTCACTATGGTGAACACAGTTTCGGCCATCTGCAGATGACGGGTACACGCACTGCGCAAGGCCTGCAGGTGAACAAGCTGCAAATCAGCGGTCCTTCGTTCAGTGGCAATGCCAGCGGCAGCTGGTTGCAGGGTGCCAGTGGTCAGCAGAACACGCTGGCGCTGACGCTGGAAAGCAGCGATCTGCGCGCCACCATGCAGCAGCTCAACTACGCGGACTTCATTGCAGCCAGGAGCGGCAAGCTGATTGCAAACCTGCGCTGGCCGGGGGGGCTGGATGAAGATCTGCTGGGTCGTTCCTCGGGTACCATGGAAGTACAGGTGGATGAGGGGCAGTTGCTCAGCGTGCAACCTGGCGCAGGTCGAGTGCTGGGGCTGTTGAGCGTGGCGGCCTTGCCGCGTCGTCTGGGCCTCGACTTTCGCGATGTCACCGACGAGGGGCTGATGTTCGACACGATTCATGCCGACTTTACTGTACAGAATGGCGATGCGCACACTGATAATCTGTTGTTGCGTGGACCCATTGCTGAAATCGGCATTGCCGGCCGTCTTGGCCTGGGTGCGCGTGACTACGATCAGACCGCAGTGGTCACCGGAGATGTAAGTGCGGCCCTGCCGGTGGCGGGGGTGGTCGCTGGCGGACCGGTCATCGGCGCAGCTTTGTTGGTATTTACGCAGCTCTTCAAGGAACCGCTCAGGGGCGTGGCGCGTGCTTACTACCACATTGGTGGCAGCTGGGATGATCCGCAGGTTGAACGCATCGACGCCAGTACCGGCAAAGCCTCACTGTCGGGTGCGGAGTCAGCACCATGAATATGGCAGCCGTCATCCAGATGACTTCCGGCGTCGACGTGCAGCAGAACCTGCGCACCGCATACGCTTTGCTACGGCAAGCGGCGCAGCAGGGAGCCGTACTTGCCGCGTTGCCCGAAAACTTTGCCTTGATGGGCACCAGCGACCAGGACAAGTTTGCGATTGCCGAGCACGATGGTGATGGACCGATGCAATCCTGGTTGGCCAATACTGCGCGCGAACTGGGAATCTGGATTGTCGCTGGCACCTTGCCGATCAAGTTGCCCAATGAAGCGCGTGTCGCTGCTGCATGCCTGGTGGTCAATGCGCAGGGTCAACGCGTGGCGCGTTACGACAAGAAGCACCTGTTTGATGTGGAAGTGGATGACGCCACCGGCAGCTATCGTGAATCCGCCACCATTGCACCGGGTGAGAAAGTGGTGCTGGTCGATACCCCCATCGGCAGGCTGGGGTTGGCAATTTGCTACGACGTGCGTTTTCCGGAGTTGTTTCGCCAGCTGAGCGCAGGTGGCGCGGAGGTGTTTGTGCTGCCTTCCGCGTTTACGGTTCCCACCGGTCGTGCACACTGGGATGTATTGCTGCGCGCGCGGGCCATCGAAAACCTGTGTTACCTGCTGGCACCTGCGCAGACGGGGCTCCATGCCAATGGCCGCCAGACCTATGGGCATTCGATGATCATTGATTCATGGGGCGAGGTGCTGGCCTGCCAGATCACTGAAGTGGGTTGTGTTGCCGCGGAACTCAATTTGCAGAAGCAAGCTGAGTTGCGTCAGCGCTTTCCGGTGTTGACGCATCGGCGCCAGGTTGCAGTCGTTGCGGACGGTGTGACGGAGGTCTAGCCGCCGGCGAAATCCTTGGCCATCTGCAGGCGCAAGCTGGCATCCGGAAGCACTCCCGTTCCCGCTTTAAGGTTGTCCTGCATGTGGGTCACTCGCGAAGTCGCCGGGATGACGCAGGTGACAGCGGGATGCGAAATGATGAACTTGAGAAAGAACTGTGCCCAGCTCGTGCAGCCGAGTTCGGCGGCATAGGCGGGGAGCTTGCGGTTGCGGACCTGGGCGAACAGTGCGCCTTCTTCAAATGGGCGATTGACCAGCACCGCGATGCCGCGCTCCTGACAGAACGGCAGCAGACGCTGTTCTGCGGCGCGCGTCGCGATTGAGTAGTTGAACTGCGCGAAGTCAAAGGATTCGTTGCGCATTGTCGATTCCAGATCCGCGTGCGCTCCGGTGGTGTAATGAGTCACTCCCGCGTACCGGATCTTGCCTTCGGCCTTCAGTGCACGCAGTGTGACACTGTGTGTGCGCCAGTCGAGCAGATTGTGGATCTGCAGCAGATCCAGCCGCGATGTTTTCAGCAGCCGCATCGATTGCCCGATTTGTGCCACACCTTGCTGGCGTCCACTGGTCCAGACCTTGGTTGCATAGAACGTGCTGGCCTGCCTGCCGAGCTGTTGTACGAGATCGCCGGTTACTGCTTCGGAGCTGCCATACATCGGTGAGCTGTCTATGAGTTCAGCGCCCGATGCATAGAAGGCTTTGAGGACGTCGGTGAGTGACGCGCGTTCGGCGGCGCTTGCGCCGACGTCGAAGGTAGTCCATGTGCCCATGCCGATGGCGGCAATGGTTTCACCGTCTGCTGATGCGGGAATTCTGCGTTTCAGCATGCTTCCACCGAGATCTGCGGCATGTGACGGCAGCGTCATCGCGACTCCAGCGGCAACGTTTTTCAGAAAGTGTCGGCGTGTAATGTCACTCATGGAACTGGTGATGAGTGTCGGGTAGCAATATGCGGGTCCATGGTGCTCATGGTCGTATCCGGCCACTTGAGCTGGGCGATGCAGTTTAGGCCGGCCGGCGGAGCACTGTCACGGCGTGGTGCGGGGTGATTTCGGTGTGGCGCAGGCGGACCCATAAGCGGTAGGCTGTGGTATCCCAGATCAAGTGAGTTTTATGTCCATACTGCCCAGCAAGACCGCTTCCGATGAGTCCTTTGTATTGTCGGCCCTGAATCTGCAGCCGGCGCGCACTACCGATGTTGCCCACTTGCCGGCGCTGAGCGTGGCGCGCAACACCATTCTGGAGCCTTCGGGTCTGGATGAAACGCAGCTGTCCAGGGCGCTGGGCACGGTGATGGGCTCGGCCGTCGATTATGCGGATCTGTATTTTCAGGTGTCTCGCGAGGAGTCCTGGGCACTGGAAGATGGCATCGTCAAGGAAGGCGCGCACAGCATCGAGCAGGGTGTGGGCGTGCGTGCGCTGGCTGGAGAGAAAACCGGTTTTGCGTATTCCGATGAAATAGTCCTGCCTGCGTTGACGCAGGCCTCCAGAGCGGCGCGCGCCATCGCACGCGGACAGGGTGCCGGCGCAGTATCGGCGTGGCACGCCACAGCACCGCGGCAGCTGTACACGGTGACTGATCCCTTCGATGGTTTGACCGACGAACAGAAAGTAGCGTTGCTGGGTGAAGTGGATGCGGCTGCACGCAAGATCGATTCACGCGTCACCCAGGTCATGGCGAGCGTAGCCGCGGTACATGAAACTGTATTGATCACTGCCAGTGATGGCACGCTGGCTGCTGATGTGCGGCCGCTGGTGCGCATGAATGTGTCGGTGATCGTAGAGCACAATGGGCGACGCGAGCAGGGTTATTGCGGCGGCGGTGGCCGTTATTCGCTCACTGAATTTCTGCGCGGCGCACGCTGGCGGGGGCTGGTGCAGGAAGCGGTGCGCAGTGCCCTGGTGAATCTTGAGGCCGTACCGGCGCCAGCCGGGCAGATGACGGTGGTGCTGGGTGCTGGCTGGCCGGGAATCCTGCTGCATGAGGCGATTGGTCACGGTCTGGAAGGTGACTTCAATCGCAAGGGCACCTCAGCCTTCTCGGGGAAAATTGGCCAGCAAGTGGCGTCGCCACTGTGCACGGTGGTGGATGACGGCACGCTCAAGTATCGGCGTGGATCGCTGAACATCGACGATGAAGGCACGCCGACCCAGTGCACCACACTGATCGAGAACGGCATCCTGCGTGGCTACATGCAGGACAAGCTCAATGCGCGCCTGATGGGCGTGAAACCCACCGGCAATGGCCGGCGTGAATCGTTTGCACACATGACGCTGCCGCGTATGACCAATACCTACATGCTGAACGGTCCACACGAACCGGAAGAAATCCTGCATTCGGTCAAGAAGGGCCTTTACTGCCATAACTTCGGCGGCGGCCAGGTGGACATCACTTCCGGCAAATTTGTGTTCTCCGCCAGCGAGGCCTATCTGATTGAAGACGGCAGGCTGACCGCGCCGGTGCGCGGCGCCACCTTGATTGGCAATGGCCCGGACGTACTCACGCGCGTAACAATGGTAGGCAATGATCTGAAGCTCGATGAAGGCGTGGGTACCTGCGGCAAGGAAGGGCAGGATGTGCCGGTAGGTGTGGGCCAGCCAACCCTCCGCGTGGACGGGCTGACAGTGGGCGGCACCGCGACTTGAGTCAATAATTCAAAGATCAACGTGATGTGACGAGGTGTGCGATGTGGCTGGCGCGACCGGTATATGAATTTCTGCCCTATGCCTACATGCTGGTTGGCGCAGTGTCGCTGGGCACATCCTTCTTCGTTGCCGGCTGGTCGACGTGGTTGATGTCGCTGGGTATTTTCTCGCTGGTCCTTGGTCTGGTGTTCTGGCTGAAGCGTCGCGATTACCGTACCGCGCAGTCCGAATACAACCGTAAGTCGCTGGATGATTGAGCGTCTGCGCGCTAATCCTCGGCAATCGTGTCTTCATGCGGCGCTTCGCCTTTCTTGACGGCCATGGATTCCGGTAGATTCGTTGTTTCAGTCAACATCGGCACCGCATCGTCCGGATTCCTTGAGCGCGACCGTGCGCGGGTCTGGCGTTCATCCATGTAGGCCAGTTCGTGTTCACCGATTTGCAATACGTCGCCATCGTTGAGCACGCGACGACGAATGCGTTTGCCATTGTGGGTAATGCCGTTGGTGCTGTTCAGATCCTCAATGACGGAACTGCCGCTGTTGTTGATGATCTGGGCGTGATGCCGGCTGATGAACTGGCTGTCGATCTGCAGATCGTTTTCCTGGGTTCTGCCGATCAGGAAACGACCGGGTGTCAGTTTGTACTCGCCAATGGATTCACCCTTGCGGGACAGTAACAGGTGCGCCAGCACCGGACTGGAGTCCACCGCGGGGTGCTGTGTGCCGGTGGTTGAGGTATCAGTCCATGACTTGATTATCGGCAGCCTGGTGGAGCGTGCGGCATATTCACTCCAGCGCAGCTCCTGAATGGCGATCTTCAAGACATCCAGTTTGACAGTGTCCTGGTCCTGCGCAAACGCGGCCATCATGGCGGTATCACACAAGGTGTTGATCAGGCGGGGTACGCCGCCGGTATAGCGGAATATCAGCGGAAAGGTGTCCGGCGCGAAAATCTCGCGACCATTGGAGCCGGCCACTTCCAGACGGTGCTGGATGTAGTGATCGGTATCTTCGCGCGACAGCGGCGTCAGGTGAAAACGCAGACGCACCCGCTGCGTCAGCTGCGCCAGTTCCGGCATGTCGAGCTTTTCATTGAGTTCGGGCTGTCCGGCCAGAATGATGCGCATCACCTTATCCTTGGTGGTTTCAATGCCCGACAGCAGGCGCACTTCCTCCAGTACTTTCATCGACAGGTTCTGGGCTTCGTCAATGATCAGCAGTACGCGCCGGCCACTGGCATATTGCTCGATGAGAAAGTTATTGAGGGTGGACATCAACTCCACCTTCTTCATCTGGAACGGCTGAAAGCCGAATTGCACCAGGATGACTTGCAGAAACTCGGTGGGCGACAACTGGGTCTGGTTGACCTGCGCTACTATCACGTCCTTTTCGAGTTCCTTGAGGAAGGTTTCGATCAGCGTGGTTTTGCCGGCGCCGATTTCGCCGGTGATGATGACGAAGCCATCAGTGAACCAGATGGTGGACTCCATGTACGCCTTGGCGCGCGCGTGGTTCTTGGACAGGTACAGGAATGCGGGATCGGGCGAGAGCCGGAACGGCAGTTCTTTCAGCTTGAAAAGTTCGAGATACATGCGCAGTACGGGTCCTTGAATCCACCTAGCCCGGGTGCAGAGCTGGTTTCAGTTAAGAGCTTGAGTCTAAACCCTGCAGGGATGCAAGCAAACCAGACGTCGCTCCCACGTGAGCCACATCACTATTGGGCCAGTTTCAGCAGCTTGTTCAGGGCCAGATCGCGTTGCGTTACAGTGTCCGCCACCACCGTGGCATGGCCCAGCTTGCGCGCCGGCCTGGGCTCTTTGCCATAGTGATGGAAGTGCACACCGGCTTGTTTCAAGGCAACGCTGCGTGCCGGGATGCTGCCGACAAAATTCAGCATGGCGCTAAAACCACGCGGTGCGGTGCTGCCCAGCGGCAGGCCGCAGATGGCGCGCAGGTGATTCTCGAACTGACTGGTTTGCGCGCCTTCAATACTGGCATGACCGGAGTTGTGCACACGCGGCGCCATTTCATTGGCCACCAGTTTGCCGCGCAGGACGAAGAATTCAACGGTCAGTACACCCACATAGTCGAAATGTCTGAACAGCTTCTTCAGATAAGCTTCAGCCTGCTTTTGCAACCCCGCATGCCGGTACGGCGCACGTGCGACATGCAGGATGCCATTACGATGAGTGTTTTCTGACAGTGGATAAATGGCGATTTTACCGGCTGTGCTGCGTGCGCCGATCACTGATACTTCGCGGCTAAAAGGCACGAATGCTTCATAAATTAACGGCGAGCCTTTCAAAGCGTTCCAGGCGGTAGTGACATCAGCAGCTTTGCGCAGTCGGAATTGCCCACGACCGTCGTAACCCAGCCGGCGGGTCTTGAGGATACCGGGTACACCTATGTCGATTACCGCCTGCTGCAGGTCGGCAAGGCTGTCGATGGCGCTAAATTCGGGTGTCGGAATACGCAGCTGGCGAAACAGGTTTTTCTCGCTGAGGCGGTCCTGTGATGCGCTCAGCGCCGGCACCGGTGGGTAAAATGGCTTCAGTCTGGCAATGGTTTCCAGTGTGGCGACCGGGACGTTCTCAAACTCGAAGGTGATGATGTCTACAGCTTCAGCCAACTGCCGCAACTTGACCGGATCATCGTAGGCGCCCTGGATGTAGTCACCCACGTGAGTGGCGCAGGCATCAGGGCTGGGATCGAGGAAGGTGAAGCGCAGTCCCAGTGGATAGCCCGCCAGAGCGAGCATTCGACCCAACTGGCCAGCACCGATGACCCCGATTCTCATGGTCAGAGCCTGTACTTACTGGTGTGGCGCGGCATTGCGAGGGTCGGGTTGCGTCAGCACTTTGTCGGTCTGTGCCTGACGGAACTCCGCCAGCGCGTCGTGAATCTGCATGTGCTTGTTGGCCAGAATCGCCGCGGCCAGCAAGGCGGCATTGGTGGCGCCGGCCTTGCCTATGGCCAAGGTGCCCACTGGAATGCCGGCCGGCATCTGGGCGATCGACAGCAGTGAGTCCATGCCATTCAGGGCTTTGGACTGCACCGGCACGCCCAGCACTGGCAGGGTGGTCTTGGCGGCAGTCATGCCCGGCAAGTGTGCCGCGCCGCCAGCCCCGGCGATGATGACTTCAATGCCGCGCGAACGTGCCGTGGCTGCATATTCGAACAGCAGATCCGGGGTGCGATGCGCCGAAACCACACGGATTTCATGGGGTATGCCCAGCTGGGTGAGCATGTCTGCGGCGGGCTGCATGGTCTCCCAATCGGAGCTCGAGCCCATGATGATGCCAACAAGAGGTGTATTCATTCGGCGAATTTTAGCAGCTGATGACGGTTAATCGCCCGGAAAATCTTGCCAGTCAGGGCTAAACCCCGGATTTACTGCGAGTCCAGCAGCCCGCGCAGTACCGTGAACAATTCGCGGGCTGCAACCGGTGGCTGTTTGCGCTGTTGTTCGTGACGGGCGCGGGCCAGCAGCCGTTCCAGTTGATTACGGTCAGCTTCGGGGCATTCGTCCAGCAAGGCGTCCAGGGCAGAGCTGTCGTCGCCGAGTAAACGATCGCGCCAGGTTTCAACACGCCGGAAACGCAGCACTTCGGCGCGGTGCGCATTGCGTTTCGCTTCCAGTGCAGCGCGGATCGGTTCGACGTCAAGCTTGCGCATCAGCTTGCCGATGAATTGTTTCTGGCGATACAGGCCGCCATGCGCCGTAATGCGCTTGGCGATGTCGATGGCATCGCGCAGCTTCTCGGGCAGCTCCAGCTCATCCAGTTCATGAGGCGCCAGCTCGATCAGCGATTCGCCCAGTTGCTGCAGCTCGGCACTCTGCCGTTTCATCAGGCTCTTGCTGGGGCCTTCATCAACATCATCATCGTCGGGGTTGTGGGTGTCGTACGGTTTTCTCATGCGGGACATGCTAACCGGGCCGCTGTTAAACTGCCGTACGAATTTTCCAAGGTAAACACGGAATCACATGACTACTACTCGTGAGCTGGCCGCCAAAGATTCAAGCCCAAGGGAATTGAATCAGGGCGATCTGCAGACCTGTGTCGAGCTGGCGCTCAAGGAGGCGCGCCAGTTGGGTGCCTCGGAAGCCGAGGTGGGCGTGAGCGTGGACGTCGGGCTGTCGGTCACGGCACGCATGCGGGAAGTGGAGACTCTCGAGTATCACCGGGATCGCGGCATGGGCGTGACGGTATATCGTGGCAAGTGCAAGGGGTCGGCCAGCACGGCAGATCTGAGTGCGCAGGCGATTCGCGAAACCGTTGCCAAGGCGTACAGCATTGCCGGGTTCACTGCCGCTGACCCTTGTGCGGGACTGCCGGATCCGGACACGCTGGCACGAGATATTCCCGACCTCGATCTCAATCATCCCTGGGGAATTGAACCCGATGCCGCACGTGATCTGGCCATAGCCTGCGAAGCGGCAGCGCTGGCGGTGGATGCGCGTATTGCCAACTCCGAAGGCGCAACCTTGTCCAGTCATCAAGGTCTGCGCGTGTTTGGCAACTCACTGGGATTCGTCGCCGGCTATGCCAGCACCATGCACAGCCTCAGTTGTGCCGTGGTCGGTCAGCAGAATGGCGACATGCAACGCGACTACTGGTACAGCTCGGTGCGCGACTATCGCGATATGGAGAGTGCCTCCAGCATCGGCGAACGGGCTGCGAAACGTACCCTCGAACGTCTCGGCGCACGACAGCTGGCTACCTGTGTGGTGCCGGTGTTGTACGTGCCGGAGCTGGCGCGTGGTGTTATCGGCAGTTTTCTTGGCGCAATTCGCGGCGGCAGTCAGTATCGTCGTTCGTCTTTCCTGCTGGATGCTGCCGGTCAGCAAGTCTTTCCCGGCTGGTTCACCTGCAAGGAGCGCCCACACCTGCTGAAAGCGTTGGGTAGTGCGCCGTTCGATTCGGAAGGCGTGGCGACACATGATCGCACACTGGTGGACAAGGGCGTGCTGACCGGCTATGTGCTCAGTACCTATTCGGCACGCAAACTCGGCTTGAAAACCACCGGCAATGCCGGTGGTGTGCACAACCTGATCGTGGAACCCGGCTCGGCCAGTGGCCAGCAGGATTTTGCCGCCTTGCTGAAAACCATGGACCGCGGACTGGTGGTCACAGAGTTGATGGGCAGTGGCGTTAACGGTGTGACCGGTGACTATTCACGTGGCGCAGCGGGTTTCTGGGTGGAGGGCGGTCAGCTTGCTTATCCCGTGCATGAGATCACCATTGCCGGCAATCTCAAGGACATGTTCCGGAATGCGGTGGCGGTGGGGACCGATGTTGATGCACGCGGTGGCATTCGTACCGGCTCGATATTGCTGGAATCGATGACGGTGGCTGGCGCGTGAGGTAACGCCCGGCTGTTTGTTGGCTAAGGATTTCCGGTTAGCTATCCTGCGATACGAGGCTTTCGAGCGTCTGACCCTTGACGCTGAGTTTCATGGCTTCTGCGGCGTTCTGCGCAACGGCCTCCGCGGCGGCCGCGCCGCGTACCCTGGGTGTGCGGGGATTGCGCTCGTCGTTACGCAGCGCATCCAGTATTTCGCTCAAGGCAATGTGGCCGGGATCGCGGCCGGGCATGTAGCGCTCGAGTTCGGTAGTGGTCAGCAGCCCGTGACTTTCCAGGATCTCGATCACTGGCTTGAGGGCGCTGGCCGGCACATCGAAATGTTCCGACAGTTCGTTGAGTGTCCAGCGCGGTACACCGGTGCGGTAATCACGCGCCACCAGATACATCACCGACAGGCCCAGGCGTTCGCACAATGCTGCGGTCAGATGCACGACACGATGGCCGTTGCGCAGGGTTTGGGGATGCTGCACGTAGAAAGCCAGCTGCGCACCCAGCAACAGAATCAGCCACGACAGGTACAGCCAGAACAAGGTCACGATGACGATGGCAAAGCCGGCGTAAATCAGGGCAGTTTGCACTGAGCTGGCAACAAAGCGGGTGAACAATACCCCGCCGGTGGTCCACAGCGCGCCTGCAACAAGACCGCCAATCAATGCGGCCTTGATGCGTACTTCGGTGTTGGGGATGAAGCGGTACAGAAAAGCCAGCCCCGCACTGACTGCCAGAAACGAAGCAAGATGCTGGAAATGGCCCAGTGTCCAGGTGACGCCGGTGACCCGCCCCAGGAAGGCAATGACATCGGACTGCAGCAGGGCCACCAGCGCCAGGACGAGCACGGGGCCAATGATCATGACGCTGAGATATTCGCTGAAACGGCGCGCCCAGCTGCGGGGCTTTTCCACCTGCCAGATGAAGTTGAAGCATTCTTCGACCTTCTGAGTCGCGGAGATCACGTTGTAGATCAGGAATGCCAGACCCAGTGAGCCCAGCACATCGCCGCGCACGCCGTTGACAACGCCCATGATGCGCGCGGTCAGCTCTGCTGCCTGGTCGCCGATCGGCTCCAGGAACGAATACAGCACCACTTCCATATCCTGGTCGTAACCCAGGCCTTTCAGTACCGAGAAAGCCAGCGCCAGCAGCGGCGCAATGGACAGCAAGGTGGAATACACCAGACTCATCGCCCGCAGATTCAGCTGGCCATTCCCCAGGTCGCGCAGCAGCGCGTACGGATAGCGCAGCAGTTTCAATAGCGGCTGTATGGGCTTGCCCAACGCGTGCGCGGGTGGATCGAACAACCAGTGTATAAATCTGTTGTGGAAAACCTGGAACATGTCTGCGGTCCGTCCTGAAGACGGTGTCTAGCCTACACGATAGGGTCGCTATCCAGCAGCACCGCAGATTGCTGGCCGCCGTCAATCATTAACCAAGGTTGCCGGTCAGATGCAACTGATGCCAATGTGCTGTGCCAGCATCGCGGAAGCGTTGTGGGATTTCCTGCACCAGCCCTGGAATGCGACCCGCAGTCGCCGGCCGCGCATAGAAGTATCCCTGTGCGTCATCGCAGCCGGCCTGGCGCAGAAAGTTGGCTTGCTCCAGGGTCTCCACACCTTCGCCGACTATTTTCATATCCAGTGTTTTGCCCAGTGCGATGACGGCGCGCACGATGGATTGATCGCCGGCATTGCTTTGCGTGCCACTGACGAAACTGCGATCGACTTTCAGACAACCCAGACGAAAGCGCTTCAGATAACTGAGCGATGAATAACCCGTGCCGAAGTCGTCCAGCGCCACTTCCACACCCATTTCGGCGAGTTTGTTGATCAGGTCTGCGGCACTGGCCGGATCGCCCATCACCATGCTCTCGGTCAGTTCCAGTCGCAGCTGGTGAGGCTTCAAATCGTATTCGGTGAGGGCTGCGGCAATGCGTTTTGGCAGATCGTGACGCGCAAATTCACGCGAAGACAGATTGACCGCCACATGCGGATTGAGCCACCCGCCCAGCTGCCATGTGCGCAGTTGTGCACATGCGGTGTTCAGCACCCAGTCACTGATCGGCAGTATCAGGCCAGTATCTTCGGCAATACCAATGAAGCGTGCCGGGCTGATCAGGCCCAGCTGCGGGTGTTGCCAGCGCAGCAGCGCTTCCACGCCCGTGACAATGCCGCTGTTCAGGTCTACCACCGGCTGGTATTCCAGTACAAACTGGTCTCTGCTCAGCGCCAGCGGCAGACTGTTCTGCAGCGTAAAACGCTCGGTGGCGGCGGCATCTTCGGCGGGTGAGTACAGGGCTACCGCATTGCGACCGGATTGCTTGGCCTGGTAGACGGCGGCATCGGCGGCACGCAGCAGCGATTCATAGTCGAGGCCATCGTTGGGAAAGCAGCTGATGCCGATGCTGGCGGTGATGAACAGTTCGCGACTGCCTATGACAAAGGGTTTTTCCAGTTCGGCACGAATGTGGTCGGCATAGGGCAGAATGGTCTCGGTGGCATACAAGCCATGCCGCAATACGACGAACTCATCGCCACCGATACGTGCCAGATAATCAGAAGCATGACGGATGTGATTCAGGCGTTCGCTGACAGCGCGAATCAGCGCATCACCGGTGCGATGTCCCAGCGTATCGTTGATGGACTTGAACCGGTCCAGCTCCACCAGCAGCACCGCGACCACATCGGCACGATCATGCATCTCATTGGTGCTGGTCAGCAGCTCGGTTTCCAGTGCTGCCCGGTTTGGCAGTCCCGTAAGTGCATCGTGCTGCGACAGATATTCGATGCGGCGCTCCACATCGCGCAACGATGAAAGGTCGGTCAGCACGGCGGTGTAGTGCTCTATCTGACCCTGTTCGCCGCGCACCGGATTGATGCTGAATATGGCCGGAAAAGTTTCGCCATCCTTGCGGCGACTGCTGAGTTCGGCGCGCCAGCCGCCACTGAGCGGCAAGGTGGTATCGGTAGCACTGATCTGTTGGCCATCTTCGCCAGTGATCGCCGTCCACAGCGGCAGACCAATTACCTCATCGGCTTCGAACCCGGTCATGGCGCTGTATGCCCTGTTGACGGTAATAACCTTGAGATCAGCGTTGGTGATGACCACACCTTCGGTGAGCTGTTGCAGGGCGTTGGCATTGATTTTCAGCTGTTCTTCAACACCGCGCCGTTCGGTAATGTCCACGTGCATGATCACTGCACCGGCGTTATGGGCTGAATCATTGCGCGCATGGCTTACCGGTGTGGCCATCAGGCGAAACCAGCGCCGTTCGGTGTCGGTGCCGCCGGGGTATTCGACGGCGAAGTGGTCGCGACTGCCGGCCAGCACGGCGCGCACGCCGCGCGCGATTTCCACCGCGTGTTTATGATGTTGCTGCAGCAATTGCAGGCAGGCAGTCGGATAGTTGGTTCCCACATCCCAGTCGGGGTTGCTGAAGCCATCACGGTTACCATCGCAACGCCATGCAGCATTGGTGGCAATGATGTTGCCCTCGCGGTCCAGCAGCGCGGCATGTGCAGGCATGGAATCCAGCAGCGCGCCGTTCAGGGCGGACAGGCGTTGTTGCTCACGTTCAGTTCGGTACTTGGCTTCGCGCTCATTACGCATCTGCAAGGCGTTTTCAATGGCGGGGCCCAGTCGCGTAAGTCGATCCTTGAGCAGATAATCGGCAGCGCCCAGACGCATGCAGCGCACCACGATTTCTTCCGTGACGGCGCCGGTAAATACGATCAGCGGGATGTTTGAGGTCTTCTGCTTGAGGATGCTCAGCGCGGCTACGGCGCCAAACCCCGGCACTTCATAGTCGGCGATGATGACGTCCGGGAGCCAGGCAAGCTCTTTGATGAATTCGCCTTCCGTCTCGACGCGTCGCCAGTCGACGTTTGCCCATGTTCGCTGCAACGATGCAACCGCCAGTTCGGCGTCCGCCGGCGAGTCCTCGATGATGACAACTTTCAACTGGTTGCTCATGGCCTGGAGGATTTCCTGTTGAACCGGGAGCAGTCTAAGCGGCAGATCAGGTTCTCGGGCTGCGTAATTTACTTAGCGGCGCAAACGATGCGTTGACTCTATTCGGTAGCTGGTGTGTCGTCGAGTGAAAATTTGCGTTATGTACTGTAGGTTGCGCTGTTAAGAGGAACGTAAGGAAAAACAGAAGGATGCCCCCCCCTGCAGGGAAGCCTCGACCGATAACTTGCCGCCATGGCGGTTAATGACGCGTTGCACCTTGGCCAGTCCGATTCCAGTACCGTTGAGCTCGGTGCGGGTCTGCAGGTGCTGGAAAGGGGTGAACAGCCGGTCAGCGTAACGCATGTCCATACCAATGCCATTATCACGTATGCACACCGCTATCTGGTCATGGTTGATCGTTGCTTCAACTGCGATCTGCGGATCGATCTGATCCTGTGTGAACTTCCAGGCGTTGTGCAGCAGTTCGCGTAACGCGATGCGTATCAGATAGGGATCGCACAATGCCCTGATGGGTTCTGCTATCCGTACCCTTGGGTGATGCAGGGGGAATTGCTGCGCGATGTCCGCAACGATTTCCGCACACAGCGCGCTGACGTCAACCGGGGCCAGGTGCATGTCGGCTTGCGACAACCGCGACAGACCCAACAGGCTATCGATCATGGCGCCGAGACGTTGTGTGGACTGCTCAATACGCTGCAGGTAGTGCTGCGAGGTTGCGTCTGTCTGCAATGCAGGCTGTTCCTGCAGTGCCTGACTGAAGCCGGCAATCGCCCGTAGCGGTGCACGCAGATCGTGCGATATGGCGTAGTAGAGTCCCTCCAGCTCGCGCTGCGCCTGGATCAGCCGCGACTCACATTCGGTGCTGGTGCCGATAGTGCTGGCGGGCGGCGTGTTGCTCATGAGGCTGGTTTAATCACCGGTCAGTCGACGCAGTGCTTCCTGGTATTTTTCGCTGGTACGCTGGACGATTTCAGCGGGCAGGGTGGGGCCCGGAGCTTGCTTGTTCCAATCCAGTGTTTCCAGATAATCACGCACAAACTGTTTGTCGAAACTGGGTGGGCTGATACCTGGACGATAAGTGTCTACCGGCCAGAAACGCGAGGAGTCCGGTGTCAAGGCTTCATCGATCAACACCAGCTTGCCGGCTGCATCCACCCCGAATTCGAATTTGGTGTCGGCAATGATGATGCCCCTGTGCAGGGCGTATTCGGCGGCGAACTCGTACAGTGCGATGGCGGTGCTGCGTATTTGTTCGGCAAGTTCAGCGCCGATGGTGGTGACCACTTGCGCGAAGTTTATGTTCTCGTCGTGTGTGCCTGCGGGTGCCTTGGTGGTCGGTGTGAACATGGGTTCGGGCAGGCGATCCGCCTGACGCAATCCGCTGGGCAGCTTGATGCCACAGATTGCGCCATTTTGTTGGTAGTCTTTCCAGCCGGAGCCGATAAGATAGCCACGCACCACGGCTTCGATGGGCAGCGCCTTGAGTTTCTTCACGACCAGGTAACGGTCGGCAATCAGCGCACGCTCGTTTGCATCCGGTACGATGGCGCTGAGGTCGCGCTCCGCCAGATGATTGGGGACAATGTGTGCAGTTTTGGCGAACCAGAAGCGCGAGATCTCGGTCAGTACCCGGCCCTTGCCTGGAATCGGATCCGGCAAAATGACATCGAAGGCACTGAGGCGGTCGGTAGTGACTATCAGCATGACCTCATTGTCAATCGCGTAGATGTCGCGCACCTTGCCTTGATGCAGGCGCTGCAGCCCCCGCAAGTGCGATTCGCGCATGGGTGGGGAGCAGGGATTGGACGTGTTTGGCATGATGAATGGGTTGCGGCGCAGTCGCTGTTTCCGGAAAGGCTGCATTCTCGCAGTGCGAGGCGTCGCCACACAAGGCAAGCGTGAACGCCGAATAGGCGTGGCGATGTGGCACGGTTAGATCAGGACGCGATGGCAACCTGAAGGCGAATTGAGAAGGTAATACTCGCAGATGTGGTACGGCAAAGTGATTGGTGGCTTGATCGGCTGGTTCGCCGGACGCGGCTTCGCGGGGGCAATGATCGGGATGTTCATCGGCCACCTGTTCGATACGGAACGCATGCAAGGACGTCTGGCCAGCGGTGCGCAGGCGGTGCAGCAGGTGTTCTTTCGCGTCACCTTCCAGTTGATGGGGCATGTGGCCAAGTCCGATGGCCGGGTGTCGGAACAGGAGATCCAGGCGGCGCGGGCGATGATGGCGCAGTTCCGGCTGTCCGAATCGGACATCCGTGCTGCGATCGAACTGTTTGGACAGGGCAAGGCCAGCGACTTTCCGGTCAATGAGGCCCTGCGGGAACTGGCGACCGCCTGCGGCCGGCGCATGGATCTGCGCTTGATGTTTGTACAGATTCAGTTGCAGACCGCATTGCTGGGTGGCGGACTGAATCCAGCCAGCCGTGCGATTCTGCGCCGCTGTTGCGATGCACTGGGCATCAGCGAGTCCCAGTTCGCGCAAATGGAATCCATGCTGGGGATGCGTGGTTCGACGGGTAACGGCGCGCAACGCAGTGGCCCTTCGTCGCTGGCATCCGCGTATCAGGTGCTGGGTGTGGCAAGCAGCGCCAGCGATGCTGAGGTTACCAAGGCCTATCGTCGCCTGATGAATCAGAATCATCCCGACAAGCTGGTTGCGAAGGGCTTGCCGGAGTCGATGATGAAGGCAGCGGAAGAAAAGACGCGCAACATTCGTGCGGCCTATGAAGTGATCTGCGAGGCGCGCGGGATCAAATAGCCCTGCTAAACTGTGCGCCTGATTTGCGGTGACTGGAGTTGTCATGTTGCCTGCGTGGATTGCCCCGTCAATTCTGTCTGCGGATTTCGCCCGCCTGGGTGCTGAAGTGAATGCCGTGCTGACGGCAGGCGCGGACATCGTGCACTTCGATGTCATGGACAATCATTACGTGCCCAATCTGACGATTGGCCCACTGGTGTGCGAAGCCTTGCGCAAACATGGCGTCACTGCGCCGATCGATGTGCATCTCATGGTCAAGCCGGTGGACCGGATCATTCCCGACTTTGCCAGGGCAGGCGCCAGCATCATCACGTTCCATCCCGAGGCCAGCGAGCACATCGATCGTTCACTGGGGTTGATACACGAAAGCGGCTGCCAGGCGGGTCTTGTATTCAATCCGGCCACGCCGCTCAACTGGCTGGACCATGTCATGGACAAGGTGGACATGATTCTGCTGATGTCCGTGAACCCAGGCTTCGGCGGCCAGAAGTTCATCGCCAATGTATTGCCCAAGGTCATCGAGGTGCGACGTCGCATCGAGGCTTCGGGCAGAAAGATTCGCCTCGAGATTGATGGCGGGGTCAAGGTGGACAACATTGCCGAGATTGCCGCTGCGGGTGTGGATACCTTCGTCGCCGGTTCGGCCATTTTCGGCACGCCAGATTATCCGGCGACGATCGCCGCACTGCGTGCTGAGATTGCCAGGGGATATGCGCGCTTGTAGTGGTTTGCCGTTCGGTATTTGCATTCCACATGCAAACAAAAAGCCCGGCAATGCCGGGCTTTTTGTCTGGTTATTGATCGGCGAAATCAATCGTCATCATCTTCATCATCCGGCACGGCAACACGACTTTTTTGCTGCGTCATGCGCGTGGCCAGCATGGGTTTGGTTTTGACCTTGGGTCGGGCACCGAATACCACGATGGTCTTGCCGGTGGCGCGCAGCAGGCCTTGTTCTTCCAGGACCTTGAGAACGCGCCCTGCCATTTCGCGCGAACAGCCCACCAGTCGCGACAGCTCCTGGCGACTGACTTTGATCTGCATGCCTTCCGGATGGGTCATGGCATCGGGTTCGCCGCACAGGTCCATGATGGCGTGGGCTACGCGCCCCGTCACATCCACAAATGCCAGGTCGCCCAGTTTGCGATTGGTGCGATCCAGTCGTGTGGCGAGCTGCGTGGCGAGTTCAAACACCAGTCCGGGGCTTTCCGAAGCGAGTTGGCGAAAGCGTGGATAGGTCATTTCAGCCAGCTCGCATTGCTGGCGCGTACGGACCCAGGCGCTGCGGGTGGGTTGATCGTAGAACAGGCCCATTTCGCCGAAGAACTGTCCCTTGTTGAGGTAGGCCAGCACCATTTCGTTGCCTTCCTCGTCTTCGATCATGACCTCAACCGAGCCGCTGACGATGTAATACAGCACATCAGGCAAGTCGCCGGCATGAATAATCACCGTCTTGGACGGCACCGTACGGATGCGGCAATAGCTCAGGAAGCGATTGATCGCAGGTATGTCACTCAACGGTCGTGCGCCTTCATCCATACAGGACCCCTACCTTTTGTATCGTTGCCTTGTGATGTGGTGCGCACTCTGCAGTGCGCAAACCTTGGAACGCGTTTTAATACAGTATCTTGGCCACCGCAAGTGCTGTAATGCTTTAGCTGATGGCACTTGTTGCCTTGCACCACATGGTTTTGGCTGCAAAGCGTGCGGATTCATCGCTAAATATGCTGCGCCACCGTGGTCATGACCTTGGCGGTAAGTTTCATCGCCATCTTGATCGGACCGGGTGGCAATTCGCCGCCGTGTTGCATTGCCGCGCCGCCATGCCGCGCTTCATCGGCAATCATTTGTTCCAGAATGGCGCGGGTACGCAGGTCATCGTGTTGCAATTGATCGACGTGCGAGCGCAGATGTTCGACAACCTGACGCTCGGTTTCAGCTACGAAGCCCAAGCTATGTCGATCACCGCGAATGCCAGCCAATGCGCCAATGGTGAATGAACCGAGGTACCAGAGCGGGTCAAACAGGCTTGGGCGAGCACCCAGTTCCTCAAGCCGTTGCGCACACCATGCCAAATGATCGACTTCCTCTGTGGCCGCTTGAGTCATCGCCGCACGTACATCCGGCAATTTCGCGGTCACGGCCTGGCCGTGGTACAGCGCCTGCGCGCAGATCTCCCCGGCATGGTTGACTCGCATCAAACCGGCGACCCTGCGTCGCGCCGCCGGATCGGTGACGGTTTCCGGTTGGTCCGCGGCCGGGTAGGCGCGGCTGGCCACATGGGGACCGACCGCCGATTTCAGCAGTCGGTCGAATTTCAGAAGTACCGTGTCGATCGGGCCAATTTGCCGGGATTGGGTGTTCATGTCCGGATTATGGGCTTGACGGCGGCCGATGCCCACCATGGGGAGCTCCGGTTGGGTGGATTGTGAGGGGGAAGCCGGCCGGGATCAGAGCCCGGACATATATATATGTATGGGTCAGACCTGCCCGTCCGAAGCTGGCAAAGTCCCGGCTGACTGGGGTCATATTGGTTTGCAAACCCACTGGGGGTCCATTAGAATCCCGCGCCTTTCGCTGCAGGCTTGAAGTCTTTCGGAGTCTTTGATGAAGACCGTTTTTGCAAAAGCGTCCACCATTCGCCGTGACTGGTATGTTGTGGATGCCTCAGAACAAACCTTGGGTCGCCTGGCTACCCAGTTGGCGATGCGCCTGCGAGGCAAGCACAAGGCCGAGTACACCCCCCACATGGACACCGGCGACAACCTGATCGTCATCAATGCCGACAAGGTGAAGGTGACCGGACGCAAGCTGACCGACAAGCTGTATCACCACCACACCGGCTGGCAGGGCGGTTTGAAGACCGTGAACCTGGAAAAGCTGCTGCGTGAGCACCCTGAGCGCGTCATTGAATTCGCGGTGAAAGGCATGCTGCCCAAGAATCCCCTGGGTCGCGCCATGTTCAAGAAGCTGCATGTGTTTGCCGGTGCCGCGCACCCGCATGCCGCGCAGCAACCCAAGCCGCTGACGGTCTGATGCATCGGCGCACCTTAATAACCACTTTCGATACGACAGAGTGATCTATGGCGACTTCGACTAACTACGGCACCGGACGCCGCAAGACGGCTACCGCTCGCGTGTACCTGCAAAAGGGCAAGGGCGCGATCGTCGTCAATGGCAAGCCCATTGATGAGTTTTTTGGCCGCAAGACTGGCAGCATGATCGTGCGTCAACCATTGCAGACCGTCAGCATGGAAGAGAATTTCGACGTCACCGTGACCGTTGCGGGTGGCGGCATCACCGGCCAGGCCGGCGCTATTCGTCACGGCCTGACCCGTGCCCTGATCGAATACGATGAGACCCTGCGCAAGCCCCTGCGTGACGGTGGTTTCGTAACCCGCGATGCCCGTGAAGTCGAACGCAAGAAGGTCGGCTTCCGCAAGGCACGTCGCGGTACCCAGTTCTCCAAGCGTTAATTTGTTGTTCATGGATTGCCAATGCTGTACGCATTGGTAATCTGGGCAAGTCCTGCTGATGGGGGATCGTCTAGTGGTAGGACTACGGATTCTGACTCCGTCAACCTAGGTTCGAATCCTAGTCCCCCAGCCAAATTCAATGAGGCCCGCCCAATATTTTTACTGGGCGGGCCTTGTTGTTTTTGTGTTGCTCGGTTGTGCTTTGGTACGCCTCCTGTCCGGGTGCGAGTTTCAAGACCGTCGCGCGGAGGACCCGCGCGTCGAGCTTACAAGGATGTACTAGCAGCGCGTCTTGAAACTCGCACCCGGACAGGAACCTCGCTAGGGCGAGATATTCTGGAAGCAGTTCAGGTCCATTCTAGTCGGTACGAATCGCATGCTTTATTCCTTGCTGAGACCCCTGCTGTTCACGCTTGAGCCAGAACACGCTCATGCCTTCACCCTGACGTGGTTAAGCAGGCTGGAAAGAGTGGGGCTGTTGCCCGATGCTGGAGACGTGGCATCCCGACCGGTGCAACTGATGGGCTTGCAGTTTCCAAACCGGGTCGGGATTGCTGCGGGTCTCGACAAGAATGCTGTCTGCATCGACGCACTGGGTGCGCTGGGCGTGGGCTTTGTAGAGGTCGGCACGGTGACGCCCAGGCCCCAAGCCGGCAATGCGCAGCCACGCGTGTTTCGTTTGCCGGAAGCGCAGGCGCTGATCAATCGGATGGGCTTTCCCAACGACGGTATGGAAGTGATCGCGCAGCGCATGGCGCGCAGCAACTTCAAGGGCGTGTGCGGCGCAAACATCGGCAAGAACGCGAGCACGGACTTGTCGCAAGCGGTGCAGGATTACCTGGCATGTTTGCGCCAGCTGGCGCCCTGTTCCGATTACATCACCATCAATGTGTCGTCGCCGAATACGGTGGGGCTGCGCACCCTGCAGGCGGCCGAACACTTGCGGCCAATGCTGGAGGCCTTGCTCGAGGAGCGTGCACGGCTGCTGCCGGGCTTGGGTCGGTCTTTGCCCTTGCTGGTGAAGCTGGCGCCGGATCTTGATGATGAACAGCTGGAGGGTATTGCCGGGCTGTTGCTGGAGCTATCCATTGACGGCGTAATCGCTACCAATACCACCCTGAGTCGGCCAGCAGGACTGGGAGAGCTGTCAGCACAGGCGGGTGGTCTGAGTGGCCGGCCAGTGCACTCGCTGTCGCTGGTGACAGTAGCCAAGCTGCGTCGCCTGCTCGGTGCGGAGTTTCCCATCATCGGGGTCGGCGGGATTTGTTCGGGTGCCGACGCGCAGGCGATGCGTCGCGCCGGAGCGGATCTGGTGCAGCTTTATACGGGGCTGATCTATCGCGGACCGCAATTGATCCGTGAAGTCCTGGCGGCACTGAATTAGCCGATAGCGTAAGCGTCTATCGATCGCAATGGCTGCCTGTGATGGCCAGCAAACACCTCAGTACAATCAGGGCAATATCCTGACGCCATCTTCACCGCCGACGATCAATACATCGGCGGGGCGACTGGCGAACAAACCCACAGTAACCACGCCAACGATCTGATTGATCCGGTTCTCCAGTCCAACGGGATCGGTAATGCGCAGGCCATGCACATCCAGAATCAAGTTGCCGTTGTCGGTGATGACAGCTTCGCGCCACACCGGTTGTCCGCCGAGCTTGACCAACTGTCGCGCTACATATGAGCGAGCCATCGGGATGACTTCCACCGGCAGCGGGAAGTTACCCAGCACCTCGACCTGTTTCGACGCATCGACGATGCATACGAAGCGGCGTGATGCGGCGGCGACGATCTTCTCGCGCGTCAGCGCCGCGCCCCCGCCCTTGATCAGTCGCAGGTGCGGATCGCACTCGTCGGCGCCATCCACATATACCTCGATATCGCCGGTTGCGTTGAGATCAAAAATTTCAATTTTGTGGTGCCGAAGACGCTCGGTAGAGGCGTTGGAACTCGAAACTGCGCCCCGAATGCGCAACTTTTGCGCAACCAGTGCGTCGATGAAAAAGTTCACCGTGGAGCCGGTGCCGACACCGATGATGGTGTCCTCTTCCACGTACTTGAGGGCCGCGGCGGCGGCGCGTTGCTTGCCCAGGTCTTTGCTCATCGTTCTGCTCTCTTCCCGGCTGCTTTACAAAAACATCGGTTTTTCCAGCTTCAAAAACGATTGTGCCCGCTTTCGCGGGCACAATCATCGAGGCTCAAAACCTCAAGAAGAACTACTTCTTCTTCGCTGCCTTCTTGGCGGCCTTCTTCTTCGCTACTTTCTTCTTAGACGCTTTCTTTGCTTTAGTTGCCATGATTAAAAGTCTCCGTATCAAGTTAGTCCGGGCGCAGTATATACATAAAACAAATTTGTCTAGCAAGAGGGGGGTGTGAATTATCTGTGAGCGAGGTCACGTTCGCGGCGCCGACGAGAGCGTTACGCGACGGGTGTTGAGCACGGTTTGCACTCACTCCAGATCAAGAATGAAACGCCACTCTTGCTTGCTTACCGGTGTTACCGACAGACGGTTGCCGCGATTGAGTATCAGCAGTTTGGCCAGTTGCTTGCCAGCGTACTGGCGCATTTCATCCAGGGTGATGATGCGCTTCAACTTGCGTTGCAGCTTCACATCCACCATCAGCCAACGCGGTGCATCCGGTTTGCTGCCCGGATCGTAGTGATCGTGTCTGGGATCGAACTGCGTGTGGTCGGGATAACCGGTTCTGGTAATAGTCATGATGCCGGTGATGCCCGGAACGGCACAGCTGGAGTGATAGAAGAAAGCCTGATCGCCTGTTTGCATCTGGTCACGCATGTAGTTGCGCACCTGATAGTTGCGCACACCATCCCAGCATGTGGTTTTTCCTGTGGCGGCAGCCAAGTCGTCGATGCTGAAGGTGTCGGGTTCCGATTTGAACAGCCAGTACTGCATGCTCTGCGCCTCGTGTCAGTAGGGTAATGGAATACGCCTGGATTCCCCGTGCCTCAGCCGTGCTGGCAGCGGACGATGTTATGCTCTGTGGCGATCAGTTCGAGTCTGACGTCATGGGGTTGAGTACCCAGCACGGCAACTTCCTGGCAGGCGTAGGCAATGCCAATCAGGTGCGGCCGTTGCCATCCTGGAGTACGTCGCAGTCGCGCGAAGTGCCGGTCGTAGAATCCCGCACCCATGCCCAGACGGTTGCCGTGTTGGTCGAAGGCGACGATAGGCACCAGTACGGCGTCCAGCATCGCGCTGTCTATGCGCTGCTGGCGGTGGACGTCACATAGCTGCGGGATGTTCCACTGTTCGGTGTGCAGCCGGCTGGTGGGGGTGAATCGATAGAACGCCATCTGTCGGCGGCGGACATGGGTGATGTGCGGCACAAACAGCCGGCAACCGCGTGCCAACGCACGTTCGATGAAGGATTGCAGGTTGAGTTCGCCAGGCAGCGCCAGATAGATGCCAATGCGTGCGCCGGGCCTGCAGTGTGGTAGTCGCAGGATCCGTTGCGCGACAGCCAGTGCCGCCCTGCGTTGCTCATCTCGTGGCAGGGCGCGTCGCAGACGGCGCATCCGGATTCGCAGCGCAGAACGCTCCGCGACCACGGCTTGCGAAGAAGGGATGGCGCCACCCGCCTGTGCCGTCATAGGCCATTGCTCTCGACGCGGAGCAATAGGTGGGACCAGGCTACGACACATAAGGCTTTCCGTACGGGACGGACATGCACAGTGTTGCCGTGAACCATAGCCCCGAGGGTATTTACATTAGGGTCGAGAGGTAACCCGACCATATGTCGAACACCGCAGGCAGCGCCAAATCGAACCATCACAAAACCAAAACACCAGAGTTCCGGCACGGATGCCGCGCTCAGATTTCCAGCTGTTTGCCGCGGGTAATTGCCGACTCCACGCGTTCGCGCAGGTGTCGCATGCGGTCAACCATGCCTGTATCCGTATCGGCACCGCCTCGTTTGACCTTGAGCAACTCGTTGGCCAGATTCAGTGCCGCCATCACGGCGATACGATCCAGCCCCAGCACACTGCCGTTATCGCGGATCTCGCGCATCTTGCCATTGAGGTACTCGGCGGCGTCGAGCAGGTCGGTGCGTTCCTCAACCGGGCAGGCCACCTGGTATTCCTTTTCCAGGATCCGGATGCTGACGCGTGCGGTGCGATCGTTCATGCGCCATGCTCCAGGGATTTCAGTCGGCCGATCATACCCTCAACCCGCGTGCGTACCTGTTCATTCTTCTGCAACAGGCCGGCGCGTTCGGTCACCAGCGCTTCGTTGCGCTGACGCAGGGTGTAGTTTTCTTCCTTGATCTGCGCCAGAGTCGTGACCAGTTCGGTCACACGCATTTCGAGGCGACGAAATTCTTGCTCGATGGCTGACTTGGGGGTGGGATCGCTCATGATGAAATTATGCGGGTGCGGGTTCGGCATGGTCAAACTTTGATTTTTCGACCCGCACGGGGCGCGACCCATTTGTGCGCGGCGATGGAAGGATTGCGGTGCAGGCTCTACCATAGGTACATGTACAAGATAAGTTTTGTTGACGCCGAGCACGCAATGCGAGCCGCCGATGCCGCCGTAACGATCTCGGAGGGCCATGGGTGTTTGTGTGGCGCCCTGTGTACCTTGCCGCATTTCTCCAGCCAGAACTGGCTGCAGGAGCTGCTTCCTGACCCGGCAGGTGAGTCCACACTGGCGAATTCTTTGCCGGTCGATGCTGCATTGGATCAGCTGTATGCCGAAACTCAGTTGGCGCTGGAAGGTGATGAGATGGAGTTTGCGCCCTTCCTGCCCGATGACGACGCGCCGATCGGCGAGCGGATTGCGGCGTTGGCGCAATGGTCACAGGGGTTTCTGTACGGTTTTGGTATCGGCGCTCCCAGCGATGTGCGCCAACAGTATCCCGGCGACGTGGGAGAGGTGCTCAAGGACCTGAGTGAACTTGCACGCGCCAGCGACACCGAATCCAGTGGCAGTGACGAAGCAGAAGAGGCCTACGCCGAGCTGGTCGAATATCTGCGCGCCGCCGTGCAGTTGATTCACGACGAATTTGCGCCGCAACGCGACCGGCTGGCCCAGCAACAGCCGCCGGTACATTGACCGCTGCCCGGCATTTCACTCAAACCCTTTACCGCCAAAGTGGCCACCATGCGTACTGATGAATTCCTGCGGCGTCGCAAGCAGCTGATGAAAATGATCGGCAAGGGCGGCATTGCCATCCTGCCCACAGCCAGCGAAAAACAGCGCAACAACGATGTGCACTATCACTTCCGTCCCGACAGCGACTTCCACTATCTGACCGGCTTCAATGAACCGGAATCGGTGGCGGTGCTGATTCCCGGACGTCCACAAGGCGAATACCTGCTGTTCGTGCGCGAACGCGATCCCCTGCGCGAAACCTGGGATGGCCGTCGCGCCGGCCCGGAGGGCGCAGTCAAGCAGCACGGCGCGGATGATGCGTTTCCCATCAACGACATTGATGACATCCTGCCGGGGCTGATGGAACGCTGTCCGCGGGTGTACTACACCATGGGTTTGAGCGCGGAGTTCGATCAACGGGTGATTGGCTGGGTGAACGGCTTGAAAGCCCAGGCGCGTGCTGGTGTACAGCCGCCCCAGGAGTTTGTCGCGCTGGATCACCTGCTGCACGACATGCGTTTGTACAAGTCGCGGGTCGAAGCGGGACTCATGCGGCGTTCGGCGGGCATTGCTGTGCGTGCGCACGAGCGCGCCATGCGCTTCGCCGAGCCGGGTCGCAAGGAGTATGAGGTGATGGCGGAGCTGCTGCACGAATTCCATCGCAGCGAGGCGGACATCTCCTACCACCCCATCGTCGGCGGCGGCGAGAACAGCTGCATCCTGCACTACCACGAGAACAACGCCGAGCTCAAAGACGGTGATCTGCTGCTGATCGACGCGGGTTGCGAATATGGCTTCTACGCTTCGGATATCACCCGCACCTTCCCGGTGAACGGTCGTTACTCTCCCGAGCAGCGTGCGGTTTACGAGGTGGTGTTGCAGGCGCAATACGCCGCTATCGCGGCGACCAGGCCGGGCAATCACTGGAATGATCCGCACGATGCGGCGGTACGCGAAATTACTCAGGGCCTGATCAAGCTGGGGTTGCTGAAAGGCAAGCTGCCGGCGTTGATCAAGGACGGCGCGTATCGCAAGTTCTTCATGCATCGCACCGGTCACTGGCTGGGCATGGATGTGCACGACGTCGGCGACTACAAGGTGGGCAATGAATGGCGTGTGCTCGAGCCCGGCATGGCGTTGACCATCGAGCCCGGCATCTACATTCCCGCCGGTACCAAGGGCGTGCCCAAACGCTGGTGGAACATCGGCATCCGCATCGAAGACGACGTGCTGGTCACCCGTGACGGCTGTGAAGTGCTGACCGGTGCACTGGTGAAAGAACCCGACGACGTCGAACGTCTGATGCAGGCACGCTGAACGTGACTGACGCAGCGGACAATCCTCTCTATGACCTGCTGATTGGTGGCGGCGGACTGGTTGGCGCCACACTGGCGTTGATGCTCAAGCCGCTCGGGCTAAGGGTGGCGCTGATCGAAGCAACAGCATTCGACGGTGCCGCGCATCCCAGTTTCGATGAGCGCACGACCGCGCTGGCCAATGGCAGTCGGCGCGTCTTCGAAGCATTGGGTGTGTGGCCCCTGCTGCAACGTACCGCAACACCGATCAAGAAAATTCATATCTCCGATCAAGGACGGTTCGGCTTCGCCCGCCTCACTGCCGAGGAACAGAAACTTCCGGCGCTCGGATTTGTGGTGCCCAACTGGCAAATGGGAGCTGCGCTGTGGCGACGCTTGCAGGAGGAGAGCATCGAAGTCATCGCACCGGCGCGCGTGCTGCAGCTGCAAGCCGAGCCGGCGGTGCAGCGTGTCACCATCGAAACTCACGGCGAACGCAAGCAGCTATTGGCGCGCCTGGTCATTGCTGCCGACGGCGCGCAGTCGCTGCTGCGCGAGGCAGCTGGCATCACCAGCACCCAGTGGGACTACGGACAGACCGCCATCATCAGCAATGCGCTGACGCAACGATTTCACGAGCACGTGGCCTACGAGCGCTTCACGCCACGCGGGCCGCTGGCGGTGCTGCCGCTCGCCGATGCACGAGTCGGTCTGATCTGGACCGTGGCGCACGATCAAGCCGCGGCCGTACTGTCCTGGACGGACGAAGAATTCCTGAATCAATTCCAGCAGCAGTTCGGGTTTCGTCTCGGACGGTTTCTGAAAGTCGGTGTACGTCAAGCCTATCCGCTGTCTTTGATCCGTGCCGCGCAACATCAAGCGCATCGCCTGGCCGTCATGGGCAATGCCGCGCAGATGCTGCACCCCATTGCCGGGCAGGGACTGAACCTTGGTCTGCGGGATGCTGCGAGCCTTGCTGAATTGCTGGCCGACCATTTGCGAAACAATCCCGCGTTCGATATCGGCTCAGCCGAGTTGCTGCAGCAGTATGCGGCGTGGCGGCATGAAGACAGCAAACGCATCGTGGCCTTCACTGACACACTGGTGCGGTTGTTCAATCAGCCACTGGGCATCGTCAAGTTCGCGCGCAACGCCGGCCTGCTGGCGTTCGACCTGTTGCCGGTGGCCAAGGATGCAATGGCGCAGTTGTCCATGGGCGCATCGGGGCGTATTCCACGTCTCGCGCGGGGTGCGCCGTTGTGAAGACAGTCGATTTCGACATAGCCATCTGTGGTGGCGGCATGGTCGGTGCAACCCTGGCGGCCTTGTTGGTTATCGAACCCAGTCTGCGCGACCTGCGCATCGCCTTGATCGAAGCGCGTGTTCCGCAGCTGCCACCGGACGTCGAAGTAAACATTCGTGTGTCCGCCGTATCGCGAGCCTCGCAACGCATTCTCGCCCGGGCAGGGGCCTGGCAGCTGCTGCAACCCGCCCAGCGGGCGCCCTATGAGGATATGGTGGTATGGGATGCCTTGAGCAAACCGGATGGCAACGATGCGTTGCATTTCTCCGCGAGTACCTTGGGCGAGCCGGATCTTGGCCACATCATCGCCAATAACTGTCTGCAGTGGGTTGCGTGGGAGGCTGCCCGTCACGAACGTGTGACGTGTTTTGCGGCAGTACTGACCAGCATCGCGCTCGACACGCACGCCGCGAACATCGTCCTGTCAGATGGTCGTCGTTTTACTGCGCGGCTGGTCGTGGGCGCTGATGGTGCTCGGAGTATCAGTCGTACCTGCGTGGGTATCGACACGCGGGTGCGCCCCTATCAGCAAACGGCGTTGGTGACCCATGTACGTACTGAGCGGCCCCACCAACAAACTGCCTGGCAACGTTTTCTGCCGCAGGGTCCCATTGCGTTTCTGCCCCTCAATGACGGCCGCAGTTCGATTGTCTGGACCACCACTCCGGAGCACGCCGAGGAGTTGCTGCGGCTGGACGATGCGGCATTGGCGGCGCAGGTTGCCGATGCGGCCGATCGTGTGCTGGGCGAGGTCAGTATCGCCGCACAATGCGCCGCATTCCCCTTGCAGCTTGCGCAGGTCGATGAGTACTGCCGGCATCGTTTTGTGCTGGTGGGCGATGCAGCGCACAGCATGCATCCGCTGGCTGGTCAGGGGGTGAACCTGGGGTTCATGGATGCTGCATCATTGGTGCAGGTGCTGGGCGAGGCGCGACAGGCCGGCGCCAGTATCGAGACTCTGAGCGAGTTGCGCGTGCTGCGTCGCTACGAACGCTGGCGTAAAACCGAAAACACCCTGGCGTTGGGTCTGGTCGATGGCCTTAATCGCCTGTTCAGCAATGACCGGCATGATGCCGGCCAGCTGCGGCGTACCGGCTTGAGGGCAATCCAGCAATTTCCGTTTGCCAAGCGTTTGTTAATGATGCGGGCGTTAGGGCTGGCTGGTGAAACCCCGCGCATGGTTTACGGCTGACATTCCACCGCTGTTCGACCCGCCATCCATCGGTCCATGTGGTAGGAATCTACTGGCGCCACTGGTCCTACTACGGACTTGTTTCGCTGCCCCAGCGGATGCATCCTCAGCCGTGAGTCGCTGGTGAATGGAGGCGTCATGTCACTTGCACAGTATCAAGATGCGTTGCGCCAGATGCTGGCGCCAGCCCAGATCATGCTCGGGGGCAATAATCCCTGGGACATCCAGGTACGCGACCCGGGATTCGCACGGCGTGTGCTGGCGCAAGGCACCCTGGGGGTGGGCGAGTCGTACATGGATGGGCAATGGGAGTGCGAGCGGCTGGACGAGATGATGTTCCGGGTGTTTCGTGCCGGCATCGATCAGCACCTGCCCGGCCTGCGACTGTTGTGGGCGTCATTGCTCGCCAAGTTATTCAATCCGCAAACACCCACTCGCTCCTACAAGGTGGGTCAGCAGCACTACGACATCGGCGACGATCTGTATGAGCGCATGCTCGATCCACGCATGATCTACAGCTGCGCTTACTGGCGTACTGCGCAGACGCTGGGGGCGGCGCAGGAGGCCAAGCTGGATCTGGTGTGCCGCAAGCTGGGCTTCAAGCCGGGTATGAAAGTACTGGACATCGGGTGTGGTTGGGGTGGCGCGGCACAGTTCGCCGCGCAGCGCTACGGTGTGCAGGTCACCGGCGTAACTATCTCGCGCAATCAGGCCACGACCGCGCGCCAGCGTTGTCAGGATCTGCCGGTGGATATTCGTCTGTGTGACTACCGCAGCCTGGAGGGACGCTTTGATCGCATCTACTCGCTGGGCATGTTCGAGCACGTGGGGCCACGCAACTACCAGACCTACTTTGCAACCGCACGGCGCCTGCTGGCCGACGATGGCCTGATGCTGCTGCATACCATCGGCCAGAACACGACGCAGCTGGCCAACGATCCGTGGATTGAGCGCTACATCTTTACCAACTCCGTCATTCCCTCCATGGCGCAGATAGCACGCGCGGTGGAAGGTGCTTTCGTGGTCGAAGACTGGCATGGCTTCGGTCCCGACTATGATCGGACCTTGCTGGCCTGGCATGAGCGTTTCAATGCGCACTGGCCGGAGCTTGCCGATCGCTATGGTGAGCGGTTCCAACGCATGTGGAATTTCTGGCTGCTGGCTTCAGCCGCCTACTTCCGCGCGCGCCGCGATCAGCTGTGGCAGGTGGTATTGTCGCCCAACGGCGTGCCTGGCGGTTATGCAGAGATGCGATGAGAACAAGGCTGTGGGCTGTGGACGGTAGGTCGGAAGCAACGGTGTGATCTCTGCCGGTACCGCACGTAGTCTTGGGCACTACTCGGTACCTTGGTTCTAGTCTTACCCACAGCCCACAGCCCAGGGTCATTCCATGTCCGAGCTATTCATCCAGTCGCCCCCGCATCTGGGCAATCAATACAGCGACGATGACTTGCTGCAGAGTTATCTGCAACGGGTGCTGCCACCGACGTTGCTGCGCGACGTGGAGCCGCAATTACTCTCCATGGGTGAGCTGGCGGGTGGTCCGCTATACGCCATGCAACTGGCGGATCGCCTCAATGAACCGCGACTGACGCAATGGGATGCCTGGGGCAATCGCATCGATCAAGTCGAGCTCTCGCCACTCTGGCAACGTTGCGCACGCCTCGCTGCCGAGTATGGTCTGGTGGCGCTGCCCTATGAACAACTGCACGGCGTGCACTCGAGAATCCATCAATTCGCGCTGGTGTATCTGTTTCATGCTTCCTCGGATGTCTACACCTGTCCCCTGGCCATGTCCGATGGTGCAGCGCGTTGCCTGCTCGAGTCTGGCAACAAGATGTTGATCAAGCGTGCCGTGAACAAACTGACCAGCCGCGATCCGGATCAGGTCTGGACCAGCGGCCAGTGGATGACCGAGTCCAGCGGCGGCTCCGATGTTGGCCATTCGCTCACCCGTGCGGTGATGCAACAAGAGGGCAGTTGGCATCTGTACGGCAAAAAATGGTTTACCTCGTCGGTGAATTCGCAGATGGCATTGGCTTTGGCCCGACCCGAAGGCAATGCCCAGGGTGGGCGTGGTCTCGCCCTGTTTTATCTGGAGACGCGCGACGCAGCCGGGCATCTGAATGGTATTCGCGTCGAGCGCCTGAAGGACAAACTGGGTACCCGCAAAGTGCCGACTGCAGAACTGTGGCTGGATACTTGCCAGGCGCGGTTGGTGGGCGAACCCAAGGACGGTACACGCGCTATCGAGCCCATGTTGATGATCACACGCGTCTGGAATGCCGTCAGCGCGGCGGCAGCGATGCGTCGCGGCGTGGCCCTGGCGCGTTCCTATGCACAGCAACGCCGTGCCTTTGGCAAACGCCTGAGCGAACTGCCGCTGCATGCCGAGACGCTGGCGCTACTCGAAGCAGAAGCCCAGGCGGCATTCCTGCTGGCATTCGAAGTGGTGCGTTTGCTGGGGCTCAAGGAAGTCAATGACATCGCCGATGGCCAACGCGCCTTGTTGCGCCTGCTGACACCGATCGCCAAACTCGCCACCGCCAAACAGGCTGTGGCGACGCTGAGCGAAATCATCGAGTGTTTTGGCGGCGCCGGCTATGTCGAAGACACTGGCCTGCCGTTGCTGCTGCGCGATACTCAGGTATTGCCCATCTGGGAGGGTACCACCAATGTACTGGCGCTTGATGCCCTGTTGCGCAGTGATGCCGAGGTGGGCATGCGCGCCCTGTACAAACGCGCCACCGGCGTTGCGGGGGGCGTCACCGATGGCAGCCTGCAGACCGTGACGGCAACGGCC
This sequence comes from uncultured Pseudomonadota bacterium, assembly GCA_963748005.1. GTDB lineage: Bacteria > Pseudomonadota > Gammaproteobacteria > Steroidobacterales > Steroidobacteraceae > CAILZL01. Next base: position 2,987,885 of record CAVVHH010000002.1, read on the forward strand.
ATGACAGTGTTGGCGCAAGCGCAGCAGTGGTTGATTCAGACTGAAGATGCGCAGGTCTTGCAAATAGGCGCACGTCGCTGGGCATTGAGCGTAGGGCGCGCCTACTCGCTGCTACTACTCGTGGAGCAGGCGCAATGGGAGTTGCTGAGGCACAAGGAGTCGACAGTGGCGGGCAGCGCGCAGAGATTTGCGACGTCGTTTGCAGGGGTGATGGCATCGACCGTCTAGTTGTGGCGTCCCGGCAGTGTCGATGTCTGTTTGCGTTCGATCGGTCGATATTATCCGCATTGCCTGTCACCAGCCAGTTGGGTGTACGCTTTAGCAAAAGCTTGTTCAGGGCCATGATCATGAGCCACTTGGAGCGTCTTGCAAGTGTCTGGATATGGGTTGTCCTCGGCGGATGTGCCGTGAACAGGCCCGAGCTTGCGGCAGATGACATAGCTGCTGCACCGGTTGAAGTGTTGCTTTACGCCGAGTCAACTCGGCCGGATGATCAGGGACGCATCGTGGTGCCGGTGATGCTCAACGAGCAGGGGCCGTTCTACTTCATGCTGGATACCGGTGCGACTCATACCGTGATTACTCAGCAAGCTCTGGAGCAACTGGGCTTGAAGGCGGATGAACAGCGGCCGGTGTTGTTGCGAGGTGTCAGTAGCGTGAAACGCGTGCCCACTGTCGTGGTGAACAGCCTGCAAGCGGGTTCCCTGCAATTCAGTCAAGTGCGCATGCCGGTGCTGTCCGGTTTCGTAGTGGAGGGGCTGGATGGCATTCTGGGTATCGACAGGCTGGGTGATAACAGGGTCAGCGCCGATTTCCAGAACGACAGTATCCGCATTACCGATGCCGCTGGAGTTCGTGCCGACAAGGGTTACTCGGTGGTTGCGTTCAACCGCATTTCGCGACCATTGATCATGATCAATGCGCGTGTCGGTCGTGTCCCGACACGCGCCATCATTGACACAGGTGGCGCACATACCCTGGGGAACACCGCGTTGCTCAAGGCTCTGCAGAGGCAAGCCGGCGGCAAACTGCCTGGCGCCCGAGAAAGCGATGTGACTGACGCGACGGATAACACGCAGCCGACGCTCTTGGCGTCCGTGCCGAACATCGCATTCGGACCGGTTGCGGTTATCAACCTGCCGGTGAGCTTCGGTGAGTTTTCAATATTTGATATCTGGGGGGTCAATGACCGTCCGACTCTGCTGATCGGAATGGATGCGCTGGGGCTGCTTGGCGGATTGACGATTGACTACCGGCGCAAGGAACTTCACATCGCGAGAGTGGTGGGTAATTGATACTTGACGGTTGAATATGCCGGAAGCGGATCGACTCATCCATTCAACTCAACCATGAATTCTGCTCAAGTACTCAGCGCATCAATCTTTGCCGCACAGATAAAGTCATTCTCAGACAGCCCGCCAATCGCATGTGTGGTGAACCTGATGCGGCAGTAGTTGTAGCCGATTTCCAGATCCGGATGATGATCTTCGCTGTTGGCGATGTGGGCCACCGCATTTACAAAGCTCATGGTGCGGTAGAAGTTCTTGAAGGCGTACTCACGGCGGATCGATTTGCCGTCGGTATCCAGTTGCCAGCCCAGCGAAAGTTTCTGCAGGTAATGCTGCGCGGCAGCAGTATCAAGTGGCGCAACCCCGCCTTCGCAGGGAACGCAATGTTTGCCGGTCAGGTCGCTCATACACGGGGCCTGTTAACACCAATGAAATCGCTGCGACGGAGGTCAGAAGGACTCAAGACGCGACGCACTGAGCGCGGTGTACTTAACGTACTCAAGCGAGGTGCAACAAAGTCCTGAGTCCTTCTGATCCCGTCCCTTCGGGTTGGGCCCCTAACAGCGCCATTCAGCGTTGCTCGTCGTTTATTTGTATTCACAAACCTCACTCCTCGCGCCTTGCCTGGCGCTGTTAGGGGCACCAACGCAGCGATTTCATTGGTGTTAACAGGCCCCAGTCCTCCGCGCATAGGATCTCGCAACATAGTCTTCCACTAGCGCCTGAAACTCAGCGGCAATGCGTTCGCCCTTGAGTGTCGGGCCTTTTTCGCCATCAATGTACACCGGTGCCACCGGACGTTCGCCGGTGCCCGGCAGGCTGATGCCGATGTTGGCGTGTTTGCTCTCACCGGGACCATTGACCACGCAGCCCATCACCGCCACGGTCATGTCTTCCACGCCGATATAGTGTTTGCGCCATTCGGGCATCTGGTGACGTATGTGGGTCTGTATGTCCCTGGCCAGTTCCTGAAAGAACGTTGAGGTGGTGCGGCCACAGCCGGGGCAGGCTACCACCATGGGCGTGAACGAACGCAGGCCCATTGTCTGCAGAATCTCCTGTGCGACGATGACTTCATTGGTGCGGTCGCCATTGGGTTCGGGCGTCAACGACACGCGAATGGTGTCGCCGATGCCTTCCTGCAGCAGCACGCCCATGGCAGCCGTGGATGCAACGATGCCCTTCGAACCCATGCCCGCTTCGGTCAGGCCCAGATGCAATGCATAATCGCAGCGTCTGGCCAGCTCGCGATACACGCTGATCAGGTCCTGCACGCCACTCACCTTGCAGGAGATGACGATGTGATCCTGCGGCAGCCCCAGTTCCACTGCGCGCGCGGCGCTGTCGATGGCCGAGCTCACCAGCGCCTCATGCATGACGACCTGTGCGTCCTGGGGTTCGGGCAGCTTTGAATTGTTGTCCATCAGACGCGCCAGCAGATCCTGATCCAGACTGCCCCAGTTCACGCCGATGCGCACTGGCTTGTTGTACTGGCAGGCCACTTCGATCATCTCGGCAAATTGTGTATCGCGCTTGGAGCCGCGACCAACATTGCCGGGATTGATGCGGTACTTGGCCAGCGCCGCCGCGCAGGCGGGATGCGCCTTGAGCAGTTTGTGACCATTGAAATGAAAATCGCCCACGATGGGTACTGAAACATTCATTTGTGCCAGTCGTTCGCATACATGTGGCACTGCTGCAGCGGCTTCGTCTGAGTTGACTGTGACACGTACCAGCTCCGAACCGGCACGCGCCAGCGCCTTGATCTGTTGTGCTGTGCCGTCGATATCAGCCGTATCCGTGTTGGTCATCGATTGCACGATGATCGGCGCATGTCCGCCGAGCGTGACAGCGCCAATCTGAACCGGAATCGAACGGCGGCGTGCGGGTGTTTTCATGATGTGTTGAAAAGCGATGGTGAGCGCAAACCTGAATCTGGAGTAAGCCCGAGTTGCATCACTGATGCGTCATAAGATCTTACCTTAATGCGCGTTGATCTATGGCGTTGATTATTCAAGCGAACAAGCGGTCGCAAGCACATGAAGCGTATGACGCATGATTTGATTTTGTCATAAATTGCCGACGAATTCGTGATTTTCTGGCGTTTCCAATTGAAACGAAAAAAGCTGTCGGTGCACCAAGACAATTGCTGTCGAAGGAGGGTAATCGATTTACTTCACACCAAGCTAAAGGCAAACCCGTCAAAAGGCGGGGACGCAAAGCCACCGGTCTAAGGACGCGAGTCTATGACAGCGGGGTTGCCGGGTTCGCGCTATTTGCGTGCTCGTCATAACTGACTGAGGTTCAGTGAAGAATCGTATTCATATGTAACGCGTCTGCCGGTTGTTACCTGAAATGCAACCACACCTGATCAACGTCGATACAGCGGCCAACGTTGTAAGTGGATCAGGTCGACGAGCGGAGACGCGAGTATGTTTATTGGGAAGAATGTCCTGACCGCGTGCGGGATGTGTGTGCTGGCCTTGGCGCTTAGTGCCTGCGACTGGGATACACATCAGGCCAGTTCGTCGTTGGTTAACACGGCGCCTGTGACTGGATCATCCAGCAGTTCGGCAAGTCCGATCGCCAATCGGGCGCCGACAATCAGCGGCTTGGCAATGACCGCTGCCACGATTGGAGCTGCTTACAGCTTCACCCCAAATGCCAGTGATGCCGACGGCGACACATTGGCTTACTCCATCAGCAATAAACCGTCATGGGCAACCTTCAATACCGCCACCGGCAGTTTGACGGGTACCCCCACCACGACAGGAACTTTTTCTGCCATCACCATCAGCGCATCGGACGGTACCGCTGGCGCCACCTTGCCGGCTTTTTCAATTACCGTTGGCTCAGCAGCCAACGGGACAGTGGCCTTGACCTGGACAGCCCCCACGCAAAACACCGATGGCTCGGCGCTCACGGACTTGGCGGGTTACACCATTTATTACGGCACCAGCTCCGGCAATCTGAATAACAGCGTCAGCGTGAACTCTGCGGCCAAAACGTCGTATACCGTTAGTGGTCTGGCGGTGGGCGCTACGTATTACTTCGCGATCTCTGCTGTTAATTCCTCAGGCGTTGCCAGTGATCTGTCAAGTGTGGCTAGCAATGCAATCTAGAGCTGGGCGGAGACATCTGATCATCGGTTGGGCGGGCACCTGATTTTCCATAATACAAGGGCTGGCGGTGATTTGGTTTTCGCACAATTGGGTATCGATGCTTCCTCACAGCACAGACAGGGTCTGGGTGTGCATGTCGGCGAGCGAAGAAAATTGCTGATGAAGAATGGCAGTCTATTTACTCCACAAGAGCCAAAGGCAAATCCGTCGAAAGGTGGTGGTGCAAAGCCACACGTCCAAAGACGCGAGTCAATGACGGTGGGTTTGCCGGGCTTCTCAATAAGGGCTCTCGCAATTCCTGACGGAGATTCGTTAAAGAATCGTATTCATACGTATTCATATGTGACGCATTTGTCGGTTATTACTCGGAATTCAAATGCGTCTGATCAATATCGATGCAGCTGGCCAACGCTGTGGACAGATCGGGCCGGCGAGCGGAGACGCGAGCATGTTGATTAGTCAGAGAGGCTTGGTCTGCTGCTGTGCGTGTGCGTTGGCACTGGCGCTGGGAGCCTGTGGTGGTGAGACGGCGGACAGCAGTTCTTTGTCGCCAAGCTCGGCTGCTGTTATCGCATCATCCAGTAGTTCGGTCAGTAGTTCGGCAAACAGCAGCTCTTCATCGACCAGTAGTGCATCATCGAGTAGCCCGGCGAGCACGATCACCAACCGGGCTCCGGTTATCAGCGGTCTGGCAATGACTACTGCCACCGTTGGTACTGTTTATAGCTTCACTCCGACGGCCAGCGATGCCGATGGCGATGCGCTGACATTCAGCGCCAGCAATGTGCCGAACTGGGCAACTTTCAATACCGCAACGCATGTGTTGTCTGGCACGCCAACGGCGGCGGGTACTTTCTCCAATGTCGTTATCAGTGTCAGTGACGGTGCTACTACCGTGTCGTTGCCGGTGTTTTCCATTGTGGTTACTGCGCCGGTTGGCGGAAATCGTGCACCGGTAATCAGTGGTAGCCCGTTGCAGAGCCTTGCTGCTGGCACTGCATATTCGTTTACACCCACTGCTACCGATGCAGATGGCGATACGGTGGCCTGGTCCGTATCCGGCTTGCCCAGCTGGCTGAGCTTTAACGCCAGCAGCCATACGATTTCCGGTACCCCTGCCGCCGCCAATCGTGGCACCACCGGGGCTATTGTTATCTCGGTATCCGATGGTAAGGGTGGTATCAGTTCGCTGGCGGGATTCACCATCACGGTTGTTAATCGCGTGCCCACCCTTAGCGGCACGCCAGTCACGTCGGTTGCTGCAGGCAGCGCCTATAGTTTTACCCCCGGTGGCGTGGATGCCGATGGTGACACGCTGACTTACTCGATTACCAGCAAGCCGGGCTGGGCGGCATTCAATACATCGACGGGCGCATTGACGGGTTCGCCTGCTTCGGTCGATAAGGGGATATTTTCAGACATTGTGATTTCAGCGAGCGATGGCAAGGGCGGGTCAGCAAGCCTGGCGTCATTCACCATCACGGTAATGAACACGGCGCCGACAATTACCGGGACGCCCGTCACTACCGGCAAGGTTGGGGCGGCTTATTCATTTATCCCGACAGGTTCGGATGCCAATGGCGATATCCTCGCGTATTCCATCAGCAACAAGCCGGCATGGGCAACCTTCAATACCGCCACCGGCAGTTTGACAGGTACTCCCACAGCAACAGGAACCTTTTCTGCTATCACCATTACCGTATCGGACGGCGCCGTCGGCGCCTCGTTACCGGCTTTTGCAATTGCCATCAGCGCGGCGACCACCGGAACAGCGACCGTAAGCTGGACAGCCCCCACGCAAAACACTGATGGCTCGCCGCTCACGGACTTGGCGGGATACACCATTTACTACGGCACCAGTTCCGGTAATCTGAATAACAGCATCAACGTAAACTCTGCAGCTACAACGTCGTATACCGTCAGTGGTTTGGCGACGGGCGCCACATATTATTTTGCAGTTTCTGCCGTTAACTCTTCGGGTGTTTCCAGCAGCCTGTCGGATGTGGGAAGCAAGACAATTTGAAACAGCATGATGGCATTCGACGATCAAGCTGGATGGGCTGGATCCTGCCAGATCCAAGGGCTGTGATCTGACTCTCAAGACAATTATTATGGTCACTGACGGGTGGCGTGGGCGGTAGATTAGGGCGTCTGTCTGCGCGTAAAGACAATTGTTGGAATGCTCCCGCCGCGTGTTCAATGCTGGCAACTTCAAGGGCCAACCCGTCGAAAGACGGGGACGCAAAGCCTCCGGTCTAAGGGTTTCGGCCTATGACAGCGGGGTTGCCGGATAGCCGTCCGAACAGTGGCGTTCCCCAATCCTGCCTTTGTCAGCGTCTTCCCGACCGATGATTTGTGTCAGAGGGTCCGCACTGTGTGTCGGGTCCCAGCACCTGTAGCACACGATGGTCATGGCTGAAATCGGAGATACGGCAGAATGGTGTTACGGGGCTGCTTGGGACGACGCGCTGCGGTGCTGCTGCTCATGTTCGCAATGAGCTCAGGCCTGACCGCCTGTGGCGGCGGTGACGGCGGATCCAGTATGCCTGCCAGTGCGGCAGCATCGGCCGGCGCTGGTTCTTCCTCCAGTGCATCAACCTCCAGCACATCAATAGGCACCAACCGCGCCCCCACCATAGGCGGGTCGCCAACTACCTCGCTAACAGTCGGTAGCGTCTACAGCTTTACACCCGTGGCCGCGGATGCAGACGGTAATACGCTCAGTTTCTCCATCGCTAACCGGCCGGCTTGGGCTACTTTTAATACACTAACTGGTGGTCTCACTGGGACACCGACCACGGCGGGTAGTTACGCCAATATCATCATTTCCGTCAGCGACGGGCAGGCAAGCACTGCCCTGCCGGCGTTCGCCATAACGGTTAATGCGACCAGCGCTACCGGAACCGCGACACTGAGCTGGACACCGCCGACCCTTAATACCGATGGTTCGACACTTACCGACCTGGCGGGATATACGATTTACTACGGTACCAATCCTGGCAATTTGAGCAGTACGGTAGGTATCAACTCTGCTGGAGCTACCAGTTACACGATAAGCGGGTTGACCAAAGGAACGACTTATTATTTTGCGTTGGCATCCGTTAATGCCACCGGCATTTCGAGTCCGCTTTCCGACGTGGCCAGTAAAACCATCTGACGAGTTCCAGGTGACGCTTGCGCGAGTAGAGGCGCAGCCTGAATCAGGCTGCGCCCTAATTTTTTCTGACGAACGCAACCGACTCCGCTACCATTGCCCCGCCCATGACCACTTGGCCGGAGAGAGTCGGGAATCCGACCGCCGAAGGCGCAACCGCCCGGAAACGCTCAGGCAAATGAACGGCACAAGTGATTTTTGGGAGTTCATCTCAAAGCACAGCGAGCGAAGTGAGTTCATGTTTTCCGCCGGAGCGCAGGAACCGGAGCGTACACGCAAGTACGTGAGGATTCCGAGCACCGCCGGGACGTGAAATCACGAGCTCAGTAGCTTTGAGATGAACTCCCCGGATTGATGGGTCTCTGGAGAGCGATCACCTTGCCTGCGGCCAGTCCGCAATCAGGATGGTGATCCACCGAAGGGGAGCGGTGCCCGCGATCAGCGCGACACCCGATCTCTCAGGTACCCGGACAGAGGGGCGCAGCCATGGCTTTCCGCACATAGAGCGTGTGCAAGGCAGGCAGCGACCTTATTTTGTCCAGGCTCGAATCGCGGAGACTTTTCATGGGTTTACGTACCCCCCTGTATGACACGCATGTCGCTGCTGGCGCGCGCATGGTGGATTTCGGCGGCTGGGACATGCCGGTCAACTATGGCTCGCAGATCGACGAGCACCATGCCGTGCGCCGCGACGCCGGCATGTTTGATGTCTCGCACATGTGTGTGCTCGATCTGACCGGCCTGCGCATCCGTGAATTTCTGCGTTATCTGCTGGCCAATGATGTGGCCAAGCTCAAAACCTCCGGCAGAGCCCTGTACAGCTGCATGCTCAATGAGCGCGGTGGGGTCATCGATGATCTGATTGTCTACTTCATGACGGAGAGCTGGTTCCGCATGGTGGTGAACGCGGGCACGCGTGACAAAGACATCGCCTGGATCAGGCAACAGGCTGTCGCCTTCAATGTTGATGTAAGGGTGCGCGATGACCTGGCCATGATTGCGGTGCAGGGTCCGAATGCCCGCGCCAAGGCTGTTTCCGTGCTGGGCGTTGACACGCAAGCCGCACTGGATTTGAAGGTATTTGCCGGCGGTGAGTTCGGTCGCTACTTCATCGCCCGCACTGGCTACACCGGCGAAGATGGCTTTGAAGTCATGCTACCCAGGGCAGAGGCCGGTGCGTTGTGGCTGAAGTTTCATGCTGCCGGCATTGCTCAGTGTGGCCTGGGCGCACGCGACACCTTGCGTCTTGAAGCCGGCATGAACTTGTATGGCAATGATATGGACGAAAATCAGTCGCCATTGGAATCCGGCTTGACCTGGACCATTGCCTTCGAACCCAGGGATCGCAAATTCATCGGCCGCACCGCGCTTGAAGCGCAACAGGCGGCCGGTGTGCCACGCAAAATGGTTGGCCTGTTGCTCGAAGACCGCGGCGTGTTGCGCTCGCATCAGGCAGTTCTGGTGGACGGCCAGGCAAATGGCGAGATCACCAGCGGCACGTTCTCGCCCACACTGGAGCGTTCCATTGCGCTGGCGCGCGTGCCGGCCGCTGCGCATGGCAACGTGAAAGTGGATGTCCGCGGCAAACAGCTCGTAGCGCGCATCGTGCCGTATCCGTTTGCGCGCAATGGCAAGGTTTGTATTGAAGTTTGAATATTCTGCAGGGGGCGCTCGTGAGCGCCCCTATTCATCGTCCTTACAAAGGGCGGTTCACGAACCGCCCCTACTCTGATCTTTTTTTGAGGAACTGACATGAGCAACATTCCTGCTGATCTCAAATATCTTGCCAGCCACGAGTGGGCACGCGTTGAGGCCGATGGCACCCTGACTGTGGGTATCTCTGATCATGCCCAGTCCGCGCTGGGCGATCTGGTATTTGTTGAAACACCGGATGTCGGCCGCAGGCTCAAGGCGGGCGATGCGTTTGCCGTAGTGGAATCAGTCAAGGCCGCTTCGGATGTGTACAGCCCGGTCAGCGGCGAAGTGGTTGCGGTGAACGAAGCGCTGGGCGCGACGCCGGAACTGATCAATCAGGCGCCTTATGGCGACGGCTGGTTGATGAAAATTCGTCCCAGCGATGCCGGCGAAGTTGCCAAGCTGCTGGATTCTGCAGCGTACCAGGCTGTTGTTGACGCTGCGCACTAAGGACATCGCACATGCCGTTCATTCCCCACACGCCCGAAGATGTGCGCGAGATGCTGGCCACCATAGGCGCACCCAGCATTGAAGCGTTGTTTGAAGAAATTCCCGCTGACTTGCGTGCCAAGGGGCTGACGCAGGTGCCAGATGCACTCACTGAAATGGAAGTGGGTCAGCTGATGCAGCAGCGCGCGAATCAGGATGGCAGATATCTGAACTTTATCGGTGCCGGTGCTTACGAGCATCACATCCCTGCGGCAGTATGGGCGGTTGTCACGCGGGGCGAATTCTATTCGGCATACACGCCGTATCAGGCCGAGGCTTCGCAGGGTACCCTGCAGCTGTTGTACGAATACCAGACCATGATGGCCAGTCTCACCGGCATGGCGGTATCGAATGCTTCGTTGTATGACGGTGCATCGGCGCTGTCGGAAGCCTGTCTCATGGCGGTTCGCGCCAACCGCAAGTCGCAGTCGCAGCGCTTCATCATTCCGTCCAGCGTCAATCCGACTTATACCTCGGTGACCAAGGCAGTAGCCGGCAATCAGAATCTGAAGTTTGACGCCGTGGCGTTCGACGGCAAGTCCGGCACCACGCTGGTTGAGTCACTTAAAGGATTTGAAGGTCAGGACATCACCGGCATCGTGATTCAGCAGCCGAACTTCTTCGGTCAACTGGAAGACGTGGATGCACTGACTGACTGGGCGCATACCAACGGCATATTCGTCATCGCGGTGGTGAATCCGATTTCTCTTGCGCTGCTCAAGCCGCCGGGTGAATGGGGGCAGAAAGGTGCGGACATTGTCGTTGGCGATGGCCAGCCACTGGGTGTGCCGCTGGCGTCCGGTGGCCCGTACTTCGGGTTCATGACCACGCGCATGGACTACGTGCGGCAGATGCCGGGTCGTATCATCGGCCGTACCGTCGATCTGGAGGGCAAGCAGGGTTTCACGCTGACGTTGCAGGCCCGCGAGCAGCACATTCGCCGCGGCAAAGCGACTTCGAATATCTGTACCAATCAGGGCCTGCTGGTGACGGCGGCGACCATCTACATGTCAATTCTCGGTGCGGAAGGGCTGGAGCGTGTGGCGGCGAATTCACAGCAACGAACCGCAGAACTGATGGACGCGCTTACCAGAATTCCTGGTGTGAAGTTGGCGTTTACCGGAACGCGTTTCCATGAAGCGGTGATTACGCTGAATCGCCCTGTTCCTGAGGTGCTGGCAGCATTGGTCGAGCGTGGCATCGTCGGCGGGTATGACCTCACGCCGCACTTTCCGCAGCTGGGCAATGCCTTGCTGGTATGTGCTACCGAGACTCGAACGAGTGCTGATGTTGCGGCGTATGCCAAAGCGCTTGCCGAAGTGTTGAAGTAACAGTGTAGGTTGGGCTGAGTCTTCGAAGCCCAACTTGAATCGTTCGCCAATTGTTGGGCTTCGAAAACTCAGCCCAACCTACGAACAAAATGGATTGGACTTGTCACATGACTGAAAAACTCATCTTCCAACATTCGCGCACTGGCCGATCTGCCGCTGCGCAATATCCGGCTGCGGTGCCGAGCGACATTCCTGCCAACTTGCGTCGTACCAGGCGTCCGCAGTTACCGGAAGTGTCCGAGCTGCAGGCAGTGCGCCACTACACCCGTCTGTCGCAGAAGAATTTTTCCATCGACACGCACTTCTATCCGCTGGGCTCCTGCACCATGAAGTACAACCCGCGTGCGTGTAATCAGTACGCCATGCTGCCGGAGTTTCTGGGTCGCCATCCGCTGGCGCCGGATGCCACCGGACAGGGTTTCCTGGCGTGCATGTACGAATTGCAGGAGATGCTCAAGGACGTCACCGGCATGAATGCCGTATCGCTGACGCCCATGGCGGGCGCACAGGGCGAGTTTGCCGGTGTGGCGATGATCCGCGCCTACCATCGCTCGCGTGGCGAGTCGCATCGCGATGAACTGATCGTGCCGGATGCGGCGCACGGCACCAATCCGGCGACGGCGACCATGTGCGGTTGCAAAGTGGTGGAGATCCCCTCGCTGCCCTCGGGTGATATCGATCTGGAAGCGCTGCAGAAAGCAGTAGGGCCAAACACGGCGGGCATCATGCTCACCAACCCCTCGACGCTGGGCGTGTTCGAGCGTCGCATCAAGCAGATGGCGCAGATTGTTCATGACGCCGGCGGCCTGCTGTACTACGACGGGGCCAACCTCAATGCCATTCTCGGCAAGGTGCGTCCGGGCGACATGGGTTTCGACGTGATCCACATGAATCTGCACAAGACCTTCTCCACGCCGCATGGCGGTGGCGGTCCGGGCGCGGGCGCGGTGGGCATGAGTGCGCGCGTGACGCCGTTCATGCCGCTGCCTGTAGTGGGCAAGGAAAGTGACAAGTATCGCTGGCTCACTGAAAAAGATCTGCCCCAGTCGATCGGTCGCCTGTCCGGTTTCATGGGTAATGCCGGCGTGTTGATGCGTGCGTATATCTATATGCGCATGCTGGGCAAAGCCGGCATGCAGCGTGTTGCCGAATATGCCGCGCTGAATGCCAACTACCTGCTGGCGCGTCTGCGTCAGGCCGGTTTTGATCCGGCCTATCCGGAACGCCGTGCCAGCCATGAGTTCATCATCACGCTCAAGCGTCAGGCACGCGAGCTGAATGTGAATGCCATGGACTTCGCCAAGCGCCTGCTGGATTACGGCTTTCATGCGCCCACCACGTACTTCCCGCTGCTGGTGCCGGAGTGCCTGCTGATCGAGCCGACTGAAACCGAGGCCAAGGAAGAGCTGGACGCGTTCGTCGATGCCCTGATCGAGATCCAGCGTGAAGCTGAAACCGATGCCGAAAAAGTGAAGGGTGCGCCGTACACGTTGCCCGTGCGTCGTCTCGATGATGTGCGCGCCGCGAAGCAGCTGGATCTGACCTGGAAGGCATATTGACGCCCCTCACCCTGACTCTCTCTCCCCAAGGGAGAGAGAATTGGTACGACACTCTTGCTTGATCTTTCCCTCTCCCTCAAGGGAGAGGGCAGGGTGAGGGTTTTCTTGGAATCAGGAATGAAAATGACCGACCGCAACAAACCTTCCGGCATGACCCGACTGTTCAAGGCCTTTGGTAACTCCATGAAAGGTTTTACCGGCGTGTACAAGCACGAAGCGGCCTTTCGCCAGGAATTGCTGCTGGCGATTTTCCTGTTGCCGCTCGGCATCTATCTCGGTCACAACGCTATCGAGCGTGCGTTGCTGACTGGCAGCGTGCTGATGGTGCTGGTAGTGGAGATTCTCAACAGCGCGATTGAAGCCGTCGTGGATCGTGTGGGTCTGGAGCGCCACGAGCTTTCCGGACTTGCCAAAGACATGGGCTCCGCGGCCGTATTCCTGTCGTTGGCGATGGTGGCCATCACCTGGGGACTGGTGCTGCTGGGATAGCCCCTGCAATCCGGCACTTTTTGACATTTCCATTGGCGCTTTTCCGCTATGCTCCGCAGCCATTGGTCTTATCCAACAACTGGCTAACAACAGGTTGCGCGCATGTCGGCATTGATTTGTGGATCGATGGCTTACGACACCATCATGGTGTTCGGCGGGCGGTTCAAGGAACACATCCTGGCCGAGAAGATTCACATGTTGAATGTGTCCTTCCTGGTGCCGGACATGCGCCGCAATTTCGGTGGTTGCGCGGGCAACATTGCCTACAACCTGAAGCTGCTCGGCGGCCAGGGCGCGCCGATGGCCACGGTCGGTCACGACTTCGCACCCTATCACCATTGGCTGAAGCAGCAGGGCGTGGAGTTGAAGTACCTCAAGACCGTGCCCAGCGAGTTTACCGCGCAGGCGTTCATCACCACCGACCTCGACGACAACCAGATCACGGCCTTTCATCCAGGCGCAATGACGCACGCCCATGTCCAGTCTGTACCCACCGATGGCGGGGTGTCTCTGGGCCTGATTTCACCGGATGGGCGTGACGGCATGATCCAGCACGCAGAACAATTCGCTGCGGCGAAGATTCCCTTCATTTTCGATCCGGGGCAGGGCCTGCCCATGTTTGGTGGTGAGGAACTGCTGCGGTTTGTCGATCAGGCGACCTGGGTCACGGTGAACGAGTACGAAGGGCAGCTGTTGTCGGATCGCACGGGCTTGAGTCACGAAGAACTGGCTAGACGCGTGGACGCGCTGATTGTCACGCACGGCGCGCAGGGTTCGGTTATCTATACCAAGGGTGATCAGCTGCATATTCCTGCTGCGCAACCGGCTGCGGTGAATGATCCCACGGGTTGTGGTGATGCCTATCGCGCCGGCCTGATCTATGGCCTGATGAACAATCTGGGTTGGGAAGTCACTGGCCGCATGGCCTCGCTGATCGGCGCCATCAAGATCGCCTCGCATGGTCCGCAGAACCATCGTTTCACGCGCGATGAGTTTGCGGCTCAGTACCGGGCTGCGTTTGGTCAGGCGTTGAACTGGTAGCGGTGGCCGTCATATACAGCATGCGTGTAGGTCGGGCTTCAGCCCGACATCGATTCAGGTAGGGTAAACGCGGCAAGGCCGCTAACCCGACCTGCTGTTGAAGCAAAGGTAAATAGAATGCAAAAACTGCTGGTTCTGGCTTTCACCTATCTGATCTGTTGCAGCGCGCACGCTGCGGATGTCGATGACAGCAAGTGGGCCAGGACGCTGGAGCGCATCACGGGCAGCGTGGTCAGCATCCAGATCGATCAGGTGCGTGCCTTTGATACCGAGTCCAACAGTTCCGGTCAGGCCACCGGGTTCGTTGTCGATGCCAAACGCGGTTTGATTCTCACCAATCGTCATGTGGTCACGCCCGGGCCGGTGACGGCGCAGGCGGTGTTCCAGAACCGCGAAGAAGTCACGCTGTATCCGGTGTACCGCGATCCCGTGCATGATTTCGGCATCTATCGATACGACCCAAGCGCCCTGCATTTCATCCAGCCTGCCGAGCTGCCGCTGTACCCGCAGGGTGCTACCGTTGGTCGCGAGATTCGCGTGGTTGGCAATGATGCCGGAGAACAGCTGTCGATTCTCTCCGGTACGCTGGCGCGCCTTGATCGTCAGGCGCCGGAGTACGGTGCTTTCAAGTTCAACGACTTCAACACCTTCTACATTCAGGCGGCATCGGGTACATCAGGGGGCTCATCCGGTTCGCCGGTGCTCGACATTGAGGGTCGCGTCGTGGCGCTGAATGCCGGTGGCAGCAATGCTGCAGCCTCCAGTTTCTATCTGCCGCTCAATCGCGTGGTGCGTGCGCTGAAGCTGATTCAGGATGGCAAGCCGGTGACACGCGGTACGTTGCAAACCGTATTCAGCTATACGCCCTACGATGAGTTGAAGCGGTTGGGGCTGGATACCGGCACCGAAGCCGAGGTGCGCCGCAAGTTTCCCAACCAGACCGGCATGCTGGTGGCCAGTGAAGTGCAGCCCGGTTCGGGCGCTGCGGCTGTCCTGGAACCTGGCGATATTCTGGTGCGCATCAATGGCGAACTGGTTACAACCTTCGAACCGCTGGAGCAGATCCTGGATGATGCTGTTGCTCAGAGTATCAAAGTGGAAATCCGGCGCGGTACTCAGACCCGTACCGCTGAACTGAAAGTGGACGATCTCTATGCAATCACGCCGGACAAATATCTGAGCTTTGGCGATGGCGTGGTGCACACGCTCAGCTGGCAGATGGCGCGTCACTACAACAAACCGGTTGCAGGTGTGTTCGTCGCCAGCAGCGGTTATGCACTGGGTGCCGCCGGTGTACCGCGCGGCGCGGTGATCACCGAGGTAAATGAAGCACCGATCAACACGCTGGATGACTTCAGCGGGATTCTCAAAAATCTGAAAGACGGCGAACGCGCCACGCTGCGTTTCTTCACCATGGATGATCCGCGTGCCTCACGCATCGCGGTGCTGCGCATGGACCGCCGCTGGTATGTCGCCGCAGAATGCCACCGCGATGATGCGCAGGGCATCTGGCCTTGCGATACCTGGCCGGTGGATGGCGTGGCCGCACCGCCCGAACCGGCCACCACCCAGTTTGCGCAATCCTCTGACCCCATCATCAATCGGGTTGCGCCGTCACTGGTGATGGTGAACTTCGACATGCCGTATTCTGTTTCGGGCTATACCGATCGCGGCTTCTATGGTACGGGTGTGATCGTCGATGCCGTCAAAGGTCTGGTGGTGGTGGATCGCAATACCATTCCGGTGCCGGTAGGCGATGTACGTCTGACGTTTGCCGGGTCGGTGGAAATTCCTGGCAAGGTGGAATACATCCATCCGCTGCACAATCTCGCCGTGGTGTCGTATGACCCGAAGCTGATCGGCGCGACTCCCGTACGTGCCGCCAAGCTCGGCACACAGCGTGTGCAGCCCGGTGAAACCGTGTGGGCAGTGGGCCTGGACAATGACTCCAAGGTGAAGTCGCAATCGGCCGTGGTGGCGCAGATTGACCCTGCTGCCTTCCCGCTGTCGCGTACTCTGCGCTTTCGGGAATCAAATGCCGAATTGATTGATCTGGTCAACGGCCCCGACAATTTCGATGGCGTGCTGGTCAACAAGAAGGGCGAAGTGCTCGCCAGCTGGTCGAGCTTCATCGTCGAACAGGGCCGCGATGCTCAGCAGACCATGCGGGGTATTCCTGCGGATCTGCTGGCTGAGACCCTGCAACTGGCCAGTACGGGTGCTGCAGTGCGTTCGCTGGAGGCCGAGTTCGCGCCGGTGTCGCTGGCCGATGCGCGTCGGTTGGGCTTGCCCGACACATGGGCCGATGCGCTGGTGAAACATGACCCCGAACATCGTCAGGCGCTGGTGGTGGCGCGTCTGGTCGCAGGTTCACCGGCTGCAAAATTGTTGCGCACCGGCGATGTGATCCTCGCCATTGACGGCGCAACGGTATCCAGTTTTCGCGAGATTGAGCACGCTGCACAAAAGCCGCAGGTCACGGTAACCGTGCTGCGTAACAAGAAAGAACAGCAGCTGGTGGTGCAGACAGCCGCACTCGGTGGCCGTGACATCGATCGTCTGGTGTTCTGGGCCGGCGCCATTTTTCAAACTCCGCATCGCGCGCTGGCCGCACAGCGCAACACGCCGGCCGAAGGTGTGTTCGTTGCTTACTTTGCCTATGGTTCACCTGCCTCGCGTTATCAGTTGTGGGCAGGTCGGCGGGTTGTTGAAGTGGATGGACAGGCGACCCTGGATATCGATACTTTCACCAAGGCAATTGCCAATCGCCAGGATCGCAGCTCGGTGCGTCTGCGCACCATCACGCTCAATGGCACGCCGGAAGTCATTACGCTCAAGCTGGATACTCGCTACTGGCCGGCATACGAATTGAAATGGACCGATGCCGGCTGGCAGCGTTCGACGCTGAATTGATCGAACAGATGATTTGTGTAGATGACTGACCCTCATGCGCTTGACACCGCGCGACAGCGCTTTGCTCAATACGGCGATGCAGCTGGCTTGTTGATCGATCCGCGCTGGTTGTCGCCGCAGCGAGCCGGACCGGCTATCTATATCTGCGATGTGGGCAGTGGACGTGTGCTGGTGCTGCCTACGGCTGCGGCCGCACTGCTGAATTTATCCGAGCAAGTGGAGGTCAGCGAGTCGGACTATCTGAGCATTCGTGCCGCGCTGCACGTGCTGCTGCAGGATCTATTGGACTCTGCTGGTACTATCCATCCCGATACCCGACGCGGCGTGATCTTCGGCGCCGCATTCTGTATTACCGAAACGCGGGGTTTCCATATCACCAAGCATCACGGCTCGGATGTGCAGTACTTGCTGCTGCGTTATCCCGACGTCGCAACAGGACAGTACGTGCTGACGCCCATGCCCATGTTCAAGACGCATCCGATTGGCATGGCGGATCTTGAAGCTACAGCCACGCACGTGCTGCTGAGCGAGCATCTGAACTATCCGGAGCGCTTTGCCGGGGGCAAACCACTGGGCTTTACTGAAGTGCGTCGCAATGTACTGGCAGGAGTGTCTAAATCCTGAAACGACGTTCCGTTCCCCTCTCCCTCAAGGAGAGGTGAACAAAAACGAGACATCGGTTAGTGATGTGCTCAGCGAATATTCCGAATCCTGAACGTCCGCCCCTTGATCTTGCCCGCGCGCAGCCGTTCAACCGCCTTGCCATGCCAGTTGCGTGCGATGGCCACATAGCTGCGGGTTGGAAACACATCGATCTTGCCCACCGCATCGCCGGGCAGACCCGCGTCACCCGTCAATGCGCCGAGCAGATCACCCGGACGCAGTTTATCGGTGCGCCCACCATCCACTGCAATGGTGATGAACGGCGCTACCAGTGCCGCAGCACCATTGGCGCTGCGCGGCAGCTTGCTCCAGTGCAATGGAGTGTTCTGCTGTTCGGCAATGGCGCGCGCCCGCATGGCATCGCGGGGCGCGCATAGCGTCAACGCAACGCCGCGACTGCCAGCACGACCGGTGCGGCCAATGCGATGCACATGCGTGTCGGCATCCGTGGCGATATCGAAATTGATCACCATGGGCAGTTCCTTGATGTCCAGACCCCGCGCGGCAACATCGGTGGCAATCAGCACATTGCTACTGCGATTTGCGAAACGCACCAGCATTTCCTCGCGCTCGCGCTGTTCCAGTTCGCCATGCAGCGCCAGCGCTGAGAACCCTTGCTCAACCAGCGCGGCGTGTACATCGCGCACGTCCTGACGTGTGTTGCAGAACACCACCGCCGATTCCGGACGATGGTGCAGCAGCAGGGTGGCCAGTGCCTCCAGCTTGCCCTCCGGCTGCACTTCATAAAAGGTTTGCTCGATCAGCACTGCATCTGAATCGCTCCTGATCGTGACATCCAGCGGCTCACGCTGAAACTGCCGGCTGAATTGCCGGATGGGAGCCGGCATGGTGGCGGAGAACATCAATGTCTGTCTTTCAGCCGGGGTGTACTCAATGATCTCGCCAATCGCATCGGCAAAACCCATATCCAGCATCCGGTCGGCTTCATCCAGCACGAGCACTTTCAGCATCTCCATCGGCAGCGTTTTTTTCTTGAGCAGGTCCAGAATGCGCCCAGGCGTGCCCACGGCAATGTGCGGTTCATGCGTCAGCGAATTGATATGCGTGCGGCGCGGCACACCGCCGCACAGCGTCGTCACTTTCACGTTGGGAATAAAACTGGCCAGCCGCCGGATCTCGCGACTGACCTGATCCGCCAGCTCGCGCGTCGGACACAGCACCAGGCCTTGCACCTTGCTGATGCTCGCATCCAGTGACGACAGCAGTCCCAGCGCGAATGCCGCAGTCTTGCCACTACCGGTCTTGGCCTGCGCCACCACATCACGCCCGCCCAGAATCGCCGGCAGCGACGCGGACTGTACCGGCGTCATTTCGGTGTATTCCAGCTCGGCCAGCGCCTTCAGCAGGGGTTCGCTTAGCTTCAGTTCGGAAAATTGTTTCATGCGGGCATGATCGCATTAAAGAGGCACGCATGCTGGATGCATCTGTAGGTCGTACCGAGCTTTGTTCCAAACAAACCGAGGTTTGTTACATTTTTGTAGGTCTGGTTTTACACCCGATTTCCTGTCAAGAAGTCGGGTGTAAAACCAGACCTACAAAAGAACTGCCATCAACCCTTGCGCATCTTCAGCAGCGTTTCGATGTCCATGGTCTCTTCGTAACGCTTGAACTCCCGGGTCTTGCTCAGCGCGGCATACATGGCCATCCGGTCGGCGAGCTCGTTACCTTCGGTGCCGACGTGCGCGGCGACGTGGGTGAGGATCAGGTCGTCATCCTTGATGCGCTGGTAGATGGCATAGCTGTCCTGGATGATGTCGAGGTTCTTGATCTCGCCATCTTTCCGGGTCCAGCCTTTCTTCTCCCAGCCGGGCGCCCAGACACTGATGCAGTTGATGGCGTATTGCGAGTCGCTGCAGATCTCGACGGTATTGCCGGCCTTGAGTTCGGTTTCGGCCATGCGCAGGGCTTCGTGGAGGGCATTCAGCTCGGCGGTGTTGTTGGTGCCCTGCGGGTTGTACAGGCCGTACCAGAGTTCGGCGAGCTGGCCGTTGCGATACACCACTACGCCCGAGCCGGCATTACCGGGGTTGGGTTCACAGGCGCCATCGCAATAGATGCTGACGTTGGCTTGATGCGCGATATGTGCAGCCGCCCGATCGCTCTTGCTGGTGGCTGGTTTATTGCCAACGCGACTCACGATGTGCGCACTGCTGCCGTCGCGATAGGCCTGCTCGGCTTCGACCCGACTGGGGAATGACTTGTAGCGGGCACCGGTAAACTTGTCGACAGAGGCCAGTGCGGCGGGCCAGTTGTCGAACACGCCGGTACTGCGGCCGGACCAGACTACGTAGTATTTTTGCGCCATGCGGTGATTGATGAGTGACTGGGCCTAACGGGTGTTGAATCATCTGGTCTCCGGTCCCTGATCTTGTCGAAGGGTCTTCAGATCAGGACCCTTCGACAAGATCAGGGACCGGAGTGCATCAGCATTAGCTTACTGCATGAATTGTCTTGCCCCCTATTATCTTGCGCATGCGACAATCCACTTCATTCCACCAAGCCTGCAGCGCCGAATAACAAATGACACCACCAGCCTCCGCGCCGCGCGCCGGTAATTCGCCAGCGCGTGTGCTGTTCGCCAGCCTGATCGGCACCACCATCGAGTTTTTTGATTTCTACATCTACGCCACTGCGGCCGTGCTGGTTTTCCCGCAGCTGTTCTTTCCCAGGGGTGATCCGGCTTCGGCCACCTTACAATCGCTGGCCACGTTTGCACTGGCGTTTTTTGCACGCCCGGTCGGTTCGGCAGTTTTTGGTCACTTCGGTGATCGCATCGGTCGCAAGGCCACGCTGGTGGCGGCGTTGCTGACCATGGGGTTGTCGACGGTGTTCATTGGCCTGCTGCCCACCTATGCCAGCATCGGCGTATTCGCGCCGCTGCTGCTGGCGCTGTGCCGTTTCGGTCAGGGTCTTGGGCTGGGGGGTGAATGGGGTGGTGCGGTGCTGCTGGCCACCGAGAATGCACCACCCGGCAAGCGTGCCTGGTATGGCATGTTTCCACAGCTGGGCGCGCCGATCGGTTTTTTGTGTTCCACAGGCATTTTTCTGCTGCTCACCGATATGCTGACTGACGAGCAATTCTTTGCCTGGGGCTGGCGGATTCCGTTTGTGGCCAGTTCGCTGCTGGTGTTTGTTGGCCTCTATGTGCGCCTGAAGCTGGAAGAAACACCGGCATTTCAGAAGGCCATCGACAACAACGAACGCGTGCGCCTGCCGATGATGACAGTGCTGGTGCAGCATCCCGGCATGTTGCTGCTGGGTACGTTGTCCGCAGTGGCGACCTTTGTGGTGTTTTATCTGATGACGGTGTTCAGCCTGAGCTGGGGTACTTCGGCGCTGGGGTACAGTCGCAGCGACTTTCTGGTGCTGCAGATGATCGGTGTTCTGTTTTTTTCAATCACCATCCCGCTCTCTGCCGTGATTGCGGACAAGCTCAGTAGTCGCACCATGCTGATGGTGGCTGCGGTGCTGGTGATGGTGTTTGGGCTGGCGTTCGCACCGCTGTTCGGTTCAGGCAGCAAACTCAATGTGCTGCTATTTCTATGTCTAGGTTTGGGGCTGATGGGGCTGACCTATGGGCCGATCGGCGCTTCATTGTCAGGTTTGTTTCCCACTGCAGTGCGTTATACCGGCTCGTCTCTGACCTTCAATCTTGCAGGCATTATTGGCGCTTCACTGGCGCCGTATATTGCAACGTACCTGGCGACTCACTATGGTCTGCAGTATGTCGGTTACTACATGTCGCTGGCGGGATTCCTGACGCTGGCGGCGCTGTGGCTGATTGGCAGACGCACGGTTCAGGATTGATCTTTGATACCAACAAGAATACCGAATACACGGAGGGTGTGATGTCACGAAGCCGATATCTGTGGTTGCTGCTGGCCTTGTTTCTGGTGCTGTGGGGCTTGCTCGCGGTCAACCCATACAGCCGTTCGGACTGGGTGCTGGAGAATGTGCTGTTGCTGCTGGGCGTGGCAGCGCTGGTGTTCACTTATCGCGTCGTGCCGCTGTCGAACGCGTCGTACACCATGCTGTTCCTGTTTCTATGTATGCATACCATCGGTGCGCACTACACCTATTCGGAAGTGCCCTATGACCAATGGTTCAAGGCATTGACCGGTAACACCCTGAATGAGCTGATGGGCTGGCAGCGCAACTATTACGACCGCCTGGTGCACTTCAGCTATGGCCTGCTGCTGGCGTATCCGGTGCGTGAGGTGTTTGTGCGTGTGACTGGCATGCGCGGCTTCCTGAGCTACTTCCTGCCGCTGGACCTGACCATGTCCACGTCCATGTTGTACGAGCTGATCGAGTGGGGTGCGGCAGTGATTTTCGGCGGCGATCTGGGCGCAGCCTTTCTCGGCTCGCAGGGGGATGTGTGGGATGCGCAGAAGGACATGGCGCTGGCCTCGCTGGGCGCCCTGATAACTGTGGTCAGTGCGGCATTGATCAGTGCAGCTCTCAAACGCGATTTCGCCCGCGAATGGGTAGACCGCAGTCCCCGGCGCCGGAAATAGCGGGTGGTGTGAGCCGGCTTTCCGGCTGTTTTCCCGGAATTTTCTGCAGTTCCGGCAATGGTCGCGCCAAAGGCGGCGTATCCCGCTAGAATGCGCGCCCGCTGGCCGGCTTGCGCCGCGCCTTTCTCCGGTAACCGCTTGAATTTCGCGTGGTCGGGTCCACTGTACCGACCGCTACATTGCCTTTGGTATCTGCACAATGCTCTCTACCGCCAATATCACCATGCAGTTCGGCGCCAAGCCGCTGTTTGAAAATGTGTCCGTCAAGTTTGTCGATGGCAACCGCTATGGCCTGATCGGCGCCAACGGCTGCGGCAAATCCACGTTCATGAAAATTCTGGGCGGCGATCTGGAGCAGAGTTCCGGTGAAGTCATGCTGGTGCCCGGGCTGCGTCTGGGCAAGCTGAGCCAGAACCAGTTCGGTTACGAAGATATACGCGTGCTGGATGTGGTGATGATGGGCCATGTGGAAATGTGGCAGGCCATGACCCAGCGTGATGCGATTTATGCCAATGCCGAATCCACCGATGACGACTACATGCGCGCCGCAGAGCTGGAAGCCAAATTCGCCGAGTACGGCGGCTACGATGCGGAATCGCGTGCCGCGTCACTGCTCACCGAAGCCGGCATCGGTCCCGAGTATCACAACGGTCCGATGCGCGAAGTGGCGCCGGGCTGGAAGCTGCGCGTGCTGCTGGCGCAGGCCTTGTTCTCCACGCCCGATGTGTTGCTGCTCGATGAACCGACCAACAACCTGGACATCAATACCATTCGCTGGCTGGAAGACACACTCAACGGTTACAACGCCACCATGGTGATCATCAGCCATGATCGTCACTTCCTGAATTCGGTGTGCACGCACATGGCCGATCTCGACTACGGTCAGATCAAGGTGTATCCCGGCAACTACGATGACTTCATGCTGGCCTCGACCCAGGCGCGTGAACTGCTATCAGCGCAGAACGCCAAGGCCAAGGAGCGTGTCGCGGAGTTGCAGGAATTCGTGCGGCGTTTCTCGGCCAACAAGTCCAAGGCCAAGCAGGCCACCTCGCGCGCCAGGCAGATCGAGAAAATCAAGATCGAGGATATGAAGCCGTCATCACGGCAGAACCCTTACCTGCGCTTTGAAGAAGACAAGAAGCTGCATCGCGTGCCGTTCGAGATTGACGGCCTGAGCTTTACCTATCCTGATTCACAGACTGAAGTGCTCAAGAACATCAGCTTCAACGTCGAAGTGGGTGAGCGCGTCGCCGTGATCGGCGCCAACGGTGTCGGTAAAACCACTCTGATGCGCTGCCTGATCGGCGAACTCAAACCCACCAGGGGCAAGGTCACCTGGGCGGAAAACGCCAAGCCCGGTTACATGCCTCAGGACCCCACCACGGATTTCGCGGAGGATCTGGATCTGGTCAGCTGGCTGCATCAATGGAAAGCCGCCACCGATGACGAGCAGATTGTGCGCGCCACGCTCGGCCGTCTGCTGTTCACCGGCGATGACGGCAAGAAGTCGGTGAAGGTGCTGTCCGGCGGCGAAAAGGGCCGCATGATTTACGGCAAGCTGATCATGAGCAAACCCAATGTGCTGGTGATGGACGAACCCACCAACCACATGGACATGGAAACCATCGAGTCCCTGCAGATCGGCCTGGAGAAGTATCCTGGCACGTTGATCTTCGTGTCGCATGACCGCGAGTTCGTCGGCGGCATTGCCAACCGCATTATCGAAGTGAAGGCTGGCGGCGCGATAGTGGACTTCAAGGGGACTTATGATGAGTATCTGAAGTCGCAGGGGATTGCGGTGTAATGTAGGTGCACACGGGTGTGCACCATTCGGACATGCGGCGCACTCGCGGGTGCGCCCTTACGCAGGCCACGAAACAGCGTTTTCTATCCCGTGATGCCTTGCCAAATATGCTGCCGCTTCCTCCCGCCCCATATATTTCTGCAGTGTCTTCGTGTCTGTCTTCGGCAGATCGACCATGATCAAGCCGTCTATGGCGTCGCCGAACTGCGTATCGAGGTTGAAACCCAGCAACTTGCCACCAAGCTTCAGGTACTGACGTAACAGGATGGGCACACCTTTTTGGTCAGGTTCGAGTTGTGACAGCAAACTCGAAACAGTGTCCAGGTCCTGCAGGTGTGCGATGTCCCTGCTGAGGCCGGTGAGGGGGTGGCGACGGCGCATTGCGGTACGTGGCTTGACCAGTCGCGATAGCTCGGCATCGAAGCAATGTTGCTTCAGGAACTCCACCAACATGATGCGTGAGGCGGGCAGGTAGTCATTGCTGATGCTCACCGGCCCGAACAACACGCGATATTGCGGATGATGCGATACATAGGCAGCGATACCGCGCCACAGCGCCAGCAGCGGTGCGAAGCTGCGCTGATATTCGGGGCGCACGAACGAGCGACCCAGTTCCAGCGCCATGCCGTTTGCCATTGCCGGATGGTGCAGAAAACCCCGGCCAAACTTGAACAGCGAAGACGTGTACAGCCCGCGTTGTCCGTAGTGCTTGAGGATTCTGTCCACTGCACCGAGGCGATAGCCGCCGACAATTTCGTGCGTGGCGGGATTCCAGCAGATCAGCTGGGTGTAGTAGTTGTCGTACAGATCGTTGTCCAGTGCACGGCCGGTGCCTTCTCCGGCAGCGCGAAAGGTCAGTTCGCGCAGGCGTCCCAGTTCCTGCAGAGTCCAGGGCAATTGCCGTGCATGGGCATGTACTACGCGCAGGCCGTTGGCCTCAAGCAATTGTTGTTCTGGTGGCAGAGCTTCCAGTTCGGCAGCGATCAGGGCGGGCGCAACGGCTGCCGCAACAGGTTCAGGAGTACGGGACATGGCAGACGCGCGCGTTGTACGAGGTTTGTTGGTGGTCGTACGTGTTCTGGCCAGTGCATAGGTTTGCAGGCGCAGCAGCCCAGCGAGCGCGGCATCATCCTCAATGGTCTGCAGCCGTGCGGCGGGCAGCGCATTGCCGATGCTGACGCGAATTTCGTGATGGCGCTTGTTCACCAGCTCGCGCGGCAGCAAAGCGGTGCGCAACAGGGGATGAATCAGACCGGCCAGCTGAAAGCCGGCGCTGTTGTGACCGCCGAAATGCATCGGGGTGACCGGCGCATTGCACTTGCGGATCAGGCGTGCGGCCGTGGCGTTCCACTGCGGGTCCACAACGCGAGTGCCTTGCAGATGCGACACCGTGCCCGCTGGGAACAGGGCCAGCAAACCGCCTGCTTTGACGTGATTCAATGCTGCGCGCAAGCCGGCCAGGTTGGCGCTCTTGCGACTCGGATCGAGCACATCCACCGGAATCAGAATCGGCCGCAGCTCAGGGATGCGCCACAGCAGATGATTGGCCAGCAGGCGTGCATCACTGCGTCGTTGCAGCAGCAGGTGCATCAGCAGCAGACCTTCCAGGCCACCATAGGGATGATTGGCCACCACAATGGCAGCGCCCTGCGCGGGAATGCGCAGCAATGCCTCAGGTTCGACACGATGGCTGACACCCATGACTTGCAGCGCGGTGCCGGTAAATTCCAGCGTGCTGTGGCAATGCTCCAGCGCCTGGTAGACGCGCGTCAGCGGTTGCAGCGCCAAGGCATGCGTAGCGGCGGCATTCAGCAAACGGCCGACGCCGGGAAACTGCTGCCACGGTGTGGTCAGCCGGAATGGATCGTTGCTGGGCACGGGTTGCGGATCGAGGGAGGCGTCAATCTGCATGGCGGGTTCCGGGTGGCTGACTCCGTCACGCTAGGACGATTATGTTGCGGTTGGATGGCCTTGCTGTTGCAGGCTGGTGACAGTCCATGGGGATGAGTGGCTGGTGTGCCAGTCCGGCCGTGTATCATGGCGGTATGGCAATCACCCGTATTTCCCAGGAAGAGATCCAAGCGGCCGTCGAAGCGCTACGTGGCGGCGAGCTGGTCGCGTTTCCCACCGAGACGGTGTACGGCCTGGGTGCCAACGCCAACCATCCGGAAGCGGTGCGTAAAATCTTCAAGCTCAAAGGCCGGCCTAGCTCGCATCCGGTGATCGTGCATCTGGATGATCCCAAGTATCTGCCGCGCTGGGCACGTGACCCGTCACCGGCAGCGATGAAGCTGGCGGCAGCGTTCTGGCCGGGCCCGCTGACCCTGGTGTTCAAGCGTGCACCGGCGGTGGCGGACGTAGTGACGGGTGGTCAGGACACCGTGGCCATTCGCGTGCCCAGCCATCCGGTGGCACAACAGCTGCTGTCCGCCTTTGGTGGCGGCATTGCCGCGCCCTCGGCCAATCGTTTCGGTCATATCAGTCCCACACGGCCCGAGCATGTTCGCGAAGAATTTGGCGATGATGTGAAAATCATTCTGGATGGTGAAGATTGCAAGATCGGCCTTGAGTCCACCATCGTCAGCTGCGTAGGCGAGGTGCCGCACCTGCTGCGCCCCGGTCATATCACGCTGTCACAATTGCAGGCCGTGGTGCCGGAAGTCACCGCGGCACCCGATCCGGACGCGCCACGCGCGCCGGGCATGCTGGCCCGACACTATTCGCCGGGCACGCCGTTGAACATCGTGCCCAGCAAGAGCCTCGAGCAGGTGATGAGTGAGTTCACCGATGAGCAGGAAAAGGTGGCAGTGCTGGCCATGCGTCCGCCCGGCAAGGCCAGCGAACACATGACCTGGATCAACGCCGGCATGCGTCCCGACATCTATGCGCGCAATCTCTACGCCAATCTGCGCACCCTCGACAAATCCGGGGCGCGCATCATCCTGGTGGAAGAAGTGCCCGAGGGCGAGAAGTGGGATGCGGTGCGTGATCGTCTGCGGCGCGCGGCGGTGGCCGAGAATGTGGTTACCTACGATCCTGACATCGCTGCGCTGAAAGCCGATTTCGGCGATGAGGCCGAGTTGCTGTAGCGCGTTCCGCGCTCCGTCAGCCTTCTTCCAGCTTCTCAAGAACCCAGAACGCTTCGACAGGCTCAGCGACCGGATCAGCGATTCCGGTCGCTGAGCCTGCCGAAGCGTCTGCGCCATCAAAGAAGCATCAGCAACGGACATAAGCGCGACTAAATGTGCGACACACGGCATACCGTCGCGTGTTCATGAACAAACGTTATTAAATTTTGTGAATGAGTCCTTGCATCGCAGACTGTTTTTGTTACATTGCGCGCGCCGGTGATGCTCAGTCGCCGCGCCTGTGTAAGAGAGCACCCAGAGCCTGATCTTCCTCGCCTAGAGCAAGACAGGATGCCTAATTAAGCTGCAGGTGCCGCTCGACCAGACCTTTGAGTGGGTTGGTTAAGTGTGTTTGCAGCGTTAATTTGAGGTACTACAAGGTGCTACCCCGTGCGGCCGTACAGGCCCTGTCTCATTTTTCATCTTCGTCCGATCACGACGCCACGCAGCTGAATGAAGCGGCCATCCGCTCGCTGGCGGCGCGTTTCGGCTCGCCGCTGCTGATCCTCGACTGCGAACAGGTGCGGCGTCAGTACCGCGCGCTTAAGCAGGCGCTGCCCGGCGTCGATCTGCATTACGCACTGAAGCCGCTGCCACACGCCGCTGTGGTCGCCTGCCTGCGTGATGAAGGCGCGTTCTTCGATCTGGCCACCACTGGCGAAATCGAACTGGTAAAGACCGCCGGCATCGCGCCGGAGCGCTGCATTCACACCCATCCCATCAAGCGCGACAGCGACATCCGCGATGCGCTGCGCTACGGCGTCACCACCTTCGTGGCCGACAATCCCGATGAAGTACGCAAGTTCGCCCGCTATCGCAAGAAAGCCGAGCTGCTGATCCGTGTGTCGTTCCGCAGCCCGAATGCAGTGGTGGACCTGTCCAGGAAGTTCGGTTGCGAAGCCGGCGCCGTGCTCGGCCTGCTGGAGCTGGCGCGTTCGCTGGGTGTGCACGTCAAGGGTCTGAGCTTCCACGTAGGCTCGCAGGCCACCGAGCCGACCAAGTACGTTGAAGCCATCAACGCCTGCAACAACCTGATTGCCGAAGCACTGCTGACCGGTCTGCCGGCGCTGGAAGTGCTGGATATCGGCGGCGGTTTCCCGGTTGCTTACAACGAAGCAGTGCCGGCCATTGATGAATTCTGCGCGCCGATTCGCGAGGCGCTGGCCAAGTTGCCCAAACACGTGCGCCTGATCGCCGAGCCCGGCCGCTTCCTGTCGGCACCCGCCGGTATCGCGGTGTCCACGGTGATGGGCAAGGCCAGGCGCGATGGTCGCTGGTGGTACTACCTGGATGATGGTGTGTATGGCTCGTATAGCGGCCAGATGTTCGATCACGCCAAGTATCCGGTGTCGGCGCTCAATGAAGGCAAGCAGCTGCTCCCCAGCGTGCTGAGTGGTCCTACCTGCGATTCCATCGACGTGATCGACGACAACATCGAGCTGCCGGAACTGGGCATCGGCGAACTGATCGTGGGCCGCATGATGGGCGCCTACACCTGGGCCAGCGCCACCGATTTCAATTTCTTCCGCCGCGCCAAGGTGGTGGTTGTGAATGAACGTCCGGTGGCGGAAGGCCGCGTGGTGAAGTTGCAGCGCAGACGGTAGCCACGCATCCTGTGTAGGGGCGGTTCGTGACCGAAGGGAATGGTTCATCCATGAACCGCTCTTCGGAATATAATATATGGATCAGGCCGTTCGCGAACGGCCCCTGCGAATCCCGTTCAGATTCAGAAAAAGGGTGTTTCAGGTTTCGGACACTTGCCATTGCCCACCGGAATGGGGTTAGCTTCGCCCATCCACAGTCTTCCGGTGTCCCATGACCCGAGCGATTTACCCTGCTGAGCGTCTTGGCTCTCGAACTGTTTCGCGCCGCGACCTGCTGGGCATGATTGCCGGTTCAGCATTGTTGCTGGCTCCGTTTGCGGCCCTGCGCGCGAATCCGACAGCTACCCGCAGTGTGTCGTTCGTACATACACATACCGGCGAAAAGCTGTCGGTGGACTACTGGTGCGACGGTCAGTTCCAGACGCAGTGCCTGTCCCCGCTCAACTACTTTCTACGTGATTTCCGTACCGGCGAAGTGGCCAGCATGGATGCCGGTCTGCTGGACATCCTGTATCAGCTGCAGGTGCTGGCTGATCGCGATAATACGTTCGAGGTGATCTCTGCCTATCGGTCACCACAAACTAACGCCATGTTGCGCAAGAGTTCATCTGAAGTGGCCAAGAAGAGCCTGCACATGGACGGCAAGGCCATCGACGTGCGTCTGACCGGGTTCGCGACAAAGAAGCTGCAGCAACTGGCACTGGCCAACCAGCACGGTGGCGTGGGTTTCTACGCCAAGTCGGATTTCGTGCATCTGGATACGGGCAGGGTGCGAAGCTGGGTGGGGTAGGTTGGGCTGACAAGCCCAACATCAGCATCGCGGAAAGAAACGTTGGGCTTGTCAGCCCAACCTGCAAAAAATCACAACATCTTCGCCAGCATGGCATCGTGTCCATAGATATCGTCGAAGAATTGCACCACGCCTGATTCCAGCGGCATCACGGTGCCATAGACAATCAACACGGGTATCGGCGTTTTCAGATTGACGCGCTGATTGGGCTTGCCCTGCAGGGCCGCCTCGATCTGTTCGCGTGACCAATCGCCTTCGGCATTGCGCAGCACGTATTCGGCCAGAGCAGTGGGATCACTGACGCGAATGCAGCCATGGCTGAAGGCGCGGCGTGATTGTGAGAACAACTGTTTGGCCGGTGTTGAATGCAGGTACACGTTGTGGTTGTTGGGCAGCATGAATTTGACTGCGCCGAGCGCGTTGTCATCGCCGGGTAGTTGCCGCACCCGCACCTTGCCGGTGGCCAGCTGCGCAATGTTCTCCGGCGTGGCGGGTACGACGGGCGAGTTGTCCCCCTGACCGTTAACCAGTTCGAAATGATTGCGCTGCAGGTAATTGGGCTTGCGCGCAATGTCGGGCAGAATTTCGCGGCGCGTGATGTTGTAGGGCACATCCCAGTACGGGCGGAATATCACGTACTTCATGTCGGCCAGAAAGACCGGCGTCTGTGTATGCTGGAAGGCCTGCCCGACGATCACATCCATGCGCAGCAGATTGGCTTCACGGTCATCATCCGACTTGAAAGCAAACAGTTTGAACTGCGGAATATTCACCACGATCATGGGCGATTGTAGCGCCGGCAACCAGCGCCAGCGTTCCAGGGTGAGTTCAATCTGCCGGACACGTTTGCTGAACGGTGTGGTCAGTGCCGCAAAAGTCTGTTTGCCCAGTGCGCCATCAGCCTGCAGACCATGACGGGTCTGATATGCCTTGATTGCCTTGACCAGTGCCACATCCAATGAAGTGTCGGTTTCGGACGCTGCTTCAGCGGCGGTCATATCCTGCTCGGCGATCAGCAGTTTGCGCAAAGCAGCTGCGCCCTCGTAGGTTTCACCGGGTTTGATCGAACGAGCCGAAAAGGTGGGCAACTGTGTCAGCTCGGAATCTACCGCCAGTAACCGATAGCGCGCCAGCGCGGCCTTGAGTAGCTGGTAATGTACGAAGCGCGGCTCGAAGCCACCGACGGCCGCGCTCACGTCCTGACTGTTGGCGAGATTGCGCAGCGCCGCTACTGAATCAAACTCCTGCGCGCGTGAGATCTTGAGGTCAAAGCCGATCTTGAGCGGATCAATGCGGCCGAAGTGCAGGTGCCGGACAAAGCGCAGGGCTGCTGTGCTCAAACCGATTTCCAGCTGTTCCCGCGTTGTGGTCACCCGATTTGCATTGGTGATGGCGGGCAATTGCGTCAGCCAGTTGGTCAATGTGTTGCCATCGTAGTCTTCGGCGCGCAAGCCATAACTGGCCGCGCCTCGCAGCACAGTGAGCATCTGGAACGCCTGCGAGGTGGGCTGCCCCTGTTTGAACCACAGCGGCGTAGCATCCTGTGACTGATATAGTTCCTGCAGTGTCGACAGTTCGTTGCTCAGATTGCCGTTACGCAGCCAGGGATGATGTTCGCTGCTCAGCAGTTCCTGAACGCCATTGCCGGTATTCCCGGTTGCAGCTTGCGCCAGTGTGGGTCGCAAGGCGACGCAGTGAATGGCGGTGACAAGCAGCAGGCTGAGGCAAAACTTGGGTATCGAATGGCGCATTACCACATTGTAACGGGGATGAAGCTTGGCAATGAAGATCGTGACAACCGATTTTGTCGAAGGCGCGCGCACCGCACGTGGTATTGCGGTGGTGATCGATGTGTTCCGTGCCTTCTCGCTCGCGCCATATGCCTTTGCGGCCGGCGCGCGCGGGGTGCTGCCGGTGGCTGATATCGAACACGCCCGGCAGTTGAAGCGCGACGATCCATCGCGGCTGTTGTTCGGTGAACGTCACGCCCAGCCGCCGGCGGACTTTGATGGCGGCAACTCACCCGCGCAGGTAACTCGCCGCGATGTACGCGATCGCGAGCTGATTCACACCACCCATGCCGGCACGCAGGGACTGGTGAATGCAGTGCACGCCGATGAAGTGCTGACCGGCGCGCTGGTCAATGCCGCCGCCATCGTGCGTTACATCCGCCAGCGGGCACCTGCCGTGGTGACTCTGGTAAGAATGGGACAGGAAGCTCGTGAGCGCTGTGTGGAGGACGATTTGTGTGCCGAGCTGCTCGCCGCACGCCTGCGTGGCGAGCCGTTTCCACTGGCCAGCCTGCGTGAACGCCTGCGTTATGCGCCGGCTGCGGCAAAATTCTTCGATCCAGCCTGCCAGCATTACGCGCCACAGGCGGATTTCGATTTATGCTTGGCGGTGGATCATTTTGATTTTGTGCTGAGACTGGATCGGCAACATGAGCCGCTGCGGCTGGTGTGCGAGAGGGTCTGACAGTCAGGTCGCTGTGTTGATGTTGATTGAACAGGCATTGGGGTGTGATGAAAGCCAGAGTAGATGCGGTGATTTTCGATGTGGGCTGGGTGCTGGTGGAGCTGAATTTCGCGCCGCTGTTGTCCTGTCTGGCCCAGAGTTCGCAGCAGTACTCCATGAAGGAAGTGATTGCCGCCATCGACCTGGAGGCGCACGAGCGCGGCGAATTCGATGGCGCCGAGCTGGTTGACCGGCTGCACGGTCTGACCCCCGGTGTGGACCGCATGCAGGTCAAGCGCGGCTGGCTGGACATGTTCACGCCGGTGACGTCCATGTTCGAGCTGGCGCGCGCGCTGAGCGATCGTTATCAGGTGCACCTGCTGTCCAATGTCGGCGACCTGCACTGGGCGCATCTCAACAACACCTATGATTTGCGCGCACTGGCGCACGATGTGCTGCCATCGTATCAGGCGGGTGTGATGAAACCTGATGACGAAATTTACCGCCTGGCTGAAGAACGTTTTCAGCTGACGCCGGCGCACACCGTGTTCATTGACGATCTTCTGCCCAATGTGGCTGCCGCACGCAGGCGCGGCTGGCATGCCATACAGCATGTTTCGCCAATACAGACCATGCAGTCGCTGCGTGATCTTGGCGTGGCCTGTTAACAGGATCTGTTATGCCCGTTATTGCACGTACCATCATCCTGCTGACCCTGTCGAATGTGTTCATGACCTTTGCCTGGTATGCGCACCTGAAGAATCTGGCGGCCAGGCCCTGGTATGTGGCGGCCCTGATCAGTTGGGGCATTGCACTGTTTGAGTATCTATTGCAGGTGCCGGCCAATCGCATTGGTTATACGGCGTTCAGTTTGGCACAGCTGAAAATCCTGCAGGAAGTCATCACGCTGACGGTGTTCGTGCCCTTTGTGCTGATCTACATGAAACAACCGCTCAAGCTCGATTATCTGTGGGCGGCGTTGTGCATGCTGGGGGCGGTTTATTTCATTTTCCGTAAGTAAGGTCGTCTAACAAAATGGGCGTCAACAAAGCTGTATTGGCGCCTGCCATAACTGATCGGGGTCGCTGTTTCCAGGAACGCCGTAAACCCATCCCTGGGGGCTCCGGGTTCGGCATCCTGCCTCACACGCTCCTGGAAACAGCGACCCCGATCAGTTATGGCTGACATAGTGTGCCGTGTTCATTTTGTCAGACGCTTCAAGTCATCCTGACCGGACCTTCCACGATGCGAAGTTCGGGGTATGATCCGGAACCTTTCCCCCGCTTGCCTTTCTACGGTTTCAGCCCCTCTCAGGAGATAAACATGAAAAAGCTGATGTTGATGGCTTCGCTTTTGGCTACAGGTTTTGGTATTGCGCATGCACAGGCCCCGGCACCTGTCGCTCTCACACCTGCGCCAGCCAATGCGGAGGTGTACATCATTTCGCCCACTGACGGCGCGACGGTTAAAGGTCCGGTGGTGGTGCGCTTTGGTCTGAAGGGCATGGGTATCGCGCCGGCCGGCATCAAGATGGACAACACCGGCCATCATCATCTGTTCGTCGATACCGACCTGCCCACCGACATGACCAAGCCAATTGGTGTGGTTGAGAACAAGATCATTCATTTCGGCATGGGCCAGACTGAAACCACGGTGACACTGCCGCCGGGCAAGCACACCTTGCAGTTGCTGGTCGGCGATCACCTGCATGTTCCCAACGCCAAGCCGGTGACTTCGAAGAAGATCACCATCACCGTCGAATAAGATCCGGCGTGCCACACGCAGGCATGATCAGCATGCCTGCGTGTTCGATCTATCTGTCATCGCCAATACATCAACCGAAAAACCTCATCTGGCCCAGGGCCCGCCCTGCATCTGACTGGCCGCGTTCCTTGCAAAACTATTCCATATCGCGCATATTCGCGCCATGAAAAGGATTGTGTGGCAAGGAAGCAGCAGGGCTGATTTGAAATCGTTTCCACCGGCGGTTATGGATGCCGCTGGATATCAACTGTTCCGTGTGCAATCCGGACTTGATCCGGATGATTGGAAACCGATGCCAAGTATTGGTCCGGGTGTTAAGGAGATTCGCCTGCGGGACGCTACAGGCGCATTTCGAATCATCTACATCGCCACGCGGCCGCAAGGTGTTTATGTGCTGCATTGTTTTCAGAAGAAGTCGCAGAAAACCAATGCACAAGATATTCAGTTGGCGCGTGAGCGGCTGAAAGCAATTTTGAGGTGAGTGATGCCTAAGAAAGCCAAACCGAACGCCAAGAGTGTCTTCCATGATTTGTACGATCCGGATCAAGCTGCCGAGATGGAGATTCGCTCCACATTGATGATCGGCTTATCGCAATGGCTGACGCGCTCCGACATGACACAAGCCGCTGCCGCCAAAGTACTGGGCGTAACGCAGGCCAGGGTGTCAGACATCAAGCGCGGCGCAATCAGTCGCTTTAGCCTCGATCTGCTGGTGCGGCTGGCCGCCAGAGCCGGGCTGCGTCCCAAACTCAAGCTTGCCGCTTGAAGGAAGTTTCAAGCAGTTGTTGTGATTGAGAGGCCTGATGTCGTTGGTTAATCGGCAAAGACCTCTGGGTCATCCGGAGATTTTGCTTTCCTCGTTAGCGGACGTTCGAATAACCGAAATATCGAATCCCGGTACCATTTGCCATTTCGCACCATTGATCCGGGTGGATGACTCGTTTGGTATGTGCTCGGTCAATGAATGCCCAACGCTTGATCACACTCCGCGACAATGTAGTCTGGAATCCAGTCGAATTTGTGTGGATTCAGTTGCATGATCTGCTCATTCTCGATGTGGAACGCTTCGTTGACGTACTTCCTGACTACGTCGTTGTCATGGTTGTTGTTATTGATAATTCGAAATAGCTGAAGACGTTCGTAGCCGTTCGATGCAGACGCATAGGCAGTCTTCATTGCGGCTTCATCGACAACGATCGCGTATAGTTTTGCGTAATCAAACGACGGCAATTCACTCTGAATTTCGGCAGTAGCAGTGGCGACTTCTGTCGCTGTCATATCCCTTTGGCTTTGATCGGCTGGGTTTCTCACCGATGGTATTGGCCTTTTGTGCAGTAAGCTCGACAGCATCTGGTAGGCAAGTCCCTTGTCGTTGAGGATTTCGTGGTGCCTGCGCAGATAAATCAGTTTGATCACATCATTAAGCGCTGTCCCGATGTTTTCCCTACAGATTTGGGCGAAGGTTTGCAGATCGCTCTTTTTGACTTCGGCTTCGGTGACGGTGCCATTCTTTGCCGTAAGGAAACCGGCAACCGGCGTTGGGTTGAAGGTGTGGCTCAAACTCTTCACTAGGTCGATGACAGGTTCGAGGTCGTGAGTCAGCATGAGCACGGTCATGCCTTGCAGGCTGCCCTTACCACGGAAGAGCATTTGCAATATCGCGAATTTCTTGCTTTTATCAAAGGATGAGATGGGGTCATCTAGGATCACTAGGTTGGGATTTTTTGTCAGACACTCATACATGAAGAGCACGATTGAGAATGCATTCCTCTCCCCAAAACTGAGGTGTCTGGCGCCATTCTCGATGTGTCCAGCGAAATCGGCATGCATCAACTTCATCTTGTAAGACTGTCCGTCTGGCTGGATGTCGACTTCGTACCTGTAACCCGCAAGGCGAAGGAATGTATTGATCTCGGTCTTGTATTTGGTGATGGCGTCTTGGATACCCTTTTTCTGAATATTGATCTCGCCCTTCAATTTTCCCGCATTCTTCAGAACGGTTTCCAATGACTCGTTGATTTGGTCAACAATGGTCTTAGTTTCGTCGGACGCTAGGTGAGCAAGGAGCGGCAGGTCGATTCTGAGATCTCTAATCCGATTTTCAATAACGTCAATATCCCGAAGCGAGAAGAAGGATATTGTTTGTAGATCAATCAGCTTATTCCGAAGGGTGTCGAGCTGTCCCTTCAATTCGACCAGATAATTGATTTCCTCTTTCGACAGCTCGGTTTTGTTCTTGAGTATCTTCGCGAGACGCTCCGAGCACTGAGGGGAGAAATACTTACCGAGTCGACCGAATACGGCCTGCAGCCCAACCAGATGCTCGATAGATTTGGCGTCATATTCATTGCCCACCGCAAGGATCGTCTCCTTCTTGCCCTCAACCGAAGAGGCGCAATAGGGGCAATCGGAGCCAATATCTAGAAATTCCTTACCTTTGAGCTGCCACCCGATCCACTTGGCACTTGCGTCGCTCTTAATGAATCCGGTGTAGGGTGACAAAATTTCTGGAATATTCTCCAACTTGTTACCGCCACCGAGCGCCTTGCCTAACCGGCCAGCTTTCGAGTATCCGGACTGAGATTTCCCGAAGCTGTCGCTGAGGTCGGTTAAATCCTTCAGTATCTGTTCGAGATATTGGTTCTTCTTAAAGGTGTCCTTGATTCCCGCGATTGATGCTTCGATTGCGGCCATCTTGGTGTCGTAGTCGGTGTTCTTGATGAAGATGTCGAAGCTGTTCTTGATGACCTCATCTTGTTGGAAAACAAATTGGTTTACGTAGTCCTCGTTGAAAACGAAAACTGACGTGATGTCTTGGTGTCCCCTTACCTGAGGCTTTGGTGTTGCTACGACATCCTTCCCTCGGTGTTTGAAAGGCAACAGGTAAGCGAGATCATCTCCCCGAACGGCAAGTTCGATCGCTTTGGCTATAGTGCTTTTTCCGGTGCCGTTCGGTCCATACTTAATGTTGAGCGTTCCCGGCTTGATTGAGATCGTAGCTGTGTCGATACTGTTGCATTGGATTACGTCGACTTTCACATCATCCTCCTTGCTTGTTGTCACCAATTCATCCCCGGAGTAGGCAATTCATAGTGCATCGATATGATAGTCGTGACAATACTCGTCTGGGACGACGACCGTTCGACTCACGCCCGCGCATGCGGAAACGCAATCACCTCATCAATATGCTCCGCTCCCACGGCACACATCACCACGCGATCAAAACCCAGCGCCACACCGGCGCAGTCGGGTAAAACATGCTCCAGCGCGGCAAGAAAATGTTCATCCAATGGTGGCGTGGGCAGGCCGCGTCGCTGACGCTGTTGCAGGTCGTGGAGGAAGCGTTGCCTCTGTTCAGGGGCATTGCCCAGTTCATGAAAACCATTGGCCAGTTCCAGACCATCGAGGTATAGCTCGAAGCGTGAGGCCACCGGACCGCGCACACGTGCCAGTGCGGCCTGCGAAGCTGGATAGTCATAGATAAAGGTGAGTCGCTGCCTGCCCAGCTTGGGACCCACCATGACGGCCATGATCAGATCCAGCAGGCCATCGCGATCCTGCTCGAGATCGGTCGGTACGTCGATGTTTGCGTTGCGCAGGGTGGCCAGCAACAGCGAGGTGGCATCGTTGAGCGCATCCACCTGTGCATGCAGCTGCACGGCTTCCTGATAGGTGAGGCGTTCGCTGCGATCGATGCAGCGCGCCGGCATCAGGCAACCCAGCAACTCTTCTACATCGTCCATCAGTTGGTGATGATCCTGATTGAGGCGGTACCACTCGATCATGGTGAATTCGGGATTGTGGTAACGACCGCTTTCACCATCGCGGTACACACGGGCGATCTGGTAGATATCGCCGCTGCCGGAAGCCAGCAGTCTTTTCATCGCGTATTCGGGCGAGGTATGCAGCCACGCGGGTTTGCCGCACACCGTGGCTTGCACGCTGGCCAGATGCACATCGCTGACGGCGGCGCTGGACAGGGTCGGTGTTTCCACTTCCAGTGCGCGGGTGGCGGCGAAGTAATCGCGTGCGGCGCGCAGCAAACGTGCGCGCTGTTGCAATGTGCTCAATCGGGCTGTGGGGCGCCATTCATCCTTGGTGTCGGGCATGCTCACACCTGCAAATCTATGCTGAGCTGCTCGGTGGTGCTTTGCAGGCTGCCGATGCGCTGACCCATGCGAACAACACCACCGGCCTGCAGGTTGGCATCCCAGTGCATCTTGCCCGGTTCGAATACCAGCACCACGGTGGAGCCCATGTTGAAGCGTCCGGCTTCCGCGCCTTTGGCCAGCGATGTTCCGCGACCTTGTTCGAGATGAATGGCCGCGCTGCGGCGACGTGGTGGTGGATTGATCTCGCCAGCCCATACGGTTTCGATACTGCCGACAAACAAGGCACCGACAAATACCATGTTGAATCTGCAAGTCGGCGCCATGAAATCGCACACCACCCGTTCATTGCGCGCAAACAGTCCCGGCACGGTGCGTGCGGTGGCCGCATTGACGCTGAATAATTCGCCCGGAATGTAGATCGTGTCCTGCAGCTGGCCGGTCAGCGGCATGTGCATGCGGTGATAGTTGTAGGGCGCCAGATAAATGCAGGCGAACTGGCCGCCCTGATAGCGCTGCGCCAGTTGCGCATCGCCGCCCAGCAGGGCCAGCAGCGAATACTGATGTCCCTTGGCCTGGATCAGCAGGTCACCGTCGATGGCACCACACTGACTTACCGTGCCGTCCACCGGACTGACGATCGAATGCTGGTCGGCGTCAATGGGGCGCGCCTGGGGTTTCAGTGCGCGGGTGAAAAAGGCATTGAAACTTTCGTATGCGAGCGGATTGCTTTGCACCGCTTCGCTCATGTCGACACGATAGTTGCGCAGAAAGCTGCTGATGCTCTGAGTGCGGAGCCAGGGGCTGCGTTGCCGCATCAGCGCGTACATGGCACGTGACAGCAGATGCTTGGGCAACAGACCCTGTACGATGGCAAACAGCTGATCGGTGAAAGTGGTCGCCGGCGGTGGCATTGAACTCATGGGTTCACCGCGACGTCGTAGTGATGACAGTACGCAAGTCGCCAGCCAGGGTGCTCACCTGGTGCGGCGGCGAAAATACCGCAGTCAAACGCGCCTGCGGGTCGAGCAGGAACAAGGTGGCGGCGTGATCCACTGTGTATGCACCGTTGCCGGTGTCATTTATCTGTACCGGCACGCCCATGGCGCGGGTGAATTGTTCGACCTGTGACGTTTCGCCGGTCAGCCCGACGAAATCCGGGCCGAAAAATTTGATGTAGCTGTCTACCTGTGCCGGCGTGTCACGCTTGGGATCCACCGAGACAAATACCATCTGTGGGCGTTGCGTTGCAGGCAAGTCCAGCAGGGCTTTTTCTACTTGCGCCAGCGTGCTCAGCGTGGTGGGGCAGATGTCAGGACAGTTTGTGAAGCCGAAGAACAATACGCTCCAGTGACCAGCGAGTTGCGCGCGCGTGAATGGCGTGTTGCTGCTGCTGACCAGTTGGAAATCCGGCACTTCCCGGCCGCCGGGCAAGATAGTGCCGTTGCTCAAATTGACGATGGGTTGATCGGGGCCGCGCATGAATTGGGCAAACAAGGCGCCGGCCAGGATCGCTACAATGGCGATTCCTATGAACAGCGGCGCGCGCGATTTCAGCATGATTCACACTCGGAACCTGAATTGGGCGCGGATTATGGCACGGGATGGGTATGGCGCTCAGCGTTGAACAATTGATTGCGCAGCTGGCAGAGCAGCTTGATGCCGCCGGACTCAGCTATGGTCACGGCAGCGACAACCCGCACGATGAAGCGGCCGAGCTGGTGTTTTTTGCCGCGGGTTTGAGTCACGACCAGGCGCCCGGTTGTTATGCTCTGCCGCTGGATGCAGCCGTGATCGGCAAGGCCCGCGATCTGGTGAAGCGGCGCATCAGCGAGCGGCTGCCCGCTGCCTACCTGACGCAACGCATGTGGTTTGCCGGTCATGAATTTTATGTGGACGAGCGTGTGCTGGTGCCGCGCTCGCCGATCGCCGAGTTGATTTATGCACAGTTCCGACCGTGGCTGGAGCCCGAGAAGGTCAGACGTATACTGGACATCGGCACCGGATCGGGCTGCATCGCCATAGCCTGCGCGCTGGCGTTTCCCGAAGCACAGGTGGACGCAGCAGATGTTTCACCGGATGCATTGGCAGTGACGCGCATCAACATCGAAAAGCATCAGGTACAAGGTCGCATGCGCGCCGTGTTGTCCGATGTGTTTGGCGGTGTGCCCGGCGAGCGCTACGACCTGATCGTGTCAAACCCCCCCTATGTCACCCATGCTGAAATGGACGAGTTGCCCGAGGAGTATTTGCGTGAACCCGAGCTGGGCCTGCGCGCCGGCGCCGATGGCCTGGATATCGTGCGGCGCATTCTGGCCGGAGCCGAAGCGCACCTTGAACCTCACGGCCTGCTGGTGGTGGAAGTGGGCGACTCGGAGGTCAATCTGGCGGAGGCGTATCCGACGGTGCCCTTCATCTGGCTGGAGTTCGAGTTCGGTGGCGGCGGAGTATTTGTGCTGACGGCAAAGCAATTGAAAGAACATCGTCTGGTGTTGACGTCAGTCGCGTAGGGGCTGGGCATGCCCGGCCCGCTTCTTCATCAAGGAGGGCGACGCATGCGTCGCCCCTACATGGGTTCTTAATCGTCTAAACTGTCCATTATCACCTATCAATTGTTCATTGAATCCCATGTCCGGTAATACCTTCGGCACACTGTTCACGGTTACGTCCTTCGGCGAAAGCCACGGGCCCGGCCTGGGCTGCATCATTGATGGCTGCCCGCCGGGACTGGAAATCAGCGAAGAAGACATTCAAGCCGATGTTGAGCGGCGCCGCACCGGCACCTCGCGTTTCACCAGCCAGCGCAAGGAGCCGGACACCGTACGCATCATGTCTGGCGTGTTTGAAGGCAAAACTACCGGCACGCCCATTGGCCTGATTGTCGAGAACACCGATCAGCGTTCGCGTGACTACGACAAGATCAAGGACCGCTTCCGGCCCGGACACGCCGATTACACCTATCAGCAGAAATATGGCTTTCGTGACTATCGCGGCGGCGGTCGTTCGTCGGCACGCGAAACCGTCATGCGGGTTGCGGCCGGCGCCATTGCCCGTAAGTACCTGCTGCAGCGCTACGGCGTGAAGATTCGCGGCTATCTCGCGCAGCTCGGCCCCATCAGGCTGGATGCGCCGAACATTGATTTCGCCTACGACAATCCATTCTTCTGTGCCGATCCTTCGCGTATTGCCGAGCTTGAGCAGTACATGATCGATATCCGCCGCGAGGAAGATTCCATCGGCGCACGTGTGAATGTGGTTGCCAGTGGCGTGCCACCCGGTTGGGGCGAACCGGTATTCGATCGACTCGATGCCGAGATCGCCTACGCCATGATGAGTATCAATGCCGTCAAGGGCGTGGAAATCGGCGCCGGCTTTGCCAGCGTCGAACAGAAGGGCAGCCAGCATCGCGATGAACTGACACCCACTGGTTTCAAAACCAACAATGCCGGCGGTGTGCTGGGCGGTATTTCATCCGGCCAGGACATTCTGGTGAGCATGGCGCTCAAGCCAACTTCCAGCATCAGCCTGCCGGGCATGACCATTGACATCGACGGCAAACCCATTGAAGTGGTGACCACGGGCCGTCATGACCCCTGCGTGGGTTTGCGTGCCACGCCGATTGCCGAAGCCATGCTGGCCTTGGTGCTGATGGATCATGCCCTGCGGCATCGCGCGCAGAATGCGGATGTGTTTCTGACGACACCGGTGATTACGCGATAGCAAGGCGCTATCGCTACATCTCAGTCACCCACACCCCTACATACAAACTCGCACCCGGTGGACCAAAGAAGGAGCCGGTCACCGGCGATACGGATTCCGGCAGGCGCGCGACTGCCACCGCAATATGCTTGCTGCCGGCGACTTCACCGATGGTGGGATCGAAACCTTTCCAGCCGGCGCCCGGCAGGTACACCTCGGCCCACGCGTGCGTGGCGCCGAAGTTCCAGCCCGAGGTCGGTGCATGCAGGTAGCCGCTGACAAAACGTGCGGCCAGGCCAAGCAAACGTGCGGCTTCCATGAACAAATTGGCAAAGTCACGACACGAACCCGTGCCACGCCATAGCGTTTCCACCGCTGTCTGCACGCCCGGTTCTTCGCGCATCTGGTAGGTCAGTGTCTGGTTGATCCCCTGACACAGGCGTTCCAGCAACGCATAGGTTTGTATGGCTTCGCCGGGCCTCCAGAAGCGTTCAACCCAGGCGCGCACTGCACCGCTATCACCCGGTATCTGCAGCTGTGTGTACGGCTGCAGGATGGGATAACTCTCGGCTTCATAGGTGAAGGGATAGTTCACAGCGTGATCGGCGACCAGAAAATCCAGCGGCCGTTCGTCGTAGTGTTGCACGATGACTTCACTCTCGATGACCAGTTGTCTTGCCGGTGTATCGAAGTCGGCAATCGCCACCGAGTTGTCGTAAGCATCGCGCAGCCAGTGCAACGTGGCCGCAGGCGTGGTCTTGAGAGTTGAGGACTCGATGTGTACTTCGTGACCTTCGCGT
Organism: uncultured Pseudomonadota bacterium; assembly: GCA_963748005.1. GTDB lineage: Bacteria > Pseudomonadota > Gammaproteobacteria > Steroidobacterales > Steroidobacteraceae > CAILZL01. The sequence continues at coordinate 3,030,320 of CAVVHH010000002.1, forward strand.
GGTCTCAGCAACAATCGGTGCGGCGCCAGTTGTACCGTACCGGTGAAGTTGTAATACGTCCGATGGACGATCTTCAGGCGTCGCATTCGGCTCAATGAAACTGCATGAAGGCGCGCTCAGTCTTCTTGGCTTTCTTGGCTGCGCGTTTTTCTTCCAGGGTTTTTGCAGGCTTTTTCTTCTCCTGCTTTTTCTGATTCATTCCCTTACTCATGGGGCGTACTCCTGTCTGGGTTGAGCGGGTTGGTAGCGCCCACTACTGGCGCAGCGCCCGCAAGCGGCCGCGCAATTTGTTCACTTCGGCCAGTAATTGTGCGTTCAATTCCTGCGCCCGGGACAGCTGCCACCATAGAAGGGCGCTGGCGCAAACGAAAATCACGGTGAGGAAAACGAACAGCACGGGGTACCTTGGGCAAAACGCCTGATGGAGAAAGAGCGCTTGGCGCGGCCTTGGCAGTGTACTCCTAATAATCGCTGCGCAATCTGCTAAAAAACGGACGCGAATATCGGGAGTTTTCTGTTGGCTGACTGGGTGGATTCGCTGACCGGATGCTGATACTGGGAGCTGCCTGGATTCAATTGGCGGCACGTGCGCCAGATTTTCGCCGGCAGCTTATTTATACTGTTCGCCCTGTTACGTTTGAGGCACTTTGAAAATGGCACTGGTGGGTTTGATTGGCTGGCGCGGCATGGTGGGCTCGGTATTGATGGAGCGCATGCAGGCCGAGAACGACTTCGCGCTTTTTGAGCCGGTGTTTTTCTCCACGTCGAACGCGGGCGGCGCGGCGCCATCGATGGCGAAAAATGAAACCCGGTTGCAGGATGCGTTCAACATCGATGCATTGAAGCGTTGCGACATCGTCATCACCGCGCAGGGCGGCGACTACACCAGCGAAGTGTTTCCCAAACTGCGGGCTACTGGCTGGAAGGGCCACTGGATTGATGCGGCGTCGACGCTGCGCATGAAGGATGACGCCGTGATCATCCTTGATCCGGTGAACATGCCGGTGATCAGGAGCGCGCTGGTCAAGGGCGGCAAGAACTGGATCGGCGGCAATTGCACGGTGAGCTGCATGTTGATGGGCGTGGGCGCGCTGTACAAAGCCGGGCTGGTGGAGTGGATGAGCACCCAGACCTATCAGGCTGCTTCGGGCGGCGGCGCGCAACACATGCGCGAATTGCTGACCCAGTACGGCACGTTGAATGCGGAGGTGAGGGCACTGCTGGCCGACCCCAAGAGCGCGATTCTGGAAATCGATCGCAAGGTTATTGCGCGCCAGCGTAGCCTGTCAGCCGAAGAGACTGCCAATTTTGGCGTGCCGCTGGGTGGTTCGCTGATTCCCTGGATCGACAAGGATCTGGGCAACGGTCAGTCGAAAGAAGAGTGGAAGGGTATGGCCGAGACCAACAAGATTCTTGGTCAGGGTGCGGGTTTTGGTACTGCAGCGGTGCCGGTGGATGGGTTTTGCGTGCGCATCGGCGCCATGCGCTGTCACTCGCAAGCACTAACCTTCAAGCTCAAGAAAGACCTGCCCGTCGCCGATATCGAAGCCATGATCGCCGCTGACAATCCCTGGGTGAAGGTGGTGCCGAACACCCGCGAAGCCACCATCCGCGAGCTGACGCCGGTGGCGGTGACGGGCACCATGAATATCCCGGTGGGCCGTATCCGCAAACTGGCCATGGGGTCGGAGTACCTGGGGGCCTTCACTGTCGGTGACCAGTTGCTCTGGGGTGCCGCCGAACCCCTGCGACGGATGTTGCGTATCTTGCTGGAAGCCTGACCATCTCGCCGCAATCTGGTGCACGGCCGGGGGGCATGCCCCCGGCATATGGAAACGCGTCGCAAAATCAGCGATGGGCAGGGGTTGGGATTATTGTCACATGCCACAGGTGTGGTACTTATGCACAGGCACGGAGGGTAGTTGTCGCTTGCAGTTCGCAACCGTGAGCGGCCTTACCAACCATGCGGGCCTGATGCACGATACTGCAGGCTGTGTACCGGGTTCAAAACACGGTGCATGGCCGATGAACCGTGAAGACACTGCCCTGAATAGTGTCCAGAGCACTGAAATCTTGGTGAAAAATTACTTGTAGGCTATAGTCGCTGGCGTTAAGTCAAGTCGTGCACGAGATGCGATTTTCGGTTATCGGTGTCATGTGGGATGGCGCTGGTGTCCGGCTGGCCTGGCAAGCACTGCGGCTATTGTTCTAGGAGAGCTGATGAATAAGAACGCCTTGCGCTTCCTCGTTGCGAGCGCACTGCTGTCTCCTGCCACTCTGTATGCGTTGGGACTGGGCGAAATCCGCCTGAATTCGGCGCTGAACGAGCCTTTTGATGCAGAGATTGAGGTGGTCAGTGGTACGGCCGATGAGCTCAGCAGCCTGAAAGTGGCGCTGGCCGGTGATGACATGTTCCGCCGCTATGGACTGGATCGTCCCAATTTCCTCTCCAATTTTACTTTGCGGGTTGACTCGCCGACCGCCGGCCGTCCGGTCATCAAGCTGCGTTCACCCAATGCGGTGACCGAACCTTTCCTGAGCCTGCTGGTAGAAGTCAGCTGGACCGGTGGACGCGTACTGCGCGAATACACGGTGCTGTTGGATCCGCCGGCATTTGCGCCTACAGCGACTACTAACCAAGTGCTGACGCCGCGTGGGCAGGTCACTGCCGCTGATTCAGCTGCCGGCAGTATCGAGCGCCCGGCTCCTCCGACGCCGGTATCAGCACCCGCGGCTCCGGTCGCTGCCATACCTGCGGTAAGTACTCGTCCGGCCACCATTTCCGGCGACAGTTACACCGTCAAACCCGCTGATACCCTGTCGAAAATTGCCCGTGAGATCAGTGCTGGGGGTGGCGTGACCGAGCGCCAGACGATTTTGGCCCTGTACCGCGCCAATCCGCAGGCCTTCGACGGCAATATGAATGTGCTGCGTGCCGGCAGTGTGCTGCGCATTCCCGCGACAGCCGACATTTCGGCAATCGGCAACAGCGAGGCATCGGCTGAAATATCACGCCAGTACGGTGCATGGCGTAATGCCGCGCCGATCCGGTCAGCACCGGCTGCTGAAGAGCGGCTGCGTCTGGTGCCTGCCCAGCAGGGTGGTACAGGCGGTGCTGCTCAGGCGTCTGCAGACACCGCAGCAAGCAATGAACGTGTCCGCGCGCTGGAAGCGCAATTGGCCGAAGCGCGTCGTCTGCTCGACTTGCGCAATGCCGAACTAGCTCAGATGCAACAGCGTCTGGCAGCAACCACACCCGGCGGTATGGCGGCAGCACCGACCGAGCCTGCTGCACCTGAAGCTGTCAGCAGTTCTGCCGCCTCGGTTGTACCGGAGGCCGCTCCGCCTGCTGAAACTGCTGCACCCCCCGTTAGCCAGGAGACAGCTCCGCCCGCGGCGGAGTCCGCACCGGCGCCGGCTGCTCCGAGCCTCTTTGAACGTCTGTCCCAGTATGGTCTATGGCTGGTCATTGCCGGCCTGGCGTTGATCGCAGGATTGATTGCCTATTTCTTCCGCCGCCGCCAGCAACTGGCGGAAGATGAGGAAGCAGGTGCCACCCTGACAGCGCGCGACTTTGAGAGCCATCTGTCGCGCGGTGCGGCCCGTTCACGGGTAACTGTCGATGACGAAGTTGATACCGACGAGCACAAGGTGCTGGATACCGGTACCGCAAGAGCTGCTGCGTTTGTGCCGGCTGCGGCACCCATGGCCAAGTTGTCCGAGGATACTCTGAGCAGTGAAACGGCCATTCACGTCGATCAGCAGGATGCGCTGGCGGAAGCTGATTTCCATATGGCTTACGGTTTGTACGATCAGGCAGCCGATATCGTCAAGCTGGCGATTGAACGCCAGCCGGAACGTCGCGATCTCAAGTTGAAGCTGGCGGAAATCTTCTTCGTGTGGGGTAACAAGGACGGTTTCCTCGATACCGCGCGGCAGCTGCACGACACGCAATCGGAGGCTGGCCCTGGTGAGTGGGACAAGGTGCTGATCATGGGCAAGCAGATTTGCCCGGATGAAGCTTTGTTCGCCGGCGACATAGCCGGCTCGCGTTCGTCCGACAGCGTTGACCTTAATCTCGAAGGCGGCGAACAGCACGTCGACATCGATATCTACGATGCGCCGGCAGGCGATCAACCCAAATCGGATCTTGATTTCGAACTGGCCTCCACCGGAACACGTACTGTTGCCGGTGCGGATTCCGGACTGGATTTCCTGCTTGATGAGCCGCAGCGTGGTGTTGATGACGAGCCGACACGTGAAATGGATGCCAATGCCCGTACTCAGGAAACACCGACGATTGAATCACCGTTCCTGCATGACCGAGGCGCGGCCACGATTCGTGAAAAGCTCGATTCAAAGATGTTTGACGATTCAACCACATTTGACGGTGGTGATCGCACCATCGAACAGACGGCCGAGTTGTCGCTTGATGAAATCGGCCTCGATGTATCCGACCTGGAAACAACCGGTACGGTGGTCGATGAGACTCAGCAGATTGGTGATGATGAGCTGACGCGCGTTGCAGCGCGTAGCCGCAACTTCGATCCGACCAGCGAAACCAAGACCATGCTGGCGCCACATATGGATGAGATTGGCGAGGCTCAGGAAGAGGAGCCGACGGGCAATACTATTACAGTTGAGCAAATTGACTTTGGTACCACCGATACCGCCGAACAGCAGCGGCCATCGCTGGATGGCACTGGCATGTTCAGGGCGACTCAGAAAATTGATGTCGATCTGGACAGCTTTGATCTGAGCCACGGTGACACCGTTGAACAAGTCCGGCCGGAAGTCAGCGAAACCGGCATTTTCCGTGCAACCCAGAAGATCGATATGGATCTGGATCGTTTGTCGGATCCATTTGGGATGGACGCTGAAGCGGATACGCAAAAGACCCCGGCTCGTTCGCCAACCGACTCGGGAATATTTTCTCAGGACGTTTTCAACGGTCTGAATGGTACCGAAGACACGGCGGTTGATCGCAGCCTTGAAGGCCTGCAGGACACCGGTGTGACCGAGCTGAGTGCCACTGCCTTGATTAGCGGTGAGTTTGAACTGCCGGAGATGGAACCGGTGACCATGAGCGAGGTGGGGACCAAGCTGGATCTGGCGCGCGCCTACATGGACATGGGTGACCCGGACGGTGCACGCAGCATTCTGCAGGAAGTGCTGGATGAAGGTAACGGCAGCCAGAAGCAGGAAGCCCAGCGCCTGCTGGATTCCATCGGATAGCTGCCAGAAGGACATGGGCGGTAGGCTGTGGGCTGTAGCCAGGAACCGAGTTCCGACCTAAAACCCACAGCCTACCGCCCAAAGTTTATTTCTCCACATGCCGCGCATCGCCCTGGGTCTGGAATACGACGGTAGCTCTTTCGCCGGTTGGCAGGCACAGGTGCATGCCAGTGGTATTCAATCGGCAGTCGAATCCGCCCTGTCGTTCGTCGCTGCCAACCCGGTCACCGTGACCTGTGCGGGACGCACCGATGCCGGCGTACATGCGACTATGCAGGTGGTGCATTTCGACACACCGGTGCAGCGCACCGAACGCGCCTGGGTCATGGGCGCCAATGCCAATTTGCCGGACAGTGTCAGCGCCCTGTGGGCGCGCGCGATTGCCGAGGATTTTCATGCACGCTATGCCGCGCTGGCGCGCAGCTATCGTTATGTGATTCTCAATCGCACGCCACGACCGGCGCTGCTGCGCGAACGAGTGTGTTGGGTGCGTGAGCCCCTCAACGCCGAACTTATGAATGAGGCGGCACAGGCCCTGGTGGGCGAACACGATTTCAGTTCATTTCGCGCGGCCGAATGTCAGTCGCCTACGCCCGTCCGGCGTCTGCAGCACATTCAGGTCACGCGCCTCAACGAATATGTGGTGCTGGATGTCACCGCCAACGCCTTTCTGCATCACATGGTGCGAAATATCGCTGGAGTGTTGCTGGCGGTAGGGCGCGGACGTCAACCGATTGACTGGCCGGCAATGTTGTTGCGGGTTCGCGATCGCACCCAGGGTGGCATCACTGCGCCAGCGTCCGGGTTATATCTGTTCGGGGTGTCCTATCCGGAGCAGTTCGCCATTCCCAGCTCAGCCAATTGTTCTGCATGGCCACCCGGTCCCGGGCTGCCAGCGCCGTAACGGGGAATTCCGGAAAATGCAAGGCTTGCCCCCGGCGGCGCAAGCAGTGATGATCCGCGCCACTGAAGTGCCTGGCGTATAACGAGCTTGGCACATATCGAGAGTTCCATGACCTGGTTCGAGAAGATCATTCCCTCACGCATCAAAACCGAGCGTCGTACCCGCTCGGTGCCGGAAGGGTTATGGATCAAGTGTTCGGCTTGCGATGCGGTGCTGTATCGCGCCGAGCTGGAGCGCAACCTGCATGTATGCCCGAAATGCAGCCATCATATGCGTATCGGTGCCAGGGAACGCCTGGAGCGCTTTCTGGATGCGGACTCGGCGGCGGAACTGGCGGCGAATGTCACCCCCGAAGATCCGATGAAGTTCCGCGACACCAAGAAGTATCGCGATCGCCTTATCCAGGCGCAAAAAGGCACCGACGAAACCGATGCGCTGGTGGTAATGGCTGGCAAGCTGCTGGAGCTGGAGGTGGTGGCCTGCGCCTTTGAGTTCGAGTTTCTGGGTGGCTCAATGGGTTCGGTAGTGGGCGAACGCTTCGTCCGGGCGGTTGACTACTGTCTGCAGCATCACCAGCCGCTGATCTGTTTTTCCGCCAGTGGTGGCGCGCGCATGCAGGAGGCCCTGTTTTCCTTGATGCAGATGTCCAAGACCAGTGCCGCCTTGGCGAAACTGGCGCAGGCGCGTCTGCCCTTTGTGTCCATCCTGACCGACCCAACCATGGGTGGCGTATCGGCCAGCCTGGCCATGCTCGGCGATGTAAATATTGCCGAGCCCCGCGCACTGATCGGCTTTGCCGGACCGCGCGTCATTCAGCAAACCGTACGCGAAACATTGCCTGAAGGGTTCCAGCGTAGTGAATTCCTGCTCGATCATGGTGCTGTGGACATGATCGTTGATCGCCGCGACATGCGCGAGCGGGTGGCGCAACTGCTGGCGGCATTCATGCATCTGCCGTCGCCGGTCTTGCCGGCCCCGGTGTGATGTGTGACTGCAGATTGATTTGATACGGGCCGGTCGCTGACCGGCCTTGTTGTTTGGGCCATCTTGTATTGGAGAGGAGGATGCGTTTCGAGCAGTTGAGCGAGTGGTTGACCTGGCAGGAAGGTCTGCATCCCACGGCCATTGATCTGGGTCTTGATCGCATTCGACAGGTGATGCGGCGTCTTGAGCTGTCGGCGCCGACCTGTCCAGTGATCACGATTGCAGGCACCAAGGGCAAGGGTTCCTGCGCTGTGATTACGCACAGCATTCTCAGCGCGGCCGGATATAGGGTGGGCCTGTTCACCTCACCGCATTTGCGCCGTTACAACGAACGTATCCGCATTGCCGGCAATGAAATTTCCGACGCCTCGCTGTGTGCGGCGTTTGAGCGCATCGATCAGGCGCGCGGTGACATCTCGCTGACGTACTTTGAATTCAACGCGCTGGCCGCATTCCTGTGTTTCGACAGCGCAGCGCTCGATGTTTGGGTACTTGAAGTCGGCATGGGCGGTCGTCTGGATGCTGTCAATGTCATTGATGCCGATGTTGCCATCGTGACCTCCATCGGACTGGACCATACCGAATGGCTGGGTTCAGATCTGGACAGCATTGCCCGGGAAAAGGCCGGCATTTTTCGCAGTGGCAGGCCGGCCTTGTTTGGCAGTAGCGATATGCCGGCCGCCATTCAGCAGGTGGCCACAGAAACAGGGGCGCACTTGCTGCGTGCCGGGCGCGACTTCGACTATCAGACTCATGAGTCCAATTGGACGTGGACCATGGGGCAGCAGCGGTTTGACGCCTTGCCACCCATTGCATTGGCTGGCGAGGTACAGCTGGCCAACGCCAGTTGCGTGCTGGCCGCTTTGCAACTGTTGCGTGAGCGTTTACCGGTAGCTCGCTTCGCCATCGAGCAGGGGCTGCACACCGTGCACCTGGACGGACGCCTGCAACGAGTCGTCGATCAACGCACGGGAGTTGATTGGGTGCTCGATGTGGCACATAACACGTTGTCGGCCCAAGTCCTGGCGCGCCACCTTGCCACGCTACCCAACCATCGCACCCTGGCGGTGTTCGGCATCATGGCGGACAAGGATCTGGACGGGATCATTGCTGCCGTGGGTGCGCATGTTGATGCCTGGCTGCCGGTGGCTCTGGCGAGCACTCGCGCATTGCCAGTCACGCAGCTGGCAGAACGGTTGCAGGCCGCGGGACTGGACGTACTGCCCGCCATACCGGAGCTCAAGTCGGCATGTGCACAGGCCAGCGCACTGTGTGAGGCCGGAACGTTCGAACGAATTCTGGTGTTCGGATCCTTCCTGACAGTGGGACCGGCGCTGGACTGGCTGGCGCTTTGACGCATCAGCCTCGATAGGGTCTGTTAACACCAATGGCATCGCTGCGACGGAGGCCTGCTGGTCCCGTCCCTTCGGGTTGGAGTCCCAGGTGGCGCCATACCGCGTTGCTCGTGGTTCATTTGGAGTGACCATACCTCACTCCTCGCGCCTTGTCTGGCGCCACCTGGGACTCCAACGCAGCCATGTCATTAGTGTTAACAGGCCCTATACTTCCGTAGTGGAACGACAACTCAAAGAACGCTTGATAGGCGCTGCAGTGCTGGTGGCTGCTGCAGTGATCATGGTCCCGGAAATGTTTTCGGGGTCGCGCGAGACGGTTACGGCAGAAGCCGATTCCGGGCCGGCTGCCAACCAGATCAAGACCTATCGCGTTGAGCTGCAATCATCACCAACGGCAGCTGCGGCGGACACTACGGTTGAGCCGCCGGCGGAACGGCCTCTGGATGAAGTACAGGGGATGCAGGCAAACACTGGAGCATCCGAATCTGTACCGTCTCCGGATGAGCAACATCCGCAGACAGCGGTCACGCAAATCAACAAACAAGTGACAGCGGTTGCTACTGCGCCAGCCAGACAGGAGACCACAAAGCCCGCCAGCTCTGCAGTCCCCAGCCACAATTCAGCAACCGGTGGCTGGGTGGTGCAGGTAGGCAGTTTTTCTGCACAGGATAAGGCACAACAAATTGCGACCAAGTTGAAAGGTCAGGGGTTCCAGGCCTTTGTGGGGCCAGTCCAGGTCAATGGCAAGACGCTGTATCGCGTACGGGTCGGCGACCTGGCTGACCGGGCGGGTGCTGATGCAATGCTGCAGAAGCTGCGTAGCAGTTATCCTGGCGCGTCAGTAGTCCCCCCTGGGCGCTAGCCTGGCCACGACGCGTTACCAGAATGAGGTGTGCGTGGAATATTGAGAGAATGCCTCCGATAACACAGACGCCAGCCCGGGTGACTTTGCTAGAATGCCGCACCCGCACATTCTGCCCCGCGATTCCCAGCGTTACTGAGTCTGTGATGACCCGTTTCAGCTCCGTCATTTCTCCCACCGGACCATTGGTTTGCTAAAGCAGCATGAATTCCATTGACTATCTGATCCTCGCCGTTCTGCTGATCTCGCTGCTTCTGGGTTTTTTCCGTGGCTTTCTGGGTGAGGCCATCAGCCTGATCAGCTGGCTGGGCGGTTTGTGGCTGGCGTGGCACTTTGCCTATCTCATCGAGCCCCACCTCGGTGGCCGGATTGCCGAGCAGCCCTTGAATACCTGGGCGGCGCGCACAATCATGCTGGTGGCGGTACTGGTTACTGGCTGGCTGATTGGTGGTGTGGTGACTTACTTCGCCCACCAGTCGGGTATCAGCCTGATGCTGGACCGGTTACTGGGCATGCTGTTTGGGTTCATTCGCGGGATGGTGCTGGTGGCAATCACCGTGATGCTCGGCAGGCAAGTGCAGCTGGACGACACTGGCTGGTGGCAGGATTCGCGGTTCATGCCCCTCGCCGTCGAGGTGTCCGGTTGGGTCAAGGGCTTTGCGGATTCTGCGGTGTCAGAGCGGCGGTAAACGCAGTCGGCAGCGGCTGCAGAGGCATAGGTTCGAGTATGTGTGGCATCGTCGGATTTGTGGGTAATACCCCGGCAAATCAGCTGATTTATGACGCGCTCAGCGCACTGCAGCATCGCGGCCAGGATGCCGCTGGCATCATGACCTGCCATGAAGGCGAGTTGTTCATGCGCAAGGGCACGGGACTGGTGCGCGATGTGTTCCAGCAACGCCATATGTTGGCATTGCAGGGTAATGTTGGCATTGGTCACAACCGTTACCCCACCGCCGGCTGCGACAGCTCGGCTGAAGCCCAGCCGTTCTACGTGAATTCACCCTACGGCATTGGCCTGGCGCATAACGGCAATCTCACCAATGCCACTGAGCTGGCCGAAGTGCTGATCCGCGAGGATCGGCGGCATCTCAACACCAGTTCCGATTCGGAAGTGCTGCTCAACGTATTCGCCAGCGAGTTGTCGCGGGTGGGAACGCCGCGTGCTTCAGCTGCCGATATTTTTTCGGCACTGAGCTCGGTGTATCGCCGCTGCCGGGGCGGCTTTGCAGTCGTGGCGATCATTGTCGGTCACGGACTGGTGGGATTTCGCGATCCGCATGGCATCCGTCCGCTGGTCATCGGCAAGCGCGAAACGGGGCGTGGCACCGAATACATGCTCGCGTCGGAAAGCGTGGCGCTGGATCTGGCCGGCTTCAAGCTGCTGCGCGATGTGGGCCCGGGCGAAGCGGTGTTCATCGATGAGATGGGCCGCTTCTATTCACGCCAGTGTGTGCCGGTGACTGTGCATACGCCATGTATTTTTGAATATGTGTATTTCGCACGTCCTGACTCGATCATCGACAATATCTCGGTACACAAGGCGCGTCTGCGCATGGGTGAGTTGCTGGCGGAGAAACTGCGCCGCGTACATCCCAATCACGATATCGATGTGGTGATTCCAATTCCCGATACCAGCCGCACTGCGGCAGTACAGATTGCGCAATTGCTGGGCATCAAGTTTCGCGAAGGCTTCGTGAAGAATCGCTACATCGGCCGCACCTTCATCATGCCGGGACAGGAACAACGCGCCAAGTCGGTACGTTCCAAGCTCAATCCCATCGACCTGGAGTTCCGTGGCAAGAATGTATTGCTGGTGGACGACTCCATCGTACGCGGCACCACCTCGGCACAGATCATCGATCTTGCCCGCGAATCAGGCGCCCGCAAGGTGTATTTCGCCTCAGCGGCGCCAGCAGTGCGTTATCCCAATGTCTATGGCATCGATATGCCTTCTGCCAGCGAACTGGTGGCGCACAATCGCAGTGAAGACGATGTTGCACGCGAGATCGGTGCGGACTGGTTGCTGTATCAGGATATCGAGGATCTGGTGCGCGCCTGTCAGCATCACGATTCAAATATCCAGCGCTTCGACACCTCATGTTTCTCTGGCGAATACGTGACGGGCGATGTCACGCCGGAATACCTGAATCGCTTGCAGGAGGAACGCTCGGATGCCGCGAAGACCAAGCGTCGTCAAGGCCGCAAGAGTGATTTGAAGGCTATTCGAGCGGTATGAGGATCGTGACTTCCGCCAATAGCAATTAGGGAGTATGCATGCCGGTCCGGGTGTTGAGCATTACCGACCAGGCTGAGTTCAGCCGGTTGCTTGAGCACCACTTCAGTGCTTTCATGGACGATGCTGAATTCACGACCTACTCACCCACGCAACGTGGGCGACCACACGAAGCCTATGTTGCAGCCGGTTACGATCTGGTATTGCTTGATGAACAAGCCATCGGCGAGCAGTGCATGGAGTGGCTGACTGATCTGGCAGCACGCCCCGGCTTCCCGCCGATAGTAATGTTCAGTGCGCACGCCGATTCCAGTAGAAAGCAGGCCCTCCAGCAGGGTGCACTCGGCTGTCTGGCGCGCGATCGAATCGCCAATCGCGAACTGGCGAGCGTGGTGCGGCAAGGCCTGGAACTACGCAAGCGCGAGTTGTCGCAACTGTCGGCCAGGCAGGAACTCGAAAAGCGTTACCGGTTCGGCAGCGTCATCATTCGCGGCCATCGCTTCATCAAGGAAATTGGTGCGGGCGGCACCTCGCGGGTTTATCTCGCTGAAAGCGAGCGCGCCGGCGAAATCGTGGTGTTGAAAGTGCTGGATCACAATCCGGATATGGCTGCTTCCACGGAAGGCTACGATCGCTTTCTGCAGGAATACGAGTTGCTCGCAGGCATGCGTCATCCCAATGTGGTCCACATTTACGACTTTGGTGTTGCCGACGATCACGCCTTCATCGCCATGGAGTATTTCGCCAAGGGCGACCTGCGACGTCGCATGAGCGAGCCGCTGTCGGTGAAAGACACCCTGAGCTATGTGGATCAGATTGCGCATGCCCTCTCGGCCGTGCACAGGCTTGGAGTCACGCATCGTGACCTGAAGCCCGGCAACGTCATGCTGCGTGCCGACGATTCGCTGGCATTGATTGATTTCGGTGTGGCCAAGCAGTTGGAGGGCACAGTGGGTCTGACTGCCGCTGGCACCATATTCGGCACGCCTTATTACATGAGTCCTGAGCAAGGACATGGCGAAGCCGTTGATGAACGCAGTGATCTCTACAGCCTGGGGGTCATGTTCTATGAAATGCTGGCGCAGAAGCGGCCGTATTCGGCCGCCACCCCGATGAATGTCATTTACATGCATCGCAATGCACCGTTGCCCGACCTGCCGTCCCAAGTGTCCTGGCTCGAGCCGGTGGTACATCGCCTGATGGCCAAACAGCCCAAGCATCGCTATCAATCGGCTGCCGAGCTGATCTCCTCGCTGAGCCTGATGCGACTGATGGCGGCTACTGCTGCAGTGTAGGGATGACGAGCATGACTCTTCCCGAAGCGTTTGCCGGCACCTTGCAGGTGGCTACGTCCGAATCCTGGTTTGAGCGTGCGGCGTCCAGCTGGCGCGACCTGCTGATCGACCATGCCAATTGCGAGAAGAAGGCTGCTTCCACGGCGCTGTCCTTCATTTTCACATACTCGGAAGACATGGATCTGACCGAACGCATGTCGCGTCTGGCGCGTGAGGAGCTGCGGCATTTCGAACAGGTGCAGCGTCTGATGCAGCAACTGCAGGTACCATTTGTGCGCATGTCGCCGGCGCGTTATGGCGAAGGTTTGCGCCGCGCGACAAGGCGTGACGAGCCAGGCAGGCTGCTGGACTTGCTGATCTGCGGTGCGTTGATAGAAGCCCGTTCCTGTGAACGTTTCATTGGCCTGGCGCCACGTCTGGATGAGCCGTTGCGTGCTTTTTATGCAGGCCTCGCGGCATCTGAGGCGCGGCATCACGGTCTTTATCTGCGCATGGCGGAACAGCGTTACCCGTATGAATGGCGAGCAGTCCTGAAACATCTCGGTGCCGTCGAGGCCGGGCTGATTGTCCAGCCCGATGCACACTTCCGGTTTCACTCGGGCGCGCCGGTAGTTCCTAGCGTGGCAGCGTGAGCAATTCGTAGCCCTGTGGTGACCACTGCAGCACGCTGCCCTGTGCATGCCAGTCGCCAAGCACGATACGGGTACACATCGTGTTGCCTCTGGAGTGTCGATGAATGGCGGGTCGATGCGTGTGACCGTGAATCAAGGTGTGCACCGCAGCCTCATCAAACGCACGATCCACAGCCGACCCATTTACATCCATGATGACTGATGGCGCCTCGCTGGTATGCATCCGGCTGCCGGCCCGAATGCGCGCGGCGATGCGTTCCCGGCGCGCCAGCGGCAGGCGTTTGAACAGCCATTGCACCAACGGGTTGCGCACAAAGCGGCGCAAACGCTGATAGGAATGATCGTCGGTGCACAGCAGGTCGCCGTGCATCAGCAGCACCCGCTGGCCGTACAGGTTGATCACCGTGCCGTCGTCGATTAATTCACAGCCAGTGCGCGCACAAAACTGTTCACCCAGCAGGAAGTCGCGATTGCCGTGCATGACGCTGCACGGCACACCGGACTGGGTGAGTGCGCGCAATTCGTCCTGCACCTGGGCATAAGCTGGATCGGGGTCATCGTCGCCAATCCAGAATTCAAACAGATCGCCGAGTATGTACAGGCGATCGGCGCCACGCACCCGGCTGCGCAAGAAATCCACGAGCTGACGGGAAATTTCCGGTTGCGCGCCGTTGAGATGCAAATCTGAAATGAAGAAGGTGGTCACCCGCCTAGTGTACATGTGGCGGGTGTTTAGGCCGCAGTCCCCGGCCTGCAAGACCGCTCGCAGGAGCAATCAGACCTGCGAAACCATGTGCCTTTCCGTTACCATTCCACCCCTGCGCCGACTCTTGCGCCCACGGTACCCCGCCGGGCGCAACACGCGCCTGCTTCTGACTTCGCCGGCCTGTTCTATGTCCAGTACTGAAAGCAATCACCAGAACCCAAGCATGCTGCAGATCCACAATTCGCTGAGTGGCCGCAAGGAAACCTTCAAGCCTCTGGTACCGGGTACGGTACGCATGTATGCCTGCGGCATCACGGTGTATGACTACTGCCATCTCGGTCATGCGCGCATGCTCATCGTGTTCGATACCGTGCGCAAGTACCTGCGTTCACTGGGGTACAACGTTACTTTCGTACGCAACATTACCGACATCGATGACAAGATCATTGCACGCGCGGCGGAAAATCACGAAGCCATCAGCGAACTGACCGCGCGCTTCATTCGCGCCATGTGGGACGACTACGCCGCCCTGGGCGTGGAGCGCGGCGATCACGAACCGCGCGCCACCGAATATGTGCCGGCCATCGTGTCAATGACGAACCGTCTGGTGCGCAAGGGTTATGCCTATGCGGCCGATAATGGCGATGTGTACTTCTCGGTATCAAAATTCGCCGACTACGGCAAGTTGTCCGGCAAGAAACTGGAAGATCTGCGCGCCGGTTCGCGCGTGGAAGTGAATGAAGCCAAGCAGGACCCGCTGGATTTTGTGTTGTGGAAGGCCTCCAAACCCGGCGAACCTTCGTGGGATTCGCCGTGGGGTCAGGGCCGTCCGGGCTGGCATATCGAATGTTCGGCCATGTCTACCCAGATTCTAGGGCCCCATTTCGACATTCATTGCGGCGGCATGGATCTGATGTTCCCGCATCACGAAAACGAGATCGCGCAATCCCGCTGCGCCTGCGATGCGCCGTTCGTGAACTACTGGATGCACAATGGTTTCGTGCGCGTGGACAACGAAAAGATGTCCAAGTCGCTGGGCAACTTTTTTACCATTCGCGAAGTGCTGGGCTGGGTGCGCGATCCGGAAGTAATTCGCTTCTTCATGTTGTCCAGCCACTACCGCGGTCCAATCAACTACTCGGTGGACAATCTCGATCAGGCCGATGCTGGTCTGGAGCGTATTTATCTGGCGCTGCGCGGGTTGGAATTGCCACAGAGCTTTGTGGCCAGCACGGCCAGCGAGCGCTTCGCTGCGGCAATGAATGATGATTTCAATACTCCATTGGCATTGTCGGAGCTGCAGCAATTGGCCAAGGAAATCAATGTCGCCAAGACGGCCGGCAATACCGCACAAGCCGCCACGCTGGCTGCCGAGCTGGTGTCTCTTGCGGCGGTGCTGGGTGTGGCGCAGCAGGTGCCTGATATCTTCCTGCGCAAGGCTGCACCGAGGCGCGGACCTGAGGCGTACTCAACCAAAGCGGCGCGTGCGGCAGCACATACTGAAGGTACATTGTTGAGTGATGCGCAGATCGACGAGCTGATAACGTTGCGCACTGCGGCACGCAAATCAAAAGACTGGAAAGAATCCGACCGTATCCGCGACGAACTATCCGCGCATGGCGTGTTGCTCGAAGATGCTGCGCAAGGTACTACCTGGCGGCGCCGGTAAAACACCGGAATTGTTGCAAATTTGGTTTGACGCGCTGTACCCCGATCCGTAATATTCCGCGTCCCGTGCGGGGTCGCTCCTCACACGTACGCGGTGGGCACGATGCTGGCGGGGCATGGCGCAGTCTGGTAGCGCATCTGCTTTGGGAGCAGAGGGTCGCAGGTTCAAATCCTGCTGCCCCGACCATTCAAGTAGCTTGCCGTAGTGAAGGGTATCGAACTTCGAGCGCCCGTAGCTCAGCTGGATAGAGCACCGGCCTTCTAAGCCGGGGGTCGCAGGTTCGAGTCCTGCCGGGCGCGCCATCGGCGCGGCAGGCAGGTAAGAATAGAAGATCCGGCTCGACGATTAACGTCAGACGGACTACGTTTTGGTGGACGTAGCTCAGTTGGTAGAGCCCCGGATTGTGATTCCGGCCGTCGTGGGTTCGAGTCCCATCGTCCACCCCATCTCAGCGCAACGCTGGGCCGTTAGCTCAATTGGTAGAGCAGGAGACTCTTAATCTCTTGGTTCTCGGTTCGAGTCCGAGGCGGCCCACCACTTCTCAATGTTTTACCGGCTTGCACCGGTCAATGCCGATCAGATACCGGATCTAGCCGGCTGACCCCGGTTTTGGGGCCAAATCAACCAGAAAGATTGCCGGTTCGTGTGGAGGCGGGGAGCGCACCTCTCTATAATGCCCGCCCCTTCATGGGCGGCTTCGGGTTTCCGCTGTGGCCGCGAGGGCGGAAAAGCGCCGGATTGCGAAAGTGGCGGAATTGGTAGACGCACTGGATTTAGGTTCCAGCGGGTAACCCCGTGAGAGTTCGAGTCTCTCCTTTCGCACCAAATTAACTGATGCTGCAGACAGTCTGCGGCGGCAAGATCGAGGTTTCTGAGCTATGCAGATTTCAGTAGAAAGCACCGGCGCTCTCGAGCGGCGCATGAATATCCAGGTTCCGGCGCAGCGCGTGGATCAGGCGATCAACGAGCGCCTGCAGTCGCTCAGTCGCACTGTGCGCATCAATGGTTTCCGGCCCGGCAAGGTGCCCGTGACTGTGGTGCGCAAGCAGTATGGCGCGGCGGTCCGTCAGGAAGTCATTGAAGGGCTGGTGCAAACCACCTTTTCCGAGGCGGTGTCCGGCCAGAAGCTGAACCCGGCGGGTGGACCGCGTATCGAGGAATTCAAGGCCGACGAAGGCCAGGACCTGAGCTATCGCGCCGTGTTCGAGGTGTATCCCGAATTCGAGCTGAAGGGTGTTGAAGGTCTGGTGGTGAATCGACCCGCTGTGGAAGTGGGCGAAGCCGACATCGATGCCATGATCGACAATCTGCGCCGCCAGCAGGCGACCTACGTCAAGGTTGAGCGTGCTGCCCAGGACACTGACCGCGTAACCATCGATTTCGAAGGCAGGATCGATGGCGTGGCTTTTGATGGCGGCAAGGGAAACAATTTCCCGGTGGTGGTCGGCGCCGGCCGCATGCTGCCGGAATTCGAAGCCGGCTTGCAGGGCCTCAAGGCAGGCGAAACCCGCGACGTGAACGTCACTTTTCCGGCCGACTATGCCGCAGCCAATCTGGCGGGCAAGACCGCGGTGTTCACGATTACGGCGCATACGGTTGAAGAGCAGCAGCTGGCCGAAGCAAACGATGAATTCGCCAAGTCATTCGGTGTTACCGAGGGCGGCATTGCCAAGTTGCGCGAAGAAGTGGCTGACAACATGCGGCGCGAGCTTGCCGAGAATATCCGTGGCCGGGTTCGCCAGCAGTTGTTTGATGGCCTGCTGGCCGCCAACGCCATCGAAGTGCCGGCTGTACTCGTTGCCAATCAGGTGCGCGACATGCAGATCGATGCCGGTCGTCAGGCCGGCGCGCGCGATGCTTCGCAGTTGCCTCCAGCTGAACAATTTGCGCAGCCAGCGCGCAGGCGCGTTGCCCTTGGTTTGGTGCTGGGTGAAGTGATCAAGGCCAGTGGCATCAGCGTCGATCGCAATCGCGTGCAGACCAAGGTTCAGGAAATGATCGCACAATACCCTGATCCGGCGCAGGCGCTGAAGGCCTATCGCGAGAGCCAGGATGCACAGCGTCAGATCGAGAATCTGGTGCTGGAAGAACAGGTCATCGAATGGCTGCTGGAGCGTGCCAAGGTTGTCGAACAGCCAGTGTCATTCAAGGATGTAATGAATTTTGGTGGCTGATCACCACCTGCAATCATTGCTCTGGACGGTTGTGACGGGGTGTCACAAAAATCACCTGCAGCCTGTCGCTCAGCAGATCCCTGCATGTATGCTCCAGTACGGTGGAGACCGGTAACCGGTCTCCAGAAACCTGATATCAAGGCAAATCCAATGAGTGCATTGAAGACGCAAGCCCAGCTGGTTCCGATGGTGGTCGAGCAGACTGCACGTGGCGAACGCGCCTATGACATTTACTCGCGCCTGCTGAAAGAGCGGGTGATTTTTGTTGTGGGTCCCGTTGAGGATCACATGGCCAACCTGATCGTGGCGCAGCTGTTGTTCCTGGAGTCCGAAAATCCGGACAAGGATATTGCGCTCTACATCAACTCCCCGGGTGGCGTGGTGTCGGCCGGGCTTGCTATTTACGACACCATGCAGTTCATCAAGCCGGATGTCAGCACCATATGTATAGGTCAGGCGGCCAGCATGGGTGCGGTACTTCTGGCGGGCGGCGCCAAGGGCAAGCGCTACTGCCTGCCGCATTCACGCATCATGATTCACCAGCCGTTGGGCGGCTTTCAGGGTCAGGCGACCGACATAGATATCCATGCACGTGAGATCCTGGCGACGCGCCATCGCCTGAACCAGTTGCTGGCCAACCATACCGGCCAGTCGATTGAGCGTATTGCCCAGGATACGGATCGCGACAATTTCATGAGCGGCGAAGCGGCTGTTGCCTACGGCCTGATAGACAAGGTGCTGGACAAACGTGCCTTGCTGACGCCGCCGGCAGCCAAATAAGTCCAAGTGACTGTATTAATTGGCTTATGTTGTGGAAAGTATGGGATATTTTCCCAGGCTGACAGTGCTGCAGGGTGGGTCTTTGCGCACCACACGGGGTGCATGCTATAAGCCCCACTGTGATCGGATGCGGCTTGCTTATGGCTGCAATACCCCATTAGAAATAATGGGCAATTTTAAGGTGACGCATGTCTGACGACTCTCGCGGCAAGCAAGACGATGGCAAATTGCTTTACTGCTCCTTCTGCGGCAAAAGCCAGCACGAGGTGCGCAAGCTGATCGCCGGACCTTCCGTGTTCGTGTGTGATGAGTGCGTCGAGTTGTGCAATGACATCATTCGCGAGGAACTCGAGGAAAAAGCCGAGACCACCCGCGACAAGCTGCCCAAGCCGCACGAAATCAAGAAGGTGCTGGACGAATATGTAATCGGCCAGGACCGCGCCAAGAAGGTGCTGTCGGTGGCGGTATACAACCACTACAAGCGCCTGCAGACCAAGGGTGAGTCGCGTTCCAAGGATGAAGTCGAGCTGGCCAAGAGCAATATTCTGCTGATTGGCCCGACCGGCTGCGGCAAGACCTTGCTGGCCGAGACGCTTGCTCGTTTGCTGAATGTGCCGTTCACCATCGCCGATGCCACTACCCTGACCGAAGCGGGTTATGTCGGCGAAGACGTGGAAAACATCATCCAGAAGCTGCTGCAGAAGTGCGACTACGATGTTGAAAAGGCCCAGACGGGCATCGTTTATATCGATGAAATCGACAAGATTTCCCGCAAATCCGACAATCCCTCGATCACCCGGGATGTCTCCGGCGAAGGCGTGCAACAGGCACTGCTGAAGTTGATTGAAGGTACCGTCGCATCCGTGCCGCCCCAGGGTGGCCGCAAGCACCCTCAGCAGGAGTTCCTGCAGGTCGACACCAGCAACATCCTGTTTATCTGCGGTGGTGCCTTCGCCGGACTGGAAAAAGTCATTCTTAATCGTACCCAGAAGTCAGGCATTGGTTTCATTGCCGATGTGCGCCAGCAGAATGAACGTCCACATGGCAATGATGTGTTCCATGACGCCGAGCCGGAAGACCTGATCAAGTTTGGTCTGATTCCCGAGTTCGTCGGCCGGTTGCCGGTGGTTGCTACCTTGGAAGAGCTGGACGAAGCCGCGCTTATGTCCATTCTGCTGGAACCCAAGAATGCGCTGACCAAGCAGTACCGCAAACTGTTCGAGATGGAGGGCGTTGATCTGGAGTTCCAGCCAGACGCCGTCCGGGCCGTTGCCAAGCGCGCCATGGAGCGCAAAACCGGTGCCCGCGGGTTGCGTACCATCCTGGAAAACATCCTGCTGGAGACCATGTATGATCTGCCGTCGCAGAAGAATGTGCAGAAAGTACTGATCGATGACGCGGTGATTCGGGGTGAGGGCAAACCGCACATCGTGCATGCCAGCGATGAACAGCGGCTGGCTGCGGTGGAAACGCGCCGCCCGACCGGAACCGATCACCACTAGCGCTGCGATTTGCAAGTGGTGGTGCAAAGCAAAGCCGCACTTCGAAGTGCGGCTTTGTTGTTTCTGCGGTTCTGCCACATGCACGATTCAGCGCAATCCCTAAGGGCTGCTCCGGGTGATTTGTTCAGTTCCTTCCCGGACAGGATTACTGGTACATCACAGACACTTCCGGTATGGTCTTGATCAATGTCGGGTCGGCCCCATACTGTGACCCATAATGCTTTTTCACCGCAGGTAATACCGTGAGCACTGAGACCCCGGAAACTCCCAGTACCCCCAACACGCAGGACATCGCCGTACTGCCATTGCGTGATGTGGTGGTGTATCCGCACATGGTGATACCGCTGTTTGTCGGGCGCGAAAAATCGATTCTGGCACTGGATCAGGCCATGCGCGGCACCAAGCAGATCCTGCTGGTCGCGCAAAAGCAGGCCGATGTTGATGATCCTGGCGCCGATGACGTTTATCGGATCGGAACGCTGGCAACCATTTTGCAGTTGTTGAAATTGCCGGACGGCACGGTGAAAGTGCTGGTGGAAGGTTCGGTGCGCGCGCGCATCAAGGATATTTCCCTGGATCAGTTCTTCTCGGCAAACGTGGAGATTCTCAAGGATCAGGGGCAATACGATGAGCGTGAAGTCGATGTGCTGACACGTTCCGTGGTGTCACAGTTTGAGCAGTACGTGAAGCTCAATCGCAAGGTGGCGCCTGAGATTCTCACCGCGCTTGCGGGCATCGAAGAGCCGGGTCGTCTTGCCGACAACGTTGCCGCGCACATGGCGCTGAAGCTCGATGCCAAGCAGCGCGTGCTGGAGATGCTGGACGTGCGCAAGCGCCTTGAACACATTCTGGCGCTGCTTGAAGGCGAGATGGATGTCTTGCAGATCGAAAAACGCATCCGTGGCCGCGTCAAGCAGCAGATGGAAAAAAGCCAGCGCGAGTACTACCTCAATGAACAGATGAAGGCCATTCAGAAGGAACTGGGTGAGCTGGAAGATGCTCCCAATGAACTGGGTGAGCTGGAACAGCGCATCCAGAAGGCTGGCATGCCAAGGGAAGCGCGCGACAAGGCCATGGCCGAGCTGGGCAAGCTCAAGCTCATGTCGCCCATGTCGGCGGAAGCCACCGTGGTACGCAACTACATTGACTGGCTGGTGAAGCTGCCGTGGAAGAAGAAGACCAAGGTCGTACACAACATCAATACAGCAGAGAAGGTTCTCGAAGAGGATCACTACGGGCTGGAGAAGGTCAAAGAACGCATCATTGAGTATCTGGCAGTACAGCAGCGCGTAAAGGCTCTGAAAGGCCCGATCCTGTGTCTGGTGGGACCGCCGGGCGTCGGCAAGACTTCGCTGGGACAGTCCATCGCGCGTGCCACCAACCGCAAGTTTGTGCGCATGTCACTGGGCGGCGTACGGGATGAAGCCGAGATTCGCGGTCATCGTCGTACCTATATTGGCTCCATGCCCGGCAAGATAGTCCAGAACCTGGTCAAGACCAGCGTGAACAATCCATTGTTCCTGCTCGATGAGGTTGACAAGATGGCCATGGACTTCCGTGGCGATCCGAGTTCCGCGCTGCTTGAAGTGCTGGATCCCGAGCAGAACAGCACCTTCAATGATCATTACCTGGAAGTTGATCTGGATCTGTCGCAGGTAATGTTCGTGTGCACTGCCAACAGTCTGAACATTCCTGCGCCGTTACTGGACCGCATGGAAGTGATTCGTCTGCCCGGTTACACGGAAGACGAAAAGAGCGCCATTGCCCGCAAATATCTGCTGCCGAAACAGATCAAGCAGAATGGCCTGCAACTGGAAGAGCTGAGTGTGTCGGACAACAGTATCAAGGATGTGATTCGTTACTACACACGTGAAGCAGGTGTGCGCAATCTCGAGCGCGAGCTATCCAAGATCTGTCGCAAGTCAGTGAAGCAGTTGCTGACCGACAAGGCCACCAAGTCGATTTCGGTGACGCCGAAGAATCTCAGCAAGTATCTCGGGGTGCGTCGCTTCAGTTATGGTCGTGCCGAAGAGCAGGATCAGATCGGTCAGGTCACCGGTCTGGCCTGGACCGAAGTCGGTGGGGAATTGCTGACGATTGAAGCTTCAGTGGTTCCGGGCAAGGGCAAGTTGCTGGATACCGGCAAGTTGGGCGATGTGATGAAGGAGTCCATACAGGCTGCGCTGACCGTGGTGCGCAGCAGGGCGTCCGTTCTGGGTCTTGAGGCGGACTTCAATCAAAAAGTGGATCTGCACATTCACGTACCCGAAGGCGCCACACCCAAAGACGGGCCCAGTGCGGGCATTGGCATGTGCACTGCATTGGTCTCGGCCTTGACCAAGGTGCCAGTGCGATCTGATGTCGCCATGACCGGTGAGATCACCCTGCGTGGCCAGGTATTGCCAATCGGTGGCCTGAAAGAGAAGTTGCTGGCGGCGCATCGTGGCGGCATTCGCACGGTGCTGATTCCTGATGAGAACACCAAGGATCTAGCGGAAATTCCGCAGAACATCAAGGACAGTCTGGATATCAAACCAGTAAAGTGGATCGACGAAGTCCTGCAGCTGGCGTTGAAGCACATGCCTGAGCCGTTGGTGCCGCCATCCGATGCAGGAACCACTGTCGACAAGACGAGCACCAGACGCGCGTCAAAGCGGACAACCAAACAAGTGCCAGCCCATTAGCAAGACATTTCAAGAACTCAGCGGGAGGCGAACCACTGCGGTTCGCCTTCTTGTTTGTGCAATAAATGGCACAAGTCGTGTCCCAAAAACTTGAGTGCAAGTTGTCAACGTTGACCAACTACGGAAGCACTGCTATAACGCGCGCCCCTTAATCAATCACGCAGTGCGCACCAGGGTGTGTGTTGTGTGATGTACGTTCTGGAATACATGCAATGAACAAAAGTGAACTGATCGATGCCGTGAGCGGCCAGACTGGAGTTGCCAAGACCGATGCTGCACGTGCGGTGGACGCTGTGTTCGATGCTATTGGTGGAGCGTTGAAGAGCGGCGATTCCGTGGCTCTGGTTGGCTTCGGTACATTTGCGGTCAAGAGCCGCGCTGCACGCT
The DNA here is from genome assembly GCA_963748005.1 of uncultured Pseudomonadota bacterium. Classification (GTDB taxonomy): domain Bacteria; phylum Pseudomonadota; class Gammaproteobacteria; order Steroidobacterales; family Steroidobacteraceae; genus CAILZL01. The sequence goes on from CAVVHH010000002.1 coordinate 3,053,725, forward strand.
CCGGGCGCAATCCGCGCACAGGCGAAACCATTGAGATTGCGGCCAGCAATATGCCTGTATTTAAGGCTGGCAAGGCCTTAAAGGATGCAGTAAACTAGTCAGCTTCCAAAGGGTCGCTCAAATTACAGCCGAGCAGCCGTGCTGTTGTTAAGAGCAGCCAGCTGGTCGGCAAATAGTCAGGCGATTCCTGAGGGTGCTTAGCTCAGCTGGTAGAGCGTCGCCCTTACAAGGCGAATGTCGGCGGTTCGATCCCGTCAGCACCCACCATCAAACAACTAGGTTTAGCGCGGAGCGGTAGTTCAGCTGGTTAGAATACCGGCCTGTCACGCCGGGGGTCGCGGGTTCGAGTCCCGTCCGCTCCGCCATTTCTCTCGGGCGCCCTTGCCATGCTGCAAACTATTCGTGACAAAGTCTCAGGCTGGGTGGCAAGAGTGCTGCTCGGCGCACTCGTCGTGGTATTCATTTTCTGGGGCATTGAGCTGCGTACTGTTGCCACGTCTGACAATACCGCGGCGGAAGTCAATGGCGAACAGATTAACCTTGCCACCCTGCAGAATGCATGGCAGCGGCGTCAGGCGGAACTCCAGCAGATGTTCAATGGTGAGCTTCCTGAAGCGCTGAAGAAGCAACAGCAGGAAGCCGTGCTGCAGCAACTGATTCGCTTGCAGCTTTTGCAGCAGCGCGCTGATGCCCAGGGCTTTCACGTCAGTGACGCGAAAATTGCCGAAACAATTCTCGGTCTGGAAAGCCTCAAGGTTGATGGACAGTTTTCGCGTGATCGCTATGCGTCCGCCTTGTTGCAGCAGGGTATGAATGAAGCCCAGTTTGAAGCACAGTTGCGTTCGGAACTAGCTACCCGGCAATTGCAGAATGGTGTAGCCGGAACCGCATTCGTTACGACTAAAGAACTGCAAAGGGCCCAGGCGTTGTTGAACGAGCAACGCGAGATTGACTATGCGGTTATCCCGTTCAAAGCCTATCTGGGCAAGGTCAAGGTTACGGATGATGATGTGGCTTCATGGTATGAAGCACACAAGGCTGAATATCTGACGCCTGAAACTGTGGATCTGCAGTATGTGGAACTCAAGCTGGCGGATTCGGCAGCGGAAGTGACTGTTGACGATGCGGCGCTGCGCGCACACTACGAACAGATCAAAGACCGATTCGTGGCCACTGAACGTCGTCGTGGACATCACATCCTAATTACCACATCCAAGGACATGGATGATGCGGCTGCGCAGAAGCAGGCTGAAGAGGTGCTGGCGAAGCTCAAGGCGGGTGGTGATTTCGAGGCGCTGGCAAAACAGTACTCAAAAGATCCTGGCTCGGCCAGCAAGGGTGGTGATCTTGGCTGGGCGACCAAGGGAATGTTTGTCGGTGCTTTTGAAGATGCGCTGTTCAGTATGAAACCCGGCGAGTTGCGCGGGCCAATCAAGACTGAGTTCGGTTATCACGTGTTGCGCCTTGATGAAGTCGAAGGCGGCAGCGGCAAGTCCTTCGATGAAGTGCGCGCGGAGGTGGAGTCGGATTACAAAACCGAGCGCGCCCGCACGTTGTTCTACGAAAAAACCCAGAAACTTGCTGACGAAGCATTCGCCAAGCTCACTGAACTGGACAGTGTTGCCAAGGATTTTGGTACTGAGGTCAAGACAATCACCGGCTATACGCGTAATGGCGGCGGAGAATTTGCAGCGGATCCGCAGGTGATTGCTGCAGCATTCAGCGATACGGTGCTGGACAAGGGTGAAAACAGTCCACTGGTCACACTGGGTGAGGATCGCGCGCTGGTCCTCAGGGTGGCCAATCACGTCCTGCCGGCGCAAAAGCCACTCGATCAGGTACGCAGCGATATCGTTGCAATTGTGACTGAACGGGCTGCAAAGTCCGCCGCCGAAAAACAGGCCAACGATGTCATACAGCAGGTGCAGTCTGGCACCCTGCAATGGGCAGCCGTGGGCAAAGCTCTGTCAGTTGCTCCGGCGGGCAAGAAGTTGCTGGGCAGGAATGCCCAAGATGTGGCCAAGCCGGTATTGTCGGCCGCCTTTGCAGTGCCCAAAAGCGGTGTGTCCGCTGACAAGCCAGCCTATCGTGCGGTTGCCCTGGAAACCGGTGACTACGCAGTGGTTGCGGTATCTGCCGTGCAGAGTGGTGCGGCGCTGGTCGATGCCGCCTCGTCGCAGACCGCCGTTAGAAACCAGCAGGTTTCCAGATTGGGTGGCAACGAACTGAGTTCGTATATGTCCGAACTGGAACGCACGGCAAAGATCAAGCGCAATCCGGCCGCATTCGAATGAGATGAGTCGAACGACCTGGCCGGTTTTCAATACGCCAATAAAAAGCCCGTAGTGCCAGGAGCGCTACGGGCTTTTTTGTATTCATTCACGCAGTGGTGTCAGGGCTTTTCCGCTTCATCGCTGAACGACATGCCGACGGTGCTGTAGCCACCGTCCACGTACAACACTTCACCGGTAATCCCCGCGGCCAGATCGGAGCACAGAAAGGCGGCGGCATTGCCGACATCTTCGCTGCTTACATTGCGACGCAGCGGCGAAGTGGCCGCAACATGGCCGAGCATTTTGCGAAAGCCGCTGATGCCGGCGGCGGCCAGGGTTTTGATCGGGCCTGCCGAGATGCCATTGACGCGAATGCCATGCGGGCCGAGATCGGCGGCCAGGAAGCGCACATTGGCTTCCAGGCTGGCCTTGGCCAGACCCATGACGTTGTAACTGGGCACCGAACGTACTGCGCCCAGATAGGTGAGGGTGATCAAGGCGCCGGCGCGTCCTTGCATCATCGGCAAACCGGCCTTGGCCAGCGCGGTCAGGCTGTAGCTGGAAATATCGTGGGCGATGCGGAAATTTTCGCGCGTGGTCGATTCGACAAAGCCGCCACGAATGGCATCGCTGGGGGCAAATGCCACCGCATGCACGATGATGTCCAGGGCGTCCCACGCTTTGCGCAGCTCGCCAAACGCGGCGTCGATCTGTTCGTCGAAGGCTACGTCCATGGGCAGCACGATGCTGCTGCCGAATTCCTGCGCCATGTCGATGACCCGTTGCTTGAGGCGATCGCCCTGGTAGGTGAAGGCCAGCTCGGCGCCTTCCCGATGCATTGCACTGGCAATACCGTACGCGATGGAGCGCTCAGTCGCGAGTCCGACGACAAGGGCGCGTTTGCCGGCAAGAAATCCCATGTGATACCCCACACTTGGCGTTATTAACAGACGGAGTAGTGTAGACGATCACACGTTGATCGTCTCCGTATGGGAGGACTGCGAAAAGCGATTGCTAGCCGCCGGCGCGACGGCTGTCATCGACGTACAGCATCAGTCGCTGTCCGGGCTTGATCGAGCTTGCTGAGCTCAGCTTGTTCCAGGTCATCAATTGCTTGACGTCCACTTTGAACATGGAGGCGATGCCACTCAGCGTGTCGCCTCTGCGAACGGTGTAGGTCAGCTGTTCCTGCGCGGGGTTCGTGCTGGCGATTTCAACTGTGCTGCCGGGAATGCGCAGCTTCTGACCGACCCGGATGGCGCTATCGTTGATACTGTTGAGGCTGGCCAGCACGGTGGGATCGACGCCATAACGCTGTGCAATACTCCACAACGTATCACCAGAACGCACTGTGTGTGTCCTGGCTTTGGTGCGTGGCGTGATGGTTGCGGCACTGGTCTGCTCGACAGGATCGGGTGCGGTGCTGGCAAGGCGCGGTGCGCTGCTGGTGCCGCGCAATAACATTTCCTGGCCGGGCCGGATCGAGCTGGAGGCTGTCAAGTTGTTCTGCGCGCGCAATTCGGCCACCGTCATGCCATAACGTTGCGCAATCTTGGATAACGTGTCGCCTTTGCGGACCCTGTAATACACGACCGGAACGCGCTTATCCGCAGGCAGCGAGGCCAGCTTCTCCAGAAACGCAGCTTCGTTGTCGACCGGAATCAGCAATTGATGTGGTCCGGCGGGATCGGTGACGCGCCGTTTGAAACCCGGATTAATCGCCAGAAAATCTTCCTTGGTCATGCCGGCCAGTTCGGCGGCCAGCTCCAGATCGATCTGCCCGCCGATATTTGCCTTGACGAAGTAAGGCTGATTTTCCATGCTGCCAAATTCGAGGCCATATCTGGCCGGGTCGTCCACAATGCGTCGCATCGCCAGCAGCTTTGGTACGTAGGCTTCGGTTTCCCTCGGCAGATCCAGACTGAAGAAGTCGGTGGGTTTGCCCTTGGCGCGATTACGCGCCATCGCCCGGGATACATTCATTTCACCCGAGTTGTATGCCGCTATCGCCAGCAACCAGTCGCCCTCAAACTCATTGGCCAGAAACTCCAGGTAATCCAGCGCAGCGCGAGTTGATTCAACTATGTCGCGGCGACCGTCGTAGTACGTATTCTGCTTGAGTCCGAAACGCAGGCCGGTGCTGGGAATGAATTGCCACAAACCGGCCGCCTTGGCGGTCGACAGGGCTGTGGGGTTGAAGGCGCTTTCCACCACCGGCAACAGCGCCAGTTCCAATGGCATATTGCGCGCTTCGAGTTCACTCACGATGTAATACAGATAGCGCTCGCCCCGGCGGAAGGTGCGATCCAGATAGTCGGGATGACGGGCATACCAGGCTTCTTCGCGGTCGATACTGGCGGCTGTAACGTCATCCAGAGCGAAACCCATACGCATGCGATCGAACAGATCCTGCTCTCCCAGCGATACCACTGTGGACTCAATGGTGAGCCACTCGGGGGGCAGCGTCAGTTCAGGTGCAGGGAGAATAGGCGTGAGGTGATTGGGTTGACTGGCAGCGGTTAGAGGCGTGCTCTCCTGATGGGGCAGCGCGCTGCAGCTGGCAAGCCATAGAGAACCCACAAGGAGCGCCAGGCGCAGGGCGGGCCGATGTGGGTTATCGAGCATCAGGTCGGTCTCCGTTCAATTTAAAGTGGTCTGCATCAAGCGCCGGACCCTAGCCCCGAAAGTGGTTTTTCCAGTCCCGTAACACGGCGAAAGTTTCTGTTTCACTGTCTATCTTGCGTCCTGCATGCCCTTCTGCGGCGCGTTTCACAGTCTCCGCACCCAGGCGCAGAAACGGGTTGATATTCAGTTCCAGCCCCATGCTCGACGGCAACGTAGCCTTGGCAGCCTGCCGCAATGCTGTGCATCGCTGCAGATGTTCCTGTACCGCCAGATTATCCGGCTCCACCGTCTGGGCGAAGCGCAGATTGGCCAGCGTGTACTCGTGGGCGCAGTACACCGCAGTTTCTTCCGGCAGCGCCATCAGCTTCCGCAACGAAGCGGTCATCTGGGCGGCAGTGCCTTCAAACAGGCGGCCACAGCCGGCGCTGAACAGCGTATCGCCACAAAACACTGCGCCATGACCTGCATAGGCAATGTGCCCAGCGGTATGTCCAGGTACCTCAAGCACTTCAAAATCCAGTCCCAATCCATCGAACTGGACGTGTTCGCCCTGTTTTACCCGACTTGGGTTGCCAGGGATCGCTTCGCCCATCGGACCGTAAATGGGAACCGTATAGTGCGACAGTAATTCCAGCACCCCACCAACGTGGTCGGCATGATGATGAGTGACCAGTATGCCGCTCAACGTGAGCCGGTTCTGCTGCAAGGCATTCAGGACTGCTGATGCATCGCCAGGATCTACGACCAGAACTCGCTGCGCGTCGCGTGGCGCATGTATCAACCAGAAATAATTGTCGGTAAATGCCGGGATAGCGGTGACTTCAAGGACGTCCAAACCAGCCCCCACGCGTCGGCCGTAAGCATTAGGTCGGCATTTAACCCGCCTCGCGCCGCTGCCGCAAGTGAAAATTTCTTTATGGCTCGCGGACATAGCTATTTTCCGGGAGTTGGCACGTGGCTGTGCACGAGTGGCGCAAGTGTCGCTATGCTTGGCTTATGGAACAGCGGCCTTCCCAGTCCGATCACCTTGCCCGGCCCGAGTGGTTTGCCGGCGCTCTAGGGCAGCGTGTTCATGCCCTGGAACGCAAGCTGGTGGCGGAGGCACTCACCCAGGTGTTCGGCTGGCAGTTGCTGCAGATTGGCCAGTGGGGCGAGGATCTGGGGCTGCTCACTGGCGCCCGTACGCAGCGTAAGGCAGTGCTTGGGCAGGATGCTGTCAGCGGCGTGCATTCGGGCGTCATGCACATCCGCTCACGCCTCGACGCCCTGGCGATTGCATCCGACTCGGTGGATGCGGTGCTGTTGCCGCACACCCTGGAATATGCCCCCGATCCCCACGAACTGCTTCGCGAAGTCGAGCGGATCCTGCCGGGAGACGGACAGCTCATTGTTCTCGGCTTTCGTCCCTTCTCCAGCTGGGGTCTGCGCAATCTGCTGGCCCGTTCCGGATTTCCTCCCGGCACCGAAAGATTCATCGCCGAGCATCGCTTGCGCGACTGGCTGAAGTTGCTCGGCTTCGAGATCACGGATGCACGCCGCTATCTGTTTACCTGGCCATGGGGACGCGCCGCGCCGCGCCGCCAGCGCTTTCTTGAACAGACCGGCAACGCGCTGTGGCCGCTGTTTGCCGGCGCTTATCTGCTGCGTGCGCGCAAGCGTGTTTACACACTGACGCCGGTACAGCCACGCTGGCGAACACGCACCCAGGTGGTGGGTGGTTTGATCGAACCCACCACACATATGCGTAGGTAGTCCTTGCGTCGGGTGTGGCTCAGTCACCCGACAGTGCTGCATTCTCGGTACACTGCCGGACCGGTTTATTTCACGCGCAGGGTTGTTTGCTCATGGATTTCATTGATCTCAAAAGCCAGTATCGTCGTATCCAGGGCAGCGTCAATGCCCGCATCCAGAAAGTGCTGGAACATGGCCAGTATGTACTCGGGCCCGAGTGCACCGAACTGGAAGCGCAACTGGCTGCCTATGTCGGCGCCAGACACTGCATCGGCGCATCCAGTGGTACCGACACACTGCTGATTGCCCTGATGGCGCTGGGCATTGGCCCGGGCGACGAAGTGATCACCTCGCCGTTTACCTTCATCGCCACCGGCGAAATGATTGCATTGGCGGGCGCGAAGCCAGTGTTCGTCGATATCGAAGCGCGCACCTACAACCTCGATCCGGCGCTGCTCGAAGCGGCCATCACGCCACGCACCAGGGCCATCATGCCGGTGTCGCTGTATGGTCAGTGCGCCGACTTCGATGCCATCAATGCCATAGCCAGAAAACACGGTATCCCGGTGATCGAGGACGGCGCGCAGAGTTTCGGCGCGCTGTACAAGGGCAAGCGTTCCTGCGCCTTGAGTGAAATCGGTTCCACTTCCTTCTTTCCCTCCAAACCACTGGGTGCCTATGGTGATGGTGGCGCGTTGTTCACCAATGATGATCAGCTTGCCAGGCTGATGCGCGAGATCCGTGTGCATGGCCAGGACCGGCGTTATCACCACCCGCGTCTGGGCGTGAACGGTCGCCTGGATTCGCTGCAGGCCGCCATCCTGCTGGCGAAGATGGAAATATTTGAGGATGAGGTGCAGGCCCGCTCACGGCTGGGTGCGCATTATTCCAGCTTGTTGCAGGACGCCTTCGCAGGCGCCGGTACGCAGGTGACCACGCCGTTTGTCGAATCGCACAACCTGAGCGTCTATGCCCAGTACACGATTGAAGTACCCAATCGTGCCCAGTTTGAAGAGCGCATGAAGGCGCAGGGCATTCCCACGGCAGTGCACTATCCGATATCGCTGCATCAGCAGCCCGTATTCGCCAGTCTGGGTTATCGCACCGGCGACTTTCCCGTCTCAGAGCGCGTTGCGTCGCGCGTGGTCAGCCTGCCCATGCATCCCTACCTGACGGAAGCGCAGCAGCAACAGGTGGTGGCTGCCGTGCGCACGGCGGTGCTGGGCTGAGGGTTGATGTATGCGTCAAGTGATCTTCGATACGGAAACTACAGGACTGGATCCCACGCAGGGGCATCGCATCATTGAAGTGGGTGCAGTTGAACTGATCAATCGCCGCAAGACCGGGCGCACCTTTCACAAGTACTTCAAACCTGATCGCGAAGTTGACGCCGGTGCGTTGGCAGTGCATGGCATCACCAACGAATTTCTCAACACGCAGCCCCGTTTCGGCGAACTGGCCGATGAACTGATGGAGTTTCTGTCGGGCGCCGAGCTGGTTATTCACAATGCGGCATTCGATGTGGCGTTTGTGGATACAGAACTCAAGCGCCTGAAGCGCAAACAACTGGTCCGCGATTGCTGCACGGTGTTCGATACGCTGTCGCTGGCCCGCAAGCTGCATCCGGGACAACGCAACAGTCTGGATGCCCTGTGCAAGCGCTACGACGTTGACAACTCCGGCCGCGACCTCCACGGTGCGCTGCTCGATGCGCACCTGTTGCTGGATGTATTCCTGGCCATGACTGGCGGGCAGTCCAAGCTGGTTCTGGATGAGGTGCGGCCGGTCAGCGAGACCGGCAATACTGCTGCAACAACCGGCTGGATGCGGCCTGCTGGGCAACTGGCCGTGCTGGCTGCGACTGAATCGGAACTGGCTGCTCACGAAAAAGTACTGACTACGCTCGATAAGGTCAGTGGCGGCAAGACCCTGTGGCGCAAACTTTCATGAAGCCGGTACACACGCCCATCGCTACAGCGTTCCTGAGCAGTTTTCTCGGTCACTCGCCGGGCTGGTACAAATTGGCAGTGATTGTGTGTCTGGTGCTCAATCCGCTCTTGCTGGCGGTGCTTGGCCCGGTGGTGACCAGCTGGCTGATCGTCGCGCAGTTTATCGGCACACTGGCGATGGCCCTCAAGTGCTACCCGCTGCAGACGGGTGGTCTGCTGGCGATTCAGGCGATCATCCTCGGGCTTACCGATGTGCAGTCGGTCTACAACGAAGTGACCGGTGGCCTGCCGATCATCCTGCTGATGATCTTCATGGTCACAGCCATTTACTTCCTGCGTGACTTGTTGCTGGTGTTGTTCACCCGGATATTGCTCGGTGTGCGGCGCCACTGGGTGCTGTCGTTGCTGTTCTGTCTGGCGTCGGCCGTGTTGTCGGCATTCCTCGATGCATTGACCGTGATTGCCGTGGTCATGACCGTCGGCGCCGGGTTTTATTCGGTCTATCACAAGGTGGCTTCCGGTAAACAGCAGGAAGACGACGCGCATGATTACAGCCTCGACCATGAGGTGCATGAGTTACATCACGCCGATTTGCATGCGTTTCGTGGCTTCCTGCGTGGACTGATGATGCATGCCGCAGTGGGGTCGGCACTGGGCGGCGTCATGACACAGGTGGGGGAACCGCAGAATCTGCTCATCGCCAAACAGGCGGGCTGGACCTTCCTGCAGTTCTTTACGCATGTGGCGCCGGTTTCAATTCCGGTATTGATCGCAGGACTTGCCACCTGTCTGCTGGTCGAACATTTGCGCTGGTTTGGTTATGGCCAGGAATTGCCGGCCACTGTACGGGTTGTGCTCAAGGAACATGCCGACCGCGAAGCGCAGCGACGTGGCGCGCGCGAGCGTGCGGCACTATGGGTGCAGGGGTTCGCTGCGATCATTCTGGTGCTGGCTCTCGGTTTTCACTGGGCTGAAGTCGGCCTGATCGGCTTGCTGATCATCGTGCTGGTGACGAGCTTCACCGGCATTACCGATGAACATCGTCTCGGTCAGGCATTTGAAGCATCGCTGCCATTCACCACCTTGCTGGTGGTGTTCTTCGCCATCGTTGCCGTCATTCACGACCAGCACTTGTTCGAGCCGGTGGTGCAGTGGGTGTTGAGCATGGAAGGGCGCACCCAGACCGCCATGTTCTACGCCGCTACCGGCCTGCTATCCGCCGTCAGCGATAACGTGTTCGTCGCCACCATCTATATTTCCGAGATCAAGGCGGCCTTGCTGACCGGCGCGATTTCGCCCGAGCAGTTCCAGGAACTGGCAGTCGCCGTCAACGTCGGTACCAATATTCCCAGCGTGGCCACGCCCAATGGCCAGGCGGCCTTCCTGTTCATGCTGACCTCGGCACTGGCGCCGCTGATTCGTCTGTCTTATGGGCGCATGTTGTGGATGGCGTTGCCGTATACGATTGTGCTGACGGTTACTGGATTGCTGGCGACGATTTATTTGCTGTAGTGGAGATGGTGAGTGGGGCGGCTTTCGGCCAAACTGGACAATCGAGGCTCCGCTCCAGTTTTCTCAGTAGGTCGCTCGAGTGGCTCTCCATGGACGCCCCTGCATGCCAAGGTTTCACTTCATGCTGGTTTGGAGGCAACAGGGTGTTTGTTCTTCCTGGTCCGTTCCAGCGATGCCGTTAGTGTCAATATGCCCTAGAAAGACCACACCACCCCGGCGACGATATAGTTAAACAACGAGAAGGAATAGACCTCGTCGTTGTCCGCACCGCCCTCGAGTATCCGGTAGCCGGCTTTGAGCGCCATGCGTGGGCTGATGTCGTATTGCGCTGCAAACAGCACATCCTCGGCGCGCCCCTGCGGGCCTGCCAGTGCCTCGCCGTCCACCAGCAGGTGCAGGTTCTCCACAGGTGTCCATGTGAAATTGAAGCTGAGCAGTGGCACAACCCCCGTATTCTTCTTTTCCGATGTCAGTCCGCCACCGTGCAGTTCGATCGCTGCATCGCGGACTTTGAGCGCACCTCCCAGACTGATCTGCCAGTTGCCGGAGGGACGAAACAGATAACGATAGCTCAGGCGGTAGGAATCAAACCGGAAAGTGGCATCGACGGGCGTTCCCCCCGGAAACGTCGTGCCATTGAAATCAGTGTCCGTGTCCAGCGTCCCACTGGACTCCGACGTCAGTGGCGCCACCAGCAGCGCCACCCAGTGCTTCTGCGCAAAGACATGGCTGTAGCGAACCCTGAACGCCGTCGTGTCATCGGCATCCAGATCGTCGGTCAACGAAAACCGCGTGCCTGAATCGCCGGGAATGGCGACATCGTTATAGCCGGGGATGACATAGGCCACTTCCAGATCGAGTACGTCCTGCGCTTCGGCGCTGACAGCCAATACGGATCCAAGCAGGCAGCAGGCGATGACATTACTGTTCACAATCTTCCTCGGTGATGGGTGCATGGATTGGGTCCTGACGCGTGTACGGTCCAGGATCAGGGAATCGGGGGTATTTTGCGCGCGTGACGCTTTGATGGTTTTTGAGGACTGCTTCGGATTGGCAGTGACTTCCGCATCGGGTCGAAACCGCCCATGGTGAAATCCTTGTTGCACATCTGCTGAAGTGCTCTTTCAGGTCGCTGCCGTGTTTCAGGAATTGATCAGGGGGCTCAGATCTGACTGTACGTGGGTGGCTGCCTGTCGCATATCTACCTCATCAAGGGACGTGGAGTGTTGCGTCAACTCATCCAGTATCTGCGTCTGTATGCGTCCTCGCTCATAAGCAGTCGCATACGGAATTTCGTGGTGGAACATTACCATTGAATACCGTGGGATGAATCGATCCGGAAAACGCCGTTCCAGTTCGAAGGACAGCTCCTTCTGCAGCAGGAATTTCGGGCTGCGTACGGTGTCGCGCATTTCCAGATAATTTTCCAGCGCCATATCGGCGATGGCGTTGGCATTGGGCAGGCGTTGCTGCTGGAACAGTTCGCAGGCGACACCGAACTCGTGTTGCTGCAACAGCGCATCCAGTTCCACGCAGTCTTCGAACGCGCAGTTCATGCCCTGGCCATGGAAAGGCACGATGGCATGAGCGGCGTCGCCGATCAGGACGGCATTGCGGCCATTGGTCCAGCAATTGCTGCGCACGGTGACCATCCTGCCGGTGGGATGGGTAAGGAATTCTTCTGCCAGCCCCGGCATCAGGGCCAATGCCTCGGGAAAATATTGTTTGAAGAAGGTTGCAATGCTGGCTGCATCTGTCAGCGTCGCAAAGCTCGGCTGGCCGACATCGTTGCTCTCGAAGGGCAGAAACAAGGTGACGGTGAACGAGCCATCCAGATTGGGCAGCGCAATCAGCATGAAACCACCGCGCGGCCAGATATGCAGTGCATTGCGCTGCATCTGATGCTGGCCATTGGCTGCAGGCAGCGTCAGTTCCTTGTAACCATGGGGCAGCACATCGATGCTCGCCTGTGCACCACCTGCCTGCAGCAAGGCGTGGCGCACTACGGACTGATAGCCGTCGGCGGCGATCAGGTGGGTGAATGGTTCGATGTGTGCGTGTGAACCATCGTGACGAGTAAGCGTGAGTGTTCCCGCGGCAAGATCGAGCGCCGTGCATTCCTGATCGAAACACAGCTCCACACCGGACAGACGTTCGGCGCAATCCAGCAGTACCTCATTCAATCCCGGTCGTGAGACGGAATAGATCACTTCATGCGGACGCTGACCATAGGGCACGAATTGCGTCGCTCCAACGAGGTCATGCAGCACGCGTCCGGGCATGGGAATCAGCAACGGCGCAACAGCGTCATATACGCCTGCGACTTTCAGCGCATGAATGCCGCGATCGGCCAGCGCCAGATTAATTGAGCGACCCGCTGACAGCCGGTGCTTGCGCAAATCGGGGCGACGTTCCAGTACGCGCACGGCAACGCCGCGCCGCGCCAGCAGGATGGCGATCAGGCTGCCAGCCAATCCGGCACCCAGTACGGTGACGGACTTGCCACTACTCATTGAAATCAGGGCTCATTGCAGCAGGCCTCGCAGCGCATGCACGAACTGCCACACATCGACGTAGCGGTTGTACAGCGGCACGGGTGCGGCGCGGATCACATCCGGCTCGCGCCAGTCGCAGATGAAGCCTTGCGCCATGAGTTGTTCATGGATGCCGCGCGCTTTTTCACGATCTGCATGCAGGCGCAACGAGAGCGCGCAGCCCCGTGCAGCGGGATCGCTGGGCGTAACGATGCTCACTTGCTTCGGCAGTTGCGCGATGATCAGCTGTTCAAGACAGGCCGTCAGTTGTAGTGATTTGTTGCGCAGCGCCTTGATGCCTGCATCCTGAAACAGTTGCAATGAGGCCAGCAGCGGCGCACTCGCCAGTATGGACGGGTTGGACAGTTGCCAGCCTTCGGCGCCGGGCAGTGGTGAGAACCGATCGGGCATGGCAAACCGCGTGTTCTTGTCGTGGCCCCACCAGCCGGCGAGGCGCGGCAGATCGAAGCGCTGCGCGTAACGCTCGTGCACGAAGGCGCCGCCAATAGCACCGGGGCCGCTGTTCAGATATTTGTAGCTGCACCACACTGCGAAATCGACATTCCAGTCGTGCAGTTGCAGTGGCACATTGCCGATGGCATGGGCGAGATCGAAGCCCACCGTGCAACCCTGTTGCTGCGCCGCCTGAGTGATGGTTGCCATATCGAACAACTGGCCGGTGAGGTATTGCACGCCGGGTAACAGCACTGTGGCGATCTCCTGACCGTGCTGTGCCAGTGTTGTCAGGATGTCTTCGGTGTGCACGCAGTCTTCACCCACGCGTGGCACCAGTTCTATCAGACCGGTTGCGGGATCGTAGCCATGCATTTGTAGTTGCGAACAAACTGCATAGCGGTCGGACGGAAAAGCGTTGGCTTCGATCAATATCTTGTGGCGCTGTGTCGTGGGCCGATAAAAACTGGTCAGCAGCAGGTGCAGGTTGACGCTCAGCGAGTTCATGGCCACGACTTCAATCGGCAGCGCCCCGGTCAGTTCGGCGAGTCCCGGCGTCAGCAACTCGTGATACGACAGCCACGGGCGCGTACTGTTGAAATGGCCTTCCACGGCCTGCATCTGCCATACCTGCAATTCTTCGTTGATCAGTCCCTGCGTGCTGCGCGGCTGCAAGCCGAGTGAATGACCACACAAATAGGTTTGCGCGTTGCCATCCACGGTGATGGGCAGATGGAATCTGTTGCGATACCGCGCCAGCGTATCCGCCACATCCAGCGCTGCGGCGTGGCTGCGCTCCAGTGACACCGAGTCGGGCGAATTTATTGTTGTAGTCATAGCAGGGTGTACAGCAGCGGCCGGCTGGGCGTGGCATCCGACACAAACGGCGCCAGTTGCAAGCTGAGCAGATAGCGACCGTCGGCAACCAGCTCCGGCACATATATCAGTTCGGTGATGGTGGCCTGTGGTCGTTGTGCCTGCGTTGATTGTGTGCTGCCGGCCGGTAGGCCCCAGAAAGCACGGTGCGCCAGCAGGTGACCGCCATCATCCATACGGTCCACCGACGGCACATCTACCAGGAGGTGTTCTATGCCCCGTTCCGCCAGCCAGGCCAGCGCCAAAGGTTCGAAATACGCCGGACTGCTGCCGACGTCGTAGTTTCGTGTCAGTTTTCCGCTGGTGTTGGGCAGGGTGCGCACGATCAGTGCGGCAGTGCCTGCCAGAGACTCGGCTGATAGCAACTTACGCATGCAGGTCAGACTGATCACGCGGTTGGTTGCGTGATCAGGATTGTCGGTGGCGATTGGATCGATGGTGATGAGCTGAGCCAGCAGCAGGCCGGTGCGCGCCAGGCCATTCACTGCAACTGCGTCACCCGTGAGATGGCCGACGCTTTCGGTATGCGTGCCATTGCAATGCGGCGTCAGGTGATAGCGTCGGCAGTTGCAGCTGCCGCCCTGGGTCACATCACCGATAAAGACGCCAGCGCCGAAAACCTCGGCCTGTGCCGCCGGCGCGCCAAAGGCCTGTAATTGCGGTTGGTTGAAACGCAGCGGGATGGAAATGTCGTACGCGGCATTTGCATTGGCACGATAGATCCGGCCTCCAACTTCAAGGCTGAGTATGTTCATCAATGATCATTGCCCGGTACCGCCATCACTGTACCGCATTGACGACAGGTACGATTGGCCTCGGAACTGTAGAAGCCCTCGAACACCGGCGGCAGCTGGGTCTCGATATTCGAAATGTGCAGGTACTGCTCGTACAGCTTGTGGTTGCACTGCTCGCAATACCAGATGAAGCCTTCAATCTCGTGCGGCTTGCGCGCGCGTTCAATCACCAGACCCACGGTGTTGGCGGGACGACGTGGCGAATGCGGCATGTTGGCGGGCAGCAGGAAAATGTCGCCTTCGCGAATGGGGATGTCCACCGGTACGCCGTCCTGCATGGTCTTGAGCATCATGTCGCCTTCCAGCTGATAAAAGAATTCTTCACTGGGATCGACGTGGTAGTCGGTGCGCGAATTCGGTCCGCCCACCACCATGATGATGAACTCTGAGTCGCGGTATACGCAGCGATTGCCCACCGGCGGTTTGAGAAATTCGCGGTTCTGGTCAATCCACTGGCGGAAATTGAAAGGCAGCAGGGGGTTCATGATGATTCCGGATGATGTTACAGCAAATGTGCCGCAGTGCAGCTTGCATCGCAACCGCTGCGGAGCAACACTGCTACCTGCAGAGATTCTGGGCAAGCGTGTGGGAGAATCGGTATGAACACCTCAAGTTGTCGGTACGGTGGCTATTCTCGTTTGCGCTCCGGTGCACGGGCCGGTGTGCTGGCCAGCGTGATGGGATTGCTGGCGGTCTTGCAATCTCCCACTGCAGCCAGCCAAGCCGCTGGCGCTGCGCCTGAGGTGACGGCGCAGTGGCAAGACTATGATCTGCAATTCCACTATTTTGGCCTGACGACGTACTACAGCTGTTCTGGATTCGAAGACCGGCTGGAGCAGATTCTCAGGGAATTGGGCGCCAATCCCGATGTGCGCGTCTCGGTTGTAAACTGCTCCGGCTTGAACGACATCAGCCAGTGGCAGTGGGCGCGGATTCGCGTGCGTATGCCAACCGCACCTGCAGCGGTGGCTGCAGATTCGTTCGTTGCAGCCAGCAAAGTGATCAGTTTGCGGGTGCACAACTCGGGTCAGTCCGGTTCGGGCGATTGCGAATTGCTTGAAGAGGTACGTGACCAGTTGTTGCCGGCGCTGAAAATGGAGCTGCTCAAGGATGATCTGCACTGCGTGCCCGGGCAGGCATCCCAAATTGGCCAGAGTTTGCAGGTGAAGACGCTGATCCCGGCGAAGGACAAGTAACAACCTGGACCGGGTGACAGTGCTCTGAGTGATGGCCCTGTGGGTCGGATTTTGGCCAAACCATTTCCTGCGGTCATAACCCGGCATCCGGTGGAGAGGTCGGAATGAATTCCGGCCTACGAAAGATGCTGATTGAATCCAGATTTCGAGGAGCCGGGGTTAGTGTTCCAGCGGCAGCCCGCCGGAAATTGATTTCACATGCACCGGTTCTGCGTACTTGTCCAGGCGCACCGCACACAGAGTGCCGCCCCATACGCAACCGGTATCCAGCGCCAGTACATTGTCTGCGTTGTGAAAACCCAGCGCCGACCAGTGCCCGCAGATAATGCGGTCGTCGCGGGTGCGACGTTTGGGCGCACGGAACCACGGATATAGTCCCGCATCGAGTTTGTCGGCCGCACCCTTGTACTTGAGTTTCAGCCGACCGCTGTCGGTGCACACACGCAGCCGCGTCAGACAGTTGGTGATGAACCGCAGGCGTGCGAAGCCATGCAGATCGTCCCGCCACTGATCGGGTTCATCGCCATACATGTGCTGGAACAACTCGCGGGCGCGCGGCAGATCACGCAGGACGGTTTCCAGCTCGCGGGCGCAGGATTGTGCCAGCCGCAGATTCCATTGCGGTGGCAGGCCGGCGTGAATCAGCGTGCGACCCAGTGCGGCATCGTGATGCAACATGGGGCGATGACGCAGCCAGTGCAACAGTTCATCGCGATCGTGGGCGCCCAGAATTTCATCGAGGGTGTCTTTGGATTTGCGCCTGGCCTGCGGATCCAGCGCGAGGGCCAGCAGATGCAGATCGTGGTTGCCCAGCACCGTAATCGCGGCATCGCCCAGCGATTTGACCAGTCGCAGGGTGTCGAGCGAACGTGGGCCGCGATTGACCAGATCGCCGGTCAGCCACAGCCGGTCGCGCGCCGCATCAAACTTGATGATCCCCAGCAGTTGCTCAAATTCATCGCAGCAACCTTGAATGTCACCGATCGCGTAGACAGCCATTAGTGTTGGCAGGCCATTGACGCAGCAGCCATGTCAGTGCAGCAGGCCGGGCTTGGCCAGCCGGAACGGCGCAATCGGCGCATCGAAGCGGGCCCCGTCATCGGCCATCATCTGGTAGCTGCCCTGCATGGCACCCACCGGCGTTTCCAGTACCGAGGCGCTGGAATAGCGAAATCCCTGGCCGGGCTGCAGATGAGGTTGTTCGCCGACCACGCCCTCGCCACGCACTTCCTGCACCTTGCCGTTGGCGTCGGTGATCACCCAGTGTCGCGTCAGCAGTTTGGCCGGCACCGTACCTTCGTTATGGATGGTGATGGTGTACGAGAATACGTAACGGCCTTCGTCCGGTCTGGACTGCTCGTCGACATAGCTGGTACTTACATCAACGCGAATCTTGTGGGCGCTGGACGTGTTCATGATGCGGGCGAAAGTGTGGTGTCAGGCCGGCAATATACCAGCGCCACGGTGCTTGCGGCGGCTGGTTGGCTGATTCCGTTTACGCCGATTTCGAGATCGGCAGGTGGACCGCCAGCACATCGCAGGGCGAGATATGCAGTACTGCGTCCTCGGCAATATTCACCAGCGCTTTGAGGCCATGCCGTTCGTGGTTGCCGACCACAATGAGGTCTGACCCCAGTTGTTGTGCAGCCTGCTGGACTTCCAGCTTCAGGGCCCCCACGGTCACGATTTGCCTGCTGTCTGACAGGCCGTGCTGTTTCGCCAGTTCGGCCAGTCTTTCCCTGGCGCGTGTCACCAGTTCACCTTCGATCTGCACCGCGGGCAACACCGTTTCACCCATGGGTTCCATCGGCACGTATTCAACGACATGCACCAGGGCAATCGCGGCGGTAGAGCCGGCCGCCAGTTTCCGCGTACGTTCAATAATGAAATTGCTGTCGGCGGTCAGATCGACCACCACCAGGATGTTTTTATAGATGTCCACGCCTGCCCCCTGTTGTACGACTACCCGGGACGGTCATACCGGATGCCTGATAGGTCGTAGTGTGGTGTGTTCGGGCGTCATGGGCAAGCACCGGGCTGGCTGCGCCAGCCCGGTGAACAGAGTCATTTGTCCTTGCTCAGCACCTCTATCGCGTTGTTGGTGGATCCCAGTACAAACAGCGAGTAAACCCCGCCGCTCAGGAGCGACAGGGCGCTGCTGTAGCTGGTGAACGCCGACACCGGCGAGGTCAGTTGCAACAAGGTTGACCCAGCTGCAGTGCCCAGATAGTCAGATGCATTGCCATAACCCAGCTCGGAAAACAGCGGTACGTAATTTGCGCTCAACGCGATGCCCCCCGTGGCTACCGCACCGTTGACCAGGCGGATTTTAGCGGCGCCGGAGCTGGGCAGCTGATTGTTGTCGGTGAGCACCGAGGCTGCGGCAGTGGCCGGGTCTGTGCCATACACCAGCAACGTGTAGTCACCACCACTGGCGAAGGTCGCGGTCGACAATGTGGGTATGGCGGTACCATTCACGCTGACGGTGTAGCTGGTGGAGTTGGCAGGTACAAGATTGTAGGTACCCACGGAAGGTGCGGTCATCGGACTCAGCGTTATACCGCCCACCGTGGTGGCGACTGTGGAATTGCTGCTGCCGGCCGCCGGGAGCGCGGCCACAATGCGAACTCGCGCCTTGTTGGCGGGCTGCAGCAGGACCGGACCGCTCTGCTCAATCAATGCACCGTCCACCAGGGAACCGCCTGTGGTGGGGGTCAGGTCCAGCGTGAAAATCTTGGTGCTGGCCAGGGCGACTGACGACATGGTCAATCTCACATCGCTGGGTTTGTTCAAAGCCGTTACCACGATGTCATAAGTGCCCGCCGTGACGGAATTGGTGAGGCTGGTGCTGGTGGCTGTCACATTGGAAAACGTCGGCGACATGTCAGCGCTGATCGAACTGCCGGGTGTCACCAGATACACATCCAGCGCGCCCGCATCAGAGCCGGCATTGGTCACTGTGACCGAGGCGAAGCCCGAGGACGGCGCGGTCTGGCTGTCGACGATCGTCAGCAATCTGATCTGTCCGCCGCGGGTGTATGCGACTACCGTGTAGTACACGCTCGCTGACAGCGTCATCGAGGTAGTCGCGGAAGCCGACAGCACACCATTCGCAGTGCTGACGATTACCGAATAGGTTCCGGCGGTCACTTCTGCATAACTGCTGGCGCCGCCGACATCGACGTTTGAATTGGTGGCTGTGCCGGATGCAGTGAGCTGCAGGCCACTGACCCTGGTGGCGTTGACCAGTCGCAGATAGCTGATGGTGGACGTGGTGCTGTTGGCGCTGTCGCCGTTACTGTTGCCGCCAATGTCGCAAGCGCTGCACATCAATGCGGCAATAAAAATGGCTAACCATGAATATATTAAGCGTCGGTTCATGTTGCGGATCCCTGAAGCGCGAGTGGAGGGGAATAGAAAAAACAGGATTGCCGGAGACACCGGCCTTGTCGCCCATGCTGATGAATGGCAGCGCTTCAAAATAGAGAATTGCGATGAACGCGCCATGAATGCGTCGTTCATGTCTTGAGCATGCACATGCGCAGGGATGCTGCTGCGCTGTCCTGATCTTGACTCAGCTACATGCGGGAACGATGCGCGTGAACACGACTGAATGAATCAGGCTGAACGATATTCAGCTGGTGTTATCTGTGCGGCAAGCGCGGCAAAGGCACTGGGTGGCAACACTTCGGCGCGCACACCCGGATCCATGCCTGCGGCTTCAATCTGCTGTGCGCTCAGTAAAGTCTTCAATGCATTACGCAAGGTCTTGCGACGTTGCGAGAACGCAGCCATCACCACTTTGGCAAACTGCATCTGGTCTGCAATAACAAATGGCGCAGTGGCATGTGGAATCAGTCGCACGATTGTGGACATGACTCTGGGTGGCGGCCTGAACGCTTCCGGTCCGATGTCGAACAGCGGTTCAACACGCAGCCAGGGCGCCAGCATTACGGTCAGGCGACCATAGTCATCGGTATCGGGCGCGGCTGCCATGCGATCCACTACTTCCTTCTGCAACATGAAATGCATGTCCCGGAAGTGTTGGCGCTGTTTGATGAGTTCAAACAGCAAGGGCGTGGAAATGTTGTACGGCAGATTGCCGATCAGGCGCATGGCCGGGCCATTGCCACGCAGCGTGCCAAAATCGAATTTGAGTACATCGGCTTCGTGCAATCGCAACTCACCGACGCCGGCTGAACTGACTCGTAGCGCCGCGATGACATCGCGATCGATTTCCACTGCATCCATGGACTTGACGCGGCGCAGGACCGGCAAAGTAATGGCGCCAAGTCCCGGGCCGATCTCCACCAGATGTTCGCCCGGCAGCGGATTGATGACATCGACGATCTGATCAATCACGCCTTGATCGCGCAGAAAATGCTGGCCGAAGCGTTTGCGGGCCTGATGCATCAGAAGTGTGTACTCGCGGTGGTGATCAGCTTGATGGCAAGCTGCAGGGCCGCGGCGAGACTGCCGGCATCGGCCTTGCCGGTGCCGGCCAGATCCAGCGCCGTGCCGTGATCTACCGAGGTGCGGATGATGGGTAGTCCCAGCGTGACGTTCACTGCATTGCCGAAGCCGGCATACTTGAGCACCGGCAGACCCTGGTCGTGATACATGGCCAGCACGGCATCGGCATGTTGCAGCAGATGTGGCGTGAACGCGGTGTCGGCGGGCGCCGGTCCGGTCAGTTGCATGCCCTGCGCGCGCAGTTCATCGAGCACCGGCGTGATCACCTCGATTTCCTCGCGACCCAGATAACCCGATTCACCGGCGTGGGGATTCAGTCCCAGCACCAGAATGCGCGGCAAGGCAATGGCGAAGCGGCGGCGCAAATCGTGTTCGAGTATGACTAGCGTGTCGCGCAGCGTGTCGCGGGTAATGGCCTTGCTGACTTCATTCAGCGGCAGGTGGGTGGTGACCAGCGCGACACGCAGTTCGTTGGCGGTGAGCATCATCACCGGCGTATGGCCGCCGGTGCGTTCGGCGAGATATTCGGTGTGGCCGGTGAAGGCAACACCGGCCTGATTGATGATGCTCTTCTGCACCGGTGCGGTGACCATGGCGGCGAACTCGCCGCTGCTGCAGCCATCACAGGCACGATCCAGCAGCTGCAGCACATAGGGGGCATTGGCAGTATCAAGCACACCGGCTCTGACCGGATTGCGTGTCGCAACAGGCAGCAGCGTCAGCGTGCCGGCCTGCTGTGGTTGTGTCTGATCGGAAAGATAGGTGCGAATCTGCAGCTGTGCGCTGAGCGCGCGAGCACGCGCCTGCAACAGGTCGCGATCGCCCGCCACCACCAGCTGACAGGGCCAGTCCCGCTGGCAAATCGCGATGGCGAGGTCCGGGCCGATACCCGCCGGTTCGCCGGTGCTCAGGATGATGCGTGGCAGTATCGACATGAGTTTTGCCGGGGTGCCAGCAGCGCCATGACCGCTCTACAGCAGATATTCAACGTAGGCATCGGCGCGCAATTTGCGCAGCCACAGCTCCACTTCTTCTTCAGCCTTGGATTCGCGCAGCGCGGCAAAAGCCTTGTTGCGACGGATTTCATCACTTACGTCCTGGGTGCGGCGTCCAGCAATTGCACGATATGCCAGCCGAATTGTGTCTTGAAGGGTTCGCTGATCTCGTTTACTTCCAGTTTATCGAGCGTTTTTTCGAACTCGCCGACGAAGGTGCCGGGACCGGCCCAACCCAGGTCACCACCCTGCACGGCAGAGCCGGTGTCCAGCGACGTCACCGCGGCAATGGTGGCAAAGTCTTCGCCGGCCAGAATCCGCTCGCGAATTTTTTCCAGACGCTGCCGAACGGTGCTGTCGTCTTCTATTTCGGTGGTCTTGAGCAGGATGTGCCGGGCATGTACCTGCGATTGCAATGCCTGGGTCGCGTCGCCGCCGCGCTTTTCGTTCAGCTTGAAGATGTGAAAGCCGGTGGGGGTGCGGATCAGGCTGGTGATGTCACCGGCCTGCAGACCCTGAATGTTGTCGGCCACGATCGACGGCAGTTGCGCGCCATTGCGCCAGCCCAGCGAACCGCCATCCACATTGGTGCCGCTGTCCGAATACGCCACTGCCAGTTCGGCGAAGCTCTGGCCGGCCTTCAGTTTGCCCAGTACTTCATTGGCGCGCGCTTCGCGCCCGGCCAGTTCTTCGGTGTTGGCGTTGCTGGAGACGGAAATCAGGATGTGCGACAGGTTGTACTGGGCGTTGGCATCCGGCGTGCGCTGCTGTTTGGCCAGAAACTGATCCAGCTCGCGGGGCGTGACTACGATGTTGGCGATGACGGCCTGTTGCTGCAGGATCTGAATTGTCATGTCACGGCGCACTTCCTCGCGGAACAGCGCGTAATTCTGGCCCTGTGCTTCGACGCTGGCCGGCAGGTCGGCGAACTTCACGTTGTTGCGATTGGCAATGTCATTCAGGGCGCTGTTGAGCATTTCGTCCGAAATCTTCAGGCCGCCGCGTTCAGCGCGCTGCAGTTGCAATTCCTGCAGCACCAGCCGGTCCAGTACCTGACGGCGCAATACGTTCGCGGGCGGCAGTTCAGTTTTCTGCTCGGCCAGGCGCGCGACGATGCGCTGCGTTTCGGCATCCAGCTCGCTGACCAGCACCACGCCGTCGTTGACGATGGCGGCTACCCGGTCGAGCGACTCACCCCGTCTGGACAACTCCCGTGGGTCGGCCTGCACGTCCGCCGTGCCCACCGCAATGGTCAGGCACAGCGCAAGAACGGCATGCAGCATGGAGACAGGGGCGTTGAACTTCATGAATGACATCGCTGGGCAGTCGTTGAAACGGGCAGGATAATTTTATCGGATACGGCTTGCAGGGGTGGTTCACAAATCGCCTGCAACGGGCAAGCGAGGCGCTTGGGCCACCCCTATTGCCGCGCGGAGTATCCGGGAATTGCTTCCTGGAGGAAAGTATCGGCAGTTCCGACACTGGACAGGCCCTTGAGTTCAAGCTGCAGCTTGTACTGGGTGTCGTATTCGCCGCTGCGGGTGGTCACCGCGCGACCCACCACTGCGCGGATATTCCAGCAGCAGGAGCGATATTCAAGGCCGCCGTAGTGATCCAGGAACTTGTTGTCCAGGCGCGAATACACCACCTTGCCATAGCCGCTCCAGGCGCTGCTCAGCGGCCAGGCGACGGAGGACACCCACTGGTCCACCGAATCGCGTTGATAGTTGTAGCCCAGATTGACCGTGCTGTTACCGGCGGGGCGGTATTGCAGGAAGGCATCACCACGTTCGTTGCGGGACCGGTTGGGGTCCCACTGCACTGCCAAACTGAACGTCCAGTTCTTGTACGCCGATAACGATAACTGGCCGATCACGTCCGAGGACTTGTCACTGGCCATGGTATTGGCGCAGGTAGTCTGCACCAGCGATGTCACGCAGGGGGTCTTGAAGTAGTACGCCTGACCCAGGGTGCCCGACAGGAACTCCCGGCCGTTGGCCGCATCCAGCATGCGCGTGGTAAAGCCGGCACTAAGCTGATTGGTGTCGCCAATCCGGTCCGGACCGATGAAGCGGTTGTGCTCGAACAGCTGCACCAGGTTTAGGTCCGGCATGCCGGTATCGAACAACGGAATATCGGCCTGCGGGCGATACGGCACGTAGGTATAAAGCAATCTCGGCTCGAGTGTGTACCGACGCTGCTGTTTGCTGCCACCCAGGCGTTCGAAGGCCATGCCGGTATCGAGCGAATACGCCGGCGCTGACAGGCCTGGCGACTGTTCCGCACCGCTGGCGGTGTTCTGCAGTCGATAAGTCGTGTAGTGCAAGCTGGCGCTGGGTCTGATGTACAGACCACGTTTGCGCAGCGGCATACTCAGTTCAGGCAGCAGATACAGCCGGCCACCGGTAATGCTCTTGGCCTGCGTGGTGGTGTCGATCTCGCCGCGGGTGAAGTAGGCGAGTTCGCTGTCCAGATCGAACTCCAGGCCGAAAGGCAGTGCTTCGTGGCCCAGCAGCGCGAGTTGCGGCAGGCGCGTGTAGGGCCGATCGGTCAGAGGAATGGTGGTGTCGAGTACCTGCAGGTTCTGCACAGTCAATTCACCATGCCAGTTGCTGCTGTATGCGCTCAGCGAGGCCTGGCGGTTTAGATACACCAGACTGGTGTTGTTACGGGTCTTGCCGAAGTCCTCAAACCACTGGGTGTCGCGCACTTCGGCGGCGTCGACATCCAGACGCATGACATCGGTAAAATCATTCTGATAGTTCAGCTGCACCAGACCGCGCCATTCCTGGGTCTTCTGGTCGTGCGGCAGATAGCCGGTCACCAGCTGGCCCTTGCTGGATTCACCCAGATAGCGGAATTCGTTGTCCAGCTTGAAGCCGCGCCCGGTGTCGAAAATCGGCGTGATGGTGTCATCCATGTTGGTTGCGATGTTCCAGTACCAGGGCACTGACAACGCGTTGCCGCCACGCGATGAGCCGTCAAGGCCCGGGTACAGAAAGCCGCTCTTGCGCTGATTGCCAACCGGAAACGAGATATACGGCGTATAGAAAATCGGAATGCCCTGAAACTCCAGGCGCACATTGCGGCCCGTGCCGGTGCTGGTTTGCTGGTTGATGTCCAGATCCGACAGTTTCAGCTGCCAGTCAGTGCTGCCGGGCGGGCAGGTGGTGTAGGTCACCCCATCCAGCGCCACGCGACCATCGGGACTCAGCTCAATATTATCGGCGGTGCCACGGCCGGCGCTGGCTTTGAGCAAGAAGCTGGCTTTGCTCACCTGCGCGCTGCCGTTGGAACTCATGTTGGCGTCGGTACCACCCACCTGCAGCGTGCTGTCGCTGTATTGCACGGTGCCGCGGGCCAGGATCTCCTGGGTGCTCTGGTTGTAGTGCACGGTGTCGGCGCTGACGCTGCGCTCGCCCTGAGTGGCCTGAACGTTGCCGGTGAGGGTGATTTCGCCGTTGATGGTGGCTTCCCAGCCATCAGCCTGCAGTGTGACCGGCAGCTGCGCAGTTTCGGCCAGATTGATGGGCGTGCGCGGAATGGAACCGCTGGGGGTATTGCTGGCGCCGTAGGCTGGACACATCAGCGCCTGCGCATTCAGCACGTGGGGCACGCTGAAGCCGGTCGCGAGCGCCAGAACGGTTAACGAATGCAGATGACGATGGAAATAGCGCAGCGGTGTTAGCGACAATAAGGGCATTTGAGAGTGACAGCAGGCCCGTTGAGTGGCTTGGGTGCAGACCGAATGAATAATGCGGTCATTATAGACAGAGCAATTATAGACATACGATCATACTGGCATGTCCCGACTTGTTTGCTGCAGCTGCTCGTCGCAGAGGTTGATAGGACTCCACTGATCGGGAAACTTTGAATGACCTGCCGAACGCAGCAGGTTATTCAGAGTTTCCCTCGCACTGACTGGACCAGGCATGACTACGCCGCACGACACACGACTTGCAACATTGACAAGCTGGGCAAAGCAGATGCTGGGCAGCGACCAGCTCAGCATCGCACCAGCCTCTGCAGACGCGAGTTTTCGCCGCTATTTCCGCATTACGCGTGGCGATGCCACGGGCACCGAAACCTTCATTGCCATGGATGCGCCGCCGGACAAGGAAGACGTGCGGCCGTTTCTGCACGTCGCCGGCCTGCTGCATGCCGCCGGCGTACACGTGCCACGTGCCGTGGCCGAGGATGTCGGCAATGGCTACCTGCTGCTGACCGATCTGGGCACACAGACGTATCTGGATGTGCTGAATGAAGCCAACGCCAACGAACTGTTCGATGCGGCCATCGAGGCATTGATCAAGTGGCAGCTTGCGAGCAGACCCGGCGAGCTGCCGCCCTACGATGAAGCCTTGCTACGTCGTGAGCTCAGCCTGTTTCCCGACTGGTACATCGCCAGGCATCTCAAGGTCACGTTGAACGATGCACAACAGGCCATCCTGCAACGCATGTTTGATCTGATCGTCAGGACCAACCTGGCCCAGCCCAGCGTGTACGTGCATCGCGACTACATGCCGCGCAATCTGATGATCAGCACGCCCAATCCCGGCGTACTGGATTTTCAGGATGCGGTGTATGGACCGATCACCTACGACGTGGCGTCCTTGTTCCGCGACGCTTTCATCAGCTGGCCGGAGGCCAGGGTTATCGACTGGGCAGCGCGCTACTGGGAGCGTGCGCGTCGCGCCGATCTGCCTGTGCATGAGGATTTCGGCGCGTTTTATCGTGATATGGAATGGATGGGGCTGCAGCGTCATCTGAAAGTGCTGGGCATTTTTGCGCGCATCAACTATCGCGATGGCAAGCCGAAGTATCTGGCCGACACGCCGCGCTTTATCAACTATGTGCGGCAGGTGGGGCAGCGTTACGATGATCTGCGGCCGTTATTGCGGCTGCTGGATGAGCTGGAAGGCAGGCAGCAGCAGGTGGGATATACGTTTTAGTTGGTTGCAAGCGGCGAGGCACGATTGGAGTTTTCAGGAACGCCGTAAACCCTTCCTTGGGGGCTTCGCGCAAACATCCATGTTTGCGACGATCCTGAAAACTCCAATCGCACCCCACCGCTGCGGTATTTGTTGGGCGGGTGTTCTAGGGAATTGTTTTTTTAATCCCTCTCCCTCAGGGAGAGGGCAGGGTGAGGGTGATTGCAGATATGAAAGCCATGATTCTCGCTGCCGGTCGTGGCGAACGCATGCGACCCCTCACCGATGTGCATCCCAAGCCGCTGCTGCAGGTGGGTGGCAAGGCATTGATCGAGCATCACCTTGAGAGTCTTGCTGCTGCGGGGATTCGCGAGGTGGTCATCAATACCGCGTGGCTGGGCGAGCAGATCCCCGCGCACGTAGGTGATGGTTCGCGCTGGGGTATGCACATTGCCTACAGCCATGAAGGCTGGCCGGCGCTGGAAACCGGCGGCGGCATTTTCAAGGCGTTACCCTTGCTTGGCAGCGAGCCGTTTCTGGTCATCAATGGTGATATCTGGACCGACTGGCACATGACGCTGCCGGCCTTGCCCAGACAATGGCGTGCCAACACCCTGGCGCACCTGGTGCTGGTCAACAATCCGGAACACCACCTCAAGGGCGATTTCGGCTTGCAGGAAGAATGGGTAACCGAGACAGGTGCGACTACTTATACGTTTTCAGGCATCGGTTTTTATCATCCGCGGCTGTTTGCCGGTTGCAGTGGCGGCGCATTCAAACTTGCGCCCCTGCTGTTTGCCGCCGCGCGCTCGCAGCAAGTGAGCGGTGAGTTGTATCAGGGACAGTGGTACGACATTGGTACCCCGCAGCGCCTGCAAGCGCTGGATCAGCAGCTCAGCGCAGTGCGGATTTGAAGGTCATTGCGGCCGGTGCCGGCAGTCGGCCCTGTAATAAAGACATCCCGGAGTCCTGACAGTGTTAATGTGCAGGCACAGCAGGAGACCTTAATGATCTGGGACAGCCCGAAATCGCACAATGGTCCGGAGACAATGTCTTCCGGCACGGGTTTGATCAGCGAACATCGCGATCGCGTCCTGCACGAGCAGGCCGAGGCCGCCCACCAGCGCCAGCGCGATCTGCTGGAACAGACCTCGATCAAACACCCGGCGGAGCTGCGCATCCGCATCTGGGAAAGACTGCATCAGATGGACTTGCCGCGCGATCCGGGCCATAGCCTGATACCGATCATTGCTGCGCAGACTGACCTGAGTGTCGAGCAGATCGGCCGGGAACAGCAACGTCGCGCGTTGCGCCAGGTCGCCAAAGTCTGAGTCGGGCGGTTAGTGTGCCCATGCGTAATGGACACTGAAGGCAGGATGGCATGTCTGCCCGGCACTTCAACAAACCCAAACCGGTCGTTGCCCGCGTCAGCGATTGCCTGACGCTCAGCTTTGACGAACTGCGCGTGCAAAGCGAAATGCGCCTGGATGCGCCCGACGAACTGGTGCTGGGTTACACCCGTACCATGATGGGTTTTCTGCTATTCAACCCGCAGCCGGTGCACATAGCGATGATCGGCCTCGGTGGCGGTTCGCTGACCAAGTACTGTTACGCCACACTGCCTGACAGCAGGATCACGGTGGCGGAAATCGATCCGGACGTCATTGCGCTGCGCGAGCGGTTTTTTATTCCGCGCGACGATGTCCGGTTGCGGATTGTCTGTGCCGATGGTGCTGAGTTCGTGCGCGATGTCGTCAGTCGATACGATGTGCTGATCGTTGACGGCTTCACCGAGTACGGCCAGCCACCCGGTCTGAGTACGCAGCGTTTCTACAACGCTTGTTACGATTGCCTGACAACCAGCGGCATCATGGTGGTCAATCTGTCGGATCTGCATTTCGGCGTCGAACCCCTGGTCGCCCGCATACATCACGCCTTCAATCACGCCGTGATCGTCATCGACGCCGAAGACAGCACCAACCGGATCGTGTTCGCCGGCAAGGGTGGTGTGCTGGATATTTCCAATGAAGTATTGATGGATCGGCTGGCGCTGTTGGAGATGCACCAGTCACTGAATCTGTATCGCACCGTGAGGGAGATGCGGACGGAGAGAGAAGGCTAGGGCACTTCTGCCAGGGTTCTGACCAGATCTTTTGCCTGTTATGGATTCCCGTCTTCAGGTCATTGAGCTCCTCTACAACAATGACTTGCGGGAAAACAGGTTCCAATGTTATCTAGCGACCATGGTTTTATGTTGCATGTATGGAACACGTTAGGCAGCACTATGGCACTCCCGCCATGGTCTGATCTCCGGTCTGGCCTTGGGTGCACACTGTGCGCTCCGCGACCCGCTGTTACTGACTTTGGCCACTTTGTTTGTCAGCTGTCCGTCTCGTCGCTTTATGTGGCCAGAGATCAGACGTATCGTGGCACATGTGCAGTCATTTACGACCCGGCACATGCTACCCGACCAAGTGAACTGACTGAGGAGGCGTGGCTGAAGCTTTCGGCCGATGTACGAGTTGCAGAAAATGCGGTGACAGATGCTTATCAACCCGATCATGTGAATATCGAATGTCTTGGCAACACTGTTCCGCACCTTCACATCGCAATTATTCCCCGCTATCGATCCGATCCTCGCTGGGGGCACCCGATCTGGACAACGTGGCGTGATGAAATGATCCACACTGCGGTTAGCGATGCTGAATGTGCAGCAATGGCGCAATTGTTACGGGAGGGTATTAATAGTACTGCGTGACGACGCGTTGCGCGCCTTGGTCCCGCCCAAGTGAATAGCAAGAGAGCCCCACCGTCCGAGTATGTACGAGTCACGCAACCACAAGCCGATCCCAACCCGGGCGTTTGCCTCGCGCCTTGCCAAACACCTGGCAGCCGCGCTCGCGCTGCTGCTCGCATCACTTGCGATTGGCATGTTTGGTTATATGAAGCTTGAAGGATTATCGGTCGTTGACGCTTTCCTGAACGCTGCCATGCTGCTCGGCGGCATGGGGCCGGTGAACCCACCGCTGAGCACATCGGGCAAGATTTTCGCGGGCTGGTATGCGCTGTACGCCGGACTGGTTTTCATTGTGACGGCAGCGCTGATCTTCACGCCCATCGCGCATCGTATTCTGCACAAATTCCACTGGGACTCGAAGCTCTGACTTACCGAACGTGGCAAGACGTTCGGTAGTGCGCTCAATTGCTGTGCGACAGCATCGCCTGCATCTGCGCCACATCCACAATCTTCACGCCAAACTTGGCGGCGCGCTTGCGTAGCGAGAGTAGTGCTCTGTCGCGTGATACCAGTGCATCAGCATGAGTGTGCATGGCCAGCGCGAGAAAGAGTTGATCGTCGTGATCACGGCATTGTGGAAAGGCGGTTGGCGTCAGCAGATTCTCTGGTGAAAACCCGGCGGGCAAGACGGCGGGTGTTGTAACTGCCTGATAGCGCGCCAGGACGGCTGCTTGCTGACTGGCATCCCGCTTCAGTGCCGGGTAGGCCAGCACCCGGCGCAATTCATCAAGGGTTGAAGTATGGCTGTACAGGACCAGTAGATCGCCCTGCACAATGCTGTTCAGTAATCCCAATGCGGGATCGTTGAATACCAGCCAGTCCAGTACGACATTGGTATCGAGTACCAGCTTGAGCATCGTACTCAGTGTCACCGCTTACTTGGGGGTGCCGTCGGCCAGCAGTTTGTCGATGGCGCGGGTCATGGTGGTGGACTCTGGAGTGACCTCGCTGTCGAAGTGTTTGACCACAGTGCCGTCCGGTTTCACCAGGTACTTGTTGAAATTCCAGTCGGGTGCGGCGGTCTGTTTTGCCAGTTCCTTGAAGACAGGGTTGGCCTTGCGGCCTGTTACCGGACTTTCGCTGAGCATGGTGAACTTCACGCCGTAATTGATGTAACAGACTTCCGCCGTTTCGGCTTCGTCTTTGGCTTCCTGATTGAAGTCATTCGAGGGGAAGCCAATGACCACCAGCCCTTGGTCCTTGTATTTCTCATGCAGCGCTTGCAGGCCCTTGAACTGCGGGGTGAAGCCGCAGTGGCTCGCGGTGTTGACCAGTAACAGCGGTTTACCGGCGTAGGCTTTACAGATATTTACTGTTTCGCTGGAGCGCAGCTTGCGAAAATCATGATTCAGATAATCGGCGCACTGGTCGGTGGCGCTGGCCGGGTTGGCGAAAGACAGCAGTGCAAGTAGGCCGAATCCGGCGAGGCTGCGAAACGTGGTGGCGGTCATGGCGGCTCCTTGGCAGAGGCTGGGCTGGGTGATTCTGCATAGCTGCAGTTCAGTTGGCGAGACCATTTGCAAAATCAGAGGCTGATAGTGACCTCAGCAGGAGTTGATTCAGCCACAATGACAACGTCTTCTTCCGAGGGGCAGAGTTAAAACTCAATACACATCGCGGCGATAACGCCCAGTTTCAATCAGCTGTTCCAGACCACGTGCACCGACGATCTCGGTGAGTGCGGCTTGAACGCCACTGGCCATGCCTTCCAGGCTGCCGCAGACGTAAATGGCTGCGCCGTCCGCCAACCATTCGCGCACGGCATCCGCACATGCTTTCAATCGATCCTGAACGTATTCGCGGTGGGGCTGATCGCGCGAAAACACCCAGTCAGCACGCGCCAGGACGCCTTGCTCCCGCCAGGCGAGCAGCACCTGGCGATAGTAGTGATCGTGTGCGGCATTACGTTCGCCAAAGATCAGCCAGTTGCGATGTTGTCCCATAGCCGCGCGCGCTTTGAGATGACCGCGCAGTCCGGCAAGGCCGGTGCCGTTGCCTATTAATATGAGAGGGCGCGTGGCGTTATCGCCAAGATGGAAGTTGCTATGGGCGCGCAGGCGCAGTTCGATTCGGTCGCCGATGCCGGCTTGCTGAGTCAGCCAGCCGGAGGCAATGCCCAGCGTGCCATCACTATGGCGTTCCTGGCGCACCAGCAGATGCACGCGACCGTCGGCGGGAATGGAGGCAATTGAATATTCACGCGGTCGCTGTGGGTCGGCAGGCGGCAGTACCTGCAACAGATCGCCCGACTCCCAGTGTGGCAATGTCATGCCAGTTTCCGGCGCCAGTTCCAGATGAAAACAGGGATTGCCGGCACTGCCGGGATTCAGGTGTTCACGGGCCACCAGCTGCCAGTGCTGATACTCCGGTGCCTGCCAGCCACGCGGATCCGTAGCGCCTGATATGTGGCTGAGGTTTCGTTGCCATGCCTGCAACTCATTCTGATCGTTGTTGTTCACTTCCACTCGTGTGAACAGAGCTTGTGCACCTTGCGCCTGTAACCAATCATCAACGGCGCGGCCGAAGCCGCAGAAGTGTTTGTACTCACGATCACCGAGTGCCAGCAATCCGTAACGCAGTCGTGTTAGTGGCAGCGCAGTTGCCATCAGGTTGCGGGCAAACACACTGGCGCTGTCGGGCGGATCGCCTTCGCCACAGGTGCTGACGATGAACAGCGCACGCTCTGCGGCTTGCAGATCTGCAGCCTGCAATTGCGCCAGCGACAGGATGCGTGCCGGTATCCCCGCGGTATGCAGCAAACGCGCGGTTTGCCAGGCATGTTGTTCGGCGCTACCTGTCTGGCTGGCATAAGCGATCAGCCAGTTGGGAGAGGTTGCGGATGTGAGGGTGGCCGCATTGCGTTCGGCCTGCTGACGCTTGCGCCGTTCGCGATATGCGATGGCGAGGCAGAGCAATGCATACAGGGCGACTGCGAAACAGGCGGAGACGATACGCTCAGTGGACAGTCCGGTAATCATTGCATCAACTTCAGGAAGGCGGGACTCAAATGTTCCGAGAGGCGGTCGCCGTCGCGCACGACAAATCGTGCAGGTATGGCACGCGCCTGCGCAAAGGCCATGCCCTGTTCAACGCCCATGACATTGAGCGCGGTGGACAAGGCATCGGCAGCAATACAGTCCGGGTGAATCACCGTTACTGATGCCAGGCCATGCTGAATGGGTTCGCCGCTGCATGGATCGATGGTGTGGCTGTAGCGTGTGGCATCAACGTCGAAGTAACGCCGATAGTCGCCCGAGGTCGCGACCGACAGACCATGCAGTGCGATCACGGCTTCAGGCAGATCGGCATTGCTCGCATTGTTGAGTGTGAGCGGTTGTTCCAGCGCCACCCACCATGGCTGGGCATCGGGCTTGATGCCGACGCCGCGCAATTCGCCGCCCACTTCCACCAGATGACTGTCGATGCCTTGCCGCAGCAGATAACGCGAGACCTGATCGACGCCAAAGCCCTTGGCAATTGCCGAGAAGTCCAGATAGATTCCGCCTGGTTGCAGTACGCGTTGTGAGGCAATGTCCAGTTGTACGCGTTGCCATCCCACGCGTGCGCGTGCGGCAGCCAGTTGTGTGTCATCAGGACGTTGTTGTCGCGCCGCTTCTGGGCCGAAACCCCAGACATTCACCAGTGGACCGGCTGTCGGATCGTATGCGCCGTCACTGGCCTGCGCGACTTCCAGTGCATACCGCAGCACGTAGAAGAATTCCTGAGGCAGTTCATGCCAGCTGTCAGCAGGCGCATGGTTGTAGCGGCTCAAGTTGGAGTCGTGTTCCCAGGTGCTCATCTGCGCCACCACAACATCCAGTTGTTGCTGGATGCCCGCTTGCAATGACGCCATCGGACGTTCAGCAGGTGCAACCAGCTTGACCGACCAGGTGGTGCCCATGGTCAGGCCTTGCAGGCTGTGCACGTGCGCACCCACGGCTGGCGCCTGAGGCGAGACATCAAAGGGAATCAGGACTTGACGCATATATAAAGTGCTTGTCGTCACCCGCTACTGCCTGACAGGCAGCAGCGGGTTGTTCACGTGGTGCACGTCAGGGCTTGAGTACCAGTGAAATGTTGCCCAGCTCGGTATTACCCTTGGCAGTGACGGTGGTGATTTTTTTTGCCGGCCATTCGAAATTCACTCGCACGACTTCGAGTGAATCCTTGCTGGGGCCACGCATCCGGCCGCCTGCTGGCGGAGCGCCATCGGGTGCGCCGCCGGCAGGGCGTGTTCCTTTTACTTCTCGAGCTGCTTCCACTACCAATTGGTACTGGCCCGGCGCCAGTGTGTTCAGCGGCGCGGCGCCTTGCTTGAACACCAGTTCATGTTCGCCGGGTGCGCGCGTGGCGCTGCTCAGCCCATCAATGGGCATTTGCGAAGTGGTGCCGCTCTGCTTCCACCAGTTACGCAAAGTGTTCAAATAACGATCGCCGTTGGTCTGAGGGTTACCGCGCTTGTCCCTGACCATGTGCCAAAGTGACAAGGTTGACACAAAGGTGTCGTCGGCCTTCTCTATCCATACCGCGACATAGGGGCGCAGGTATTGCGTGTTCTGAATTTCCGGCAGCTCCAGCTTGAGCGACATTTCAGCGGCACCAGCGGGCAGCGTTGCGAGCGTGCCAAGTGCGGTGCCACCCAGTATCGAGCTCAGGGTGATGGCGTTGGATCGTGGCATGGTAAACATCCTTTAATAACTACAGATCAGTGAATAAACAGAATGGCAATCAGCACCGGCACCAGCAGCCCCAGCCCCACCAGCGGCCAGGTGCTGGGACGATTGCTGGCGTGCATCTTGAGAATCAATAAACCGGTAATTGCGAACAGCAGACAGGCTACAGCGATGATGTCGATGAACCAGCTCCAGGCGGTGCCGGTGTACCGACCTTTGTGCAGATCATTGAGATAGGCGATCCAGCCGCGGTCGGTGTCCTGATATTTCACGCTGCCATTGCGCAGATTGATGCTCAGCCAGGCGTCGCCACCGGGCCGTTGCATGGATATGTATAGCTCGCGGTCCGACCATTCGCTCGGACTGCTGCCGACGTTGATGCTCAGGGTTTCGTCCAGCCAGTTGACCAGCGCCTCGGGCAATACAGGCATCACCTGATCCTGTTCGTACTGAGTGCCCAGCGACAGCAGTTGCGTCTGTAGAGCAGGAGGTAGCTGCGCGGTCTGATTCACAATAAGCGGCTCTGCATCCAGTTGCGCCACGTGATTCAAGGTGACGCCGGTGAAGCTGAACAGCAGAATGCCGATCAATGCGATTGCCGAACTGATCCAGTGCCACTGGTGCAATGTCTTGAGCCAGTAGGCACGACGCGGGTTGTTGGGAGGTCCACTCATTGGCAGGATTGTCAGTACAAGTTGTTAGTCAAAAGATGCGGTTGTCGGTGGGCTGCAGTGTATGAGCGGCACGCCTAATAGTCGTTAATGACTACACCAGATTGATAAATCTTGGCCTATCTACACGCAACTAGCGCCACGCTCACAGAGCAGCGAATTGAAGTTTCTTCACACGAGTTACAGCTCGGACCACAGACGCAGCAGGTTGTGATAGTGGCTGGTCAGCGCAATGATCTGGTCGATGTCGCCGAGTTGAGTACGCAGCTTCTGAATGTTCTGATCCAGATCAAACAGCATGGTGCGCTGCCAGTCGCTGCGCACCATGCTCTGCACCCAGAAGAATGAGCACACACGTGCACCGCGTGTTACCGGTGTGACGCGATGCAGACTGGTGGCTGGATACAGAATCATGTCGCCTGCGGGCAGTTTCGCGCCGTGTGTGCCATAGGTGTCCTTTACCACCAGCTCGCCGCCTTCGTATTCATCCGGATCAGTAAAAAACAGCGTGCAGGACACATCGGTACGCATGCACTCGGCCGTACCCGGCACAGCGCGGATGGCGTTATCCACATGAAATTCGAAATGCTCGCCGCCTTCGTATCGATTGAACAGCGGCGGTACGATGCGTTTGGGAATCGCGGCGGAAATGAACAGCGGCGAACGCGCCAGCGCTGCCAGTACCCGATTACCCAGCTCCTTGGTGATGGGCGCATCAATCGGCAGCTGCCGGTTATGCTTGGCTTTGGCAGCCTGTGCGCCCGAAGTGACATTGCCATCCACCCATTGTGCAGCGTCAAGCAATTTGCGGCATTCGGCAACTTCCGCTCGGCTGAACACGGCGGGGACATGCAACATCATGAACGCGATCTCCGGTTGTGGCTCTTGGCTGATTGTTAAAAATGCTGCGGCTGTTGGTGCAAAATCGCGTCAGCCGCAGCAACGGGGGATCAAGTCATTAAACACATCAGAACTTGATATTGGCAGTCAGCTGCGCATAGCGGGGTGTGCTCAGCCGCAGACGTGCGCCGCTGTTGTTCAGTGCGCTGATGTAGTCCTTGTCGAACAGGTTGTAGACGTTCAGCTGCAGGCCAATGCTGTCATTGATGTAATAGCTGAACATGCCGTTGAACACCGTGTAGCCAGGGATCGATGGAACGGTCTGGGTATTGACTGGAGTGCTGGGATCTACCACGCGTTCCTGTTCGCTAACGTAATTTGCGCCCAGGCCGGCGCTCCATTTGATTGCACTGTAGGTTGCCCACAAATTGCCGGAGTATTCCGGTGCCCAGCGAGCACCGGCTCCTCTGGCATTGTTGCCGGTGGCGCTTCCTTCAACCTGTTCGTTGTCCGAACAGGCCAGTCCTGCAATGACTGACAGTCGATCGGTCAGCTTGCCCACTGCTCCCAGTTCTGCGCCCTGGACACGGCGTTTGCCGTACTGAACGTATTCGTTGGTCACGTTGTCCAGTATGACCAGCTGATTTTCGTTGTCGGTGCGATACAGAGCGGCGTTCAAGGCGAGACGTGCATCCAGCAGGTCCCACTTGGTACCGACTTCAATGTTGATCGCTTCCTGCGGATCGAATTTGGGGTTGTTGATGTTGGTGTCAGTGGCGCTGAGTGCGAAGTTATCGCTGCCCGGTGGCGTCAGGGAATTCGAGTACGCTAAATACACGCTGCCGACGGGCATTGGTTTGTACACCACCCCGACTTTCCAGCTGGTGAGATTGTCCGACTTGTTCAGGTTTGTGCGAGGCGGGGTTGCAGTGGGATTGTAAGACTCGTAATCCGTTTCATAACGTTCATACCGCAGACCACCGTTGAGCAGCCATTGTTCGCCAAAGCTCAATGTGTCAAACGCGTACGCTGCATAAGTCGTAGTTTCCCCATCGCTGTAAGCGCCCGTTGCAGCGCGCGCATAAGGAACGGTGAAGGCGTCATAGGCATTCGGGTTGTACAGGTTGGCATTCGGTAGGGTGCCCAGGCCGGCGTAGGTGGGCGCGTACTGTTCCTCCTTGATGAACTCGATACCGCTCGCCAGGTCGTGTCCGACAATGCCGGTGGTAAAACTCAGGTTCAGGTTGGTCTGGTTGGTGAGCAGCTTGTTTTCCTGGGCGGTGGACTGCCGATTGCGAGCCACGGTCCATGTGCTGGGATTGGTGACAGAAGGGAAAGCTGTGGCATTGATACCAGTCAATACGCGCTCGATGTCGCTTTCGCCGTAGCGCGTGCTGTTTATCAGTATGGTGGTGTCATTGAAATTGTGTTCAATGCGCAGCGTACCCATGTCAGCAGCGGTCGCTTCGAAATCGTCATAGCGACCATAGTAATTTTCACTATCGACTGGTGCCGGCTGGACACCGGCTGCTGCGAGAGTGGCGTTGTAATAGCCAGGTAGCCCGATGCTGGGAATACCGCCGTCCGGCACGTTGTCGGCGCTTACATGTTGCGCGTACAGATAGAAACGCGTAGCCGTGTTCAGGCCAAAGGCCACCGACGGCGCCACGCCCCAGCGACTGTTTGTTACGAAATCACGTCCGACAACATCACCGTCCTGCCACATTACATTGAGGCGGAATGCGCCGTTATCACCAAACTGTTTGTTCAGATCACCAGTGGCACGTCCAGTCACGCCGGAATTGGCGCTGAATATTGCTGCGCCGAAATCGTCGGCCAACGGCATCTTGCTGACCATGTTGATATAGCCGGATGTCGCACCCCGACCATAGTCTGCGCCCACAGCACCCTTGGCGATTTCGACTTGCTGCGTGTTGAAGGTATCGCGAGTGATGGCGCCAAGATCGCGGATACCATCCAGGAAGACATTGGTCTGACCAGCCGAGCCGCGCATGGAGAAGGCATCGCCGGCACTGGTGTTGCCGTTCTCGCCCAGTTGCATCGTGATGCCCGGGGTATTGGCCAGTGCTTCCATCAGCGTACTGGCGCCCTGCTGCCTGAGCACTTCCTGCGTCACCACGGTGATGGTTTGCGGCGTGTCCAGCAGCGGCTGGGTGAACTTGGGGGATGCGACTGCGTCGACCTTGATTTCTTCTTCTGTGTCCTGGGCGACCAGTTTCGACAACTGCTTGGGTTCCGTCTGAGCGGTTGCTGCGGTTGCCTGCGCGTGCGTCGCCAGAGGAGTGGCCGACGCTGCCAGAGCGACGCTCATAGCGGCGGCGAGTGGGTGCAGCGCGAAATTCGATGTTTCAGCAGCAGGGTTGTTAGTGTTGACTGAAAGTGGCACAGCTGATCGCTCCGGTTAGGGGATGTAAGCAGGGAGGGGTTCTGCTCTGGCTGGCCCGGCCTGCGAACTTGTGCTAACAGGGGCGCGCTCTGGCTACGTACAGCAACTGTGGCTGATTGTAATTGCGAACTATTCGCATTAGCAATAGCATATCAGTGCAGCAGAAGCTGCTCGTGACCAACTTCGGGTGTGATGCCGTGCAAGATCAATTGCGTGACTTATGGGAGAGAGCCTCCCGGCTGGTGGGATGGGGCGTTGTAGCGCTGATCCATCTCCTGATGTGGCAGGTGCTGAGTCGTGGTCTCAATGTTTTTACACTGCCCCCAAAGCTGACATCGATGGAAGTCGCTTTGTTGGAGCAGGACCCGCTTCCACTGGCTGCGCCCCCTCAGCCGCAGCAGCCCAAAGTGGACGTGGCAGCACTTGCTGATATGTATGTGCCAACGCCGGAGGTTAATGTAGTTCGGGAAAGTGCACCCCGGATGACGACAGCGTCGGTCACTCCAGTGGCCGTGGCCCCGGAACCTACGCCAGCAGCGGTACCGGCATTGTCATCCGCCCAGTTAATGGTGATATCGGACTCGGAAGTTGACTATGTGGTGCGGCCGGAAATCCGCTATCCGTTAGCCGCGAAACGCGCCAAGGAGTATGGCACGGTGTTGTTGTCAGTAATTGTCGATGAGCGCGGCATGGTGAAGAGCGTCAGTATTTTCAAGTCCAGCGGTTATCATCGGCTCGATGAGGTCGCGGTCCGGGCTCTTCGGGCGCTGCGCGTCAAGCCCTACATCAGGAATGGCTTGGCGCAAGCAGTAGAAATCAGGGTTCCGGTGGAATTTTCTTTGGGCAGCGCTGTCTGACGCTGTTGATCAATTTGGTGCACCAATATTTTCTTCACTCTCATGCAATGACGTGGCCCCGTGCTGTGTCCTTGCGGGGCAAAAAAAACGGAAAATGAAGGTTCCCAGAGCAAGTTTTGGCTTGCCTTCAGTGAATTTTCTATATAAGTTACACAAGGTTTAGGTGCCAGCGAATTTGGTTCGCTGATGACTTGGGTCGTCAGCGGCACTCGGAGTCAGATGCATACACTGCACTGTCAGCGAGGCGCTCGCCGGGCATCGATTTATTCAGTCGGGTACGGGGCTCAATTAAGACCCCGGAATACGAATTTCAGGCGGGGACGCATGGCCTTAACGGCATCAGCACAGGCAGACTCAAAGCGCGGTCTAATTATCGGCATCGTAATCGCCATTCATCTTGGCGCCTATTACGTGATTGAAAGCGGCTTGTCGCATGCAATTATTGAGCTGGTAGCGCCACCGATCGATACCAAGATCATTGAGGAGGACCAGCAGGAGGAAGAACCGCCGCCACCACCACCTCCGCCAGATATGGCGCCGCCGCCGCCCTTCATTCCACCTCCTGAGGTGACCGTGCAGGTGCAGGCGTCCACCAATGCCATCCAGGCAGTGACCAATGAAAGGCCGCCACCTGCGCCGCCGCCCGTGGCCGCACCGCCTGCGCCGCCGCCTGTCGCCCTGACCAAGGCGGGCTTCGATCCGCGGCGTCCGGTGCGTCCGACTTCCGATTTCTATCCCGCCGCTTCTGTCCGTGCTGAAGAAGAAGGCGTGACGACCGTGGACATCTTCATTGACGCGGAAGGTCGGGTAACAGATGCGCGCATCAAAACGTCGAGCGGCTTCGAGAGACTCGATGACGCAACTCTGAAGTACGTGAAAACATGGCGCATGAAGCCAGCCACCCGCGGCGGCGTTGCCGAGGGATCGTGGGTGACAGTCCCGGTGCGCTGGAAGCTGGAAACAAGATAGGGCGTGTCAGTATCTTTTTTGATTTTTCAATAACATCTGTTTTTTTAAATTTCGAGCAAATCTAATTTAGAGGGTCTTAGTTCCATGGAACCCACCACACAAGCAGTAGTAGAAAACCCGTATGGCCTCAGCGCGATGCTGCAGACCGGCGGTCCGGTTACGATGGGCGTGTTCGGCATTCTCGTAATCATGTCCGCAACCTCCTGGTACATCATGTTCACCAAGTGGCTGGATCAGCGCCGTCTTGCCAAACAGCATCGCGAAGTCCAGAAGAATTTCTGGGGTGCTTCTTCGTTGAAGGAAGGTGCCAGCAGCCTCAAGGGCAAGGATCATGCCTTCAAGATGATCGTTGACAACGGCTTGCGCGCTACGGAACACCACGACGGCCGCCTGACTGACCAGATTCCGTTGCACGAATGGGTGACCATGTCCCTGGCGCGTTCACAGGAACAGCTCAACAGTAACCTGTCCAAGGGCCTGTCGTTCCTGGCAACCGTGGGCTCCACTTCGCCCTTCGTGGGTTTGTTCGGTACGGTGTGGGGCATCCTGAATGCATTGACCACCATTGGTACCTCGGGCGATGCCAGCATCAGCAAGGTTGCCGGTCCCGTGGGTGAAGCGCTGATCATGACCGCCATCGGTCTGGCAGTGGCCGTGCCTGCCGTGCTGGGTTACAACTGGCTGCTGGGCGGCAACAAGAAGCTGATGGAGCAGGTGCGCTACTTCACGTCCGACTTGCACGCCATGCTGGTCAGCGGTGCTCGCATGCAGGGT
The DNA here is from genome assembly GCA_963748005.1 of uncultured Pseudomonadota bacterium. Lineage (GTDB taxonomy): Bacteria > Pseudomonadota > Gammaproteobacteria > Steroidobacterales > Steroidobacteraceae > CAILZL01. The sequence goes on from CAVVHH010000002.1 coordinate 3,094,055, forward strand.
CAGGGTGGCGCTGCCGCTTCTGCCGCAGCAGCTCCTCGCGCCAAGTAACTTGGTCTGATTACGGTTAATCCGGGGGATAGACCATGGGCATGAATGTCGGCGGTGGCAGTGGTGAAGAGGAAGTGATGTCCACTATCAACACCACGCCCCTTGTGGACGTGATGCTGGTATTGCTGATCATCTTCCTGATCACGATTCCGGTTATTACACAAACCGTCAAACTTGAACTTCCTGATGCTGCCAACCAGCCAACGCTGGCGAAACCTGATGACATCACGATTGCGGTTGACAAGAGCGGCCAGATCTACTGGAACATCAGGCCGATCACCGCCGAGGAACTGCTTGACCGTCTGAAGGTCGAAGCAGTCAAGGTGCCGCAACCCGAAGTGAAAGTGCAGGGGGATAAAGAAGTGCGCTTTGAGTTTGTCGGCAGGGTGATGGTGATGTGTCAGCGTAGCGGCATAATCAAGGTCGGGTTCATCTCACAACCCGCTGCCGTTGGTGGCTAGACAGTGTCCTGATCGGCTCTTAAGTTCATTTGCAAATACGCGGCTCTCTGGAGCCGCTTGCGGAGAATTATCGTATGGGTATGAGTGTAGGCTCATCGGGTTCCGATGAACCCATGATGGATGTAAACACGACGCCATTGATTGACGTCATGTTGGTGCTGCTGGTCATGTTCATCATTACCATTCCACCGACAAAACATGTCACCAAGCTGGACCTGCCGCAGCAACAGACCAACAATAATAATAATGAGGAACCGCTCGTGATCGACCTGACTGTCGATTTCGATGGCAAGTATTACTACATCTTTGGCGGACAACCGGCCGTAGAAGTCTCATTGCAGGAGCTTGAGCAGCGTTTCAGGGTTGAGTCACGCAGGGATCCCCAGCCCGAGCTACACATTCGCCCCGATAAGTGGGCGAAGTATGATTATGTTGCAGCTGCCCTTGCTGCTGCGCAACGTAGTCGCCTGGAAAAGCTGGGTGTAGTCGGAATGGAACAGTTCATGTAATAGCGCAGGGGCTTGGGCCGATCGGTCCAGGCCCCATTCTTTTCTCTGGCAGACCCATGGGTTTGTCGCCAATCGAGTTGATGTTCATGAAGAAAATTCGCGTACTTCTTTCCGTACTCAGCCTGAATATCGCCGCGTTTGGTGCGGCAGTGGTGTTGCCGGTCACGTCCGCGGTTGCGGCGGACGAACAGAAGGTCAGCACTAAAGTCGGTAAACCTCTGCAGGAAGCATTGACCGCGGGTCAAGCCAAGCAGTGGGAACAGGCACTTACCAAACTGCGCGAAGCAGACGCAGTGGCTGACAAGACTGCATATGACCAGTTCAAGATCAACGAAGTATTTGCCTGGGTGTATATAAACCAGAAGAAGTACGGCGAAGCTGCCGGTGTATATGAGAAGCTTCTGGACAGCGGCTTTCTGACCGCCGACCAGTCTGATCAGTATGTCAAGCAGATTGCCCAGATGTATCTGCAGACCAAGAATAACACCAAGGCCATGGAGTATCTGCAGCGCTGGCTGAAGGCGCATCCGGGTGATGCTGACATGACCGCCATTCTCGGTCAGTTGCAGTATCAGGCCGGACAGCTGAAACAATCGCTGGATACTTTTAACGGGTTGGTCAGTGCCACTGAAAAAGCCGGCCAGAAGCCCAAGGAAGACTGGCTGAAGATCATGTATGGCGTTTCCTATAAACTGGGTGGTAGTTCGAATACGCTGGACAAGACAACACTCAATGTTGTTGAGAAACTGCTGCGTTACTATCCGAATGAGACTTACTGGTCAGCGATGCTTTCAGGTTTGAAGAATCAGCAGGGTACTACCGACGGATTCCGGTTTCAGTTGGATCGCCTGATGTTGTCGGTTGGTACGTTGAAAGATCCTAATGAGTTCATTGAAATGGCTCAGTTGGCCAATAACTTCGGCTTTCCCGGAGAGGCGCAGAGCGTGATCGAGGCCGGTTATGCCAAGGGTGTGATTGGTGCAGGCGCCGGCAAGGAACGTGAAGACCGTCTGAAGGCCTCCATTACCAAGCTGGCGGAAACCGACAAGGCTTCATTGCCTGCTCTGGACAAGAAGGCGCGTGCCGCCGCCACCGGGCAGGACGATGTTACCTTGGGTGAAGCCTACATGGGGTATGGCCAGTATCCTCAGGCGATTGAGGCTCTGGAACGGGGGTTGAAGAAGGGAGGCGTCAAGAAACCGGATCAGGCGCAGATTGCTTTGGGTATTTCTTACCTGCGCGGTGGACAGGGAGAGAAGGCGAGATCGGCATTCAAGCAGGTTCCCGCCGACGCGGAACTTGGCCGTATTGCGTCACTCTGGTCGCTGCACGCGGCAGCCAAGTGAGAGACACATCCACGATTCTCAAAACGCCCGGTTGCCCGCGTGGCAACCGGGCGTTTTCGTTTGCGGCAGCACGTGAGCGGCGATGCGAGCCGGTTTGCTAAGATGCGACACCAGAATTTGGGTCTATTGTGAGTTTCCGTGAGCAGCTTCAAAGGCATTGAGATCGTCACTCGGGAGCAGTCGCGCCCCATCAGCCAGAAAAGTGGTGAGAAGTACCAGACCCCCCAGGGGTTCTCGGCGATCAAGGATGGCATCAAGGCGAATCCGTCTGCAGCCAGTTTTGTTCCGGGTCGCAAGCCGCAATGGTTGCGTGCCCCCATGCCGGCCGGCGGCGGCTTCAACGCGGTACGTGATGTGGTGCATGAGCATCGCCTGGCGACGGTATGTGAAGAGGCCAAGTGTCCGAACATCGGCGAGTGCTGGAATGCCGGTACGGCCACTTTGATGCTGATGGGCGCCGTTTGTACGCGCGCATGTCGCTTCTGCTCAGTTGATACCGGCAATCCCAGGGGATGGCTTGATCACGACGAACCTGCCAACAGCGCGCGCACCGTGCAGCTGATGAAGCTCAAGTATGTAGTGCTGACGTCGGTCAACCGAGATGATCTCGACGATGGTGGCGCCGGTCACTTTGCTGCCTGTGTGCGTGAAATCAAGAAACTCAATCCGGATACGGCCGTCGAGGCATTGACGCCGGACTTTCAGGGCAATCTGCGTGATGTCGAAACCGTGGTAGACAGCGGTCTGGAAGTGTTCGCACAGAATGTCGAGACCGTGAAGCGCCTGACGCATCCGGTGCGCGATCCGCGTGCTGGCTACGAGCAGACGTTGCAGGTGCTGGCGCACGCCAAGCAACACCGTACTTCTGTGCTAACCAAGAGCAGCCTGATGCTGGGGCTGGGTGAAACCGATGCCGAGATACTGCAGACCATGGACGATCTGCGTGCGGCCAAAGTCGATATTCTCACGCTCGGTCAGTACCTTCGCCCGACACCCAATCATCTGGAAATCCAGCGCTGGGTAACCCCCAAAGAGTTTGCCGGGTATCGCGAAGTGGCGCTGGCCAGGGGATTTCTCGAATGTGTCTCGGGACCGCTGGTGCGTTCCAGCTATCGTGCTGAACGCGCTCTGGAACGTAATAACGCCGGTCTGGGTGTGTGAACGCATCGTTGTCGTCAGTCAGTTCGGATGCTCCCTTGCTCAAGTACCTGGGTGCGGTTCCTTACGAACCGATCTGGCGCGCCATGCAGCGCTTTACCGACGAACGCGACGAGCACACTCGCGATGAAATCTGGTTTCTCGAACACCCGCCGGTATTCACGCTGGGCTTGAACGGCAAGCCCGAGCATGTGCTCGCTGCCGGGGATATTCCGGTGGTGCAGATCGATCGTGGTGGTCAGGTGACTTATCACGGTCCGGGTCAGCTGGTGGTGTATCCCCTGCTAGATTTGCGTCGCGTGAAGCTGGGTGTGCGCGACCTGGTGATGGCGCTCGAACAGGCAGTGATCAATACGGCGGCCCGGAATGGCATCAACGCAGCGGCTCGCCGCGATGCGCCGGGTGTCTATGTAGATGGCAGCAAACTGGCCAGTGTGGGCTTGCGCATCCGGCGTGGCTGCACCTATCACGGGATGGCGTTCAACATTGCCATGGATCTGGAACCCTTTCAGCGCATCAACCCCTGTGGCTATCAGGGTTTGCAGGTCGTGGACATGGCTACGCTTGGCGTACATCAGACAGTGCAGCAAGTTGCAGCGCAGCTTGCTCCGGAGCTGTTAAAGACTCTGGGATTTCCGATGCAGACGATGTGGAGTGAAATATTGGGAGTGGAATAACTGCGGTTTGCCGATTCAGGTGCCTACAGCGCCACCATCACCCGTTCACACGAGGTCAGTTCCATGTACAAGGCGTCCAGCTGTCCCTTGCTGGTGGCGACAACGGTAATGGTCAGGCCCAGATAAGTGCCATCCCGGCTTGGGCGTTCTTCGATCTTGCTCTGCTCCACGTCACCCATGTGTTTCTGCACGATGCCCAGCACAACACTGCGAAAATCGTCGTTGTTGCGCCCCATGACCTTCAGGGGATAGTCATGGGGAAACTTCATCAGCGTGTCTTCGCTCATTGGCCGACCCTGATCATGGTTATTCGAACCACAGCTTGATGCTGTCGGTCATGCGGCCAAAGAAACCTGCTTCAGCTACGTCTGCCAGTGGATACAGCGGATAGCTGCCCAGTTCCTTGCCATCCTGCATCAACTTGAGTCTGCCCACTTCTATGTCACGCTTGAGCGGTGCCACCAGCGATGCTGGCAGCTCAATACTGGCCTGCACCTTGTCGGCACTACCACGCTGCAAAGTCAGCTGAACGTCCGCATTCGGGCCGATGGCCACAGTGTCAATCTGCCCCTTGCGCACCCGTGCTGATTGCAGGCTCTGGTTGGCTGCATACAAACGTCTGGTTTCGTAGAAGCTGAAACCATAGTTCAGTAATGCAGAGGTACCATCCTCGCGCGCCTTGATGGACGGCGTATTCATCACCACGGTGATCAGGCGCATGTCGTTGCGCTTTGCCGACGACACCAGGCAGTAGCCGGCGCCTTCGGTATGACCGGTTTTCAATCCGTCTACGGTCGGGTCACGGATCAGCAGACCATTGCGGTTGTGCTGCAAGGTATTGTTGTAGGTAAATTCCTTGATCGAGAAGTAGTGATAGTACTGCGGAAAATCGCGGATCAACGCCTGTGCCAGCAACGCCATGTCGCGCGGCGTGGTGTAGTCCATCGGTGACGGCAGGCCCGTCGCGTTGCCGAAGCTGGTGCCGGTCATGCCAAGGCGTTGCGCATACTGGCGCATCAACTGTGCGAAGGTGTCTTCGTTGCCGGCAATGTGTTCAGCGAGTGCGATGCTGGCATCGTTACCCGACTGCACGATCATGCCCAGCAGCAGGGTTTCAATCGGCACCCGACTATTGAGCGGGATGAAGCTGGTGGAGCCATCGGTGCTGGCGCCACCTTCACGCCAGGCATGTTCGCTGACCAGCGCCAGATCGGTGAGTTTGATTCTGCCGATACGCAACGCATCAAAAGTAATATATGCCGTCATCAACTTGGTGAGGCTGGCCGGCTCCATGCGTTCGCTGCTGTTGGTCTCTGCCAGCACCTTGCCGCTGGCAGCATCGATCATGATGTAGCCGCGCGCCTGCACAACGGGTGGTGGTGGAACGGGCATGCCCGGCGCGAGTGCCGGTGCGGCACCGGGGCCGGCCGCTGGCATGGACTCCAGCGGCGATTTGTTGAATGACTCCAGCGGTGAACCGAGGCTGCTCGAAGACGAGCTGCTGCTGGCAGCCTCCGGCGCGTCTTTCTTGTTGCAGGCGGACAGCGCCAACGTCATGCCGCCCAGCAGACATATCCACTTCAGTTTGGTCATCGTTCAATCGCTCCGGAAAACTTGAAGCCGCTGCATTCGCACAGGCGCAGCGAGCGGAAATTCAGATGGCATAGTTTAGCAGCGTGTATTCAATCCAGTGCCAAATGTGCATCGGCAATGCCCAGTGTCTTCAGTTCGGCAACCACGCGATCAAAGGTTGGTACGTCGGCAATGGGGCCGATACGCACACGGTACAGACTGCGCCCGCCGACCAGGTCGCTGCGCACCTGCGCCTGCGGATAGCCCTTGCCGCGCAATTGCGCAACCAGCCGGTCGGCGTTACCGGACGTGCCGAATGCGCCGGCCTGCACGTACAAGGTCCTGATGGCATTGCTGCCCGGCAATGCACTCTGTCCCGGTGTAATCGCGCGGACTTCCACCAGCGCCGTGCCGGCGCGTTGCATGTCCAGCTTGGCGGCTGCGGTAAACGACAGATCGATGATACGGCCGTCCTTGAACGGGCCTCGATCGTTCACGCGTACAATGATCGATTTGCCGTTGCCGAGATTGGTGACCTGCACATAGCTGGGTAACGGCAACGTCTTGTGCGCGGCAGTCATGGCGTACATGTCGTAACGCTCGCCGTTGGACGTGGCTTCCTGATGAAAGCCGGGACCGTACCAGGAGGCGACGCCGCGTTCGACATAGCCGGCTGCGGATTGTTGCACGAAGTAACGCTTGCCCATCACTTCGTAAAAAGCGGGGTTGCCGCGCGTTGACAGGGGTTCAACACGGGGAACGGCATCGGGAATGGCCAGCGGGTCGGGTGCTGGGGATGGAACATTTTGTGCGGGCTGCGGTGGTGAGGAGATACATGACTGCAGCAGCAGGGCACAACTCACCACGGCAAGGCAGCTTGCAGTCCTCGGCCAGCCGACAATCATCTGCATTGCTCAGTTACCAGCCATAGTGGATGTTGCAGTAATCGCCCGGCCCAGATCATGGACGGTATTGGCATACAGCGGGCTGCGGTTATAGCGGGTGATCACATAGAAATTGTTGAAACCCACCCGATATACCGGGCCTTCCTTGCCCTGCAAACTCAACAGCACCGCCGGTGCTGAGTCCGGTAGTGTGGTGGTGAACACCACGCCTTTGGTGCGCAGCGAACCCACCGTTTCGTTGAGCGTGACATCACCCAGCGTGAAATCGCGGGTATCCATGCTGGTCAGCGTGGCCTCGGTGACTATTGGCTCACCACTGCGCCAGCCATGCTGCTTGAGATAGTTGGCAATGCTGGCCAGTACATCATCCCAGTTGCTCCACAGGTCCACCTTGCCGTCGCCGTCGCCATCGGTGCCGAAGTCGCGATAACTGTGCGGCATGAACTGCGGCGGTCCCATGGCGCCGGCATAGGAACCCAGCAGCGACGTCGGTGCCAGCTTCTGTTCGCGCGTCATCAGCAGAAACTGTTCCAGCTCGTAGCGGAAGAATTCGCCACGCGGTGGATAATCAAAGCCGAGTGTCGCCAGCGCATCGAGTACCCGATATCGACCGGTGATTTCACCATACATGGTTTCGACGCCGAGAATGCCCAGCATCACGTCAACCGGCGCACCGTCCGCTGCCAGCATATCAAGGATGGTTCGATGCCTGGCGTAAAAGCTCCGGCCCGTGCTGATGCGTCTGTCGGTCAGGAAGCGCTCGCGATATTCAAACCAGGGGATGGTCTTTTCCGCAGGCTTGCTGATGGCATCGAGAATGGCCTGTTTTGTCTCTGCTGTACGCAGCGTCGTTTCCAGTTGCTTGCGATCAAACTGGTGAGTGCTGATCATGTTGTCAATGAAGCTGCGCACTTCCGGTCGTTCGATATCCAGCGCCTGCGCGCTGTTGTACAGCGCAGCACTCAGGGCCAGGGCGATCCAGCAAGACGTTCGTGCATTGGGCATCAAGCCACTCCTGACAAAGCGATGGGGATTCAGACTGCATACCGCAGTCATGGTTCAGCGTCCTACCAGACGACGTTTGGCATTGACCGCCATCATGATGCCGAAGCCCGCCATCAAGGTCACCATCGACGTACCGCCAAAACTGATCAACGGCAGCGGCACGCCCACCACTGGCAAGAGTCCCGTCACCATGCCGGTATTGACAAACACATATACGGCAAAGGTGAGTCCCAGACTGCCGGCGAGTGTGCGGGCAAATGTGTCCTGTGCAGTGGTGGCAATGTACAGACAGCGGCTGATGATGAACAAATACAGCAACAGCACCGTAGTCAGGCCAATCAGGCCCCATTCTTCGCCAATCACCGCGAAAATAAAGTCGGTGGAGCGTTCCGGCAGATATTCCAGCTGTGCCTGTGAGCCGTTGAGATAACCCTTGCCGAAGATGCCACCAGAACCAATGGCAATCTGCGATTGAATGATGTGATAGCCCGAACCGAGCGGGTCGGTCTGTGGATCCAGAAAGGTGAGCACTCGCTGTTTCTGGTAGTCATGCAGCAAGTAATGCCAGGCCCCCCATATCGTGGGGATCAGCGCGCCGATCACGCCGAGGATGTAACGTTTCTGCAAACCGGAGAGCAGCAATGCCATGGCGCCGGCTGCGCCCACCAGCAAGCCGGTGCCGAGGTCCGGCTGCTCGGCAATGATTCCCACTGGCACCACGATGGCAATCACCAGCACCGTGATCGTGAGAAACGAAGGTGGCAAGGGTCGGTCATGCACATACCACGCACAGAACAGCGGCACGGCAATCTTCATGATCTCGGATGGCTGGAAGCGTATGAATCCCAGATTCAACCAGCGTTGCGCGCCCAGCGAGATTTCACCCTTGACCATGACGGCCAGCAACAGCAGCAATCCAACTGCATACAACCAGGGAGCGCTGAGGCGCAGCAAGCGTGGCGGCAACTGGGCAATCACCAGCATTACCACCAGGGCCAGCGCAAATTTCATGGCCTGGCTGCCCACCACCGCCCAGCTCTGACCGGAGGAGCTGTACAGCACCACCAGACTGACCACTGACAGAAGGCCAATCCCCGTAAGCAACGGGCCGTCCAGTTGCAGCGCCGACAGCACGCGGGCAGTCCAGGTGAAGGTTCGCTTGGCGGTGTTGCTCTCGAACTCCATGGATTACTCGGCCTTTTTGGCCGCAGCTGCAGCAGCTGCCAGTTTCTTGTCGCGCGCCGCATACCATTTGGCTTCCTGTGCGGCCAGTTCATCGGGTGGCAGCAAGGCGATGTCAAACAGACGACGTGCGATCGGTGCGGCGACTTCAGCACCGAAGCCGCCATTCTCAACAATCACCGACAAGGCAATTTTCGGCGCTTCCACTGGTGCGAAGGCAATGAACAGCGAATGGTCATGCTTGCTCTTTTCCAGTTGTGCCTTGTTGTACTTCTGGCCGCGGGCCAGGCTGAACGCCTGGGCAGTGCCGGTCTTGCCGGCGGCAGAATAGGGTGCGCCGATGAAGGAACGGTAGGCGGTACCGCTCCTGGTTACTTCCTGCATACCGGCGATGGCCACATCCCAGCTGCTGGGATCATTGCTGTCAGCGTCAGGCAGCGGCACCGGCGCAACTTCACGCATCTCACCGGTTACGGCATCACGCACGGCATGCGTGAGTCGCGGTTGAAAACGTTTGCCGCGCATGGAAATGGCTGCAGCCGCATGCGCCAGCTGGATGGGTGTGATCGTGAGATAGCCCTGGCCAATGCCCACGTTTACTGTATCTCCCGGGTACCATGTCTGCATGTCCCGGCTCTTGAAGGCCTGGCGTCGCCAGGCAGTGGACGGCAGGATGGCTTTCTTCTCACCTTCGATATCAATGCCGGTGATGGTGCCGAAGCCGAATGTCACCAGGAAGTCATGAATACGATCAATGCCCAGCGTATTGGCGAGACTGTAGAAGTACACATCGCATGACGTAGCAACCGCCTTGAGCATGTTGACGGTACCATGGCCTTCCTTCTTGTCATCGTTCCAGACGCGACTTACGCCAGGCAGCCGGAAATAACCAGGACAGAACTTGGTGTCCTCGGGAGCGATGACGTTGTAGTACAAACCGGCCAGCGCCATGAAGGGTTTGATGGTGGAGCCCGATGGGTAGGTGCCCTGCAGAGCACGGTTGTACATCGGACGATCCGGGTTTTCGTACAGATCCAGATACTGCTGACGCGACAGACCGCGACCGAACAGATTGGGGTCAAAGCCCGGTGTGCTCACCAGCGCCAGTACTTCGCCGTTGTTCGGGTCAATGGCAACTACTGCGCCACGCTCGCCGCGCAGCATTTCTTCCGCGGCGTTCTGCAGACGCTCGTCCAGTGACAGATACAGATCACTGCCAGCCACCGGTTCCTTGCGTTGCAGATCGGCTTTGCGTGTGCCCAGCTGTTCAACACGCCGTCCCTGGGCATTGACCAGCAATTGCTGATAGCCAGCCTTGCCGTGCAATTCCAGTTCATGACTCTTTTCAACGCCGGCCTTGCCGACCAGGGTGGTGCCGGCGTATTCCTCACCATCCAGGATCTTCTGGTCTGCCTCGCTGATGATGCCGACGTAGCCGAGCGCATGTACGCCGCTGGCGCCCAACGGGTAATAGCGACTCAGGCGCGGCTTGATTTCCACGCCGGGGAAATCCTGCTGACGCACCGCAAAGCGTGCCAGTTCCTCTTCACTCAACGACAGCTTTACTGGCACCGCTTCAAAGCTGCGCCGGCGCTGGATGTCACGCTTGAGCGTCTTGATGTTGTCACGGTCGAGCAGATTGAGGGCGGCCAATCCCTGCAAGGTAGCTTCGAGATCCGGTACCTGCTCGCGCGTAAGCTCAAGTTGATATGACGGTGCGTTGCGCGCCAGCACGACGCCGTTGCGATCAAAGATGATGCCGCGACTTGGCGGCAAGGGTTCGATGCGCACGCGATTGCCCTGCGCCTGCTCCGCGAAATAGTCGTAACGCACGATCTGCAGCCATACCAGTCGCGCGATCAGGGCGAAGATGCCCAGTGCGATGACTGTGGCAGCGACAAACGCGCGCTGGGTGAACATGCGCGTTTCGGCGTGATGGTCCTTGATGCGGGAGCGGCGCAACATGGCGGTGGGCAGGTTATCGGATACGGCGATTGCTGGTGTCGAGCACCGCCACCATGACCGGCCACAGCAGAGCGCCGATCAGGGCAGGCAGCCAGCGTATCCACGAGGCAATGGCGGTGCCGACGATGCCGTCGATCCAGAACAGCAGAAAGTGATACAGGGAGACCAGCATCAGTACCACGATTGCCTGGTGCAATACCGGAAATACCCGGATGCGCAGCTGGAAATGTTGCGCGGCAGCGGCTACGACCACGAAGGCCAGCGCATGTTCGCCGATCAGCGTACCGATCAGGACATCGAGGATCAGGCCGCAGATCCAGGCATAAGTGAGTCCTGCCAGTATCGGCGCATTCAACGACCAGTAGATCACCAGCAGCAGCAACCAGTCCGGTCGGCCAAAATTCAGCAGCTGCGGCAGGGGCACGATGGTAAGCATCAGCGCGATCGCCGAGGTAACAAGCACCCGCAGGAAACCGATGCGACCACTCATGATGCAATAACCCACAGTGGCAGGTTTCGCGCCAGCTGCACAGCCAAACCGGATACAGCAGGCTTGTTATTCACTGAGGTCATGGCGCAGGTGTCGTGGCAGTGGCCGGCGTTGCCGCAGGCGGGGCGGGTTTTGTCACCGGTTTGGCGACGGCTTCCAGCTGTTCGGGTGTGACAGGCGCGGCCGTGGGGCCGGCGGGTGGCGTAATGGCGGGTTCAATTGCGGGCGGTTGGTACCAGATCAATACCACTTCGTAATCGCTGTCGAGCCTGGCCATGGGTTTGGCTTCAACCTTGGCGAAGGTCTCGGCCGGATCCCGCTCCACCCGCGTAATCGTGCCCACCGGATAGCCGGCTGGAAACACGCCGCCCAGTCCCGAGGCAATCAACAGGTCGCCAACCTTGATGTCGGCTTCACCGGTCATGAATGGCAGGTTGAGCTTGTTCAAGTTGCCGGTACCTTCGGCAATGGTGCGCAGGCCACTGCGATTGACACGTACCGGAATGGCGTGTTCCGGATCGGAAATCAGGATGGCTTCGGAGGTATAGCGCCCCACCTGGGTGATCTGGCCAAACACGCCATGTGCATCCAGAATTGGCTGGCCTTTGAATACGCCCTCACGTTGTCCCTTGTTGAGCAGCACGCGATGCCGCAGCGGATCAAGGTCCACGCGCATGATTTGCGCCACCAGCCGCTTGTTGGACACGTCATCGGCGGCATCTCCCAGCTCGCGCAGCCGCTGGTTTTCCTGGGTGAGCGCCTCGAGCTTCTGCAGGCTGACCTGCGCCTCGCGCAGTGCCACGCTCAGCCGGGTATTTTCGGCTCGCAACTGCTCACGATCGGCCACGCTCTCGTTCATCCAGCGCGAGGCACGAAACGGCGCGTCCACCAGCCATTGCAGGGGATAGACGCCAGCCGACATGCCGCTGCGTATCTGGTGCAGGTAATCGTAGCGCTGATCTGCCACCATCAGGCCGACACTGAGGGATATCAGCAACAGGGAGCGTGCGACCAGCGAAGGTCCACGGCCAATGATCGGGCGGGATTCGGAGCCGAAGCTTGCCACGTTATGCTGTGATTTCTTGTGTAGGGGCGGTTCGCGAACCGCCTGTGCCAATTTTAACAAGGGCGGTTCGCGAACCGCCCCTACGCGAACCGCCGCTTACTCCAGATTGAACAACTGCGGGCCGTGTTCGTCGATCAGCTCCAGCATGCGGCCGCCACCCCGGGCGACGCAGGTGAGCGGATCTTCGGCCACCACCACCGGCAGGCCGGTTTCTTCCATCAGCAGCTTGTCGATGTCGCGCAGCAGGGCGCCACCGCCCGTCAGTACGATGCCGCGTTCGGCGACGTCCGCCCCCAGTTCCGGTGGGGTCTGTTCCAAGGCCACCTTCACGGCGCCGACGATGCCCGACAGCGGTTCCTGCAGGGCTTCGAGAATTTCATTGGAATTCAGGGTGAAGCTGCGTGGCACGCCCTCGGACAGGTTGCGGCCCTTCACCGAGATTTCGCGCACCGACTGGCCGGGGTAGGCCGAGCCGATTTCGATCTTGATGCGTTCGGCCGTGGCGTCGCCAATCAGGATGCCGTAGTTGCGGCGCACATAGTTGACGATGGCTTCGTCGAAACGATCACCGCCGATACGCACCGATGATGCGTACACGATGCCGTTCAACGAAATGACGGCCACTTCCGAGGTGCCGCCACCGATGTCCAGCACCATCGAACCGCGCGCTTCATGGACGGGCAGGCCGGCACCGACGGCGGCGGCCATGGGTTCTTCAATCAGGCGCACCCAGCGGGCACCGGCGCCTTCGGCCGATTCCTGGATGGCGCGGCGTTCCACCTGGGTGGAACCGTACGGCACGCACACCAGTACGCGTGGGCTGGGACGGATCAGGCGATTGCCGTGCACCTTGCCGATGAAGTACTTGAGCATTTCTTCGGTGATGGTGAAGTCGGCGATCACGCCGTCCTTCATCGGGCGGATGGCGGTGATGTGTCCGGGGGTACGGCCCAGCATGTTCTTGGCTTCGGCACCGACGGCTTCGATTTTCTTGCCGCCGCGTCCCGGCTCTTCGCGAATGGCCACCACGGACGGCTCGTTCAGAACGATGCCGCGACCGCGCACATAAATCAGCGTATTGGCAGTACCCAGATCGATCGAGAGGTCATTTGAGAAATAACCCCGGAGATTCTTGAACATGTTTGATATTTCGGGGAAAAAGGATGGTTAAAAATTGTGCGCTACTCTATGAGTTTAAGTTAACTAATTCAATGCTGTTTTCGGCGCATACAATTCACACTTTAACGCGCATGACTGTCGCCAAGTTGCGGCAGCAAGCGGTCGCAATCCAGGTGCGGTGGAAACGGTAATTGCCGAAAGCAGTCGGCTACGACCAAACCTGAGTTGAGACCCGCTGCAGACTGATTTTTTGAGCTGCAGCAATGCAGCATGAGGCAGCCAGCCGCGGTCTTGGGCCGCCGATGCCGGCCGTGTATCATGGCTGGCCTTATGCAGCGGTTTTTTTGCTGCTTTATCCCTTGAATTATCCCCTTGGCCGCCGACCACAGAGCCCACCCATGAGCTTGACCCGCAACGATGTTGACAACATCGCGCATCTGGCGCGACTGGCCATTACCGAGGCCGAGGCGCCGGTATATGTGGACAGCCTGTCCAAAATTCTCAATTTCGTCGAGCAGCTCAATACCGCCGACGTCAGCACGGTGGAGCCCATGGCGCATCCGCTGAAGGGTCAGGTCCAGCGGCTGCGGCCGGATGAAGTGACCGCGGTGGATGAACACGAAAAGTTCCAGCGCAACGCCGGCAAGGTTGAAGCGGGTCTGTACCTGGTGCCCAAGGTAATTGAGTAAATGAGCGAGTTGCATACCCAAACCCTGGCCGAGCTGGCAGCGGCCCTGAAGTCCCGCAAGGTTTCCAGCGTGGAACTGACCCGGCATTTCCTGGGGCGTATCGAGCGGTTCAATGACGAACTCAATGCCTTCATCACGGTCACGCCGGAACTGGCCCTGCAGCAGGCGGCTGCAGCCGATGCGCTGCTCGCGGCCGGCAAGGGCGGCGCACTGACCGGTCTGCCGCTGGCGCACAAGGACATCTTTTGTACCGATGACGTGCTGACCACCTGTGGCTCAAAGATGCTGGCCAATTTCGTATCGCCCTACGATGCTACGGTGGTGGCGCGGCTGAAGCAGGACGGCATCGTCATGCTGGGCAAGACCAACATGGATGAATTTGCCATGGGCTCGTCCAATGAAACCAGCTACTACGGCCCGGTGAAGAATCCCTGGGATGTTACCAAGGTGCCAGGTGGTTCCTCCGGTGGTTCAGCTGCTGCGGTGGCGGCGCGCCTGGCGCCAGCGGCGACCGGCACGGATACCGGTGGTTCCATTCGTCAACCCTGCGCATTGACTTCGCTTACGGGCATCAAGCCCACCTATGGTCGCGTGTCGCGCTACGGCATGATCGCCTTCGCTTCCAGTCTCGATCAGGCTGGTGTGATGTGCCTCTCTGCCGAGGATGCAGCATTGCTGCTGCAGTCCATGTCCGGCTTTGATGACAAGGATTCCACCAGCGTCGATGCGCCGGTGCCTGATTACCACGCCACACTCAATCAGCCGCTGAAGGGGTTGAAGATTGGTCTGGTGAAAGAGTTCTTCGACAAAGGCCTGAGTGAAGAAAACGCCCGCCCGGTGCGTGAAGCACTGGCCGTATACGAGAAGATGGGCGCACAGCTGATTGAAGTCAGCTTGCCCAATCTGCCGCTGTCCGTGCCGGTGTACTACGTGGTGGCGCCTGCCGAGTGTTCATCCAATCTGTCGCGTTTTGACGGTGTGCGTTTTGGTTATCGATGCGACAACCCGCGTGACCTGATGGACCTGTACAAGCGTTCGCGGGGTGAAGGTTTCGGCGCCGAAGTAAAGCGTCGCATCATGACCGGCGCCTATGTGTTGTCGGCTGGTTACTACGATGCCTACTACCTGCGTGCGCAAAAGATTCGTCGCCTGATTACCGACGATTTCACCCGCGCCTTTGAGCAGGTGGATGTGCTGATGAGCCCAACCTCGCCGACTCCGGCATTCGATATCGGCGCCAGGTTCGATGATCCCATCACCATGTACCTGAATGACATCTACACCATTGGTGCCAATCTGGCCGGCCTGCCGGCGATGTCGGTGCCCTGTGGTTTTGTCGGCAATTTGCCGGTGGGTTTGCAGATCATCGGCGGCCACTTTGCCGAAGCGAAACTGCTCAATGTGGCGCATATGTATCAGCAGGCAACGGACTGGCATAAACACGTGCCGGAGAAGTTTGTTTGATTTTTATCCCCTCTCCCTTTGGGAGAGGGCAGGGTGAGGGCTCCGTGAATCCGGAACACCCTCACCCCAACCCTCTCCCTTTAGGGAGAGGGGGTTTGAAGCAGTTTATTTGTGTAGGGGCGAGGCATGCCTCGCCCTGCTGAATACAAGAGTAATGCTATGACCTGGGAAACCGTCATCGGTCTTGAAATCCACGCGCAGCTGGCCACGAAGAGCAAGATCTTCTCCGGTTCTGCGACCGCGTTTGGCGCCGAGCCGAATACACAGGCAAATCTCGTTGATCTGGGCTATCCGGGCGTCTTGCCGGTACTCAACAAGGAGGTGGTGCGCATGGCGGTGAAGTTCGGTCTGGCGGTGGGCGCAAAAGTGGCACGGCGTAGCGTGTTTGCGCGCAAGAATTACTTCTATCCCGATCTGCCCAAGGGTTACCAGATCAGCCAGTACGAATTGCCGATTGTTGAGCAAGGCAAGATGGATATTCTGCTGGAAGACGGCAGTACCAAGACTGTCGGTATCACACGCGCGCATCTGGAAGAAGATGCCGGAAAGTCCCTGCATGAAGATTTCCATGGCTACACCGGCATCGATCTGAATCGCGCCGGTACACCACTGATTGAAATTGTTTCCGAGCCGGACATGCGTTCGGCCAAGGAAGCAGTGGCGTATATGAAAAAGATTCACACGCTGGTGCGCTACCTGGAAATCTGCGACGGCAACATGCAGGAAGGTTCGTTTCGCTGTGACGCCAACGTTTCCGTGCGCAAAGTCGGGGCGGAAAAATATGGCACACGTTGCGAGATCAAGAACCTCAACTCGTTCCGTTTCATCGAAAAAGCCATCAACTACGAAGTGGCGCGACAGATCGAGCTGATCGAAGGCGGCGGCACGGTGCAGCAGCAGACGCGCCTGTACGATCCTGACAAGGGCGAAACGCGTGCGCTGCGCTCCAAGGAAGAAGCCAACGACTATCGTTACTTTCCTGATCCGGACTTGCTGCCGGTGGTGATTGAAGAAACATTTATTGAGGACGTTCGCGCTACTCTTCCAGAACTGCCGGATCAGATCGCGACACGGCTGGTTCGTGACTACGAATTGCCGCCATACCAAGCCGGTGTCTTGACGTCGTCTCGCGAAATGGTGGTTTATTATGAGACTGTCAATCGGAAACTTGGCGACGAAAAACACAATGCTTCACTTTCAGCTAGTTGGGTAATTGGTGAATTATCCGCCGCACTCAACAAAGAGAACCTGGAGATTTCCAACACCAAAGTCAGTGCCGAAGATTTTGCACTTCTGCTATCACGCATCAATGATGAAACCATTTCCGGCAAGCTGGCCAAGGAAGTGTTTGAAGCCATGTGGCTTGAAGGCAAAGGCGCCGACGAGATCATCGAAGCCAAGGGTCTGAAGCAGATCACCGATACCGGTGCGATTGAAAAAGTCATTGATGAAGTCATGGCCGCCAATCCCAAACAGCTGGCGGATTACCGTTCCGGCAAGGACAAGCTGTTCGGTTTCTTTGTCGGTCAGGTGATGAAAATCACCGCCGGTAAAGCCAATCCGGCCCAGGTGAATGATTTGCTCAAGCAAAAGCTGGCAGGATGAGTAGGTTGGGCTGAGTCTGCGAAGCCCAACACGCCGCAGTTACCCTGGCTGTTGGACTTCGCAGACTCAGCCCAACCTACATACAGGTGCCCATGCACGACTCCGATTGCCTGCACCGTTTCGACTTCGAGCAGCTGCCCATTCGCGGCCTGCTTATCCATCTGGATGCCTCATGGCGCGCCTTGCTGGAGCATCGCAACTATCCGCCGGTGATTCGCGACACGCTGGGCGAAGCGGTGGTGGCATCGGCATTGCTTGCGGCCACCATAAAATTCGATGGTCAGCTGACTTTGCAATTGAAAGGTGATGGGCCGATGCACCTGCTGCTGGCACAGTGCACGGCCGGGTTGGGTGTACGCGGACTGGCGCGTTACCGCGAAGATGAAGTGCGCAATATTGGTTTCGATATAAGCCAGCTGGCCGGTGCGGGCAATCTCACCGTCACAGTCGAAAGCGAAGACCTGCAGCAACGCTATCAAGGGATCGTGCCGGTAGATGGCGCGCGGTTGGCCGAGTGTCTGGAAGTCTATTTCGAACAGTCGGAACAGTTGCCGACACGTCTGTGGCTGCATGCGGATGAAAACGGCGTGGCCGGCATGCTGTTGCAGCGGTTGCCAACGCCCAAATTGCTCGATGACAGTGCTCCGGAAGGTGATGACATTGAACGCCTGCGCGAGCGACAACTGCTGCTGGACGATGCCTGGCAGCGGGTGCAGCTGATTGCCGATACATTGAAGCCGGAAGAACTGCGTGATCTCACGGATCGCGAAATCCTGCGCCGCCTGTTCAACGAAGATGATCTGCGCCTGTTCGAGATGGCGCCGGTGTTTTTCAAGTGCCGCTGTTCGCGCGACCGCGTCAGCAGCATGTTGCAGTCGCTGGGCGCCCCGGAGGTGCACAGCGTGCTGGCTGAGCAGGGCCAGGTCGAAGTGCACTGCGATTTCTGCAATCGTGCCTATCAATTCGATGCTGTAGACGTGGCCCAGTTGTTCAGTCAGGCCGTGCCCGGTGGCGCCGACCCGCGCCGGCATTGATTCCGGGTCTGGTGGCACCCGTAACACTGTGAGCGGTGGCTGCGCTAAGCGCGCCCCGTATAATCAACGCGTTCGCGCAGAATATTCGGCATGACTTCACGCAACTTTGCACTAATTGCCAGTAATGGCGCATTCAGTTTGCCATCATTGGGTCTGCATACATTTCCACCAATTCCATTCTGCTTGCCAATTGACACCTTGTCAGAGTCCACATCGAAAACAACATGAACGCTATCTCCCGACCCCGCCACTATGGCGCATGGATACTTGTTGCGCTGGCTGTTGCCGGCGGCGCCTATTACTGGTCAAAACAGGCCAAGAAGGCCGAGGTGGTTACGCTGGACAAGGGTGCGGTGACACGTGGTGATCTGACTGAGTCGATTTCTTCAACTGGCACGCTGTCGGCGCTGGAAGAGGTCACTGTCGGGAGTCAGGGTGTTTCCGGTGTCATCACCCAGGTACTGGTGGACTTCAATTCGCAGGTGAAGAAGGGTGACCTGCTGGCGGTGGTTGATCCGAAAACGCTGCAGGCGCAGCTGGATGTGTCGCGCGCCACCATGCTGCAACGCCAGGTCACCTACGACGAAGCGCAGCGCCAGCTGGAAGAAGGCAGGCGCCTGTACGAGAACAAGTACATTGCCGATCGCGACCTGCGTGCACTGGAAGTGGCCGCCCGCAATGCCAAGGCACAACTGGACTCGGCCACGGTGGATTTCAACAATCGCAATGTACAGCTTAATTATGCCGAGGTGCGCTCACCCATCGACGGTGTGATCCTGACGCGCAATGTCGATCCGGGTAACACCGTGGCGGCCAGCATGCAGGCGCCCACCTTGTTCGTCGTGGCATCAGATCTGACCAAGATGAAGATCCTGGCCAATGTCGATGAAACCCAGATCGCCCTGATCAAGGAAGGCATGAAGGCGCGTTTCACCGTGTCTGGCATCGAGAACAAGGTGTTCAATGCCAAGGTGCGCCAGGTGCGTCTGAAGTCGACCACCATCAACAATGTTGTGACCTATACCGTGGTGCTGGATGCGGATAATCCCGAGAAGCTGTTGTTTCCGGGCATGACGGCCACCATCGATTTCATCCAGTCCAACATCGAGAATGCCTTGCTGGTTCCGACTGCGGCCCTGCGGGTGCGCGTGCCGAATGAACTGCGCATTGCCAAGGATCAGGAGGACCCCGCTGCTGCGGGCGCAGCACCCGGTCAGGCCCGACAATGGTCCGGTGCTCAGGGCGGTGCTGGCGCGGGTGCGTCTGGCATGGCCGGCCGCCCGCCTGGAATGCCGCCCGGTGCCGGTGGACGCAGCCGGCGTGGTGCGGTGTGGCTGGTAAATGCTGAAGGCAAGGCCTATCGCGTGCCAGTGCGGATTTTGGGTGCTGACTTGACCACCACGGCAGTCGAACCCATGGAGCCGGAGACCCTGAAAGAAGGCAATGAAGTCATCACGCGCGTAACCGACCCGAACAGTTCCAGCTCCGCCAGTAGCGGCAGCCAGAACCGGAACATCATGCAACCTGGCGGGTTCGGTGGTGGCGGCTTTGGCGGCATGGGCCCCGGCTAGGACACGGGAATATCTGCATGTCAAACGTGTTCAAAGGTGCCGGTGAAGCCAACATGCCGCTGCTGCGTGTGCGCGGCCTCACCAAGGTGTTTCACCTCGGCGAGGATTTCTGGGCGCTGCGCGGCGTTGATATTGATATCAACGAGGGCGAGCTGGTATCGATCATTGGCCAGTCTGGCTCGGGAAAAACCACGCTGCTGAATATTCTCGGCTGTCTGGATCGTCCCACTGGCGGTGACTACTGGTTGGCCGGACACCACATCAACACCATGAGCTCCGACGATCTGGCTGCAGTGCGCAATCAGTTTCTCGGCTTCGTCTTCCAGAGTTTCCATCTGTTGCCGCGTCTGACCGCGCTGGAGAACGTGATGCTGCCGCTGGGGTATGACCACCTGCAGAAACACCCCGACATGCGTGCCGCGGCCATTGAATCGCTGCAGCGCGTGGGCCTGGGCGACAAGCTCAACAACAGGCCGACGCAGATGTCGGGAGGCCAGCAGCAACGTGTGGCAGTGGCGCGCGCGCTGGTCAACAAACCTTCCCTGCTGATGGCCGACGAACCGACCGGTAATCTGGACAGCAATACCGCGCGCGAAATCCTGTCGATGTTCAAGGAACTGAACAATCAGGGTACGACGGTGTTGATCATCACTCACGATCCCAACATCGCCGCCAACACCAATCGCAAGATCGAGATCAAGGATGGCCGCATCATCGGCGACAGCATGGTTGAGCATCCGGGAGTTGCGGCATGACTTACTGGTTGTTGCTCAAGACCGCCATGCAGAGCATCCGCCTGAACTGGTTGCGCACCCTGCTCACCTTGCTGGGCATCGTGATCGGCGTGGGTTCGGTCATCGCCATGACTGCAGTGGGGCAGGGTGCACAGAAAGCTGTGGTGGCGCGTATTTCCGCCATGGGCAGCAATTTGCTGATCGTGACCCCCAGCGCATCCCGTTCCGGCGGCGTGAACTTCGGTCGTGGCTTCCGCAGCACGCTGTACACCCGCGATGTGGATTTCCTGCGCAAGACACTGACCTATGCCAGTGGCCTGACGCCGGTGGTGAATGGTTC
Organism: uncultured Pseudomonadota bacterium; assembly: GCA_963748005.1. Classification (GTDB taxonomy): domain Bacteria; phylum Pseudomonadota; class Gammaproteobacteria; order Steroidobacterales; family Steroidobacteraceae; genus CAILZL01. Next base: position 3,114,995 of record CAVVHH010000002.1, read on the forward strand.
GGGACAGCTGGTGTGGGGCGCCAGCAATTACTCAAGCAACGTGCAGGGCGTGAACGTTGAGTATCTTCAGGTACGCAATCGCGAAATCGAGTCCGGTGTAATGTTCACCGACAGCGAGCAGATGAGTCGCGCCACGGTGGCGGTGGTTGGTCAGACCGTGATCAAGGAACTGTTTGCCGGCCAGGACCCCGTGGGCCAGAAGATTCGTATCGGTAATATTCCGTTCACCGTCATCGGCACACTGAAGCCCACCGGCGCCGGTTTCGGCGGCGACAACGACGATGTTGTCATAGTGCCCTATACCACGGTGCAGGCGCGGTTGTCGGGATCGACTTCGGTCAATCAGATCTGGGTACAGGCGCTGGACGAAAACAGCATGTCCGCGCTGCAGGAGGAACTCACGCAATCACTGCGCGCGGTTCATCGACTGTCGGCCGCGGCTCCGGATGACTTCAATATCCGCAATCAGGCGGACATGATCGAACTGGTGTCCGAGTCCACCGAAACCTTCACCCTGTTGCTGGGCGCCATTGCCGGTATCAGTCTGCTGGTGGGTGGTATCGGCATCATGAACATGATGCTGGTGGCCGTGACCGAACGCACCAAGGAAATCGGCCTGCGCATTGCGGTCGGTGCGCGCGGCAGCGACATCATGCTGCAGTTCCTGATGGAGTCGGTGCTGATCTGCATCATGGGCGGCCTGCTCGGCCTGTTGTTCGGTGTCGGTGGCGCTTACGTGTTGCAGCACTTCTTCAGTGTCAATACCGCGCTGTCCAGCGATACCATGATCATCTCGGTGGGCTTTGCTGCATTCGTCGGCGTGGCGTTCGGGTTGTATCCCGCGTATCGCGCGTCGAAGCTTGACCCCATCGAGGCATTGCGCTACGGGTGATCCCGATCTCGCGAAGGGCGCCTCAGTAGCTTGCGGCATTCCTGGCGCACTGCCGACAGCGTTGATGTTGCAGGCAGACTGCAGTTTGCATCGTTCAGTCAGCGGGCGTAGGTTGGGCTGCAAAGCCCAACATCCAGATACATGAATTGTTGGGCTTTGCAGCCCAACCTACACAAGCCTTACACCAATTCACCATATGTTGCTGCACGATTTACGCACTGCCGGCATCGCTGATGCTGCAGGCACACCGAAGCGTACGTCGCATCGGCCAGCGACGTTCCCAGATCAAAGCGCACATCATCGTCGGTGAAAGTACAGGCATATACCCGCAGCTGACCCTCGCGCTTGAGCAGCATTCTGCTATGCGAGCACATCAGCTTGCTGGGGTCATCAGGTGCCGACACAGTGACATCAACATGACTGTCGGTACCCAGTCTGCCCAGCTCCGGTAGCGCAACTATTCGCGTGTCTTCCGGCAGGTGCGCCCTGCGCAACAACAGGCGATAGGCCGCGCTGACGGCTGCGACGTCTTCACCGACATCCATCTGGCGCGCAATCGAAATGGCGAAGCCCTGTTCGTGCAGCAGCTGCAGGCCTTCAATCGCGCGCTGAAAGTTGCCCCAGCCGCGCGCGGTGTCGTGGCGTTGCTGATCCGGATAATCGATGCTGATGCGGAACGACAGCGGATGCGTTTGTTGCTTGAGTAATTGCAATTGATGCAGGCGCTTCAGTAACGGTGCAGTGCCATTGCTGAGTATCAGGCAGGGGCGCAGGCTCAGCGCATATTCCAGAATCCTGACAATGTCCTTGACGATCAGCGGTTCACCGCCGGTGAAGCCGAAGCGCTGCACGCCCAGCCGCATCGCTTCATCGAGGTACGGCTTGATCTCGTTGAGCTTGATGCGTTCCAGACGGGTATCGCCGGGACGCGAGCCTTCCAGACAGAATGGGCATTCAAGATTGCAGGCCGTGCCGGTATGAATCCACAGCTCGGTCAACCGCTGCAACGAAACCTGGTGCGATACATCAGTCATGTCTTAATTGTTCAATCCCCTCTCCCTTGGAGGGAGAGGGCAGGGTGAGGGTGCAATCATCTGATCGGCAGTTCGCGCGACTTCTGCACCGGCCGCAACGCAAAGCTGGAATGCACCCGCGCCACATGTGGCAGGCGCGTCAGATGCTGGCTGTGCACGCGTTCGAAGTCCGCCGTGTCGGCCACTACCACACGCAGCAGATAATCGTAATCGCCGGTCATCAGATAACACTCCATCACTTCGGGAATCTTGCGCACGGCTTCCTCAAAAGCATGCAGGTCGGTCTGATCCTGACGATCAGGGTGATGTTGACGAATACATTCACCGGGCAGCCGGCCAGTTCCTGATTGATCAACGCCGTATAGCCGCTGATCAGGCCCGATTCCTCCAGGGCCCGCACGCGGCGCAAACATGCTGATTCCGACATATGCACCCGCTCGGCCAGTGCGCTGTTGGCGATCCGGCCTTCGTGCTGTAGTGCCAGCAGAATCGCCCGGTCAAAGCGGTCAAGTTCGGGGCGTTGACTGTTCATGCGCAATAATCCGCCGGCAGGCAGTGTGGCTGCGGCGAATTCTGCCAGAAGCGCAACGCTCCAGCGGATCTGGTTTTAGGGGCAGGTACGCATGACTTAGCCTGCATGACCGGGCGTATAGTCGCGGCCCTGTCCGTATGTTTTTTTGGGGGGGTGTCATGGCTACCTTGGAAATCAACGGCAAACGCGTCGAGGTGGATGCCGCAGCGGACACCCCATTGCTGTGGGTACTGCGCGATCACCTGCAGATGACCGGCACCAAATATGGCTGCGGCATGGCGCTGTGCGGCGCGTGCACCGTGTTTGTGGACGGCGAACCCAGACGCAGCTGCATCATCACCGTGGATGCCGTAGCGGGCAAACAGCTGACCACCATCGAAGGTCTGGCCGCCTCACCTGTCGGTCAGAAAGTCCAGGCGGCCTGGAATGCCGAGGGCGTGCCGCAATGCGGCTTCTGCCAGTCCGGCCAGATCATGAGCGCCACGGCGCTGCTCAGCAGCAACAAGAACCCCAGCGATGCGGACATCGATGCGGCCATGGCCGGCAATATCTGTCGCTGCGGCACCTACTTGCGGATTCGCGCTGCCATCAAGCGCGCCGCCGGCTCGCTGGCCTGAGAAGGAGAACCGTCATGAGCAACATTCTCATCGTCAATGCCAGTCGTCGTGATGTTCTGAAGGGCGCAGCCATCCTGACGCTGGCGGTGTACCTGCCGTTGTCGGGCTGCAGTGACCCGACAGACGTCACTGCCAATACCAAACCCTTCGAGCCAAACGCTTTTCTGAGTATCGCCTGGGATGGCACCGTGACCATTCAGTCCAAGCATCTGGAAATGGGGCAGGGCACCTATACCGGTCTGGCCACACTGGTGGCTGACGAGCTGGATGCCGACTGGTCGAAGGTGCGGGTGGTCGGTGCGCCTGCAGATACCGAGCGCTACAAGAATCTTGCCTTCGGCATGCAGGGCACGGGTGGCAGTTCGTCCATCGCCAACTCGTATGAGCAATACCGGCAGGCCGGCGCTGCAGCACGCGCCATGCTGGTGGCCGCAGCGGCAAAGATCTGGAAGGTGCCTGCTGGTGAGATCACAGTTGCGAATGGTGTACTCGGTCATCCCGGCAAGGGCAAGCAGGCCGAGTTTGGCAAGCTGATTGCCGTGGCGGCTACCTTGCCGGTGCCGGCCGATATCAAGCTCAAGACACCCGAGCAGTTTGTCTACATCGGTAAACCAGCGGTGCGTGTTGATGTCGCGGCCAAGTCCGATGGCACAGCCATTTTCACCCAGGATTTCAAGCTGCCCGGCATGCTCACCGCCGTGGTGCTGCATCCACCACGGTTTGGCGCCAAAGTGGGCAAGGTGGACGAAGCGCCGGCGCGTGCCATCCCGGGGGTGGTCGGTGTGGTGCGATTTGATTCGGGCGTAACACGGGGCATTGCCGTGCTGGCCAATGACTTCTGGTCGGCCCAGAAAGGCCGCGATGCGCTCAAAGTGGAATGGGACGACAGCGCAGCCTTCAGGCAAAGCAGCGCGCAGCAGCTCAATGACTATCGCAAGCTGCTGGAACAGAGCGGCGCAGTGGCGCGCAATGACGGCGATGTGAATGCAGCGTTCAAACAGGCGGCGCGCGTGATCGAAGCACGCTACGAAGTGCCATATCTGGCGCATGCGGCGATGGAACCCATGAATTGCGTGGTGCAACTGAGCGACGGCGCCTGTGAAATCTGGAATGGCGAACAGTTCCAGACGGTCGATCAGAACGCGGTCGCGAAACTGCTCGGGCTTGTGCCCGATAAAGTGAAGATCAACATGTTGTATGCCGGCGGCAGTTTTGGCCGGCGTGCCAACTATGCTTCCGACTATGTACTCGAAGCCGTGGCTATTGCTCAGGCTGCCCGGCAGAGCGAGCCGTTGAAACTGGTATGGACGCGTGAAGACGACATGCGTGCCGGTTATTACCGGCCAATGTACGTGCATGGCCTGAAAGCGGCGCTGGACAAGCAGGGCAACATCACTGCCTGGCAGCACCGCATCGTTGGTCAATCCATCATGTCCAATCCGGTGATGTCCGGCATGGTCAAGGACGGCGTTGATCCTACCTCGGTGGAAGGCGCGGCAAATCTGCCCTATGCCATCGATAACCTGCGCGTGGATCTGCATTCGCCGACACCGGGCGTGCCCATACTGTGGTGGCGCTCGGTGGGTTCTTCGCACACGGCCTATGCGACGGAATGTTTTCTGGATGAACTGGCCCACGCCAGCAAGCAGGATCCAGTGCAGCTGCGCCGACAACTGTTGAGTAAACATCCGCGCCATCTGGGCGTGCTGGAACTCGCTGCCAGCAAAGCAGGCTGGGAACAGCCGGCGGGCAAGGACCGGGCGCGCGGCGTTGCCGTGCACGAGTCATTCAACAGTTACGTGGCGCAGGTGGTTGAAGTGTCGCGCAGCGGCAAGGGCTATCACATCGACCGTGTGGTCTGTGCCGTGGATTGTGGTGTGGTCCTCAATCCCAACATCATCGCCATGCAGGTTGAGTCGGCCGTGGCCTTCGCCCTGTCGGCCGTGCTCAGCGGCGCCATTACCTTCAAGGACGGCGTTGTCGAGCAATCCAACTTCCATGACTATCAGGTGCTGCGCATCAATCAGATGCCCAGGGTGGAAGTGCATACCGTGCCTTCGACTGAAAAACCCACGGGCATAGGCGAGCCCGGTGTGCCACCGCTGGCGCCGGCGCTGATCAACGCGCTGTACGCGTTGACTGGCAAGCCGATACGTTCATTGCCGTTGTCACAGCAGGGCATTACGCTGGTTTGATATCGCTCGCGCTCAATGGCGGGGTTTGCCTGATCCCTGAATAGTAGGCGGCTGGGTGTGCACCTTGGCTTCAAGGGCGCGAACCGGGTCGGCATCCCTTGCCAGGTCTGCGACTGATGCAACGAGCGACAGCGTTGTACCTTGAAAACCAAGCGCATCTGCGGACAGATAGCCGCCGGTCTCTGCAGATCGAATGACCACCACGATCTCCGGTGTCTTGTCGCCGTCTATGTCCGCGAACAGGACATTCTCGACCGTGCTTTGAGCGTGGTCCGCCCCAGCACCAGCAACGCCACCGCAAAGATGATGATCGTCGCCGCCAGCCATTCGAATCCCGTAATGGTTTCGTGACCCAGGGTAACGCCCAGCAGCATGGCGATCATGGGATTGACGAAGGTGTAACTTGAGGCCAGCGCCGCACTGGTCTGCGATAGCAACACCATGTAGGCGTTGAAGGCGATCAGCGAGCCGAACACGGTCAGGTAGATCCAGGCAAACAGTGCCACGGGCTCCGGCGACCAGTTGGGCGATTCGCCGGTCAGCATCGACATCAAAAGCAACAGAGTACCGCCGGCCAGCATTTCACTGGCAAAGCCCATCGCGCCGGGAGCGAGCTTGCATTGCTGTTGACTCAGCACACTACCCAGCGACCAACCCGTCGTCGCAATGCCCATCGCCAGCAGTCCGTGGGGTGATGCCGAAAAGCCTTTGCCACTGACCAGCATCAGCACGCCGACAATGCCGATGACGATGCCCAGCACTTCAATTCGAGTGGGGCGAATGCCATAGAACAGATTAATCAGCGCAATGGCGGCCGGCAGGATGGCAACGTACGCCACGACCAGGCCTGAGGCGACAGTTTGTTCCGCCACTGCGGTGTTGCCCATGCCGAGACCCAGCATCAGTCCACCAATGATGACTGCATTGCGCCACTGGATTGCTGTTGGCAGTTGTACGCCGCGCCACAGGCACCAGGCCATGAGTGCGGCGCCCGCGATGACAAAGCGTGTGCCCATCTGCCAGTAGGGTGGAAAACCGGTCAGTGCAAACCGGATGGCCAGATAAGTTGAGCCCCACACCAGCCAGGTGGCGGCCAGACACCAGAAAACCAACGGAGTGAGGCGTCGCATGCGCATCCTTGTAGAACCAGTCGCAACATTAGCGTTATTGTCGAGTTACGTCATGCCCGCGTGACTGCCATGGATGGTAGAAACACTGGAAACGCAGGAGCAGTTTCCAGTGAAGGCGGGCATCCAGTTGAATTAATTTCTTACTGGATACCCGCCTTCGCGGGTATGACGATGGGCGCATGTTTTTGTTTACTCATCAATTTGGCGAAGCGATCTTGAGCAATTTAAACGCGTGCATTCTGCTCCCAGGCCTCTATGGCTTCTCGCGCCGCCCTGAATGCTTCCATGCCGGCAGGCATGCCGCAATAGACGGTGCAATGCAAAAGCACTTCCTGGATTTCTTCAACCGTACAGCCGTTGCGCAGCGCGCCTGTTACATGCACTTTGAGTTCCGTTGGGGCTTTAAGCGCCACCACGGTCGCGATTGTAATGAGACTGCGTGTTGTCCTGGGCAGGCCCGGCCTGGCCCAGACCTCACCCCAGCAATTTTCTGTCACCAGTTTCTGCAGCGGTTGGGTAAATTCAGTGGCAGCGGCAACTGCCTTGTCCACATACGCTTCGCCGAGAACCTCTCTGCGAATCGCCATGCCGGCTTGGTACTTTTCACTGTTCATTGGCGACCTCATAAATCCAGGTGGTTAATGTTGATCAGGGTTCATCGGCTGCCCGTATTTTCTGGCAAAGAAGGCACCAGCACGCGCCGTGAATATTGAGGGAACTGACAGTACACCGAACATCACCACGCCCTGTGGCAGGAGATTGCCGGGGCCTTGAGTGAGGAGCATCCACAGGAACTGACCGGCAAATGGAGCGACTCCCCATCTCCAGGAACGATCCGGCGCCAGGAAGCCCAGCAGCATCGACACCAAACACAGGAAGGGGATGCCGACCGAGAAATACCACGTCGAGTCCCATGCTTCCCGCCTGCCGGCGGCTGCCGACACGGCAATCCAGACCAGGAGTCCAGACATCAGTGCCGCAGCATAAAACCACCGTTCTTTGTTCATTCCTGCATCCACCCCACCAAAGCACGAACGTTACTGGAACTTATCTCAATTGGCAGCACTGTTGATTTACGTCATGCCTGCGGAGGCGAGCATCCAGTAAGAACTTGATTCGGAGCGTAGAGCTTTGCAAGTCAGGTGCGCAAGCACGCGGAGTTGATGCGCTTGCCGGATTCTCCGTCAGCCTACAGCTTCTCTCTGCCGAGCCGCAGCCCCCATGGATGGGTTCACGGCGGTCCCGGAAACACGTCCGGCGATTGCTTCGGCTGGCTTAAATCCATAAGCGCTCATTTTGTTGGACGCTCTAAGTAGATTTTGGATTTGCACATACATCCACGGATCGGGTGTCTCTGGACGGCAAGCGAGTCAGACGCTGTGGCATGCTCTCGCAATTGACCCGCATCCAAACCCCCGATCATGCGGCACCGATCCTTTCTGCAATGTTTGAACTCACCGACCGCCGAAGCAGTCCGGTGAAACAAAGGTTGCGCGTCATCGCGTTGACTTCGCCATGGGCGGACGGTTCTTGCGGAAGGAGTTCTTCAGGAGAATCTTGCCGTCCCGGAGAGTGAACAGATCACAACCATGAACCTCAACGCGAGTTCCATCCGCCCGTGTTCCCGTGAATGTCCACTCCGATACTCCCCGATCCCCATGGACAAAATGACGCGCGTTCCCCCAGTGGGCGTCGGGAAAGACGGCCCAGACGTCCGCAAATCCAGCTCGCACGGCCTCGCTGCCCAGGTATCGGGTTCCGCAAACGTCATCGCCGGCAGAAGACTCGAAGACACAATCCTCTGTCATGAACGACATGAGAGCATCGACATCGTGGCGATTCCAGGCGTCCGCAAAGGCCTGCAACACTTCCGTGGTTACTTCAGGAATCAGCGTCTGCATGATCGGGTACCCTCCCTACTGCTTCTGCACTGGTATCCAGTTTACTGCTGACGCCCAACGCTGCGCATAAAGCGACGCGCAAGCGCGTAGCGATTGTGCGGTCGAGTGAGTGAAACGAACGGCTTTGATGCGCTGGTTCGGCATTCTTAGTGCTTTAGGGACAGCAATGAATCAAATTTGTGGTCGAGAACTGCATATTGGTCTTGAAACCAGTTCTTTATTTCCCTCTGACGCTCAATGTTGCGCGTCCGCTCTGGGCCTTGCAACGAGTCCAACTCAGAGTTCAACGCTTGAAGGTCAATGGATTTACGATAGAGCTCTTTATCTAAGTACTCGGCAATGCTGGCGCCGACAATAAACTTTGCGCCTTTTGTTGCCATCAGGAACTGGAAGGTTGCAGCGTGACTGGCATTACCCGATGCCATGATGCCGCCCAAGAAGGTTGCCGCAGCCTCATAAAAAGCATAGCGCTTCTCAAACAACTCGAGCTTTAACTTGTTTCGATTTGTACGCCACTGTTGCCACGCGATAACTGCACCGAGTAGCGCAATGGTCGGTGTTAGCAATGCCGAGAGCACGGTTATCCATGTGGGATTTTGGCAATTCATGTTTTAGATGCCGAACTAGAAGTAGAGCCCAGTTTTATTAGGCCTAATAGCCGCTTTACAAACCGGCTTTTGATGTATCTGTTAACAGCCATTCCAATGCATCCCTGTCGATTCAAGAAGTTGAACCTTTGTAGCATGCAATAAAAGCAGGGAGCAAGTACGGCTTTGGCGGGTATATGGACACCGGCTTGCAGGGTCAGATGTTCTTGACGCAGCTGTTGTGATCTCAATTGACGGGTTGATCTGCGGTGACCATTCGTCGTTTCCAGGCCAGCACACTGATCGCCACGGCGACAACCAGCAGCGCCGGCAGCACCGCTACATTCACTGCGTACCAGCCCAGGGTTGCCAGCAGTCCGCCTGCGCTGAGCGATGCAATGCTGGTAATGCCGTACATGATGAAATCGTGTGCTGCCTGGGTGCGAACACGTTCGGCGGGACGATAACTTTCGGTGAGCAGGGTACTGCCGCCGATGAACATGAAGTTCCAGCCCACACCCAGCAGTATCAGTCCCGCGACGAAGTTGCCATAGGCTATGCCGGACAGGGCCACACAGACATGTGTGCCCAACGCTGCCACGCCACAGGCGATCACCCGCAAGGCGCCGAAACGCTGAATGAGTTTGCCGGTGAAGAACGACGGCACGAACATGCCCAGCATGTGCCATTGAATGACGTTGGTGGAGGCTGACAGCGGCAAGCCACACAATTTCATCGCAATCGGCGTGGCTGTCATCACCATGACCATGGCGGCAAAGCCGACCATGGTGCTGGCCAGCGCGGTCAGGAACACCGGCTGGCGCATTACTGCCGTCAATGGACGGGCTTCAGACAGGTCCTTGATCGTGGCGGCCACCACAGGTGGCACGCGCAGTCGCGAGACCAGGACCAGCGCGATTACCCCCAACGCAGTCATGACGACGAATGGGGCGATGAAGGGTGAAACGTCGCCGGGAAAAACATTGGCGTGACGCACAATGGCTGGTCCGAGTATGGCCGCGACGATGCCGCCGGCCACGACCCACGACAATGCCTGACTGCGGAAACCGGGGCTGGCCGCATCGGCTGCGGCAAACCGGTAATAACCGGCGAACGCGCCATACGTGCCCAGCAAGGCATTCGCCGCCAGAAAGATGCCGAAGCTGTGCAACAGCACGCCCAGCGTTGCAGTCGCACCTGCCGTGATGCCGAGCACACAGCCCAACGAGAAACCCGTGCGCCGCCCGTAGCGCTGCATGAACAACGCGGCCGGGATCATGCTCGCCGTAGCCGCGACCATCACCATGCCCACGGGCAAGGTGGCCAGGCGTGCGTCCGGTGCGAGTTGCAAGCCCACCAGTCCGCCCACCGCGACCATGACTACGGAGGCTGTCTGAAACAATGCCTGCGTCGTAGCCAGCAGCAGCGCGGTGGCGCGCTCCGAACGCGGCTTCATGCGCCGCGCGCCAGTTGGCGCACCGTAGTGCTAAGGGAAATCAGTTGACTCGCGTTCATGATGCCCTTGCAGGTTCTTAATATCGCTGGGCTTATCCGCGTGTGACCTGGCATGCCCGGCAGCGAGATTAGCGAATGACGGCGCACTGTGCATCATGACTTCACCGGCAGAGGCGATGCGCCATGCCCGGGTCAATAAAAATTGCTCTAAATTTTCGCAGCGAATAGCCGATACAGCAGCGAACAGCTGCGTCATACGCATTGGGGAATAATTCGGAAAATATGGCTGTTGCTGCAGCGGAAGGCGGCGTTAATCTGAAAATGGCCGCACGATAATTTCAAGGTTGGCTGCGTATGCAGGCGCAATACGATTCAGTGATAGTGACGCTGTCCTACCTGGTGGCAGTGGTCGCATCCTATGTCGCACTGGACATGGCCTCACGGGTATCGGCCACCAGGGGAACATCATCTGCCAATTACTGGCTGATTGGCGGCGCCATCGCCATGGGCGCGGGTATCTGGTCCATGCATTTCGTGGGCATGCTTGCCTTCAGCCTGCCGATTCCCGTGCCGTACAGCATTCCCGTGACGCTGCTGTCGCTGCTGTTTGCGGTGCTGGCGTCCTACATTGCCCTGCGCACCATCAGTCAGGGCTCAATGACCCGCACGCGCCTGATCACGGCGGGCCTCACCATGGGTACCGGTATCGTGCTGATGCATTACACCGGCATGGCGGCGTTGGAGATACTGCCGCGACCCCGTTACGATCCTGTGCTGTTTGTGCTGTCGGTAATAATCGCCGTGGGCGCATCGATGGCAGCATTGTGGATTTCATTTCAACTGAAGTCCGAAACGTTTTCCTCCGCGTTGTGGCGCAAGCTTGGCAGCGCGCTGGTGATGGGTATGGCGATCTGGGGCATGCACTTCACCGCGATGGCGGCGGCGATTTTCGCTCCGGATACCTACTGCCTGGGTGATCCGAACACTGTCGATCATCGCTGGTTGGCGTTCACTGTGGGGTTCTGCACGTTTCTGTTGCTGGCGACCACGCTGGTGGTATCGGTGTTCGATGCGCGACTGGCCGAGCGCAATGCCACACTGAAGACCACCCGTCTGATGAATGCAGAGCTGGAGACACGCATCAGCGAGCGCACCCGTGATCTGCAGGTCAGCAATGAGCAGCTGGCGGCGCGCAACGAACAATTGTTGCAGGCCACACAGCGCGCCAACGAACTGGCGCACCTTGCCACGGTGGCCAGTCAGGCCAAGAGCGAATTTCTGGCCAACATGAGCCATGAAATCCGCACGCCGATGAATGGCGTGATCGGCATGACCGATCTGCTGCTCGACGGCGATCTGACCAGCCAGCAACGCAACTTCGCCGAAACCATCCGCGACAGCGCGCGCGCCCTGCTCACCGTCATCAATGACATTCTGGATTTTTCCAAGATCGAGGCCGGCAAACTGGAACTGGAAAATACCGACTTCAGTGTGTGCAATGTCGTGGACGATGTGGCACGTCTGATTGCCATTCAGGCACACGCCAAACAGCTGGAAGTCTCGGCGCACGTGGACGCGGCGGTGCCGGCGCTGCTGCGCGGTGATCCCGTCCGGTTGCGTCAGGTGCTGCTCAATCTGTGTGGCAATGCGGTCAAGTTCACCAGCAAGGGCGAGATCGAGTTGCTGGTGCAGATGGCGGATACCGGCGCAGCGGGTGTCATGTTGTGCTTCAAGGTGCGTGACACCGGCATCGGCATTGCGCCCGATCACCAGCAGCGCCTGTTCATGCCGTTCTCGCAAGTTGATGCCTCCACCACGCGCAAGTTCGGTGGCAGCGGGCTGGGCCTCTCGATCGTCAAGAATCTGGTGGAACTCATGGGTGGCGAGGTTGGCTTCGAATCGCAGCAGGGTGTGGGCTCGACGTTCTGGTTTACCGCCCGCTTTGGTCCCGCGAGTGAGCAGCCGTCACAGCTTGACAACTCGCCGCCGCTGGCCGGATGCAAGGTGCTGGTGGTGGATGACAACGCCACCAATCGCAAGGTACTGGCTGCACAACTGCGGCGTCTGGGTATCGATGCGGTATGCGCCAGTTCCGCCGCGGAAGCTTTGATGATGCTGACGCAGGCCAATGCGTCAGACAGCCCGTTCGAGGTGGCGCTACTGGATCACCAGATGCCGGATTGTGATGGTGAAGAGCTGGGGCGACGTATCAACGCCGAGCCGGCGCTGAGCACAACGCGTCTGGTGTTGTTGACTTCATCGGGCCAGCGCGGCGATAGCGATCATTTCGCCAGATTGGGGTTTGCCGGCTACCTGCCCAAACCGGTTGCACAGCGCGACCTCGCTGATTGTCTGGCGTTGACGCTGGCGACTCAGGCCACCGCATGGCACACGCAGACGCAACCCATTGTGACCAACAGCCAGCTGCAGACTCATCGTGGTACTCGCAAGTGGCGAATACTGCTGGCCGAAGACAACATCGTGAATGAAATGGTGGCCTGTCGCACCCTGGAGCGGCTTGGCTATCAGGTGGATCCGGTCAGAAATGGTCGCGACGCCGTGACGGCATGGCAGACCGGTCGCTACGATCTGATTCTGATGGACTGTCAGATGCCGGTGCTGGATGGTTATGCCGCCACCCGGGAAATCCGTCAGCTTGAAGGCGCATCACGCCATATCCCCATTGTCGCGCTGACGGCGCATGCCATGAAGGATGATGACGTGAAGTGTAAGGACGCGGGCATGGATGACTATCTCACCAAGCCGATTGATCGCGACAGACTGGAAGCCTGTCTCGGGCGTTTTCTGCACGCTGAATTCAGCGCTGCGCGCTGACCCGGGGCGGATTTGCAGGGGCGGGTTTCAAACCCGCCCGTGTTGTGCTGGTGGTGAAGCCGGGTTTGTGACCAACGGAAATGGGTTATCCAAAACCCGCGCCTACGCGCCTAACTGCTTCATATCAATGTTCAGCAGTTCGCCGGTTCGTTCTGCAACCGCCACCAGTAACCGGGCGCAGGGCTGACAGCGACCGCCACAACACATGGGCCATTGCCGCATCGGCATGGCAAACAGGGGACGCACGCAGGGCTGGTAATAATCGGCCAGACCCAACTCATCGCCGGCCTGGCGCAGTGCGGTATTAAAGGCAGTGGAATAGAGGTCGAGGGTCACGATCCGGATCTTGAAGCAAACGATACCGCGAGATTACAACCTGTGCCGGCCGGTGGCGATCCGCTGGGTCATCGATACCAGACGGCACGGACGCTTCGACTCCGCTCAGCGACCGGAAGCATCCTTCCGGTCGCTGAGCGGAGTCGAAGCGTCTGTTTCCATACATTGACCCGTCACCGAACATTTTTTGAGCGCGCTTGGTGCAGGGCCAGCCTGAACCGCACTTGCCGGGTGCACCTACGGGTCCGCAAGCCGCTACTTGCGTGAGTGGAGCGTCTCTTGCATTGTGCAATAAAGGTATGGGACTGAAGTCCCACTGCATTCTGCCAAAGGAGCCCCGTGTCCATTCATGTCGCCCTGAATCATGTGACGGATTATCACTACGACCGTCGGATCAACCTGGGTCCCCAGGTGGTGCGCCTGCGGCCGGCGCCGCATTGCCGGACCCGGATTTTGTCGTATTCACTGCGCATTACGCCTGAAACGCACTTCATCAACTGGCAGCAGGACGCTCAGTCCAACTATCTGGCGCGCCTGCAGTTCCCGGACAAGACCGACCGGTTCCGCATCGAGGTGGATCTGGTGGCCGAGATGGCGGTGCTCAATCCCTTCGACTTCTTTCTGGCGCCGCATGCCGAGGAGTTTCCCTTCAAGTACACATCGGAAGAACGCCGCGAACTGGTGTCGTACTTCGTCAAGCCGCCGGTCACGCCCCTGGTCGCAGACTATCTGGCCAAGGTGGACGTCACGCCGCGCCGGACCATCGATTTCCTGGTGGAACTGAATCGCAAGCTGGCGCAGGACGTGAGTTACCTCATTCGCCTCGAACCCGGTGTGCAGAGTCCGGATGAGACCCTGAAAAAAGCCTCGGGCTCCTGCCGGGATTCTGCGGCGTTGCTGGTGCACCTGCTGCGGCATCTCGGGTTTGCGGCACGCTTTGTCTCGGGCTATCTGATCCAGCTAAAGGCCGACGTGAAGTCGCTCGATGGTCCCTCCGGCACCGAAGTGGATTTCACCGACCTGCACGCCTGGTGCGAGGTGTACCTGCCGGGTGCCGGCTGGATCGGCTTCGACCCCACCTCCGGGTTGCTGGCCGGCGAAGGCCATATTCCGCTGGCCTGCAGTCCTGAGCCGTCCTCGGCAGCCCCGATCACCGGTTCCATCGAAAAGTGCGAAGTAGAATTCAGCCATCACATGCAGGTGCAGCGCATCTGGGAAGCGCCGCGCGTGACCAAGCCATACACCGAGGAACAGTGGCAGAAGATCGAAACGCTCGGTCATGCGCTGGATGTAGAAATCAAACAGGCCGACATGCGCCTGACCATGGGTGGCGAGCCAACCTTCGTGTCAGCCGATGATCCCGATGGCGCGGAGTGGAATACCGCAGCGCTGGGACCGACCAAGCGCAAGCTGGCAGCGGATGTATTTCATCGCCTGCGCAGCAAGTATGCGCCGCAAGGGTTGATGCATTTCGGTCAGGGCAAGTGGTATCCCGGCGAGCAATTGCCGCGTTGGTCACTCAACTGTTTCTGGCGCAAGGATGGCGAACCAATGTGGCGCGATGCGCAGTGGTACGCCGACGAGCGGCGCAACTACGGCGTGGATGAACTCAAGGCCAAGCGGTTTCTGATTGAAGTGGCGCGGCGGCTGGGACTGGCCAGCGGCCATGTGTTCCCCGCATATGAAGACGTTTTTTATTACCTGTGGCGTGAGCGTCGTCTGCCCGGCAATGTCGATCCTTATGATTCGCGTCTGGAAGATCCGCTGGAACGTGCACGCCTGATGAAGGTGTTCGACTACGGTCTGGATAGAGCGATCGGTCATGTGCTGCCCATTACTCGCGATACGGCCAACACCACCTGGCAGAGCGGCTCGTGGTTCCTGCGCACCGAACGTTGCTACCTGGTGCCGGGTGATTCACCGCTGGGCTATCGCCTGCCGCTGGATTCCCAGCCGTGGGTGACCAAGGGCGACTATCCCTATATTCATCCGATGGACACCTCAATTACGCCGGCGCAGCTGCCGGCGTACACCACCATCCGTCAGCAGCTGCGCGACATCGCCGACGATGCCGGCGGCCACGAGCAGGCCGAACTGGATGCAGCCTGGCAGCGCAGCACCAGCGATCGGCAGCCGGCGATGAAGGAATCGGCCAGCTGGGTGTCACGCACTGCGATGTGCGCCGAACCGCGTGATGGGGTGTTGTACATCTTCATGCCGCCCATGCCCACGCTGGAAAACTATCTGGAACTGGTGGCCGCGGTGGAAGCCACTGCCGAAACCATGGGCAACCCAGTCATTCTGGAAGGCTACGAACCGCCTTCGGATCCACGCATGCAGCATTTTCGAGTGACGCCCGACCCGGGCGTAATCGAAGTGAATGTGCATCCTGCCGCCAGCTGGGACGACATGGTGGAGCGCACCACGCATCTGTATGAAGCGGCGCATCTGTCACGCCTGACCACCGAGAAATTCATGCTCGATGGCCGGCACACGGGCACAGGTGGCGGCAATCATTTCACGCTGGGTGGGGCGACGCCCATGGACTCGCCCTTCCTGCGTCGCCCGGATCTGCTGCGCAGTCTGATTTCCTACTGGCACAACCATCCGTCGCTGTCGTACCTGTTCTCGGGTCTGTTCATCGGTCCGACTTCACAGGCGCCGCGTGTGGATGAGGCGCGTAACGATTCGCTGTACGAACTGGAGCTGGCGTTCAAGCAGTTGCCGAAGCGGGGCGGTGAATGTCCGCCGTGGCTGGTGGATCGCACCTTGCGCAACCTGCTGATCGACGTCACCGGCAACACGCATCGTGCCGAGTTCTGCATCGACAAGTTGTATTCGCCCGATGGTCCTGCCGGTCGTCACGGTCTCGTGGAAATGCGTGCCTTCGAAATGCCGCCGCATGCGCGCATGAGTCTCGCGCAGCAGTTGTTGCTGCGTTCCCTGCTGGCGCGTTTCTGGAAACAACCCTATGAACCGGCGCGCCTGGCACGCTGGGGCACCGAGCTGCACGACCGATTCCTGCTGCCGTACTTCGTTGCCGATGATTTTCGCGATGTGGTACGCGAGTTGAATGAAACCGGTTATGACATCGAATTCGACTGGTTCGCGCCACACTTTGAATTCCGCTTTCCCAAGTATGGCGACTACGCCACGCGCGGTATTGAAGTCGAATTGCGTCATGCCCTTGAGCCCTGGCATGTGATGGGCGAGGAGGGCATGGCGGGCGGCGCGGTGCGTTACGTCGATTCTTCGGTGGAGCGCATGCAGGTCAAGGTTACCGGCCTGGCGCCGGATCGATTCGTCATGACCTGCAACGGTCACGCCATGCCGCTGCGGCCCACCGGCACGGTGGGCGAGTTCGTGGCTGGTGTGCGTTATCGCGCGTGGCAACCGTCGTCGGCATTGCATCCGGGTATCGGTGTGCATTCACCGCTGACTTTCGATCTCGTCGATACCTGGGCGGGTCGCTCGCTGGGCGGCTGCCAGTATCACGTGGCCCATCCGGGTGGTCGCAACTACGCGGTATTTCCGGTCAATTCCTTCGAAGCCGAAAGTCGTCGTCTGGCGCGGTTCTTCCGCATCGGTCATACGCCCGGCAAGGTGGAGGTTGCGCCCGCTGTGCCAAACCCCGAGTTCCCGTTCACGCTGGATCTGCGGCAGATGAAGCGTTAGTCACTGGGCGCGGCAACTGGCAATTGATTGTGCGTGAAACGCCTTCATCCCGGCGCAGGGGCTGGCTATACGCTGATTGACTTAGGTCAAGGCCGGCTGGAACGGCTTGGCGCACGGTTTAAGGCACTGATTTCGGGCACAATTGCGCGATGAAAGACTGGTTGAAGAGTTATCGCGCGCGGGCGCGCCGTTATGATGAGTTGCGCGATGACGCCGGGCAGGTGCGGGAGCACTGGCGGCCGTTGCTGGATCGCCTGACCGCGGAGGGTCAGGAGGCCGCTACACACGGGGTACAACTGGCCCGCAACCTGATTGCGGAAAATGGCGTTACCTACAACGTGTACGCCGACCCCAAGGGAGCGGATCGTCCCTGGGTGCTGGACCCACTGCCGGTGGTGCTGACTGCGGAAGAGTGGCAGGGCATCGAGCGTGGTGTCCAGCAGCGCGCACGATTGCTGGATGCCTTGCTGGCCGATCTGTACGGTCCGCAACGCATGATGGCCGAAGGCATCATTCCCCCCGAACTGGCATTCGGTCATCCCAATTATCTGTGGGCCTGTCGTGGCATCAAGCCGGTGGGCGGGCATTGGTTGCCGTTGTATGCCGTGGATCTGGCGCGCGCGCCCGATGGCCGCTGGTGGGTGCTGGGCGATCGTACCCAGACACCTTCGGGCGCCGGCTACGCGCTGGAGAATCGCCAGATCGTCTCGCGTGTGTATCCCGAGTTCATTCGCGAACTGGGTGTGCGCGATGTGCATTCCTTCTTCGTCGCACTGCGTGAGCAGTTGCTGGGCGCGTTTGCAGAAGAAGAATCGCCGCTGGCGGTGGTGCTGACCCCGGGCAGTTTCAACGAGACCTACTTTGAGCACGCCTATCTGGCACGGCAACTGGGCATGCAGCTGGTGCAGGGCCACGATCTCACCGTGCGCGATGACACGGTATATCTGAAAACCCTCGGCGGTTTGCGCCGCGTGCATGCCATCCTGCGCCGTCTTGATGATGATTTCTGCGATCCGCTGGAATTACGCAGCGACTCAGCACTGGGGGTGCCGGGCCTGCTGAAGGCTGTGCGTGCTGCGCGAGTGATGCTGATCAATCCATTAGGTTCGGGAGTGCTGGAATCGCCGGCCTGGCTGGGATTCATGCCCAGCATATCCGAATGGTTGCTGGGCGAGACTTTGCTGCTGCCTGCAGTCGCGACGTGGTGGTGCGGTGAGCGGCCGGCGCTGGAGTATGTGTTCAAACACATCGATCACCTGGTGATCAAACCGGCGTTTCCCAATCAGCGCTTGCCGCTGATGTTCGGCAAGGAATTGACTGGCGAGCAGCGTGAGGAATTGTTCGAACGCATGCGCAGGCGCCCGCAGGCTTTCGTCGCGCAGGAGCGCTTCAGCCTGTCGCAGGCACCCGCCTGGCATCATCGCGAACCCCTGCGACTCACGGCGCGTGCCGTGAGTATTCGTGTCTATGCGGTGGCCACGCCGCAAGGCTATCGGGTGTTGCCCGGTGGCTTGGCGCGTATTGCCGGCGAGAGTAGCACCAAGGTGATATCCAATCAGCAGGGCGGTGGCAGCAAGGACGTGTGGGTGCTGGCGGCCAACGGCCATGAACACGAAGGCGACGATCGACGCATATTGCCGCGCATGTCGGTGAAGCATCTGGAAGTGCCGTCCAGTCTGGGTGAAAGTCTGTTCTGGCTGGGTCGTTACAACGAACGTTGCGAGAACAAGGTGCGTCTGGTGCGTGCCACGCTGGGCATGCGTTCCAGCAAGCAGGTATGGGAGTCAGCGTTGCAGAGTTGCCGGCAGTTTGGACTGGTGTCCGACAAGGTGGACATGCGCGCCACGTTGTTCGATCCCACACAGTTCTCCAGCCTGGCGGCCGATTGTAATCGTCTCAACTGGTGCGCGACCCAGGTGCGCGGCCGGCTGTCAGTGGAACATTGGCGCACCATCAGTTTGTTGCGCCGGCAGATTTATGAAGCGGCGAGTTCCCCTGATGAAATGCGCGAGACGCTCGACTGGCTGATGCTGTCGCTGGCCGCGTTGAGCGGCTTTTCGATGGATGATCTGACCCAGGACGATGGCTGGCGTCTGATGTTGCTGGGCCGACGCATGGAGCGTGTGCAGTTTGTCAGCGAACTGCTGGCGGGCAAATTGCAGACCGGCGTGCCGCTGACGCAGGCCGAACTGGAGTGGTTACTGGATATCAATGGCTGCACCATTGCCTATCGCAGCCGTTATCTGTCGTCACCACGGCTCGGCCTGGTGCTGGATCTGCTGTTACGCGAGCCAGCCAATCCACGTGCGGTCAGTCATCAACGACGCGCGATTCGTCAGGAGTTGCTGCAACTGGCGGAAGTGTTTGATGTGTCGGTGGATGCCAAGCTCAATCAACCCATCTCTGCAGTGCTGGATGCCGATTTCGGCGTCCTGGAGGGCGATGGCCAGGGCGCGAGCTTCGCAAGGCAGAGCCTGTCGGCGCGGCTGTTTGAACTGAGCGCTGTGGTGCGGCGTGTATCGGATGATCTGTCGCTGCGGCATTTCTCGCATGTGGAGCGCGAGCAGCACATGGTGGAAACATGACTGCAGCATCTGCGCCGGTAACGCCAACTACCCCGATCCTGTATCACGTGCGTCATGAGACGCGTTACGACTACAGCGCGCCCGTGGCGCATGCGCATCATCTGCTGCATCTGTCGCCGCGCGAAACCGCCTGGCAAAAAGTGCTGTCGCATCGCCTGGAAATTCAGCCCACCGTGGCAAACTCCAGCGAGGACCGCGATGCCTTCGGTAATCGTGTGACCCGTATCGAAATGGCACGTGCCCATCGGCAGTTGCAGGTGATTGGTCACTCGCAGATCGAGCTGCTGCCGCGCTCACAACCTGCTGCGATCGATTCATTGCCATGGGAACGGGTGCGCGACGATCTCACTTACTGCAGCCGGCCGCGCACTACCAGGGAACTGGAAGTGGCTGCGTATCGTGTCGAATCACCGTATGCCCGGATCAAGAATGCCTTCGGTGAATTTGTCGCAGACTGCTTTCCGCACGGGAGACCCATTCTGGTCTGTGCCGAGGCGCTGATGCACAAGCTGTACGAGGAATTCACTTACGACCCGACGGCCACCACGGTGGGCAGTTCGGTGGCGTCGATTCTCGAGACGCGTCGCGGTGTGTGTCAGGACTTCACGCATCTGATGATTGCCTGCCTGCGTTCGCGCGGACTGTCGGCGCGCTATGTCAGCGGCTATCTGCGCACCATCGCGCCCGAAGACGGCGAAGCGCTGACCGGCGCCGATGCTTCACATGCATGGGTGTCGGTGTATGCGCCGCCGTTTGACTGGGTGGACCTGGATCCCACCAACGATGTACGCGTCAACACCGACCACATCACGCTGGGCTGGGGGCGTGACTTCAGCGATGTCTCGCCGGTACGTGGCGTGATAGTTGGTGGTGGCGAACATACGGTAACCGTCGGTGTGTCGGTGCAGGCTCAGGGGTAGCTGGAGTGGGTTGCTGGTCAATGCCACCTGATCGACGGCCCGGCACCGTTCGTCCTGCAACGCGGCTCTTTAGCGCAGCTAGTTCAACGCCGCCGCTCATGTGGAGCGAGTCTTCGAGCGATCATATGAAGCGGCTTGTTGGGCATCAGTACATGGATGACACAAACTCCTCGACCGGCTCAGAGAGTAAGTCTTGAGGATGATCACCGCCTAATGTTGCCAAGCCGCTTTTACCTTTGATGATGCCTGATGTCATGGCGTTCGCGGTTTCCGCATCGACAAGCTCTATTTTTACCTCGACCTTGTCAGGAATTGCGGACCATTCCGTGGCCCGGTCCTCCCAGTGAAGAATGGTTGGATACACAAGATACTTTCGACCTTCTTGTCGCGTTGATGCAAGAGCCTCGTCAAAACTTTGAACGGAACGACCAACTTTAGCTGCTCTGGTATGTTTTGCAAAAGCCGAATAGACGATTTGCGCCGTGTTTTGACCCGAGCCACGATAGACATCAGAACCATAAGCGCCATCTTCGGGCACGGCGATGAAAATCGCATCGGCTGGCGTGAGCCGAACTGCTGACAATGCGTCGTTTCTTATCAACTGGTGAGTATCCGCGCACGCAACCAGAAATGACGCCACAACAAAAACCATTAACCCTTTTATCACGTTAATTTTCTCCTCTGATGCCCAACTAATTAACTAACGGGCGCGCCGTCTTTCGGCGCGTCCGTGTTAAGTGACTTGTTGGGCTCTTTGCTTGAGCTGATATTCATGATCCAGATCATCCACGTGCAGCAGGCCAAAGAGTTTCAGATCTTGAAAGACGACACCATGTTCTAGGTAAGCCCATTCCGATGCGTTGAAGCCATGAGCCGCATCGCCGGACGGAATGATAACCACAACGCAACACAATGGACCGTTGCCGCCTCCGACATCGACGATGTCACCAAGACGCACATCCTGCCCATCTTGATAGCGAAGTGATTTCATTGTCTTGATGCCCAACGCTGCCGCTCATGGGGAGCGAGTCTTCGAGCGATCACATGAAGCGGCTTGTTGGATGCTCTTACTTTTGTGGGAACCATTGGCGGAGCTCCTTGATTCTGGCTCGCGTTGCTTGCTCTTCGTTTTTGGCAACTACTAGATGCCCCGCAGAACCATCACCTTCTTGTACTAAGACAAAGGCTGCTTCCATTTTTACGTAGTGCGCCCACGCTTCCTGCGCGGTATGCAATGCCTTGGCTGATTCCGGAGTTAGCTGACCCAGCAATTGAGCCAATACGCCGTCTAGCTCCTTCCGCGCCAACTGCTGGGCCGCCACTGCGCATGTAATGTCCTCAAAAACCCCGTACGAATTACGCGTGCAGGCAGCCGACGCAAGTGTTGGCCATGTAAATACGAAAGCAAGGGCAAGTACTGCGTGTTTCATATCCGTGTGTCTTACATCCAACGCCGCGCTTATGCCGTGAGCAAAGAGCATAGCTCTTTGCGAGTCGGGCGGCCGAAGGACGCGCACATGAAGCGCTTGTTATATTGCGTATTGATCTTAATGGACATCACGGCCCTCCTGATCTTCAATTGGCCACTGATGAAAAACATAGCACTCGCCGTCCAAGTTTGCTTGCTCGAAATGCTCTCGACCTTCTTCGTTCTCCGAATAGTAGGCCTCGTTTACTTCTCGGCATTCTTCCTCGACTGCTACTACATTCCAACCGGCTTCACGAACCGAGGCTGACGCCAAGTTTGCTGCATGCGCCTCCGAATCTGCCTTGAGCCAACAGTTTACGTATGCGCCACCGCATTGCTCGAACTCGCGAGATTCAGGCAAGGGAACCGCTTCGAATTGAACATAGAAGATTCGCACATGCTTCCTACGCGATATAACAGTTGAATAGACAGATTCTTGAATACTAAATATACGGAATCCGTATATCACTTGAAAGTGATGCCGGCAATGTTTGGGCTAAGCCTCCGTTTGGAAAGGATTATCCACCGACAAGGAGCATGTCATGCCAGCGGAAAAGGCAGCCGAATTCCGGTTCTGGGATCGCTGCATCGCAATTCTCAAACAAGACACCTGGTTCCGGGGTCAGGTCTTGAATCTTGAATGAGCTGACCGGGCGGGGTAGGGTTCACCAGGATTGGTTGACATGGAGGTCATATATCCCGCCCGTTACGCGTCGGTTTTGCCAGTGCCTTGTATCACCTGACTTCGCGGGGTGATGGTCGAGAAGCGAACTACACCCACAGCGAACAGCGCCAAAGGTTGCAAGGTATCCAGAAAGCAGTGGGTTTCGCTTCATGGATAGTGCCAGTGATGTTCGAACGCGGGAACATCGCAGGGTTGCGGGTTCGAAGGCAGTGGGAGTGGATGATCAGGGAGAGTTGAAGTTGGGGCTTCACGCTGTCGCACAGACCATCAGCGCGTGAAATTCATCTGGAATTGGAGCTATGCTCCATCGCGACGCAGGCACTGCCGCTGCGATCAAGGAGCTCGCAATCTTGTTCGCCCAAACCAGACATTTTTTTCTCAGAACCTCTTTCGGTATCGCCATACTGATTGCAATGGCTGGGCTGATGCTGTGGGCGCTGTTTGCCGTGCTGCGTCCGCTGCCAGGCCGCGACATCGCAATTGCAACAGGCCCTGCTGGCAGCGCGTATGCAGATGTCGCGGAGCGTTATCGTGAAATACTCGCACGAGATGGCATCAGGTTGCGCCTGGTTCCGAGCGGTGGTGCGGTGGCGAATCTTGAGCGCCTGCGCGATCCACGTTCAGGGGTCGATGCCGGATTTGTACAGGCGGGTACAACCACCGAGGCACAATCACCGGATCTGGTGTCGCTGGGCACC
This sequence comes from uncultured Pseudomonadota bacterium, assembly GCA_963748005.1. Classification (GTDB taxonomy): domain Bacteria; phylum Pseudomonadota; class Gammaproteobacteria; order Steroidobacterales; family Steroidobacteraceae; genus CAILZL01. The sequence continues at coordinate 3,138,540 of CAVVHH010000002.1, forward strand.
GTGTTTTATGAACCGTTGTGGGTGTTCTGCAATTGCCCCAGCCTGCCTGATCTGTTGCGCGATCGACCCGATGCGCGAGTATCGATTGGTCCCATCGGTAGTGCAACACGACCGCTTGCGCTCAAGCTGCTGACGCTGCTTGGTGTTGATACAAACAAACTGCAGTTGCTGGACTACTCACCGGAGGAAGCCGCGCGCAGGCTCGTGGCACACGAGTTCGACGTGGCTGTGATGCTGTCGGCGTGGGAAGCGCCTGCCGTGCAGCGACTGCTGCGTGCGCCGGGCGTCGAGCTCGTCAGCTTCAGGCGCGCTGATGCCTACGTTGCACTCGATGCCAATTTCACCAAACTCACACTGCCTGAGGGTGTGGCCGACCTGCGCGCTAATCGCCCACCCACGGATGTGTCACTGATTGCGGCCAAGGCCAGTCTGGTCGTACGCAGGGATCTGCACCCGGCATTGCAGTACTTGTTGCTGCATGCAGCCATGGAGGTACATGCGCGGCCGGGTATCTTCCAGCGTGCCGGTGAGTTTCCAGCAGCAGAGTTCATTGATCTGCCGCTCAGCGCTGAAGCGCTGCACCTGTACAAGTCGGGACCGTCGATACTGCAGCGCACGCTGCCCTTCTGGCTGGCGGAGCTGGTGCAGCGGTTCCTGATCATCATCCTGCCCATCGCCGGCATTCTGTATCCACTCTGGTCTTTGCTGCCCAAGCTCTATCGATGGCAGATGCAGCATCGCGTGTTTCGACTTTACGGGGAGCTGCGGCTTCTTGAAGGCAATCTGGGCAGATGCACGGATCCTGACGAACGTGCGCAAATTGTCAGTCGCATCGACGCGCTTGAACGTCGCGTGCTGGAGCTGAAGGTGCCCGAGTCTTTCAGCGAGATGAGTTTCAACCTCAAGGCACACGTTCGTGCGCTGCGCAGTCGTGCCAGTTGAGGACTGCTGACTTCGCGCGCATACAGGGGCTCGCGACGTTCCGGCATCCGTGTAATCCACGGCACCGCTGCTCTGGCTTCAGATGAAGAAGGCGCTTATTCTTCTGGGCGGTACCCATGTCATCGATGGAATCGACGAGCGGGTGCAACACAGGCTCGTATCCCCGGTGACCTTCTCGCCTGTTATTGCTGAGCCGGGTGTGAATCAACGGAGTCGACAGCATGAGAGCCGTCAGCGCCTCAATGGGCAGTTTCACCTTGCGGCAAGTGCAGTGCATTTGCATGACTGCTGGCGTGCTCATCGGCTGCATTGCAGGATGCAGCAAGGGGCCCGATGCCATGGCGGGTGGCGCCGTCGATGTCAAAGTAGTCGAGGTCCAACCGCAGAACACCGAGCTGTACACCGAAAAAGTGGGCGAAGTGCGCGGTTCGCAGGAAGTGGATCTGCGATCGCAAGCCACCGGTGTGTTGCTGAAGAAACATTTCCAGGATGGTGCGCTGGTCAAACAGGGACAGCTGCTGTTTTCCATCGATGCACGTGAGTACCGTGCACAGCTTGCCAGCACTCAGGCACAGCTGGCTTCGGCTGAAGCGAATCTGGCGAGAGCGAAACAGGACGTGGACCGTTACGCGCCACTACTGGCTGAAAACGCCATCAGTCGACAGATGTATGACACCGCGGTGGCCACGGCCAAGCAGGCCCAGGCGCAGGTCGACGCGAGCCGCGCTGCGATTTCCGAAGCCAGACTGGGCGTCGAATACGCCGAAGTGCGGGCACCGTTTACCGGACGCATTGGTGCGGCGCAGGTATTCGAGGGCAGCCTGATCAGTGCCGGTGTCACACCGCTGGCCCAGCTTTCCAGGGATGACCCCGCATGGGTGTATTTCAATGTCAGCGAAAGCGAGTTGCTGGACTATCAGCGCCGGCTGAGTGGCGCGCAACCCACGTTGGGCAGCAATGTCCGGCAAGTGACGCTGGAGCTGTCGGATCGCAGCCGGTATCCATTGTCGGGCAGCATCAACTTCCTGTCGCCCACGCTCGATGCCACTACCGGTACTTACGGGTTGCGTGCCGAATTTCCCAATCCGGACCACCGGCTGATTCCCGGCCTGTTTGCACGTGTGCGTGCCATCACTGAAAAACAGGCGAATGCCATCACGGTGCCGGATCGCGCCGTGCAGCAGCAGTTGGGCCGTTATTTCGTGACGGTGGTAGGCGCTGACAGCAAGGCCGAAGTGCGAGCGGTCACGCCGGGACCGCGCCTGGGTTCATTGTGGGTGATCGACACCGGGCTCAAGGCCGGTGATCGCGTGGTGGTTGAAGGCGTGCAGAAGGCGCGAGCCGGTGCACCGCTCAAGGCAACCCTGATTACCGCGAGCGATCTTGAATCGCCAGGTCAGACACAAGCAGCCGGCGGCTGAGCGGAGACCACGGTGGCGCGATTTTTCATTGACCGGCCGGTGTTCGCCATTGTCGTGTCGCTGTTCCTGATCCTGGCCGGCACGCTGTCGCTGCTGACTCTGCCGGTGGGCGAATTCCCGGAAATCGCGCTGCCTTCCGTGCAGGTCAAGAGCTATTACCAGGGCGCCAGCTCCGATGTGGTTGAAGAAGCCGTGACTGCACCGCTTGATCGGCAGATCAACGGCGTCACTGACATGATGTACATCAACGGAGTGAGCGGTAACGATGGCAGCACCTCCATCACCGTGACGTTTCGTCTGGAACGTGATCCCGATCTTGCCGCGGTCGAAGTACAGAATCGCGTCTCGCAAGCGACGGCGACCCTGCCGGAGGAAGTCAATAGTGCCGGTGTGACAGTACGCAAGCAGTCGCCCGACACGCTGATGTACCTGATGCTGCATTCGCCTGACGGCAGCCTCGATCGATTGTTCGTCAACAACTATGCTTACGTGTACCTGCTGGACCCGATCAAACGCATAAAAGGTATCGGTGATGTGCAGGTGTTCGGTTCCGAGTATGGCATGCGTATCTGGTTGCGTCCCGACCGCATGGCCAGCCTGCGTCTCACCGCTGCCGATGTGGCGCGCGCCATCCAGGAACAGAATGTTCAGGCGCCGGCGGGTCAGGTGGGTCAGCCGCCGGCCAATCAGGGACAGAGCTTTCAGTACTCATTGCGGGTCAGGGGCAGACTGGTCGAGCCCGCTGAATTCGAGAACATCATTGTCGGTTCCAAACCGGATGGCTCCTTCATCCGCATCAAGGACGTGGGGCGCGTCGAGCTGGGCGCCAAGGATTACAACTTCACCACCGAGTTTGAAGGACATGCCGGCGTGCTGATGGCGGTGTCGCTGGCGCCGGGCGCCAACGCCATGGAAACCGCCGCGCTGATCAAGCAGGAACTGCAAGCGCTCAAGGGCGCCTTTCCCAGCGGCCTCGATTACAAGGTGATCTACGACACTTCCGAATTTGTGAATGCTTCGATCGAAGAAGTGGTGCACACCTTTCGCGATGCATTGATCCTGGTGCTGATCGTGGTATTCCTGTTCCTGCAGAGCTGGCGCGCCACGCTCATTCCCATGCTGGCGGTGCCGGTGTCGCTGATAGCGACCTTTGCCGCTTATCAGCTGATGGGCTTTTCCATCAACACACTGTCACTGTTCGGGCTGGTGCTGGCCATCGGCATCGTGGTGGATGATGCCATCGTGGTGGTGGAAGCCGTCGAGCAGAACATGCACGAGCACAAGCTCAGTCCGCTGGAAGCCACGCGCAAGGCCATGGAAGAAGTGCAGGGTCCGGTGCTCGCCATCGCGCTGGTGCTGGCGGCCGTGTTCGTACCGATGGCTTTTATTCCCGGTGTTACGGGCCAGCTGTACAAACAGTTTGCATTGACCGTGGCCGTGTCGACGCTGTTCTCTGCAGTGGTGGCGCTGACACTGACACCGGCACTGTGCGCCATGATGCTCAAGCCACGCGCTGAGCACGAGCATGCGAATCAGGGGTCGATGCAACGTTTCTTTCAGGCATTCAATCGCGGTTTCGATCGACTCAACGGACACTATGGTGTGCTCGCCGGCTTTGGTGTGCGTCACCTCATGCATACACTGGCGGTGCTCGGCGTCGTGGTGCTCATCATCTTCGGCCTGTTGCGTTTCACTGCCACCGGTTTTGTGCCGGATGAAGACAAGGGCTCGCTGTTCATGCAGATCATCCTGCCGGAGGCCGCTTCGCAGGAACGCACGCTGGCAGTGCTGCGTGAAGTGCAAAAAATCGGCGAGAGCACACCCGGCGTCGAAGCCGTGGCGGGTGTGGGCGGTTACGATCTGATCTCCGGCACCGCGTCATCGAACACCGCGCTGGTCATCGTGCGCCTGAAGCCCTGGTCCGAGCGCGACAGCTCGGAGCACGCCAAGGCCGTGCTCGCCGCGCTGACGGCCAAGACGCGCAGCATTCCGGAAGCCATCATCGTGGCCTTCAATCCGCCGGCATTGCCCGGGTTTGGTTCGGTATCAGGTTTCTCATTGATGCTCGAAGCGCGCGGCAATCAGACGGCCGAGGAACTGGCGCAGGTGACCCAGCAGTTCATCGCGGCGGCGCAGGCGCGTCCGGAAATCGGCCGCGTGACGACCACGTTTTCAGCGAGCACGCCCAACTACCGGCTGGAAGTGGATCGCGAGAAGGTCAAGAAGCTGGGTGTGCCGGTGAATGATGTGTTCACCACACTGCAGACCTTTCTGGGCGGCTACCAGGTGAACGAGTTCACCAGCTTCGGTCGCAATTACAAGGTGACCATGCAGGCAGATACCGACTTCCGTCGCGAGATGCGCGACATCGCGCAGCTGTTCGTGCGCAATGATCACGGCGACATGGTGCCGCTGGACGCGGTGACCAGTTACCAGCCCGCAACCGGTGCGCGCTTTCTGCAACGCTACAACCTGTACCGGACCGCTGCGCTCAGCGGTGCACCGGCGCCGGGGGCCAGCTCTGGTGATGCGTTAACTGCGCTGGAGGAAGTGGCGGCAACCACGCTGCCGCCCGATTACGGCATCGAATGGTCGGGACAAAGCCTGCAGGAAAAGGAAGCAGGCAACACCGCTGCACTGGTGATGTCGCTGTCCATCGTGGTGGTGTTCCTGTTCCTGGCCGCGTTGTATGAAAGCTGGACGGTGCCATTCGCGGTCCTGATGGCTACGCCTTTCGGTTTTCTCGGTGCGCTGTTTTCGTTGCAGCTGGGGCGGATGGATTTCAACATCTATGGCCAGATCGGCCTGATCACCCTGATCGGCCTGTCCGCCAAGAACGCCATCCTGATCGTCGAGTTCGCCAAGCTGAATCGCGAGCAGGGCATGCCGTTGATTGAAGCGGCGCTGGCGGCGGCCAAGCTGCGGCTGCGGCCGATTCTTATGACCTCGTTCGCCTTTATTCTCGGCGTGGTGCCATTGATGATTGCCTCGGGCGCCGGCGCGGCTTCCAAGCAATCGGTGGGCATAACTGTATTCGGCGGCATGATCTTCGCGACGTTGCTGGCTACCTTGGCGGTGCCGGCCTTCTATGTGTTTATTCAGGGGCTGGCGGAAAAATTCGGTGGCCCGCCGAAGCTGCATGCCGCTTCTGGTGAGTCGCAGTCAGAGAGGGTGCCGTGATATCTCGCGGCAGAGTTTTGTCGGTGGCGATCAGGTACCACAGCAAGGTACGTATCGCGGCTGTCAGTGCGCTGCTGCTGTGTTCAGCCTGTGCCATCGGACCCAATTATCAACGTCCAGACGAAGTTGCACCGCCCGAGCAATATCGCAACGTGCTCACCGAACAGGACGCACACTCCTTTGCAGATCTCAACTGGATCGACCTTTACCAGGACCCTGATCTGCAGGCACTCATCCGGCAGGCGCTGGCCAACAATCTCGATCTGCAGAATGCCGTCGCGCGTGTGGAAGAGTTTCGTGGCCAGCACAAAGTACAGCGCAGTTATCTTGGTCCCGATATTCGCGCCACTGCCAGCACCAGTCCCAGCACCCAGGGTTCTGAGGATGCGAGTTACGCGGCGGGCTTCTCTCTCAGCTGGGAACTGGATCTGTTCGGCAAGCTGCGGCGCGCCAACGAATCGGCACGTGCCCAGTTGCTGGCATCGGAGGACAACGCACGTGCGGTAATGAGCGAACTGGTTGCCGCCGTTGCGACCACCTGGTTCCAGCTGCGCGAACTCGACGAGGAAGTGGTGATCATCGATCGCACCATCAGCAGTCAGCAGGCATCGCTGGAACTGGTGCGATCATTGATGCGCAATGGCGTGGCTTCCGGCACGGAAGAACAGCAGGCCATCAGTCAGCTTGCCACCACGCGAGCGCAACGCCCGTTGGCTGTGCAGCAGCGTCTGGAGACCGAGAATTTTCTGTTGTACCTGGTCGGCAGCGCGCCGGGCATACTGAGTCGCGGCAGCGAAAGAACTGCCATGCCGGTGCCGCCGGAAATCCCCGTGGGGTTGCCCGCGCAGTTGTTATCGCGGCGTCCGGATCTGCGCGTGCTGGAAAATACACTGCATGCCGCAACTGCGCAGATCGGTGTCGCCGAGGCCAGCCGCTTTCCCTACCTGTCCATCGGACTGACGTCTTTTTTGGGGCTGATCAGTCCCGAATTGCAGAGCCTGATCGACAATAAAGACCCCACCGTTGATGTCTTCGCCATTGGTCCCACACTGGATATGCCCATCTTCCAGTCCGGACGCGGCAACGGCAATGTCGAGACGGCGCGTGCGGTCGCCCGTCAGGCATTGCTGGCCTATCGTTCCGGTGTGCTGGTGGCGCTGCGTGAAGTGTCGAACTCACTTTCTTCTACCGAGCAGGTGCGCGAACTCATCGCCCAGAATGAAATACGAAATAGCGCAGCGCGCGAAACACTACGACTGCAGCAGATGCGTTATCGCTCCGGCGTGGTGAGTTACATCGAAGTGCTGGATGCTGAACGCCAGTTGTTCGCCGCTGAAATAGATCTGGCGCAGTCACAACTCAAGCAACTGACGTCGTACATCGAACTGTATCGCGCGCTTGGTGGCGGGTGGTCGGAGGAGGAGATTCAGCAGATGCTGAGTATGAACAAATGAAGTGGAGCGCGAGTGCGCAGGCAGCAACTCTGTCGGCTCGCCAGCTTGGCGGGTGTGATTTGGAGTGCCAAGAATGGTGTATACGGGTGCTGCTTCCAGCCTTATTGGGTTTCACCCGGTTTCGTAGACAAGATTCAGCTTCCAGTATGAAGCCGGATACCTACTGCTCTTCATCTGTCTCAACATCTTAGTCTCGACCTTGTCAGGTGACTACTGAAATGAGAGAAGTCCACATTGCGCTCGCTGGGAGCGGTGTGCCAGATTGCCAAGCGGGCTTGATGGGAATTCCGCCACGAACCGGAAGACAAGCCCTCGGATTCGGCCAAGAGCTTCGACCTGGTCTACAAGCTCGCGAAGTCGCGGCGACTCGCAGTCGCATTCTGATTCGGGCCACTTAGGTCACGAGCGATGTGATGAAGCTGATTCTATTTTCCCAGGGCGACGCGAAGCCCGGTTTCGGTAATGTCCTGGTAGTGAGATCAGACCTTTGTTGTTAGGAAGAGGCACGACATGAACACCAAGAAGAGATGGCTTACCGCGGCTTGGTTCGCACTGGCGGCATTGACTGTGTCGGCGACCGTTTCAACGGACGCATGGGCTGAGGCGACGGCAGTGGATCCGGCCGCCGTGCGCCGATTGAAGCAGATGACGGATTTCCTCGACGGCTTACAGCAGTTCAGCGTGCGTACGCAGAACAGGATCGAGGACTTGCATGTGTCAGGACACCGCGTGGATTTCGACCTCGCGGCGAACGTAACCGTCAAACGCCCGAACAAGCTGCGCGCAGACCGTAGCGGTTACACGATGGATCAACGCTTCTACTATGACGGCAAGACACTGACTGTGTACAACCCTGCCGAAAAGGTCTATGCGACCGTGGCAGCGCCCGAGACGATCGAGAAGATGATCAGCTTCGCACGCGAGACGGTCGGCGTTCTGCTCCCGGCCGCCGATCTGCAGTACCGCAATGCCTATCAACTGCTCACACAGGACTTGACCTTGGCCGCAGTGGTCGGCAAAGCAGTTGTCGACGGGGTCAAGTGCGACCACCTGCTGTTTAGCCACCCGGGTGCCGATTTCCAGGTCTGGGTTGCCGAGGGCGAACAACCTTGGCCGCAAAGGTATCTCGTCACCGAGACCAACACTCCCGCACGGTTGAGTATCACCACGACGTTTAGTGACTGGAACACCACCCCTTCGGTGAACGATGCCTCGTTCAGTTTTGTGCCGCCCCAGGGGACCAGCGCGACCCGCTTCATCCCACCGGGAACAACCCATGTGTCCGGCCGCTGACACCCACAGGAGAAGAAAACATGAGGCCAATTTACAAGATCGCAGGCGCATGCCTTGTACCGTTCTTGCTGTACTTGGCGCTGGCGCCGGACGCGCAGGCCGCCTGGGGCCGCGGGGCAGCTTTCATCGTTGGAGCCGCTGTCGGCAGCACGGCAGGTTCATCAGAGGCCAAGGCAGAGGCCGCGGCCTCAGAGCAGCAGAAGACAGCTGCCCAGCAGCAGGCAGCTGCTGAAAAACAAAAGGCCGAAGCGGCCCAGAAGGAGGCCGAAGCAGCCAAAAAGGAAGCCGAGGCGGCCAAAAAGGAGGCCGAGGCAGCCAGGGAACAGGCCGCCGCTGCGGGTCCGCTGCCGGTGGGTACCGTCGTTGCGAGCTTGCCGGCTGGATGCAAGTCTGCGCCATCCGGTGGAGTGAATTACTACGAGTGCGGCGGAAATGTCTACCAGGCCGTGTTTGAGGGAAGCACCCTGAAATACGTGACCACGAAACCGAAGTAGCAGCGCCGCAGATTGAAAATTACCCGTCGTGTATCGAGTCCGGGATCTCCATCTGCAGGCGCTCACCCGGTTGGCGCTGGCCAACAACTCCATTCTCGAAAACTCCGGATCCTGCGCTCCGGTCGCGCGCAACCTGTCTTCGCTCGCAACGGTTATTCAGAGGTTCCTTAACTGTCGCTTGCGATCCGGAGCGTAAATGTTTGCTGCTCCAAAGCAGTCATTGGAACTCATCAAAGTGGACAGTCGTGCAAATACCCCCTAACCCGGTGCCCTGGTACCGCCCACGGTTCGTTGCACGGTCAATGCTGCGGCGTGGAATGCTCGCTGAGGTATCGGGTAAGTGCGGTGAGATCCGGGGTGCTGGGTACCAGAATACCACGACCAGTAGCGGCTGCTTCTCCGATGTGCCCACGCATCCGTTGCGTGACGCTTTTCCACTCCTCCTGCGTGTGCAGAGACGGTGATGGCGCAGCGTGGCACTGCGAACAGTACCTGGAAACGAGCTGTGCCCCGCGTGAATCTCTCTCGGGCTCCAACACTTCGTCATCTGGAACCGTCATCGATACGGTCGGGTTCATCATTCTCGTGTCGTCGGCGCTTGTATCCATACCCCGCATCGTATCGCGCATCATCGAACCGTTAGTTTGCATCGGGCGCTGGGCCGCGACCGACTCACGCGCCTTCAGCAAGAGCGCGAGCTGCGCATTCAGGTCATCAAGTTGCTGTTGTAGCGCCTGCAATTTTGCTACATCGGCAGCAGTAGGCGCTGCCGACGCCGACAGTGCGAAAACAAGAATTCCGATGCACGCCACGGCTGGGTGCTTGCGTGACGGATAAACCGTACTCATCGCATTGCCTCCCGTCCGAATGGACATGAGACAGCATACGCCAGATAGCTGCTCCCGCTACCCGGGGCGGTATTGAACTGAGTTTGCCTTTGGCAGCGAACTCAGTTCAATACCGCGCCTGTCCCTCATTTCTTGGTTTCAGGCTGCGGCACCGGCGGCTGTACTATCCATTGTTGATGCCACATCATGTGACCCATCATCATCTGCTGCATTGGCATCCAGCGATCCATCATGTACTGACGCTTCTTCAGTTGCTCCGGCGTCAGGTTCTGATAGTCATTCCACATCATCATGTGACCACCCATCATGGATCCCCCCGTCATGTGGCCGCCCATCATGGGACCTCCCATCGGTCCCATCATTCCGTACATCATGCCCATCGCGCTTTGCATGCTTGCCCAATGCTCGTTCAGAAGTTGCTGGCGCTGCTTGGGATCCTGCGTTTGCTGAATCTTTTGCATCTGCTCCTGCATCGTCTTCATTTGTTCCTGCATCTTCGCGTACTGCTTGTCGAACTCCTCCGGGGTCATGGTAGCGGGCGGAGTGGTTTGAGCGGCAGGAGCCTTGGCCGTGCTGGTCTGCTGGGCGAAAGCAGCGGGAACGGGTAGCGCGATCGCTGCAATCGCGATCGAATTGACAAGGCTTTTCATGAGTGCTCCTTACGAGCTGGCTTATCAAATCGCAATATCAACGAGTGCTCGATGAGTGCTGGCGCGTTAATATCTTAAGTTGCAGTGTCGAGTGACGAACGAAAAGAGCCGTGCCTGTAACCGTAGGCCGATGCGGACGCCATCGTCAATAGGGAGCTATGCCGGGCCGATCCGTAGAATTCGCAGTTGGGTGGTGTCCGCTCTGTCGTTGTTAAATGTCAGCTTTCGGGCGGATCGAATGTCTGTTTCGAGCAGAAACGCGACGCAGAAATTTGCTGCGCCCATGTGCTTTGACCATACCTGCAGGGGGATTGGCCAAGCAATGCAAACAGATGATCGCAACCAGCAACCAACAGTCTGAATCCGCCTACGGGCCAGGATTTATGGAGTTCGAGTTTCTTCTTGCGCGGCCCAGCAGATAGCCGGCACCAAACGGCAGGCCGAGCAGCACCACGACGGCTAACAGCCCCAGCAGCACGACTTCAGCAACCGCTTGACGTATCTGCCGTCCCAGCGTCTCGGTTGAGTCGATCACGATGCGATGTGCGTCGGCCATCAGTGCTGCGCGCTGCCGGTCGACGGCTGTGGTGAGTTCGGCCCGTTCCTTGCCAATGTCCTGCGCCAGTGCCACACGTTGTATATCGAACTGTGCCAGCAGGGCCTGCCAGCTGACATCAAAGCGATTGGCGGTGTCGTGCACCATGTCGCGCATGCTGTTGATGGCCTCGTTCAGTTGTTCCGGACTGTGCTGGGCGATCTCACCCAGCTCTGCAAGGCGCTGGTCCAGTTTTTCAAACGAAGTTCTGAGGTCCGCGGTGCTGTAGTTGGATTGTTTCAGGACCAGTTGCGTCTGCCAGCGCAGCTCGGCAGGCACCTGTTCGCTGTACATGCGCGTGCGATCCGCCAGATCATTCATGGCTTCCGGCGCCGTGCCCACGGTCGCGATCAGCTTGCGGTTGTGAGTGGGATCTTCGAGCCACGCTCCAGCCAATGATGTACGCCTGAACGACAGGTCCAGCAGGGGATTCTCCTGCACATAACGTTTCACGAAGTCTTCATAGCCGGGCAGCAGTTTGGGCTCGATCATCAACGTGGCAAGTTTGCGCGCATCGCTGTGCAGCTGCGCAGCCACAGCACGGATCGACGCGAGCTGATCGCCAAACTGCTGGCTGCCGGCGCCTGTGTCGAAGTACACCTGCATCTGCGCGCTCAGTGCCCAGGTGTCGAGCAACGCGATGGTCGGGTCTACAAACGTCGCCGCATAGCGGCTGGCTTCGCTGGCGCCTATTTTCCAGCGCAACGCATCGGACTCCAGTTCCGGATTCGCCTGCGCGGCTGCATCCGCCGCGCGCTCCACTTTGGCAACGAACATGCGCGCATACTCGCGCGTCGCCACGCGGGTGTTGAGATCGCGTTCCGACAGCGGCTTGGCCGGCGATTCGAAGCTGAGCAGCGAACATCCTGCCAGCGATCCGCCGAGACCAAGTGTAATCAGTGCGACAGCAATCGTTATACGTTTCACTTACACACCCTTGCTCAGTACCACCATCACCGAACCCCATAGCGCCAGCAGCACATTGCCAAGCGCATAACCTACACCATAGCCCAGGGCCGGAATGCGGCTCTGGGCGACATTCAGCAATGCACCCAGGGCAGGTGCCGATGTACCTGCACCCGCACACACGCCCAGCAATATTCCGGGATGCATCCTGAACACATAGCGGCCGGCCAATATGGCAATGATGTGCGCCGATGCAGTGATGACCACCGCCGAAGCCACGATCGCCACACCGGACTGCTGCAGACCCTTCACGAAATTGGGGCCTGCTTCCAGACCGACTACAGCAATAAAGCCGGCAATGCCCACCGAATCGAACAGCCAGATGACCGGCTCGGGCACGCGGCCGAAACGCGGATACAGCGAGCCCAGCCAGCCGCACACCAGGCCACCGATCAGCACACCCACGAACATGCTGAGCCCAATTTCCAGACCGCCCAGCATGAATGCGGGCAGTCCAGCAAGACCACCGAGCAGAATGGCGGTAGCCACGCTGATCATGTCGGTGGCGTCGGTGGGCCATTGCGCGTAGCCGAGTTTGTCTGCCACGCGTTCCACGTCGGGCTTGGGGCCGATCAGCGTCAGTACATCGCCGCGTTCGATACGTGTCTGCAGTGTCCGGGGCAGCTCTTCGCCGATGCGCATCAGCTTCTTCAGAAATATGCCGCGTGCACCCACGCTCCGCGCCAGCTCGCCCAGTGTCTGACTGGCCATCGACTTGTTGGTGACCACCAGATCCACTGCAACCAGCGGTATGTCGAGCAGCCCTTCGTCTGCCACTTCATGTGTGCGCAATGGATTGGTTTCGCTGACCAGAGACTCACGTCGACCCCACAGCGCAATACGCTCACCTTCGGCCAGGGGCCACTGCGGCTGCGGTTCCAGCAGTTCCTCGCCACGGCGCAGGCGTTCGCCGAAGACCCGTTGCCCGGGAAACAATTGCTCGAGTTCGTGCAGAGTCCTGCCATGATGCTCGGCAGGGATTTGATAGGCACGCATGACAAAGGGCTGGCTGGCCGAAACCACGCCGGTATCGGTGCGTGGCAGGCCCATCTGTTCCTCCAGCTCCTGACAAGCTTTCGCCAGATCGACACGCAACAGGCGCGGTCCCAAAGTGGGCAGCACCCATATGACCATCACTACCCCCATCAGATACGACACAGCGAACGCCACGGTGGCATTGCTCAGCCACTGCTCGCGCAATTCCGGGGCCACGGCCAATTTCTGAATGGCATCGGCCGCGGTGCCGAGCGCGGCCGATTCCGTCATGGCGCCCGCAATCAGCCCGCCTGCGGAGCCGGGATCCAGATCGGCGATGCGTGACACCAGTAGCGCAACCAGCAGCGAAGCCACGCACAGCACCACTGTCAGACCGGCTTGCGGCAGGCCGGTGGCTTTGAGGCTGCGGAAGAACTGCGGCCCCGACTTGAAGCCGATGGCGAACAGAAACAGCATGAAGAAAGCGTTCTTCAGTTCGCCAGGCAACTTGATATCGAGCTGCCCCACGAAAATGCCTGCGATCAGCACGCCCAGCACCGAGCCGACCGAAAAGCTGCCGATCTTGAGCAGGCCAATTGCATAGCCCACTGCCAGCGTCAGAAACAGGGCAAGTTCAGGATGATGGCGCAGAGAGTCGATCAACCACGTCACGGAAACCCCCAATCAGTCCGCTGAGAATCGCCCCGGTATCAATGCGGTGTCATGGCACCGACTTCTATCGTCGCCCGCTAGCCGCTGACGCTGCCTATCAATTCCGCAGCACCATTCCAGAATACCTGGATGCCGATGCAGAACAGCAGGAAAGCAGACAGTCGCATGACGATGTTGGTACCCGTCGGCCCGATGACTTTCGACAGTCGGTCGGAGTAGCGGTACAGAAGGTAGACGAGTGCACTGACCAGCGCTATTGCGGCAACTCCCTGCAGGATAAAGGACAACAGGCCGGAACCGACGCCGCGTGGCCGGCTGGTGCCCAGCGACACCGCCACCGAAATCGTTCCCGGTCCGCAGGTAATGGGCATGGTCAGCGGATAGAAGGCCATGCGGCTGACGAGCAGGGTATCAGGCAACTCTGCAGCCACGTTTGCACCGCTCGGTGTTTTTTCGTCGTCCGGTGCGTGCAGCATTGTCCAGGCTGCCGCTGCGATAACAATGCCGCCCCCGACACGCAGTACCGGAATGGAGATGCCGAAGAAGGTAAGTACATAGGCGCCGATGAACATCGATGCCGTGACGAGGCCGAAACTGTAAATCGCGATCCACCTGGCCAGATCGACCCGGACTGCCTCGCGCAGCGAATCGGTTGCGCCCAGAAAGATGAGTGCGCCGCCCAGCGGATTGATGATCGAGAACAGCGCAGGAAATGCCAGCAGAAAGAACGACAAGATTCACTCTCCATCTTGTTGCAACCAGCATCAGCAATGCCGACAGTCCGCCGTTCACCCGGTATCATGCCGGGTCGGCGAGGCGTTCCAGCGAGGTCTTGCCGGGCACCCAGGCATGTGGCGTGCTGCGGCCCATTGGCAGAGTACGAAATACGCTGTGACCGTGACATCAGGGTTGCGGGCAAGTCGATGGATGTCATCGGATATTTGCTGCCTGCTCCGCTGTCCGACTTGTTATAAATACACACATGAGCATTTCAATCCCTCGCCTGCCAACCCTGTTTATCGGACACGGCAGTCCCCTCACGGCCTTTGAAGACAACCGCTACACGCGTGGCTGGGCGGCACTGGCTGCAGCCATCCCGAAGCCTCGTGCCATCCTGTGTGTATCGGCGCACTGGTATACGCGCGGTACGGCGATCACGGCAATGGCGCAGCCGCGCACCATCCATGATTTTCACGGCTTCCCCGATCACCTGTACCAGTATCACTATCGTGCTCCGGGTGATCCGGCGCTGGCACAGCGCGTGGTCGATCTGCTTGCACCGCTCGAGGTGATTCAGGACCAGCAGTGGGGGCTGGATCATGGCAGCTGGACGGTGCTCAAACACATGTACCCGGATGCCGATGTGCCGGTGCTGCAATTGAGTATTGATGGCACACGGGACCCGCTGTGGCATTACGAGCTGGGCCAGAAGTTGCAGCGGCTGCGCGATGAGGGGGTGTTGCTGATGGGCAGTGGCAACGTGGTGCACAACCTGCGTCGTCTGCAAATGGGCAGCGATGCAGCCTATCCATGGGCAGTGACTTTCAATCAGCATGTGCTGCGCGGTATCGAACAGCGTGATCACGATGCGCTGATTCACTACGAACGCCTTGGCGAAGCGGCCAGGTTGTCGGTACCCACTGCGGAACACTACCTGCCGTTGTTGTACGTGCTGGGTGCGAGCGCCGATGATGAGCCGGTGCAAACCCTGTTGGGCGACGTCACCATGGGCTCGATCAGCATGCTGTCGGTGTGCAGCGGCAATGTCACTGGTGGACAGTTGTCAGCGGTGTTGCATGCCTGAAGCGCCGGCGCTGATTGCCCTTGAGCATTGTTCGGTCAAGTTTGATGAGCGTCTGGCGCTGAATGACGTCAGGTTTACATTGCGCGCAGGCGAACGCTGGGTGCTGGTCGGCGCGAATGGCTCTGGCAAATCCGTGTTGCTGAAATTATTGCGCGGCGATGTGTGGCCGACGCCCCTGTCGCAGAAACAACCTGCACGGCGTCGTTACTGTTTTGACGGCGAGACTCACGACCAGCCATTGTTCGACAAACATCGCATCGGCTATCTGGCGCCGGAACGTCAGGACAAGTACGTTCGCTATGACTGGAATCTCAGTGTCACGCAAGTGGTGACCACTGGCCTGTTTGATGAAGACATTCCCCTGAGCAAGCCCACTGCGGCACAGCAGGCGCGAGTGCAGCGCCTGCTCAGGCGTCTGCGGCTGTGGTCGTTGCGCGAACGTCGCTTTCTGAGCCTGTCCTATGGTCAGCGGCGGCGTGTGCTGCTGGGGAGACTGCTGGCAAGCCGGCCCACGGTGTGGCTGCTGGATGAGGTATTCAATGGCCTGGATGATGGCACGCGCAGCATGCTGCGCGGCATTCTTGAAGATGGCTGCGAAGCGCCTACTTGGATTCTGGCCGCGCATTCCGCCGACGATATTCCCGATAGCGCCACACACCTGCTGCATCTGCAGCGGGGCGTGGTGAAGTATGCTGGGCCCATCAAGGCGCGACACGCCGACATCATTCATCGCGACGAACGTGCGCGTCATGCACGGGCGCAAAGACGGGTGGCCAGAAAACCGTTGTTGCGCGCCAGGCCGATCATCAAAGACTTAAACGTGCCGCTGCTGCAATTGCAGAACGTGCAGCTGTTTCGCCAGTATCGTCCGGTATTGCGTGCAGTGAACTGGACCATCCGGCAAGGCGAGAACTGGGCGATCATGGGCGACAACGGCTCGGGCAAGTCCACGTTGCTGATGATGTTGTATGGCGACCTGCATCCCGCGGATGGTGGTGTCATCGAACGCGCCGGTTGCCCCAGGGGCACGCCGATTTCGAAATGGAAACAACACGTGGGCTATGTATCGCCGGAGTTACAGGCCGATCATGTCTGGACGCACACACTGGAAGAACTGGTGGCTTCCGGACGTTATGCGTCGGTGGGGCTCAATCAGCCGATCACGGTGGGCGATCGCCGTCTCGCCAGACCCTGGCTGGAATTTTTCGGTATCGACGCGCTGGCCAAAAACTCGCTGCGCAAAGTTTCTTATGGCCAGCTGCGCCTGGCGCTGCTGGCGCGTGCCATGGTAAACCGCCCACAACTGTTACTGCTTGATGAGCCCTTTACCGGACTGGACCCGGAGATGCATGCGCATGTCATGGCGCTATTGCAACGCCTTGCCACCTCCGGCACCCAGGTCGTCATGGCGGTACATGACCGGGCGGATGTGCTGCCGGCGGTGAGCAAGCTGCTACGCATTCAGCGCGGTGGCAAGGTGGTGCTGGAGGAACGGCATTTGCCCTGAAAATGGGCACGGCTGCTCGGCCATTCAGGCGATTGTTGTGCTGACTGGAAAAGTTTGGCTTAAGGGCGCTCGTAAGCCTCGTATAAGGCTAAAGATGATTCGAAACGGGCCGTTACAGGCCAGGCAGCGACACAACGGCGTGTCTCATATGCTGCAGACACATATGTCATCCCACCAGACTTTTTTTGCCCGTCCACACCTTGATGCTGATATGTCAGAGGTAGCGGGCAATCGCGCTTTCAATACGCTGCTCGATAATCTGGATGGCATGGTGTATCGCTGCCGTGATGATGGCGACTGGACCATGGAATTCGTCAGCGATGGCTGCCTGCGCCTGACCGGTTACCAGCCCACCGATCTGATACTCAACAATCGCATTTCCTACGAATCGATCACCCATCCTGAAGATCGCCGGCGGGTGCGCGCCACCATTCATTCGGCGGTGGCGGTGCGTCAGCGTTACGAACTCGAATATCGCATCATCACTGCAGGGGGCGAGGAGCGCTGGGTACTGGAGCGCGGCGCTGCAGTGCTCAATGCCGCCGGCCGTGTGGTGGCGCTGGAAGGCATCATCAGCGACATCACGCGCCTGAAACTTGCCGAGCAACATGCACGCGAAGCCGAACATCGTTACCGCAGCCTGTTCGACAATGCGCTGGAAGGCATTTTCCGCACCAGCATGGACGGCCGTTACATCGATGCCAACCCCGCGCTGGCGAAGATCTATGGTTTCGGCTCCGCCGATGAACTGATCAACGATGTACGGGACATCCGGCGTCAGCTGTACGTCAAGCCGGAGCGTCGCGAAGAGTTCCTGTTCCAGATGAAAACCTACGGCGTGGTCAGTCGCTTCGAATCCGAGGTATATCGCAAGGACGGCAAGATCATCTGGATATCGGAAAACGCCCGCGCCATTCTCGGTGATCATGGGCAGATCGCATGCTTCGAAGGCACGGTCGAAGAAATCACCGAGCAGAAGCAATATCAGCAGTCATTGATCGAAGCCAGCGAAGCGGCGTCCGCAGCCAACAAGGCCAAAAGCGCTTTTCTGGCCAATGTCAGTCACGAGATCCGCACGCCGATGAATGGCGTGATCGGCATGACCGAGCTGTTGTTGTCGACCAGCATGGAGCGCACGCAGCGCGACTATGTGGAGACCATACGTTCCAGCGCCGACGCCCTGCTGAGCGTGATCAACGATATTCTGGATTTCTCCAAGATCGAAGCCGGCAAGCTGGACATCGACTATGTGGAAATGGATCTGCGCAGTCATGTGGAAGACATTGCCAGCATGATGGCGTTCCAGGCTGCAGCAAAGGATCTGGAACTCATCGTCAACGTCAGTCCTGAAGTGCCGGAGCGCGTGCTCGGTGATCCGCAACGCATTCGTCAATGTCTGGTCAATCTGGCCGGCAACGCCATCAAGTTCACGCACAGCGGCGAGATTGTGATTACCGTCTGTACGGCCGGCCGGCATGATGGCCGCGTGGTCACCCTGTTTGAAGTGCGCGATACCGGCATTGGTATTTCGGCAGACAGCATCCAGTCACTATTCGAGCCATTCGTGCAGGCCGACTCGTCGACCACGCGTCATTTCGGCGGCACGGGACTGGGCCTGTCGATCGTGCGTCGTCTGGTGGAAATGATGCATGGCGAAGTCGGTGTAACCAGCGAACCCGGCAGGGGCTCGAGCTTCTGGTTCACGCTGCCGTTTGAACAGGTGGAAGTCACTGGCGTTGTGCCCACCCTGCAGGTGGCGCCGAGCCACCGGCGCATACTGGTGGTGGACGATAACCAGACCAATCGCCGTGTGGTGGCGGGGCACCTGCAGCATGCAGGGTATGAAGTCGAACTGGCGAGCAGTGGTGCAGCGGCGCTGCAGTTGCTGACTGCTGCGGCCGATGTGGCCCGGCCTTTCGATGTCGTGCTGGTGGACCTGCAAATGCCCGGCATGGATGGCTCCACCCTCGGTGAGCGCATCAACCAGGATGTACGTCTGTCGCAGGCGCGACTGGTGATGCTGACCTCTATGGATCGACAGGGCGATTTGCAGCATTTTGCCGATATCGGCTTCGCTGCCTATCTGGCCAAACCGGTGCGCGCACGCGAGCTGCTCACCTGCGTGGAGCGGGTGCTGGCCTGCGAGGCGCACCAATGGCATTCGCAGAGCCAGCGCCTGATCACGCGCAGCTCACTCAAGGAAGCCGACGCCAACCAGCGCTACATTGGCCGTGTTCTGGTGGTCGAGGACAATCAGGTCAACCAGATGGTGGCCAGGAGTTTTCTGGAACGACATGGCTGCACGGTAACGCTGGCCGACAACGGCGCCGAGGGTGTCAAAGCTTACGAAGGCGGCGAGTTTGATCTGGTGTTCATGGACATGCAGATGCCGGTGATGGATGGCCTGACCGCCACGCGCAAGATTCGTGACTTTGAAGGCTGGCGGCCACGCACGCCCATCGTGGCGCTGACCGCCAATGCCATGACTGGCCAGGCCGAGCGCTGCATCGCCGCCGGCATGGACGGGTTTCTGACCAAGCCCCTGGAGAGCGCGCGTTTGCGCGAAGTGCTGGACCAGTATTTGCGTCGTGATGATGCCAACGCTGCTACCGGTTTGACGCACAGAGTCATCGACGCTCCACCTGCCGATACTGGCGCAGTCAATGGGGACAAATCGGGTGATCAGCAGACCCGGTATATTGACTGGTCAAGGTTTGACGCGATGGTGGCCGGTGATACGGCCTTTGCATGCGAGTTGATCGAGGTGTTTCTGGCCAGCGCCGTGCAGACGCTGGACGAGATGCGGGTGGCTGCACAGGCGGAAGACCGGCTGCAATTGCAGCGCGCCGTACATAAACTCAAAGGCGCCAGCGCCAACCTGTGCGCGGATGCCCTGAGCGAACGGTGTCAGAACATTGAAACCATGGCTGGTGCAGCGAAGCACACCATGCCGGTGCTGGTTGACGGTGTGGACGGGATAACACAGATCTACCAGAACACCGCGCAGGAATTGCAGAAGTATCTGGAGCGCTGCTGAACGAGTGTATCCGCAAGGGTTCCTACAGCGGCAGCAACGCCTCGTACAGAATCACCGCATCGCCGGAAATGCGCACGCTCTGGGCTACTGAACCCGCGTAAGTGACGGCCACTTCGACCTTGCCCGGTCGCTTGACCGACTCGCCCTGATAGCCGGTGAAATGCAGCAGGCCATTGTCGGGTGTGACCAGCTTGTGTGCCAGCAAGTAGGTGCCCAGCATGCCGTGTGCGTTGCCGCTGACCGGATCTTCCGGAATGCCGATCGCTGGACAGAACATGCGCGAAACGGTACTGATATGGCCTTGCGCATCCGGTTCATTCAGCGCGAATACAAAATACCCCTCCGCGCCAATGTGCGAGGTCAGGCGCGCCAGTTCCTGCAGGTCGGGTTTTACCGAGGGCAGCAGCTCTACGGAGCGCAGCCCGATCAGCAGTCGCGAACCACCCTTGGTCAGAATCTGTAACGGGCAATCGCCGCCATGCAGGTAGGGACTGGAGATGCCCAGCGCATCCAGCACCTGGACGCGATGATGCTCGGGCAGCACAGGGCCAAGCGAGGGCGGGCTGATGGTCATGCTGATGCGATAGTCGCCATCGATATCCGTCATCTCCACTTCAGCAATGCCGGCTTGACTGCGCTGACGCACCACGCCCTGACCGCGCAGACCACACTTGGCGAGTACGTAGTGAGTGGCCAGCGTGACGTGGCCGACGAAGGGAACTTCGTGATCGGGCGAAAAGAACCGCACCTGAAAATCGTGGTCACCCGACTCGGCCGCCAGCACGAACGAGGTTTCACCGTTGAGCTCGGTGGCGATGGTCTGCATCTGTTCGTCGCTGAGCTCATCGCCCCCCAGAATCACGCGCGCCGGATTACCGCAGAACCGTTGGCGGGTGAAAGCGTCCACGTGAAACAAACGGCACTGTCTGGTCATGAATCCTCCGGGATTCTCGCAAAAACCTGTCTTCGCTCGCTACGTTTTGAGATAGGTTCTGATTGTCGGGCAATACGACGGGCTGGGCGTTGAGCTGCAGTTATCGCTGAAGGATTGGGTTCCGTCAATGGTGTTGACCGGCCAGTCTGCGGCGCCGGAATCGATTGTTCACGGCGATGGCATTATTCACCGGCAACCCCTACAATCCGCCCCGCCTCAGGGGTGGTCTGCAAAGACCTGAGATGTCACTGCGCAGTGATGAACCCTGGAACCTGATCCGGTTAGTACCGGCGTAGGAAGTAGGTCGTCCGTGCGAAACATCTCGCTGCATCCTTCTCCCCCTTGCCTGCTATCGGGTCTTCATTGTCAATATGAGGACTTGTAATGCGTTGTTCCCTGATCATTGCCGGTGCGCTGGCCATTCCGCCGCTGATTCCGTCGCTGACCCATGCCGCGGACGAGGTGCTGGAAGAAGTCATTGTCACTGCCACGCTGCGTGCACAGTCGCTGGTTGAGGTGCCCGCCAGTGTTACCGTGCTGGACAGCCGGACCTTGCAGGATGCAGGCCAGCAACATTTCGAAGATGTGCTCGCGCTGGTGCCCAATTTGAACTGGGCCGGCGGCACTTCGCGGCCACGCTACTTTCAGATCCGCGGCATCGGCGAGCGCGAGCAGTATGAGGGTGCGCCGAATCCGTCGGTGGGCTTCCTGATCGATGACATCGACTTCAGCGGCATCGGCATGCCCGCCACACTGTTCGACATCCAGCAGATTGAAGTGCTGCGTGGACCACAGGGCACACGTTATGGCGCCAACGCGCTGGCGGGCCTGATTGCCGTACGCAGCAACGATCCGGAACAGGAAGCGCACTTCGGTGCGGAAGCCAGCATCGGCGAATACAACACACGCTCGCTGGGAGCAACGGCCACTGCGCCGATCGAATCGCTCAACTCGGCATGGCGTTTATCAGTGCAGGAGCATCGCAGCGATGGCTTTCGCAGCAATCCCTACCTGGGTCGCAAGGATACCGATGGCCGCGATGAACTGACCAGCCGCTTCAAATGGCGCTGGCAGGTCAGTGACGCAACCACAGTGGATTTCACACTGCTGTATGCCGATCTCGACAATAACTACGATTCCTGGTCGATCGATAACTCGCGTGTGTCGTTATCCGACAAGCCCGGCAAGGATGCCGAGCGCGCCACTGGCGCCGCCTTGAAGCTCAACAGCAAACTCACCAGCGAGCTGGTGCTGACCCTTACCGGTACGGGCGCCACGACCCACAGCCAGCACAGTTACGACGGCGACTGGGGTAACACCCAAAGCTGGCAGAACCTGATGCATGACTGGAGTATCCAGAATGGTGTACCGGGCAATGCCTGGCAGAGTTTTGTCTATGACTATATCTACCGTGCCGATCGTGAGCGCGACACACGCAGTCTGGATGTGCGCCTGGCTTCAGATCATGGCGATGCGGCGTTCAACTGGTTGCTGGGTGTGTATGCGCTGAACCTGCGCGAACACATCAGCGAAATCAGCCAGGGTGACTATCAGGACCCGGTGGCCTACGACTACTTCAGCGGCACCGATGACTTCCTGGACAGCCGCTATGACGCCACCAATGCGGCCCTGTATGGCCAGCTGGATGGCCGGTTGTCGACGCGCTGGAAGTGGTCAGTCGGTTTGCGCGGTGAACGCCGTACTGCCGACTATCACGATCATCGCGAATCATTCGGCAGCTTCCTTGATGCGCTGGATGCTGCACAGGGCGAGAATATGTGGGGCGGTCAGGCCAGCCTGGGTTTTGATCTGAGCAATGACCAGAATGTGTATCTTGCCGTGTCGCGGGGTTACAAGGCCGGCGGCTTCAATCTCGGCTACGCGGCGCAGGCGAAGCCGGATTTTGCTCAGGAATCCCTGCTCAACTATGAATTTGGCATCAAGGGCAATGCGCTGCAGGGGCGGGTATATTTTGATACGACCCTGTTCTACCAGCAGCGCCACAATATGCAGGTGCTGAACAGTACGCAGCTGGTGGCCGGCGATCCGAACTCGTTCGTATTTTTCACGGATAATGTTGGCTCCGGTTACAACGCTGGTATCGAAAGCAGCGTGCGTGTCAGTGTCAGTGCCGCACTTGAACTCGGTGGTACGCTTGGACTGTTGCGCACGCGCACGGATGCCTACATACAGGATAACGGCACGGTGGTGCCTGCTCGTGAACAGGCTCATGCGCCGGAATACACCGCAAGCGTCTATGGCGTCTGGCGCAGCGACAGCGGTTTGATGGCGCGTGTGGATCTGAATGCCAAGGACAATTTCTACTACAGCAACGCGCCCAGCGTCGAGCAATCGCATGCTTACATGCTGACCAATCTGAAACTGGGCTACGAGCGATCTGCCTGGAGCGCCTATTTCTGGATCAGGAATGCGTTTGACAAGGACTATACGATACGGGCTTTCGAGTTCGGCAATGAGCCACCGGATTTTGCCAACGCCTTGTATGTTCAGCATGGTGAGCCACGGCAGGTGGGTGTAACCGCCACTTTGAAGTTTTGATGCGTAGGGCGGTTCGTGAACCGCCCGTCTTTGCAATGATTGTTCACGAGGGCGGTTCACGAACCGCCCCTACGAGGTTAATGATGCGCACCATGATTGAAATCAGTCTGTATCCGCTCGACGCCGGGTTCATTCCGCCAATCCAGGATTTCATTGATCGCCTGAATACCTATCCGGAACTGCAGGTCACCACCAACGCCATGAGCACGCAGATCGCCGGCGAGCATGCACGGGTGTTCGAGATTCTCGGCATCGAAACCGCGAAGAGCTTTGCGGCTGCCGGTCGCAAGGTGTTTATCATGAAGGTGCTGGGCGGGCAGGCGTAATTGACCACCCTGCAGCACATCCTGCGTGAATTGTTCGGCACTTCCTTCTGGGAGGCGCTGGCCGTGGTGTTGTCCATTGCCTACCTGGTGCTGGCGACACGCCGCAGCTTGTGGTGCTGGCTGTGTGCGTTGATCAGCACGATCATCTATACCGTGTTGATGGCACGCACCGGACTGGTGATGGATACCCTGTTGCAGGTGTACTACCTGGTCATGGCGGTCTATGGCTATCTTGAATGGACGCGTGGCCGACAACCGTCCGGTGAATTGCAGGTAGTGCGCTGGATCTGGCAGCAACATGTGCTGGCAATCGGCGCGGTGGTGTTTGCGACGGTGATCAATGCCTGGGTGCTGCAGTTCATTGCCATGGCACGCTCGCCCTGGCTGGATTCCTTTGTGACGTGGGGCAGCGTGTTGTGCACCTGGATGGTGGCGCGACGGGTGCTGGAGAACTGGCTTTACTGGATCGTGGTTGATGGTGTCGCCGCCTATCTGTATTACTCGCGCGGGCTGGTCGCTACGGCAGGATTGATGCTGGTGTATGTGGGTATGGTCATTTACGGCTACTTCATCTGGCGTCGCCAGCAGCTGCCAGCCGTGCTGCAGGAGGCGGTGTGACCCCCGAACAGGTTGCTGCCGAAGTATTGGCCGTTGATGCTTCGACGCTGAGTGCCACGCGCATCAAGGGCGGGTTGACCAATGAAAGCTGGTGTGTCGAGGGCGTCGATACATCGGTAGTGGTGCGCATCAGTACCGCCGACGAACGGACGTTGCAGCTGAACCGGCACAGCGAGACTCGGGTGTTGTCGCTGGTGCAGGCGGCCGGTATTGGTGCGGAAGTATTGTTGTGCGAACCGGAACGGCGTTTGCTGGTGACTCGCAAGCTCTATGCGCAGACGCTCACTGTGGAGGCGGTGCAGACAGATGTCACTATCGAGCAGGTGGCGCAATTGTTACGGCAACTGCATGCGCTCCCAACGGCATCAGCAATCCAGCAGATCGATCTGGCAGCCACATTGCATGGCTACTGGCACAGTCTTGGTGGTGTTGAATACCCGGATGTCGCAACCCGTCAGCAAGCGTTGGACATTGCTCTGGAGTCTGCGCAATCTGGTGTTCGCTGTCTGTGTCACAACGACGTGCATCATCTCAACCTGATGTCTGATGGCACGCGGCTATGGTTACTCGATTGGGAATACGCCGGAATCGGCGATCCGTTTTTCGACCTGGCCGCTGTGTGTTGTTATCACGGCTATGACCAATCGCTGCGTGATCGATTGCTGCTGGCATATAGCGGCCGGCTGGCCAGCACCGGTGGCGAGCGGCTGCAGCGCATGTGCTGGTTGTTCGACTACATCCGGAATTTATGGCTGGCTGTCAGACGACTCGACGATGCGGCTTCCGTAACCTCTCCCATGAGGGGAGAGGTTGCGCGCAGCGCGGGTGAGGGTGCACGAGCAAATGCAAAGCCCTCACCCCAGCCCTCTCCCTCAGGGAGAGGGGGCGGTTGAGTTACTTCTTCGCCGCCGACTGATTGGCCACGGCTTCCATGGCCGCCTTGATGGCTTCCTCATCGCCGAGGAAGCGACGCGGCAACTTCGGCTTCAAGCCGGCATCCAGTTCATAAACAATGGGCACGCCAGTAGGGATGTTGAACTCGATGATATCGGCGTCCGACATACCATCCAGCATCTTCACCAGTGCACGCAGACTGTTGCCATGCGCCACTACCAGCACGTTCTTGCCCTGCTTGAGTTGCGGCGCAATCTTGTCGGCCCAGAACGGCAATACCCGCACCAGGGTTTCCTTGAGCGACTCGGTGGCGGGCAGGGCATCGGGTGGCAAGGTGGCGTAGCGCGGATCGTTGGCGGGATGACGTTCGTCATCGAGGGCCAGCGGCGGTGGCGGAATGTCGTAGCTGCGGCGCCAGATCTTTACCTGCTCAGCACCATGCTTGGCCGTGGTCTGCGCCTTGTCCAGTCCCTGCAGCGCGCCGTAATGGCGTTCATTCAGGCGCCAGCTGCGTTCCACCGGCAGCCACATCAGGTCCATTTCATCCAGCACGATCCACATGGTGCGGATGGCGCGCTTGAGCACCGAGGTATAAACCTGATCAAACTTGAAACCTTCGGCCCTGAGCAGTCGGCCGGCTTCGCGCGCCTCACCACGACCCTGTTCGGTCAGATCGACGTCGGTCCAGCCGGTGAACAGATTTTCCAGATTCCAGGTGCTTTGTCCGTGACGGACCAGAACCAGTTTGCCTATCACTTGCTTGCCTCTCGGGGATGTGCTGTGCGGGGGCTGTTTTTATACCAGAGCCGACGCGCGGGGTCAGTATCGCTGCAGGTACTCCGTGCAAGATACCGCAGGAATGCCTGAGATTTGCGGCAAGCTTGATGACGCGGGATTCAAACGCCGGATCTGGCCCCTGCCGGAGAGAAGAACAGCCTTGAAAATAAAACCACCGTGCATCACGCTTGCGCACATGGTCCAACGGAGAAAAACGATGAAGCAAACCACCCACAGGCCATTGGTGCTGATTGCTGCAGTAGCGGCTCTGTCCGGCTGCGCGAGCCAGCAATCGACGTCAGGATCGGGCTGGCAGACACTGATTGATGGCGTCAAGGGGATGGAAAACTTCAACCGCGTCGGCAATGCCAATTGGGTTGCGGCGGATGGCGCGATCCAGGCGACTTTTGCGGGTACGGGTACGGACAGTGGTTTCCTGGTCACCAAGGAGTCGTATCGTGATTTCACGATCAAGGCAGAGCTGTGGGTGGCCGAGGGTACCAACAGTGGCATCTTCATTCGCTGTGATGATCCGGTAAAAGTCGGGGCTGCCACTTGTTATGAGATAAACATTTTCGACAAGCGTCCTGACCCCACATACGGTACCGGCGCAATCGTCAATGTCGCGAAGGTAGAGCCGATTTACAAAGCCGATGGCAAGTGGAACACCCTTGAAATAACTGCCAAGGGATCGCGTCTTACCGTGGTGCTGAATGGGCAGAAAACAGCTGACGCAGAAGATGGAAAGCACGCTGCCGGTCCATTCGCATTGCAGTTTGGCGTCGGCACCTCCAAATTCCGCAGCGTGCAGGTCAAACCGCTCTAGTTCAGCAAACGCGTTTCTGACCGGGTGGCGCGGTTGTCCGATCCGCGTCAGCGCCACAGCTGCCTGCAGGCAGCTGCATGAGATCAGACCGGCAGCTCCAGGTCCTTGATCACGGCGGCCAGGAAGCGGCAGGCTTCACCGCCGGTGAGTGCGCGGTGATCGAAGCTCAGAGACAGCGGAATGCGCGAGTGCACCTCGATGCCGCCATTGTCGGTGGCCACCACGTCGCGATGCACCTTGCCGGAACCGAGAATGGCGATGGTGGGCGGCACGACCATGGGAGTGGCGTACCGGCCGGCGAGCGTACCGAAGTTGGTCAGCGTGATGGTGTAGTCGCGGAATTCCTCCGGCGCCAGCGAGCGGTCGCGCGCGGCCTGTTTCAGGCGATTCAGTTCCTCGCGAATTTCGATCAGGGATTTCAGGTGCGCATCGCGGATTACCGGCACAAACAGTTTGTCGCCCACGTCCATGGCAATGCCCAGATCCACGTGTTTGAATACGCGTCGCGCCGGGCCGTTGGGATCGAATACGGCATTGACGGCCGGTTCGGCGACCACACCCGTGCACAGCGCGCGGATGATGCGCGCGGTCATGTCCACTTTCTGTCCGGACCAGCTGTGAATGTCGGCGTCGTCGAACACCGAGACGGAGGCAATTTCGTCGCGTGACAGCACCATGGACTGCGCCATGGCACGCCGCGCGCCGGTGATGGGTTCAAACTCGCCGGCCAGCCGCTCGCCCAGTGCCGGCATCTGGTAGTGACCATTGCGCGAACCCTGGCGCGACAGCCCGGCGCTGTTCAACACATCATCGACAGTGATCAGTCCGTGCTTGCCGGTGGCCTTGAGGCCGGCCAGATCGATCTTCAGGCGCTTGGCGAGCATGCGCACCGCAGGCGCTGCACGCAGTCGTTGCGATGGCTTGTTGATGCGTGAGCTGGCTACAGGCGCAGCGCGCTCATCCCAGTCGGCATCGCTGACATTCATGCGACCGACCACAGTCATCGATGATGGGGCTGCGGGTGTTGTGTCTGAGGTTTTGGCGGGTGCAGGTTCGGCAGCGCCGAGATCAAATTCCACTAGAGCCTGATTGGTCGCGACCACTTCACCGGCTTTGGCAAGCAGGCGCGTGATCTTGCCGCTGTAGGGGCAGGGCACTTCCACCACGGCCTTGGCGGTTTCCACTGACACCATGAGCTGGTCGACCTGCACAGCGTCGCCTTCCTTGACGTGCCAGGCAACGATCTCGGCCTCTTGCAAGCCTTCACCCAGATCAGGCAGGTGGAATGTGGTCACTATGGGTCCTCGTCAAAAATCATTATCGGCGTAGGGGTCACGCATGCGTGACCCGATTATGGGCCGCAGGGCGAGGCATGCCTCGCCCCTACATGTCATTTGTCACGCCAGCATCTTGCGCACCGCATCGACAATGCGCGCCACGCTCGGTACGTAATCATGTTCCAGTCGCGCCAGCGGCACGACGGTGTCATAGCCTGTCACACGCTGGATGGGCGCTTCCAGATCATACAGGCCGCGTTCCGCGACCACGGCGGCGATCTCGGCGCCCACACCCACATTGCGCGCCG
Source organism: uncultured Pseudomonadota bacterium (assembly GCA_963748005.1). Taxonomy (GTDB): domain Bacteria; phylum Pseudomonadota; class Gammaproteobacteria; order Steroidobacterales; family Steroidobacteraceae; genus CAILZL01. Next base: position 3,166,897 of record CAVVHH010000002.1, read on the forward strand.
CTTCGTGCACGATCACCAGCCGGCCGGTTTTCGCCACCGACTCCAGAATCGTATCGGCATCGATGGGACTGATGGTAGCCAGGTCGATGACTTCAACACTGATGCCTTGCCTGGCCAGCTCGTCGGCCGCTTTCAGGCTTTCCACCGTCATCGCGCCCCACGTCACGATGCTGCAATCCGTGCCCTCGCGCAACACAAAGCAGGTATCCAGCGGCAGCGCCTCGCCGTTATCTTCAACCTCCTGACGCGCATAGCGATAGATACGCACCGGTTCCAGGAACAATACCGGATCGGGCTCGCGGATTGCCGCCAGCAGCAGGCCATAGGCACGCGTCGGCGAGGACGGACACACCACGCGCAGCCCCGGCATGTGGCAGAACATGGATTCCACCGATTCGGAATGATGCTCGGGAGAGTGAATGCCGCCACCGTGCGGCGTGCGGATCACCACCGGACAGGTCAGGCGACCGCGGGTGCGATTGCGCAGACGGGTCATGTGATTGACGATCTGGTCGATGGCCGGATAGATGAAGCCCATGAACTGGATTTCGGCGACGGGTTTCAGACCCTGCGCCGCCATGCCCACGCACAGACCGGCGATCATGCCTTCAGCCAGTGGCGTATCGATCACGCGTTCGCTGCCGAATTTTTCCTGCAGGCCCTGCGTGGCACGGAATACGCCGCCGTTCTTGCCGACATCCTCACCCAGCACAACTACGCTCGGATCGTGCGCCATCTCCCACACATGCGCCAGGGTGATGGCTTCCACCAGGGTAACTTTAGCCATGGTGCGCGGCACTCCATGCCAGCGCTTCTTCACGCTGTTCGGCAATACGTTGCGGCATCCGCGCAAACAGGTGATCGAACATCGCGGTCACCGGCTGCGTCGGCGTGGCGAAGTAATCCTTGACCGCAGCTTCGACCTGCAAGCTGCATTCGGCTTTGAGCGCCTGCTCCTGTGTTTCGTCCCAGAGCTTGAGTTGTTCCAGATATGCGCGCAGGCGTTTCATGGGTTCCTGTTGCCAGGCCTGCTCGACTTCAGCAGCAGGACGATAGCGGCTGGCATCGTCGGCGGTGGTGTGATCGCTCAGGCGATAGGTCAATGCTTCGACCACGGTTGGCCCTTGCCCGCTGCGGGCGCGGTGCAACGCCTGCTCCAGCACATCGCGTACTGCCAGAATGTCATTGCCATCGACCTGAATGCCGGGAACACCGGCGGCAATACCCTTTTGCGCCAGCGTCTGCGTGGCGGTCTGCTGTTCCAGCGGCACCGAGATGGCCCATTTGTTGTTGACCACATAGAACACCACCGGCAGCTTGCGCACGCCGGCCACATTCATCGCTTCATAAAAGGCGCCTTCCGAGGTACCGCCATCGCCGATGTAGGCCAGTGCGCAGCGGGGTTCATTGCGAATCTTGAACGCCATGGCCGCGCCGGCGGCATGCAGGGTCTGGGTCGCGATGGGTACACACCAGGGAAAGTCATGACGGGTATTGACGAAGTCATTGCCGGTCTCATCGCCACCCCAGTAGCGCAGGATCTCCACCATGCGCACCCCGCGCCAGATCTGTGTGCCGATCTCGCGGTACACCGGTGCGATGACATCCTCCGGACGCAATGCGGCGGCAGCACCCACCTGTGCGGCTTCATGGCCCAGCGCCGGCGGATAGGTACCCAGTTTGCCGGTGCGCTGCAGGTTGACGGCCTTGGTATCGAAAGTACGCACCAGCACCATCATTCTGTACATCTTCAGTAATTCGCCCGGATCGCGTGCAAATGCAGGCAGGGCAGCCTGGTTCACCTCTGGTAGCAACTCGCCCTGCGGGCTCAGATACTGGCAGTACTGAATGTCGAACCGGGCAATCGTGGTCACCTGAACCGTCTCCGCTACGCCGTCTTGGCGCGGTCTGGCAAAAACAGCGGGCATTATAGCCCAGCATGCGGGCCTTGCCCCGGCATTGTGCGATCATCGCGCCTGGCATATCTGCCCGTCGGTATCATGAACGAGCCATGAAACCCAATACTCTGACCAATCATCCGCCACCGGCTACGGTTGCCGCCGACAATCCACCGCTGGTTGCGCCGATCTATCAGAGCGTCAAGTTCACCTTTGATGACCTGCATGAAGCTGCGCGCATGAACGCCGGTGAGCGCGATGGTTATTTCTATTCGCGCATCGGCAATCCCACGCTGCGACAACTGGAGCGGACACTCGCTGCCCTGCAGGGACGCAGTGATTGTGTATTGACCGGGTCGGGTGTGGCGGCTGTAAGCTTGACGCTGCAGGCGCTGTGCAGACAGGGCGATCACATTCTGGTGTTCGCCGAAGGCTATTTACCTACGCGTGCAATGGCCCGGCGCGTACTGTCGCGCTTCGGGGTGACGCACACGGTGTTATCCGTTGACGACCTGGCGGGTATCGAACAATTGCTGCGCAGCACGCCAACGCGCCTGATGGTGTTTGAGAGCCCCACCAATCCCATCCTGAAGATTGCCGATATCGAACGTCTGTGCGCTCTCGCCAAAGCGAATGCCTGCCTGACGGTGCTGGACAACACGCTGGCGGGGTTGCACGCGCATGGTCAGTTCCCCGTAGATGTGTACGTGCATTCGCTGACCAAGTACGCCAATGGTCACGGCGATGTCATGGCGGGTGCGGTGATCGCCGACGCGGCACTGATCAAACGCCTGCGCTCCGAATTCATTGCCATGGGCTCCACACTCGACCCGCATGCCGCATTCCTGATTCAGCGCGGCCTGAAAACCTATGGCCTGCGTTATGAACGCGCCTGCCAGAATGCGCTGGCCATTGCCGAGTATCTGCAGAAACATCCTGTAGTGGGCAAAGTCCTCTATCCCGGTCTCGATACTCACCCGCAGCACGCACTGGCCATGCAGCAAACCGGCAATGGTGGTGCAGTCATTACGTTCGAAGTGCGCGGTGATGAGGCGTTTGCCAACACCTGCGTGCAGCGCATGCGGCTGTTCAAGCTGGCCGCGAGCCTGGGCTCGACCGAATCACTGGTGCTGCCGCCGTCCATGCTGCAGGCGCGCGATCTGGATGCACAGCAACGGCCGTGGGCCGGCGTGACTGACAGCACCATCCGACTGTCGGTGGGCATCGAGGATGTGCAGGACCTGCTGGACGATCTGCAGCAGGCACTATCGCCTGCGCAATGAGGACAATTCACAACCCGGACATGCCGCGGAAGTTCGCAGCATCAATGCCATCGCACATCAAGAGCTGGCCTGGAGTTCACTGCAATCCATATGGCTTGTCGGTGCTCTGGCCGCTAACTAGAATGGGCGATCATCCGCAATGAGTGTCAGGGTCTGTTAACACTAATGACATCCCTGTAAGGCACGCCGATACTGCTGGTCCAGCTGTTACCACCAGCCCTCCATGGCGATGGCCTTTTGCCGGATCTGCGTGCTGTTTCGTCAGCCGGAATAGCGTCCACGTTTTCCCCTGTCCGTACTGTGAGTGTTTGCGTCATGGCTGATTTTTGTGACAAGTTCGCACCGATCTGCGTCAGCCTGCTGGTACTGGCGGCACTGAGTGCCTGTTCGAAGTCAGAACAGCCGGGCGGGCCAGGCGGCGGTGCGCCGGTTGCCATGGTCACGGTAGCAACGGTGCATAAACAGCCGCTGACGCTGAAGACCGAGTTGCCCGGCCGCGCCACCGCTTACGCCATTGCTGAAGTGCGTCCGCAGGTGGGCGGCATTCTCAAGCGCCGTGTGTTCCGGGAGGGAGCCGACGTCAAGGCCGGCGAGGTGCTATACGAAATCGATCCTGCGCTGTATCAGGCAGCACAGAGCAATGCCCATGCCGCACTGGCCAAGGCCGAAGCCAATCTGGCGACGATCAAGTTGAAGGCCGAACGTTATGCGCAGCTGGCCAGCTCCGGCGTGATCAGCAAGCAGGACAACGATGATGTGGTGGCTTCGCTGGGTCAGGCCGAAGCCGATGTCACTGCGGCCCGGGCGGCAGTCAAGACGGCGGACATCAATCTGGGTTACACGCGCATCACTGCGCCGATTTCCGGACGCATTGGCAAATCGAGTGTGACTGCGGGAGCGTTGTTGACTGCCAACCAGACCACCGCACTGGCGACCATCCAGCAGCTGGATCCCATCTATGTGGATGTCACGCAAAGCAGCGCCGATGTATTGCGGCTGCGTCGCCAGCTGGCCAGCGGCGAGCTGAAGCGTACCGGCAAGATGATCAAGGTCGCACTGAAGCTCGATGACGGATCGACCTACGGCGTGATGGGTACCCTGCAATTTTCCGACATCACCGTTGATGCGGGTACCAGCTCGGTGATCCTGCGCGCCGAGTTTCCCAATCCTCGGCATGAAATCCTGCCGGGCATGTATGTGCGCGCCGTGATTGAAGATGGTACCCAGCAGGACGCGTTGCTGGTGCCGCAACAGGCGGTGACGCGCGATCCCACCGGCACTGCAACTGCGCTGGTGCTCAATGCCGAAAGTATTGTCGAGCAACGCATGCTCACCATCGATCGCTCCATCGACAATCAATGGCTGGTGCGCGACGGCCTGAAGGACGGTGAACGCGTCATCATGGAAGGCAGTCAGCGCGTCAAGCCTGGTGACAAGGCACAGGTTGCTGTGCCCGGAGCGAAACCTGGCGCTGCACCTGCTGGCGCAGCTGCCGCTGTGGCCAGGCAATAGAGGGACCGCTCATGGTGCGTTTCTTTATTGACCGGCCCATCTTTGCGTGGGTGATTGCACTTACCATCATGCTGGCCGGCTTGCTGGCCATACGCACACTGCCGGTATCGCAGTATCCGGACATAGCGCCGCCCTCGATCAGTATTTCTGCCAATTATCCCGGTGCTTCGGCAAAGACGCTGGAGGACTCCGTCACCCAGGTTATCGAGCAGGCCATGCAGGGTCTGGATGGACTGCTGTACATCAGTTCCAGCAGCAATTCCGCCGGGCAGGCTTCCATCAGCCTGACCTTCACGGCAGATACCAATGTGGACGTGGCGCAGGTGCAGGTGCAGAACAAGTTGCAACGCGCAATGCCGCGTCTGCCTACCGAGGTGCAGAACCAGGGCGTGAACGTAAACAAGGCGGCCAACGATTTCCTGATGATTGTCGGCTTGTACTCGTCTGACGGCGCGATGACACAGGCCGATCTGGCCGACTATGCGGCATCGAACCTGCAGGATGTGCTGGCGCGTATCGACGGTGTGGGTGAAGTGATTATCTTTGGCTCGCAATATGCGATGCGCATCTGGCTCGACCCGGATCGGCTCAACAGTTACAAACTGACGCCCGCCGATATCAGGAGTGCACTGACGGCACAGAACGCGCAGATATCGGTGGGTCAGTTGGGTTCATTGCCGGCACTCAAGGGGCAGCAATTGAATGCCACCATCAACGCGCAGGGCAAGTTGCAGACACCCGAGCAGTTCGGCGCCATCGTCTTGCGCACCGACAGCAATGGCGCGGTGGTGCGCCTGCGAGATGTGGCGCGCATCGAAATCGGCGCTGAAAACTACGACCGGTACGTGACCTACGGCAAGTCACCCGCGGTCGGCATACCGATTCGACTGGCGATCGGCGCCAATGCGCTGGCGACTTCGGAACGCATCAAGGCCAAAGTGGCCGAGCTGCAACGCTACTTCCCGAGCGGTATCAAGGTTACGTATCCCTACGACAGTGCGCCGTTCGTGCGTGCCTCGATTGAAGAAGTCGTGAAAACACTGGTGGAAGCCATCGTGCTGGTATTCCTGGTGATGTACCTGTTCCTGCAGACCTGGCGCGCCACGCTGATTCCCACCATTGCCGTGCCGGTAGTGCTGCTAGGCACGTTCGGTGTGCTGGCCGTGTTCGGTTATTCAATCAACATGCTCACCATGTTCGCTACAGTGCTGGCCATCGGTCTGCTGGTGGACGATGCCATCGTGGTGGTGGAAAACGTTGAGCGGTTGATGCACGAGGAACATCTGTCGCCACTGGCAGCAACGCGCAAATCCATGGATCAGATTACCGGCGCTTTGATCGGCATTGCACTGGTGCTGGCAGCGGTGTTCGTCCCCATGGCGTTCTTCGGCGGTTCGGTAGGCGTGATCTACCGGCAGTTCTCCATCACCATCGTGTCGGCCATGGCGCTGTCGGTGCTGGTGGCGTTGACCCTGACACCGGCGTTGTGCGCCACGCTGCTCAAGCCGGTAGCGCCTGATGCACATGCCACTCAGCATCGTTTTTTTCGCTGGTTCAACGCAGTGTTCGCGCGCAGTCAGAATGGCTATCACGTTGTCGTTGCCCGCTGGATCCAGCGCAGCAGACGCATCCTGATCATCTATCTCATTCTCACGGTGGCGATGGTGCTGGCATTCCTGACCTTGCCCAAGTCGTTCCTGCCCGAGGAAGATCAGGGTACGGTCATGACGCTGGTGCAATTGCCGGTCGGCGCCACCCAGGAACGCACGCAGCAGGTGGTTGCACAGGTGCAGAATTATTTCGAGACCAGTGAAAAAGCGAATGTCGAGGGGTCATTCGGCATTGTGGGCTTCAGTTTCACCGGTGCCGGCCAGAATGTGGGCATGGTGTACCTGCGCCTGCTTGACTGGAGCAAGCGCAAGGGCGCGGACAATCATGCTGCCGCGGTGGTCATGCGTGCCAATCGGGCGCTCAGGCAGATCCGCGATGCCACAGTATTTGCGATCGTGCCGCCTTCTGTCAGAGGTCTGGGTACTTCGTCGGGCTTTGAGCTGCAGCTGCAGGATCTGGGTGGATTGGGGCATGACGCATTGCTGCGCACGCGCAATCAGTTGCTGGGCATGGCGAACAAGGATCCCAACCTGACCGCAGTACGACCCAATGGTCAGGAAGATACGCCGCAGCTGCAGCTGGACATCGACACCGAGAAAGCCACGGCTTTTGGCCTGTCCGTTGCCGACATCAACAATGTGCTGAACGCCGGATGGGGCGGCAGCTACATCAACGACTTTATTGATCGTGGCCGTGTCAAGAAGGTGTACATGCAGGGCGAAGCATCGGCACGCATGCAGCCCGAAGACATCGGCAAGTGGTATGTGCGTAACAGCAAGGGTGACATGGTGTCGCTGGCGACGTTTGTGACCCCACGCTGGGTGTATGGGCCTGCCAAGCTGGAACGTTTCAACGGTCAGGGTTCAGTGCAGATTGTCGGTTCTGCCGCAGAGGGCAGGAGCACCGGCCAGGCCATGGATGCCATGGAAGCGCTCATTGCCAAACTGCCGCAGGGCATCGGTTTTGAATGGAGCGGCGCATCGGCACAGGAACGAGTCGCAGGTTCACAGGCGCCTGCGTTGTATGCCATCTCGGCGCTGGTGGTGTTCCTGTGCATGGCGGCGTTGTATGAAAGCTGGTCGATTCCCTTCGCGGTGATGCTGGTGGTGCCGCTGGGCGTGCTGGGTGCGGTTCTGGTCACCCTGCTGCGTGGTCTCGACAATGATGTGTATTTTCAGGTGGGCTTGCTCACCACCATTGGACTGTCAGCGAAGAACGCCATCCTGATTGTGGAGTTTGCCAAGGAGGCGCACGCCAGGGGTCAGGATCTGGTTGAAGCGACACTGGAAGGCGCACGCCTGCGCCTGCGGCCCATTCTCATGACCTCACTGGCGTTTGCGCTGGGCGTGTTTCCGCTGGCCCTTGCCAGTGGCGCCGGTTCCGGCGCGCAGAACGCGATCGGCACCGGCGTGCTCGGCGGCATGTTGTTCGCCACGGCCTGGGGCATCTTCTTCGTGCCAGTGTTCTTTGTGGTGGTGTACAGAATGTTTCCGCCCAAGCAACGTACGGAGGAATAGAAATTTGGAGCCATTCGTCAAGAGCCCTTCGACAGGCTCAGGACGAACGGAACTTAGTACTTTAGTATTCTTTTTCCGTTCACCCTGAGCCTGTCGAAGGGCTCTCGCATTCTTCACCATTTCCTTCTGGGAAGGGGCAGGGTGAGGGTGTCTTATTTCTTGCGCAACAAGAACATCAGCAACGAAATCACCACACTGACCACAATGCACGTAGTAATCGGAAAATAGAAACTACCACCGGGCCGTTCAATGCGAATGTCCCCCGGCAGGCGACCGAACGGCAGCTTCGATAACCACGGCCAAGCGATGCCCGCCAATGCAATACCAATACCCAACAATATCAGTAACCGCGACATCACTTGCCTTCTGTGTGCTCGTTGAAATCTTCGTCGATGGACAGCTCGCCACGTTCATAGGCGGCCAGCAAGGATTTGGCCGCGGCCTGATCTGATTCATCCACCATGATGGACAAATGCCCCGTTGCCGGCAGTTCTCCCAGTCCACCCTGCAGGGCCGCGCCCTGCAGATACACGCCGATGCCATGTTGTTCCAGCAGGCCGGTGAGCAGTTGCGCTTGTACATAGTCGCTGCCGCGAAATACGGAAATCAAGATGTTCTCCCGTTGCTCAGCATTGGTGCGGAAGTGTTGCACATCACGGCTCGCGACGTTGCCTGAAGTGATGGGATGTACGGCCACAAATGGAATTGCATTGAGTGGCGATGCCGCACTCAGCCAATCCCTGAATCCTCGTGCAAGTTACAGTGTCCTGCCTCAATTCTGAGGCGTTTTTGCCGATGGGAAACGCGTCAACCGTAACGGACTTCAGCCATGATGCAGAATGCTTCACCTCACCAGACCATCATTCGAACCCTACCCATCAAATCCCGCCTGATACTGTCGTTTGGTGTAGTGGTGTTGATGATGATTGCCGCGGCGCTGACTGGTCGGTGGGGTATGTCCACCCTGCACCAGGAAGTGACGGCCAGCATCAATGGCGATGTGGCACTGGCGCAGGCAACATCGGATCTGCATTCAGACGTGCTGACCCTGCGGCGTTTCGAGAAGGATGTATTCATCAATATCAATAACGCCGACAGTGTTGCGAGCTACTTCACCAAGTGGCAATCCGCACTGCAGAAGCTGCGTGATGATTTGTCGCTTGCCAAAAAAGTGGCGTCGTCCGGGTCGCTGCAGACATTGAATACCTTTGCAGATTCCATTGCCGCTTATGAAGGCGGTTTCCAGCATGTGCATGGCATGATTGCCGCTGGCAAGATCAGCACCACGCAGCAGGCCAACGAGGAAGTCGGCAAGTTCAAGGATGCCGTACGCAGTACTGAAGATCTGGTGGCGACCATCAAGGCGCAGTCGCAGGAACGCGTGGCGCAGATCAATCCCAGCTTGCAGGCCAAACGCCACAGCCTGGACCTCACACTGCTGGCACTGACCTGCGGCGCCTTTGTCATTGCAGGTGGGCTGGCGCTGGTGATTACGCGCCGTATCACGCGCTCGCTCAACGAAGCCGTGCGGCTGGCCAAAAAAGTGGCCGGTGGTGAGCTGGGGCATGAACCGCAGGCCATCACCACCGACGAACTCGGTGAACTGACCAGGGCCTTGCAGGAAATGGATCAGCAACTGTGCACGGTCATCTCCAATGTGCGCCGTGCTGCGTCCGAAGTGAACTCGGCTTCTCGCGAAATTGCTCAGGGCAACGACCATTTGTCCGAACGTACCCAGGAACAGGCTTCGTCGCTGGAAGAAACCGCCGCGTCCATGGAACAGATGACCGCTTCGGTCAAACAGAATGCTGACAGCACCGCACATGCCACCGAGCTGGCACATAGCGCACGCACCATCGCCGAACAAGGTGGCAACGTGGTGCAGCAGGCCGTCAAGGCGATGGGCGAGATCAACGGTTCCAGCAAACGTATCGCCGACATCATCAGCGTGATCGATGAGATTGCCTTCCAGACCAATCTGCTGGCCCTGAATGCCGCAGTGGAAGCGGCGCGAGCCGGCGAGCAGGGTCGGGGGTTTGCCGTGGTGGCCACCGAAGTGCGCAATCTGGCGCAACGCAGCGCCGCAGCTGCGCGGGAAATCAAGACTCTGATTCACGACAGTGCCGAGAAGGTGGACGCGGGTGCGCGGCTGGTGGAACAGTCGGGACAGTCCCTCACGGAAATCGTCAACAGCACCACACAGGTGGCGGCGCTCGTCGACGAAATTGCCATGGCAAACAAGGAGCATTCGGCGGGCATCATGCAGGTCAACCATGTGGTGACCCAGCTGGATTCCATGACGCAGCACAATGCGGCAGCGGTCGAAGAAGTGGCTGCAGCCAGCAAGGCGCTGGAAGGTCAGGCAGAGATGCTGGCGCGCGAAGTCGGACATTTTCGTCTCGCCAATGATTCAAGCGGGCGGCCGGCCCGAGCCGCCACTCAGGCCGTGCAACCGCAGATGGCGGCGGATCAGTCTCTGGCCGCGTGAGTGAGTGTATTGGAGCGTTACCCTCACCCCAACCCTCTCCCTTAGGGAGAGGGAGTGAAGACAAAGCGTGGCTGTTCATTACCCTCTCCCTTGAGGGAGAGGGCGGGGTGAGGGTGTTCTAATCAACATGAACCATGCTGCCGGAGTGGTAGCAGTTGCGGCGTTTCGCCCGGCTGTTTCTGGATAGCTTATCGGTCCACACCCCATTCCCATGACCAGCCCCGGCAGGGGGCTTGATATACTCGCGGCAGTCACGCGGCACGTTTCGTGCTCGTTCCCCTGATCCAGTTCTGCCCCGAAGGAAAGTCATGAGCGCGAAGATTATCTACACCCTGACCGACGAAGCCCCGGCGTTGGCCGCCTATTCCCTGTTGCCCATCGTTCAGGCCTTCACCAAGGCGGCCGACATTGCGGTCGAAACCCGTGATATTTCCCTCGCCGGCCGCATCCTGGCCAATTTTTCCGACTTCCTGAAGCCTGAACAGAAACAGAGCGATGACCTGGCCGAACTGGGCGTGCTGGCCACCAAACCGGAAGCCAACATCATCAAGCTGCCCAATATCAGTGCCTCGATTCCCCAGCTCAAGGCCGCCATCAAGGAACTGCAGTCGCAGGGCTACGCCGTACCAGACTATCCCGAGAACCCGGCCAACGATGCGGAAAAGGCCATCAAGGCCCGCTACGCCAAGGTCTCCGGCAGCGCCGTGAACCCGGTGCTGCGCGAAGGCAACTCCGACCGGCGTGTTGCTAACGCGGTTAAGCAATACGCCCGCAAACATCCGCATTCCATGGGTGTGTGGAGCAAGGATTCCAAATCGCATGTTTCCAACATGACCGATGGCGATTTCTACGGCAACGAACAGTCCGCGGTGATCGGCAAGGCCGGCACGGTGAAGATTGAGTTCACGCCGAATGGTGGCGCGGCTCAAGTGCTCAAAGAAGTGAAAGTGCAGGCCGATGAAGTGATCGCCGCCACTTTCCTGAGCGCCGCCAAACTGCAGGCGTTTTACGAGGCACAGGTGGCGGATGCCAAGGCCAAGGGCGTGCTGTTCTCGCTGCACCTGAAGGCCACCATGATGAAGGTCTCCGATCCCATCCTGTTCGGCTATGCCGTCAGTGCCTACTACAAGGATGTGTTCACCAAGCACGCCGCGATCTTCAAGCAGCTGGGCGTGAATCCGCGCAATGGCGTGGGCGATGTGTACGCCAAGATTCAGTCGCTACCGGCTGACCAGAAGGCGGCCATCGAAGCCGACATCAAGGCGGTGTATGAAAAGAATCCTGCGATTGCCATGGTCGATTCCGACAAGGGCATCACCAACCTGCACGTGCCCAGCGACGTGATCATCGATGCCTCCATACCGGCGGCGATGCGCACCTCGGGCCGCATGTGGGGGCCGGACGGCAAGGCTGCCGACACCAAGTTCATCATTCCGGATCGCTGCTACGCCGGCATCTATCAGGCCACCATTGACGATTGCAAAGCCAATGGCGCATTCAACGTCACCACCATGGGCAGCGTCAGCAATGTGGGTTTGATGGCGCAGGCCGCAGAAGAATACGGCTCACACGACAAGACCTTTGAGATTGCCTCCGCAGGTGTGGTGAGAGTGATCGATGCCGATGGCAAGGTGCTCACGCAGCACACCGTCGAACAGGGCGACATCTGGCGCATGTGCCAGACCAAGGACATTGCAATCAAGGACTGGGTAAAGCTGGCGGTGGGCCGTGCCCGTGCTACCGGCGCAACGGCCATCTTCTGGCTCGATCCAGCGCGTGCGTATGATCGCAACGTGATTGCCAAGGTGAATGTGTATCTGAAGGATCACGACACCAAGGGTCTGGACATCCGCGTGCTGTCACCAGTGGAAGCCATCAAGGTGTCATTCGAACGCATTCGTCAGGGCAAGGACAGCATCTCTGTCACCGGTAACGTGCTGCGTGATTACCTCACCGACCTGTTCCCGATTCTCGAACTCGGCACCAGCGCCAAGATGTTGTCGATTGTTCCATTGCTGCAAGGCGGTGGCCTGTACGAAACCGGCGCCGGTGGTTCCGCGCCCAAGCACGTGCAACAGTTCCTGGAAGAAAACTATCTGCGCTGGGATTCACTCGGTGAGTTCCTGGCGCTGCAAGTGTCCATCGAAGATATGGCCGCCAAGACCAAGAACAGCAAGGCCGCTGTGCTGGCCGAAACCCTGGACGCTGCCAACGCCAAGTTCCTGGAGAATGACAAATCGCCAGCAAGAAAGGTTGGCGAGATCGACAACCGTGGCAGCCACTTCTATCTGTGCCTGTACTGGGCGCAGGCGCTGGCCGAACAGACCAAGGATGCGGAGCTGGCGGCGTTGTTCAAGCCGGTGGCTGCCAACCTCACCGCCAACGAACAGAAAATCGTGGGTGAACTGATCGGTGCGCAGGGCAGGAAGAATGACATCGGTGGTTACTACCACCCCGATCCCGCGAAATGCTCGGCGGCGATGCGGCCGAGTGCGACGCTGAATTCGGTGCTGGCGAGCATCAAATAAGGAAGAGAAGACAAGATAAAAGCCCGATGTGAAAGCATCGGGCTTTTTTACAGGGAAAAACAGGAGGTAATTATGGCAAGCAAGGAAAAGTCGGCGGCTGTTCCAGTCGAGCGCATCACGCAGTCCATCACTATCCTGCGCGGACAACGTGTGTTGCTCGATAGTGAGCTGGCGGCGCTGTATGGCGTGAGCACCGCTCGTCTGAATCAGCAGGTACGGCGCAATCTCGAGCGGTTTCCTCAGGATTTCATGTTCCAATTGGCTGCCGCAGAGTACGCAAGTTTGATGTTGCAAAATGCAACATCAAAACCCGGACGAGGTGGGCGCAGAAAATTGCCCTTTGTGTTTACTGAACACGGCGCGATACAGGCGGCCAATGTGTTGAATTCATCCCGCGCCATTGAAATGGGTATCTACGTGGTACGGGCTTTCGTGCAGCTGCGTGACTTGCTGGCCTCCAACAAGGAGCTTGCCAAGCGGGTCGATGAACTGGAGAAGCGCATTCTGCGCAAGCTTGATACCCACGATCAGGCCATCACCGAGATCATCAAGACCATTCGCCAGTTGATGAATCCACCGGAACCGAAGAAACGGCCAATTGGGTTTGTCGAGTTGCAGGAGAAAAAGAGATGAGAAGTCTGATGTCGGTCAATACCCCCGATCCCCCGGCACCGGGTTAGGGGGTAATTTTCCTGCAAGATATCGGACGACAAGTCTTGCTTCTTCAACCGTTCGCCACTTTCGGCAAGCTCAGCACCACAATGCGTTTAATCCGCGCTTTGAACTTTTTCTGCGCCTGCCACAAGTCATAGTCACCCTGCAAAGCCAGCCAGTGACCGGGCGAGGTGCCCAGTGCCTTTGACAGCCGCACATCCATGCCGGCACTGATGGCGGCCGCGCCATTGAGAATGCGCGACAGCATGGCGCGGGCAATGCCCAGCGCTGCAGCGGCATCAGTTACGGTCACTTCTGTGAGCCACTCGCGCAGGATTTCGCCGGGATGAGGAGGGTTGTGCATGTTCAAGCCGCTTCAAACACAATGCGTCCCAACCGCCGCCCAGTACGACGCGGTTTGATCGTGATCTCAATGTCATTCCCCAGCGCAGTCAGGAAAGTCATCAAGCGCTCAACGGAGAAGCCTGCAAGCTGGAACTTGAGTAGCGCGGATACTTTGGGCTGGTTGATGCCCAGCACTTCGGCTGCTTCTGCTTGCGACCACTCACGTTTGGCCAGCTCACGCTGAATGGCAATCGCCAGCTGCACCTTGGTCTGGCGTTCTTCCGCATCAGGTAGTTTCAGATCCGCAAACACGTTGCCGGAGCTGGCTTCAACTTTGGGTAGTCTGCGTCTAGCTTGCGCCATAGCGTGCCTCGTAATCTTCGCGTGCTGCTTTCAGACGGCGATCAATCAATTCAGTGCCGTGGCGATGCCAGCCCGAGTAGGGCAGGTATTTTCGATACTGGCCACGGCCGTCTTTGAGGTCACAAATTGTGATCTCAAATAAGCTCATGGGCTGCGATGAAATCCCGGCATCTTGTTTCTCGGATGCTGGGTATCGCTTCGCTCCACCCAGCCTACGCTGATGTTGCAAAGTACAACATCAAATCAACAGCGAGATCGGAACGGCGCCTATTTAAGCGTCGCAGCAATCTTCCTGATCTCTTCCGGCGAATGTTCACCGGCCAGAGGCGTGCCCGGAATGAGATACTTGCCCATCGCATAGCCACCAACCAGCACGGGCTCGTAACCGACATCGCGAATCAGTGCCGAAGCGACTTCAATTGCTTTTGCATCTTCGCCAGCAATGGGCATACCGATTTTTCCGGCGTCCTGGTTAGCTACTGCCATGCGAGCGGCACCAATGGCATTGAAGGCGCGAACGATGCGCGCGCCCGGCAGATATTCTGCAGAGGCCAGTCCGGCGCCTTTTTCCCGCGCCGCTGCGCCCATTTCGCCATCACGCGGCACAATCGGATTGCTGGTGTCGATGATGATTTTGCCCTTGATGAGGTCGGCCAGTTCTTTGCCGACGGAGGGCAGGGCCGTATAGGGCACTGATACCACCAGCACGTCGCCAAAGGCTGCTGCCTCCCGCGGTGTACCTGCTTTGGCATTTGGTCCCAAGGTTGCGGCGAGCTGTTTGTTCTTTTCCAGATTGGTGGAGGAGAACATCACTTCGTGGCCGGCCTTGATCCATGCGGTACCGATGGCGGTACCCACTCGACCCGAGCCGACAAAACCGATCTTCATCTTGCCGACTGCTGCGGCAAAGATTGATGTCGGCGCGGCAATCGCCATTGCAACGGCAACCGTGCTCTGGAGAAATTGCCGGCGGATGTTGGTGTGTATTCCTGAATTACGCATGGAGATCCCCAGGGCTGAGTGATGAGTGATGTTGTGCTGCGGCAAGCGGCTGGCTGGCGCCATGCTACCGCCGCTGCGTTACGGGCACCAATTCCGAAATATCATTCGCTTCATCAGCGGCGTACGCTGAAACGGGTGAGTTCGCGTTTGGGATCTTCCCATTCCGGCTGCAGTTCGGAGGCTTTCAGATAGTCACGGTAGGCCTCCTTGGCGTGGCCCAGTTCCTCGTGTGCGATGGCGCGGTTGAAATACACCCGGGGCTGCTCGTCTGTGCCGAGTGTAATGGCCTGGTCGAAAGCAGGAAGCGCCTCCGCCCAACGCTTTTGTGCATTGAAAACATAGCCGCGGTTGGCATGGGCCTGACCCAGCGTGCCCAGCAGTTGCACGGCGGCATCGAAGTCAGCCAACGCACCAGCGTAATCCTGTTGTTCAAACTTCAGCACGCCTCGGTTGTTGAAACTGCCGGCACGCTGTTCGAGGGAGGATTCGGCGGCTTCAATCGCCAGTGTGCAAAGCTCAAGCGGCGGGATGGCGAGCCGCGAGCCGGTGACCAACGTAAGGGCCGGGTCATTCAGATGTTTGGCTGCTGCTTCGCACATCTCAGGATACCCACCGTCGAGCAGCACGACGGGAGCGGGGGATTGGGCAATGGCGTCTGCGACACCCAGCAACAGGGACAGGACGACAGGAAAATGACGGTGACTCACGACAACCTCCCGCTGGACAGCATGGACAGCCCCGACCGGAGAGCGTTTCAGTTCTATACGCCCTGCCGGTGGAAGCAGTCGGGAAAATTCTCACGATCTTCTGCTCGACTTTTTCTGCCTGTTGATCCTATTGCAAGAGGTGAGAAACGCCAAGGGGAGAGCCAAAAGGCCTGAAAAGACTCACTCAAGCGAAGACCTGCGGGATTGCGCATCCGTTGTAGTGGATCTACTGAGTCGACGGACACATGCGATCCCTACATCATCCGGTCGATATGTGGATTACCGGAGCGGAGCGACGATCAGTCTTGCGATGATGGTGACAATTACCAGGAACGAACCGGCCTTGCCGTTGCTGCTGGCCGTGTTGTTGGCAACCGCTTACTTTTCTCCGGGGGTCATGGCGCAGGCTACTGACGGCGGTTCCGCAGCCATGCCTTCGCTCAGCGCTGATTTCGGCGCTGTCGGCCTCGTCGGTGAAATGAACAGTGCCGAGCATTACGGCGCGGTCCAGTCGCGGCTCGGCGCGTACAGCGCCAGTGGCACGGGTGATGCCTACCTGGATACCTTCGTCGCGCCCGCAAATGCCATCATCGCGTTGGGGCAGGACGGGAAATGGTTTACCAAATTGGGAGCCGTCTACGTCAATACCGACGGCACTTATTCCGGTGGCGACATGCCGGAGAGTACGAGCGGCAATTTCCTGCTGCAGGCACTGTACCGTCCGGCTACGGGAACACTGATCGGCCTCGGCGTTGTGCCGGACAAGACCGACATTTCCATCCCGGTGAATAACGCCAGTATTGAGGCACGAGGTACAGGCGTGCGGTTCGACCTGCTGCAGCGTCTGGGTAACAGGAGCGGGTTGTCGGCAAAGCTGATTCATCTTGAAGGGGACTCGACTTTCAGCAAGCCCCTTCCCAATGGACAGCTGCTGTCGAACCGCTCGTCCACAACCCGGACCTATGTGGAGGCGACCTTCCTGACCATACTCGACCGTGCGAAATATGCCTTTATTCCGGGTGGATGGAGCCTGCGGCCGGTAACCCATATCCTGTTGCAGCGCGACCATGACCGGGATCAGCAGGGATCGGCCAGCACCGACGACTTCGCACAGTGGCTGTTGACTGCGCGACTGCAGAAGGACGTGTTTCGGTCGGGCCAGGTTGGTCCGTATTTTGAACTGGGTGTGGAGCAGGAGCTGGTGAACGAATCCGCGACCGGCGACAACAACGACTTCCTGCTCTACGGAAAGACAGGTGCCGCAATCCTTGCCGGCAACTGGGGCCGGCTCGATATTTACTATGCGCGCAGGCAGGCACCCGATGATGGCTTCTCCTCAAACACGGTGAACCTGCTGCTGTCGATGACTTTCTGAATGTGGCGTGTCGGCGGTTTCATGAAGCTGTTGCCCGAACCAGATGGGCAGGACGGGCATCGGGTTCGGGGTGGTGGAGCGAAGGGCAGTTGAAAGTGTTTTTGCTGCCATGCATGCCACGCTATTATCGCTGCACAACCATTACAGGACGGGGGCATTCCATGAAACAGCAGATCGTCTGCGCCATTTCCCTGCTCACACTGACCGGTGCGGCACTGGCGGCTGAGATACCGCCGGATTTCGCGGCGCAGTTCCGGGAAGGGGACACGAATCATGATGGCAAACTGAGCTATGACGAGTACAAGGCTGCCCGTGTGATGCGCGATGGCGGTAAGGTTGACGAGGAGAAGGTCAAGCATTACGTCGAGCGCTTTGCAGCGCTGGATGTGAACAAGGACAAACTGCTGACCCTCGATGAATACAAGGCGCGCATCACCAACGAGAAGTATCAGCCAGCGCAGCCGGCTGCGAAATAACCGGAATACTGAACCTGCATCGACGCTGCTCCCGCCGACACGTCGGGAGCACGGCAGTCATGCTGTCCGCGCTTTCAATCTGGCAACTGTCATCGATCCTTCCCGCGTCGCACGACTCTCACCTTGCCGGTCTTTGCGCCACCGCAAAAGAACTGATCGCGTCCATCGGATTCGAGCCCGGAGATGATTGCTCCCGTCGGCATTGCTATCGTCTCTTTGACTTCTCCCGTTTTTGAATCGACGCGTCGCAGCTCACTCTCGTCGCCTTCCCAGGTGGCATGCCAGAGTTCGCCATCCAGCCAAGTCACGCCGGTGACGAACCGGTTGGACTGGATAGTGCGCAACACTTTGCCGGTCTCGGGATCGATCTGGTGAATCTGCCGCTCGCGATAGTGCCCGACCCACAGCGTGCCTTCGGCCCACGTGAGACCGGAGTCACCGCCGTTGCCGGGCGCGGGAATCGAGCCGAGCACCTTGCCGGTCTTCGGGTCGATCTTCTGGATGCGGGATTCCGCGATCTGAAACAGGTGCCTGCCATCGAACGCCGTGCCGGCGTGCGCGGCAACGCTGATCGAGCGCTTGATTTCCCCGCTCGCGGGATCAATGGCATTAACCTTGTCGCCCGACGCAAACCAGACATTCTCCCCGTCATAAGTCACGCCATGTACCGCATCGATGCCTTGAAAGGGGCCGTATTCCCGAACGATATCCGCTGCCTTCATGATGCTCATCCCGGTCAGTCTTGATGGTTCTCATCCTACTCAGTCGGCAGCGCAGCAGGGAGTAACAACAACGTCGTGAATCCGGGCATGGGCGGTGTCAACCAGCGACGCGCACGGCCGCGCCCAAAAAACTGCACCTTTCCCGCAGCTGCCAGCGATTCCAGTGAGCGCTGCACGGTGCGCTGGCTTGCGCCCAGCGCCAGTGCCAGCGCGGAGGTGGACCACGACTCGCCGTCGGCAAGCAACGCAAGCACGCCCGCATGTTTATCTTCGACGGGTCTTGCGAGTACGACCACTGCGCGTGCGCGGCGCGGAGTCAGCACAAACCCACGCGGTGTCGCCTCGATACCGGCCAGTGGCTGCAGCAACTTGCGCAGCCGTCCAATTTCGACGCGCAATCGCGCACGATGCGATTCATCGGCCAGCTTCAAGCGGAAGGCGCGCGCAACCAGATCGTCGCGCGCTACATCTGCCGGCCACGCCTCTGCCAGCACGCGTACGAGCGTGAGCAGCACGGGGCGCTTTGCGAGCGAGATCACGACATTGCCGCGACGCATCACATGACGACAGTCATCGACAATGAATGCTTTGGATGCCAGCAATTCCTCGACCTCATCAAGCAGCAGCAAGCGCTGTTTGCCGTTCGCAATCAGACGTGCCGCCGGCGTGTTCAATGTGTCGAATGCGCTTTCGACTTCGGCAGTCAGCGCGGGAATCCCGGCACGCCGGGCCACGCGCTCGGCACTCATGAGTGCCGAGCGCGCCGCCCTGGTGTGCAGGCGGCGCATCGCGATACCCGCGACGATGAGTTCGCGGGTGATCCTGAGAGCCAGCGGCACCGATGTTGGCGCCATGGCCAGCGCGCGTTCCGCGTCCTCGAGCTTTCCGACCAGCAGCAGGCGTCGAATCTCGAGATAGCGTGCATGCGCGGCGTTCACCTGATCGCCATGTTTCTCGAGTGTTGCGCGTGCGGCATCGAGTGACTTCGTGGTCCAGCTCAGATCGCGCGATGCCAGCGCGATCTCGGCCTCGGCGACGATGCAGCGCGACCTGGCCACCGCCTCTCTTGGACTGAACGCATGCGCCGCGCTGCGCAGCAGTTCTCTGGCGCGTGCATGCTCTCCAAGCTGGGCCATCGCGATGCCGCGCAGCGCAAGGCCCGGCGCGTCATTGCGTAGTGCAATCAGTTTCAATGCACCCAGGGGATCGCCCATGGCGAGCGCTCGCGCTGCAGCCGTGATCAGGGAATCCATTGGAATCGCGTCACACTTGTCACTCTCACCTCTTGATACCTGCCGCTGAGACTACGCACGTCCTCTCAATCAAGGAGAAAAATCATGTTCGACATTCTGCATCGAGTGGGAATTAAAGCGTCACTGGACAAGGTCTACAAGGCATTGGCCACACCCGAAGGCGTGGCAGGCTGGTGGACCACCGACACACGAGGCGACAACAAAACAGGTGGAATGATCACTTTCCGTTTCACCGCCGCTGGCCATGAAATCGGCGCCTTCGACATGAAGATTCTCGAGCTTCATCCCAATATGCGCGTGGTATGGCAAGTCGTCAAAGGTCCCGCCGAGTGGGTTGGCACGAAGGTCCGTTTCGAACTCAGGCAAGAGGACGATTTCACCATCGTTCTCTTCAAGCACGAGGGCTGGAAGGAGCCAGTGGAGTTCATGTACCACTGCAGCACCAAGTGGGCGATCTTTCTGATGAGCCTGAAGTCTTTCGTCGAAACCGGCAGGGGTAATCCGAGCCCGAACGACATCAGAATCGGTGACTGGCACTGATACTTTCTGCCGCAGTACGTGAAGATAGGCTCGCCGCGTCGATACGACTCCCGGGTCGCATCGGCGCGGCGCGTTCTCGCTCGGAAGCCGGTGCCGAATCATCGGTCGATTGCGAAGTTGTACTCAGTAGTGATCACGTGCACCCAGCCGCGCCAGCATCTCCGACAGCTCCTCCGGGGTGATGTCTATGTGCTCGCACACGCGGCCCCACAGCATCGCAGTCGGTACATTGCGCCCGCCGCGTTCTTTCTGGGTCTCGTGCAGCACATATAGGACAATGCGTTCACGGCGAGACAGGCCATCGCGCACATCCGGTATGTTATCGGTGCTGCGGGTGTTTCGATGATCCATGCCGGCACGCGGTGACTATTTGTGCTGTTGGAAAAGCCAATCCCGAATCCCTTCGATCTGATATGCAATACGCCAGGTATTGATGTGATTGGTTGCTCCGTTGTCCTCCTGACTGGGCGGCACCACCGTTCCTTTTTTTAGAACGACGTACCTGATGGGATTGCCCTCGGCTGCCATCTTTTTAACTTCAGCGTCGAACTCGTCAGCGGTGGCGCGTCCATCCCAGGTGGCGCGACTGATCTTTGCGCCTTCCTGCTCCCAAACTGCGGTCATGGCGTTCTCGCCAGGAAACGCGCGCAGATCGCCCGCGGAAACCACAATCCAGAGCTTGAGCTTTGCCAGGGGACGAGTCTCTTCCGGGTCGCGCTGGCTGGCGACGATATACGTAGCGGCGAACAACCCGGGATACTGTTCATCGATCTGCATGGAGATGCTGCCGCCCAGTGATTGACCGGTGGTGTACAGGCGATTCTTGTCGATGCTGTAGTCATTGACCACCTGATTGACCAGATCGACGGTCATTTGCACGAAAGGCCATGGACCATTGGCGGTTGAAGGTTGGGACGGGTATTGGGGCGCCAGCACGAAGGCTTCATGCTTGGCCTGTTCCTCCGGGCTTGCCCAGACGACGGCGCCGAGGCCCTGCACCAGCGTGATATCGGTGTCGGTACTGACCACGCCGGCATCATGCATGAACAGCACCAGCGGGTAGGATTTGCGCTTGTCGTAATTTTTCGGCACAAACAGGTTGTAGGGCAGCACCTGGCCGGTTCTGGGATCCTTGTACTCAAACTGACGGAATTCATCGACCAGCAGATTCACGATGCGACTGGTGGTGACGGCCTGAGTGCTGGCCGCATACGTCTGACGATTGGTTGTAAACACGGGGCCTGTCTGCGTCACTGATGCCTGGGGTTTCTTATGTTCCACGTAACCCCTGTGCAGGATGTACATCGCCGCATCCGGATCATCGGGCGAAAGCTCAACAATGATGAATTTCCCATTCTTGCCGACTCTGGTCGGCGCTGCTTCCTTGTTGGAATAGACCCTGGTTACGGTGCGTTGCGCCACACTGAAAGTTGCAGTCGATAACTTGGTGCCATCGATCTCCCGGTCATATTCCACCGCGACAGCCACAAACTTCTGGCCTTCGCCGAATACCTGCGTGATGGCGGTGACACTCTTGATATGTTCTGTCGTGGCATCTGCGCGGACCGTTCCAGCCCATGCCAACAGGATTGCCATACCCGCTGTCATTCCGTTCAGGATCCAGTTCTGGCCTTGCCGCATACTTGCTCTCCGGATTTTATTTGAGCTTTCATTATACCTCTTGCACGCCATGCTCAGCTCCCTGTGCCGGGCTCACGAGTCGTGTAATCCTGGATGATCGATCATGGGAAGGAGAGCACTCATGCAGCGTAGATGGGGATGGAATCCGGCAGCTTGTCTTTCACAAAGCCGAGATTCTGCTGCGCTTCATCGCCAACCCATGCAAGCCATTGCACAGAATGGATCGGCCGCTATGCTTTCAGCCCGGCCGGGTTTATAAGGTTGAATCAACACTCGGCGCGGCAGCCAAAAGAGGGGAGTCATGAAGAAGAGCCATATGGTCTTTTCCGCAGCAATTGCAATTTGCCTTGTCGGAGTCGTGGGCATTTCCCGCTCGCAGTCGCAACAGGAAGAGCTGGACCCTGTGAAGATCATGCCGCAATACAACAAGGTGATCCTGGAGAATGCCTTCGTGCGCGTCAGCGAAGAACGCATGCCGGCCGGCGTCGGTATCGGCAAGCACTTCCACCAGCGTGGGCTGACCATCAATATGGGCAACTTCCAGATGGAACAGAAGATGTATCCCAGCGGACAGATTGTTCATTCCGACCGCCACCTGGGGGATATCAACTGGAACGAGCCCATGACCCATGAGACCAAGAACGTCGGCCAGACCCCGCAGTGGACCATCCGCGTGGAACTCAAGAGCGGTCTTTAGCAGGTTGTCGAGCAAGGGCTGTCCTGCCCTCTTCAAGGTCGCCTCGTAAAAAGACGAGACTTTTGGGCGCTTCCGAAATCAGGCACTTGGCAGCGCGTGATTTCGCTGGTGAACGCCGCTGGGCTGCGCGCAACAATGTCACCGGTCAAGCCTGCCATTTACCCGGTCTGCTGCTCTGCAAAGTAGTGCAAAGGTGACCCGCAGAACCGCTTTTGGAAGGCAGTTGTATGGTGTTATTGTTCATCTCCAACCGCACAGAGGGGTGTTCCATGTCAGCAAAAGAAAGACGCACAGTTCCGGTAGAAGCTATCGAACTTTACAACCAGTTCATTCACGGCGAGATCAGCCGTCGAGATTTCTTCGATGGCGCGAAAAAGTTTGCCGTCGCCGGTCTCACCGCCGGGGCCATTGTCGAAGCGTTGATGCCGAACTATGCCGAGGCGCAACAGGTCTCTCATACCGACGAGCGCATCAAGGCCAGCTATGTCACCGTGCCATCTCCACAAGGCAATGGCTTCGTCAGAGGCTACCTGGTTCGCCCATTCAGTGCCGACAGCCGGGATGCACAGCCCGCCAAGCTGCCGGGCATTATCGTTGTCCATGAGAACCGTGGACTGAATCCCCACACCGAGGACGTCGCCCGCAGGCTTGCGCTGGCCAATTTCATGGCCTTCGCACCGGATGTGCTGTCGTCGGTCGGTGGCTATCCGGGTGATGACTACCAGGGTGGACAGCTGTTCGGCAAGGTCGATAACGCCAAGAAGTTCGAAGACATCGTGGCCGCCGCTCAATGGCTCAAAGCGCGCCCTGACTGCACCGGCAAGATCGGTATCACCGGTTTCTGCTACGGCGGCAGCGTTTCGAACCAGATGGCCGTGCGGCTGGGGGCGGAGCTGGCGGCAGCGGTACCGTTCTACGGTGGCGCACCGGCTGATGCCGATGTACCCAAGATCAAGGCGGCGATTCTCGCGCAGCACGGCGGACTCGACACGCGCCTGGTTGAAGGCTGGCCGGCCTATGACAAGGCGCTGAAGGCCGCCAATGTTCCGCATGAAGGCCATATCTATCCCGGCGCCGTTCACGGTTTCTTCAACGACGCGACCCCCGAACGTTACAACGAGGCTGCGGCAACCGAGGCATGGACTCGCATGGTTGGCTGGTTCAACAAGTACGTAAGAGCAGCCTGACGGCAACAGCCGCTGCAAGTGGCAAGTGGACTTCAGCACGCTTGCTGCGCAACTGACCGAGTCGTCTCAATAAAGAGGCCAACGCAGACCCCCGCGTAACAGCGCGGGGGTTTGTCAGTAAGGTACTCAACCGGGTCTGGAATCTATCCATCCCGGCCACCGGCATCAGGTGAGAACAATGAAGAAGATCGCGGTACTCGTGGGGATTCTGGTCGTTTGCTCCGCCAATGCGCAGCTGCTGCCGACTGTGGCGCCGGAGCAAGTGGGCCTGTCGAAGGAACGCATCGCCCGGATCAAACCGGTACAGGAGAAGTATGTGGCGGATGGCCAGCTGGCCGGCGGGGTCATGCTGATCGCACGGCGCGGCAAGGTCGCGTACTTCGACACCTTCGGCAAGATGGATCAGAACGGCGCAAAGCCGATGCCCAAGGATGCGATCTTCCGGCTTTACTCAATGACCAAGCCGATCATCGCGACCGCCGCACTGACGCTGTACGAGGAAGGGAAATTCTCGCTGCTCGATCCAGTGTCGAAATATATTCCCGAGTTTGCTCGGGCGAGAGTGGTTGCCGGCGATACCACGGTGCCTGCCGAGAAGCCGATCACGGTGATGGATCTGATGCGGCACACCTGGGGCCAGAACAACGAAGGCCCGCGTGATGCAAAAGGCGAACTGATTTTTCCGAAACTCAAGATCAAGGAGCACAATCTCGAAGAGGGTGTTCGCCTGATGGCATCGGCACCGCTGGTGCACCAGCCGCAGTCGGGTTTCGATTACAGCCCGGGGCCGGACGTGATAGGGCGACTGATCGAGATCTGGTCCGGCAAGCCGCTGGATGTGTACCTTGAAGAGCGCATCTTCAAACCGCTGCACATGGTGGATACGGGTTTCTGGGTGCCTGAAAGCAAATGGGATCGCATCGCCACGTTGTATGACGCGGGGCCGAACGGTCAGATCGTGCGTGCCACTGACGAGGCACAGGAGGGCTACAAGAAGAAGCCGATTTTTCTCTCGGGCGCGGGCGGGCTCGCCGGCACCACCACCGACTATCTGCGCTTCGCGCAGATGCTGCTCAACGGCGGCGAACTCGATGGCGTGCGCATTCTCAGTCCGAAGACTGTAGACCTTATGAGCTCCGATCTGCTGGGTTCGCTGCCGATCTATGGCGGCCCGATGGTGCCAGGCTATGGATTTGGTCTGACGGTGGCGGTGAATCGGGGGCCGCAGGCCACGGCGTCCGTTGGCAGCGCAGCTGAGTACTACTGGGAAGGCGCCGCCTCATCGATCTTCTTCATCGATCCGAAGGAAAAGCTCATCACCGTGTACATGATCCAGAAGCGACGCGGTGTGTCTATCAGCCGCGAATACAAG
Organism: uncultured Pseudomonadota bacterium; assembly: GCA_963748005.1. Lineage (GTDB taxonomy): Bacteria > Pseudomonadota > Gammaproteobacteria > Steroidobacterales > Steroidobacteraceae > CAILZL01. The sequence goes on from CAVVHH010000002.1 coordinate 3,192,068, forward strand.
CGGATGGTGTACCAGACCATTGTTCAAGAAGAGAGATAACCATGAAACATTTGTCATTGCGTGCCGGAGCCGTTCTTGGGCTGGTTCTTGTATCAATGATCTGCATGGGTGCCGAGCCTGATCGGCCGCAGGAGACTGCTCCCCAGCTGTATCGTACGGTGCGCAACTGGGCGCAGTTCCCCGACGTGAAGGGCATCGTCTGGCCTGCTGCCGTCACCGCAGTTGAACCGGATGGGCGTGGACACATCTATGTGGTCTATCGTTGCAACGCGAATTCCTGTGCGGGTAGAACCGAAGACCCCATTCTGAAGTTCGACACCAGCGGCAAGCTGCTGGCGAAGTGGGGTAGCGGCATGCTGGTCTTTCCGCATGGCGGCACGGTCGATCGTGACGGCAATCTGTGGATCACCGATGCCGGTGGCGCCAATGGCAAGGGTCATCAGGTGTTCAAGTTCAGTCCCGAGGGCAAGGTGCTGATGACGCTGGGCAAGGCTGGCGTGGTGGGCAACGGCCCGGATACTTTCAACCAGCCAACGGATGTGGCCATTGCGGCCAATGGCGACATCTTCGTATCTGATGGCCATCGTAATTCCACGCCGCCAATGGAAGGCAACAATCGCATCGTGCACTTCAACAAGGATGGCAAATACCTCAGCGAATTCGGCAAGACGGGCATCGGCCCGGGCGAACTTCGCGAACCGCATTCGATTGTGTTTGATTCGCGCGGGCGATTGCTGGTCGCGGATCGCATGAATAACCGCGTGCAGATCTTCGATCAGGACGGCAAGTACCTTGATCAATGGACGCAGTTTGGCCGGCCATCGGGTCTGGCCATCGGCAAGGACGATACCTTGTATGTCGCCGATTCCGAATCCGGTCCTGACACCGGCGCCAATGAGACCTATCACTGGCGCAAGGGAATCCGTATCGGCAGCGCGCGCACCGGCAAGGTGACCGCCTTCATCGAAGACATGGAACCTTTGAGCGCCACTCACAGCGGTGCAGAAGGCATTGGCGTCGATGCAGAGGGCAATGTGTACGGTGCGGTGGTGCGTCGGACGATGCTGGAGAAACACATCCTCGTTTCGAAATCGATTGCGCCACGATTCGAAGTCGATCCGCTGTGGCCGAAGCCCTTGCCGAATCACTGGGTGCTCGGACAAACCGTGGGCGTGAGTGTGGACGATAAGGACCATGTCTGGATCATTCATCGCCCGAATTCGCTTGAAGCAAACGAGGTGCATGGTGCAACCAATCCGCCCATCGCCAGTTGCTGCGTGCCCGCGCCTCCCGTGCTGGAGTTCGATGCGGCTGGCAATCTGCTCAACACCTGGGGCGGTCCCGGGCCGGGTTACGACTGGCCCAACTCCAATCACGGCATCACTGTCGATTACAAAGGCAATGTCTGGATTGGCGCCAATGGCACGCCCGCCAACTCCGCGACAGGCGCCGACACGGCTGGCAACCTTGCTGCCGTTCACGACGCCATGATCCTGAAGTTCACGCGTACGGGCCAGTTCCTGATGCAGATCGGCAAGCCGGGCCAGAGCAAGGGCAGCAGTGACACGCAGAATCTGCGCCTGCCCGCGAAGGTGTTTGTCGATGCCAAACGAAATGAGGCCTATGTGGCGGACGGTTACGGCAATCATCGCGTGATCGTGTTCGATGCCGACACGGGTAAGTTCAAGCGGCAGTGGGGTGCGTACGGCAACACGCCGAGTGATGCCGATCCGGGGCCGTACGTGGCCAATCAGCCGCCAGCGCCGCAGTTCCGCAATCCCGTGCATTGCGCGATGTTGTCGCATGACGACCTGGTGTATGTGTGCGATCGCGCCAACGATCGCATCCAGGTGTTCAAGCCTGATGGCACCTTTGTCAAAGAAGCTTTCTTCGAAACACAGACACTGGGTTCCGGCTCGGTGTGGGATATTGCATTCTCTGCGGACCCCGAGCAGCGATTCATTTATCTCGCCGATGGCGAGAATCGCAAGGTACGCATCATTGATCGCCAGTCACTCGAACTGCTGACCAGCTTCGGCGATGGTGGCCAGCAACCCGGCCAGTTCTATGGCGTGCACAACATCGCCACCGATTCGAAGGGCAACATCTACACGACGGAAACCTATCGGGGTCAGCGTGTGCAGAAGTTTGTGTTCAAGGGGCTGGCACCCGTAAGCCGGCCAGACCAGGGCGTGGTCTGGCCGTCCAACGCTGTCTCAAGGTAGGGTTCAGATGTAGGGGCGGCTCATGAGCCGCCCTCTGAAATCCGTCACAAGAAGGGCCATTCGTGGATGAACCATTTCCTTCGGTCACGAATGGCCCCTGCGACCGGGGCATCGTTATCTAAACAACATCGGCGCCATATCCGCCAGTGAGTGACGCCATACCTTCCATTCATGCTCGCCCGGATAGCTCTTGAATGTGACATTGATGTTGCGCGCCTGCAGATCTTTCGATGCCTGCTGCATGGCATCGATACGTGGGTCTTCCGTGCCGCAGGACATGAAGAACAGTTTCAGTTTCTTGTTGGTGCCGACCGGATCTGTCTTGAATTCCGGATTGATCGATTCCAGCCATGCGGTGCCGCCGGGAGAGGTTGCTGACTTGCGGAAATTGCCGGCGCTGAGCAGCCCCACTGATGCAAACACATCGAGTTTTCTGAAGCCGACGTTCGCCGCAATGCCGGAACCCATCGACAGGCCGGCCAGTGCACGGTTTTCACGGTTCGGCAGTGTGCGAAAGTTCTTGTCCACGAATGAAACCAGATCGCCGGCGAACGCCTGCACGTTGGATTCGACCGTGGGACCGGTACCGCCGGAGCCCACACCCGGCGGCGGAGCCTTGCGTGGACCGGCGAGATCCAGCGAGGCGTATTCATTCGCGTACGCGTTGGGCATGACCACGATCATCGGCTTGGCTTTGCCTGCTGCAATCAGGTTGTCCATGATGATGTTGGCGATGCCCATGTCCGGCCATGCCGCTTCGTCACCACCGCTGCCGTGCAGCAGGTACAGCACCGGGTACTTGGTGTTACCTCCCTCGTAGCCTGGGGGCGTGTAGATGAACGCACGACGTGCGGTCTTCATTTCGGTTGAAGGAATCCACACCGTTGTCACGCTACCGTGTGGCACCGCCTTGGGCTGAAACACCGACGTCGAATCGTCAAGCACCAGCAGGGTGTTCATGAAGCCGACACCATCGCGCGCGACGTTGTAGTTGTTCGAATCGAGCATCCGCACACCATCTACCGAAAAGGTGTACGCCCATACTTCGGGTTGCAGCGGTGCCGTGGTGACACTCCAGGTGCCGGATGCGTCCCTGGTCATGGGCACGTTACGGCCGCCACTCCAGTTGCCGACCAGCAAAACTTCAGTGGCCTTGGGGGCCACCAGACGGAACGTAACGCGCCGGTCTGGCAGCACTTCCGGAGAACGAACCTTGGTGGCCTGCTCGGCACCGGTGGCGACGGAAGTATTGGCGGCTTCCTGTGCCAGCGCCGACGCAGAAATAATGAGCATGGCCAGTACTGTTGTGATGATTTTCATGCAGGTCTCCGACTGGGAAAGTTGCCGATGATTGTATCGAGATTGCCTTCGTGACCGGTAGCATTTCCGGCCCGTCTGCTCGTGATTATGGTGCCGATTTTCCTGGGCCCGGTGGTGAACGATTGTTCTCGCACACGTACTCCATGAGCTTGTAGCCGACCTTTTTGTACTCCACGGTGAAGCTCCATGGCGCGCTGTACAAGGTGTTGTCGGTGACCGTGATTCTGTTCACCAGCTTTGCACCACCATTGGCAAGTGTGAACCTTTCGGTGATACGCGTACCTTCCGATTGCGGCAGGCCGGCGCGATCAATCTGGATCTTGTTGTTGAGTCCAATGGTCTCGATCACAAGCGTTTCACCTTCCCAGTGCGCGACCGAACTGCCCATATATGTTGGATCCGGGTCGACGGGCAGTTGTTCGTCCACATACGCGAGCCGGATGTTGTGGTTGACTTCGAACAGAAATGCCACCACCTCGGGACGCTGCACGATTTGCACCGGGTAGGGCGTGTACATGATGCGCGGTACGCCATGCGGCAGGCAGGCAATGGTGCTGTCGGGCAGCTGGTGACCGGACTGCAATGCTGCAACGCGTTCGTTGTACCTGGCACGTGCCTCCGGTTTGAGTGGCGGCAAACTGCCGTCATCGAGCTTGATGAATTCCCGGAACCGCATTTCCCAGAGACCGGAAACATCCGGATGGGGCGCTGCTGCCTGCGCAGTCACACTGCCGAGAGTGAGCAAGCCCGTTACTGAGATGGCAACAACCCATCGCATGACTGAAGCCCTTTTGTTCACCGCGCGATTTTCCATGATGGAAGGGGCGAATTACCTGGCAGGCTGGATGAAGCCGTTGCTGCCGTCTGCATTGGGAGGATTGCGGTTGTTCTCTTCGCAGACGTATTCGAGGATTTCCCAATCGGGCTGACGTTTGTAGGTGCGTGTCACCACCCAGGGTTTGGTGAAAGCGACCGGATCGACGATTGTGATCTGGTCTTCCCAGATATCGGGAGAACGCAGTCGCATGCGTTCGGTGACCCTGATCTTGTCGCTGTGCGGTGCGCCAGTGCGATCGAACACCGTATCGCCGCGCATGCCGATAGTTTCCACCACCAGCGTATCGCCTTGCCAGTGACCTGTTGAATAGCCGATGTAAGTGGGATCAGGATCGGCAGGTGCCTTGCGACCATCGACATAGATGCGCCGCACCTGCGTCTGCAGCTCCTTGATGATGGTCACCTGCTTCGGCTTGATGATGATTTCCTGCGGATAGGGATTGCCCATGATGCGCGGCATGCCGCCGGGTACGCAGGATGCAGTTGGATCGGTTGGTTTGCCCTGACGCGAGGCTTCCAGCACAGCAACGTATTTCGCTTCCCACTCAGCGTTGTAGGGTGGATACATGCGGGCAACATTGGGATTCAACTGGCCGCGGCTTGGATCGAACATGTTGTTCTCGATCGGCGACCACACGCCATCCCAGCCGTCACCCGGCGCGGCAATGGCGACATTCACTGCAATCAGGCACAGCGCGGCAGCAAGCAAACACAAACGACCTGCCATGGTTCCCCCGCACACAGTTATGGCGTTTCGTAACCTTGCCCGGTCAGTACCCGGCCATCAGGAAGAGTTGCCTTGACGAATGAGCCGCCCGGCCCACCTTCTTTCAGTGGATTCACCGTGAGCTTGATCTGGTCACCCGGCTTGATTGAATTTCTTGTCCAACCCTTGCGCGCCAGCCCGTTGGGGCTGGCGCCTTCAATGGAGTATTCAACTTCCTTGCCGTCCTCCATCACCAGCAACTGAATCCACGTATGTGGATTGGTCCACTGGAATTCCTTCACGGTGCCTTTCAGCTCGACTTGCTTCGTGTTGTCGAACATGGCGAAGGAATGATGAGCATGAACCTGCGCTGCTGATCCCAGAATAATTGTCAGCAGCGCGGCCTGCACGACCTTGAGTGTTGCTCGCTTCATAGACCCCCCCCCACATGCATACTTTCTGGATGTGTCGGACAAGTTGTGTGTCGAACCAATGACCGTCAAGGCGGCAGTTGCGTTCCTTATTACTGTTTAGTTGACAACGGATTGTCGGCGGCGTCAAAAAATGCTTTCTGCAATGCTGCAGCATTGGTGTCTTCCTTGATGGCTTTGATCGCAGCAGCGAGATTACGGGCTGCATATTCGGTGGCTGCCTTGCCACGGGCGGCGTTGGCACCGGCCGAGTCGCCCTGGTAATGGTTCGGCTGACTGGCGTACCACCAGATGCCGGTATAGACCGGTGCTGGCAGGGTGAGTCGCTTCTGATCCGCACCGGACTGTTGTCCCGAGCGTTCCGGATGCACATCCTGCGGGGCATACGCCATCACATTGGACAGCTCGCCTTCACCGCCATGACCATCCACGCCGGGCTTTGTGGCTTTGGCCGCAGCCGGCATGTCGGTGCCTTGCGCGGCGAAGTAGGCATACACCACATAGTCATGGCGCGAGTCCATCTGCGTCTGCGCAAAGTAGTGCAGCAACATGTTGTTACCGCCGTGCGCGTTCTGGATGATGACCTTCTTGCAGCCGTTGCGGGCCATCTCTTCCACCGTGAACTGCAGCATTTCCAGCTGCAGACGCGCCGGATACGCCAGCGTGCCGGGCTGATGACGGGCTTCAGAAATCTGTCCGAAGTAGTACGCCGGGAAGATGATGGAATATTCCTGTCGGGTGGCGAGGTCTGCGACGTACCGGCCATTCATCAGATCGGTGCCCAGCGGACCGGCGGGACCGTGCTTTTCGATGACACCGAAGGGCAGTACACAGGTCTGTCTGGATTGCTGTAGCGCCAGGATGAAATCAGGACCCGTCAGATCCTCCCAATGCGTAGGCAGCGCCGTCTGGGCGAAAAGCGGTGAGGCAACAAGCGCGGCAATCGCCGCGGCAAATCTCAAGTGCTTGCGGAACATGGCCGGTCTCCAGGAGAAAAAGGAAAAGGAAACGAAAGAAGCTGGTTGCCGATAGTGAAAACGGGCGGATCCTGAGGATCCGCCCGTCGTTGAAGGTAGAGATTCTCTACTTGATTGACTAGAACGAGTACTTCACGCGAGCGCCAAAGTAACGGACGTTGTCACGGCTGAGTGTGCGCGTCTTGATCGGGTAGCTGCCATCAGGCTGCCGACCGGTGGATGCACCACCCAGCGAAGATGACAGGCCCGCCCCCAGACCCGTTCCGAATGCTTCGGCAAACTCTTCGAACAGATTGACGCCAAACACCGAGAACTGAAATTTATTCAGCGTGAACGTCAGGTTGGCATCCACGAAGGTGGTTGCAGGCAGCTTGGTGGCCGGATTGCCCAACTGGTCACCGATGGTTTCGCTCTGGTAACGGATGGTTGCCGATCCGCTCCAGTCCCAGTTTGTGGAGAAGAGGACATTTGAGTACGTGCCGATGGCAGTAACCTTGACCAGCGGCGCATTGGCCAGCTGATTGCCGGAGATATCAGCCTGGTAGTTTCTCACTGCATTCTCGCCTGGTGGCTTCTGGCCCATGATGCAGCCTTCCTGTACCGTCTGGTTGGAGAAACAAGGCGCGTTCTTCCAGTCCTTGATGTAGGCATCGTTGTACATGCCGGCGAGATCAAGCCGGGTGTGATCTCCGAGCAGCGCGGACGAAGTGAGTTCCACACCCGTACTGCTGACCTTGCCGGCCGACCAGGTCTTCAGCTGAGGCGTCGCGTTGGGGTTCGCTGTATCAGTCACATTGGTCAGTGCCTGATAATTGTCGAACTGCATGTTGAAGTAGTTGAGGTTGAACGTCAGTCGATCGTTCAGCCAGGTGCTCTTGAAGCCCACTTCGATGGAGTCGACCTCTTCCGAAGGCAGCGGTGGCAGCGCGGTGGCATTAACCCTTTCGCTGTCGGCCGTAGACTCTGCGTCGAAGATGGGACCCTGATTGGCGTACGCATAGTTCGCATAGACCATGAATCCATTGTCGAATTTTTGTTGCACGCCGAAGTCATAGTTGACGTAATCGTCACTGTATTCCGAAGCCGTATCGGGATAACCGGGGGGATAGGCGCCGAAGTTCATTACGAGGCCATTCTGCAGCGTTTTCGTCGTTGCCGGTGAGTTATAGAAATCCCAGATGTAGTCGATGGTATCGTCTTCGTATCTCGCACCGACGCGCACCGTTGTATCGGTGGCGAAAGTGTAGGAAGTGCTGGCGAACAGCGCCTGAGTCTGGGTTCCGAAGATGCGGTTTGCCAGGAATGTCGGCGTGTACCGCTGGTAGTCGTACCGGTTCTCGCCATCCGACCAGAACGCCCCGACCAGATAGGTCCAGGGCTGGTCGGTCTTGGACGCGAACCTTGCTTCAAGCGTCTTTTGGTACGAGTGGTTGATGATGTGGGCAGTGCCGTCAAACAGCGGATGCATGTTCAGGTTGACGTCCGTGTAGTTCTGCCACACTTGGGACACCGGAAATAGTTCTTTCAGGTCCGAACCAATGAACGTAAAGGTACCGGGCGAGAAATCCTGTTCGTATCGCAGCGATACCAAATCGCTCTCACGCTCCGACCAGGCACGCAGGATCGAGTAGTAGTTCACGTTGTCCGGGCTGGGCGTGATACCGGGAAGCAGTTGGGTGAAAGTTCTTTTTGCGGCGGTTCCGAAGGTAGGATTGGCCGAGCAAACAGTGTTGCCCTGAGCATTGACCTGCGTGGTGACCTGGATGCATTCAACACCCGAAGTGATGGTATTCAGTGGTACGTCAATCTGGCGGTAGATCGAGCTGTAGCCGCCTGAACCGCCACCTTCCTGTCGGTCCTCGGAATGGTTCCAGGAGAGGGTAATCTCGGTATCGTCATTGGGCGCCCAGAGCATCTTGCCACGGACGCCCCAGTTTCTGGTAGCCAGGTCCCACTGACTCAAGGCGAGGTTATAGGCCATGCCGCGCCGCTCCTGCCAGTTGCCCGACAGGCTCCAGGCAAATTGATCATTGATCGGAGCTGACAGGTACGCGCCTGCGATGTATTCATAATCGTCGGTGCCGGAGGCCTCGAAGCTGCCGGTAAGGGCGGTCTGCGAAGGCTTGCGGGTAACAAGATTGATCAAACCACCCGTGGCGTTGCGGCCAGCCAGCGTTCCCTGCGGTCCAGGCAGCACTTCGACCTGCTGGATATCCAGCAGGTTACTGTTGGAGGTGGCGCGCGAGGGAATTGGCACGTCGTCAAGCACGACGCCGACTTTGCTGGCGGCGCCGATATTCGGTGCTGCGGTGCCGACACCGCGCATGGAAGTCGCGCCCATGGCGTTGTTGGGTCCGGTCATGGACGGCACCAACTTGACCAGATCGGTGATGCTGGTGACGTTGGCATTCTCCAGCGCTGCGTCACTGACCACCTGAACCTGCTTGGGAATTTCCTGCAGGTTTTCCGCGCGTTTTTGCGCAGTCACGACAATTTCACCCAAGGTGATCTCTGACCCGGTCGATTCCTGGGCCGAGGTTGAAAATGAGATTAAAGTGATGGCGGTACTGGCAGTAGCGCCAAGAATTCTTGTCCACTGAGTCATTGATTGATCCCCCGATGACTGTTTTTCAATGTAGCGTCGTCTTGCAACGTTATCCTATACTCCATCAGATTTATTTCATTTGCAATCACATATTTAAGATTTGTTCCACCCTGAGATACTGGAATAAAAGTTTTACCTTACTCAGACACCGTGCGGCGGGTGGTTGTAATCAACCTGTTTGCGTTGGATGCGGTTCAGGCCACAGCCCGTCCGGGTCTGGGCCAATGCTGCTTTGCTAACGTTTCGGGTGCCAGATGCGCCCTTCCTTGGTTCTGGGTGCAACGCGGTCCCAGTCCAATTACCGACCAGCAATACTTCTGTGGCTTTGGAGATGATGAGGCGGAATGTCACGCACCGATCCAGTAATACTTCTGGAGAACGGGCGTTGGTGGTCTGCTCGGCCCCAGTGGCGATGGAGGTATGGAGGTAGTGACGGCTTCCTGCGCCAAACTAGCAGCAGAAAGACTAGCATTTGAAATGCAATGACTTGCACACACTGACGGCACAGTGTGCTCGCAGATGAAACAAGGGCCCGTACTGATGTAGCGGGCCCTTGAAGGTCAGACTTGTAGCAGGTTATTACTGCTTGGTCGCAAGCGGGTTATCGGCCTTGTCGAAGAACTCTTTCTGCAGCGTCGCCGCACTGGTGTCTTCCTTGATGGCCTTGATCGCAGCAGCGAGATTACGGGCTGCATATTCGGTGGCTGCCTTGCCACGGGCGGCGTTGGCACCGGCCGAGTCGCCCTGGTAATGGTTCGGCTGACTGGCGTACCACCAGATGCCGGTATAGACCGGTGCTGGCAGGGTGAGTCGCTTCTGATCCGCACCGGACTGTTGTCCCGAGCGTTCCGGATGCACATCCTGCGGGGCATACGCCATCACATTGGACAGCTCGCCTTCACCGCCATGACCATCCACGCCGGGCTTTGTGGCTTTGGCCGCAGCCGGCATGTCGGTGCCTTGCGCGGCGAAGTAGGCATACACCACATAGTCATGGCGCGAGTCCATCTGCGTCTGCGCAAAGTAGTGCAGCAACATGTTGTTACCGCCGTGCGCGTTCTGGATGATGACCTTCTTGCAGCCGTTGCGGGCCATCTCTTCCACCGTGAACTGCAGCATTTCCAGCTGCAGACGCGCCGGATACGCCAGCGTGCCGGGCTGATGACGGGCTTCAGAAATCTGTCCGAAGTAGTACGCCGGGAAGATGATGGAATATTCCTGTCGGGTGGCGAGGTCTGCGACGTACCGGCCATTCATCAGATCGGTGCCCAGCGGACCGGCGGGACCGTGCTTTTCGATGACACCGAAGGGCAGTACACAGGTCTGTCTGGATTGCTGTAGCGCCAGGATGAAATCAGGACCCGTCAGATCCTCCCAATGCGTAGGCAGCGCCGTCTGGGCGAAAAGCGGTGAGGCAACAAGCGCGGCAATCGCCGCGGCAAATCTCAAGTGCTTGCGGAACATGGCCGGTCTCCAGGAGAAAAAGGAAAAGGAAACGAAAGAAGCTGGTTGCCGATAGTGAAAACGGGCGGATCCTGAGGATCCGCCCGTCGTTGAAGGTAGAGATTCTCTACTTGATTGACTAGAACGAGTACTTCACGCGAGCGCCAAAGTAACGGACGTTGTCACGGGACAGGTTGCGCGTTTTGATCGGATAGGATCCGTCAGGATAGCGACCGGTGGACGAACCGTTGCCGGCCGTGAGGCCCGCGCCCAGCCCCGTTCCGAAGGACTCGGCAAACTCTTCGAACAGATTGACGCCGAACAAGGAATATCTGAAGCTTGCCATTCGTAAACGTCAGGTTGGCATCAAAGAAGGTTCTGGCATCGATGATGGTTGCCTTGTTGCCCAGCTGGTCCCCGATTTCTTCGCTGAGGTAGCGGAGTGTCAGCGACCCACTCCAGTCCCAATCGCCCGAGAGCGTATTTGAATACGTTCCGATGGCAGTCACCTTGTACCTTCGGCGCGTTCGCCAGCGGATTGCCGGCGATATTTGGCTGGTAGGTTGGGGGCAAACGCCGGGCGGTATCCGACGAGGCATCCTTCTGCGACCGTTTGGGTCGGGAAGCAGGGAGCGTTGTACCATTCGTCGATCTTGGCATCGTTGTACATGCCGGCGATATCAAACCGGGTGTGGTCGCCGACCAGTGCGGACGAGGTGAGTTCGACGCCCTTGCTGCTGGCCTTGCCTGCCGGATAGGTCTTCAGAATGGGTTGTGAGAACGGGTTCGACGTATCCGTCACGTTGGTGAGCGCCTGATAGTTGTCGAACTTCATGTCAAAGAAGTTCAGATTGAAGATCAGCCGATCGTCGAACCACGTGCTCTTGAAGCCGACCTCGATGGAGTTGACTTCCTCTGCTGGCAGCGGCTGTAGTCCCACGCCCACGTTGGGATTGCCAGGCACCGTCTTTTGTGATCCCACAATATCTTCAGAGTCGTAGATGGGGCCCTGATTGGCATAGGCATAACTCGCGTAAATCATCATGCCATTGGCGAACTTCTGCTCCAGGCCGAAGTCATAGTTCACGTATTCATCGCTGGCGTCGCCAGCGGTCGAGGGGTAAAAAGTTCGCGGGTAACTACGAACAATGCCATTAGCCAGCGTGCGCGTCACGGCAGGGATATCGAAGTACGTCCAGGTGTAATCGATGTTGTCGCTTTCGTATCTCAGCGCCGGCGCGTACCGTGGTGTTGGTAGCGAACGTATACGACATGCTGCCGAAGGCTGCCTCGGAGCCTGAGCCGAATATCCGCCGTGCCCAGAACGGCTGTTGATAGCGCTGGTACTCGAAATCGTTCACCAGATCAGACCAGAACACACCGACCAGGTAGGTGAAGGGACGATCGGTCTTGGACGCGAATCGGGCTTCCAGTGTCTTTTGTTCCGAGCTGTTGCCGACGTGCGCATAGCCGTCAAATTCCGGCCGGAAGTCCAGGTTGACATTGGGGTAGTTCAGCCAGTCCTGCACCGCGGGTAGTCTTCAGACAGCCACGAACCAATGGCCATGAAGTCGCCGGCCGCGAAGGACTGCTCGTATCTCAGGCTGGCGCTGTCGCCTCTGCGCTCCTGTCCTCTGCCTGCTGATCGAATAGTAGTTCACGTTGTCCGGGCTGGGTGTGATGCCGGGCAGCAGCTGGGTGAAGTTCTTTTTCCCGGCTGTGCCGGCTTGAGCACGGAGTGGTAGGGGGAGGTGGAGCTGATGCATTCAAGCGCCGAGAACGATGTTGGTGCAGGGGTATATCAATCTGCCGGTAGATCGAGCTCCATCCGCTTACGCCGCCGCCTTCGTTAACTCCGTAATAGTGCGCATACGCAAGGGTCATCTCCGTGTCTTCATTCAGTTGCCACAGCAACTTGCCGCGGAAGCCAAGATTCTCGGTAGCGACGTCCCACTTGCCCAGGTAGATGTTGAAAGCCAGGCCGCGCTGGTTCTGGTAGTTGCGTAGACAGGCTAAAGGCAAACTGATCGTTAATGGGTGCCGACAAATAGCCGCCAACAGTGTACTCATGCATCGGTGGTGGCGGAGGTCTGGAAATCCCCGACCAGGGCGGTCTGTGAAGGCCTGCGGGTGACGAGGTTGACCAGAGCCGCCAGTGGCATTTTTACCGGCCAGCGTGCCCTGAGGTCCGGGCAGCACTTCCACCCGCTCGATATCGAGCAGGTTCGCCGCGGATCGGGCGCGCGACGGCTGCGGCACGTCGTCGAGGACGATGCCGACCTTCTGCGGCGGCACCGACGCTCGGTGCTGCGGTGCCGACACCGCGCATTGAAATCAGTCCGCCCATGCCGTTGGAGTTGGGACCGGACATGGACGGCACCAGCTTGACCAGGTCGACGAGACTGGTGACGTTGGCATTTTCCAGCGCTGCATCATTGACCACCTGAACCTGCTTGGGAATTTCCTGCAGGTTTTCCGAGCGCTTCTGGGCGGTCACGACAATCTCGCCCAGGGTAATTGGAGCCGCGTCTGGCGCCTGGGCGAAAGTTGGTAATGCAGTTGCTGTGATGGCGAAGCTGGCTGTAGCGCCAAGAACTCTTTTCCACTGAGCCATGATTGACCCCCCGATTAAAATTTTTGGATGTAGCGTCGCTTGACAACGCAATCATATACTCCACGAGCTTGAGTTCATTTGCAATCGCTGGCTGATGCTTGCCAGCAACAGGGGACCAAAAGTTATGACGTCACTAAAAAATGCTGTGGCAGGTATGGTTTTATTCAGCCTGTCTGTGTTGGGCCCGATTCAGGCAACAGCGGCCACGGTCACTGTTGCGCAGGGCCAACTATCGGGAGTGACACTGAAGAACGTCGAAGCCTGGTTCGGCGTCCCCTATGCCGAGCCGCCGGTGGGTGAGTTGCGCTGGCGAGCGCCCCTGCCTGCGAGGGTCTGGGCCGGCGAACGCAAGGCGGACAAACCTCCGGCGAGTTGTGTACAGACACTTAATCCTCCTGAAGGCCGTGCCCCCTGGACTCCTGAGTACATGATCCCCGTGGGTGGCTCCGTCAGTGAAGACTGCCTGTATATGAATGTGTGGGCGCCCAAGAACGCTGCCGGCAAGCGCCTGCCGGTATTCGTGTGGATTCACGGCGGCGGCCTGGTCGAGGGATCGGCCACTGTTCCGGTTTATGACGGGGCCAATCTGGCCGCAAACGGCAACATGGTTGTGGTCGCCATCAACTATCGCCTCGGCCCATTCGGCTTCCTGGTTCATCCCGAGTTGACCAAGGAAGCAGGTACCGCCGGCAACTATGGCTTGATGGACCAGGTCGCAGCATTGGAATGGATCAAGGTCAATGCCGCGGTGTTCGGCGGCGATCGATTGAACATCACCATTGGCGGCCAGTCAGCTGGCGCCGGTTCTGTGTTGAGTCTTATCTCAGCGCCCTCTGCCAAGGACCTGTTCGTGCGCGCGATCGCACAAAGCGGACCCGGTGTCGGATCGCGTGCGGGACCCTTCGCACTCGCGGAAGCGAGTGGGGAAGCCTTTATGAAAGCGGCGGGAGCCGGGTCGCTGGCCGACCTTCGACGCATGTCCGCCGATGCGGTGCTGAAAGCGGCTGTTGATTACACCAGGAAAACCGGCATCAATTTCCGGGCAGTCATTGATGGACGATTCCTGCCGCAGGAGCCATTGCTTGCGCAGATTTCTTCCACTGCCTTTAACGACACTCCGATCCTGGCCGGGTACAACGCTGACGAGAACAGCGGCTTCGATACTTCCTATGGCTCATGGACGCGTGCGGAAATTGACAAACAGATTGCAGACTTCGGTCCGGTAGCTGACCGCGCCATGGCCATGTACGTGCCAGACGATTCAGTCAATCTCGCGGTTGCCGGCAAGCAGATAAGTCGCGATCGTGCACTGTCGACGACGTATGCATGGGCCAAGCGTCGTTTGATGTACAGCCGCTACCCGATCTTTCTGTACAACTACCTGCATGTCGAACCGGGACCGCAGTCGGCACGCTTTGGCTCTTTCCATACCAATGAAGTGCCGTACATTTTCCAGAACCTGAATGCGGCTGGTCGCAGCTTTGGTCCCGATGACCAGAAGGTGTCGAAGCTGATCTCCAGTTACTGGATCAACTACATCAGGACCGGTAATCCCAACGGTCCGGATCTTCCCGCATGGCCGGCCTTCAACTCGACCAGCGAGTTGATGATGCGTATCGACACTACGCCCTCACCATCGCGCATTTTGCCGCAGGAGAAAGTCGATCTGTTTGAAGCGCGTTACCAGTTCGGCGGCAGCATGCCTAATCGCTAGTGCAGTGGTCGTGCTTGTTTGCTTCGCGAACGCGGCTTTGAGTGAAATCAAGATGCTTCAACTCTGCTCAGCGACCGGAATTACCACTTCCGGTCGCTGAGCGAACAGATGGATATTTTTCAACAGCACGATGTTGGCAGGAGGCAATTCACTGCTTGCTACCTGAGCGTCTTCAGATACTCGATGATTGCCGCGCGCTCTGCGTCTGAAGCAATGCCTTCAAATGGCATGCGATTGCCGGGAATGAATTCGCTCGGCGCTTTCAGATAAGCATCAAGGCTTTGCATATCCCAGGTGATGCCGCTGCGTGACATTGCGCGACTGTAACGGAAGTCCTCGCGACTGCCGGCGGCACGGCCGAACACGCCAGCCAAGGTGGGTCCCAGTTCTTTGGTGATTTCCGTTCCTGCATGACAGGCCATGCAGCGTTCGAATCCGGAAGGTTGTGCGTGTGCCGAAATGAAAAAAGCCGTGCAGAACACAAGCAGACAGGACACCCCAAACCTCATCCGATTCTCCTCGGTCGCTGCAGATAGTTGATGAGATCGTCGCCCAACCGCAGACCCAGCGCGCCCACCGGCCCGGTTGGGTTGTAGCCTGCATTCTGCGGGTAGACGCTGGCGCCACTGATGAACAGGTTGTCGGCGTCCCAGCATTGCAGGTGCGGCGATACCACGCTGGTCTTTGGATCCGCGCCCATTATGGTGCCGCCGGTATTGTGCGTCGACTGGTAGGGGCGGATGTCATAGGGCCCGCGGCGCGGCGCGGGGTTGGTGATGGTGGCGCCCATGGCTTTGGCGATCTCGTGCGCCTTCGCGGTGACATACTCCGACATCTTGATATCGTTCGCCGGAAAGTCGAAGGTCATGCGCAGCAGCGGCCGGCCCCAGGCGTCGCGATAATCCGGATCGAGGTCCAGATAGTTCTGTTGCTGTGCGTAGCTGCTCCCCTGACAGCTGATGTTGGCGCCGCGCAAATACCACTTTGCATTCGCCTCCTTGAACTTCGTGCCCCAGCGCGGCGTTCCGGGTGGCAATGGCCGCGTATCGATCGGCCGGCCGTTCATGGAGATCGCGCTGATGAGCGAACCGCCGACGAAGCCGAGGCCGGTGTGATCGAAGTTGTCATTATTGAATTCGTCGATGGATATGCCGAGCGCGCCGGCACCCATGAAGGTATTGAGGTACTGGTCCTCGAAGAACACATTGACGCCGGAGTTCGTCTGGTAGCAGTAATTCCTGCCCACCACGCCCTGGCCGGTGTGCGGATCGTAAGGCTTGCCGATGCCCGAGAGCAGCAACAGGCGCGTGTTGGTGAACACATAGGCGCCCAGCACTACGGTCGATGCCGGCTGCTCGAATTCCTCGCCGGTGGAAGCATCGGCGTAGACCACGCCGGTGACGCGCTTCTTCGCCTTGTCGTACAGCAGGCGCAGCACTTCGGCGTTGGCACGCAGTTCAAAATTCGGCTTGCCGCGCACCAGCGGGAATAACAGATTGGATGCGCTGGCCTTGGCGTTCGCTTCGCAGATGAAGCGCTCGCAGTGCCCGCAGTACTGGCACGCACCCAGCTGCATGCCATCGGGATTCTTGTATGCCCGGCTGGCATTGGCCGCGGGTATGGGGAAAGGGTGGTAACCGAGCTTGGCAGCACCCTCGCGAAACAGCATGCCAATCTGACTGGTTTCCAGCGGCGGTAGTGGATACGCCTCGCTGCGATACGGCTCGAAGGGATTGCCTTCGGGACGCTTGATCCCCTTGATATTGCCCGCTTCGCCAGAGATGCCAAAAAGATTTTCGAACAGCGAGTAGTAAGGTTCCAGGTCCTCATACTTGAGGCCCCAGTCCTGCACCGTCAGACCGGCGAGCGCCGCCTTGCCGTAGCGCGATTCCAGGTGTGTGCGCATGGTGTAGTCCGTGGTCGGGTAGCGCCACGTCAGACCATTCCAGTGCGATATCGCACCACCGACACCAAAGCCGGGCAGAAAGCTGGTGATGCGCCGCATCGGTAGCGACTGCTCATTCAATGAATGGCGCAGGGTGACGGTCTCCAGGTTCTCGCGCTGCGCCATGCCGCGGTGTGTTCCCCAGCGCAGCTCATCGCGTTGCGTGGGCAATTCTCCCTCCGGCCCGCCAGCACGTTCGGGCCCACGTTCGAGCACCAGCACGTCATGCCCGGCTGGCACCAGACGTCGGGAAACCAGACCTGCGGTGAGCCCGCCGCCAACGATCACGACTTCACGTTCTTTGAGTTTGATCATGACAGGTCCTGGATCGATTTCGGTGTATCCGATTTCGGATGACGCTTGCCGCGGTAGGTCACAATGTCACGGTTATAGATGGCGGGCAGCCCCGGATAACCAATCATCTTCCACACCACCTTGTCGCGATTGCCGCCGTAGATGGGATCGGCGAACGCGCCCTGCGTGAACAGCGGGTAGAGGAGTTCGTTGAACCATGCTGCAAGATCGAATTCAGGCGCGTTTGCTTTACCCGTGCTTACCGCCAGCAGCGCAGTTTCGCGATCAGTCGTAGCCAGACGGTCGAAAGTCTTGCCGTGAACGCGACTGCAGTAAGCATTCAGCGCAGCGATGCCAGTCTTGAACCAGACCTCGGGCGTGAGTGGCAGCTGGTAACCGTGCTGCGGTTTGCCCTTGCGAAATGGGCCTTGGGAATACAGCCGATCACCCTGGCCGAAGGCACCGGCGAGCTGGCGATCGATGTAGGTTGCGATGCCCAGCTCGACGCCAGAGGCGCCAAACTGGTCGGCTGGCCACATGTGTTCAACCAGTGCTTCGGTGGCAGCGGATTCTTCCAGACTCAGCGATTGATATCCCGCAGGTGCGGCAGCAGCCGGAGCAGACGCGGACGCTGTCTGCGCAAGCACCTGTGAAGGCACTGATGCTGCGCTCGCCAGGCCGAGTGATGCACCCGCACCTTTGAGAAACGAACGCCGCGCGTTCGACTCTGCACTATTCTCTTTCTTCTTCATGGCGTCTTTATCCCCATAGACATGGATAGCCAGCTTAGTTTCAGGTGCCCGCAGAAACAATCCCGGGAACGCAGATCTGCGTCAGCGTCAGTCGAGTGGCTCGGCGCACACAATTGAGGATCAGCGCCGAGTCAGCGGGTTTGCTTGATCATCGACTCGGCGGTGTTGATGAAGCCCTGTTCGGCGCAACCCTGTTTGGCGGTGGTGGCGGTGACCTGATAGCTGTTGGAAGGATAAACAGCATCGGCCATCACGTAGTGCATGGGGCCATAGGCCAGTGCGACGAGCATGGTGTTGGCAGGGTATGTCTTTTTCAGCTTCTGCCACACCGGGGGAGTGACATTGGCATCTGCCTGCAGGATTCTGAGATCACCGATTTTCAGCAAGCCCATCTGCAGATTGACAGGGCCGGTATCGGTGTCCTTGAACACGCATGCCGGCAGTTTGGAGCCCGGTGCATCAGAGCAGGAGCGTGCATTGTTGAGCGGGGAGGTCTGTTTTCCCGGGCATTGCAGCACCTTCTGCGCACCGCTGATCTTCACATCAGTGGACGGGCGAATCTGGGCTGCCAACGCCAGCACATCCTCGCCCAGCAGCGTGCCCACCGCGTTAATGATGACATGATGATCCGCTGCAGGTGTATTTGCCGGCGGTCTGGCGTTGTAGAAGGAGCTGGAGATGGAGCCCACGGTGTACATGACCACGGCCTTGTCAGCGAAGCGCTGTTCAACGTAGCGCTCCGTAGCACCCGCCACATCGGCGCTGACCTCCGACTCCAGTACCTGGGCGAGCACCGGTTCCAGGCCGGAATTGATCAACATGGCGATGGGTTGTCCGGACAGGGTCTCAACCTTGAAGACGCCAAGCGAACGCGCGAGCGTTTCGTCTTCAATCACCGCATTCGTCGTGGCTGCTGGCTGTGCCCCTGCCGCAGTAGCGCGGCGCCCGATCAGAGGCGTCGTGCCCTCGGCGTAGCCCGCTCTGGCTGGCTGCATGTTGGCCGCGGCCTGCTTCACGGCTTCCAGCGCCTTGGCCACGGTCATGGCGGTGATCTGCGGCGAGCCCGGCAGGTAGACACCCACCACAGTGTTGTCGAGACGCACGGCATTGTGATTATGGGTGACGGCCACCAGCACGTTTTCCACCGGTGCATTGACCAGCGTGGCAATGCGACGTGTGAGGTCCGCGGCGACGTCGGTAGCGATCGTCGGGGCATCAGCGACAACGATCACTGCGCGGGAGGCGCCATCGTCCAGCACGGTCGCGCGCACGTAGAGCTTGTCATGGATTGTCTTGAACCAGTCCGGCAGATCAGCTGGTGAAGGTGTGGATTCCACGCGTGCTGCGCCGGCTTTGAGGCCAGCTTGCTGAGCAAAGACTTGAGTGGATACAGTCGGTAATGTAACGGCTGCGCCGATCAGCAGCGCTCTGCGGATATACAGGTTCACAGTTCTTTCCTCATGAAGACCAGGTTCAACAACGGCCCGGCATCGTTCAAGCGAATAAATCCGCTGGTGGCTGCGCCTGCCAGCAAACAGAGGTATTTCAGTCGCATTGCCTGCCCCCGTGGATTGTTGAATTTATGATTGTGCAGAGATTCTAGGAGTCACGCATGAACGTCACAAGCTGGCTCACGCTGTCAAAGGTTCCATGTCGGACTAATACTTGTATCAATAGCCGATAGTGAATCGTTGGCGGATGAATCGGCCATGGTCGATTTCATCCACGGTTGCCACGGCAAGATCGGACAAGGTAATGATGCTTTCGCCTTTGGCGTTCCGGATGAGCTCTGTGGTGGAAGTACGGTACTTGCCGGTGCGCTTGTCGCCCTCGCCGCGCATGCCAACTATATTTTCGGCAGGGTTGAGCACAGTCCATTTGATGTTGCTGGCGCGGTAGGTTTTCAGTGCTTCGGCATGGCCAAATACCCTGGCGTACCTATCGGTACCTTCTTGCGCCGGGAACGGCATGTGTTTGAGCATGTCTTCCTTGGTGTCGAACATGGCCGTTGCGCCGCCGATGTGGATGACGCGTGGCGCATTCTCGCCCATTGCACCGAGTGCCTTGACCAAGCTCTGTGCCGCCAGGTTGGTGGTAGCGTTTTCCGGCTTGTTGTCAGCGGTATTGCCACTGACCGAAACAACAATCGCCGCCGCACCGGCTGTGATTGCCTTGATGGAGTCTGCATCCGTCACATCACCTTTGACCGCGGTGAACTTGTCATTCTTGATGGTGGATTTGGCCGGATCGCGCGAGACACCGAGTACGCGATAACCACGGTTCAACGCTTCCTGAGTGATTTTTGCCCCAATGTTGCCGCTGGCGCCATACACCACGACTGTTTTCGTCTCGGCCGCTTGGGCAGAGATGCATAGGCCGCCCACCGTGATGAGCGCCACTGTCAAGGCGCTGGCAAGGACGTTCTTGGTGTTCATGGCTTGTCCCGGGTCTGGAGTATGGATGACAGGAGGTTGCTGCTGATCCATGAAGTCTGACATACCTTTCAGTGCAACTCTATCCAGCCCGAGCCAAGACGTCATTACTCGTAGCGCAGCACCTCGGCCGGCTTGATGTGCGCTGCACGCAGCGTCTGCACGGCCACCGCCAACCATGCCACCAGGATCGAGACGACCAAGCTCACCAGGAACGGCGTCACTGACATGGTTGAGCGATCGGCAAACATGTTCAAGTACATGCGCATGGCCAGGAAGGCGAATGGCCAGGCGATCAGATTGGCGATCACGACGGGTCGGGCAAAGTCGCGCAATAGCAGCGCGAAGATACTTTGGGTACTGGCGCCCAAGGTTTTGCGTACGCCAATTTCATGGGTGCGCCGGCCGATTATATGCAGCGAGACGCCGATCAGTCCCAACAAAGCACCTATGCAGGCCAGTGCTGAAAGGATGCCGATCGCCGCCGTCACTCCACTGAAACTCTTGTAGGTCTTGTTCGCAATGTCCGCTGGATACTCCCGGACAATGGCGGCACTGGGCGCAAGCTTGTTCCACACCGTATCAATCTCATGGAGCGCGGCTTTAACATCGACTGTCGAAATCTTGACGATTGGATAACGGGCAGTTTCGGGGTTAAATACATAGACGTTCGAGGTGGCGCCCAAGTTCAGTATGCCCAGCATTCTGCCTTCCACGACGCCGACAATGTTCAAGGGGCGTGGTTTCAAACTGCTGTCGAGACCGCCCCGCAAATACAAGGATTGACCGATCGCCTGCTGTGGGTCTGTCCATCCCTGCAATTCGGCCATGGCGCGATCGATGATGACCGTGGCGGTGGCGGTGGATTCACGTTTGAAGATATCGTCCGCATGATTGCGATCGAAGATACGCCCCGCCAACAATTTCATGTCCATGGTTTGGAAAAAATCGTAGCCGACACTGTTGGGCACGGCCAGCCGCGGCGGCGAACTATCTTCAAGAGATTTGCTGATTCGCAACTGGCCGAGCACCATGCTCCAGGGGACTGCGGCGAATCCGGTCACTGATTTGATATGCGGTTGGCTCAACAGTTCAGCGCGCAGCACTTCCATATTCACCTGCGTACTGCGCAGGTCATTCTCAATTACGACCAGCGATTGTAAATCGCCGCCTGTGGTCGAGCGCTTCATCGCAGCGGTTTGCGAGCCCATGATCAGTATCGCGATCAACAGGAAGCTGGCTAAAAAGAATTGCACGCCTACCATGATGCGTGACAGCTTGCGGGGTGCTGACTTTTGACGGCCTGATTGTACGGCTGCAATAGGTCTGATGCGTGACAGGAAGAGAGCCGGGTAGGCGCCGGCAGCTAATGTTGAAAATATCAGCAGCAAAGTCGCACCGATCCAGGTCTGTTCGGCAGCAACGATACGCTGCAGAATAAAAGTATTCTCGGGTGCGTGTGAGGCGGCAAGTCCTGCGCCCATCAGTACCCCAACGCCAAGCATGGCAGCGGCCACCAGCAGCGCCGCCTCGAACAGAAATTGTGCAGCGATCTGACCACGACTCGCGCCCACCACGCGGCGCATGCCGATTTCCTTGGCACGCACTGCGGCTTGCGCAATGGCGAGATTTGCGTAGTTCATACAGGTGACAAATAGCACCAGCCCCCCGAGCATATACATCAGCACGCTGGCGGTGATCCCGGTGCGATGCGCACCGACCACGCCATTGGGAATGGTCATCGGAATTTCGTTGATCGCCATGATGCCGAAGCTGCAATCGCATAGCTCAACAGGAACGTGACGTTGTGCAAAATTCTTCAGGTCCTGGCGCAAACGCTGCGCCGTCAAACTGGCATTGTCCGGTAATAACACATAGGTGACCATGCTGATGGTCCTCCAGCTCTCCCTCGCGGCCTGTTTTTCCGGCGCCTGATCGAACACGTCCATGGATACCAGCATGTCGAAGCTTCCGTATTGCGATCCGGACTGCATGTGCGACGGGCGCCTGACGTTGTTTATAACTCCCGTCACCGTGACATCAACGGCGCCGGAAATCCGTAACCGTTGACCCAGCGCCGTCTGAGGATTTGCAAACAGTTTGTTGGCGGCATCCAGTGTGAGCACCACGCTATGCGGCTGGCGCAGGGCCTCCTTGCCATTGCCTGCAACAAATGACATTGGAAAGATGTCGAAGAATTCTGCGTCGGTGTATCGACCCTGGAACGATGTCCTGGTATCGCGGAACGTGACAGGAATGTTGTCCGGATTGGAAGAGCGTGCAATTGATTCGAGTTGCGGAAAGTCATCGCGAATATATTTGGCCGTCTGCCATACCGCCAGGGGCTGGATTCCTGAGTTGATGCCTCCGGGAAAGGTGACGCTTTGTGTGATGGCGTAGATGCGATTGGCATTGGGTAGGTACCGATCAGCACTGTCCATCGACGTGACGACCCAGTAAGTGCCGACAAAGACAGCCAGGCCCAGCATCAGACAAAGGAGGTTGATCGTGATGATGATTTTGTGGCGCCGGAAATGATTGAGCGCTGCGAACAGGTAGTGTTTGAACATGTTCAGTTTCCTTACATCGCCTGCTGCTGTGGCACCACGCGGCCGTCCAGCACATTGATGATGCGGTGGGCCCGCGCAGCGTGGGTGGGCGAGTGTGTGACCATCATGACGGTGGCGCCTTGCTCATTCAGCGTGGTTAGCATCTCCATGACGTCTTCGCCATTCCTGGTATCGAGATTGCCTGTGGGTTCGTCGGCAAGAATCAGCTTGGGATCGGCGACGACTGCACGCGCCACGGCCACGCGTTGTTGTTGTCCACCCGAGAGTTGCGCCGGACGGTGCTTGGCGCGTGCCTGCAGATCGACCAGCTCCAGCACTTCGCGTACACGCGTCCTGCGCCTGGGCTTGGGGATGTCGAGATACAGCAGCGGCAGCTCGATGTTCTCGTATACCGTCAGCTCGTCGATGAGATTGAAACTCTGGAAAATGAATCCCAGGTTGTTCCTGCGCATCGCCACCAGCTCGCGCTCCGGGAGGCGTGCCACATCCGTATCGCCGAAGTAGTATTCGCCGCCATTGGGTTGGTCAATCATGCCGATGACATTGAGCAAGGTCGACTTGCCGCAACCAGACGGTCCCATGACCGCAACAAATTCACCCTGCCTGACTTCCAGACTGACGTTATCGAGTGCGGTGGTTTCGAGTTCATCCGTGCGGTACAACTTGCGGACATTGTTGAGCCTGATCATGTTGTGTCCTTAGGTTCTGTATTGGTGGAGCGTTAGTAGAAATTGAGCCGGTCGATACCGTTGTAGTACTGATAGTCAGAGGTAACGATGCGTTCGCCGGCGGCAATCCCCGAGAGTACTTCGACACTGTCGGTGTTACGACGTCCGAGCATGATGCGGCGACGTTCTGCGTGGTCGCCAGAGACCGAGACTACGAATACCCCTTGAGAACTGTCGTCGTAGTAGGGCCCGTTTGCGACCATCAGTGTGGTCGCGGCGGCGCTAATCTCCAGACGTAGCTGTATGGTCTGGCCGGCGCGTATGGACGCAGGTGGTTTATCAACGAACCCGAGATCGAGTTTGAACTGACGGTCGCGAACTTCCGGATAGACTTTTATTACGCGCATGCGATAGCTGTTGCCGTCGATGTCCGCAGTGGCGAGCTGGTCCGCTGCGATTCTTGCCAGATAAAACTCGTCCGCCATGGCAACAACTTTGGTACCACTGAGTTGATCGATCTGGCCTATGCGTTGCCCGGGTGCCTTGGATTCACCAACATGCGCATTCAATGATGTTAACTGCCCGTCTATGGGCGCAGTGACGACGAGGTTTTCCAGGCTTTTGCGCGCCACCGCGAGATTCTCGCTCTGTGAGTTGACGGCTTGTTCGATTCTGACAATCTGGCTGCGTTGTAGCTGGTTATCCAGCGTCTGCGCCCTGGTCAGTGCCGCCAGCATTCCTTGCATGCGCGACAACTGCGATGCGCCGTCTTCGATGTCGGCGCGCGATACCGCACCGCTGTCGAGCAGTTGCATGCGACGAGCTTGCTGCCGCTCGAGCTGTTCGACCTGTGCCTGCGTGTCGATCAGATCGCGATCGTGCTGCAGCGACGACTGTGCGAATTGCAGCTTGATGGTGCTGAGCTGATTCAATTGTGCGGTCAGTTCGGCTTCGACGCGCATCACTTCCAGCAGCTTCTGAGTGTTATTGAGCGTCACCAGGGTTTGCCCCGCCTTGACTTGGGTGCCTTCTTCCACCCATACCTGCGCCACCTGTCCGCCATCTACGGCATCGAGGTATATGGTGTTCAAGGGTGTGACATTGCCGGTGAGCGGCACGAATTCCGCGAAGCTGCCCATGCCTACGGTAGCGATTTGTATTCGTTCACGGCTGACCGATAGCGTGCCTTCACGTACATAGTGCAGGTATGCAGCGGCAGTCGCTGCGCTGATCATCACCAGCGTTATTGCCATCCAAGTGCGCCGACGATTGAACAATTTCGGGCTAATGGCCCGATCCATGGCGGATACCAGCTGGACAACGCTGCCGTCATTGAGCTTCCGTCTACCCACTGGTGCCTGCATCGCCATTGCTAGGTTGAACCCGGTTATTGGTGCTTACTGTGTTATCGTAGTAATACACTATTTACAAGGACAGGTGCAAGCTGTCAAGCTACGTATCATGAGCACCAACACTCCATCAGGCACAATACGCTGGGACGAGCATCTGCCGATCTATCAGCAGTTGCTGCATTTATTGGTTGGCCGCATCCTGGATCAAACTTATCCGGAGGGCGAGATGCTGCCGTCGGTGCGGCAGTTGGCCAGCGACTTCCAGGTAAACCCATTGACGGTGTCCAAGGTCTACAAGGAGCTGGCGCGCGATAATCTCACCGAGAAAAAACGCGGCGAGGGATTGCTGGTCAAAAAAGGCGTTCGTGCGTTGTTGCTCAAACGCGAGCGTAATAAATTTCTGAAGGAGGAGTGGCCGGCGCTGCGGGCACGGCTGGCGCGCTTGGACATCGACATCAAGGACTTGGTTTAGTGCGCGAATTGTCAGGTCGATGGTAGCGTCTGCCGATATCTCGCTGCACGCCATGTCCTACCCGAAAAGGTAGGCACATCGCCATACCGTTCGGCAGGAACCGCATCAGAATCCGGTATTCGGCTCAGATGCCAGTTTGGTGATTCTGCCCGGCCAACATACTGGTCAAGCGGTCAGGTGGAGCATGCCGGCAAATGTCGGAGCGCCCCCGGGTACATCGTCTTTGATGCGTACCGGCGCGATGGTCGCGTCCACAGGAGAGTTTTCATGCGTTACATGTATCTGGTTTCCTGCGTGCAACAGTCGGGTCCGCCGCCGCAGAAGCTGCTGGAAGAAATACACAAGATGGCGGCGCGCGAGCGTCAGGCGGGACGGATGATCATGGATGGCGGTCTGCTGCCGCTGGAGATGGGCGCTCGCGTCGAGGTTCGCAGCGGCAAGCTCAAGGTGACGGATGGGCCATTTGCCGAGTCCAAGGAAGTCATTGGCGGGTTTGCCATTTTTGAATTTGCCACCCGCGAGGAGGCATTGAAGTCAGCTATTGATTTCATGGAAGTGCATCGCCTGTATGCCGCGGGCTGGGAAGGCGTCTGCGAGATGCGCGAGATGATGTCGCCGCCGGCGTAGGCGCGAACCTGCAGTAACGTACTCCGGGTGTTCCACTCGGCAACCGGCAGTCAGGATGCCGAGTGATGCCTGGCTACATCTTCTGCTTGAACGCCAGCACCACCTGACTGCGCAGGGTACGCAGCAGACCCAGTTGCTGCGGATTGATCTTGACGCCTTCGGCGTTTTCGGAGTCGGCGTAGAACAAGCCTATCGCCTGACTCTTGACCATCACCGGCAGCAACAGGAAACTTCTGGCGGATATGGCTTGTTGATACCAGCCCGGGATGCGGCTGATGATCTTCGGTGCGAGTGCGTCTTCGATGACAATGTCCACGCCCTTGTCCAGGGCAACATGGAATACGTCCGGCGCGAAGGCCAGCGGGAAACTGCACTTGGGGATGATACGTTCAATGTTTGCGCCAAATCCATAGCGCGCACGCATGGTGCTGAGTTTGGTGTCGCGGATGAAAATCATGGTGCGACTAAAGCCCATGCCTCGATACATGGTTTCCAGCACCATCTGCAGCACGTCGTTCAATGCGAAGTCGGACACCAGTGTTTCGGTCACATCGCGAATGCCCGCGGACAGAATCTGCTCGGGGTCGTGTGCCGCCTCGCTGCTGTCATCCAGTGCGTCGAGGGCATTCACGTCCTGCATGATTGGATCGCCGGCAGGCGTGACCGCTGCAATCTGCTCGGGTTCCGGTTCGCGTGTTTCGCCCGCCCAGGTCTTGATGGTGGCCAGTGTTGTGCTGTTCTTGACCGGCAGGTTCAATGCCGGCGCAGCCTCGGCAAACTCTTTCAGGCTGGCGTCGATTGCCGCACTCAGTTCGGTGGTTTTCACCTTGACTACATTGGCGTAGCGGCTCGCCAGCACTCGTAATGCGTCAGGCTTTTCTGCTTCAGTGGTTTGCAATGCGGTGGCGCATAACTCATTGGCAAGGTTGGCTGCGATCTTCAGCTTGTCGGCATCGGTTTTTGGCGCGCTGCTGATGTCGCGTGTGGTGACGGCTTGCATGCCCTGCACCAGTCGATCCGGAAAATTCCAGTGTCTGGCCATGCCGATACCCAGATCACGGTAGGAAATACCCAGCACTTTAGTGGAGGCCTGTTCCTCGGTCATGCCGGTTTCCATCAGCCCCAGTACCTGCACACTCTCTTCGTACAGGAAAAAGGTGGCTAGCAGCCTGCCGAGGTTCTGGAACATGGTGCATATCACGGCTTCTTCGCTGTTGCGCAGCTGCATGCGCTCGCAGATGGACTTGGACACTACGCCGGCAAAATACGCGCCCACGATTTCGTCCTGCATCGTCTTTGCCTGGGACTTGCCCTTGGAAAACTCCAGCATGACCAGACTCATGGCGGCGTTGCGTACCGCCTCGAAACCCAGCAGGAGCACTGCCTTGGAAACGGTGTGGATACGTCCGCCAAACTGGCCGTAGGTGGCGGAGTTCACCAAGTGCAGCAATTTCCTGGTGATCGAAATGTCGCGCAGAATGGTGCGGGTAAGCTTGCCCACACTTTCAGAATCCGACGCCACGATGCGGTTGATATCCGTAATGGTAGTGGACAAGGCCGGAAAGCCCGAGCTGCCACCCAGGCGGCGCATGACAACCTCAAGGGGCGTCAGCGTTTCTTCAATGCGCTCGGCGGTAATGGTCATGGTTATTGCCGGTTGGCGTCGATCACTGCTTCCTGCAGATAGGGCGATGCGTCAGTCGAATTGTCTGATATCAATTCAGGTAATCGACTGAAAACGGGCTTCCTTTAGGACTGTGTGACGGGGAGGGCGCCCAACCCACCCGGCTGCTGCAGCCGCAGCGAGGATGGTGCAGTCTGCGTGCCCTCAGGACACCGCCCTTTTCGCCGCTACCGGCGGTGACTGCCCGGCGGTGCGTTTGGACTCAAGTTCATGGTTGGTAGTTGACATGCGAATTGCCTGTATTGCGCAGGGGTGTAAGCCGCGCTCGGTACTGTGCTGGAACGATTATTCAGATTTGAAGAAGTGGTCAGCGTGATCGTTTTTATGGCTGCCGATTCTGCGGGTGCCACGACAGGCGCCATCGCCAACATGAGTTGCGGGATGCTACTTGATTGACAGTACATTAGTTGGCAGCTGTCGGCATTCTCCTACAGGTTCTGCCGGCCAGCAGATCCCTTGATGAATGAGATGTTGCGCAACAATCAGGATGAGGCTTTTGTGTATATGGAAGTGCCAGCACGGACGATCGCTTTGCGTGTCGCCCGTCCGGGATCATTGAGAATTACGAGTGTTAGTGAGTGGAGGTTTGTTATGAAACGCATGTTGTTGGCATTGTCGCTGTGTGTTCTTGCAAGTGCTGCGAATGCCACGGATGTGGGCGTATCCATCAGCGTGGGTCAGCCGGGCTTTTATGGCCAGATTGATATCGGCAACTACCCAAGGCCCGTGTTGGTCTATCCGCAGCCGGTCGTCATTCGGCCGGTGCACCCGGGCGTGGTTGTCGCTCCAATGTATCTGCGCGTTCCGCCAGGACACGCCAAGGACTGGGAGCGTTATTGTGGCCGCTATGAAGCCTGCGGTCGGCCGGTCTATTTCGTTCAGGACAGCTGGTACAACAATGTGTATGTACCCGCCTATCAGGAACATCATGGCAAAGGGAATGCCAGTAATGGCAAGGGCAAAGGCAAGGGCAATAACGGCAAAGGTTGAGGTATCAGGACTGATCAGTCTCAAGTACCTGCTCTATACCGGCGTCGCAATGACGCCGGTTATTTCTCATCTTCATATTCATCATCGTCCTGCAGCGGTGGCGGCAGATTCTTCGGCAGTGGCAATCTGGCATTGGCGCGGAATGCCAGCAAGCCACCCACGATGAAGACGATGATGAGTCCGAAAGCGATGAGTCCCCTGGACATGTCGTACCTCGCTCTATGGATTAATGCCCTGGTTGATATTTGATGGCTGCCGATGGCGGTCAATCCAGGCAGCGAGTGCGATCACCAGCCATTGCCCCATATCCGACCATGCGACGGCCGCGGCGTTGGGCGGCGGCGGGCCGAAGGCAGCACCGGCATAGATGATCAGCAGGAACAGGATAAACGCCGCAAGGCCTATGCTGCCGATGCGATCACTGGTGATCGTGGCGTGTATGTAGATTGCAGTGCAGATGGCGAATAGTGCGAGCTCCACAATCAAGGTTGCGCTCACCGAATTCCATAGCCCGAACCCAATCAGGGTGTCTTCATTGAAGGTAAGGGGCAGATCGGGGCGGTGGGTCGCCGCATCCAGCAGCCAGTGACTGATCACCAGCACGCCCACCACCATGGCGGCCGTGGTGGAGCGTTTGTACAGATAATAGGCACCTGCGAACAGTAACGCCCATACCGCGCTCATCAACAGACTGTGGGAATACGGGTAGTGTTGAAAATCCAGGGGCGTGAACGCCGTGATGCCCGGTTCGATAACGACGCGCTCAATGCCCAGGATGACCAGCACCGGCCAAATCAGGTCCAGGCAGGCGCCCGCGGCAAACAGCGTGCCCAGTGAAGTGGTGGGCGCCAGTGGTTTGGCAGCCAGCGCTACGGCGTAGTGACCCAGAAACATGCGGCCTCCCCGATGACTTTCCTGTGCTGCTATTTTGCACTGATGCCGACGGTCTGTAACGGTTATCGGGCCAGGCAATCTGGACGCGGTGAGATTATGATTTCCGGCATTATCTGGGATCGTGTACGCGACTGCTGTGGAGACGAGAATGCGCTGTTTTTTATCGTGGGTGTTGTTGCTGGTCTTGCAGGCGCCGGCCTCTGCTGAAGAGGAAACCGTCAAGATCGGGCTGAATTGCGAATACTGGAACAGCGCCCTGGCGGGCGACGTCTTTCGGGTGACCAAGGTGTTGTTTGTGCGCGGCGCATATGAGGGCGCCACCGCGTTTCACATGGATATTTTCGATGCGGCTGAGCATGCGACAGCCGAATCAAAGCCGCCGGTAGTAAACGCGCAACTGGCGGGTGAGCTGTTCGAGAAACGGTATCTGCGTCGAACCAGTTATCTGGCGCTGGTGTCGGGTCTGGATGAGTTTTGTCGTGATGAGCTGAATGCAACCATATGGCTGACCGGTGCGATCAAAGTGGTTTCGATGCAGCTGCGAGGCGAGTCCGGCGCGGCGCTTGAAGCAGAAGTCCTGCGTCTTCGTGCAGAACCGGGACCGTAGAAGTTTCCGCAGGCCATGTCACGGACCTTGTCCTGACGTCGCTAGATGCGCTTGATTTCCTGAAGTATCTGCGTGCAGCCGTCGTCGAGCAGATCAAGGACGTGCTCGAAGCCCTCGGGCCCTCCGTAGTAGGGATCGGGCACTTCGGTGTCGTTGTGGCGCACGCAGTATGTGCAGAGGCGTCTGATCTTGTGCCGGTTGTGTTCACTGGATAGTTTCAGTAGTGCCTGATGGTTGTCGTTATCCATGGCGAGAATCAGGTCGAACGTATCCAGGTCGTCGCGTGTGACTTGTCGCGCAATACCGGTCATGGGCAGGCCGCGTCGGCGACCCGCTGCAGTCATGCGTGAGTCGGGCGGCTCACCAGTGTGATAGCCAAAGATGCCTGCTGAGTCGCAACGAACCTGATCTGCCAGTCCGGCGTCCTCGAGCAGTTTGCGCATGACATTTTCGCCTGCTGGCGAACGACAGATATTTCCCATGCACACGAACAGGATTGACGATATGTTGCCTGACAACGACTTGCTTGCCATCTAGATCAACGCAATGCCAATCAGCTTTGCATGCGCCCATACAATAAAAAGACCATACAGCGCGAGGCCGGCCAGCATCGCAGTCCAGTCGTTATAAGATGCGGCAGGCGCAGTTTTGATGGCACGTACCGGACGTTTCTTGAGCGAAATGCGATCGGCCACCGCCCACAACATGAAGCCGCCGAACAGCAGTACATCGGCCAGCATGCCGTTGGACAGCAGGTGTGCCAGCGCCCACAACTTGGTAGCTGCCAACATGGGATGTTTCATCGTGGTTTTGATGCGACCCGGCAGATACGTTGCAAGCAGCAAGGGAAACACCGGCAGCATCAGCGTCATGGTCACGTGACGCATCCAGGTGGGCGGTACATACAGCACCTCCGGCGTCAGTCGTGCCGCGGCGTAGCCGCGAATGATCAGCACAAAGCCAATCAAGGAAATCACAGTGTAAATGCCGCGCCAGGCCAAGCCCAGCTGCGCGGCCATCCGGTCGCGCCAGGTGGGCGCCATGATGGCGACGGAGTGCATCCCCAGGAACAGCAACAAACCGATGATCAGCGTGTTCATGGTAGTCCTTGGCCAGAGATGTTGATCGCTACGATGGCATACATTAACTGTCTGAGTCCTCAGAAGGGAACTACACCAATCAGTTTGAAGTGCAGATAGAACAGGATGATCAGGTATGTAACCAGCCCCGCAATGATGGCCACCAGATCGTTGAATTGTGAGGGTGCGCCGCTGGGCAGGATGCGCACACGACGTCGCAATGAAATACGGTTCACCACGGCCCATGCCATGAAACTGCCGAACAGTAAAATGTCGGCCAGCATGCCGTTGGACAGCAGGTGTGCCAGCGCCCACAACTTGATGGCGACCAGATCAGGATACTTCAGCCAGCTGCGGATGCGGCACGGCAGAAAGGTGGCGTAAATGAGTGGGAACACCGCCAGCATCAGCAGGTCGGTGGCATGTCTGGCCCAGGCAGGCGGCAGATACACCACGATAGGCGTGACACGCGCCAGCGCGTAACCCCAGCCGATCAGTCCGACCGCGAGCAGCGAACCCAATGAATGAAGCCAGCGCCAGGTACCACTGCCCCAGCGTTGGCGCTTCTTCTCGCGCCAGCGTGGCGCGAAGATGGATATGGAGTGCAGGGCAAAGAACAGGACAAGACCGGGAATCAGAATAGGCATTATTTTGTCAGTACGAGCAGCTTGAAAGTGGCAGTGGCTAACGCATGACTGTGGTCATGCGCCTGAGCAAATATCCATCGAGGCATCACAGGCGAAGCCCGCCGTCCAGTTCTATCACCCGGCCGGAGAAATAATCGTTCTCGACGATGAACAGCGCTGCCTGAGCCACTTCTTCCGGCTGACCGCCGCGACGCATCGGCACCTGCATCAGCACCCGCTCAAGAATCTCCGGGCGCATGGAATTCAATATTTCGGTGAGCACAAACCCTGGTGCAATGGCGCCGGTGCGAATGCCATGGCGTGCCAGCTCCTTGGCCCACACCACGGTCAACGAGGCAACGCCGGCTTTGGCGGCTGCGTAGTTGCTCTGGCCAATATTGCCGCTGCGCGACACGCTGGACATGTTGATGATGACACCGCCATTGTCGAACTTCACCATGCGTTCGGCGGCTTCACGGCCACACAGGAACACGCCGGTGAGATTGACATCCATCACCGCCTGCCATTGCTCCAGCGACATCTTCCTGATCTGTCCCCGGTCCTGCTTGACCAGCATGGCATCGCGCAGGATGCCGGCATTGTTCACCAGCACATCCAGACGGTCGAAGTCCCTGGCAATCTGATCAAAGGTGGCGACCACTTCAGTTTCGATGGCGACATTGCAACGGTAGCAGGCCACTCTCACACCCGGCGCCCCGCACAGACTGCTGGTCTGCTTCAGGTCGGCTTCGTTCACATCCAGCAGGGCCAGATGCGCGCCGCGCGCGGCGAATGCCAGCGCCATGGCACGGCCAATGCCCTTGCCGGCACCGGTAATTACCACCAGTTTGTCTTTGATTTGCACAACGGCCTCGCCCCGTAGAACAGGGAGCGAATTGTACGTGTGTCGCGCTCAGCGCGACCAGTCCGGCTTGCGCTTCTCCACAAATGCCTGCAGACCTTCGCGGCCTTCGTTGCCGGTGCGCAGTTGCGCCAGCAGTTTCGCGTTGCGGGCAGCCAGGGTGTCGCGGTGTTCAGTGGCAGGCCCGGAACTTTCCCGTATCAGGCGTTTGCAGGCTTGTTGCGCCAGTGGCGCGCCCTGCAGCAGCAATTCGATTTCCTGCTCGACAGCTTCATCGAGTTGTTGCGCGTCAATGTGCCGGTGAATCAGACCGATATTCTGCGCCTCATCGGTCTTGATGCTGGCTCCGTTCAACATCAGTCGGCGCGCCTGGCGCTGACCAATGGCGGCAATGACGAACGGCGAAATGATGGCCGGTGCAATGCCGAACCTGACTTCGGACAGACAGAAGCGGGCGTGCGAGCTGGCAACGGCGATATCGGCGCAACACAGCAGACCGACGCCGCCGCCAAAGGCATTGCCATTGATACGCGCCAGCACTGGTTTGTTCAGTTCCTCCAGCTTGCGCAGGCAGCGCGCGACGCTCAACGCATCCCTGAAGTTCTCGTCATCACTGGCCGTGCTCATGTGCTGCATGTGTTCGAGATCCCCGCCGGCGCAGAAACTGACACCGGCGCCGGTGAACACCACTACCCGTACCGCGGGATTGGTCTCCAGTTGCGTTAGGGTGTCGTGCAGGGCGGCGATCAGCTCGGCGTTGAACGCATTGTGCTTCTCCGGGCGATTGAGCATCACCGTGGCGACGCCGCGCGGGTCGATGGTGAGCAGGATGGGTGAAGACATGTTGAAAACCTCGGAAATGAATCTGTAGACCGTGGGTTGCAGGCCGTGGGTCAGAGTCATTCATTCCAACCCACGGCCTGCAGCCCACGGTCTTCTTCATGAATCACGTTCTGAATATGCCATAGCTTTCCGTGCCTGGGGCCGGTCCCTGTGCGACCACCTGCAGCGCATGCGCCAGCACCCTGCGCGTGTCGACGGGATCAATGATGCCGTCATCCCACAATCGTGCCGTGGCGTAGTACGGGCTGCCCTCGGCTTCGTAGTTGCGGCGGATATCATCCATGAATTGCTGTTCCTGTTCAGGGGGCCAGTTTTCGCCACGCGCCTGCAGGGCATCGCGTCGCACCGTCGCCAGCACCTGAGCTGCCTGCTCGCCGCCCATCACCGAAATTCTGGCGTTGGGCCACATCCACAGAAAGCGCGGCGCATAGGCGCGACCACACATGGCATAGTTGCCGGCGCCGAATGATCCGCCAATCACCACGGTGAACTTGGGCACGCGTGAACACGCCACGGCGTTCACCATCTTGGCGCCATCCTTGGCGATGCCGCCATGTTCAAAATTTTTACCCACCATGAAGCCGGTGATGTTCTGCAGGAACAGCAGCGGAATGTTGCGCCGGTTTGCCAGCTGAATGAAGTGCGTGGCCTTGAGTGCGGATTCGGAAAACAGGATGCCCTGATTGGCCAGAATCGCGATGGGGTAGCCGTCGATATGCGCAAAGCCACACACCAGTGTCTTGCCATACAGCGGCTTGAATTCATGGAACTCTGCAGCGTCCACCAGGCGCGCGATGATTTCATGCACATCGTAGGGATAGCGTGTGTCCTGCGGGATCAGGCCATAAATGTCTTCCGCCGCATAGAGTGGTTCGCGCGACGCCACGCGCGGCAGCCACGTCGCAGGCGTTGACGCGAGTTGCGCAATCGCATCACGTGCCAGTTGCAGTGCATGCTGATCGTTATCGGCCAGCAGATCGGCAACGCCGGAGATGCGGGTGTGCACATCGCCGCCCCCAAGTGTTTCCGCATCGACCACTTCGCCGGTGGCGGCCTTCACCAGTGGTGGTCCGCCCAGAAAGATGGTGCCCTGCTTGCGCACGATGATGGCTTCATCGCACATGGCCGGTACATAGGCGCCACCGGCAGTGCACGAGCCCATTACCACGGCAATCTGCGGGATGCCGGCAGCGGAGAGCTGCGCTTGATTGAAAAAGATGCGTCCGAAGTGATCGCGGTCCGGAAATACTTCACTCTGCAGCGGCAGATAGGCGCCACCGGAGTCCACCAGATAAATGCATGGCAGATGATTTTCCGCCGCGATCTCCTGGGCGCGCAGATGTTTCTTGACCGTCATGGGGAAGTAGGTGCCGCCTTTTACCGTGGCATCGTTGGCGATGATCATTACGGCGCGCTGCTGTACCTGCCCGATCCCGGCAATGACGCCGGCCATTGGCGCGTCGCCTGCGTACATGTCTCCTGCCGCGAGCGGCGCAATCTCGAGGAATGGGCTGTCGGGATCGAGCAGCAGTGTGATGCGTTCGCGCGCCAGCAGCTTGCCGCGTTCGGTGTGTTTGCGACAGGCTGCCTCACCACCGCCTTGCTGCGCACTGCGCACGCGGTCTTTCAGTTCCGCAACGAGTTTCTGCATGTGTGCAGCATTGGTCTGAAATGTTTCCGTGCGCGTGTCAATTCTGCTGCTCAGCTTCATGTGCTGGCTCCGAAAATTTCGCGACCGATCAGCATGCGACGAATTTCGTTGGTGCCGGCGCCGATTTCATACAGCTTGGCATCGCGCAACAACCTGCCGGCGGGATAGTCATTGGTGTAGCCGTTGCCGCCCAGCGCCTGAATGGTGTCCAGCGCCATGAGCGTGGCTTTTTCTGATGCCTGCAGAATGCAGGCGGCGGCATCAATGCGGGTGACACGGCCCTGATCGCAGGCACGCGCCACTGCGTAGACATAGCTGCGACAGGCATTCATTGTGGAATACATGTCAGCAATCTTCGCCTGCATCAGTTCGAAGGTGCCAATGGGTCTGCCGAACTGCTTGCGCTGATGCACGTATGGCAGTACCAGATCAAAGCAGGCGCGCATGATACCCAATGGACCGGCGGCCAGCACCACGCGCTCGTAATCGAGACCGCTCATCAATACTTCCGCACCCTTGCCTGCCGCATGCAGCAGGTTTTCCGCAGGCACCTTGCAGTCGTCCAGCACCAGTTCGCAGGTATCCGAGCCGCGCATGCCCAGTTTGTCGAGTTTCTGTGCGGTGCTGAAGCCGGGCATGTCCCGTTCGGCAATGAATGCAGTAACACCCTGCGCGCCAAGTTGCGGATCGAGGGTTGCATAGAGAATGATTACGTCCGCGCCGGGACCATTGGTGATCCACATCTTGCGACCGTTGAGCACATAGAAATTGCCATGATGCCTGGCTCGCGTGGTCATGCCCATGACATCCGAGCCTGCGCCAACTTCACTCATGGCCAGCGCGCCCAGATGTTCGCCTGAAATCAGTTTGGGCAGAAAACGTTGCTTCTGGGCTGCTGTACCCCAGCGGCGCAACTGGTTTACGCACAGATTGGAATGCGCTCCATAGGAAAGCGCCACCGACGCCGAGGCGCGACTGATTTCTTCCATGGCGATGACATGTTCGAGATAGCCCAGACCGCTGCCGCCCAGTTCGATTTCGACAGTGATGCCCAGCAGACCCAGCGCGCCGAGCTTGGGCCATAGATCTCGCGGGAACTCGTTGTGCTGATCAATGAACATGGCGCGTGGTGCAATTTCCCGCGCTGCAAAATCGGCCACGGTTCTGCGCAACAAATCGCGGTTATCACCCAGCAGAAAATCGAAATCTTCCATTTCGTTCTCCAGCCAACTTCCACCGTGTAACGCACACATCGACTACCAGCAGGATAGCTCCAGAACATCGGCACGACAGTCGTCATGCGGCGCAGCTTATGCCGTATCTGCGGTGTCGATCAGCCGATACTGACTAACTGCGGCCCGAGCGCTTGGCACCAGCAGTGCCCGGCAGCAATTCGGCCATGGACAGGATGGCTTCGGCCACTTCGGCAAGGCGACGATTCTGGTTCATGGCGGTCTGACGCAACAGCTTGTAGGCTTCGTCTTCATTGATGCGCCGATGCGCCATCAGCAGGCCTTTGGCGCGCTCGACCAGTTTACGTTCGCTCAACGCAGCGCGCACGGTCTGCAGCTCATCACCCATGGCCTGCAGGCGTTGTGACTGTTCCTGCACCATGTCGAGAATGGATCGTTCCAGTTGCGGGCCATAGAAAATGGGGGGTGAGCCAGCGGGTGGCGCCGGTGTGTGCAATTCACCGGGATCGAAGAAAGACGAGGCAGCTTGTTGTCCGGTATCAGCGCCGCCTTGCTCAAGCGCGTCGAGCAGTTTGTGTTGTTGTTCAAGTTCGGCGCGCGATTCGTTGATCTTGGCTGTGCACCCATTGATCAGGGTTGCTGCGAGTTTCTCCTCCACCGTTTTCATCGCATCAATGCGCCGGGTAGTGGTCTCGTACCATTCCTGACTCAGATTCGGATCCAGTGCTGTCGCAGCGGCATGTCCGGCCCGGCGCAGGTGCTCCAGTGTGAGCTGCAGGCCAGTGGGCAGGCAGTGATGCCACAATTCATGAACTGCCGCCGGAGAAAACTCGGTAAATATCTTGAAACACCGTTCCTGGGATTCAATCAGGTGCAGCCATTGTTGCTGGCCCTGCGGGTCAGTGTGTCCGGAGGCGAACATGATTGAGCCCAGTGCCCGCTCCTGGCCGGCAAACTCCTTGCCTTGCATGAAGTGGAACATGGCGACCAGGTGCCGGGAAATCTCCGGATCAGTGGCGCTGTCAGCAGCTTCGAATACCACCGACAGCAAACCGGCGATCAACTTGCAGAAAGCCACAGTGGCGTCTGCGGGAGTGATGCTCAGCGCGCCGATGCGTTGGCGCAGCGCCGGCAGCCCGTCCAGGCCGTGCAACACATAGGCGATGCGATTGAACAGGCGTGCGCCATTGCCCGGACCGCTGCCGTTAGCAGCAACATCCCATTGTTCGAAAGTCGTTCGCGCCTGCTTTTCGATGCGCCGGCAGGTTGCACATTGCTGATCGCGTTGTTCTGCGAAGCGCGTCGCCTGCGACGCCAGAAATACATTGGAAATGCCGCGCTCGCGCTGCAGCTCGTGAATCAGCCGACCCACCACCTTTACCAGGGTGCCAGTGAGCGCCAGATGCTCCAGCTCACCAATTTCACAGCGCTTGGCCGCGACCAGAAAATGCAGACCGGATTTCATGAATACAGGATTCCGCAACAATCAGCCGGTGCCAGCATACGCGAGGCAAGTTGATAGTGGGTAGTGGATAGTTGATCGTGAACAGTTGGTAGTTGGTAGGAAAAGGGTAGGGGCAAATCTGTTCATCAACTGTCAACTATCCACTATAAGTTTCCTCGTGCTTTACATCACTTCAATCGCCATCGCCGTGGCTTCACCGCCGCCGATGCACAGCGAGGCGACGCCACGCTTCAGTCCGCGCGACTTGAGCGCGTGAATCAATGTGGTGGTGATACGCGCGCCAGCCGCGCCGATGGGATGGCCCAGTGCACAGGCGCCGCCGTTGATGTTCACCTTGTCGTGAGACAAACCCAGATCGTGCATGGCCGACAGGGTTACGCAGGCAAAGGCTTCGTTGATTTCGAACAGATCCACATCGGTTACTTGCCAGCCGGCCTTGTCCAGTACTTTCTGAATCGCGCCGCTGGGAGCAGTGGTAAACCACTCCGGCTGCTGTGCGTGACTGGTGTAGGCGACAATACGCGCCAGCGGCTGACAATCCAGCGTCCTGGCAGTGGCCATCGTGGTGAGTACCAGTGCAGCAGCGCCATCGGAAATGGACGAAGAACTGGCCGCCGTGACCGTGCCGTCCTTGTTGAAGGCCGGTTTCAGGGTGGGGATCCTGGCTATATCGCAGGTGCCGGGCGTCTCATCGCTGTCGATAATCTGTTCGCCCTTACGCGATTTGACGGTGACAGACGTAATTTCCGTTTTGAATGCGCCACTGGCGACTGCAGCCTGCGCGCGCCGCACTGATTCTGCGGCAAAGGCATCCTGCTGCTCGCGGGTAAAACCATACTTTGCCGCAGTGGCGTCGGCAAAAAAGCCCATCATCTTGCCGTCGTAGGGGTTTTGCAGGCCATCGAAGAACATGTGATCCAGGATTTCGCCATGACCCATGCGGTAACCACCGCGCGCCTTGGGTAGCAGGTAAGGGGCGCTGGTCATGGATTCCAGGCCGCCGGCGATGATGGTCGTGGCGCTGCCGGCTTTGAGCTGATCGCAAGCTACCATCATGGCTTTCATGGCCGAACCACACACCTTGTTTATGGTGGTGGCGGGCACCGATGGTGGCAATCCCGCGCCCAGCATGGCCTGGCGCGCCGGCGCCTGACCCTGACCTGCCTGCAATACACACCCCAGGATGACTTCGTCGATCTGCTCCGGCGGCACCTTGCTGTCGACCAGTGCAGCACGGATTGCGGCGGCACCCAATTGCGTAGCCGGGGTGGCGTTGAATACGCCCTGAAATGCGCCGATCGGGGTGCGGCGGGCTGCCAGAATGACGATATCAACGGTCACGGAGTTCTCTTCTCAGCTGTTGGATAGGTGGGATTGCCCCTCAGGTGTTGCCAACGTCTGTCTGGGGCAATTCACCAAGTGCCGATCACCATGGGGCCGCAGAGGACAAAATTCAAGGCTAATCCAGCGATGTGGTTTCCAGCTCCGGCGCCAATTCTACTGCCGATTCCGCCAGCAGATCCGGCTCGTCCAGCGCCATCAGGATGCGGGCGCGGGCCTGGTCGCGCAGCAATTCGGTCTGGCTGCGGTCCTTGCGGGTACTGCTGCGGCTGAGCACGCCCAATACCTCCACTTGCACCGCACCGGGTCGTGGCCAGGGACTCCCTGGACGCAGGATGCGCCGCGTGCCATGAATGGCTACGGGCACCACCGGCAGGGCGGCGCGTTGCGCAGTGGCAAAGGCGCCCAGATGGAATGCCTGCAGGCCAACGCGGGTGGAGAAGGTGCCTTCCGGGAAAAATACCAGCGACTTGCCATCCACTGCGTGACGCATGATGCGGCGCGCATCCATGCCGCTGGCGTGACGATTGGCGCGGTCCACAAACAGCGAGCCGATACGTTTCAGCAGCAGACCGGCCAGGGGCACTTTGACCATTTCCTTCTTGATGACAAATGAAAACCGGGCCGGCAAGGCGGCCTTCATCAGCAGCCCGTCCAGATAACTGCAGTGGTTGGCAACGATGACGCAGGGTTCAGCTGGCAACAGGTCCGGATTAATCACTTTGAAACGAATCGCAGTCACTCGCAGCACCAGGCGCGCCGCCCGATTTGCGAGGATGCGTCGATTATCGATGCCGGGCACGAGCAATAGCAGCAGCAGCGTCACTGCGCTCAGCGCCGCGAACATTGACCAGACGTAACAACCATAAGTGAGGCGCAGGGCAAAGCTGAAGGGGTTGCTCATTGCGCAATCCGAACGACGACTGAGAACGGGTGCACGGCAAACGGGTTCCTGACGGTAGGCAAAGTGGGCATTTTCTGTGAACTGCTTCTCTTTATGTTAATAGGGAATATGTTCTGTGATTGTAATCACAACGATGCTCCGGCAGCTCAGCATACTGCGAGTCACGAAGTTTAGCGGGCGATCCATGGGTCGCTGTTTTACCAGGCCTCTTCACCTGCCAGTAATCCAGGGCCGATGCCGTCAGGAATGCCAATGAGCGTAGCACCGAAGTCATCAGTTTATTCAAAGTCAGACCTTCCCGTGTCAGTCAACCGACCCGCTGCATCCGCATCCGTCATTGACCGCTTTCTGGATGCGGTCTGGATGGAACGTGGGTTGTCGCCAAATACGCTGTCTGCGTATCGCGCCGACCTGGCCGGTCTGGACCGCTGGTTGCTGGGCCATGGTGCGCAAATCGGTACCGCAACCCGCAATGATCTGCTGGCATTTCTGGCCTGGCGAGTCGAGCAGGGCGCCCGGCCCCGCTCCACGGCGCGGCAGCTGTCGAGCTTCCGGCGC
Source organism: uncultured Pseudomonadota bacterium (assembly GCA_963748005.1). Classification (GTDB taxonomy): domain Bacteria; phylum Pseudomonadota; class Gammaproteobacteria; order Steroidobacterales; family Steroidobacteraceae; genus CAILZL01. The sequence goes on from CAVVHH010000002.1 coordinate 3,232,749, forward strand.
TTCTATCGCTACCTGTTACGTGAGAATGCACTCAAGGAAGATCCCACTGCGCAGATTGCCATGCCCAAGATCGGGCGTGCATTACCCAAGTCTTTGACCGAGGAGGAAGTGGATGCATTGCTGGATGCGCCGGCCACCCGTGATCCGCTCGGTAGTCGCGATCGCACCATGCTGGAAGTGCTGTATGCCACCGGTCTGCGTGTTTCCGAACTGGTGAATCTGAAGATCAATCAGGTGAATCTCAATCAGGGCGTATTGCGTATTGTCGGCAAGGGTGATCGCGAGCGCCTGATTCCGCTGGGTGAAGAATCCGTGAAATGGCTGGCGGAGTTCGCACAGGGTGCGCGCATGGAAATCCTGCTGGAGCGTCAGTCCGACTATCTGTTCCCGACGCGTCGCGGTGAACGTATGACGCGTCAGGCCTTCTGGCACATCATCAAGCGCTATGCGATGAAGGCAGGCATCAACAAGGATCTGTCGCCGCACACGCTGCGGCATGCGTTTGCGACTCATCTGCTGAATCATGGCGCCGATCTGCGTGTGGTGCAGATGTTGCTGGGACACAGCGATTTGTCCACCACGCAGATCTACACGCATGTGGCGCGCGAGCGCATGAAAGAACTGCATGCGATGCATCATCCCAGGGGATGATGCGGTATTGATGTTGGTCTTGGGCCTGCTTCTTCCAGGACACGCCGCCAGTACGTCCATGTAGGCTCGACGGCCGGGTCCTTCCGGCCGACGGTCCTGGAAGAAGCAGACCTAGGACCAACTATCGATTACAGACAAAAAGGCCCGCAATTGCGGGCCTTTTTTGTCTGGCAAAGGGGATGGGGATTCAGGTTTCTTTGCAGAGCTGGCAGGCAGCAACGCTCAGCAAGTCGGCTATGATGGATGCTGGTTGCCGCATTCATGAGATATCCGTGAAACCTGCCGCTCGAGTCAGCGCTCGCCCCCAGTTCATCAAACTTTCGCACATGGTCGCCATAAGTTGCGTCTGTGGTACGGCGATTGCCGCCGAGACCCAGTCTGAAATGCTGGAGACCGTGGTTGTGACCAGCCCGCCATTGGCGCTGGGGGCTGAGGCATTTTCGACGATGCATCTTGCAGCTGACGAATTGGCAACTGCATCGCAATTGGATGTTGCGCTGAATCAGGTGCCCGGACTGTCGCTGTTCCGCCGCGACAGCAGCTTGTCGGCCAATCCGACCACGCAGGGCATTTCATTGCGTTCCATTGCGCCCTCCGGTGCGGGGCGTGCATTGGTGACTCTGGACGGCGTGCCACTCAACGACCCCTTCGGCAACTGGGTCATCTGGAGCGCCTTGCCGCCAGAAGCGATTGCCGAGGTCGACGTCGTGCGGGGCGCCGGTGCAGGGCCATATGGTTCCGGCTCGCTCACCGGGGTCGTGACACTTACCGAGCGCAACGGAACCGGGTTGGCAGCCAATGCGGAAGCCGGTGAATTGGGGCAGCGTCGTATCGCGGCTGCGGGCGGCGCCGAACTGGGTGACGTGACTTTGTTCGGCAGTGCCTCAGCACAACAATCCGACGGCTGGATTCCCATTGCACCGCAACAGCGTGGCCCTGCAGACGATGAAGTGACACTCAAGGCAACCAACGCCTCTTTGCGCGGTGAATTTCAACCAGCTGACGGCACCGCCGTGGCAGTGCGAGTATCGGGTTACAGCGAGGAGCGCGATTCGGGATTGGTAGGCGCGAGCTCCAGCGCCAAGGGCATGCTGGCCAGTCTGACCATCGCACATCCGGAACAGGACGACAGACTGGGCTGGCGCTTACAAGGCTGGTGGCGCGATACGGACTTCACCAATACTTCGGTGACGGTGAATGCCGGCCGCGCCAGTACCACGCCAAGTAATGATCAATATGCGACACCTACCATCGGCTGGGGTGCCAATGCCGCGCTGCGTGGCCAGCTGGCCTGGCTGAACTGGGAACTGGGAGCAGATGTTCGTAGCGCCGACGGCGAATCGCAAGAGTATTACCAGTATGTATCCGGCCAATTTACCCAGGAACGCATCGCCGGCGGCAAGACCCAGATCAGTGGCGTGTATCTGGAAACCGCCATGCGCAACGAACAGTGGCTGGTCACGGTTGGCATTCGGGCTGACCAATGGCGCAGTTCCGATGGGCATCTGATCCAGCGCGCCCGTGCCACTGGCGTGCCCAGTCTGGAACAGTATCCCGAATCCCAGTCCGGTGTGGTGCCCACTGCACGTGCCGGCATTCGCCGAGCATTCGCTGGTGGCGCCACATATATACATGCCGCAGCATACGGCGGCTTTCGCACGCCATCGCTGAATGAACTGTATCGACCGTTTCGCCTTGGTAACAACATCACGCAAGCCAATGCAGCGCTGCAGCCGGAACGCCTGTATGGAGCTGAGGTTGGCGCCGGTGGCGCTGTGGGCAATTGGTCATGGGATCTGACGCTGTTCGGCAACCAGCTGAAGCATGCGATTACCAATGTCACCATTGGTCAGGGGCCCGGAACATTCCCCGGAGTGGGTTTCGTGCCTGCCGGCGGCTTGTTGATCCAGCGGCAGAATGCCGGCGATATCGATGCCATGGGTGTTGAAGCTGAAGTGCGTTGGCGTTTGACTGACAAGTATTCGCTGCGCGCGGCACTGGCGCTGGTGGATGCCGAGGTGGATGGCGGCGCGCAGGCGCCACAATTGACTGGCAAGCGTCCCGCACAGGCGCCGCACAGCACCGTGACTGCCGGATTGGTGCTGACGCCATTCGCGCACTGGACAGGCAATCTCAACTATCGCTATGAAAGCCTGCGTTATGCCGACGACTTGAATACCTTGCCGCTGGGATCGGCCAATGCCGTTGATGTGCGCATCACCTGGGCGCCATCGCAGCGTTTCGGAATTTATGCAGCGGTCAACAATCTGCTTGATGCCGACATTGCCACCACCCAGACAGCCGATAAGGTGGTGAGTTACGCCGCGCCGCGTACCTTCCTGATTGGCGTGCGTGTGGGTTCCTGATCTTGCAAGCAAATGACCCGCTTGAGGCGGGCCTTCACGGACAACCGGTGCCAGTCGTTCAGCGTTCCAGCAGTTTCAGCTTGTCTGGCTTGCCGTCCCATTCCTTGGCGTCGGCGGGCGGGGTCTTGCGTTCGGTGATCACCGGCCAGTTCCTGGCCAGCTCGGCGTTGAGCTTGAGAAAGTGTTCCTGGCCCTTGGGGATTTCCTCTTCAGAGTGAATCGCTTCGGCCGGGCACTCCGGTTCGCACAGCGTGCAATCAATGCATTCATCCGGGTCGATCACCAGAAAATTGGGGCCTTCATGGAAGCAGTCCACCGGGCAGACCTCCACGCAGTCCATGTATTTGCACTTGATACAGTTTTCGGTGACGACAAAGGTCATTCTAAAGGCTCCAGACTCGGCCACGGCTGTGGGCCGGGAATTGCGAAGGGGCGCTATTCTGCCAAAGCGTGGCGCAATGGCAAGCCGAACCGCGGTTCAGGCAAGGGTGTGCATATGTACAGGTTCCCGCCCGGTGACCCGATCCTCCAGAAAGCGCCCAAGGCTGAAGTGCACGCTGCGAAACGCCAGCTCGGGCCACGGAATCTCCTCGGCGCGCACCAGCTTCACTTCCAGGCTTTCCGGTCCCACCCCAAAATCCAGATTGCGCAGCCGGGCGCGGAACATCATATGTACCTGGTGGGTGGCCAGCACATTCACCACCGACAGCAGCGAACCGATCTCCACGTCCGCCAGGGCTTCCTCCTGCGCCTCGCGCGCGGCGCCGTCCTGGACGGTTTCGCCGTTTTCCATGAAGCCGGCGGGAATCGTCCAGTAACCATGGCGCGGCTCGATGGCGCGCCGGCAGATCAGGATCTTGTCCTCCCACACCGGCACGCAGCCGGTAATGATGCGTGGGTTCTCATAATGAATGGTCTGGCAAGCTGGACACACATGGCGCGGCAGATGATCGCCGGGCGGAATTTCAAAATTAACGGTATGACCGCAGCTGGAACAGAACTTCATGGCATCCATACTGGTTGCTTGATTGGCGAATTATGGCAGGACAGGCTGCTGCTGGCTTGCGTCGAGCAACGCCGCATGGAGTACTACCGAATGGCTGCGTGCGCTGAGTTCGCAGCAGGCAAGTCTCCAAGGAATGTCTGACTAACCCATTGCTGTCATTTCGACCGAAGGGAGAAATCTTGCAAGTGATTGATAGCCAAGTATCCAAGCAAAGAAAGATTTCTCACTGCGTTCGTCCCGCGGGATTTCCTTCGGTCAAAATGACAAGTAAATCAGACCTTCCCTAAGGCGAATTGATTGGCAACTCATCGACTTTCACGGTGTTCGCACTGCAATCTGAATTACAACAATCTCAATATTCCCCTGTTTTCTGGAAAAGCAGGACGAGGATGACTTGCTTGCATCGATCATGAGCACGTCATGGTCGTTCCGTAGCGCTTCGGGTCGGATACAGAAAGCTGGTGGCATTCCTGCGGATGCCATTGAATATTGCCATGGCGATCTGCTTGCGGTCTCTGACCTGGATATCGCGTGCGCGTGATGCGACACGGAATGCCAGCGCGAAACTCACGCCCAGGTTGAAGATCCCGATGAGCGGGATGGTCGCCAGGCACGACCAGAACTCCGGCACATGCAGTACCGCAAATCCCAGTGTGCCGGCTGCTGCAGCAATCTGACCAGTGACCAGCGTGATGTGTCTTACTTGCAGCGGCAGACCGAAGAACTGGGCAATGATCGGTACCAGACCGAGCAACAGACCCAGCAGGATGTTGGCTGACATGTCGGATATGTTGGCGCGCCACCATTTTGACCAGTACTGCGCACGTGCTTCGCCCACCAGCGCAATGATGCGGGGGTTCCAGGCGATGGCGCTGTCCAGCCGATGCCAGAGAAACCAGTTTTCCGTCCAGCCTGCCATCAGGCTGCCGACGAACAGGATGACGCCGGTGAATGCTGCATAGAACAGGGTGGGACCCAGCAGTTTGTGATCATGCAGAATATGCGTGGCATGTTCTGCATCAATCGCCGGCGCGCCTGCAAGGGTCCATGCCAGCAACTGAATGCCCAGCACCAGCGGGATGACCGCCAGCAGGTTGCCTAGAATGCCGGCGAACTGCGAACGAATCAGCCTGGCCACTTCGATAACGAATTGCTCCTGTGTCTGTGGATCTTCATTGACATGCTCCAGTTCTGCCGCGAGGGTCGCTGCAGTCATGGCGGGCTGTTTGGTGGCCAGAACACCGTGCAGCAGATAGATGACGACAAAACTGACGGCGTAGTTGATGCCGGACAGCATGCCGCTCCAGAACAGCGACACGCCCAGTGCAGCCAGCATGAACTTGAGGAAAGTGGTGGCGGCGATCACGGCGCCGCCGATCAGCGCCTTGCGCAGCATGGCAAAGTAGTCGCTGCGTGTGCGGGTGATGTAGTGTGAGCCGATAACACCGCTGCGCCGTGCGATCTTGTCGGCCAGCATGGAGTTGTGATGGGCGAACAGCGCACGAATGCCACGCTGCTCATGATCGGCGCGCACCATGTTGCTGGCCAGCATTGCAATCGGCGTCAATGTCTGTGGTGTAGTCAGAGTGTGCAGCAACGCATCGATGCGATCGCTGCGCGCACGCAACTGGTGGATTTCGAAAATGACATCGATGGAGATGCCATATTCGTCCAGGTGGTCGTAAATCGTATCGGCGTAGTGGCGACATCTGACCAGGACCTGCTGCAATACTGCGGAAGCGCGGGCCACCTGTTGTTCATCACCGTTGCCGACAGCGTGATCCAGCTGCTCAGCCGCTACGGTCAAAGCGTGAAAGGGGCGTTCGACATGCGCAGTGCTGTCCATGCGCTGACGCATATGGGCGGAGAATCCCGAGGCACAGATCTGGCTGGCCAGCAATTGCACCGCGTCCCCAACGATCCTCGGCCAGTGCGTGCCCGGCGATTGAGTGTTAAACAGCTGCGTAATACGTTGCAGCGTTGGTTCATCGAGCGCTGCCAGCCAGACAGCATCGTCAGGATCGGTGAATATCAGTCGGAACAGTACGCCCAGATCGGCGGTGTCCGGGGTGCCGGGCAGAAACATTCGGCGCAAGCGTGCCAACAGCTCACTCACGAAAGCACTGCGTGGCGCAAACCCGAAGTCCACCCACAGTCCCAGATCATCCAGCTCCTGCAGCGTGGTGGTCAGCATTGCCGCCAGTTGTTCGCGCTGCGGCGGATTGCGATCCAGCACATTGAGCAGATGTCTGATGCGACGTATGGGCCAGGGTGTGCTGGCGGAATCGGCGGTATTGATGCCGTCCGCCTGCGCCACATTTCCAGGACGGCGAATCCATTCCAGCAGTCTTACCAGCCACAGATGTCGATAGGGTCTGGGCGCACGTGCATCGGCCGCATTCAGCAGCGCCGTCAGATCCCAGCGTCGACGCTGCGACATGCTGAACAGCCGCGATTTAACGCGGGACTGAAATGCGGTTGGCATGTGGAGTGCAACCTTCTGATGTGGATCCAGGACACAGGGAAGCACATGGCCGCAGAGCAGATGTTCGCCATCTGCTCTGCGGTCGGGATGGATCAGCTCGTGCGACAGGCCTGCTCTAGCCCGAGCTTATAGTAGCCTGTAGGGCGTCGTCGTGGGGTTCGTAATCCACTGAGCCGACCTCGTTACCGATCAGGCCATGCCGTTTCAGCCAGGTGTGCAGGATATTGCGCGAGATGCCGAGCAGTTTTGTGGCTTGCACCTGGTTATTTCCGCAGTAGTCGAAGGCATGTTTGATGATCAGTTCTCCAACTGCTGCCAACGCGTATCTGGAATATCTGTACTCCAACGAAGGTCAGGATATCGCCGGTCGCAATTACTATCGTCCTGCCAGCGACAAGGCCGCCGCCAGGTACAGCAAGGTGTTCGCAAAGACTCCCACGCTGATAACCATTGTCGACTTCGGTGGCTGGACCCAGGTGCAGGCGCGTCATTTCGATGATGATGGTGTATTCGACAAGATCTACTCACCGCAATAGGCGGTATCTCCGGATAGTCCTGGCTTCTAATCAGGGACGCGTGCAGCGTCCCCGTTCTGTTTGAATCAATGCGCATGATCTTGACGGACCAGGAAGTCACGCGGGTTGCAGTGCTGTCTCCAGCAGGTTCAGGCCTTCGTCCAGCACTTCCATTTCTATGGTCAGCGGATACAGCAGGCGGATGCTTTCCGATTGCGTGCCGCAGCTGAGCAGGATCAACCCCAGCTGGTGCGCACGTTTGGCGACCTCCGCGCCTTTGCCGGTGGCGACTTGTGCGGCATCGCGTGACTGCAGCAAATCAAAACCCAGCATCGAGCCACGGCCACGGATATGCCCGATGGGCAGCAGGTCGGTGCGTTTGGCGATCGCCAGTAAGCGCTGTCGCGTGTGCTGCCCCAGCGTCACCGCACGCTCCAGCAAGTGCTCGTCGCGCATGATGGCCAGCACTTCCAGTGCGGCCGCACACGCAGCCGGTGCCCCCGAATAGGTACCGCCCAGGCCGCCCGGCAGGGGCGCGTCCATGATCGCCGCGCGTCCGGTCACGGCGGACAAGGGCATGCCGCCGGCCAGCGCTTTCGCCATCACTACGATATCCGGCTGCACACCGGCATGCTCCATCGCAAACATCTTGCCGGTGCGGCCGAAGCCGGACTGGATTTCATCGGCAATCAGCACGATGCCGTGCTGGTCGCAAATCTTGCGTAGTCCCACCAGCAGCTCGGCGGATGCAGGATGGAAGCCGCCTTCGCCCTGGATGGGTTCGATAATGATGGCTGCCACCCGCGGCGCTGCAATATCGGTTCTGAACAGGGACTGCAGGGCATTCAGGCTGTCTTCAACGGTGACACCAAAGTGCGGCACCGGAAACGGAATGCGAAACACCTCCGGCACCATCGGCCCAAAGCTGTCCTTATAAGGAAGGGTCTTGCCGGTCAGCGACAGGGTGAGCAGGGTGCGACCATGAAAGGCGCCGCCGAAAGCGACCACCGCCGAACGACCCGTGGCGGCGCGCGCGATCTTGACGGCGTTTTCCACCGCTTCGGCGCCGGTGGAAAACAGGATGGTTTTGGCCGGCTGCGCCACGGGCGCCAGTGCATTCAACTCCTCGGCCAGTTTGATGTACGGTTCGTAGCCGATCACCTGGTATGCGGCGTGACCGTAATTCTCCAGCTGGCGTTGCACCGCCGCCAGGATGCGTGGGTGGCTGTGACCAGTGTTCAGCACGGCGATGCCGGCTGCGAAGTCGATGAAACGCCGGCCGTCCGCATCCCAGACCTCGGCATTGCGGCCCTTTGCAATAAAAAAGGGCGTGGCCGTGGACAGGCCGCGTGGAATGGCATGCTGGCGTCGCGCTGCCAGTTCACTGGTCTGGTTCATGAATCACCTCCGGCCTGGAGCACGTGGCCTGCTCTGCACTCGAATTAACCCAACCTGCAGCAACCATAGGCAGTAAAACAATACATGGGTATACGGAGCAACCACCTTCGACAAGCGAGTATGATCGACCGGAGATATCTGTTGACGACCTCAGTCAATGAGGTTTGCGGGCGATCACCAACGACCAATCATCAACGAATGGAGAGCTGCGTTATGAAGTGCTCAATCGCGTCCGATCACCGTGTGATATTCGTAGTAGCCACAGCACTTGTACTGGCTGCGTGCAGCAAGAAGGAAGAAGCCCCCGCGCCGGCTGCTCCCTCGACAGCCCTGGAAGGGCAGGTGGATATAGTGGCATGGCCCGGCTACATCGAGCGCGGTGGCACCGACAAGGCATACGACTGGGTCACCCAGTTTGAAACTGATACCGGTTGCAAGGTCAATGTGAAGACCGCCGGCAACTCCGATGAAATGGTCGCGCTCATGACCCAGGGTGGTTACGACCTGGTGACTGCATCCGGCGATGCGTCGATACGTCTGATCCGTGGCAACACCGTGCAGCCCGTGGACATCAGCAAGGTGCCATCCTATGACAGCATTGATCCGCGCCTGAAAGAAGCGACCTGGCACTATGTGGATGGCAAGCATTACGGCGTGCCCTATCAATGGGGACCGAATGTACTGATGTACAACACCAAGGTGTTCAAGACCGCGCCGACATCGTGGGCGGTGTTGTTCAAGGAGCAGAAGCTGCCGGATGGCAAGAGCAACAAGGGGCGAGTGCAGGCCTATGATGGACCCATCTACATTGCGGATGCGGCTCTCTACCTGTCGGTAACCAGACCCGAGATGGGCATCAAGGATCCCTATGAACTCAATGAAGCGCAATTCAGGGCTGTAATGGACTTGCTGCGGGCACAGCATCCACTGGTGCAGCGCTACTGGCACGATGCCAATGTGCAGGTTCAGGACTTCACCAACGAAGGTGTGGTGCTGTCCAGTTCCTGGCCGTTCCAGGTCAATACGCTGGTTGCCAACAAGCAGCCGGTTGCCAGCACCGTGCCTGCCGAAGGCGCGACGGGGTGGGCCGACACCACCATGATGCATGCTCAGGCGGCACATCCCAACTGTGCGTACAAGTGGCTGGAATGGTCGATCAGCCCGAAGGTACAAGGCGATGTTGCGGCGTGGTTCGGTTCTGTTCCTGTGGTGCCGGCAGCATGCACCGGCAATGAGTTGCTCGGTCCGGAAGGATGCAAGACCAATGGCGCCGACAACTTCGACAAGATTCATTTCTGGCGCACTCCGGAAGCCACTTGTGCTTCACAGAGCAATATGTGCGTGCCCTACAACCGCTGGGTGGAGGGTTATGTGGCGATTATGGGTGGCAGGTAAGTCAGGCAGGACATCGACTGCCGCTCAGTGACCGAAATGGTTTGCTTGCTGAGCGCAGCCGAAGCGATTGATCCTGGTCATTCCGGCCTGCGTGGGAATGACCAGGGGATGTATCGTCGGTGTTGTAGGGATGCAATTTGTTGCGCCTGTCGAAGGACGATGAATTCCTCAACCGGACCAGCAACCGGATCATGACCAGCGCCATCGAATTCATACAAGTCGCCAAACTCTACGATCAGGTTCGTGCAGTGGATCAGGTATCCCTCACGATTGCACCGGGTGAGTTCTTCGCCATGTTGGGGCCTTCCGGTTCGGGCAAGACCACCTGTCTGCGCCTGATTGCCGGTTTCGAATCGCCCGATAGCGGTCAGGTATTGCTGGATGGCAGGGATGTTACTGAACAGCCGCCTTACGAACGCGATGTCAACACTGTGTTCCAGGATTACGCGCTGTTTCCACACATGTCAGTGCTGGAGAATGTGGCCTACAGTCTGCGGGTACGCAAAGTGGCGCGTGCGGAGCAGACCAGGCGCGCGCTGGAAATGCTGGAGCTGGTCAAGCTGGCCGAGATGGCGCAGCGTCGTCCGGCACAGCTGTCCGGTGGTCAGCGTCAGCGTGTGGCGCTGGCGCGCGCGCTGATCAATCAACCCCGCGTGTTACTGCTCGATGAACCACTCGGTGCACTGGATCTGAAACTGCGCGAAGAAATGCAGGTGGAGTTGAAAAACCTGCAACGCCGGCTGGGCATCACCTTTGTATTTGTTACGCACGATCAGGGTGAAGCGCTGTCGATGGCGGATCGTGTGGCGGTGTTCAACAAGGGCCGCATCGAACAGTTGGCTACACCACGTGTTTTATACAGTCAGCCCAACACGGCTTTCGTGGCGCGTTTTGTCGGCAGCGCCAATGTGGCCGATGCCGTGCTGGCGCAGCGAATCAGCGGCGAGGCCAGGCCCTTTGCGGTGCGTGCAGAAAACGTGCGGTTGATGCAGATTGACGAACGCGCGCCCGATGGCTTCATGCATTGCGACGGAACGGTGCTGGATGTTCAGTACCACGGCGCACTGAATCGCTGGCAGGTAACTCTGGATGGCGGTGAGGTGTTTGCCGCCACAGCCGGCGATTCACCTGGCGCCGCATTGATCCAGCCCGGCACGCGCGTGCAACTGGCCTGGCTGCGGTCGGATGCCGTGCCCTTGTCGGGCGAGTGACGCGGCCATGAACACAGCGCTGACGACTGGACGCACTGCATCACACGGCCTGTTGCGTTCGTGCTCCACCTTCCTGTATCGCCGTCCCGGCATTCATCTGTTGCTGTTGCTGGTGCCGCCGTTGCTATGGTTTGGCACGGTGTATCTGGGTTCGCTGTTTTCATTGTTGCTGCAGAGCTTCTATGCCATCGATGAGTTCACGGCAAGGATTGTCTACCAGCCGACGCTGGCAACCTATAAACAGGTCGTCACCCAGCCGGCCAACATCGACATCATTCTGCGTACGGTGTTGATGGCCATCGCTGTCACCATTGCCTGCGCGGTGATTGCATTTCCCATTGCCAACTACATGGTGCGTTACACCACACCGCGCACCAAGGCACTGTTCTATGTGGGCGTAATGCTGCCCATGTGGACGAGTTACCTGGTCAAGGTGTATGCGTGGCGGCTCATTCTGGCCAAGCAGGGCGTGCTGAGCTGGTTATTCGATTCGGTAGGCATGCAGGGTGTACTGGATGCCATGCTGCGTTTACCGGGGGTCGGTGGTCCATCGTTGTCGTCGTCCTATCTCGGCATGTTCATTGTGTTCGTGTACATGTGGCTGCCGTACATGATCCTGCCGCTGGCTGCGGCGCTGGAGCGCGTGCCGGAATCCATGCTGCAGGCCTCGGCGGATCTGGGCGCGCGGCCCGGCCAGACCTTTCGCAATGTCATTGTGCCGCTGGCCCTGCCGGGGCTGGCTGCTGGTTCGATATTCACTTTCTCACTGACCCTGGGCGATTACATCATTCCCAGCGTGGTCGGCGCACCGGGTTATTTCATCGGCATGATGGTGTATCAGCAGCAGGGTACCGTGGGCAATATTCCACTGGCTGCGGCTTTCTCGGTGGTGCCGATCGTGCTGATCATGATTTGTCTGTCGCTGGCCAAACGTGCGGGAGCGTTCGATGCGCTCTAGCCCAGTCAGATCAAAGAGGTCAGCATGGAATCGCCCCTCGCGGGCGGCGCGCATCGCAGCCTATCTTGGCCTGGCGTTCATGCACCTGCCGGTGCTGGTCATCGTGCTGTATGCCTTCACGACTGCAGATCGGACCTATGAATTTCCACCCCCCGGCCTGACGCTGCGCTGGTTCACCGTGGCATTTGCACGGGATGACATCTGGCAGGCGATGCGTCTGTCCCTGTCGGTGGCGAGTCTGGCAACCACATTTTCAATCGTGCTGGGCATGCTCACCGCAGTGGCCATGGTGCGCAGTCGTTTCTGGGGCAAGGAAGGCGTCACCGTGTTGCTGGTGCTGCCGATTGCTCTGCCGGGAATTGTCACCGGTCTGGCATTGTTGTCGGCCATCAAGTCGGCAGGCATCAGTCCCAATTTCTGGACAATTGTCGCCGGGCACCTGACGTTCTGTGTGGTGATTGTCTACAACAATGTCATTGCCAGACTGCGGCGCCTGCCGCGCAGCTGGACTGAAGCCTCGATGGATCTCGGCGCGGACAGCTGGCAGACGTTTCGCTTTGTGGTGTTGCCGCAGATTGCCTCGGCATTGCTCGCTGGCGGCATGCTGGCATTTGCACTGTCGTTCGACGAGATCATAGTTACCGTATTTACCGCAGGCCACGAACAGACGCTGCCGATCTGGCTTTTTAGTGAACTATTCCGCCCGCGCGAACGACCGATTACCAATGTGGTGGCGGTGATCGTCATGCTGGTGACGTTGCTGCCGATTCTGGGTGCGTATTACCTGACGCGACCAGCGGAGCAGCGGGGTTAGGAGCGATGTTGCGCAGTTAAAGGTTCTCTCGTAGGGGCGATTCGAGAATCGCCCTTCTGAGCAGGTGATGGAGAAGAGGGCGGTTCACGAACCGCCCCTACACATTTCGATCTACGAGGTTTCGATGGATACCAGAATGCTGATCGATGGCAAGTTCGTTGTCGGCAAGGGCGCGAAACAGGACGTGCTCGATCCGGCTACTGGCAAGTTAATTGTCGCAATAGCCGAAGCCTCCGACGAGCAAGTGGCCAGCGCGGTTGCTGCGGCAGACAAAGCCTTCGCCTCGTGGTCCGAGACCGTGCCCAAAGACCGCGCGGCGATGTTGCTGAAAGTCGCCGACCGCATCGAAGCCGAAGCGCAGGCCTATGCCAAACTGGAATCGCAGAACTGCGGCAAGCCATACAGCGCCGTGCTCAACGATGAAATTCCCGCCATCGCCGATGTGTTCCGCTTCTTTGCCGGCGCGGCGCGCACGCAGTATGGTTCGGTAGCTGGAGAATATCTGCCGGGGTTCACCAGCATGATTCGTCGCGATCCGATTGGCGTGGTCGCCTCCATTGCGCCGTGGAACTATCCATTGATGATGGCCGCCTGGAAATTATCGCCCGCGCTGGCAGCCGGCAATACCGTGGTGCTCAAGCCTTCCGAACAAACGCCACTCACGACATTCAAACTGGCAACCTTGCTCGCCGAAGTGTTTCCGCCCGGCGTGGTGAACATTGTGTATGGACGCGGCGCAACCGTTGGCGCCAACCTGATAACCCAACCCAGGGTGAGCATGATCTCGCTGACCGGTGATGTGGGCACGGGCGAGAAGGTATTGCTCGCGGCAGCCAAGGGCGCGAAACGCACGCATCTGGAACTGGGTGGCAAGGCCCCGGTGATTGTGTTCGACGATGCCGATCTGGAATCGGTGGTCAGCGGTGTGCGTACCTTTGGCTTCTACAACGCAGGGCAGGATTGCACCGCCGCATGTCGCATCTATGCCGGGCCGAAAATCTACGACAAGCTGGTTGCAGATCTGAGTTCCGCAGTATCCAGCATCAAGGTGGGCAGGCAGAATGAGCAGGGTGTGGAAATGGGTCCCTTGATCAGCGCCCGACAACGCGAGCGCGTCACCGGCTTTGTCGATCGCGCCCGCGACAAGAAGCACATTGAAGTCACCACTGGCGGCAAGGTGCGCGGCGGCGGGGGCTTCTTCTTTGAGCCCACCATCATTGCCGGCGCGAAACAGAGCGATGAAATTGTGCGCAAGGAAGTGTTCGGGCCGGTGGTTTCGGTAACCCGATTCAAGGAGCCGGAACAGGCGATTGCCTGGGCCAATGACTCCGACTACGGTCTTGCCTCATCGGTATGGACGCAGAATGTTGGCAAGGCCATGAAGGTCGCTGCACGCCTGCAATACGGTTGCACCTGGATCAACACCCACTTCATGCTGGTCAGCGAAATGCCCCATGGCGGCTTGAAGCGCTCAGGCTATGGCAAGGACCTGTCGATGTATGCGCTGGAGGACTACAGCGTGGTGCGGCATGTGATGGTGAAGTTGTGATGCAGGTAAAGCGGTTACGAGTGCCCGTTCAGGATGAACCTTTGCACTGCAACCATCGTGGCCAGCCACGCCCCGAGCACCAGGACGACGCGAATGAGATTGGCAGCGGCCCACTGCCGTGCGGCGACACTCAGCTGTTCCGGCGCGACCGTCAGCGGCGCCGTGAACAGCAGGCGATTGCGAGGATAGTGGTAAGCGAATGTGATGACGTCGCTCAGGAGGAGTGCCAGGAGCGCGCCAATCAATGGCCATCTGCAGTCCGGAGATGCCCAGTTCGCCGCTATCGAAAGGAGCAGCAGCAATTGCGTGGCGGGCGCCAGGATGCGAAAGAGGCTCGCGGGTGTTGCGCTCGTCATGAACAGACGCCCATGTTCCAGACCATCAGGTCCATTGCGCAGGTTGGGGGCCAGGACCACTGCATCGTAGAGCGACGCGCCGAATAGCGCTCCTGCACTGAGCAGCGGCAAGTACGTCACGATATTCCACAGGACAAACATCTCGGGACCTCCGCGTTGTTACATGACAGGTCAACACCACCGATGTCCCGTCGATGGATTAGCATTCACTGTCCCATACCAAGAATACCTGCCGGTTGACCACTTGGCACTAGCAGCGTGTGCGGTCGCATTGCTTGTTGCTGGGCCTATACCTCAATTATTTGTGGAGGTATTAGCCAGCAGCGCTACCCAACGCGACAAACTCACCATTGAAACGTCCAGCTGGCTGCCCCTGATACTCAAGCACCGAGACGACTGAAATCCGGGCCTTGCCCCTGCGCGCCAGCAAACGCACGAACGACGGCCATTGATCTGGCGTCTCCAGAAAAGACCGCGCAAAAAATTCACCCTGGATGGGCAGCTCGTATTCCATGGTGTTGCGCTGGATCACGAGCCGGCACCTGATGCCTTCGCTTTGCAGACGAGTATGCAGCAATGACCACGCTGCCAGAATGGCCAGTGCCGAGGCGCTGCCGCCAAACACCGTTTCCCGATGATTGATGTTCGGCTCAATCGGCGCTCGCAGTACAACCGACTCGGCAGCAATCGATGCCACTGAAACCTGCATGGCTGCGGACAATGGAATGTGGCTGTGCAGGTATTGCTGAAGTTCAGCGGGTGTCATGGCATATGGCTGGGTCTGGCTCAAACGGTTATCTCGATGCGATTGCCATCGGGATCGAGAACCACACTCTCATAATAACCGTCGCCAGTGCGCCTGGGCCCGTCCAGCACGGGGAACCCATCCGCCTTCAGACGTTTGGTCAGTTCATCCACCAGGTGCTCCGAACCTACGGAGATCGCCAGATGCGTGAGACCCATTCGCTGTGCGCCGGGCTCTATTGCAACAGGATTCAGCTGCGAGGTTTTCATCAGTTCGATTCGGGTGCCATCCGCGAAGCTCAGAAAGCAGGATTCAAATCCTTTTGCATCATTTCTGTATCCAGCGCCCCCTGTCGCAGCAAAGTATCTGGCATAGAAGGCCTTGCAGCGTTCGATATCTGTTGTCCAGAGGGCTACGTGGTCGATGCGCATATGTTGTCTGGAAGAAAGTTAGGCCGCGTTCTTTCGCATGAAGACACTGTTTGGGTCTTCAACGTACTCACCGAATGGGCCGCAGCGCGCGTAGCCACATCGTGCATACAGAGCGATTGCCTCTGGTTGGAGGTAACCCGTCTCTAGCACGAACTGCGAGCAACCTCTGTCTTGTGCCTGGGACTCAAGAAAACCAAGAAGGGCTCGTGCGAGACCTTTGCCTCTGTGCGCAGGGCTTGTGTACATACGCTTGACTTCACCGTAGGTGGCTTCGAGGACTATTGCACCGCAGGCGGTGGCTTCGCCGTGATCATCGCGTGCAACGGCGAAAAGAACATTTGGTTCCGACAGTGAGGCGAGATCGACGCCGTGATGACTCTCGGCGGGGTAAAGCGGCTTCTGGAAGGCGTCGAGCTCTTCGATGAGCTGCAAGATTTCAGGTTGGTTTGGTGGCTCTAGGGAGATGCGCATAGGGTTTAAATGCGGCCTAGCTACAAGTAGAGGCCAGTGTTACGGGCCATAAATGGCCATTTATAAAGGGACTTAATGCTGTATATCGACATGATCTTCTCCCTCATTATTTTGACTAACAGCTACTTGTGTCCTTTGTAGTCGATGCGAATAAAAAATGCAAAATAGACATGGGTAAGGTCGTTGGCGGTGACGAAAATGTTTTGAAACTATCGTCACTTGCCAGGCCGTCGGATCATTCGGCTTTCAGCTCAATGTGACGCTGCGATGATTACCGTCGCCAGTATCCCGGGCGGCGACGGTGATGAGCAACAGCAATGATGTTGAGAGTTTCGCCGCTTAAGTGGTAGACCAGTGAAAATGGAAAGCCGTTAAGCGGGAAGGAGCGCGTGCCTGGATAGGTCGGTGCGCCGATTTCAGGAAACTGCCGCAGGATTTCGACGGCGTGTTCGATTTGTACAAGAAAATTCTCGGCAGCTTGGGGTGCGCCTTCATTCATGTAGTAGCGCGCTGCTGCGTGAGTCTCAGCCAGCGCTCCTTCGCTGATGCTGATATGCATTACGGTGTGTCCGTTTTCAGGGCTCCGTGCAAGGTACGAAGGGCATCTTCAATAGGAACAAAACGCGTCCTGCCTGCCTGCAGGTCTGCCATTCTTTTGGCGACTTCCAATTCCCATGCGGCAGCAACGGCTTTCGGTGAGTCACCGGATTGGTGTTCGAGGCTGTCGATGAGTGCGCCAATCAACTCGCCGCGTTCGGTGGGGCTGAGCTGTAGCGCTTCGGCTTTCAGGGCGCTGAGTGATTTGGGCATGTTGGGTGCCTGCGTTTAATTCAGGTGGGACGATGCTAGCAGGTGCCGCATGACGGAGCCAGATGCGGAGCCGATTTCGGCAGCGAGAGAGTTCTGTCCACGGCAATTTCCGCTGATTTGCGAGGCGCTTGTGCGCTCAGTACATGCAACACGGACGAACAGTAGTCCGGGAAGTCCGGCTGTATCGCGCAACACATGGCGGTGTCATTTGTTTCCCGTGAGCCATCTATACTGCGTACTTTAATCGCTTTGGACCACTACCTGCGTGACGACACAACAAGACCATAACCAGTCGGACGATTTCATTTCCATGGCGGTGACTGCGCTATCGCTGGCGGCGTTTGCCGCCGGTATCTCGCAACGTGTCACCGATCCCATGCTGCCGCGTCTGGCCAGCGACTTTTCGCTGTCACTGGGTACGGTGTCATGGGTGGTTACCTGCTTTACCGTCGGCAACGCCATGTGCCAGTTGTTCTTTGGGCCAATCGGTGATCGCTATGGCAAGTACTTCGTGGTGGCATGGGCCTGTGTGGCGGCCTGCGTGGCGTCGTTGCTATGCGCGTTGGCGCCCACACTGCCGCTGCTGCTGGCAGGGCGTGCGTTGTCAGGCGGCATGATCGCGGCGGTAATTCCACTGTCGATGGCCTGGATCGGCGATGTGGTGCCGTATGAACGCCGCCAGCCGGTACTGGCGCGATTCCTGATCGGCCAGATTCTGGGCGTATCGGCCGGCCAGCTGCTGGGCGGCATTTCCGCCGATTACTTCAGCTGGCGCGTCCCGTTTTTTGTGGTCGCGGCGGTGCTGTCGATGGATGCGCTGTTGTTGTATTCAGTACGCCGACGCTTGCCGGCAGCCGCGTTGCTCACTCGCCGCAGTGACAGCCATGTTCTGCAGCACATGTGGCATGAGATTGCCCTGGTACTCGCACAGGGCTGGTCGCGCGTGGTGTTGCTTACGGTATTTCTGGAAGGCGCGTGTGTGTTCGGTGCCTTTGCGTTTTTCGCGTCACACATCCATCACGTGCTGGCCGTGTCGTTGACGGTGGCGGGTGCCATTGTGATGTTGTTCGGTTTCGGCGGCGCGCTGTTTGCGGTGGCATCAAGACGCCTGTTGCCGCGTCTGGGCGAAGTGGGTCTGGCGCGCTGGGGCGCAGGCATCATGCTGGCGTCGGTGGTCATGATTGCACTGGGCATCAATCAGGGCGTGATGGCGCTGGGCTGCTTTACCATGGGACTGGGTTTTTACATGCTGCACAACACGCTGCAGACCAACGCCACGCAAATGGAGCCGGAGCGGCGTGGTGCCGCCATGTCGGTATTTGCGTTTTGCTACTTCATGGGACAGTCGGCGGGGGTGGCGACGGCCGGGTTGTTCGTGGGATCGGTGGGCACCACGGGCGTGATCCTGGTATCCGGACTGGGGGTGTTGCTGGTGGCGCTTAACTTTGTGCGCGCCAAGGGACTGCATGTGCAGGAACAGGCCGCCGGGTGACGAGGTCGAGGCTATCTGTAGTAGTCTGTAGCCTGAATCAACCTTCATTGCCTGGAGTTGTCATGATTGCAAAAACACGTCTCCCATTGGCGGGTGCGCCCAGCGACCTGGCCTCGGCCAAACAGCGCGTCAAAGCGGCAAAGCAGCAGGTTCAGTCGGTAAAGGAAGTGCTGCAGGCCACCAAACACCTGCTCAAGGCGGCCAAAAAAGATCTCAAGGAAGCGCGCAAGGTCGCCAAGTCGTTCAAGGTGGTTTCCGCTCCGCCCAGGCCCGCGACCAAGGCCAAATCTGCCGCTGCCAGCAAGCCGGCTGCGGTAAAGAAAGTGGCCGCCGGCAAGGTAGTCACTGCGTCGAAGGCCGCTGCACCCAGGCCGCGCAAGAAGATCGCAAAGGTTGTCGCACCGGCAAGCACAGCAGCGAAGCCAGCTGCGAAAAAGAAAGCAGCTGCCAGCAAGGTCGCCACAGCATCGAAGGCTGCCGCACCCAAGGCGCCCAGGAAGGCCGCACCGGTCGTCACATCGGCAAGCACGGCGGCGAAGCCGGCTGTGGTAAAGAAAGTGGCTGTCCGCAAGGTGGTCAAGGCATCGAAGGCTGCCGCTCCCATGGCGCCCAGGAAGCCCGCACAGGTTGACGCGCCGGCAAGCACGGTGGTGGAGCAACCCGTTGTTGAAACCACCCCTTCCAGTCAGGGTTAAGTTTCTATTCTGCTGTTTCATGCAATCCGACGCATCACTCCATGAAATTCATCACCTTCAGTCATAACTCCAATACGTCGACCGGCCTATGGCTGGATGATCGCGTGCTGAATCTTTCAAAGGCCGTGAAGCACACAGGCGCAGCCATCAATGTGGACAGCATGCTGGAGATCATTGCGGGTGGTGAGACAACCCTCAACGCGATCCGGCAGCTGACAGCTGATGTTGGCAAGTTGGCGGATGCGTGCATCCCGGCATCGCAGGTGACGTTGCTGTCGCCTATCCCGAAGCCCTTGCGCAATATCTTCTGTGTTGGTCGCAACTACCTGGACCATGTCAAGGAAGGCTACGTCGCCAGGGGACTGGAAGTGAAGCTGCCGGAGGCGCCGCATTTTTTCACCAAGGCCACCCATGCGATGACCGGTCCGGATACGGTTGTCGAAATCGATTCGAACGTCAGTCGCAAGATGGACTACGAGGTGGAGCTGGCGGTAATCATCGGCAAGACTGGCAAGAACATCGCCAAAGAAAACGCCATGCAGCATGTGTTCGGCTACAGCATATGCAACGATGTCACGGCGCGTGATCTGCAGAAGCGCCACGAGCAGTTCTTCAAGGGCAAGTCACTCGATACCAGCTTTCCCTTTGGTCCGTGGATTGTTGACGCTGCGGAGATCGGCGACCCGACCACGCTGGAGTTGTCGTTCGAGATCAATGGTCAGGAGCGGCAGCGCGCCAGGGTCAACCAGCTGATCTTCGACATTCCCACGCTGATTGCCTCGCTGTCGGCCGGTTTGACACTGGAAGCAGGCGACATCCTTGCTACGGGTACGCCATCCGGTGTTGGCTTTGCCATGGATCCACCGCAGTGGCTGGCCAATGGTGATGTGATGGTGTGCTCCATTGATCGCATCGGGCAGCTGCGTAATACGGTCAGACAGGTGTAATTATCGTGTAGGGGCGGCTCGTGAGCCGCCCTCCGAATTCCGTATTGCCGTTGCACATCCTGCGCCCGCAGTTACGCGCGCCTATGAGGAGCAAGAAGGGCGATTCACGAATCACCCCTACATGATCTTCACACTCGCAGTTGATTCACCAGGTGACGCAGTCGACTGAGCGCCAGTGACGAGGGATTGGGCTGGTAGCGCAGTCCCACGTAGATGTCGCGTAGCTCCTGAAGCTGCGGCGCCAGCATGGGCAGCGCAGCGGCGGCGCGCGCCAGATAGTCCACCGGCCCTTCATGTTTCAGATTGCTGACGCCGGCCTTTGCGAGTTTCAGTTTCAGCGCGGCATACGCTTCAGTAGTCGGGTCGCGCCGCTTCGGTCGATACCGCCAGCCCAGCCATGCCATCATGGCGATGAAAAAGCCGACGAAGGTCATCAACAACGCCACACCCAGGGTGCGCCAGTCGGCGTTCCTGATGCCCAGTGCATTCATCACCGCGCGTTGATCGTCACTGTCGAAATTGACGATGGTTGCTTTCCAGTAGGTGTCCACGGCATCCCATCTCTGTCTGAGTTCAAACAACCACGGCGTGCGTCTCAACGTGCGCCCCGGCACCGATTCCGAGTCGGCGATAGCGGATTCAAGGCCGCGTTCTATTCGCTGCGGTGCAATCGCTGCGGTGGGATCGACGCGCACCCAGCCGCGCCCTGCCAGCCATACTTCCGACCAGGCGTGCGCATCGGATTGGCGCACTACCAGATAGTTGTTAATGGAGTTGATCTCGCCGCCCTGATAACCGGTGACCACTCGTGCCGGTACGCCACCGGCGCGCATGAGAAAGGTAAAGGCAGAAGCAAAGTGTTCGCAGAAACCACGGCGGGTTTCAAACAGAAAGTCATCCACCGCATTCACACCCAGTGCGGGTGGCTCCAGCGTGTAGTAGAAATTCTGCTGACGGAACATGCTGAGCACCGAACGCACGTATGCAGCGTCATCGCCACTGCCGGCGCGCAACTGCGTAGCCAGGCTTCGCGCGCGCGGATTGTGCTCGCCTTGCAGCCGGGTGTCGAAGCGCAACATGGTGCTGGCCGGCTCAGTACCCAGTTGATAGTCAGTTGCCGCCACTACATTGACGGCAATCAGCTTGGTTACCGGCCGGAAGGAGAACAGTTGCATGTCGCTGGTGATGAGACTGCGCCGCAGATCGGTTTGCAGCGGTACATCCAGCACTGGAATCCACTGCAGGTCGCTGGGCTCCATCAGCATGCGATAGCGATAGGTTTTATCGCCAGTGATGACTTTCTGCGCGCCGAACATTTCACCGCGGCGGCGGCGCCAGGTGCGACCATCGAAATCATGCAGCACCACCGCGCGCCAGTAGCGTTGCGATGCAGGGGGCGGTTCGCCCTCGAACTCAACGCGGAAAGCCACTTCGCTGGACAGGCTGAGATCGGACACATCGCCGGGGCTCATCTCCTCACTCAGGCCGGAGGTGGCGCCGCCACGTGAGGGCTGTACCCAGAACTGACCGGGCAGGCGGGGTATGAACAGGAACAACAACACCGTCAGTGGCACGGCCTGCAGCAGCATGCGCCCGCTGCGTTTCAATGCATCGACATAGCCCAGCTGCGCGCCGCCGTCATGCACTTGCAGCAGGCAGCTGACGATCAGCATCGTACAAAGGAACAGATAGGGAAGCAGAATCAGGTTCTGTTCGAACAGCAACTCGGTAAACAGCAGAAACAATGCAATGAAAACCACGATGCTGTAGTCGCGTGCCGAGCGTGATTCAAGCAATTTCATGCCGGCCATCATGCTCATCAATGCCGTACCGGCTTCCAGACCATTCAAGGTGCGGAAGTTCAAGGCCACCGAACCCATGGCCAGCAGCGCGACGCCATTGCGCAACCACTTGTTGGGTAGTGCGTGGGCGTGAATCTCGATCCACAGACGCCAGCCCGTTGCAGCAACCACACACAGTGGAATCCAGACGGGCAGGTGCAGGACATGCGGCAGCAACGTCAGCAGCACCGCGCCGGCGAGCACTCCGAGCGAGCGTGCAGATTCGGGCCAGTGGCGAATTGCCAGCAAGGGTTGCAAGTGCGATGAAAAGGTTGCTGGTGACATGAATCGGTTCACCGCGTCTTGCGCAGGGGCCGTTCGTGAACGGTCTTCGCGGCATCTGCCGGAAGGGCGGTTCGTGACCGTAGCAAATGGTTGATCCACGAACCGCCCCTGCGCAGGGTCAGACAATCCGAACCGGCGCGCATCACGCACCACCCTGAAACGTGGCCAGCGCCATCAGACAGCGACCGCGATGTGCTTCATTCAGTGCCGGCTCTGCCATGAAGCCCGGCAGCTTCAGGCCATAGGCAATGCCCTGCTGATGCATGTCGATTACCCAGCGACACAGGCGTGACAGGCGTGTCTCCACATCCAGCCCGGCCAGCGCATCCCAGTCCAGCATGCAGGTGCTGATGGATGCACCGGCATACTGCTTGACCATCAGACCCTGTTCGCGTGCATAGGCTTTCCATGCAATGCGGCGTGGCGAGTCGCCGGGATGGAAGTTGCGCAGACCGGCAAACTCTTCGTCGCCGCGCTGCAGGTCCTGCGTGTTGCGCGTGTCGAACTGCGTTGGCGGTGGCGTGCTGCTGCGTTCGCTGGGCTTCGGGTAAATCAGGCACTTCAACGGCAGATGCAATACCGTCCAACCGCGGAACAGTCCGAATGGATAGCGCGTGGCGATGCTAAGACGGTCGATGCTCAACCAACCGCGTCGTTCACTGATGACCGGCAGGTGAATCGATGTCTGTGTATCGGCTTCAACCAGCACTGCGGTCGATTGCTGCGATTTGTTCAGCACACTTGTTTCCGCCTGCAGCGCCAGTCGCAGTTGCGGTGAGGGATTTTCAACTGCCAGCTGCAACTGCGCCAACTGACCAGCGAATACCGGCTCGCTGGCCATCGCATGAACGCGTAAGCCCGCCAGATTGCGATGCGTGTGATGCATGGCCACAAAGCCCAGCGCTGCCAGCAGGAACGCCATGAGTAGCGCCAGATTGTTGCCGTAGTTCATGCCGCCAATGCCCATGGCGACGACGGCACATGCGTACATCAATCCCAGACGGGTGGGCAGGATGTAAATGCGGCGATTGGTGATTTCCACCGGCGAAACATCCACCCCGTGCCGGCGACGCGACCAGTTACCGATGCGGTGGTGGAGGGTGGTGGTCAGGGACATGGTGGCGTTTGGCGAGGAGTTCTCTGTGATGTCCAAGACGCTTCGACTCCGCTCAGCGACCGGAATACAAAGCTCCGGTCGCTGAGCGGAGTCGAAGCGTCTTATGAGCTGTCTCGTGCATTCCTCTTTCAACAACTACGGCACCGCCACCGCCCGCAACACATGCTGACCGATCTCCGCAGGCTTGTTCAGTGCCGCGTCTTCTGCGGGTACCAGGCGATGACCAATTACCGGCGTGAGCACGGCCTGCACGTCTTCCGGCAGCACGCCGGTATGGCCGTGCATCAGTGCCCAGGCCTGCGCGGCATGCATCAATGCCAGTCCTGCGCGCGGTGAGAGACCGGCGACAAACTTGTTGCAGTGACGGGTGTAATTGATCAGGGCTTGCAGATAGTCGAGCAGGGCATCGGAGACATGCACCTGCGGCACACGGTTCTGCAGTGACAACAGTTGTGCAGGTGACAGCGTGACAGGCAGATCGCCAACCATATCGCGGCGATCACGGCCACTCAGTAGCTGCCGCTCGTGAGCAGCATCCGGGTACCCCAGCTCCAGACGCATCAGAAAACGGTCGAGCTGTGATTCAGGCAGTGGATAAGTGCCGATCTGGTACGTGGGGTTCTGCGTGGCAATGACAAAAAACGGCGAGGACAAGGGGTAGGTGTGGCCGTCGGTGGTGACCTGCTGTTCTTCCATCGCTTCCAGCAGGGCACTCTGTGCCTTGGGCGTGGCGCGATTCACTTCATCGGCCAGCACCAGTTGCGAGAAGATCGGGCCCTTGTGGAAATGAAAGCTGCTGTTGTTGCGATCAAAAATCGACACGCCAATGATGTCGGCGGGCAGCAGATCGCTGGTGAACTGCACGCGGTTGTAGGTCAGCCCCAGGCTGTGCGCCAGCGCATGCGCCAGCGTGGTCTTGCCCATGCCGGGCAGGTCTTCGATCAGCAAGTGACCGCGTGCCAGCAGGCAGGCCATGGCCAGCTTGATCTGCTGTTCCTTGCCCAGAATGACCTGATTCAACTGGTGAATACTGCTGTGGATGGCCGTCACCGGGTCGGCGGCGGCCTCGGCAATGCCCAGCGTTTGCAGCGTGAGGTTTGTCATGCCCGGAATCTAGCATTGACCGGGGGCAGGGCGGCAAGTTTTGACGCTGGTTTGCGAGGCCGGTCATGTCTCATCCTACCCCCTCTCCCTCAGAGAGACGGTAGGGGTGAGGGTGATCAACAGTAGGTTGGGCTACAAAGCCCAACGTCCCCCAAGTTGATTCGTCCGGTCCTTCGCGCTATCAATGAGTCCTTAGGGTTCACAGACGAGGCAAACATGGCAACCGGCTGGGCAACCGATGGCGCTGTGCAGGATCAAATCGACGCAACGGTGAACGACGCCGTCGCGCGCGCCAAGAGCCAGTTACCTGCTGGTCCGTCGCTGACGCATTGCGAAGAATGCAATGCCGAAATTCCCGAAGCGCGTCGCCAGGCCATACCCGGTGTGCGGTTGTGTGTAGCTTGTCAGGAAGAACTTGACAGCGAGCAACAGGCGGTTAGTGGCTATAACCGCAGGGGCAGCAAGGACAGTCAGTTGCGGTGAAATTTATTGGACGTTGCCGGACGCAGGCTGGGTACCTCTCTCTGGCTTCAATCCGCTATCCTGCACCGTCATGCCTTCACGCGCCCTGATCTGCCGACAATGAAAAAAATTCTGGTGTTGCAACATGTGGCCAGCGAGCCACTTGGCGAGCTGGATCCGCTGCTGCGTGCCGCCGGCTTGCGCATCCGCTATGTCAATTTCGCCCGCCATCCCGGTACGCAGGTGGATGTCACGCGCTATTCGGGTCTGGTGGTGCTGGGCGGGCCGATGAATGTCGATCAGACAGATCGCTACCGGCACCTGCTGCACGAGATCGAAGTCATTCGCGTCGCGCTCGAAGGCAAGATTCCGGTGCTGGGCATTTGTCTTGGCGCACAACTGCTGGCTGCCGCGCTCGGGGCAACCGTGCATCCCAATGCCGTGCGTGAAATCGGCTGGTATCCGCTGGCAGTATCACCCGCTGCCAAGGCCGACCCGTTGTTTGCACATTTCGCCACCGATGCGAAGGTGTTTCAATGGCACGCCTACACCTTCACCGAACCCAAGGGCAGCGTGCATCTGGCCAGCACCGTGAGCTGCGCCAATCAGGCGTTCTGTTATGGCGGCTTTGCCTATGGCCTGCAGTTTCATCTGGAAGTGGACGCAGCGCTGATCGAACGCTGGCTCAACCTTTCCGACTATGGTCATGAACTGGAAGCATTGGGCGGCGCGCCTCATGCGCAGCGCGTGCTAGCAGAAACAGAGCAATATGTGGAAGCTTCACGTGCCCGTGCCCGGGCGGTGTTTGGTGCCTTTCTCAGGCTGCTGGGTCCGACACGCAGGCAGAAGTTGCTGGGATCGTACTGAAGGGTAGTTAGTTGTGATGAGATTTTGTGTTTGTAAACCAATCCAAGGTTTCGTCCCAATCCCGATTGGCAACTCGAAGTTTAAGTGCCTGTTCGGTAATGAATCCGCCAAAGCGAAGATTCAGCCGACGAATCGCTTGATCAAGAATTGACGTCGTGCGTATCTGTCCCAGATTGGTGCTATCGAAACTGATGGTGTTAAGGCTCAAATAAAGTTCATGCGACAACATGTCTGCTGCTTGGAGTGCTGGAGAGTCGTGGCAACTTTGATATCTAATCGGCCAAGGACTCCGTTTGATTAAACATGCCCAAGCTGAGGAACTACGAGTATTGCGCTTTTCGTATTCGTTCTGCTCGCCAAAAGTTAGTTGTACTGCGCCGTATCTTCGCGTCTCACGTTGCCACGCTCTAACTTGTCTCAGAATCTCAAGGAAGCAAAGATCATATGGTTTTGGGAATACTGTCCTAAATGCTTCGTTTGTAGATACGTTCCAAACAGAAGTCTGAACTCCGCACCATACAGGTTGCAATTTTGAAGAACCAAGTATGTGTGCAAGGGCATTACACATGTCTTCTATAAGGTATCGCTCCTTGAGGAGAAACTCACCTCGTTGCGCAACGGCATCAGTCATGTGAAAGAACTTGATTCCGTAGAACCTATCTCAAATTCGTTTGAGTAGCATATTTATGCAGGCGAGCTGTACAAAGCCGAGGAAGTTTTGCGCGTAATACTCCCATCGACACAGGATTCTTCGCTGCCATTGCAACCAGGCGAAGAAGCGTTCGACCAGCCAGCGTCGCTGATAACGGCGCAAGCGCCGTCCATCCTGCGTGGCGTGTCTCACCCGATTGGTCTTGTGCGGCGCAATCATCTCGATGTCCTGTTCGCGCAACTGCTCATCCAGGGGGTCGGAGTCATAGGCCTTGTCGCCGATCAGATTCTCCGGCTTCGCTTCGATCATGTAAAAGTCGAAGCTCAGCTGCACCAGCGTAACTTCGTGATGGTTCGCGGCATGCGTGCTGACCGCCAAGGGCAAGCCATGGCGATCCACAATCGCCATGATTTTCACGCCTTTGCCCCGCTTGGTTTTGCCAATTTCCTCGCCGCCGCCTTTGGCACTGGCAAACGTGGCATCAATGAACGCTTCGCGTTCATCGATCATCCCCTGCTCGCGCAGGTCATTGGCCAGATCCGTCAGCACCGCGCGCAATACTTCATCCCGACACCATTGCTGGAAACGCCGATGCACCGTCTTGTAGTTGGGATAGCACTGGGGCAGCAGATGCCATTGCGCGCCGGTGTTCAGAATCCACAACACGCCTTCCAGAACTTTGCGTGCAGGCACTGGCTTGCGCCCCGGGCGACTTTCTTCAAGGCTCTCCTCGGGAAAGTGCTGCCGTATCCTTGCCCAATGTGCATCGCTTAATTTCAGCATATGCACGATTCTACATCTTTATGCACGGCAGTTAATTTTGAGATAGGTTCTAGTTACCTAATATCTGACGCCACCTCCCTTCTAACGCCAGCCATTCTTGTTCGCCTGCAACAAATCCAGCGATTACAGTACAACCGCAATCGCGATGAATTCCGCTTTCATCAAAATACCCGTGCAGCAAAAATTATCTCTACGCGTTGGTTTACCCAATGAATTAACAACTACTTTCCCTTCCCCCAAGAATCTCTTAACGTCACAGTTCGATTAAACACCGGTGCATCAGCCTTTGAGTCAACCTTATCCGCCACAAAGTACCCATGCCGTTCAAACTGGAATCGATTTTCCGGCTTGGCATCGCGCAGCGCGGGTTCCAGCTGCGCCTGAATTACTTTCTTGGCATTGGGATTGATGTCGAGCAAGAAGTCGCGCTCGCCGGCGCCGGGGTTGGCGACACCGAACAGACGATCATACAAACGCACTTCGCAGGCATAGGCCTGCGAGACGGCAACCCAGTGCACATTGCCTTTCACCTTGTACTGGTCTGCGCCGGGCGAGCCGGAGCGCGAATCTGGCAAGTAGTTGCAGTGCACGGCGATTACTTTGCCATCGGCATCCTTGTCGCAACCGGTGCATTCGACGATGTAGCCGTAACGCAGGCGCACGCGGTTGCCGGGGTACAGGCGGAAGTATCCCTTGCTGGGCACTTCCATGAAATCTTCGCGTTCAATCCATAGCTCGCGCGACAGGGTGAGTTCACGCTTGCCCAGTTCGGGTTTCATCGGATGATTGGGTGCTTCGCAGATTTCGGACTGACCTTCGGGATAGTTGTCGATGATGAGCTTGACCGGATCAAGCACACCGATGCGACGCTGCGCTTCGGCATTCAAATGTTCGCGCATACAGTCTTCGAGAATACTCATGTCGATCCACGAATCGGAACGCGACACGCCAATGCGGTCGGCAAAAGCACGGAAGCCCTCTGGCGTGAAGCCGCGACGACGTGCGCCTGCCAGTGTGGGCAGACGTGGATCATCCCAGCCATCGACATGCTTCTCATCGACTAGCTGAATCAGTTTGCGCTTGGACAGGACGGTGTAATTCAGATTCAGGCGCGCGAATTCGTACTGCTGTGGCAGGGGGCGGGCGAAGAAGCCGCAGTCGGCCAGTTTGCCCAGCAACCAGTCGTAGAACGGCCGCTGGTCTTCGAACTCCAGCGTGCAGATGGAGTGCGTGATGTTTTCCAGCGCGTCCTCGATGGGATGCGCGAAGGTATACATGGGATAAATGCACCAGGTATCGCCGGTGTTGTGGTGATGCGCATGACGAATGCGATAGATGGCCGGATCACGCAGGTTGATATTGGGCGAGGCCATGTCGATCTTCGCACGCAGGATATGTGTGCCATCGGCGAACTCGCCATTTTTCATGCGCGTGAGCAGGTCAAGATTTTCCGCCACGCTGCGGTCACGGAATGGACTGTTCTTGCCCGGCTCGGTAAGCGTGCCGCGATTGGCACGCATATCTTCAGCGCTCTGGCTATCCACATAGGCGTGACCATTTTCGATCAACGCCACGGCGCAGCCATACATCCACTCGAAATAATTTGAGGCGTAGTAAAGGTTGGTGTCGCCGTTGAAACTCCAGTCGAAGCCCAGCCAATGCACAGCCGAGATGATGGAGTCCACATATTCCTGTGATTCTTTCTCAGGATTCGTATCGTCAAAGCGCAGATGACAAGCGCCGCCAAAGTCACGCGCCAGTCCGAAGTTCAGGCAGATCGATTTGGCGTGGCCGATGTGCAGGTAGCCGTTAGGCTCTGGCGGAAAACGGGTGCGAATGCGTGCGGTGTCTGCTGCACCCGCCGCATGCTGTTTGGCATCGCCGGGTTTGCCCGACCAGTGGCGGGAGGCGTACTTGCCCGCGGCCAGATCTTCCTCAACGATGTTGCGGACGAAGTTGCCGGCGAGGGCGGGAGCGTTCTGGTCTTTGTTCGAGGCGTTGGCAGACATTGGGGGCAGGCTTCTGGGTACGAAAATCAAGGCGTGCAGTTTAGCAGCCTGTCGAACTTAGGGTGGATCTACTGCGACGGCGTCTAATGGGTCCATTTTTTCGATCCTCCTCGTTAAATAGCTACGGCTATTCTCCTCGAACGATCGAAAAACTGTCCTTCATTAGCCACTCGCCTCGCTACGACCACCTAAGTCCGACAGGCTGCTAACGGCCAGGTGGCGGGGCATCCAGCGGTAAATGGGGTTGGGTGCCTTGACCGGAGATTCTTGTCCACGTAGGTTGGACTGAGCGGAGCGATGCCCAGCGTTTTTATGATTTGCGGATGTTGGGCTTCTAGGACTCAGCCCAACATCAGGACGTTGTAAGGGAGACAAGGATGAAATACCGGCGTGGCAAGGCTGCCAATGCGACGTGGTTTTTCACGGTCAATCTCGCGGACCGGTCTTCGGAACTGTTGGTCCGACACGCCGATGTCCTGCGCGACGCTATGCGGTATGTTCGTCGTGCCCATCCATTCACTACCGTTGCCCTAGTCATCATGCCTGATCACCTGCATGCCGTTTGGCGGCTACCATCAGGGGACGCTGACTTTCCGATGCGATGGAGTTTGATCAAAGCCGGATTTTCCCGCGCCTTGCCCAGAATTGAAGCCATTGGTACCAGCAGGCTGGGGAAGAGGGAACGTGGTATCTGGCAGCGACGTTACTGGGAACATCAGATTCGCGATGAGGACGATTTGCAGCGACATGTGGATTACGTCCATTTCAATCCGGTCAAGCATGGCCATGTGCAGCGAGCAGTAGAGTGGCGATATTCGACCATCCACCGCTATATCGAGCGGGGATGGCTAACCCCGGATTGGGGAACCGGAATCGCACAACCCGGCCGGTATGGGGAGTAGGTTGGGCTGAGTCCGCGAAGCCCAACGTTCCTGCATGTTGGATGTTGGGCTTCGCGGACTCAGCCCAACCTACGCTCTACTTCTTGAGTTCAAACAGCACCGTGACACTGGCATTGAACGTCAGCTCGCCTGATGCGATTGGCGTGGGTGCGGAGTCCGCGGCCATGGCGCGCATGCTCGTGACTTTGAGTTGCGGCTCAAACGCCTGAAAGCTTTCGTTGATGGAGACAATGCGCGCCACTTTATAACCAGCAGCCTCGGCATACAGGTTGGCACGCTGTACTGCTGCTTGCATGGCCTGGCGACGCGCTTCGTCGCGTGCAGGTTTGTCGTTGTCGAGCGCAAACCGGATGTCATTCACCGTATTGCCGCCGGCGCTGACCAGTGCGTCCAGCGTGCTGCCCACCGTGTCCAGTTTGCTGACCTTGGCGGTGACCTGATTGGAGACTGCGTACCCGGCAAGGACCTGTCGGCCGGTATTGTTGTTCGCATCCTTTATATAGTCGTAACGCGGATTCAATGAAAAGTTGGAGGTCTGCACATCCTTGTCGGGGATACCAGCTGCCTTCAGGGCTTTCATTACACCCGCCATGTTGCGGGCGTTAGCGGCCATGGCTTCCTTGGCGGTCTTGGCCTCGTTCTGCACGCCTGCGGTAATGTAGGCAATATCCGGTTGTCGTGTGACATCACCCACGGCGGTGATGCTCAGCGTGGTTTCCGGCTGAATGGAATTGGGATTCCCGGCTGTCTGTGAGAATGCGGGATGCGCGAGCAGCATGAACAGGGCACAACCAACAGCAAGACGATTCATGGCAAGACTCCCGTTGCAAGTATGGATCCGATGTCAGCTCAGACGTGAAGATGGGTTGCGGGTTCAATCAAACTGGCTTCTTTCAAAGTCCGCCAATATTGACAATGATGTTTCCCAGTAGGTTGGGCTGAGTCCGCGAAGCCCAACATCTTTGCCAACGGCCAAATAGAACGTTGGGCTTCGCAGACTCAGCCCAACCTACAGTGTATCGCTCGCGGGGGCTATTCCATTCAACGCAAAGTGGCGACGCGCTTCGCCTGTTCCTCAAATTGAGCGAGCTCGGTCTTGAACGCAGCAATACGGGCGCGTTCCTGTTCCACCACTTCGGCAGGGGCATTGGCGACAAAATTGGCATTGCTCAATTTCTTTTCGCACTTGTCGAGTTCGGCTTGCGTCCTGGCTTTGCGCTTTTCAATGCGCGTCAGTTCCGCATCCACATCGTCAATGAGCTCCTTCAGCGGTGCGTACAAAGAGCGACCATCTACCACTTGGAGTGCAGTGGGTGGCAGGCCAGCTTCATCCTTTACCTCGATGATGCTGCTGACATTGGCCGTGCCTTGCACCAGCGTAAGGTTGTCCTGGATAACCTGCCAGTCGGTTGGGGCGGCTGACTTGAAGTACAGCGTAATCTTGCGCGATTGCGGCACATCCAGCTGACCACGAATCTGGCGGGGGCCGAGAATGGCGGCCTTGATTGGCGCGATGGCATTGTCGGCGGCGATATCAATCGGGAATTCTGCAGGCTTGGGATAAGCCTGCAGCATGATCGTTTCAGCCTTGCGTCCTGCGAGTGGTGCGATGGCCTGCCAGATTTCTTCAGTAATGAACGGCATCAGCGGATGCAAAAGACGCAGATAGGCTTCGAATACCTGCACCAGCGTTTGACGTGTGCCGCGCTTCTGCTCGACAGTCGCCGTGTCGGATTGCAGCACGGGTTTGCACAGTTCCAGATACCAGTCGCAGTACTCGTACCAGGCGAATTCGTACAAAGCCTGCGAAGCCAGATCGAAGCGATAGGCTTCGAATTGCTTGCGAGTTTGCTCGATAGTGTGACCGAGGCGCGACCGAATCCAGCGGTCTGTAACCGAGTATTCGCATTTGCCCTCAAGGCCACAGTCCTGATTCTCGGTGTTCATCAACACATAGCGCGCCGCATTCCACAGCTTGTTGCAGAAGTTGCGATAGCCTTCGATGCGGCCTAGATCGAAACGGATATCGCGACCCTGTGTGGCCAGCGCGGCGAAAGTGAAGCGCAGTGCGTCGGTGCCGTAGGAAGGAATGCCAGATGGGAACTGCTTGCGCGTTGCCTTTTCGATCTTGTCCTTCAGATGCGGTTGCATCAAACCACTGGTGCGCTTGGCGACAAGCGATTCGAGGTCGATGCCATCGATCAGATCCAGTGGATCGATGATGTTGCCCTTGGACTTGGACATCTTGTCGCCGTTCTCGTCGCGGATCAGTCCGGTGATGTACACCTCTTTGAAAGGCACTTCGCCGGTGAACTTCAGGCCCATCATGATCATTCTGGCCACCCAGAAGAAAATGATGTCGAAGCCGGTGACCAGAACGTTTGTTGGATAAAACGTTTTTAACGCAGGTGTGTGCTCCGGCCAGCCCAGGGTGGAGAACGGCCACAGGGCAGAGGAGAACCACGTATCGAGCACGTCGTCATCCTGTTTTAGTTTGACGCCGACGCCCGCCTGCTTCTGAGCGTCCGCCTCATTGCGCGCCACATAAATGTTGCCCTGTTCGTCGTACCATGCTGGCACGCGATGACCCCACCACAGCTGACGACTGATGCACCAGTCCTGAATGTTGTTCATCCACTGGTAGTAAGTCTTGCTCCAGTTCTCGGGTACGAACTTGATGCGGCCATCTTCCACGCACTTGATAGCCGGTTCGGCCAGCGGTGCAATGCGCACATACCATTGATCGGTGAGCCAGGGTTCGAGCACGGCATTGCTGCGATCACCACGCGGCACTGCCAGTGTGTGCGGATCGATCTTCTCGACAAGTTCCAGCGCTTCCAGATCAGCAACGATTTTCTTGCGGGCCACGAAGCGATCCAGGCCTTGATACTGCGCTGGCACTGCGTCATTCATTCGTGCGCTGGCATCAAAGATATTGATCAACGGCAATCCATGTCGCTTACCCATCTCATAGTCATTGAAATCATGTGCCGGCGTAATCTTCACGCAGCCACTGCCGAACTCGCGGTCTACATAGTCATCGGCAATGATGGGAATCAGTCGATCCGTCAGCGGCAGTTTGATCTGCTTGCCGATGAGATGTTTGTAGCGTTCATCTTCCGGATGCACGGCCACTGCGGTGTCGCCGAGCATGGTTTCCGGACGGGTGGTGGCCACCACCAGATGACCCGAGCCATCGGCCAGCGGATACCTGAAATGCCACAGCGAACCTTTTTCCGGTTCGCTCAGTACTTCGAGATCGGAGAGCGCGGTGTGTAGCACCGGGTCCCAGTTCACCAGCCGCTTGCCGCGATAGATCAGATCTTGCTCATGCAGCTTCACGAACACTTCGGTGACAGCCTTCGACAAACCTTCATCCATGGTGAAGCGATCGCGATTCCAGTCCACCGAGTTACCGAGGCGACGCATCTGCTTGTTGATGGTGCCGCCGGACTCGGCCTTCCACTCCCACACCCGTTCGACGAATTTTTCGCGGCCGAGATCGTGACGGTTCCTGCCCTCGGCATTCAGCTGTCTTTCCACCACCATCTGCGTGGCGATGCCGGCGTGGTCGGTGCCGGGCTGCCACAGTGTGTTATCGCCGTCCATGCGATGCAGTCGGGTGAGGGTGTCCATCAGCGTGTGCTGGAAGGCATGGCCCATGTGCAGCGTGCCGGTGACATTGGGCGGCGGAATCATGATGCAGTAGGGGTTGCCGCGCCCGGACGGCGCAAAGTACCCGGCCGCCTCCCATTTCTGGTAGATCGGCGTTTCGATGTCGCGGGGCGAGTAGGACTTATCCATTGGGCGGAATACTGCATGGGCTGAACAAAATGGGCGCGAATTATAGCCGCACGACTCCGCCCCGGCTTGAGATTTGCTGAAAATTCAGCGGCTTTGCGCGTTGAACCCGTGTAATGAGGCCCTGAAAAGCCGTCCCTGAGGATTTCGTTCCTTGCGGTAGTTATGGCAAGGCGTTCCGCTGAAAATTTCTTGCCGAATGATCGTCGTCGATCGCCGCTAGCCTCCGGCGACACGGCAAGGGCTGCTTCGACGGGCCATCGGCCTGATCGATAGCCGCGTTGGTATCTTCTCCAGGGCTTTGTGCTGGAAAACTCTGATTAACAGCCGCACTATGCGACGCGAGCACCGGCATGTGTGTCATGCGTCTACGGCATTGACGCCAAATCGATTCGCAACAACATATGTTGGCCGGACCCATGCAGCGCACGCGAGCACAGATACAAACAGGATTGTCATGACTTCAACCAGCAAATTGCCGGTGGGCGAACCGGCCATTCGCACCATCGCCATGCCCGCCGATGCCAATCCTGCCGGCGACATTTTCGGTGGCTGGCTGATGGCACAGATGGATCTGGCGGCAGGCAACATTGCCGCACGACGCGCGCGAGGGCGTTGTGCCACGGTCTCCGTTGATCGGATCAACTTTCTGAATCCGGTGTACATCGGCGATGAAGTCAGTTTGTATGCCGTGCTTGAGAGGGTCGGACGTACTTCCCTGACGATCCGGGTAGAGGCCTGGCGTCGTCCGCGCGACAGTGAAGAACAGGTGCGGGTTACAGACGCAACGTTTGTCTTTGTTGCCCTTGATCACGACGGCAGGCCACGAGTTGTCCCGCCGACGGATGCGGCTTGATTGACGGGGCCAGTGGTATCCACTGAAAGAATCGGGCTTTGACAGGTTTCTGACAGCCTCTTGTGACAGGCTCAATGTTGGTTGATTTCGGGTACAGCCCGAGCCAACCCATACGGGGGAACCATCACATGAAAAACTTCGCTTGTCAGCACATTGGCGTGTTGTCTGCGGTCGTCCTGACCGCAGCCCTCGCCGGTGTTGCCAACGCCCAGCCCGCCAACTGGCGCGCCGATCCCGCCACCTTCAAGCCGCGCGATATCAGCAAGGAGCTGGAGAACAAGATGAAGGGAACCTTCGTCATCACGACGGTGGGTGACCTGCTGATCCAGGAGCCGATTGGTCAGACCATCGATACCAAGATCCAGGATCTGCTGCGCAGCGCCGACACCACGGTTGGCAACATGGAAACCAAGATCATCGACCGACGCCGCTACAGCGGTGGTTTCCGCGGCAACTGGTCGCCGAAAGAAACGGCCATCGATGTCAAGAACCTCGGCTTCGACATGCTGACCGGCGCCAATAACCACACCAATGACATGGGTGAGCAGGGATTGCAGTCCACCATTGATCTGCTTGACGCGCAGGGCATTCCGCTCGCTGGCGTCGGGCCCAATCTTTCCATCGCGCGCATGCCCGCGTTCCACTACACGCCCAAGGGGCGCGTTTCCATGGTGGGCGCGTATGCCGTGGCGGTGCCGGCGGTCCAAGGCGGCGTTGCCGGCGTCGCCACGGACCGTGAAGGTGCGATGGGCGGCACCATGGGCTTCAATCCGCTGCGCCTGACAACCTGGAATGTGGTCAGCGCCGAACAGCTTGCCAGCCTCAAGAGCATTCAGGACATGATCGTCTCGCATCGTAACGATCCGGATCTGGCGCGCGGCATCCAGGTGCCCAAGGATCCGCCGGGACGCGTGACGATTTTCGACAGTGGCCGCTACATGTCCGGACCGAAGCCGGGCAGCTATCACTACGACGTGAACAAGGCCGACGAGGAAGGCAATATCCTCGCGGTCCGCAACGCCAAGGAATACTCGGACTTCACCGTGTTCACCATGCATGCGCATCAGAACCGTTACGCCTACCAGGCGTACTCGGTTGACCACTACCCGCCGGACTACATGCAGGATTTCGCGCACAAGCTTATCGACAACGGCGCCGACATTTACTTGGGTCATGGCAATCACAGCATGCAGGGCATCGAGATCTACAAGGGCCGGCCGATTTTCTACAACCTCGGCAATTTCGCGGTGCATGAAATCCTGCCGCTGTCGGATAACGTGCCGGCGGGCAAGACCGCTGTTGAAGCGGACGAATTGTCCACCGAGTGGTTGCAGCAGCCGGAGAATCTCAAGGCGCTGGTAGCTACCACGAAGTATCAGGATGGCAAGCTGGTTGAAATTCGCCTGCAGCCGGTTGACCTGGGTGTGGGCAAGAACCGGCCCTGGTCGCAGATGAGTATTGCCAAGGTCCCCTCGCCGGCGCTGGCGGCCGAGATTCTGGCCGACGTGCAGAAGTTCTCTGAACCGTTCGGTACCAAGATCACCATCGAAAACGGTGTTGGCGTTATCCGTCCCTAGGTGGCATCGTCAACGGTTCTGTGGATCTGATGCAGACACAGCGTTGAAATCGCTGCTTCCAGTTTCGGGGCCGCCACTCAATTGAAACCCCTTTGCATCGCTGCAATCATATTCGAATGGAACAGGAACAATGGGTTGAGCGCTATACGAACCGCCTCTGGGAGTATCACCCGGAGCGCGACTGTATGTGGGACATGGAGCATCTTGGTCCGTGGATGGAAGACGATGCGATCGAAGCCTTGATGATGGAGTGTCCAGACGACCCGGAGCGGGCTGCTGGCGTTATTTTTGATCAGCTTGTCGAAGAAATGGAGATGCGTGGAGAGATTTACCAATCACCGGAACACACGTCCACAAAGCTGCCCGTCTGGAAAATATGGCTCGGGAAATTGTTGCCCGCCGCCATCGCGAGGAAGTCATAACGTGTCGCCCAAGAGCAGAGCGCACGACGTTCCTGGATGTCTTGAAATGAAGGCGTGGAGGGAATCGTAATTAACCTGCAACTTATTGTATCTACATGTAAATTATGTTGCCTATTTTCGGAGTTACCCGGAAAGTTACTCAATACTCTACTGAGCGGAAGTAGGACCCGCAGGATCCGCATTGTCCTGAAACGGTGTCATGTGTGAGCAAGTCCTGAAGGCATCGAAACCGGAACACGCACCATCGAGTAGCTTGAGCGCGGCAATTCTGTCGCAACCAATTCTATTT
Source organism: uncultured Pseudomonadota bacterium (assembly GCA_963748005.1). Classification (GTDB taxonomy): domain Bacteria; phylum Pseudomonadota; class Gammaproteobacteria; order Steroidobacterales; family Steroidobacteraceae; genus CAILZL01. The sequence continues at coordinate 3,270,011 of CAVVHH010000002.1, forward strand.
CAACTGGCCCTTGATTTTCTCCAGACCGATCAGTCCGCATTCTTCGTCGTGTCTGCCCGGTTCGGCGCCGCTGACGCCGATCGCGCCGATGATCTCATCGCCCACTTTCAGCGGGATGCCGCCGGAATAGGACATGAGGTTTGGGTCGGCTTTCAGCTTGGCCAGAATCTCGGCGTCCCCTTGCTGCGCCTTGACTGTGAACTGCGAGGTCGGCGCCTTGAAGGTGACCGCTGAATAGGCCTTGCGGATGGCCGTGAAGGCATGGGTCGCGCGTGCCCCGTCGGGGATGTAAACCAGAATCGGCAGACCCTCCGAATTCACCACGGCCACACCCAGCGGATATTGCTTGCAGCCCTCGGCGATGGCCTTGGCGGCCACCAGCGCCAACTCGACGGACGGAGCACGGGCCACCTTGGGCCACGGAGCCGGAGTCGCCGGAATGACCTGCGGCGTGGTCGGCAGAATGCCGCCGTTTGGTCCCCGCCCGCCGTCACCGGGCAGTGCGTCGCCAGCGGCCAGCGCTGCGGATATCGAAAGTAGAATGGCTGCTGATCCTGCTAGCGTTGCATGAGCCTGTTTCACTATCAACCTCGCTTGAATTTACAAAGTAGTGTGTAGATCCTACGCCCCATTTACCCGAGAGATGCTGTTATCGGCATCAATCACGCAGAAACTGCATAGCATACGCCATGAATGGATCCAGCTGGTCGTGATGCAGCCAGTGGCCTGCATTCGGGATGCCGACTACGTGGGCATTGGCAAAGTATCGTGCGCGGCCATCTTCCAGTGGGTTGCGATTCCGGCTTTCGGCGCCATGCAACAGCAGGGTAGGGCAGGTGATACGAGCCCACAGCGATTCCAGCTGTCCGGTATACAGGTCATGTGGTGAACGCAGACGCACCATGTTGTCGAACTTCCAGCTGAAAGTCTCGTCTTCGTTGCGGCGCAATCCATGGCGCGTCAGATGCTCGGCATGCGCGGCCGACAGGCGCGGGTTGGCTGCCTGCATGCGCTGCGTGGCGTCTGCGATGGCGGTGTAACGATGTGTGATGCGCTGTTCAATCTGCTGCTTCTCGCTGATCCAGTCTGTCATGCGCTGCGCAAAACTCTTGCTGGAATATTCTTCGATGACCTGGGTCGGTGGGCCGAGGCCCTCGATGGCAATCACCCGCCGGACCAGCTGCGGATAGAGGCCGCACCAGCGCAGTCCCACGTTGCCGCCCATGGAATGACAGATGATGGTCACCGGCGCCAGATCCAGTTGCCGGATCAATTCGTTGAGGTCGTACACATGATAGGCAAGGCTGTAGTTGCCATCCGTAGACCAGTCACTGTCGCCGTGGCCGCGCAGATCCAGCGCAATTAAATGAAAGTCCTGTCGCAGTTGTTGTGCCACCCAATCCCAGCTGCGGCAATGATCCTGGCGGCCGTGCACCAGCACCAACGGTGGCGCGCTGGAATTGCCCCAGTCCACATAGTGCAGACGCAGGCGTTGCGACATGAAATTGCAAGATTGCGGTAGCTGCATCACATGAAGTTGCGCGTGTGCATGTCGGCCAGACGTTGCGCCTGAGTGGGCTCGAAACCAAGCCGCAAGAGCCTGGCCTTGCGGCCTGCAGACATCTTGAGTTTGAGTTGTTGCACAGCTGCGTGACCACGCGCTACGGCGACGGGCGTCAACGCGCCCGCGGCCAGCAGTACCAGCGCGTCGAAGACTTCCTCATTCAGACCCGCCGTGGGCGCCAGTTCTTCATGTCGTTGTTCAATGGCATTTTGCAGGCGCGTCAGATAGTCGGGTTGCACGGCGAGACGGTATTCCAGATGTGCCATGCCGAAGGCGACGTGACGTGCCTCATCGATCGCTGCCAGTCGACAGATCTGCCGTGTGACCGGGTCGGGCGCATATTCCTGCAGAAAGGTCAGCAGGTTGACGAAGCTGCCTTCGCCCAGCACCGACAGCAGAAAAGTTGCCGATGAAAAATCGGGTGCCTGCAGCAAGGAGCTCAGTGAAGCCTGGCCACCGGCGGTGGACAGCAGTGGTGTTTGTCCACGCAAGCCAATGCGTCTTGTAAAAACTTCGATGTGTCGTGCTTCGTCGGCGCATTGCAGCGCGAGTAACTGCTGCACCTCGCGATAGTGTGGATGCACCTGACCGAGGTGCCGGGCCGGCACAACCAGCGCAGCATTTTCATTCTCGACCAGGTAGGTCATGACCTGCACCACAGCTGCTTCGATGGCTGGCGGCAGGTCAAAGGAAGCATCCCAGTCGATGGCGGTCTGCGGATCCCATTGTGCAGCGGCGGCTTGCCGATACAACTCGCCAGCGGTTTCTGCCCAGAGTTCATCGCGGGTGTGCAAGCTAAAACTGACGGGCGGGCTGCCCGCTTCAACAGTGGCGCCACGTGCCGCCAGACCCCAGGCAGGATCTGCGACTGCTGCGGGCAGTTCGCCATTACTTAGTTGCGAGTAACCAGTGGTCATTGCATCTCGCCATCGACCTTCAGTCCAGGGGCCGCGTGTGATCACGGCTTCGATAACGTCACCGGCCAACTGCTTCGTTTGCATGGCATGTCCCTGTTGCCTGCACCAGGTTTCAAGGTGCAACTGCCATTGGGGTGCGCGACCGCGTACATGCAGGCTGCCGCCCACCGGCAACTGGGCCAGCGCGCGGCGCACGAGCAGCAGCGCGCCTTCGTCCAGCCCGAGATCTTCTATATCCAGAATCTCAGTATCGATAGTCGGCATGGAGAATGCGTCCATCTGCCGCGTAGAAGCCATCTTCATCCACCGCTTTCACTAGCTGCGCATAGCCACTGACGCGACCCGGCAGCCATTGGCGCAGGCCTTCCAGTTCCAGCAGCGGTCGTACCTGCGGATCATCCCAGCGCATGGCCAGCAGCAATTCCACGAAACGCGATATCAGTTCCTGTGGTGCGCCGGGGCTGGTGGTGAAATTGCAATGATCATAAGGCGCGGTGCGCTCGATAACACGAGTGCTGCCCGCCGGTAGCGTGCCATCGAGGCCGAACGCCAGACGATTGCCGTCGATCATGCAACACGCATCCACCTCGCCAGACAACAGCGCGAGCGCAGCGTCACGTTCACCGCCGATATGATCACCATGTTTGCCGCCTAACACATCAAAGCGGCGTACGTTGAAATCGCGCCCACTGATCAGGCCCGACAGACGCAGATGATGCAATGGAATCAGCGTCGCTTGCGGCGAGTCGATGGCGCCAACCCCCACAGTGCGACCACGCAGTTCGGCGATGTTGCGAAATGAACTGTCTGACCGCACCACGATGACCGAGCGCAGATCGCAATCGGTATCGCGCATGGCTATTGCTTGAACCGATTGGCCACGGCTGCGCGCCATGCGCTCAGCGCGTATCCATGCCAGCGGCGAATTCCAGGCTAGATGGATCGTGCCATTGAACTGTGCCTCCACCTGGGCTTCATAGTTGGAATACAGCCGGTAATCGAACGCCAGACCCTGCTGGGCAAACCAGGTCTTGAAGCCTTCCCAGATGGTGATCACTTTAGGCGCGTAGGCGACGGCGCCCATCACGAGTGCGGGTTGAGTCATGTTTGATCTTCAGAATAAGGGCAGGCCGGTGATGGCCTTGCCGATGAAATCGTAAAGCACGTCCGAGGTGGGCGCCATCACGCTGGCGGCACGGGCATCGCGGAACAGGCGTTCGATGCCCGCTTCCTTGCGGAACGCAGCGCCACCACACACCCGCATTGCGATGTTGGTGACTTCCAGTGCGGCTTCGGCTGCGGCGGCTTTCACTTCCAGCACGCGCAGCATTGTATCGGCACGGCTGGTGGTGATTGCCGTCAAGGTGTCATCAAGCAACGCCTGGGTCATGTCTGCCTTGATACGCGCGCGGGCAAGATACGCGCGAATGGTGGGCAGGTCGGCCAGCGCTGAGCCGAGATGCACATGTTTCGTTTGACTGACGTGGCCAATCGCATGCGACAGAGCGCCTTCCATCAGGCCCACCGAACAGGCAGCGCTGAGTACCGAGAACCAGGGCAGAACGACACCCATCATGACGTCGAAGCCTTTGCCGTCTTCACCCAGGCGATCGCTGGCATTGATACGCACGCCTTGCGCGGTGATGGGTGTAGAGGCGTTGCCGCGCAAGCCCAGTCCATCGAACCTGCCGGGTTGACTCAGTCCAGCGAGTTTTGCATTCACCAGCCATAGCGTGCTGGCGCCTTCGGCAGCCAACGGTTTGCTGGACCAGATGTAACTGTCGGCTTCAAAGGCCGAAGTCACCCAGCTCTTGCGGGCATCCAGAATCACCTGTGTGCCATCGGCGCGTGCCGTGCTTGCCGGCGCCCAGAAATGACTGCGGGATTCTGCTTCAGAAAACGCCAGCGTCGACAGGTGCTTGCCGTGCGCCACGGCTTTGCGAACTTCAATTGAGCCATATTGTTCCAGCACGGAAGTGGCGCAGTAGTGCATGCATACCACCATGGCGGTAGAGGGACATGTCTGCGCGATACGCGATACCACTTCACTGGCTTCACGTAGGCCCTTGCCTTGCCCGCCCACGGCAGTGGCTGATACCAGACTCAGCAGTCCCGCTTGCCCGAGTGCGGTGATCACTTCGCGCGGGAAGCGAGCTTCGGTATCCGTGCGTTGCGCCAAAGGTGTCAGCGTGCTGGTGATGATCTCGTCGAGCAGTGCAATGTGATTCAAGGCTGTTTCCTCGTCGCGGGCGGTGGTATCGACGGCGTCCCATGTTGCTCTCGCTCCATGACACGCCACTGCTTCCCATTGCGTCCCACGAGTAGTTCGCGTAAACACGCAACCACCGGCAGCAACAAAGCATGTTGCAGCCAGGTCAGGACCGATGAGAAGCGATGGCTTGAGCCCAGGCATGTTGTCCGCTGCCAGCAGACTGTTTGGCCCACACGGGGCCGACATCCAGGGTGCAGATTGATTCCAACGGAATCCCGCGGCAGGTTCCTTGGAACTCGCGAGCACCTCCGTTGGGAGGCGGGTCCGGACCGGACACAACGAGAAGAACCACGCTCGGCAAGTTTACCTGTGCAGCAACCCCGGCACAACGTCCAGCGTCGCTTCGAGATGGTGTCCTGCTAGCTGCGTGCCGGATTCCACAGCATGCAAGGTTGTCGAAGTCTGTCCTGCAGGGTGAACGTGAATACGAAGACGCGGAAACCTAGTGGCGAGCCTGTCATTGGTGACCCTGTGCCAGAGGCCGATGCACTTGTTGGTGTCCCCGATGCTCAGGCAACTGACTTCGGACCGCTTCGAGCACCGTGAGAGCGGCAGGTGATAACATCGCTCCGTCACGTACAACGAGTCCGACCTGGCGAGTTGTGCCCTCGAGTGTCACCGGTAATTCTTTGAGTAATCCAGAACGGATTTCGAGCATCAATTGATTTGGAGAGGTCACTGCAAGCATATCGCTGTCGTGCAGAATTTCTCTCAGTATGGCCACGTCTCCAGTTTCGACAGAGGCGACCGGAGGGGGTAGTCCCAGCTTCCGAAAACAAGCGTCGAGCAATGGTCGTCTACCGAGACTTGGAAGAATCCATCTTTCCGTGAAGAGTTCCGACAACTGTATCTGCGCCCGCTGTGCAAGGGGATGACCCGCTCTCACCACAATACCCAATCGATCAGTGAACAGGGGCTCGGCGGTAAGACCTTGATTTAGAGCCGTCGTACCCGGCGCACCGAATACCATGTCGACATCGCCCTTGCGAAGGCTTCTGATGAGTTGCTCGTATGAGCCATCTACAAGGGTCACCCGGAGTGCCGGGTGCTGTGAAATTGCAGCCGCTATTGCCCCTGGAAAGAAATGTGATCGGGCTAGCGCGGTTGTTCCGATTGCAACGGAATCCATATGGCTCCCATATATCGCAGAGATATCAGAGTCCATATGATGCAACTCGGAAAAAACGCGCTTGGCACGCACAATGAGTCGGTTGGCCGCAGTAGTGACAGCCATGCCTTGCACCCTTCGCTGGAAGAGTGATTGCCCAATCCCAGCTTCGATTTGCGAGAGCGTCATGCTGGCACTGGCCGGGGTTATATTCATTTTTGCTGCAGCAGACGAGATGTTGCGACAGACTGCCAACTGAATGAGCAGCTGCAGTTTGTGGCTATTGAACAGCAGCTTAACGATTGCAGCCGGTGAAGATGAACGGTGCGTCGCTTTTGAACTCAAGAGCTCGTTAGCAGCTATCTGGATCTCATCATGGATTCGGCGTGCTCGAACCAATGCTGCCTCGCCGTATGCGTTGAGGAGCATTCCACGGGCTTTTCGCTCAAATAGTGGTACCCCAACGGATTGCTCCAGTTCGATGACTGAGCGTGTGATCGCCGAGGGCGCCTTGAAGAGCTGCCTGGCTGCACGTGTAATGCTGCCTGTATCAGCAACTGAAATGAACAAGCGCAGATTCTGAAGTTTCTGATCTATCCTCAACGGGCATGTATAAGTCTGGGGCATCGCCGGAATCCAGTGTTGGTCCCAATTTGCATGATGCACGATCGACATGGCGCCTATTGGTTGCATATGCGCTGGGGGTCGACCATATTATAGTAGGCGGCACTGTGTGATGTGCCGACAAAGCTCCGCGAACTTCCCCCGCTTTTGCAGACATTCACCAGAACTTATCAGGTTTAGACCCAATGGCGTCCGACAAGCCTTCGAGCCCCTATCCTTCGGTAGATCGCGTGGCGCGCTCCGCACAGGCGGAAAGTCTGTTTGATACCTACGGACGCAGTGCGGTGATCGAAGCAATTCGCGCCGTGCTCGACGGTCACCGGGCGCGTATGGTGGAGGCCGAACATACTCCACCCAACGATGCCCAGATCGGTAACGAGGTCGCCGAGCGACTGAAAAAACGCAGCACACCATCACTGCGCCGCATGTTCAATCTGACCGGCACGGTATTACATACCAACCTTGGCCGCGCGCTGCTGTCAGACGCGGCAATCCAGCATGCGAGCATGGCCATGCGCGATGCCTGTAATCTCGAATTTGACCTGGATGGTGGTGGCCGCGGCGAACGTGACAGCCTGATCGAAGATGTGCTAACTGAATTAAGCGGTGCCGAAGCCGCGACAGTGGTCAACAACAATGCGGCAGCGGTGCTGCTGGTGCTGGCTGCGCTGGCGCACAAGCGCGAAGTGGTACTGTCGCGCGGTGAGCTGGTCGAAATCGGCGGTGCATTCCGCATTCCTGAAGTGATGCGCAGCGCCAATGTTCGGCTCGTCGAGATTGGCACGACCAACCGGACTCACAAGGCTGATTACGAACAAGCCATCGGGCCGAAGACGGCGGCGCTTATGAAGGTTCATGCCAGCAACTACAAAATCAGCGGGTTCACTGCCGAGGTATCCGGGACTGAGGTGGCAGAGATCGCTCATGCGCACAATTTGCCATTCATCATGGATCTCGGCGCGGGCAGTTTGATCGACCTCTCGATCTATGGGCTACCCAAGGAACCGATGGTACGTGATGCCATCGCCGCGGGTGGCGATGTGGTTACTTTCAGCGGTGACAAGCTCCTGGGAGGACCGCAAGCGGGCCTGATCGTGGGCAAGAAGGTGCTGATCGACAGAATCAAACGTCATCCCCTGAAGCGCGCGCTGCGAGTTTCCAAGCTGACCCTGGCGGCACTCGAGGCCACGCTGTTGGCTTATCGAACTCCTGATCTTCTTGTGCAGGAGTTACCTACGTTGCGTTTGTTGACGCGGCCGCTGGTCGAGATTGAGGCGTTGGCACTGCGTCTGCAGCCACACCTTGCAGCGGCGCTCGGTGTGCAATGGGAGGTGACGGTGGTCCCGGTATCGAGCCAGGTTGGTAGCGGCTCGCTCCCGGTCGAGGTCATTCCCAGCATGGCGCTGGCGCTGTGCCCCGCCAAACCTAAATCAGGATCGGTGCTCAAATTGCTGGCAGGAAGATTGCGTCGTCTGCCGGTGCCCATCGTTGGTCGCATTGCCGACAACCAATTGTTACTGGATCTGCGCTGTCTTGAAGACGAAAGCGGCTTTCTGGCGCAGATCGATCACTTGGCGAAGCAGATCTGAACAACGTCACTTCGTCCCAACGCCAGAGACCAACCATGAACGCACTCGACAAACAAGCTGAGCCGCGCCTGACCTCGCTGTCCCACGGCGGCGGCTGCGGTTGCAAGATTGCACCGGGCGTGTTGTCCGAGATTCTCAAGGGTACTGCATTCATGCCCATTCCCAAAGAGTTGCTGGTCGGCATCGAAACATCTGATGACGCGGCGGTATATCAACTCAACGACGACCAGGCGTTGATCGCCACTACCGATTTCTTCATGCCCATCGTCGATGACCCGCACGAGTTCGGTCGTATTGCTGCCACCAACGCAATCAGCGACGTGTATGCAATGGGGGGGCGACCCATCATGGCCTTGGCGCTGGTGGGCATGCCGATCAATGTGCTGTCCACGCAGACCATCGGGCGCATCCTTGAAGGCGGTGCTTCGGTATGCCGAGCGGCAGGTATTCCCATCGCGGGTGGGCATACCATCGACTCGGTCGAAGCGATCTATGGGCTGGTAGCGCTGGGTCTGGTGCATCCCAAGCACGTCAAGCGCAATGCGGATGCGCAGCCCGACGATGTACTGGTGCTTGGCAAGCCGCTTGGCGTGGGCGTGATGTCAGCGGCGTTAAAGAAGGAGAAGCTGGATGACGTGAGCTACGCGCAGATGATTGTTACTACCACGAAGCTGAATACGCCCGGTCCCGATCTCGCGACAGTTTCCGGCGTGCACGCGATGACCGACGTAACCGGATTCGGCTTGGCCGGACACGCGCTGGAGATGGCGCGCGGCTCGGGTTACGACGTAAATATCGACTGGAGTCAGGTGCCGTTACTCGACGGGGTACGCGAACTGGCATCGCAGGGCTGTGTTACAGGTGCATCGGGCCGTAACTGGGCTGGTTATGGCCAAGACGTAGTACTGCCGGACAACTTTGCACGGGAAGACCAAGCGCTTCTGACTGATCCGCAGACCAGCGGCGGACTGCTGGTGGCATGTGCACCTTCTGCATTGGACGAAGTACTGGCCGTTTTCCGTCGCCATGCATTTGAACAGGCTACGGTGATCGGCAACGTTACGGCAAAGAGTTCTACACCGCGGTTGGTGATTTCCTGATGCGGAGTGTTTTCATCTGCGCGCATTGAAAGCCAACTCTCGAGAGCAGGGCGTACTCTGATCTGGAGTTGTGTTATCAACGCGATGTGCTGATCCAGCATATGCCGGGATCGCCGTCACTGCCATATTCTATTTTGGAGCAGGGCATGAAATATATTGACTACGGTCCAGAGGGCACGCCTGAGTCCATGCGTGTCGCCGAGGGCCCGGTTCCACAACCTGCGCCGCATGAGATTCTGATCTCGGTCAGTCATGCCGGGATCAACGGGCCCGATGTCATGCAACGCATGGGGCGTTACCCACCGCCGCCGGGTGCATCTCCCATTCTGGGCCTGGAAGTGTCGGGACGCGTGGCCGCATTGGGCAAGGATGTTACGGACTGGCGAATCGGCGATGAGGTATGTGCGTTAACACCCGGCGGTGGCTACGCAGAATACTGCGTTGCTCCGGCGAGTCATGCCTTGCCAGTTCCCAAAGGGCTGGATCTCGCACGCGCCGCAGGCCTGCCGGAGAACTGGTTCACCGTATGGGCGAATCTTGTCGATCTCGGCAGGCTCAAGCGTGGCGAGCGGGTATTGATTCATGGAGGTTCGAGCGGCATTGGGCTTGCCGCTATTCAGCTCGCGCGTCATATGGGAGCGCAATCCATCGTGACGGTGGGTAATGACGAGAAGGCGCGCTTCTGTCGTGAGCTGGGTGCCGAGGCCATCAACTATCGATCCGAGGACTTTCTTGTCCGCGTAAAGGAAGTGACCGGTGGCGAAGGTGTGGACCTGGTGCTTGATATGGTCGGTGGTGATTACATCCCGAAAAACGTCGCACTGCTGCGTCACGACGGTCGCCTGGTGTTCATCGCATTTCAGCGGGGCAGAAAAATTGAGTTCGATTTTATGCAGGTGATGCTAAAGCGTCTCACCATCACAGGGTCCACCTTGCGGCCTCGCACGATATCGGAGAAAACATCGATTCGCGATGCGCTGTTGCGTGAGATTTGGCCAGCCTTTGCGGACGGCCGATTACAAACCCATGTGCATGCCACCTATGCCATGGCGGAAGCAGGTGCCGCTCATCGTTTGATGGAAAGTAGTACCCACATTGGCAAAATCATTTTGGCAGTCGCATAGGTTTCATAGTGAGACAGCTATTCTCGCGTAACCGTGCATGGAGCAGCTCAGCTCAATTTGTCGGTTTCTTCAGGGTTCAGTCTGACGAAGGAGAATAACGATATCAGCGCGAGAGGGCCCACCACCATGATGGCAGCGACAAAGTCTTGCCTCAGCAGGTGAATCCCGTCGCCACCATGCCATCGCGAGAAAAACGCCAGTAACAAGGAAGCCAGCATTACACCCGAAGCTGCCAACAGTTGCTGCGTCATGCTCAGCAACGCAGTGGCATGGCTGACGCGTTCTTTGGGCAAGTCAACAAATCCAAGAGAATTGAGTGAAACGAGGCAAAGTGAGCTGAGCAAGCCGCATACGAACACAGTGCAAAACATCAGCAGGTGTGAAGTAGCCGGTGTGAACAAAGCGTAGCTCGTGAAAACCAGGCTGGTCAGCACGGTAGCGGCGAGCAACAGGCGTCGGAGTCCATAGTGATCGATAGCGCGGCGCATAACGCCGCGGGTGGATAGCGCGCCGAACGCCGAGGCTGCAGCCAGAAATCCGGAGGTCAGCGGTGAGAGTCCGAAGCCCAGCTGTAACATGAGCGGAAGCAGGAAGGGTACGGCTGAGATCACCAGGCGCAGCGGAGCAGCGCCAAGGACGTTCGTCCTGAAGATCCGGAAGCGCAGAATCCGCAAATCAATGACCGGATCGGTCTGTCTGAGGCTGTGCATACCATAGAGTCCCAGGGCGATTACCCCAACCACTGCAGCTCCACCGGACATCCAGCCCGGCACCAGTCCCTTGCCAGCGGTCTCAAGGGCTCCGAGCAGTGCCGCCAGGCCTGTGGCCATCAGAAGGAATCCCAGGACGTCGAACGGTGGTGTGGCGGTCTCCGTCGGGATGTCTTCCACGCACAGCAGGGCGAGCAACACGGCGACGACGCCGAATGGGATGTTGACGAAAAAGATCCAGTGCCAGGAGCTCACGCTGACAATGGCGCCACCGACCAGCGGACCGGCCAAGCGACCGATCGCAGGCGGTACGGTGTACCAGATCATGGCGGTGACCATCTCCGAGGGCGGCACCGAGCGCAGCAGGATCAGGCGCCCGACCGGTACCATCATCGCCGCTCCCAACCCCTGGAGTATTCGGAATACCACCAGCGCCGTCGTCGAAGTGGCTATCCCGCACAGGGATGATGCCAGCGAGAACAGCACGATCGCCACACAGAACGTCTGCTTGGCGCCGAAGCGATCTGCCATCCAGGCGCTCATCGGCAGAAACGCGGCAAGGCTGAGCAGGTAAGTGGTGATGATGAGATTCAGATGCAGGGCGGGCACATGCAACGACTCGGCGATGCTTGGCAAAGCAATCGCCATCGCCGACATATCGATGTTCTGCAGGAACATCGGGCAGGCGACGATCAGGGGTACCAGTCTGTTGTGAGGCGTCATTCGGTTACTGGTCCAAATTGATCCACCGACGACTCGAAGCAATAGCAGTAAGGTTCGGATAAGAAGCAGGACAGCGGCTTGGCGGGGAGCGTACTGCTGATGAATCTCTTGCCATCAGACGCGGCGCGAATGAAGTGTGGTGCACGCATTAAATGCAGTGGATGCCGCGACAAATCGCAACCCAGATGCCAACTTATGCAGCGTGCCGCCATCAACAGGTGTTCTTCTATCGCCAATTGCTTACGGTGTCGGCACGTACGGATCGGCGCTGCCGACCACGAGTTGGAAATCGGGCCGCATCTTGCGCAGATCGCCATTTCTGTGGGTCACGCCTATGTCGTCGAAAAATTCGAGAATCCGTATTGTCATGTTGCGGCCGATGCCGATGGCATCACGATACTGTGCGGCCGTGAAGCCCTTGCCGCCGACCTTCTGCGTCAACAGCGCGGCGGTGGCGGCCAGTGCGGCGACCTGCTGGCGCAGCATGAAGCGCTCTTCAGTTATCCGGAATACCTCACCAGTGCTGCGCCTGCGGTACAGCAGCGCCTTGAGGGTGGCTTCGTTGGTTCGGAACTCGCTGGCCAATTCGCGCAAGGTGAAGGGCTGTGCACCGCGCGCTTGCAATCTGGGCAGCAACCGCTGCCAGAGTTCGCTGTGCGCGGCGCTGAAGCTGGCGGTATGACCGGGCAGTTTCAGGAACGACCCGAGCGAAACGATCAGACGCTTTTCGATCAGCTCTCGTTGCAGAGCGAGAAACGCCTCGGGCGAAATCTGCGTGGTCAGAGTGGCCTTGAGCTCACGCGGAGTCATGCCGCCGACTTCGGGTTGCTCGCGATGGAAAGTTTTCAAGGCCTCAAGGATCTGGTCGCTGATGTCGCCAACGCGCACTGCAGGCAAGGCCAGTGTATGCGTGCTGCCCAGCAGTACCGCACCTGTGGTTCGGTACAGTTCCTGGGCAGCGCCAGCTTCGAGATTGAAGCAGCGCTCGAAGCGCAGTGTGTTGACTTCATGGCCGGGGATGGCCAGCAGAGCAGTCAGGGACCGAGCCGCATCGGTCAATTGTAAAGCGGCTGAAACCGGTGCCCGTGTGGTCCGATTGCGTCGTTCGCCGGTGACGAAGGGATCGACGACGCGTCCGCCGCCGATCAGGTGGTGCGCCGATTGATCGCGTAGCACAAATCGATCGCCGGTCACCGCGCTTGCAGGATGTTCGAGCACCAGTTGCACGAGGGCCTCCCCACCCGGCGGTATCGCCGCCTGCGTCGGAATCAGGACACGCGCCTCAATGTCCGCGGTCCCCAGATGCAGGTGCACCGGCGTGTGATGTTTCAGCGCCTCGCGCTTGCTGTTCAATACCTTGACCAGGACTTCAAGACGTGACGTCGGCGCATACATGTCCGAGGTTAGTAGCCAGTCGCCGCGGTGCACCTGGGCCACTTCAACGCCGGCCAGGTTGAGTGCGCAGCGTTCGCCGGCATGAATGCGGATCACGTTCTGTCCGCCACTTTGCAGACTGCGCACCCGGGTCTCCAGTCCCCGTGGCGACACCATCAGCCGCGCACCGGTCTCAAGGGCGCCATCGAGCACCGTACCGGTCACGACGGTGCCCGTGCCCGGTATCGAAAACGCGCGGTCGATGGCCAGTCGGAAATTGCGTCCAACGGTGCTGCGCGGAGATTCGTCCCGGGCTGCTCGACGCAGGGCCGCGCCCAATTCGCTTATCCCCGCGCCGGTGACAGAAGACACCTCAAAGATTGGCGCGCCCGCCAGCGTCGTGGGGGCGAGCAGGGCGCTGACCTGGTTGCGAACCACATCAATCCGTTCGCGTGAACTGCGATCGCACTTGGTGATCGCCACAACGCCACGCGTTATGCCGAGCAAATCGAGAATCTGCACGTGCTCGATGCTTTGTGGCATGACGCCGTCATCGGCCGCGACCACCAGCAGCGCGAAATCGACTGCACCCACGCCAGCCAGCATGTTGCGCACAAAGCGCTCGTGGCCGGGCACATCGACAAAGCCGATGGTCTTGCTGTCGACCGGCGTCCAGTAGGCAAACCCCAGATCAATGGAAATACCCCGGGCGCGCTCTTCGGGCAACCGGTCGGTTTCCACCCCGGTGAGTGCGCGTATCAGTGAAGTCTTGCCGTGATCGATATGACCGGCGGTGGCGACAAGCATGGTGACCCGAAAAAATGGCGACGAACCGAATTAAAAAGCTGCTCTATATTGTAAACAAAAACGTAATTTATATTGTAAACAATAAAAGTCAGTGCTATCGTTCATAATGCCACAACCCGTTCAAGTCCAGTATCGCCCGGCAGGGTAACAAGTGTTTTTCCCTTGGCGGTGCCGTTGTGATTGGCAATGCCCTCCATTGACCCTTTCGGGGAGTTCATTGCAACCTGGCGGTTTAAGAATGGGTCGGCAATATTTGCGCGATTCATGACCCTTACAAAGATAGACCTGATTGTCTTTCACTACTAAGGGGTGCTTCGAGAATTATTCAGGGTAACGCTATGCGACGTGTTATGGGGAGCTGTGTGTCGCTAAGCGACAACGCTGACTCGTCTGGTCGAGATACGGCGCAGGCCGGGGTGCTGGTCACGACTGACTGCCGTACGCAGCGACTCGCAAGAAGATTGAAAAGTTCAGGGCAGGGAAGGTCTGAACGGTTGTGTATCGATGACAGGATGCTGATGCGACCATGATTCGCCCGGTCGCTCTGGGTGTACGTCATGAAGTTACTTGAAGCAGTTGCTGCCCGCAAACCGCCGGGCTGCACTGCCGTAATTAAACCTCGACTAAAGCTGGTAAGACATGAACGATAAATCTCAGTCCGGATTGGCCAGGCTCTTCAGATCCGCTGCAGTCATCGAAGCCTATGAGATGCGTGCGGTGATTTTGAGCATGCTGTTTTTCTTTTTCCTGTTTGGCAGTTACTCCATCGTCAAACCCGTGCGTGATGTCATGGGTACCGTATACGGCATGGGCAACATCCAGGAACTGTTCACTGGCACCTTCATTTCCAGTTTTCTGTTTGCACCGCTGTACTCCTGGCTGGCGTCGCGCATCAAACTGTCGACGTTCCTGCCGTGGGTGTATGGTGTCGTCGCCGTATCGATCTTGTGCTTCTACGCGCTGTTTGAATTCGGCGAAGCCCAGGATCGTTGGGTGGCCGCGGCGTTCTATATCTGGGTGAGTACCTTCAACATGCTCATCATCTCGGTGTTCTGGACGTTCATGGCCGACATTTTCTCGCGCACGCAGGCGAAACGTCTGTTCGGCTTCGTCGCCGCCGGTGGCACCCTCGGTGGCATCGTCGGTCCGGCCATCGCTACCTTTCTGGTGAAGTCAGTGGGCAACAGCAATCTCATGCTGATCTCGGCCCTGGGTTTCGTCATGACGGCGGTGCTGGTGCGGATGCTCACAGCGGAGAAGCAGCGGATGGCTGCCAGTGGTGTCGACGCACAACACACCACGCTCGATCGGAAACTCGCCGGCAATCCCATGGATGGTTTCAAGCTCCTGTTAAAATCTCCATACCTGCTGCTGCTGGCGGTGTTTCTGCTGCTGATGACGTGGATTTCGACGGTGGTCTACATTCAGCTCGGTGACCTGATTACCAAAGCCTTTGACAGCCGCGAAGCCCGCACCCAGGCCTATGCAACGATCGATCTGCTGGTCAACAGCTCCGCGGTACTCATTCAGCTGTTCGGTACCGGCCGCATCATCTCGCGCTTCGGCGTGACCACCGGTCTGCTGGTCAATCCGGTCATCATGGTGGTGGCATTCGTAGCCGCAGTATTCTCGCCAGTCCTCATGGTGCTGGGCGGCATTCAGGTGTTGCGCCGCGTAGCCGAATACGCCGTTGCCAAACCTACCCGCGAAATGCTGTTTACAGTCGTAGACCAGGAGAGCAAGTACAAGGCCAAGAATGTCATCGACACGGTGGTATACCGCTTTGGTGATGTGAGCTCGGCATGGGTCAGCTCGTTCATCCTGCCGTTTGGTGTTGCTGGCCTGGCGATCTTCGGTGGCGTGGTCTGCCTCATCTGGTTCCCGGTTGCCTATGTGCTCGGCAAGCGCTACGAGAGCGTACGCAGCAACGAGATCATCGGCGACCGGCCGCATCATTGAATGGCAGGAGGCAGAGGATGCGCCTGCGACCGCTGCCTCAACCATGAGGCTCCAACCGGCGTCCAGCGTTAATCATATTTTGACTCCGCAATATTTTTCAGGTAGTTCCAGATGTCCACCCGCCATATTCGCCTGCTCATCCTCGGCTCTGGCCCGGCTGGTTACACCGCTGCGGTTTATGCGGCGCGCGCCAACCTCAAGCCGGTGATCATCACCGGCCTCGCGCACGGTGGCCAATTGATGACCACCACCGATGTCGACAACTGGCCGGCCGATGCCGACGGGGTGCAGGGACCGGAACTCATGGCGCGTTTCCAGAAGCACGCCGAGCGTTTCAACACTGAAATGATCTTTGATCACATCCACACTGCCAAGCTGCGTGAAAAGCCGTTTACGCTTATAGGTGATTCCGGAACCTACACATGTGATGCCCTGATCATCGCCACCGGCGCTTCGGCGCAATACCTCGGACTGCCCTCTGAAGAAGCTTTCGCCGGTAAAGGTGTCTCGGCCTGTGCAACCTGTGATGGCTTCTTCTACAGGAACCAGGCGGTTGCTGTGGTCGGCGGCGGCAACACTGCAGTGGAAGAAGCGCTGTATCTGGCCAATATCGCCAGTCATGTCACGGTTGTACATCGCCGCGACAAGTTCCGCGGTGAGAAGATTCTGCAGGACAAACTGTTCGAGAGAGAGAAAGCCGGTAAAGTTACCATCAAGTGGAACTCCACACTTGAAGAAGTGCTCGGCGATGCGACCGGCGTCAATGGCATGCGCATCAGGAACGTCAATACAAATGAGACCGAAAACATCGCACTGATGGGTGTCTTCATTGCCATTGGCCACAAGCCCAACACCGATCTGTTTACCGGTCAGCTGGACATGGAACACGGCTATCTCATCACACAGGGTGGTCGCAGCGGCAATGCCACGCAGACCAGCATTGCCGGCGTCTTCGCGGCTGGCGATGTTCAGGACCATATCTACCGGCAGGCCGTCACGAGTGCCGCGACCGGTTGTCAGGCGGCACTCGATGCCGAACGATATCTGGACAATTTGGTGTAATTGCCAAAGGATTCGTCCGGATGAACACGCGGGAAGTTTTAGTGCAAAATGCACACTAGGCATTTGGAAGAGAAACATCCCCGGTGGGGTGCCCGGACTTCAAACCCGGGGGAAGGTGCTATGCATCTTCGGTGGGTTCGACTCCTACCTCTTCCGCCATTCTTCCGTGCATCCCCAATCGGTGCCGGCCTCACAGCTCCTCGTGGTTCAGGTGCACTCGCACGCTGGCGTTGCGCGCCAGGGAGTGCTCAGGCGGGCAGGCCGCGTAATCTGTGACTGAACAAATCGGTCCGCAGCAAGTGTTCCCGGAACGAAGCACGTTGGATATTGACTGGCCAGCTGATCGCCAATACTGGCGTGTGCTGCGGGCCACGAGGCTGTACATCGAGAGGTAATACCGTGGCTAACAACTGGGTTCTCGTGCACACCGTAGTCGCGGTGGTGGGCATTGCCGTCTTGATTGTGCGGCTGCGCGTCACTCCGGCGATTTCGCTGTTGCTTGGGACACTCTACCTCGCCCTGACAACTTCGCTTGGACTCGCCGGCACCGCCGAAGCAATCACTTCCGGATTCGGGTCGCTGATGGCCGAGGTGGGGTTGATCATCGGCCTTGGTGTGCTGATGGGTTCGCTGATGGCATCGATCGGCGCAATCGAGTCAATCGTAGTGACTATCCAGCGGCTGTTCTCAAGACGCGGAACACCTTACGCCTTCGCCGTTTCCGTCGGTGCCGTGCTGCCATCCATCTACTTCGATGTGACGCTCGTGTTGCTTGCGCCACTGGTGCGCCGTACCTCTGCACGCACTGGTCTCGGCATCGCCGCACTGGCGGGTTCGTTGGCCATCGGCCTGATGATCGCCAACTCAATTGTGATCCCGGGGTCGGCGGTGCTCGCCTATGCCGGCACGCTCGATCTGCCGATCGACACCATGCTCGCTTACGGGTTGCCGGTTGGCATAGTGACTGCGTTGCTTTCAGTTGCACTATGGATGCTGTTGCTGCGCGCCGGTTTGTGGAATCCAGCCAGGGACCAGCACGACGCTGTGCATACCGAGGACGATTTGGCGGTCGAGCCGGCCAGCAGGCCCATACCACTGTTCATGGCGCTGTCGCCGGTACTCCTTGCTTTGCTTCTGATCCTGCTGCACACCCTCACCAGGACTGCCGGTGTCGGCAATCCGGTATTCGCATTCCTGGGTAATCCCGTGATCGCACTGCTCGCCGGCACGCTGCTCGCATTCGGGCTCGCGCGGCAGAAGCTCAGCGCCGAACGCACTGACGAAGTATTCGACGAAGCATTGCGGTCATGCGGCTCGATCATCCTGGTCACTGGCGTGGCGGGCTCGCTTGGCGCGGTGATCGGTAAATCCGGTGTGGCTGACCTTATCAAGAGTTTTTTCGAAGCCACCGACTTTTCCCCACTGGTACTCTGCTGGCTGGTTGCGGCATTCCTGCGCAGTGCCCAGGGTGCAGCTACGGTCTCGGGCATTACTGCAATCGGGATCATTGCGCCACTCATCACTGGTTTGGGAATCTCGCCGGTGCTCGTTGCGCTCGCGGCGGGTGCAGGCGCAAGCTTTGGCGGCAACCTCAGCGACAATGCCTTCTGGATGTTCCGGTCGTTGCTGGGTCTCACAACACGCGGCACTCTCAAGGCGTACACGCTCGCCCAGTCGCTGATGTCCGTGGTGACACTACTGTTGGTGCTCGGCCTGTCGCTGGCTGGCGTATGACGCGGGATGCCAACGATTATTCTCTGTCTCATTCAAATCTGATTTCATGACCATGAACAAACTTCTCGGCAAACGCGCGCTTGTCACTGCCGGTGCGCAAGGCATCGGCCTCGCCATCACCCGTCATCTGCTCGCCGCGGGGTGCGATGTCTTTATCCACTATCACAGCAGCGCTGACGCGGCCCGGGCTCTTGAGGTGGAGGCCAAACAACAGGGTCGCCGCTATGCTCATGCTGGTGCCGATCTAACCGCGACGGAAGGTTGCGATTTGCTGGTTGCCGCCGCCGCGAAATTTCTCGGCGGGATCGATGTGCTCATCAACAACGCCGGCTCGCTGGTTGCGCGCCGGAGCATTACCGAAGCCGATGATGCGTTCTGGGATGAAGTGATGGCAATCAACCTTGGCACGGCGCGCCGTATTACACGCGCTGCACTGCCACATCTGATAGCCGCTGCAAAGGCTGGCGGAGGTGCGAGCATCGTCAATCTTGCCTCGCTTGCGGGTCGCAAGGGCGGCCACGCGGGCTCGCTCGCATATTCTACCGCGAAGGGCGCGATCCTGACGTTCACCCGCTCACTGGCAGGCGAACTCGGACCACAGGGTGTGCGCGTCAATGCGCTTGCGCCTGGCCTGATTCTGGGCACCAGCTTTCACACCACTCACACCACGCAGCAAGCCGCCGACGCCACGATCGCGGGTATCCCGCTCGGGCGTGCCGGCAACGCTGACGATGTGGCGCGGGCCGCAGTTTTTCTTGCCGGTGAATATGATGGCTTCATCACTGGCGCGACGCTCGATATCAATGGCGGCGTCTATGCGTGTTGAGCCTGTCGCGGTGTTGCATGGCGTGAGGCGCTGGTTTGTTGTAAGCGCTGTGACAGACTTGATTCGTACAACAGGGGCGTATATTTTCCGATGCATCACGCGGCATCCGTTGTCCGCGACCACAACCTGAGCGAGACAGCATCATGAACTACACAGCTGACAATATCGAAAAGCTCCGGCAGGACGGCAAACTGCAGACTTACATTCAGAGCGAGCGTGGTGTCATCGCTACTCTGAATATGTCCAGCGTCGTGGAGCATCACGGCAATCCCTTCGGTTCGGTGCTGGTACACGTTGGCACCTTGACCGGCCAGTGCTGGATTGAACCGTACAAGGGAGAGGGTGGCTCGGTTTGCATACGATGTGTGGATCGCGAGATTGAATCCTGGTCGCTGGCCGGATTTGAAACACCGCAACAAGCGCTGGAAAAGGCCAAGCTGCATCTCATCAATGCGATGCAGAAGTATCGCCTGGATGCGTTGGCTCAAGCCCAGGTTCGTCTCGATACGCTGCAGGCAGCTGCAGCCTGAGCGAGTGCCAGCCGGTATTGCCGTTTACACGAAGACGAGCCTGTTCACTCACTTCGATACGTATCTTTCAAGCACATCCTGGCGGACGGTGACGCCCAGTCCCGCACCATTCGGCACAGTCAGCTTGCCATCCTTGAGCGCGAACTGTTCTTCGAGCAGATCGTCGCGCAGCGGGTTGTGCTTGCGATCAAACTCGATGATCGGCTGATTCAGCAGGGGAATCGGATTGGCGGTGTGCGGAAATGACGGAATGGCCGCGACGGCATGCAGCGCCGCGGCTACTGCGATACCGGACCCCCACACGTGCGGAACGGTTGCTACGCTGTAACTGTTTGCCAGTGCCAGGATCTGCGTGAACGCCGTGAAGCCACCACAGACTGCAAGGTCGGGCTGGATGATGTCGACGCAGCCGCCACTGATGAAATCGCGGAATCCATACCGCGTGAACTCACATTCACCGCCAGCGACGGGAATGGGGTTTTCTGCACGCACCTTGCGATAGCCATCGCGATCTTCCGGTACCACTGGCTCTTCGAAGAACGCGACATCAAAGGGTTCAAGCATTCGTCCCACGCGCACCGCAGTCGCTGCGTTGTAGCCATGATTGGCATCTACCAGCAAGCCGACGGACGGTCCCACTGCATTGCGGATGACGCGAATTCGCTCGATATCCTGGTGCGGCGCCAGCAACCCGATCTTCACCTTCAATAACGAGAAACCCGAATTCGCATAGGACGCCGCTTCCGCTTCGAGTGCGCTCAGCAAGCTGGGCATGTCATGAAAGTTTTGGGGATAGTAACAACCGGTGGCATATGCGGTGATGGACTCCCGGAAGCGGCCACCCAGCATTTTCCACACGGGTAATCCTGCTGCCTGACCGGCAAGGTCCCAGAGCGCGATGTCGATGGCAGACATCGCTTCGATATAAGTGCCGCGTTGTCCGAAGTCTCGCGAGAACGCATACAGCTCTTCCCAGATGCGTACTGGCTCGGTGGGGTCTCTGCCAATGAGCTTCGGCGCAAACACCGCATCAACACAGGCGGCCACGGGTTCGGCTGGTCCATACTGCCCACCTTCGCCCCAGCCGACCAACCCGTTATCGGCTTCGATACGCACCAGGTAGCTGTTGCGCTCGGGAAAAGCGGCTTGCGAGGAATAGAAAGTCTTGTCTCCGAGGGGAACCCGCAGCTGATAAGAAGTAATGGACTTGATTTTCATTGGATACGTTCTGTTCTGATGTCAGCGCTGGTGGCAAGTACGATTTCGATCATCCGTTTACACTCATTAAGCAGAAGAGCTGGACTCAAGGGATTCCGGCGTGGTCGCTCAGGTTTTTATTCCCAAAGCCACGTTGATCGGCAAGGAGCGCACGCGCTTACCGCTCGCTGCGAAGATGGCGTTGCAGAACGCGGGCAGTGCTGGCGGATGCGCAGGCTCGCCCAGTCCTGTTGGCGCGTTATCCGTTTTCAAGAAATCTATCTCGATGGATGGAATATTGGTGTTGCGCAGCAGGGAGTAGTCGTGGAAGTTGCTCTGCACGACCCTGCCTTTATCAAGGGTAATTTGTTGTCCGAGTGCGGCAGACAAGCCATCAATGATAGAACCTTGTACCTGGTTCTCGGCATTGCTGGGATTGACGATGTGTCGGCCGATGTCGACTGCCGTCCAGACTTTCTGCGGTTTGATGCCGTTACGCGTCACCGATACCTGATGCACCTGCGCCACATAGCCACGATGACTCCAGTAACAGGCGAAGCCCATGCCCGTATCTTTCGGCAGATTCTTGCGATTGCTCCAGCCACACATGTCGCGCACCCGCTCAATGACGCTAATCATGCGCGTGGCCTCGAAACCAGGTTGTACTGCAGGCGATGTTTTCACTTCGGGTAGCGGACCCTTGAGGATCTCAAGTTGAAACTCGATGGGATCTCGACCGGCTGCATGCGCCAGCTCGTCCATGAATGACTGGAACACGAATGCATAGGCATTGCTGCCCGGTGCGCGCAGCGGCAACACCGGAACATTGAACGGTATACGCGAGGTCTTGTGCGAGTAGTTGGCGACGAAGCCCGCCGGAAACAGCTCCGGGTACGGATAGGAAATGCGATTGAAGACCTTGGTGCGGGCAAATCCGGCGAAGTGGTTGCTCCAGGCAAGCAGCTTGCCCTTGGCATCCAGGCCGCCGGTGAGATTGACATAGCCGCCGGGTCGATACATGTCGTGCTGCATGTCGTCTTCGCGTGACCACAGCACCTTCACCGGTGCACCGATTTCCCTG
This sequence comes from uncultured Pseudomonadota bacterium, assembly GCA_963748005.1. Taxonomy (GTDB): domain Bacteria; phylum Pseudomonadota; class Gammaproteobacteria; order Steroidobacterales; family Steroidobacteraceae; genus CAILZL01. The sequence goes on from CAVVHH010000002.1 coordinate 3,292,312, forward strand.
GAGACCACCGCCGCTTCAATCATGTAGTCGTTGGCAAGCCGTCGGCTGAAGCCGCCACCGCAACGAAGCATGTGGATGACGATATTGTCCTGGGCAATGCCCAGCTGTGCGGCGATGGTGGGGAGACTGCGGGAGGGCCATTGGGTAGGCGCCCAGAATTCCACCTTGCCATCCTTGAAGGAGGCGACGCAGTTCTGCGGTTCAAGCGTGGCATGGGCGAGGAACGGATAGGAGTAACTGGCACGTACCACTTTGGCTGCGCCCTTCAATGCGGCGTCCGGATCGCCGTCAACGCGCAGCGTGTCATGAGCAGGTTCGGTAAACAGCTGTCTGGCCTGCGCATCGAAGCCTGCCGTGGAATCTTTGGCGTACGGCCCTTCCTCCCATTCCACCTTGAGTTTCTGGCGCGCCTTCTGCGCATGCCACCAGGTATCGGCAACAATCGCCACACCGCCGCGCAAACCGTCATCAATGACTGGTGCGGTCATGGTCGGCGAATCTTCAAGGACTCGCTTTGCGCCGCGGAACACGAGCACGCGGCTCACGCCAGCTTGTGCTTTGACTTCATCAATATTCGCGCTTTTCACTTCGGCATCAAACACCGGCCCCTTGTGGAACACCGCGTATTTCATGCCCGGCAGTTTGAAGTCAATGCCGAACAGCTGCTCACCCGTCACTACTCTGGCTTTGTCAGGATCGACTACTGGTTGGCCGATGATGCTGAAAGTCGATTCGTCCTTGAGCATGACCTTTTCCAGATCGGGTACAGGCAGTGCAGAGGCTTTCTGCGCCAGTTCGCCGTACTTGAGTGTTTTGCTTGTCGGCGTATGCGTCACAACGCTGTTGGCTGCATTGCATTCATTTTCGGGCACATTCCAGGTCTGCGCGGCCGCAGCGATGAACATCTGCCGACCGGCTGCACCGGCCTTGCGAAGTGGTAGCCAGTTGGCAGGTGTGGAAAAGCTGCCGCCGGATACCTGGCCGCCCATCTTGCCGCCCATGTAGTCTGCCATCTCGATGCCAGTGACATCTTTCCATGCCACGCCCAGTTCTTCGGCGAAGATCATCGGCAATGCCGTCTTCGTGCCCTGGCCCATTTCCGGGTTAGGGGCAATCAGCGTGACTGCGCCGGAGGACGCGATGCGTGCAAAAATCGTGATTGCGTGTGCATCTGGCGTGGCCGCTGCCGTCAAGGGTGCGTAGCTCGCCAGCGGAATGGTCGCAGTGAACAACAATCCACCGCCCACCGTGGCGCTCGCCGTAAGAAAGGCGCGACGCGACATGCCCTCGCTGCCGGAGGTTGCGAGATCAAATACCGGCTTGTTCATTTGTTGTTCCTCGCTGCTTGATCGGCAACATCCCTGATTGCGGCGCGGATGCGGACATAGGTCCCGCAGCGGCAGATGTTGCCGGACATGGCGGCGTCGATGTCTGCATCGCTGGGTTTTGGCGTGTTTTTCAGCAGTGCGGTCGCCGCGAGAATCTGACCACCCTGACAGTAGCCGCACTGCGGCACATCGTGGGCAAGCCACGTCTGTTGCACCTTTCTCCCCAGCTCACTTGCGCCGATGCCTTCGATGGTGGTGATGTCCATGCCGACCATGCTCTCGAGCGGCAGCTGGCAGGAGCGGGTCGGGGCGCCGTTAAGGTGCACGGTGCAGGCGCCGCATTGTGCGACGCCGCATCCGTACTTGGTGCCCGTCATACCCAGGATGTCCCGCAGCACCCAAAGGAGCGGCGTGTCGCCTTCGGCATCGACAGTGTGCTCGGCGCCGTTGACGCGAATTGTGTAACGCATTGTGCCCCCCAATCGCCATGCACGGCGTGACATGCCGCATCAGGTGGAGATGCTGGTCACGGAGCCGGAAATCAAAATGTATCCAATATCGGGAGTATAAACTGTTAGCAATATTGTCAATATTTAATTCTGGGAGTAACCTTGCGCGCCTGGATGCCACGCTGGCAATGACGGGTATTCACAAGCCTGCGCAAATGAGCGACGCGAAAGCGAGATATTGAAGAATTAGAGACCACAGGCGAAGAACTGCGGCGACGAGTTACATGAAGCAAATACGGGGGGATCATGAACAAATACCATCATCTGGCATGTGGACTGTTGGCTGGTGTCGGCACACTGGTGCTGGCTCCTATGGCGACTGCCCAGACTAGCAGCACGGCCGGAGCACCCGAGGCGGAATTGACCGAGGTTGTGGTTACCGGTTCGCGCGTCATTACCAATGGGAACGAGAGTCCGACGCCAGTTACGGTGGTCACGATGGAGGACCTGCAGGCCTCGCGTCCGACGACGGTGTTCGAGGGGCTGCAGGAACTGCCGATATTTGCAGCCGGCAACGGTGGCGCCGTTGGCGGCCGAACCGGGCAGGGTGGCAACAACAACTCCATCGCTTCGTTGAACCCACGCGGCCTTGGTTCAGTACGCGGCCTGGTGCTGTTCAATGGTCATCGCGTTCCGCCACAGAATCTCAATGGCCAGACCGATCTGAACCAGATTCCGCAGATGGTGCTGGAGCGCGTGGATGTGCAGACCGGCGGTTCTTCGGCTGTGTATGGCTCCGACGCCATCACCGGTGCGGTCAACTTCATCGTCAATCGCAAGTTCAATGGCTTGAAAGCCCATGCGCAGTATGGCGTGTCGGGTCGCGGCGATGCCGAGTCCAATGAAATTGGCGTGGCTTTGGGCACCGATCTGTTCAGCGGCCGCGGTCACATCATGGGCAGCGTACAGACGCACAACGACAGTGGTCTGATGCGCCAGGATCGCGAATGGACCCAGCCGGCCGACGGTTATTCCTGGTCGCTTCAAGGCAGCGGCACGGCAGCTGCGCCATATTTCGCAACGCAATATGCCGTGGACAGTCGCATATCGTGGGGCGGTGTCATTGTCTGCCCGTCTGGAGCAGGCACGGCATCAGGTGCGGCTGGCACTCCGCGTCCGGTGTCCTGCCCCACCCGGGAACTCGTCGGTCAGAATTTCTCAGGCAATGGCGTGCTGTCGCCATTCGTCAATGGCCAAACGGCCGGCCTGGCCGGCACCAACCAGATCGGGGGCGATGGCGGCAGCGCAAACCAGTACGTTACATTGAAAGTGCCGGTGGAATTTGCGCAGGCGTACGGACGCTTCGATTTCGATATGACCGACAACCTGCATTTCTTCGTCGAGTCCTACTACACCAAGGAAGACCAGGACTCGGTACTGGCCAACACCCGTTCCAGCTCGTCGGTCACGTCGCAGCTGAACAACGGCTTTGTCATGGACGTGAACAACGCCTTCCTGCCGGCGAGTTACCGCCAGACTCTGGTGGCGGGCGGCGAAACGACCTTCAACGTCGGCAAAGTCTGGAACATGAACTACTACGAAGGTGCCACCTTCACCTACAACAACCACAACTTCTATGTGAATACCGGTCTCGAAGGCAGTTTTGGCGACGGCTGGCGCTGGGAACTGGCTGGCACGATGAACGAGGCGGTGCAGGAAAATACGGCTCACAACACCTGGTCCACTGCCCGTTTGTTCGCCGCGCTGGATGCGGTGATGGGACCGAACGGTCAGCCCGTATGCTGGGTGTCGACGCAACCGCAGTTTGCTGGCCTTTACCCGGGTTGTGTGCCGATGAATGTTTTTGGCCCGACGGCAACGACCCAAGCCATGTGGGATTACGTGCGCGAGCCCACGGTCTATCGGGGTACAACCGATATGACCGATGTGACGGGTAACATCTCCGGTGCACCGTTCAGCACATGGGCCGGCAAGGTCAACATGGCGCTGTCGGGGGAATGGCGCGAACTGGAATACGAACTGTACAGCGGCGGCGAACCGCAGAACGTTACTGCGCTGAACTGCGCGGCGATGGGACTCCGCTACAACTGCGTGAACAAGTCCGCCACCGATGCAGGCACGGGTCTCATTTTCCCAAACGGTACAGCGGGACTGCCGAAGGTGTCGCAAACCGTGAAGGAAGCTGCGATCGAAATGGATATCCCGCTGCTCGCAGACAAGAGCTACGCGCAGAGAATGTCCATCAATCCGGCTTTCCGCCGCGCGGAATACAGCTCCACCGGCAGCCCATTCCGGGAAATTCCGGCGTCGACGACGGAATTTGGCGCAAACACGTGGAAGGTGGGGTTGAACTGGCAGTTCAACGATGCCTATACCCTGCGCGCCACTCGTTCGCGTGACTTCCGTGCGCCCAATATGAGCGAGTTGTACCTGCCGGGTCGTATCCAGGGCTTCAACGTGCAGGATCGCCTGACAGGTGTGACCGGCACGGCGCAGCAACAGGTCGGTGGCAATATCAACGTGCAACCGGAAGTGGGTTACACCACCACGATGGGTGTGGTACTCAAGCCATGGGACAAATTCAGCCTGGCGATCGATGCCTTTCAGATCTCGATCACCGATGCCATCACCTCGATCGACGGCTCGGCAGCGCAGATCCAGGATGCGTGCTACGACAGCGGTGGTGCGTCGGAGTATTGCGCGCTGCAGACCCGCCCGGGCGGCTATTCGCGAACCCCCGCCAATCAGGCACCTTCCAATACCGCCACGTACTGGATTACCTCCCTTCCCTCGAATCTGGCGGAACTGGAAACCAGTGGTATCGACCTGGAAGCCAACTACGCAATGGCGCTGTTCGACCGTCCGTTGCAGCTGCGTTTTCTGGCTACCTATCAGCCACATATCATCACGCGGCAGCCATTCGTGGCCGATGACGAAGCTGCAGGTGTAACGTCGCCAGTGACGCGAACCCTGTTCTCGTTCAAGTACAACTTCACCGAAGCGCTGTCTCTGAACTGGAGCACTCGCTGGCGCAGTGAGCTGAGAAACATGAGCAAGACCATTACCAACGTGGTGCCCGGCAGTGACACCGTGGCCTCGGCCGCGTACTCGAACATGACGGTCACGTACCGTCTGCCGATGGTAAAGACCGGCGATCTCGACTTGTATTTCAACGTGCTGAACGTGTTCGACAAGGCGCCGCCGGCATATGTGCCGCTGGCCAGTGGCAGCCCGTTCTCCAGCGCCGCTGGCACGGGTGGTGTGGGTTTCTATCCGGCGGATGACGGTCTCGGCCGTTATTTCAACTTGGGTGTGCGTTATCGCCTGTGAGTTTTTTTTGATGAAAATGGCTGCCGATCCGGATCAATGGATCGGCAGCTCTGCTGATGCCGAGGAAGATCTCAGGTTTCGTGAACCTGCCTCATGTTAACAAGTGACGCCGACCAGAATGACATCGGACTCTGACCGGCTGACGACGCTGCTGGCCATTACTGCATCTGGGTGCGCGTGAAGTCCCAGGCAAAACAATCCACCTCCGGTTTGCCTGAGGAGGACGTGTAACGCTCACCGGCGCGTGTCCTGGGTCCACAGGATCGCCACAGGTACCACCTCGAACAGGAATTTAATGATAGTGACGAGATTGAAATACGCCGTTCGCCTGGTCGCGGCTCTCGCATGTCTTGCCTTGCAACCAGCCGTGGCTGCCGAAAGCGGCGGCAACGTCAGCTCCTTGATGGGGCCGGTAAAGAGCGATCACTTCCATACAACCTTCGTGCGGCTCGGCTCAAACAATATGAACGGGCTGCTGTATGAACCGGAGGACTCGATACCGCACGCGCGCACTGCAGTGGTTTATGCATCGCCACGCGCCCTGTTCGATTTCTCGCCTGCGGCGGAAATGGCCAATCGCGGTTATCGGGTGATGCTGGTGAAGCACTACCTCGCGGCGCGGCGGGGCGTCATTGCATCGCCGGCGGATGGCGTTACGGAAATTTCCCGGGCCATTACTTATCTGCGCACACAAACTGGTGTGCAGAGTGTGGTGGTAATGGGCTACAGCGATGGTGGTCGTCTGGCGTTGTTTTATGCGAATGTCGCCGAGCATGGAGCCGCTGCATGCCAGGGCGCTGAAGTCCTCTATCCGTGCGACAGTGCACAGGTCTCCGGTCTGGCCAAACCTGATGGCGTCGTGCTGCTCGATGCCGATGCGGGTGCAGTCCGTCAGCTAAGTTCCATTGACCCGGCCTACGAAGGCAACAAGCGTCGCAAGGCCGATCTGGATATGTACGCTGCTGCCAACGGCTACGATGCAAAGGCGAATGCCTCGCAGCACTCACCGGCATTCGCCACGCGCTACCTGGCGGCACAGTCAGGGCGTTACAACCACATCATCGACGACGCGTTGTCGCGGCTGAATCTGCTGCAGCAGAACAAGGCGACCTTCACCGACGATGAGCCGCTGATAATTCCGGGCGCTGCCGATGGCAAGCTGTATTACACCGATGTGGCGCTGCTGTCGCACACCAAGAAGCCGCACACACTGCTGAAGGCCGATGGCTCCGAAGCCGAAGTAGTGGTGCAATCGGTTCGTCCTGCGTTCGCCTACAGGATAAGCAAGGTCGGTTCTCTGGAGACCACCTTGCTCACCACCGTACGGAGTTTTCTCGCCAATGACGCGATACGCACGACGAAGGACTATGCGCTGACTGAAGATGACATCCTCGGTGTAGACTGGAAATCGTCGAACAGCTCTGCGCCGCGCAACGCCGAAGGCACCAAGGTTCCGACTCTCGTATTAACTGCGAATTGCAGCTGGCTGGTCGTGCCCAGCGAGATCGTTTACGGCCATCTGGCCGCGAGCGACAAGACCTACGCGGCCGTTGACGGAGCGCTACACGACTTCACGGCATGCGAGCCGGCATATGGCGACACGAAAAAGCGGGCTTTTGATTTCGTCGATACCTGGCTGTCAAAGTCGGGGCGTTTCTGACCGGATATCGCCGCGTTGAAGCCACGGCGCCGATCGGACTGAGCGGGAACAGCAAAGCCTTGTCTGCGCTGGTTGCTGAGCGTGGTTGGTTGCTGCGCCAGGACTCGTTAAGCTCAAGAGGATCTATATGATGAGCAGGAAAGTTGTAATTCTGGCGATGCTGGCCTTGACCGGTGCAATGGCCGCGCACAGCCAGGAAGTCCCCGCAGGCGGGCAGGCGAATGCTGCTCGTGGCAATGGGCCGATGGGGCCGGTCAAGACTGACCGCTACCACGTGAACTTCGTCCGCCTCGGCAGCAATCGCATCAATGGATTGATGTACGAACCTGAAAAGCCGGCACCGAATGCGCGCATCGCGCTGGTGTATTCCTATCCACGGCCCAGTGCATTCGATGGTCCTGCAGCAGAGATGGCCAGTCGTGGCTACCGGGTTTTACTGGTCCGTCACTACATGGGCAGTCGCCGCGGTGAAGTCCAGTCTCCGCTCGATGGGTCCGAAGAAACCTCGCGCGGGATCGCCTATCTCCGCACGCTACCAGGCGTCGAACGCGTGGTAGTAATGGGCTGGGGTCAAAGCGTCACCCACGTGTCGCTCTATGAGAGTGTCGCCGAACACGGCCCGGCTGCATGTCAGCGTCCAGAGGTGCTTTCTCCCTGCAAAGCAGAACAGGCCAGTAACCTGACGAAACCAGATGGCGTCGTCTTTTTTGATCCGGGTCCCGGCCCTCTTACCGTGGCAAGCAATGTTGATCCTGCTGTAGACGTCAGCAGTCGCAAGGCAGATCTGGATATGTTCGCTGCCGCCAATGGCTACGACGCGATGACCGGAACAGCGAAATACTCAAGTGAATTCAGCAAACGATTCTTTGCAGCGCAGTCCGCTCGCAACATGCAAATCATCAACAACGCAGTTGCGCGGCTGAAAGCTGTGCAACAGGGCAAAGGCCGGTTCACCGACAGTGAACCGTTTACGGTCGCCGGTGCAGTCAACGTCAGAGCGCGTTCGAGCCTGCATCGCACCGACACAACGCTGCTGTCGCGAACCAAGCGTCCTCATACGCTATTGAAGGCCGATGGTACGAAACCTCAGGTCATCGTTCAGTCAGTCCGCACTCCGACGGGAATCGACGATATCAAGTCGCTCGGTCGGTGCTGCGAGCAGATCAACTACACCGTCCATGAATTTCTGACCAACGACGCAGTGCGTACCACCGGGGACTTCGCCTTGACTGAAGATGACATGGTGGGCGTTGACTGGAAGTCCTCCAATGCGGCACCGCCTGCGAACGCCGAAGGGATCAACGTCCCCGCACTGGTAATCACCCAGACCTGTTTTCAGTTTGTCGTGCCCTCCGAAATTTTCTATGACCATCTTGCTTCCAAGGACAAGACCTTCGCAGCTGTTGAGGGTGGCGAACACTTTTTCACGCCCTGCAAACCTGAGTACGGCGACACCAAAAAACGCACCTTTGATTTTGTCGACCAATGGTTGACGAAGACCGGGCGGTTCTAATCATGGCCGGAGTGGATATGTCGATACCTAAACAGTTTTTTTCTCTTGCGGCTCTCGCCATGGTGACATGTGTCAGTGGCGTGCAGGCACAGGAAGCTGCAGAGGGGCAGGCCAATGCTGGTCGCGGTACAGCTGCAGTGATGGGCCCGATTCAAACAGAACAATACCGGGCGACATTCGTGAAGCTCGGTTCGAATAATGCCGAAGGGCTGTTGTACGAACCGACGATGCCCGTGCCGAACGCGCGCATTGCGTTGGTGTTCACATTCCCAAGAGCCACTTTCGACGCTGTGCCGGCGATTGAACTGGCCAGTCGCGGTTATCGTGTCCTATGGGTGACGCCATTTACCGAGGATGAGTCGCCGATGGACGGCGTTGCCGAAACCTCTGGCGGCGTCAAATACATGCGCACACTGCCGGGCGTTGAACGCGTCGTGGTCATGTCGCACAGCGGCGGTGGCCGCATGATGGCGTTCTATACAAACCTGGCGCTGAACGGACCGTCGGCATGTCAGGGTCCCGAAATGATCTATCCCTGCAAGACCGAACAGGCATCCGGTCTTGCCAAGCCGGATGGCCTGGTGCTGCTCGACTCTGCTCCGGGCGCACTCAATACCGCAAGTTCGGTCGACCCTGCTTATGACGGTGACCAACGCAGCAAGACCGATCTTGATATGTATACCGCTGCCAACGGCTTTGACGCCGGACCCGGCAGCGCCAGGTATTCCGAGGAATTCCGCAAGCGATTCTACGTGGCACAATCGACGCGCAACATGCAACTTATCGATAACGCCGTTGCACGTTTGAAACTGATTGAACAAGGCAAGGGACAGTACAGAGACGACGAACCCCTGGTTATCAAGGGCGCAGTCAATGGCGGCACGGGCGCCACGCTGTTCAATACAGATCTGAGTCTTCTCTCTCATACCAAGAAGCCGCATACCTTGCTGAAGGCTGACGGGTCATCACCCGAGGTGGTGGTGCGATCAATCCGGGCCGCCACAGGCAAACAGGACGTACGCAACCTCAATTCGGTTTGCTGCTCCAGTCTCAACTACACGGTAAAGCATTTCCTGGCTAACGATGCACTTCGCACCACCAAGGACTTTGCCATTACTGAAGATGACATTGTCGGCGTCGACTGGAAGTCCGCGATGCGCTCCACTCCCGACAGCGCCGAAGGTATTACGGTGCCGACGCTGATCATGACCATGACCTGTTTTCACCTGGTTGTGCCCGACGAGATCATCTATGACCATCTCGCCGCTAGGGACAAAACCTTTGCAGCTGTGGAGGGCGCTTTGCATGGCTTTACGCCCTGCAAACCGGAGTTCGGCGATACCAAGAAGCGAACGTTTGACTTCGTCGCTAACTGGTTGGCCAAGCCGGGGCGTTTCTGAGTTGATCTCAAATACGCGCGCACGAGGATCTGCGGCAATGAAATCAACGCTCGTTCTTATTTGCGTCGTTATGTGGACAAGTCTGTCTTGCGCGGCAGAGACGCAGGTATTTCCGGCGGCTGGACCATTGAGCAGCACTTCACCGGTGGGGCCCGTGCAGACTGAGCAATTTCACGCCACATTCGTGAAGCTAGGCGCCGAAAAAATGGATGGTGTGCTGTACGAGCCGGAAACCCCCGGAACGAACTCACGCATTGCGCTGGTTTACACCTTTCCCAGAGCCACCTTCGATGCGGTGCCACCTTCCGAGATGGCCAAGCGAGGGTATCGCGTATTGCTGGTCACGCCGTATACCGAAGATGAATCGCCGCTGGATGGGGTTGCCGAGACGTCCGGAGCGATTGTTTATATGCGCTCGTTGCCGGGTGTGCAGCGCGTCGTGGTCATGGGCCACAGTGGTGGCGGCCGTCTGATGGCCTTCTACGCGAATGTTGCATTGAATGGTCCGTCTGGCTGCCAGCAACCTGAACTTCTGTATCGTTGCAAGAGCGATGAGGTGACCGGTCTGGCAAAACCGGATGGTGTGGTGCTCCTGGATCCTTCACCGGGTACCATCAACTCGGCGGCTTCGGTAGATCCTGCTTTCGAAGGCAACAAGCGAACGCGATCTGAGCTGGATATGTATGCAGCTGCTAACGGCTACGATGCCAAAACCGGCGGCGCCAACTACTCAGCCGGGTTCATCAAGCAATTTTACGCAGCGCAATCCGCGCGTAATCAGCAATTGATAGACAGCGCTGTGGCACGCCTGCAGCTTCTTGAGCAGGGCAAGGGCGCGTTTCCCGATGATGAACCCCTGGTGATTCTAGGTATGGTGAATGGCGGTGATGCCGTCAGGTTGTATCACACCGATCTTAATATTCAGTCACGCACAAAAAGGCCGCGCACTTTGCTCAAGGCTGATGGCTCGATGCCTGAAGTCATTGTGCACTCGGTTCGCCCAGCCACGGGTGCACGCGATATGCGTAACATTGGATCGCTGGGCAATGCTTCGCTTAACACTACCGTGCGTGACTTCCTCGCCAACTACGCATTGCGCACGACCAAGGATTTTGCATTAACTGAAAACGACATCCTGGGTGTCGACTGGAAATCATCATTGCGTTCCACGCCGCTCAGTGCGGAGGGCATCACGGTGCCAACGCTGGTGCTGAGCATGAACTGCTACTTTTTTATCGTCTCCGACGAAATCATTTTCGAACACTTGGCCGCAAAGGACAAAACCTTTGCCGTGGTCGAAGGCGCAGTGCACGGGTTTACGCCGTGCAAGCCGGAGTATGGCGATACGGTAAAACGCACTTTCGACTTTGTCGACAGGTGGCTGGCCAAACCGGAGCGCTTCTGAAGATCCCCCAAATTCTTTCATTAAACAACACACTGCAAAGCATAGAGGTCATGGCTGTGTAGTGTTCGACAAACCAACTAATGCCGTCATCGAGGAACATCCATGAAAACGCGTATCTTGCTGTCGTTAGCGACTGTTTTGATTTCATCTGCTGTCTGCGCACAGCAGCCCGCACCCGGCATACCCCCTCCGGGCTGGGCAATGTCAGGCTCAGCCCGTCAGGACTGGGTATCACCGGATCTGCACGCGGATCGTTCGGTCACGTTCCGGATTTCTGCACCCACCGCTGCTGGCGTGACGCTGCGTTTTGCCAACAAGGACTACCCAATGGCGAAAGACCAAAAACATGCGGGGGTCTGGCAAACGACAGTCGGTCCGGTCGAACCGGATATTTATAACTACTCCTTCGAGATCGGTGGTGCACGGGTCGAAAGCGACCAGCTGGAAGTCCCGGGTATCTCAGCGCCGCGTTACGACGAGCTTCGCGACGTGCCGCACGGCTCCATTGTGTTGCGTACTTACTCTTCGAAAATTCAGGGACGGCAGCGCAGCATGCGCGTCTATCTGCCACCGCAGTATCACAGCGAGCCGAACCGCAAGTTCCCGGTGCTGTATCTGTTCAATGGCCAGAACGAAGTGCAATGGACTACGGAAGGCAAGGTCAATGTGGTTCTCGACAATCTGATCGCTGACAAGAAAGCAGTACCCATGATCATCGTAATGCCGAACAACACCATCCACGGTGAGAATATTGCGCAACGTGCACCCTATGCCGCCAAAGCGACGACACCCGAAGGACGTGTCGGCCTTGCCTCCAGCGCAGAAACAGTTGCCGTACTCGAAAAAGAACTACCGGGCGAAATCATGCCGATCATCGAGAAGGACTATCGCGTGTATACCGATCGTGCCAATCGCGCCATTGCAGGTCTGTCCTTCGGTGGTGGCACCGCCTTTGGCGTGGGTATGCGCAATCTGCACCTGTTTGACTACGTGGGTGAGTTTGGCACCGGCACCTTCGGCGGCCTGGCGAACCCCACCAGCGGCTACGTGTCCTACCTCATTCCTTACGATCCGGAAAAGATTGCACCCGGCATTTACAAGAACCTGGTCAACCCGGCGACCAGGCCCAAGCTGTTCTACATGTCATGTGGCGAGCAGGATCCACGATTCTCGTCCCAGAAGGCGGCGTACGAAGACTTCAAGAAACATGGCATCGAACCTGTGTGGATGCCATTTCCGGGCGCGCACGAGTTCAAATTCTTCCGCCGCGCGATGGCGGACTACGTGACCCGGATCTTCAAGTAATCGCGAAAGCAGAACGCTGAGCGGACTGTGATTCCAATCTGCTCAGCGCCATCTTTTCAAAGGATCAACTGATACGACAATCGGCAGTTCAAAAGGAGCAAACATGTTTGCACACAGATTTATAGAGCCCGGGTTGACCTGGCGGCTTACCGTGCTATTGGGTTGCGGCGCTGTAGCTGCCGGACTTTCCATGATCGTTGCTCCCGCTGCTCTTGCTCAGGAATCGGCCGGGCCTGTGGTCACCATCACTGGCGGACAGGTGCAGGGTCGGCTCCTGCCCACGCCGGGCGGCGCGGTCTTCAAGGGCATCCCGTACGCGGCGCCGCCAGTGGGCGACCTGCGCTGGCGCGAAACCATGCCAGTGAAGTCGTGGAGCAGCGTGCTTCAGGCTGATGAATTCCGCCCCGGCTGCGGCCCTGGCCCCAGGGGAACGAACACTGCTGTAGAGGACTGCCTTTATCTCAATGTCTGGGCACCGCAGTGGCCTGCGAGCGCGACCAAGCTGCCGGTCATGTTCTGGATCCACGGCGGCGAACTCGCCGGTGGCTCAGGCACGCTGGAGCCCGGCTCTGAAAGTCTGGCGCGCCGTGGTGTGATCCTGGTCAGTGCGAATTACCGGGGTACGCTGCTGGGCATGATGGGGCATCCGGAACTCACGGCAGAGTCGCCGCACCATGCCTCCAGCAACTACCCGATCCTGGATGAGATCGCCGTGCTCAAGTGGATTCACGAGAACATCGGGAAATTCGGCGGCGATCCGAACAACGTGACTGTATTCGGTTTTTCAGGGGGCGCGCACGTCACTTCCATGTTGCTGTCATCACCGCAAACCAACGGTCTGATCCACCGCGCGATCATCCACAGCGGCTCACCTATGCAATCCGTCCGGCCCTATCTGACCCTGGCCGAGATGGAGAACATCGGCAAGGTCACGGCCGAGTTGCTGAAAGCGCCTGCCAAGGACCAGATCAAGTTCCTCAGGAGCCTGCCTGCCACCGATTTCGTGAATCTAATGCCGGCAGTCCGCACCAAGCTTCTTCAGGAACATGGCTACCAGGCATATGACGAGGGGACAGACGGTTATGCGATCACTCAGCCGACGAACGAAGTCTGGCAAAACCACAAGGAATTGAAAATCCCGGTGATGATCGGCAACGCAGCAGTCGACTCGGGCTCTGCGCCGGCGGGAATTGGCAACCTGCCCGCCAACGCCACGCCGGAAGAGACCCTTGCGTGGCAGAAAATCCTGCTCGAGAAGTTCTACGCCATTGAGCCCGACCTTCTGAAACGCGCGCTGCAGCTCTACGGCATCACTCCCGGACCGAATGGTGTTTCGACATATGCGCCGTACGGGCCACCCGCGCAGCAGCTGGGTACCGACCTCAATCATCGTTGCTCGGTCGGGATGTCGGTCGCCATGCACAGCGCCATTGCGCCTGCCTACGAATTCGAATTCTCGCGTACGACTTCCGGTCGTGCACCCGGACACGGCTCCGACATCCCCTATATCTTCGGTGTTGATAGCCTTCCGGACGCTGCCGCGCGACACTCGTCTGACGTCATGCAGCAGTACTGGACGAACTTCGCCAAGACCGGCAATCCGAATGGCCCCGGTCTGCCGAAGTGGCCGCAGTATGATGCGACCAGGCCCTCCATGGAATTCACTCAGGATGGGCCGGTGTTGACGACCACGCCGCGTCAGGAGGTTTGTGCGCTGTACATCGAGAAGTACACCCGCGACCCCAAGCGTATGTCCACCGGCGCAGGCTTGCTGGTCCGCGGAGCGGGAGGCGCGATGTAGTAATTGTCCTGGGAACAGCATGGTGTTGGCTGCGACGGTCCTGGCGAGCACCTGAAATGAATGTAGCGATCGATGAAGACCGATTTGTTCCGCACGACGCTGGTGATATTCGTAATCGCCAATATCATGCGTCTTGGCACGAACCGGAAGTTGGCGGCACCTTCTCACGCACTGCATGGTGGTTGCTGCTTCAATGCGGATCATAATCGGGACGAATGGAGTATCTTCTATGGAGGCTGAGTATCATGGGTACAAGAACGCAAATATCTGATTGCGGTAATCATCATTGTGGATGACCGGGTTTGCGCCTCGCCAGATCAACAGTTTTCTAATGAACAAAATAACTGCGCAACGACTCGTCCCAGGCGGTCAAGATTCCAATGGCTTGATGGAGTAGAGAAATTGCCAAAAAACGTTTCAAATAAAAAACCGGACACATTGCCACGCGCAACGTCCGCAGCCGGACTTCCAGGTACCATTATCGACGTCATCCGTCGTGGGATCCTGGCAAACGAGCTCGTGCCTGGACAGAGACTCATCGAGGTTGAACTCGCTAAACTGTTCGGGGCAAGTCGTAGTACCGTCCGTTCTGCATTGACTGACCTCGTTCATGACGGATTGGTAGAACGCATTGCCAACCAGGGCGCTCGAGTGCGCGCGGTCGGCCTTGAGGAAGCCCTGCAAATTGTTGAGGTCCGCATGGCCATTGAAAGCCTTTGTGCTGCCAAAGCTGCCGAAAAGATCACTGACAAAGACATCGTTACCTTGCGTAACCTCGGCAAGCAGTTAAAGGATCTTGATCAAATAGGCGACGTCACTGGCTTTGTGAAGATTCCAAACCAGATTTTTGAAACTGTGACGCGTATTGCCGACCTGCCAATTGCCAATGATGTGCTGGCACGCTTAAGAGCCCGCAACGCCTGTCACCGATACCAACTGACGTATCATCTGGGACGGGTGAAAGCCTCGCTTCCTTTCTGGATTGAACGCATCGAAGCAATCTGCAAGCGCGATCCGGAGGCTGCTCGACGTGCGGTGCAGCGCCACTCAGAAAACGTGCAAAAAGCGATGAGAGACTCGGCACCGGAAGATAGCCCATTTGCCAGCATCTAACCGATATCAACGCTGGTAGCGGTATGGTGTTTCGACTCCAGCCGGTTCAACTGGCAATCTCCCGCACCGACCAATGGTCCCGGAACCGCAATCGCCTGATCTTCACCCGTCAATTAAATTTCCTGTGATCCTCAACAAGCCACGGCTTGTTCGTGTGCACTAACCGCCAGGGTCGCGGTTCGATTCCACTATCCATGTCGAGAGCAATGCGCATGCCAGACCGCTGGCAACAGTTGCGCCGCGCAAGCCTATTTGTTGTGCAGCAACGCCGACTATTGCGCTACCGACGCTGGGACCCGCGACAATTGTCACTCCCCATAAGCCGAGTACGCGAGCGCGGAAAGACTCGTCAATCGACTTTTGCAGCAGCACTTGTAAACCCACACCACTAATCACGCCGGTGGTGCCCAACACTGCCACTGCGCAAATCGCAAACCAGTAGCTCGGCACTGCCCCTAACGCAATGACGATCAAGCCAACCCACATGGCATTGCGACGCGCGACTGCTGGTAGCCAGTCCGCATTTCCCATTCTCGATAGAAGTATTCCACCCATGATGGCGCCAAGCCCGCTCGCCGTTGTCAGGATCGCAAGTCCGGCACTCCCACGCTGATACAAGCCTCCGGCGAAAGCAGGTAGTAACTCGACTACACCGCGACCAAATACAGAAATTACCACCGATAACAGCATCAGTTCCCTAACGAATACGTGGCCGGCGGTATATCGCACGCCGGCGACAAAGTCGTCCACAAAGCCATTAACCGGTTGGCGATGAGTGCCGCGTATGTCGATGAGCGCGAGCGCCGCGATGAGCGCGACATAGGAAATGGCGTTAATCGCAAAAGTGGCCGCAACGCCGATTGAAGCAATGGTGATACCGGCCAGCGCCGGGCCAAGTGATCGAGCCATGTTGTACAGCATGGAATTGGTCGCGATTGCCGCGGCAAGCCGCTCAGGCGGCACCACCTGGTTTACCAAAGAAAGGCGTAACGGATGGTACGCGCTGTTCGCGATTCCGAGCAGCACTGAGAATCCAAATAGTCGCCCAATGGTCAGCGAACCATGAGCCGCCACCAGATAGAGAGCGACCGCTATGGCCGTCAGTATGCAGTTGGTGATGATTGCGTAACGCTTCGCATGAAATCGATCAATCAAACTTCCGAACAGCGGCGAAAATAATATGAGCGGAAGGAACTGACCCAGCGAAATCAGTCCCACCCAGAATTCTGAATGAGACAGGTCCCACGATAGCCAGCCCACACCCACGCGTTGCGCCCACATGCCAAGCGAAGAAATCGTGTTTCCAAGTGCATACAAGCCATAGTTGCGGTGACTGAAGATGCTGAAGTGAGAATCAGAATAGCTCATGCTGGATGACATCCGTTCGTCATCTGCAATTTACGGAACATAAGGGAACTCATGCCGTTCGAACAGGAAACACAACGCAACATGTGCTGTCATCTTCGCGCTCACAACAGATACACCGGCAATTCATCTGGATGTTTCCCGCAACAAAAAGGTAGGTGTGTAACGAAGTCATTCGTGGCCAGAGGCCACAAACGCACAGTCAGGCACAGACCTGGACCAAGGTGCAAAACTGCAAACTGGGATAGTTGATGCGCCTTTAGTTCCGCGCTGCTCAGGATAGTGAAGCGATCACCTGTTCTGTATCAGTCGCATCGGCATCAGTCAGCATACCCCCGAAACCGTTATGCACTGCACGTGTGGTCCATAGACGCGGGCTTGTTGCCGATGCACTGACGTGATGACTGCTCATTTGCAGTTCAATTCAGCAGGCAAGAAATGCTGTATCAGATTCAAGGTCAATCAAATGTGCTTCAACTCGACAGCATGCATTCTTCCGTTCCACCCGTCGATGCGCACAGCGTCAAAACCATTGTCACCACCGCTGGCGATGACATCGAAAGTTTGCATCTCAACTGCCCCGCAGTTCTGGTACGTCCTGAACAAGTCAGCCGCTCAGGCCGAAAGGCTCATCATTCCCACCCACAACTGCTGCGCTTCCTTGTTCGGCAACTCGACATCGTACCTGCGCACGAAAGTCAGGCGCCCGTCCGCAGCAATCCGGTACACGTGCAAGGCAGCGGGCACACGGCGGACGCTGTCGCCTTCACGCACCAGCATGTCGACTCCTGAAGCGGCCACCAGCAAGCGTCCGGTGGGATCGATACTGAAAGTTCGGAAATAAAAGCCATGCGCCTCGGCGGACTGTATCAAGGTCGGTTCGCCGGTTTCTGGATTGATCGAGAACACAGCAATGGTGTTCTCCCCACCGCCAAACACCTCCTGGCCATTGAACTTCACTGTACCTCTGGCGCGATTCGCAACGTAAACCACATGGCCCTGCTGGTGCACGTGAATGGCAGCGGCGAGCTGCGAAGCAATACCCGAAACATCGCCGACAGTGGTTTTGCTGATGTAACTGGGCTCGGGTGCAAGGCTGTCGCCTTGCATCATATGCATGTGCAACTGGTTCTGGCGCTCGATGGACAGGTATACCCAGGGCCTGGTCGGATGAAAGTCCAGATGGCGCGGCCCATATCCCAGACCGCCTCGCCCGCCTACTTGCAGGTTGGCAAGCGGCGTTAATTGCCCATCGTTGAATTTGAAGATTTTGAGAGCACCTGGATCTTCAGGCTTGGTGGCTGTCGCACTGACGCCGCGCGTCACCAGGATGACTGAACGGTTACCTGGAGTAGTGCGAATCTGATGGGGGAATATGCCCATATCAAGTTTGGCGTTTTGTACTACCTCCGGGCCGAGCGTGCCGTCGGCATTGATTCTATGGATGGTCAGATTAGCCGGGCTGCTGTAGCAAGTCAGCGCATAGTTGCCGGTTGCATCCACACTATTGTTAATGGGGCGCGCCGTCAGCGCCTGCGGTTCACCATGCAACGCGAGCGCTCCATCAGTACCGACACGCAATGCACACAGCCGGTTCATCTTGCCGGCACCGGGCGCGCTGCCACCGCCAACATCGCTGGTCGAAGCATACACATATCGATGTGACGGATGCACCCATGCATATTGCACGAAAGACGGCAGCATCACCGACTCCCGCTGCGTCAGTGTGGCGGATTCGACGTCGACTTCATACCGAGTCATTTTGTCGTCGATGGCGTTATAGAGCACGGTTCGCCCGCCAGGACCCGATCGTCCGCCAACGGCACTACATCCTGTTGCAACAGCTGCAGCGGTGCTTGCCAGCGCCATATTAAAAATTCGTCGATTCATCTTTATTCTCCCAAGCCAAGGTGAGCGCTCGCAATCAGTCGGCGGGCACAGGTTCGGTGCTCAACAGTACGCCCCTGGCGATTATTCGGATGGACGAGCGCGCAATCACCATGCCGCACGTTAACAAGATTGTTGACAAAAAAGCAAGTTCCGGAAGTTGGGCTTTCTGGCGGACGTTTCGCGCAAGACGGGAGTCTCTGCATTGCGTGCGACAAACATCGCGGGCGCTCGTGAGCCGTTTTGCGTAGCCCTTTGTAAAATCGCTTCAAGGACTGCCACCTTGCGCTGGACTGTTGATTCCCGGAGCAATGATGTCCCAAATAGATCCCGATCTCACCGGAAAAATCAGTCAGCGACTCGCTACTTTTCGAGGCCGAAGCCCGGCCAAACAGGGGTGACAGTAATTGTCAGTACAAAATGTTCACAATATTGTTGTCTATTGCTGTCTGGTTGAGTAATATTGCCCAATCAGAAGAGGTCGGGCCTGCTTCGACCACACCACAATCTGTTCCCACTCATTCGACGGCGGACATCGGGGGCAATATGAACATCACGCGTCGCGACACTCTCGTCATGGCAGGCAGCGCAGTCGCAGCAACGTTGTTGCCGAGCCACCGCGGCAACGCTGCTGCGCCCGCGCGCCCCGCTGTGTCGCTTTTCTCGAGACATTTGAACTGGGCCAGCATGGAAGAAGCTGTCGACGTAGCGGCAAGCGCAGGATTCGGCGGTATCGCCTGGGCCGTGCGGCCCGGATCGCACGTATTGCCGGAGAATGTGGCGCGTGATCTGCCGCGCGCCGTCGAGCTCACCCAACGCGCCGGGCTGGGCACGCCACACATAGTCACCGCCATAAGCGACACCGATTCGCCCCATGCCGAAGCGATCATCGAAACAGCGACTGGCCTCGGCATCCAGTATTACCGAGCGGGGGCCGATGACAATAACTACACCGCCGACGTCAATGCACAACTGGAGGTGCTGCGACAGCGAGCGGCTCGACTCGTGCGACTCAATGAACGTTACGGTGCCACCGGGCTGTACCATACGCACGAGTGGCTGAAGGGTGGCGCCGTCTGGGAAACCTGGCTGGCGTTGCGCGATTTCGATCCGGAACGGTTCGCGATCAACTTTGACACCGGCTATGGCGTTGCCAGCACCGGCACCAGTTGGCAAGCAGCGATACGCTTTGCACGGCGACATATACGATTCCTTTCGTTCAAGGATTTTCGCTGGAAACAGCAGACTCAAAATGGGCGTGCAGAAGCGGTTCCGGAAGTCTGCCGACCCGGAGAAGGCATCGTCCAGTTTCATGAAATGCTGAGCTACTTCCAGTCCACCGGTTTCAACGGCCCCGTGGAAGTCCAATTTGAATATCCGGTTGCCGTGCCCGGTCAATCAGCTCCCATCAGTCTCATGGCATACAACGTGGGCAAGTGGAAACTGCAGATGCCCAAGGCGGACTACGTCGCATTGCTGAAGCGCGATGTGGATTTTTACGCCGGGCTGCTGCGGGAAACGGGTCTGGCGCCTGAGCGCGGCATTATTGCGCGCGGCACGCCCCAGGTGCCGGCAACCAGCCGATAGCCACACGGACGCCGGCTACCTCTAGTACTGGGCTGAGCCACTGCCTTAGCCAAAAATTCAGCATCCGCATCATGTCCCTGGAGTGAAAATCATGAGCCACTACTGGCTTCGAGTCGCACCAAGCATCGTTCGCTTCGTTGAGGTCCAGCTTCGCGGTCGGACGCACGACGTGATGCGACCCGCTACATCAGTGCTGACGCGAGCGTTGGCCAGTGTCGTACTGCTGTGTGCAGCGATGGGAACAGGAGTCGCTGCGACTCCCAGGACGCAGCAGGCGATCGTGCAGGTAGCTTACGGCGGTCCGGAGGTGCTTCAGCTCCAGACCGTTCCCGTCCTTCAGCCGGGACCGAATCAGGTATTGATCCGCATCTACGCAGCAGGACTCAATCCAACCGACTGGTACATGCGCAGGGATGAGCCGGGATATACCTCGGTGCCGACGCCGGTCATTCCCGGCGGTGATGTCGCTGGCGTAATCGAAAAACTTGGTAAGGGTGTGGCGAGTGTGAAAGTCGGAGATCCGGTATTTGCCGTCATCGGCCGGTCTGGCAACAACTCGGGTAACAAGGGCGTTCGCCTGAATGGCGGCTACGCTCACTTTGTTGTCGCGGAGGCGGCCAACGTCATGCGCAAGCCACGCGACATGACGTTTACCGAAGCTGCCGGTATGGCGTTGGCACCCATTACTGCCGTCCGTGCCGTGCGGGTAACTGAAGTCAAAAAAGGCGATCGCATGTTGATCACCGGCGTGTCCGGTGCAGTGGGCAGTGCCGCAGCAGTGGCTGCCAAGGAAAGGGGCGCCTATGTCATCGGTACGGCTTCGGCTCGCCACACAGAGTTCCTGCACAGCATAGGCGTCGATGAAGTGATCGATTACACCAAAGTCAAATTTGAAGAACAGGTCCACGATGTGGATGCGGTGCTCGATACGGTGGGCGGTGACAATACCGCGCGCGCCATGACGACCCTGAAAAAAGGCGGACACATCCTCACTACCGCCAGAGGCGATATCGCAGCTCTGTGCAATCCGGACGTGGTCTGCATCCCCCGTGGTCCGGCGCATGGACAGCCTCGCAGCATTGTCGAGGAAGTGGAATCGTTGGTAACGTCAGGCAAGATCAGGGCCAAGGTGAGCAAGACTTTTCCATTGAATGATGCCGGTCAGGCTCAACAGTTCGGCGAGCAGGGGCGCGCAGATGGAAAGATCATCCTGATCGTCGATGACAAGGCTGAATCAAAGTAGCCCTTGAGTGTCGATTGTCTGGCGGCGGTTAGCGACGTTGATGTCAACGCATTGGTGCAGCGCTCAGCGCTGACGCCGATGGGCCACGGCTGATCTCAATTCGGGGATACAGATGAACTTAGCAAGACTATGTGCGTTGGCCATTACCAGTTCAGTACTCCTGCACGTGTCGTTAGCTGCGGCTAATGATTGCGCAAGTGTGGCGAAGTTGGTTTTGCCGGATGCGACGATCACGTCGGCAGAGTCAGTTGCAGCCGGCAAGTACGAAAACCTGAAAGAAGCCATGAATGGCCGCTCAGGCTTGAATATTGCGGGACGCTTGCAGATGGATCCCAATCCGGCTTTCTGCAAAGTAGCGGCGACGTTGCGGCCAGTTGCTGATTCGAACATCAAGATCGAGGTATGGCTGCCGCTGTCCGGCTGGAATGGCAAGATGCTGGCTGTTGGCAATTACGGCGGATGGGCCGGTGCCGGTGCGCTGATGTACAACGGCATGCTGACCGGCCTGTACGACGGCTATGCGACTGTCAGTACGGATACCGGCCACGGTAATACCGCCGCTGAGCAGGGCGGAAAATATGCGCTGAACTCCCCCACGAAGGTTATCGATTGGGCATACCGCGCGACGCATCTGATGACGGTGAATGCCAAAACCATTATCAAAGCCTTTTACGGCAAGGCACCTTCGCGCTCCTACATGATTGGCTGCGCGCTGGGTGGAGCCGAAGGTCTGATCGAGGCCAGGAAGTATCCGGATGATTACGACGGTATTGTTGCCGGTGCACCCCACACGGAGTTGGCAAGCTTCAGCGCACTGCAGATGTATCCCGGCTGGCTGATCAGTCAGGATCCCAATCGGCTGATTCCTCAGGTCAAGTACGCGATGGTCCACGCTGCGGTAGTCAGGCGTTGTGCCTCGCCCATTGGTCAGAAGGACAATCTGGTGGACGAGCCGGACAAGTGCGACTTCGATCCCAGGGAATTGCTGTGCAGGGGCGCTGATGCTCCTGACTGTCTGACCGCGCCGCAGGTAGAGTTGCTGCAGAAGATCTATGCCGGCCCGGTCAATCCGCGCACGCATGAGTCGATTTTTCCCGGCATGGCGCGCGGATCGGAACTGGACATGTTCGGCATCGCCAACGGCAAGGAGCCGACGGTTCCGGTCAACCTGTTCCGTTATGCCGTCTTCCATCAGGCCGACTGGAACTGGCAGGCCATGGACTGGGACAAGGACATGGCGACTGCGATCGAGTTCATGCGCCCGCTGGTGGATGTCGATGCGGATCTTGAACCGTTCTTCAATCACGGCGGCAAACTGCTGATCTACATTGGCTGGAACGACAATCACAATCCCACGGATCTGATCGACTACTACCAGTCGCTGGTCAAACAAGTTGGTGCGCAAAAGACCAGGAGTTCGCTGCGGCTATTTACGATTCCGGGTATGGGGCACTGCTCAGGCGGTCCGGGTTGTGACACCTTCAACAAGCTCAGTGTGCTGGATGCCTGGGTCGACAAGGACAGGGTTCCTGAGCGCATCACGGCTTCAAAGATTGAGAGCGGCAAAGTGGCGCGTACTCGCCCGCTGTGCGCCTGGCCGAATGTCGCCAGGTACAAGGGCAGTGGCGATACCAATGATGCTGTCAACTTTACCTGTGCTCCGAGTCAGAAATAACACGGCGGGGGATTCAATGCGAACAGCAGGAAACAACGGTGCGTGGCTTGTCATGGTTGCGACAGCAGCGCTATCGATGACTGGTTGCGCGTCGATGACACACAGCCAGGCTGCGCAGCAAGCGGAGTCCAGATGGCGTCCGCTGTTTGACGGCAAGACGCTGAATGGCTGGACAACGAAAGTTGTTGGTTATCCTGCGGGCCAGGATCCGTTCCAGACATTCAGGGTCAAAGATGGCGTGCTGTATATCAGCTACGACCAATACGGCGGCGACCTGAAAGGACGTGTCGCTCATCTCTTTACGCGTGAGTCTTTCCGGGCATACCGACTGTCACTGGACTACCGCTTCGTGGGCGACGAATTCACCAACTCGCCACGCCCCGTCAACCCGCCTGTGAATAATGGCGTGCTGTTCAATGCCGAGGGCGCGGAGCAGATGGAATTGATTCAGCCTTACCCGATATCCGTGGAGGCACAGCTGGTCGGTCCGGACCCGACGGGCACACCGCGAGTCACTGGCAACTTTTGTGAGCGCGCCATGAAGATGTTCGCGAATGACGCACTCCTGCCGCATTGCGTGTTGTCCGAGATGACACCGCCGCCGCTCGGCACGTGGGTCCATTTCGAACTCGAAGTCACTCCGGATGGACGCATAACTGAGTTCATCAATGGCAAGACTGTTGTGCATGTCGATCACATCGAGTTGAACCCAAACGCCACCGATGCCCGTCTGCCGATCAAATCCTTCATCGCTGCTGCTGGCGGCAAGGTGCTGCTCGACGGTGGTCACATTGCGCTGCAAAGCGAAGGCCATCCCACTGAATTCCGCAACATCCGCATCCTGTCGCTGAAGTGAGCGCTGTGGACGGTTGTCCATCGTGTGGTTCGTCGCGCCACGCTCAAGTGAGTACAGATGCGTTTGCCCGGAGGTTAGTCATGAACAAAGAAAGCGTGCGCAGAGCAGCCATTTGTGGACTGATGGTCACCGCGCTGATTGCCAATGCACACGCTGCCGACCGGGCTGATCTTCCCGTCGTCAAGCCGGTGTTTGCTTGCGAGCAGCTTGCCAGCACCAATCTTGGCGAGGGCGAACTCGAAGATGTCACCATCGAATCAGCGACGCTGTTTCAATCGGCCAAGGGTCCATTCTGCAAAGTTGCTGGCGGCATTGGTCCGGCCACCATCAAATACCAGGTGTACTTGCCCATTGATCGCTGGACGCAACGCTTCGTGCAAAGTGCGCAGAACACACTGCCCATCGCCAAGTCCGTCAACAACCAGCCTGCGCTGAATGGCGAGCTGGTACTGGCGATCACTGACAAGGGCGGTCCGGGCATTTCCCGTGAAACGCCCTGGACCTGGGATAATCAGCAAAAGCGCATCGACTGGGCTTATCGCGCCAATCACATGACGTCACTGGTTGCGAAGGCGCTGATCAGGACTTTCTACGGTCAGCCGCAGCGTTTCTCGTATTTCATTGGCTGCTCCATGGGTGGCAGAGAAACGCTGTCCGACTTGCAACGTTATCCCGATGACTTCAATGGCGTCACCGCCGGTGCGCCAGTGGTCATCGACAGCGTCCACAATGCTTTCTTTCCAGGTTGGGAATGGGAAGCTAACCGTCGCGCTGATGGCTCAATCATTCTTGCCAGCAGCAAACTCGGTATCTTGCACGATGCAGCCATAAAGCAATGTGCAAAGAAGTCGGGGGTCATCGATGGCATGCTGCAGCATCCAGGTAACTGCAAGTTTGATCCTGCATGGGTGCAGTGCAAGGCAGGCATTGATACTTCGCGATGCCTGACTGCTGAAGAAGCGCGTGTTGCGCAAAAACTCTATGATGGCCCGACTGATAGCGCCGGTAGGCAGCTTGACGGCGGCGGCTTCCCACTGGGCTCGGAAATGTTCTGGAAGCTCAGCACTGCAGCGGGCCCCGCGAATGAAGCGACCTATGCCGGTCGCGCGCTGGTTCGCATCCTGTCGCCATCAGATCCCAGGATCACCCCCGCAACCATGGATCGCGACTTCGGCTACAACCATGAGTGGTTCGAAAAGGTTGTGAAAATGGCGCCGCTATGGAACACCGCAAACACCAATCTGCGAACATTCCAGAAAAATGGCGGCAAGCTGATTCTGTGGATCGGCGCATCAGATCTGACGGTTCAGCCCACCACCACCATTGCCTACTATGAGAGTCTGCAGAAGGAACTCGGCACGAAGCAGACCGACCAGTTCGCACGCTTCTTCCTGCTGCCTGGTATGGGCCATTGCGGCGGCGGCGAAGGCCCTGATCAGTTCGACGTGCTCAGCCCGATCATGGCCTGGACTGAACTGAATCGTGCACCCGATATGCTGATTGCGGGAAAACCAGCAATCAAGACCGGTGGCGACCAGGGCAATCCGATATCTCAGGCTGCAACGCCAACGCTCTTCACGCGACCGGTCTTTCCGTACCCCAATGTCGCGCAATACACCGGCAAAGGTGATCCCAATGATGCTGCAAACTACAAATCGATGAAGCCTGCTCAAAGGAATTCACAGCCCCTCCAGCCCGAAATCATGCAGTTTTTCGGTCCGGACAACCAGAAGTTCTACAGCGTTGAGAAAGGCGAGCTGGTCGCCAGGTAGATCGCATGAAGAGGTTTTTCAGAATGCCGGCGATCAGCAGGGTCGGGCAAGCCGCCTTGCTCTGCACAATTGTTACTGCCCTGGGTGCTACTCAAGTCGTCGCAGCGCGCGGCTCAGATGAACTGTTGTACATCGGCACGCGTGGCAGTAATGCTCATGAAGCAAGCGATGCCTCGCAACCCACGCCGGGAGAAGTGCAGGGCATCTATGCGGCGCGTCTCGATGCGAGAACTGGAAAACTAACTGCTATCGGTCAGGTGGCACAGCTCAATCGTGCGCAATGGTTGATGCGTCATCCCAGTTTACCCGTGCTTTATTCCGTCTACGGAGCAGCCGGTTCGGCGAAGACCGCTGCATCGGGTATTTACAGTTTTGCCGTCGATGCAGACACGGGGAGTCTGAAGCAGCTCAGTTCTGTCGATGCCGGCGGCAAAGACGCGAACCATCTGGCAATCGATCTGGTTTCAGCGACGATCTTCAGTGCCAATCATGGCGATGGCAGCATCAGTGCAATAGCGCTGCGCGCCGACGGCTCGCTGGGCGAGGTGTCTTCTATCCAGGTGGAAAACGGTAGTGGTCCGGTTGCAGGACGCCAGGATTTTGCACAAGCGCACGGTGCCGCCGTAGATCCCACCGGCAAGTATGTTCTGGTCGCGGACCTTGGTGCGGACAAGGTGTTTATCTATCGTTTCGATCGCGCGAAACGCACGCTGGTACCGGCCAGTGACCAAGCGTTGCCACCTGGCTCAGGACCCCGGCATTTATTGTTCGATTCCCGCGGCCGATTCGTTTACCTCATAACAGACATGAGCTCAGCGCTGCATGTCTTCAGCTGGGATGCGAAACGGGGCCAGTTGCAACCTGTGCAGAGTTTATCGACCTATCCTGCTGGCTACGCCGGTAAGGACACTACTGGCGGCGCTGAAATCAGAATGTCAGCTGATGGTCGTTTCGTATACGTTTCTGTGCGCGGCGATCAGGACAGCATCGTCGCCTATGCTGTCGATCAAGACGCGGGAACACTGAAAGAAATGCAACGGCTGCCCACAGGCGGGAAATCTCCACGCGGATTCGCGATTGATCCCAGTGGTCGCTGGCTGCTCGCCACAAATGACGCCACTGATACCGTGACAGTGCTCAAGATAGATCCTGCGACCGGGCTTCTCAGTGCTACAGATCAATCGCTGTCCATTCCAGGAACAGTGAGCATTGCCTTCTTCACGCACTGATGCTTGACGCGTTGCGAGCGCCTGTATGGCAAGCGCTCTCTTGTTTCATCAATCTCGTTGCTGATGACGCCGAATCCAGCCTGGCGTCACTTCAGCTCCATGATTTTTATATTGCGAAACTCTACCGGATGCCCTTCGCTTTGAAAGGCGATGTAGCCGCTGGTCAGCTCGCGGTTACCACCCTGCGCGTCGATCATTTGCTGTGACGGGAAACGCTTGCGTGCGTCGGATGTATCGAGAAGGAGATGGTCGTAGGTAACCGCCAGCTTGCCATCGATATAGTTATTGATGACGCCTTCGGGCAGCACTTCCAGCTCGAATAACACCCACTGATCATTCGGTTTCGTGGGCACCCTGGACTTGAAGCAGTCGGCGGTCACCACGCCACCATAGGAAAGCGCGGTGCCCAATCCGCACGCACTGGAAGTCATGCGTGGTCCGCCGTCCCGGTACGGTGCTGAAAAAGTTCCCAGGATCTGCGCTTCGGCAGAGACCGGATAGGGCTGATTCAACGACATGCTCTGCGGGCTCTGCGCGTGATACAGCACGCCGCTGTTCCACTGAGTTGGCCGCAGAGGCTGCATCTCCTCGCCCACAAATCGATATTCCAGCGATAGCTTGTAGAACTTGAATGGCTGGTTGTAGAAGAGATGCGCCCAACGCGCCTGCATGGTGCCGCCGTACTTGTCGTAGTTGATGACGATTGCGCCATCTCTGACACGGAAAGTCTCAAACGGGTCTTCACCTGCCGGATAGCCGACGATCTTGGTCGTCCAGCCATTCAACGTCTTGCCATCGAATAGTGGTTTCCAGGCCGGTGTACCGCTGGTTGCTGTCGAAGCACAGCCAGCGGCAAGTAAGACAATCAGGGCGGTGGCGGTCCGGCCAAGTGTGGAAGCGCTCGTGTTCATGCATTTGTTCCAGTTGCTCTTACTTACCAGGCTGACTCATTGAGGACTACTGCCTGGCCTTCTGCCTGGCAAGCGCGCTGCGGAATTCACGTTCGGATTGGGCGACATACTCTGCGTATCCCGCCGGATCGACGAATGGGTTGGTTGCGCCATTCTGCTGGAGCTGCGCGACTTTTTTCTCCATATTGAAGTAGCCGCCATGGGCGCCCAGGAAAATGTCGGCAGGCAGGGACTTCAATACTTTGAACGTTCGCTCGTAGTCGTCGACCTGTTGCGGATACTTCGGGTTATGGAGCAGATCTACTTTGGGACCCACCGCGGCACTGCCGACGATCACGACGTTGCATTTCTTGCCACCATCCTGAACCTGCATGGTCCACGTGGTGTTTCCTTTTGTATGGCCGGGTGTCAGATGTGCTGTGAGCTCCGTGCCTCCGAGGCGGACCTTGTCGCCATCGTGCAGGACGCGATCGACTTTAGCGGGCGGATAGAACTGCTCGTCAGCAGCGCCGATCCCGTGATTGAAATCGGTTTTTCCGCCCGATTCAACCACATCCACATCCTGTTCCATGACCATGTACTGCGCACCGGTCTGCGCCTTGATGGCAGCGCTGCCCTCTACATGGTCAGGATGGGCATGGCTGACGAGAATGATCTTGATATCACTGAACTTGAATCCGAGCTTCTCCACGCTGGCGCGAATCAGCGGTACGTTCTTGTCCCAGTCCGTGTTGATCAGAATCAGACCCTGCGGCGTTGAGATCAGGTAATCAGCCGTGGACTTTGGGCCGACATAGTAGATATTGCCCGCTATCTTGAACGGCGGAAATGGCGCCAGTTGCTCCGGCGTCTGTGCCTGCACCCAATCCTCCGGGCGCAGCATCGCCATCGCCGCAAACAGCAAAAGTCCAGCTGTGCGTTTATTCAGGGCCATTTGGACTCCGTTTGTCGTTGATCGCAGATCGACGTCGTAACGCGTATTTGATTGTGGGGCTCCAAAAGACAGGAAGAACCCGGCGGTTCGAGGTACTGAATATGGACACCCTGCTTCTGCGGCGCAGCCATTGAATCATCGCCATGACCGGATGTAGCACAAGGCCGCGCAGCGGAATCGGCCTAACCTAGCAAATCAAAACATGTTATACAATAATGATAACAAAAAATAGTATCGATATTGCGGACATCAAGCGTTCGGTAGTCAATGGGCGGCCATACTGAGAACAAGATTGACAACAATCGTGTTGACATGTAGCTTTGAAAAATGTGCCGCGTCTGCGGCTCCGGAATTCATAACTACATACCAGGCTGGGGATACATGAACACATCACATCGATTGATCTCCACCGTGCTGACCGGTCTGGGGGCCTTGACCCTCGTGTCCACGGCGCGCGCGGCTGACACGGCGCCGGACGCAGGATTGGCCCTTGAGGAAGTAGTGGTGACCGGCTCGCGCGTCATTACCAACGGCAACGACAGCCCGAGTCCGGTCACCGTCGTCACGATTGAAGATCTTCAGGCGTCCCGCCCGACCACCGTGTTCGAGGCATTACAGGAACTGCCACAATTCTCTGCGGGCCGCGGCGGCGCAGTTGGCGGCAGCACTGGCCAGGGCGGCAACAACAACTCCATCTCTTCGCTGAACCTGCGCGCCTTGGGCTCGCTGCGTGGTCTGGTGCTGTTTGACGGCCACCGCGTCGCGCCGCAAAACCTGGATGGTCAGGTGGATATCAATCAGATCCCGCAAATGCTGCTGCAGCGGGTGGATGTACAGACGGGCGGCGCCTCGGCAGTGTACGGCTCCGACGGCATCACCGGCGTGGTGAACTTTGTGACCAATCGCAAGTTCGAGGGCATCAAGGCCAACCTGCAGTACGGCATGTCCGAACTCGGCGATACGGAATCGGCAGAAGCGGGCCTCGCCGGCGGCACCAGCCTGTTCGGTGGTCGGGGACACATCATGGGCAGCGTGCAATACCATCATGACGACGGCCTGTATCGCGACGAGCGTCCCTTTCTCCAGCAGCCCGGTACCTCGTTCTGGACGCTGGAAGGCAATGGCACGGTGGCCAACCCTTACTTCCTGTCGCAGAACGCCCGTAACAGCTCCATCAGTGCAGGTGGCAAGATCGTGGGGCCGGGAACCGCTGCCACCAATCCGCTGCTGAATCAGAACTTCACTACCAATGGTGTGCTGTCGGCATTCCAGAACGGCGTTACCCAGGGCGTGATCGCTCCCAACCAGATCGGCGGGCAGGGCGGTTTGATATTCCAGAAATCCACACTGAAAACACCGCTCGAATTCGTCCAGGTGTACGGCCGCTTCGACTTCGATTTCACAGACAATCTGCACTTCTATGTCACGTCGTACTACAACACCGAGGATCAATTCTCGACCCTGGCCAATGTGCGTTCGCAGGCCGCCGCCACCAACTTGCTGAACAGCGGTTTCGTGATGAGCGTCAATAACGCCTTCCTTGCTCCGGCGTACGCGACTCAGCTGAGAAACGCGGGCCTGACGACGTTCAATGTCGGCAAGGTCTGGGATACGGACTTCTATCCGGGGCAGAGCTTCGACTTCGATATCAGCAATCTGTACGTGAATACGGGTCTGGAAGGATCGTTCGGCAACGACTGGAAGTGGGAGCTGTCGTACTCGCGCACGGAGAATGAGCAGAAGAACGTGGCGAACCAGTCGTGGAGCACGGGCCGGTTGTTTGCCGCGCTCGATGCAGTGGTGAACCCGGCCAACGGGCAAATCGTTTGCCAAGTATCGCTGACGCAGTTCGCCAATCTGTATCCCGGCTGCGTGCCAATCAACATCTTCGGTCCCACGGCGACCACGCAGGCGCAGTGGGACTATGTGCGGAATCCGACGCATTTCAAAGGCACCACCGATATGGACAGCGTCGATGGTTACATCAGCGGCGCACCGTTCAACAGTTGGGCAGGGCCGGTCAACATGGCGCTGTCGGGCAATTGGCGCAAGCTTGAATATCTGTTCGTGAACGACGCGCCACCACAGAATCAGGCCCCGCTGGATTGCACGGGTTTACGCCTGAGTACCGCTGGCGGTAACTGCGTGGTGCCCACGGCCACCAATCCCGGCACGGCGTCGACCTTTACCCAGGGCCAGTCGGCCACTGCGCTGGGTAAACCGGTGACGCAGGAGGTCAAGGAAGTTGCACTCGAGGCGGACGTGCCGCTGCTCACCGAGAAGCGCTTCGCTCAGGATGTCGGCTTGAATCTCGCTTATCGTCATGCGGATTACGAATCGACGGGTACTCCTGTTGCACAGGTGCCGACCAAGACCGTGAACTTCCAGGCCAATACCTGGAAGGTGGGCCTGGACTGGCATTTCGATGATGCTTTCACGGTGCGTGGCACGCGTTCGCGCGACTTCCGTGCGCCGAATCTGGGTGACCTGTTCGCGCCGGGTCGCGTGCAAGGCTTCATTCAGCCTCCTCAGGACCGGCTGGGGCTGGCGCAGGGCACACCGGTCAATGCCAACCCGAATGTACAGGATCAGAACGGCGGCAATCCAAATCTCAAGCCGGAGGTGGCCTACACCACCACCATAGGCTTCGTGTTCAAGCCTACGGCTGATTTCAGTCTGGCCATCGATGCCTTTGACATCACGATCAGCGACGCCATTGCCTCCATCGGTGGTTCGGGCGCCGCCGTCCAGGATGCGTGTTATGCCAGCGCCGGCGCTTCTGCTTTCTGCGCACTGCAGGCGCGACAGCTTGGCAACTTCAATGTTGTACCGACGAACGTAGTGACAACGTGGTACACCCAGCCGTTGAATCTGGCGAGCATCAAGACCCAGGGTGTGGATGTGGAAGGCAACTACAAAATGGATATCGCGGGACATCCGCTGCAGCTGCGCGCCCTGGTGGCCTACCAGCCGCATATCTGGACGGAGCAGCCGCTGTCGCCCACTCTGGACGCAGGTGGTGTTTCCTCACCGCGCATACGTGCGAACGTCTCGGCGCACTTCGGCGTGACCGACAATCTCACGCTGGACTGGTCAACGCGCTGGCGCAGTGGTCTGAAGAATCTTGACCCGCGTTCCAGCGTCAACAACAACATCCTGCCGGGCAGTCAGGACGTGGAGTCAATTGCGCTCTCCAATGCGACGATTACCTACAACTTCGACGGGTTCACACACGGCAAGCTGGACCTGTACCTGAACGTGCTCAACGTCTTCAACCAGATCCCGCCAACTTACGTGGGCGGCACAGGCGGTGGCGGCGTGAGCTTTTACCCTGCGGATGACGCCATCGGTCGCTACTACAACCTGGGTGTGCGCCTGCGCATGTAATCGGCGTCGTGGACGGCCCCTTGACTGAATTTTCAGGCAAGGGGCTTTCGTAGTCTGGCTACGAATCGCACGATGTGAACGGCACGTTGCCACAAATGCCCGAGACTGCATCACCTCACCATGAATAGCGAAGTCACATGAACAAGGATGAGAAACACTACTTGCGGGAATTTTTAGCGGCTGGTGTTTTCCGCTGCAGCAATATCGTTGTTGCATGTGATGCCGTGAAGTTGATCGGGCCTGACAACCAGCAGTTCTATCACGTCGAGAACGGCAAACTCGTGCCGGATGGGAAGTAAGCGGCGAAAGCAGCAGAGCAATCCATTCATGCCAGTGTCTCTGAAGCGGAAATGACACATATGCGTCTTGCAACTATCGTCGTTCTCGTCGCGAGTCTTGCAGTTACAACTGTGGTCTTCTGCGCCGATTCCCCCATGCCCGTAACAATTACCGGCAAGCCGGCTGGCGGCAACGAGCTGGGACTGTTTGTTGACCACGTGACCATCGGCGTTGCCGATTTGGACAAACAGGCCGAGTGGTACGAACGCGTCCTGGGCTTTAAAGCCAGCCCGGTGGTGCATCGTTCGGCCTACGATCTGCGGCAGATACTCATTCCCGGTTTTCGCATCGACTTGCTTGAGCAGAAAGGATCGGCGCGTGCGAGTTCGAAACCCATGGATAACGATCAGCAGGGTCTGATCCGCGTGGCGTTCGGTTCGCACGATCCCGAAGCTGCTTACCAGCGTCTGGTCGCTCAAGGCGTCAACGCCGAAGTGTCGCGCAATCAGCAAGACCAGATCACCAGTGTGCATTTCAATGATCCCGAGGGGAATGGCGTCGAAATAGCCAGGCGCTGAGGGCCTCATTCGTTTGTATTCGTTACAGAAAGCACGTCATCGGCGTGCAGTTCGTTAGCAAAATCTGATCAGGGGATTTTCCATGCATTACCCGCGAATCATCTTGTCGCTCGGTACGGCTCTTGTGTTGACGGCCGGAGTTACAATCGGTGCGCGTGCAGCCGACTACATGGACTTGCCTGCAGTCAAGCCGGTGATCTCCTGCGATCAACTGGCGAAGGTTGATCTCAGTAAGACCGCAGGCACTGGCGTCACCTTCAAGACCACGGTGCTGCAGACGCCGAAAGGTTCATTCTGCAAAGTCTCAGGTGATGTCGAACCCGGCAACACTTTTGAAGTCAATCTGCCCATCGAGCACTGGACACAGCGCTATGTGCAGAGCGCTCAGGGCAACATAGCGATCAACAACGCTGGCTCATGCGCGCCGGCGACCAACGGCGATGTGGTAGTCGGGGTCAACAGCCGAGGCGGCTCGCGCAGGCGCGAAGGTTGGCAGACCGATCCAGAAAAACGCATCGCATTTGCGTATCTCCTCAATCATCAGACGGCATTGATGGCCAAGGAACTCATCAGGCAGTTCTACGGACAGGCACAACGATTCTCGTATTTCACAGGTTGCTCGGGCGGTGGTCGCGAGGTGCTGATTGAGGCGCAGCGTTATCCCGAGGATTTTGACGGCATTGCCTCCGGTGCTCCGGCGATTCTGCTGAACGTTCACAACGGCGGGTTCTATCACGGCTGGGAACCCGCCATTAACAGGCGTACCGATGGCTCCGTCATCCTCGCTCGTGACCGGGTGGGCATCCTTCACGATGCGGCCGTCGCACATTGCGCCAAGGCTTCAGATGTAATGGACGGCATTCTGCAGATGCCGACCGCCTGCAAGTTCGATCCGGCCTGGGTGCAGTGCAAAACCGGCGCGGACGACAAATCGAAGTGTCTTACCGCCGAAGAAACTGCCGTGGCGCAGAAGCTCTATCAAGGCTCGGCAGACAGCAGCGGTCGCGGTTTCGACATGGGCGGCTTTCCATTGGGCTCCGAACGGCTCTGGGCGCTCAGCAAACCCACCGGCAATCCGCCGAGCAGAACGGGAACTGAGCTTCAGTACCTGTTGCCTCTGGCTGAAGGCAAGCAGGGCGCTGCTGAGCTGGATGCCGCATTCAAGTTCAATCAGGAATGGTTCGACAAAGTGAGCATTCTGGCGCCGCTGTACAACGGCGCGGACACCAACCTGAAACCCTTCCAGCAGCGCGGTGGCAAGCTCCTGCTGTGGCAGGGCGCGGCGGACGCGACAGTACAGCAGCAATCGACCATCGCTTACTACCAGGGTGTGCAGAAGACACTGGGCACACAGGTTACCGACAGCTTTCTGCGCCTCTTCCTGTTGCCAGGCGTGGGGCATTGCAGCGGCGGCGAGGGTCCTGCGCAGATCGATGTGCTGAGTCCATTGATGGCATGGGTCGAACAGCAACAAAAACCAGAGATGATCGTTGCCGGCAAAACGGCCAACCAGAGAAACACCATTCCCGGAGAAGGAATGCCGGGCAGCGCCGCTGCGGCCGTGCGCATGCCCTATGCGTTACCGGCACAGCCGGTGGTGCTGACACGTCCGGTCTTTCCTTTCCCCAATATCGCGCGCTATGACGGCAAGGGCGACAGGAATGACCCTGCCAGCTATCAGCCGATGAAGTCGTCGGTGCAGATTCCACAGGCATTGAACAGCCACGCCATGACTCTGATTGGCCCCGATAACCATGCGTTCTACAAAGCCGAGAACGGTCAGCTGGTGGTCGACAAGATCGGACGCAAGTAGCGCGCGTCCTCGCAACATGCTGCGATGGTTGAGGCGAATCTGAGGTCGCGATGAGCAAAACGATGATCGGTGCAACAGTCAGTCCGGGAAGCCTTCGACAACTGGCGTTGCTGCTGGGCGCAGGCTGGCTGCTGCACGCACCAGCCGCGTCCGCGGCTGATCATCTTGAGCTACCGGTAGTGAAACCGGTGATGTCGTGCGAGCAGCTCGCGAAGGTTGATCTCAGCAGGACCGCAGGTACTGCGGTCGCTTTCAATACCACAGTGATGCAGACCCCGAAAGGTTCATTCTGCAAAGTCTCGGGTGATGTCGAACCAGGCAACACCTTTGAAGTCAATCTGCCCATCGAGCACTGGACGCAGCGCTATGTGCAGAGTGCGCAGGGCAATATTGCGATCAACAACGCCGGTTCCTGCATGCCGGCGACCAATGGCGAAGTGGTGGTGGGGGTCAACAGCCGGACGGGTTCGCGCGCGCGTGCCGATTGGCACAAGGACCCGCAGCAGCGCATTGCCTTTGCCTATCTGCTCAATCATCAGACCGC
Organism: uncultured Pseudomonadota bacterium; assembly: GCA_963748005.1. Lineage (GTDB taxonomy): Bacteria > Pseudomonadota > Gammaproteobacteria > Steroidobacterales > Steroidobacteraceae > CAILZL01. The sequence goes on from CAVVHH010000002.1 coordinate 3,327,697, forward strand.
GCTCATGGCGAAGGAACTGATCAAACAGTTCTATGGCCGGCCGCAGCGATTTGCATATTTCACGGGTTGTTCGGGCGGTGGTCGCGAAGTACTGATCGAAGCTCAGCGTTATCCGGAGGATTTCGACGGCATAGCCGCCGGTGCGCCGAACATGCTGCTGAATGTCCACAACGGCGGCTTCTATCATCTGTGGGAATCGCACGTGAACCGGCGCACCGATGGCTCGCTCATCCTGACCCGCGAACGACTGGGCATCCTGCACAATGCGGTCATCAAGAATTGCGCCAAAGCGTCTGATGCAATGGATGGCATTCTGCAGATGCCAACCGCCTGCAAATTCGATCCGGCCTGGGTGCGATGCTCGGGTGCGATTGACACTACCAACTGTCTCAGCGCGGAAGAAACTGCCGTGGCGCAAAAACTCTATCAGGGCGCCACCGACAACAGCGGTCGCGGATTCGATATGGACGGTTATCCAATGGGCTCCGAACTGCTATGGCCGCTCGGCCTGCGAGCCGGCGGTGCAGGGGCCGACAGAGGGGCGGAACTTCTCTATCTCTTGCCCATGTCGGAGGCCGATCAGGCCGGTTCTGCACTCGATGCCGCGTTCCAGTTCAACCAGGAGTGGTTCGACAAGTTGAGTGTTCTCGCCCCGTTGTACAACGGCGCAGACACCAACCTGCGTCCTTTCCAGCAGCACGGCGGCAAACTCCTGTTGTGGGTGGGTGCCGAGGACACCACAGTGCAGCAGCGCTCGGTCATCGCTTATTACCAGGGTGTCCAGAAAGAACTGGGCGCGCCGCTCACCGACAGCTTCATGCGCTTCTTCCTGCTGCCGGGCGTCGGGCACTGCAGCGGTGGTGAAGGTCCCGCCCAAGTCGATGTGCTGAGCCCGTTGATGGCGTGGGTCGAGCAGCATCAGAAACCGGAGATGATCGTCGCGGGCAAGCCGGCCAACCAGAGAACCGGCGTTCCCGGCGAAGGTGGGCAGGGCGCTGCGAACGCTGCGCCGCGCATGCCCTATGCGTCGGCGGCGCAGGCCGTTGTGCTGCAGCGTCCGATCTTTCCTTTTCCAAATATTGCGCGCTATGACGGCAAGGGCGACAGGAACGATCCGGCCAGTTACCAGCCGGTGAAGTCGTCGGTCAAGGTTCCGCAGGTGCAGAACAGCCGTGCCATGACACTGATCGGTCCGGACAACCACACGTTCTACAGGGGCGAGAACGGTCGGCTGGTGGTCGACAAGGGCAGCTCGAGGTAGAGACGCGAAGTGGAAAATGACTTGAAGCAACACTGGGTCGTGCAAACAGTGGCGGCCAACAACTGAAGGGCATACGAATGAAACGCATCGCAATCAAATTGACGCTCGCGCTCGGCCTGCTTGGGGCTTCGAGCGCGATGGCAGCATTGAGGGATCCAGTTCGCCTTGATAGCGGCTTGGTATCCGGTGGCTCAGTCGCGGACGATCCATCCCTGACCGCGTTTCGCAGCCTGCCTTATGCGGCGGCGCCGGTCGGCGACCTGCGCTGGCGGCCACCAGCGCCGGTAAAACCCTGGGCTGGTGTGCGCGCGGCAGACCGCCCCGGTCCTTCGTGTCCGTCGGCACAGCTCGCGGCTAATGCCGACACGACGAAACACAGTGAAGACTGTCTGACTGTCGATGTCGTGACCGGTGCTTCGAGCGCTGGCGAACGCCGGCCGGTGATGGTCTGGATTCACGGCGGCGCGCGCGGCATGGGCGGCTCGCCTTCCGCGACAGTCAATGGCGCCGAGCTGGCGAAGAAAGGTGTGGTGGTGGTGACCACCAGCTATCGCGGCGGTCCCTTCGGTCTGCTGGCCATTCCATGGTTGACGCAGGAATCAGGCAAGAACGCATCGGGCAACTATGGCCTGATGGATAACATCGCGGCGCTGAAGTGGATACAGCGGAACATCGCGGCCTTCGGCGGCGATCCGAACAACGTCACCATCTTCGGCGAGTCCTTCGGCGCGGCGACCTGTCACTTCATCTCGATGTCGCCACTGTCAAAGGGGCTGTTCCATCGAATGATTACCGAGAGCCATTCACTGTATCCGCGCGATCCGACCATGATGGAGGTCGCCGCGAAATACAAGCCGCTCAAGGATGCCGAAGCGGACGGCCTGAAGTTCGTCGAGATCACCGGCGCCAAGTCGCTGGCTGAATTGCGCGCACTGCCGATGGAAAAACTGGTCGATGCCTTCAACAAGAGTGGCAAGCCCGAGGACTTCATCTGGAGCTACGTGATCGATGGTTATGTGCTGCCACGCAATTTCTCCGATACTTATGCAGCGCAGGCACAGATGGATATCCCCGTGCTCACCGGCGAGAACCGCGACGAGAACCGTGCGGCTGCCGATACGGCCTTCGATCTCGTGGCCGCGGGCAAGGCGAAGAAACCCAATCCCGCAACGACGATCGGCTTTCGCGGACTTGATGGCTATCGCGCGTATGCGCAGAAGCGATTCGGCGCCATGGCGGACGAATTCCTGAAACACTATCCGGCGACCAACGATCGTGAAGCCTTCTTCTCGGCCAATAACTCGATCCGCGATAATCAGCGCATCTCGCCGTGGATGTGGGCGACGGTGTTCACCGCCAAACGCGACAAGCCTGTGTACCTGTACTTCTTCACGCACGCACCTCCGGGACCGAACCGCGAGATGGTGGGTGTGTTTCATTCCGCGGAGATTCCTTATGCCTTCAACAAGGCTGGTGCTGCGTGGACCGACGATGACCGACGCATTGCAGACATGATGTCCACGTACTGGGTCAATTTCGCCAGAACCGGCAATCCAAACGGACCGGGTCTGCCGAACTGGCCTGCATTCGATGGCAGGACGGAGCAGACAATGGAGCTGGGCGATCACTTTGGGCCCATCCCGCTGGCTGAAACGGACAAACTAGATTTCTGGCGGCGTTTCTACGCAACACAGCCGGCGCGGTAACGTACCGTCTGCAGCGTGTTCAAATTGAGAGATCAAGCAAGAGGTAAGGGTATGAGCCATCAGGATTCACGCATTTCCCGCCGCGGTGCGCTGCAAGCGGGTTTGTTCGTCGGTATCAGTGCGGCGCTGCCGACACGACTGTTGGCGGCCGACACCAGTCTGCCGCTCATCACCAAGGCCATTCCGTCGACGGGCGAGAAGGTCCCCGTCATCGGCATCGGTACGGACCGTTTCGGCGAGATCGAAGTTGCCCAGGCGCGCGATGTGCTGAAGCGCATGAGCGAACTCGGGGGCACCGTTGTCGATACCGCCGCTCTCTATGAGGGCAGTGAGGAGAAGATCGGTCCTGCGCTTAGTGAGCTGGGCATTCGTTCCAAGCTGTTCATGTCCTCCAAGTTGAATGCCGTCGGCGCCACCAACGACCCACCCAAGCCGCCCGTCAGTCGCCATGGTGTCGATCCACTTGGCGGCGTCGACAGCTTCAATCGTTCGCTGCAACGATTGCAGACGAACAAGATAGACTTGATGTATGCGCACTGGCTCAGCAGTGTGGAGCCGATGATGCCCGTGCTGATCGACCTCAAGAAGCAGGGCAAGGTGCGCTATATAGGCATCACAACCGTGTCGCCTCAGCTGTACGGTCGCATTGCCGGTTACATGCGCAAGTACCCGGTGGACTTCGTGCAGGTCGACTACTCGATGGACAATCGCGAAGCGGAGAAGGAAGTCTTTCCGCTGGCCATGGAGAAGAAGATAGCCATATCGGTGGCCCGGCCATTTGGAGGCGTCGGCAACAGCAACATGTTCAGCAAGGTCGCCGGCAGGAAGCTTCCAGAGTGGACTGCCGAATACAACATCGCCAGTTGGGGCCAGTTCTTCCTGAAGTACGTGGCTGCACATCCGGCCGTTACGAGCGTCGTACCGGGCGCCACCAAGGTCTCGCATGTGGAAGACAATCAGGGAGCAGGCCGTGGCCGTCTGCCCGATGCGGCGACACGCAAGAAGATGGAAGCTCTCTGGGACGGAAAAGCATGAGGCATTGATGAAGTTCCATTGCCTGAGTGGAACCGGAATACAGAGAGCAACATGATCGATGAACTACGCAGCTTCTGGCTTTCGCTGTTGGTTTCTTGTACAGCGCTGCTGTGCTCGCAAGGCGCAGCATCTGCAGAGATGTCAGTGAGTGAGCGGCAGAACAGAACAGAGGTTCCCTTTGCTCCGTTCAAGGTCGCCGGCAATCTGTACTTTGTCGGCGGCAAGGAGCATGCGCACTTTCTGGTAACGACATCGCAGGGTCATATCCTGATCAACACGGGTTATCCGACTCCGGCGTCAGTGGCGCAGATCAGGCAGAGTGTCGAGAAACTCGGATTCAAGTATGGAGATATCAAGACCATACTGATCGGCCATGCCCACGTTGATCACGATGGCGGCAGTGCCCAGGTCAAGGCCGAGACCGGCGCAAAATACATGGTGATGGAGCAGGATGTCGATGTCGTCGAATCCGGCGGCAAAGCCGATTTCTACTACAACGATCCGGGCAATGCTTATCCGCCGACCAAGGTCGATCGTGTATTGCACGATGGTGATGAAGTGAAATTGGGTGATGCCGTGCTGGTGGCGCACCTGACACCCGGCCACACCAAGGGCTGCACCACTTACACCATGAAAGTGCAGGATGCCGGCAAGACCTACAATGTCGTCATTGTAGGCAGCCTGTCGGTGAATCCGACCTACCATCTGCTCGACAAACCTTCTTATCCGGGCATCGTCGAGGACTTCGAGCGCGCTTTCCGTGTCATGAAGTACCTGCCGGCCGACATCTGGGTCGCCCCGCATGGTGATGTGTTCGATATGGAAGCGAAGTACGCAAAGCTTCAACAGCAAGGCGCCGGGAATCCGTTCATCGATCCCGCCGGATACATCCGATTCGTCGCCAGAGCCGAGCGTGTGTTTCGCGATCAGTTGGCGAAGGAACAGGCTGCCTTGCAGAAGCAATCTGGCCAATAATTTGGTCAACGAAATGCCGCGTCCGTGAATCGAAGCCAACAATCGCGCACGCCTTTGCTCGTTCGTACCCACGTACGAGTCATGTAAAAATCAAGTGGAGAATTCCGATGTGCAGAATGATCGTCGTTGCCGCACTGCTGGCCGCCGTTGCGGTCGGCACTGCCCAAGCGGACGCAGTGCAATCTGCGCAGGCACGACTTGGTGGTGCAGAGCTGAGGTCCCTGCGCTTCACTGCAATGGGCAACCGCTTTGCGTCCCAACAGTCCACGCGTATCGCCGAACCGCTGCTGCCTGCGGGCACGATCAAGAGCTTCGAGGCCGCCATCGATTTCGCAACCGGCAGCATGAGCATCGAGCAGTGGCGGACCTCGGCTACTGCCGGTCTGGCCGGAAATGACGATGCGAGCGTCTTCACGAACGATGACAATTCGATCGAGTTTGTGAGCGGTGGCTTTGCCTGGCGAGGCGAAGCGCGAAATGTTCGTGACAGGGTGGGTCCGGCCATGGCACAGCCGGAGCCAGGGGCCGTGCTGGATCGCCAGCTGTGGCTGTGGGCCGGCACACCGCAGGGCGTGCTCAGGGCCGCGGCCGGTGGTACAGCGCGCGCCGTGCCCGGTGGTACCGAGATTTCCTTCACGGTGGGAGGCCGTTATCGCGCCAAGGCGTTCATCAACGATCTGCATCAGGTCGTCGAGTTCCAGACCACAGTGCCGGACGAAGTTCTGGGTGACATGCCGGTGGTTTTTCACTACACAGGCTACCGCCGCATCGGCAGCATCGAGTTTCCGTCGGTGATCACCGAATCGGAAGGCGGCCAACCCGCGATCTACCTGGCGGTCACCGCGGTGCAACCGGATGCGGCAGTGCAGATTGCGGTGCCCGACAACGTGCGCAGCTTCTCACCGCCACAGACGAGGGTGAAATCGCAGAAGGTGGCGGAGGGCGTGTACTGGCTCAATGGCAGCTCCCATCACAGCATGGCCGTTGACATGGGCGATCATGTCGTCATGGTCGAAGGACCTCTGAACGAAGCGCGCTCCGAAGCGGTGATCGCCGAGACAAAGAAACTTTTTCCCGGCAAGCCCATTCGCTTCGTCATCAACACACATTCACACGGCGATCACGCCGGTGGGCTGCGTACCTATGTCGCCGAGGGAGCGACGATCGTCACACACCCACTCAACCGTGCTTTCTATGAACGTATCTGGGCATTGCCGTGGACACTGCAGCCCGACCGGCTGACAAAGTCTGGTGCGCATGCGCGCTTCATGACGGTGGACGATCACGCGGATCTGAAGGGTCGCAACGGTCGCGTGCTCAGCATGTATCTGGTTCAGGGCAATCCACATAACGAGCAAAACTTTGTGGTGTGGCTGCCGAGTGAACGCATCCTGTTTCAGTCGGACATGATCAACCGGCCGATGGCCGGCAAATCGGTAGCCAGTCCGGGACCGTCAATAGTCAATTTCTACGAGAATCTGCAACGCCTGAATCTGAGGCCCGCACAGATAGTGGGTGGTCACGGACCCGAAATACTGACCATGGCGGATGTCGTGGCGGCCGCTGGCAAGCTACCGAGCGGGCTGACTCGCTGACGACTGCTCCGCTGCCGTCTGCGTCGCCAGCACGAAATCGGTCTTGCCGTCCGATTCCATCACGCCCACCTCCTGCTGCATGACCATGTAGCGCGTGCAAGCGGGCATTCCTGCAGGTTTTTTTACGAAAACCCCAATGGGTGTTGCCTTCGGGCTGCCGATTTGCAGCATGTAATGTCAACAAAATAGTGTTTTTACATTGTTAGCAATATTGTCAAACTTTAATGTATGGGTTAACTTACGCCGCAATTCGCCATCCGGGTCCGGTGCCAGCACCGGCCTTGGCGCATGACTCAATGGCTATTGCCGCAGATTTTTCAGGGGAATCCATGCTCAAGTACTCACACGTCGCCGGTTTACTGGGTGTAGGCACCTTGCTGGCCTATACCGCAGGCGCTCAGACACCGAATCAGCCCGCTACCGAAGGTGCAGCGGATATTGCGCTGGAAGAAGTGATCGTCACCGGATCACGCGTCATCAGTAACGGCAATGACAGCCCGACACCAGTCACCGTGGTGACGATGGAGGATCTGCACGCCTCGCGTCCGACGACGGTGTTCGAAGGTCTGCAGGAAATGCCTGTGTTCTCGGCTGGCAATGGTGGCGCCGTCGGCGGGCGTACCGGGCAGGGTGGCAACAACAACTCGATTGCATCGCTGAACCTGCGTGGACTGGGTTCGGTTCGCGGCCTGGTGCTGTTCAATGGCCACCGCGTCCCGCCGCAAAACCTCAACGGCCAAGTGGATATCAATCAGATCCCGCAGATTGTCCTGCAGCGCGTCGATGTGCAGACCGGCGGTTCTTCGGCGGTGTATGGCTCTGATGCCATCACCGGTGTGGTGAACTTCATTGTCGACCGCAATTTCAATGGTCTTAAATTCAACGGCCAGTACGGTATGTCTGAGAGTGGCGATACCCATTCCAGAGAGGTTGCGGCTGCTTTCGGCAGTGATCTTTTCGGGGGGCGTGGCCACGTCATCGGCAGTGTGAATTGGCACGACGATTCGGGTCTGTTTCGTGCAGACCGAGAGTGGGTCCAGGTGCCGGGCGGTTCGACATGGGCATTGGTGGGTGCCGGAACCGCCGCCTCGCCCTACTTCACTAGCCAGTATTCGGCCAGCAATAAGACCACCTTTGGCGGCGTCATCGTTTGCCCGGGAGGCACTGCCGGTGGTGCATCCGGTGCACCCGTTCCGGCTTCTTGCGCCACCCGACCGCTGGTCGGGCAGAACTTTTCCAGCAACGGCGTCCTGACACCCTTCGTCAACGGTACTCCGGTCCCAAACAGCGCCACTGCGCAGATCGGTGGTGATGGTCTCACCCCGGGAAAAGCGACCTTGAAAGTGCCGGTGGAATTCCTGCAGTTCTACGGTCGTTTCGACTTCGATCTGACCGATAACCTCAATTTCTTCGTGGAATCCTATTACACCAAGGAGACCCAGCTTTCCTGGCTGTCGAGTACCACCTCGGGTGGCACAGCGAGCCCTTCCGGGACAAACGGTTTTACCATGGGCGTGGACAACGCCTTCCTACCGGCAGCCTACCGACAAGCATTGGTCGCCGCCGGTGCTAACGGCACCACGTTCAATGTCGGCAAGGTCTGGAACCCCTATTACTATGACAGCAACCGATTCGAATACAACAATAGCAACTACTACGTGAATACCGGTCTGGAGGGCAAGTTAGGCGACAACTACAACTGGGAAGTCTCTGGCACAAAGGCCCGAGCGTCACAGGCCAACATTGCCTTTAATACCTGGGACACAGGCAGATTGTTCGCCGCGCTGGATGCTGTCATCAATCCGGCCACCGGGCAGGCTGTTTGCCAGGTATCACTGACTGCGAATGCTGGGCGCTATCCGGGCTGCGTGCCAATGAACATCTTCGGTCCGACGGCGACGACTGATGCCATGTGGGAATACGTGCGCAAGCCCACGAACTACGAGGGCATTACGGAAACGACGGACGTCGAGGGTTACATCAACGGCGCGCCGTTCAGCACCTGGGCGGGTGAGGTCACCATGGCCCTGTCGGGCGAGTGGCGCAAGCTTGAATACGAGTTGATCAGTGAAGGCGAGCCAGCCAACGTCGCCCCACTGGACTGCACGGGCCTGCGCTTTAATAATTGTGTGCCTCAATCGACGTCGTCTACCTACCCGAACGGCACGGCCGGGCTGAGGCCGGTGTCGCAGACGGTGAAAGAGGCGGCACTGGAGGCGGAAATTCCCGTGCTGTCAGACATGCGTTTTGCCCAGAGAGTGGCGGTGAACCCGGCCTTTCGCCGGGCCGAATACAGCTCCACGGGTACCCCGTCTCGAGATATTCCGGTGGCGACAACGGAATTCCAGGCCAATACCTGGAAAGTAGGTTTGAACTGGCAGTTCAACGATGCATTGACTGTGCGTGCCACCCGTTCGCGTGACTTCCGCGCACCCAACATGAGCGAGCTGTACCTGCCCGGCCGCGTACAGGGGACCACGGTTACCGACAGATTGATCATCAATCCCGCCACAGGGTTGGCAGGTTTGTCTGTAGCAGGTCAGCAGCAGCAGGGAGGCAACCCGAATCTGCAGCCGGAAGTGGGTTACACCACCACGGTCGGCATCGTGCTCAAGCCATGGGACAAATTCAGTCTGGCCATTGATGCCTTCGACATTTCCATCAATGACGCCATTACGGGTATCGACGGCACCACGGCAAACATTCAAGACGCCTGTTACGACAGCGCCGGTGCATCAATTTACTGCACACTGCAGCGTCGGCCCGGTGGCTATTCCCGGACCCCGGCGAATCAGGCGGTCTCCAATGCTGCCACGTACTGGTACACCCAATCATTTCTGAATCTCTCTCAGACTCGTACTCAAGGCGTGGACGTGGAAGCCAACTGGGGGTTCGAACTCTTCGGGCGTCCGTCGCAGCTGCGCGCACTCGCCACCTATCAGCCGCATATCTGGCTGATTCAGGATCTGGTGGGCACAGACGACGCGGCCGGTGTGTCATCTCCTGAGCTGCGTGCGCTGGGCTCCCTCCGGATTGGCTTGACGGATAATTTGACGCTCAACTGGAGCACTCGCTGGCGCAGTGAACTGGCCAACGTTAGTCCGCGGATCCCCAATAACGTCGTAGCGCCTGGACAGAACAAGGTGGCATCGGCCGCATATTCCAACCTGACTCTGACCTACACCATCCCGCAGGTGACCACGGGCAAGCTGGATGTGTACTTGAACGTGTTGAATGTGTTTGACAAGGTGCCGCCGGCCTACGTGCCTCTTGCCAGTAACAGCGCCTTTTCGAGCGGCGCTGGCAGCAATGGCGTCGGCTTCTACCCGGCGGACGATGGTATCGGTCGTTACTTCAACTTCGGTTTCCGCTACCGCCTGTAGGTTGAGTACTGGTTGAGAATGGCTGCCGGTCCACATCAATGGGTCGGCAGCTTTTTCGTACCGACAGCAACTGGAGAATTTTCCAATGTCTTATGAAAAGAGATCCGATCTGTCCCGCAGGTGCGTAATAAAGAGCGGACTGCTGGCCGCGATGAGCGCAGCGGTGCCGAGTTCACTGCTGGCGGCTGACAACAGTAGTTCGGCTCTGATCCTGAAGGCCATTCCATCTACCGGACAAAAAATTCCCGTGATAGGCATTGGTACCAACGAATTCTCCAGTGTGGAGTACGGAACCAATACGCGAGGTGGTACGGAACTCGCCGTTGTGCGCGATGTGCTGAAGCGCATGCACGAACTGGGCGGCACCGTCATCGATACCGCCTCCGCTTATGGCGACAGCGAAGTGCAGGTTGGCAAGGCGCTCAAGGAGCTGGGTCTGACCCAGCAGATGTTCATGGCTACCAAGTTCGATGCGCCCGGCCTGGGTGCAATGAAAGAAACCCTGTCCGGACCAGAAAGCATCGCGCGCTCGATCGAGCGGCTGGGCAAGGTCGATCTCATGTTTGTGCATCTGCTCGCCGGGGCAGAGGCGATGATGCCGGTGTTGCTCGACGCGAAGAAGCAGGGACGGGTCCGCTATATCGGGCTTACCAATGTTTTCCGTAACCAGGATCACCCAAGGCTTGCAGAGTACATGCGCAAGTATCCTTTGGATTTTGTGCAGGTGCCTTACTCGATGGGGGACCGTGCTGTCGAGCAGGAAATCCTGCCGCTGGCGAAACAGCGCAAGGTAGCAGTGATGGGCGTCGTGCCATTCAGCAGCAATCGCGACAACCTTCTGGTCAAGACCCGAGACAAACCGCTGCCGAAATGGGCGGCCGATTTCGGCATGGCCACCTGGAGCCAGTTCCTGCTCAAGTATGCGATTTCGCATCCGGAAATCACTTGTGTCGCATCGGGCACGACCAAGGTGGATCATGTTGTCGACAACCAGGCCGCGGGACGTGGTCTCCTGCCCGATGCGGCGACGCGTCGTCGCATGGAAGAATACTGGGCAAGTATTATCTGAAGCGCCACCAACAGTCGACTTCGATCGGTTCGATGCGTCGCCGGTCTTGTGAGACTGTTTGATTCGGTGTCTGTCTTTCTGTAGTTAAGCCGGCCCTCTTGTGTGATCAACTCGCCAAAGCAGAACCAGGCAGGGTCGGAATCATCCACATCCCGGTTGGCACAGAGGAGCCCAGCGGATTCGCGTGCCGATTTGATGTCTGTGCGATGTAATTCATCGCGGCACCGTGAACGACAAAGGCGTAGTTCCAGCGGTTAAGCAACATGCATATCGGCAGATGGCCATGTCGTGCTGGTCTGTATCTCACGTAATTGCAATCGGTTATCACACTATCGGTCCGGACGCGTAGGGGGAGAGGTCAGGCTGTACTGGTTAATGGCTGGTGCGCGAGCGCCTGCCACGGTCCTTTAAAAGGTAATTCCGGAGAACAGGGACTAGGGGCGGGTGTTGCGATGATGTTCATCAGCTGTCTCGCACTGACTGGTTCCATGCTGCTGCGAGGTATCTGACAAAACCCGTGGCTGACGTACCACGCTGCGACTCAAGCAGTTCGCGCTAAAACACGTCAGGTAGAGTGCTCCGTCTCAGGTTTGCACTCGCGGCTGTTCAATTGCAATCGTGACGGTTCAACTATCGATGCAGCTCATAAGCATCATAGACAAGCGTCCACGCAAATTCCGAACCCGGCTGGATGTCGTAGCGGACAAACGGTTCAACGGCAAACACAGTGCGGATGCCCCAGATTGCCACTTGCGCGATCGGTTGGTCGGCGGTCAGGCGCAAACCAATGCCCAGCTTGCGGTTCTCGATGCGAAAATCGTAATCATTCGCGCTGGAACTGAAGCCCACAGGAGTGACCCGTATTGCATCGCGATCGGTCATGGCGCGAGTGAAAGACAGAGTCTTGCCAGTGAGCGCGATGGGCATGTTTGTGGGTATCTCTTTCACCGTTGGTGCGAATGCAAACGACACCTGATAGTCTGGATTAGGTGTCTCGCTATCCCAGCGCATGAAGTTGTGGTTGTACACCATGCCCTGGATCGGCTTGTTTCCGATGTTGCGCAGTGTGTGTTCGATGCTCATCTGCGCCTTGCCCGGTATCAGCGCAACTCGCTTGGTATATGCATACCCGTAACCGGAACGCTTGTCCTTGATGGTCTGGGTAAACTCGACGGACGTGGTCTTGCGCTTCACCTTCCACGTGCCGCCATCCACGATGGGATACAGCTTGAACTGGCTGTACATTTCATTGTCGATCTTGCGTAGTACGCCGACTCCGATTTTCATGAAGTTCTCACCTATCCTGGCCTCGTCCCAACCCATGGGTCTTGTGCCCGGAGCAGTGGTGAACACTTCGGGCATACCGATCATGGAAGTGGTGGGGCCGGTAACGATGTTGTCGCCGCGATATTCGTAGTCCAGTACGTCGGCGCTGGTGTCCTGATACCAGGTGCCGATGTAGTTGTGGCCCTTGTATTCCAGGCTCGAGACAATGCCGGACCAGTCGAAACGCGTGCCTTTATAAAAGCCGTTCTTTGCGTCGGGCAGATATAGGGTTGCCTTGATCTGTCCATTGTTGATGGTCGCAGAGGGATGCTGGTCGGCAGCGCCGCAGCTGAAACTGGCTGCAAGCAGAGCCAATACAACAGAACTGGATCGGGTCATTCAGCATTCTCCTTGATCATGATGGCTATGGTGGCATTTTGTCTTGCGCAGATGGAAATGATTCTAAGCGTTTGTCCACCACAAAGTTGAGGCGAGGATAATTCGTTGCGTCTTGATCGAGGCGTGAACGTATTACCCACGTATTGAAACCCCGGCCGAGAGTCCGATGGCCTCCGGCCATTAACTGGTGCTTGAGCATTCAGAGCATCAATTGATGCTTTTCACCGATTCAATATTGTTACTGTCCATCACGTGCATGCGTCTTGATGGCATTGACGACAGCAAGTGCGGCGGGGGAGAGCAGTCCTACCCGCAGCTGGGTGCCCACCAGCGCGACTGGCAGTTCGATCAGCAAGCCGCATTGAATTTCGCAGCTGAGTTGATTCGGAGAACCCACTGCCAGCATGTCATTTGCGCTGAGTAGCTGGCGCAGTATTGCCAGATAACCGGTTTCAACGGACGGGGTCGGTGGCTGAAGACCGAGGTCGTCAAAGCAGTCGATCACCTGTTGCATGGCCGATGCATTGATGCGCGGTAATATCCAGCGCTCCCCGAGCAGCTCTGACAGCTGGAGCTTTGTACGCTTGGCGAGCGGATAGCCTTTCTTTGCCAGGATGCACAGCCGGTCGGTGAACAACGGTTCTGCGATAAGCCCGTCTGGCAGCTTGTCCGGTCGCAGCAGACCGATGACGACGTCGATATCGCCGCTGCGCAGACTGCGGATAAGTTGCATGTATGGACTTTCGATGCATGTGACCCGAATCCCGGGTGCTGCGCGATCGCTGCTGCGATAGCGGTCGGCATGTAATGCGTCCGTCCCATGTGCGTGGCGCCAATCACGACCGAGCCTGTTGCATGGCCTGATATTGCTGCGAGGTCGAAACTCAGGTAGCGCAATTCGGCGAATGCGCGGCACGCACATGTAACAATTCGTTCGGCGACATCCGAGGCAACCAGGCCTTCCATCCTGCGCTGAAATATTGATTGCCCGAGTACGGTTTCGATTCTGGATAGCGCCCGTGAAGCATTCGGCTGATAAATCAGTTCGGCTGGCCGCTGGCCTGCTACTTCAGCTCAGTTCGAAACACCGTGCGCCCACTGCCCCCGGCCCGGCATGCGACAGTCAACCCCGATTTTCCAGGCACTCAGCCAGCCACTCTATCCTCTGGCCATCCTTTGGAACGAAATAGTCTTTGCAATCGGATCATTGAAAGCACTATCATTTCGTTGACAATGTCGTTGACAATATACCACCGACACATCGCTGGCAATGGATCGGCGTGTGTATTGGGGATCCAATGCTGAGCAAGAGAGCAACTGTTTTTGGTCTGGTAAGCAGCGCAATCCTGGCATCGCTCACCGCCGCCTGTGTTTCAGGCGGCGCCAGCGCACAGCAGCCACAATCGGATCGCGACTGGATATCGCTGTTTGATGGCAAGACACTGAATGGCTGGACGACCAAGATCGTCGGCTATCCGGCAGGGCAGGACCCGTTGGAGACGTTTCGCGTAAAAGACGGCGTTATCTACGTAACGTACGACAAGTACGGCGGCAACATGCAGAGCAGGTGGTCCCATCTCTTCTACAAGGAGCCATTCAAGGCTTTCCGTCTGGCCCTGGAATACCGGTTCCTCGGTGAGGAGACACCGAATACACCGCCGCGGCGGACCCTGGTTAACAGTGGCGTGCTGTATCACTCGCAAAGCCCGCAAAGCATGAAGCTCAATCAGCTGTTTCCGATCTCCGCGGAAGATCAGCTGCTGGGGCCCTCTCCAGGTCTGTATCACGATGGCAAACCTCGTGCGACGGGCAGCGCTTGTGGCATGGGGACCCTGCTGTCCAGCGGGGGCAATCCACCCCAAGAGTGCTTTACTTCAGAGGCGCCTACCAAGCCGTTTGGGCAGTGGGTGCGTCTTGAGATCGAAGTGCGACCAGACGGCCACACAACCCAGAGTATCGACGGCAAGCCGGTGGCCTCTTACGATCGCCTCCATCTGGACACGTCCGATCCGCGATTCCCGTCGCAGGAAATTATTGATGCCCAGGGCGGAAACTCCATTCTGAGCGGCGGCTATATTGCTCTGCAGAGCGAAGGCCATCCGATCGAGTTCCGCAATATCAAGATCCTGCGGCTCGACTGACGACCCCCCTGCGACAGGAATGTCTCCGCGCATTAAGGAGGGAAAGTATCGTGCGTTCGAAAGACTTTGGTGCTTGTTTTTCCGGTACTGTACTTGGATTGTTTGCGTTATCGATCTTTGCGCAACCGGTCACTCTCACCACAGAACAACAGCTTGAGCGCTGGAAACAGCTTGACGGCATTCTTGGAGCGGAGGTGCCGCTCGGGTCTGATGCCTGGCACGCGCTGAAACTTGCGCAATCCCATCGCCGCAACGAGATGGCCAGGATTTCCAGCGGCAATCGGACCTTGCAGGCCTTCGTGGTGCACCCGGACACGCAGGACAAAGTCCCGGTGGTGTTGATGGTCCCTGAGGACCAGGGTCTCAATGCCTGGGCCCGCGACATGGCCGACCAGATTGCTGCGATGGGATATATCGTGATCGTGCCCGATGTGTTGTCCGGTTACGGTCCCAACGGTGGCGGGCGTGATTCCTTCGCCGATACCAGGAGCGCCATGATGGTGCTTGGTACACTGACAAAAAACGAAAAAGGCCTGACAGCTAACATGAATGCATGGGCCGACTATGGAAAAGATCTGGCGCAGTCGAACGGCAAACTCGCTGCGGCAGGCTTTGCCTGGGGTGCCGGCCGTACCTTCTGGTTCGCAACGCAACGCAAGGATCTCACTGCGGCATTCATCTTCTACGACTGGGCGCCTCCTGCAGAGGCGCTCGCGGGAATCACGGCGCCGGTATATGGCTTCTACGCAGAAGACGATCCGCAGTTGACCAAAACGCCGGCAGCAACAAAAACGGCCATGGCTTCGCTGGGAAAGAAATATGAGCCAGTTATTTACCCGGGTTCGCTGCATATGTTTGTGCGTCGTGGCGATGAGCCGGGCAACAAGAATCTGGACAACATTGAAGCGCTGGCGCTGGCTCGTTTGCAGCAATTGCTGCGGAGCATGTAATTGTAGTTGCTGCTGAGATAATTTGAGCAGCACAGCGGAGCAAGGTGGTGCTGGGTGACGCATCAATCGATGCGACGAACACCGTTCCACCCGCGCAGAAAAATGTTGCACAAAGTTGTTGACAATATAGTAACCATTAACAACAATGGATTTTACTGGCGGCCACTCCCCTCATGCTGTGGCATGGAGGGGTGGTTCAGCGACAGACTGATTTGTACGTCTGCGGTGAGGCCGCGATGATCAAGTCTCGGCATTTTTTCGTGGCGTTATTGGCGGTACCGGCAGCTGCGAATGCCGATGGGCCAGAATTAGTGAATGCATTGCATTGATAGGGGAGCTACACACAATGTCAGTCGCACACGAGGTCTCCGAACTGGAGAAGCGAACCCTCGCCAAAGTCACACGTTACATGCTGGCTTATATCATCGTGGGCCAGCTATTTGTTCAGCTGGATCGCACCAACATAGGCTTCGCCAAGTTAACTATGAGTGCGGATCTGGCACTCACCGCTACGGCCTTCGGTTTCGCCTCGGGAGTTTTCGCCCTGGGTGCGTTCTTCGTGCAGGTGCCGGCCGCTCACTTTTTCGATAAGTTCGGCGCGCGACGTTGGTTGACTGGCATCATGGTGGCATGGGGCTCTGTTGTCGTCGCCCAGGCCTTCGTTACCAACGACATTCAGCTCATCGTCCTGCGTTTCCTGCTGGGCGCACTTGAAGCCGGGTTCGTTCCCGGCGCGTACATTCTTATCAGCCTCTGGTTCAGGGGGCATCATCATGGGAAAGCAATTTCGGGTCTCCAGATTGGAACCGCGACATCGGGCATCCTCGGCGCTCCCTTTGCAGGCTGGATACTTGGCCATTCTTTGCTCGGTCTGTCCGGTTGGCGCACCCTGTTTCTGGTGGAGGGCGGCCTCACCATTCTTTGGGCCTTCATGGCGCTATACGTTCTCTATGACGGACCCGAAAAAACTGTATGGCTGAAGCCTGAAGAGCGGGCGTTCATGACCAGCTACCTTGCAAAGTACCAGGCCCAGAAAGCGGCTGACGGTGCGATTGAGAAGGCGAGCGTGTGGGAGGCGCTTAAGGACCCTCGCATTGTGATGCTGATCTTCGCCTATACCTGCGCTGGCTGGGTCTCAGCGACATTTGCGTTCTTCATACCGACTCTGCTGAAGATGGCAGAGGAAGGGATGAGTAACCAGACGGTAGGTTTTCTGACTATGGGGCCTTATATTGTGATGGCAGTGGTGGCCTTTACATGGGGTAAACATGCGGACAGGACCGAGCGGCACTGGCACTGTGTAGTCCCGCTTCTGGTGAGCATGGTGGGAATCCTGATCTATGCTACAAAGGTAACACCGCTGGTCGCCATGCTCTGCCTGGCGATGGTTCAGGCTGGGAGCACCGGCTTTTTCGTTACCTTCTGGCCTACCTGCAACATGCTTGTGGGCAAAAAGACTATTGCCAAGACGACTGCGCTTATCAACTCGGGAACACATGCGGCAAGCTTCATTGCTCCCGTGGTTTTTGGTTGGGCGATGGATCTCACTGGACATGCGACCGTCGGACTTTATATCTGTGTAGGAGCGCTGTTACTGAACTTCACGGTCATGAACATCTTCTTCTTCAGGTACAAGGCTGAGCAGAAGAGGCAGGCAGCCGCTGTTACGGCGACTTAGTGCAGCATCATATTAATGAGTGGAGTCACAACTCATGAGCGAACCTAAATACAGCGTGGTTTGGCCACTTGGTCGTTCGACGGCGAAAGAGATCGAGGCCAGGCCGCGCATCTCCGATCTCTCCAGGATCACCATTGGTCATTTGTCGCATGGTGGGTTTCGCGATCAGGAAATCCGGCCCATCGTCGAAGAAGTTATGAAGGAGCGTTACCCCGGCATCAAGTTCGTTGGCCCCGCTGAATTTGGCAACATCCACGGTCCGCGCGGCGGGCACGAGGAACTGGCAGCGCTTCCGGGCAACCTCAAGAAATACGGTATCGATGCAGTCATAACCGGCATAGGCAGCTGAGGAAGCTGCAGCCCCGCGGTCGCGAGGGCCAGCATCATAGCCGAGAAAGAGGGCGTTCCGACCGCGACGATTGTCGCGACGGCATTCTTGCGTCAAGCTGCTGCGACTGCAAAGGCGCAGGGCATGGCCGATCTTGGCATTGCGGAATTTCCTGGCATCATCATGAACCAGAGTGCCGAGGAGTTGCGCCGTAACACCATCGATGTGCTGGTCCCCAACATCGTCCACCACCTGACGCGCACAGTCGAGACGGCTGCCGCGACCGTCGAACCTGATCCTCGCGCAATCGTGTTCGAAGGCACGATCGATGAAGTCAACGAACACTTCATGGAGAAATTATGGTCGGACGGCCTGCCGATCATTCCGCCTACGCTGGAGCGAGTCGAGCAATTCCTGCGCTTCACCGACCGCGACCCGGGCGAAGTGCTGGGCGTGATGCAGCCCGAAAACCGCGAAGCAACGGTCTGGAATGTCGCGGTCAATGGCGTCATGTCGGGCTGTCGTCCCGAATATCTGCCGATTCTGATCGGCATCGTCGAAGCGTTAGCCGAGCCCAACTTCTATGTTCGTGATGCAGGCGCGACACCGGGATGGGAACCGCTGGTTATTGTCAACGGCCCGATCGTCAAACAACTTAACTTCAACTACGAGACAGCGGTGCTGCGCGTCGGCCGGCAGGCAAATACCAGCATCGGCCGTTTCGTCAGAATGTATCTGCGCAACGTCGTCGGTCTGCGCATTGCGCCTGGCGAAACCGACAAGGGTTCAATCGCGTTGGGCACCAACGTCGTACTGGCGGAAAACGAGGATGCCGTCACCGAGATTGGCTGGACTTCATTCGCGGGCCAACTCGGCTTTGCTCGGGAAGACAATGTTGTGACAGTGCAGAGTGCGCTCAGCCCCACCATTCCAATCTACACCGCAGGCGATACCGCCAAAGAACATCTCGACACCCTGGTCGAAATATTTGGTGGCACCTGCGCCTGGTGGGCGCACACCGGATTGCGTAAAGGCAAGAATTTCCCATTACTGATAGTCAGTCCCGGCGTAGCGAAGATCATGGCGCGCGAGGGCATGTCCAAGCGCGACGTGCAGCAGTACATCTTCGACCATACCAAGGTCGCAGTGCGCTCGCTCAATCGACATGCATGGGAACTGGGCTACACAGAATATGACCTGCACAAGCTGCATGCGGATGGGATGATTTCATCAGTCTATGCCGAGTCGAGCGATCCCGATCGGGAAGTGCCTGTATTCATCAATCCAGAATCCATCGGCATCGTGCTCAGCGGCGACCCGGGCCGCAACCAGAGCAAGGGCTTTGTCCAGAACCACAGCCATGCCCCGCCGACAGGCAAGAAGATCAGATTGCCGGCAAATTGGAATGCAATGATCGGGAAGAAGTAGGCACTGCGCTGTGCATGACAGATCAGCGTCGTGAAACAGGCTTTGGATTTCTTGATTTGGCGTTGCGTGTCTTGACTGGTTTGTCAGGCAGTGGTGCTGAGCGGCGGAGGTGCTCCAGGAAGGCGCGCGCAGTGGGCGACAATTCCCGGCGCCGACTATAGGCAATGCTGAATGCGCGCGCGATGGTTCCTAACTCGGGTACGTGTGCAGTACGTAATGTCCCTGCTGCGAGTTCCGCAGTCACGGCTCGTTTGGAGACAAATGCCACTCCATAGCCTTGTTTCACTGCCTCCTTGATCGCGCCTGTTCTGCCGAGCTCGGCCACCACATGCAACTCCGTCAGGCGTGTCTTGCTGCTCGCCAGCACTTGTTCCAGTGATGCTCGGGTTGCAGATGCCGCGTCCAGAACGATCAAGGGCAATGCTTTCAGTTCAGATAGTGAAATCGTTGAGCGGTGCTTCCATTGATCTGTGGACGGAGTAATCAGTACAAGTTCGTCGTTGTCGAAGGGCTCCGCCACTACATCGTCGCCGGCCAGGTCCGTGCTGATCACGCCAATCTCGATATTGCCACTACGCAGATCTTCAAGTGTCCTTGCACTGTCAGTAGCAAAACGAAGCTTGACGCGCACACCAGGATGTTCAGCCTGAAACGCCATCATGATTCCAGGCAGAAGGTGCTCGCCCGGAGCCGAGCTGGTGCCGACGATAAGCGGTCCTTCAACCCGATTCAGAAACGAAGTCATTTTTTCCGACAAATCGCGTCTCTGCGCCAGCAAAGGCAGCGCCTGCTCATAAAGAAATTTGCCCGCATCAGTGGGCTGGATTTCCCGCCCAAGGCGATTGAACAGCGGCGTACCAAGCGCTGCTTCGAAGTCCTTGATACGAATACTGATGGTGGGCTGGGTAAGCCCAAGTGCTTCTGCGGCGCGCGAAAAGCTTCGTTCTTTAAAAACGCTGCAGAAAATTTCGAGTTGAATCAGATCCATGATGAATGTGTGAGTGATGTTGATATGAAGCCAAGTCAGCGTACCGAACCTGAAAATCGTCCCAGTTGAATAGCACAGTTACCGGGCAATTGGACGACGTTCGTAAGGCTCGCCATCCATGCCGTCTCCAGGCCGCCGGGGAAGGTCATTGTAAAACACAATACCTGATATTGACTAACCGATGATCAGTTTGTACTATTGTATTATCGGATATCTGATATTTGATTTGACTATACATCTGGCAGTGGCTTAGGGCGATGAATAGGGGGCACGGGCCCTGACAAAGACAACGCAATGAACGAACCAATATACGAAGTTGCCTGGCCACTTGGCCGTTCGACGGTGAAAGAGATCGACGCGAAGCCGCGCATCTCGGACTTGTCCAGGGCCACCATTGGTCATTTGTCGCACTACGGCTTTCGCCACGGCGAGATGATGCCGGTCGTCGAACAAGTAATGACGGAATGCTTCCCCGGTATCAAGTTCGTCGGCCCTGACGTGTTCGGCAACATCCACGGTCCGCGCCATGGTAAGGACACACTGCCGGTGCTTCCGGACAAGCTCAAGGAATATGGAATCGACGGCGTCATCACCGGAATTGGCAGTTGCGGAACCTGCACCCCCGCAGTCGTGAGGGCCAGCATGGTCGCCGAGAAAGCCGGCGTGCCGAGCACGACAATAGTTGCGACATCCTTCCTGCGCCAGGCGGCCGCAAATGCAAGAGGCGAGGGCATGGCAGACCTTGCCGTGTCGGAATTCCCCGGCGTCATCATGACCCAGAGTGATGAGGAGCTGCGGCGTAATGTCGCCGAAGTGCTGGTTCCCAACATCATCCGCGAACTGACTCGCAAGGTGACGGTTGCTGCCGCAGTGGTCGAGCCTGAGCCGCGGTCAATTGTATTCAAGGGCACGTTCGACGAAGTGAACGAATATTTTCTGCAAAATCACTGGTCGGACGGCCTGCCGATCGTTCCGCCGACGCTCGAGCGCGTCGAGGCCTTCCTGCGCTTCACCGACCGCGATCCGAGCGAAGTGCTGGGCGTCATTCAGCCTGCGAATCGCGAAGCGACCATCTGGGCAACGGCGGTCAACGGCGTCATGTCCGGCTGCCGGCCTGAATATATGCCGATCCTGATCGGCATCGTCGAGGCCATGTCCGAGCCGAACTTCTATGCGCGCGATTTCGGCGCCACGCCGGGGCTGGAGCCGATGGTCATCGTCAACGGCCCAATCGTGAAACAGCTGGACTTCAACTACGGCACGGCAGTCATGCGCGTCGGGCGGCAAGCCAATACCAGCATCGGTCGCTTCGCCCGCATGTTCCTGCGCAACCTCGTCGGCCTGCGGTTTTCGCCGGACGAAACCGACAAGGCATCGATCGGGCTGGGCATGAATGTTGTGCTGGCGGAGAATGAAGACGCCGTGACCGAGACTGGCTGGACGTCCTTCGCGGAAGGGCTTGGCTTTGCTCGCGGCGAAAATGTGGTGACGGTGCAGAGCGTCATGTGCTCCACCATTCCGATCTACACGGCAGGCGATACCGCGAAGGAGCACCTCGACAGGCTGGTAGAAATCTTCGGCGGCACCTGTGCCGGCTGGGCGCACACCGGCATCAAGAAGGGCAAGAACTTCCCGTTGCTGATCATGAGCCCGGGCGTTGCGAAGATAATGGCGCGCAATGGCTTGTCGAAGCGCGATGTTCAGCAGTACATCTTCGACCACACCAAGATCAAAGTGAGCACGCTCACCCGGCACGCTTGGGAGCTGGGTTACACCTCCTATGACCTGCATCAGCTGCATGCCGAGGGGATGATTTCATCGGCCTATGTCGAATCGCATGATCCAGAGCGGAAAGTGCCGGTCTTTATCAAACCCGAGGCGATCGGCATCGTGCTCAGCGGCGACCCCGGACGGAACCAGAGCAGGGGTTACGTGCAGAACCAGAGCCATGGCTATCCCACGGGTAAGAAAATAGGCCTTCCATCTGATTGGCAAAAACTCCTCGGTGAAGTCCAGAAGAGCTGGCGTCAGTAATTTGGTTTACAATTTTGTAGTCAATACGTGTCGGTTATGGAACTGCAGATAGATCCAGCGTATTGCGATTCGCTGCTGCGAAATTCCTGAGGACTAGACACGGGTCTCGAGAATGTTTGCATTAATTCATGGGAGCACCATCTGATGGCAATGGGTGATACAAGTTTAGACGCGGAAATGGCGCAGTACTACGAAGAACGCGCAAAAATGGTCCTTGAGAATCTGCGTGCGAAGCACATGGAAGGGCACTATGTTGCCAATCGTCAGGAAGCCTTGGACCTCGTGCTGGCGCTCATTCCTGCCGGCGCCACTATCTCTCGTGGCGATTCGATGACCCTGAACCAGTTGGGTGTTTTCGAAGCGATTGAAGCCCGTGGAGAAAACAAATTCTTCAATCCGGTAAAAACGGATGCGCAAGGCCACAATCCACCAAGAGAAGTGCGGCGGCAGATCCAGCGGGAATCCCTGCTATCCGACGTCTTCTTGTCCAGCACGAACGCGATTACGCTGGAGGGGACCATCGTAAGCACCGATGGGTCCGGCAACAGGGTGGCTGCAATGATGTTTGGTCCGAAGAAGGTCATCATTGTTGCGGGCTGCAACAAGATCGTTACCAATGTCGAAGCGGCATTGGCCAGAATTCGTGAATTCGCATGTCCAGTCAATGCGATACGACACAGATTGAAGCATAAACATGGGGAAGGTCTTGGCTGGGGCGTCATGCGCTATACAGCCATCATTGATGGCAACCAGCCCGTGGAGCAGGGCAAGATCTGTGTGATCCTGGTTGGTGAAGCCTTGGGTATGTGACGCCTGTGAGCCAGGGCTGCTGACAATAAGCGATCTGATACACGCTGTGGAAAACCAGGTTCTCCACAGCGTGTTCATCGGGTTCAGTGTGGTTCGGTGAAATCATTTCATGCGCATCCGGTTTCTCGCTGCGAGGGCATGAGTCACACTTCGATTGCCATGCGATGTTCTGCATGCAAATTGATTTCCAAGATCATCGTCAGACGGTTCCGATAGCCGGCTCATACAGGGTACGCTGTGCAATCACCGAACAAGCGCGACAATTGCGTGGTGCTGTCAAAATTTTTTCATCGCATCCTGGATCTACCCTGGAGGGAGCGCTGAGAACTTTTTACCCAGTAATGGGTGCTTACCTAATTCAGCACCCAATTTATCTCGTGACGTTGCAGCAAAATTCCTGACTTCCCGGGATTTGGACCTCCATCGAGTCTAACGAAGGTCCAGTGCTGAGCTGAAAGTTGAGAGTGCTGGAGTGCTTATTCAGTGCAGGCATCCGGTTTTTCAACTATCCAGCAGCAGCGGCGCATGGCGATGCTGTGTCCGCGCTGGCTGATGTGGCCGGAATGGCGACCCATAGGTACGCGCCTGCCGTTAGAACACGAAGAGTGATCTCCCAGTAAAACATTAACTTTGTGTCCGGTGCTTGCTTTGCCTGGAATGAAGTTCTATTGTTTGCAAACAAAAATGTTAACGATTTGGCTGTCTTTATAAATTACGAAACATGTTCGGGGGTGGGCATCATGAAACAGCACTTTGGTTTGGCATTGCTGACGGGCTCCAGCGCACTGGTATTCGGTGCGGTCAGTTCGCTGGTACCCGCAAATACAGCGAGAGCGGCTGCCGAAGCACTTGAAGAAGTCGTCGTTACCGGTTCGCGAGTAATCACCAACGGTAACGACAGTCCAACGCCGGTGACCGTGATCAGTACCGAGCAGATGCTCACAGTGTCGCCCACCACGGTCGTGGATACGGTGAATCTGATGCCCGCACTGCAGGGTTCGCAGTCGACCAGCAGTAATCCCGGTGGCGGTCAGCGCAATGGTGCTGCGGCTTACATAAATCTGCGCGCCATGGGTGACCTGCGTACGCTGGTTCTGATGGATGGTCACCGTGTGGTGCCGACCATCAACCAGAATCAGGGCAACGTGGATTCATGGGTCATTCCGCAGTTGCTTATCAAGCGAGTCGACGTGGTGACGGGTGGCGTTTCAGCAGTCTATGGCTCTGATGCGATCAGCGGTGTGGTGAACTTCATTACCGACACGAACTTCAGCGGTGTGAAGGTACAAGCCTCGACCGGGATCTCGGAATACAATGACGACAAGATCGCTGACTTCGGTGTTGCAGGTGGTCAGGACATTTTCGGTGGTCGCGGCCACGTCATACTCAGTGCCCAGTACCATCACGATCCCGGCATCCCGGACCAGCTACAACGCCCGTTTTTCGCGCAGTCGCTCGGCGGCGCCGGGCTCGGCACTGCAGCATCCCCTTACTACAATGTGGTCGATCAACGCATCAGCAATGCCTCATTCGGTGGTTTGATCACTGGTGGCCCGCTCACCGGGTATCAGTTTGCCCAGAACGGTATTGTCAGTCTGTTCAATCCCGGCACACCCACCGGTACTGCTAATGCGGCAAGCGGCGGCGATGGTGCCTGGTACAAGACGGCGTCAATCAAATCCGCCCTGATCTTCACGCAGCTGTTTGGCCGGTTCGACTTCGACTTCACAGATACCACGCACGGCTATCTGCAGGTTTCATGGACTGACAATCACACTCAGAATGCCTTCCGCAGCCCGCTTGAAACCGTGAATATCGGCTACAACAATCCGTATCTGAACTCGATCCAGCAGCCATATCGATCGCAGCTGGCGGCCCAGGCGGCTCTTACTCCGAACGGATCATTCTCGTTCAGAAAGCTGATAGCGGTACCGGCGACAGCCAACCAGTGGACAGATACCTACATGGTGATGGGCGGCGTGGACGGCTCGATCGGAGACTACAAGTGGGATGTGGGCTTCCAGCGTTCATCGTCGGAGATCAAGGCACAGAACGAAATCAATGTCGATCAGGGACGGTTCTACGCAGCCGCGAATGCCGTGTTGAACTCGGCCGGCCAGGTGGTCTGCAATGCGGCTCTGACGAATCCCAATTACGCTAACTGTGTGCCGATCAACCTGTTCGGTCCCACTTCGGAAAGCCAGGCGGCGATGGATTACGTCCGGGCGGTGACCTGGAACAAGAACCGCACGACGCTCAGCGAGCTGAACACCAGTCTCACGGGCGCGCCGGTCAGCACCTGGGCGGGGCCGGTCAATATGGCGCTGGCGGCTGAATGGCGTCAGCTGGACTGGTCCGTGGAAAGCAATGCGGGCCCGAACGACCCCATCGACTGCAATGGTATCCAGTTCAGTTGTACGGGGTCGGCGCGATGGCATCAGAACACCATGCCCGGCCTTCCTGAAGTTACCCAGAGGGTCAGCGAAATAGCGTACGAGGCCGATGTCCCGCTCATGAAAGATAGCCGTTTCGCCGATGCGCTGAACGCGAATGGTGCGGTGCGTTTTACGGACTATTCCACCAGCGGTTCGGTGTGGACCTACAAGCTTGGTCTGACCTGGCATATCAATGATGATCTGACGCTGCGGGCCACCGGTTCGCGCGATATTCGGGCGCCGAATCTGTTTGAACTGAACGCACCCACCACCACCGCGCCCACAACGCTCAACGACCCGCTTACCCGCACTGCGGGTCCTGTTCCGGTCTCGACTATTTCAAACGCGAATCTGACACCGGAAAAGGCCAACAGCCTGACCGGTGGTTTTGTGTGGTCACCGCAGTTTCTTCCGGGGTTCAGCCTGTCGGTGGATGGTTTCCTGGTGAAGGTTGACAACGCCATCGCCCAGTTGGCGGGCAATTCCTCATCCGTGCTGGCGCTTTGCAACGAAACCGCTGGCGCAAATCCCGCATGCGCCACGATCGTTCGTCCATTTCCTTACAGCAATACAACTCCTGCCAATTTTCCGACCCAGCTCTATCAGAAGTGGTTGAACATCGCCTCGTTCGAGACCTATGGTGCAGATGTCGAAGCGAGCTATTCGACGAGTTTGCGTGGCCATGCGCTGAACCTGCGCGCGTTGGCATCGTACCAGCCACACCTTATCTTTGATCAGGGCCCGGCAGGCATTATCGACCTGGGTGGTGTGGCCACGGGCGTAAACCTCTACCCGGCGTCCCCATCAGTGAAGTACACCGTGCTTGCTGATTACGCCATCACGGACCAATTCATCGTCAGCCTGATGCAACGTGGGCGCAACAAACTGCAGGTCGTGGCCGTCCCGCAGGGTACCCCGGAGAAGGTATTGGTGCAGCCCTATGATCCTGCAACCACATATACCAACCTGACTCTGACGTACAAGCCAAAGGTCAGTTCCGGCAGGGTGGAGGTTTATCTGAACGTCCAGAACCTGTTCAACAAGGATCCCGAGGTTTATTACGCGGGCGCCAATTCGTCACCCGGCGTGGGACTCGGCGGGTTCTTCCCACCGAATGGGGACGACATTGTCGGACGTTATTACACCCTGGGCGTCCGTCTCCACTTTGAATAACCGGGTCAACCCTTCATATGTCACGACGGCCGCGCACCGAACCGAGCGCGGCAATATTCGTAACAGGCCGCCGGGGTAGCAGCATTGCGTACCGTCCATCGTTTTGTCGCGGTAATTGCCGTGCTTTTTGCAATCTATATTGCATCCACCGGCATACTCATACAGCTGATGGATCTGCGCGCGTTGCTCAGCCATGCCCCGGCCAGTGATTCCACCATGCAGGCGATTCGCGTCGGCATCGATGGCCCACCGAATTTCCAGGTAATTCGCGAACCCGATTATTCAGCCGACCCGCTTCCAGCCAACTTCAATTTCGATATCGCGTTGGAGACTGTCGTGAAGTCGGGGCGCATGGCAATCGGCGATGCGTCGATCAATTTTCTTGAACTGCGCATGGCGGATGGCAAGCCGGTGGGGCAGATTGCTTCGCAGGGGCGGTTGTTTCGCTTCGATGCAGTCAGCGGCGCGGTTGTCGGTGCTTCCTCGGAAGTGAGTCTGCCCCCCCTGAGCACACCATCACTGCGCAATACGGTGAAGGACATTCACCGCATGAGAGTGTTCAGTCAGTGGGCGCTGATTGTCGACGCCATGGCAGGCGCGACCATGCTCGTGATGATCTTTACCGGATTGGTTCTATATTTTCGCCTGCTGGCCGCGCGGGTACGGTTAGGGCGAACCGATCCATTCTGGTTCGCGGGAGGTTGGTGGCGTACCCTGCATCGTGCGGTGGCCGTGATCGCGGCAACATTCCTCGTCGTGATTGCGCTCAGTGGCATTGTGCTCGCAACCAGTTCTGTAGGAGTAGCCATAAACACAGTGATGCAAGGTGGAAAACGTCCCGGTTTGACCGTTGATGTCTCGGCGCCGCTGATGGACGCTGAATTGCCCGCCATGCTGCATTCCACCTTGTCGGCCTACCATTCAGCCAGTCCCGGCACTCCAGTGAAAGCGCTTCGTTTGCGTTATTTCGCCGGCATGCCGCAAGGGGTGATCGTCACTGGCGGAGAGATTACGCGACAACTGGTTTACAACACGGCCACCAGCCGCAGTGCCGGATTATCCGGGCCCGGCTACCCCGAAACCGGCATGCCGTTCGGTTGGCAGGTAACCCAGCTTGCCAAAAAAATCCATCGGGGTGACTTCATCGGTCTTTCCGGTCGCTGGATGAGCCTGCTCACTGGATTGTCGCTGCTGTATCTGTCCATCTCCGGAGCAGTGATTTACTTCGAGCTCTGGAACAGGCGCCGTCAGAAGGGCCGTCGAGAGTTGTTCTGGTCTTAAGCCGCTGTCGGACATAACCAGGTCATCAGATCAAATACCCTGGAGCTACTCCTGGCACCAGCTGCATCGACTTGAGGATTACCAGCTTCTTACAACTCTGCGAACAGGGAAAACACTCAGATATCAAATAATTGCAGCTGGTGGAGTTCGCCAGCGCTCAACAATTCCGGTCACCTTTGAATTGGCCGGAATTACCAGAATCCAGGTCAAGCGAATCGAACAAGTGCTCCGTGGTCAGGCAATGGCCTGTCATCAGCAAGGGCGGCGGGCACTCCCGGGTCATCTCAGCAGATATTTCGTCATGCGACAGGTTTGCGGCCTTATGCCGGTCCTGCTGCCGCGTTGATCCGGGTCCGGGGCAGGCTGATCGTTCTCCGTAAGTTGTTCGTTCCGACGACTTGATTTGGCCCGGCCGATGTCCTATTGTTTCGCAAACAAAAATGTTAACGATTACGCCGACTAGTGTAATGGCGACAACAAACTGCAAGGGGATGAGAGCAATGAAACAGCGTCTTGGTATGGCATTGTTGGCGGGTTCCAGCGTGCTGGCCCTCACTGCACAAGCGCAGACTGCAAGCACGGCACAGAAAGCAGAAGTACTGGAAGAGATTGTCGTTACCGGTTCACGTGTCATCACCAACGGCAATGACAGCCCGACGCCGGTTACAGTGATGAACACGGAGGAGTTCCTGAAGTTGCAGCCGACCACGGTGACCGAGGCCGTAAACCTGCTTCCGGCGCTGCAGGGTTCGCAAAACGTCACCAGTCGCCCCGGCGGCGGCCAGCGCAACGGCGCGGGCGCGTACATGAACCTGCGCAACATGGGCAACCTGCGTACGCTGGTCCTGTATGACGGCCAGCGCCTTGTCCCTACCATCAATCAGAATCAGGCTGACACGGATGCGACGCTGGTGCCGCAGCTGCTGCTCAAGCGGGTCGACGTGGTCACGGGCGGTGTTTCGGCGGTGTACGGTTCAGATGCAGTGAGCGGCGTCATCAACTTCATCACTGATCGCGACTTCAATGGCGTCAAGTTCCAGGCGAACACCGGGATGTCGACCTACGGCGACGATCACATCTGGGGTGTTGGTGTCGCAGCAGGTACGCCCTTTGCCGACAATCGCGGGCATATCGAGTTCAGCTACCAATATCATGACGATGAAGGTATCCAGAACCGCGCGGACGCAAACGACCGCGACTTTTTCGCCGCCAATACCGTCGGCGTGGGTGGGGGCACAGGCGTCAACCCTTACTACAATATGGACAACGGGCGGATCTCGAACGCCACTTTCGGCGGTATGATCATCGGTGCTGCGAATGATCCCTCGATTCGCAACTTGCAGTTCCTGTCATCGGGGCAGCTGGCCACCTTCAGTCACGGTGTCATTCCCCTGGCCGGGGGCACACTGGCGCCTTTTGGAACTGCTGGAACGCTTGCCAGCGCCAATGTGGAGAGCGGTGGAGATGGCGCATGGCAGTCAACCACTTCGGTCAAGCACGGCATCCAGTTCCACCAGGCATTCACGCGGCTCGACTATGACCTGACTGACGATGTGCACGCATATGCGCAGATCGCCTATTCGGACATCCATTCGTTCAATCGCTTCCGTGGCCCGTCCTTCATTGCCAACGCTGGCAGTCTGACGTTCAGTTACGCCAATCCGTTCCTGCTCAGTACGCAGGATCCTTACCGCACACTGTTCCTCAGCAATCCTACCCGCACCTTTACGATGAACGAGTTTCTGCTGAACGATCCGAAGTCGACGCAGGACACGAAAGCGCATCTGATTTATGCCGGGCTGGAGGGAAAGCTCGGTGACGATTACAACTGGCAGCTCAATGTAGGCAATTCCGAGTCGGTCATCCAGGCCAACGATCTGTTCAATATCGAGCGAGGCAGACTGGCCGCCGCGCTCGATGCCGTCGATGTCGGCCTGGTCACCACCGGCACGCGTAATGGAGTAAGCGCCTGCCGGGCGGCCGTCGCCTATACCGGTCATGCCGCCAATCCGGCCTATGCGGACTGCGTGCCACTCAATCTGTTTGGTGGCCAACCCACTCAGGCGATGAACAGCTATCTCTATACGCCCACTTACAACCGCAACCGCACGCAGCAGGACCACGTAAACGCTTCCATCACCGGTTCACTGTTCGATAACTGGGCGGGGCCGGTGAAAGGCGCACTGTCGGGTGAATACAGACGTCTGCGCTGGGATGCCAAGACCAATACCGAGCCAACCGACCTGGCCAGTTGCACCGGCATCAGTTTCAACTGTACGGCAACCACCGCAAAGTGGTTCAACAACACCATGGGCGCGGTCCCACTGGTGGAACAGAATGTGACGGAAGGCGCCCTGGAAGTCGACGTTCCATTGCTTGCGGATGCCGCTTTCGCCAAGGCGCTGGACCTGACCGGTGCTGTGCGCTTTACCAACTACAGCACCAGCGGCAGCGTTACCACCTGGAAGGCGGGGCTGAACTGGACCGTCAACGACGACATCCGTTTCCGGGCCACACGTTCGCGTGACATCCGTGCGCCGAATCTGTTCGACCTGTATACGTCATTGCAGGTCAACTGCAGCTTCAGCGGCACCGATCCATTGACCGGCGGCGCATACACCAACCTGTGCAATACACAGGGCAGCAATCCCAACCTCAAACCCGAGTTTGCCGATACGCTGACCGTCGGCACCGTGTTCACGCCAAGTTTCGTTCCCGGACTATCGATGACAGTCGATTACTACAAGATCGATGTTGAAGACGTCATCCTGCTGCAGCAGGGATGGACCGCGGCGAACCTGAATTACTGCACACAGGTGCAGGGCAATTCCCCGGTTTGCGCACTGGTCGATCGCCCCAACTGGACCGACAAGAATCCGGCAACCAACGCGATCACCGGGTTCCGCAGTCAGAACACCAACATCGCTGCGCAGCACACCTGGGGTATCGATTTCGAGGTGGGCTACGCACACGATCTGTTCGATCGGCCGTTCAATGTGCGTGCATTGGTCGGCTATCAGCCGGAACTGAACTATGATCAAGGACCGACAGCGCCTTACCTCAAGATCGCAGGAGCCTACAACACGGGATCGAATCGTATTGCGGCCTCACCGGAGTGGAAGGTCACCGGCGTTGTGTCCTATGACTTTACCGACAAATTCACTGCCATGCTCCTCGAGCGGTGGCGCAGTGGCTTGAACGCAACGTACGATCCGGCGGTCGTCCTTCTGAATTCCAAATTGCCCTCCATTGCGTACACGACGCTCAATCTGACGTACAAGATCCGGGATACCAGGGTGGGTAATGGTGAGATCTTCCTCAACGTCCAGAATCTGTTCGACAAGTTCCCGACGGTGTACTACTCCGGCAATAACGGAACTCCCGGAGCCAATCCCGCTGTGCCCGAGGGGGACGACACGATCGGTCGTTACTACACGCTGGGCGTGCGCTGGAAGATGTGATGTTCTCGAAATTGTGATGTTGCGGCCCCTCTCCGAATGGGGAGCGGCTATCTGGTTCGATCCCGCTCATGCAGGAGTGGTCTGTTGCCGCCATGCTGCATCCATGGACTGTGCCCGGGAACACAATTGCGCGATCATGTGAGACAGGGAATTGGCAGATTGCCAAGTACCGTGTCTTGTTGTGAGCGCATCATTTGGGGTTATACCCATGCCACGTGATGAATGAATTTTGTTGACTGATTAGGAGTACCTGCTCATGTCCGCCACAGAAACTTCCAAAGTAGTCTGGCCAAGGGGCCAGCAAGTCAAGACAGGTGCGCGTCTCGCACAGCGTCTGGATACCCTGGAAGGCAAGGTCGTTGCCCAGTTGTGGGACTGGGTGTTCAAGGGCGACAAGATGTATGAGGTCTGGGAGCAGGAACTGCCGAAACGTTATCCCGGCATCAAGTTTGTGAGCTGGCGTGAATTCGGCGAGATCCATGGTGCCGATGAACGTCAGGTACTGGCTGACCTTCCCGGGAAACTGAAGAAATTCGGGGTCGACGCCGTCATCTGCGGGGTCGGTTGCTGAGGGAGCTGCACGGCCGCCGTGACGCGGACGAGCGCTCTGGTTGAGAAGTTGGGAATTCCCACGGTTACCGTGGTGTGCAGCGGTTTTCTGACTCAAGGTCGATTCACGGCAAAGGGTCTGGAGATGCAGCACCTGCCTTATGTTGTTCATCCCGGCCACGTGAATCTGGTCAAAGACGAACAGTTGGTAGAGACCTGCAAGGGGGCCATGCTTGAGCAGGTGATTCATGGCCTTACGGTTCAGCCAGCGGAAGAGGGTCTTACGGGCGAGCCGAAGATGCGAGATACCGTGTTCGAAGGCACCTACGATGAAATCCAGGAGTTCTTCTTGCAGAACGAATGGAGCGAAGGGCTGCCCATTGTTCCGCCAACCGTGGAGCGCGTTGAAGCATTCCTGAAATTCACGGACCTTCCGCCGGGCAAGGTCATCGGCAAATTGTTACCAGACAATCGCGAGGCGACGGTCTGGAACGTCGCTGTCAACGGTGTGATGGCCGGATGCCGGCCGGAATATATGCCGGTGCTGATCGCTATCGTCGATGCGATGGCTGATCATGATTTCGGCGTGGAGCACCTTGGGCATACGCCAGGCACCGAAACCCTGATTGTTGTTAATGGTCCTGTCGTTAAAGAACTTGGCTTCAACCACAAGCAGGCAGCGCTTCGCCCTGGATTCCAGGCGAATACGAGCATTGCCCGCTTCTGGCGTATGTATCTGCGCAATGTCGCCGGCTTCCTGCCGCACAAGACCGACAAGGGCTGCTTCGGCGGCAATTACCGGATCGTCCTGGCGGAAAATGAGGACGCCTGTGCCGAGCTCGGCTGGGATCCGATGTGCACTGACTTTGGCTTCAAGCCGGGGGATAACGTAGTCACCATTTCGTCTTGCACGGAAATGACCCAGGCGATCGAGGTGGGTGCGACGACAGCGGAGGAAATCCTCAAGAACATCGAAGCACGCATCGCGGACAACCACATTTTTGTTCAGTTCTTCTTCCGGGGAATGCGCACCAGACCGACGGTTGTCCTGACACCTGCAACGGCAAGAGTCATGGCCGATGCCGGCTTCACCAAGGCTGATGTCAAACGACACTTCCATGAAAACGTCAGGTTGTGGGTCGACCGACTGAGCGGGATGATCGTCAATCGCTTCTACAAAGGCATTGAAGCGGGTAATTGGCCAGAGCAGCTGGGTACATCGAAGGATCTCCATCGATACATCCAGCTGACTTCGTGTCCCGAGGACTACATGATTGTCGTCAGTGGTGATCCTGATCGGGATCACGTCATGATCTGCTCGCAGAACGGCTACATCGGTTATCCAGTCGCCAGGAAAATCGAGTTGCCGGCAAATTGGGAAGAGCTGCGGAAATCTGCTCAACCGAAAAAAATGACAGGTAGCAGATGAAAGCAGGAGCCCGATAATGTCAGCCACAGCTCCAGTGTCCCCGCTGGAAAAGCGAACAATCGCCAAGGTCAAACGGTATCTGTTCGCCTACATTTTTCCGGGCGAGATCTTTTTTCAGAGTGTAGGCGTCTATATGGTTATCGGCGTGCTGACTCCGAATTTCAATTCAGCGTGGCAGAAATATTTTTATGCAGCGACAACAACTGCGTCGAAATGACGGTGCGATAGACGATTTCGTTCCGTCTCCTCAAACATTAGCTGAACTGGCTCTGGGCCAGTAGTGACAAAAGGCACCATGAAAGAATCAAGTGGTATGAACATGTCCGAAACGGGTGCTGTATTGGTGACCGATCAGGTGAATCAGCAATCGGAAATCCGGGCGCAACCCGTTGTCGGGAGCGCCAAGCCGGTTTTGTCTCCAGCCATGCGCTGGGCTGTCCTGCTGCTGCTGAGCCTTGGGGTACTGATTGCGTTCATCGACCGCACCAGCATTTCCTCTGCGCTCGCCGACAAGGCGTTCATCAGTCATTTCGCGCTGTCCAATATTGATCGTGGCACGCTTGGCTCAGCCTTTTTCTGGTCATATGGCGTCGTGCAGCTGTTCATGGGCTGGATGGTCGACCGCTACGGTGTGAAGTGGCTCTACGCGATCTTCTTCGTCGCATGGTGTGCCGCCACGGCGGCTACTGGATTTGCCACCAGCTTCGCGATGATCCTTGTCCTGCGCGTGGCCGTTGGTGCGGCGGAAGCGGTGGTCATCCCGGCCAGCTATCGCTGGATCCGCGACAATTTCGATGATCGCAGCACGGGCCTCGCAGTCGGTTTCTTCACCAGTGGCAACAAGCTTGGTAGCGCCGTGGGCGCACCGATCGCGGCCTGGTTGATCGTCCACTATAGCTGGCAGGCAATGTTCATCTTGACCGGCGTCATTGGCGTCCTCTGGCTGGTGCCGTGGCTGCTGGTCGTGCCCAACGACCTGTCAAACCGCGCAGCCAGAGAAGTAACACGGCGCAGCGCCGCGACGGTCACCTGGAAGGCCATATTCGCCAGCCCCGTTGTATGGGGAGGCCTGGTCGTCAATTTCTGCTACGGCTATTTTGGCTTCTTCGGTGCGACCTGGATGCCCTCGTATCTGGTCGAGACGCGCGGCCTCTCGTTGCAGCAATCGGGCGCATACACGTTTCTCAGCTTTGCCGGTGTGGCATTGGTGGCGATCCTGGGTGGCTGGTGGGCCGACAAGATGATCGCGCGGGGTCGCGATGCCATTGCCGTGCGCAAGGGCTTCATCGTCGCCGGCTTCCTGGGCGCGTGTACTGTACTGCTGGGCGCCAATGCGACCTCGGTCCCGGTGGCGCTGTTCTGGAACGTGACCTCGCTGTCGGTGCTTGGTCTTGCTACCGCCAACATGCAGGCGCTGTGCCGTCTTGCGCTGATTCCAAATCCGGCGGTGGGTCGCGTCACGGGTGTACAGCAGGTTGCAACCAGTCTGTCGGGCGGCATAGCGGCAAGTCTCTCGGGCTGGCTGCTGCATGTCACCGGTAGCTACGCGATGCCGATGTTCATGATCTTTGTGTTCCTTGTAATCGGTGCGGCCACCACCCTGCTGATGATGAAGCCGAAGTGGTCGCCAAAAGTGATACCGGTCTGATCGCGAACCAGATATGTAGCAGACATGTAGCAGGCGATAACTTGGCAACGGGACTCTGCGCAAGACAAGCAGCGGTAGACCTTGCTCGTGTGTTGAGCGGAAGTACCTGCAGGCACATGCGTCTTATTCTCTGACGGCAGGATTTTCACAATGACAACACCGTTGACTGTAAAGAATCTTTGCAAGCTGCTCGTTGTGGCAGTGACCGCAACACTCACTCTGACAGCGACTGCGCAGCAGGTGTCCAGACCGGGTGAATATTCGGGTTACTCGCCGGCGCTGTATGACGGTTACAAGATGACCTCGCAGTACGTGGCGGTTCGTGACGGCACAAAACTGGCCGTAGACATCATTCGGCCCACGTTGAATGGCGTGGTTGTGGACAAGAAGCTGCCGGTTGTGTGGATGAACACGCCGTATAACCGCAGACGCACTAATGGTGGCGGGACCGGTACCACCGCCGATAGCTATCCGGGCGCGGCACTCGATCTGGTGAAGTATGGCTATGTCGTGGCTGTGGCCGATATGCGCGGTAACTACGCCTCGTTCGGCAGGGCTGTTCATTACAACCGCAATGAATGGATGCCATGGGCTTATTGGGATGCATATGACATTACCGAGTGGCTGGCTGCACAAGCCTGGTCGGACAGCCAGATCGGCATGTGGGGTTGTTCGGCAACGGGTCATTCGCAGTGGCAGGCTGCAGCGACCAATCCACCCCATTTGAAAGCCATCGTGCCATTGAGCGGACCGAGCGAGTATTACGACTGGAACGGCATTACGCCAATATTCGACAAGGCACCGCCATTGGAGCCTTATCCCGGTGAGATTCCCAAGGCAGATGCAGCAGCCGTTGCTGTTGATGAAGATCATGATGGCACGCTGCTTCAGGCCGCAAAGGAAGAACACCGCGCCAATCTTGATTACGGCTACATTCCCTATCGCAACAGTGTTTCACCGGAAATGGCGGCCTATCTGGGATTGAAGGATTTCAAACCCCATCTGGAGGTCAATACCTTCAGTCACTTTGATGATCTGAATCGGGCCAGAATTCCGGCCTATCAGTCAGCGAATTTCGGTGAGGACCAGCGCGTCAAATTGGGTATCATGGTGAAGATGCACAATCTCAAGAGCCCGCTAAAGACGATTTTCGGGCCAGGAGACCACTGCAACTGGAGCAGCGAATCCAGAAAGAATGAAAAAAATGAATTCGTCATCACCACCGAAGAGTTGCGCTGGTTCGACTACTGGTTGAAAGGCGTCAAGAACGGTGTGATGGATGAACCACCGATCTATCTGTACACCTACAATCGACCGAAGGAGAAATCATGGCAGTTCGCCTGGCAGTGGCCATTGCCTACTGACAAGAGCACCAACTTCTACTTTGGTCCTGCCGCAATTGATGGTGTGAAAGGCGGTGTCAACAATGGCACGCTGGGAACCGCTGCACCCAGTGCTGCTGCTGCCAGGGACGACTACAAAGTTGATTACGACGTGACGCCTGAAAATCAGAATCAGCGCGGCATGACTTACACCACTGCGCCCTTGAGTGTAGATACGACGCTGATCGGTCATCCCGTTGTGCATTTGTGGATTTCTTCCACGGCTACCGATGGTGATTTCGCGACGTTCCTTGCCGATATTGCACCCGATGGCAAGGTGACCCCCCTGCCTGGCACCGATGATGGCCGTTTGCGCGCCTCGTTTCGCGCACTCAACGAGCCGCCCTATAACAATCTGGGGCTGCCTTATCACCGCAGTTTTGCTGAAGACGTCAAACCACTGGTGCCGGGCGCTCCGACCGAACTGGTGTTTGATATGGCACCCGTTTCCTGGGTGTTCAAGGCGGGCCATCGCATCAGGCTGATCGTCAATGGCGTGGGTGATGCTCACCGCGGCAGAGGACCTGCGCCGACACCGGTGCTGTCGCCGGCGCCCGTGGTCAGTTTCTATCGCGATTCAAAGCACAGCTCCTACGTCACACTGCCGGTCAATGCTCCTGTGTCCGCGACCGTGAGCATCGTGCCCGGCAAGAGTTCCATGGTTGCGCGTGTGACATTCCCCAGGACGATGGACAGCCGTTACCTGAAGGACATCAGGGCCGGTTCCATCATGTCCAACGGTGTTGTTGCGAGCAGCACCAGAATTGATGGCGACACGCTGATTGCTGAATTCGACCCGGGCGCTCTGAAATCGGGTGACCCCGTAACCGTCAAGGGTGAATTCGGAAACCAGTATTACTACGGGGATCTGATGACCTTCACCGGTACAGGTACCGTTCCCAAGCGATAACCCTGCCTATGAGGGCAGTACGCTATGCCGATGCGTCGTGCACAGCGCCCCAGGAACTTGGCGGGGCGCTGCTGCGAATTCAGGAACCGTACGGCGTGTCGACGCTGGAATGAATACCCGCGAACGGAGTCTGCTCGTGTGCCAGCACCTTCATGGCCTCCTGAATGTTCTCAGAGTGGCGCTGTACCGCACGTCGTGCCGCCTCGGGATCGCGCTTGCAAATCGCTTCAATGCGCGCCAGCCAGTAAGGAAGTGCTACCTTCGCTCGGCCCGGACGATAAGTGAGCCTGAACCGGTGGCGGGTGTTGCGGGCTCTTAAGCGCGCCAGCACTTCTTGTGCGACCGGCTGATCGGCGATGCGGGTCACGGTTTCGAAGATCTGGTGCGAGGTGTCTGCAAACCCGCTGACATCGCCGCGTTCAGCGCGATCTTTCAGCTGCTTGGCGAAATTGCGCAACACCACGATTTCCTTGTCGGTGATTTTCTCGGCGGCTTTGGCGGCGCACAGACTTTCCACCACCATGCGCACCTCGGCAATCTGCAGGGCCTCCTCAACTCCCACGACGCGCACGCGGGCCCCCCGATTGGCGATGCGTTCGACCAATCCTTCATGAACGAGGTCCATCAATGCGGAGCGGACGTTGCCACGACTGGCGCCGAGCAATTTGCACAGTTCTGCCTCGACGAGTCGCTGCCCCGGCACAAGGTCGTTCGCCAGGATCCCGCGGCGGATCACCTCAACGACCGTTGCCTGAGGTGGGGATTTCGGGCTCTTCTTTGCTTTTTTCGCTGGTTTCATCAGTCAGATCACTCCATTTGGCCATCAGTCAGGTATGCAGCTGGTAAGCCGCTCAATGGGAGGTTCTTTTGGCGGGCATGACGGGTAGACCTGACGATGCCCGTGGCAAGTGTAATCGCAAGACGTGTTGAGCGCGAACAAGTACGGGATTGAATCGGTCGGAAGTTGCCTACGGTCATCGGTTTCGCCTGGGTCACGATCATACGCTAGCAATCCGGGCTGGAAAGGATCACAAACTCACCGCTGACACGAGTCCTTATCCTGCAGACAGAATCTGGCTTCCACCGCCTTGACTTCAGGCTAGCCAACCAAAGCGTCCTGCGAAATCCCGCCAGTTCTTTGTTTTATGTGCCAACTGCATCTCGCCCGGTCGTCCTGATCGGTGATGGTATGGGGCGAGCCGCACTGGTGGCCCATATTCGGCAGAGGAGCGGACGGGATGCCGCTCCCCATGTGGTCGCTGTTCCACGAGCGCAGTCGGGCACATGGTCGTTTCCATGCCAAAGAACTGCATGGTCATATCGCCATCGGTACCGACGCCGGATGGATGAAGGCTTTTCACGCGACGCAGCCGCGATTCCAATGTTCGGGATCTCGTCAAGGATACAGAGGACGCGTACCGCCATTGGGTTGGCGACGGAGCGCAATCTGACCGGCGCCTGCGGGATATTTACTGGACGCCCAGCCTACCGGATACGTGCTGTTTCGGATCCCGCAGCCGTGTCTCCGATTGCTTATAAGCCACTCGCGACGGCGGCAAATTGCAGCGACGGTCATTCGTAAGCCATCAGGGAACGCTGTTTAGTGCTCGATGTTCTATTCAGGAGGCCTGCATTTCGAGATGAAGCGCAGACATACCGGTACGGGAGTGGTAACGATCTCGCCGGTCGCGATGGGCGTGCCAGTCTGGGACTCGATGCGGAACGTGACCACGGTGCCACTGCATTGATGTCCGACATAGAGATGATCGCCATGATTGTCAAAAGCAAAGGAGCGCGGGATTTCGCCGCCGGAGGGCGTTCTGCCCTGGAGTTGGAGCAAACCGTCCGCCTCGTCGATCTTGAACCACACGAGGCTGTCGAGCCCCCGGACGGACGGTTCACCGCTTGAGGTGTGACTGCGCGTGGTGGCATAGAGAAACTTTCCCGTAGGGTGGATGCCAATTTCCGCGCCTGAGCGCAGGCCTGAAAATCCTACTGGTAGCAGATCAACAGTCTGGAGTTCCCGTAGCGCACCCAGAGTGTTGTCATAGGCGAAAACAGTGATCGTGGCGCTGATCTCGTTCATCAGGTATACAAATCGTGCGTGTGGGTCGAATGCGACATGACGTGGCCCCGATCCTGGTGCGACACTGACGCTGCGCTCTGGTCGCGATATGAGCTTCCCCGTTATTTGATCAAGTTCGTAGACGATGATCTGATCAGTGCCAAGGTCCGGTACCAGGACGAAGCGGTTGGCGGGGTCGAGACTTGCTGCGTGTGGGTGGGGCTGTGTCTGCCGGTTGGGATGTACGCTCGATCCGGAATGTCGATGTATGTCCGTCGCGGGTCCGATGTAGCCGTCGGGCATCAGCGGGAAAAGCTCCACCGTGCCACCGCCGAACGTCGCCACCAGAAGGTAGCGGCCACTGGCGTCGACTTCGCAATGGCAGGGCAAGGGTGACGTGGGCTGGCTGTTCAGCGGGGTGAGCGCGCCGCTGTCGGAATCGATGGCGAAGGCACTCACACCTGCCTGTTCCGTGCTGCCGGGTCGCCCGACCTCATTGACGGCGTACAGGAACCGGCCGTCCGGATGGGCGG
The DNA here is from genome assembly GCA_963748005.1 of uncultured Pseudomonadota bacterium. Classification (GTDB taxonomy): domain Bacteria; phylum Pseudomonadota; class Gammaproteobacteria; order Steroidobacterales; family Steroidobacteraceae; genus CAILZL01. The sequence goes on from CAVVHH010000002.1 coordinate 3,367,609, forward strand.
CGATCCAGCCGGGTTGTGGGGTTTCCACCATGCCAAGAGCACGGAGGCGCTTGTCGGGTGATTCGCTGCGAAATGCGTAGATTCCGAAGGCGATATCGCTGGCATCTGTGCGGTGAGCCCGCCGGTGTGTGCCGATATAAAGCAGTTCGGATTGCGTGAATTGGCGGGGCTTGTACATTGCTGTCGGTCTTTAGTTGACGTCCATCGAAACGCCCTGTTACCATTTGGTTTACAATTTAGTTTACAATTTCATCAACTGGCACGTTGCAACTATATCAGGCGACAGTGCCCCATGAACGAACCAAGAGAAGACACTTCGCCATGTCCGAACAAGCATCTGTGTCCGACTGGGATCATTTGTCCGATGCCGAGTGGAACGAGCAGCTGGATCGCAAGATTGCCGAGTTCAATGAGGGCCGGGGTGAAATCAAGCTGCCGGTGCCGGTCCACGAGATCATGGACAATGAATACGAGCGTGGCATTCTCAACGCACTGGTCACCGAAGACCTGATCCGCCATTTCGCCGATGCAATCGGCGATCCCAATCCCATCTGGCGCAACCGTACCTATGCGCAGAACACCCGCTGGGGCGGGATCATCGCGCCGCCGCTGTATGAAAGCTGCATTTCGTTCGGCTCGTCGTTCGGCGGACGGCTGCGTGTGCCGGGCGTGGCGCGGCTCGCGGCGGGCAACCTGCATGAATATCGCGCCCCGTTCCGGCCGGGCGAGGAATTCCATTGCTACGATACTTACGGCGGGTTTGTCGAAAAGAAGGTTGAAGGCAAACCCTACCGGATGTTCATCGAAAGCGTGCCGCGCTATTTCGTGAACCAGCGTGACGAGACGGTCGCGATCGCAACCGGCCGCAACATCTATCTGGCCACCCCGCCCTCGAAGCGCAAGGCGAAGGAAGGCGGCAAGGAGAGCAAGGTCGGCGCGAAATATGCCGGCAAAACCTATACCAAGTACACCGAGGCCCAGCTGAAGGAAATCCACGACGACTTCGATGCGCAGCTGGCGGGCGTAAAGCGCCGCGGCAAGGCCATCAGGTATTGGGAAGACGTGGTCGAGGGCGAGGAACTGCCGCCGCTGGCCAAGGGCATCTACGACGTGTGCGACAGTTCGGCGCGTACCGTGGTCAGTTGCTATGTCTATGCCTTTGCGATCAAGTGGGCCGCGATGCGCAATCATTTGCAGACGCATCCGATCGATCCGGAGACCGGCGAGCATCGCTTCCGCCGCGATTGGCACTATTCGGACCGCGCTGCGCAGATGTTCGGCTCGCCGCTCGCCAACGCCGGCGGCATCCATAACGAGATGATGCTCGTCCAGATTGTCACCGACTGGATGGGTGACGATGGCTTTGTCGTGTCGATGGACAGCCAGGACCGTCGCTTCAACTTCTTTGGTGACTCCACCTGGGTCAAGGGACATGTTGCACGCAAGTTCATTGACGACCAGGGTCGACGACTGGTCGAGCTCGCCGTCCGTGCCGAAAACCAGGATGGTGATGTTCACACGCAGGCAAGTGTGCTCGTCAAACTGATCTCGAAGGCAATTTGAGGCCCGCAATGGACGGCATCAACATCAAGGTGGTGGAGCTGTGCGACTTCGTCGCGGGCCCGTACTGCGGCAAGCTGCTCGCCGACTTCGGCGCGGACGTGATCAAGATCGAGAAGCCGGGCCGGGGCGACGATGCGCGCTACATCGGCCCGTTCAAGGATGATATGCCGAACCTTGAGGCGTCGGGCACCTTCCTCTACCTCAATACCAACAAGCGATCAGTCGCGCTGGACATCGAGACCGAAGACGGCCGGGCGATCCTGCGCGCGCTGCTGCGCGACGCCGACGTGTTCATTGAAGACCGGATGCCGGGCGAGCTGGCCAGGCTCGGCCTTGGCTATGAGGAACTGCGCGCGCTGAATCCGAACCTGGTGGTGACGTCCATTACCCCATTCGGACAGACCGGTCCCTATAAAGATTTCAAGGCCCACCATCTGAACCTTTACCACGCGAGCGGGCAGGGTTATCTGCTGCCGATGTTTGCGATCAACCTCGACGTTCCGCCGTGTCAGGGGCCGGGCTACCTCGGTCTGTACGATGGGGGCATGGCGGGCGCGACCGCAACACTGGCGGCGCTGTTCTGGCGCGATGCCGGCGGCACCGGCCAGCACATCGACGTCTCGATCCAGCACGCGATGATGAACGTCGAACGCTCGCAGCTGCGTCGCTACATTGACGACGGTGTAAGTCCGAACCGCACCGGCAAGGGCCGGCTGCTCGAGAGTCTGGTGGAGTGCAAGGACGGCGAGTTCGCCGTGGTCATTCTGTCCTCCCAACAACAATGGGAAGGACTGTGGCGCGCGATGGGCAAGCCCGACTGGGGTATGCAGCCCCCGTTCAATACCCAGAAGGGCCGCTCCGAACACTATGCCGAGCTGCGCATGCGCCTCGGCGAATGGGCCAAGACCGTGACCCAGGATGAGCTGTTCCACCGCGTCCAGAACGAGGGCTCGGCAGCGGCGCCGATCCTGACTGCTGAGAGCATCTTCAAGCTCGAGCAGTTCCGTTCGCGCGGCCACTTCGTGACGATTGAGCACCCGAAAGCCGGTGCGCTGGAATACATCGCCCAGCCGACCCGCTTGTCCAATGTAGCGCTGCCGCCGAAACGACCAGCACCGCTGCTGGGGCAGCACACCGAGGAGGTCCTCGCCGGCCTGTTCGGCAATGACCCGGCGCGGCTCGCGCCCCTGTCCCAAGTCGGCGTGGCTTGAGGAGAAAACCGATGCAAGACGCATTGAACGGCATCCGGGTGATCGATTTCGGCCATGTGCTGGCGGGACCGTGGTGCACCATGCAGCTCGCCTCCCTCGGCGCCGAGGTCATCAAGGTCGAAACCAGAGCGCGACCTGACGAGCAGCGGGCGCAGACCGGTCATGGTACGGCCGGGAATCTCGAGGGCAACTCGAACTTCTTCGAAGTGAACCTCGGCAAAAAGAGCGTCACGCTCAACCTCACCACCGACGCGGGCAAGGCGCTGGCGAAAAAGCTGGTGGCCACTGCCGACATCGTGCTGGAGAACATGCGGCCCGGCGTGATGAAGAAGCTGGGGCTCGACTACGACGAACTGGTCAAGCTCAAGCCGGATCTCATCATGCTGTCGCTGTCGGGCTTCGGCGCCACCGGGCCGCTGAAGCGCTATGCGGCCTACAACCCCTGCTTTACCAGCGTCGGCGGTGTGGCGCACCTGACCGGCTATGCCGACAAGAAGCCGAACACCATGACCAACTCGGGCGGCGATGCGCGCGCCGGCACGGCGGCGGTGTTCTCCGCCCTGATCGCCCTCAAGTTCCGCCAACAGACGGGTAAGGGTCAGTACATCGACAGCTCCTCCTGCGAGGTCATCAACTCGATGATCGGTGACCAGATGATGGACTATGCGATGAACCGCCGCTCCCCGAAGCGACACGGCAATCGCGACAAGACCATGGCGCCGCACAACGTCTATCGCTGCGCGGGCACCGACGAATGGATCTCCATTGCAGTCGGTAGCGACAGCGAATGGCAGGCACTGGTGCGCGCATTGGGCACTCCCGCCTGGGCCACCGACCCCGCCTTCGCGACGTCCGAAGGACGCAGGCAAAACCAGGACCGGCTGGACGTTTTGATCGGGCAGTGGACCGAAGACAAGCGTTACGTCGAAGCCATGCAGCTGCTGCAGGCCGAGGGTGTACCGGCCATGCCGTCATTCAAGGCAGAGGACCTGTTCAACGATCCGCACGTGCGCGCACGCGGTGCGGTCCAGGAGGTGGACCACCCGGTGCTCGGTCGGCGCACAACGATTACTGCGCCCTACCTGCTCTCGGAGACTCCTGCGCGCATCCGTGGCTCCGCACCCATAATCGGTGCGGACAATGATTACGTCCTGCGCGACATACTGGGTGTCTCTGAAGACGAGATACGGCGGCTTGTCGATGACAAAGTTGTCTACTAGACCTGGAGAGGCAGAGTTATCAACGACGATTCGGTTGGCCATGGCAGTTCATGGCGCGGGTTGAGCGAAGCATTTTCCTCGGTTCGCACTTTGAATCCCGACTGAATATTGCAGGGCAGCGCCTGACGCTTCGCTCGATGGATGGTGAATCGGTTCCGACTGGCACCGACGTTACCATCACGGCCGACCCTGGCCTCCATCCGGGTTTTTCCCCGGGGATTGGCAGTCTGTTGAATCTGGGGTTGTTAAACTGGATGGAATTGAGGCCATGACCATTCGCGCGTTGCTGCAGGTGTTGGTGTAACTGAAGTTGTTCGCGTAGTCGGCTTACTGAATAGACTCTTGAGAAGAGAACGCAATCGTTATGGCAACAATTATTGGTGGTATAGCCGTCTCGCATACGCCGACCATCGGTTTTGCGTACGACACGAACAAGCAGAACGATCCGGCCTGGGCGCCGATCTTTCAGAGCTTTGGGCCCATTCGCGAATGGTTCAAGGAAAAGCGTCCCGATGCAGTGGTCTACATTTTCAATGACCACGTAACGTCGTTTTTCTTTGATAACTATCCAGTTTTTGCGTTGGGCATCGACAAGGACTATGCGGTTGCTGACGAAGGCGGCGGGGCGCGTAGCCTGCCGCCCGTACTTGGTCACCCCAGGCTCGCCCAGCACATCGGCTCAAGCCTGGTGATGGAAGAGTTCGACATGTCCTTCTTCCAGGACAAGCCGCTGGATCATGGCTTCTTTTCACCGATGTCCGTCCTGCTGGAGCGCACCGGTAACGACTGGCCAACCACGATTGTGCCGCTGCAGGTAGGGGTGCTGCAGTTTCCCATCCCCACGGCCGCGCGCTGTTACAAGCTGGGACAGGCCTTGCGCAGAGCGATTGAAAGCTATCCCGAAGATATCAAAGTGGCAGTCGTCGCAACGGGTGGCCTTTCGCATCAGGTACATGGTGAGCACGCAGGATTCAACAACGTTGAATGGGATCAGCAATTCCTCGATGTCATTACTCGCGACCCGGCCCGTCTGGCAGAAATGACCCACGCGGAATACGCGCAACTGGGCGGGATGGAAGGTGCCGAGATCATCATGTGGCTGATCATGCGCGGGGCGCTGTCGGCCAATGTTCGCAAAGTGCACAGCTCATACTATCTGCCGTCGATGACCGGGATCGGCACGCTGGTGCTGGAGAACGAAGCTGTTGAATTGCCCGGAAAAGTGAACGAACGTCACTTGAAGCGGATGGGCGAACAGCTCGAAGGTGTATCGGCGCTGAAAGGTGTGTACCCATTCACTCATGCGACCAGTCTCAAGGCATATCGTCTGAACAAGTTTTTGCACCGCATGATCGTGCCCAGCTGTCGGGAACTGTTCCTCAAGGACGAAGAGACGGCGTATGCGCAGGCTGGGCTGACCGAGGAAGAGAAGGGCCTGGTTCGCCGGCGCGACTGGCAGGGCATGATCCACTATGGTGTGATCTTCTTCATGCTGGAGAAGCTGGGCGCGACAATTGGCGTTTCCAACCTGCACGTCTATGCGGCGATGCGTGGTGAATCACTTGATGACTTCATCAAGACGAGAAATACCCAGGTGTTGTATTCGGTCACGGGGACCGATGCCGGACAACCCGTTGCCTGGAACAGCAACAAGCCTTGAAGAATCCTTGTTGGCATACGGATCACATCGAATTTGACCTGCTGAACATTGAAGGCAAACACACATGAGCGCTGAGCTGATTGAATTGCGAGTTGAATCCGGCATTGCCACGTTGCATCTGAATCGCCCTGAGAAGCGTAACGCGATGAGCGACGACATGCGCACACAATTCATCGCTGCGCTGGAGCAGATCAATGATGACAGAGAGGTGCGTGCACTGGTATTGACTGGCAACGGCAAGGGATTCTGTGCCGGTGGCGATGTCGCTGGCATGGAAAAGCGCATGCAGGCGCCAATTGGCGAAGTTGGTTTTAATGGTTGGCATCGTCAACAGCACGTACATTATACCCAGACCCTGCTGCACACTTTACCCATACCGACGATTGCTGCGGTCAACGGCCCGGCGGCCGGTCTTGGCGCAGACATTGCGCTTGCATGCGATTTTGTTATCGCCAGCAGCGACGCGAGTTTCGCCTGGTCATACATCAACCGCGGTCTGATCCCCGATGGTGGTGGCATGTACCTGTTGCCACGTCGAGTTGGTCTCTCGAAAGCCAAGGAGCTGATCTTTACTGGCCGCAAGGTAGATGCAGAAGAGGCGTTACGTCTCGGAATCGCCGATCGTCTCAGTGCAGCAGATGCACTGCTGGTCGACGCGCAAGCATGGGCGGTCGAACTCAGCAAGGGATCCCGCGCCGCGCTGGCGTTGGGCAAGACCATTGTCAACCAGAGCTTCGAGCATTCAGCAGAACAGATTTTTGCGCAGGGCAGTCAGGCGCAGGGAATCTGCTACACCAGCACCGAACATCGTGAATCGGTCATGGCGTTCCTGGAGAAGAGCGCCGCTGCCCGCAAAGGCAAGGGAGAAGGCTGATGACGCAGGCGGACGTCATCACGCTGAACACGTGTATTCGCATTGAGCGCGAGGACGATGTTGCCGTTGTGGTCATCGACAACCCACCTATCAATGCAGGATCGTTTGAAGTTCGCAGCGGTTTGCTGGCTGCCATTGAGGCGACTCAACAGCATGCTGACATCAAGGCCATCGTCGTGATCGGTGCTGGCACTACGTTTATCGCCGGCTCTGACTTGCGTGAATTCGGTCAACCAATCGCGGAGCCCTCATTGCCGGCTGTCATTGCCGCCATTGAAGCGTGCGACAAACCTGTGGTAGCGGCGCTGCATGGCGCGGCACTGGGCGGTGGCTTTGAATTGGCACTGGGCTGCGACGCGCGTGTTGCATTGGCCGGCACAGTTGTCGGCTTGCCTGAAGTAACACTGGGGATTATTCCCGGTGCGGGCGGCACGCAGCGATTGCCGCGTCTGGTGGGTATCTCGAAGGCGATTGCACTGATCTGCAGCGGTGAACGTGTGCCCGCTGACGCGGCCCTGTCACTCGACCTCGTGGACATGGTGGTGGCAGCAAACCTGCGCAGTGCAGCCATTGCCCATGCCAGAGCGCTGCATGGCAAGAAAGCCCGGGTCCGTGATCTCGTCTTGCCTGAGAGCGACGAAGCGACGATATCCGCTGCAGCCACCAGCGCCATGCGCGCAGGAAAGAACCGACCAGCGGTGCGCGCCGCGATTGATGTGATCACGGCGGCGGGGACACTTCCCTTCGACGAAGCATTGGCACAGGAGCGCAGTGCGTTCCAAGCGTTGCGCGTCTCGCGTGAAGCGCGGGCATTGCGTCACCAGTTTTTTGCCGAGCGCGAGTCGGCCAAGCATCCTGCGCTCGCTACCGCGGTCGCCCGTCCGGTGAAGAAGATTGCCGTCATCGGCGCCGGCACCATGGGTGCGGGCATTGCCATCGCGGCACTGGATACGGGGTTCGAGGTTGTAGTGCTGGAACAGGAAGATGCTGCATTGAGCAGAGGCGTAGATCGCATCCGCAGTTATTACGCTGGTCGTGTCAAAAGCGGCAAGCTCGCCGCCGCTGAGGCAGATGAGCGGCAAACGCGACTGAAACCCAGTCTGGAATGGTCGAGTCTGGCTGACGCCGATCTCGTTATCGAAGCCGTATTTGAAGATCTGAAGGTCAAGCAGGAGGTGTTTCGTCGGCTCGATGCTCTTGCTCGTCCGGGCGCCATCCTCGCATCGAACACGTCGTACACGGATCTGGATGCCATCGCCGCGGTCACTTCGCGGCCGCAGGATGTGGTGGGGCTGCACTTCTTCAGTCCGGCGAACGTCATGCGTTTGCTGGAAGTGGTACGCGGTGCGGCTACCTCGCCAGAGGTACTGGTCACCGGCTTGCAGCTGGCGAAGCGCCTCAAGAAACTACCCGTGATTTCCGGTAATGCATTCGGCTTCATTGGCAATCGCATCTACTCGGCCTATCGCCGTCAGTGCGAGTTCATGCTGGAAGAGGGCGCCTCACCGCAGCAGGTGGATGCAGCGCTCGAAACCTTCGGCTTTGCGATGGGACCCTTCGCCGTGGGCGACATGTCCGGACTCGATATTGCCTGGCGGATGCGCCAGAGCCTGGCCGGCACGCGCAATCCAGTTAACCGCTACGTTGATATCCCGGACAGGCTCTGCGAAGCCGGTCGCCTTGGGCAAAAAACCGGCGCGGGTTATTACCGTTACGAAAAAGCCGGTGCACCGCGCCAGGCGGATCCGCTAGTAGAAAAAATCATTGATGAAGCGCGCGCTGCGAAGGGCATCACGCCCCGCACCCTGAGTGGTGAGGAAATCACCACACGTGCGTTGCTGACGATGATCAATGAAGCCGCATTGCTGCTGCAAGAAGGCGTAGCACAGCGGGCCAGTGACGTCGATGTGGTGCTGGTGAACGGTTACGGCTTTCCCAAGTGGGAAGGGGGGCCGGTGTTCTGGGCGCATGAACGTGGCATGGAGCAACTGGAGAAGGATGTGGACTGGCTGGCTGGACTCAGTGGCCCCGGCTTTGTTCGAGGTGATGTTCAGCAACTGTTTAGCAAGGAACAGTCATGAGCCGATATGCGTATATCTGTGATGCGATCCGTACTCCGTTCGGTCGTTACGGCGGCGCGTTATCGGGCATTCGTACCGATGATCTCGCTGCGCTGCCACTGAAGGCACTGATGGCGCGTCATCTCGACGTGGACTGGGAAGCATTGACCGACGTCATCTTCGGCTGCGCCAATCAGGCCGGTGAAGACAATCGCAACGTGGCGCGTATGGCCCTGTTGCTGGCCGGGTTGCCGCAAACCGTGGGCGGATCGACCATCAATCGTCTGTGCGGCTCGGGTCTGGATGCCGTCGGCACTGCAGCCCGTGCCATTCGCAGCGGTGAGGCCAGCCTGACGATTGCAGGTGGTGTGGAAAGCATGAGCCGAGCGCCCTTCGTGATGCCCAAGGCCGAGAGCGCTTTTGCGCGCACGGCGGAGATTTACGACACCACCATCGGCTGGCGCTTCGTCAACAAGCTGATGAAACAGCAATACGGCGTCGATTCGATGCCAGAAACCGCCGAGAACGTTGCCCGTGACTTCGGTATTGAACGTGAAGCGCAGGACCGGATGGCACTGGCCTCGCAGCTCAAAGCCGCCGCGGCGCAGAAGGCCGGCTTTTTCGACGCGGAGATCAACCCGGTCACGATCCCGCAGAAGAAGGGTGAGCCGATTGTCGTGACGAAGGATGAGCCGCCTCGGGAAACTTCCATGGAGGCGCTGGCGAAACTCAAGGGTGTAGTAAGCCCCGAAGGCACCGTAACCGCTGGTAATGCATCGCCCGTCAACGATGGCGCCTGTGCCTTGCTGCTTGCTGACGAAGCCAGTGCTGCGAAGCATGGACTCACACCGCGTGCTCGCGTGCTGGGGATGGCAACGGCGGGTGTGGCACCGCGCATCATGGGCATGGGTCCGGCACCGGCGACGCGCAAGGTACTGGCGCTGACGGGCCTCACACTTGAGCAACTGGACGTTATCGAGTTGAACGAAGCGTTTGCGGCACAGGGCATTGCGGTGCTGCGTGATCTGGGTCTGGTGGACGACGATGCACGTGTCAATCCGAATGGCGGGGCAATCGCATTGGGTCATCCACTCGGCGCCAGCGGTGCGCGTCTGGTGACCACGGCTGTAAACCAATTGCATCGAATCGGTGGACGTTATGCCCTGTGCACGATGTGCGTGGGAGTGGGACAGGGTGTCGCCGTGATCATCGAGCGTATCTGATGCTGCGAGCAAATTGCTGCGCATCAGATCATCGATGAGGCATCTGGGGGTGGACAATGACCAGAGCACTGGTGAGTCGTGAAAATCCTGTGATCGCAGGTTCGTCACATGAACGGCTTCGCCGACGTGTGAGGTCAACTATTCTGTTCTGTGCAGTCGGCCTGCTTTCGGCCAGTAACGCTGTGTTGGCACAGTCAGTGCCTGCAGTCGTTTCTACTCACGTTCATAACCGTGATCCGACCGCTGAAACGGTGATGAAAATCAATTCGCCGTTCAGTGTTGCCGCCGTGGGTGACATCATTCTGCCCCGACCAATCATCAGTAGTGACCAACGCTTCCAGAAGCTGGTCGATAAAATCCGGAATGCTGATGTCGGCTTCGCGAACATGGAATCCAGCCTGATTGATTTCAATACTTTTCAGGGGCCCATCTTCGGTACCCAGGCACCGTTTTCAGCAGGTGAAGCGATCAAGTCAATGGGTATCACCATCATGAGTCGCGCGAACAACCATACATTCGATGGTGGCGTGATGGGAATGTTTTCCACCAACGATGCGCTCGACAAGCTGGGCATTGCTCATGCCGGGTCGGGCAGGAATCTGCAGGAGGCCAGAGCGGCGCACTTTGTGGATACACCAAAAGGCCGTGTCGGGCTGGTCGGAATGTTTTCGATAGACGATGTGACCAACTATGGTCCGAGCTATATCAGAACTGCTGCGACCTACAAGAATGGCAATCTCGGCGGCGCGCCCGGTGTGAATCCGCTGCGTCTGACTGTTTACCACGTTGTGAGCCCGGAGAACCTGCAAGCATTGCAGAGCATCTCACGATCCGCGTATGCAGAAAACGAGAGTTTCGTTGCACCTGCCAGGGATGGAGTGCCAGCGCGATTCAGGTTCTTTGATAAATGGTTCCAGGCCGGAAGTGATCCCGGATCGCTTCACTATGAGATCAATCAGGACGACGAGAGGGATATTCTCGCGAGCATCCGCAATGGCAAGGTTTATGCCGATTTCATGATCGCCACGATCCATGCGCATCAATCACCCAGGGTCCGGGCCCCGGTCGTAAACGGGATACCGCAACCCAAGGAAGGTCTGGAGCACTATCCTGCAGATTTCCTCATCAAGCTCGCGCACGATTGCATCGATGCCGGCGCTGACATGTTTGTAGGTCACGGCCCGCATACCTTGCACGGCGTTGAGATCTACAAGGGCAAGCCGATCTTTTACAGTGTTTCGAACTTTGTGTTCCAGTTCGGGCTTCAGATCGGTACCAGCTACGACATCATGGCCAACGAGAAGGCAATGGGCGAGCTGGAGAATCCTGTGAGCAACGAAGCCGTGCTGACCACGAGCCGCTTCGATGGCGGCAAGTTGCAGGAAGTGCGTATTTATCCGGTTGATCTCGGCGGTGCGCGCCGACCGATTTCGCAGATGGGCATCCCCATGACGCCGATCCCTGAAGAGGCACAACGGATTCTGAAAGGAATGCAGGAATACTCAAAGCCGTTCGGGACCGTCATGTCGATAGAAGACAACGTGGGTGTGATCCGCATTGGTCCCGACGGACACAGCATCGCAAAGGGACGTTAGCCAGGACGATAAATCATTGCCAATCACATATTAATACGGACATGCTCGTGCCGCGTGACGGTGCGTGCATGAAATGCAAACTTAGTGGAGTAATCGAGCATGCAACGTTTTGATGTCATCGTTATTGGTCAGGGGTATGCCGGCCTGACTGCGGCCAGACTGGCCGTCGAGCGCGGTTTAAGTACGGCCAATTTTGAAGCTGCGCTGTTCGGTGGACTGATTATCAACCTGAATGAACTCGATCCTGTGCCCGAGGGCGCTGAACATTCTGGTGCCGAGCTCGCCAGCAACCTTGCAATGAGCAATATGGACAAGGGCGTGGTCACGGTGTCCGAGGGCGTCATTGCGCTGGAGAGGGGTGACGATGATTTGTGGGTGGTAAAAACCGACTCGGAGGCCTACGCTGCGCGCCATGTCATCGTGGCCAGCGGTGCACGGTTGCGCAAGCTGGGTGTGCCAGGCGAAGCGGAATTTTTCGGACAGGGCGTTTCGGAATGCGCCGACTGCGATGGCCCGATGTTCAGCGGCATGGAAACCGTGGTCGTCGGCGGCGGTGACTCGGCGTTTCAGGAAGCGCTGGCGCTATCACAATTTGCCAGCAAGGTGACCATCGTGATGCGCGGCGCCGCGCCGCGTGCGCGTGCCGATCTCATCGAGCATGCCGCTGCCAATCCAAAGCTGGTCCAGCTGACCAATACGCAGGTGCTCGCGATTGAAGGTGCGGGTGGCAAGGGTGTTGAAGCCGTTCGCATCAAGACCGCAGGCCAGGAAGAAAGAGTATTGGCTGCCGGCGGTGTGTTCGTTTTTATCGGACTTGAACCCAACACGGAGTTCTTGCCAGCGGATTTGAGTCGCGATGCTGCGGGAGCCTTGATCACATCGGAGCAATGTGCAACAGCGCTTCCTGGTTTGTGGGCCATTGGCGCAGTGCGTAGCGGCTATGGTGGGTTGTTGACTGATGCTGCCGCAGATGCAGAGCGAGTCATCGCTGCCTTGTCATAACAAGACAGACTGTAAGCCGGGAGTGGTCGTTCGGATTTTATTGCAGTCGTCATCAATCGTGCGGACTTGACCATCCTGCAGACTGGTCAGTCGCCCTTGGGTTTTCCAGCCACATGCTTTTTGGCGATTGCACCGGATTCATCGATGACTTCCTGACCGGTCAAGGTGTCGAGGCCACCGAAGATCTGCCTGAGACGGTCCACATGCGCTTTCGGCAGCGGCCCGAGATTGATGGCCTTGATGTTTTCTTCAAGATGTTTTGCATTACCAGTGCCGGTAAGGATCACGCCGCCGTGCGACTCGTGGCGACAGTATCGGTAAGCGGCTTCGACAATGGAGGAACATGATCCGTCATCAACCAGGAAATCCAACGGACGGTTGAGGTCGATCCCGCCGGGATCGAGCTGCCCATCATTGACGAGTTTTGCCACGAGTCGTCGTAGTCCTTCGCGATCCGAGAGAGCCCTGCGCACGGCGAACATGACTGCGACGGCGACGCCTGTCTCGGCTGCACGCGGCAGCACGTATCGCTTGGCACTCTGATTGAGGATATTGAAGCCCATCAGGAAGTAGTCCCAATAACCATCATCGACCGCGCGTGTCGTCATGTTGTGCGAGGTATCGTCGAAGAACATTCGGTCAGTCCGAAGGTTCGCACCAGTCCTTCTTTTTTCAGATCGATCAGCGTCGGCAGGAGTTCGTTACAGCAATGCTCATACGTGCTCTCGGTCACGGACTGGATGCTGTAGACATCGACGTAGTCCGTGCCCAGTCGTTCAAGAGATTTTTCAAGCAAATGACGCAGCGCGGGACCATCGATGGGAGCCCCTGCACGATTGAGCGTAGAGAACTTGGTTGAGAGTGTGACTTTGTCGCGAATCCCGGCAAGCGCCTGGCCAACGAGTGCTTCGTTTTCGTAGGAGGGCGAGGTGTCGATGAAGGTCACGCCGAGGTCAATCGCCTTGCGCACAATGTCGATCTAGTTCTGCGGCGGAAGACCATTACCAGCGCCAAGACGGCTGTAGCCACCACAGCCCAGACTTGCGGCACTGACGACAATTCCCGATTTACCGAAGTGGATCTGGTTCATCATTCGAACAGTTTCCTTTTCCAATATCGCGTACAGCGATGTGATCGTGATGCAAATTTATCAAGCAGTGTGTGAAATATCTGGTTCCATAAAAAGTGACCATCTCGATCCCGCCTGCCGGCGTTGCGCGTCGTTGTCACGTTCCTGTTTCATACGATGTGCTCAAGTCTGGTGGGGATTAACGAGTGCAAGGCAAGCTGGTGGCGTTCGCTGTGAATATCGCATTGTGCAATTCATTCGAGGCTATATGTGAATGTCAAGGACAAGATCACGAACATCATGCAGGTGATCTGCTGCCAGGTGACAACAAGGTTTATTCAATCATCTGCGCGCCGTAAGCCAGTGCGCATTCGGACAATGTGGTTAGCAAGCGTCGTACTCCATCCTGGCCCATCACGAATGGATTGGGATCGCTCGGACCGCGTTGTTTAAGTAAGGCGATCTTGTATTGGGCGCTATCGATTTCCGGATGATTGGACAGCGGCGCGTCTGCGCCAGTCGCCAGAGCGAGGCGCAGGAATCGTTGCGCCGAGTCCGAGTATTGCTTGAAACGGGCCGGCGAATGCGGGAAGTTGAACCCGGTGCCACCCCACACCATTGCCACATGCGGCTGGCCATGATCCGTGACTGGAATCACTACAGATACTGTGCCGGGAGTGTGGCCGGGTGTGAGGTAAAGCGTGAGGGTTTCCTGCCCCAGCTTCAGTTTCTGGCCATCGTTGATGACCACATCCCGCGGCGGTGGCGGATCGAAGAAAGGCTTGTCCAGCATGGTCGGTGCCAGTGTCCAATCGACATCACTCATCAGGACGCGTGCATGGTACTTCTGTGCGAGATAGGCAGCCCCGCCGAAATGGTCGCCGTGGCCATGAGTGACGATAACGTATTTGATCTGTGCGGGATCGAGCCCCAGCTTGCGCATGCCGGGTTCGACGAGGTCGACCCACTCATCCTTGTTGTTCAAGGCATCGATGATAATGATGCCTCCGGACGTAACTACAGCCCATGCCGTGACATTGCCGATGCCTATGTAATAGAGGTTATCGAAGACCTGCGCCGCCTCGCGCGGCTCACCATGAAGACCCTTGCTGCCGCGCAGTTCGGCGGCGCTCGGCGTCGTCCGCCGTAACCCGGGTGGACGCGCCTGATTACACAGGAGCAGGGCGCCTGGAAAGTCCGTGCCTGCGGCTGCATCAGCCGCATCAAAGTGCGCCTGCGCTGCGGGTTGGATACGGGTTCCCTGATCGTCCTGCGGAAACTGTCCGCCAGCCGCCTGCTGGTCGGTCAGGGGCTGTGCGCTGTTTGCTGCAATGCAGACCAGCGCAAGCGCCGCCAGGGCGCTGGAAAGGATCGGGCCTTTCATTGTTTGGTATCTCCATGGGACACATCATTGTCACGAAACGACTGGCTGTTCCGTTGCTGGTTTGGGCGCGCATCTCTTTGAACCTCTGCGTCTTGTTCCTCGCAGGAGATATTCCGACGGCAGCATTTGCGACACGTCGCCGGAAGATGTTTTTCCAAAGGTCAATCTTAATCCAATGAAAACACAATTGTCCTTTTCAATGGATGAATATGAATGACGAAACCGTACACTAATATTGTTGACAATCTTAGCGTGACTGTGCTCTAGTCTTTTCAGCCGCCCTGGTCTGCGGGCCGTTGTGAACGTTGGCGACTGAATTCAGTGGGGTTTGGCAAGTACGCCGTGCATCCCCCAGGCTCTCGCAAGAATACTCCCCTGTTTTTTTGCGGGGCTTGCCAAGTCCCACTGAATTCAGTTGCCACGGTAAGACACCGTCAGCATTCATCTCAGGCGGCAGGCGCAATTTGCGGTGTTTCCAGCGGTGCAAGTTTATTCATACCAGCGGCAGCCTCGGCGGATCTGGTGGGTTGCATAGCTCAGATCGGCACAAGAAACCGCAGGAGCTCGGCCGCACCGAGCGCAACATGATTCTGTTCACCGAGAGGACCGTTCGAGCAAAGAAGCAGCGGATGAATCCGGTTGTATCTGCAGTCAAAAAATCAGCGGATCGAAGACACCTTTGCGACGGCAGTTATTGTACGGGCGGCACTGGTCGGTGAATGCGATATCAATGGGGGCCTGGAGAGTGGGTGTGATCTCATGAAAAAATTTTACAAATTCATAACTGTGGGCATGTTTAATCTGCTGGCGTTTCTGCCGGCAACTGCTTTCTCACAGCAGGTGATTACGCAAACATTCACCAGCACCGGAACCTTTATCGTACCCGCAGGTGTGACCAGGGTGAACGTGCAGGCATGGGGCGCCGGTGGTGGCGGGGGTGGAGCCGACAGTTTCAAGGCCAAGAACAGGGCCGGTGGTGGTGGCGCCGGTGGTTCATTCACAGCCGCTTCAAATGTCGCCGTTGTTCCAGGCGCAAACATAATCGTTACTGTCGGCGCCGGTGGTGTCGGTGGAAAAGGTGGACAGGCCAAAACCAATGGCGGTACTGGTGGTACATCTACATTCGGATCGGACGTTCCTGTTGCAGCGGTTGGTGGTGCGGGTGGTGAGTTCGGAGCCGGCAAGAATGAAACAGGCGCGGGAGGCGCGGTTACAACCGGCGTCACGTTTAACGGTGGAGCAGGAGCAGAAGCGCCGCCCGGTGGCGGCGATGGAATAAATGCTACCGGCAGTGGTGCCGGTGGTGGATCAGGTGGGCCGACTGGGTCAGGCGGGAGCGCCTCAGGAATCACCGCTGGCACAGCTGGTGCCGGTGGTGGTGGCGCCGGAGCCGCAGGACTAACTGGACTTGCACCAGGGACTTCGGGAGCTGGAAATTCCGCCACCGAAGTGGGCGGAGGCGGTAGCGGTGGATGGGACAATCTGGCCGACAACAACGCAGGCGATGGCGCCATAGGTGGCAACGGATTCAGGGGTCAGGTTGTTGTCAGCTACACGTTATCGGGGCCCAAGAGAAAATAGGTCGATGTCTCAGGCAACGAAAATTGCAATATCCATTTCAAACTTTATCAACATTAGTTCGGGGATTTTCAGATGAAGAATTGGATGACGCTGGCGTTCACGGGAATACTTGCTGCAACTCAGGTGCATGCTCAGCAGCCAAAGTTGAATGCGAACCAGCCAATGGTCGCGCCCTTGGTATCGCCGCAAATCCAGACAGACAGCACCGTTACGTTCCGGATTTCGGCTCCCACCGCTCCTGCAGTCCAGCTGCATTTTGACAACCAGAACTACCCGATGACCAAGGACGGGAACGGCGTCTGGAGCACAACTGTCGGCCCGTTAGCTCCCGAGGTCTACGAATATTCCTACGAGATAGGCGGCGCACGGGTGAACAATGCCCAAGTAGAAGTGCCGGGAAATCCGGCGCCTTACGATGTAGTCCAGGACGTACCGCACGGCACCGTTTCGCTGGTGGCCTATTTTTCCAAGGTCCAGAACCGTCGGCGCAATCTGCGGGTTTATCTTCCGCCGCAGTATTACACCGAGCCCAATCGCAAGTTTCCGGTGCTGTATCTGTACAACGGCGGGGACGAAATTGGCTGGACGACTTCGGGTCGCGCCAACGTTGTTCTGGACAACTACATCGCCGCGAACAAGGCCGCGCCAATGGTCATTGTTATGCCCAATAACAACATCAACGACGGTACCGGGAAAGACGCGGTGTTCCCGGCGGCCCTCGATAACATGGCTGTAATTGAAAAAGAATTGTCCACCGACATCTTCCCGATGATCGAAAAATACTACCGCGTCTATGCCGATCGGGATCATCGCGCCATTGCCGGACTGTCTTTTGGTGGCGGCACCGCTTTCGGTGTCGGCACACGACATCTAGACTGGTTTGCGTATATAGGTGAGTTCGGCACCGGGCTGTTCGGCGGCGCGGATACACCGCCTCCTGGTCACACCAATTACGCTGCCTTCGAACCGGACAATATTGCGCCGGGCATGGTCAACAAGCTGATGAATCCGGCTACCAAACCCAAGGTGTTGTACATGTCAGTGGGCGATCGTGACCCGCGCGCACCTCATCAGAAAAAGGCTTACGAGGATTTCAAGAAGGCTGGCGTAGATGTGAGCTTCCGGACATTTCCGGGTGGGCATGAAACCAAGGTGTTCCGTCCATCGATGGCCGAGTTTGTAACGCTGATCTTCAAATAGTTATCTGCATGGTCGGCGACAAGTCAGCGACCCACAAAGCCAATGAGTGATGAGACGAGCAGGGGATATACATGAATTTTAGAAATGTCATTTCGGGATTGGCGATACTGCCGTGCATCTTGATTGGCGCATTCACGGCGGTGCCCACCTACGCTGCGACAACACAGGCGGACGAGCCGCAGCATCAGCCATTCCGGATTGCGGGCAATCTCTACTACGTGGGATCGACCGGACACGGGGCCTACCTTCTCACGACTCCGCAGGGATCGATTCTGATCAATAGCAACTATCCCGATTCACCGCCGTTGATCAGGCAGAGTGTTGAGAAGCTCGGGTTCAAGTGGGCGGATATCAAGATTCTGCTCATCAGCCATGCGCACATCGATCATGACGGTGGCAGCGCGCAGATCGTCAAGGAGACTGGCGCAAAGTATGCGGTGATGCAGGCCGATGTGGATGTGGTCGAGACCGGTGGCAAGACGGACTACCACTACGGTGACGACACCAATCAATACTATCCGCCGGCCAAGGTGGATCGCGTTCTGCACGATGGCGACACGGTGCAGCTGGGCGGCACGACACTCACGGCCCATCTGACAGCGGGACACACCAAGGGAACCACCACCTGGACCTTCGACGAAACTGAAGGCGGTCGTTTGCTGCATGTCGTGATCATGGGCGGCCCGACCCTGAACAGAGGCATGAAGATGCTCGATAATCCCAAGTATCCAGACCTGGTAGCCGATTACAAGAATGGCTTCGCCGTGTTGCAGGCGTTGCCGTGTGACATTCCGCTGGGCCCGCATGATTGGTATTTCGGTCTGGGCGAGAAGTACAAGCGATTCATGGCTGGCGACAAGAATGCTTTCATTGATCCAGACGGATACAAGGCATTCGTCGAAAAATCACAACAGGGTTTCGAGGCGCAACTGCAGAAGCAGAAGGCTGCAGCGCAAAATTCGGCCAAACCGTCCGGGAACTGAAGACGCGGCGATTCATGGCTTCAAATAGCCACGGAGCCGCGCTTCTGGAAGCCAGTGTAACCACGGCGAGAAAAGCGCAATTTATTTGCTTGTTAATCCCCTTGAGATGGACACATGATCGTAAATATTCGCGGATGGAAGGCCGCTTTTGATCGAGACACGCTGGTTGCGAGGGGTGTAGCATGCTGTGCAACTCTAGCTGTTACGGTTCATGAAGCCTGGTATCAAGGGTGAACGCAGTGCGGCGGAAATTGTTGTTTCGCCGGACGGTCGTTTTCTCTGTGTGTCCAATCGCGCTGCCAGCAGCTTGCTGGTTTACGCGGTGAACAAGGCGAGCGGGAAAATAGCCCGGCTTCAGGAAATTGGTTGTGGCGGCGAAAGTCCCCGCAGTTTCGCAATTGATCAAAGCGGGCGCTGGATGATCATGGCCAATCGTACTTCGCGCATGCTTGCTGTCTTTGAGATTGACCAGACAACTGGCACGCTCACTGCCGCCGGTCAACCGCTACATGTCGATCTGGATCCAGTTGCCTTCGCCTTCCATCGTCGCTGATGGTTGGCAATGCTCTGTAGTTGAGTCATCGAAGGTCTTGTCACCTTGTAGCAGCCATCTCCATCGTCTTGTCGCGAAGCAAATCCATGTATTCATGCGAGAGAGGGGTTTGATTTGTTACTGAACTTCGTCAGGAATTCACATGCTGATTTCAGGAGCTGGAACATGAAGCGATGCTTGTTTGCACTCACACTGTTGTCACTTGCTGCCACTGCACAGCAGGCGACTAATCCTGGTCTGCTGGTTCGCAATGGTCCGCCCTGGGATCCCGCGGCGCCGCGCCTGTTCACTTCAGCGAAAGACATCGAAGAGCACCTCGCCAAGGCGGACGCTTCAGTGCAGGCAGGCAAGGTGTACAACGGTGGCCCGCTCCTGATGCAGGGTAATTACCGCATCCAGATGGAGTGGCGTAATGCCCCGCAGCTCAATATCAACCTGCATGAAACCGATGCCGAACTGTTCGTGGTCATGGAAGGCTCCGGCACCATGCTGCTGGGCGGCAAGCTGGTGAATCCGAGACGCACCCTTGGCAACGCGTGGGAGGGCCCCACACAGATTGCGGACAAGGTAGAGGGTGCGGTGGCTTACAAGATTGCCAAGGGTGACATGATCATGATTCGGGAGAACACCCCGCACACCGTCAGTGAGGTCAATGGCAAGCTGGTGGTATGGGCGCTGCACCTGCCACGCCCGGCGGCCAGGGAGCCTGGTTCGCCTGCGTGGGCAACTGCCACTGTTGAGCCATCAACGGCGTCTGCGCCGACGATCACGCATGCACAATGATGGTCCGATTTTGGTAATCGAAGCCCAGCTCAATTACAGGAGAATCAAGATGAACAAGCTACTTAATGGTCTGTTGCTGATGTGCAGCCTGGTGCCAGCGTTCAATGCGAGCGCGGCGGACGATGGGTTGATTACCGTCACAAAGAAGCAGTTAACACAACGGCTGGAGCTCGAAGCTGCCCAGGCGGCACTTGATTTTTGCACTGCAGCCAAAGTGCAAGCGCATGTCGTGATCGCCGATGCACGCGGCGACATGCGCTTGCTGTTGATCAGTGATGGTGGGCGAAACGACACTCTCGACGGTGCGCGCCGCAAGGCCTATACCGCAGCGAGGATGGGACGAGCCACCGCAACCATCGCAGAGCAACTTGCCGCCAACCCGAAGATGTTGACCCCTCCTGAACCCATGATGTTGTTTCTTCCGGGCGGTATACCCATTCGGGTGGGCAACGAAGTAATCGGTTCCATCGCAGTTGGCGGTGGCGCTCCCGAACAGGATGCCAAGTGCGCACAGGCGGGTCTGGACAAGATTCAGTACGCGCTGCACTGATCCTTTGCCCATTGGTGTTTCATACCCCTGCGCAAAGTACAACCAAGTAGGCCGGAGAGTCGGGTGAGGGTGACTTGCCGTCCCCTCACCAGCAGAAGCACAGACCTTTCAGAACCTTCCCGGTTTGCTCAGCCAGCCATCGATGTAGTCGAACAGAGTTTTGATCGTGTCGCCGTAATAATTCTCCGGCAGGCCTTTGGCGACAGCGCATTCTTTGCAGGGACCGAAACCGTGGACAGCGCCTTCTACGAAGGCCAGCGTCTTGTCGGTGCTCTTCGCATGCTCGCGCACGGTCTCGGCGATGAAAAACTCGTGCGAGCCGGTCATGCCCATCTGCAGCAGCGGCTTGGTGATACCCTCGATGCTGTTGAGCTCGATGGCGTAGCTCGAGTGATAGTCGATACCGCGCAGGGTGTCGGCGGTGAAGCCATACTCCGGCGTGGTCCTGACAGCATAGGTATTGAGAAACCGTCTTACCGTGGTCGTGATCGCGCCACGGTTAAGTGAAGGCGTCACCGACTCCATCGCGCGAGGGACGCGTACAGAGTGCACGACTTCCGTCGTCACCGATCCATCGGGATGCAGCAACGGCCAGGCATTACGAGTGTGCGCCTGCAACCGCATATCCTGCATGTTGAGCTTGTTGGCAGTCGGATAGGCGCCGGGAATGATGAACGGCTCATCGTCGGTGAAGCGTCCCTGACCGGTTTTGATTTTTGCCAGACGATCCTGTGCCTTGGCAATCAGCCGATTCATGCGTTCGCCTTGTCGGGCCTGGAAGCGCGCGATGAATTCATCGCTGTAGGTCGCACCCTTTGAGTTAAAACCATTCTTCGGGTTGTAGATATCGAACTCGGCAATGAGTGGTTGACCATCGTCATCGTCGGAGATGGCCGGATCGAGGCTGAACAGTGTCGTTCCAGGCGTTCCCAGCGTCGAGTCAATCAGCATGACGCCATCTGCGGCCGGCAAGCCGGCGAGGCTGTCGGGACACTTGACGACTTTTTCCGGTCCCTGACACGCCTTGAGACCGTTCTCGGCAATGTTCTGGTAGGCAGACATCATGCCGCCACCACCGCTGTGCCCGAAGACGACCACTTTGCGCACTCCCGGATAACTGCGCAAGTACGCCACTCCCAGCTTGACGTTCAACATCAGCTTATCTTCATCGTCATCACTCATGAAACCTGATTTCGAGGTGGATGCATTCGCGCACAGCGCACGGTAGCCACGCTTGACCAGATTGATGCAAGGATTGGACGGGCTCTGCGTCAGGTAATCGCCGTTGTTATGCATGGCCATGACAGCGATGGCGGCCTTGGGCCCCGGTTTGACGGGTTCATAGAGCAATCCGGGCACGCCCGTGGCCAGCGATACGAAGGTGCTCTTGTAAGTTTGTGTTTGCGCCATGGATGGCGAGATCACACAGAAGCTCAGCGCCACTGCAATGAGCGCGAGTGCTCTTGTCTTCATGATTTGTTTCCCGTTTCTCTGGTGTGTTTGTTGAAAGTGTGGCCCCCTTGGAGGGCCATTGTTGTCCGATTACTTGAAAAGCCTGAGCGCGAGGTCGATCAGCGAGTTGCGGAAAACTTTCCATTCGTGGTCGCCCGGAAACGTCTTGAAAACCGGTTCAAAGCCATGCTTCTGGAATTCCGCAAAGGCTGCTTTCTGAGACGGCGCACGAGGATCCTCCGTACCCACTGACATGTAGAACAGCCTGGGCCTGGTCGTTGGAGCGACGAGCTTCTGATACATGCCGGGCGCGATCTGGTCCGGATTGTAGGCTCCATACCCGGGGCGGAAATCGCGCGGGCCGCCACCGAAAGCTCCGGAACCGAATTCAGCCACGTAGGCAAACTTGTCCAGATGTCGCATGCCGAGGGTGAACGCGGTGCCGCCACCGAAGGACAGACCCGCGATGGCGCGATGTTCCCGATCGTTGAGGGTACGGTAGGTCTTTTCGACGAACGGCATGATCTCGGTCAGCATCTCCTTTTCCATGATCGCCGCATTCTCCAGAGCTGGAACGGCAACGGGGCCCACGGTGTTGTTCGGCATCACGATGATCGTCGGGACGGCCTGCTTCTGTGCAATCAGGTTGTCGAAGACGACATGGACGCGCCCGATACGCGTCCAGTCGTCTTCTTCCATTCCCGCAAAGAGGTACAGCACCGGAAACCGGCGGTTGCCCTCGGTGTAGTACTCGGGCGGCACGTAGACGTACAGACCACGCCACCGGTTCTGCACTGTCGAGAAGTACGTGTGGACGGTGAAGGAACCGTGCGGCACGTTCTGAACTTCGTAGGGGCGCGGGGGCGTGCCAGGCACTTCCACCCTGTCTGTGTTGATACTGGCGCCGCCCATCAGCAACGAGTACTGGTAGATCTCCGGCTCGACCGGCCCGATAGTCGTGGTCCAGACGCCATCCGGACCCTTGGACATGGGATGTTTATTCGGGGTTGAACTCGGCTCAGGAAAAGAAACCTGAACGTCGGAGGCCGTCGGCGCAGCCAGCCGGAAGGTGATCCTGCGGTCGGGTTGCACTTCGACAGGAACGACCGGCGGCTGCATGCTGGCCGGCGCGGGTTGCGGTTGTTGTGCGTAGATCCGGGGCGTCGTCAGCACCGCAGCGATCGTCAGGACAATGCTCACCTTCATGGGAAACTCCTGTATCGGATGAATGGAGAAACCGAACGGATGCGTCGTCGTCTCCTGGAAAACGGCACTGCGATATTGTTGACTGCTTTGTCTATAAAGTTGTCTACGAATAATAGAAGCCTGACCGAGTGGAATGCAACTGCGAAAATCCCGCTTCAATAAGGAGTATTTGTTCTTTTCGGCGAGGTGGTGGGCGCGTCGATTGCAGCGCGACAGCTTCGTTTAATGTGGCCTTCAGTGAAGTCTTCGCCGCCTGAGCAGGTAAATGGTGACGAGAATTACGATAGCGGCGGCTGCCAGCGCTCCACCCACAAGCAGTACAGTCAGGTCAGAGTCAGTAACGCTGCCCAACCGTAATTGGCTGACACGATCCGCAGTTACCTGAGTGGCTTGCGGATTGCCGAAATGCGTCATGAGATAGTTGGACAGACTTGCAATCTGTTCGTCGTTCATCGCGTTGCTGATGACCGAGTCGGGTCCGAATGGCGGCATATAAACCGTTCCATCCGTGGTGGCGCGCTGAACTCCATGAAGCAACGTCAGCACCAGATTGTCAGCGGTGTTGGCGCCCAACACGCTGCTGCCGATCAGGCTCGGGTAACTGTTGTGTGGAACTGCAGCCGGCAAACCCGTACCGGACAGCGCGTGGCAGGACGCACACGCGGCGACGTAAAGTGCGCGGCCATCCGGTCGATCCACATCCGCAGCACTGAAGCTCAAGCGATCTTCATCGACATTACCATAGGCATGGCGTGACTTGATCACTCCGTTGTCGCGCACCGGCGGCTGATCTTTCAAGTAGAGCGCGATGGCTTGCAGGTCTTCCGGTGTCAGGAAGCGCAGACTGAAACTGACAACGTCCGCCATGGGCCCTGAGGCCGAGGCGCGACCCTTGAGATGGCCGGTCGAGAGATAAGTGACAATGTCATCATTCGTCCAATCGCCAATACCACTGACCGCATCCGGCGTAATGTTGAACGCTTCCCATCCATCCACCACGCCACCACTTAAATGACGGCGCTGACTCAGGCCGAGTAGCTGATTGCGCGGCGTGTGGCATTCATTGCAGTGTCCCAGCGCTTCAGCAAGATAGTGGCCGCGATTGTAGGCCGCACTGCGTGCGGGATCGGGAGTGAACCGCCCTTCGTTGAAGTTCAACAGGTTCCATACCCACATCAGCGAGCGGATGTTGTATGGAAACTTCATCGCATTGGGTGTGTTGGTACGCTTTACGGCTGGCAGCGAGAACAGATACGCCTTGATGGCGAGCGCATCAACGTCGCTGATACGCGTGAACTGGGTGTAGGGAAACGCGGGGTATAGATGTTCGCCATCTTTGCCCATGCCTTGGTGCAGTGCGCGCAGGAAATCACGATCCGACCAGCTACCAATGCCGGTCTCAACATCAGGCGTGATGTTGGGTGAATAGATCGTGCCGAAGGGTGTCTTGAAAACATTGCCACCCGAAAATGGCAACTGACCAGGCAAGGTATGACAGGCGACGCAATCCGCTGCTGTTGCCAGATACTTACCGCGAATCAATGTCTCCTCATCAGGTTCGGATGTACGGGCTGATTGCGCACCCGCCGCAGCAGTCAGCATCAACAGCAGCGCTGCAGGAAAAAGTTTTTGGAGCAGCGTGGTCATTACTCAGACTTCCCGTCCAATCAGATCCGCCATACGCAGCGACAGGGCGGCGCCGGTCAATGTGGGATTGACCACGCTTGAGGAGGGGAACACCCCGGTACTGGCGATGAACAGATTGGCATGATCGTGCGAACGGCAATTGCCATCGACCACTGCAGAACGAGGATCGCTCCCCATGATCAGGGTTCCCGTGGGGTGCGCGGCAAATCGCCACACCTTGCGATCGCCCAGGAATGTCTGAGCCTCAAATGCCCGGTCAAACCGCTCGAAGTCTTGCAGTGCGACAGGCGCTGCCTTGCGCACATAGTCATCGATATCGAAGTGGATGCGCGGCGTCGGCAACCCCAGCGCATCTCTGCGATCACTGAGCGTCACGCGATTGGCTGGCATCGGTAGCTGCTCCATGCCCGCGATCATGCTGACGAAGCGCGAGGCGTCGTGACGGATGCGCTCATCGAGCTCGCGACCGATGATGCCCTGCTTGAGCAAGCGCTCGGTTACCGCAAGATTGGGCACCTGGTTGTTGCTGTGATACTTGAACGCGGCATGTCGCGTGCGATGAGGTCCGTCGCGTCGATCGCTCACACTTCCTTGTTGAACTGGCCCGCGTCCGGGCCACATGGGTTCCTTGGCCAACACTTGATAACTCAGCGAAGGATGGCTCATGAGGTTGCGGCCGACCTGATCCGAGGAATTACCAACCCCGGACATCAGCATCAACTTCGGCGTCTCCACCGCATGGGCCGCAAGGATGAAGGATCGAGCCGTGCGTCGACTGCTGCGACCATCGGGTGACTTGGTGTGAACCGCGACTATCTTGCCACCCGCACCTTTTTCCAGTTTGTAGGCGACCGTGTCCGGCAGGACCTTGGCGCCCGCATGTTCGGCTCGAGCGACGGCCATATCCCCAGTAAACATCGCGCCGATCGGGCATAACGGTGAGCAATTGTTATTGCCGCAGCAAGTCGGACGGCCACCGAAAGGTTGTGTAGCGCGCAGATGTGGTTCATCGATGAAGTGAAAGCCAAGACTATTGATCTTCGCGGCCACTGTCTGCGTATAGCTGCTCCACTTCTCGGTCGGCAGCGGGTAAGGCGCTGAGCGGGGCGGAAACGGTTTGCCGCCCTGACCACTCTGATCATCCGTGTTGCTCCCCGAGCAACCGGTGATCTGCTCTGCTAGTGTGTACCAAGGCTCGAGGTCGTCATAGCTGATCGGCCAGTCGCGCCCCTGGCCGTACAGCGACTGAAGCTTGAAGTCATTCGGCAGATAGCGCCAGAACGCGCTGCTCCAATGCCACGTTGTGCCACCGACCAACTTCAGAAAGGAAGGCTTGAACACCATCGGGCCAACGCTCTCGATGTAATCATCTGAGTATTTTCCGCCCGAGCTCTTGGGTGCCCAAGCAAGATCCGGATAGATCGAGGTAGAACCGTGGTCCGGTGAATTGCGGAAGGCTTCGACCAGTTTCCAGCGGGACACGCGTGGCCCTGCCTCAAGCATCAGCACAGCCTTACCCTTCAGTGCCAGTTGCTCTGCCGCCAGCGCGCCCAGAATGCCCGCGCCGACGATGATGACGTCAGCATCAAATTGTGTATTCACGACTATGGCGCCTCGATCCAGTAGCCCGGCACGCCGCGCGCATAGGTGGGAATGACGGTGACATCGGCGGTAGGTCGATACATCAGCGCCTCTTCGTAACTCACCAGATGACCGCGATAGGTGCCACCCACACGACCGGTGTAAAAGGCGCTGATCACCGCAATGGCGGCGGACATTAGTTCGGAATCCTTGGCAAGCACGGAAGTTCTGAATGCTTCGACATCACGCAGGCCTGCCGTATGAATGCGTTGAATCAGATTCGACAGCTTTCTATCGAAGGCTGCGTCCGCGGCCAGCAGGGCGTGACGAGCGCGACGCACCAGCTCAGTGGATAGATCGGCCTTGCCGGTGAGAAAGACGGCAAGTTTCGCCATCTCTGCTTCGGTGACAGTCGTGCTGGCTGTGCCGGCCGCCTGCGCGCCACCGAACATCAAACCACCCGCGACCAGGGCCGCGTCCCTGAGGAAGTGGCGACGATCCACGCCGCTGGCGGATGACTCCGCCTGTATTTCGGATACTTCGTTGATTTCCGCGTTTATGCGGCGCGGATATGTATCGTTCATGGCTGTATTTCTCCCCTGATGTGAAGGCCATCATTCGTGTTCAGCTAGCGATAAACAAAACTCTCGTACCAAGCGGGATGTGGCCGCACACGTCGCAAGATAGCAGCGTACTGCAGACTTGCACTACGCATGATTTGCGGTCGAACGATGCTTTTTTGCGTGATGCGTTCGCGACCGGCGCCGTGATTGATGTCGAGCAGCTAGACCTTGTACTGAAAAAATCGGCCGCCATTGGCGGCGAGGCAGGAGAAGCGGTTTGAGCATGTGCCAGCCAGTCGCCGTTGGCATGTGCCGCCACATGGGCTGTTCACTCCATACTCTGATAACCTGTGATCGTGGTAGATTTACGGCACTGCTGATGCAGTGCGACTTCTCAGTGCGAACCATGCCGGCCAGCCATACCATGACGTCTTTGCAGACTTAAGATCTGTTCAATTCAGTAGCGTGCAAACTTTCATGTCAGATGCGGCAATCACTACCAAAGTCACGTCCGAGCTGGCCGGAAAGGTCATGGGGCGTCATTCGGTACGTGAGATCGTGTCCGTCGATCCATCGAGCGGCTTTCGTTGGTTCGAGCATGACTATCCGACTGCAATGGCACGCTGGAATCATCATCCAGAGTTGGAATTGCATCTTATCCGCCATGGAACGGGCACGGTTGTGGTGGGTGACTATGTGGGTCGATTTATTTCGGGTCATGTTGCCCTGATCGGAGCCAATCTGCCCCACGACTGGATCAGCGATCTTGCACCCGGAGAGATACTTAAAAAGCGCGATACAGTGTTGCAGTTCGATGGGGAACGCATGCGCCAGGGCTTCGCATTGTTTCCCGAGATGCAGGA
Organism: uncultured Pseudomonadota bacterium; assembly: GCA_963748005.1. Classification (GTDB taxonomy): domain Bacteria; phylum Pseudomonadota; class Gammaproteobacteria; order Steroidobacterales; family Steroidobacteraceae; genus CAILZL01. The sequence goes on from CAVVHH010000002.1 coordinate 3,395,432, forward strand.
ACTCGATGCACTGTTGTGCGAAGCGTCACGCGGCATCGAATTCGTTGGTCCCACCGCTGAGGCCGCCGCCGCCCTGATGATTGCAATTGGCGACGCGCACGGCCTTCAGCGGCTGCAACATCTGTTCGGCCTGTTCGCGACCCTCGCGCGCGCGCCCGCCTCACAGCGCAAATTGCTGGCCAGTCCCTTGTTCGCTGCAACCCGCGATGCGGATTTTGAAAGGGTGGTGCGTTATATCGTGGAGAATATCGATCGCGACGTTCGCATGGCGGATGCGGCAAAAATGGCAGGGTTGAGCGAAGCCGGGTTTTCGCGAACTTTCAAGCGCATGTCCGGCAGCAACTTTGTGGACTACGTTCGTAAGTTGCGGGTAGCTCAGGCATGTCGTCTGTTGCGTCAGACGCAGCAGCCGGTATCCGAGATCTGTTATGAAGTTGGCTTCGGGAACCTGTCCAACTTCAATCGTCAGTTCCGCGTCGAGATAGGCACCAGCCCGACGGAGTACCGTCGCGCTGCTCATACAGAAGTCTGAAGCCACGCTTCTGATCCGTGGCTGACGTTACGGATTCCTGTCCGTCGTCAGATAAAACTGCTCGTTTCGGTCAATGCGCAAAAAAATACCAGCATGGCGCAATACCGGCGTGGCATACACCGCATCCGCATCCCAGAATAATGGCATCTGCGGTCACTGTGGGAACCATCATCATGAACAAGCGTGAGTTTCTGAAGCTTTCATCGGACCTGGTTTCATCGGCTCTGCTGATGCCTCTGCTGGGCGCCTGCGCAAGAAAAGAGCCATTTACTTCCGCTGCAACAGCCGGAATAAAAACCAGGAACTGGGCTGGGAATCTCGCCTATGGCACCACCAATATTTATGAACCCACAACTGTGGACGAGGTTCGACGCCTGGTCGGAAGCCACAGCAAACTACGTGCTCTGGGCACCCGGCATTGTTTCAATACCATCGCCGATTCAGATCAGAATCTGCTCTCCACGCGTCTGTTGAATCAGGTTGAAGCCATCGACAGCGCCAATAAATCGATTACTGTGGGCGCCGGCGTTCGCTATGGAGATTTCTGCAAGGCGTTATACGAGCAGGGATATGCGCTGCACAACCTTGCGTCCTTGCCGCATATCTCTGTTGCCGGCGCTTGCGCAACTGCGACCCACGGTTCGGGCGTAAAAAATGGCGGGCTTGCGACCAGCGTGAAGGCAGTTGAATTCGTTTCTGGTGCTGGTGAGCTGATCACGCTTTCCAGGGGTCGGGACGGCGATGTCTTCAATGGCGCCGTCGTGCATCTCGGATCATTGGGGGTGCTTACCCGCATCACGCTTGATCTGGTGCCGGCCTTCGATGTGACGCAACTCGTGTATCTGGACTTGCCGTTCGACCAGATGCAAAAGCACTTTGCCGAGATCATGTCGGCCGGCTACAGCGTCAGTCTCTTCTATGACTGGCAAACCGACCGGATCAATCAGGTTTGGGTCAAGGATGTTGCGCAGTCGCGCGGCAGCGCCAAGCCTGTTGAGTTTTTTGGCGCCACACCGGCCAATCGAAATGTGCATCCCATCCTGGCCCTGTCTGCGGAGAACTGTACGGAACAGATGGGCGTACCCGGGCCGTGGTATGACCGCTTGCCGCATTTCAAACTTGGTTTCACGCCCAGCAGCGGCAAGGAGTTGCAGGCTGAATACTTTGTGCCGCTCGACAATGCGGTTGAAGCGATCAAGGCGGTCCGGACATTGCGCGAGGAACTGAAAGGTCTGCTCATGATTACGGAGATCCGTACTGTAGCTGCCGATGAGTTCTGGATGAGCATGAGTTATCGACGACCTTCAGTCGCCATACATTTCACGCTGCAGCAGAACATCGCCGGCGTTGAACAGTTTCTGCACGGGCTCGAGCAGAAGTTGGGTCCGTTTCAGGCCAGGCCGCACTGGGGCAAGCTATTCAGCACGCAGCCGGATCTCTTGCAGAGTCGTTACGAACGGGTTGACGACTTCAGAAAGCTGACCGAAAAGTACGATCCGGAGCACAAATTCCAGAACGAATTCATCCGGCAGAAACTGTTTGGATAAATGGCTGCGTCGTCAATTCGCCGCCTTGGCCGGTGCCGAGCAGAGGGGCGATGGTTTCAGTGGCCCAACAGACGAACCCGCTTCCTTGGGCGCCGGGCGCGGCAGGTGCAGCGCCCATACCACCAGCTTGCCGTCGACCTCACTGACCGTGTACGGGGTATTCTCCGGAATCATGATCATGTCGCCCTTGGTGATCTTGTAAGCCACCGCGCCCTCGACCTTGCTGGCAATCTGTGTGGGGCCTTCCCACGCATTGCCAATGCACACGTCGCGGGCTGACCAGTTTTCCGCCCAGCAACATCGTGCCGGAACCCTCAATGACTACGAATAATTCAGCATCGGCTTCATGCAGGTTGATGAGCTGCGGGGTGTTACGCCATTCCATCTGGATACGGTAACTACCCTGCATCAGCAGCGGCCCGCCGTTGTAACCTTGCCGGCTGCCACTGAAGCGTCCACCCTCTGTCCTGCCACCTGTCCTTCATCAGTAACGCGCTCCCGGCGCTGAAAACACCTTGCGTCCACCGATAAAGGTTGCCAGTGGCCGCGTTGCAAGAATCTTTTCGTCAGGCACGGTCATGAGGTCCTGATTGAGAATCACAAAATCGGCGAACATCCCGGCGGCGATCTGCCCCTTTATCTTTTCCTGGAATGTGGCGTAAGCAGGATTGACCGTGAAAATCCGCAGGGCTTCCTCGCGACTGATTTTTTCGGAAGGCGTCAGGATCTCACCCGACTTCGTTTTGCGGGTTACGTAGAAATAAAACGGGATCATCGGATTGTTGGGCTCGCGTTCATCAGCGTCGGGACTGGTGTAGTCGCTACCACCGATGACGACGATCTTGTGATCGATGAAGCCGCGTATCGGGTTCTGATGCGCCATGCGCTCCGGTGGCAGCGGCGCAGCGGCGGGCGGTTCGTAGCCTGCGTCCTGGACTGAAACAATGACGCCAAGCCTTGCCATCCGTTCCATCTCGGCCGGCGTGGCGAATGACACATGTTCCATATACCAACGCTGGCCATTCAATGGGCTTTCCTTGTCCACGGCCTCATAGCAGGCTGTTGAAAATTGGGCTGTGATTGTCGGTGGTGTGATTTCGAGCTGCATTTTTCAGTGCATTTCGGGTTGCATCGGTGTCAGTTCTTGCGTGCCGATCGATTCAAGCCGCTGATGCCTCTGCATCATGCGCTCGCTCCCATCAGATTCCGCATCCGCACCAGGTTCCAGCCCATACACGTGAACTGGTAAATCAGGTTCACCTTGTCGAGTCCTCTGACTTTCACCTGCCGGATCAAGCCAATGGTCTTGCCCCAGCCAAAGGTTTCTTCGATCCGCTTGCGCAGACGTTGGCTGACTTTATAGCTGTCATGGCGGGTGGTGCGCTCATCGAGTTGCGAGCCACCGGGTCGTTTGTCATTGCAGGCGACGTGCGGCGTGATGTTCAGGGCGCGACACTCGCGGATGAAGTCTTTGGTGTCGTACAGCTTGTCAGCACCGACGGTCTTGCGCCGCTGTCCCGGCAGGCTGGCCAGTAACGCCAGCGCCGTATCACGCTCAGCAGTGCCGTGCGCCGCACTGACCTGGGCGCGGACGATCAGGCCGTGGCGATTCTCCATCACGCTGTGGCCGAGAAAGGCCAGCTTGGCTTCGCCGCCACGGCTCTTTTTGGCAGTGCGGCTGTCGGGGTCGGTGCGGGATTGATGGGTGTCATTACTGCGTGATTGGCCGTGAAAATCCCGCTCGGCATTGCGACCGCCGCCCGCAGGGGGTTCATCACTGCCATCCTTGCGCACAAAGCTCTTCTGCGAGGCCCAGGCCTGGATCAAGGTACCATCCACGCTGAAGTGTTCGGTGGATAACAAGTCCCGCTGGCCCGCCAGCTTGACCACCTCGGCAAATAGTTCTGGAATCACCTCGTGCTCCAATAGCCGATCCCGGTTCTTGCTGAAGGTCGAGTGGTTCCACACCGCATCGTCAATGGCCAGCCCGACAAACCAGCGGAATAGCAGGTTGTAATTCAGTTGCTCCACCAACTGCCGCTCGCTGCGGATGCTGTACAGCACTTGCAGCAGCTGCGCCCGCAGCAGCTTCTCCGGGGCAATTGACTCCCGTCCAATATCTGCGTAGATCGACTCGAACAGCCCATTCAGTTTGCGCAGGGCGTCATCAAACAGCCTGCGCATCGCTCGCAACGGATGATCCGCAGGCACATACCGGTCCAGATGTACCGTGGTAAACAACGCCTCTTGCATCACATCCGAGCCGCGCATCAACTACCCCTTCACCAAAAACCATCGTCCCGTGAAGTCTATTTCAGGCTGAATTTGAAGGGGAGATTTTCAACGGCCTGATAGGCACTCAGGGTCTGATCAGTGGCCTCGTCATAGCTGGTGCCGCGCGCCGCATCCGAGCTCACATGTGGCGCCGCCCGCCAGCCCATGCTGCGCTCTTCACGGAGAATTGCAGTGTATTCCTGCAACGATGCTGTGCCGGGAGTCCAGGGTTCCTCCCCGGCAGAATCCAGGAAAAGCCAGTGATCGTCGCGCTTTACCGCCGGCAGTGTGGCCAGGTATTTGGGCGTTGCCAATTGGTCCGGAAATTCAAGGCCCAGTGCCATCCGCAGCGTGAGCTTGCCTTCACGCCGCATCCGCTGTAGACCTGTGACGGCCGCGGGCCAGAGTGCCAGCTCGCGTGTACTCGTGATGCCAAGCGCATTGCGTTCTGCCATCGCTTTTTTGACCACCATGTCCTGCACCTTCGGTGTCATGGGCGGCAGCAACGTATCGATGATTTCAAGGCTTGCGGGGTAGCCGGGGAGGACACCAGTCGGCTCGCCATCCTTGTTCATCGGTACTTTCACGTCCTTGAACAGCGGGTTCGTCTTGCTGATGCCGAGGCGCTGCAGCGCGGCGCTGTTGATGACAGCTGAGGCGTGACGTGAGCCGATAATCGCGATCGGCGTTTTTGTTGATACTGCGTCAAGGTCCTGGCGGGTCGGCATCGGGCGAATCCGCCAGCCCAAGGTCGTGAACACGGTCTCGCCGGATTTCGCCTTGGCGACCGCGGCGCGCAAGCGTGCTTGCATCTCGGTGAGCGATGTGACGCCAATCATGTCGACGCCACGAAATTCGAATTTGGCTGAATTCCACAGATGGTCATGGCTGTCCACGAAGCCAGGGATGACCGTCGCGCCTTTCAGATCAACAATCCGCGTGCGCTTGCCAGCCAGTGCAAGGACGCTGGCGTTTCCACCGACAGCCAAGAAGCGATCATCCGACAAGGCAAACGCTTCAGTGATCTCAAACCCTCCATTCACGGTGATGATTTTGCCGTGGTGGTAAATCGTGTCAGGGACGCGTGCCGTCTGAGTCTGCTGCGCCATTGCGGTAGCGGTGCACAAGCTTGCTGCAACCACTCCAGTCAGAAAAGAACTGATGTGCAATCCGAAGCAGCGTCGCAACGACATAACTTATCTCCTCCGTTTCAGTTGTTCCGCATCCGTACTAAGCTTTCAATATGCTCTGATGATATGTCAGCACATGAATATTGTATCGGTCCGCCAGCGTGCACTCGTGCTTTCAGTGTGCGTAGAAGACCAGCGTGTCCGGTTTCGGTACCGAGATCGACTCGCCCGTCGCGGCCAGTTTCCCAGTCGCAGGATCAATTTTCATCACCGAGACCAGGTCTGACCCTTCATTGGCTACCAGCAGCCAGTTGCTCGTGGTGTCGATGGCGAAGTACAAGGGTTCCGGCAGCATTGATGACGCTGCCAGCTTGCCCTGCAAGGTCCCGTAGAACAGTTCGACACAATCTGCAGTCGCGCTGACTCAGCACCAGGCCGAAAGCAATCACGCAGCGTGAGATCGAGAAGGATGATCGGAACAGGGAAGTCCCCGGACTCCGCTTCGTCTGAGCGGTGTATGTACGACCGATGCGAGTTTCTTTGTCCAATACCGCGCGAATTGCCCGATGTCACGGTGCGCGAGAGTGTCGCTGGGTCCTGCATTGTCCGTACTCCTGTGGAATAACAGGCTGGTGTCACCGGTGTCATAGCGACTGATGAAGAATTTCCAGTGACCAATAAAAAATTTCAGTCCGGGCGGTAGCCACTTTTAGGCAGCAAATGCCCTATCCACTACAGGGCCGTCGCGAAACAAGGCTGATGAAAATCAGGTTAACGGAATCGTCTTGTGTTTGCACCTCAAAAATGTTTACATTTTCGTAGACAATATTATTTGCCATGGCGCCGCACCAATAATGGGCGTCAGTGCAGTTACAAACGAAGTAAAGGGGTATCCATGGCTGAAGCACCGCTATCTCCGGGGCAGTAGCACCGATTTATGCCAATGCGGTGTCTGGCGAGCGGATGCTGGGTGAAACACTGGCAAAGCTTTTAACCCGTACTGATCGATGACCGAAAGGGTCTTCCGATGGCTGTTGAGCATCGGTGGACCACAACTCAAGTAAATGGGAATTTGGAGGGGAGTTTATGAAGCAGCGAAATTCACGATTGACCTGGACTGCAGGTTTGGTGGGGCTCCTGGCAGGGCAGGCGATCCATGCGCAGACAGAAGCATTGGAACTGGAAGAAGTTGTCATTACCGGTTCGCGCGTTGTCACCAACGGCAACGACAGTCCGACGCCGGTGACTGTGGTCACCATCCAGGAAATGGAATCCGTGCGCCCCGGCACCGTTGCCGATCAGCTGAACGACATGCCGCAGTTTTACGGCTCGCAGGGTCAGGGAAACGCGCCGAATGCCGGTAGCGCCAATGGCGGCAATGCCGGCGGCCAGGCGAATGTGCTCAACCTGCGTAACTTCGGCACGGTGCGCAATCTGGTGCTGTATGACGGCCATCGTGTAGCGCCCAATTCGGCCAATGGCACAGTGGACGTGGACATGATCCCGCAGCTGCTGCTGAAGCGTGTCGACGTGGTCACCGGCGGCGCTTCGGCAGTGTATGGTTCCGACGCCATCACCGGCGTGGTGAACTTCGTTACCGATACAAAATTCGATGGGTTGAAGATCAACGGCCAGGCGGGCCGCTCGCAGGAAAACGATGGTGACACCTATGCGATTGGTATTGGCGCCGGCACTGATCTGTTCGGTGGCCGCGGGCATATCATGGGCAGCTACGAATTCCGCAGTGATGACGGCGTGGATGCGCGTTCGGACCGCGAGTGGGGCCGCAATCGCTGGATGGCGTACCGCATTACCTCGCCCAATTCAGCGCCGATTTATCAATTGACACCGAATGGCACACGTCAGGATGCGTCCTTTGGTGGCACGATCTCCGCCGTGGGTACGACCCCAAACCCGCTCGGCAACTATTATTTTTCCAGCCAGGGTGTGGCTTCACCCGTTAACCCCGGTGTGCCAATCCCCAACAAGGCCAATGCCCGTGATGGTTCGGCCGGTTCGGGTTCGTACTTTGACCCCAATCTCAGGGGCCAGCTGGAAACGCACCAGTTGTTCGCCCGCCTGGACTATGACTTCACCGACTCGGTGCATGGCTGGGTGAAGTTCTCCGGCACTGACACCTACAACAATGGCTACGCCATTTCCAACCCCACGTACCAGGCGTCGAATGCCAGCAACGTGCATTGGGTGTTTGTCAGCAATCCCTACCTGCCAGCGTCGGTCCGCAACCAGATGACCAACAATGGCACCAATGGCATCACCTTGTTCGGCATCAACAAGGTCTTCAGTGGTCCGGGCATGGAGCAATACCGGCAGAACACCGAATCCTTCGGCCGTAACTACTCCATTGATACAGGTCTGAGCGGCAGTTTCGGTGACGGTTGGAATTGGGAACTGGCTATGGTGTACGGCAGCAATGAAAACCGGGCGCGACAGAACAATGCCGTCAATGGCCGCAAGGTGGCTGCGGCACTCGACGCCGTGGTGAATCCGTCCAATCCGGGTCAGATTGTCTGTAACGTGACCCTGACGAATCCCACCCTGTATCCCGGATGCGTTCCAATGTCCACCGCCTTTGGCCCGAGCATCAGTGCAGCAGAAGCTGAGTGGATCTTCGACCCCCTGGAAGTGACCACGAACACGGACATGACAGATTTTGAAGGTTATGTCTCGGGGTCGCCTTTCAACAACTGGGCAGGACCGGTCAATGTGGCGTTGTCAGCCCAGGCGCGCAAGCTGAGCTATGAAGTGATCAGTTCCACCACGCCGGCGACGCTGGCCAATCCGCTCGATTGCACGGGCTTGCGTCTTTACACTGGTACTAATGCTTGCTCACCCACCAGTCTGGAATATTTCCAGGCGGAATCGCTATCGCGGCCAAAAATATCGAACGATGTGAAGGAAGCAGCGCTGGAATTCGACATGCCGTTGCTGAAGGACCTGTTCCTGGCCCGGGATGTGTCTCTGAACGGTGCATTCCGTTACACCGACTACGCCAACAGCGGCTCCATCAACAGCTGGAAGGGCGGTCTGAACTGGAAGTTCAGCGATGAGTTGAACTTCCGCGGTACCCGTTCGCGTGACATCCGTGCCCCCACGATGCACGAGCTGTATGCGCCGCAATCGGTCGGCAACTTTAACGGCCGGGATGAGCTGCTGGGAGTCAATCTGGATGGAGCCGGTGGGCGTCCCAATCCCGCAGGCGTTCTTGATTCGGGCAATGAGAGCCTGAGGCCTGAGCTGGGCGACACGGTGACCGCCGGACTGGTGTATCGGCCTGAGTTCGTGACCGGACTGAGCATGTCTGCGGATTACTACTACATCAAGGTCTCGGACGCCATTGCCAACTATGCGGGTGCAAACCAGCAGCTTGCCTGTATCAACAGTGGCGGCGCCTCGCCGTTGTGCCAGCTGATCGTGCGGCCGATCAACTGCTGCACCACGACTACGTTCAATAACGCGATGACCCGTGTGTATACGACCTACATCAATCTGGCAAGGCAGTACACCAAGGGGGTTGATCTGGAGCTCAACTACGCCAATCGCCTGTTCGAGATGCCTTTCAACATGCGCCTGCTGGCCAGTTACCAGCCTGAAAGCGTCAATGTGGATCCATTGACCGGGAAGGAAACGAACAACGCCGGGTACACCTTTCCCAAGTGGCGCGGCACACTGGTGGCCAGTATTGAGCCGATTGAAAACCTGAAAGTCAGTGTGATGGAACGCTGGCGCGGCAGCATGAACTGGTTCCCGGAAGAGTCGGGGCCGGGAGCAATCACGTATACCATGACTGGCACGCAGGACCATGTGTCCCCGATGTTCCTGACGAACTTGAATGTGGGCTATACGCTGCCAAGTTTCGGCGGCAAGACAGAGATCTATCTCAACGTCCAGAACCTGTTTGATCGGTCGCCGGTGCCATGGGCCCAATACACCGCCCCGTTTGCCGGCCTGAATGGAACAGTGCCGGGAGACGATCCCATGGGTCGCTACTTCACGGTAGGGTTCCGCTATCGCATGTAAGTACGCAACTGACAGCCATGAATGCCCTCCGGCCGGTAACGGCCGGAGGGACTTGCTTAAAGCCTGTCCGGAGCTGGCACGCACCAACATGGAAAAGCGGCCCGATTTACCGGGCCATTGAGCTGCTCATGCAGGAGACAGGCATGTCACGAGCAGCTGCTTTCACAAGCACCCGTTACGAATGGGAATCGACCGCGCATCCAAGTGGTTGGATTCGTCGGTGTCGATCACGCCAAGGCTGATGGACGCAAGTTGCGTATAACATTAGTCCTGGTCGGCAAACAGACCCGAATGCGGGGCAATGTTGGTTTGATGGAAGATTGGTCTTCAGGTTGCCGTCGATTGCCGGTGAGCGTGTGTCTGGGAGCAAACCGAAGCAAAAAAATTCTGCTTTGCCGGGTATCGCAGTCCCAGGAATTTACTCTAGCATCCTGAGTGGGGGGCAATTACAGGCGGCACTGTGACGGTTGAGGATAAAAATCGTTTTGTACAAGGACTCGTTGCTGCACAGCACAACCGGCTATACGGATACCTTCGTACGCGCGTTCGAAACGCAGCCGACGTCCCTGACATTATCCAAGAGATTTTTCTGCGTTTGCTTCGCGTACCCAACCACGAGACCATTCGTGCTCCTGAGCGCTATATCTTTACGATCGCACGGCACGTGGCGTTACAACACCGGCTGCAGAGCGCGCCCGAAGATGCGTCAGTCCAGATTGAGGAGGCTCTGCCAGAACTGGTATCCGGAAACGAGGTCGATCCTTTTCTGGAGGTCACGGCAGAGCAGTGCTTGCTGGGACTCGACGCGGCATTGCGCGACATGTCGCCCAAGATGCAGACCTCATTTCTGCTCAGTCGCCGGGAGGGTATGTCGGTGGACGAGATTGGAGAGCGTTTGGGTATTTCCAGACATATGGTCAAAAAATACCTCGCCAAGGCACTGGTTCAAATTCGCAAGCGATTGAAAGAGACTGAATAGGAATCGTCTATGGCGAAGGCAACCTCCTCCAGATTGAACAGCCAGATTTCGGCAGAGGCAGCCGAATGGCTGGTTGAGCTCCGTTCGGGCGACATGGATATGGATATGTCCGCACGTCATGCGTTCAATGCCTGGTTGCGAGCGTCCCCTGAAAACCTGCGCGCGTTCATCGAGATGTCGATGCTGTGGAACTATGCGGCGCGCGTCGATGCGCAGCGCAGGATAGTCATTGAAGATCTCCTTGCGAAACATCCTGCGGACAACATCATTGAACTGGATCGCCCGTCGGAGCTGGAAGGAATGCCCCAAGCCGTTTCTGAGGGCGAGTCATTCGCAGACGATATTTCAGGGAAGCGGCAGCGATGGTTCAGCAAAGTACCTCTTGCAGCCGGTATCTTGGTGGGCATGGCAGGAATTGCTCTGTTTTCGTGGTCGCTGTTAAATGGATCACCGACCTATGTCACTGCTGTGGGCGAACAGCGATCGATCGGCCTCGCAGATGGATCAACGGTGATGTTGAACGCGCGGTCACGACTGCGGGTGCGGTTCACCTCGGCGACGCGAACTGTTGAGCTGCTTGAAGGCCAGGCATTCTTCCATGTTGCCAAGAATCGCGCACGGCCTTTCGTCGTGCTGTCAACCGATACAGCCATACGTGCTGTCGGTACTCAATTCGATGTGAACAGAAGCCACGGTGCGACCACCGTCACCGTGCTGGAAGGCCGCGTTGCAGTTTATCCGGAACACCTGGACAAGGAATACGGTCGTGACATTGCCCAGTTTTCTACGGATGAATGTTCCGGGTTGAATCGAAACTGTGGTCAGACAGAGTCCAGAAATGCCGGATCAGCATTGCTCGGTCATGCCATCGGTGATGGCAATCTTGTGCTGTTGTCCGCTGACGAGCAGGTGCAGGTTGCTGACGGCCAGAGGTCAATGCAGACCGTTCATGTCGATGCGGGTTCGGCAACAGGATGGAGGCAAGGGCGGATCATGTTCGAATCGGCCACGCTGGCCGAAGTCGCCGAGGAGTTCAATCGTTACAGCGTGCGCAAGTTCATGACGGAGGACCACGGTGCGAGTCCGCTTCGCCTGAGCGGCGTATTCGCGACCGATCCGGATTTTCTTATTCAGTACCTGCACGAATTACCCGATGTTACAGTGCATGAAAGCGAGGGCGCGGTTTATATTGTTCGCAATGCTGAGCAATAGGAAACCCATGTTATAGGGATCCGATAAAAAATCACGCGAGGGGGTACCCATCTTCACGAAAAGCACTCCTGGTACTGCAGAACCGTCGCGACACAGGACAGCGTGTAGATACAGTTCCATAGAAATAGAAGGGTGGGTGGGGGTGCTCATGCGTTGCGCCCTTGCGTCGGTTGTCGCCTGCTTTTCTCCTGATGGATTGGCCGCTGCAGAGGAGGCGCGATGCGCCACTCGTCAGCCCATCAATATCCCCGCTGCGCCGCTTGGTTCGGCGCTGCAAGCTGTAGCGAGGGAATGCGGTTACCAGATTGCCTATATCTCCGGTGATGTGGCGCCGTTTCATTCCAATGGCGTGTCCGGCGAGCTGACGCTGGATGAAGCACTGACCAGACTTTTGAGCGATACCGGACTTACTTACAGTTATTCAGGCAGGAATGGTCTCGTCATCAAGTTGAATGTACCGCCGGAAACGAGTGGCACTAAGACAGTGGCGACAGGCAATGATGGTGCGCACACTGGCAGCACAGTCGTGGAATCTCCACAGCGGAGTCAGCAGGCTCAGGCGGGTTGGCAGCGTCAGGAGAGCAGTATTCCTGTGGCAGGCGGATCCACTCGCCAGGGTGAGAGTGCAGCACCTGTCCCCCTGAGAGAGATTGTTGTCACAGGCTCGCGCGTCATCGAGAATGGCAATGACAGTCCTGCACCGGTGACCGTGGTAGACATCGAGGAGATGTCGGCAGTGCATCCGGGCACGGTGGCAGATCAGCTGAATGATCTGCCGCAGTTCTCCGGCTCCAGCGGTCAGTACAGCAACAACAGCGCCGGTAGCGCCAATAACGGCAATCCCAATCCGCAGGCGAATGTTCTCAATCTGCGCAACTTCGGCGCCACGCGTACGCTGATTCTGATCGATGGCCACCGCGCGGCGCCGACTTCGCCCAACGGTACGGTCGATATCGACATGATTCCACAGCTGCTGCTGCAACGCGTGGATGTGGTCACGGGCGGTGTCTCGGCCGTCTATGGTGCAGATGCGATCACCGGTGTGGTGAACTTCATTACCGACAAGCATTTCAATGGCGTGAAGATTCACGGCCAGGCCGGCCAATCGACATACAGTGACGATCCCACCCACGCCCTTGGCATCGCCTGGGGCAGCGATTTGTCTGGCGGACGCGGGCACCTTGAGGCGAGTTATGAATACCGTGCTGATGCAGGTGTGCCATACCGATCGAGTCGCCCCTTCCTTGCAAATCGGCCGACGGTGTACCTGGTAAACGGCCAGTACATACTGACATACAACGCCGCTCACAATGACAAGTCTTTCGGCGGCCTGATTTCAGGCAACAACGCGCTGGCCGGTCAGACCTTCACTGCCGACGGAGTGCTGACGCCGTTTGTGCATGGTACGCCCCTCGGAACCAACGCTTTCGAGGTTGGCGGCGATGGCTCGTATTTCGATACCTCGCTCAAGGCGCAGCTCAAGATGCACCAGGTGTTTGGCCGATTCGACTATGACTTCTCGGAAGAGGTACACGGTTACGTCAGAGTGTCGGGCGCGCACAACTACAACAGTGCCTACAATCTCACGCAACCATTTTTCAACAGCGGCACCGGCACCAACACCATGCTCATGAGTGCCACGAATCCGTTCCTGCAACCGCAGTACCGGGCCGCTCTCGGTACCGCCACCACTTTCAGCTTTGCCAAGACCATGCAGGATGCGCCGCGGCAGAACGCCGAAACGTTCGCTCATCAGTATTCCGTCGATACCGGCCTGAGCGTGCAATTCGGCAAGGGCTACGAGTGGGACATCGCCTACATTCGTTCCGCCAACACACAGAAAGTGCGACAGAACAACGCTCTTAATGGCCGGAAACTGGCTGCGTCCCTGGACGCGGTGATCAACCCTGCAAACAATCAGGTCGTCTGCAATGTGACGCTGACGAATCCGGACCTCTATCCCGGGTGTATACCCGATAACCCGTTCGGACCGACCTCCGATAATCAACACGCCATCAGCTACTTCATGTTGCCCGTCGAGGTTGTGGCGCACACCGACATGGACGATGTGGACACCAGTGTGACGGGCACGCCGTTCAGCACCTGGGCGGGACCGGTCAATATGGCGCTGTCGGCCGAGTGGCGCCAGCTCACTTACCACCTGGACAGTACTACCAATCCCAACAATGCCAGCAATCCGCTCGACTGTACCGGTTTGCGTTTTCTCAGCTGCACTGCCACCAGCCAGGAATGGCTTCAGGCGGCTTCGGCCCCGGTCAGCAGGGTCTCCGTCAATGTGAGCGAGGCGGCTCTGGAATTCGATGTGCCGCTGCTGAAAAACGTGCCCTTCGCCAGAGATGTTTCCCTCAACGCAGCGGCGCGCCACACCAGCTATTCCACCAGCGGCATCGTCTCGACATGGAAGGTAGGCATGGACTGGAAGTTCAGCAATTCGCTGGCGTTTCGTGGCACGCGTTCGCGCGACATCCGCGCTCCGACGTTGTTCGAGCTGTATCAGCCGGCCACCATCGGCAACTATAACCTGACGGATTTCGTGACCAACGTGCAGATGAATGGCGTAACGGTCGCTCCGGACGGCAAGGTGTATCAGCCGGCAACAACCTACACGCAGGGCAATCCGCTGCTGCTGCCCGAGATGGGCAATACCACGACCGCAGGTTTTGTTTACCGTCCGGGCTGGGCTCCCAATCTGAGCATGTCGCTCGACAGTTTCTTTATCAATCTCAGCGACGCGATAACGACCCAGAATGGCACGAATCAGACAGTGCAGCTCGGATGTGCGGCCAGCGGCGGCGTTTCACCGGTATGTCAGCTGATCGTGCGTCCGATCGATTGCTGCAGCACTGTGCCTGCGAATACTGCAACGGCCTTTTACAGCTCGGGTGTGAACATTGCGACTCAGTGGACCCAGGGTGCTGACCTGGAAGTCAATTACGCCGGACTGTTACGCGATAGAGCCTACAGCTTGCGCCTGCTCACGACTTACCAGCCGCATATCGTCTACGTCACGCCGGGCAGCGGGTCGTTTGACATGGGCGGGGCAGCATTCGGCAACCAGGGACTGCAGGCTGCTCCGGTCTGGCGCGCCTCACTGTTGGCTCGCTACACGCCAGTCGAGAATCTTGTCATCAGTGCGCTGGTGCGATGGCGCAGCAGTCTTGCCTGGGGTCCGGAGCAGAGTGCACCGCTGGCGCCGCTGGTATTTGCGATGCAGGACATTCCTTCGGTGGCCTATACGAATCTGAACCTGTCGTATCTTTTCAAGCATGTTGGAGGCGCCCGGACCGAGGTCTACTTCAACGCGCAGAACCTGCTCGATCGGAAGCCGCCCGTCGCTGCAGCCTTCAACAATGTGCAGCCAGGGCTCTTCCTTGGCAATGTGCTTGGTGATGATCCGATCGGTCGTTATTACACGTTAGGCTTCCGGCACCGCATGTAAGCCTGCGCCCGGATTCCTTGTTCGATACCCGTGCGATGTCCGCGATGCTGCGCAATGGCAGGCCGGCATCGAAGGGAAAATAAAAATAATTTCGAACAGGGGTATCCATTCCCGCAAAAAGCTCTCCTGTCTATTACAGCACCGTTACGAGACGGGACGGCGAATAGATGCAGACAGGGGCTTATCGTCTGGTTGGCAAGCTGATTCACCCTGGTGCGCAACCATGGTGGCTTCAGTGCAGCGACCAGAAATAAAGCGCCACGCGAAAACGCCCGGCGATGGTGGACTGACGGCGGGCTGAAACTCAAGCACACAAGAATCGGAGGGGAGTATGCGAAAGAGAAATTTACGACCAAGCTGGACTGCGGGCTTGATGGGGCTCCTTGCAGGCCAGGTAATCCATGCGCAGACAGTCGCACTGGAACTGGAAGAGGTCGTCGTCACCGGTTCGCGCGTCGTCAAGAACGGCAATGACAGCCCCACACCGGTAACAGTTGTCAGCGTGGCGGATTCGGAGCAGGTGCGTCCTGCCACGATCGCAGAACAGCTGAACGACATGCCGCAGTTTTCCGGATCGCAGGGCCAGCAGAACGGCATCGGCTCCGGTAGCGCCAATGGCGGTAATCCCAATGGCCAGGCGAATGTGCTGAATCTGCGCAATTTCGGCCAGACCCGCACACTGATTCTGTTTGACGGCCACCGCGTGGCGTCGACTTCGCCAAATGGCACGGTTGACGTCGACATGATTCCACAGATACTGCTGCAGCGTGTTGACGTGGTGACCGGTGGCGCTTCGGCGGTGTACGGCGCGGACGCAGTGACGGGTGTTGTCAATTTCATCACCGACAAGAATTTCAGCGGTATGAAGATCAACGGTCAGGTCGGCCAGTCTGACCAGAACGATGATCGCGGCGGGGCTATCGGTATCGCCTGGGGTGGCGACCTGTTTGGCGGTCGCGGACATATGCTGGCCAGTTATGAGTACCGCGGTGACGAGGGCGTTGATCGCACCACCAGTCGCGAGTGGTTTCGCAGAAGGCCGTATGTTGAACAGATTTCCAACACCGCCACGCTGACGCAGTTTGGGCTGGTGATGAATGCCACCAACAATGACAGATCCTTTGGTGGCGTGATCCTGCCACCCAATGCAACAACGACGGGCCTGCCTTACAACCAGTATTTCATTTCGAACGGCGTTCTGGCGCCGGTCGATTTCGGCATAAGAACGCCAGTAGCAAACATCAGTTCCGGCGGCTCCGGTGCGTACTTCGATCCTTCGCTCAAGGGTCAGCTGAAGATGCATCAGGTGTTTGCGCGCATGGACTATGACTTTACCGATACCGTGCACGGCTATTTCAAGGCCTCTGGCACCAAGAACTACAACGCCGCCTACAGCCTGATCCAGCCGACATACAACCCTGGTGACGGTACCAACATCTACAACCTGTTTGTCAACAATCCCTACCTCACTGCCCAGCAGCAGAGTGCTTTAACGGCGGCGGGTGTTACGCGGTTCAGATTCCTCAAGGTGCAAGCGGATGCGCCGCGGCAGTTCGCCGAGTCGAATGAAACCCAGTACTCCATCGATACCGGTCTGAATGGCGAATTCGGTGATGGCTGGAGCTGGGAAGTGGCCCTGGTGCACGCCAGCAACCAGCAGGAAGTGGTGCAGAACAAAGCCGAGAACGGTGTGAAGATGGCTGCTGCGCTGGACGCGGTAACGCCGGCCGGTGGCGGAGCGCCAGTGTGCTGGGTCACGACGCAGCCCCAGTATGCAAGTAAGTATTCCGGATGTGTTCCGTACAACGCGTTCGGTCCAACTTCGATGACTCAGGCAAACATCGATTACATGTTTGACAGGCTCAGAGTGGTTTCGTACACGGACATGAATGATGTTGAAGCATTTCTTTCCGGAGCACCTTTCAATAGCTGGGCGGGTCCGATCACCACGGCGCTCTCGGCTCAGGCTCGTAAATCGAGTTATCACCTGGATAGCAACAACACGCCGAGTGACGCTTCAAACCCGCTGGTCTGCCCGGAACTGCGGTTGGCTACTTGCGGCACGCAGTCACAGACCTATCTTCAGGCGGGTTCGTATTCAAGATCCGAGGTATCCGTCAGCGTGAAAGAGGCGGCACTGGAATTCGATCTGCCGCTGCTCAAGGACGTGTTCCTTGCCAGAGATGTTTCGCTCAATGGCGCGGTGCGCTATACCAACTATTCCACGAGCGGAACCGTCTACACCTGGAAAGCGGGACTGGACTGGAAATTCAACAACGAGGTCAGCTTCCGTGGCACAAGGTCGCGCGATATTCGCGCCCCCACGCTGTTTGAACTGTATCGGCCTACCGCTGTTGGCAATCTCAACACTGTCGATCCCTACACTCTCACGCCCCTCAACGGCAGCGTGGTTGTCAACGGCAAGACGGTCAACTCGGCCACCACCTATACCACTGGCAATCCGAATCTGGATCCCGAGACGGGCGATACGACTACGCTCGGCATCGTCTATCGTCCGGATTGGGCACCTGGCTTCAGTGCGTCTGTCGACTACTATTACATCAACGTCACGGATGCCATCCTCCAGCTGAACACCACACAGGCTGCAACAGCCGTGGCCTGTCCAAATAGTGGTGGTACTTCGCCGGTGTGTGCGTTGATCATCCGTCCCATCGACTGTTGCACCAAATCGGATGCGAACGCTGCCACTGCTTTTTATTCTACGGGCGTGAATGTCGCACGAAACTGGACGACGGGTGCGGACGTCGAGCTCAGCTACGCCAATCGGTTGTTCGATAAGGCATTCAGTTTGCGTTTGCTGGCGAGCTATCAGCCGCACAATGTGATCGTCAATCCCATTACCGGGGGAACTACCGAAAATGCAGGGTTCTACGGCTCCAGCCCGACATGGCGCGCCACCCTCGTTGCCAGCTTCTCGCCCACCGAGAATCTGAAGGTCAGCGTGCAGGAGCGTTATCGCAACGCGATGAGCTGGACTCCCACAATCTACTCGCCATTGGCGGCACAGGTAATGACCAATGCTCCAAGCATCTCATCGGTGTTCTATACCAACCTGAACGTGGCCTATACCCTGGGAGGGCTGGGTGGCAAGACCGAGATCTATCTCAACGTGGCGAACCTGTTTGATCGGGAAGCACCGATTGCCGGCGGTTTGCAGGTGGGCTTCCCCGGCAACAGTACCCCTGTTCCTGGGGATGATGTCATTGGCCGGTACTACACGCTGGGATTCCGCTATCGCATGTAAACCAGTGGCATCCGCAGATGGAACGCCCTCCGGCCGGTAGTGACCGGTGGGTGTTCCGAGCTTACGGAAGCTGTGCTCAGGAACGAAGAAAGCAATGCGATTGGCGGTGTGGGATCAACGACCGATATGCAAGACCGTTTCGTTTCTCCAGCTTGAGACAGGCTCGTTGCGAGTGGCGCCGCTTGCCGCTTTCGAAGAACACAATCCAAGTCCTGGAGCTGGAGTCGACAATCATGAAGCTGAACCTCGTTAACATTGCCGCGACTGCGTTGACGCTTCTGACATTGGCTGCTTCAACGCCGCTTCTTGCACAAGCAACCGCAGACAACCCGTTGCAACTCGCGCCACCGCGAACGGTGACCTTGGTCGTGGCGGATCTGGACAGGGAAATTGCCTGGTATGCAACCGTGCTCGGTTTCCACGACACGAAAAAGTTCGGGCCGGGAACCGCGAATGACCGGGCAGTCAGGATTGAGCGCGCTGGCTTTCGACTCGATCTTGTGTGGCACAAGGGTTCAACACGACCGCCGCCGCCTGCGCTCTACAACGAGGGTTATTCGCACGTTTCTTTCGAGACCACGGCCATCGATGAGGCATACAAGTGGCTGACGGCGCATAGCGTTGTGATCGACGCGGTTCGTGACAAGAACACCAATGCACTCCGGATCATGAGGTTCAAAGATCCGGAGGGGAACGAGATCCACATTGAGATTCCGAATTAGCCAGAGCCTGCCTATGCCAGTCACAACAAACAGTTTCAACACGAAGCTGCTGTGTCGGCACCTTGCATTTGTTGCCAGCTGCGACGCGCGCATGACAAGACATGCTGCTAAACTGAAGTATCGCTCCGGCTATCGATGGTTTGTGTCCGCCGCATTACTCGACGAGGACGGTATCGTTCGCCATCGTCCTGGTCAGACATGAGTTCTGAAAAATCATTGGGGGATATGTGTTGATGCAGTCAAAACTCGGAACTCTGGTTGTCGTCACCTTGCTGGCCTGTGTCACGGGCGCACAAGGTCAGGAAGCGCCTGCCGGTGTACAGGCTCCCCGCGTTGGCGGCGGCAGGCCACAGGTGGGTCCGATGACGACCGATCACTACCGTTCAAGCTTCGTAAAACTGGGCGGTACTGCGGCAGATGGTTTGTTATACGAACCGTTGACGCCAAGGCCGAACACGCGGGTCGCGGTCCTTTATTCCAACTCCAGTTTCAACTTTGATCCGCCCGCTGCAGAGTTGGCCAGTCGTGGTTATCGCGTGTTGTTTGTGCCGCATCCACGTTCCGGAAAAACCGCATCGCCATTTGATGGGTTTGTGGAGGCATCGCGTGGCATTGCCTACTTGCGAACGTTGCCCGGTATTGAGCACGTGGTTGTTGCAGGATGGGGCGCCGGCGCGGTGACGATGACCTTGTACGCGGATGTCGCTGCGCACGGGATGGCCGCATGCGCGGGCAAAGAAAAAATTTCTCCCTGCACAAAAGAGCAGGCTTCCAACCTGGCCAGGCCTGATGGTCTGATCTTGTTCGATCCAGGTCTGGGTTCGGGATCAAAAGTATCCAACATCGATCCTGCCTTTACCGGCGACGTTCGCAACAAACCGGATCTCGACATGTTCGCGACTGTGAACGGTTATAACGTCAGCACCGGCACCGCGACGTATTCAGCAGAGTTCAGCAAGAAGTACTTCGCCGGGCAATCGGCGCGCAACAATCAGGTCATAGATGCTGCACTCGCGCGGCTGAAGGCCCTGGATGAGGATGACAGCAAGACCATCGACGAACCGCTGTTCGCCCCCGGCGCAGCCAACATGGGCGCGGCGGCCAGTCTGCATAATGCAGACTTGAGATTCATTTCGCACACCAGGCGGCCACATCCGCTGCTCAAGGCCGATGGTTCGAAGCCTGAAGTTATCTTGCGCTCGATCCGGCCGATCACTTCACCTGTTGGCGATGATGCGATCAAGAAGGCAGTGGCCCGATATAGCCAGCCCAATCCTGCCTATACGGTGCGGGAATACCTGGCCAATGATGCGATTCGCACGACGAAGGATTTTGCCTTGACCGAGGATGATGTTATCGGCGTCGACTGGAAATCCTCGAATACGGGTACGCCCGCCCAGGCCGAAGGCGTCACCGTGCCGACATTGGTGATGACCAATACCTGCTTCCAGTTCATCGTGGCTTCCGAGATCATTTACGACCACCTTGCTGCGAAAGACAAGACCTTCGCAGGCGTGGAGGGCTCAGAGCACTTCTTCACATCCTGTGGTCCGCAATATGGCGATCCCAAGCAGCGCTTGTTTGATTTCGTTGCTGACTGGCTGGGCAAGCCAGCACGGTTCTGACCAGCGGCCAATGTACTCTGACTCCGTTCGATCAGAATTGCGATCGATCTGTTACCGCTTGATGCGATTTTTTGACAGGGGAAAACATTGTGATTGACATGATGCGTTGGCATCGTCTTGTCGTGCTGCTGGTCGGACTAGTGCTGACTTACGTGACGATCACCGGAGCCGGTATTCAAATTGCAGACATGCGGGCGCTGGTCACGCATGCACCAGAGACTGATCCCGACGTGCTGCTGATGCGCCAGCACCACAATGGCCCCGCAAACTATTTTGTCGTGACCGCGCCTGACTATACCGCCACAGCTTTGCCCGCAAAGCTCGACCATGACGCCGCGATTCACCGCGCGGCACAGCTGGGCCGTACAGCTGCACCGGGCGCTGCTCTGCGTCTTGTGGAATTGCGCACCTATGAAGGAAAAGTTGTCGCCCATGTCCAGATGGACAAACGTCATATGGCGTTTGATCTCGAAACGGGTGCATCGTTACCGGACGATGCCTTGCCCACACCGCCTCTGCCGAACCGCTTCACGTCACCGCGCCAGGACTTCAAAGCGCTGCATCGCTTCAACTTCATGGGCTCCTGGGCAACCGTGCCTGATATTGTGGTGGGAGTGGCTTTCCTTATCCTGATCATCACGGGATTGATCCACTATCTGCGCTTGTTCCGGCGGCGCCGAAGCATAGGCAAAGGTTCCATATTCTGGCGCGGCGGCAACTTGTGGCGCGAACTGCATCGCTGGGTCTCGTTGGTCTCAGTCATCGTGGTCATATCACTGTCAATCACTGGAACATTGCTGGCCATCAACAGTGTCGGTGCGACCGTCTATGGAAAGCTGCACCCGCGCAATGGCGCACCCAGCCCCACCGGGGGCGATTATTCCTCACCGCTGCGCGATGAAGAGTTGTCAGCCATGACCAGCGCGACGTTGGCCGCATTCCATCAGGCCAGACCGGACACTGGAATCAAGGTGTTGCGGCTGCGTTACTTTTCCGGTTATTCGCAGGGCATTATTGGTGCTGCCGATGCCGATACAACACAGCTGGTATACAACACGGCTACCGGTGCGGAGATGGGGCTAAGTGAAAAGGGTTATCCGGAAATCGGGATGCCGTTTGGCTGGGAGTGGAACCAGCGACTGAAGCGGATTCATCGTGGCGACATTTTTGGGATGAGCGGACGCTGGATCGTGACAATCAGCGCGCTTGCCATTGTTTATCTGGCAATCTCCGGTTTCGTACTTTATTACCAGGCTTGGATACGTCGCTATCGGTCTGGACGGCGTTCACTACTGTGGAAATAGGTGGCCGCATTCTTCCTGCACGGCAGGAGAAACGAGGTCGGCAGTACATTGGCACGCATCAGGTATAACTGGGGAGAGATTGCCATGAAGGTTCGACTTGATCTGTTGTCATTGTGTCTTGCGGCTGCCAGCGTCGCTGTGGCCCAGGTCCCATCAATAAACCGCGATCTGCCGGCCCCGACAGATACGGCCGCTCGCGGCCCATCAATGGCACTGGCTGTGGAAGCCGCGCAGACCGCTGTGGCTGTTTGCGCTGCTCGCGGCGCTCATGTCAGTGCCAGTGTGGTCGATTCCGCTGGCGTGGTCAAAGCTCTGATCGCGGATGATGGCGCAAATCACCGCGCGGTAGTGACCAGTACGGGCAAGGCGATGGCGGCTAATGCTTTCAAGATGCCGAGCGGCGAACTGGCGGAGAAGATCAAGACGGATACCGCGCTGTTGGAGCGGGTGAAGGCCAATCCCGGCTACATGCCAGGCTCTGGTGCATTGCCACTGATTGTCGATGGCCAGGTGATCGGTGCTCTCGGTGTCGGTGGCGCGCACGGCGCTCCGGGTCTGGATGAAAGCTGCGCACGCGCTGGATTGGACAAGGTGCGTGCGCGGCTCAAGTAGGGCTTGACTGTGCGCATCATCCATCGCTGTATTCACCGTGTTGTTGGGCATGTATATCGACGGCGCCAGCATGTTTCTGCAACTGATCGATTTGCAAACGTCGTTCGACCGTGCGGATGCTTACATCCCAACATGTAAACGATCCGCCATGGCCCCTCAATAATTTCAGGTGCGTGTAGATGCCGGCCAGGCAGCTGAAGCAAATCTGTCGGATTTCAACTTGACACCAGGTTGTTAGCGGTCGTCGCGGCCGAGCAAATCGCTGCTGGCGGTGCAGCGATGCGCTTCGTTGAATTACGCATTGTGGATGGCAAACTGGCCGGACAGTTGCGTCGGCAGGTCAACGAGTCAAGGCATTGCGCTCTCGCCGCTTGAGAAGTAGTGTGGGTGACCGACAGCGCCTGCAGCGTGGTGCATATGTTCGAAGACACGGTGATGCCGCCCAGACAGATGATGAGTGTCAGGAAGCGGGACGAACCGTCCTGGTTGACCTTCAGCGCCAATGGCAGGCGGGTGTATGCCGCCACTGGTGACATCATCGACGCTACCAGTAATAGCGTGATAACGGTCTGAAGAATGAGCTTGACAGGAAGTGCAAGGCGAAAAAGCCGTCGAGGTCCTCTATCAGGACGGCAAGCTCGTCAGAACTGTCGATCAGTTCGGTGCTGGAAAGGTTCTGCCGGACGGGTTGGGCAGCGGAGAATAGTTCCGTGGTCCAAGTTCTTTGGGCCAGATGCAGGATGGGAAATCGAATTATCAGGAGTCAATTAGACATGAATACCACACGTCGGCAGTTTGTAAGTGCCGGGACAGCCGCAGCATTGGCATTGAGCACGAACAACGTCCGTGCCAGTGCTGCACAGCCCGCCAGAACCTTCAAGAGTCCCCGCGATGGGTTGTGGGTGGCGGCCGTCACGCCTGTTGACCGTAACATGATGTTTGACTCTGCTGCCTACAAGGACATGCTCGCCTGGTGGAAGTCTCAAGGGGCGGATGGCGCGCTCGTACTGGGAACTACAGGCGAAGGCCAGTCCTTTTCGATTTCGGAGCGCAAGAAGATTGCCGAGTTCGCCATCGACAACAGTTCCGGGCTGGATATCATCGTGGGCACAGGGACAGCAAATTTCCCCGACACGATTGATCTGTCCAGGCATGCCGCTGACGCCGGCGCTAACAGCGTCCTGATCGTTCCCCCTTACTACGAAAAAAATCCGTCGGGTGACGGTGTCCTCAGATATTTCGACAAGGTATTTGCGGAAGTGAAATCACCGGTGCGTTACTACCATATTCCCAGAACTACTGGCGTACCCATCACTGACGTGTCGGTGTGGCAGAAGCTTGGTCAGCACTCCAACTTTGTGGGTGTCAAGGATTCGAACGGTGACGCGGCTGAATACGACACTATCGTCGGGCAGCTGCCCAACGTAGCGGTATTCACGGGAACGGATGGTCTGATGCAGCAGGCCTTGAGCAGCGGCAACGGTGCCATACTTGCCTCAGGCAATCTTTACACCCGTCAACTGGCGGCGATCTGGGCGGCGCACCGTGCCGGCAAGGACCTCGCCGGTTCCATTGCGAACCTGAAGGTCGCCCAGGCGCTGTTGAGGCAGCCAGGCTATGGTCAGGGATTGTCCGCCACCAAATACGCGTTGAGCGTGATGCTGGGCAGCCAACGGACATTCTCACGGCCACCTGCGATCGATACGCTGACCGATACTGAAATGGCGAATATTCGTTCGGGTGTAGCTCAGCTCAAGGCTTTGGGTTGATAGCGGCAGCACAAACCATCAGCTTGCGAGTTGATCCTGTACTCTGCACACACGAACGAAAACGACAATGCAAAAACACAGACTGGCTGTTATGGCGATCCTTGTTGTCCTGCCGCAGATGGGCAGTTTCGCACAGTCCGTTACAGCACGCGACGCGGCTACTGATATCAGCAAGGCTGATCTTGAAGCGCTGGCAGCGCTTTCTCCGGGGGATCATCAGGGCAAAGTTGTCGATGTCGGCAAGCTGAATGTTGCAGTCGGCGTTGTGAATCGCAAGGCGACCAGTGACAAGCCAGGAGATCCGGTCAGGGGTATCTATCACGACAGCACCACCGAGGTTTACTACATTCTGTCGGGCTCCGGGATGCTGACCACCGGGGGCACGATTGTCGAACCGACACGCTCAGCTGCGGACAGCGATATTGTGAAAGTGCTGAACGGTCCGAGTGGCAGCGGCATCAATCGGGATGGCTATACGCGCCGCGTCGGGCCAGGCGACATGGTCGTTATTCCCGCGGGTGTGTTCCATGGTTGGAGTCAGATCGTGGATCACGTGACGTATCTGAGCGTGCGGCCCGATCCCGACAAAGTGCTGCCCACCGGATACGTGAATCCCGTGCTGAAAAAGCAGGAGTCAATTTCGCATGGCAACCGAGATGAATAGACTTTATCGACGATGCACAGGATGGGCGATCGCACTTTGCCTGTCGCTGCAGTTCCCGGCTTATGCCGGCGAGCTGCGCGTCGGTGTGGGTAAGGCATCGGTGACGCCTGGCGCAGCTGATTTTCCCTACCTGCCCTCTGATGCACCCAGTTTGAATACCGGGCCGGGTGAACGCAGTTTTGTCGGTGTACACGATGACATATACGCCCGGGCACTGATCCTGGATGACGGTGCGCAGCGCGTGGCGCTGGTGGTGCTGGAGGTGACGACTGTTCCCGCTGCTGAGGATATGGTGAAGGCGGTTGCACGACAGCTTGGCATTGATGAATCCCATGTGATGCTGGCTGCCACCCACACACACAATGTGCCACTGTTCAGCTATGCCGGTCAGAACCCCAGTTCACGCGAAACACGGGAGATTGAGCGGCTCAAGCAGGGCGCACTGGAAGCCATCCGGCAGGCAAACGCGCATCTGCAACCCGCACGCGTCGCATTTGGACGTGGAGAAAGCTGGATCAATATCAACAATGGTGAGCAAAATGGCCTGAAGGCAGGGTACGACCCACATGGTCCTTCGGACAAGACACTCGATGTGGTGCGATTCGTCAGCCGCGAAGGTGCGCCCATCGCAATGCTCGTAAATTACGCGTCGCATGCCGAGGTGATGTTCCGCAGCGTGACCAGGAACGGTGGCTACGAGGTGAGCGGTGATCTGCCCGGCGCTGTTTCTCACATATTGGAAGCGCTACCCGGTGCAGCGCCGGTGGTACTGTTCACCAGCGCCGCGGAGGCCGATCAGCTGACGCTTTTCAAGTCGTTACAAAACGCCGGGCAACTACCTGCGGCAGATGAAGGAGCCGCAGGTTGGGCTCTTCTGAATGTACAGGCGCGGCGGCTCGCGGAATCCGTCATGGGAGTGGTTGCAACCATGCAGCCCGGCGACGCGCAAGCACGCATCGATGCTGCCGCTGGCGCTGCGACTTGTCCTGGTCAACAGCTGCGTGTCGATCCTAAGACTGGTCACGCCATTGTAGAAGACAGGCCGCCCGTAACGATTCCGCTATCGATGATCAGGGTCAATGATATCGTGCTGGCCGGGGTAGGCGGCGATGTGGCCAGCGAGATAGGCAGGCGCTTCAAAGCGAAGTCGCCGGTCGCCAACTCAATGATGATCAGTATGGTGGGTGCTTCGGTTGGGTACATTTTTTCCGACGCAAGCTACGTGCATCCGGGACACGGCCTGACGAAATCGCTGTTAAAGCCCAACTGTGCCGAGCAAGCGATTGTGGACGGCCTGACGCATCTGGTCCAGTCTCGATCCACGGCAGAAAGAAAATAGATCCAGGCGACGCATGGCCGAGCCAGCGCATCGAGATGAATCTGTCAAGTTGATGAATGGATCGATGGCAGGTTCAGCTGAGGATGTCGGGCCGATGCTGCCCCTGCGTTTGCAGAATCCACGTTGATTCGCTGGGCTGAATTCTTCGTTCTCGCGCGGCCTGCGAGTAGCCATTTCTTGCGCAAAGTTCCCTATCACACATAAAGAACAGTCTTGTGCGCTGCCTGGTGGACCAGCCAGGAAATAATGCACATGGCATTTCGATGGGGCAATGAGTCAGGAAAAATCGACCTTGCACGGTCCTCCGACTGTTGGTTTGGTATGGAGCGATCAGCCTTATGAGAGCGTTGCGACTCCCGTATCGAGTATTGATGATCTCAGGCGTGATGCTGGCGCTGTCGTTCTTTTTTATCGACATCATTTTCGCTGCGACTGCTGCTGGAACCCAGAGCCCGCCACTGCGAGACAGTCAAGCCGCTGCTCCCGTTGTGGCCTGCGCGGAGTTGATGAAGCCGATGTTGCACAACTCGACGATCACCATTGCCCAGACTGTCGGTGCGGGTGAATACAGGCTGCCGCCAAGTAGTGCTGATCGTCCGGGGATGAACATAGCCGGTCGTACGCAGTTTGGTACAAATCCTGTCTTTTGCAGGGTAGCTGCCATATTGAAGCCCAGCACGGATTCGGCCATCAAGATCGAGGTCTGGCTGCCACAATCAGGCTGGAACGGCAAGTTTCTTGGTGTAGGTAATTCTGGCTGGGGCGGAGCTTTGATGTACTCCGGTATGTTGACCGGCTTACTCGATGGTTACGCAACTGCCAGTACGGACACCGGTCATGACAGTTCCACACCAGATGGTAGCGGTGGGCGCTTCACTTTGGGTCACCCGGAAAAGCTGATTGACTACGCTTATCGGGCCGATCACGAAATGACCGTGTATGCCAAGGCACTCATCAAAGCATTCTACGGTGTGGCACCTGTTCGTTCGTACTGGATTGGCTGTTCGCTGGGCGGACTCGAAGGTCTTATCGAAGCAAAGCGTTACCCAAATGATTACGATGGCATCGTCGCGGGTGCGCCGCCAAATCCGCTGACGTATTTTAACGCGGCACAACTCTGGCCCAACTGGTTGATCAGCCAGGACCCGCGGCGTCTGATTTCCAGAACCAAGTACGCCATGATTCATGGTGCCGTGCTGAAGACCTGTTCTTCCAGGATCGGACTGCAGGATGGCCTGGTCGAAGAGCCGGACAAATGCACATTCGATCCCCGGCAGTTGCAGTGCAAAGGTGCCGATGCACCGGACTGCTTGACCGCGCCGCAGGTTTATCTATTGCAGCAGACTTATGCAGGTCCAATCAACCCGCGTACCAGAAAGAGAATCTTTCCAGGACCGGCGCCAGGCTCGGAGCTGGAGATGTTCACTTTTGCCGATGGAGGCTCCTTTGCCAACGCGCTCGACCTGTACCGCTACGCCGCATTCCAGAACGCAACGTGGGATTCCAGGACCATGGATTGGGACAAGGACGTAAATACGGCGGTCGCAAAGCTCGGTCCATTGCTGCATGTGGATTCTGATCTGAAACCCTTCTTTTATCGCGGTGGAAAATTACTGCTGTATATCGGCTGGAACGATTATCACAATCCAGCGGAACTGATCGAATACTACAAGAGCCTGATTGAAAACTCGGGGGGCGAGCAAGTCCGCACTTCAGCGCGCCTGTTCACCATTCCTGGCATGAATCACTGTGCTGGTGGTGCCGGCTGTGACACATTCAACAAGCTGGGAGTCATTGATGATTGGGTCGATCATGGCAAAGCGCCGGAGCGCATTCCTGCTTCCAGGGTGAGTGCCGGAAAAATCGTGCGTACCCGCCCGCTATGCGCTTATCCGGCTGTGGCCAAGTACAAGGGAACTGGGAATAGCAATGACGCGGCCAATTTCATTTGTGAATGAGACAAGTAGATCCATGGCAACCAACAGGAAGTCATCAATGAAGCATACAACTCGTTCCATTGGGTCAGGCCGTTTTATTTCCGGGAGTATTCTCATGACAAGTGCGCATAAGATTTCGACACCATTTTCGGTGATGCTTTGGATGGCATCTATTGCTGTCATGTCTGCATCGCCCCCGGCGACTGCGCAGACGCAGGGCAAGACACCCAGCTCAACGGCACTGCCGGACATTAGCCCCCTGGTGCATTTCGAAGCAGTGAACCGGCAGGAACCAGCAGGTGACAGGCTGGGCCCGCCACGACGCATCGCTGCTGCGATCGTTGCGCAGGACAATCCTTCCCCGAAGTCGATCGTGGACGTCGGCTCGTTCACCGGCGAGTTTCTGGAAGCGTTCATGCAGCGGTTTCCCACGTCGCATGGACAGTGGACCGAGCCCGTTGATGGGAATCTGAACAACGCCAGGAAGCGCTTCGCCCGCTTCGGCGATCATGTTGACTATGTCATCGGCTGCCCGTCACGCGACATCAGTCTTGGCTGTGTTCCCAAGGACGTCGATGTGATGATCACCTCCTGGTTGTCGATTCATCAGGATCTGAAAGGGATCCAGAAGTTCTACCGTGATGCGGCGCCCATGCTGCCGTCCGGCGGCTGGCTGATCAATCTGGACCATGTCGCGTATGGCGGCAGCCCATGGGAACAGCGGCTGCAGGCGGCTCGTGTCGAAGCGACGGGTGAGGGCCTGTCTGCGCTGACGGAAGGTCCTCCAGTACATCACAAGGAATATGTGACACCGACGCTCGAAGATCAGATTGCCGCCTTCAAGGCAGCGGGCTTCGACGACGTTCAGGTGGTATGGCGCCGCTTCAACACTGTGCTGTTCATGGCCAGGAAAAAGTAATCGCGGTGTCTTGTTTATTAACGCCTCGGGCTGCACTGTTCTGCCGGTCTATCCAGGTAAGCCAGTGCAGCAATATCGTTGATAAAGATAGATCGGGTTGTACTCACATATGACGATCATTCGTAACCGTCGTGTCAGGTTTGACGACCCAGATACGGCGTAACGTTGCTATACATACGACCAGAGCAGGGCTGTGATGATAAAGCCGACAATGCCTGCGCACGTCGTAATGACTGTCCACGTACGCAGTCCGTCGGCGACATTCAAGCCGATAAGTCTGGTGACGATCCAGAAGCCCGCATCGTTAACATGCGAGACCGAGAGCCCGCCAGCACCCATGGCCAGGCATATCAGCGCCAGCTGATTTGCATTGAACCCGTTTTGTGCCACGACTGGACTGATAATTCCTGCTGTCGTGATCAGGGCTACGGTGGTCGGACCTTGTGCTGCGCGTAACAGCATTGTCAGAAAAAAGGCCAGGCCAAGCACGGGCAAGCCCGTTGAACGCAGCAGCTCGGAAATCGCCTTGCCGATGCCGCTGGATACCAGTACCTGGGCAAAAATACCGCCGGCGCCTGTGATCAGAATGACCATGGCGATGCCGGGGATGGCCGAACCAATCACGTCCGCGACCGCCCGACGGCTCCAGCCGCGTCGGATACCGAGCACATATGCACACAGCAGCACGTCCGCCAACAGGGCAACGAACGGCGTGCCGAGCACCACCAGTATGTCGCGGGCAATGGAATGGACCGGCAAGATCGCGGCAGCAAGCGTGCCCAGCATGATGAGTACGATGGGAATCACGATCAGCAACACAGTAGTCATTACGCCAGGCGCACGCTCTGTGGGCGATGACTCCACTGGTGCACTTTCGATCGTTGCCAAAGTATTGTCTGCGCCATACACTTCGGCGCGAATATCACCTGCCATGGAATACTCGCGACGCATCATTGCCTTGGCGACGAAATAGGCAAAGAACGTTGTGACTGCGCAAATGGGAAGGCCCCACATCAAGATGCGGCCCACATCGCTGCCGAGCAGACCCGCCGCGGCAACCGGACCGGGGTGAGGTGGCAGGAAGGCATGCACAATCAGCAGCGTGATACACATGGGCAATGCAAATTGCAGTAGTGGTCTGCCGGTCGCGCGCGTCACACCATAGGCCATGGGCATGAGCATAATGACGCCCACTTCAAAAAACACGGGAATGCCAATCACAAAACCTGCAATGGTGAGCGCCAGCGGTGCACGACTGGTGCCGAAGCGGTCGAGCAGATTCCTGGCGAACGCAGCAGCACCTCCCGAGTGCTCGATCAACCGACCAATCATGGCGCCAAGTGGAATGATGAGGGCTATATGGCCAAGTGTCTTGCCCATCCCGCCTTCGATCGTTGACGCCAGTTCGGTGGGCGATATCCCCGCTGTCAACGCCACCAGGATACTGACGAACAGCAGTGCGACGAATGGATGCAGCTTGATCTTGAGTATCAGGAAGAGCAGTAGCGCGATGGCAGCTACAGCGATTGTCACCAGCAATTCAGCATTCATCGATCGATATCCGTGCCAGTCATGGGTGCGGGTGAGGCGGAGCTGGCGCTTCAGCACGTGGTGGCCCGAAGCGTTTGCGGTAGCTGTCTACGGTGTATCGGCTGATGCCCCAGCCGATGACGTGACAGGAATTGCCGGGGTGCCGAGTATCCGGTCCCCAGATGGCCTGATAGGTATCGATGCAGCGTCCTGCTCTCTGCAGTTTGTAAGCGACAACCAGAACGGCTACCCACCACAGGCCAATTGTCATGTACATCCAGAGAGGTGCGGCCGCGAGCTTAAGGCCCAGACCGGTGACCAGAATGCTTAACAGCAAGGCCCCGTAACCACAGAGTTTGTGCAGCCATTCAAATATCACGCGCCGACGGGTCATGTCGTAGTGATCACCATGCCGAACGCTCGAGGCATCAAAGCCTGTATCGGCCTGAAGTGGACCACCTTTGCTGCCACGCAGATAACCGCCGACCAACTGCATCCAGCCTGACAACACGACTAACCAGCCCAGGCTGGCATGCAGCGACTGACCAAAGGCCGTGCGTCCGGTGCTTACCCATACCAGGCCCACACCAATGGACATGCACAGAACACCCGAGATTTGTAGTGCCAGGTGCGAATGCCACCACAGCTTGTTATCGAGTTTGTTCGGCCAGTCTTGCATAGGGGTGACTTTGAAATAGCGCGCAATCAATATTCCGATTGGCAGCAGTATCGTCCATGACAACACCATCAGGCGCCCATGCCATGCAAACGTGGCGCTGATCTGGTGTTCAATGTTCATGCAAGCCGCTCAGTGACCCCAGCGCAAGACCATTGGATCGAGGCGTTTTGCGGTTTCAATCAGACCCCGGCGTGTATCGGGGTGCAGGGGCGGCAACGGATGACGCGGTGCTTCGCAGGCAATCACGCCGCCTTCTTTCATCAGGGCCTTGGCGGCGAGCAACCCAGTCTGACGGTTCTCGTAATTTATCAGCGGCAGCCAGCGCTGGTAGTGCGCGATGGCATCTTCACGCTGGCCAGCGAAATAGGCATCGACTATCAGACGCATGCCATCAGCATAAGCGCCGCCGGTCATCGCGCCCGTCGCGCCGGCATCCAGATCGGGCAACAGCGTGATGCCTTCTTCGCCGTCCCAAGGGCCCTCAATGGCGGCGCCACCCAGGCGAATCAACTCGCGCAGCTTGGATGCCGCCCCGGATGTTTCTATCTTGAAGTATCTGATCTGTTCAAGTTCAAGCGCCATCCGCGCCAGGAATGCGGTCGACAGCACTGTGCCGCTGGCGGGTGCATCCTGGATCATTACAGGAATCGTCAGCGCATCCGACAGGCGCGCGTAGAACTCGTAGATCATGTTTTCAGGAACGCGGAAAGTGGCGCCGTGATACGGTGGCATCACCATCACCATGGCCGCACCGCATTCCTGCGCGCGGCGCGAACGTTCGACGCAGACCGCAGTGCTGAAATGCGTCGTCGTTACGATTACCGGCACGCGGCCCTTGACGTGTTCGAGTACGGTCGACGTCAGGATTTCGCGCTCGTGGTCGGACAGCAGAAACTGCTCGGAGAAATTGGCCAGGATACAGATGCCGTTCGATCCAGCATCAATCATGAAATCAATGCAGCGTTTCTGACTCTCGAGATCCAGCTCCCCGGTTTCAGTAAACGTCGTTGGAGCGACGGGGAATACCCCTCGGTAGCGTCGGTGCATGGACGTCATTCTATGATGTCGAAGCAATCAAGATATTCAGTCTTCATGCTCAGTCCCAGCCCGGGTTTGTTGTCATCGAGCTGCAGGAAACCTTGCTCCGCCACCGGATCGCCGTCGAAGATGTAGTAGAACAGTTCGTTGCCGACTTCCACATCGTGAATGGGGAAGTACTCGCTGATGGGGCAGTTCAAACTGCTCATCGTCAGGTGGTAGTTGTGCATCTGGCCGGCATGCGGGACTACCGGCACGCTGTAGGCTTCGCATAGCGCATTGATCTTGTGTGCCATTGTGATGCCGCCGACACGATTGGTATCGTACTGCACCACGCTCACTGCCTTGCGGTCGAGCAGTTGCTTGAACCCATACAGGCTGAATTCGTGCTCACCTCCCGAAATGGGAATGCTGGTGAGCTGATTGAGTTCGACATAGCCATCGATGTCGTCAGCGATCACAGGTTCTTCAAGCCAGCGCGGTTGATATCGCTCAAGCTTGGGCAACATGCGCTTGGCGTATTCGAGGTTCCAGCCCATATAGCACTCGAGCATCAGGTCGTTGTCATCGCCGATCACATCGCGTACCGCGGCGACCGCTTTCAGGTTCTCAACCATGCCCTGCGGGCCGTGAGCCGGGCCATAGCCAAAGCGCATCTTGAATGCATTGAAGCCCTGGTCAAGAAACACCTTGGCCTCGCGCTGCATCTCCTTGAGATCGGTGTGATACAGCTTGCTGTAGTAGCAAGGGATCCTTTCCTTGGTGCGACCGCCCAGCAGCTTGAAGACTGGCTTGTTGGTGCTCTTGCCCAGAATATCCCAGATTGCAATGTCGATGGCGGAGATTGCCGCCATGCCCACGCCCTTGCGACCCCAGGCATGCGTAGCGCGGTACATCCGCTGGCTCAGGTATTCGTAGTCCCAGGGATCCTGGCCGATTACCAATGGTGTGAGGTATTCGTCGATAATCGCTTTGGCGATACGCGGCGCCAGGGCGACGTTCCCTAATCCCACAATGCCGTCGTCGGTCTCGATCTCGACCACGGTCCAGCCGTGGAATCGGAATGTGTTCATCGTGTCCTTGCCCGCCGCATGCGCGTTGGCCCGGTTGTCGTAAATCAGGTCCATGGCGTTTGAGCAGAAATTGCCTTGCGGGGGCACGGTTTTGCCCTTCCACTCAAAGACTCGGCAGCGGACGGATTTAATCTTCATGCATGAACCTTAGCGAGAGTGATGCAGAACGGTCGAGGTTGGCTCGCCCACGCCGCTGGCGATCTGAAAGTATTGAGAGCTTCGAACCTGAATTTGTCCTTGTAACGCAACTCGTACCTGTGCAGACGCCATTTCATTTTTTGAAGAAGGCTCATTTCCTGGTCGTAGCAGGGCGGAATGGTAGTTGCTGATTTTGTCGCTGGCAGCAAGATTGGTCGATGTTGCCTTGGCCACCAGGAATACGAGCAATGATTTCCATGTGTGCTTCTATAGTGCGAAAAAACGCTGGAGATTAATGTTGTTGAGCTGGTATAAACAGCATACCAGTATAAGAGTCAGAATTCCAAGCGAGCTTCTGCACTACCGGGCACGGATGTGGCTGGTAGTTGTATTGCTGTGCCCATTGCCGGTGGAAGTGCGGAATGCGTCAAAAAAATAGTCAGGAAGCAAATCAAGACCGAAAATGAAGAGGCAGACACGGTCATAAGCTAAAAATTCGTACCAGCGTAATCACGATCAAGCAAATATTTCATACCCTCCAATCGATTGATATAACCATTTACTTCGGCAATTGAATCGGCCCGCTGCGCAGGCGCACAAGCTGTCGCGGTTGCTTCCCTGTCCTGCGTTAACTTGAAATCCAAAGTATTCGACTGGTATAGTAAACAGACCAGATGGCTGGCCAATTTCAGGGGTGCTGTCAATGATCAGAATGCATGTGTTGTCCAGGCCACTTTCGGTGATGCTTTGGATGGCATCTATTGCTGTCATGTCTGCATCGCTCCCGGCAACTGCGCAGACGCAGGCCAAAACCCCCAGCTCAACTGCGCTCCCGGACATTAGCCCCCTGGTGCATTTCGAAGCAGTGAACCGGCAGGAACCAGCAGGTGACCGGCTGGGCGCACCGCGACGCATCGCCGCTGCGATCGTTGCGCAGGACAATCCCTCCCCGAAGTTGATCGTCGACGTGGGTTCGTTCACAGGCGAGTTCCTGGAAGCGTTCATGCAGCGCTTCCCGACTTCGCACGGGCAGTGGACCGAGCCTGTTGATGGGAATCTCAATAACGCCAAGAAGCGCTTCGCCCGGTTCGGCGATCACGTTGACTACGTCATCGGCTGCCCATCACGTGATATCAGCCTTGGCTGTGTTCCCAAGGGCGTCGATGTAATGCTCACCTCCTGGCTTTCGATTCATCAGGATCTCAAAGGGATCCAGAAGTTCTACCGTGACGCAGCGCCGATGCTGCCGTCCGGTGGCTGGCTGATGAACCTTGATCACGTTGCCTATGGCGGTAGCCCGTGGGAGCAGCGGCTGCAGGCGGCTCGTGTCGAAGCGACGGGTGAGGGCCTGTCTGCGCTGACGGAAGGTCCTCCAGTACATCACAAGGAATATGTGACACCGACGCTCGAAGATCAGATTGCCGCCTTCAAGGCAGCGGGCTTCGACGACGTTCAGGTGGTATGGCGCCGCTTCAACACTGTGCTGTTCATGGCCAGGAAAAAGTAATCGCGGTACAGAAAGAAAACCAGAATGTTGACCTGCACCGTCGGGAATTGGCTGTAGGTGATCAGCAGCGCAGCCAATGCTGGCATCGCCAACTCAATGTAATGCTGGTTGCAGTGGCAGGCAATTATCCGAACGTGATCGATGCGAATTGATCGGATCCCATAATGTTCGGCGTTTGTATTGCCCTGAATGCCAAATGAACTACTGACCAGGCGGCTGCGTATGCGTGCTTCGTTTGTTTCGTTGACGTTTCTGGTGAGTGCCATGATTGGCATGCCGCTGGCAACAAGTGCGCAGACATCAACACAGAATTCACCGGCCACCTTCACTGCTCCGGCGATTGTAGAAGGCGGGATGACGTCAGCCAGACAAAAGGCGATGAACGACGCAATGCTGGAGCCACGCAAGATCGCCGCCAGAATTGTGGCAGCCGATCTTCCGGAGCCGAAACGCATAGTGCAGGTTGGCTCATTCCAGGGGGAGTTTCTGGAAGTTTTTCTTGATGAGTTTCCCAGGACACCCGGACAGTGGACCGAGGCCATTACTTCCAAACACAATCTGCCTGCTACCAAGCAGCGGCTTGCGCGCTTTGGTGACCGGATCGATTTCAAGTGGGGCTGTGCCAGGCGTGATCTTGGTCCTGGCTGTGTGCTTCCCAAGGACACGGATGTGATCCTGATTGAATGGCTTTCCATTCAACAAACCCTCGATGCAATGTACCGCATCTATCGCGCTGGCGCCGAGCAGCTGCCCGTTGGTGGCTGGATTGTTAGCGCAGATCACGTGAGTTATGGCGGTAGCTGGGAACCGCTCATTCAGACATCAGTCAGGGAGTTTCGCCGTCCAGAAGTTGAAGGGCCGCCCGTTCACTATCCACAATTCAGGGTGCCCACGGCCGATGAACAACTGGCGGCCATGAGGGCAGCGGGCTTTGACGCTCAGGTGGTATGGCAGTCGTTCAACACCGTGCTGTTCATGGGTCGCAAGAAGTAGGCGGGCAGCATGACTCAACTGCATCACTGCCCGTTACGGGGTGTCATGAACAGAGTTCCTGTGATTTCTGCATTGCGTGTATGCACGATTCCATGTGCTGTACTTGCAATAACCTTCATATTGTCTGCGGCTAATGCCCAGACAACCTCACAGATCGCGCCAACACGGGACGAGGCGATGGCGCAGCCCCGCAAAATTGCCGCCGCTATTGTGGCAGCAGACCTGCAATCGCCGAAGTTGGTGGTGCAAGTCGGCGCGCACCATGGCGAATTTCTTGAAGTATTCCTCGACAGGTTTGCCAGTGCCCGGGGGTTGTGGACCGAACCTGACAATTCCGAACCGAATCTTCCTGCCGCGAAGTTACGGCTGGCGCGGTTCGGTAACCGGGTCGACTACAAATTTGGTTGTGGCGAGCGAGACATCAGCGACGGCTGCGTACCGAAAGGAGCAGACGTCATCATTACCGACTGGATTTCGGTCCTGCAGAACCTCGATGGCATGTACAAAATCTATCGCATTGCCGCCGACCAGCTGGCGCCTGGTGGCTGGTTTATCAACATAGATCAGGTTGGTTTCGGCGGGGGCGCATGGGAGCCATTGCTGCAAACGGCTCGCAAAGGGTTTCGCCCGGAAAACGAAGCGCCGCCCATTCATCATCCTGAGTTCAGAACGCCTACCGTCGAAGAGCAGCTGGGTGCGATGAGAACCGCCGGCCTGGATGCCCAAGTGGTGTGGCGATCTTTCAACACTGTCCTGATTATGGGCCGCAAGAAGTAACGAGGACAGAATGAATCACACGCGTCGACCAGATCTCAAATTGCGCATTGCACTGATCGCAATGTCTTTGATCACTGCGTTTGCTGCGGTGGCGGCCGACAAGGCGGCATCATCACTTAGAGACCCGATCAAAACGAATTCCGGGTTGGTCTCCGGTATGACGGTAGGTGGCAAGGGCAGGGAGATACGCGTCTATCGTGGTATTCCATATGCTGCGCCGCCTGTGGGAAATTTGCGGTGGAAGATGCCACAACCGGTGACTCCCTGGAAGGGAGTAAGGAAGAGCACCAAATACAGCCTGACGGCGACTCAGTACTACAAGGCTGACAAGCGCAGAGTGGTAGCTGATGAATCGCAGATGAGCGAAGACTGCCTGTATCTGAACGTCAATACGCCCGCCAGGACCGCGCGCGACAAATTACCGGTGATGGTATGGCTGCATCCCGGCGGCCTGGATACCTCAACGGGTAACACGGAAACCTATAACTATCCGGCGCTGCCGCAACACGGGGTCGTGTTGGTAACGGTAAATCATCGCCTTGGTGCCTTTGGACTGTTCACTCACCCAGAACTGACGGCCGAGTCGCCACACAATGCTTCCGGCAACTACGGCATGATGGATCTTGTCGCCGCGCTGCAGTGGGTCAAGCAGAACATCGCCGAGTTCGGTGGCGATCCGAACAACGTGACCATCTTCGGTCAGGGTGGTGGCGCACAAAAAGCGATCTGGTTGCTAGCATCGCCCATGGCGAAGGGATTGTTCCATCGCGCCATCGTTGAATCCGGCGCCACTCTCAATTTCAACAATAACAACGTTCGCGTTGATACCCAGGCGGAAGCGTATGTGGTGAGTCAGAAGTTCATCGCCAAGATCGGCACAAACAATCTTGCAGAGCTGCGCGCCAAGACCTGGCAGCAGATCGTTGATGCCATGCCGCCACCACCAGCCGGTGCAGAAACAATCCCTGCCGCCGATCACAGGATGCATCCGACCATCGACGCATGGTCGATGACCGATAATCCCATCAACATCATCGATGAAGACATTGGCAACGATGTGCCGATGCTTGTCGGGGGCGATGAAGCAGAGACCGGTGTGTTTGAGGGCTATGCAGAGGACTGGCTGCCCGCGTTCGCGAATGCAAAGAGCAATGTCTACGTGTATCGCTTCATGCACGTTCCAGCCAATTGGAAGAGCGCTGGCATGAAAGCCCCGCACGGCTTCGAAGTCAGGTATCACTTTGGTGATCTCACCGGAACGTGGCAAGCGCCGCCCGGATTTTCCGCTGACCCGGGTCTTAACAAGGACGACGAGATTGTCACTGAAAACACCATGCGCATGTGGGTCAGCTTCGCCAGAACTGGCAACCCCAGTGTCGAAGGCGTGATCAAGTGGCCGGCCTTCAAGGCAATTCCAAGTCAGGACAAGTACGTGACCATTGACGTGAAGTCCGAAGTCCAGTCGGGATTTCTCGAGAAATTCAAGCGAATCGAGTAACAAGTCTAGATTCAATCCGGTGGTGACAAATATGGCGAAGCGTATTCATGTACTGACTGCAGGGCTGCTGGCCTGGTTGGCGCCGAGCGTCGTGCCCCTGCATGCGGCTGACTTTCCGCAGACGGTGCAGATCGACACGGGTGCCGTGAGTGGCGCGCCAGCTACGAATTCCGCAATAACCGTTTTCAAAGGCATTCCCTTTGCTGCACCTCCGGTTGGAAATTTGCGCTGGAAACCACCGGTTGCACCGACGAAATGGAGTGGCGTGTTGAAGGCCGACCATTACGGCCCGAGCTGTATGCAGATTTACCGCGCCACTCCCATTCCAGGCTCAGAGAACTCAAGCAATGCTCCCAGCGAGGATTGTCTTTATCTGAACGTGTGGACGCCGGCCCGGAATGCTGCCGAGAAGTTACCGGTCATGGTATGGATCTATGGCGGCGGCTTCATGCAGGGTTCTTCATCGAGCCCACAGTTCGACGGCGAGGGTCTGGCGGCCAAGGGCGTCGTGAGAGTTCAGATGAACTATCGTTTGGGCATCTATGGTTTCCTGGCACATCCGGAACTGGACAAGGAATCGCCACAAGGCGTCTCCGGCAACTACGGCTTGCTGGATCAGATCGCTGCCCTGCAATGGGTACAACGCAATATTGCCGCCTTTGGCGGTGATCCGGGGAACGTCACCATCTTCGGGCAGTCGGCTGGCGGCGGATCTGTGCACTTCCTGTCGCTTTCACCGTTGGCCAAGGGTTTGTTTCAGCGCGCCATTTCTGAGAACGGACTTCTGTTCCACAATGATCCGTTCCTTCAGGAAAGAAGTCCTTCTGCATACAAGACGATCCGCGAGGCTGAGGCCGACAATATGGCCTATCTGCGCAAGGCTGGTGCTGACTCCCTAAAACAATTGCGTGCAATGAGTGGGGAGCAGATCAATGCTCTGCCGAAGACGCCATTTCCTCCCGCGTTCTACAGCCCTATCGAGGATGGATGGCTGCTGCCAAAGGGGTTTGGTGAACTCTATGCCGAGGGCAAACAGAGCAACGTGCCGTTCATGGCTGGCTGGACCTCCGTGTACTACCCGGATCTGAAAATCACGGTCGCGCAGTATCAGAAGTGGGCCAATGCCCGTTTCGGCAAGATGGCGGGCGAGTTCCTGTCTCTGTATCCCGCTGCCACCGACGATGAAGCAGCACAACAGATTGAGCAGTCGGCACGCGATTCATATCGTACCTCAACATTTGAATGGGCAGCGGCAAGAGAGAAGGGTAAAGGTCCTTACAGGACCTACATCTACTACTTCAATCATGGTCTGCCGGGGTCGAGCAAGGAGAAATTCGGCGCCGGTGCGGGTGCTGAAATTCCCTATGTGATGAACAGTCTTTCCAAGCTCACTGCCAGCTTTGCGAAGGCAGATCATGAGATTGCGGAGATGATGTCTTCCTACTGGGCAAACTTCGCGAAAACCGGCGATCCGAATGGCAAGGGTCTGCCTGCATGGCCACAATTCAATGCGAGGAACAACATCACGATGCAGCTCGGCGATGGCACCCAGCCAATTCCGGCTGCGACGGATGCCAGGTTTGGTTTCTTCAAGCGTTACTTTGCCAGTCACCCACCAAGGTGTTCGTTCGCGCAAGACTGCAGCATCGATATGCAGTGATGAATGACACGCGCTTACCAACGAGGAGATACAAAATGAGACAGTTTGTTTTTGCCGCTATGATGATTCCGTTCTTCATCGGCAGCAATGCTCTGGTCGCCCAGCAGAATCCAGCCAGTCAGCCAGACCCCGCGAGCGGATTGGCCAAAGGGTGGATTGCTGATGAGTTCATGGACCCTGCAGGTCTGCCGGTCAAACAGGTGGACAGCTTCATCAATGAGACGTGCCGGCCTTCAGGCCTCGATGGGATCCAGATCCTCACCCTGCAGAAGGGCCATAACGAGGTCATGAATTTTCACATCTACTGCCGGCAGGACAACTCCGCGTCCGCGCACTACAAGGTGACCATGCTGCCTATCACCGATCGCAAGTTTGGTGCTGCGGTCAATCCAGTGGCCGGCAAGCCGAATGTCCGACTGGGCGCCTTCTACTTCGGTAAGGATGGGCAACCAGACACATTCCTCGTGATAGAAAAGACGCGATGACCCTCAGGACGGAGTTTTCGCAGTGAGCGGGATGCTCAAAGGAAATCAGATGAACATCTCAAGCAGCTGGTTTCCAGCAAAATGCGTAGCGGTATTCTGCGCTGGCTTTGTGTTCCACCTGGACGGCGCGGCACTGTGGGCTCAAAACGCTTCCGCCAGGGACGGCATAGCTACTGCATCCGTCGGATCAGCCAGTGCTAACCCGTATTTCGCGTATCCCGCCTTTGAACTCTGGGATCCCGCCAAATGGTCTGGCAACAGGGCAAAGGCCGCGCCGATTGCCTCATGGATTACAGCCCACCAGAAAGTTGCCCGCGCCGAGTACAAGGTGAAGGACAAGTACAAGGGCATCAAGGATTTTGTCGGCCATCCGGACTACAACTGGAAGAGTGAGAACATCACGGATGCGGATGTCATGGCGCCACTCACCCGTATGGGGCTGCGCACCGACATAAGGGAAGGCGGTGGCTACGCAATCTATGTGGCGCCGGAAAAAGTACTGGCTGACAAGGAGCACAAGGTTCCGGTGCTTGTCGTCCCCTATGTCGTCGACAAAATGGACGTCTTCTGGGCGATGAACACGCTGGTGCACTTCAGGAAATATAACGAGCTGTGCGCCAAACGTGGCGATTTCATCATCGTCTATGTCGTTATGGACAAAGCAGATGCCGGGCGTGGCTCGCCATTCGGCATCGTGGACACCGCCACTGACGTTTACCGCGGCGACTACAAGCGGCTCTATCTTGATGTAAGTGCGTTCCAGGAGAATGGTGCCAGGATCGCTGATGTGCCCAGC
This sequence comes from uncultured Pseudomonadota bacterium, assembly GCA_963748005.1. Lineage (GTDB taxonomy): Bacteria > Pseudomonadota > Gammaproteobacteria > Steroidobacterales > Steroidobacteraceae > CAILZL01. The sequence continues at coordinate 3,436,937 of CAVVHH010000002.1, forward strand.
CTTGACTGGTCGGATGACAGCGGCAAGAAACTCGATCCGGATGCGCAGATCGAACATCTGGGCTTCATCCCGGTGCTGAACGTTGCAGGAAAATGGAATGCCAAACCCTCCGCCGGCATTGGCGTCGCAAGGCCGCGTAGCGACCTTCGCTACGATCCGCAGCGCGTGGTGCATAGCATGCTGGGTGAGCACTGGATTGAGGGCATCAGTTTCCTCCATGGCCATGGCAAGGATAACGATCCCGCGATAAAGGCGCACTTTGACCAGATGGGACTGATCTTCAGCGAGCATGAATACCGGGGCGAGCGCTGGGTGATCTTCTCGCCACGGCAGGCTGTGGAGCGGGGCACGAAGCTTCCCTTGCTACTCATCCTCGCAGAGGTCAATCATTATGATGAGTACTCGATTGCTTCTGCCTATGTAGGCTATCTCGATTACTTCAAGCTCGCCGCGGAAGGCAAGCTCAATATCCTGTTGTTTGCCCGCGAGTCGCCAGAGACCATGGACCTTGGCTACGACGTCATCAAGGAAGCCGAAAAAACTTTCCCCATCGATCCCAGCCGGATCTATGTCACAGGCCACAGCCATAATGGACATCTCTCCCGCGAGTTTGCCTACCGGCATCCCGACATGGTCGCCGCTGTAGCGCCGCTCGGAAATTCTTCCGGCCTTGCGGCTCCCTTCTACAGCCATGAGGCCGTGGTCGCAGATGATCAGCGCATTGCCGCATGGAGCAAGATCGACATGCCCATCATCACGATTGGTGCTGCCAGCGAAGTCACCAGCCCACACACCATGCCATCCTCCATTCTGAACGACTACAACCTGTTCATAGATGCATGGCAGCGGCGTCTTGCCGCTTCGCGTTCGCCAATGAAGAGCCGCGAGGAGATCATGGCCGCCGAACACAGCGATGACTACGTTACCCGCGTCTTTGGGCTGCCCAACGACGGCAGCTCGCTCCAGGTTATCGATGGTGTCGAGCATTACATCATTGATGTCAGGAATATCGACGGACGAAAGCACCTGCGCATTGTTGGCGTCGATAACATGGTGCACACGACCGAGCCCACCATGCCGATGATCGCCTGGACATTCATGAGTCGCTTTGCCCGGGATCAGAAAACCGGCAAGGTCATCGAACTCTACTGATACCCGCATCCGTTTAATGAGTTTCCTGAACGAGTGACGCCGAATCGCTTGTGGAAAAAGTGTGCTAGCGGGTAGCCACTATTGGTGCTCCAAGACTCTATATGAAGTGTCACCTTCCTGTTGACAGGAAAACCCAAGGTTAAGCGTTGGGCGTTTCTTCCGTAGGAAGATCCTTTTTTTGGTCCCGTGCCAATCTGGGCTGTCGCCTGTCATGGCGATGGTCAACTGAAAAACAACACGATTCTTCAAACAACTACGTTCAGCTTTATCCAAGGGAGCACAGTCATGCGACTATCAACAGGTCTATTGCCCACTGCCGCCAGCACGGTAGCACTGGCGTGCCTGATTGCCGGACCGGCAACGGGTGCGGAAACCGATTCGAGTGCAGCTTTTGAATTGGAAGAAATCGTCGTTACTGCACAGAAGACGGTTGAGACCGCTTCCAAGACGCCAATCGCGTTGAGCGTGTTCTCCGACGAACAGCTCAAGGATAGTGGTGTGCACAACGTGGACACCCTGGGGTCCATCGCACCCTCGGTGCAGATCGCCAATGGCGGGCACGGTGCTCTCATCACGATTCGTGGCGTAACCACCACGGACAATACCAGCAAGGGTGAACAGGCAGTGTCGTTCAATATTGACGGCATGGCGATTGGCCGTCCCCAGATCACGCAGCTGGCATTCTTCGATCTGGAGCGAGTAGAAGTACTACGCGGCCCGCAGGGCACTCTGTATGGCAAGAGCAGCACGGGCGGCGCCATCAACGTTATTACGGCCAAGCCGAAATCTGATTTCGATGCGGCGGCGAGCGTTGAGTTTGGCAACTACAATACCCGTCGGGCTGAGGGCATGGTAAATGTGCCGGTCACTGACACCTTTGCGATACGCCTTGCTGCGAATTCCAATGTGCGTGATGGCTTTTTGAATCCGGTACTGCATTATGGCAGGCCACAGTCGGTTTTCACGCAGCCCGCGCTCAATGATGAAGACAACCAGAGCGGCCGCTTGTCGGCGCTGTGGAACTTTTCCGATACCGGCAGCCTGTTGCTGCAGGGCACAGCCGGCCATATTGGTGGCACCGGCAATACGTCGGGTCGAGCACTGTTTTACCGCTACGATCAGAGCGGATCTGCAGCCCGTGAGGTCTATGCCAATCCAATGGCCAGTGGGGTCGACGATAAATACTACAAATACAATGCCGAGCTGAATATGGACGTTGGCGCGATGCGCCTCACTTATGTTGGCGGATATTTGAGTTTCAAGGGCAATGACAACCCCACTCCGTCGACCGGCCTGCCGACGGGTGACAACCCGACATACAGCTGGAGCCAATACATCGCAGACAACACCTACGATTCTCATGAGGTGCGCATTTCGAACGCGCAACCGCAGCGTCTTGAATATGTGCTGGGTGCGAATTACTGGAAGGAAGTCACCGATGAGGTGGACATGGGCTGGCAGACCTATGCCAACATCAGTAACACGACCGTGCCGGGTAGCAATCCGCCTTGCACGGTGCCTGCACCGAATACGGTTGCCGGCTGCAGCGCCCCAAGTCCGAACATCGTCGGTGTGAATCAGCACAAGGCTCAAGGCTACTTCGGCCAGTTGAACTTCCATGCAACCGATGCGTTGAAGCTCACCGCCGGGCTGCGCTATTCGTCCGACAGCATGTTCCGCAACGCCTCGATTGCTGCGGGACCTCCGCCGGCGGCTTACTGGACGGCTGCGAACGGTCAACCATGTTATCCGGGCGTTCCGTGCCAACCACTCGTGAACGGCTTGACCGGTCCGGTGAAGATGAACGATGTGGGTTCTCAGGCAGCCGACAAGACGACCTGGCGCATCGGGGCGGATTATCAGATTGGCGACAATCACATGATCTATGGCTACGTAGCGACCGGTTACAAGGCGGGCAGTTTCAATGACATCTGCCCAACGGTCAGCCCGCCGGGACCATGCAGTTACGGCCCTGAGGACATGATCGCGTATGAAGTGGGTTACAAGGGAAGGGTACGGCCGAACCTGGAAATTAACAGCTCCGTGTACTACTACGATTACTCCAAATTCCAGTTCACTCAACCCACCTTCCTCGCGCCAAATCTGAGTGGTGGGGCTCCGACGGTCATCATTTACACCACGCTGGTGCCCATGACGCTGTACGGCTGGGAAGGCGAAATGCACTGGAACATCACTGGGAACGACCGGTTTGATATCTCCATGACACTTGCCAACGGCTACTACGACGATGGTCCGGGTCACGCCGAAGCTGGTTTGGGTTACCTCGTCAGAAAAGACTGGTCCAACAAGCGACTGGACAACCTGCCGAAGTGGTCGAGCATCGTTTCCTACGAGCACCGCTGGGACATGTCGGGTGGCGGGTCCATCAGTGCGCGGCTGTCGAGCAAGATCAGCGATAGTTACTACCAGAGTGAATTGGGTGGTGTGTACAACGGCCCGCCGTTCGGTGGTCCTCCAGGCTCGCCGCCGCCTTTCAACTTTACGACTTTTGCGGTCGAGCCTACCCAGTACGAGCAGGCATCGTTCACTCGTACGGACTTTAACCTGGGCTACACCTCGGAATCCGGCAAGTACAGCGTTGATGCTTACGTACGTAACATCGAAGACAAGATGCAGCTGCAGTCGCCGCCGCAAAATGTCTATGCGCCTGGCACGGGTAACCCTGACCAGGTTACCGCTGCCGTCAACGCGCCGCTTACGATGGGTATCCGGATGAGTGTGAAGTACTGATCTTTTTTCCGATCTGGAAAGCAGAGATCGTGCTGCGTATTGGGGAGAATCCTCAGCGGCGGGGGAATTCAAATGTCTGACGATGAACATTTGCGCTTCTCCCGCCGTGACAGGGCTCATGGCGGCTTTAATGCTAGCGCGTGAAGACATACCATGAAAAAATGACGTTTGCAGCATGCATTCTCGGATTATCGCTGGCAGCGCAGGCGACCTCACGCTACGAGGTGACCATGATGAACTTCGCCTTTGGCAAAGTGGATGATGCAATACGTGTTGCCCTGACAAACGCCAAGGTACGTTTCCGGCTTTTTTGTTCTGGCAGGGAAGGCGAGCAAGACGGCTTTTTGTTGATCGAAAAGATCTGCTAGGACTATTCATCAGGAGACCCATGATGATCCGATCCTGTATTACACACTGCCGAATGCTGACTGTTGCGGGCGCAGCGGCCATGCTGCTGCTCAGCAGCACGCAACTCGCACACAGTGAGACCATCATCGATTCATGGAAGTCGGTCGTCGTGCCTCCGCCGCCTGAGTTGCAACCGGTTAACCTCGACAGCGCACACACTGCTCTCCTTGTTCTCGACATGTACGCCACCTTCTGCAGTGAGGCTCAACGGCCGCGATGCGTGCTTACCATTCCACGTGTGCAGCGCCTGCTCGCGGATGCGCGTTCCCGCAAAATGATGATCATCTACAGCGGTGGCCCACCGACCTCCACTGCCTTCACCATGCCACCGGAGGTCTTGATGCCACTGCCTGGTGAGCCAATGGTGCGGGCAAATGCCGACAAATTCCTTGGCACAGACCTCGAGAAACTGCTCGCTGCCGGCAGCATTCAAAGTGTCATTATCGTTGGCACCTCGGCGGAGGGCGCAGTGCTCTATACCGCGGGTGGCGCTGCGCTTCGCGGTCTGGCGGTCATTGTCCCCATCGATGGAATATCCTCGGCAAATCCGTTCGGGGAACTATCCACCGCGTGGAATCTCAAGAATACGTCGGGGTCGGTTTCGAGCCACGTGACCCTCACAAGAACAGACTTGATCACGATGCACTAGGCTGCGCAGCCGGTGCTTGTTCGTCGACAGACGGTTGCATTAACGTGCCTGATGAGTGGCAAACCATGCGGTGGTTTCGTTGGCATCCTTGCCAGAAATACACCGGAGATTGCCGCTCGAGCATTCAATCCGAACTGAAATCGGCAATATGCCGGCTTATCTTGAGCATCCATAAAACTTGACTTGAAGATGCAAATGTTCAGCTGGTATGATTTTCGTACCAGACAATTGAATTATTGAGCTGACAATCTCGGTTGCTGGATTCTGGAGCATTGCATACCGTGGCATCGGTCGGCAGGAAGGCAGCACGACTGATCAAGAAAATATGCGCTCGTTTATCCAGCGGATTCCAACCGTGCGATTGTCAACCGCCCGCCAGAAGTTCGGCAGTACATGGTTTGCACGACCAGCGTCACTATATCCATGACAATCGACGACTTCGAGAACAGAACGCTCTTACGACAGGTCTGACGCAAGCGACTGAAGGAATTTTTTCTCTCTGCTTCCAGTTTTAGTTGTTGTATACCGTAAGCTTTGCTTCCAATGCTGTTTGTTTACTGACTCGAAGGAGAGATTCATGCGATTGTTCGGGCTGAGCGAGACTCGATTGCCAATCATCCTCGCTGTCGGCTCGTTGCTGGCAGGTTGCTCATCGGGATCGGACCGGACTCCGTCCAGCGCTGCGGCAGCAAGCAAGGCTCCGGTCTGTCAGGACAGCGCGGCTAGCGGATTGACATTACCCAAGGGTTTCTGCGCCACGATCTTTGCCGACAACATTGGTCATGCCCGTCACCTCGTGGTGTCACCGGGCAATGTTGTGTACGTCAATACCTGGTCTGGAAGCTACTACCCGGCAAACGATGTGCTGCCTGAAGGCGGCTTTGTGGTTGCGCTGAAGGATGAGCAGGGCAGCGGCAAGGCCACTGTCATTCAACGCTTTGGCGAAACTCTGCAGAGCGGTGGTGCGGGCGGGACCGGCATCGCCCTGCACAACGATTCGCTGTACGTGGAGATCAACGACCGTATCGTGAAGTATTCACTGGCCGGACAGATGGTACCTCAGGGGGCGCCTGAGACTATTGTCTCCGGCTTCCATAATCGCGATCAGCATCCCATGCATCCATTCTTCATCGGTGACGATGGATTTTTATATGCTTCGGTGGGCTCGGCCACCAACGCCTGCCAGCCACAGAACCGTAAACCCAAGATCCGCGGCGCATCTCCGTGCAAGGAGCTCGAAACACGCGCTGGTATCTGGCGCTATGACCCGAACAAAACCGGCCAGGTTTTCTCCTCTGCTGAGCGTTATGCAACCGGCATCCGTAATTCAGAAGCGTTTGCGATCGATACCCGGGGCAAACGTACGTTTGTGACCCAGCATGGCCGCGATGAACTGCATACCCTGTGGCCGGAACTGTACAAACCCGAGCAGGAGGCCACCTTGCCATCGGAAGAGCTGCTGGTGCTGCAGAAGGACGGCGACTATGGCTGGCCCGAGTGCTACTACGATCCGGCGATCAAGAGTCTGGTGCTGGCGCCCGAATACGGCGGAGATGGCAAGACAGTCGGCAAGTGCGCGAGCAAGATCGCTCCATACCATGCCTATCCTGCGCACTGGGCACCCATGGGCATGGCGTACTCTGATCGCAAGGAATATCCAGCTGCTTATCGAAATGGCCTGTTCATTGCGTTCCATGGATCGTGGAATCGCGCGCCTTATGCACAACAAGGCTACAGCGTCGTCTTTCAATCGCTGGAAGGCGATGCAGCAGGCCGGTGCGAAATTTTTGCCGATGGTTTTGCCGGCGCCGTGAAGAACCCGGAAAAAGCTGAGCATCGTCCTACTGGCCTTGCAATCGGTCCTGATGGAGCACTGTATGTGTCCGATGATGTGAAAGGCCGGATATATAAAATTGTTTACATGGGCGATCCCGATGCAAAAGATGCGGGATCACAGTTCACGCCATGCCCAGGCTTGACTGATCCAGCCGGTCCTGTAGTTACAGCCGATGCTTCGTCCAGTGATACACCAGATGTAACGAAGCTGCCGGTTCCTGCCGGCGCGACGCGAGAGATGGTGGTGCTCGGCAGCCGGGTTTATCGCGGTGCAATGGGTGGTGCAGCGTGTACCGGATGTCATGGCGGCACCGGAACCGGCACACCTCTGGGTCCTGATCTGACAGCAAAGACGCCGCTGTGGACCGATGGCAGTTATGCCGCAATCGCCAAAGTAATTGCCGCAGGCGTACCGCAACCGAAGCACTATCGCAGCCCAATGTTGCCTATGGGCGGCGCGCAACTCAGCCCGGAACAGGTATCCGCTGTTGCAGCCTACGTCTGGGCGCTAAGTCACCAGCAATGAGACTTCGCATTGGTCTGAAATCCCATGGGTGGTTGCGACAAATTTTCGGTGAGTCAATCAGATGAATTACCCAGCCAGTGTCAGCTGTGCAGCATGTGCAACGTTACTTGTCTTGCTGTCGTGGAGTCAGATTGAGGCGCAGACGACGGAGTTGAATCCACTCAATCTCACAGCAGATCACGCTACCATTTCGGTTGCGGATATGGACAAATTGACCGAATGGTACGGACGGGTGCTGGGTTTTCGCGAAGAGAGCCGTAACAAGAAAAGTCAGGACTACGAGGTTCGTCACCTTGCCATCCCCGGATTTCGAGTGGATCTGGTCTGGGAAAAGGGATCGGTCCGGCACCCTGCGACGTCAGTGTTTTCGAATCAGGGGTGGGTGCATATTGTCTTCAGGACCACATCCATTGATGCAGTTTACAAACGGCTCACGGCGCTGGGCATCAATGACCGCGTGGACCGTGATGACAAAGGTCAGATCTTGCGCCTGTTTGTCCATGATCCAGAAGGCAACGAGAGCGAGATAGTTCCTCAACCATAATGGTTTAGATAATTTGTCGCACTGCAACCTGTGTCCAAGTCGGATTTCAACCTACACGAATCACTGTATGCCGCTAGAGAGGATTAAGACCATGCACAGGATTTTCCGCGCACATTCGACAGCCGTCCTGTCGTCCAATGCGCTCGCAGTACTGGTAGCCGCGGCCGTTGTTGTTCTGTTTGCAGCTCCTGCGCAGGCACAGGTTCCGGCTAACTTTGTTCCACCGCCGCAAAGGCCGCAGATGATGTTTCACACGGATGCCTTCGAGGATGGCGCACGCATGCCGGGCAAGTACACGGGTCTGGCCCCTCCCTCTGGCGTGTCACCTGCGCTTACCTGGTCAAAGGTGCCGCCCGGTACGCAGAGTTTCGTACTGCTGATGCACGACATCGAGGAAGCGCCGGGCAAGAGTTCGAAGATGGATCCCACACATTGGCTGCTCTGGAACATTCCTGCGACCGCCACGAGTTTGCCGGAAGGCGTGCCTGACGGAGCGGAGCTTGCTGACGGGACACGACAGGTCAGCATGAAGTCCAATGGCTACAGGGGCCCCGGCCCGAATCCGGGCGCGAATCATCACTACGTGTTCGAACTCTTCGCGCTGGATACCAGGCTGGACATACCAGCCGGTGTGGCGGCCGATGTCGTCCAGACCCGCAAGGCAATATTTGACGCCATGGATGGCCACGTTATTGGCAAGGCGTCGCTGGTCGGCCGCTCGGCGCTGATTCCAGAGCAGGCGCCAGCCACAGCACGTTAGGTTCTGATGTACACACAAATAGGCCTCGCTGTTGACGAGGCTTTATTCTTGCGACGATCTTTTGATCGTGCCGCTCTTGATTGAATTCGTTACTTCAGATCGTCCTTGATCCTGGCAAGGCCGATGAGTCCGCATTCTTCATCATGTCCCCCGGGCTCGGCGCCGCTGACACCAATGGCACCGATGATCTTGTCGCCAACCTTGAGCAACAGACCTCCGGAAAATGCCTGAAGATTAGCGTCTGCTTTGACTTTTGCGGCAACATCAGCGTCTTCCTGCGCTTTCTTCACCAGCTGCGATGTATCTGTCTGGAATGTGATGGCCGTGTACGCCTTGCGCACTGCGGAGTAACCGTGCCATGACTCACTGCGATCCGGTACGTAGATGAGTTTGGCGACACCTTCCGCATCAACCACTGCAACGCCCAACGGATACTGCTTGCATGCATCGGAAATGGCTTCAGCGGCCTTCAGTGCCACGGCCATTGGGGGCGCAGCCGTCAAGGGTTTTGCTGGTCGGGGAGCAGGAGCTGGCGAAGCGGGTGCCATCGTCGGTCGAGGCGCACCGGGAACGGCCATGATACCGCCCATCGGGCGGCCACGGTCGCCGGGAAGTGCCGGGACTTGAGCCAGGGCTATAGCAACCGGCATGAACAATGCTGCGCTTGTCAGTGCAAAATAGATCCTGCGTTTCATCTGCGACCCTCGTTACTTGATTTGTTGTCGTGGCAATCATGGGTGGCCAAGCGAGCTATCGCCTATACGATCCTGACTCATTTGCCAGTGCGTGATCGATCACCTAACGTGGCGTCGATACCCCGGCATAGGTCTGGCTGATGATCTTGCCGTCCTTGATGACGAACGTATCACTTCCATATGCGAGCCGGATCTTTGGACCTGTAGCTTCCCAGAGAATGTACCCTATGTCGCGTTGCACCACTGTCTTGTTCAGTTGCATGGTGGTCGCACTGCTCGGATATGCGGCGAAGGCCGCTACAAAATTGTCGCGAATCTCTTTCATGCCCTTGTAGGTGCGATTCGGTGTGACCAGTATGGATGCTTCCGTGTAATCGGCCATTACTCCTTCAAGATCGTTTCCCTGGAATGTTTTCCAGTGATGATCCAGCACTGATCTGGTCGTCTGCTCATCCGATTTAGTCGAACGTTCTGTTGATGCACAACTTGCGGACAGCAGCGCTGCAAGAAAAATCAAGAACGGGTATCTCACAAAGTTTACCTCTCGTTGTCATGGCAACATGCATCATGTTCTGGTCTGCCAGAACATTCACGCTGCCTCGTAGACTCTGCTGCGCGCGTGCCTCGCCCAGTTGCGTCGCTGTCCAAGCGCGCGTGCCGCAACTACATACTCTTTAGCAGCTTCTGGAAGCGCGCCAGTGACTGTATGCGTGCCTCGACATTGGCCGGGTTCGAATTGCCGGGCTCTTCGCCGAGACGCACGAACATATGGTCCGCGCCAGGATAGGTCACGGCCTCGTACTTCTTGCCGGCTGCGGCCATCGCCGCCTTGGTGGCTTCGATGGTTTTCTGGACTCGCGTGTCCGTCTCACCATAGAAGCCATACACCGGCGCCGTGATTCCGGCGAGCGCCGCTGCAGGTGGCGACCAGTCATAAAAGATGAATGCCGCACTCAGATCCTTGCGTTGCGTTGCAAACCAGAAAGCCCGGCCACCACCCCAGGCAAAACCCGCCACAGCGAGTTTGCCATTGAACTGCGGCAGCTTCTTCCCGTAGTCAGCCCATGCATTCAGATCACCGGTCATGGATTCTTCATGCTTGGGCAACTGACTGTGCGCCATGAAGATACTCTTTAGATCGGGGAAAGAACTGCGGCCACCGCCGCCGGGACCATATCCGGACAGAAAATCGGGCACGATCACGAGATAGCCCATCGCGGCGATCTGGTCAGCCATGTCGCGTGCCCAGTTGCCCACTCCCTGGTCTTCAGGCGCCAGCAACACCACGGGTACTTTGTCCTTGGTATCTGGATACACCACAAATGCTTGCAGATTTCGGGTTCCGGGAATCATGACCATCTCATGACGACGATGAGATAGTTCAAGCCTATGCGCCCGCCAGGCATCGGAGCCAAGCGGAGCTTCGGCAGCAACAATCACGTCTGTCCTGTCCCATTCCCGCAGCTGCAGCGGTCTTGCAGCATCGGACTCCTGGGAAAAGGCAGATGACGCGCCAAGACTGAGTAGTAAGCCAGCCAGAAAAAAGCCGACCCGAGCTCGACGCAAATCAAGACATGGACCATTTGAGTTCATTACCTCTGCTCCTTCACTTCTGAAAACAAAAACCACAATTAACGTACATCCAATAGTCGATGTCTTTCACTGTCGCGCGCGCAGCTGACCAGTTCAGTTTGTACTCGTGAAAACTTTGCCGCTAACTCCGTATTTGACTCAACCCGGATTCTAGCTCTGAAATGCACGGTATTGTTGTGGCGGCGCTTTAGCCACCGGCGTTAGCGGGTTTTTGCCCGGCACCTGGGGCAGAAGATTATCCACCACCAACTGGTTCATGGCAGCACGTGTGTGCCCAAATCGAACCGACGTGCGGAAACAGCACCACGTTGTCCATTTCCATCAGATCTTCGGGAAGGTGCGGCTGATTGGCAAATACCTCCAGCACATGGGCATCGTGGGCACGCTCATGAACCGTGAATAGTTTGTAGCCGACGTCGGTTTATCCCCTGATTAATCGCTTCGGCTACGCCGCCCGGCAGGCGGCGTAGGCGTCTGGTTGTAGACCCGTCAGAGACGCAGACGAACGCCCAGGGTGTAGTAACGACCAACGAAGTCATCGGTACGTACGTAGGCGCCAAACAAGCCCGGGTTGTTTGTCGAGGAGGTCCAGGCGGGCGGCTGATTGTTGAACAGGTTTTGGATATTGAAATAGATATCCATCTGCATATGTTTCACGTCCGCGGAATACGTCATGTTTAGATTGGTCCAGGAAAAAGTAGGGACCTTCGGTTCAGCATAGAACAGCGCCGGATCTGCGTTCCATGTTACTCCGCTGCGCCAACGTTCCGAGAGGCCTACCCGGAACCGGTCAGTCAGCGAGTAGTCGAGGAAGGCGGTTAAACGCCACTCGGGCGTGGTGGCAGAACCGGCCTCGTCAATATCACTCAATGCCGGAATGACGGTGCGCAATTCCGGCTGCCATGTGGCAAGTACCCGCAACGAAAATGGCCGCTGAAACATGTGTGTCGCGTAGTTGGTTTCGATGTCCAGGCCGTGAGAGGTAATCGACGCCGCGTTGATATTCCTGTTGTAGAAATACGTCGCGTTGTTCGCTGTGCTCGTGTCTGTCATCGGGAATGGGCGAACAATCAGCTCGCAGTAGGGGGAGGAACCTCCGCTGGCATTACACTGGCGCTGTACCGTTGTATTGGTCCCATTCACTATCGTAAGCGCGTCCGTGATTTCTATGTCGTAGGCATCCACCGAAAGGCTGAGGCCGGGTAACCAGTTTGGTATGTAGATGATGCCTGCGGTCAGGGTATCGCCTACCTCTGGTTTGAGGTTCGGATTGCCGCCAGTCTGGGTGGGCACACTGAACAGTTGTGCACCAGTGAGCTCGTCTCTGACGTTGGTACGTGCGACGCTGGCAGGCGAGTATAAATTGTTCAAGTTTGGTGCTCTGAAATCGCGTGAGCGGGTGGCGCGAAACCGCCACTCATCATTCAAATGCCAATCCAAGCCAATCTTCCAGGTCGGGGCGCTCCCGATTTCGCTATAACTCGCGTACCGGCCTGCGAGATTTACGTTCAGACTCTGGGCCAGTGGTGCATCCTTGAGTAGCGGCAAATCCGCTTCCAGCGCAGCTTCGCTTACCGTCTGCATGACCGGTGTGGAGCTTCTGAACGTCACCCGATGCAAAGCGGTGGTCGCTGTGCAGTTCATGGTGTTGGGCAGCAGAGCGCAATTGGCCAGGTCTTCTGGCTTCGAATCACTGTCGGTCCGGTAGTAAGCCTGGCGCCACTCGCCTGACACGGCAATGTTCACCGGACCTGCCCAGGTACTGAAGGGCGCTCCAGTGATTGACGCGTTGACTTCGTCCTGCGATTGAGTCGTCGATGCCACGCTGTGGTCGGTATAGTAGTCGAGTGCCTCGGGCGATGCTGCCGTAGGACCGAAGAGGTTCAGCGGCGCGCAGCCAGGGAACGCCGCTGGATTCGTCAGCGTCACTCTGCAGACGATTTGCCCATTGGCGGGGTTGCGGACTGCATCGAGCGCCGCTGCCTGTTTTAAAAAGTTTGGATTGTGCAGAATGTTCCATGTCGGTTGTGAATACCCATGGGAATAACTCGCGTCCCATGTGTAGTTGCCGAGTCTGCCATTCAGGCCGCTGATAAGTTGATAACTCTCCATTTCCCAAATATTGGTATGCGCTTCCTTCTGCTGCGGGATCTGGCTCAGGGTGAAGGTCGTTACGGACTGCATGGCCGCCTGATAATTCGCCGGCAGGAAGGCGTTGGTCGTGCTCAGCGTGACGTTGTCAAATGGCAGGCTGTAGTTGTTAAATTTATTGCGGTACTTCGCACCCAGGGACTGGAAGTAGAAGTGAGTGGTGTCGGTCAGGTCATAGTCAAACCGGACAAGGGCGCGGTTCGAACGCAGCGCTCCCTTTAGAGAGGAATTGAAGTTGTAGGCACCGTCCCCGCCGACCTGAAAGCCGTTCGTGCCGGTTGCTGCTCCATTCTGGAATGAAGACAGGACGCCATTGGTGGTGAAGTTCTGTCCCGCCAGCGGACCGCTGCGGATCAGACCGCCGAAGCTCGATGTTGAAATGTGGACATTGGAATACAGCTTGTAAGGATTGGCAGCCGTGCCGGGCGGGGCGGTGCTGCCGACGTTGGCGCCTGCAAGCATGTAATTGTTGCCAACGTCGCGGCTAAACATGTCGAAGATGCCTTCATCATCGTAGTACTCGTAGCTACCCTCGATATGGCCACGCCCGCTGAGCACGTTGCTCCCGAGGGCAATGCCGATACTGTTGATGGCACCGTCTCCTAATTCGGAGATGCCAGACTGTGCCTTGAACTTCATTCCGTTGAACTTCTTGTCCGTTACAAAGTTGACGACACCGCTGATCGCGTCGGAGCCGTAAACTGCCGATGCCCCGCCGGTAACAACATCGACACGCTGCAACAACATCTCGGGAATCATGTCGAGAGTTACTACACCAGTGTCGGTCGTGGGCTGCAGTCGACTGCCATCGACCAGTACGAGCGTGCGGTTCAGCCCGAGGTTGCGGATGTTTACCGCATTCGCAGACCCGTTTGGTCCGGCAGCCTGTGCACCACCCGTGCCGGTAGTCTGACCGAGCGATCCCTGGAAAACGGGAATATTTTGCAAGGCTGCCGCTACGGTGGTGGGCTGTGTTTCGAGCAGTTTCTCGGTACTGATGACTGTCAGCGGGGTGGGGCTGTTGTTGCCATTGCTGATGACACGCGAACCGGTGACAACGACCTCCTGCAGTACGTCCGCGGCCTTGCCGTCGTTGCTCTGCGCGCGCGCCATGGGACTCAACGCAAGTGCGCCGGTTCCAGCCAGCAGCGCAGCCACGAATGCGTCGGATTTCATACTTCCCCCCGGGCCGGATGGGCTCGCTGGTTTTGTTGGTTTGTTCTGCATGTCTGTCTCCGTAATAGATTGCGGCGGCTCCTGCGTGGTGGCAGGAGCGCATTGGGTTGACGAACGCAGACAGATCTTTATGGTGTTCGGGTGGATCTCGCGAAACGTCAACAGGGTGTCGTACAGCAACTGTTCGAGAGCCGCTTTGGTTGTGAAGCGACCATGCAGCGGCGGAGCCTCCTGCCCCTCGGTTATGGATGAGAAAAAAATGACATGTACGCCCGATTGCCTGGCGAACTCCTGAAGCGCGTGCGCCAAGGGTTGGCGCTCGATCTGCAGGTCGTACTCGCGACGCTCCGCGTCCGTGTCCGCAGCCGAAGCAATTACGTACGGATGCAACGATGCAACCACGCAGGCTACGGTCCCGGCCAGACATCTGGTTCGTCGCGCCATGTTTCCCCTTGTCGCATTCACGTCATTTTTTCATTGTCGCCAGCACTGGCTCGACTTTCAGCTCGACATTGATGTAGAGCGCTATTGCAGAACTTTGGGCCCCTCTCCATTGCGCTCGTTTTCCTCAATGGTAACGACGTAGTTACCTTCTGTCGTGGTTTCGACCCGCACACCGGGAATCTGGGAGATAAACACCAGGAACGGATAGGAATCATTTGCCTGGAACACTCCAGTAATTTCGCGTTCATTCAAAGCCGGGGAGCGAATCAGAATCTGGCGACGGTTGTAGCGATTGAACTCCTCAGCCACTGCCGCCAGTGACTGGTTCTCGAATACCAGCTGACGCTGTGTCCATGCTGTCAAAGGCGCAAGATCCGGAATCTGTTCGGGTGCTCCCATCTCTTCATTGGTCAGCACGATCCGTTGCGCAGCGGTCACGATCCTGGCAGCAGAGTCATCGCTGTGCGTCGTGCGATCCGATGCGGATGGGATCTCAGACATCACCTTCACTGTGCCCTCCACGACCGAGACGGTGGTCTGTCGAGCACGTCGGTCCACGTTAAATTTGGTTCCAACAGCCCGCACAATCACGTCGCCTACGATCACATCGAATGGTCGTTGTACGTTGTGCATCACTTCAAACAGGGCTTCGCCCCTAATGAGCCGGATCAGACGTCGCTCGCGGCTGTAGTCGACTTCAATCTCTGATGAGGTGTTGATTGTGACGAGGGAGCCGTCCTCCAGGACAACCGATCGCTGTTCGCCCACTGCTGTTTGATAGCTTTTGACGCCCGCACCAAGCCACAGGCCCAACATCACCACGAGCAAAACGGTAAAAACTGTACTCACCAACACCCGAGCACTCCTAAAGAAACAGCTCTCAGGACTGCTTGCAGCCGTACGGAAAATCCGGTGATGCAGCGGAATGACCTGCGCAGATGACGCATGTGCCTGTCTGATTAGTTCGTCGGCAGGCGTATCCAGCCACTGCACGGCAGGTGACCTCAGCGCGGAAGAAACAATGTTCATCCACAGAAATGCCTCGACGCGCTCCGGCGAACGACTAACCCATTTGGCAAACCCCTCCCGATCGGCATTGGTGCAGCTATTCTCATGCAGAACGATCCACCAGTACGCTGCCTCTTCCAAGAGCGAACCGGTAACCGCGCCGCTGTTGGGATTATCCGAGCTCATCGTACTTGCTCCACGTCAAGAACACGACGTAGAAGGGCGTACCCACGCGCAAGCTGCCGCTTAACCTGACGTTCCGTGAGCGCGAGATCCTTCGCAATATCTTTGCAACTGCGGTCATCGCGCAGCCTCAGCAGTAGTATTGCGCGCATTACAGGCGACGCACTGGTCAATACCTCATCTATGCGGCGCTGGGAAATTCGCGCATCGGTTTCCATTTCAAGAGTGTGATGTTCAACTGGAAGGTCGCTTTCTAAAGGAACTGCCTCGACTTGTTGCCGCCGCCATTCGGCCAGCACATGATTCGCGACGCTTATCAGATAGGCTTCAGGATTGCGCACCTCTTCAAGATCGGGGGCACGCAACAGGCGGAGGTACGTCTCCTGTGCCAGGTCCTCGACGTCCGGGCCACGGGCACGACTGCCCAGGAATCGCAACAGGTTGCGATTCCAGCGTTTGCGCCAGCTCATCAGCAGGGGACCATTGGACATCCGGGTTCTTCCGCAGTTGCGCGTGGACTAGTAGTCAGGTGTCATGCCTATGTAGAGTGATCGCGAAGAACTTTGGCCCCCTCTCTAGGAGAAGTCAGCCAAACGGTTGGGGGTGGGACGAAGCTGACTGCGGGCGGCGCTGATCCGGTTTCCCGATTTAAGTCGTTGTGGCGTATCGGGTAGGTGGGGGCCAAAGTTCTTCGCGATCACTCTACAGAGGCAATACAAACTTGTTCTGATTGAGGCCGTGGTACGGCTAGGCGGGGATAATCATGAAGCTCAGCAAATGGGTTGGTTTTGGGGTGGTTTCTGCGGTCTTATCCGTGTCGGCCGCACTGGCGCATCACTCCAACACCATGTTCGACGACACCAAGGAAGTCGAAGTCGCGGGTACGGTGCACGAATTCCAGTGGACCAATCCGCATATCTTCATTGAGCTGATGGTGGACGGTCCGAACGGCCCCTACAAGTACATCATTGAAGGCCCCACGCCGGGCGTGCTCAAAGGCCATGGCTGGAAGTTCAACTCGCTCAAGCCGGGCGACAAGGTAGTCGCGAAGGTTCGCCCGCTCAGAGAGGGCCGGACCGGGGGTTACCTGACCTTCCTGTCGAAGGATGGAGTTCCAATCGGCGATGGTGGAACTTCCTCGGCCACGATTCAGGGCTACAAATGAAGCAGCCTGCGTATGAGGCACGGCACTCCGGTAAAGCCGTTCGCAATTGCGTCCCGATGGTGGCCGCACTGCTGCTCGCCGCGCTGATTCCCGCGGTGGGCACCGCCCAGCCGGCGGATTATCTGAAAGGCGCCACTCCCTGGCAGAAAAGCACCAAGGGCATCAGTGGCCTGTGGCGGATGCAGGGTTATCTCAGCAGCACTACCAATCCACCGCGCGCGCGCGCTGCAAAAACCGTTGATGGGACATTGCCGCCCTTGCTGCCCTGGGCCGCGGAGCTGCTGGAAAAACGCCTGGTGGATGCCGAAAATCTCAAGGCATTTCCCAACACGGCGTCGATGTGCCTTCCCCAGGGCATCCCTTACATGCTGCATGCCGCGGTCGACGGGCCGGTGCAAATTCTGGAGACGCCCGGTCAGGTCACGGTGATCTCCACTGCGTACAACGAAATGTGGTTCATCTACCTGAACCAGCAACATCCGCCGAAGGACGACCTGGAGCCGACCTACCACGGCGACTCGGTGGGACATTGGGAAGGTGACACGCTGGTGGTTGACACCGTCGGGCTCACCACCAAGACCACGCTTGACCAGGTCGGCATGCCGCATAGCGAGGACCTGCACGTCATCACCCGCATTCGACGCACGGACCCCATCACACTGGAGATGCTGGTAACCGTTGATGATCCCAAGGTGTTTTCAAAGCCCTGGAGTCGCCGACAGATCTACAAGAAGTCTCCCGATGATGCACGGGTTCTGGAGAGCGTGTGCGAGAACCAGCGCAACGGGGTCGACGCAAACGGCTATCAGATGCTGGACTTCGCGCGCTGAGTTGGCCTGCCTTTAACTGATCCCTTTTGTGTTTCTAAGGAGCCGTCATGAAGATCCTCGCGGGTGCATTGAGTGTACTGCTGCTCCCGATGTTGGTGAGCGGTCAAACCCTCAACGCTACGTCGTCATGTAAGCGCCTGGCATCATTGGCGCTTCCGGATACAACCATCACGATGGCTGAAGCCGTTCCGGCTGGCGCCTTCACGCTGCCCGCTCAGGCCGCTTCTCAGGCGTTCAAGTCCTTGTCTGCGTTCTGTCGCGTCGCTGCGGTGACGAAGCCTGCTGTCAGGTTCGAAGTGTGGCTACCCTTGGCGAACTGGAATGGCAAGTTGCAGGGCGTCGGCAATGGCGCCAATGGCGGCTTTATCGCCTATACGGCAATGGCCACTGCGCTGCAGCGCGGCTATGCAACCGCGAGCACCGACACGGGGCACCAGACCGACAATCCGCAAGATGCATCCTGGGCGCTGGGACATCCGGAGCTGCTTACCGACTTCGGCTATCGTGCCATCCACGTGATGACCGACAACGCGAAAAAGATCGTCACGCAGTTCTATGCGCAACCGGCGAGGCACTCGTACTTCCTTGCGTGTTCCACGGGCGGTCGTCAGGCGTTGATGGAAGCGCAGCGCTTTCCCGAAGACTACGACGGCATTATCGCCGGTGCGCCGGCAGCGAACTGGACGCACTTCTATGTCGGCGGCCACATGTGGGTCGGCAGCGCGCTGAACAAGGATCCCGAAAGCTATATCCCTGTCACCAAACTGAAAGCGTTGGGCGACGCGGTGAACGCGGCCTGCGACCGGCTCGATGGGATCGCCGATGGCGTCCTTGATGATCCACGCCAATGCAAGTTCGACCCAAAGGCGTTGCAGTGCCCAGCGGGCGAGGACGATGCGAGCTGCCTGACGTCGAAGCAGGTGAAGGCAGTCAATGACATCTGGAACGGGCCGCCGCGCAATGCACGCGGCGAACAGGTCTATCCCGGTTTCATGCGTGGTGCCGAGGCCACGCTGTCGGCCGGGTCGGGTGGCTTGGGCTGGGACATGAGCATGCTGGGTAGCGGTCCGATGACCGGCGGCCACTTTGAGCTGGGAACCAAGTCGCTTAGGTACATGGTTTTTGAGAATCCGGACTGGGACTTCCACACGCTGGATGTCGAGCACGACACGGCGTTTGCCGAGAAAAAAGTCGGCAAAGTCCTGGATGCATTCGATCCCGATCTCACTCGTTTCCGCAATCACGGTGGCCGACTGATTCTGTACCACGGCTGGAGCGATCCGGGGATTTCGCCGCTGAACACGATCAACTACTACGAGAAGCTTGTTGCATTCGCCGCCAGGAATGGCAATCCGCAGGATGCAGAGGCCAGGACTCAGGAATACGCGCGGCTGTTCATGGTACCGGGCATGCTCCACTGTGGTGGAGGTCCGGGTCCAAACAGCTTCGACATGGTCACGACACTGGAGCAGTGGGTCGAACAGAAGCAGCCGCCCGAGCGCATCATCGCTTCGCATGCCACCAACGGGCAGGTCGATCGCACGCGTCCACTGTGCCCGTATCCCCAGGTTGCGGGCTACAAGGGCACGGGCAGCACCGATGATGCAGCGAACTTTGCCTGCAAGGCGCCTCAGGGGCCGGTGGCGGTCGAGTAAGAAAATATCATCTGGAGACGACACATGAAAAGAACAGTCATGCTTTCCGCAGTGCTCATCGCGTTGGCCATTGGATCCGCACTGCCATCGATGGCGCAGACGCCGGCCATCAAGAACACCTTCGTACGGCTCGGCCCCGGCGTGCCAGGGGTGCTGTATGAACCGGTGACAACAGGCCCGAAGGCCGACATCGGCATCTTCGTGATGCACCTGTCGGGGGACTATCTGCAGTTCTCCGCCTGCAGCGAACTGTCAAAGCGCGGCTATCGTGTGTTGTGTGCCAACAATACCGGCAGCAGGGTGGCAGCTGAGACCGACCTGAACATGGATCGGGTACTGTTGGACGCCAAGTTGGGCGTGGCATGGCTGCGCAAGCAGCCCGGGATCCGCAAAGTGGTGCTGTTCGGGCACAGCGGCGGCGGGGTGCTGATGTCCAGCTACCAAGCTGTCGCCGAGGGTGGCCTCAAGGCCTGCCAGGGACCGGAGAAGATCGTCAAGTGCAATGACAACCTGGCAGACCTGCCGGCAGCGGACGGCCTGATGCTGATCGATTCGAACTACGGTATGTCGATCATGTCGTTGTTCAGTATTGATCCGGCCGTGGTTGATGAAGCCACTGGCCTGAAGATTGATCCGAAATTGGACCTGTACAGCCCGCAGAACGGGTTCAGTTCGAACGGTGCGAAGTACAGCGACGAATTCGCGCACCGGTGGCAGACAGCAGTCGGCAAGCGGGAGAATCAGCTGATCAGGACGGCACTGGATCGCTTGCAGAAAATCAACGCGGGCCAGGGCCGCTTCAGCGATGACGAGCCTTTCGTCGTGCCGGGAGCCAGCTATAACGCCGGTAACAACAAGTTCTTTGCGCAGGACCCCCGCTTCCTGTCGCACACCCGCAAGGCGTGGCCGCTATTACACAAGGACGGCACGATGACGACGGAAATCGTGCACACGGTCCGCGTGCCGGAGAACATGAACCCGACGACGCCATCGCTGGAGCGGGGTGCGCTGAAGACTACGGTACGCAAGTTTCTCGGCAATCTGGCGGTGCGGGTCGGCGACGATTTCGCCTACACCGAGGATTCGATTCGTGGCGTGGACTGGACATCCAGTTACACCACACTGGCCGGGAGTGTGCAGAACGTGAAGGTTCCGCTGCTGACCATGGGTATGACCGGCCATTGGGAGTTTCTGGCTGCCGAACTCATCTATGAGAATGCGAAGAGCGCGGACAAGACCATTGCGTTCGTGGAAGGGGCCACCCACGGCTATACCACGTGCACGAAGTGCGAGAAGTCGCCCGGTCAGTTCGGCGATACGGTGAAGACGATCTATGACTACGTCGACGGATGGCTGAGCAAGCCCGGACGGTTTTAGCCAGGAAGGACGACCGACTGCGGGGCTCGATCCAGGTGTTCGTGACGCGACCAATGTTATGTATCTGGTCTGGCAAAACAGTTTATTTTCTTGGTGTCTCGGCAACCGGTGTTAGCGGCCCGTTGCCGGATGCCCATGAGAGCAAATTGTCGACGACCAGCTGATCCATGGCTGCACGCGCGTAAACCAAAGCAGAACCAACATGCGTAGTAACACTACGTTTTCCATTTCTGGAAGTTCCCTGGGCACGTTTGGCTCGTTTGCAAACACATCCAGCCCGGCAGAGAGAATCTTTCTGTCACGCAGGGCGGCGATCAATGCAGCTTCATTGACCGCAGAGCCTCGGCCAACGTTGATCAGAATCCCCGTTGGACCCAGTGCCTCCAGCACGTCCGCGTTGATCAGGTTGCGGGTTTCGGCAGCTCCCGGAACGATGACCATCAGCGCGTCCACGTCGTGCGCCATATCCAGCAAATGCGGACAGTGCTTGTACGCAACGTCGGCATTCGGTCGGGGTGCGTGATAGACCACAGGAACACCAAAAGACTCGATCCGCCGCGCGATCGCCTGTCCAACACGTCCCATGCCGACCATGCCGATGGTGCGGTCGCGCAGTGTCGTTGTGCTCAGAGGTTAGGGCGCTTGCTGCCATTTTCCGGCTTGCAGATAACGCATTGCCTGGGGAAGCTGACGTACAGTACACAACAAGAGACCCAGTGCGGTGTCCGCGACTTCCTCATTGAGCACATCCGGCGATTGGTAACCCTGATGCCATGAGCACCGGCCCATCTCGCCTCCACAAGGTCATGACCGACGCCGAAGCTCGAGGCGATCTCAAGTTTTGGGAATCGCCCCGTGAGTTCAGCATCGACCCTATCATTGGGTTTCGGATTGGGGCAGGTAACAGCCATTGCCTGAACCCGAGAAGCGATGCTGGACAAGAACGCATCATGATCGTCTGTCTCGGTCATGCGGTGAACGTTAAATGCCGGCTCAAGTCCGTTGACGACCACGGGCCTCGATGGCCCAACCAATAGCAAATCTGGCGTACTGGTGGTCATCAGTATTCTTTTTCATGTTTGTAAATCATGCGTGCTGACGGGCAGACAGCACAATCGGTCGATCTGGAACCAGCGTGAACAGCGCGAGCGCCGACAAACTGGCAAGTGCCGAAGCGAGAACCAGCGCCAACGAAAAACTGCCGGTGTGCTGGACAATGAAGCCGGTTGCGAGTGGCGCCATTGCACCGCCAAGATACCCACCAAAATTGGTGATGCCTCCTAACGATGCGGTGAAATTTTCCGGCGCGACTTCGCTGACCAGTGACCAATTCATGCTGGTGCAACAGCCATTGCAGAACAGGGCAACCGCAATACAAGCCACCGCACCGAAATTGCTTTCGGCATAAGCGGCGCCAAAACTGAATATTGCCATGCCGAGGAGGCCGATGATGAGCGTGCCCTTACGCGTTGCAATCGGCGCATGACCTGCTTTGAGCAACCGGTCGGCAAGCCAGCCGCTGCCGATGCTGCCTACCACACCGAAGCCGAAAGGAATGGCCGATACCCAACCCGTCATCCGTACATCCATCTGGCGCTGGATTTCCAGATAGCCGGGTAACCAGGCGCCGAATAGCCACAGCATATATATGACACCGAAATAGCCGAGCACGAGTCCCCATGTAGCACGGAATGCGAACAGCCGTCGCCAATCTGCAAAACTGGGCTTGGCACCTTTGGTTTTCGCTTCGTTTCCCAATGCGCTCCGTTCCGCCGTCGTCAGATTCATCTCGCCAGGATCGCGATAGACCGCGAACCACAGTATTGCGATGAGAATGCCTGTGACACCCAGGATGACGAACATGGCACGCCAGCCAAGATTCAGCATCATCGCGGTCAATACTGGCGGCGCCAGTGTGGGACCCAGCGTGGAGACGCAATTCCAGGTGCCAGTGACCAGCGCGCGACGTTGGATGGGAAACCAGGCGCGCGTCACCGCTGCTGCGCATGGAAACATTGGCGCCTCACCAATGCCCAAACCGGTTCGCGCCAAAGAAAGCTGCACCAGGTTTGTGGCGAAGCCGGCAGCACTCTGCGCCACAGACCAAAGGCCCATTGCGCTGCCCAGCAATCGGCGTGCTCCGATGCGATCGACTAACGCGCCGCCGGGCAATTGCGAGAACGCGTAAGCCCACAAAAAAGCCGAGAGCAGCAGTCCCATCTGCGACAAGGACAGACCGAGTTCCTCACGGATCAGTGGATTGGCGATCGCCAGCGCGCTGCGATCGAAGTAGTTCAGTGTTCCAGCCGCGACCAGCAGTACCAGAGAGGATGTCTGCATGCGTCGCACGCGCGGGGTGCCAGTAGGCTCCATGATGAAAGCGTTACCCTGGATGATGTTGTATTCGCTTAAGGAAGGTCTGATTTACTTGTCATTTCGAACGCAGTGAGAAATCTTTCTTTGCTTGGATACTTGGCTATCAATCACTTGCAAGATTTCTCCCTTCGGTCGAAATGACAGTAATGGGATAATCAGACATTTCTTAAGTGCCAGCTGCTAATATTCAGGTTGAAAGCCGGTACATCGTCAGCTGGATTGAATTGCAAAATTGAAATCAACGCAACGAGATGGCGTCTGACTTCACGTTAGACGCATTGCTCGCGGAATGGAGAAGCGATGCCGGTCTATTCCGAAACCGGTAACTTGCTTCAATTGCTCTTCCGCGGCACAGGCTTGCCATACACTTCGATCCAGCCAACATCCGCATAGCCCCCGTCGCCATGGCCGCTGCCGGGCATCAGCGTGGTGAAACCGACTTCATCAACCTTGGTAAGGTCTACTTTGTCTCTGTCCAGCCAGCGTCCTTGAGTGACCACTTTCTCAATATCAAGTTTGATCCAGCGCCATTCAGAGAGGGTAAATTCACTCACCAGAATATCGGCGATATTGTCGTCGCCGTGCTCGCCCAGCAGCCACGTGCCATCGGCGAGTTTGAGGATCGGGTGAATGCGGTGCAGCCCGGACACCTTCACTTGCCAGCGGATCTTGCCGAAGCCGCTCAGATCGACATAACTGTTTTTATCGCGGAATGCCGCGGCACAAGTCTGTTCGCACATTCCGGTCCACAAGTGAGGAGGATTGCTCGGTAGGGCGGGGTCGCCATTGATCACGATCTGTTTTCCGGAGGGACCGTATACCTTCAGCTCCAGATTGGGATTGGCGACATTCCCTTGCGTCACCGGATGTTCCATCGGCCCCGGGTATCGCTTCCAGCCCTCGCGGAAGAACAGGCCCGATTGCGCGCGCACCTCGTGGTCATATTTGCTGTAGTCGCTGGTGTCATACTGCTGAGTGGTCTTGGGCAATGGTTCCCCGGATTTTTGCGCAAAGGTGCTCGACGCCGTGATGCAGAGAACGGCAACCAGCACCACTCTTGAATTCGCAAACATAAACTGTCTCCACTGAATCGAAGGTTACAGATTGCCGTTCATTACCATCTCAAGGTGCATGGCGTTGGATCCCAGGCGGAACCGTTTGCCATCTTCTTGAATTGCGATGTAAGGATGTAGGGCACTTCAAGGTTCACCGGATCGTTGGCGACGGCGGTCCAAACCATCAGAGCGCTGCCATTCGGCTCCTGAAAGAGATCGACGTATTCCAGAAGGCTTGCCTCGGCAGCGTACGGAACACCATTTCTGCGCAGATAGCCGGCGAGCAAATTGGTTGTCGTGATCCGCAGATACTTCGAAGCCGGGGGACCGCTGGAACCACCCCGCCGAGATGTCCACTGTGCAGTGGAAGTTCCCTGCAAGCTGCGCTCCTGCGTACCAGACGTCTGTTTGTCAAAGTGAAAGACGCGTGTCTGTTTGCCGTAGTCAATATCCATCTTCAGCGTATTGTCGTCCTGCCAGGTGATGTGCAGATGTGTTGGCAGGTTCATGATGGCAGGGGCCCCAAACGCCTTGCATTCATTACCCGCTGCCTCGTCCTTGGCGATATCCCACTCATCGGCGACCTTTTTGCCGGCAGCGGAAATCGGAATTCCAAGATAGTCACCTTTGGCAGGTGGTACCATCCGCATACGCCAGTTCTGCGTGACAACTGAAGTCCAGTAACCCGTCGGATCAAAGGCTGCAGTTGCTTTGGCCGATGGAGGAGGCGGGTTCTGCTGTTGACCGTACACCCAGCTCGTCATTGCAAGCAGCACCAGCGCGAGTCCCCTTGTGGCAATCGTCAACACTCGCCCCTGGTTCTTGTCGACATGTTCATGCATGCGTATCTGTCCTCTCTAAACTACTTTTCGCTGGTCAGGCTGTTATAGACAGCCTCGATGAACATGTCGGTAGTCCATGGTCCTGATGTTGAGCCGTAGCGGGTCTTGTAGGGTTTGGCCGGGTCGGCTGCCTTGATCTGCTTAAGTGTCATCTTCTGGTCGATCAGGTCCTGCACTGCGTCGCGGATGATGACGACCATGTTGCGATAGTCGACTACATCGATCTGCCTGAGAATGCGGCCGCGTCCAGGCAGCACGGCAGTGCCGGTCGGCGGTGCGTCGAGAACGTTCGACTGACTGAAGTAGGGACCGGGTGGAATCGCGATTTCGATTATCTTGTTCAGCGCGTCGATTTCTCCCTGCAGGCTGCCGCCGTGGGCAACATCGATCACTGGGAACCGGTCGGCATCGATGATGTTTCCCGCCACGATCACGTCGGATTTCCGGAAGAATACCAGCAGGTCACCATCAGTATGTGCAGCAGGCTGATGAATGACTTCGATGCCCTCGTTGTTGAAATACATAACCCGGCGCTTTTCAGAGAACGCGTCGCCCGGCCAGCCGTCAGACGATACCAAGGGTGCTTGACCTTTTTCCGGAGGAGCGCTCAGCTGTGTCAGGACCTCTTCGTGCGACAAAATTGTGGCTGCGTCGCTCGCCGTGCGTGCGGTTGTTGAAACTGAAGCAGACGTGATGCCGCGGCCAGCTGTGGAGAGCTTCTCATTACCGCCGACCACATCCGGGTCCGCGCTGGTGTCGATGATGTACCGAATAGGTTGATTGGGCGTGGAGAGCTTCGTTACCGCTGCTAGCACCTCACTTGAAGCTTTTGCTGTACCCGCATTGACGAGCACGACTCCATTGGAGCCGACCTGTACACCGATATTGGCTCCTGCGCCGGCGATCATGTAGAAATTCGGTTGCACCTCAATTACTTCAAGTACAGCGGTCGGTTGCTGTGCAAATGCAGTAGCAGCAGAAGAAGTGCAAGCGATCGCGCCAAGCCAGATTGCAACAGCTCTGTGCATACCTGTGCTCAAGTGTTTCACCATGCTTCCGCGCTGTCTCATGGTGTCCTCCCGCCCGGAATGCCAGCGTATGGCCGCCCGATGACGAGCGACTTGTCAGCGCCTTTCTTGGGCACGTATTTATCGATGCGGTGTCCGTGACCATTCGACACATAGAGCGTGCCTTCGCTATCGACGTGGAAATCATGTGGGTCCGCCATGCCGCCCGGGAAATCTCCCTTGGTGCCCCACGACGTCAATAACTTTCCATCAGCGTCGTACTTACCCACGCGGGCGCTGCCGTTATCCAGTACCCAGACACTCTGATCCTCGGTCACCAACACCGCTGCGGGGCTGACGAATCCGGTCCACTGCTTCAGAAACTTGCCGTTTTCATCGAAAATCTGGATTCTCGTGTTCAACCGGTCCACGACATACACGCGGCGCTGTCCATCAACTGCCAGACCATGGGGTTCGTTGAACTGCCCAGGCGAATTGCCTTTGGTGCCCCACTGCATGAGAAAGTTGCCGTTCTTGTCAAATTTCATGACGCGCGTGTTGTCGTAGCCATCGCTTACGAAAAATGTTCCATCCGGAAGCCACGCGATATCAGTCGGGCGGCCAAAATGCTTGTTATCGGCACCGGCCACGCCCCGTTCGCCAATAGCTTTTACCAGCGTCTTGCCGTCATGTGTAAATTCGAGCACCTGTTGCGAAGCACGATCGATGATCCACACGTGCTTCTGCGGGTCATATGGGTTGATCTTGACCTTGTGGATCGAACCGAGCAGGTGAGACCACTGCGACCAGTCCTCGATGACCTGACCTTGCCGATTCACGACCAGTAATAGAAAGTCGGCACGCGCACCGGGGTACTTCGGATCGAAACCATGCTCGTTACCGGGCAAGGGAGTAGTGCCTTTATTGCCGATGAATACCCGATCAGGGGTTTCTGCGAAGACGCTGACCGGATAGATCAGTCGGTCGGCGGCTACCGGCTTGAGCCACTGGGCAACGGCGTCATACGGGCCGGTGAGATCATCCCCGTTCTTTGGTTGTGCCAGTACGATGGTGCCAAGGCTGCAAAAAACGACGAGCAGCATGGATTGAAGCTTGTTCATGAGTTTAGTGCTCGTTCGCAGAGTGGAAATCAATAAAGCGGTGCAAACGCACCCGTACGTCCGCACGCACCTTGCGGCACATTCACGCAGTTTTCCGGTCGAACATATTTGTCCTTTATCTTTTTACGAAACTCCGGATATGCGGTCTCTGCGCCGCCCAGCACGGCTTCCAGAGGTATCCCATAAAGCTTTGTCTGTTCATCGATAAATGGATGTTGTCCGACCTTGTAATGTGGAACTTCACCGGCCGCGATTCCCTCGTCCACAACCGAGCATGGCGATGTCGCAGGATTCATTGGTGTCCTGGTTAGTACCAGGTCCCTTGAAAGATAGTAGGGCTCTGTCAAATAGACCGGATCGTCGATCCGCGCCGTAATGGTCAGAATGTCATCGTGACGCGAAAATCGAACGGTCATCGTCGCGAGGTCGCTGCTGGGTACGCCATTGCGACGGATGACGCCTGCCGGCATATGAGTGGTGTACGCGGTCAGTACATCACCGACCCAAGTACCGGTCGTAAAACCTGATTTTTCATGCGGTGCATTGTTCGACGGGTGAGGGCGTCCGTCCATCCAGATTCGCAATGGCACCGTATCCTCTGAGGCTCCCACGCCGATTATCCAGGCCACGGTGGTACCCGTCAGCATCTCGAACTCAGGCCAGATCCTGAATCCCATCGGTCCGATAGCAATATATGTTGGTGCATTCATGGCACACATGCGTTCTGGCATCGCAAGTTGTCGCTGTGCGTACGTCAAAGAAAACGAACGGCCGCTATCGTTGAATGGAATGCCCTGGTATTCCACGGGCGTAGGGCCACCACCGGTGCCGAAGGAGGTTCCGATCGCATCTGTAAATTTTCGGCCCACCCACGAACCGGAGAGGTCGATTCCATCGGGAGTCGGCAGGCCCTGTGCGGAAGCCATAAGGTTTGGCACCGTTACGAGTGCGAGGGCCATCATCATGCTTTTGACCATTTGTTCTCCAGTAGGAACAAGGTGTGGGCAGAATTGAACTGGTCAGGTGACCAAAGCATCAAAAACATCGCACTTGTGGGTATCGTCAGCAATCACTGCCTGGATCACTTATCCATCTCGTCGAGCGTGGTTTTGCGTACTTGCTCGAGATGTTGCTGCATGGCGCTCACCGCACGCTCGCTACTATGCGTTTTCAGTGCTTCGACAATCTCGCGATGTTCAGTGACGCTGTGCGCGATGGCGCCAGAACGCTGCAAGGCGAGGCGCCGGAATTCGAGTGCGTAGTCGTAGAAATCCGATACCACATCTGACAGCAACTTGTTTCTGCATGCACCGTAAAGCGTCGTGTGAAACTCGCGGTCGGAAATCTGAAAACTTACCGGGTCGTCGAGCATGGCTTCCTGATCGTGTACCAGGCTCTCGAGCCGTGCCAGCTCGGCGCTACTGATACGTTGGGCAGCCAGCGAAATGACTTGCAGCTCGACGGTCGCACGCGCCTCAGCCACTTCGCCGAACGAATGATCGCGCAATCCACTGAGCGTGCTCACCGATTCGTATAGCGGGAATGGTCCGGTGCCCAGTACGCGGGTACGCGAGCCCTGATTGATTTCGATCATGCGGCGCGCTTCCAGAACGCTGATGGCCGCCCGGACGGTTTCGCGCGACACGCTTAAAGTCGATGCCAGTTCCCGCTCCGACGGTAATTCATCTCCTGGTCGTAGCAGCCCGGAATGAATCATGTAGGCAAGTTTGTCGCTGATCTGATCCTTGACCGTGCGCTTGGCAATGCGGCCATGATCGCCGGGAATGCGATGAATGATTTCCATGTGTGCCAAAGCTTACGAGTGAAAAGTGTGGGAAGCTGGTCTGCGCACTATACCAGTATGATATTTGGAACTCCAAATCACTGTTATCCTGCAAAACGCCGCTGAGGATGGATCAAGGAGGTGCGGTCCGGGAGCACGCACGCTTATTGGTGTTGGTTAAGGCCTGATGACAGCGGATTGGTACGTCGCTACAGCGGGAAAACAAGGCGCCAACACTTTCAGATGTCGGCAATGCGCAGCGCGAGGTTTGCCACGATGAAATTATGACGCGCGGATCAAGTACAACGCGTAGTTGCGAGATGATCGGTGACACTTGGGAAATGAACCAGCTCTAAACGGGAATCAGTACACAATGCAAGAGACGCTGGTGGGCGTGCGACTGCGCTAACGTGATTTTGTGTATGGAACTCCAAATATTCAACTGGTATGATTATAATACCAGATTGCACGTTCCTCTGGTCAAATCGTGACCATGTCATTTCAGCTAGCGACGACAGTCTTCCAGAGAAAAGTTATGAAGCGTACATCCCTTGCCTTGATAGTTGCGATCTCGGGTTTGCTGGCAGGTAAGTACGTTTATGCCCATCATTCCTTTGCCGGGACCTATGTGATGGACAAGGAAATAACCATCAAGGGCACTCTCACGCAATTCATATACCGCAACCCCCACTCGTTCCTGAAGGTCGACGTGAAGGACGATAAAGGTCAAATTACTACCTGGTCGATTGAATGGGGTGGTGGTGCCCAACTCGCCAAGGACAATGTCACTCGTAATACACTGAAACCGGGCGACGAACTGGTCGTGACCGGCAACGAGGGGCGCGACTCGGCGGCACACCAGATACGTATTCACACAGTCGTGCGGCCATCCGACGGGTGGAAGTGGGATAGCGTTGTAAATTGATGCGTTGCCTGCCACCGGAGTATTTGGAACACAACCAGCGAGCGTTTACATCCTCATACCCCTGGCACCTGGTAAAACTCAGTTATTCGTACTTACTCCCGCGAAAAATCCCCCTTTGCGGGTTCGCACACTCCTGCCTGACCAGATGCACGGCATGACTCAATCAGGGTCTGATGGGTAGCTGCGGGTGGCCTGCAAAAGACCTGCCGGTCCAAGACGGAAAATCGATTGCTTCCAGTCCGTAGGTCCTCCCGGCCGCACCCCTCAACAATTTTTATTGGCTCGTTGCATTCTGGTCTGGTATATAGACCACGCTGGTCTGGAATATATACCAGTAAGAATTCAGCCACTAAAAGAGCAAGCGTGGGCAAGGCAGCGTTGCTGCTGCCGGTTTTTCGAAACGCTGGCTTGAAACTATTCCAAGGGGAGAATGACCATGACGAATCTTGGTTTGCGCCATAAACCGGCGCTCTACGCAGTCTTGTCAGCATTGACGTTCACCGCCGCACAAGCGGCAGATGCGCCTCAAACTGGCGGCCAATTGGAACTGGCAGAAGTAGTCGTCACCGGTTCGCGTGTCGTAGCCAATGGCAACGATAGCCCGACGCCCGTCACCGTTATCACGGTCGCTGAGTCTGAAGCGGTCCGGCCCGGCACGATCGCCGAGCAGCTCAATGATATGCCGCAGTTCTGGGGCTCGCAGACTCAGAACAGCGCCATCGGTGGCGGCGGCGCCAATGTCGGCGGCGGTGGCAATGGCACCGGCAATGGCCAGGCCAATGTGCTGAACCTGCGTAATTTTGGCGCGACGCGCACACTAATCCTGTTCGATGGTCACCGCGTCGCTCCCACCTCGGCGAACGGCCTGGTGGACGTCAACATGATTCCACAGATCCTGCTGCAGCGTGTGGACGTGGTTACGGGCGGCGCCTCGGCCGTGTATGGTGCCGATGCCATTACCGGGGTGGTGAATTTCATCACCGACATCAAGTTCAAGGGCGTGAAAGTCAACGGACAGGTTGGCCGCACCTCCAACAACGACGGCGACACTGCTGCCATTGGTGTGGGTTGGGGCACCGATCTGTTCGCCGGTCGCGGGCATCTGATGGCGAGCTACGAATTCCGCAGCGACGAGGGCATCGATCCCCGTTCCTCCCGCGCATGGTTCCGCCAGCGGCCGGGCGTCTACCAGGTTGGTACCGTGGCGGCAACGGCCACCACACGCCCGCAAAACATATACGGGCTGTACCTCAACACCACTCGCAACACTGCCTCGTATGGCGGCACTCTGGGAACTTTCGGCACGACCAATCCGTTGGCCGGTAACTATTTCTCGAGCAACAGCGTCCTGTCTGCGGTCGACTACGGAACGCGCATCCCCAATCCTGCCGGCACGGGTTTCAGTGACTTCAGCAGTGGCGGCTCGGGTCTTTACTTCGACGCATCCCTGCGCGGCGAGTCGGAAATGCATCAATTGTTCGGCCGCTTTGACTACGACCTCACCGATTCCCTGCACTTCTGGCTAAAGGCATCGGGCACCGACAACTACAACGCGGCGTACAACATCGCGAATCCATTCAACTCAGCGTCGAATGGCAGCAACTTCCTCAATCTGTTCGTCGACAACCCCTATCTTCCGGCGCAGTACCGCACGACGATGGCCAACGCCGGTGCCAGCCGCTTCTCCATTTCCAAATTTCTGGGCGGCGATTACAGGCAGTACACCGAATCCTTTGAGCGCCAGTACTCGTTCGACACGGGTCTGAGCGGCACCTTCGGGGATGGTTACAAGTGGGAGCTGGCGCTGATACACGCCGACAACGAGCAGCGTGTACGCGCCAACAATGCTTTAAACGGCCGACGAGTTGCGGCCGCAGCCGACGCGGTACGGCAAAATCCCAACGATCCGAACAGTCCGATCGTCTGCTACGTGTCAACGCAGCCCCAGTACGCCAGCCTGTATCCCGGTTGCGTTCCCATGAATCCCTTCGGTTTGACAACGATCTCTCAGGAGGCGCTCAACTACATGATCACGCCGTTGGAGTTCACCGGGTATACGAAGATGGATGATGTGGAAGCCTTCTTATCCGGCGCTCCCTTCAATAGCTGGGCGGGACCGGTCAACATGGCCCTCTCGGCCCAGTGGCGCGAATTGAGTTATCGGATGGACAGCACCAGCGTTCCGAACGACCTCAACAATCCGCTGGATTGTACGGGTCTGCGGGTGCTGTACAACGCAGCCGGTACCGCAACAACCTGTGGACCCGCGAGCCAGGAATATTTCCAGGAATCCAGTTACGCTCAACCTGAACGCAAGGTCCAGGTGAAGGAAGCGGCGCTAGAATTCGACCTGCCGCTGCTTGCAGACAAGTTCCTCAGCCAGGATGTGTCGCTCAATGGCGCATACCGTTACACCAACTACTCCACCAGCGGCACCGTTGACACCTGGAAGGTGGGACTGGACTGGAAGTTTAATGATTCGCTGAACTTCCGTGGCACGCGTTCCCGGGACATCCGCGCACCCACGATGTTCGAGCTGTACCGGCCCACCGCGGTTTCCAACTTCAATGTGGCGGATTCACTGACAGGTTGTTCGCACGCCGCCGTCGCGACCTGTCCTGCCAATGCGTTCGGGCCGGCCGCGCAGGTCGGACCCGCAGGATTGTTCACCTCCGGAAACGAGCAGTTGAAGCCCGAGCTGGGCGACACGGTCACCGCGGGTTTCGTTTACCAGCCCGCCTGGGCCGTGGGCCTGAGCGTCGCGGTGGATGCCTACTACATCAAGATCAGTGATGCGATCTTTCAATTGAACGGCACCACTCCCTCCGTGTCCGGTGCCGGCGGCGCTTGCGACGCCAGCGGCGGCAGCTCAGCGGCCTGTGCGCTGGTGGTGCGTCCGATCAGCTGTTGCAGCCGGGCGCCGGCGAATACCGCGACGCGCTACTACGTGACCAACGTCAATATCGCCAAGAACTGGACCAAGGGCATCGACCTGGAAATCAATTACGCGAACACCGTCTTCGACAAGCCCTACAACCTGCGCCTGCTGACCAGCTACCAGCCACACAATGTCACCGTTGATCCAGTGGGAAATCTGACGCAGGAGCTCGCCGGCTCATATGCTTCCAATCCTGTCCTGCGTTCGGCATTGATGGCAAGCATCTCGCTGACAGAGAACTTAAAGGTCAGCATTCTGGAACGCTGGCGCCAAAGCATGAACATGGCGGCTCGCAACACTTGTTGCTCACCGGCAGCTGAACTGGTGGTTCTGGGTGGGGGCGAGGTCGCACAACGGTTCTACACCAACCTCAATGTGGCATACACCCTGCGGGGCGATAGGTGGGGCCAGGCGGAGATTTACTTCAACGTCCAGAACCTGCTTGACGAGGAACCGGCGCTCGGTGCCGCTGCCGGTCCCAACGCCTTCACGCAGGCCGGTAGCGGTTCTCCCGTCAACGGCGACGATCCGGTTGGACGCAACTACACGCTGGGATTCCGCTATCGCATGTAGAACCGGCCTAAGTTGTGTTGCGAGTATGGGCTGCGGCGGATGCTGCAGCCCATTTTCAGTGGACGTATGGAAACGCTGGCAATCGTTGCGACAGCAGACCCAGACTCAGCGCTAATATTTGCTGAGCCGGACTTGCCTTAGGTCGCTTACATGAAACTGACACTGGCATATCAATTGGGTATGAAGCCTGTTGAAACAGATTTGTTTTTTGTCGGTACAGAATTCTGTTCGAAAGGCAACTAACGCTCTGAGGCAATGTCAGTCACAGTACTTGTTGAGCGTGTTTGGCGGATTCGTTCCAGGTCAGAAAGTGATTGGTCGGTATTACACACTGGGCCTGCCTACGGATGACGCTGTACCTTCGAAGTGGCAGGTGCGAGCCCGCCAATTTGCTTTTGCTGGTTGTAATGCATGGCATCGAGTCTGCAGTCTGCTGCTTTGGACTTTGACTCAAGTTACCTGCCACAAGAATCTCCAAATTGTTGAAGAGGCCGATTCATGTTTAGACTGGTGAGCGTGCTCGGATTAGTTGCGGCGGGAGTCGTAGTCGCCGTTGCCCAGGCGCCTGCAGGCAAGGACATGCTGTGGGCGTTTCCTGTAGTCAGCGCAATGGTCAACAAGCCACCGATTCCGGTGGTTGAAGGACCGCAGCAGCTCGAAGGCAGCACGAAGGCCTATACCCAGGCCGAGCTGGATCTCATGTCCATCGGCGTCGACTGGTTTCCGGATCGGCATGCACCCATGCCGAAAATTGTTCGTGACGGTTCGACCAATGGTGGCTTCGCCTGCGGTTCGTGCCACCTCGCCAATGGCCTGGGTCATCCAGAGTCCTCGGATATGGCCGGGTTGCCAGCGGACTACATCATCAAAGCCATGGCCGAGTATCGCAGCGGTCTGCGCACCGATCCGGTTCGCATGACCGGCATTGCGAAAGCAACTTCTGAAGAAGACGTGCGCGAGGCGGCACAATGGTTCGCCAGCCTGAAACCGAACATCGCGCACTGGACTCGCGTTGTCGAAGCCACGACTGTTCCGAAAACTTATATCGGACCCGGGCGCATGCGCTTTGTCGATCCTGATGCCAGCGGCACTGAACCGCTGGGTGATCGCATCATTTCGCTTCCGGAGGACGTTACCAGGGCGCGTCGTCGCGATCCCACTTCCGGCTTCATCGCTTACGTGCCGGAAGGCAGTGTGGCGCGTGGCAAGGCATTGGCAAATGGAACAGGTGGCAAGACACTGCAATGCACACTGTGCCACGGTCCGGAATTGCGGGGTCTGGCCAACATTCCGCGCATTGCAGGTCAGCATCCTATCTTCCTGGTGCGTCAGCTGTATGGCTTTCAGGGCGGCGCCAATAATGGCCCCGATACCCAGCTCATGAAAGCAGTGGTGGCCGATCTCACGGACAAGGACATTATCGACCTGGCGGCATATGTTGGTTCTCAGCCGATCATGTAGATGGGCTGAATGCATCAGGTTTGAGATCGGTGTTATCCAGGTTCGCGTGTCAGAGAGAAATCGTGGTGCAGCGGCACGCTGGATGAAGTTTGCGAGACCTGTCACAAGGTATTCTGGTACCCCGATGCGACACAGGGCGCGGTGACCAACTAATTTCCCGTCATGCGGGTTCGCTGCGCACAAGCCCGCGCTGTGCAGCTGGCGCACAGAGTCGGCAAGAGATGGATGGCCGGTGGTGGTGCAGCACTTGTTGAGTTGTTGTCGCGCTGCCATGATTGACGACTGATTCTGGTTGAAAGATGAACAAGGAGCACGCATGAAGAAGTCTTCCCTTATCGTGGCCACAGCCGTCCTTTCGTTTGGCGCTGGCTTGGCGCTACCGGCCAGCCTGTGGGCAGCATCGCCTTCCGAACAGCAGCTTTATGAAGACTTCAGACAAATCGAAGTCGCATCGGTTGCGGACGCGATGGAGCAGCTTTACGGGCAGCGCAACTACATGGCGCATTCCATGCGTCCGCTGGCGCCGACCAAGTTTGCCGGACCGGCGGTGACCGTACTCCTCAAGAAGGAAGAACACAAAGAAGGTTCAAAAGCATCACAGGGCATGCTGGATGCGATCGATGCCTCGCCGGCGGGTTCTGTCTATGTAATGGTCCTGGAAGACGGTGAGGACTACGCTGGAATTGGCGGACTGATGGCGACGGCGATGAAGGCGCGCGGATTTGCCGGTGCGGTGATTGACGGTGGCGTTCGCGATCTGCCGCAGATTCAGAAGCTGCAGTTTCCGGTCTTCAGTCGCAGCGTTGTGCCGTCGACCACCATCAACCACTATCGCTTTGCCGGCTCGAATATTCCTGTTACGTGCGCGGGTGTGCGCGTTGCAGCCAACGACATCATCGTTGCGGATATGGACGGCGTCGCGGTAGTACCGCGTGCCAAAGCCGAAGAAGTGCTCAAGAAAGCCCAGGAACTCGACAACACCGAGCACAGCATGATTCCTTTCATCGAAAAGTACCGTTCGATCAAGGAAGCGGTCGATAAATTCGGCCGCATCTGAGCGATGCTCGCTATCAACCGGCATAGCAGCAAAGCGCGGTGGGCAAGTGTCGTCAGAAATCTGCTGGCAACCTGATGACGTTGACTGGATTGTTCTTGTTGTTGGGCGTTGTTCCGGAGAGTTCCGGAATCAGCAGCAGATAACCGCCATCACTCATCTTGCGAACGGCAATATCAGCCGGTCCGTCCACCTTGAACGGCTTGTCGTAGGTCAGGACGTAGGGGGTCTTGCCGGATAGTGGGGTGACCAGAACGCCGTTGGTGTTCCGGGCCTCAGTGTCCAGACGATTGTTACCGGCGAAGGCAAGTCCATCCAGCGCGCCCAGTCCACGATTGAATGGCGCAGGCAGCTTGCCGGCTTTGAAGTCAGCCTGGGTCAGCTTGTACATGCCGCCTTCGGCCGGATCTTTGAGACCTGCGTTCAAGCCAACCGTGTTGACGTGAATGACACCATCGGGCGCGACTTCGATGCCATCGGGCCCCCCATTCTGCATCGGCACGTAATGCAGGGGTGCATCGCGACCTTCGGCCAATGTATCCAGGGAAGTAATCGGGAACATATATACGCCACCGCCCTTGGTCTGCAGCGGAGGATTGAATTGAGTGCCGGGCACGCCGGTGTCGGCCAGATAAAGATTGCCGGCGGCATCGAAGGCCAATGAATTTGCCAGGGTCGCGATCACCCCGCTGACCTTCGCCGCTGCGGAACCCGCGCCGAGTTTGATCGAGCCAAGAATCTTCCCGTCGGTATTGAAAGCAATGATCTTGGGATCGAGGATCTTCGGGTCCTTCACTTCCGTGCCGTCAACCTCTGCGAGCCCCAGCCAGGCTTCTGAAATAAAAATAGTGCCGCGCGGAAACTTGCTCGTGGCGACGGTGCTGACCGCCATGCCCAGTGGCCCTGTCAAACCGGTGATCAGTTTTTCATTCAGCATCTTCAGCGTGCCGTCAGGTTGCACTGTGAGCTTGCTGATGTAGCCGCGGTTGTGCGTCCAGTGAAAGCCCTTGTCGGGCATCCCCAGCTCGGCAGCGTTGGAGATGAACACATACTTGCCATCGGCACTGAAGATCGAGCCTTCCGGATTGTCGAAAACAGCGAGGCGCTGAATCACCAGCCCTTTCTTGGGGTAGGCCTGCAATTCCGCTCCATGGGCATTGCCGATCATGCACAGAGCCACTGTTACAGCACTGGCCAAGCCAATAGAACGAGTTGTGTGTTTCATTGCTGTGTTCCTGTTTGTTGTCATGGAATTACGTTGTATTACGCCACACTCAAAGACACCAGTCCTGACGATCTTCAGTGTATCAATCTAAGCTGATAATGGAATCGAGCCGGCTCGATAGGCTCGACCCATACGGCAGGCCATCAGGAAGGCATTGGCGCTGGCGTCGACATTGGCTTTACCGAGGCCGGCGATGTCGTAAGCGGTGCCATGAGCAGGTGTGGTGATCGGAATCGGCAGACCGCCCTGCACGGTGACACCCTGAGAGAAGCCCAGCAGCTTGATCGCGATCTGGCCTTGATCATGATACA
This sequence comes from uncultured Pseudomonadota bacterium, assembly GCA_963748005.1. Classification (GTDB taxonomy): domain Bacteria; phylum Pseudomonadota; class Gammaproteobacteria; order Steroidobacterales; family Steroidobacteraceae; genus CAILZL01. Next base: position 3,474,511 of record CAVVHH010000002.1, read on the forward strand.
TGGTCACGATGGCATCGAACTCGCCGTCGCGTGCTTTCAGAAAAATCGTGTCAGCAGGGAAGGGGCCCGCCACTGGCAAACCCTGCGAGTTGAGTTCGGCCACCGCAGGTTCGATGATGTCGATCTCTTCACGCCCACACGTACCGCCATCGCCATTGTGTGGATTGAAGCCGGCTACTGCGACACGCGGCTGGGCGACGCCACTGCTCTGCAATGAGCGGTAGATCAGTGTGGCCGCATCAATGATGCGCTGCTTGTCCAGGTACTTCGGCACGTCCTTCAGCGGCACATGCGACGAGATGCGCGAAGTCCACAGGCCGCCCAGTGTGTTGAACTCGCAGAAGTAACCCTTCACGCCCAGGTAGTGCGCGAAATGATGTAATTCATCCTCGTGCTGCATGCCACCCTGTTTCATTGCGAACTTGTTCAGCGGTGCGAAGCAGATTGCATCGATCTCACGGACGAGGGCTGCATCCATGCAGCGATTCAACACGCTAATCACTGAAGCGCCGCCCGGAGCCTGTGCATGACCGCGCTGTACTTGCTCACGTTGCACTGTATCCATTGCGAGAAAAGCTGGCACCGAAACATCAGTGCGTTGGCGCACTGCGGCGAGCGATGTCACTGGCTGCGTCGTTACGTTCACACCCGCTACTTGCTGACCATCAGCCCACAGCCATGGGTCGCCAACGAGCACAACGTTTGCCTGGGCGATCAAATCCGGACGCACCAGCAGCTTGGCAATCAATTCCGGGCCGATGCCGGCGGGATCGCCGAGCGTGAGGGCGACGACGGGAAGGAAGTCTTGCTCGTTCATGGATTCATCTGCCCCAGATATTGCGATATGCGCTGCGGTAGCCGTTGTCCGGGTCGAATCGATTCAACGGACCACCATCCGTGCCGACATTCCCTGCTGTGACGATGTGGACTTTGGGCACATAGCCAGACCACTGGGCTCGTGCGAACGCGCGATTCAATTCGTCGACGATCTGCCAGCCCTGCATGTTCAGCGGCTCTGCCACTGTACCGGCCTGGTATCTCTTGTTGCGCACGCGCTGGTAGGCGGCCTCTGAACCGTCACCCGCCGATATCGCCTTCGGATTGTCGTCGCCTTGTTTGCCAGCGGCACGCAGGGCTGGGCCCATGAAGTCGAAGTACTGATCGTTGATTGCCAGCGAGTGGGTCCACTTGTCACCGAAGCGCTGTAATAGCGAGCTGGTCAGCTGCGGCATGCGTGTGGAGCTTTCCGAAATCGGGCTGTCCTCAACACTGAGCACCTTGCATCCACCACACTTCTTGATCACGGCTTCCATCGCATGCGCCTTGTAGACCGCGATGGAGTATTGCGAGTCGGTGAAGATCACTACGCCGGCCTTGCCATTGGAGTCGGCCACCGCCCACGATGCGGCGACGTCGGCCACATCATCAGCGGTCGTGGTGACGTTGGCGAACAACCCGGCCTTGTCATTCGGTCCGGGTTTGTCGCCGGAGTGCCATCCCACCAGCGGCACGCCCGACCTGGTGGCGTTCGCGAATGCAACCTTCTGTTCTGTGGTATCAAAACCGCCGATGACGATACCTGCGGGTTTAAGTGCGAGCGCCTGATTCAGCGCTGCAGTTCGACCACTCACTGTGCCCTGACCGTCGATGATCCGCACGGTCCAGCCAATCGCCTTGCTGGCTTCCTCAACACCTCGGGATACACCCAGTATTCCACCATTCTTCAGATCTGCAGCCACGAAGACAACGGTCTTGCCTGCTACAGCCTTCGGCCCAGTGGTTGGGCCATCCCATTTATTGGCGGGTAGCACGGCGACTGCAATCTTCTGTCTGGCTGCCTCCAGAAAATCGTCGGCCAGCGCGTAACTCGAAACGCCTGCAGCTGCGATCACCAGCACGACAGCTCCCAGGCGAGCACGCAGCTGATTCATGTTTGATTTCCTTGAGTAAATGTTTCCGCAGTGTGCGTGCTCGCAGTTGAAGGGGAATGCGAATTCGATGTGCTCACATAAGCGAGCTGTCGTTCGGCAATGCGTCGCTTGATCGACAGGTCGCGGCGCTGCTGCGCCCAACCGGCGATGCCGATCGATGCCAGCAGCGTCAGTCCATTGAAGAGCGGCTCGACATAGAACGCGCCGCCAAATTGCTGGATGCCGGAGATACCGATGGCGAGAATCGCCACGCCAACCAGTGTGCCCCAGACATTGACGCGCCCGGGCCTGATCGTGGTCGAGCCGAGGAAGGCGCCTACCAGCGCGGGCAGCAGGAATTCCAGACCGACACCGGCCTGACCGATCTGCAGCCGCGAAGCCAACAGCACACCGGCAAAACCCGACAAGGCGCCAGAGACGACGAACACACCGATCACATATTTGCGCACTGCGATACCATTGAGTTGTGCGGCTTTCGGATTGGCACCGATCACATACAGCGCCCGGCCCAGCGGCATGAACTCGGTGATCAGCCACATTACCAGGCTGATAAACAGCACATAGAAGGTGCCGATAGGCAGCCCCAACAGGTCGGCGCCTGCAAGAGCGATGAATGCATCGGGCAGATCACCCACGACCTGGCGTCCGCCGCTGTGCCACAGCGCCAATGCATACAGCACGGTGCCGGTGCCCAATGTGGCGATGAAGGAGTCAATCTGCGCCAGCTCAACGAGCAGACCATTGAGGGCGCCGAACAAGGCCGCACACGCCATGACCATCAATATTGCCAGGGGCCAGGGCACGCCAAAATTGGTTTGCAGGCTGATTGCCAGGATGTGCCAGAGCACAATTCCATAGCCCACGGTCAGGTCAATCTTGCCAGTGATCATGGGGATGGTTGCCGCCAGCGCGAGCAGGGCGATCACCGATTTGTCGGCGAGGATGGCGCGCAGGTTGAACAGTGTCGGAAAGGTGTCGGGGAGCAGCAGCGAGAACACTCCCGCGAGCAGCACAGTGAGCGCCACCAGCCCGTACACCGGTATGGCCTGTGCGATGCGCTGCATCAAGCTGGCCGCTTCACCATCCAGTGAGCGCTCGGGTTCGAGTGCGGTGGAGCGGATGGATGCTGTCATGCTGCCTCCGTGACGTGCGCGGATCCAGCTGCAAGCGCGAGCAGTCTTTCGATGGTGATGTCGTCACCGCTCAGTTCAGCTGCGACCAGTCCGTGCCGGAAGACGAGCACGCGAGTGCAGACGGTCGACACTTCCTCGAAGTCGGTCGAGACAATGATCAGCGCGCTGCCGGCTTCGGCACGCTCATGCAGCACGACATAGATCTGCCGTTTGGCGCCCACATCGACACCGGCGGTTGGCTCTTCGAGCACTATCAGAGGTTTGTCCAGGTGAAACCAGCGCGCCAGCACCACCTTCTGCTGGTTACCACCTGACAGTTGCTGGATCTCGGCGTCGGGTGCGGGTGGATTCACATCAAAGCGCCGGATCATCTCCTTCGCCGCATTCAACTCGCAACGCCGACGGGAAAGTCCGAGGCCGCGATCAGCATGCAACGCCGGGTGCGGGAACAGGTTTTCCAGCACGCTCATCGAGGCTGCGAGATTTTCTTCAAGGCGCTCGCTTGCCACATAGGCCACACCGGCCCTGATGGCATCAGCAGGTGTCTGCAGTGATACTGGCTGGCCCAGCAATTTCATGCATCCAGCGGACAACGCCTCACGACCGAACAGCGCGCGGCTGATGGCTTCATGGCCGGCGCCACGCAGACCTACCAACCCCACAACTTCGCCGCGCCGTACTGCAAAACTCACCGGCCCGGCATTGCCGCTGGCTGCATTTTCCAGAGCGAGCACGATTTCACTGTCCGCTACGGGTACGGCCTTGGGTACAGGCAGAGACAAAGACTTGCCCACGATCAGGCTCACAAGCTCAGCCTCATCGGTATGCGTCGTGTTGCGGATCGCAATCAGCTTGCCATCACGCATCACGGCAGCACGATCGGAGATGGTCATCACTTCGTCAAGTCGATGCGACACATAGATCATTGCCACGCCCTGACGGCGCAATTCGCGCAACACCTCGAACATGCGTTCGACGTCACTCATCGGCAGACTCGTCGAAGGTTCGTCGAGTACCAGCAGGCGGGCATGTACTTCCAGTGCCCGGCCGATTGCGAGCAGCGACTTCTCGGCGCGTGTCAGCGAAAACACCCGGCGCTCCGGATCGATGTTGCAACCGACGCGCGCCATGACACGCCGCGCTGCAGCCCGGGTGGCTCGCCAGTCAATAAGACCAAAGCGTCGTGGATAGCCTATGCCCAACGCGACATTTTCGGCCACCGTCATCCACTCGATCAGGCCGAGATCCTGATGGATGAAAGCCACAGGTTGACGCGCGCGGTTGGTACTGCGCCATTGCAACTCGGGTCGGCCGTCTATCAGGATTGCGCCACTGTCCCTTGGGTAGATGCCGGCCAGCAGTTTGATCAATGTGGACTTGCCGGCTCCGTTTTCTCCCAGCAATGCAACGATCTCACCCGCGTGCACATCGAAGCTGATGTCGTCGACAGCCTGCGTGCCGCCGAAGCGCTTGCTGACGCCACGAAATTCCAGCAGCGGAGTTGCGGTCTGGCTCAAAGCACCACCACTTTGGACACATCGGGCTCGCGCTGCGTGGCGATGTAGCGTGTGATCCGCAGGCTATCGATATCCAGCACGGCAACGCGATCGTCATCCAGAGAAATAAAAGCAAGCGGCCTGGTCGGATGGAACGACAGAGCGATGGCGCGTGCGCCCAGCTTCACGTAACCGGTCTCGCGCAAGGTAGCCGCCTCCACCACCGACAGACTACGATCACCGTAATTACTGGTGAAAAGCCTGCCATCCCGTGCCAGATAAATACGCGTAACATCGTCACGTGAAGGTACTGTGAGTTGTACCGTCATGGTTTGAGTGTCAATTGCGCACAAGGTGTTGCTCCAGCGATTGCTGACGTAGAGCGTGTATTCGTCTTCGCTCAGGCAATAGCCTTCAGGCTTCTGCCCGGGATGACAGGCCAGGGGTTGGAACAGTGGATCCCAGGGTCGAACTTTGGTGACGGTATGACTCAGCAGATTCATGCAATAGGCGGTATGGCCGTCGCGCGTCAGCGCGAACAAATGACTCTTGATGCCGCCGGAGGGCACGGCGCGCTTTGGCGCGTTGTCACTGGCAGGCTGGTCAAGCACCAGTAACGTAGCTTTTTCTTCGCTGAGGGCATAGAGCCGGTCTTCGGCATCGATCTGCAAACCGTGAATTCGATTGAACGGATGCAGGTCTATCGACCGTACCAGTACGGACGAACGAATATCGATTTGCAGGATTGCATGCCCTCCCGGGCCGGCATGGCCAGAGGTTTCGATACCATAGTGGCCGACATAGGCAAAACGATTTGCCGCATCGGTGACAAACTCGTGCGGAAAGTCCGGCAGCTGCAATGACTTCACACGCTCGCCCGATTCAAGGTCATACCAACTGAAACAGTGCGCGCACTTTTCAACCAGCAGCAAAGTATCTCGGCTCATCTTTTTCTCGTTCAGGGAGTTTGAATGCCACGTGCATTGAGGCGAATGCGGTACAGCGAGGTGCTTGCGCAGATGAAGAGTTCGTCGCGTTCAGGACCCCCGAAGCACAGGTTGCCAACCTTCTCCGGTACCGGAATGACGGCCAGCCGTGCGCCATCTGGATGATAGACCTGCACGCTGTCAGCACTGCTGGTGTACAGCCAGCCGCGGGTGTCGATACGAAAGCCATCAGCCAGGCCGGGGTTCACGACGGCGAAAATGCGTGGATTGGTTAGCGTCCGTCCACCGATGACATCGAAGGCGACAATGTGATGGTGTCCACCGCCATCGCTACGCAATGCAGCGGATGTATCGGATACATAGAGCACCGCCTCGTCCGGCGAAAACGCCAGACCATTCGGTTCTTCGACAAAGCCGCTCACAATGTCGAGCGCGCCACTCGCCGGATCGAAACGAAATACGTAGTTGTCGCCGAGCTCGGATTCGCCACGATGTCCTTCACGGTCCGAGACGATGCCGTAGGGCGGATCGCTGAACCAGATCGTGCCATCGCGCTTCACCACTACATCATTGGGTGAATTCAGGCGTCGGCCCTGATAACGATCGACGACGATCTCATCGCGTAGTGCTCGCAATTGAGCATCGAATCGCGTACGTACGATGGCGCGCTGGCCATGCGAGCAATGCAGCAGCGACCCATCGGTTTCGCGTGTATGGCCGTTTGTAAATTCGACCTGGTCGCGCCAGACAGTCATGCCTTCGCGCGGATGCCAGCGCAATATTCGATTGTTGGGGATGTCACTCCACAGCACGCTTGCATCTTCGTGCATCCACACCGGGCCTTCGCTCCAGATGGCGCCCGTGGCGAGGCGGGTCAGCACTTCGCCGGGCCGCGCGAGCGATTGCGCTCGCGGGTCGGAGGCGATCACCGCAGGGGTCATTGACCCATCTCGTCGAGCGTGGTCTTGCGTACTTGATCGAGATGTTTCTGTGCCGCGGCCACAGCGGCCTCGGGAATGCGAGTCTTCAACGCTTCGACGATGCCGCGATGTTCGGCAACGCTGTGGGCGATGGCGCCGGGGCGCTGCAGTGCGAGGCGCCGGTACTCGAGCGCGTAGTCGTAGAAGTCCGACACCACATCGACCAACAAAGTGTTCCGGCATGCGCTGTACAGCGTGGTATGAAACACGCGGTCGGAGATCTGAAAGCTCACCGGGTCCGTGAGCATCGCCTCCTGGTCGCGCACCAGGCTGGCAAGTCTTGCCACCTCGTTGTTGCTGATGCGCTGGGCAGCCAGCGCTATAACCTGCACCTCAACAGCCGCGCGCGCCTCCGCGACTTCACCAAATGTGCGGTCGCGCAGGTTACCCAGCGTGCTTACCGATTCATGGATTGGGAATGGCCCGGGTCCCAGCACACGGGTGCGCGAGCCCTGGCTGACCTCGATCATCCGGCGCGTGTGCAGGACACCGATCGCCGCCCTGACAGTCTCGCGCGAAACCCCAAGTGTCGAAGCCAGTTCGCGCTCTGACGGCAGTTCGTCGCCGACGCGCAGCAGACCCGAATGGATCATGTACGCGAGTTTGTCGCTGATCTGATCCTTGACTGTGCGCCTGGCGATGCGGCCGTGGTCGCCTGGAATACGGTTGATAAGTTCCATAGCTCGGTCGATAGGTGAGAATTGGTGTGAAGATGCATCCAAAATATCAGCTTAATCCCTGGGACGGAATCATGAATTCCGCGCTGTGGCAACAGTTGTCGCTATTACCGGTGGATGTACCAGCCCGAGGTGTTTCATGAGTAAGAGACTGCATTCGCCGCGCTTGTCGAAGTCGACCGTTTGAAAGTCAAAATCCAGTCTGATGTGATACCTGACTGGATGTCCGATTGCATCGTGGTCAGCGGTGGGGATTTCGAATCCACCAATATCGAACCTGCGTAACTCACCTGGTTGTTGCCAAGACTACTGTGTTCACCACCGCTGCCGTCTGGTACGTGTATCGTACCAGTTTTCCAGTGAAATTATAGGCGATTTCCGCCATTACGAATTCTCGATGAGAAGGTCGGCGCGAAGGCAGCGTGACAAGCCGCGTCAGCAGCGGCTGATGTAGAAGCCGCAGCTGGCCGTCGCTGACATCTGGTCCTGGCTGGCAGCCCGTCAGGTAGCCACTATTGCCCAAAATGCTCTCTATACTTGACAGGAGAACCCCATTCCGAGCCTATGCAGCCAGACGACAAACAAGCATTTGTGACGGCGCTTGCCAGCGAGCACGGGCAACGTTTGCGTCGCTTTCTCGCATCGCGGCTGCGCTACGCGCCCAACGACGTCCCGGATTTGATTCAGGAGGTGTATCTGCGGCTGTTGCGCATCCCGGAGAAGGACAGCATTCGCAGCCCGCAGGCCTACATGTTTACCATCGCATTTCACGTGCTGCACCAGTACAAGCTGGCCAGGGCTGCTGCGCCGGAGATAGTCGATCCAATCGCTCTGCCAGTGGAATTCGAGGCGAATGGTCCGGATAACGATCCGGCGAGGGAGTTCGAAGTCAGAGAGCGTCTGAGTCAGCTGAATCACGTATTGCGCGAATTGCCCAACAACGCCTACGTTACTTTCGTCATGCATCGCCAATATGGCTTCACACTTGAAGAAATCGGTCAACATCTCGGGGTCTCACGTGCCATGGTGAAGAAGCATCTGGCACGCGCTGTGGCGCATTGCCGCGAGCGCTTTGAAGGATTCAAGTAGAGGCGCCCCGTGAACAAGCAGATTATTGAAGAGGCCGCCGAGTGGTTCGTGGAGTTCAATGCGGACACTCCAGATGCTGAGATGCGCCGGAGATTTGACACTTGGCTGCGTGCTTCGCCGGAACATGTGCGCGCTTTCCTGGAGATCGTGCCGATCTGGGAGGATGGGGCTCGGCTACCCCTGGATGCGGACGTGACGCCCGAGCAGCTGATTGAGCGTTCTCGTGCGACAAACAATGTCGTTCCGATACAATCAATGCGCACCATGGAGGGTAAGCCAGCTGAAAATGTCCCTGCGGGTCGCTTTACCACCCGCAGGGTCCTTCGCACCTTGTTCGCCGCATCGTTTGTGGTGGCGCTCATCAGTGCTGCGCTGATCTGGAAATACCGGGAAGTGCGTTACCCGACCTATACGACCAGCATTGGAGAGATTCGCTCTCTAGTGCTATCTGACAACTCTACGGTTGAACTCAATACGCACTCGAGAATCCGGATCCGCTACACCGAACACGAGCGTGCAATCGATCTGCTGCAGGGACAGGCACTATTCCATGTTGCCAAGAACGCTGACCGTCCGTTCGTCGTATACAGCGACGAAACACGAGCGCGTGCAGTCGGAACGCGATTCGATGTCTACCGGAAGTCTATCGGCACGGTCATCACGGTGGTGGAAGGTAAGGTGGCCGTTTATTCCGATCTCAATACCCTGGGTGGGTCTTCACAGCCACGGGAATCGCAGCACATCGGCGATGTGGTTACGCAAGCGGCTCTGAACATACCCGGGAGTGTGCTGCTGGTGGCCGGCGATCAGCTCACCGTGGGTTCGAAGGTTGTGCAGAAGGTCGAGCATCCGAGCCTTGGTGGCGTAACAGCATGGACGCAGCGTCAATTGGTCTTCGATTTCACACCCTTGACGGATGTTGCCGAGGAGTTCAACCGTTACAACACCCGTCAGCTGACGGTCGATCCGGCACAGCTTGGCAACTTCCGGATCAGTGGCATCTTTTCCTCGACTGATCCGTCATCCCTGGTCCGATTCTTGCGAGCGCAACCGGGCATCACCGTTGTGGAATTGGAAGGGGAGATTCAGGTGTCGCGCAATTAGCAGCACCGCCACTGAGCTGCAGTGGACATACTCCGCCCAATCTCGCTTTTCTACTGCCGCACTCATCAAGAATCGCATCAGCCGGGGATTGCTTGTAATTCCGGTGAAATAACTGGTACGATTGTTGTACCAGATGCCGGTTTGCAAACACCCCATGTTATGCCTGCGTCAGCGGATACCTTCTGCATCTGACTGATAAGATTGGCGACTTGACTGGGATATCCAAGGTGCGGTTCTCAACCAGGCTCCTGCCAGCTTGGTCACTTGCGTCCTGGGTGGCAGGCCCAGCAGTGGGTGCGGACGCAGCGCAACCTTGCCGCAACGGCAAACTTTTCACGGGAACTCCCGATCAGTACCAGCAGAATTCGTTCACTAGCAGCACTTCATTCCCGATTGCACGTGGTACCAGGAAAGTTGGATGTCAATGCCCAAGTATGCACTACTGAAAGGTGAGTCCAGTCATTGGAGGTTCGCAGGTATCAACATCCTTGATGTATCGTTTGCAGGCGGTCGCTGTATGTGGCGGCGATAAATTATAAGAGACAGACTGCATGGGTAGGGGGGGCTTAATAGGGGGTGCAATTCTTGCGGCAGCTGCCTGCGTATTTGCGGCGGGACCCTGTCTGTCCCAAGAGTCGCAGGCCAGCATGCGCAGACCGATCCATATTCCGGCCCAGGCACTCAGCGGCGCATTACAGACACTCGGCCGCGAGCGGGGAGTGCAGATAGTCTATCGATCAGACGTCGTAGGTTACGTTCGCAGTCAGGGAGCGGTGGGAGAACTCAACCTCGACGAGGCCATTGCGCAGTTGCTCGATGGAACCGGCCTCACGTACCGCCACCTGGACGAGAGAACAATAACAATCGTGCCGCTCCCCGCGGGTTCTCCGGGCGTGAATTTGGGTGCAGCTCATTCCAGCGAGAGTAGACAGGAAATAGAGCTGGAAGAAGTCATCGTGACTGCGCAGAAGGTGGTTGAAGTGGCTTCCAAAATTCCATTGGCGCTTAGCGTGCACTCGGGCGCATCGCTCAAGGAGCAGGGCGTCGTCAACGTGTCTGATCTGCAGGACATCGCGCTCGGGTTGAGTGTTGGGCGTTCCCCTGCCGGCGTGAACATCGCGATTCGTGGTGTCACTACCACCGACAACACCAGCAAGGGGGACCAGGGAATTGTTTTCAATATAGATGGCATTTCCCTGGGCAGGCCCCGTGAAATGGGGCTTGCCTTGTTTGACCTCGAACGGGTTGAAGTGCTGCGTGGGCCGCAAGGCACTTTGTATGGCAAGAGCAGCACGGGCGGCGTTATCAATGCAGTCACCAATAAACCAAAGGATGCGTTTGGCACTGCTGCCAGCCTTGAATTCGGCAACTACAACATTCGTCGTGGTGACGCGATGGTCAATGTGCCAATAACCGACAGCTTCGCGCTTCGCGCCGCCGCCAATTTCAATGTCCGCGACGGGTATCTGGATCCGGTACTCAATAACTATCAGTCTGTCGGTGCCTCGCCGGCCCGCATGGATGAGAATGACCGTTCCGGCAGGTTGTCTGGCCTTTGGACGATCAGCGATACGGCAAACCTGTTGTTGACCGGCACTTTCGGCCACGTGGGTGGTGTGGGACCTGCGACGGCAATCGTCAACACCGGTCCCTTGTCAGCACATTACAGACCAGTAGCCGCCAGGAGCGGCCCAGCAGCACTTGACGTTTATTACAATCCGTTCGGTTCAGCCATTGATCAAAACTTCCAGAATTACAACGCCGAACTGAGGATCATTATCGATGCGGTACGCATTGACTATGCCGGCGCCAAATTGTGGTTTGATGCTCATGATGTGACGTCGACGACCAGTAATCCGGAAGGCAGAAACAACAATTATGGCTGGACCAACTACCAGGGCACCTATGACACTGATTCGCACGAATTGCGATTTTCGAACGTCCTGCCATCGCGCGTTGACTGGGTGGCTGGTGTCAATTACTACAGTGAAAAAATCAATGAACGCGACCAGAGCTACAACAGCCCAATGACCAATCCCGCGATGGCCACCAGTGTCAACGCGACCGGAATTCTGGCCGATACCGGGCACACAAGCTATGGCGTGTTTTCCCAGGTCAACCTGCATGCGACTGACAATTTGAAGTTTACTGTGGGCGTACGTTGGTCTTCCGATAGCGTACGTCGACGCAACACCACATTCGCAGCGGGTCCGGGGCCTGCACCGGGAGTCCTCTGGCTGGACGAGCAGGGTCAACCCTGCGTGGCGCCCAACAACTGTGTTGGCACGCCGCGCGATGGGGATCAGGCAGACAGTAAGGTTACGTATCGTCTCGGCGCTGACTATCGCCTCGACGACAACCAGATGCTCTATTTCGTATTGGCGACGGGCTATAAAGCGGGTGGCTTCAACGACTTTGATCTGTATACCGGTGAGGCTTCGTCACTCTACGATTCGGAGCAGCTGACCGACTACGAGGCGGGTTACAAAGTGCAGGTTTTGCCGAACCTGCAATTGAATTCAGTGGGTTTCTACTATGACTATTCAAAAAACCAGGTCAGCAGCGCGGTTAACATCAATGGTGTCGGTGTCCTCTACACGCGCACCGTGCCATCGACGATTTACGGTTGGGAGAATGAGCTAAATTACAAGATCAGCAAGGCTGATTCGATTGACGCCAGATTGTCGTTTGAGAAGTCGCGTTATAAAAGTCTCACGGTGGGTTTTAACTACGATATCGATTGGTCAGGGTACAGTCTGGACCGGACGCCAGCTGTCACGGCAATGCTGGCCTATGCCCATCGCTGGTTCATGGCTGACGGCTCGAACTACGAAGCCCGGGTGAGCAGTAGATACAAGAGCGGTTACTACATCAGCGATCTCGCTGTGGGAACGCAATACAAGCAGCAGTCCTTCACGCGCAGTGATTTCTCTCTTGCCTATAACTCGGCGGCTGGCAAGTTCAATCTCCAGGCCTACATCCTCAATATCGAGAACGACCTGCAGGTGCTGAATGCACCCCAGAACGTCAACTCCGCGGTAGATTCCGCCAATGCTGCGATCTCTGAGCCGCGCATGTTCGGTATTCGACTGGGTGTTAAATATTGATTCGAGCATGCGGCAGTCCCCGGCCTGCGTTACGACTATGGTTCGTCCGGTATGGGGTAGCCAATTCTTGCGGAATGCGCTCTATGTAAATGTAACCATCACAATTTTGTGGCGGTGACCTAAAAAAACTCAACATCAGGTGGGGATTCACCATGCTTATCGCTGCACCTTGCGCGACAACCTGCCTGTCAGCGGCCGACTAATATTTTGATGAGTCGGACACGTGCGGCGTCCATGTCGGGGTCTGGTACATGTTTCGCTTTTTTGCCGGCCCGCTCAACAACTGCTATACCCCCCCCCATAGCCGAGCGGGCCTTTTTTTCGGCGAGCGGCGATGAGTGTGTGCCCGCAATGTTCAGTAACACACTGCCCGCCAAATTCGGTAAGGCGTTGCGAAGACTCGTTTGTTGCGCCGGTAGCCATTGTCATGTCAATTTGCTCTACTATCACGATGAGGCAGCAAGATCTGAGCTGGTGCCCCGTGGAGTTCGAGGGCCGTTGTCCCGCCACGTGTGCATGCGATGGAAACGCTCCGGGTTAGCCCAGTCAATGGATGAAACAGCACGTAGATGGCGTTGCTTCTCAGCTCGATCAGTAGTGTGCCAGGGTGAATATCGACAAGGTACGATGTCATCTGCGCTGAGACTTTCACCGAAAATGAGGTTACCGTGAGTTACAAGATTCGCATCAACGGCACCGAACATGCAGTAGATGCTGAAGGCGATACGCCACTGCTGTGGGTGTTACGGGACATTCTCGGCATGACTGGCACCAAATTCGGTTGCGGCATCGCGCAGTGTGGTGCCTGCACAGTACACCTGAATGGCTCACCCACCCGGTCATGCTCGTTGCCATTAGAGGCTGTAGCCGATATGGATATCACCACTATCGAAGGCATCGGTGCCTCGGACCTGGGAAAAAAAGTGCAAGAAGCCTGGTTGTCAATCGATGTGCCGCAGTGTGGCTACTGTCAGGGTGGCCAGATTCTGGCAGCGACGGCCTTGCTGAAAAACAGGCCCAAGCCCACCGATGCGGACATCGATGCCGCGATGTCTGGAAATATTTGCCGATGCGGCACCTACACACGCATCCGTGCAGCGATCAAACACGTCGCCAGTCAGCTGAAGGGCTGAGGTCACCCACCATGAAGAACTCTGCATTGGATTTGGCGGCGATGGCCACCGGACAAATTTCACGCCGCTCATTTCTGGCGGCAAGTGGCGCAGCCGGTGGCGGACTGCTGCTGACTGCCACCATTCCACTCACTGCTTTTGCGCCTGAAGCAGCGGCTGCGGATGAAACCAGTTATCCCATTACGGTTTACGCACGTGTGGCGCCGTCAGGTGCAGTCACCCTGTTTGCGCCCAATCCGGAAATGGGTCAGGGCGTTTTCACTTCGCTGCCCATGATCTTCGCTGAAGAGCTCGGTGTGGCGTGGCAGGATGTCAGCATCGAAATGGCCGATTACATGGGCGGCAGGCTCATGGGTGGCCAGGGTTCGGGCGGCAGTTTGTCGACCTTCCAGAACTGGATGCCACTCCGCAAGGCGGGTGCAGCCGGACGGCAAATGTTCATCACTGCTGCTGCGCAAACCTGGAATGTGTCAGAGAGCGAATGCAATGCCGCAAACAGTGTGGTGACGCATACGCCGAGCGGCAAGACACTTACCTACGGCGCGCTGGCACAAAAAACCGCTGCATTGCCCGTGCCGGATCTCGAGAAGGTCAAACTGAAAGACGAAGCCACCTTCACCATCATTGGCCAATCGATTCGCGATCCGCAGAAAGTTAAAGTTGTCAACGGCCAGCCACTATTTGGCATTGATGTCAAAGTGCCGGGTATGAAATACGCCGTGTTTCATAAGGGGCCGGTGTTCGATGCGGCAGTGAAGAGTGCCAACATCGAAGAAGTGAAGGCCATGCCCGGTGTCAGCCATGTGTTCGTACTCAAAGGCGTACCGCGCTTGATGGAAGGCCCGCCGCTGCAAGGCCCACCGTTACTGGATGACGTGCTGCGGGGTGGCGTTGCCATTGTCGCGGACACCTGGTGGCATGCACAGAAGGCACGTCAGGCGCTCAAGGTGGAATGGGATGAAGGTCCGCATGCGACTGATTCAACAGCCGGCTTCAATGCAGAAGCCAGGAAGCTGTTGGCACAGCCGCCGCAAGACAGTATCCGCGTTGATGGTGATGCAGAGACTGCACTGAAGTCGGCTGCAAAGGTATTACGCGCCGATTATTCCTACCCGTTCATTTCTCACGCAACGCTTGAGCCGCAGAACTGCACGGCGTCATTCAAGGATGGCAAGGTGGAGATCTGGGCGCCCACCCAGAGTCCTGGGGCAGGTCGCAACAAGCTTGCGCAGGCGCTGGGTATTCCGGCCGATAACATCACGATTCACATGCAACGCTGCGGCGGCGGTTTCGGTCGGCGTCTGGCCAACGACTATATGATTGAAGCCGCAATCATCTCCAGGGAAATCGGTGCCCCGGTGAAAGTGCTCTGGTCACGGGAAGATGACCTGCAACATGACTTCTACCGGCCGGGTGGTTACTACAGCCTGACAGGCGGTCTCGATGCGAAAGGCAAGCTGATCGCTCTGGACAGCCGCTTTGCCGGCTTCTCGCGCAATCAGAATTTCAACCGCATTTCGGCACCAGACGCCACCAAGTTTCCCGCCGGATTTGTTGCCAACTATTCACTCAAGGCCTCGCACATCTCCTTCAATGTTCCGGTGGGCATGTTGCGCGCGCCGGCTGACAACTCGCCTATTTATGTGTTCCAGTCATTTCTCGATGAACTGGCGCATGCAGGCAATCGCGATTCCATCGAGTTGCAACTGGAACTGCTCATGAATCCATTGCCTGGTGAAGGTGTGCTCAAGCCAGGTCAGGCTGCAGCAGATACTTTTGTGAGCGCACGCATGATTCCCATCATCGAACGCGTACGCGAGATGTCTGGCTGGTCACAGCGCAAGAAGCTGCCCAAGGGTACTGGACTGGGGTTTGCGTGTGCGTGGAGCCATCGTGGCTACGTTGCACAGGTGCACCGCGTCAGCGTCCGCCGCGACGGCACGATCATTCCTGAGAAAGTATGGGTGGCTGTCGACATCGGTAAACATGTCGTCAATCCCATCAATGCCGAGAATCAGGTACAAGGATCGATCATCGACGCATTGTCGGCGACAACAGGACAGGAGATTACCATCGACAAGGGGCGTGTCACGCAGAGCAATTTTCACGAGTATCCACTCCTGCGCAACCTCAGCAGCAACGTTCCGTCCATCGAAGTGGCGTTCATCAAGAGCGATTTCCAGCCGACTGGATTGGGTGAGCCTGCGTATCCTTCTACAGCACCGGCCTACTGCAATGCGATCTTCGCAGCGACCGGCAAGCGCGTTCGATCGTTGCCGGTGGTGTCAGCCTTGAAGAAAGCGTAGTGCGAATGGCCGGCATTCAGCAGGGGCATAGAGATACGCGCATGACGCGGGCAATGTTTCGTTTCCTAAACCCACGCGATGCGCGCAAACCGATGGCACGCGCGCAACAAATGAGATTGAAAGTTGCTTGATTGCAGCGTGCGGTCGGCAGCCACTCAACGTGCTGCCTCGCGGATCGCTTCAAGCACCAGCTGCGCTGCAGCTGCGGAAGACGCAGGGTTCTGTCCCGTCACCAGCTGGCCATCGCGGACTGCGTAGGACTGAAAATCAGGGCCACTTTCATGACATCCGCCCAGTTCCCGCAAGCGCGTTTCGAGCAGGAAGGGTACTGCTTTGGTCAGTCCCACCGCCTGTTCTTCGGAGTTGGTGAAGGCGCTGATGCGTCTCCCGGCAACAACGGGCTTGCCGGCGGCATCCCTGGCGTTTACGAGTCCCGCAGGTCCATGGCACACGGCAGCAACCACTTTGCCGCTTATCCATGCATGCGACAGCAATTCGCCGAGCGCAGTGCTGTCCGGCAGATCCCACATGGTGCCGTGACCGCCCGGTAGAAACACGGCCGCATAGTCATTGACCGACAGGCCATCGACCTTCTGCGAAGCAGCTATCTTGCTCATTGCTGTGGCATCCTTCAGGAACCGATCGATACTGACCGGGTTTTCCCCGGCGGGTTTCAGCGAGCCGGGGTCGATCGGCACCTTGCCGCCATTGATCGAGGCGATGTCGACTTCGATGCCTGCGTCGATGAATGCGTAATAAGGCGAGGTCAATTCCTCAAACCACACTCCCGTGAGATGACCGGTATCGCCAATCGACGCGTGCGAGGTGAGTACCATCAAAATCTTGATCGGGTGGGCCATGAAAATTTCCTGTCGCGCAAGTTATATGATCCAGCGGGTATTGTGCGATTAGCAGTGTTTACTGTTGCGTCGGCTTGCCTGCCGGGTGTTGCATCCTGACGGTAGCCATTTTCGTCTGGATTCACTCTATACCGTAAAATCGTCGCACATAATGACGATCGCAACAAAGCCGGATTTCCGGGGTGGGGAGGCTGGATATACTGCATCGTATTCAGCAGCAATGCTGCTTGGCCTTGGCAACCGTCGCTTCGCAGCGAAGCGACTTGTTAGTGCGCGCTGCATACTTCAAGACCAGAGAACAACGTTGTAACAAGGGATGTGACCGATGAAAAGAACCAGAATGTCTTTGACGTTTTCTGCAATCATCGCTTCGGTGGGGTTTGCCTTGCCATCCATGGCCCAATCGCAAGCAACAACCGCCCAGTACCAGGACATCAGCAATACGTTTGTGCGGCTCGGCAGCGGCGTGCCTGGAGTGTTATATGAACCAGTCACACCAGGTCCAAAGAGCGAAATCGCTGTATTTGCGATGCATGCCGAATCGGACTATTTGCAGTTCTCCGGCTGCACTGAGCTTTCCAGGCGCGGCTATCGCGTGCTCTGCGCCAACAATTCCGCCAGCAAATCGGGTAGCAATACTGATCTGGATATCAACAGGGCGCTGCTGGACGCAAAACTGGGTGTGGCCTGGCTGCGCAAGTATCCGGGCGTCCGCAAGGTGGTGCTGCTGGGACACAGCGGTGGCGGCGCGTTGATGTCTGCTTATCAGAGCATTGCCGAAAATGGCGTGAAAGTCTGTCAGGGCCCGGAAAAATTACTCAAATGCCCTGACAGTCTGGCGGGCTTGCCTGCTGCTGATGGTGTGATTTTGATGGATGCAAACTACGGCATGTCGGGCATGACGGTGTTGAGCCTGAATCCCGCCATTCTCGACGAGCAGACTGGCAGGAAGATTGATCCGAAGCTGGATCTGTTCAATCCACAAAACGGATTCGACCCGAAAGGCTCAACTTACAGCGAAGACTTCATCCATCGCTTTCAGGCGGGTGTTGCCAGACGGGAAAGCCGTTTGATCAAGACGGCGCTGGCTCGCGTCGCAGCGATCGATGCGGGCAAGGGCAATTTCGATGACGATGAGCCCTTCGTGGTGCCTGACTCCATTTACTTGGGCTTCAACAATAAATTGTTTGCCCAGGACATCAGACTGCTGTCGCATACCCACAGTCCCCGGCCGCTCATCCACAAAGATGGCAGCGTGACCACGGAAATCGTCCACACGGTGCGCCCGCCGTCGAATATGAGCCCTGCACCTGCATCGTTTGACAGAGGCGCGCTCAAGACTACCGTGCGCAAGTTTCTGAGCACGTTTGCGGTGCGGCTCAACGACGATTTTGCCTATGGCGAAGACTACATGCGCGGCGTTGACTGGCTATCGAGCTACACCACGCCAGTGGGGAATGTTCAGAGCCTCACTGTTCCGTTGCTGGCCATCGGCATGACAGGCAACTGGGAATACCTGAACTCCGAGTTCATTTACGAGCATGCCAGGAGCGCCGACAAGTCGGTTGCCTTCGTGGAAGGCGCCAGCCACGTGTTCAGCACCTGTACCAGGTGCGAAAAAACACCGGGGCAGTTTGGCGATACCATGAAGACGACCTTCGATTACCTGGACAGCTGGCTGAGCAAACCGGGGCGCTTTCAGTGAGCGGGGAAATGTCTGCTGCGGTCACGCATGATTGCCTTGGTGGGGCAAATGTTCCGGCTGATGAGCGGGCGAGACCCTCACTGCTGGTACACTTGATGAGTGACGTATGTTGTCCCGATAGTTTTCCGGAGTAAGGTTCATGATTAATCGTCGCCTTCTTGTTAGCGCTGTCGTAGTGGCAGCGTTGTCGTTCACTGCAGCAGTGCATGCAAGTGATGCGTCGGTGATGGCCGCCAGGACTGCCAGGAGTGTCTTCGGCAAGACTAAAACCGGTGAAGAAGTACCGCTCTACACGCTGACGAACTCGCAAGGTGTACAGGTCAGCATTACCCCGTGGGGCGCGACAGTGGTTTCGATCAAAGTCCCTGATCGTAACGGCAAGATGAGCGATGTGGTGCACGGATTCGATTCTCTGGATGGCTATCTGGGCACGGAACCTTACTTCGGCGCCACCATCGGGCGTTACGGCAATCGCATCGGCAAGGGCAAGTTCACCCTGGAGGGCAAGCAATACACGCTTGCCATTAACAATGGCGAGAACCATTTGCACGGCGGCATTGCGGGCTTCGACAAGCGGCTGTGGAAGGCCAGTGAGGCTGACAGCAAGCTGGGCAAGGCAATCAAGTTGACGTATAGAAGCGCCGACGGTGAAGAAGGCTACCCAGGCACGCTTGATGTGACGGTGACGTACACGCTGACCGACGCGAACGAGCTGCGCATTGATTATCAGGCAACCACCGACAAACCGACGGTGGTCAATCTCACCAACCATTCGTACTTCAACCTGGCCGGTGAGGGCGACGTGCTCGGTCATAAGGTGCTGATCAAGGCGGCGCGTTTCACGCCCACCGATGCGGGATTGATTCCGACCGGGGAGATTCGCAGCGTCAAGGGCACGCCCTTCGATTTCACGACACCACACACCATTGGCGAACGGATCAATGCCAGTGACGAACAGCTGAAGTTCGGTATTGGCTACGACCACAACTGGGTGCTGGATGGCGCAGCCGGCACGCTGCGACTGGTAGCGCAGGTGAGCGAACCGAAGACGGGGCGTGTGCTGGATGTGCTGACCACCGAGCCGGGATTGCAGTTCTACACGGGCAATTTTCTGGATGGTACGAACCGCGGAAAGAGCGGCAAGGTGTACCAGCACCGCTCGGCCTTCTGCATGGAGACGCAGCATTATCCGGACTCGCCGAACAAGCCGGACTTTCCGAGCACAACCCTGAGGCCTGGTCAGCGCTACCAGACCACTACCGTGTATCGCTTCTCAACGGAAAAATGAGTGGCTCGGGACGGTATTGAAACACACCAACGACAAGGCATATTGAGACGCTTTTGCATATGAACGTACAAACTGTTACCAGACTGCTTGCCCTGATTATTGCAACCGGTGCGTGCTCAGTGCCGGGGCATGGTCAGGGAGTCACAAGCACAGGTAGTGCGGTTGCCTTCCGCGACCTGAACCATAACGGTGTATTGGATCCGTACGAAGACCGCAGGCTCAGTCCGGAGGTGCGTACCCGCGATCTGCTGAGCAGAATGACGCTGGAAGAAAAGGCAGGCGCGATGGTACATGGTGCAACACGCATTCAGCCGCGCAGTGATGGGCGTGGCAATCAGTACGACCTGCCTGCCAATGAGCAACTCATTCTGCGCGACCACGTCACCACCATGATCGGACGTTTGCAGTCCACCGCAGCTGATCTGGCTGAGGAGAGCAACAAATTGCAGGCCATTGCCGAGCGCGGACGACTGGGCATTCCAGTGACCATCAGCTCCGACCCGCGCAATCACTTCCAGGTGGTTGAAGGCGCTAGTGTCTATTCCAGCGATTTCTCGAAGTGGCCGGAAACCCTTGGCTTCGCCGCGATCGGAGATGCCGATCTGGTGAAACGCTTTGCCGATATCGCGCGTCAGGAATATCGGGCCGTAGGCATCCACATGGCGCTCTCGCCCCAGGCAGACCTGGCTACTGAACCGCGCTGGGCGCGCATCAATGGCACCTTTGGTGAAGATGCCGATATGGCCAGCCGCATGGTCGCTGCCTATGTTCAGGGCTTTCAGAATAGTAGCTCAGGTATCGGCAAGGACGGTGTGCAAACCGTGGTCAAGCACTGGGTGGGATATGGAGCGGCGAAAGATGGTTTCGATTCCCATAATTACTACGGGCGTTTTTCGGTGGTCTCCGCATCCTCTCTGAGCTACCACGTCAAACCCTTTGAGGCGGCCTTCCGGTCCGGTGCCTCAGGCGTCATGTCGACGTACTCAGTGCTGGGGAACCTGCAGGTCAACGGTCAACCGGCTGAGCAAGTCGGTTCCAGCTACAGTCGCGGGGTATTGACTGACTTGTTGCGTGATCGCTATGGCTTTCGGGGCCTCGTCCTCTCTGATTTTCGCGTTACCGCAGATTGCGACCGCATCTGTATCGAAGGCATACAGCCCGGCGAACCGCGTCCGGCGGGGGGCGGCTCGACCCCATGGGGCGTTGAGAACCTCAGCAAAGCACAGCGCTTCGTCAAAGGGGTGCAGGCCGGTCTCGATCAATTCGGCGGCACGGAGGAGTGGCAGTACATCGCCGATGCGGTGCGTGCGGGACAGCTGAGCGAGTCGCGCATTGACGAATCGGTTTACCGGATCATGCTGCAGAAAATGCAGCTCGGTTTGTTCGATCAACCTTATGTCGATCCGGCCCGCGCGGCGCAGATCGTCGCTGATCCTGCCCATCATGCACTGGCGCGGCAGACACAAGGTCGCTCGCTCGTGGTGCTGGAAAACAAGGACAGCCAACTGCCGCTACGGGCCACAACCAGGAAGTTATTCCTGTCTGGCATTGATGCTGAAGTGGCTAAACAACGTGGTTATGTAGTGGTGAGCGATCCTGCCCAGGCCGACTTGGCCATCATCCACACCCGTGCACCGTATCAAACGCTACACCCGAATTTCATGACCGGCTCCAGGCAGCATGAAGGGGATTTGAACTTCACCGAGGCCAATGCTGATTACCAGTTGATCCGCAAGGTGAGTGCCGCTGTACCCACTATCGTCAGTGTGTATCTGGATCGTCCGGCGATTTTGACCAATCTCAAAGACAAGGTGTCTGTACTGCTTGCCGATTTTGGCGTCAGCGATGCGGCACTATTTGATGTGTTGACCGGTATCGTGAAGCCGGCAGGCAGGCTGCCGTTTGAGCTGCCTTCGTCAATGGAAGACGTGAAGGCACAGGCCTCCGACCTGCCACATGACACCCGGCAGCCGCTATACCACTTTGGTTATGGTCTGACCGCGAAGCAGGACATACGACATTAGGTCGGATACGGCGGATATCGGGTGCCGCACACATTGGCGGTAGCTTCCTGGCTGGCTACAACATCGACCGCCCGGAAGCTCCAGCCGACGCACATCAATCCTCGCAACAAAATATCGCATCGTTGCTGCGACGGTGGTAGCCATTGTTAAAAAAAATCGCTCTATGCATTGAATGAGTTCGTTGCATTAAGCAATGGTGATCAAGACACGCAAGACTTCCAGGTGTGGGAATCTCGTATTCTTCAACCCTTTGAACTGGTCGAGCACTCGCGGTATCGGGTCGACTGCATCCCGGTGGCTGGGCCAAGGCGCCGTGTCTTCGGTTTTTGTGGATGTAATTTGGATTGAATCCGCCATGGATGGTGGGCTTCATCAATACTGCGGTAGCACTGACTGTAGCATTCCGACTGCTGGGAGCTGCCGCGGATAACGTTGCACCAGTTCGTTATTATGCTCTACGCATCAGGCGTGTACGGCGCAAGGCGGGAAGCCACCTCTGCACTTGCATGTATCCTGCTCCAGGCAGGAACCGGATATGCAAGGAGCCAACAGGTACCAACACGTAAGCCCGTCCTGTGGCGAGCATGCGCGAGCGGCATGGTCAAATTTCGTAGGTAACTTCAGTATGTCGCAACAGATGATTCGTCAATGGTTGAAGGTCAGGATTGTCTCAAAGCGGGATGAGGCGAAGGATATTTGCTCGTTCGAACTTGCCGATCCTGCGGGACGCAGCCTGCCGCCATTTGGTGCCGGTGGGCATATCGACGTTGAAGTCAACAATCAACTTATTCGTCAATATTCATTGTGCAACCATCCTGGCGAGCAGCATCGTTACCTGATAGCCGTACTGAAAGATCCGAACACGCGCGGTGGTTCGCTTGCCATGCACGAGCGTTTTCAGGAAGGCGATCTGATAAATATCAGCGAACCCAAGAATCATTTTCCGCTGGCGAATTCTGCCAGCAAAAGCCTGTTGTTCGCCGGCGGTATTGGCGTCACGCCCATATTATGCATGGCGGAACGCCTCGCTCAGACCGGCGCTGACTTTGATTTTCACTACTGCGCTCGTTCCCTTGATCGCATGGCATTTGTGGATCGTATCAAGCAGTCTGCTTTTGCAAGCAGAGTCAGCTTTCATCTGGACGATGGTCCGGACTCGCAAAAACTGGACATCAAACGGGCGCTGGGCAAGCCTCAGGAAGACGTACATATCTATGTGTGCGGTCCGACCGGCTTCATGGACTGGATGTTGAAGACAGCGCAAGACAGCCAATGGCCAGAAGAACAGGTACATCGCGAATACTTCGCCGCGGGTGCGCAGCCTGCAGGCCTGGCTGCTGGCGTATTCGAAGTGCAGATCGCGAGCACAGGCATGACGTATCTTGTGCCCGCCGACAAGTCCATTGCCAGTCTGCTGCGAGAGAAGGGTGTCGACATTCCAACCTCCTGTGAAGAGGGCGTGTGTGGCACGTGTTTGACGCGTGTTCTGGAAGGCGAGCCGGATCACCGCGACCTGTTCCTCTCAAAGAAGGAGCGCGCACGCAACGATCAAATGCTGCCCTGCTGTTCGCGTGCAAAAAGCAGAAGGATCGTACTGGACCTGTAACAACGGGATCTCTTCTTGGTACGGTGCACCGATTTTTTCCGCGCATATCAGACAAGTTATCGGGGTAAGCAGCGCAGTTGTTTGCCGAAAGCTGATCGGGAACTCATGGTTTCCTGAGGGGCTTGGGTGCAGGAAAACACCAGGCAAGTCCTGCCCATTGCGGTGTCGATGATCAGGCACGGTTCGATCCACAAGAATTCCAGGACAGGAAGCGGTCGACGTTCCCGTGGGCAAGTTGAGCGCACGTGACTCAACAACAGTAGCCACTGTTCTGAATATTTGCTCTATCTATAGCAAATGCTGCCGGTTTGTGCAGATCGAGCATGAATAGAATCCCAGATAGGCAGTACACATTGTCCACGAGTATTCGTCATCTCAAAGTCTTCCAGACCGTGGCTGAGTTGCACGGTATGCAAAAGGCGTCCGAAAAATGCCGCGTGACGCAATCAGCCGTGACGCAATCAATTGCAAGCCTCGAGCAGGAACTGGGTGTCAAATTGCTGGAGCGCCGTGTGCGGGGCTGTTTTGTCAACGATTGCGGTGTTTTGCTGCTGAGACGTGTGCAGAGAATGTTTGCTCAAATGGAGAATGCGCTACGGGACCTGAAAGTGCCAAATGCCCGTACCCCTCTCAGTGACCTCGCCAGCGGCATAACACGATCTCAAATTCGGGCTGCGCTGGCGATCGCAGAAAACGGCTCGTTTACCAAGGCAGCACAAGCGCTTGGGATGTCGCTCAGTGCGGTGGGGCGAGAAGCTCGGGACCTGGAGCGGTTGCTGAAAGTGCCTCTCTATTGCGGAAGTGGATCCGGGCTTGGCATGACCCCGTCTGGCGTGAGGCTGGCACGACGGCTCGGACTTGCCATGCGCGAAATCGAGATGGGTATTCGAGAGATTGAGGCAGCCCGGACCAATGGTGGTGGTGAAGTTGTCATCGGTGCGACGCCCTTGGTAGGCAGCATCGTACTGCGGTCGGTTATCAGTGATGTGGTTCATGAGTGTCCGAACGGCACCATCAAGGTCATTAGTGGGAGCTCGGAGGACATGTTGCGGTACTTGAGACACGGTGATGTGGACTTCGTGATCAGTCTGCTCAGGAAGACTATGCCCCCGGAGCTGGTGTCGGAGAACCTCGCACAGACCCCGTATCTTGTCGTCGCCCATCATGGTCATCCGTTGACCAGGAAACGTTGTGTCACTGTGGATGATTTGGCGCGGTACGAGTGGATGGTTGGCGCGCCGCACTCAAATCGGAGGACTTGCTTCGAAAAGCTTTTTGAGGGTCATCGTCACCCAAAGGCACGTAGCACGGCGTGTTCACTGGAGGCGATGAAGGTGTTGCTGGCACAGAATGACTACCTCACCTTACTTACATCCTACGAGTACTGTCATGATGACGACAAACTGGCCCCTGTGCCATTCGGTCCAGTTGGCCGCGTCGCAACCCTGGGACTGACGATGCGCAGAAACTGGTTGCCGACGCGGGTTCACTCCAATGTCCTCAAAGTCATCAGAAAGCGAGTGGTTGAAACACGGCCACTGATGAATTATTCATCGAAGGAGAGACGATGGGTGATGGGATGAGTCGTGGCATCACTTCGCGAATGATCTTTGTTCCATCAGGTGCGCAGCTGCCGGACAATGCTGCCAAACCTTCTTTGAAATAGCACTCGAGGACTTGAAGAGCAGCAATGAGCCGGAGAAAACTTCTGATTGGACTACCCGTGGTGATGCTTGCCACGTACTTCGCGACGGGTGCCGTGGCGCAGAGCCCCAGCAAGGGTGTCATGCTGATGAACCGCATCGGGCCCTCGGTGTCCGAGCTGTACATCGCCAACGCCAATGGCACGGGCGAACACAAGTTGCTGCAAACTTCCGTGTTTGATTACCACGCTTCATTTTCGGCTGATGGCAAGTGGATCGTGTTCACCTCGGAACGCGACGGCTTCGGTCAGTCGAACATTTATCGTGCGCATGCCGATGGCACCGGCATCGAACGCCTGACCGACGATCCCGCCGTGGATGACGCGGGGGCGTTGTCGGCCGATGGCTCTCGCGTGGCGTTTGTTTCATCGCGCGGCAGCAGCCATACCGCCAATATCTGGACGCTCGACATCAGGTCGGGTCGTCTGCGCAATCTCACCGGTGGCAAGGCGATTCAGGGTGAAGCGGGCAAGCCCGATGGCTTCTTCCGTCCTTCCTGGTCACCGGACGGCCAGTGGCTGGCGTTCTCGTCCGATCGCAATACCGAATGGCGGGGTCATGATGCACCCTTTGGCTGGGAGCACACGCAGGAACTCAGCATCTATGTCATCAAGGCCGATGGCACGGGGTTCCGTCGCATCGCCTCCAAGCCAGGCATGAGCCTGGGTTCGCCCAAGTGGTCGCCGGATGGCAAGCGCGTGGTGTTTTATGAATCCACCACTGAGCATACCTGGGGTGCACGTCGTCCTGAGCGTATTTCCGATGTTTCCTCGCAGATCGTTTCAGTTGATGTTGCGACCGGTGCGCGGACTGAAATCACCTCCGGCCCCGGCTACAAAGTGTTCCCGCAATTCCTCAACAACCAGGACATCGCCTATCACGTCAAGGGTGGTCCGCTGGTGGGCGTCTACTCCACGGCCAGCAAGACTCCGGTGAAGGTGGACGGTCGTTCGCCCGCTTGGTCGCCCGATGGCAGCAAGGTGGTGTTCGAGCGTGTCAGCTTCAAGCCGCGCCCGCAAAATCAGCCGCTGTACAGCTGGGACAAGGACTGGGAGTACCGGTACACCGACGTGTTCCCGGCCCTGTCCAGAGACGGCAAGCTGGTGTTCACCGAGAAGGCCGACAACTCCTCGATCGCCATTTCCGATCCGGATGGCTCCAATCGCGTGCGCATTTTCGAGACCGCCAGTGGCGGCTTGAATCCGGCGCTGAACAAGGTGGGTCTGGCCGGCGCCTTCCAGCCGAACTGGTCGCCGGATGGCCAATGGGTGACGTTCGGATTGGGTCAGTGGTTCCAGACGCGTCGCTTCGGTACCGGCAAAATCATGCGCGTGCGTCGTGACGGCACCGGTCTGGAAGAACTGACCGACGGCAGGAAGAACGACGGCTTCCCCAGCTATTCGGCCGACGGCAAGAAGATTGTCTATCGCGTGTGGGATGAACAGGAAAAAGGCCTGCGCATTCTCAACCTGGAAGATCGTACGATCCAGGTGCTGACCAATGGGCCCGACAATCTGCCGGGCTGGTCGCCGGACGGCAAGAGCATCGTGTTCACGCGGCGTGTGGATGCGGTGAATTTCGACATCTTCACGATCAAGCCGGACGGTACGGACCTGCGTCAGTTGACCACTTCCGGTGCCAACGATGGTCATGCGGTGTGGACCGCCGACGGACGCATCATGTGGAACAGCGGTATCTATGGCTTCCGCGATGAAGGTGCGTTGTATGACAACACCTTCCAGCAGTATGGGCAGAACTTCATCATGAACGCTGACGGCAGCGACAAGCGCATGCTCACCGACAGTCGCTGGGAAGACTCGATGCCGCTGTACATTCCGGCAAAGCGATAACTGCTTGGGCCTGTCTCTGCCCGTAGTCGGTTGCCGGACACCGCGTTGTATTGAAGACAGCTTCGATGGACTGACGTGTTACCTGGCTGATTCAGTTGAACAAGTTTTCTTCTTCTCTCACATGGGTTGCATACTGCAGGCACAACATGAAAAAACCACTCGTTAATCAGCACCGCAATGAATTCCGCTTCTTGCTTCTCTGCGCGGCACTGGTTCTTGCCAGGCAATCGGCGTTTGCCCAGGCCCCTCAACCGGGCGCCACTCAAACCTGGGCTGACCAGCAAAGGTCCCAGGCCTGGGCAACACACAAGCTCGAGAAGTCACCACGCCATCAGGAATGGGTGCAGATCTCCAGCGAAGGCAGGACACTTAAAGCATGGGTGGATTATCCCGAGGTCAAGGGCAAGGCGCCGGTCGTTCTGGTGCTCCATGAAGTCTTCGGGCTGACCGACTCAACGCGCAACACGGCTGACCAGATCGCAGCCATGGGCTACATCGCCATAACACCCGACATGCTCTCGGGATTGGGGCCGGAGGGGGGCGGTGTAAGCTCGTTTCCCAGTTCTCGAGCTGCTTCGCAAACCATGACCGGGATGGAAGATGACGTTGTTAACAAGGCACTGAATGCCTGGGTTGAGTATGGCATCAAACTACCAAGGTCGAACGGCAAGCTCGCGATTGTTGGGCTTTCCTGGGGCGGAGGTGCTGCATTTCGCTATGCCACCACGCAGCCCAAGGATGTGAAAGCTGTGTTTGTGTTTTATGACGTCGGGCCTCCAGCGGTCACACAGGGCTCGCAACGAGAGATGGGGCTCAATTCGTATCCGGTCGACAGGATCAACGTGCCCGTGTACGGCTTCTATCCGACCAATGACACGCGCGTCATGAACAGCCTGCAAGCCACCAAGGACGTGATGGCGGCCGCGAGCAAGAAGTACGATCCGGTGATCTACGAAGGCGCCGACCATGCATTCATGCGTGTCGGCGAAGACCCCGCCAATGGCAATCCAGCTAACGCGGCCGCGGTCAAGTCAAGCCTCACGCGCCTGGAAAAGCGACTCAAGGACATTCTTAAATAGTCTTCTTTCCGTTGCCCCTTTCGCAAAAGGCCAGGGGGCAATTTCGGATGCAAGCGACTGCCCGGTCTGCTGCAGCAGACCGGCATAAAAATTCCACCTCGGGTATACCAGCGTCCACCGACCAGCATTAGCTGCCATCGCTTGCATCTGCAGACCATGGCTTGAGTGCCTGCAAGGAATACGAAAAACGCCTGGTTAGATTGGCGATACCAGAAGCCAGCCCTTGACCATGTGGACAGCTGGCTGAGCAGACCAGAGCGATTCTAGCCAGGCGTTGAAAATGCCTCCTGCGATCACGCGTGATGAGGACTTTTCTGGGCGACATCAGCGGCTGCGGGACAAGGTACCGATCGAGCGCCTGTTTGTTGTACTGAAGCAGACATCCTGCTGGCCAGCTCATCAAAATAGTTTGGTCTGGTGATGGGGGAATTCCGCTGGCATTCAGTCTCCTTCCAAGAGGCACTTCTAAGTGAGGCCTCGCATTGCAGCATCGATCCATGGCTTCGGGCACAGCGCTCGTATATATCAAGGTGCGCGTGAATAACATGCCAGTTCACCAGAATGCATTGTCAACGAGTATCCGCCACCTCAAAGTTTTTCAAGCCGTGGCGCAGTTGCACGGTATGAAAAAGGCATCTGAAGCTTGTTGCGTGACGCAGTCGGCCGTGACGCAATCGATCGCAAAGCTGGAGCAGGAACTTGGCGTGGTGTTGCTGGAGCGCCGCGCGCGCGGCTGTTACGTCAACGATTTCGGTGCGCTGCTGCTGCGACGTGTGCAGAGAATGTTTGCCCAGATAGAGAAGGCCCTCGGGGATCTGAGAGTTCCAGATGGTCTGACTTCCAGCAGTGAGATCGTCAGCAGCATTACCCGATCGCAAATCCGCGCCGTGGTGGCGATCGCCGAAAACGGGTCCTTTACCAGGGCGGCACAGGCGCTTGCAATATCGAACCGTGCATTGGGACGAGAAGCTCGGGAACTGGAACGGCTGTTGCGCACGTCGCTCTATCGCGAGACAGGATCCGGAGTGGGCACGACACCGGCCGCAGCCAGGCTCGCCCGGCGGCTTGGACTGGCGTTGCGTGAATTCGAGTTGGGTGTTCAGGAGATAAAGGCGGCTCAGCGTACCGGCACTGGCGAGCTGGTCATCGGCGCGCTGCCGCTGGCCGGGAGTCTCGTCATGGAGTCGGTCATCCAGGAGGTGGTGCGCGCGTGCCCGGGCACCACCATCAAGGTCGTGAGTCACGCCGCGGAAGCAATGTTTCGAAGCCTGCGGCACGGTGAGGTGGACTTCGTCATCGGTCTGCTCAGACAACCGACACCCCCGGAGTTGGTATCAGAGAAACTCGCCAGAACCCCTTACGTGGTGGTTGCACGCCAGGGTCATCCATTGACCAGGAAGCGTCATGTCACGGTGGGTGACCTGGCAGGGTTCGATTGGGCCGTCGGTACGTCTGGCGCAGATCGCCGGACGTGCTTTGAAACACTGTTTGCAGGTCGCCACCCAGCGATACGGCTCACGACCTGTTCCCTTTCCACGATGAAAGTGTTGCTGGCACACAGCGACTGCCTCACCTTGCTGACCGACTACGAGTACTCGCATGTCGACGCCACGCTGGCCTGCGTGTCCTGTGGTCCGGTCGGCCGCGTGCCAACGTTAGGACTGACTATGCGCAGGAACTGGTTGCCGACCCGGCTACACGTCCATGTCCTGGAGCTCATCAGAAAGCAAGTACTTGAATCGCTGGCGCTCAGCCATGGCACATCAAAGGACAAGCGGGGCATGGCCGCATGAGGCACAGAATTACAGTGCGGACGATCCTGCGACAGCAAGCCACAGGCTGCTGGACGGCGTACCATTCAGCGTGGCCGACAAACTGTCTCGCGTTGCTCAGCCTCCGTCTAACTTCATTCTCGTTGGTGCGTGAACCCAATGGAGACAGACGAGGGTGACCATGCTTGGCCGGGCGACAAAGCGCAACGCTGCATTGGCCGAGGCTACGGGTAGAACCAGCACGGCGGCGTAACGGCGTTCCACCGACGGTTTATTCAGCCAATGTTCGCACCGGCGAATATTGATAGGACTCAACAATTGATAACAAGGGGACTTGGATAATGGAATTCAGTAAGCAGTCTTGGTGGCTTGCTGCGGCAGGCACATTGGCATTGGTATCTACAGCTCAATCGCAACAAGCAACAACTCAATATCAGGAAATCAAGAGCGCCTTCGTGCGGCTCGGCAATGGCGTGCCAGGGGTGCTTTATGAACCGGTGACACCGGGTTCGAAGAGTGGCATCGGCGTTTTCGTAATGCACTCCTCGGGGGACTATCTGCAGTTCTCTGCGTGCAGCGAGTTGTCGAAGCGCGGCTTTCGTGTGCTGTGCGCCAACAACACGACCAGCAAAGCGGGCACTGAAACCGACCAGTATATGGACCGGGGGCTGCTGGATGCCAAGCTGGGCGTTGCCTGGCTGCGCAAGTATCCCGGGATCCGGAAGGTGGTGCTGCTGGGGCACAGTGGCGGTGGAGTTCTGCTGTCCAGCTACCAGGGCATCGCCGAGGGCGGTCTCAAAGCCTGTCAGGGACCGGAGAAGATCCTCAAGTGCTCCGATGACCTCGCGGACCTGCCGCCCGCAGACGGTCTGATGCTGGTTGATTCGAACTATGGGACGTCAGCAATGATGTTGTTCAGTATCGATCCTGCCGTGATGGATGAAGGGTCCGGGCAGCGGATTGATCCGAAACTGGATCTCTGGAACCCCCAGAATGGATTCAATCCCAACGGCGCGAAGTACAGCGAGGAATTCACTCGTCGCTTCCAGACGGCGGTGGGCAAGCGGGAAAATCTGTTGATCAAGGCAGCATTGGATCGTCTGCAGAAAATCGAGGCAGGCCAGGGCCGTTACAGCGATGACGAGCCATTCGTGGTGCCCGGCGCCAGTTCCACCGGCACCAACAACAAATTTTTTGCGCAGGATACCCGCTTCCTGTCGCATACCCGCAAGGCATGGCCGCTGCTGCACAAGGATGGAACCCTAACGACGGAGATTGTCCACACAGTACGCGTGCCGGAGAACATGAGCCCGACGACATCCTCCATGCAGCGGGCAGCGCTGAGGACCACGGTGCGCAAATTCCTCGGCACGTTTGCGCTTCGGGTCGGCGACGATTTTGCCTTTGACGAGGAGTCAATCCGGGGAGTGGATTGGGGGTCGAGCTATACCACTCCGGCCGGGAGCGTCCGGAATGTGACGGTGCCGTTACTGACGATGGGCATGACTGGCCACTGGGAGTATCTGGCTGCAGAGTACATTTATGAGAATGCGCGGAGCAGCGACAAATCCATTGCGTTCGTAGAAGGTGCCAGTCACGAATACACTACCTGCACCAAGTGCGAAAAGACTCCCGGCCAGTTCGGCGACACGCTGAAAACAACGTATGACTACATTGACAGCTGGTTGAGCAAGCCAGGACGATTCCAGTGAGCTGTTGAAGATATTTCGTGATAGTTACCGTGATGTTGGCTTGTCAGGAAGGCGCGTTTGGGATCAGGGTCAGAGTCGTGCTCGATGATGTAATCCCTGACATCGTTGAGCGTTTCAGTGTTTGCACACCGCAATCTGCTGATGCAGGTTGGCGGGATAGTTTTGTGGAGTAATGTTCATGTTGAATCGTCGCCTGGTTGTAAGTGCGGTTGTAATGGCAGCGTTGTCGTTCACTGCAGCAGTGCATGCAAGTGATGCGTCGGTGATGGCCGCCAGGACTGCCAGGAGTGTCTTCGGCAGGACCAAAACCGGTGAAGAAGTACCGCTCTACACGCTGACGAACTCGCAAGGTATACAGGTCAGCATTACCCCGTGGGGAGCGACGGTCGTTGCGATCAAAGTTCCTGACCGTAACGGCAAGCTGGGCGATGTGGTGCACGGGTTCGATTCTCTGGAGGGCTATCTGGGCACGGAGCCTTACTTTGGCGCCACCATCGGGCGCTACGGCAATCGCATCGGCAAGGGCAAATTCACCCTGGAGGGCAAGCAATACACGCTTGCCATTAACAATGGCGAGAACCATTTGCACGGCGGCATTGCGGGCTTCGACAAGCGGCTGTGGAAGGCCAGTGAGGCTGACAGCAAGCTGGGCAAGGCAATCAAGTTGACGTATAGAAGCGCCGACGGTGAAGAAGGCTACCCAGGCACGCTTGATGTGACGGTGACGTACACGCTGACCGACGCGAACGAGCTGCGCATTGATTATCAGGCAACCACCGACAAACCGACGGTGGTCAATCTCACCAACCATTCGTACTTCAACCTGGCCGGTGAGGGCGACGTGCTCGGTCATAAGGTGCTGATCAAGGCGGCGCGTTTCACGCCCACCGATGCGGGATTGATTCCGACCGGGGAGATTCGCAGCGTCAAGGGCACGCCCTTCGATTTCACGACACCACACACCATTGGCGAACGGATCAATGCCAGTGACGAACAGCTGAAGTTCGGCATTGGCTACGACCACAACTGGGTGCTGGATGGCGCAGCCGGCACGCTGCGACTGGTAGCGCAGGTGAGCGAACCGAAGACGGGGCGTGTGCTGGATGTGCTGACCACCGAGCCGGGATTGCAGTTCTACACGGGCAATTTTCTGGATGGTACGAACCGCGGAAAGAGCGGCAAGGTGTACCAGCACCGCTCGGCCTTCTGCATGGAGACGCAGCATTATCCGGACTCGCCGAACAAGCCGGACTTTCCGAGCACAACCCTGAGGCCTGGTCAGCGCTACCAGACCACTACCGTGTATCGCTTCTCAACGGAAAAATGAGTGGTCTCAGCGAGCATCTCAGCATGGTTGTGCGGGTTTGCCGGGGAACGCGTTCGAATAGCAGAGGTTTTTTTCTTCAGGAAAGGGGGCGCAGGCCACCCTGTACCGCACTCTGGTAATGTGACCAACGCTTATGGTCGAGTTATCGTTGTAACTTCACGGTTGTAATTCATCTGAGTGACTCTGCACGCCTGGCTTCGCCTGTATCGTTCATGAAATTTCCGTGAGCATTCACCCGCAATGCAGGCATGAGCACCCAGGCGAGCCACTTGATCACCTGCTCCAGAGCGAGCACGCGACCTGAGGTCTGAAGCTGACTGCAAGGCAGCCACTCCTCAGTTTGGTTAGAATGTTTCGAAAGTCGGACCAGTGTCAGTATTTGCATGAGCGCCAACAAGATTCAAAACGAAGTATCCGGTGGGCTGCTGCCTGAAGTGTTCTCGCGCTACGGCAAGCTGCTGGCGAGAGCTGTTGGACGGCTGGTGAGACCCCACGATGTCGAAGACATCGTTCAGGAAACTTACATGCGGGTATTTCAGGCAGCCAGGCGGCAACCAATTCGCAGTCCACAGGCTTTCATGCTGAAAACTGCCCGTAATATCGTGCTGGACCAGCAGGTCAGGGCGGATGCCCTCAACCACGTGGCTGCCCCTTTGCTCGACGATGAAAGCGCTGCGGACAATGACGCCTTCGATCAGTTCTGGGACGAACAGACGCCGGATACTGTGCTGGAAAGCGAGCAGGAGTTCATCGTTTTTTGCAGAGCCGTCCGTGAATTGCCGCGCCAATGCCGCCGCGCGTTTCTGCTGAAAAAGGTATATGGACTGTCACAGCGCGAAGTGGCCGCCAGGCTGGGTGTGTCTGAGGGCACCATCGAGAAGCACATCACCAAGGCGATGGTTGAATGTGCGCGCCACATGCAGGCAAGCGGTTACCGGGAGCGTCAGAGCAGCTGGTCCGAAACCAGGCGCTCGAGGTCGATGCCATGAGCGAACTCCTGCGTTTTCCTGACCGTCGCGTGGAACTGGAACAGGCCACCGCCTGGATCGTCCGGCTGGATCGTGGCCTGCGCGGCTCTGAGCGTGAGGAGTTGTCACGCTGGTTGTCAGAAAGCGATCGGCATCGCGATGCATTTCTGGAGGCCGCCCGACTCTGGGATCGCATGGACATGCTCAGTGAACTGGCGGAACTGTTTCCGTTGCGCGAAGAAGTCGTCGACAGCCGCAGCGCGTTTGCGTGGCCGGCTGTGGTGGCACTGACTGTAGTGATCGGACTGGCGCTGACCCTTTACATGCTCCAATCCCGGGACCCGCGGGGTGTTGCAGATCCAGGCGCCAATGTAACGACTGAAGCGCAGCTCAATCAAAATGCGTCTTTTACCGGAAGCTACGCGACGGCTATTGGTGAACAACGAACCATTGATTTGCCAGACCATTCCAAAATCCTGTTGAATACCAACACGGCTCTGCAAATCGAATTTTCCGGGACTGAGCGGCTGGTCAAGATGGAGCACGGCGAGGCGAATTTCGAGGTCGCTAAAGATCCTGCCCGGGCTTTTACCGTGCGTGTGGCCGGTATTGATTTCACCGCCGTGGGCACAGCCTTTAACGTCCGTGCTGATTCACCACGAGGGCTGCGCCTGACGGTGACCGAAGGGCGGGTCCGGGTCCACCATAGTGTGCCGCCGGCATCGAACGGCACTGACAGCCTGATCGCGTCCGGCAAGAGTGCCCGCATCGATGTGGAAGTCGAAGCCAACAAAGAGATAGTCATCGATCCCGTCACCAGCAGAGTCGATTCCCTGGAGCAGACGCAGGTTGCCGCAGCAACCTCATGGCAGCAAGGCATGGCGGTTTTCCATAGCACCCCGCTTGAACAGGTGGTGGCCGAGTTCAGCCGCTATTCGACGATTCGTATCGTCATCGCCGACCCGGAGCTTGGTCGCATCCCGGTCAATGGTTATTTCAGGCTGGGCGACATCGAGGGTCTGTCGGTCGCGCTGAAGCAGAATTTTGATATCGACGTACAGAAAAACAACGACACAATCATCCTGACGGCCAGTTCATCAAAATAATCTGGTCGGGTGATGGGGGAATATTGCTGGCATTCAGTCTCCTACCAAGAGAGCACATCAAAGTGCGGCTACGTATCGCAGCATTGAGCCCGCGGCTTCGGCGCAGGGTGCTTGCCTGCGTGGCAATGTTGGGTATGGTGGGGGGATTGCCGGCGCGCGCATCGACAGCAGATTCACTGGGCAACTACGACATCAACGAAGGTCCGGCAGACCGGACCTTGATCGAGTATGCGCAACAGTCAAGAGAAGCAAGTCTGTCTGTGCTGTTTCCGACCGACGTACTGAGCCGGTTTACTACCAATCCACTTCATGGCCAATACCGCGCCGATGAGGCTCTCAACGTACTGCTGCGAGGTACCGGCCTGTCCGGTTCCATCAGTTCAGCGGGCGTTGTGACCATCATCAAGACGAAAGAGGCGGACGGCACCATGAAAAAAGACCAATCACGAACCAGCAGCTGGATAGGCGGGATACTTGCATTTGCATCAACGCATTTGTTTGCACCCGTGTCCGCCGCGCAGGGTGTGGATGCCACCCCGGCCGCTGTTGCGCTGGAAGAAATCGTGGTCACCGGTTCGCGCGTCATTACCAACGGCAATAACAGCCCGACACCCGTCACCATCGTCCAGGCTGAGGACGCGTTGCGATTGCAGCCGAGCACGATAGCCGATGCACTGAACGTGTTGCCGGTGTTTTCCGGGCCGCGCACCCAGGTCAGCAATCCCAACGCTTCGCTCGCCGCCGGTACCGGCGGCAATGCTGCGGCCAACCAGTTGAACCTGCGTAACCTGGGGTCGGCACGCACCCTCATTCTGTTTGACGGGCATCGTGCACCGCCGACTTCCTCCAACGGCGTGGTCGATGTGGACATGTTCCCGCAGATGCTTCTGCAACGTGTCGACGTTGTCACGGGTGGTGCCTCTGCGGTGTATGGTTCCGATGCCATCACCGGCGTCGTGAATTTCATTACCGACCGGAACTTCACTGGCCTGAAGACACACCTGCGAACGGGGATCTCGGAAGAGAGTGATGGCCGGCAGTACGAGGCGGGTGTTGCATATGGAACCAGCCTGTTTGATGGCCGGGGACATTTTGAGGCCAGTTACGAATTTCGCGACGATGAAGGCATCCTGTTTCGGTCATCACGACAGAATTCCTATCTGTGGACTGTGCAGGGCACCGGAACCGCGAGCAATCCCTACTATCTGACAGGCAATACGCGCCGGTCGGACCACACCTTCGGTGGCCTGATCAGGAACGGCGCGCTGGCTGGCCAACACTTTGCCAGCAACGGCGTACTCTCTAATTTTGTCCCTGGCGCGCCCACGGGCACGACCAATACACAGATCGGCGGCGATGGCGCTTACTTTGACGGCTCACTCAAGGCGCCATTGCGCAGCCATCAGCTGTTCGGTCGTTTTGATTACGATTTCACCGACGATCTGCATGGCTACGTCGAGGTTGCCGGTAACGACAAGCGCAACGAGCTGTATGCCAACTGGCAGCAGCTCAGCGGCGTGGCGATCAGCCGCGATAATGGCTACCTGCCTACGGCGGTTCGCAATCAGATTCCGACCGCCCAGACAACCTTCACGTTCGGCAAGTTCATGAGCAATGCGCCACGCCTCAATCCCGTCATTGAAGAACAACAGGTGTTCGTCAATGCCGGTCTTGAAGGCTCCTTCGGCGATGGTTACAAGTGGGACGCGGGTTATACTCACAGCAGTGCTGAGCTGAACAATACTGAAAAGTCCAACCTCAACAATTACCGCTTGTCGGCCGCGCTGGACGCCACGGTGGTGACTGCGGCCAATGTCGGCGCCACCGGTCTGGCCATCGGCTCGACAGTCTGTAACGTGGCGCTCACCAATCCCGGCCTGTATCCCGGTTGCGTGCCGCTCAATGTGTTTGGCCCCACTTCGGAAAGCCCCGAGTCGATCGCATATATCCTTGGCGAGACCCACTTCGATGCGCGTACCGTGCAGGATGAAGCGGTTGCCAGCATTAGCGGCGCGCCGTTTAGTACCTGGGCCGGGCCATTAAACACGGCGGTCTCTGCGGAATGGCGCAAGCAGAGTTACGAGGCGACCAGTGACGCCACGCCCACCGACCCGGTCAGCTGTACCGGACTGCGCCTGAATTGCAACCCCAGCAGTCCTCCCCAGTCGTGGTTTCAGACCTTCGCCAATCGCTCCACCGTCAGTCAGACCGTATGGGAAGGCGCCGTCGAGTTTGATGCACCACTGCTCACCGATGTGACACTGGCGAAGTCGCTGAATCTCAATGGCGCGGCCCGTTATACGGATTACGACACCAGCGGTGGCTACACCACCTGGAAGCTGGGTATGGATTGGCATATGAATGACCAGTTGCGCGTGCGCGCCACGCGATCGCGCGATATCCGTGCTCCCACGCTCGACGACCTGTTCTCGCCGGCCGTTGCGACATTCGGTAATGTTACCGATGTTCTGTTCAACACCACATCAAATGCGCCGTCGATTGCCCAGGGTAATCCCGAACTCACGGCTGAGATTGGTGATACGACGACTGCGGGCATCGTGTTCCGCCCGGATGCCATTCCGGGATTCAGCATGGCGCTGGACTTCTATGACATCACGGTCAGCGATGCGATCAGCCAGATCCAGGGGACAAACTCCGTTACGCAGAACGCCTGCTACCAGAGCGGCGGTGCATCGCCTTATTGCGCGTTGATTGTTCGTCCGCTGGGGCCTGCCAACGCCACCCCGGGTAATAATGCGACTGCCTGGCTCAACAGCGTGATCAATATTGCCGAAGTCCACACTCAGGGTGCAGATTTCGAGCTGAATTACGCGACCTCGATCGCCAGTCACGCGTTGAGCCTGCGTGGGCTGGTGACATATCAGCCGCATGTAACATACGAGACACCAGGATTGCCAACCACTGACATGGGCGGTGTTGCGTTTGGTCCCGGTGGATTGCAAGCCGTACCGGTGTGGCGTGCCACCGGGTTTCTGCGCTACGGTCTGACACAAAATCTGGCTGTGGACCTGATGACCCGCTGGCGCAGCACCCTGAAGATCGTCACCAATCCCACCCAGTACGAGAAGGGCATGAAGACCGATTCGGTGTTCTTCACGAACCTCAACATCTCGTACCGGATCAAACCGGCTATTGGCGATCTCGACATCTACTTCAACGTGCAGAATCTGTTCAATCAGTCACCGCCACCCGCGGGCTTCTATGGATCGCAGCTCATTACCGGACAATTCGGTGGTTTTGCAATCGGTGACGATCCCATTGGCCGATACTACACATTGGGCTTGCGCTACCGCATGTAGGAGTGGCTATGTCTGGTAGCCATCTCAAACCTGTTGCGTGCGTGGCCCTCATCGCCGCGCTGTGCTGCGTGGGCCTTGCGTGTAGAGGTGAAACATCTATGGGCGTGGCTGGGACGAGCGAGCGCGCGTTCGGCAAGACCAAGGCTGGTGAAGACGTCGCGCTTTACATGCTGCAGAACACGCAGGGAATGCAGGTTGCCGTAAGCGCGTGGGGGGCGACGCTGGTGTCAATCAAGGTACCCGACCGCAACGGCAAGCTGGACGATGTGGTGCATGGCTTTGATACGCTGGAGGGCTATCTCAGCCCGAACCCGTTTTTCGGTGTGACCGTTGGCCGTTACGGCAATCGTATCGGCAAGGGCAGGTTCACGCTGGATGGCAGGCAATACACACTGCCACTTAACAATGGCGAGAATCATCTGCACGGTGGACCGATGGGCTTCGACAAGAAGCTGTGGCAGGCGCGTGCGATCGACAGCAATCTGGGTCATGGAGTCGAGTTGAAGTACACCAGTCCGGATGGTGAAGAAGGCTATCCGGGTACCCTTGATGTAACCGTCACGTATACGCTGACGGATGCGAACGAGTTGCGCATCGACTACCAGGCGACCACCGACAAGCCGACAGTGGTCAATCTCACCAATCACTCTTACTTCAACCTGGCTGGCGAGGGCGATGTGCTTGGTCACAGGGTCATGATCAAGGCGGCGCACTTCACACCCACCGATTCAGGCTTGATTCCCACCGGCGAGATTCGCACTGTCAAAGGCACGCCATTTGACTTCACGTCGCCACACACCATTGGTGAACGGATCAATGCGAGCGATGAACAGCTTAAATTCGGCAAGGGTTACGACCATAACTGGGTGCTGGATGGCGAAGCCGGAAAGTTGCAGCTGGCAGCGCGCGTCAGTGAACCGAAGACGGGACGTGTGATGGAAGTGCTTACTACCGAACCAGCACTGCAGTTCTACAGTGGTAACACTCTGCGTGGATCGCTTCGTGGCCGGGATGACAGGGTGTACGGACCTCACTCGGGGTTCTGCATGGAGACGCAACATTATCCGGATTCGCCAAACCATCCGAGTTTCCCGAGCACGACCCTGCGGCCTGGTCAGCATTACCAGACCACCACCATCTATCGATTCTCAACGGAGAAATAATTGGTGAACAAAAGCATCATCGTGAAATTCCATTTTGCGGTTCTCGTACTTGCTGGCGGGCTGGTTGCAATGGCGGCGTACGCGCAGCAGCCACAAACTGTCGATGGCAATCTCACCAGGACGTTTGTCTCCCTGGGCGACAATGCCAATGCAGTCATCGCAGAGCCACCCAGGAGGGACGCCGTCAGGAGTCACATCGCGCTGCTGGTCGCGCATCCCGAGCACATGAACACCTTTGAGTATTTCATCGGCCCGGCATTTGCGAAGCTTGGTTACCGGACGATGATGTTGAACTACCACGGACGTGAGGAGAACTACGAAGAGTTCCTTGAACCGATCGCTGCCGCTATCCGCTACCTCAAGCAACAGCCAGGCATCAACAGGGTGGTGCTCGCTGCGCACAGCAGTGGGGGTGCCGAGTTGAGTTTCTACCAGGACGTGGCGGAGAACGGACCCAAGGCATGTCAGGGCCCGGAGCGTATCTATCCATGCAAGTCGTTGAAACCAGGCAGCCTGCCGAAAGCCGACGGCATTATGATGCTCGATATCCATATTGGCGGACCGATTCGGACCATGTCCATCGATCCGGCGGTGGACAATAGCAACCCGCAGCGGCGCAATCCCGAACTCGACATGTTCGATGCCCGTAATGGCTTCAATCCAAAAACCGCTTCCGGCAACTATAGCCGCGAATTCG
This sequence comes from uncultured Pseudomonadota bacterium, assembly GCA_963748005.1. Taxonomy (GTDB): domain Bacteria; phylum Pseudomonadota; class Gammaproteobacteria; order Steroidobacterales; family Steroidobacteraceae; genus CAILZL01. Next base: position 3,514,594 of record CAVVHH010000002.1, read on the forward strand.
AGCGTAAGTTTCTTGCTGCACAGCGCGCACGTAATGTGCAGTTGATCGACGAAGCCGCAGCGCGGCTCGCCAAAATAGAAAAAGGCGAGGGCCTGTTCGCTGATGACGAGCCGTTCGTGGTGGCCGGCGGCAGCGTGCGCCGTAACGGCGCCTGGCTGAATTTGGCGGACAGGAGACTGATGAACAGGACACACGCACCCCATCTGTTGCTGAAGGCCGATGGCACGACGGTCACACAGATCGTTCCCTCGGTCATGGAGGGGCAAGCGGTTTCCAATGATCTTGGCAGGCTCAACGATACGGCGCAGAACGTCACGGTGCGGCGCTTTCTGTCTTTCTACAGTTTGCACACCACACCCGACTACGATGTCACCGAAGACGACGTGAAGGGTGTCGTGTGGCGCTCGTCCGCGAACAGCGCGCCCGGGAATGTGGAAGGGATTTCCGTGCCGACTTTGGTGCTGGCGAGTACCTGCGCGTCGCATCTGGTGCTGAACGAAATCACCTACGAGCACTCGGCAGCAAAGGACAAGCAGTTCGCAGCCGTCGAAGGTGCGGATCACTACTTTCAGCCTTGCAAACCCCGATACGGGGATACCTTCAACCGGGCCTTTGGTTACGCCGATGCCTGGCTGACCAAGCCTGGACGCTTCTGAGGCACGGTTGCACCAGAGACTCTTGTTAGGGAGCACCGCGGCAATTTCATGCCGGTGCGACATAAAAATTGATTGCTATGGGAGAGAACAATGAAAACCAGTAGATTCATCGCCGTATTGTTTGGAGGCGCCGGTGCGTTCGCATTTACGTCGCTGGCGTACGCGCAAGCGGCAAGTAGCAGGACAGCTGGCACTGCGGATGTGCTCGAAGAGGTGACCGTCACTGGTTCCCGTGTCATCGCCAATGGCGATAACAGCCCAACACCCGTAACCGTCGTGCAAACCGAAGAACTGCTGGCGCTGCAACCCACCACGATTACGGATGCGCTGAACAACCTGCCGGTGTTTTCCGGTTCAAAAACGCAATTCGCCAACAACGTGTCCACTGGCGTATTCGGGGGTGGCAACGGCGCGGCCAATCAGCTCAATTTGCGTAACCTCGGACCGCTGCGCAATCTGATCCTGTTTGATGGGCAGCGACTGCCGCCGACGCTGGTGTTCGGCACGGTAGACGTGGACATGGTTCCGCAGATGCTGATTCAGCGAGTCGACGTGGTGACTGGAGGTGTGTCGGCAGTTTACGGTTCGGACGCCATCAGCGGTGTGGTCAACTATGTCACCGACCACAACTTCAACGGCATCAAGGCCGAGCTCCAGGGTGGTATGTCTGGCTACAGCGATGACAAGTACTACAAACTTGGGCTTGCAGCGGGCACGTCGTTGTTCGGTGGTCGCGGCCATATTGAAGGCAGCTATGGCCACTATGACAACGATGGCATTGCGGAACGTGATGACCGACCCAACTATGATTATGGCGCACTCGGTTCTGTCCCGGGGTCGACCAGTGCCCAGGGCACTGCAGCCAATCCCTACCAGGTGTACGGCAATGTTCGCAATGCCCAGTTCACTTACGGTGGTCTCATCAGAAGCGGAGCGTTGAGCGGCCGCACATTCAACTCGAATGGCGTTCTGACCACGTTTGCTCCGGGCATCCTGACCGGCACAAACAATTTCCAGATTGGTGGTGATGGTGTGTATACCAACCCATCAGCGAAAGCACCACTGCGTTTCGACCAGCTGTTCGGCCGGTTTGACTACGAGTTCACCGATGATCTGCGCCTGCATACCGAGGTGACCGGCAACTGGAAGTACAACAGCCAGTACACCGCAGCGTTCCAGCTTAATGGCACTACCTTCAGCGCGCAGAATGCGTTCTTGTCGCCGGCGTACCAGACGACGCTTGCCAGCGCCAACCAGACCACCTTCACCATGAGCAAGCTGGTCAGGCAGGCGCCGTACTTGCAATCGGCTGCCGACACGACCCAGTTCTTCATCAATGCCGGACTGGAGGGCAAGCTTGGCATCTACGAGTGGGGTGCAGACGTCAACATTGGCGAAGCAACGCTGAAAAATACGCTGAGCAACAATCCGAATAACGAGCGGTTGTCCGCTGCACTGGACGCAGTGCTCGACAGCACGGGTCAGATCGTCTGCAAGGTCACCAGAGACAATCCGGGGCTGTATCCGGGATGCGTGCCACTCAACATGTTTGGCCCGACGTCGGCCAGCGATGCGGCGCTCCAGTATGTGCTCGGTCAAACACACTACACCGCCACGACGAGTTCCAGCGATGTGAATGCCCACCTCATCGGTGCACCGTTCAACACATGGGCGGGTCCGATCCAGATGGCGCTGTCCGCCGACTGGCGCAAACTGGCTTTCGAATCTACTGCCGACGTCGAATCGACTACGGCAGCCAGCAACTGCGGAGCCACAGCACTGCGGTTCAACTGTAATGCGACCGGATCGATCACACCACAGTGGCAGAATGCTTTTTCCAGCCGTTCTCCGGTGAGTCAGACGGTGAAAGAAGCAGCCATTGAGTTCGATGCTCCCCTGCTCAAGAATGTGCCGCTGGCGAAGTCTCTGAACCTCAATGGCGCAGCGCGCTTTACCAGCTATAACACCAGTGGCGATTACTGGACCTGGAAACTGGGCGCGGACTGGCATATCACCGAGGACTTTTCTTTCCGCGCCACCACTTCAAGCGACATTCGCGCTCCCACACTCAATGACCTTTTCCAGGCGACCACCGTGGTCTACGTGAATCAGCGGGATGAACTGACCGGCGCCAGCCCAACCGTGGGCTCAGTCAACACTGGCAATCCGGACGTCGAGGCGGAAATCGGCCGCACCATTACCGCGGGTCTGGTCTGGCGTCCCGACAGTCTGCCGGGCTTCAGCATGGCGCTGGATGGTTACCGCATCCGCATCACGGATGCCATTGCACAGTTGCAGGGCTTTAACCCGACGAACCAGAACCTGTGCTACGACAGCGGCGGCTCGTCGATATTCTGCACGCTGCAGAATCGCCCGCTGGGCTTCAGTCGTGTCTTTCCCAACACCGACCCTGCTCAGAATGCGATAAGAGGCTGGCGCACCTATTTCGCCAATATCTCTGCCATCGAAACTTATGGCGCCGATATGGAGATGAACTACTCAAGCAGGGTGTGGGGACATCGCTTCAATGGACGTCTGTTCACAACCTGGCAGCCGCACATCACCTACAGCCTGCCAGGCTCGCCCGTATATGACTTCGGCGGTGTGGCGTTCCCTAATCTGGTGCCACTGGTCGCCAGTCCGTCGCTGCGGGTGACGATGGGGCTGAATTATGGCGTGACCGATAAATTCACGGTTGGCATCGTGGAGCGTTACCGCGACAGTATGAAACTGAGTGTGGTGCCAACCGATGTGTATGTGAACAACCACATGGATGCAGTGGCCTACACCGATCTCAATCTGTCCTGGAAGCTGGGATTGAAAGCCAGTGAGGCTGAGGTATTCGCGAACATCCGCAATGTGTTCGACACGTTCCCGCCCGTGGGCGCGACCGGCAGTGGCCCTGGCATTGGCTATGCCCAGGGTGATGATATCGATGGTCGTTACTACACGCTGGGGATGCGCTTCAAGTATTAGCGCGATGCGGCAAGTAGATAGACACTTCTTGAATCCCCGGCGGGTAGTGCTCCGCTGGCGAGCTGATTGATGTGCTGTGCGGTCGGGGGATTCAGCCCGGATCGGCAAGGCATGTTTGTCCATGGGAATGTCGCACCGGTGACCGTGGGAGAGACGCAATGAAGATGAAACTGATCACATCTGCAATCATGCTGGGGCTGATGCTGGCATCGTCATCGATAGCGGCGATCAGCGGTACGGTGCGTGTCGAAAGTGGCAGCATTTCCGGTGTCCGCGGGACTGACCTGAACGTTGTCGTATTCAAGGGCATACCCTACGCGGCTGCGCCGGTAGGCGCATTGCGCTGGCGCCCGCCGCAACCGGTGAAGCCCTGGCAGGGTGTACGCAAGGCCGATCGGTTTGGCGCTGTATGTCCGCAGCAACACGTGACGGGCGCGCTTGTGCGTGTGACCGACGAAGACTGCCTGAACCTCGATGTGTGGACCGCCGCCGCATCATCAGCCGAACGACGTCCCGTCATGGTCTGGCTACATGGCGCTGGCTGGGCCGGTTCCGATCCGCTGTTTGATGGTGAGGCGCTGGCCCGCAAGGGTGTCGTGGTGGTAACGATCAACTACCGCGTTGGCGCACTCGGCTTTCTTGCAATGCCGGAGTTGACCAGGGAATCCGAACACGGCTCATCGGGCAACTACGGTCTGCTCGACGACATCGCCGCACTGAAGTGGGTGCGCACCAATATCAAAGCCTTCGGTGGCGATCCTGCTCGTGTCACGGTATTCGGTGAATCGTTCGGCGCGGGTTCGATCAATTTCCTGGTGCTGTCGCCGCTGGCCAAGGGACTGTTTCAGCAGGCCATCATGCAGAGCCATGTGCGTTATCCGCGCGATCCGGAACTGTATCGCGGCGCGACCCGCTACCTGCCACAGGCGACAGCCGAGACGGCCGGCACGAAGTTCGCCCAGTCGCTGGGTGCAAATTCGTTGCAGGAACTTCGCGTGATGCCGTGGCAGAAAATTGCGGCAGCGCCGGACACTTCCTCCAAGACCATTGATGGCTGGGTGATCCCGCATAACTACAGCGAGACCTTCGCGCGTGGCACTCAAAGCGACGTGCTGGTCATGGCGGGGAGCAATCGCGACGAGTCAGGCGCAAATCCGGCCACTGCCTTCGACCTGCTGAGCGCCGGCACACCGTCGGCCATCGGTGGACCAGGACCGATCATCACACTGACAGACTATCAGCGACTCGCAAGGCAGAAGTTTGGCGCCATGGCCGATGAATTCCTGAAGCTTTATCCGGCATCGAATGATCGTGAGGCCTTTCTCGCCTACGGCCAATCGATCCGCGACAACCATCGCGTATCCACCTGGCATTGGGCACAGATGTGGAAGCAGAAGGCCACGAAACCCGTGTACCTGTACTTCTTTACACACGCACCGCCCGGCAAAGACCATGATCTGATGGGCGCCTACCATGGCTCCGAGATCAATTACGTGTTCGGCCATCTGCATCCACCGACCGAACCATGGACCGAACAGGATCGGCGCATCGCTGATACGCTGTCTTCCTACTGGGTGAACTTCGCGACGACCGGCAACCCGAACGGGCCAGGACTACCTGCGTGGCCGGCGTTTGATCCGAAGGTGGAACAAATCATGGAAATTGGTGATCGCTTCCAGCCGGTACCGCTGGTGGACGCGGCAAAGCTGGACTTCTGGCGACGTTTCTACGATACGCAACCCGAGTCCTGAGGCAGCGCCAGAAATCCGAGTTCTGACTGCGCTCGAGCAGAATGTGTGCGCAAGAACCAGTGCAAAGGGGTCGATGCGGATAGTTCTGGCGTTATAGATTGAGTGTCATGCATCAGCGGCGTGGGTGAGCGTGAGGCTCGGAGCGCGCTGTGCGTAAAATAAGTCAGCTATACCGGGTATCGCATTGCCTGAAACTCGCTACGGAACCCGTTCATGTCGATGCAGGTTCAGCAACAGGATGGCGACAACGAAGCATCGTGCTCGAGTAAATGCAACGAAGCGTTATGCCGTGCAAAGATTTAAAAAGTTTTTGAGATTCGGTAGCCATAATTATGGTTATTGACCCTACTGATCTAGGGAATTTCATTGTTGTTCGTACCACATCAATAAAATACCACACCGAACAGCTCAGCCCGGCAACCACCGACACCCCATAAGACACTCATAACGATGCGCACATTTCACCGCATTCTGGCCATCCTTACCGTAGTCGTGATGCTGTTTCTGGGCGTCACCGGTTCGAGTATTCAGGCGATTGATCTGTATACCTTGCACACCCACACGCCGCAGGCTGATCCTGTGGTGTTGTCGATGAACGAGGGACGATGGGGCAATGGCGAACTGGCGGCCATTACCGTGAATGACCTCGACGCGCCGGCACTGCCACAAGACTTCAACTACGATCAGGCTTTCCAGACCACGCTGCAGGCCATGCGTGCACAAGCCCCGGATGCGGCTCCCAACTATGCTGAAGTGCGTATGAAGGACGGTATTCCCGTCGGGCAGGTGCGCTTGGGAAGGGACGTGAAAGCATTTGATGTCCAGACCGGTGCGGCGGTGGAAGCCCTGGTCGGCACGACATCAAGAACGGCCAACCTGCCACGAACCTGGCGTCAGAAGCTCAAGGAAATTCATCGCTTCTGGGGTGCGCAATGGGAATCTGTCTGGGGGCGTCGCGACGTTCCGGGTGTCTGGTTTGAGCTGGTCGCGGGCCTCCTGCTCTGGACCCTGATCATCACGGGTCTGGTGATGTACTTCCAGCTCCTCAAGGCGCGCCAGAAGCTGAAAAAGCCGCAGCTGTTCTGGGTGGCCGGCGGTTGGTGGCGCAGCCTGCATCGCACGATCTCGGTGATTGCCGCCGTGCTGCTGCTCTGCGTGGCGTTCAGTGGCACCTGGCTGGGTTTTGAAAGCGTGTACAGCGCGCTGCAGCCGAGGGGTCAGGGTGGGCCGCGCGAGCCGGCGACATTGAGCGATGCCGATGCTCTTCAGATGGTCGGCGCCACGCTCGCTTCGTTTCGCGCGCTGGAGCCGCAAACCCCGATCAAGGCACTGCGGGTACGCATGTTTGGCACCATGAAGCAGGGCGTTGTCATCGCAGGTGGTGCAGCAACTCGCCAGGTGTTGATCAACACTGCAAACGGAAAACTTGCATCACTGACCGAGCCCGAATATCCGAAAGTGGGATTTCCGTTCGGTCTGCAGACTCATGAGGATATCAAGCATTTCCATTCAGGCGCCCTGTTCGGACTGCCTGCACGCTGGCTGAGTCTGCTGGCCGGTCTGTCGCTGGTGTACCTGTCGATCTCGGGCGTCGTGATGTATTTCGATCTGTGGTCGAAACGCAAGAAGATCGGTCGCAAGGGTTTCCTGTGGATGAAGTAGTGAACCAGCGATCGACGGCTAACGTTACAATTTTGCGAGTGCAGAATTGCCATGCAGAAGCGCTCGCAAGAGCTAAATTAAGGGTGGGATTGTTTTTACCGGGAGTATTGGCTGTGAAACGGCAGATCCTTGTCTCATTGGCGTTGAGTATTGCCCTTACTGGTGGTCTTACGTCTGCCGTGAATGCTGGCGAGCTGCGGGCAGGCGCAGCGAAAATCTCGATCACTCCGGTCGCAGATCAGTTTCCCTATCAGATCGGTCGCGAAAAACCCTTCGTCGGTGTTCATGACGATGTCTTCGTGCGCGCGCTGGTGCTGGAGGACGGTACGCGCCGGGTGGCAATCGTCAGTGCGGAAGTGACCGCGATCCCCAATGCAGACAAGATGGTCAAACTGGTGGCCGATGCGGCGCAGGTGCCGGTAGCCAATGTGATGCTGACCGCCTCGCACACCCACAACTCTCTGTTCGTGTTCTATCGCGGTCGTGATGTGACTCCAGCCCAGCAGCAGGAACTGGACCGTCTGGAGAAGAACACTGCACAAGCCGTACGTGATGCAGTGGCACACCTCCAGCCTGCGCGCATTTCGTTCGGTCGCGGCAAGGCCTACGCCAATATCAACAATGGTGAAGAGGCCGGTTTCGAAAGCTGGTTTGATGGCGCAGGCTCTTCTGACAAGACGCTGGATGTGCTGCGTCTGCAGACGCTGGATGGCAAACCGCTGGCGCTGATGCTCAACTATGCGACGCATGCCGAAGTCATGTATCGCAGCGTGACCAGGGACGGCGGCTATGAGGTGACCGGCGATCTGCCGGGCGCGACGTCGCGATTGCTTGAAGAAAAAGCAGCGCTCGCACCGGTGGTGCTGTTCACCAGTGCTGCTGAGGGCGACCAGTTGTCACTGTTCAAATCGTTGCAACCCGATGCACAACTACCCACCACCGATGCGGGCGCTTCCGGCTGGGCGCTCATGGACCTGCTGGCGCGACGGATTGCCTCTGCTGCGATCGACACCATTGGTACCATGCCGGCCGGTGTCTCCACTGTCACTATCGGCACCAGTAGTGGCGAAGTCAGTTGTCCTGGGGAAAAAAGGAATATGGATCGCACCACAGGCAAAGTGACCAGCGTGGCTACATCCCCTGTCACCATTCCGATATCGGTATTCCGCATTAACGACATCGCACTCGCCGGTGTCACGGCCGACATAGCCAGTAACATCGGTGTGGCGATCAAGACGGCGTCGCCGCTGCCGCAGACGTCAGTGATCACGATGCTCGCCGGTTCGGTGGGCTATGTGCTCAATGATGCCGCTTACAAGAATCCCGTTCACGGCGCGATGGGCTCTCCCGTCAAGCCGGGGTGTGCACAACCGGCGTTGGCTAAAAGTGTCGCTCAGCTGGTCAAGTCAGCAAAATAGATTTGTCTTGCACAACTTGCCATTGAGCACCGTCAAAAAAACGCAAATCGCAATATTCCATCTGCGCCGTAGAGGGCGATCGTGCCTGAGTGACCGCGCTGAACAATCTGCCATCGAACTGATTGCTGACACGACTACGGCGCTGGCATGGAGTCAAGCCGTGGGCTGTGCGTTGGTGTCCCATAATAAAATTCGCCGGTGAGCATTGTGATGGCGGCCAGACACATTGCTCCAGTGTGCTTCAACCGCAAACTCTCGTTCCTGAACAAAGAAGCCGGACGCCGGTGTGCAATTGACACAGTTGCCAGCAAAGCTTGAACGAATGGCGGGTACACGGCACTTATGTGTGCTGGCTGGGACATGGAAAGTTGAGTGCCGAGTATCAAGAAGCGTAGTTATTTGCAAAGATCAAAAGATACTTCCGAATGCGGTAGCCATAAATTAATTCACTTTGCTCTATCAATCCAAAGAGCCTGTTTTTTCATATGGCGGCTTCTGTGTTGATCATTGTCTGAATAGCCGGACACCTCCATTCAGGAATAACAGGAGTAACAGGCGAACCTGACCGACTCCAGTTCGGTGGCTGATGCTGACTGCTGATGGTGTCGCAAACACGAACTGATTCGTTCTATCGGGCTGGATGGACCTGTAGTCAGCGAAAAATAGAGCTCGCGTCAACGATCAGGTATCGGATGGCGACGGTACCACTCATAAAACAAACTAACGAAGGGGAGAAATCCATGAGTTCCAGTCCATTTTTCCGGCGCAGTGGTGTTGTGTATCTGTCCGGACTCCTTGCGACCCTGTCCACGACGGCACCTTTGAGCGTGCGCGCGGCAGAGACAGAAGAGATATCGCTCGAAGAAGTGGTGGTTACCGGTAGTCGCCTCACCACGGCAGGTTTCGATGCGCCGACACCGGTGACCGTCGTGAGCACTGAAACGATCGAGGCACGTTCGCCCACAAATGTTGCCGATGTCATCAATGAGCAACCGGCATTCAGGGTCAACCAGTCCGACACGACACGTAACGGCAATCCTCAACCGGGGGCAACCCAGCAAACCGTGAACCTTCGTTCACTGGGCGCTCAACGCACCCTGGTCCTGATCAATGGTCACCGGGTTGCGCCCACGTTGTGGGATAGTACGGTCGATACCGCCATCATTCCGGCCGGAATGGTTGAACGGATCGAAGTCGTCACAGGCGGCGCGTCAGCTGCATATGGTTCCGATGCCGTTGCAGGTGTGACCAACATCATTTTGCGCGACAAGATGGATGGAATTAAGGCGTCCGTACAAATGGGCCAGACCGAGTATCAATCCGCCAAGCAATATGCTGCGACGCTGGCCGGTGGCACGTCCTTCTTCGACGACCGTCTGAATGTGATTGCCGGCATCGATTACAGCGACAGCAAACAGGTTGGCAATGCCTACGGCAAGAGCTGGGGCAAAAACGAAATAGTAAATAACCTCGCCCCCACTGCCGCTCAACGCAGCGTTGCGAGCAATTTGCTGCCTCAGACCTATATCTCGAACAACGTGGAACCCGGTAATGCCGCGCCGGGCGGACTCTGGCAACAGTCACCGACCGTCGGTCAGACGCCGGGGGTGGCTTATACCTTTGATGCGAACGGCAACCCGGTGTTGTTCAACCAGGGCATGCTTTGGGGTGCGACAACCCAGTTCATGACCGGCAGCACGGCGAACTATGGCTACAATGCCAACAGTCTCAATGTGCTGCGCGTTCCCATCCAGCGTACCAGCGGTTATGGCCGCGCATCATTCGCGGTGACAGACAAAATCAATGCGTATGTCGAGCTCAACAAGTCGAAAACTGTAACCGAGCCCTACAAGTTCAACGAATTCATTTCACAGGGGGCCGCCACCAATACTGCGGGTTCCCCATATCTCGTGATCGGTGCAAACAATCCTTTCCTGACCGCTGGTACACGTTCGCTGCTGTTTCCCAACGCTGGTGTGACTCAGGTCACCATGGGTCGCATTGATACCGAATTCGGTTCAAATGGCCCATTCGGCATCGCCGGACAAGCCTACAAAGCAAGTACCGATGTCAACCGGGGCCTGATTGGCATGGAAGGCGATTTTGGTGCTGACGACAGCTGGCACTGGGATGTCTATGTCCAGCGCGGCACCACCGACCTGTTGACCCAGCGCTACGACCTGAGCCCGACTGCGTTGCAGTTCGCGGTAAATGGTTGCACCGGGACCGTCGGCTTGAGTGCGGCCGGCCAGCAGGCGCTGCAGAGCTATCTGCAGATCACGGGTAAGACCTGCGTCCCTTTCAACCCCTTTGGCGTGAATCGCAATCCAGCAACGGCCATGGATTTCTTCATGAATCCGACCTGGACCCGGCAGGAGCTGTCGCAGACGTCGGAGGCCGCAACGATCTCGGGATCGCTGTGGAACCTGCCGGCCGGTCCGCTCGCTGTTGCTTTTGGTGCAGAGCATCGCAAGGACACGGCACGTGGAACAGTGGATCCGGTGAGCATTGTCGGCACCATCATGCAATTCAATTATCAGCCGCTGGCACGTGACAATACCTCCACCGTGTCAAACAGCGTCAAGGAAGCTTTTGTCGAACTGGGTGTGCCGCTGTTGAAGGATCTGCCGGCAGCCGAAACCCTCGACTTGAATGCCGCCGTGCGCCGTACCGATTATTCGCAGTCCGGGCTGGTCACCACCTGGAAAGGCGGCCTGACCTGGAAGCCGATCGACGTGGTAACGGTGCGCTACACCCGTTCGCGTGACATCCGTGCACCCAACCTGAATGAGATCTTCTTCCAGGGTGGTTCTGGTCCATCGGCCACCGTGATCAATCGTACGCCGACGGGTACAGTGGGTGCGGGCGGCACGGTCAATCTGAATCCGACGGGAGTGAACACGACTGCAAATCTTTCGGTCAACACGGTCGGTGCCAGCGGCGGCGGCGCCACTCTGCAGCCCGAAATTGCCGATACCAATACGGCCGGGATTGTTTTCCAGACCGGTGGTTTCAGCGCTTCCGTCGACTATTACAGGATCAAGATTGACGGAGTGATTGCTGCTCCGGGGAACCAGCAGATTATCGATAACTGTCGCGATGGCGACACCGTATCGTGCGGCATGATCACCTTCGCCAATACTCCCGCGAGTGGTTATATCGGACTCATTGCTCCGATCCAGTCGAATCTCAACTACCAGGAAGTCGAGGGTTATGACTTTGAAGTGGGCTACCGGAAGCCAATGCTGGGCGGTAATTTCTCGATCCGGGGACTGGTGAATTACCAGCCACATAACTTCACCATCAATGCCGCTACGCAGCAGAAAACCGAAAACGCCAACATCCTCAACGGTCAGCCGGAGCTCGGCTACAACCTGAGCTTCGGTTTCGACAAGGGGCCGCTCGGTCTGGACGTCCAGGTGCGGGGATTTACCGGGCGTACCGGCAATCCCGTTATCTATAGTCCGGATGGCACCCGCAGCACGAACACCGTTCTCGGTCCAGAGGATTCGGGTTACGTAGTGACCAATGCCAACACCATCAACATAAACCGCTGGCCGGGGCAATACACGATTAACCCTTCCGCGACATACAAAATCAACGACAATTTCACCGTCTTCGCCAACATCGACAATCTGCTTGATGTGGGCCCGCCGGGATTGTCTACCAGTAACGTCTATGATCTGATCGGTCGCCGCTATCGCTTTGGCGTGCGTGCGCAGTTCTAGTGTCATTATACAGACGCATCTGCAAGATGAGTCCTGGCCTGCCTGGTGATGGGCAGCACTGCTGCCCATCACTGCGTTGTGTTCGAAAGGACACACGCCGCGATACCTGGTCCTTGTGTTACGCATGAAGAACACCGGATCAGACTTTATTTGATTGAGGAGGATTGAAGTGACGAAGCAAAACAGACTGTCTTTGATGATTGCGGGCATGATGACCCTCTGCACATCGTTGGCATTACCGGCACATGCACAGATGCCACAGACCTCGCAGGATGCGGCCAGGCAGCCGTTGAACTTGCCGGTTGTCGCATCGGTTGTCGATTGTTCGACGCTGACCTCGGCGGACATTTCAAAAGCAGTGGGTGCTCCCACCGTCATCAAGTCTGCAACGGTTGTGGACGACGGCAAGGTGGCAGCTTACTGCAAGGTGCAAGTTGAGATAGACGATGCGTACGCCAAACTGACCTTGAACCTGCCGGTGTCCACCTGGACGCAGCGACTGTTGTTCGGCGGCGGTCCGGGTGCCCAGGTGGCGCCGGGGGCCGTGAAGATGGACGAATTCGTCACTGCTTCCTGGGTTGACCTCGGCCGCAGAAGTAATGAAGACGTATTCGCCGATAACTATCACGCACGCGTCAATTCGGCATATCTCTCAATGCATCAACAAGTGCTGGCCGCCAAGACGCTGATTGCGAAGTATTACGGACAAGCCCAGAAGTACTCCTACTACAACGCCTGTTCGTGGCCTGGCCGCGAAGGCATGATGAATGTGCAGCGTTTTCCGGAAGACTTTGATGGCGTGGGTGCTGGCTGTCCGCCCATCAATTTCACGATCAACAATGGTCTGTTCCAGGCCTGGAACGTGATGACAAACACGGGCACTGACGGCAATCCCATCATCACCGCCGACAAGTTGCCCATCCTCCATCAAAACGCCCTGGATCAATGCGACGCCAGTGACGGTGCCAAGGACGGGATCATCTCCGATGTCTTCTCATGCCACCTCAATGTGAAAGCAGCTCAGTGCAAAGCCAATCAGGATCCGAGCACATGTCTGACTCCAGCGCAGGTGCATGTCGCCGAGGAACTCTACGCAGGCGCCCATGATGACAAGGGCAACAAGCTGACCCCCATTGGTGTGTTGCCCGGCTCTGAACTGGCATGGACTGCGACCATTATTCCCGGCGGACGCAATCCCAGGGAAGCTCGCGATCAGACCACGACTGCAATCCGCTCGCAGTTCAATTCCCCGGCGCTACCCAGGACCTGGGAACTGGGCGATCTGAAGTTCGACCGCGCATCGTTTGATGCCGTGACCAAACTGCACTACCTGTGGGACGCCACCAATCCCGATCTGTCGGGCTTTGCCAAGGCCGGTCACAAGCTGATCCTCTGGCAGGGCATGGGCGATACCAATGTGCTGCCGGCTCACGCCGTTCTCTGGTACACCGCTCTGCGCAAAGAGATGGGGGAAAAAGCTGCCGACAGCTTCGTGCGGTTCTATGCGCTTCCTGGTGTTTATCACTGCGGCGGGGGCGATGGCCCGGTGATCACTGATCTTCTGCCTTCGCTCATGGCCTGGGTAGAGCGCGGCGTTGCGCCCGGCGCACTGACAGGTTCTCATACTCCTCGGCGTGCGGGTGGCCCTCAACAGGGAGCGGGTAATCCACAAGCTGGTGGTCCTCCTGGTGGTGCTGCGGGTGCCCCAGGGGCCGGTCCACAAATGCCTCCCGCACCGCCGGCCGCTCCAGATCTGACTCGCCCCATCTATCCTTATCCGTACATTGCCAAGTACACCGGCAAGGGTAGCGTCACCGATGCCGCCAACTTCGTGCAGGGACCGGCGCGGCCGGCGCCTGCGGATCTGAACAACTGGCTGGGTTCCAGCTTCTACAAGGCGCAGCCTCTGCAGTGGTGCACAGGAACCAGTACCGGACTGGAGTGCAAGACTTCGCGCTGACGATTGAGTCGGTCGCGCCTGCAGAAGGGACACGCAAAGTGGCTACCTCTGCAGGCCGGCTCTGTTGGGGAACTGCCGCCACCTTCAAACACAGTGGGCGAGGTTGGATGGAGCAAATTCAGTCGACAGCTGAGATCACTTGCGACCATCTTGCCGCCAAGGACAGAGCCTTCGCAGGCGTTGAGGGCTCCGGGCACTTCTTCGGGCCCTGCGGGCCGAAGCATGGCGCTTCCCAGAAGCGCCTGTTTGATTTTGTCAACGACTGGCTGAGCGAGGTAAAGCGTTCTGAGTGGTGAATTGAGCGCTTTCCAGAATTAGTTTCTTGTTCTGATCATGGGTGGCTCGGAAGATGTCTGGAAGGACGATATTTCGAATCGATGGTGGCGGCAACAGTGACAATATCGACTGGTCCGGGGCAGTCGATACATGGCGTTACAAGCAACACTTCAGCTGTGCGGCAGATCAGTTAGGAGCAAGCTTGAAAATGGTTTCGCGTTTCGCTTCAATGGTGATTGCCGTTCTCGCGTTGTGCCTGTCGTTTCCCGCGATGGCGGATGAATATAAAACCAGGTTCGTGTCGCTTGCGCCGGGTGTCCCCGGATTGCTTCATGAACCGACGGATCCCCGTGGAAAAGCCGGGATCGGCGTGCTGGTGATGCATACCAATGCAGACTATCTGAGGCCATTTCCAGCCAACCCCTGCGAACAGCTTGCCCAGCGTGGCTACCGGGTGCTGTGCGCCAATACTTCTGCTTCGAAGTCCGGCTTCTGGAACGATGGCGATATCGACAAGCTGCTGCTGAATGTCAAAGCAGGAGTTGTCTATCTGCGCGCGGACTCTGCCGTGCACAAGGTCGTGCTGTTCGGGCACAGCGGCGGCGGCGCGATGATGGCTGCCTATCAGAACATTGCAGAGAATGGCTTGAAGGCCTGCCAGGGACCGGAAAAGCTCATCAAGTGTTCGAGCGCGCTGGCCGACATGCCTGCTGCCGATGGCCTCATGCTGATCGATTCTGTACTCGGTGGCCCGGTCACCACATTGTGGAGTCTCGATCCGGCTGTCATTGATGAGACTGACGCGCAGCAGCTCGCGCCGGAACTGGACATGTTCAATCCCGCCAATGGTTTCAAACCGGGCGGCTCGATGTATAGCGGTGCTTTCAAAGAGCGTTTTTTCGCGCAGCAGGGTGAGCGGATGAACAGACTGATCGCCACGGCGCAGCAGCGCCTGGCGGTGATCGAAGCCGGCAAGGGTCGCTTCAAGGATGACGAACCCATGGTGATTGCCGGCGCGAATGGCGCCCATAACAAGCTGAATACGCAGGATCTGACCCTGCAGGCGCGCACCGTGAACGCATGGCCGCTGCTGCATGCAAATGGCTCAGTGACCAAGGAGGTCATTCATTCGGTACGCGTGCCGCGCGTGATCCAGACCACCACTTCGCTGGCGGGCGGCGGCCTCACCACGACGGTTCGCAAGTTCCTCAACACCTGGGCGATCCGCACCACGAAGGACTATGGATATGACGCAACGTCGATTCGCGGAATCGACTTCACATCGAGTTACGCCAATGCAATCGACAGCATCGCGGGCATCAACAGGCCGTTGCTGCAGGTCGCCATGACGGGCTCACATGAATTCTTCGCGTCGGAGTTCATACGCCAGTACGCCAAAAGCACGGACAAGACGCTGGCCTATGTCGAAGGAGCGAAGCACGACTTCATGCCGTGCACCGAGTGTGCGGTCGCGAAGGGACTGCCAGCCAACCAATATGGCGACACCCTCAAGACTCTCTTTGACTACATCGATACATGGCTGAGCACACCGGAACGATTTATAGCGAGGAACTCACCATGAGTGAATTGCTGGGCAAGGCTGCGCGTATCTTCGTCATCACCAGCACACTGTATGGCTTCGCAGAAGCGGTGCATGCGGCCGACAGTTGTGTTGCCCTCTCGGCTTTGGATATCACGGACACACAGATCGAGCGGGCGGAAACTGTCGCTGCGGGTTCGTTGACATTGCCCGCAGAGTTCGGACCGGGTCCGGGAAAGACCGTCTCACTTCCTGCTTATTGCAGAGTGTCGGGCACGATACGACCGACCTACGATTCTGAAATCCGGTTCGAGGTGTGGCTGCCCGAGAAAGGTTGGAACGAGCGCTTCCTGCAAGTTGGCAACGGTGGACTGGGCGGCTCGATCCGGTTGGCCGATCTCGCTGATGCGCTCACTGCAGGCTACGCCGCCGCAAGCACCGACAACGGTCATCGCAGTCGCAGCAGCAATGAAAGCACCTGGGCCTATGGCCACCCTGAGAAGCTGATCGACTATGGCAGTCGCGCGGTGCATCTCACTGCACTTGCCGCGCGCCGGATTGTGGCGGCCTATTTCGATCGACAACCCCGCTATCGCTACTTCGCCGGATGTTCAGATGGCGGTCGCGAAAGCCTGATGGAGGCGCAACGGTTTCCCGACGACTTTGATGGCTATCTGGTCGGCGCTCCCGGCATCGATATTCCTGGCGGTTCCGTTTCTCTGTTACACGCAGCGCACATCCTCAATGGCCTTGCTTCGTCCGATCGAATCATGCCGACGCATGTGCGGACTTTGTCGCAGGCAGTGCTTGCCCAATGTGATGCCACCGATGACGTTCGCGATGGTCTGCTGCAGGAGCCGCTGTCCTGCTCCTTTTCGCCGAAGGCACTGGCATGTCGTGGCAGCGCCGATGATCAGTGCCTCACGCCCGCCCAAGTCACTGCAATCGAGGCGCTATACGAAGGACCGAAGGATTCAGCAGGAAAGTCGCTTGGGCTGGGACTACGCCCGACGCTGGGCGCCGAAAGCGCTGTATGGCTCGGTCCGCTGATTACAGCTGATGGCAGTGCGGCGCCTGTCGGCACGGTTGCCGGCTCCTATCTCTCCGGCGTGCTCTACGGTAATGACAAGCCCGATATCACGAAGCTCGACCTTGCGCAGTTAAAGCGCGATGCGGAGGCGTTCTATGTGCCGGCGATCAGCCCACGCGATCCGGACCTCAGTGCGGCGCGTAACAAGGGACGGAAGATCATCCACTATCAAGGCTGGTCCGATCCGATCAATCCGCCGCAGCAATCGACGGACTATTACACAGCAGTGCGTGCGCGACTCGGTGAAGGAACCGACGACTTCTATCGGCTGTTCATGGTGCCGGGGCTGGCTCATTGCGGCGGTGGAGTGGGACCGATCGACGTTGGTCACACCGGCTCGGCCCGGTCCCGTATACCGACCGATGCTCATCACGATTGGTTGAAAGCACTGGAAGCGTGGGTCGAACGTGGTGTCGCGCCCGCGCAGCTGATTGCGGCAGAGTATTCGTCATCGCTTCCAGCCGTGTCCGGCGCGATCAAACGCACGCGGCCAATTTGTGCTTATCCCAGGGTGGCCACATACCAGGGTCATGGTGACGAGACGCAGGCGAGTAGTTACCAATGTGTTGTACCTGCAAAATGATGACGGGGAGAAATTCATGAAGAAAATCGCTGTCACGCTTGTGGGTGGCGCGTGTGCGCTGGTCGGCGTCGGGTTCGCGAATGGCCAATCGGTACAAGCAGCTGAAGTCGTACGAGTCGCTGCAAATGCGAGCGCCGATGCACGGCTTCCCGGCGACGATCCGCTGCCACCGGTGAGTTTCATGCTCAATCCGGTTGGCCCACCCCCGGGAGGTGGCGGACCGCCTGCTCCAAGTCGGTCACCCAGCCCCTCACTGGCGCTGGCTACCGAGGCAGCACAGGCGGCAATGGATACCTGTGCTACACGTGGGCTCAAGATCGGCGTCGCGGTAATTGATGCGGAAGGCAATCTGCGAGTGGGCCTGTCCGCAGTCGGCTCACCTGCCGGACGGATCTACACCGCTGCGCGCAAGGGCCTCGCGGCGATTGAGTTCAAAGTGCCGACCTCGCAGCTTAGAGAACTCGTCGCGGCTGACTCGACACTTGTGTCACGAATCACGCCGCGCATGGCAGTATTCGGTGGCGCGGTACCGCTAATCGTGTCGGGCCGCGTGCTTGGTGCGATTGGCGTCAGTGGCGCCAGCACCCAGGAGGACGAAGCCTGCGCCGCTGCGGGCGCCGAAAAGATCAGAACGCGGCTTGACTGATATCTGCGCGAACATTGCCATCTTTGTAGAGCAAGCGAGTTTGCGTAACCGATGGATTGCCTGGGGTTTGGTTTGATCGTTGTTTTCATTCGCCAGTGCACAACACTGACGACTATTCAGTCTAGCTCCCGCAATGCGGGATATTTGATAGCGCCACGACTTTAGGGGAAATAATCTCGATGAATATCCGATCCATGACACGCCAGTTGCTCTGGCTCGCTTCTGTTCTGCTGCCTGTTCCTGTACTGGCGGCGCAAGGTCCAAACCTGACTGCATTCACCCCGTTCCAGATCACGAACAATGTGTATTACGTGGGCAGTCAGGATCAGTCTTCTTATCTGATCTCGACAAAGGACGGCCTGATCCTGATCAACAGCGGATTTGAAGCTTCTGTGCCGCTGATTGAACAAAGTGTGGAGAAGCTGGGTTTCAAGTTCAGTGACATCAAGATTCTGCTCATCAGTCACGCACACATCGATCATGTTGCGGGGAGCGCAGCCATTCTGAACAAGACGGGTGCCAAGTACATGGTGATGGACGCCGACGTTTCTGTCGTGGAGTCTGGCGGCAAGACCGATTTCCATAATGGCAAGATCGCGGCCGAGCAATACGCGCCGGCACACGTAGACCGTGTGCTGCATGACAACGACAAAGTTGAGTTGGGCGAACAGGTGCTGACCGCACATCTCACGGGTGGACATACCAAGGGCTGCACGACATGGACATTGCAGGCAATTCAGGATGGACGGAAACAGAATGTGCTGATCCTGTGCGGCATGGCGGCATCTGCCGGGCCCAGAGCCAGCTACACCCTGTTGGACAATCCTGAATATCCCAAAATCGTGAGCGACTTTGAGCATACGTTTGCATTGTTGCCCGCGCTGCCGTGCGATATCTTTCTGGGTGCTCATGGACGATACTTCAACCTGCAAGCGAAGTACGAGCAGTTCATGGCTGGTAACAAGAATGCGTTCATTGATCCGGATGGTTACCGCGCATATGTGACAAGCGGCAAGCAGAGCTTCGAAAAGCTGTTGAAAGAGCAGCGTGACGCGGCCGGGCGAGCGAATCCTTAACGGTGTCGGCGTCGTTTCTCCGGAAACGTGTCTTTCCTGGATTACTCAATAGCTCATTTACTTCCCAGTACTTGAAGGAGGATTGGCATATGATCGCTCTACGATTGATACTTTCGGCGTTGGTGTGTACTGCGCTTGGATTGCTGGCACCGATTGCTGGTGCGCAATCACCAGATGATCTTTCTGCCTTCATCGGTCAATGGAAGATTGATCTGGAAAAAACGCGTATGGGCCGATTTGGTCCCAATGCCAAGAACCTGCCGCGTACCCCCACTCGCACATTTATCTTCAGGCCGGACGGCAAGAATCTGCAGCACAGTATTTATGCCGAGTATCCGCAGCCCAAGCCCGACAGAACCCTGGCAGTGATTCCGGATGGCAAGCACCACCCATGCGAGGATCCGGTGTCATGTCTCAGCACAGGAGGTCAGGCAAAGGAGCAGAGCTTCGTTTACCAGCAGGTTGATTCCCGCGTGTTGCTGCGTATCTTTTACGTCAAGGACAAGATCGACGAGTATTCGACATACGCGGTGTCGTCAGACGGCAAGACCTTTACAGTGATCACGTGGAGCCCGGAAACACCCTATTGGCAGAACATTCAGGTGTTCAACAGGCAGCTCTGACCGTTTCGTCGAACCTGATTACCGTCCGCGCGTAATCCTGCTGCTGGAATGTTGCTCTGGCTGGATTTGTACGTAGACTTCTTTGCGCTGAACCGCCAGTTCCTGCGGAGCATTCACGCCGATCCGGACGCTACTGCCTGTTACACCAAGCACTGGTACCGCAATATCTTCGCCGACTCGTCGGCTCGGGATGATCATGGAATACAGTGCTCTGTTTGGCAAAAAGTTTCTTCGACTATCATTAAGAGTATAGGCTAGGACCCATTTCCAAACGGCATGTGGATAAGGCGCCAACGCAGTTGCTTCGCAATGGACGTTCTCAGCAGAAAGCTTGGTGCCGGTGGAGGGAATCGAACCCACACTCTGTTGCCAAAATCGGATTTTGAGTCCGACGCGTCTACCAGTTCCGCCACACCGGCGACATCAATCGTTCTGCTGAAGGCGGCTTGGCCAGCCATCAGGGGCGGCAAGTATAGGGATGTTCCCCTCCCCCGCAAACTGTTTTTTGATGTACAGGGACGTACGAATGGTGCGGAGCGCAGGAAGCGCGAGAGTACCGGATGTACAGGGATGTACGAATGCGACGCTTCGCCCCTCTTCAGGGGTTCCGATGCATCTGAATCCCCGAAGGGGGGGTGCGGAGTGCAGAAGGCATAAGAGCACAAGACCCCTAGCCCCCTCCCGGCGACCGGGAGAGCGGACAAGAAACCGTGTTTGAGTCGTCCGGCCATGCCTGATACCGTGCGCGCCCGATGCGCCGCAGCGATTTCACTTACCAACTCCCCACCGAGCTGATTGCCCAGCACCCTTCCGCACAGCGGTCGGCCAGCCGGTTGCTGCATGTCGATGGCGCATCGGGTGACTGGGTGGATCGCCAGTTCCTGGATCTGCCATCACTGCTCCGCCCTGATGACTTGCTGGTGTTCAACGATACGCGAGTGATCCCGGCACGGGTGTTCGGTGTGAAACCCACCGGAGGCCGGGTGGAAATCATGCTGGAACGCATTCTGGAGGGGCGCCGCATTCTGGCACACGTCCACGCCAGCAAGGCGCTGCGTCCCGAGGCGCCGGTGCAACTGGCAGGTGGCGTCATGGCATATTTCATTGCCCGGCATGACGATCTGTTCGAACTGGAACTGAGCACCGATCCACTGTCGTTCTTTCTGGAGCATGGCGCCTTGCCGCTGCCTCCTTATATAGAGCGCGGCGTCGATGCCGAAGATGCCGAGCGCTATCAGACGGTGTATTCGCGGCAGTTGGGGGCGGTGGCGGCGCCGACGGCCGGATTGCATTTCGACGAGGCTATGCTCAAGCGGGTGTCCGGTCTGGGCGTGCGCTCGGCGTTTGTCACCCTGCATGTGGGCGCCGGGACATTCCAGCCGCTGCGGGTGGATGATCTGGATCAGCACCGCATGCATGAGGAAGTGGTGCAGGTCTCTGCTGAGGTGTGTGCCGCAGTGGCCGACACCCGTGCGCGGGGCGGGCGAGTAGTCGCAGTGGGCACGACAGTCGTGCGCAGCCTGGAGACCGCAGCCGCAAGTGGTGAGTTGCGACCCTGCCGCACCGAGACGCGCCTGTTTATCCGGCCGGGTTACGAGTTCAAGGTGGTGGACGCCTTGCTGACCAACTTTCACCTGCCCGAGTCCACATTGTTGATGCTGGTGTGCGCCTTCGGTGGCTATGAGACGATGATGGCCGCCTATGCACATGCCGTGGCAGCGCGTTATCGATTCTTCAGTTATGGTGACGCGATGTTTATCGAACCAACTCGGTGAATGGAGTTAAAACATGTGGCAAAAAGGAGCTTGGGTTTCTTTTTTGATCTACCTCATCGGAGGGGCAGTATTTGGCCTTTTTTATTCCAAGCTCAAAACGTTGCTTGGTGGATCATGGTTGTTTCTTGTTGCTTCGCTTTTTTACATAGCGGCCCTTCGCTTAGTGGCAGACATGGTAGGGCGACGTATTAGTTCCAAGTCTGATGATTTGCAATGAAATTTGAATTGATCAGCACCGATGGTCGTGCCCGTCGCGCGCGTTTGAATTTCCCGCGCGGCGTGGTGGAAACGCCGGCATTCATGCCGGTGGGTACCTACGGCACGGTGAAGGCCATGACACCGGAAGAACTCAAGGACATCGGCGCGCACATCGTGTTGGGTAATACGTTTCACTTGATGCTGCGACCGGGCACGGACGTGATCAGGGCGCATGGTGGCCTGCATGGCTTCATGCATTGGGACAAGCCCATCCTCACCGACTCGGGTGGCTTTCAGGTATTCAGCCTGAAAGAGCTGCGCAAGATCACCGAGCAGGGCGTGAAGTTCCGTTCACCGGTAAACGGCGATCTGGTGGAGCTGACGCCCGAACGTTCCATGCAGGTGCAGTACGATCTCGACTCCGACATCGTGATGATCTTCGACGAATGCACGCCGTATCCCGCTACTGAAGATGAAGCGCGCAAGTCGATGGAATTGTCGCTGCGCTGGGCGGTGCGTTCACGCGCCGAGTTCGATCGCCTCAATGAGGGACAGGACAATGCACACGCGCTGTTTGCCATCGTGCAGGGCGGCATGTACCTGCCGCTGCGCAAAGTCTCACTGGAAGGGTTGTCGAACATTGGTTTTGATGGTTATGCCATTGGTGGTTTGGCGGTAGGCGAGCCCAAGGCCGAACGCGAACGCGTGCTGGAAGAACTGGAACCGTTCATGCCCAACGACCGGCCACGCTATCTGATGGGCGTGGGCACGCCGGAAGACATCGTTGAAGCCATCTGTCGTGGCGTGGACATGTTCGACTGCGTCATGCCCACGCGCAATGCGCGCAATGGGCATCTGTTTACCACCTTTGGCGTGCTGCGCATCCGCAATTCGGTTTACGAAAAAGACACTCGACCCATTGATGAAACATGCAGCTGCTACACTTGCCGCAACTACTCGCGCGCTTATCTCAAGCATCTGGATCGTTGCACCGAAATACTCGGCGCGCGTCTGGCCACCATTCACAACCTGTACTACTACCAGCAGCTGATGAGCGAACTGCGCCAGGCGATTGCCGAGCACCGGCTTGAGGCTTATGTGGCCGACTTCTATCGTCGTCGCAGCAGCCAGCGCGGTGACACGCTGATTACCGAGGATTCTGCACATGCTGGCTGATCTGCCTACCGCGCCATGGTTCAAGCGCGTGATCGTTGCCGCCGCGTTGGTGGGCATCCTGTTGCTCACTTACATGGTGTTGCAGCCCTTCCTGGTGCCGATCATCTGGGCGGCGATTCTTGCCTATGTCACCTGGCCGCTGCATATCCGCATCAGCCGTGTGATCCGTCGCCGGCAGACGCTCGCGGCATTAGTGACCACTTTGCTGGTGGCGTTGCTGCTGGTGGTGCCGATCATCTGGTTGTTGTTCACGCTGCAGATCGAAGCCATGAAGGCTTATCGTGAAGTGCAGCAGCTGCTGGCGACCAATCCGGTATTGCCGCAGGTGCTGCGTGACCTGCCGTTGGTGGGTATCTGGCTCACAGAGCGTTGGGCGGAGCTGGTCGCAGATCCGGGCAGTCTGAAGACCAGCTTTCAGCAATGGATGTCCAGTTCGGCGGATCAGGTTTCCGGTGTGGTCGGCGGTGTGGGCCGCAATGTCGCCAAGCTGTTCATTGCGCTGTTTGCCATGTTCTTCTTCCTGCGTGACGGGGCACGGTTTTTCTCGCAGCTGCGTTCGGTGCTGGAAGGCATGCTGGGCCTACGCGTGCGTGACTATCTGAAAGCTGTGGGCGATACCACGCAGGCGGTGGTGTATGCGCTGGTGCTGGCGGCGCTGGCGCAGGGCCTGGTTGCCGGCATTGGTTACGCCCTTGCCGGGTTGTCGGCACCCATTTTTCTCGGCGCGCTGACCGCCATGGTGGCGTTGATTCCATTTGCCACGCCGCTGATGTGGGTCAGCCTGAGTACCTGGCTGATTGTCACCGGCTCGGTGGGTTCGGGCATATTTCTGTTGATCTGGGGCGCGGCGCTGGTGAGCACAGTGGACAACGTGGTGCGACCGCTGGTGATCTCCAGTGCGACCGCCATGCCCTTTGTACTGGTGGTGTTTGGGGTACTCGGTGGTGTGATTGCCTTTGGTCTGGTGGGCCTGTTCATCGGTCCAGTGGTGCTGGCGGTGTCACTGGCCCTGTGGCGCGAATGGCTGGAACATCGTCATGAACATCCACCGAAACCACCGGCGACATGAACAAGTCGGGTTGACGTCTGCGCCTTGCGTAGGGGCGGTTCGTGACCGAAGGAAATGGTAGATCCACGAACCGCCCTCCGGCAATCCAGAGCGGGTCGTTCACGAACGACCCCTACGAACTACGGTGCCAACCGCTGCACCGCATACGCCCCCATCTGTCTGGCCAGTTCGTATTCACCCATCACCACATGGTTCACGCCGGCAGCGGCCAGCTCGGTGATCTGGTTCTGGCTGTGTGCACGCGCCACGATATCCAGTTGTGGATTGACCGAACGCACATAGTTCACTGCATGACGCAGCTGGAAGCTGTCGGGGATGGCAAATAGCAGCAGGCGGGCGCGCTTCAGTCCCACCGCTTCGCACACCACAGGATCGGCGGCATCGCCGGACATGGCTGGCACGCCCCTGCCAATAAGGTCTGCCACCAGCTTTTCGTTGGTCTCGATGACGGCGTAACGAATGCCGCGTTGTTGCAGCAGCTCTGCAATTACGCTGCCAACGCGACCGTGGCCCACCAGCACGGCATGGTCCTGCCAGTCGGCGGGCACCACCAGTGGCAGTTCTTCCATGCGCACGCCCGAACGATCCAGCCAATGCAGCAGGCGCGGGTGTGAGGCAAACCAGTTTTCCAGTGCCGGCAGCGCGCGAAACGCAATGGGATTGACGGCAATCGACAGGATGGCGCCGGCCAGCACCAGTGTCTGTGCCTCCCGCGACACCAGGCCCAGCGACATACCCAGCACCATCAGGATGAAGGAGAACTCGCCGATCTGGGCCAGACTGGCCGAGATGGTCAGTGCGGTGCGTAGCGAGTGACGATTGAACAGCACCACAACAAATGCGACCAGCGACTTGCCGAACACGATCACCAGCACCACGGCCAGTACCTTGAGCGGTTCCTGCCAGAGGATGCGTGGATCGAACAGCATGCCCACCGAGACGAAGAACAGCACCGCGAATGCGTCCTGGAAGGGCAGGATGTCGGCGCCGGCCTTGTGGCTGAGCGCGGATTCGTTCAACACCACGCCAGCGAAGAAGGCACCCAGCGCCAGCGATACGCCGAACAGCAGCGCCGAGCCATAGGCAATCCCCAGGGCAATTGCCAGCACCGCCAGCGTAAACAGATCGCGGGTGGCAGTCTGCTCGACCCGCTCGAGCAGCCAGGGAATCACACGTCGCCCCACCACCAGCATCAGCGCCACGAATACGCTGACCTTGCCCAGGGTCCACAACGCCAGCCACAGGATGTCGCCGATGCTCAGGTTGTCGGACTCGCCACTGCGTATCTGGGCCAGGATGGGCAGGAATACCAGCACCAGCACCATGGCGATGTCTTCCATCACCAGCCAGGCAATGGCAATGCGCCCCCTTTCGGTTTCCTGCAGACGGTTGTCCTGCAATGCCCGCAACATCACTACGGTACTGGCCACCGACAGCGCCAGTCCGAACACCAGACCGCCGAGCAGATCCCAGTTCCAGAACCACGCCAGAGCCATGCCGATCAGCGTGGCGATCAGCATCTGCGCCAGTGCGCCCGGGATGGCGATGTTTTTCACCCGCATCAGATCGGTCAGCGAAAAATGCAGGCCGACGCCAAACATCAGCAGGATCACGCCGATTTCCGCCAGCTCGTTCGACAGCGTGATGTCGGAGACGATGCCGGGGGTGAATGGCCCCACCATGATGCCGGCGAACAGATAACCGACAATCGGCGAGATTTTCAGGCGTTGCGCCACCAGGCCGGCGACGAATGCCCATGCAAAGCTGGCAACCAGGGTGGTGATCAGGGGCGTAGTGTCGTGCATCAGCTGGGCGTCGATCCTGTGGCGTGAAGCGGGTGGCCATCCGGGCGGCTGCCAGGGGCATTGATGGACTATCGAAGGGTAGCCGCTCGGCGCGTCACTGGGCAGTGCCAATTTTGGGTCATGGCCGGCTTCGACCGGGGGGGCGGAAGCGGCACAGCCGGCGGGCCTGTGTATAATCCGGCGCTCATTTTTTTCCGGTTCCGGCAGCTGCAGGCTGCGGAGGCGGTTTGTCCTCAGCCAACACAGGTACTCTCAGATGGATTGGTTCATTTCCACCGCGGCCGCGCAGGCTGCCGGTACGACCGCCCAGCCCAACCCGCTCATGTCGATGCTGCCATTGCTGCTCATCTTCGTGGTGTTCTATTTCATGCTGATCCGTCCGCAGAGCAAGCGCGCCAAGGAACATCGCGCCCTGCTCGCCGCGCTGGAAGTGGGCACCGAAGTCGCCACTGCCGGCGGCATCATCGGCAAGGTCACCGAACTCGGTGACAACTTCGTGACCGTGGAAATCGCATCCAACGTACTGGTCAAAGTGCAACGCAGCACCATTGCGCAGGTGCTGCCCAAGGGCACGCTGAAAAACAGTTAACTGGAGAGTTTCCGGTTCGCGTTATGCCTGCGCAGGCGGGCATCCAGTCAGAAAATTGTTCAACTGGATTCCCGCTTGTGCGGGAATGACGGAATCCAGAGCCCGATGAGATCTTCTCTAGAACAATAGTCATTAGTCTGGGCGCCATGTGGCCCGGGGAATTAATTCATGTACCAGTTTGCAACCTGGAAATATTGGCTGGTGATCGCCGTGCTGGTGTTGGGTACGGTGTTTGCGCTTCCCAATGTATTCGGCCTTGATCCTGCACTGCAGTTGTCACGCATCGATCGTCAGGCAATCGACGCGGCGGGCGAGCAACGCGTTCTGGATCTGCTCAAGGCGCAGGGCATCACACCCAGTGCTGACTATTTGCAGGACGGTAGGCTGGTGTTGCGTATGCCCAGTGAAGCCGAGCAGGGCAAGGCACGCAGTGCCATTCAGGCCAGCAATGCCGGCGAATACAGCATCGCGCTGTCGCGGGTGTCGAGCATGCCGGAATGGCTGCGCAAGACCGGCCTGAAGCCGCTGAATCTCGGCCTCGATCTGCGCGGTGGCGTGCACTTTGTATATGAAGTGGATACCGCCGGTGCAGTCACGCAGGCGCTGCAAAGCCTGGAGCGCGACATCCGCACTACCTTGCGCAACGAACGCATTGCCTTTACCAATTCGGTGCCTGATGGCAATGGGCTGCGCGTCACCTTGCGCGATGCCGCAGATCTGGCCAAGGCGGTCAAAGTCATTACTCCCAGCGATGGCACGCTGATCATCGAAACGCAAAGCACGGCAGAGGAGACCAGCATTGTGGCGCGCTACACGGAAGCGGCACTCAAGGCGCGACAGGCCACCGCCGTGGACAAGAACATCCTGACCCTGCGGCGTCGTGTTGACGAACTGGGCATTTCCGAGCCCACCGTCACCAAGCAGGGCGCCTCGCGCATCGTGGTAGAGCTGCCGGGCGTGGATGATCCCAACGAAGCAATTCGCGTGCTGGGTGCGACGGCGACTGTCGAGTTCCGTCTGGTCGATCAGGTCAACGATGCCTATGAAGCGCAGCGCACCAAGCGCATTCCGCTGGCCTCCAAGCTGTACACCGTGCGCGGTACCGGCAGTCCGGTGCTGCTCAAGCGTGATGTGATTGCCTCGGGCGATGAACTGATCGACGCCACCTCGACCACAGTTGAAGGCCGTCCGGCGGTGAGCGTCAAACTCAACGCGCGCGCCGGCGACGAAATGCTCAAGACCACGCAGCAGAATCTCGGCAAGCCGATGGCCACGGTCTACATCCAGAAGAAGCGTCTGGCTGAAGGTGAAATCTGCAAGGGCACGCGCGTTGGCAATGATTGCACCGAAGAAGATGCCATCAGTGTGGCGACCATTCAGGGCGTGTTCTCCTCGCAGTTCCAGATCACCGGCCTGCAGGTAACCGAAGCCAAGGATCTGGCCCTGTTGCTGCGTTCCGGTTCGCTGGCCGCGCCACTGACCATGGTGGAGCAGCGCACAGTCGGTCCGAGCCTGGGGCAGGACAACATCGACAAGGGCGTGAAAGCCCTGCTGGTCGGCTTGCTGCTGACCTTTGCCTTCATGGCGGTGTACTACCGCGCGTTTGGCTGGGTGGCCAATGCCGTGCTGATGTCCAACCTGGTGTTGACGGTGGGCCTGCTGTCGATGCTGAGCGCGACGCTGTCGTTGCCGGGCATTGCTGCCGTGGTGTTCCACCTGGGTATTGCAGTGGACGCGAACATCCTGATCTATGAGCGTATCCGCGAAGAGCTGCGTACCGGCATCTCGCCCATGGCGGCGATCAACTCCGGTTTCGAGAAAGCCTTTGCCACCATTGCCGACTCCAACGTCACGACGCTGATCGCCGGTGTGGTGCTGTATGCCTTTGGCACCGGCACCATCAAGAGCTTCGCCATCGTCATGACGCTGGGCATTCTGACCTCGCTGTTCACCTCGGTGGTGGGCAGCCGTGCGCTGGTCCACTACCTGTGGGGCCGCAAGCGCAAGATTGAACATCTGTCTATTTAGGGTCTGTTAGCTAGTATTTAATCGTTGCGTTGGCGCTCCCAAAAGCGCCAGGCAAGGCACGAGGAGTGAAGTTTGGTGACTCCAAATGAACGACGAGTAACGCCGCATGGCGCTTTTCGGAGCCCAACCCGAAGGGACGGGGCCAGCAGGGCTCAGGACTTTGTTGTGACCGAAGGAAATCCCGCGGGACACCGCTTGAGTACGTTAAGTACACGACGCTCGGTGCGTCGCGTCCTGAGCCCTGCTGACCTCCGTCGCAACGATCAAATACTAGCTAACAGACCCTAGGGGGATAAACACATGGAATTTTTCCACAAGGTAACAACCTACCCCTTCATGCACACGCGTCGCATGTGGTACGGCGTGTCTGCGGCAGCCATTGTTGCGTCGATCATATTGCTGGTGACGCGAGGCCTGAATCTCGGTATCGACTTTACTGGCGGCGTGGTGTTGCAGTTTGCCTATCCGCAAGCAGCCAACATTGAAGAGACGCGCACCGCGCTGGAAAAAGCCGGGCACGAGGCCGTGGTGACCACTTTCGGTACCGCCAATGAAGTCATGGTGCGCCTGCTGCCGGAAGAGAATCAGGACGTGAATGTCGTCAGCCGTGAAGTCACTGGCGTGTTGCAGGGCATCGTGCCCGGCGTGCAATTGCGCAGTTCTGAAGTGGTGGGGCCGCAGATTGGCGAAGAGCTGACCAATCAGGGCGGCATGGCCGTGATGCTGACCTTCATCCTGGTGGGTATCTACACCTGGATCCGTTTCCAGTGGAAGATGGGATTGAGCGCAGTAGTAGCTACCTTGCATGACCCGATCATCATTCTGGGGTTCTTTGCGCTCACGCAGATCACGTTTGATCTGGCGGTGCTGGCGGCGATTCTCGCCGTGATCGGTTATTCACTGAACGACACGGTGGTGGTGTTCGATCGCGTGCGCGACAACTTCCACATCATGCGTCGTGCGACCTCCGAAGAAGTGCTGGATGCCTCCATCAACCAGACATTGTCGAGAACCGTCATTACCTCCGGCGCCACCCTGCTGGTGGTGATCGTACTGTTGCTGATGGGCGGTGAAACCCTGAAAGGATTTTCATGGGCACTTACCATCGGCATTCTGGTCGGTACCTACTCATCCATTTATGTGGCAGGCGCCATGGCGCTGGAACTCAAGCTGAGCGCCATTGATCTGATGCCACCGAAGGATGAGAAAGACGAGATCGACGCCTTGCCGTAACGACTCTTGCCCTCTCCCCATGGGAGAGGGCAGGGTGAGGGTTCCTGGTCTTGTTTAATACCCTCACCCCAACCCTCTCCCTCAGGGAGAGGGGGTAAAGAAAATCGCTCCACATCAAACAGCCTTCCTCACACACCAGCCATCTCATGTCACCCGTCGCCTGGGCAATTTTCTTCGTGATTTATCTCACCCTGCTGGTGACGGATCTGGGGGTATTCAGTCGCAAGTCAACCGTGCTGAGTGTGTCGCAGGCGCTCAAGCGCACGCTGATCTGGATTGCCGTGGCGTTGGGCTTTGGTGCGGTGGTGTACTTCATGTACGAAAATCCCGAAGCCGGCATGGTGGTTTCGGCGAACGGACACGACGCTTTTGTTCAGTACGTTACCGGCTATATTCTCGAATGGTCGCTGTCGGTTGATAATATTTTCGTCATCGCGATCATCTTTACCTACATGAATATCCCCATGCAGTACCAGTACCGGGTGCTGTTCTGGGGCATCGTTGGCGCCATCGTATTGCGTGGTGCGATGATTGCGGCGGGTGCGGCGCTGATTCACGCCTTCGACTGGACCTTCTATCTGTTCGGCGCGATCCTGATCTTCTCTGCCGCGCGCATGCTCAAGAGCGAGGACGATGAGTTTGATCCCGGCAAGAGCGTGCTGGTGAAGCTGGCGCGCAAGGTGTATCCCATCACCGATCAACTGGATGGCAACAGGTTCTTCACACGCGTGAATGGCGCCACTGCAGCCACGCCGCTGTTTGTCACCCTGCTGTTTGTCGATCTGGCCGACGTGGTGTTTGCGGTGGATTCCATTCCCGCCATCTTTGCGGTAACCCAGGACCCTTTCCTGGTGTTCACCTCCAATGCCTTTGCCATTCTTGGCCTGCGTTCACTGTATTTTGCGGTGGCGGGCTTGATGGCGCTGTTCAAGTATCTGAAGATCTCGCTGGTGTTCGTGCTGGGTTTTATCGGGGTGAAGATGTTGTTGCATCACCACGTCGAGATTTCCAATCTGCTGTCGCTGGGCGTGATCGTGATTTTCCTGTCCATTGGCGTTGCGGCATCGGCGTGGTCGAACAAACGTGACAAGGCTGTGGACACTCCGCAGCAAAGGTAATGGCAATGCTGGAGCTACTCACCAATCCCCAGGTCTGGCTGGCGTTCAGCACGCTCACCGTACTTGAGATCGTGCTGGGCATCGACAACATCATCTTCCTGTCGATCCTGGTCGGCCGCTTGCCGCCGGCGCAGCGACCCCGCGCCCGCACCATCGGTCTGGCGCTCGCGATGCTCATGCGCATTGCACTGCTGCTGTCCATTACCTGGGTGATGGGCATGAGCGAGCCACTGTTCACCATTGGCAGGGACATATCCGGCCGCGATCTGGTGCTGTTCGGCGGCGGTCTGTTCCTGATCGCCAAGAGCACCATGGAGATCCACAGCAGTCTGGAAGGCGAAGAGCATGCTCATGATGTGAAAGGCCGCGCAACGTTTGTGAGCACCATCGTACAGATTGCCATCATCGACATCGTGTTCTCGCTCGACTCGGTGATCACCGCGGTTGGCATGGTCGATCACGTACAGGTGATGATCGCCGCCGTGATCGCCGCAGTGGCGGTGATGATGTTCATGGCTGGCCCCATTTCCGATTTCGTCGATCGTCACCCGACTGTTAAGATGCTGGCGCTATCCTTCCTGATTCTCATCGGCACTGCGCTGGTGGGCGAGAGTGCAGGTTTCCATGTTCCGAAGGGGTACATCTACTTCGCCATGGCATTCTCGGTGGCCGTCGAAATGCTCAATATCCGTCTGCGCAAGAAAGTCGTGCCCGTACATCTGCGCAAGGAAATCGAATAGCAGTGTAGGGGCGAGGCATGCCTCGCCTCGCCTTCCGAGAGGTGTCATGCATGACCATCGCCTATCACCATGACCGCAGCATCGCTCCCGAACAATTCATTGACGTTCTGAAACGTTCAACCCTGGGCGAACGACGTCCGATCGATGACGCCGCCTGCATCGCCGACATGCTCAGGCACGCCGACCTGCTGTGCACCGCATGGGATGGCGAACAGCTGATCGGCGTGGCGCGCTCGGTCACCGATTTTTCCTATTGCTGTTATCTATCCGATCTGGCCGTGGATGTGGCCTATCAGCGGCAAGGCATCGGCAAGGAGTTGATTCGCCAGACACAGGCGCGACTTGGACCAAAGTGCAAAATCATTCTGCTGGCCGCGCCAGCTGCCACAGCCTATTACCCGGGAATCGGGTTTTCCCAGCATCATTCTGCGTGGCTATTGAATCGCGACACGCCTTTGAAGTGAGGTTGCTCCGTTTTCATTTGCAGAGCGGGACCCCGTGCCCGCAAGCTACTGTTTCATCTGATGACGGATATCGTCGCGGGGCCGAGCCAAGTCGGTTTCAGAGGGGCGTCATATTCAGGCGTAAGTAATACCGGTTGCCAGGTCTTATGGGGTAGAAATCTTTTCTGCAATTGACGGCATAACCGGATTCATGGTTTAGTCAAATCAATATGATGCGATCTGCCAGACTGGTTTATGCCGTAGAAATTCGGAAATATCTTGTCGCATTTATGTGGTCAATTTGTAGTTAGGCAAAAACATTCAAGCGAAAGAGATAGCATGACCTCTATGTCGGTAATCGACGCATCGCAGCCAGTAGTCCCGAATTCTTCCGGGGCCAAACTGATTCGCTGCCTTGTTTCAGTGGACACGTCTCCGCCAGCTGTGAGCACTGAAATTCAATATTTCCCCGTTGTCGCGTTTGCTGTGAACAACGACACGTCGTTTACGCCGCTGCTTGTTTCTGGGCCCGTAATCGGCTGGGGTGAGGTTCGAGCTTCGATGGCTGGTGCATATGTGTACGGCATCTGTCTCGACAGCACTTCCGGCGTAGTAACTACGGACAACAAATATGATTCGGTAGAGGATTTCGTTTCATATGCAAAGAGCGTAGTCGCAATAGCGGTGTCAGACGTCCGCCGCGAAAAAGGCTGGCCTGAAAGCACCATGCCTAACCTCGCTATCCAATCGACGTGCGAAGACGCACGCGCTTGATGGCGGGCGTGTGTGCCGGGCATGGTACGAGACTAGAGAGGTGTAAGTCCTCTTACCAGGTAATCGCAGAGCCTAAGGTTAGCGAAAGGGCAAGGGCGTCACCGTGAGGTGGGGTCTGGAGGAAGTCCAACGCAAAGTTGCGAGGCGATGAACAAGAATCGGATATGAGGTGTGACGCATCTGGAACGAGTCGGCACGTGACGACGAAGTTCTCTATCTGCAACTGGGGTGCGTTTTATAAATCCGGCGTGCTTGCAACGACAGTCTCGTGTCTTACCCCGGGAGATCTGTGCGGTGTTCGAGGGAGCGAACTGGGGCTGACGCGAGTTGGCCTGACCGCCGTACAGAAGTCAGCAGCGGGCGTAGTAGTCGTGCAAGCGATGAAGGCCCAAACGGTGTCCGCAAGGACATAACAGAGAGGAGTCGAGCGCGAGTGGTGAAGGACGGTATTGCATCTGGCAAGCAGCGCATGCTGTCTTCTGCACTAGATAACCCGCCTGATGGCGGTCAGAAGGATGAAACCATCGTTCACACACTCGATGCACCCGACTCGGTTGCTGTGATGTTAATGGAGCGCGTAGTGGAGCGGGACAATCTCCGCGCCGCGCTGAATCAAGTGAGAAGTAACAAGGGTGGTCCGGGCATCGACGGCCTCACGGTCGAACGATTACCGGCGTACCTGAAACGGAACTGGCCAAGCATTCGTACCCAGTTATTAAACGGCACGTACCAACCGACCCCGGTCAAGCGCGTCTTGATCCCGAAGCCGGGCGGCGGTGTGCGTTTGCTGGGCGTGCCAACGGTGGTGGACCGGTTCATCCAACAAGCGTTGCTGCAAGTACTGCAAGCACAGTGGGATCAAACGTTTTCCCATTGTAGCTTTGGCTTTCGACCCAAGCGCTCGGCACACCAGGCGGTGGCGCAAGCACAAACCTATGTGCGAGAAGGCTATCGCTTCGTGGTGGACATGGACCTTGAGAAGTTCTTCGACAACGTGAATCACGACGTGCTGATGCACAAAGTGAAACAACATGTGAGGGATGATCGAGTGCTCCGGTTCGTCCGCCGCTGCTTAAAGTCGGGGGTGATCATTGCAGGAACGTATGCAGCGACAGTAAAAGGAACGCCGCAGGGCGGGCCGCTCTCGCCCCTGTTGGCGAACCTGCTGCTGGATGAGTTGGATAAAGAACTGGAATACCGCCGACATCGCTTCGTGCGTTATGCGGATGATTGCAACCTCTATGTGCGCAGTCGCCGCGCGGGCGAGCGAGTGTTGGCCAGCATCAAACACTTCCTCGAGAAGCGCTTGAAGCTCAAAATCAACGAGCAGAAAAGCGCGGTGGACCGGCCGTGGAATCGGCGCATCCTGGGTTTTACGCTCTCTCGTGGCCGACATCAGTACCGCCGTGCGATTAGCGAGAAGGCCATGAATGCGCTAAAAGACAAAGTGCGCCGGCTCACACAACGCACCCGCGGCTACTCCCTCAACCGGATCCTCGCCGAGCTGAGAACGTACCTGCTTGGTTGGAAAGCGTACTTTGGCTTTGCCGAAATACACTCACCGCTCGCCGACCTGGATAAATGGATCCGCCGCAAACTGCGTTGTTATCAATGGAAGCAATGGGGGCGTTCGGGCTATCGCCGCTTGCGAGCGTTGGGCATTGACCGCAACTTGGCGTGGAATACCGCCAAGTCCGCTCACGGCCCGTGGCGCTTGAGTAGGAGCCCCGCGCTCAACTACGCTATGGACGCGAAGTACTTCACCACACTTGGTTTACCGACCTTGGCACGGAGCTAACACAGTGACTCAATCAACCGAACCGCCGTATACGTGCTCCGTATGTACGGTGGTGTGGGAGGAGGGGCAGCGCGAGTTGTCCCCCTATCCCGATTGGGCTGCTTGCAAGCGCATGAGCGATGAGCTGACAACCGCCGAACAAGAATTGATTGAGACGCTCCCGGGTCCGCCGGAGTTGGCGGAGATTCGCGCGTCAAACGTTTGGATTGTGGAGTGGCTTCCGGCGAATGAAACCACAACCGGGCGATCGCTTCACGATTGGATGAAGGAGCGGCGCCAAGGATGGTCCGGGTATTTCTCCTGTCGAAGCAAGAACGACGTCATCGCTGCAATTGAGAAGGCAACAGAATGGGCTCAGCGCTCCGAGTTGCGCCCGGTGCTCCACTTGGAGTCCCACGGCGGTGACGCGGGGCTCGAAGGACCGGACGGAAGCGGCGGCACCGATCTGCTGGCCTGGGATGAGTTGACCGAGCCTTTGCAGGAGTTGAATCGCGCGACGCGGTGCAACTTGGTAGTGGTTGTCGCCGCTTGTACCGGATTTGCCGGGATTCAGGCGCTGCGCCGCGGCCCTCGCGCCCCTGCTGTCGCATTGGTGGGGCCTGATGCACCTGTGATGCCGGCCAATCTGCTCTCGGGGGCCAAGGAGTTTTACAGACGCTGGCTCGGCGAGCAGCCAAGACTGGCTGACATCGCCGAAAGCGCTTCTCGCGAAGCTGGCACGGTTACTTTTGAGTGGGAGTCCTTTGCCATCCTAGCCTACGATGCTTTAGTTAGATGTCTCATTAAGTCAATGCGCCCCGCTGAGCGGCTTAAGCGCACGGAGAGAATCCGACAGCGCATGCTCACCGAGACCGGCTTGCAGGAGTCAGAAGTCGAGGCCCGTTTAGCCGTCATGCCGCCTCTTCCTCCGTGGCAGGAGTTGCAACAGACTTGGGATGAGATGTTCATGATCGACCTTGATCCGACCAATAGGGCACGGTTCGGGCTAGATCTGAGAAGCATCGTGAATCGGATTAGTGCGGGCCGCATTCAGTAGCACACGATGCAGCCGCCCAACAACGCGCTGAACTGTGAAGGCAAGCGGAATCGTCGCCGTACTGGATGCCCCCTTTCGCGGAATGACGGCAATCAGAATTTCTGACGCCCCCAACGCTTCTTCCAACGTCCCGCACACCGTCAACCGCTGTTCCGACAGAAACCCCATCTCCCTAGCGCCTACTTAACCTGCCGCTGCAATTCGCAGATTGTCACTTTAGTTTCATCACGCTCACAGCGATTGAGTAAATCCTTTATGGCACTAATGTCGGTAGCATCGATTAACGGTACGCGATTCGTGTCTGGTAAGAAAGGCGGGTTGTACGCCGGTACTTTTCAGTCATCAACCCATCAGGTCGACACAATGGTCACGCGGCACAGGTTACCTATGGGAACTCTGGAACCGGAATCACCATAGATCAGGTTTCATTGCGCAGACGTTCAATCTAGGCATTCGAGTTGTGACCCCACATGCCCTTGCCACTGCCCCTTAAATCGCGCAGTGATAGCCCGGGTTTCCTCGTGGTCACTTGCTCTACGGAAACCATCGCCGCATAAGGTTTGCCTCCGTTGGTGACTACAATGGTATGCCCGTGATTGGCCTGCTCCAGCAGTGCCGAAAGATTTTTGCGCGCGTCCTTGATGTCAATGGTTCGAAAGGATGGCATGGGGTTATCTCCTCGATGCTCAGTCACACAGTACAGATCGCACAGCCGGGTAATAAGCACGCTACCTAGTGTGATCGGATTCGGTCGCTGCGCTTGTCAAAACCACGTGCCAGCGGCGACGAGCGACTGCTCGGCGATTGTTTTCCGGGCACATTACTCGGCTTGTTCGCCGGCCGGTGATGCCAAACTCAAATCGACGTCGTTACCGCGCTCGCAGGCTGCTCATTCAACAGCCAGAGCAAGCCCCGCAGCAAATCGTCCGGGGTAGGCGGGCAGCCGCGTATGACTAGGTCGACGGGCACCGCCTTGCTGACGGCGCCGATGCAGGCATAACTCCCTTCGAATACACCGCAGCCGGCGGCACAGTCGCCCACTGCAACCACCCACTTGGGCGAGGGTGTGGCGACATAGGTGCGCTGCAAGGCTTCGGCCATGTTCCTGGTCACTGGGCCGGTGACCAGCAGCAGATCGGCATGACGTGGCGATGCAACGAAGCGAATGCCAAAGCGTTCCAGGTCGTAGAAAGCATTGTTGAGCGCGTGAATTTCCAGTTCGCAGCCATTGCACGAGCCGGCATCGACTGCGCGTATCGACAAGCTGCGTCCCAGACGACGTGTGACGACGCCCCGCAAGGTTTCGCCCAGGCTTTCCAGTCCGGCCGCATCCGGTGCTCTGCTTTCGGTCAGCGGCCGTGAAAATAAGTTCTTGAGTAACAGGCGGCGCATGGGGGTTTACTTGCGACAGTCAGAGATCGTGTCCGGAGTAAGAACAGTTGAAGGACTTATTGCACAGTGGAAAATCGGCCACGATATTGCCTTCGATGGCTGCTTCCAGCAGAGGCCACTGAAACCAGGAAGGATCGCGCAAGTGACAGCGTTCGATGCGCAGATTGGTATCGAGACGCACATAGGCCAGAACATCGCCACGAAAGCCTTCAATGGCTGCAGTGCTTTCCACCGTCGCTGCGGGCGGAGAGACATGCGTATAAAACGGTCCCAAGGGCAATGCATCCAGCAGATGTTGCACCAGGCCCAGGCTCGATTCGACTTCCGCGATGCGTATCCGCACGCGCGCATCGACATCGCCATCGCGATACACCGGCACTTCAAGCGGCAGTGCATCGTAAGGCGCATAACTCAGGTGCTTGCGCGTATCGAACTCGCGGCCGGAGGCACGGCCGACGAAACCGCCGCAGGCATATTCGGCGACCAGCGATGGACTGACGTAACCGGTGCCTACCATGCGATCTTGCAAGGACGCAGTGTTGTCGTAAAGCTCAACCAGTTCGGGAAACTTGTTGCGAATCGTCGCCAGCAGCAGCCGGATGGCCTGGTGGCCTGCCTCGGACATATCGGCACTGACGCCACCTGGCACGATGCGATCCATCATCAGGCGATGGCCAAATGCGCTCATCGCCGCACGCAATGTGTGTTCGCGCAGAATGGTGCACTCGGCATGCATCAGTGAAAACGCGGCATCGTTACAGACCGCGCCGATGTCGCCCAGGTGATTGGCCAGTCGTTCCAGCTCGGCCATGATGGCGCGTAGATACACGGCGCGCGGCGGTGCATCGGTGCCGGTGGCATGCTCCACGGCACGAGCAAAGGCCCAGGCATAAGCCACGGTGCTGTCGCCGGACACGCGTCCTGCCAGGCGTGCTGCGGCAGTGAGATCCTTGCCCGCCATGAGTGAGTCGATTCCCTTGTGCACGTAACCCAGGCGTTCTTCCAGGCGCACCACGGTTTCGCCATGCGCGGTGAAACGAAAATGTCCGGGTTCGATAATGCCCGCATGCACCGGGCCCACCGGTATCTGATGCAGATTCGGTCCCTCTGCGGTCAAGAATTTTTGGGTATAGGGTTGAGCCGGTCCCGGTGCTGCCGCCAGCGGTGCGCTCAATTCCCAACGGCCGTGATCCAGCCACGGCCGCCGATCCGGCAGATTCACTACTTCGATGCCGTACAGATCCTGTATCGCCCGTTCAAGTCGCAGCGCGGGTGGATGCGCGGCGGCGAGCGAGGGAATCCGATTGTCCATTACCGCCAGGGAGAAGACTGCAACTTCATGAGTGTTGTCTTGCTGAGTGTTGACTTGAAGTACTGCGGCATGCACGGAGCCGTGATCACCCCATAAACCCAGCAACGCCAAACTTTGGTTGCGCAGCATCTCGCCCAGGGCATACCAATATTCTGCAGACACCACCCGTCTGGACCAACCCCGATGTCTGGTCACTGTGCTGCCTTCGTTACTGAGGAGATTAATCACGCGTACTATTCTCCCAGTAAGGCTGCTACATTGCGAAACCACAGTACGATGGTTTCCGGCAGGAACAGGCCGGCAATCAGCACCAGCGTCAGATGCAGGATCATCGGCGCCAGGCGAAACGCGCTGAGCGTATGACGTTTGTCGGTCTCGCCAAATACCAGGCCATGCGTGCGCAACATGATGGCGGCAAATGCCACCAGCAGTCCGAATGCCAGGGGCACGGCCAGCCAGGGTGAGCGGGCGAAGCTACTGGTCACGATCAAAAACTCACTGGTAAACACGCCGAATGGGGGCAGTCCCACAATGGCCACGACCGAGATCAGCAACAACCAGCCCAATAGCGGTTGACTGCGAGTCAAGCCACGAATGTCGGCAATGCGTTGCGTACCTTCCAGCTGCGTCACATAACCCACACCAAAGAAGATGGCGGATTTGGTCAGGCTGTGCATGGCCATATGCAGCAGGCCGGCAAAATTCGCCAGCGGTCCGCCGAGACCGAAGGCAAAAGTGATGATGCCCATGTGTTCGATGGATGAATAAGCAAACATGCGTTTGATGTCGCGGCGTCGATAAATCATGAAGCCGGCGAAGATCAGCGACACCAGGCCCAGCGTTACCATCAGCGGGCCCGGCGACAACACGCCGGGGTTACCCGACATGATCAACTTGAAACGCAGCAGGGCAAACAAAGCGACATTTAGCAGTAAGCCCGACAACACCGCCGAAATCGGCGTGGGGCCTTCGGCATGCGCATCCGGCAGCCAGGCATGCATGGGCGCCAGGCCCACCTTGGTGCCGTAGCCCAGCAACAAGAACACGAATGCCAGATTCAGCAGAGCTGGATCGAATGTGGCGGAATTTGCGACCAAACGATCCCAAGCCATCGCCGGCAAACCCTCACCGAGGTGCGACTGCGCCGCCAGATACACCAGGATGGTGCCGAACAGGGCGAGTGCGATGCCCACCGAGCCCAGAATGAAATATTTCCAGGCCGCCTCCAGCGCGGCGTGCGTGCGGTAAATGCCGACCATCGATACGGTGGTGAGCGTGGATACCTCGACGGCAACCCACATCAAGCCGATGTTGTTGGCCAGCAGCGCCAGATTCATCGCGCCCATCAGCAATTGATACATCGCGTGATAAAAGCGCAGGTATTTGTGGGTCAAGCGTCCCGATTCGATTTCGTGCGCGAGATAACCGGCGCTGAAGATACTGGTGGTGAAGCCTACCAGCGTGTTGATGACCAGGAACACCGTGTTGAGGTCGTCCACCGCCAGATACACACCGCCTGCTGGACGCTGCACATACAGCATCAGGGTGGCGAGCAGGGTGACGCCGCAGAACAATGTGTTGAGCACGGCCGGCAGGCGATATCCGGGCATCAATGCAAACAACAGCGCGCCGATCGCGGGCACCACCAGTAAGGCCAGCATGGCCAGTGTGGAGATGGCGGGTGGGCTCATTGTTGTTCCCCGCGCGACATATCCAGTGCTTGCAGGTCCACGGTGTCGAAACGCTCTCGAATGCGGAACAGGAAGATGCCGATCACGATGAAGGCGATGAGAATGGAGAATGCCACGCTGATCTCAACCACCAGCGGCATGCCTTTCGCACCGGTAGCCGCCAGCACCAGGCCATTCTCCAGCGACATGAAACCCACTACCTGACTGACCGCGTTGCGGCGACTGACCATCATCAACATACCAAGCAATACCACCGACAAGGCGAATGCCAGATCTTCGCGGCCGATGGACGAGGCGGCGGTGGTCACCGGCAGCATCACCACGATCGATAGCGCGACCAGGCCTATACCCAACAACATGGTGAAGCCAATGCTGCCCACCGGTTCGATGGAACGATGGATGCCCAGTCGTTGCACAATGCGATGCAACGCCCAGGGGATCATGATCGCTTTGAAAGTGAGCGCAATGATGGCGGTGATGTACAGATGCGGCGCCGCTTGCGTGAAAGCCTGCCAGCCCACGGCC
Source organism: uncultured Pseudomonadota bacterium (assembly GCA_963748005.1). GTDB lineage: Bacteria > Pseudomonadota > Gammaproteobacteria > Steroidobacterales > Steroidobacteraceae > CAILZL01. The sequence continues at coordinate 3,555,281 of CAVVHH010000002.1, forward strand.
AGCGATAGCACGAAGGCATGCAATGCAAACACATTCAATAATGCGAACATGCGGTCCTGATACAGCAGCATGAAGCTCACCAGTACCAGCGAGCCGGCCAGCAGGTGTGCGATGTCGAAGTACAAGCCGGTCACTTGGTCACCCGCGAAACAAACAGCAGCAGCGCGCCCAACAGACCCAGCATGAGTGCCATGCCAAGGAACTGCGGCACGCGAAATACACGCATCTTGGCGATCGACGCTTCGAATAAACCGAGCACGAAGGCTAGTGCCAGCAGTTTGAGTACAAAACTGACGATGCCGGCTGCCAGATCGACAGGCACGCTGCCGGCAGTGGCAATCCCCATCGGCAGGAACACGCAGGCGAGAATCGACAGATACGCCACCAACTTGACTGCTGCAGCGAGCTCAATCATCAACAAATGCCGACCCGAATATTCCAGCACCATGGCTTCATGCACCATGGTGAGTTCCAGATGTGTGGCGGGATTGTCAATGGGAATGCGTGCGTTTTCGGCGAGCGCCACCATGACCAGTGCGATCACTGCCATGGCCAGTGAAACCCGCAAGCCCACATCCGGTCCGCTCATGAAGGCTGATACACCGGACAGCTGACTGGTGCCGGCCAGCAACGCCACAATAAACACCACCATCAACATGGCTGGCTCGGCCAGTGCGGCGATCATCACTTCGCGGCTGGCGCCGATACCCCCGAAGCTGGTGCCGGCATCGAGCCCCGCCAGCGCCAACGCGGCGCGCGCGGTGCCGAGCAACGCTACGATCGCAATGAAATCGCCTGACCAGCTGAACAACAATTGCGTAGCGAAGGTTGGCACCAACGCAGCGGCCACCCAGGTAGCGGCGAACACTACATACGGATAGGCGCGGAACAATGGTGAAGTGCTGTCGGCGACAATGATTTCCTTGCGCGCCAGACGCATGAGGTCGCGATAGGGTTGCCATACGGATGCGCCGATGCGTCGCTGCACGCGCGCCTTGGTCTTGCGCGTGATACCCACAAGCAGTGGCGCCAGTAAGACCACCAGGAACATCTGCAACAATTGCAGCGGCAACGAACTGAGCAGTGTTGCGTCTAGCGCCATGCGGTTACTACCGTCAGCAAAATCAACAACGCGACGAACACCATCAGCAGATAGCGGCGTATGGTGAGAAATTGCAATTGATTCAATTTGTCCGCCAGCCATAACACGGCATTGGCCAACGGCAGATAGACGTAATGCCAGGGCAGGTCATACCAATGGGTGTCGATACGCGCCGTTCGCTGTTCGCCGGGAGCGGGCATGTCCACTTGTTCGCTGGCGTGAAACAAGCTGGCGCCGAACACGCGTTTGATGGGTTGTGCAAAACTTTGCGCGCTGTACTGCGTAGCCGGTTGCGGATCGGGAAAGCCACAGTCCCAGGTGGGGCCGCGCCGCAATGCGCCGGACGCAAAAAAGCGCAGCACCAGTGCGGCCAGCGTTGCCGCCATTAGCAGGAAGATCAGAATCGTCAGCCCGTTGTACGAACTTGCCGAGGTGGGCAGCGGTAGTAGCGAACCCCAGGGTGCATTGCCGGCAATCGGCATCGTAGTCCCCAGTAATTGCTGTACGACATATTGCAGTGGTTCGATGGCCAGCACCGGCAGTGCGCCGAGCAGGACACAAGACAACGCCGCTATCGCCATTGCGGAGCTGGAAAAAAAATCCGTTTCTTGCGCGTCGCGAGCGGCACTACTACGCGCACGACCCAGGAAGGTGATACCAAACAGGCGCACCACCACACCGGCCGCCAGCGCTGCGGCGAGGGCGAATGCCGCGCCAGCCGCTGGCACAATCATTTTCAATAACCAACCCGGCAAAGCGGGGCTGGCCAATACCGATTGGAACAACAACCACTCGGATACAAAGCCGTTAAACGGTGGCAGGGCAGCGATGGCCAGGGAACCCACCAACATGGCGGCCATGGTCTTGGGCATGCGCCGCGCCAGTCCGCCATACGCATCCAGTTGGCGTTCGCCGGTGGTGGCCACTACCGCGCCGGCGCCCATAAACAGCAGGCTTTTCATGAAGGCATGGTTGACCGCATGCAATAAGGCGGTGGTTAACGCCAGCGCAGCGGCGGCAGCCAATCCTGATGCTTGAAACGCCAGCGCCAGGCCGAGTGAAGCAAAGATCACGCCGATATTTTCGATCGTGCTGAAAGCGAGCGAGCGTTTAATGTCGGTTTCGAACATGGCGGCCAGCACTGCGTACACTGCCGTTACTGCACCCAGTACGATGAGGGCCGCGCCCAGCCATGCGCCAGCAGCGCCGGGAACCGCCAAGTCGAATGCGAAACGCATGAAGCCGTAGATCGCCACTTTGGTCATCACGCCGCTCATCAATGCCGAGACATGTGAAGGCGCGGCGGGATGTGCCAGCGGCAACCAGGCATGCAAGGGAAACAGCCCGGCTTTGGAGCCGGTACCGGCCAGTGCCAATAGCAAGCTGAATGCTGCGGTGACTGCCGGTAAGTGAGCCGCACGAATCTGCTCGAAACTGTAACCACCGGCTGAACCAGCCAGCATGCCGAACAGCAGTAACAGACAGAGCGTGCCGGCAAAGGCCATGACCAGATAGACGAAACCGGCATGACGGTTACTGGCGTCGCGATCCTGGCTCACCACCAGTGCCCAGGACGCCAATGACATGAATTCCCAACCGACCAGGAACGAGAAGGCATCGTTGGCCATTAATATCAGATTCATTCCCGCCAGGAAGGCGGCGTAAAACGGCAGCACGCGTTGCGGTTCGTGTTCATGACTGCCATAGCCCACGGCGTACCAGCTCACCAAGGCAATGACGGCATTGATCAGTGCGGCGAATGTTGCGCTCAATGCGTCCCAGCCCAACAAGGTGTGGCCCAGTGGCAAGCCGATGGGCAGTTGTACAAGTAGCGGTGTTGCTGACGTCAACAAAGCTGCGAGTGCGCAAGTGGCAAGAGCGGCGCACAGTCCGCAACAGGTCAGATAAAACCCGCGAATCGCCGCCGTCCGCTTCAGCCACGACGCTGAAACACTTAACAGCAATAGCAGACCGATACCGCAGACTGCCCATTGATTTAACGACCAGCCATTCATTTGAGGGGATATCTCGCGCCTGCCGCTTATGTGGAGTTCAGGGGTGGTTAGGACTGCGTTGCGTTGGGACTCGAGCCGGTTGTTCGTAAACGTACGCCACGTCCGCCGCTGGTACTCGCGGCGTTTTCCCCGATGAGTTCAATGCCCGCCGTTTCCAGCGCTGCGACCAGCTTCATCAGGGAATCAACGTTGCCTCGTATAACGTCTTCACTGGCCTCCATACGTTGAATGGTTGGTAGTGATAGACCGGCCGCTTCGGCCAGCATCTTTTGATCGATGCCGAGCAGCGCACGAGCAGCTCGTAGTTGGGCGGCTGTAAGCACGTCTAAAGCATTCTTTCTGATGTATAAAACATTAGTCTTAATATTTCACATGTCATTGGCGCTCGTCAATCGGAGCATGGCGCTGCGTGCCCAACACGTTTCCGGCGCGGTTGCGGATTGCTGGCCAGAAACGGGAATCTCCGCTATTGTCGCGCCTCCATTTTTCAGCCCTGAGACGCTAGCCCTATGAATTTTCTGGATTTCGAGCAACCCATTGCGGAGCTGGAAGCCAAGATCGATGAGCTGAAATTCGTCACCAACGACGCCGAAGTCAGCCTGGCCGAAGAGATTTCCCGGCTGCGCGCCAAGAGCCGCAGCCTGACCACCAGTATCTTTGCCAATCTGTCGCCCTGGCAGATCACCCAGCTGGCGCGTCACCCCCAGCGTCCATACACGCTGGATTACATCGGCATGCTGTGCACTGAGTTCAACGAACTGCATGGCGATCGCATGTACGCCGATGACGCCGCCATCGTGGGCGGCATTGCGCGCCTGGACGGCAAGCCGGTGATGATCATTGGCCAGCAGAAGGGTCGCGATACCAAGGAGCGGGTACGTCGCAACTACGGCATGCCCAAGCCAGAGGGCTATCGCAAGGCGCAGCGCCTGATGCACATGGCCGAACGTTTCCAGATACCCATCATCACCTTCATCGATACCCCCGGCGCCTATCCCGGTGTGGGCTCCGAAGAGCGCGGCCAGAGTGAAGCCATTGCCCGCAGTCTGTTCATCATGGCCGAACTGAAAGTGCCGATCATCAGTGCCGTGATCGGCGAAGGCGGTTCCGGCGGCGCCTTGGCAATTGGTGTATGCGACCACCTGATCATGTTGCAGTTCAGTGTGTACTCGGTGATCTCACCCGAGGGCTGCGCTTCGATTCTGTGGAAGAGCGCCGACAAGAAAGAACTCGCAGCCGAAGCCATGGGCATGACCGCCGATCGTCTGCAAAAACTGGGATTGGTGGATGAGGTGCTGAAAGAACCCTTGGGTGGCGCGCATCGCGATCCGCAGTTCACGGCTGAAACCTTGAAGGCCGCCATCCTCAGCAAGCTTGCCGAACTTGAAACCAAGCCGATTGAAGATGTTGTCGCGCGTCGCTATGAACGATTGCGTGGCTATGGGGTGTATACCGAGGCTTGATGCACTTGGTAGGTTGGGCTGCAAAGCCCAACAGTCATCTGATGCGGATGTTGGGCTTTGCAGCCCAACCTGCAACTTGTTGAGGGCTGAATGTTTTATCCCCTCTCCCTCAAGGGAGAGGGCAGGGTGAGGGTCAACCGCTCACCGCTCCATGCGGCATTGCCAGCAACTGCTTGACGAATTCCGAGCTTTGATGCGCAGTCAATATCAGGCGCTCGACCGCGCGGGTCATGCCGATGTACAGCAGGCGGGTATCTTCCATGGCTTCGTCTTCCTGATAGGGCATGAAACCCAGCCCGGCAATCGCCACCACCGGAAATTCCAGACCCTTGCTGCTGTGCAGGGTCATCAGTTTGATGCTGTCATGATCCGGTGCGAAGCGAGTTGCTGGCTGCCATTCCACCGGCAACTGCTGGGCGCGTAATTCCACAGCCATGGCTTCGCCGACGAAGTGGGTCGGATACAGGACGGCCATGTCTTTCCACTGGCAGCCCCGGGCATGCAGCAGTCGCAGTTGTTGTGCGATGTGTCGGGCTTCATCCGGCAGCGAGTTGCATTGTGTCAGCGTGGGTGGACGGCCATGGCGACCGCTGCTTTCCGGGCTGACAAACGGAACGGCGTCATCGTCCAGTGTATTTTCTTCGGGCGTCAGCACGTCCCTGGCAAAGCTGTAGGCGTACTCCAGCACTTCGGCTGAATTGCGGTAGTTCACCCGCAAAACGGTGGTACGCCCCCGCGCCTGAATGCCGACCTTGGCGAAGCTGAAAGCTCGCGAGCGCTTCTTGCCGTAGATGGATTGCGCATCGTCATACAGCAGCAGCAGGGAGTTGTTGCTGGGGTCCACCATCTGCGATAGCAATTTGAACCATTCCGGTTCGAAGTCGTGACCTTCATCGATCAGCACCGCACCATACTGCTCGACCGGAATGCGTTGCTCGGCAACCGCCTGCGTGACGCTGCGTACCAGCCGGCCGGGAAATCCGGGACCGTCATTCGGCAAACCGACGCGATGCAGGCGCAGCTGATCCAGGCACCAGGCATGGAAGTGTCGCACGATGATGCGCCCCAGCAGTCGGCGATCGGTGATGAGTTGTTCCAGTCTGGCAGCCAGTGAATCGTTGTAGCACAGCACCAGTATGGGTTTGTCGCTGTTCCTGGCCAGCTGTTTGCAACGATACGCCAGGATCATGGTCTTGCCGGAGCCGGCCACACCATGGATGACGCGATGCCCGTCACCCAGACTACGTGCCAGTCGTTCCTGTTCCAGATCCATCACCAGCAAGGGGGCAGGCTTCTGACCGGCTTTGACGGGCTCCGGAAACAACGACGCCTGCTGGATACGCAGTTCGGGAAACAGGTGATAGCGGATGCGATTCACTTGCTGTGAGTCCAACGGCGGTACTGTCTCGCTGCCGTTGCTGCGCCACAGACGTCGCTGGAATTCATCGGCCTGGGCCGATTCGGTCATCTCGTCCTTGCAGATCACTTGTTCTACGGGCAACGCAGTGCCCAGCTGGGCGCTATCGAATTCCTTGCGGCTGATATTGCAAAGTACCAGGCCGTGACCCACCGGGCAGCGCAACAGGGGGTCATGATCGAGGATCTGGCGGATCATCCCGGCATACTGGCGGGCCTGCTCCAGCGGGTTGGCAACTTCCTTACAGACGCCGTCGTCCAGCAGGCTGATGCTGGTGTGGCCCACGGACAGAATCTGATCCAGCTTCCAGTCGCGTATTTCCAGCACCAGCAAGCCGTGCAGCGGGTCCAGCACTACAAAATCGGGGCGTTGATATCTGGGTCCGAAAGCCACGTCGTACCAGCAGACCGCGCTGACATCCAGCAAGGCTTCCATTCGCTGGGCAAGGCGCTTCTCGCCGGCATTCATGCGGCGCTGGCAGCTATGGAGCGATGGAATGAGGGTGGCCATGGAAGGTGGATTAATGTCTTATGTCTGATACTTATCGGCACATGCTAGGTACAACCTTAGGTTGGAACGCAATGGCGGTCAACTTGTCGCATAGCAAAGTCGGCAGGCTGCATCAGTGAATTGGCCCAAATCGGGGGCGATTGCGGACAAAACCGATGCCCGAACCCCGGGCCATGGGTAGTCTCGACGAACCTTCTGAATATGGAGCGGCTGAATGGATCTGGGTGAATTGCTGACAACCCACGTCACCCCGGAGCACGAGCTCAGTTTTCGCTTGTTGGCGGATTGCCTGCCGCAGTTGATCTGGACCTGTGACGCCAGTGGTGTCCATGACTACCTCAGCCGTCGTTGGGAGGATTACACCGGTCGCCCTGTCAGCGAGCAGCTGGGCATGGGCTGGCTGGAGCAGGTGCATCCCGAAGATCGCACCCGGCTGAGCGAAGCCTGGCAGCGCTGTGTCAGGACCGGCGATGCCCTGCGCATTGATTTCCGGATCCGTCGCTACGACGGCATCTACCGCTGGTTCGACACCCGGGCCATGCCGCTGCGGGATGCGCACGGCAATGTCGTGAAATGGTTTGGCACCAATACCGACATTCAGGAGCAGCTCGACATCCGTGAGGCGCTGCTGCTGAGTGAACAGCGTTTTCGCACCCTGTACCACTCGGCGGCGGTATCCATCTGGCTGGAAGACTGGACTCTGGTGCTGGGTCGGCTGCGCGCGCTACAGGCCGAAGGCGTCGGTGACTTTGAACAGTATTTTGCCGAGCATCCGGACGTTGTGCAGCAGATGCTCGACGCAGTACGCGTGGTGGACGTCAATGACTGGACGCTGCGGGTATTTCGCGCACAGCGCAAGGAGCAATTGCTGGGTTCGCTGCGCTGGATGTATGACACTCCAGTTGCTCTGCAGGGATTTACCGCCAAGCTGATCAGCATTGCGCAGGGAGAACGCACTGCGCTGGTCGAAACGGAATTGTCTGCATTCGACGGTAGCAAGCTGCGCGTATTGAGCAGTGTTGCCAAGGCGACACCGAACAACAGTGCCGGCCTGGTTGTCGTGAGTCGGGTCAATATCACTGCCCGGTTCAACGCCGAGGAGGCGGTGCGTCAGCAGCAGGCTTTGCTGGATCGCATGAGCCGTCTTGCAAAAGTAGGTGGCTGGGCGTTCGACGTTGGCAAGGGAGTGGGCAGCGCGACACCCCAGGTGGCCGAGATTCATGGATTGCAGCATGGCGAGTCACTCGATTTTGCCACGGTACTGTCCTGCTTCCGCGAGCCCGATCGTCAGTCGCTTGAAGCCGTATTACAGCGGGCGATGACGGAGGCCGCACCTTTTGACATTGAAGCGCCGCTGGTCACGCCGGCCGGCGTGCACAAATGGATACGCGCGCAGGGTGTGCCCATTGTGCGCGATGGCCAGGTGGTGAGTCTGGAGGGCGCCACTCAGGACATTACCGATCGCAAACACGCAGAGCTGCAGATCCAGATGTTGAATGCCAGTCTGGGGCGGCAGGTTCTGGAACGTACCGAGCAACTCGAACAGGCTCGTTCCGAGCTGCAAAACATTCTCGATGCACTGCCATCCATGATTGCGTATTGGGACAAGAATCTGTTTAACCGTTTTGGCAATCGTCGCTACCGGGAGTTCTACGGCGTTCATGTGCATGAGCTGGACGGCAGGCACTTCCGGGAAATATTTGGCGATGCCGTTTTCAACAAGCGCCACGACGCCCTGCAGCTGGCATTGCAGGGTCATGCGCAGCAATTCGAAACGGTGGTGTGCTCGAAGGATGGTTTGCGCAGTCTGCAGGTACAGATGCACTACATGCCGGATGTCGTGCAGGGAGTTGTGCAAGGCATTTATGTGCTGTTGGTGGATGTTACCGATCGGAAGAAGGCTGAACAGGAGCTGCGCGCTGCAAACCACGAACTGGAGGCATTCGCTTATGCGGTGGCGCATGATCTGCGCGCGCCGCTACGCGCGTTGAGCGGTTTCAGCAGCGCCTTGCTTGAAGATTGCGGTGATTCGCTTGATGAGGCAGCAAAGGATTTCGCCCTCGAAATCAACAAGGCCGGCCATCGTATGGGTGAGCTGCTGGAAGGACTGCTGGCATTGTCGCGCAGCACTCAGGGCACGGTGCACTACGATCGCGTGAATCTGAGCGAGATGGCGGTGCAGCTGAGTGTCGAGTTACAGCGCCAGGATCCGCAGCGCCGGGTGCAGTGGCGCGTCGAATCCGCCCTGTTTGCGTTCGGTGATTCGCGCATGCTCGAAGTGGTGATGCGCAATCTGCTGGGCAATGCCTGGAAGTACACTGCACAAACCGAGATGTCGTCCATATCCTTCGACAGTTTTTATCAGGATGGCCGGCAATGGTTCCGGGTCGCGGATAATGGCGCTGGCTTTGACATGGCGCATGCCGATCGCCTGTTCAAGCCTTTTCAGCGTCTGCATCGTCAGGATGAGTTCATCGGCATCGGTATCGGACTGGCAACCGTGCAGCGCATCGTGCATCGTCACGGTGGTGATATTCTCGCGATGGCCAGTCCTGGTCACGGTGCGAGCTTCTGTTTCACCCTGGAGCAGGCCAACACCAAGGTGGGTAATACATGACCAAATCGCTGTTACTGGTGGAAGACAACGATCAGGACGAGAAGCTGATCCTGCGCGTATTGCGCAAGGTTAATCTGGCCAATCAGGTCGACGTGGTGCGCGATGGCCAGCAGGCGCTGGATTACTTTGCAGGGCTGGGTGAGTACGCCAGCCGCGCCGGTGCGGGTTTGCCGGCAGTCGTGTTGCTGGATCTCAGTTTGCCGCGTGTGAATGGCCTGGAGGTGTTGCGCCGTCTGCGTGCCGAAGAACGTACGCGCTTGCTGCCCATTGTCATTCTGACCTCGTCGGACGATGAACGCGATCGCTTGCGCAGTTATCTGGACGGCGCCAACAGTTTCGTGCGCAAACCGCTTGATTTCGGCGAATTCGCCGAGACCGTCGCAAGCCTTGGTGTCTACTGGATGGCATTGAATCAACCGCCGCCCAAAATGTGATTGAGTCGGACCGGACCTGCCTGGACGGCTGTGTTGCTTTGGCATCCGCCGGCGGATCAGGCAAACTGATGGTCTATGTCCGAATTTTCAATCAATGCTTTTCTGGCTGCACTGACGGCCATTCAACCAGCCAATTCATCTGCCGCGATTTGCGTCGCGCTCAGTGGCGGTTCCGATTCGATGGTGCTGCTGCAGGTGCTTGCCGAGGTGCGTGCCCACAATCCGCATGTCCAGTTGCGCGCGCTGCATGTCGATCATCAGTTGCATCCACAGTCTGGCGAATGGGCCATGCATTGTTTGCGCAGCGCCGGACAATTGCAGGTGCCGTGCGACGTGCTCAAGGTGGCGGTCACCGAGATTGCCGATTTCGGTGTGGAAGCCTCGGCACGCAAGGCACGTTATGCCGCATTCAAGAACGCCTTGCGTTCTGGTGAATTGCTGGTCACCGCGCATCATGCCGACGATCAGCTGGAAACCATTCTGCTGGCCTTGATGCGTGGCTCGGGTGTGGACGGTCTGGCGGCCATGCCTGCCTGTGTACGCTTCGGCGCCGGCTGGCATGCGCGACCGCTGCTGGGTTTCACCCATGAATCGCTGCACGACTGGGCGGTTGCGCGTCAGCTGCAATATATCGATGACCCGAGCAATACCGATACCCATTTTGATCGCAACTTCCTGCGCAGCGAGATAGTGCCATTGCTCAAGACACGCTGGCCCGCCATTGCGCGCACCGCATCGCGCAGCGCCAGCCACCTGGCAGAGGCGCAGAACCTGCTGGATGACTGGACCGAAACCGACTATGTGCTGGCCGCGGTCGATGATGCCCTGAGCATAGACGCATTGCGGGAGCTGCCGGCTGCACGCCGTCATGCATTGCTGCGTTTCTGGTTGCAACGGCACGAAGTACTGATGCCGTCCACACGCGTGCTGCATGCGCTGGAACACGACATGCTGCAGTCTGCACAGGATCGTGTGCCCTACGTGCAGTGGTATGGCGCTGAAGTGCATCGGCATCGCGATCTGCTGTATGTCGAGCAGCCGTTGAGTGAATGGGATGCCGCACAGCGACTGCCCTGGCGGTGGCAAGATGAATTTCAATTGCCGAGTGAGCTGGGCTGTTTGAGTCTCACCGCTGTGCCAGAGCGTGTGAGGTCAGACGTATCCGAACAGCGTCTGCCGCTCATTGCCCGCCGTCGCCTGCCGGAACAATTGACCGTGGCGTTTCGCGATGGCGGTGAGCGCATTCGTCTGCCGGGTGAAAAACATCATCGCGCCCTGAAGAAGCTGTTGCAGGAGTCGGCAGTGTTGCCATGGTGGCGCGAACGATTGCCGCTGATTTACGCCAGCGACAAGCTGGTGGCCGTCGCTGATCTGTGGATCAGTCATGAGTTTGCCGCCACTGACGACGAACCTGCCGTGCAGCTGGTGTGGCAACGCGAACAGAACATTACGGCACGCGCTTAGCGTTACCCACTAATGTTCGAGGGTTCGTTCTAGGTCGGGTTTTAACCCGATAACAATGCTGAGTGAGGTGTAAAACCCGACCTGCAGGGAATTAGAGAGTTCCGGGGTGCAGGAGCAGTGCCCGGTACAGTCAACAGTGCTTCTCAAGCAGACAGCAGCCGATGCACTGCCGTGGCCAGCTCATCAACGGTGTCGGGCTTCAGCAGCACTTCATGGATGCCCAACTTGCGTGCGGTTTCAATTTCGCGGGGTGGCAGGTATCCCGATACCAGCATGATACGGCTGTGTGGATGTTCGCGTAGTATCTCCCGCGCCAGATCGGTGCCAGACATGCCGGGCATGGACTGATCGGTAATCACCAGATCAAAATGCGCGGTGCCATCGAGCACGGCGCGCAGGGCGGTTTCCGCCTCGGTATATCCCGACACGCGATAGCCAAAGCGTTCAAGCATGCGCTTGGTGAGAAACACCAGCGGTTCTTCGTCGTCGACATACAGGATGTGTTGTCCGTTGCCGGATTTCACTTCCATGGCGGTGGTGACGATTGGCGCCTCTTCACCCAGCTGATCCGCGGGTGCCGGCAGGTAGACGTGAAAAGTACTGCCCTTGCCGGGCTGCGAATCCACCGTGATCGCGCCACCGTGATTGCGTACGATGCCATGCACGATAGACAGGCCCAGACCGCTGCCTTCGCCTACAGGTTTGGTGGTGAAGAACGGCTCAAAGATACGGTCCGCCGCGGCGGGATCAATACCCACGCCATTGTCCCTGACATGCAGACACACATGGCGGCCAGGCTGCAGGTCAGTGCTGGGCAGAGCGCTGGCAGAGGTGAAGTTGCTTACGTCCAGCGTGATATCGATACGGCCCTTCTGGCTGTCCATTGCCTGATAGGCGTTGGTGCACAGGTTCAGCAGCACCTGGACGATTTGCGAGCTGTCCACTTTTACCAGCGGTATATCGCCCGCCAGATGGCAGTGTATCTCTACCGTGGTGGGCATTGTAGCGCGCACCAGTTTTACTGAATCCTCGATCACCGCGGTCAATTGCGACAGACGGAAGTTGAGCTCATGTGGCTTTCCGAAGGCGACTATACGCCGGATCAGTTCGCGTGCACGCTGACCGGCCTTGCGTATTTCCTGCAAGCTGGTTTGCGCGGGATGGGCGTTACCCACATCCTGCAGGGCCAATTCGATATTGCCGAGGATCGCGCCGAGAATGTTGTTGAAGTCATGCGCGATGCCGCTGGCCAGCGTGCCGACTGCTTCCAGCTTCTGCGATTGTCGCAGCTGTGCCTCCAGGCGCGACTGTGCAGCTTCAGTCTGTTTGCGTTCAGTGATGTCCCAGTTCACGCCGATCATGCGCTGCGCACTGCCAGCGATTTCCACCGGAATATCTGCCCTTACCTCGAGATGCCGAGTGCTGCCATCCGGTCTGATGATGCGGAATTCGCCGTGGTATTCCTTGCCATGTGCGACAGCCTCCCTGTACTGCTGTTGCAGTCTCTGCAGATCGTCGGGATGAATGCGCTTTTCCCATTCACCATAGCTGCCTTCAAAAGTGTCGGTGGGTAGCCCATACAATGCGCACATCTGTGCATCCCAGACCAGCGTGTCGTTGGATGGTTGGTACTCCCAGATGCCGATGCCGGCGGAGCGTGTGGCAATGGCCAGGCGCTGTGCCATCAGCTGCAGTTGTTCACTGGCCTGTTTGCGTTCGGTGATATTGCGAAAAATAACAAATACCTGACCGCCTGAATCCGGAATCAGCGCGCTGGTCAATTCCACATGAACCGGCTGCCCATCCTTGCGTTGGCATTCAGTTTCAATAACGCCGTTGCCGTCTTGATCGACCAGGCCCAGTGCACCCGGCAACGACGGTATCGGCAGCATGCGAATGTCGCCGAGATTCATGTTCAGCAATTCATCGCGACTGTAGCCGAGCAATGTTGTGCAGCTGGGATTCAGCTCGCAAAAATTGCCAGAGTGGTCCAGCAGCGCCAGGCCACCACGTGTATTCAGGAACAATGTCTGAAAGCTTCGTTCCAGCTCACTGTGACGCTTCTCGACAGCCAGCAGGCGCTCGCGCTCGAACAGCAACAGACTCTGGCGAATCGCCGCCAGCACAAACACGACACCGGCACTGACGTAGATCGCCAGTGCGGCAGCTCGCGGAAGTTTCGGCAATGACCAGGCCAGGCCCACGCTGATGGCAGCGCCACCGACCACCAGCAGTGGCAGCATGCGCAGAATCGCTTCGCAACGCCGCTCGACTACCGGGTCCTTCGAGCTCTCGATGCGCCACAGCACTACGCCTACTCCCAGTATGGGTGTCACCAGCGAAAACAACAGATACAACCAGGTGTTGGTGGTGACCGAATCCGACTGTGACAGATAGATCCATTGCAGCCAGCACAAGCCGTTGACAATCGATGCAACCATGAAAGTCAGCCACGAGTAGTGCATACGCAGGCGCAGCGTGGGCCACATGACCAGCGCCAGGCAGGTACTGGTGAGCATGCAGATGGGGTAGGCCACCATGAAGGCGAGTTCAATGAAGTCGTCACCGGTATAGCGCGGCAGGTACAGGGCCAGCACCAGCGCAACGATCATGACGACCAAAGTGATCGCGTCCAGTATCAGTGCCCAGTTGAAAGCTTCTGGCTGATGATCACGAACAGCGTGCAGCATGCCCCAGACACAACATGGGCCGAAGCAGACAAACAGCAGGTCGGAAGGTGCCGGGTAGCCGGTCCAGTGCAGTGCGGTCTGCACATCCCACAGGAGCTGGCCGAGCGCACTGGCGGTCAGACCGTACGCAAACCAGCGCCGTGCATTGCGCGATGTATCATCCGACCAACGCACGCCCAGCCAGCCGAGCGCAGCCGCGGTGACATAGCCGATGGTCCAGTGCAGGTTGTCCAGCCAGTCGGTGAGTGTTGTCAGGCTGGTCAGTCGTGCCGCGATGAATGCGACCACGATCAGCGCACTGGCCGGGATCAGGATCAGTGTCAGGCGGCGGACTTGTGTGACTGTCAGCGAGCCGGTGGCAGTGGGGCACATGTTGACTATCCTTGTGTCAGCACAACCTGCGTTGTATCCGAGCTGTCACCCGCTATGCGGTTTAGAAAGTATATCAGGGGCTGCATGCGTGCTGGACGGGTTCAGTTCTTGCCTGCAACGGCGCTGCGCAGCTTGTCGAGGTAGGCGGATTCGTCCGGTGGCAGATTGCCGCGCTGCGCGTTCCACAGCGTTTCCGCCAGGCATTCGATCATGCGGTGTTCGGCCGCATGGACCGATTCCTGTGCACCGACCAGCGTCTGGAAGACAGCACGAATGCCAGGCGGTCGATCGGTGGCGATCTGCTCACGCACAGCCAGATGCAGGCCCATGTGCAGAAAGGGGTTGGTGGAGCCACCTTCGGGCAGCCAGTCCTTGTCCAGCACGCGGTTGGCATCGGTGAACAGCACCTGATATTCAGGATGCAGCGCGATCACGTCGGCGATCTGTGCCTGCAGGGGCTCCAGCGGTTGACGATTGCAGTGCCGTTGCCATGCATCGAAATACATCTGGCGCAACTGATCACGGCTGTGGTTGGCAAACAGGGGCATGGTTGTGCTCTCTGGGGTAAGGCGGATTGTAGCTGGTGATCCCGCATTTATCCCGACTCACACATTACGTCAGACTCAATAGTGAAAATAGCTGGCCGGAAACTTTTCGGTGATAACCCCCAGCGGTTTGTGCTGGTGATAGATCAGATAGCTTCTGGCCAGCAATGGCGCGTCCTCGCTCAGATCAAAATACGGCGCCAGAAATCCACAGGGTTCGCGCCCACAGGTGACGATCTCCCGATAGGTTTCCATGCGCTGCTCGCGCCACAACAGGCCGATGGGACGATTGCTTTCCAGCAATTGGCGCTGCATCGTCGCGGGCAGCCGGGCGATGACGAATAGCGACTCGGCGTACAACAGATTGCGCGGCGCAGCGGCCCCGCCCGTACACAACAAGATCGAGCGTTTGAGCAATTCATCATTGCTGGTGGTCATCAGCAAACCGGACGCCCCGCCGCGCACGATGACATGTTCCAGCTTGTTAACCCGGACGGGTTCCCCGGTATACAGCTCCAGCAACTGCGTCACCGTGCCGTCAGTGGTCAACAGCACTTTCTGGAACAGGCTTAAGCCGGGGTCACGAACGATGGCTTCGTCCGGCGACGATGCGCGGATGTCTGGGTTCATGTTGCGTTCACTTGCTTCGCGATGTGCGCGGCAGGGCTTTCCTGCGAGCGGGCAGCAGTGGAACTGGGTCGCCTTCGGGCTGTGTCTTGTGTCTGAACTCACACAGGTCATTGAGAACACAGTGGGGGCAATCCGGCTTGCGCGCCTTGCACACGTAACGACCATGCAGGATCAGCCAGTGATGCGCATCATGTGCATACTCTGCCGGCACCATTTTCAACAGTTTGTGTTCTACCTGCAGTACGTCCTTGCCGGGCGCGAGCCCGGTACGATTCGCGACCCGGAATATGTGCGTATCCACGGCGATGGTGGGTTCACCAAAGGCGGTGTTGAGCATGACATTGGCCGTTTTGCGGCCGACACCGGGCAGGGCTTCCAGCGCTTCGCGCGTGCGCGGTACTTCGCCCTGATGCTGCTCCACCAGCAAGCGGCAGGTTTCTATTATGTTTCGGGCCTTGGTATTGAACAGGCCGATGGTCCTGATGTATTTCGACAGACCGGTAACGCCCAACTCATGAATCTGCTGCGGTGTATTGGCTACCTTGTACAGCTGTCGTGTGGCGAGATTCACGCTCTTGTCGGTGGCTTGCGCCGACAGGATCACTGCAATCAGCAGCTCGAAGGGTGACTGATATTCCAGTTCAGTGGTGGGCCTGGCGTTGAGTGCCTTGAGACGTTGAAATAATTCGCTGCGCTGTTCTTTATTCATGTGGTTTGTCTTTGAACTGCAGCCATACCCAGTTGTACAGAGCTACGCCCAATCCCAGCCCAATAAATGCGCCGGGCCCCAGTACTGCCAGCATGAAGCCCATATTGGGGTCGAACAGCTGTATTTCCAGCGGTGTGGCCCACTGTCCGAGCAGGGCGCCGGCATCGGCGAACAGTGAGCCATGGCCCACCAGTTCGCGTGCCGCCCCCAGGATGACGGCGGCCAGGGCATAACCGTTACTCATCAGCAGGGCGCGTCGAATACACCTGGAAAACGTTGTCTGTTGTGCCTGCATCTCCTGACGCATCAACAGCAGGCAGCTGATTACAGCCATGGGCAGGAACAAACCGAGCTGTCGATGGAGTTCGTAGAACCAGGCATGCAGCAACAGCTCGGCGAGTGCAATCAACATCGCGGCGCACGTCAGCCAAAGCGCGGTGGAGATGGCATTGGGCAGCCATCTGGATAATGCAAACACCAGCAGGCTACACGACAGCGTCAGCAACATCACCACGACAGCCATGCCGATGGCGGTGGCCAGCGACTGCGTGCTACCCAGCAAGGCGCACAGGCAGAACAACGGCAACAGAAAGGTGGGATGTTGCCAGGTGATGCCCAACGACGGCGTGGTGGTTGGCATCATGGAGTCAGCGGCGTGGATGGCTGATAAATGGCAGTACGATGCGTGTCATGGTAATCCAGCGTGCTCTGTACGGCCTGGATAATGGCACGCGGCGAAATCGTGGCACTGGTGAATTGTTCGAACTCACCACCATCCTTGCGCACATTCCAGCCGCGCATTTCGGGATTGGTTAGCGAGCGTCCGGTAAATGCGGCCAGCCATCTGGAGCCGGGCTGCGCAAAGGCATCACCCATGCCGGGGGTTTCGTGATGCGACAGCACCCGCACACCCAATACCGTGCCGTCGTAGCTTACGGCGACCAGCAGTTCGATGGGACCGCCATAACCATCTGGTGCTACCGAGTTGATGATGGCTGCGGTGGGCACGCTGTTGCGACGGGCGCGATAAACGGCGACAGGATTACGCGTGCCCAGTGCTTCTGGCGCATCGACCTCGATCCTGTCGGTCAGCAAGTCATTGTCATGCAGATCTGCCGGCACCAGCGCATTGATCTGTGCTTCGAACCACGCACGTTCATTGCGCTCGATGCGTTTTGCAGTCAGTTGCGCCGCAATGCCAAGTATCGCCAGACACACCACCATCGCGACAGCCAGCCCCAGCAGTTGCCTGCCACGGCGTCCGCCGGACTCACTGGCGACTGGGTTAGGAGCGGGATTCGCCATAGATGCGCGGAATGGTGAATTTGTCGATCAGTGGCACGGCCAGATTCATCAGCAATACGGCAAACGCCAGACCGTCGTGATAGTTGCCGAAGTCGCGAATCACATAGGTGAGAATGCCGATGCCTGCGCCATACACGAGTTTACCGCGCGCACTGGTGGCTGCGGTCACCGGATCGGTGGCGATGAAAAACGCGCCCAGCATGGTCGCGCCGGAGAATAGATGAAACACGACGCCGGCATGCCGGCCCGGATCAAGCATGTGCATGATGATGGCGCAGGCGCCGAGGCCCAGCAGCATGGCCGCCGGAATCTGCCAGCGGATGATGCGCAACATCAGGATGAACATTCCGCCGAGCAACAGCGCCACCGAAATCCATTCCCAGCCTCGCCCTGCGAAATCACTGAATACGGGCTGTGCCAGGATTTCGTCCATGGTGTGTCGCAGCGACAATCCTGACTTGATGGCAGCGAGCGGCGAGGCGCCGGATAACACGTCAACGCTGAGCCTGGCCGGTAGTTCACCGGTGAAGATTGCTCTTGCCGTGGTTGCCAACCCCAGTGTGTCCACGCCGATGGCCGGCAACCAGCTGGTCATGGGTCGGGGGAACGACACCAGCAGCACGGTGTACCCCAGCATGGCTGGATTGAAGGGATTCAAGCCAAGTCCGCCATACACATGCTTGCCGAGCAGAATGGCAAATGCCATGGCGCTGACGATCAGCCACCATGGCGCCAGCGGCGGCATGGACAAAGCCAGCAAGGCAGCCGTCACCATGGTGCTGCCATCGGTTAGAAACATCATCATGGGCTTGTGCCGCAGTTTCAGTGCAAAGGCTTCACAGCAGAGGCCGCTCACTGCAGCCAGCAGAAACTGCAACAGCACGCCCGGGCCAAAAAAATACATGTGTAGCATTGCCGCTGGCAGCAGCGCCACCAGTACCATGCCCATGATGAAGCGCACGCTGCGAGTGTGTTTCAGATGTGGTGCGGTGAAGGTGCCGAACTGCATGCGTCAATTCTCGAGCAGCTGCTTGGCCGCACGAAAGCGACCTGCGAGTGTGATATGACTCGGACAGACGTAATCACAGCAACCGCACTCGATGCAATCAAATAGACCCAGCTCCCGCAGGGCAACGCGATTGTCACTGCGGGCATGGGCGAGCAGTTGTTGCGGCAGCAGGTTGGCCGGACAGGCCTGTGCACATTCGCCGCAGCGTATACAGGGCATTTCGGCTGCTACTGGCCTGAGCAGATCATGTCGGGCAACTATCAAACAGTTGCTGGCTTTGACGATGGGAAATTGATCGCTCGGCAGCGCACGGCCCATCATGGCCCCGCCCATGATCAACGTGTCCGGCTTGAATTCGTCCCGATAACCGCCACAGAACCCAATCAGGTCGCGCACGCACGTGCCCAATCGCACTTCAAGGTTGGCAGGCTGTCGCACGCCATCGCCAGTCACGGTGACGATGCGACTGATCAGTGGCTGCGCCTGATGGATCCATTGCGCGCAGGCATAAGCGGTGGCGACGTTCTGCACGATCACACCGACCTGAGCAGGCAGGCCACCGCGGGGAATTTCACGCCCCAGCAGTTGAGTAACCAGCTGTCCTTCATCGCCACTGGGGTAGGCAGTGGCGACGATAGTTGTTTCAATGCGTGCGTCAGCTAGCTGCTGTACTGCTGCTCGCAATGCCGCCAGCGCTTCCAGTTTGTCGGCTTCGACGGCGACTATGCAATGGCTAGCCTGTGCGGCATGCAGCATGATTTGTGCGCCCTGCACTACCTGCATGGCGCGCTCGCGCATCAGGCGATCATCGCAGCTGATGAACGGTTCGCATTCAACGCCATTGATCAACAGATGCTCAATGGGATGTTGTGCGTGCGCTGCCAGCTTGGTGGCAGCGGGGAATGCTGCGCCACCCAGACCGGCGATGCCGCCGCGCGCCAGATGATCGCACAGATCCATGGGCGTCATGGACTGCCAGTTGTTCATGGGTTGCAATGCCGGATCACGTGCATCGCGGCCGTCATTGGCCAGTACTATCGCCGGCGTGAGCTGATCTGCCAACTGTGGTGTGGCGCGCGGCTCGATGGCGAGTACAGTGCCTGAAACAGATGCATGCAGGCAGGCGCTCAGCTTTGCAGCGGGTTTGGCAATGACTTGCCCGAGTAACACTGTGTCGCCTGCTTTCACGCAGGGCAGCAGCCCGATGTCGCTGTGTTGATTGAGTGGTAGTACAAGTACATCCGGCATCGGTGCCGCGATGATCGCGGCATCGCGGGTGGAGTACTTGTGCGTGGGTAATTGCAACCCTTGGTATCTATGGCCGCCCATGCCGATCAGTTGCGCACCATGCCGGCAAAGCCCATCAGCGCCAGTGCCATGAAGCCGGCCGTAATCAGGGCAATGGGAATGCCGCGAAATATCATCGGGACCTCTACTGCATCGATGCGTTCCCGCAGAGCAAGAAAGCTGGCACTGAGTACTGCCAGAGTCAGCGCTGCGCCGGCGCCATACAGCAAGGCTTCGCCTGCTGTTTCAAGCGCAGTGGCGCTGAACAGCGCCAGTCCGAGCATGGCGCATTGCGTCGTGAGATGCGCCAGCAAATCAGGCCAGCGCACGGCGCCGGGAACGCTGGTCAGCACGGCGCGCGCGCCGAGAAATATCAACGCGATGCAGCCGAGCAAAGCAGGCATCTGCAGGTACTCCAGTTGCACGGGTTGCAACACCGCGTGTGTGATGAGAAAGCCAGACAGCGACGCCAGCGTCAGAGTGACCATGGTGAAACTGGCGGTCCGGATTTCGTCGGCAAACACTCCGCGAGCATTGCGCGGCGGGGTCACGTGATCTACGGCAATGGCCGAACCCTGGATCAGCATCGTGCCCAGCAGGATGATGAGAAGGGTGGTCATTTGTGTCACCAGATCCTTACTTCACTTTCATGCCCGGCTGAGCGCCACTATCGGGGGAGAGAATGAAGATGGTTTTATTTCCGGGCTTCTCGCCATCTTTCGCATCGGAACCCGCCGCCAGCACCATGCCTTCGGAAATGCCGAAGCGCATCTTGCGGGGTTTGAGATTGGCAAACACCAGCGTCAGCCGACCGATCAACTGCGTTGGTTCATAGGCAGCGCGAATGCCCGCGAAGATGGTACGTGTGCCCAGTTCGCCAAGATCCACGCTCAACTTGAGCAGCTTGTCGGCACCGTCCACCAGTTCGGCATTGATGATTCTGGCGATACGCAAATCCAGCTTGGCAAAATCATCAACGGTGACTTCGTCCGGTGTCGTTGCAGTTGCGGGTGGGGTGGCAAGCGCGGGACCGGCAGTTCTTGGCGCTTCGTTGGTCTGCTGATTGGCCGCCAGCATGGCCTTTATTGCAGCCGGATCGATACGCGTGGCCAGCGGCTCATAGGCATTGATCCTGGTGCCCAGCAAGGGTCGCTGCACATCATCCCAGGTGAGTTCGTTGCTGTTGAGGAATACCTCAGCCCTGTTTACCAGTTGTGGCAGCACGGGTTTGAGCAGCATGACTAGTACGCGGAACATATTGATAGCCTGCGTGCACACGCCGTGCACATCAGTTGCGCGTTCCGGATCCTTGGCCATCAGCCAGGGTTTGTTCTGGTCGATATACAGATTGGCCTTGTCGGCCAGCGCCATGATTTCGCGCATCGCGGCGGCGTAATCGCGACCTTCGTACAGCTCGGCAATGTCTGGCAACTTGCGCAGGAAGTCATCGTACAGATCGGGTTCGGGCAGTTTGATGGCCAGACGATTGTCGAAACTGCGCGCCAGAAAGCCGGCACAGCGGCTGGCGATGTTCACCAGTTTGCCGACGATGTCCGAGTTCACCTTGTTGACGAAGTCGTCCAGACCGAGATCCAGATCGTCCAGCCCTGAGCCCAGACGCGAGGCAAAGAAGTAGCGCAGTGGTTCGGTGGGCAGATGCTCGCGCCACGTGGTCGCGGTGATGAAGGTGCCGCGTGACTTGGACATCTTTTCGCCATTGATGGTGAGAAAACCGTGTACGAACACACCGCTCGGGGTGCGGAAGCCTGCGCCATGCAGCACCGCCGGCCAGAACAGCGAGTGGAAGTACAGGATGTCCTTGCCGATGAAGTGATACAGCTCGGTGGGACTGGCGGGTTTCCACCACGCCTCGAAGCCCCAGCCATGTTTGCGGCACAGGTTGAGGAAGCTGGCCATGTAGCCGACCGGTGCATCCAGCCATACGTAAAAGTATTTGCCGGGGTGACCGGGAATTTCAAAACCGAAGTAGGGGGCATCGCGCGAAATGTCCCAGTCCTTGAGGCCCGCTGCAAACCATTCGTCCAGCTTGTTGGCCACCGAATCCTGCAGCGTGCCGGAACGCGTCCATTCGCGCAGCATGGTTTCGAAATTACCCAGCTTGAAGAACAGGTGTTCCGACTCGCGTTGTACCGGTGTGGTGCCACTGACCACGGAAACCGGATTTTTCAGTTCGCCGGGTGAGTAGGTCGCGCCGCACACTTCACAGTTATCGCCATACTGACCGGGCGAGTTGCAACGTGGGCAAGTGCCTTTCACGAAGCGATCCGGCAGGAACATCTTCGCTTGTTCGTCATACGCCTGGCGCACCGAACGGCTCTCGATATGGCCGCTGCGTTCCAGAGCCTCGAACAGGCGGTAGGTCAGTTCGCGATTCTCATCTGAGTGTGTGCTGTGAAAATTGTCAAAGCCGATGTTGAACGCATCCAGATCGGCCTTGTGCTCGACGGCCATGCGCGCAATGAGTTCCTCCGGCGTGATGCCCTCCGACTGGGCACGGAGCATGATGGGCGTGCCATGTGTGTCGTCCGCGCACACATACATGCACTCGTGACCGCGCAGCTGCTGGAAGCGCACCCAGATATCGGTCTGGACTGCTTCAAGAATATAGCCCAAGTGAATTGGACCATTGGCATAGGGCAGGGCGCTGGTGACGAGAATGCGGCGTTTGCTCATTGACGGGAACTATTGGGGGCGGAAAAGGGCGGCAATTATGCCATGCGAGCGGAATGGGCTGTGGACTGTAGGTCCGGATCAGACAACTCTGACTACAGCCCACAGCCCACAGCCCACAGCCCACAGCCCACAGCCCACAGCCTTCGTCAATTGTTGTCCTTCACCGCTTCAAATTTGGTTTTGTTCATGGCCTTCAGATAGGCATTGCGGCCGCTGATGAAGGCCTTGTCCAGCAGCTCCTGGATGGCGCTGTCCATGGTGCGCATGCCCAAGCTGGCGCCGCTCTGGATGGTGTTCTCCAGCTGGTCGAGTTTGCCCTGCCGGATCAGGTTGGCCACCGCGGGGGTGTTGACCATGATTTCCATGGCTGCCACGCGACCCGGTTTGCCCTTGGTGGGAATCAGCTGCTGCGACACGACGCCGCGCAGCGAGGTGGATAACATGGCGCGCACCTGCGCCTGTTTGTCGGCGGGGAATGAATTGATGATGCGATCCACGGTGGGCGCGGCGCCATTGGTATGCAGCGTGCCCATCACCAGAATGCCCATTTCCGCGGCGGTCACGGCAATACTGATGGTTTCGTAGTCGCGCATTTCGCCGACCAGCACCACGTCCGGATCTTCGCGCAGGGCCGAGTGCAAGGCATCGGCAAATGAGGTGGTATGCAGCCCGATTTCGCGCTGACTGATCAGACAGCTCTTGCGCGTATGCACAAATTCGATCGGGTCTTCGATGGTGATGATGTGACCCTTCATGCGCGCATTGATGTCATCGATCATCGCCGCCAGCGTGGTGGATTTGCCGGACCCGGTTTTGCCGGTCACCAGGATCAGGCCGGAGTTGAGTTTGCACAGGTTGCGCACCGCATCCGGCATCTTTAGTTCATCCAGCGATTTGGCTTTGGAAGGAATGGCACGAAACACCGCACCCAGGCCGTTGAGCTGGCGCATGATGTTGACGCGGAAACGTGAGATGCCGGGAATAATGTGGGCAAAATCGGCACCATTTTTTTCTTCGAGACGCACGACCGCATTACGCGGCATGATTTCGCGCAGCAATTCTTCCACGTAGCGTGGTTCCAGTGCTTCATTGCGCAGGGTATGCAGTTCGCCATAAAGACGGATGCGCGGCGGATCGCCGGCAATGAAGTGCAGGTCGGAGCCGCCCTTGGTCAGGACTTCCTTCAGATATTCATCGATGCGCTTGGGGCCCGCGGCAGCGGCTTGTGAAGCGCCTGAAATTGCAACACTAGCTGTGGTTTGAGTGGCAGTGTCAAGCGGATTGGTGCTGGTGCTCATGGTTGTGCTTCGTTGCAGGCTCAGCCTGGCGCCAGATCGAGTTTGGGCAGAATGCTGGTGTCAGTGACATAGCGCGAGAACAGCCGTTTGTCATTGGCGTACACATAGGCATCGTCGGCATCGATTTCCTTGCTTTGTATGGCGGCCAGCAGGGCCTGATCCAGGCTCTGCATGCCCAGTTCCTTGCCGGTCTGCAGTTGCGAGGGAATCTGGTGGGTCTGGTCGGTCATGATCAGTTTGCCGATGGCCTTGGTGATCATCATGATTTCGCACATGGCCTTGCGACCGCGCAGGTCGGCTTTCTTGATCAGTACCTGCGTAATCACCGCCAGCAGGCTTTGCGCCAGAAAGGTCTTGGTCTGTTCGCGTTCATCGGCCGGCAATGCATCGACGACGCGATCGATGGTTTTTACTGCGCCGGTGGTGTGCAGCGTGCCCAGCACCAGATGGCCGGTTTCAGCGGCGGTCATGGCCCAGCGGATGGTTTCGGCGTCGCGCAATTCACCGACCAGAATCACATCCGGGTCTTCACGCAGCGCGGCGCGCACGCCTTCGGAAAAGCTGGGCAGGTGGGTGTGCAGTTCGCGCTGGATGACCTGACTCAGCTTGCTGCGGTGAACGAATTCGATTGGATCTTCCAGGCTGATGATGTTCAGTTTACGCGTGCGGTTGAGGTAGTCGATCATCGCCGCCAGCGTAGTGGACTTGCCCGTGCCGGTGGAGCCGGTGACCAGGATCATGCCCTGATGGTTATCGCACAATTGCCGGATCACCGGCGGCAATTCCAGGGATTCCAGTGAGGGTACCTCGGTGGGAATGGCGCGAAAGGTGGCGCCCACACCCGTGTCCTTGCGGAACACATTGGCGCGAAACCGGCCGCCGTTGCCGGATACGTAGGAGAAATCGAGGTCGTTGCCCTTGCGCAGATGTTCCTGCTGCGGACGGGTGGTGATCTCGGCGATGTAGCCATCCAGCTCGGCCTGCGACAGGTCGCGGAACTTCACCGGCATCAGATCGCCGTACATGCGCAGCATGGGCGGAATGCCCACGGCGAAATGAATGTCGGAACAGCCCTGATCGGTGCCCAGTTTCAAGAATGCGTCGATACGTGCCATATGGACGCAGATTATGTTCGTTTGCCGGCCGCGTGTGGGGTGGTTTCAGCAAAAAGCATGTTCTGCCTGTGATGCTGCTCACAGGGGGAAGCGCAGGGGCGGTTCGTGAACCGCCCTCGGTGTCATTGCAATTGGGATGGGCGGTTCACGAACCGCCCCTACAAAAACGCTTCCAGCGCCAGGCGCAGTTCGTCCATGGATTGGTGGCGTTTCATTTTGTCGACCGACATGGCCTTGCTCACCAAGTCGGACAGTTCCTTGGGCAACTGCGGGTTCACTTCGATGGCCGACTTGGCTTTGCCCTGCACATGCTGGTACATCACCGACATATGATCGCCGCGCGAGTAGGGCGGGATGCCGGTGAGCATTTCATAGAGGATGACACCCAGACTGTAGATGTCGGCGCGTTCGTCCACCTTCTTGCCCAGAATCTGTTCCGGCGCCATGTATTTGGGACTGCCGATGACATAGCCGGTCTTGGTCAGCTGTGTGTCGCCTTCCTTGTGGGCGGCGGCTACACCGAAGTCCACGACCTTCAGGAACTTCTCGCTGTTGACCAGAATGTTGGCCGGCTTCAGATCGCGATGCACGATGCCGGCCAGATGCGCCACAGCCATGCCGGTGGCGATGTCGCAGCCGAAGCGAACGGCCTGCTTCAATGGCAATGGTTTGTCATTGACGATTTCCGCACCCAGTGGGTGTGAGGGAAAGTACTCCATGGAAATGGCGTACAGGCCGCGCATGAACACGAAGTCGTAGATCCGGATGACGTTCTTGTGGGTGATCTTGCGCGAATACCGCAGCTCGTGCACGAAGCGCTTCATCATCTCCTCGTCCTGGGCGACGTTGGTGTTCAAGAACTTCAGGATCAGGCGTTCTTCCACCACCGAGTCTTCCACCAGCAGCACGGTGCCGAATGCGCCCTTGCCGATCTTTTCGATGAACTTGTAGCGGCCTTCAATGATGTCGCCGGGCTTCAGAGTATTGATATCCAGCTTGGCGGACTGCGCGGTTTCTTCTGCTTTCTTGACGATGCCACTGATATCGGCTTTTTCGATGAGCAGCGTCTTGCTGGGTTCGGCCATTTTGACCGCCTGCTGTTGCGCGGCAATGGCGGCGGTGGAGTAACGGCCATCCAGATCTTCCAGTGCATGCTCGGCGGCATGAATCAGAGTTTCATCGTTTGAGCCCTGTACGGCGGACTGGATATAGGCGCGAATGCTGTCGGCACGGCGCTCGTCGGCGAGGCGCGCCATGGCGGTGACGGCTTCGATCTTGGCCTCGCGTTCACCCTGGCCCAGCAACTTCGTCAGAGCGTCCAGACCGCGCGGATCGCCGATCTTGCCCAGTGCGCGCGCCACCGCCGGAAAGGCCCGCACGTTGCTGCCGTTGGCCATTTCTACCAGCGCCGGCACGGCCTTCTTGCTGCCGATTTCGGCGAGTGCATCCACGGCGCGTTCGGCCACCCACCAGTCCTTGTCGCGGGTGGCGTCGATCAGGAAATTGACGGCCCGTTCATCCTTGGTCTGGTTGAGGATTTCGATCGCGGCACGACGCACTTCTTCGTCTTCATCCTTCACCAGTTCCAGCACCGCATCGACTACGCGGGGGCCGCCAATCTTGCCCAGTGCATCGGCGGCACGGCTGCGTACCCACCAGTCATCGTCCTTGATCACCTGCAGCAGCTGCTTGATGTCCTTGCTGGTGCCGAGTGCATTGAGCACTTCCACCGCGGCACGGCGCGCATATTCATTTTCATCTTTCAGCACCGGTACCAGGAAACGCATGGTGTGCGGATCCTTGGTGCGAATGATCAGCTCCACGGCCTTGTTCTGCACCTCAATGTCGCCGTCGGTAAGCAGCTGACAAACCGGTTCGATTTCCACCGGCGTGCTCATTTTGACCAGCCCATTGAGCGCTGCCTGGCGGATCAGCTTGTTGGGATCCTTGAGCAGGCGCTGCAGCGCACGTGCGACTTCGGGCCGGTTAAAGCGCGACAGGATGCTGACAATATGAGTGCGCGCTACCGTATCCCTGCCTTCGATGCGGCTCAACAGCTCGGGGATGGCATGCTCATCGGCGATTTCCGAGATGATCCTGAACAGCGCCGCCTTTTCGGTGGATTCCTGGTTGTAGGCCTGATTCAGCAGGTCGCGTATGCCAAAACGATTCTTGTGGGCGCTGATGATTTCGAGAATGACGGGGCGTGGCATGCCCGGCTTGCTGAGTTGCTCCAGCAGTAGATTGGGTGGGAAGTTGCGACTGCTCGACAGCGCCCAGGAGATGGCCGCATTGGTACGCGCGTCGCCGACCTGCAGGGCATCCATCATCAGGGGGAAGGTCTTGGCGTCGATCACCTGGGTCAGGATCTCGACAAAGGCCAGGGTTTCCTGTTTGCTGGCGGCGGGCAGCGTCTCCAGAATCTTGGGAATGGCGCCGGCACCCATGCGCGCCAACTTGCCCAGTGCCTTCTGCACTTCGGGATGCTGCACTTCGCCCTTGCTGCGTATCTCCTCGATCAGACGATCGGCCTTTAAATCGTCAAGGAACTTCATCGACCCGTCTCGATATCCTTAATTAAGAAGCTCTATGAAAGGTTGTACCGGAGGAGTCGCATCCATCGAACGGCGCCGGTGCCCCCTGTAACGGCAAC
The DNA here is from genome assembly GCA_963748005.1 of uncultured Pseudomonadota bacterium. Taxonomy (GTDB): domain Bacteria; phylum Pseudomonadota; class Gammaproteobacteria; order Steroidobacterales; family Steroidobacteraceae; genus CAILZL01. Next base: position 3,582,610 of record CAVVHH010000002.1, read on the forward strand.
TCGAGCCTGATTCTTAGCATTCCGCCCCTGAGCGGCGCGGGGATTATGCCATGTTGCGCAGCGCTGGCAGCAGTAAAAGTATTCATGTCGTATCAGGGATTTCTTGCATATATACCGGTCGCGGCAAAACGAACCCGATCCGCTACAATTGCGCCCCTTTTCCCAGGGCTCCGGCGTCTATTTCCAATGAACAGTGCACAACAACAGGCGATTCTGGCAGCGGCGGCGGCATGGGTCGAGCCGGCTGCGGGCCTGTCACTGATGAGTACCGGGACGCAATTGAGCTGCTCGATCTCAGGGCAGCAAGCATCTTTGCAGGTGCGGCTGGCCTATCCATTGGGCGGGGCGCTGGAATCGCTGCGGGCGGCATTGAGCGCAGCCCTGGTCGAATTCGGACCGGTCGAGCTGCAGGTGGACACGGCTATCGCGTCCTCAGCGGTGCAGCAGAATCTCAAACCGATTCAGGGCGTCAAGAACATCGTGGTCGTGGCGTCCGGCAAGGGCGGCGTGGGCAAGTCGACCACGGCGGCCAACCTCGCATTGGCGTTGGCGCACGATGGCGCACGAGTCGGCTTGCTGGATGCAGACATTTATGGCCCGAGCCAGGCGCGCATGATGGGGTTGTCTGGACAGCGACCCACCAGCACGGACGGCAAGACCTTTCAGCCCCTGTATGCCTATGGCGTGAAGGTCATGTCAATCGGTCTGCTGGTGGACGACGAGCAGCCCATGGTTTGGCGTGGCCCCATGGTCACGCAGGCCCTGACGCAGTTGTTGAATGATTGCCGCTGGGGCGAGCTGGACTATCTGATCGTCGACATGCCGCCGGGCACGGGCGATATCCAGCTGACTTTGTCGCAGCGCGTGCCGCTGAGCGGCGCGGTCATTGTCACCACGCCGCAAGACATTGCCCTGCTCGACGCCCGCAAGGGGCTCAAGATGTTCGAGAAAGTGGGCGTGCCGGTGCTGGGCATTGTCGAGAACATGAGCACGCATATCTGTTCGAAATGCGGTCACGAAGAACACATTTTCGGCGCCGGGGGCGGTGCCCGCATGGCGGAGCAATATGGTGTTGATCTGCTGGCCGAACTGCCCCTGGATATCCGTATTCGTGAGCAGGCGGATGACGGTAAACCCACTGTAGTAGCTGAGCCAGCCGGCGCATTGACGCAGGCTTATCTGAGTCTGGCGCGCCGCACTTCGGCGCGACTGGCCCGACATGCCGCGCAGGTGGCCAGGCCGATGCCCAGTATTGAGATTGAAGCAAGCTGAAATATTTGGATCATCAGAGAAAACACATGAGCATCAAGTCAGACAAGTGGATTCGTCGCATGGCCGAACAACACGGCATGATCGAGCCGTTCGCGCCCGGGCAGGTGCGCATGAGCAATGAGCAGAAGATTATTTCCTACGGTACGTCCAGTTATGGCTATGACGTCCGCTGCGCCAACGAATTCAAGATCTTCACCAACATCAATTCAACCATTGTCGATCCCAAGAGCTTTGATCCCAACAGCTTTGTCGATGTGAAGGCGGATGTGTGCATCATTCCGCCGAATTCGTTTGCCCTGGCGCGCACCGTGGAGTTCTTCCGCATTCCGCGCAGCGTGTTGACGGTGTGCCTGGGCAAGTCAACCTATGCACGCTGCGGGATCATCGTGAACGTCACGCCGCTGGAGCCTGAGTGGGAAGGTCACGTCACATTGGAATTTTCCAACACCACGCCGCTGCCCGCCAAGATTTACGCCCATGAAGGCGTGGCGCAGATGTTGTTCTTCGAGTCGGATGAAGTGTGCGAAACGTCTTATAAGGACCGCGGCGGCAAGTATCAGGGACAGACGGGTGTTACGCTGCCGAAGGCATAAGCATGCGTGGGGACGGTTCGTGACCGAAGGGAATGGTTGATCCACGAACAACCCTGCAAAGAGGGTCGCTCGCGAGCGACCCCTACAATGCCTGATACGACTTCAGCTCCATGACGATATCCACTTTGCCCTTGGTGCTGCGCTCGGCGCGCACCGGTATGTAGCCGAGCTGCGCAGCGTACCAGTAGCGGGTAGTGCGGCTGCTGCCCTTGCGTTCGCTCCTCAGCACTACGGTGTCGTATTCGCCTGAGTTCGTGCGCACCTTTGCAGTGCCGTTGCGCAGGATGGTGTATTCCTGCACTTCATCTCTTTCCAGCATGAGCAGTTCGCCGGGTTCACGTCTGGCCTGTAACGCCAGTGATGCTGCGAGCTGGATGGTCAGTCGATCCTGAGTACCTGCCGGTATCTGCAGGTTAAAGTCCTGATCCTTGTAGTGTCCACTGACGCTGTTGCTGTTCCAGTCGAACGTATAGCGGATGTCCCTGCTGGTGTCGTTGCTGCCGTCTTCGGAACTGAACTGCAACGGCTTGACGCTGCTGCCGTCAAACATCAGATGACTGGTGTCTTCGGCCTGATCGCTGGTGAACAGACTGCCCAGGAAATTCGGCAGCAGATGCGAGCTGAACACATAGCGGCCATTGCCTGCGTTCTTGAGTGTGAATTCGATGTCACCGCCACTCATGCCTCGGTATTTGACGCTATAGCGCGCGGTATAGGGCTTGAGCATCACACCGCTCTGCGCATTGACGGCCTGTGCAACCAGCAGCGCGCCCAGCAACAGGACAAGGAACTTGATGCGCACGTTGATCCTTGAGTGTTTTACTTAGGGTATGGAGCTCAAGACCTGCAGCGGCTCAGCAAGTTCCTGACCATCCAGCCAAACCTTGCCCTGGCTTGACTTGAGTCTGCCGCTGGCAAACAGGCGCACCGCTTCCGGATAAATGCGATGTTCCTGCTGCAGCACGCGCTGTGCCAGCGTTTGCGCCGTATCGTCGGCCAGCACCGGTACGTGCGCCTGGATCACCACCGGGCCGCCATCCAGATCTTCCGTTACAAAGTGCACGCTGGCGCCATGCTCGCTGTCGCCGGCTTCAAGTGCGCGCTGATGGGTGTGCAGGCCGCGGTACTTGGGCAGCAGCGAGGGATGAATGTTCAGCATGCAGTCGGCAAAGCGGCGAATGAAGTTGCCGCTGAGAATGCGCATGAAGCCGGCCAGCACCACCAGCTGCGGTGCGTAGCTGGCTACGAGGTCGGCGAGCGCAGCATCGAACTGTCCGCGTTCGGCAAACTGTTTCGGGCTGAGCACCCGCGTGGCGATTCCGAGTGCAGCGGCGGTCAGTAACCCCCTGGCATCGGCCCGATCACTGATGACGGCCTTGATGTTGATGGGCAGCTCGCCAACCCTGGCCAGCTCGGCAAGGCGCAACATGTTGCTGCCGGTCCCCGAAATCAGGACGACTACCGGCAGTTGCGTTGCAGCTTGCTGTTCAATCATCAGGGTGTAACGACTACGCCACCATTGCCGGTGCGCACTTCGCCAATAATGAATGCGCCGGGTTCGCCAAGTGCGCGCAATGCTGCCAATGCCTTGTCGGCATTTTCTCTGGCTACGCAGATCGTCATGCCCACGCCGCAGTTGAAGGTGCGCAGCATCTCGTGTTCATCGATGTTGCCTTGTTGCTGCAACCACTGGAACACGGGCGGCAGTGCCCAGCTGCTGCGCCTGATCACCACTTCAAGACCTTCGGGCACAACGCGCGGAATGTTTTCCAGCAAACCACCGCCGGTGATATGTGCCACGCCATGGACGGGCAATTGCTGCATCAGCGCCAGCACGGTTTTCACATAGATCCGCGTCGGGGCAAGCAGCGCGTCATACAGGTTGGCATCGCCCACCCTGGTCTGTGGCGTGGCCTTGGCGCGTTCCAGCAACTTGCGAATCAACGAATAGCCGTTGGAATGCGGACCGGAGGAGGGCAGCGCAATCAGTACATCGCCCGCTCTGGTGTTGCTGCCATCGATGATCTGGTCTTTCTCAACGATGCCGACTGAAAACCCAGCCAGATCGTAATCCCCGGCGGCATACATGCCGGGCATTTCAGCAGTTTCACCACCAATGAGTGCGCAGCCAGCCTGCACGCAGCCCTCGACAATGCCCTTGATCACCGATTCGGCGACATCGACATTCAGTTTACCGGTGGCGTAGTAGTCCAGAAAGTAGAGCGGTTCCGCGCCTTGCACCACCACGTCGTTGACGCACATGCCGACCAGATCGATGCCGATGGTGTCGTGTCGACCGGTTTCAATGGCTAGGCGCAGCTTGGTGCCGACACCGTCGGTACCGGAAACCAGCACCGGCTTGCGATACCGGTCCAGGGGCACTTCAAACAATGCACCGAAGCCACCCAGACCACCCAAAACTTCCCTGCGCATCGAGCGTTTGACATGTGGCTTGATGCGGTCAACGAGCGCTTCGCCAGCGTCAATATCAACACCAGCGTCGCGATAAGTCAGGGATTGTGGGTCGGACATGAAAAAACTCAGCAGGCTGTCGGGAAATTTGCAAATGGTCGCACCGTCGCGGTGCAGCCATCCGGGCTGTGCTATTTTACACAGCCAATCAACGCACTGAATGCAAATCACGGCATGCATACTCAGCTTCAGAACCAATTGCCACGCTTTGGCCCCCTGACCATGTCAATTTGGTTGTGTCTGGCATGCCTGATGTTCGGCACGCTGAGCGAACCGGCGCGGGCGGTTACCGTCAATGGACTTTACGAGGCAACCGTGCGGGTCAAGGACCGCAGCGAGGCCGCGCGTAATGCGGCTTTTGCATCGGCCCTGGCTGTGGTACTGGTCAAGGTGAGCGGTCGCAGCGATGCTCCCGCGCGTATCGGTGCGGCGGCCAACAGTGCCGGTCGTTACGTGCAGCGCTTCAGCTACTTGACCAATGGCCAGCTGGAAGTGGGCTTCGAGAGCACCGCCATAAACAACATGCTGGAGCAGGCCGGGTTGCCGCTGTGGGATCGTGAACGCCCGAATACGCTGGTGGTCTACCCGCAGGCGTTGCAAGGGGTGCGCGAGGCCAATATGGCGACTGAGCAGGCGGCCAAGGTGCGCGGGGTGCCGATTGTCTGGGCCAGCGCTGAAACCAGCGAACAATTGCCGACCAGTAATCTGCAACAACTGCGGGAACTGGCGCGGCGCTATGACGCATCGGCAATACTCATCGCGCGACCTGGTCCGGGTGAGGCCTCGATTGCCAATCTGCGTTGGCAGCTGGTGTTCAACGACGCCAGCCAGGAAATGTCAGGAGCGGCGGAAGCGGGCCCCAATCTCGCCGCTGAAGTGCTGGGGCGTTACTACGCCACTACCAGCAAGGAATCGCTGCGCCTGGTCATGGAGGTTTCAGGCGTGGACAACCTTGACGCGTATGCCAGAACCGTCAGCTATCTCAGTGGTCTGGTGATGGTGCGTGCGGTATCGGTGGAAGCGCTGCGTGCCGATGTGCTGCGCGTGAGCCTGGAGGTGCGCGGCAACCAGGAGTCCTTGCGGCGCACCCTGGCGGTGGACCAGAAGCTTGTCGAGGTTGCACCGGGTTCAACAACTGCCACGCAAGCCGGCGACTCATCAGTGCCACTTGCGTATCGCTATCGTCCTTAGTAACGATACCGCACCATGAGTCTGCGCTGGCTGCCAAACGGATTGTGTGTGTTGCGCATGTTGCTGGCACCACCGACGGCCTGGTTGTTGCTGCAGGACGAGTATTGGGCCACGCTGCTGGTGTTTTTCGTAGCTGCCGTGACTGATGCGGCTGACGGCTATCTGGCAAAGCGCTTTCAATGGGAAACCGAACTGGGCAAGGCGCTGGATCCACTGGCGGACAAGCTGCTGCTGGTGACTGCCTACATCACGCTGGTGTGGCTGGGAATGATTCCAGCCTGGCTGGCGATACTGGTGGTAGTGCGCGATGTGTTGATTACCGGCGGCGCGATTGCCTATCGTGTGCTGTATGGGCCGATTACCGGTGCGACACCGACCCTGATCAGCAAACTCAATACGCTGATGCAGATTCTGTACGTGTTTGCAGTGGTGTGGTCGGCGGCCATGGGCTGGACCATGCAGGCGACCATTCATGCTGCAGCCTGGCTGGTGGCAATTACTACCGTGAGCAGCGGCATGGATTACGTCATTACCTACAGCCGACGTGCAGTTTTGGCCAGCAGGAACAAGCGCCAGCATGGCCGCTGAAGGTCGCAGTGCGCCACGGCAGTTGCCGTTGCCAATACGGTTGCGCGCCAGTTCCGTGTTTGCCAGCTATCACGCCGGACCCAACGCAGATGTTGTAGCGCTCCTTAGCGACCTGTCGGTTGTTGCTACCCCGGCGCTGTTTGTGTATGGCGCACCCGGCGTGGGCAAGTCGCATCTGTTGCAGGCGTTATGCGCACGCGCTGGCGAGCAGCGGCGGGCGGCTAGCTACTTGCCACTGCGTGAGCTTGCTGTGTATGGACCGGAGTTGCTTGCCGGTGCCGAGCAGATGGCGATGGTGTGTCTGGATGATGCGGGTACGGTGTTGACGCAGCCGGACTGGAACCGTGCGTTGTTCAATCTGTATCGCGAACTTGAGGAACGCGGCGGCAAACTAGTGCTGGCGGGTGAGCAACCACCTGCAGCCATTGCGTTTGCATTGCGCGACCTGTCTTCACGGGTGCTGGCCGGCACGGTGTTGCGGGTGCAGCCATTGGCTGAACTGGATCAGATTGCGGCGCTGCGGCTGCATGCCGGGCAACGCGGTCTGGAGCTGCCCGATGACGTGGCAAATTTTCTGCTGCGACGCCTGCCGCGCGACATGCGCTCCCTATGTGATTTTCTGGATGAACTGGATCTGGCTTCGCTCACTGCGCAGCGCCGGCTCACCGTGCCCTTTGTCAGCCAGATCCTGTCACGGCAACAGAAGTAGTCTGTTGCTGCAGCTCCGATGAATACCGGCAAATATGCCGTTTGCAGCGTTCCATCTAATTGTCCTTGCGACCCTTGCCGCGATTCCGTTCGTAGTCCTTGCGATTGTTGTCGTTGTAATAACGGTTGCCGCGATCGGCATCCTGCCAGTTGCGATCCTGGCGATCATCGCGGTCGCTGTAGCGATTGTTGTAATAATAGTCGCGCTCATTGTAGCGGTAGTCGTTACGATAATTGCTGCGGTAATAAGGCACATACACCCTGTTGTACCAGTCATCCTGGACAAAGTAGACCGGCCGGCCACAGGCAGTATAGCGACCGCAATACTGGCGCCAGTTTCTGGAATGACCGGGCGGCACCCGCAGATAAATCGGTGCGTACACAACGCCACGCGGTGCATATTCGGCAATCATTGGTCGCGTGTAGATCACTTGTGGTCGTGCAACATGACCGATATCGATCTGGCCGTAGAAGCCCGGCTGACCAATGCTGATTGAGACACCGACATCGGAGCTCATGGCCGGCGTGGCAACAGCCGCCAGCGCAACAGTGGCGAGTAATGCGGCTGGTAAGGATAGGCGTTTCATTGGTATCCCCTCGGTAACTTGGATGATCAGGCAGGTAAAGAAGCACCGCCTTATCCATGGACAGCAACATACCTGCATAAATTCCCGCAGATTGCTGTCTGTTTACGTGTACAGATGTATCGATGCTGGCGTTCAGGAAGCGTTCATCTATGCCAGCCTCACGAAGGCTTTCATCAAGCTATCTCAGGCGATTGATCCAGCGGTTGCTGCGGTAACGGCCAAAGATGCCCATGATACGGCGCCTTGCATCGGCAGGTTCGGAGGGCAGCAATTGATCGGATCCGGAGCTATGATCGCAGTGACCACAATGCAAAGCGTACACACGGCTCAAACGCGCCGCAGTCGTGCGGCCCGGTTTGCAAACTCAGAATAACCTGGAGGTTCAACATGCGGTTAAAGGAAAGTGCTGTCTGCATTGCATCCCTGTTCGCGCTCATCATGATCCCGCAGACACTCTGGGCTCAGGAGCCGGGTGCGGCTGTTGTTGCGGATACGGATGAAAGCCGGATTGCCGATCTCATCGCCGCTTCGCACATTCTGGCTGCGCGCGGGATTATCGATGGCCGTGGTCATGTCAGCGTACGTTCAGCAAGAAATCCCGCTCACTATTTCATGGCAAGGATGATGCCTCCGGGCGAAGTGAGGCGCAGCGATATCGTGGAGCTCGATGCAGACAGCAAACCGGTGAGCGGCGACGCTCCCAATGTACATGTTGTCAGTGAACGCTTTATTCATGGAGAAATCTATCGCAAGCGCAGTGACATTCAGGCCGTTGTTCATTGTCATCCCGTGGAAGTACTGCCCTTCACGGTGACACAGGCGCCTTTCAAGGCCGTCATTCATACCGCCTCTTTCCTCGGTAGTGAACCAGCGCCGGTGTTCGACTTGCGGAGTGTGGAAGGCGAAGACAATCGCATGCTGGTTACCAACAAGGTAAGTGGTGCTGCACTTGCAACCACGCTTGGTGCGCGTTCGGTGGTGCTCATGCGCGGCCACGGCATGTCGGTAGGCGCAGCATCAGTTCCTGATGTCGTATTCAGAAGCATCTACACCATCCTGAATGCCGAGGTTGAGACGAAGGCCCTGAGGCTTGGAACCCCGGTGTTCTTGAACAAATTTGAAAGTCAGACTGGGCAGTTGGTTGGGCCGCTTTGGGAAAACTGGAAGAAGCAGGTGGAGAACGGGAAGGGTGAGAGTCAGTAAACGCGGTGGCTGGCAGCTGTGTCGATATACGTGCAGCCAGACGGTTTGCATACAGGACCATGTGTGCTTTCGGGCACATAGGTTACACATCGTTCCGAGCACATAGGTAACACTTTCAGGCCTTTGCGGGAGACACGCAAATGCCATGGCGGGAGTGTTGCAGAATGGATGAGCGAATGCGTTTCGTGGCCCGATTGCTGGATGGGGAGAAGATGGCGGCCTTGTGCCGCGAGTTCGATATCTCCCGTAAAACCGGCTACAAGATTTTCTCGCGCTATAAAGACTGCGGCTTGCAGGGGTTGAACGACCGCTCCCGCAGGCCCTCTCGGCACGCCAATCGCCTGCCTTTCCAGATCGAGAAGCGCATCGTCCAGCTCAAAAAGGAATATCCCAGCTGGGGTGCGCCGAAGATCCGCGAGAAGCTCAAACGTTGCCACAGCGATCTGTCTGTGCCGGCCATCAGCACTGTACATGCCATCCTGGATCGACATGGCTTGGTCAGTCGAGGACGCAGGCCGCGTTACAAAGCGCAGGGGACCGCGCTGGCGCATCCCGCAGTGCCTAACGCTTTATGGTGCGCAGACTTCAAGGGCGAGTTCATGCTCACCGACCGACGCTACTGCTATCCGCTGACCATTACCGACTTCGCCAGCCGGTACCTGCTGTGTTGTGACGCCCTCAGCACCACTCAAGAAACCTACGCTTTCACTGTATTTGAGCGTGCATTTAAGGACTTCGGACTGCCCTTGGCCATTCGCACCGACAATGGCGTGCCGTTCGCCAGCCGCAGTGCCTTTTTTGGCTTGAGCAAGCTCTCCGTATGGTGGTTGCGACTGGGGATCGGCATCGAACGCATCCAACCCGGCAACCCTCAACAAAACGGCCGGCATGAGCGGATGCATCTGACTTTGAAAAAAGAAGCCACTCGCCCGGCCGGCAGAAACTTCCTCCAGCAGCAAGCCAAGTTCGATCACTTCACGCACCAGTACAACTTCGAGCGTCCACACCAGGCGTTGGGTATGAAGTATCCGGCAGAGCTTTACAGCCCGTCGCCGCGGCCCTATCAAGGCGTAGGCGAGCTGAACTACCCCTTGCACGACCGCACGATCACGGTCACCACCTGTGGCCGCATCTGCATTGGCCGCAGGAAAATCAACCTCAGCCAGGTCTTCGCCGGACAAAATGTCGGCATCAAGGAGGTCAGCGAAAAAATATGGCTCGTAACCTTCATGCACTATGACTTAGGGTTCTTCGATCACGAGACAGGGCGGGTGGAATGTGCAGAGAATCCCTTCGCTGCTAAAGTGTCACCCATGTCTCCGGTATAAACCGTTACCCATGTGTCCGGAATGGACCTTAGGAAATTGGTCGGGGTGACAGGACTTGAACATGCGACCTCTACGTCCCGAACGAGATTTTAGGGGGTTTTGGATCAATGGGTTACATGCTAAGTGATTGAATTATAAGATAGTGTAACTTTGCGACATTTCGCGATATAGTCCCATTTGCAGTTACCCTGCAGTTACGGAGCAAATCGTGAAGCTGGCAAAGAAGTTATCACCCGCCATTGTTGAGGAGTCAAAGCCCGAGGCTGACCCATACCGCGTATGGGATACGGTAGTACCGCAGCTATTCTTGAGGGTGCAGCCTTCAGGGGTAAAAAGCTGGAACGTTCAATGGAGCCGGACAAGCAGTCGGGCACTGGGCAAGTGGCCGGGGGTCACCGTTGAATCGGCGCGCACCAAGGCTAAGGCAGCACTCGTGGAGACGGACACGCATGGCGCACCCGCCGCTGTGATCGAAGCCAACAAGCCGGTATCCGATAAGCCAATCACGCTGGGCGACTTTATCGCTGAACACTTTGCACCGTGGGCAGGGGAACACCAGAAAGCCGGACAGGCAACTGTAGACGCACTGCAAGCGTGTTTCAGCGACCTGTATGGACACGAGCTGCGCAGTGTCGTGGCGTTCGACGTAGAGAGATTCAAGACAAAGCGGCGAAAGGAGGGCAGAAAGCCCGCCACGATCAACCGTGATATTGATCGAATTCGCAAGGTGTTTTCCTGCGCAGTGGAATGGGGTTTTCTGCAAGCGCATCCGCTGCGCAAGGTGAAGCGCATCAAGGTGGATAACGAGCGTGTCCGGTACTTGAGCGACGACGAGGAAAAGCGATTGCGCAAGGCGCTGGTGGATCGCGAGGACGAGCGTCGCAAGAGCCGGGAATCAGGCAACGCATGGTGCAAGCAACGGGGAGGGGATGGCCGTCCCCTGTGGCCTGAGGATGGCTTTACCGATCATGTAGCGCCGTTGGCGCTGGTGGCGATGAATACCGGCATGAGGCGCGGCGAACTATTCGGGCTGGAATGGCGCAGCGTGAACCTGGCCGGGCGACAGCTAACCGTTGTCGCTGGTAATGCCAAGTCAGGCAAGACGCGGCATCTGCCGCTGAATGCTGAAGCGCTGGACGTGTTGCAACGATGGCAGGCACAGAGCACCGACAAGGGATTGGTGTTCCCGTCACCGAGCGGTGCGCGGTTCACCAACATAAACAAGGCATGGGATGGAATCGTTACAGCTGCAAAGCTGGATGACTTCAATTTTCATGACTTGCGCCACGATTTCGCGAGCAAGCTGGTTATGAATGGCGTTGACCTCAACACCGTGCGCGAGCTGCTGGGGCATGCTGACATCAAGATGACATTGAGGTATGCGCACCTGCAGCCGGGCAAGCTGGCGGATGCAGTTGCGATGTTGGGGAAAGGTGTCAATGCGTGACCTGCCCGTCATTGATTTTGCGCCGGTGATGTCGCGCAGCGGCCGTCTACGCATCCTCAGGATTGAAATTGACCAACCACACTCGGGCACATGGATTGCGGTTGAACCTTGGCTGCATTTGAGTAACGAGCAGGTGAAAAAACTGTTTGCAGCCCGTGGCCGTGGACAGGCTGCGAAGATTCAGGCATGGGTTGAACGTCTGCCGAAATTAATAGAGGCCGTTCGGTCTGGCAATGTGGATCAATCGGAGCTTGAATACCTGCGCACATTGCTTGACGCGCTGATTGCCAACGAGGAAAAAGCAGATGTGCGGCAGCGTGTATTCAACGCGCCAGCGCATAGAAAAAATGATGCCCGCACCTTGTGGCGTCACATTCATCTGCTGGCCCAAAAGGAGAGCGGCGACAGTGAGGCCGAAAGAACTGTTGCCGACTGGTGGAGCCCCGACAGTGATGCGAAGGACACGTTAATCAAGAAGCGGGTCGCGATCCAAAAAAAACCTGCTGATTTTGTTGGTACGGGAAACACAAAAACAGGCGCATTCACAAAAGAATACGTGCCACCCGTCGAGCGTGAATTTCAGATATTGATGCGATGGGCAATGATGATGAACTCAGGCGATAGAGTCGCGGCGGCGAGAATGATTGCGAACACTGCCGCGCAGAAGCGAGACGAAAAATAAAATACGCGTACTTATTGCGTTTTTTATAGAAGGCAGCTCGACCAGAATTGCACCCAACCCGCGAACTGTCGCGGAGTTTCGCAAAGGTGCAGTGATGAAAATTGAACCACTTAAGTGGAGCATGCAGCAAATCGCCGAGGCTACCGGCGAATGTCTGCCGCTTATCCATGACGCGATTAACGCTGGCGACTTGGATACATTCCTTGTCGGCCGCCGTCGCTTTGCCAGACCTGAAGCCGTCCGCAAATGGGTGGACTTTTTGGAGGCACAGAGCAAGGCCGGAAAGCCTGTTGTTTATCGTGGCCGTCGCTTGACTGGTGATGCTGCCGAGTCGGTGCAGTAGTGAACACCGAGCAACTTGCCGCCGCCCTGAGCGCCCGCAAGGCTGGCCCTGCAACATGGTCTGCGAAGTGTCCCGCACATGATGACAAGACGCCTAGCCTGTCGATAACAGAATCAGCAACGGGCCAGACGCTTGTTCACTGCCATGCTGGGTGCGAACAGGAAACCGTCATTGGTGAATTGAAAGCCCGCGGTCTGTGGAGCAACGGCAGCCACAACGACACCGCCGAACGCATGACCAGCACGCCGCGCCTGATCACTAAACCCTCACTGATTCCGCTTGAGCATTCGCAACTCGGACCGTATGTCCGGCATTGGGACTATCAGGACGCAAACGGCAATCATGTGCTGCGCGTCTGCCGCTGGGACACAGACAAAGGGAAGGAAATTCGCCCGCTGAGTTTGCATGCCGATGGCTGGCACTGGAAACAAGTTGATGACTCCCGGCCACTCTATCGGCTGTGCGATCTTCTCAAGCGCCCACGCGACCGCGTGCTGATCATTGAGGGCGAGAAAGCCGCAGACGCCGCGGCCAAGTGGTTTCCTGATCTGGTGGCGACTACTTGGGCCGGTGGCGCCAAGGCATCCGGCAAGACTGATTGGCGTCCGCTGCACAATCGTGATGTGACCTTGCTCGCTGATAATGATGACCCCGGCACTGCCGCAATGGATCAGGTTGCCGAACTACTCAAGGCACACAGCTGCACCGTCCGCCGTGTTGACCTGGCCAAACTGGCGCCGCTGGCTGTTGGTTGGGACATTGCCGACGCAGAGGCAGACAAGAGTTTCGACATAGAGCGCCTTTGGGAGCAGGTAGAGAACGCTCCTGTTATCCACGGCAAGGCGCACAGCCTGAACTTGCGACAGGCTGCTGACATCGTGAGTAATCCAATACCGGCGGCATGGCTGCTGCGTCCGTACCTGGAGCAAATGGTATTGGCACTGATGTTTGGCGAGATGGGCACGCTTAAGAGCTTTGTCACGCTCGACATGCTGCTGAGTATTGCCGCTGGCAAGTCTTGGGCTGGCTCCAAGTTCAAGCCCAAGCCGCAAGCTGTGGTGTATGTCAGCGCCGAAGGCAAAGGACTGTCGAAGCGATTGCAGGCATGGTCACTGCATCACGGGCACGACCTGCACAAAATACCGTTCTACGCTGTGGAGCATGCGCTCAACCTGTCAAACCCTGCCGGCATTCTGGAGCTGGTAGAGGCAATCGAAGCCCTCAAGATTCAGCCCGCAGTGATTGGTATCGACACATTGAGCCGCAACTCCGGCCCACTGGATGAAAACAGCTCCGCAGACATGGGCGCGTTTATCAATGCGCTGGATCAGCACTTGCGGCAACGCCTGAAGTGCAGCGTCTTGCTTGTTCACCACACCGGACACATGGCCAAGGACCGTGCGCGTGGCTCCTATGCCCTTATGGCGAGCACAGACGCATGGTTCAAGGTTGAACGACCCGACCCAGAGGCAATGGCCGTCAAGTTCACCACGGGGCGCCTCAAGGACTCCGACAGCCCGCCCGCCATCTATCTCAAGGCTAACGTGGTTGATCTGGGTTCAGTGGATGAGGATGGCCAGCCCGAAACCAGCCTGGTGCTTTTGCCATCTGACGAAACCATACCAGACCGGAAGCGACCGCCCACCGGCAAGCAACAAGTGGCCCTGTTGAAGTTGTTGGAATCCGAGCACACCGCCGGCAATCACACGTGGCCCATTGGTGAACTTCGCAGGCTGTCCCGTGATCGTTGCGGCATGACCAAGACCACCGCCCAAAGTGTCGTGGCTGGTCTGGTGTCTGCCGGCTTCTTACACAACACCATCGGCGGCCTTGCCCTCACCGATCCACCCATTGCAGGCAAACAATCATGAAGGTACGAGAAGTACGAAACGGTACGAAACGTACTACTTCGTCCCGGTCATGGAGGTACGAAAGGTACGAGGGGTCTATAGACCCCGTACTTTCGTACCAGACCCCGTACCTGACACAGAGCAACGGAAATCAGCCATGAAACGCGAACCTGAAACCATGACCCGCGCCCCTTCACGCATTGCCGGACAGATGACCGCACGGGCCTACACCGCGCTGGCTGACAAGCACCGGCCCACGTCCTGGGAAGCGTTACAGCACGAGATAGTCAGGCTGCACCGTGAGCAAGGCTTGAAGCCGAGGGACATCAGCCTGGCCCTATGCGTGGGGCTCGATGATGTTTTGCAAGCAATCAAAGATTCTCAACCGAACGAGGTAAACAGCAATGCTTAAGTTTTCAGTCAAGAGCGATCTGCGCGAGGTCGAGCGGATGTTCCGTGACATGCAAAAGAAGCAAGTTCCATTCGCTACCGCATTGGCCTTGACCAAAACAGCCAAGGCTATCGAAAAGGCAGAGTACGAGGAAATCAAAAAGGTCTTTGACCGACCCACACGCTACACGCTCAATAGTTTGTACGTGAGGCCGGCCAAGAAAACCCGGCTAAGTGCCGAGGTGATGATTAAGGACTTTGCTTCAAACGCTCGCCCCCCTATCCAGTGGCTCATTGCCCAGATAGAGGGAGGGCATAGAGGCATGAAGGGTGTGGAGCGGTTACTGCAACGGGTGGGTAAGATGCCCCCTAACATGCAGTTAGTACCAGCACAGGGTATGCCAAAGGACGCATATGGCAATGTAGTAAGGGGTGAACTAACAAGGATGATCTCTGATCTACAGGCCCAGCCCTACGATTGGACATCGAACACAAGCAAGGCCAGTGCAGGTAGACGCTTACGTTCAAGGACACGGCGCGCGGTGTTTTACTTCAGCACATGGCCTGTTGGTCCACAGACTGCCCACCTGACACCGGGCATCTATCGACGCTCACACTTTGGATTCGGCACAGCTATCAAGCCAGCCATGTTGTTTATCAACAGCGCACAGTACAAGAAGCGTCTGGACTTCTATGGCATAGCCAACAGGGTAGGGCGTAGTGAGTGGCCAAGACAGTTCGAGCTTGCGATGGCGCAGGCATTGGCTACTGCGCGATGAATTCGATGGGTCCTTCCAGGGGGGTTGCACTGAGGGTAGTTCGAACCCCGATGTATTGCTAGCGCCAGCCCTGCCTAGGCTTCCTTCCTTACATGCCTGCAAACATTGATTTCACCCGCCTAGCTCAAGTTGACCTAGCGGCAGTATTTGGTGTGACGCCGAGGGCGGTGCGCGATTGGGACGAATGCCCGCGCAATGACGATGACACCTACAACTTACCGGACGTCATTGCATGGCGCATGGCAAACGGTGCGCTTGACCTTAACGCCGAACGCGCACGGTTAGCCAAGGAACAAGCCGATAGGACGGCCATGGCGAATGCTGTAGAGCGCGGTGAGTTGTTGCGCGTCGCGACTGTTGCAACTGAGTGGGGACGCATGCTTTCAGCATGTCGTGCCAAATTGCTGGCAGCGCCCACGAAATTGGCACCGAGACTGGCCAAGGAGAAAACACCTGTCCGTTGCCTTGAACTGGTGACGACTGAAATTTACGCGGCATTGCATGAGCTGTCGAACTACCGGCCCGGTAACGAACCGCAGGACGATGAGGGGCACGCGTGAGCGCAGTCAATTTCACCTACGACAACACGCAAGCGTTCATTGCCTGCGACTCGCTGGTAGTGACTGAAGGCTCTGAAATTACCGCCCACACCTCAAAAGCCTGGAGCCTTCCGAACTTGGGAATGGTGGTTGCGAGCCTTGGGTCGTGTGCCGTCACTCGATTGTGGGTGAATGAATTGATGATCAGATGGAAGCGATCAGACATTGCCGACATCAACAATATCGCGCCCTGGTCGCTTGAAAGCCACTGGCAATCAGTTGGCCGTGGCATCCCTACGTGGATCATTCATTTTGGGTTTGAAGCCAGCACCGGCGAACTTGCCGTGTACCAGTACGCAAGTGATTGCGGTTTCAAATCGCAGCGATACCCGGCATGGGGCACGTACCTGATACCCCACGTGAGCAAACACACAGAGTTGGCGCCAGAGCTGGACGCGGAGCCCATACAGCTTGAACCCAGTGACAAACCGCAGACTGAAAGAAGCAACCCGCCGCCGATTCCTCACCTGGTTGACCTGAGCGAGTGGCCATACCGCAAACAAAATTGCGTGACCGCACTATCCGAACAGCGCCTGCGGAATCCGGGAAGAGTTGGCGGCGATGTTTTCTGCACACTGATTACAGCTCGCGAGATTCGGCAGTATTCCATGGGCGAGATACCGAACGAATGAGCGAAGCCTACCGCACAGCACTGCAGAGCCTGGCCGCCATCAGGGCGCGACTCGCTGATCTGTCGCTGTCTGCGTCTGATCGCGAGTCGGCATTGGCCGAATTCGACGCGGTGCTGGACACGCTGAGTCGCGCCGAACACCGCACCGACAAAATGGCACTGGCACGCCGCGTTCAAAGGATCGATGAGCAATTGAAGGATCGTTCTCCCGGCGAGCGTAACGCCATCGTCATGGAGCGGCTGGGTATCACCTCGAAGTCATGGTTATGGGAACTGCGCCAAGTTCGGTTAACCCCGAACGGCAACGCGGTCTAATTCAATCATGGAACAACCAAGAACCACGAAGCTGATCGACGCGCTGCGGGCATTACAAGCCGAACAGTCGCGCAGGTTTGCGGCACGGGAAGCGCGGATCAACAACGTCTGGGCTGCTGCCCGGAAACACATAGAGGCAAAAAGACATGTTCGGAATTGACAAGGCCCCCGACGACGCCAGCAAGCTGTCGGATCGTCTGCAGAAGCTGACCAAACAAGAAGGCTTCTACAAGTTTCGTGGCGACGTTCAGGCACGCCGCGAATGGATACAAGCTCGGCAGATGCAGATTGGTGGTGCCGTGGGATTCGAGGCACCCGCACGATTGGAAGCATTTGCCCGTGGCCCTGCTGCGGTGCAGGCACTCGATACGGAAATTAAGGACCTGGATTTCTAGCTGCAGTTTCTGGATCGTGTGGAACAGCTCGCAGTTGCGGGTGCTGAGGAACTGCACATCACCGAAACCAAGAAGGCCATGCCTGGCGCACGTAAGCGCCTGCCTGGCGAAGTTGAGGAAGTGACTGCCGCCCTTGCCCGGCTCGATGCCGCACTACTGAAGGTGAACACCTCTCTTGGCGTCCTGGGCGAGTATCAGAATGTCGGCGTGGCCTATCCGCTGAGCGATGAGGAATTGGGCAATCTGCTGCAGGCCCGTGAAAAAGTGTGGCAGACCCGGACGATAGCTGTTCTTGGTTTTCCCATGCCGACTGATGATGTTCTGCTGCGCCAGCGAGTGAAGGCATTCCCGCTGATGTTCGAGATCAAGGCGGCCGGCCCGCATGCCCCCTTCACACACGCGATCCGCACCGGGCCGAAGCTGGCCAGTGCATTCGCGCAGTCGAATTGATTCTCTGGGGTTTTAGTTGGACGTCACCCCAAGTCAGCAAGCAACGCCAACAGTCGCCGGCACCCTCCTAGTGCGTGGCGACCGCAACTAAAAGCCATGCGTGAAAGGCATCGCAGCGTGAACCACGTGGACACGTTGGCCCCTCGACCCTATGCGGGCAACCCTGCCCATCTGCGCATCGGAGCACGGGGCATCTTTACAGGAACAGCACAATGACATACCGACTGGATTCCCTCGCATATGCTCATAAGCCTTGGTGGCACAGATTCGCAATGAGTCGCACCGCACTTGGCGGGGTTTTTAGTTTTCGCCGGATGGTTGAAGGCATGGCACTGGGTTCTCTGGACGGCGCCGAACGCGAGTTTTTGCAAGAGGCAAGCAAAGCTGTCGGTCAAACTTCGTTTGATTCGCAGCGTGTTGTTCTTCCGCTCGCCATGTTCAGAAATCTGGCCGCCGCATCAGGCTCTGATGTTGGTCATGCGAACGTTCTCGAGCCGGCGGAAATCCTTCGCCCGTGGAGCGTGGCTGCGCGTGCTGGCATCACGATTCAAAATGGTCTTGTCACAGAAGTACCACCGATAGTTGGCCAGATCGCAATTCCGCCGAAAACCGGCGGTGCATTTTCTGAATTCAGTCGCCAGATTTCTCTGCAAACAAAATCTGAATTTTTAATTCAGCGTGAGCTGCTTCGCACGGTCGGCACGCTCGTCGATGTTGCCGTGTTCAACGGCAACAACGCAGCGGGCCAACCTACCGTATTGTTAAACACGCCCGGCATCGACATACAGCAAGGTAGCCCGCTCTTCTATTCGGGTGTGACCGTAATGAAGCAAGTGGTCACTGATGCGAATGCGCCCGACAATGCAATTGCTTACATTGGTACGCCGGCAATCCGCAAGTTGCTGGAGAACCGCGAGCGGGATTGCGGCAGTGGTTACATCTGGGATGGCGACAAGATGGCAAGTCGTCCCGCTTACGTCACGACATATTTACCGGTCGGCACCCTTGTGTGTGGCGCATGGTCTGAATTGTTCCTTGGTCTCTGGGGTTCTTGTCTGGAATTCATGGTGAATTCAGATCCCACTGGATTCAAGACCGGAACGATTCAAGCACGCGTTTTAGTGTCGTGCGATACCGCAATAATGCAGCCAGCTGCCTTCAGTGTTGCAACGAGTGTGACCTGAGAGGAACCCACATGAAAGACATACCTTGCCGCATCGCATTACTGTATTGCTGCGCCGAGCCGCTTGCCCTGGCGCTGGTTATAGTGGTGTCATGCTTTCAGTGATATATCAGAACCGGCCGTGATAATTGAATGTATGCGAGTCTACTGTTTACGATTTGGGCACAATCGAGACACCGTCCAGAATCTTCTAACCATAGGATAATCAGTATGAACGAACAATTGGACTATGCGGAACGATGTGGTATTGAAAACATGCGCGAACGGATCGAAGTAGCAGCAATGATCCAACGAGAAGCCAACACAGCTTTGGCATTGTTGCTCGCTGGTGCCGGCGCCGCGCTTGCATATGCCGCGGGTGACTCAACTCGGCAAATGAGTATTGCCGCGTTTGCTGTTAGCGTTTATCTCTTTTGCCTAGCGCTGTTACTAGCAAACAAGTGCCTAGGATTGATTGCATATCCAGCAATATTTAATGAACCTGGAAAATTGAATCGTCCAGAGTACTCGTTAGAGCAAATCCGAAATTGGGAACTCGAAAATCTTCAGGCACGAATAAACGAAGCCGTTCAAATTAATGAACAGCGCGGTGAGTTACTAAACCGCTGCAGAGTCGCAGCTGCGTTCACTCCCGTGATAGCTGCGCTGGCTTACGCGGCGGCAGGTTCTTAGGCTCCTGATCGCGTCTTTGTTTCTGAGGTTGTTCGATTGGATTTTCTACAGTATCCATACAATATCCGGTGCTTTCGTTTAGAGATATTGGATCATCGGAAGAATTGGGTTCATCACCTGGCTAGCTTGCCGCGCCGTTCTGCTTCTCTTGCTGGATGCGCTCGAATATCTCTTCACGATGCACAGACACATTCGCCGGGGCCGCTATGCCGATGCGCACCTGATTGCCTTTCACGCCAAGTACAGTCACGGTCACTTCGTCGCCAATCATGATGGCTTCGCCTACGCGCCGAGTGAGGATGAGCATGGGATTCCCCTTTGAATTGGTTCTGGAATGTGTCGGCAGTTTACCGGCACATACGAGTTGCGCCAGTCCCAAAAAAAGCCTCGATCATTGGTAGGGGTTTGAAGATGTAGAGCGTCTGGGGGCATTGCATCGGCTATGACTGCCGAAAAAAAGCCCCGGACTAAGCCGGGGCAATTAAAAGTATTTGGGGGACAAATACCTCAAGAGGATTTGCGGGGGGGCAAACACCTCAATTGCGATACTACGGCAATGTAGGCGTTTGGTGAGCCGAGGTTACAAGAACTTCATCTGCCGCTTGTGTTGCACCGGGGCATTGGCGCCGGACAAAAAAGCCCCACCGGGTGGCAGGGCTTCGAGGTTTTCACTGTGGCTTAGAATCAGCTGATCGGCGCGGCTGCAGTCGCTTTGCCAACAATCATTAGCTGTTCAAGCGCGCGTTCACCGTCGATTTCTTCGCCTCGGCAATCACATCGGCCATGTCTTCACGGGTGGCTAGGGCAATTAGCAAGCGAGTTTGGGCTACCTCGAGTACCGCAGTCAGGCCCTTGAGCTTGTGAAGGTATTCGGTAACGCATTCATCAATAGTTGCGAAGGTAACTGCGGCATTACGATCTGCCTCTACCTTGCCGATCAATTCGCCGCCCGGCATTGCCGCGACCGCCAAGCCCATTCGGCGAGCTACCCCGTCGTCAGCTTGGATGGTCCTTTCCAGATTCTCCATTTGATCGTGCGTCATCAAAGCCGGCGCCTTGCGCACAGTGCGTAGCATTTTCATCGCAAACCGCTCGTCCTTCTCTCGCTTGGAGATCTTGCGGGTGCTGGTGCGGGTTTTATTAGACTTACGTGCCGGCGTCACGGTTGCCAGCTTGGGGGATTGGGGATTGGTAGAATTGCGATTAGCCATGATCATCACCTCGTTTGATGGTTTTGGTTAGGCACTCTTGGCGGTTGCCGCCGCCTTGGGTGCCGTTATTTATGGGCAGGACGTTTCAGCGGCTTCACTTTTGCACGCTTCGCTAGCAAGTCGTCTATCGCTTCACGCATCAATACCGACCGTTGAGTACCTACTTTGGCAGCTAACGCATTAAGCGCCGCCGCCTTCTCAGGTTCCAGGTGCATCAGGATGCCGGTTAGTTTCGTCTTGCCCATACAGCTTATATAAGCCAGCTTATATAAGCTGTCAAGCTATGGCCAACCCGGCTAGGGTAGATGGCGCCAAATACTGCAGTTACCCTGCAGTTACCCTGCAGTTACGATGGCTGGATTATCTTGGTTGCTTGTCGCTAACTAATTGTTTTTATTGGTCGGGGTGACAGGACTTGAACCTGCGACCTCTACGTCCCGAACGTAGCGCTCTACCAAGCTGAGCTACACCCCGAAGCAGGCAATTAAATTTCGAACGGTGGGTTTGAATCAGCAGGCCAAGAATTGAATCAATTCAGTAGCTGCGACTGACGGCAAATTCCGCAAGCTCGCGCAGGGCTTGTTTGTAGACCGAGTCGGGCAGCTCTGCGAGTGCCCTGATGGCGAGGCCAGTCTCCTCCCGTGCGAGGCGCGCAGTGTACTCAAGGCCCCCCGTCGATTCAATTATTTGCGTGATCGCCTCAATTGACTCGAGTCCGCCATCTTCAATGGCAGCACGGATCAGTTGTTGTTGCGCGGCATTGGCATGCTTGAGTGCATGGATCAAGGGCAGGGTGGGTTTGCCTTCGGACAGGTCGTCGCCAAGGTTCTTGCCGAGTTCCTCGCGGCTGGCGCGATAGTCGAGGACGTCATCCACCAGTTGAAAAGCAGTGCCGAGATGCTTGCCGAAGCGTGCCAGCGCTTGCTCATGTGCTTTGGGTGCGCCAGCCACAATCGCTGCAATCTGTGCGCCGGCCTCAAACAGCTTGGCGGTTTTGCGATAGATGACCTCGAAGTAGCGTGCTTCGGTGGTGTCGGGGTCGTGTGCGTTCATTAATTGCAGCACTTCGCCCTCTGCAATCTTGTTGGTGGCGCCGGCCATGACGTCCATCACGCGCATGCTGCCCAGTTCCACCATCATCTCGAAGGCGCGCGAATACAGGTAATCGCCCACCAGTACGCTGGCCTCGTTGCCCCAGACGGCATTGGCGGTTTCCCGGCCGCGACGCAGCTCCGAGCCATCGACAACGTCGTCATGCAGCAGGGTGGCGGTATGGATGAATTCGACAATGGCGGCGGTGCTGGCCAGCGATTCACCGGAATGGCCACAGGCCCGACCCACCAGCACGGCGACCAGGGGGCGAATCCGCTTGCCGCCAGCGTGAATAATGTATTCGGCGACCTGATTGACCAGCACCACGTCGCTGGCCAGTCGGCGGCGGATGACGCCATCAACGGCGAGCAGCTCGGATATGACCGGCTGTTTGATCGAATCAAGGCTCATGAGGGCTGCAAACGGTCAAAAAGGACGGCAATGGTAGCTGAAGAAAAGGCTGTGGGCTGTGGACTGTAGGCTTGTAGGTTAGAAAAATGTCCCACGGCTGCCGCTGTCGTTGTGTTCTGAGCGCAAGTGAAGCGGTCAGCTAAGCGGTCTGTCTGCGATTGCGAACCTACAGCCTGCAGTCCACGGTCCACGGCCCCTTTTCACCAGAAAAACCCTTGCTCCGACGGGCGCTTATCCGTAAACTTCGCGGCCTTTCGCCGGGGGTACCCCGGTAGTCAGCCTAAAATTCCGTTCCGCCCAGGCCATGCCTGTATGGATCGGGAGCGGGTTATTCGGAGTGAGTTGAAATATGTACGCTGTGATCGCCACGGGTGGTAAACAGTATCGCGTCAGTGAAGGCACGGTTCTGCGCATTGAAAAGCTGGAAGCCGAAGCCGGCGCGGCTGTTGAGTTCGATCAGGTGCTGCTGGTTGCCAATGGTGACAAGATTGCCGTGGGTGCCCCGCTGGTCTCCGGCAGCAAGGTCACCGCCACCGTGCAGAAGCACGGTCAGGGCGACAAGGTGTCGTTCGTAAAGTTCCGCCGCCGCAAGCACTACATGCGCCGAGGTGGTCACCGTCAGCAGTACACCGAAATCAAAGTTACCGGTATTACCGGGGCTTAATTTTAGAGGGCTTGAGCAATGGCACATAAAAAGGCAGGCGGCAGTACCAAGAACGGCCGCGATTCAGAATCGAAGCGTCTGGGTCTGAAGAAGTTCGGTGGCGAAGCAGTGGCCGGTGGCAACATCATCGTCCGTCAGCGCGGCACCCAGTTCTGGCCGGGCGATAACGTGGGTATGGGCACCGATCACACATTGTTTGCCAAGACGGCTGGCCGGGTTGAGTTCCGCAAGCGTGGTGCTGCACAGCACACCTACGTGAGTGTGGTGACCGAGTAGGTTTGATTGAACAGGGCGCTTGAACAGAGCGTGAAAAAACCCCAGCTTGGCTGGGGTTTTTTTTTGATGTACTTGGAAGTGCGAGTATTCCGCGCGCAGGATGTGCTGTAGCGGTTCCGTTCGGCAGGCTTATCCAGGGTCGACGCAAACGTCCTGTTTGCGACGACCCTGGATAAGCCTGCCGAACCAAACCTGTTGCGAATGCGTGGCATGCCAGGAAGAGAAATGGGTCGTTTATGAAGTTCGTCGACGAAGCAATCATCAAGGTTCAGGGCGGCAATGGCGGCCGGGGCGCCATCAGTTTCCGCCGTGAGAAATTCATTCCCTTTGGTGGTCCGGATGGCGGCGATGGCGGTTTGGGCGCCAGCATCTATCTGGAGGCCGTTGGGGGCATCAACACCCTCGCAGATTTCCGTTACCACCGTTCATTCCGTGCGCCGCATGGTACTGCCGGTAGCGGCAACGATTGCACCGGCGCTGGTGGTGAGGACATGACCATTCATGTGCCGGTCGGCACGGTTGTATTTGACACCGAAACCGATGAAGAACTTGGTGACCTGACCGAGGCCGGGCAGCGAGTACTGGTCGTCAAGGGCGGCAAAGGGGGGTGGGGCAATGCGCGCTTCAAGAGCAGCACCAACCGCACGCCGCGCAAGGCCATGCCGGGTTTGCCGGGCGAGAAGCGGGAATTGCGCCTGGAAATGCGGGTGATTGCCGATGTCGGCCTGCTGGGCCTGCCTAATGCCGGCAAGTCCACGTTGATTCGGGCCGTTTCTGCGGCCAAGCCCAAGGTGGCCGATTATCCGTTTACCACCCTGCATCCGAATCTGGGCGTGGTCTCGGTGGGGATGCAGCGCAGCTTTGTCATGGCGGATATTCCCGGCGTCATCGAAGGTGCGGCTGAAGGCGCCGGTCTGGGATTACGCTTTTTGAAGCATCTGCAGCGCACCCGGGTGCTGTTGCACCTGGTGGACATCATGCCGTCGGATCCGGAAGCCGATCCGGTCAAGGATGTGCGGGCCATTACTGCTGAGCTCAAGAAATACAGCCCGGAGCTGGCGAAGAAAGAACGCTGGCTGGTGCTCAACAAGATCGATGCTCTGCCAGCTGAGGAAGCTGAGAAGCTGTGTAAGGACATCGTGCGGCGTTTACGCTGGAAGGGGCCGGTTTATCGCATTTCAGGCCTGGCGCGCATGGGTACGGACAAGCTCTGCCAGGACATCATGACGCTGATCGAAACAATGGCATCTGACGAACGCGAGAAGCAGCGCGCGGCAGAAGCAGCGTCGGACGAGGCTGTTTAGCAGCAACAACCGGTATTTCCTGAATCTGGCCAAAGAAAAAGCCCCGATTCTGCGCAGAATCGGGGCTTTTTGTATCCTTCACCGATGCTCAGGCCAGCTGGCCAGACAAATTCAATTAGCCGGCTAGCGCCTTGACGCGTGCGTTTAGCTGGCTCTTGTGACGGGCAGCCTTGTTGCGGTGAATAATGCCCTTGTTGACCATCGCGTCGATTACCGGCACGGCAACCTTCAGGTTATTGGCCGCTTCTTCCTTCTTGCCAGCTTCAACGGCGTTCAATACGTCCTTGATCGCGGTGCGCAGACGTGAGCGGGCAGCCATATTGCTGGCGCGACGCTGAATGGTCTGACGGGCACGCTTGATTGCAGATTTGATATTCGCCACGGACGCTGAGACTCCAGAACAGGGGGACTCCAAAAACGAGGCGCGAATTCTGCCGATGCCTCTGGCCAAAGGCAAGGGGTGAAGGGCTGTTTCCGCGGGATTATTCCACCTCGGGTGGGCAAAAGACCTGATTCGGGACTATCGGCACTTCGGCGCTACCGATACCATTGCCGGTCTTTCGGAAGCAGGTCATCCCGGGCCCCCATGAGTTGTCGCGATTTTCGCAATAAAGGCACCCTTTAATCTCCATGGAGCTGGTACGTGGTCTGCACAATCTGCGCGCTGAGCACCGGGGTTCGGTGGCCACCATTGGTGGCTTCGACGGTGTACATCGGGGGCATCAGGCACTTTTGGCTGCACTTAAGAAGCGCGCCGATGAACTGAGCTTGCCGGCAACGGTGATTTCCTTTGAGCCCAGTGCGCGCGAGTTCTTCATGGGCAAGGCAGCACCGGCACGCCTGCAGCGCTTTCGGGAGAAATTTGCCGCGCTGGCCAGTTATGGTGTGGATCGTTTCGTCTGTTTGCGTTTCAACGAAGCGCTGCGCAGCCTCACGGCGACGCAGTTTGTTGAACAGATCATTTGCGCCGCACTGGATGTACGCTGGCTGGTGGTGGGGCATGACTTTCAGTTCGGTCGTGGCCGCGAGGGCTGCGTGGACAACCTGCGTGAGCTGGGGCAACGTCACGGTTTTGGCGTGGATGAGTTTGCGCCGCATCTGGTGGGCGCACAACGCGTCAGCAGTACGCTGGTGCGTGAAGCGCTGGCTGCGGGTGATATGGCGCGAGCGGGCGAGCTGCTCGGCCGAGCCTATTCGATTACCGGACGGGTGGTGCATGGTCAGAAGCTGGGGCGTTCGCTTGGCTTTCCCACTGCCAACCTGCGGTTACAACGACGGGTGATTCCGCTGAATGGCATATTTGCTGTCCGCACCACGGGTGCCGGGCTGCAAGCCGCAGCATCGGTTGCCAGTCTGGGCACACGGCCTGTGGTAAATGGTGTCGAGCCGCTGCTGGAAGTGCATGTGTTCGACTATGACGGTGATCTGTATGGCCAGCAGTTGCAGGTTGAGTTCATAACTCGCCTGCGTGATGAGCTGTGGTTTCCCACACTGGATGCCATGGTGACCCAGATGCATCAGGACGCAGCGCAGGCCCGACAGATTTTGCACGCTTAGTTTTTTTGAGATTGACGTTCCAACAAGATTGCTTCGATGACTGACTACAAACAAACACTGAATTTACCCAGCACCGACTTTCCGATGAAGGCCGATCTCGCACGCCGCGAGCCCGAACAGCTCAAGTGGTGGCAGGAACGGCAGATCTATCAGCAATTGCGTGCGCAGGCGAAGGGACGGCCAACCTTCACGTTGATGGACGGACCGCCTTATGCGAACGGTTCGATTCACCTCGGTCATGCCATCAACAAGGTGCTCAAGGACATCATCGTCAAGTCGCGCAACATGGATGGTTTTGATGCACCGTATGTTCCGGGATGGGACTGTCACGGTCTGCCTATTGAGCATCAGATCGAAAAAGCGCGCGGCAAGGAAGTGAAACATCTGGAGCCACGGGTATTCCGTCAGGCGTGCCGCGAGTATGCCGCCGAGCAGGTGAATGGTCAGCGCGAAGATTTCAAACGTCTGGGTGTGATGGGCGATTGGGATAATCCCTATCTCACCATGCAACCCAGGTTCGAAGCCGAACAGTTGCGCGCCTTCGCACAGATCCTGCGCAACGGCCATGTGTACAAGGGGCTCAAGCCTGTTCACTGGTGCATGGATTGCGGCTCCGCGCTGGCTGAGGCGGAAGTGGAGTATGAAGATCGCACGTCGCCGGCGATTGATGTGCGGTTCACGGTAGCTGATGTCGCTGACTTTTCTGGGCGAACGCAGGTCAAGGTCACCAAGCCAGTCAGTGTTGTCATCTGGACCACCACACCTTGGACACTGCCCGCCAATCAGGCTGTGGCATTGGGTCCTGAAATCCGTTACGGGGTCTATGAACTGGCCGATGAAGTTCTGGTACTGGCGGTGGAACTGGCTGCCGGTGTTCTGCAACGCGCCAAGATTGAAGATGCAAAACTGCTTGCAGAAGTGAGCGGTACAGCATTGGAAGGCATGCAGTTGCAGCATCCGTTCTATGAACGCATCGTGCCGGTCATTCTCGGTGATCACGTGACGCTGGATGCAGGTACCGGCGCTGTGCATACCGCGCCAGGTCATGGTCAGGAAGACTATGTTGTTGGCACAAAGTACAAGCTCGCTGTTGATAATCCGGTGGGTGGCGATGGGCGTTTCCTGCCTAACACTCCTCTGTTCGCCGGTGAGAAAGTGTTCGATGCCAATCCCAAAGTGATTGAAGTGTTGAAAGAGCGCGGCAAGTTGTTGCATCAACAGAAGTTGCAGCACAGCTATCCCCATTGCTGGCGACATAAAACACCGGTGATTTTCCGTGCTACGCCGCAATGGTTTATCAGCATGGAACAGGTTGGGTTGCGTGCCGGCGCGCTGCGTGAGATCGCAAAAGTGCAATGGGTGCCGGGCTGGGGCGAGAACCGCATCAGCAGCATGATTGCCAATCGCCCCGACTGGTGCATCTCGCGTCAGCGTATGTGGGGAGTGCCCATTGCGCTATTCATCCACAAGATTACGGGCGAATTGCATCCCAATTCTGTCGAGTTGCTGGAAGCGGTTGCCAGGCTGGTGGAGCAGCAGGGCATTGATGCCTGGTTTGAACTGCAGCCGGAACAGTTGCTGGGTGCCGAGGCTGCACACTACGAAAAAGTTACCGACATCATGGATGTGTGGTTCGATTCTGGTGTGGTGCATCACTGCGTGCCGGCCATGCGACCGGAGCTGGATACGCCTGCCGATCTGTACCTGGAAGGCTCCGATCAACATCGCGGCTGGTTCCATAGCTCGCTGCTGACCTCGGTGGCCCTGCATGATCGCGCACCATACAAGGCGGTGCTAACGCATGGCTTCACCATCGATGACAAGGGACGCAAGATGTCCAAGTCGCTGGGCAATGTCATCGTGCCGCAGAAGGTGGTGGGGACATTGGGCGCCGATGTGCTGCGTCTGTGGGTTGCGGCCACGGACTACTCGAATGAAATGAGCCTGTCGGACGAAATCCTGAAACGGGTAACCGACTCCTATCGGCGCATCAGAAATACTGCGCGCTTTCTGCTGGGCAATCTGGCCGGGTTTGACCCTGCGCAACATCAGGTTGCGGTGGCGGACATGGTGGATCTCGATCGTTGGGCAGTGGCTCGTACGCAGCAACTGCAGGATGAAATGCTGGAAGCCTATCGTCATTATGAGTTTCATTTGATCTATCAGAAGGTACACAATTTCTGCAGCGTGGATATGGGCGCGTTTTATCTCGATGTGCTTAAGGATCGCCTGTACACCACGCCAGCCAACAGCCACGCGCGTCGCTCGGCACAAAGCGCCATGTATCTGGTCATTGACGCCATGCTGCGCTGGCTGGCACCGGTGCTGTCGTTCACAGCGGAAGAAATCTGGAAGTTCATGCCTGGGACGACGGGCCGCCCCGAGTCCGTGTTCCTGACGACCTGGTTGAAGCTACCGGTTGTCACAGAGCCGGATATTGACTGGACACAGATGCTTGAGTTGCGTGCAGCCGTATCACGCGAGCTGGAGAAATTGCGCGTGAGCGGCGCCATAGGTGCACCGCTGGATGCGGGGATCACTTTGTACGCCAAGGATGCAACGTTCACTTCGCTGAGCAAGCTCGGTGACGAATTGCGTTTCGTATTCATCACTTCTGATGCACAAGTGGCGCCAGCATCTGCGCGTCCAGTCGATGCCATTGCAGCCAGCGAAGCTGCGGACAATGCAGTATGGATCAGCGTCAAGCCCGTGGAGTTTGGCAAGTGCGTGAGGTGCTGGCACAAGCGGCCTGATGTGGGCGCTCACGCAGGACATCCCGAGTTATGTGGCCGTTGTGTAACCAATGTGGCAGGAGCTGGTGAGGAACGTCGTTATGCCTGAGGCAGGTGAGGTTTCAACGCCCATGCGCAAGTCCTGGTTCACGCCTACGCGCGGCGCCAGCGGCTGGCTGTGGCTGTCTATCATCGTTATTGTGCTGGATCAGATCACCAAGGCGTTGGTGGCACGCAGCCTGAGTCTCTATGAAAGCATCGAGTTGCTGCCTGTTCTCAGTCTGACGCATCTGCATAATACGGGCGCCGCGTTCAGCATGCTGGCCGATGCTGCGGGATGGCAACGCTGGTTTTTCGTCATCCTGGGTATTGTCGTTAGCGTGGTGCTCATGGTGTGGCTGCGGCGCATGCGCAGCAATGAACAGACTTTGCTGGCGATCGGCCTGTCGCTGATCCTGGGCGGCGCGCTGGGCAATGTAATAGACCGTGTCTGGCTGGGTTATGTGATCGACTTTGTGCACGTTCACTGGGATCGCATCGGCTTCAGTTTTGCTGCGTTCAATGTGGCCGATACGGCCATCAGCATTGGTGCGGGCTGTTTGTTGCTGGATGCGTTCATGGAAGGCAGGAAAGCAAAGTGAAAATTGATAATGGACAATTGATAACGGAGTCAGGTGGGGCCGTTGTTTTTATTGCTGGTTGTGGTTTCTTCGTTGTCAATTAATCATGCAAATCCTTCTTGCCAATCCCCGCGGTTTCTGTGCTGGCGTTGATCGCGCCATTGAGATCGTAGAGCGTGCCATTGAACTGTTTGGTGCACCAATTTACGTGCGACATGAAGTTGTGCACAACCGGTACGTAGTTGAACAGCTGCGCCAGATGGGCGCGGTGTTTGTAGAGGAGCTCAGCGATGTGCCCGATGATGCGCACGTGATATTCAGTGCCCACGGCGTGTCGCGCGCAGTGCAGGACGAAGCCAGACGACGCGGTCTGAAGGTGTTCGATGCCACCTGCCCGCTGGTGACCAAAGTACATATGGAAGTTACCCGTTACGCGCGGGAAGCGCGTGAAGTGGTGTTGATCGGGCATGAAGGCCATCCCGAGGTGGAGGGCACCATGGGACAGTTCGATGAGTCCATGGGTGGGCATATCTATCTGGTTGAAACCCCGGATGATGTTGATACCTTGCCGATTCGCAATCCGGAGCAGATGGCCTTTGTTACGCAGACCACGCTGTCCGTTGATGATACGGAAAAGGTCGTGGAGGCCTTGAAGCAGCGGTTTCCAACATTGATCAGTCCGCGCAAGGAAGACATCTGTTATGCCACGCAGAATCGCCAGGATGCGGTCAAACGGCTGGTGCAACGCTGTGATCTGATTCTGGTGGTGGGTTCACCTTCCAGTTCGAATTCGAATCGCCTGCGTGAAATCGCCGAGAAGGCCGGTATTCCCGGTTATCTGATCGATGGTCCGGAAGATCTGCGCCGTGAATGGTTTGACGGCAAACAGAAGGTCGGATTGACCGCCGGTGCATCCGCGCCAGAAGTGCTGGTGCAGCGCGTGGTGGCACAGATTCGCGAGTGGGGCGGCCATGTGCCAGTGGAAGCAGAAGGCCAGGTGGAACGGGTGATGTTCAGCCTGCCGCGTGAATTGCGGCAGAGCCCGTAGAGTCGGGAGCCGGAGTGATTGCCGATCCCGGCGTCACGCGCAGTACATAACTTGCAGTGCCGGTGCGTGGTTCGGACCAGCTGACTACGATGATGTACTGCGCCGGTACGGTGTTGCGATCCAGCGAGATACGCGCGCTGCCATTGGTCAGGTCCTGTTCCACCGTGTCCTGCCAGCAGGCCACGATATTGGTCGCGTTGTCGGATTTACTGAGCTCCGAACTGCAAGTTGCGCCCAATGTCGTCTCAAAGTTGTTCTTGACGTTGGCATCCTGACGGATGTGTCCGGCAATTTCCTGCGCCAATTCTACTGCACGCTCATGTAGTCGCCCGCCGCGGGCAATGTTCTGTCGCTGCGCGTAGATTGCAGCAATGCCGATCACGCAACTGGTGATCAGCAGGATCGCCACGATAGTCTCTACCATGGTCAGGCCGCGTTGATGGGCAGGAAATGGCGGCATGAGCGTTCCGGTCTGTCGTGAGTATCAGGTTGTCGGGCAGATAAGAGGGCGGCCACTGGCATCTCTGGTTGACTGTCTGGGGCGGCCTGTGTGACTGATAATAATCGCGCGGGCCTCGCTGGCACCACGAGTATCGCAAAACACGATGGTACCGTTCACAGCGCCTTGGGCAACCGGCCGAAAAGAAAACGTTTGCCTGTTTGAGGTCACGCTGACTTTCCGTGTGGCATTGTAGATACGCAGAACTGGTTCGCCGCTGTCCAGCTGGGCAGGCTCGTCTCGATCCAGGTTGTCGAACACGATCCAGCCTGAGGACCAGTTGCCGGGGCTGTTGTCGCAAGACGAGGTGGTACTGCTCTTGCACAAGGCAACGACGCTGTTGCGTTTGATGGCTTCATTGCGGGCCAGAAAAATTGCATGCCAGAAGCTATCCACACTGTGCCGGCGCTGCGTGTTTTGCTGAAGCGCCCTGAAACTTGGGATGGCGGTTGTCGCCAGTACGGCCACAATGGCCAGAGCGGTAATCAGTTCAACAAGACTGAATCCCTTCGCCGTCGGATTTGAACTGGGCATGCTGCGCTCCTTGCAGGATTGTTGAATGGGTGCTGAAAATCCTAATTGGTTGTTTGGGAGTTGGATGTTGCATTTCTGGGGTCAGACCCGAGAAATGGACTTTGCCGGGAAATACCGGCGGCTTCAGAACCAGTTGTAATTGAAGCTGATGCTGACGCGCTCGGTTTTTACGGGATTCGGCGCCACCTCATGACGCAACCAGCTTTCAAACATCACCAGCTTCCCGGCTGCGGCCGGAACCAGAAACCAGGGACGTTGCTCTGGTTTGCAGTCCTGCCTGCGGGGCGGAGCTGCCATGAAGCGGTCCAGACGTGGGTCTTCGAATTTCAGCGCCGAGCAACCCATGGGTGTCTGCACATAGTAGGTGCCGCTGATGGTGGATAGCGGATGCAGGTGCAAGCCGTGCACAACGTGCTGCGGCATGATATTGACCCAACAATCGGTCATGCTCAATTCACGGCCCTCCAGATCGAATTGCAGGGCACGCGCAAAAGCCCGGACATGGCGATTCAGCTTGCGTTCCAGCAGCGCAAAGGTAGGCGACATCTGGTGCATGCGGCTAACCGAGTTGTACGAGGTATATCCGCCCGGGTAGCTCGTGGCCGACCAGCGTTGACCGGCAACATCGTCATGCGCCAGTTGCTGGCATTCGCGCAGCAGCTGCCTGTTGAAGTTCTGCCAGCCGCGTTGTTGCAGTCGTGCGGTATGAATCAGGGTCGGGAACAGTGCTTGTGTGGGCATCAGGATAGGCTAACGATACATGCTGACGATGTCACCATAGGTCCAGATTCCATGGCACGGTGATCCGGCAATCAGTGTCTCATCAGGCTTTTCCACCGTCCTTCTAACCCGTATACTGCGCGCCCCTTGGAAAGTCGCCGACTTAGCTCAGCTGGTAGAGCATCTCATTCGTAATGAGGGGGTCGGGGGTTCGAATCCCTCAGTCGGCACCATCCCTGCATGGTCCATTCCGGACACATGGGTAACGGTTTATACCGGAGACATGGGTGACACTTTAGCAGCGAAGGGATTCTCTGCACATTCCACCCGCCCTGTCTCGTGATCGAAGAACCCTAAGTCATAGTGCATGAAGGTTACGAGCCATATTTTTTCGCTGACCTCCTTGATGCCGACATTTTGTCCGGCGAAGACCTGGCTGAGGTTGATTTTCCTGCGGCCAATGCAGATGCGGCCACAGGTGGTGACCGTGATCGTGCGGTCGTGCAAGGGGTAGTTCAGCTCGCCTACGCCTTGATAGGGCCGCGGCGACGGGCTGTAAAGCTCTGCCGGATACTTCATACCCAACGCCTGGTGTGGACGCTCGAAGTTGTACTGGTGCGTGAAGTGATCGAACTTGGCTTGCTGCTGGAGGAAGTTTCTGCCGGCCGGGCGAGTGGCTTCTTTTTTCAAAGTCAGATGCATCCGCTCATGCCGGCCGTTTTGTTGAGGGTTGCCGGGTTGGATGCGTTCGATGCCGATCCCCAGTCGCAACCACCATACGGAGAGCTTGCTCAAGCCAAAAAAGGCACTGCGGCTGGCGAACGGCACGCCATTGTCGGTGCGAATGGCCAAGGGCAGTCCGAAGTCCTTAAATGCACGCTCAAATACAGTGAAAGCGTAGGTTTCTTGAGTGGTGCTGAGGGCGTCACAACACAGCAGGTACCGGCTGGCGAAGTCGGTAATGGTCAGCGGATAGCAGTAGCGTCGGTCGGTGAGCATGAACTCGCCCTTGAAGTCTGCGCACCATAAAGCGTTAGGCACTGCGGGATGCGCCAGCGCGGTCCCCTGCGCTTTGTAACGCGGCCTGCGTCCTCGACTGACCAAGCCATGTCGATCCAGGATGGCATGTACAGTGCTGATGGCCGGCACAGACAGATCGCTGTGGCAACGTTTGAGCTTCTCGCGGATCTTCGGCGCACCCCAGCTGGGATATTCCTTTTTGAGCTGGACGATGCGCTTCTCGATCTGGAAAGGCAGGCGATTGGCGTGCCGAGAGGGCCTGCGGGAGCGGTCGTTCAACCCCTGCAAGCCGCAGTCTTTATAGCGCGAGAAAATCTTGTAGCCGGTTTTACGGGAGATATCGAACTCGCGGCACAAGGCCGCCATCTTCTCCCCATCCAGCAATCGGGCCACGAAACGCATTCGCTCATCCATTCTGCAACACTCCCGCCATGGCATTTGCGTGTCTCCCGCAAAGGCCTGAAAGTGTTACCTATGTGCTCGGAACGATGTGTAACCTATGTGCCCGAAAGC